>JADJHN010000003.1 GCA_016707485.1 Lysobacterales bacterium | reverse complement strand
GACTGGCGCATCTGGCGCCAAAATATATGTCACCGCCATGGGTGACGTTTGGGCGATGCGAGGGCAGTTGCTCTCGTCGCGCGTGGCAATACAGCGAAATCGACGTCGCATTCCGTCAAGCTACGCGCACGCCTTTCGTCCTGTCATCTACAAGCTGCTCATGCTCTGCCGTCATGGGATACCCAAGGTTTCCCGCTAACCGGATTCGTTCCGCCCTGGCTCGCACCGATGCGACGAAAAAGCAGGAACGGTTCCCTCCCATTCACCCCATGAAAGAACGCGTCATGCTTCGCGAGGAGATTGTCATGCTCCTCGATGCACGAAATGAAGCCTGCGGAGGTAAACCGATCGACAATGTCGCGCCCGTAAAGCCTCACATGATCCTCCTGTCCGAAAGCCTGCAAACGCGCACTCTCGTCGACGATGCCATGATCCTGCCACGTCCGCTCCAACATTGGACTAAAGGGAGTCTGCAGAATGGCATGCCCTCCTGGTTTCAGAACGCGAGCAATTTCCGCAAGCGCGCGCTGATCATCCTCCACATGTTCAAGTACATGATTGGCGATCACCAAATCAAACGATGCATCCTCGAATGGCATTGCAGTGAGATCGGCACGCTGGATGTCCGCTGCGGATGGAGAAAGATCGCATTTGACATGAAGCCCCGGGGATTGTTTTGCAATCAGGTCGGTGAGGCGTGCTTCCGGCGCAAAATGCAGGACGTGCATGCCGGTTATCGCGTCGAACAAGCCACTGGCGCGCAGGTACATTAGCAAGTGTCGTTCCCGATCATGCGCGCCACAATATGGGCATGTGAAATTGACTATGTCACTGCTTATCAGGTGTAACGTAGCTGTAGAAAAACCCATCCACAGCCTATCATTCGTCATGTCCGCAACAAAGCGGAAAATGAGGCGAAGCAACGATGGCGCGATACCGGCACTACGACCCCCAGCAGACCAAGATGATCGCGGTGTCTTATGCTCGACAATTGCTGCCTGGAACCTTTGAGCACGCGTTGAGCTACCTGATCGACAACGAGATCGATCTCGACGATTTGCCGAGCGCTTCAAGAACGACGAGACCGGTGCGCCGGCCTACGATCCGGCGGTATTGCTCAAGGTGGTGCTGTTCGCCTACTCGCGCGGCATCACCTCCTCGCGCACGATGGCGCGGGCGTGTCTGGAGAACGTGGTATTCATTGCGCTGGCCTGCGATCAGCAGCCGCATTTCACCACGCTGGCGAACTTCGTGGCGACGCTGGGCAAGGACGTCGAGGCGGTGTTTCGCGATGTGTTGTTGGTCTGCAATACGCAGGGTTTGATCGGCAAGAACATGTTCGCCATCGATGGCTGCAAGCTGCCCCTCGAATGCGTCGAAGGAATGGAGTGGCACCTGGCGGACTTCGAGCGCAAGGCGGCGAAGATGGAGCGCGCCGTGGCTCATCTGGTCAAGGCGCATGCCGAGCAAGATGCCAGCGAAGCACTCGATCCCAGCCAGGGCAAGCAGCGCGAACACGAAGAACGGACCCTCGCCACCTTGCGCAAGAATGCCGGCAAGCTGGCTCAGCCCTGGCCACCACGAGCGAACGCATGGGTGCCCAGGGCAAGCCGATCAAGCGCAACCTGACCGATGCCGACAGCGCCACGCTCAAGAGCGGTCACGGCGTGGTGCAGGGCTATATCGGCGTCGCTGCAGTCGATGGCGCGTGCCAGGTGATTGTGGAAGCGCAAGCGCACGGCACCCCGCAAGAACACGATCTGCTCAAGCCGGTGATCGATGGCGTGCGCCAGCATTTCAAGGCCATCGGCGAAGCCGGCGCAGTCGATGACGCAGCCTACCTGGCCGACGCCGGCTATCACAGCGAACGCGGCCTGAAGGCCTTGGCCGCCGAGGACATCGACGGCTACATCGCCGACGGCACCATGCGCAAGCGATCCGCGCTACGCCAAGGCAAACGTGCACAAGCGACCCAGCAAAGCAAAGACCTTTTGCCCAGGGACTTCACCTTCGATCGCGAGCAAGGCACCTGTGTGTGCCCGGCCAACAAGACGCTCAAGCTCAACAGCGCCAACGCCATCATCAGCGGTCGCAATGCGATCGTGTTCAGGGCACCGCCGCCACCTGCGACGCGTGTCCGCTGCGCAGCCAGTGCCTGCGCAAACCGGATCTCACCGCCGTGCGCCAAGTGGCCTTCTTCTAAGGTGCCGTGGCAAGCAAACTGCCCAACCTGCACTGCCGCGCCATGCGCGAGAAAATCGACAGTGACAAAGGCCGCGCGATCTATGCCCAGCGCATGGGATTGATTGAACCGGTGTTCGGTCACATCCAGCAACGCGGCCTGCGACGATCCAGCTGCGCGGACAAACCAAGGTCGACACCCAATGGAAGCTGTTCTGCATTGTCCACAACGTGGCGAAACTGCAGGTCTACGGCAAGATGGCCGCGTAAGCGGAGATCCGCCCGAAAACACGGCTCATGCAGCCCTATCGTGGGCAAATATCGACGCGTCAGCGAACACCGAAAAGTCGACGCCGCCGTTCACTACGATGAAACGAGAAATCCGCCAGCGCGGCGGATCGTTTTGCCTCTCGGAAAGGGGTTTTTCTACAGCTTCAACGCCCGCATTAATGGCGCTTCCGAGGCAAGGCCATCGCGATAAGGAAGAAAGCGATGAATACGCCTCGAGCAAATCACGCAATAACGCCGTCGAAGTGGCAGGTATATGCAGGCGAGCCTGCGCAATTTGCGGAATGCCATCAAGATCTCCGGGGACTCGCTGGTGTCGATGCGAGCGGATCCAGGCTGCCGACCCGACCGCGCAATCCATCCCACAGCCCACGGCAGGTGAACTTCAGGTTTTGCCAGCGATTGGGCGAGAAAAGCAAGTACGCATAGGCGTTTCCGAGCCAATACCAACAGGCACGCACCTTCCAACGCGAAGGCACATGACCGCAGCGCATGAGCAACACGAAATTGCGGAAGCGGTAGTACAGCCGTTGTGGAGAATAGCCGCTGAAATTTCTCCACCGCCCGTACCAGACGCGAAAGGAGCGGTCTCCAAGACTGTGGCCAAGCACCGCACGTGGAGTTCCGAACAAGCGATAACCCAGCGCACGAGCGCGATGAAACCATTCGGTATCGACATAGTCGATGAACCAATCCTCGCGCATCATGCCCACATCGGCGAACACACGGCACGGATGCAATGATCCCGACGTAATCCCCGTAATTACTTCAACCCACGGATCGGCCGCGTCTGCTGCACGCGTGCTGTAGAAATATCGATCCGCTTCCCTGCACCTGAAATCCGAAGGAATGCCCGGTGATTCCGTCGACGTAGGCGGCCCCCACGTATCCAACGCGTACTCCATTAGCCAGCAAATCACGTGCAACGCGCACGAGTTGCGCCGTCATGTCGTGGGCGGGCAGGCTATCCTGGTCGCTCAACAAGACATATTCCGGAAGCCCTCGTCGATCGCCGTCTGGATGCCGATGTTAAGTGCCGCACCGATCCCGATATTGCTGCCGACACGAAGCAGTCTTAATGAGGATAGCAATTCTGGGAAACCGACAATCGCCGCATGTACGTCGTCTTCGGCGGCAGGCGAATTGTCGACTATCAATGCCTCATCGACTTGGCTCAAGAGCGCGCAGCAAAAGAACGAGGCTCTCAACATCCGGTCGATAAGCAACCACGACAGCAAGTACTGATTGAGTCCTGTCTATCATCGATATTCTCTGGCTTCCCTGAGAGTACGCGTAGGTTCTGGATTTTCTGCAGGACATATCGTGCAATTGGCGATGCTGCCAGCCAAGGCAACAAGCGCGCTCGCCAGGAATTGGCATATGAAGGATCGTTGTTGCGCAGCCAAGTTCAAAGCCCGATTGAACGTCACGTCATCACGTGCGAATAAGGCCGCAGACCACATGGGCCGATAGAGCTGTGTGAGTGCATTCGTCCTTTCAGCAAGCGAGACTGCAAATGGTCGCAGACATCCTCAATCATTCGGATTTGGCCCTCAAACATGCGAACGCGAGCCGCATATCCCGAGTTCGTGATCGAGCCACTCTTTTCGATAGAGTGTGGTCGACTCGGGCAAATACTCGATTCTGCTAAGAGCCGCCACATGGAGACAGAGTGGCCAGTCGTTTACCGAATAACTCCCTGCAATGCGCCGTTATCAACACTGGCGCGTACTAGTTCGCCACGGAAGCACACAGTGCTGATCTGAATAAAATTTCGTCGAAGCAAATCCGAAAAAGACGTGGCCTTGTGGAACTGGTTGCTTGTCGTACCACTGCTTGTGGAATGACCCAAGCCGATGCCATCGATTACGGCGCCAGAGGATGTGGTCAAAATCAGTATGCACTGCCCCGGTGTCGGCATTATGTCGAAGCAGATCGACTTGGCGTTGCAGTTTGCCGGGATCGATCCACATGTCATCCCCATCACATGAGGCGATAAACGCACCTCGGCTGGCTCGGATCAGGCGGGCATAATTTGAAAGCAGGCCGACGTTGAAATTGCCCGTGATGACTCGGATCGTTCGCGGGTGCTTTTGCTGTAAGTCCAGGGCCAACGTGTACGTTCCGTCCGTGGAACAGTCATCTCCGATGATGAGTTCGAGAGGGAAGTCGACAATCTGCTTCATCACCCCCTGAACTGCCTCGGCCAGAAAATCTACTTGATTGTAGGTTGCCATGATGATACTTGCGACCGGATATTCCACTAGTGTACGTAGATCGCAAACGTCAATGATGTTTTTGTCCTCGCCAAGCTCCGTCATGATTTAGTTCGCCGCAACTGCTTCGCAACGGGTCGATACCGGCACCACTCTTCCAACGCAATCGAGGCCTCATGCTTGATCACGAAGAACCTGCGAATGGCTGCACAACGCGCCATACAGGACTTGATGCGTCGCGACAATGGTGAGAGGAATGACTCGTCATGCACCTGAAGCCATTTGATTGACTGCTCGAATAATGGCCAGTCCCCAGCGAGCAGCGCCAATGAGAACAATGCATGATATAGGGGCTTCAACGCTTGGATACGATCGCTGTTGTTCACTCCCATGCGGGCGCAGACATCCTCGATCATGGGGATATATGCAGCGTGGATGCAGGCGCGGCCCGCCCACCCGGCGTTCATCATTGAACCTGCAACGCGTCTGTATACAGCTGTCGAGCGCGGTAGATATCCGATATCGTGTTTCTCGGCAACAAAGATGGACAAAGGCCAGTCACCAACTGGATAGCTGTCCTTGAGAAAGTTGGCGAGAAACTCACGATCGATATTTGCGCGAACGCAGAGCGTGCACGTCTGCACGAAACTGCCACGCAAAAGATTCGAGAACACGTGTCCCGTTGGAGTCCCACCGTCTGCATGCCTGTGTTTCTGGAAATTCCTAAGGCATCGCCAGTGACCGCCACGCATCACGATATGATCGAAATCTGTATGAACCGCACCTGCTTCGGGATGCGCGCAGGTAATCGACCTGATGCTGAAGCTTTAACGGATCGATCCAATAGTCGTCGCCTTCGCAAAAAAGCAACGAATTCGCCACGAATTCGCCGAGCGACTCGGCGACGATTGGCGCGTACGCCGATATTGGTCGGGCCGGTGACGACGCGCACGATTTCAGGATGTGCACGCTGATAGCTCTTTGCGATATCGCCAGTACCGTCACTTGATGCATCGTCTGCAACAAGCAGTTCTATCGGAAAATCGGTACGCTGAGCGAGTACTCCGTCGATCGCTTCGGCCAGGAACGGCGCGTGCTGGTACGTCAACATCTGAACGCTCACGACGGGCGCCGTAGGCAACCGCGAAAAGTCGCTGATTTCGATGTCGTCTGAGGTTCCGTTTCCCATCTCTATAGCGCACCCATTTCGCCATGTCGTGGGCTTGAGCGGCTTTGAAGGATCAGTGCCACGTCGCGGAAGGCTTCAAGTCGCAGTGCTGCTGCACCGGCGATAAAAAAGACGGCTCCGGTACATATGAGAACACCAAAGCGGATCGCGGCATGGGTCTCCCCATGGCCAATAGTGATCAAGGGCCGCTACCACCGCTGCCATTACCAGCGCCAAGGCTACCGTGGGTAAAACGTCGCGAGATTGCGCGACGAGCCCGTAACCAAGAAATTTTCCCGAATAGTGCGTGTTCAGTGCAAGCGACAATATTGAAAAAGCGACCTGGCTCCAGGCAATTCCGATCAGGCCAAAGAAACTGCCTGCCACAATCAGTGCGATCCCCATTATCTTCTTGGCCACTTCGATATGAAACATTCGCTTTGAATGACCTTGTGCCAGCAGCACATGGAGATTTAGTGCGTGCAGCGGATAGAGAACGCCGGCTAGACAGAGCACCGATAGTATTGGTGCTGCCGGTAGCCAGCGTAAACCGAAGACCACCCGCACCAGAGGTTCTGCCAGCGCGGCACCGCCGAGCATCAGTGGTGCATTCATCAGCATGGTGCCACGGATTGAAAGTTGCAGGCCGCGCCGTAACTTTTGGGGGTTTTGTGCCGCCTCGGCAAACATCGGTAACGCAGCACGCAGCAAGATTGCTCCGACAAAACGTGTTGGCATCTGACGCGTGGTATCGGCGTTGTTGTAATAGCCTAGATCGCGTGTACCAAACCATCGACCAACGATTACCGTGTAAAAACGAGTGTATGCGGCGTCAAGCAGGCTTGAAACCAGAGTGTAACCGCCGAACCCGAACAACTTGCGCGCGGAAGCGCGACTGAAAACCCATGATGGCCGCCAGCCCCCAACAACCCAAAGCATTGTAGTCGTGACCGTTGCCATTACCAGCGCCTGCGCCACCAATGCCCAAACCCCAAATCCTGCTAATGCGAGTGTAATCGCCACTACGCTCGCTGCAATGGTCGCCACGACATTGACACCAAGCAGCTTGCGAAATTCCAGACGCTTGTTTATGAGGGTTGCATGGATCGCCCCCAGGCTCGCAATGAATACAGTCAATCCGAGAACAGGCGCCAAGCTGCGTAGTGCCGGCAATTCGAAAAAGATCGCGAGTGCCGGACCGGCGAGGGCCAGTGCTGCGGAAAAGAGCCCACCCATCACAAGATTGAACCAGAAGACGGCTGACTCGTCGACGTGGGTTATATCCTGACGCTGCAACAGAGCCAACGAAAAGCCGCCATCCATCAGCACAGTTGCGATGGCAATGAATAGAGCCAGCGTGGCGACCGTACCAAATTCGGATGGATCCAGAATGCGCGCGAGGATGACGGTGACTGCAAACTGCAGTCCTTGACGGAGCATTACTCAACGCCACTCCAGAGAGTTGCCTCGAATGCCCGTCGTTTCAGCATTTCGGTCTCTTTGCAATAACACTGGCCAAGTGGTTAAACATGTGTCCATTAAGGTTTGTTGTGAGTAATTTAGAAATAAAATGTATTCTGAAAATCTGATGTATAAAACTACGGAGCTAGTCTTCAAGCTCTTTTCGACCACGGGTAGGATGAAAATAGCGGGTTACGATAGGTTCGGCCAAGCCGATTGCGCCGCCATGATGTGATCATGGCCCTGAAGTCGGGAGACATCAGCGTTCGTGCATTATCTGTATCGAGTTTCAGTATGAAACGATCAAGGAGTTCCAGCCAGTTCATGCTGGATCGCGGATACGATTTCAGGATGCAATCTGCACTTTGGAGGCGTAACTGTCTCCGAGCGGCCAGAGCGAAAAACTCCGTAGGGGTCGCCGTCGTTGACTGAAGTAGATGCGGTGATGAATTTCCGCGTTTGTTTCGTCATTGCGAGGCCGCAAAAGTCCATCAATCTCTTTACAGAATCAAGCGTGTCTTTAACCAAGTCTTCATAACGGATTAGTGTGAACCGGTCGCTGTATGTTTGTTCCAGGTGAAGGAATAGCCTAGTCAATTCGACCCAGCGGGTGAATCCATACCAATTTTCTTCAAGTCCGCGATTCTTCAGCGAGGCATTGCGCCATTCACGTTCAAGAGTCCAGGTGGGGTCGAATTCGCGTGGTGCATTAAACCAAGAGGCCAGCATGAAGCGAGGATCGCGCACGATGCCGATGGCCCTGAAATCCGGGAGGACCCGCATGAAATGAGGGAGCAGGTGATGGAAGCGAACTTCTTTGTAGATCAGGTGCGTGGGCGTGCATTTGTCGAACGACGGTGCGCTTCGTGCGATGCGAGCGCTGCCTGATTGGTTCACGAAATCGTCATTGCTATCGCGCATTTCAACAAACAGGGTGCGCAATTCATTTGCATTCGTTGACAAGTCTGCGCGGCCACGAAACGCATAGGAGAAAAACGGCTGATAGCAGTATTTGACAGCGGGATGGCTATTGAGAAGCTGTCCAAGCCAAGATGTGCCCGAGCGTGGCGCGCCATGAATCCCTATAAAATGGCTCGTACACATGTTCAGACGAGAAGTTCCTGTGCCATTGCCGGATGAAGGATTTCGTGGTTCGTCAGCAATTTGCGACAGCCGCGAATGCCATGTCGCATCATTAGGTCAATAATTGAAAAGTGCATTGGCCCGCTTGTCGTTTTCGATGGCGGTGCGGTAGTGCGGAAGAATGACAGCTTGATCTCTGAGTCATCAAACCGGCTTGGGGTATACAGGCCGACGCCCCCGATGGGATTGATGAAGTGGCGGGCCCGCAACCGCTTGCAGAGTTCCAGCACACGTGCTTCTCCACGCAGACCTTCCTGGCTGTTCATTACTTCAGATGCATTGACAAAGCGGCATCTTATGCCCAGTCGTTTGGCGATATCCCTCAGGGATTCGGCATTAAAGTGGGCGACATTTGCATCCGTGAAATCAAGCAGAGTGTTGATGGGTTCTAAATGACTCGGAAACATCCATCGTTCGATATACAGTCTGCAATTTCCGCTTGATGGTGCGGACGCCCTCATCAAGAAGATATTCTCGCTGGTTGATTGGAAGGCTGCGACTGGCATTGCGGACAGGCATGGTTAACCATGCCGACTTGTCGTCAAGGGGGATCCGATTGCGGTTCACCCATCCTCGATCGATGTATTGGACATCGTCGAAAAACACAAACGTGTCCACCACCTGCATCAGCTGGAAATAACCGATATAGGGAAAAAAATAGGGCTGCATGATCGCGACAATCATCTCTGTCGACTTGCAACAATTCTGCACGTGGCAGCTATGGTCTGAACGGCGTGGTTATGAAGTGATTCGCCAGTGGGCAGCACGATCACCCTTTCCGCAAGATCCCGTGAACACGGGAGCATCAACCCCGCATGCGGAAACAGATCGCGGTAAGGTTGCATGCGGTGGCAGCCGGGCCAGAAATACTTGCGCGCAAGGACGTTTTCGGCGTGTAGCACGGCAATGATCTCGTCGCGAGTTGCGTGGCATTCTTCGCCGATCTCCAGCACCACATAGTGTTGGCTGTTGCGTTCTGCCAGATCGTAATCAAGTACACAGAGGCCGGGGATGCTTTTCAGTGCCGCCTTGTACGCGGCATGGTTGCGGCGGTTGGCTTCGATGGTGCCGTTGAAGCTGCCGAGGTTCGCAAGCCCCCATCGCCGCGCACACCTCGATCATCTTGCCATTGGTGCCGGGATGGATGACGTTGTCGTAGCCCTTGAAGCCGAAGTTGCGCATCAGGCGCAGGGCTTCGGCCAGGTCGTCGTCGTCGGTGGTAACCGCACCGCCTTCCATGGTGTTGAAGGCCTTGGTGGCGTGGAAGCTGAACACTTCGCAGGCACCAAAGCGCCCGATGCTCTGGCCCTTGTAGCTACTGCCAAAGGCGTGCGCGGCATCGAACATCAGCTTCAGGCCATGCTCGTCGGCGATGGTCTGCAATTCGTCGATGGGTGCGGCGCGCCCCACAGGTGCACACCGATAATGCCGGTGGTTCTTGGCGTGATCATGCGTCGCACAGCGGCGGGATCGAGGTTGTGCGTGGCCGGGTCGATGTCGGCGAATACCGGGGTGATGCCTTGCCAGTAGAGTGCGTGTGCCGTGGCGACGAAGGTCCACGAAGGTATGATCACTTCGCCTTCGAGCCCCAGTGCACGGATGGCGATTTCCAGCGCGATGGTGCCATTGCACATGGCCACGCAGTGTTTGACGCCGAGATGCGCCGCGATGCGCTGCTCGAACTCCTGCACCATGGGGCCGTTGTTGGTTAGCCACTGGTTGTCGAGGACCCGACTGACTCGATCCAGGAATGCCTGGCGATCGCCAATGTTGGGGCGACCCACGTGCAAAGGCTCGTCGAATGCCGGCGGAGCGCCATTGATTGCCAAATCAGCAGACGTGCGAATCACTTTCACCGGGGCGTGATCCAGATGAAGCTGTCGGGCCCGGATGCATCGGGGAATTCCAGCAGATACCTTGAGCGTTTGCCGACTTTCATATCGTCTGTGGATCCGGTGGAAAATCCTGGTCCCGTTCTCGTTGGTTTGGCCGAGTAGTTCGAACTGGTGCAGGGAAATCAATCTGGCTGCAATGGGGATCTGTTAGGAATTGAGCTGGATTATTCTTTTCGCAGCTCTGCGCGCATGGTGGCAATTTCCTGTGCATAAGCGTGGGTCTTGTCCAATCGCTGTGCGTTGAGCAGGTGCTCAAGTACCTTGTTGGGTTGCCGCATGGCAACGGCAATTTGCGCCAAGCTTATCTCATAGTAGGGATTCGTCGGATCTTCCGAGACCGCTTCTTCGACCAGTTGGATTGCATGGTTTTGCTCATGCGCCATATTGAACAGGTAAGCGGCGTAGTTGTTCTTGATCCGGGCGCGCACCATTGGCGAAACGTTTTGATTCTGCAGTGCGGCATTCACCAGCAAAGCCAAGTCGTCAGGTTCCAGGAAAAGCTTTTGCGTGCTTGCGGTGACCAGCAAATCCATGAATGGATTGAGCAGGGACGAGTACCTGACGCGGCCGAGGCGAGCGGCAAGCTCGGCGATTTCCGATTCCGGTACCGCAGCCTGGCCTGCCTTGATCAGGAGCAGTTCCGTTGCCGCATGGATCTGGTTCTTGTCCAGCTCGGCGGCGCGGGCATAGTAGGGAATGGCCTTCAGTTCGCCGTCTGCGCGGTCGCCTTCACGCGCTCCGGCGATGACCAGTGCGCGCCCGGCGGCGTATTGATTGCGCGCCGAGTCTGGATGGTTGGCAGCCTCACTCAAGGCCAGCCTCAGCGGATCGCCCCAATTGGTTGCGCGATGCAGGGTGAGCCCGGTACAGGCGAGGATGATCGCCAGGGCGACGAAGTAACTCGCCCTGGACGGAATGCGTTGATTCAGCCAAGGCCCCACCAGGCAGACCGCGCCCAGCAGCAAACCGCTCATCGGCAGGTAATTGCGATGTTCGAACACCAATTCCAGCGGCAGGATCGTCGATTCCATCGAGTGGCCAACAAGAAACCAGGCGACGCCAAAGGCGAGTGCGGGATGGCGGTGACGAAGCATCCAGGCAACACCGCATAACGCGACCAGGAAAGTGATCGAGACGATGGTCGAAACGGGTGCAAACAGACCAGTCGAGAGGGCGATATCGTCGTGGTAGATCCCCATCCATGCAGGATTGGGGATGAAGATCCACAGCAGGTAATCGCAAAGGATGCGGGGCTCGGTGAGCAGGCGCTGGATGGCGCTGAACTCCCGCATCGAATAGGCATTCGCGAACCAATCCGGGTGGGTGGCGAGATAGATCGCCAGCAACGCGAAAGGCACGCCAATGGTCAGCCAGAAAAACCCCTTCAGGACACGCCGCTGCTGCACGGTCGAGGTTTCGAAACGAAAGCAGAAAAGTTCGATGACCCAGGCGAAAGCCACGATCAATGCGCCGTTTTCCTTGCTGAGCACGGCGAGGATTCCGAATCCGATGAGGCCGAGCAAGCCTTTTGCCAGTCCGGATTCGCCGCGAAGCATGGCAGCCCGTGCCTCCGCATACGCGAGCAGGCCTGCCAGCGTGAAAAGTGCGGTCAACTCATTCATGCGCTGGACGATATAGGCGACACCGCTCATGTGCAGCGGATGCAACAGCCATATGGCAGCAGCAATCCATGCCAGCATGCGCGCGTCGGGTATCCCTTTGTGGCCACCCCGGGTTACCCACCGTTCGGCAAGATGAATGCCCAGCGCATAGACAAGCAGCCCGTTGCCCAGGTGAATGCCGAGATTCATGGCCTTGAAGGCCCACGGATTCATGCCGAAGGCGGAGACATTCAAGCCAAAGGTCAACATGCTGAGCGGTCGACGAAACAAACCGGCTGCGGAGGAAAAGAGGACGGCAATCCAGTCTTGCGCGGGTGTGCCGATCGCGCGCAGCGCGGCATTGTCGACCAGGTTGTAGTAGTCATCGAAGAGAAAACCACCACCAAGGCTTGCCCAGTAGGCGAGTACGCATAACGCAAGCATTCCGACAACAGGAATACGGGAGCGCAGGAGTGCCTGGTTGGATGTCATGGATCCTCAGCCTGGGTTGATCTGCAGCGGGCACTGCATGTCGTGCCTTGGAGCATAGCGCAGGGTTCGCGAGGTTGCGTGCCATGAATTATTGAATCGGCTCGTAAAGAAGAAGTCCATTCGGACCCACGGGCGGCCCGCGCGGCTGCAGGCCATTCGTGGCCACAAAAAAACGCCGCCCGAAGGCGGCGTTTGCATAGGCGTGGTTAGCCGATGTTGGTGCAATTAACGGCAGATCGACGGAACGTACTTTGCGGGAATGGTGGTTCCGGCCGCAGCGTTGCACGCCCACTCCAGGATATCGCCGCTCGCGGTCGGCCTGAGCACGTAATTGGTGCCTGCAGCAGTGCGCAGTTCGGTCGAACCGGTCGTGGTGACGGTGATGACGCCACCGGCAGCGACGTTCGTCGAAGCGATGAACTTGGTCGGGTTGCTGCTGCAGCCCGCGCTGGCCAGTGAACCCGGCAGGGTGCCCTTGTCGGTGTAGAACTCGACGACCGAGTTCTTGCAGGCGTCGCCTGCAACGATGACTTCGCTGAGCTTGGCGCGGACGGTGTAGTCCTGGTAAGCCGGCAGCGCGATGGCGGCCAGGATGGCGATGATCGCGATGACGATCATCAACTCGATCAGGGTAAAGCCTTGAGTTGTTCATGTTCATGGTGTGTTCCTCGTAAAAAAGGTAATCCGGATTGCCCCTTGGCCCCCGATACCGGTCGAAGCAGGTGTAGCTTTCCTGCCCGCCCGCATCAACAAACATCGGAAGGGTGGATAGGTGAAGCAGCATCCATGCCAACTTGTCGCAGGCAAGCGAATCCTGCCACGTTCGTTGACGTCGGTCACGTTCGTGAACAAGCGCGCCGATTTTGCCGCCAAGGAAGTGAGGCCGTGGTCACGCTCTGGGTGGTGTCGCTGCGCAGCGGCGCTCCCGGAGTGGCATTAAGCGGCTTCAAAGCGCCCTGCCGATTCGGGTCATAAAGTGACATTCAGCGTCAGCCCCGACAGGAGATGACATAAAACCAGCATCCCGCAGTCGCAGGAAGCGGCTTCAGCCGCGATGCTCTGCTCGGCAATGCATTTTGCACAGCCAACCCGCAGCATCGGGCATGAATGCCCTTCCTGCGGAGGCGGCGTGAGTTTCCGAAGGGCGTGACGGTTCGCCGCGGCCCGCAATTCCCCATTGTCTTTGCAGGAAGCGGCTTCAGCCGCGATGCTCCTGCGGATGAATGCGACAATGCACAAGCAGCATCTGGCACCCGCTTTCTAGGAGGGCTTGAACGCACCTACCACGCGTAGATTGGCAACGCATCCAGCACTTCGCCGGTTCGTTTGTCGAGCAGCATGGTAAAGCCCGAATTGCGTGTGACCACTGGCATCCAGACGACTTCGCTTTCCGTGTGCAGATGATCGGCAAACCATTGGTCGAGGATCGGCATCGCATCCGGATGCGCAGAGCGCAGCGAGGTGATCGGCTTTGCGCGCATCAGCAGGTTTTGTGCTTCTTCGCGATAGTCGACGTAATACTTGGGATAGTTCTGCACATCCTTGCCACCCGGGCCCTGAAACATGAGGTGGGTACGTTCCTCGCCACTTTGCGGAAGTTGTGCCGCGATTATCCTGGGGCCGGTCCAAGATAGGCTGCGGAATTCCGGTTTGGTTCCTTCGGCCAGATCGCTCGGGTCAAGATCCGCCGGGGTGATGACATTGAATCGATCGACGACGGCAACGACAAAAACTGGTCGGGATTGGGTAATGACATGCATGCCATAAACCAGGGCCGCGCTCTGCATGAGGCCGATCATGCACAGGTCGAAGAGCATGCCGTTCTTGCCGGATTTGAAAAGGATCAGCGTCAGCATTGGCCCAAGCACGAGATCCACACCCAGCAGTACCAGGATCAGGTGTTGCCCGCCGGCAGCATTGAAATACGGCTGCGGAAACCAGACCAGGAAGAGCAGGGCGAAAACCAGCAATCCCACCGCGATGCTGATCGACAGGTGGATCGAGGCGGCTTTCCAGCGGGACATGGCGGTTTCCGATTTCAAACGGTGCGGATCATAGCGCGCAGCTTCGTGTTTTCAAGGCGCCGTGGTGGGGGCGTTGCATTGCGGTTTCGATGGTGATGTCTCATGGGCGTTTTGGAAAGCGGCTTTAGCTGGTCCCCTCATCCGGCGCTTCGCGCCACCTTCTCCCGCAAGGGGAGAAGGGAATGCGCTTCCGAGCGTGGCGTCGGGTTCGACGCGGGCTGCCGCTGCTCCTGCATTGCAGGCATACAGGCCATCCATGGCCATAAAAAAACGGGCCGCAATGCGGCCCGTTTTTCATCTTGCCATTACCCGTGAGGACTACTGGCAGACATCGACCTTGAGGTTGTCGATGAACATGCCGGTCGGCGCGGTGCCGGTCGTGTTGGAATCGGTGACGGCGCGGAAGCGCACCTGCACGGATTGGCCGGCGTAGCCGCCGAGGTCGACGATCGAGGCCTTGCCGCCGGCGGGTACCGGGTTGGGCTTGTGGCACCAGCCGCGTTCGCCGGCGTTGGCTTCACCGGCGGAAACGACGCCGTCATACGGATCGGTGAACAAGCTGCTGTTGTCGAGATAGGTGAACGCGCCGGCACCGACCTTGATGCCAAGGGTGGCGTTGTCCCAGCAGCCGGTCGGCCCGTCAATCTCGAAGCTGTGGTAGGTGTCGAAGGTCAGGAACGCTGCCTGGGCGCCCGCAGGAATGGCAACGCTGGGCGAGATCAGGCCGCGGTCGCTGGTCGTGGCATTGTTGGGAATGCCATAGACCGTGGTGCTCAGACCAGTGCCTGCCGGAGCCGTCTGCTGGGTCCAGCCAGCGGTGCCACCGCTGCCGTCGGTGGTCCAGCCGGCGGCGGGAATGGTCTGGAAGTCGCTGCTGTAGACCGTCGAACGCGTGGTGCCGCCCGGGCACTGGCCGATCAGGCCGGTGGTGAAGGCAAACGTGCTCGATACCGCGCCGTTGCCGCAATAGTTCTGCGGGGTGACGCGCCAGTAGTACTGGGTCGATTCGGCGAGGATCGCGCTGACCTTGTAGCTGGTCGTGGTGACCGTGGTGCTGGCGACGATGTTGCTGAAGCCGACATCGGTGGCTATTTCCACCTTGTACTTGAGTGCGCCGGGCGATGCGCTCCAGCTCAAGGTCGGCAACACGCTGACCTGGGTGGCGTTGTTGGCCGGTGCAATCAGCGTCGGCGCGGCCGAAGCGTTCGAGGAAACGCCGAGTTCAAGCGCGATGCTGCGGTTCAACGCGCCACTGACACCGCTCACGCTGAAGGCATATTCGCCGCTGACCAGGGCGGCACCGCCGGAAAGGGTGAGCGTGCTGGTACCCGGTGCGTTGATCGGATTGACCGAGAACATGGCCGTGGTGGCGGGGGGTGTGCCCACGCCGGACAGGGTCACCGGACCGGTGAAGCCATTGAGGACGCCGGCACGCAGGCCCCAGGTCGGGTCGATGGCGCCGGTGCCGCACAGTTCGATCCGCTTCGGAGTCTCGTTGACCAACTGGTAGTCGGGGGTTCCGCAATCCGGGAAGGTGAACGAGCAGACGCGCGTGCTGAAATTGCGTGCCGACGAGGTGGCGTAGTACTCGCTGGTGAAATAGAACGTGCATTGATCGACCGGGTCGACGCTCATCGACGAGTAGTCGCCCCAACGGCCGGCCGAATCGGTCTGCGCGCCATTGGCGATGCCGGCGGTGCAGGTTTGCTCATCGCGCATGAGGCCCGGGGCATCGGTCGCGCGGCGCGCCGTGTACTGGACCTGCGGGTTGAGCGCGGCGCTGGATTTCGAGAAGCCGAGTCCGATGTTGCCGCTGCCGTCGATGGCAATGCCGCCCATCCAGCGATGATTGCTGTCCGGCGCATAGGTGCCTTCATCGACCAGGGTCTTGGTCAGGACCGTCTTGGCGACCACAACCGGCAGCGGGCTGCCCTCGTAACCATCGCCGAAGATGCGATCGGTGACGCCGACCGGTTCGACCGCGGGTTTCAGGTTGAACTGCAGCCACTTGATGCCGGCCTGCAGGCTGTTGCCCTGGACGACATGGTTGATGACCAGCGCAATGCGGTTTGGCGCATCTTTCGAGAATGCGCGCGCGGTGGCGCGGTACATGGTGTTGGAGCCGAACGAGTCGAGATAGTTGGCGGCACCGGCCGGGGTCGGCACGCTGTCGAAGAACGGGAAGAAGGTCGCCGCATTGACCGTGTTCGGCAAGGAAATGGTCGAGCTGGCCGGCGTCGTCCAGTCCAGGCACATGTCCCAGAACTGGTAGTTGCTGGCGGCGAAATCGAAATGGACGAAGGTCGGGCAGCTGCCGCCGGGAGCTTCCTTCGGCCCGATCAGGTGGATCGCCTGCAAGCCGTAGGCGTCAAACCCGCCAAAGCGCACCATGGCTGCAGTGGGATCGCCGACCAGCATCTTGTCGCGCTCCATGGCGATCATCGCCGCGCCCAGGAAGCTCGAGGAGCCGCTGAATTCGTGGGTGGTCAGCAGGTAGGCGTTCTGCCGATGGTTTTCCTCGGTCCAGATGCCCATGTGCGGGTAGTCGCCGAAATTCGGCCAGTTGAACTCGTAGCGATAGTACTGACCGAGCGGATCGGAAGTAACCGATACCGCCACGCATTGGGCAAACGGTGCCGTGGTGACGAACTGGCTCATCACCCAGCGCTTGGCCTGGGCATCCCAGACCGCGAGCGGATCGCCGGAGTTGGTCGTCTGGCATTTGCCGCCGAAGCCGGCGAACAGCGAGTTGCCGGCCAAGGGTGCCTGCACGACGGCGCCGGTGTTCTTGTTGTAGACGGCCCACTTGAGATTGACCCACTGCACGAAGTGCTGGTCGCTGACGTCGCCGTTGGTGTCCGGCGGAATGCAGCCACCGCAGGCGGTTGGATTGCCGATGCCGTCGAAGCTTACGCCGAGGGCGGGAGCCGGGGTGCCGGTTGGCGCGGTCTGCATGCCTGAATAGTCAGGCACCTGCCAGACATTCGCCCGGGTGATCGGCTTGATGAAGATGTTCGGGATGTAGCCGTCCTCGTTTTCCGGGACGGTCGGTGCCGGCGGCAGATTGCGGATGATGTCGCGCATCGGCGGCGAGACATCGAATCGCTCGGCATGCATGACCTTCGGAGCGGTGGAAGCCGCGTTGGCCCCGGACGCGAGAAGAATCGCCGTCCCCAGGGTGATCAATCGAACTCGCATACGCATGTGTCGGTTCCTCTTCAAATCGACGGTATCTGGTTGTCTGGCAACGGGAGGTTGCAACCTCCGCCCGCGGCGCGTGGTCGATCGTCCTGATCAGTTGCTGGGTGTTTCGGGTGCAGCGTTGAATCGTTCGGTGTCGCGCATCCTGGCTTCAAGGAATTGACGCGCTGCGGGATCGGTGCCGGCATCCCCCAGCACCTCCTCGTAAGCCGCCTTGGCGCGCGCCCGATACATCGATTCGATCAATCCGGACGCGCGCTCCAGATACAGCCGATCGGGGCTGCGAAGCCAACGTGTCAGTGATTCGAATGGAACGTGGACTGCCCTGGCACTGGCCTCATCGAAGGCCAGAAGTACCAGTCCTGTCGGACCCCTGGACGCGGAAGAGTATCCGTCCACAGGCGTAATTTCCAGCACCTTGTTGATGGCCTCGGCAGCCCATGGACCAAAATCCTCGGGTCGGTCGGCCGCAGCGGTAATCAGCAGCGAACGCGTGGTCGGGTTGATTTCGTCGCTCAAGGCGGCGCGTTGCAGGATGCCCTTGCCGGCGGCGTCGAGCTTGCCGCTCATGCCGGTATCGAGCGCGAACTGGCCGGCAGCCAGGCGTTGCATGGCCGCATCATTGCCGGCGAATGTCTGCAGCAGGAGTCGACGCAAGCTGCGCGATTCACGGCCGCGTTCGCTGGCTGCCTGATCGAGAATCCTGCGCAGTTCGGGTGAATCGAGGAGAACGGCCGGGTCCAGGCCGCTGCTGGATATGACATTGGTGGCTTTGCGCGGCGGGGTGATGCCGGCCGGGTATTGGCGATCGTTCTGGAAGGTCGTGTAACCGACGATGTAGCGCTGCTCAAGCCGCGCATCCTCCAGCGCATTGCTGGTGACGGCGGCATCGATCAGTTCCGGCACGTCCTTGTGCGTGCCAAAGACTTTTTCACGCTTGAAGACGAGGCGCCCGGCCGGGTTGATTTCCACCAGGGTGCCCATGACCAGGCGCGACTCGGGGGCAAACAGCAGTTCCAGTGGCGGCACCGCCGGGCCTGCCCAGGCGGATGTGCCGAGGGCGAGAATCGTGGTGATCGCAAGAAACTTGAACAGGCGAGCGATCGCCCGGCTGGATTGGCGGTTGTGCATGGGGAATCCCGGGATCGCTCAAGGACGGTGGTCGCCGGCTGGCGGCACCATGACCGCACAGCCTAGAGCATGATCCGGCGCGAGGGAACCGGCCTCATGCCTCGGCCGGATTCCTGCATCGATGGCCACGCCTTGCAACGTGCGTCATGCAT
The DNA here is from genome assembly GCA_016707485.1 of Lysobacterales bacterium. Taxonomy (GTDB): domain Bacteria; phylum Pseudomonadota; class Gammaproteobacteria; order Xanthomonadales; family Rhodanobacteraceae; genus Dokdonella. The sequence goes on along the minus strand of JADJHN010000003.1, from coordinate 754,493 downwards.
GCCGTCCTGGCGAAGGCCGATGACCGGCGCGGGATTCAGGAGGCGCTTGCTTGCGTGGTTTGCGGATCCGCCTCGGCAAGCATGCTGAGGGCATGGGCGAAATCCTCGGCGTAACGCAGCGTGGTGCCGTCGGCGACCACGCCCATGTCGGAAAGGATGCGTGCCGGTTGCGGCTGCAGGCCGGTGAAGATCAGGGCAATGCCATCGCGCCGGCAGCGCGCGACGAGGTTGCCGATGGCGGTCGCCCCGGAGGCGTCGATCATCGGCACCTGGCGCAGGCGCAGGATGAACACGCGCGGCGGACGGCCAAAGGCGCGCAGGACATCGTCGATGCGATTGGCCACGGCAAAGAACAGCGGGCCGGAGACGCGGTAGGCCTCGACGCCTTCGGGCAGGGAAGGGCGCTGGTCGGTGCGTGGTGCAGTATTGAAATCGTCCACATCGCGTTCGACCAGGTCGACATGCGATTCGAGGGCGACGATCTCGCTCATGCGGTACATGAAGAGGAAGGCGGCCAGCACCACGCCGACTTCCACGGCCACGGTCAGGTCGACCGTCACGGTGAGGATGAACGTCACGATCAGCACCATGCGATCGCCCACCGGCGAGCGCATCAACTGGCGGATGCGTTCGATCTCGCTCATGTTCCAGGCGACGATGAGCAGCAAGGCCGCCATTGCCGGCAACGGCACCTGATTGGCCAGCGGCGCGGCGATGACGACGAAGATGAGGATGAATACCGCGTGTGCCATGCCGGCAATGGGCGAACGTGCCCCTGCGCGCACATTGGTCGCCGTGCGCACGATCGCGCCGGTGGCAGGCAATCCGCCAATCAGGGCCGAGGCGCCATTGGCCACGCCCTGGGCGACCAGTTCGCAATTGGAGCGATGGCGGCCATCGATCATGCCGTCGGAAACGACCGCCGAGAGCAGGGATTCGACGCCGCCGAGGAAGGCGATGGTGAAGGCGCTCGGCAGCAGTTCGCGCATGCGGGCGAGGTCGAACGTGGGCAGGTGCGGCAGCGGGAACTCGCGCGGGATCGGGCCAAAGTGCGAAACAATGGTTTCCACCGGCAGCTTGAGCAGCAGTGTGGCGAGCGTGGCCAGCACCACGGCAATCAGGAATGCCGGCCATTTCGGCCGGTAGCGACGCAAGGCGATGAGCAAGGCGAGCGTGCCGAAGGCAAGTCCGGCGGCGGCCGGATTGATGCTGTCGAAATGGGCGAAATACGTGTCCCAGCGGGCAAAGAACTCGGCCGGCAGGGTGGCAATGTCGAGGCCGAACAGGTCCTTGATCTGGCTGCTGAAAATGCTTACGCCAATGCCGGCGGTGAAGCCGGTGATGACCGGTTGCGGCATGTAGCGGACCATCGTGCCCAGGCGCATCAGGCCGGCCAGGATCAGCATGACGGCGGCCATCAAGGTGGCCATGACCAGGCCATCGTAACCGTAGGTGGCGATGACGCCGAAGACGACCGGAATGAAGGCGGCGGTTGGTCCGCCAATCTGCACGCGCGAACCACCGAGCAGCGAAATCAGGAATCCGGCGATGATTGCGGTATGCAAACCGATGGCCGGCGACGCGCCGGAGGCGATGGCCAATGCCATGGACAAGGGCAGGGCGACAATCGAAACGGTCAGGCCGGCGATCAGGTCGCTGCGCAAGTCATCCAGCCCGTAACCCTGGCGCAGGGTCGTGACCAGCTTGGGCACATAGAGGTGCCACACGGGGACTTGCTTGGGCACGCCAGGAGGTCCGCAGCAAAAGAGGCGCAATTATGCCAGTGCCGCGAGGTGCTGGAACATTCCCTGCATCAACCCGTGTCCATGGAGGTTGTCGCGGCCGGTGCTGCGCGCCGTGGGTTAGCATGCGCACAAAGGGGTGGTGCATGCGAATCGGATTGCTGGCGGATCTGCACGCCAATCGCGAAGCGGTGGAGGCCTGCGTCGAGGCACTGCAGGCGCTTGCCTGTCGGCGCTGGGTCGTCCTGGGCGACCTGGTCGGCTACGGTGCGGATCCCGGCTGGGTTGTCGATTGGGTGCGCGAGCAGGTTGCGGCCGGCGCCATCGCCGTGCTCGGCAACCACGATCAGGCGGTCATCGCCGGTGATGTGCTCTCGATGAGCCCTGCGATCGGCGCGGTCACCGCCTGGACCCGCTCGGTGCTCGACGCGGGACAGCTCGAATTCCTGCGCACGCTGCCGCTGCAGGTTGTCGACGAGGACCGCCTGTACGTTCACGCGAATGCCTGGGCGCCGGGCGAATGGGCTTATGTCTCCAATCGCCTGGCGGCGGCACGCAGCCTGCTTGCCACGCCGGCGTGGCTGACCTTTTGTGGACATGTGCACGAACCGGCGCTGTATCACCTGCAGGCCGGAGCGGCCAGCCATTTCGTGCCGACCCGCGGTGTCGCCATCCCGTTATCTTCGCAACGGCACTGGCTGGCGATTCCCGGTTCGTGTGGCCAGCCGCGCGACGGCAATCCGGCGGCCGCCTGCGCCTGGTTCGATACCGACAGCCGTCAGCTTGGATTCCTGCGCGTGCCGTACGACCATGATTTGAGTGCGCAGAAAATCCGTGCGGCCGGCCTGCCGCCGGTGTTCGCGCAACGCCTGGGCGAGGGCCGCTGAGATGCCCGTGAAACTGCAAGCCGGCCTCAGGATCGGCGAATTCAGCCTGGTCGAGTTGCTGCATGAGGGAGGCATGTCGCGACTGTGGGGCGTCAGCCATGCGCAGATCGACGTGCCGCTGCTGATGAAGCTGCCGCGCATCGATTATGGCGAAACGGTTTCGCAGGTGGTCAGTTTCGAAGTGGAACGCATGCTCATGCCGCTGCTTGGCGGCGCGCATGTGCCACGTTTCTTCGCCAGCGGCGAGTTCGAGGATCAGCCATGGCTGGTCATGCAGCGGCTGCACGGCGAGACCCTCGAGAGCCTGCTCGGCAGCACGCCGCTGGCCCCGCTGCGCGTCGCCCGACTCGGTGCGCTGGCGGCGCTGGCGCTGGACGACCTGCATCGGCAACGGGTCGTCCATCTCGATGTGAAACCGGGCAACCTGCTGCTGCATGTCGATCCGCTGAACCAGCAGGAGCGCATCGTCCTGCTTGATTTCGGCCTGTCGCACCATGCCGACCTGCCCGACCTGCTTGCCGAGCAATTCAACGTGCCGATGGGCACTGCAGCCTATATCGCGCCCGAGCAGGTGCTGGGCGTGCGCAACGATCCGCGCAGCGATCTTTTCGCACTGGGCGTCACCCTCTATCAACTGGCCACCGGAAAATTGCCGTTTGGCACGCCGATCAGCAACAACGGCATGAAGCGGCGTCTCTACCAGGAGCCGGCGGCACCGCGCAGCCTCAATCCGCAGCTGCCGCGCTGGCTCCAGGAAATCATCCTGCGCTGCCTGGAGGTCGATCCCAACTTGCGCCATCCGACTGCGGCACAACTTGCCTTCGACCTGATGCATCCGGAACAGGTTGCGTTGACCGCACGTGCCGATCTTCGCCAGGGCGGTCGCCTGATGGCCTTTCGCCGTTGGCTGCTCACCCTTGGCAGTCGCGTCGAAGCGGATGAGCACAAGGCGCTGCCGGTCTCGCGTGCACCGCTGATCATGGTCGCGATCGACTTGAAGCAATCCAACCCGGCGCTGGACGAGGCCTTGCGCGAGATGACCCGGCGCGTCATGCAGACGGCCACCGATGCGCGGCTTGCCTGTGTGACCGTGTTGCGTGTCGCGCGCATCGGCATCGAGCCCAACCTCGATGCCGAAGGCCGCAGCCGCCACGTCAAGCGCCTCGTTGCACTGCGCCACTGGGCGCGTTCGCTGGATCTGCCGGAGCGACGCATCACCTATCACGTGCTCGAAGGAACCGAGGCGGCTGATGCCTTGATCGACTATGCGCGCAGCAACGCGATCGACCACCTGCTGATGGGCGCGCGCGGCGTCACCGGTGTGCGGCGAATGCTGGGCAGCGTGTCCTCGCGCGTGGTTGCCGAGGCCAACTGCACGGTGACCGTGGTCAGGGCGCACGCCGTGGCGCCCGCCGAGCCGGATGCGGATGATTCGACGCCGGTGCCCTGATGCCGGCGCAAACAAGAAAGCCGCGAAATCCGCGGCCTTCCCGGTGTTGCTGAAGTCGAACCTCAGGCCAGGCCGGCCTGCTTCATCACTTCGGCGGCGTAGTCCTCGACCACTTTCTCGATGCCTTCGCCGACCATCAGACGGTGGAAGCGGAGCACCTCGGCACCTTCCTTCTTCAGCACGTTGCCGACGGTCTCGTTGGTATCGAGCACGTAGGGCTGGCCGTACAGGGTGACGTCATTGATGATCTTGTTGATCTTGCCGCTGATGATCTTCTCGAGGATTTCCGGTGGCTTGGACTTGTCCTTGTCGGACATCTTGGCCAGCTCGATTTCCTTTTCCTTGGCGATGAACTCGGCCGGCACGTCCTTTTCGGCGATATGCGGCGGATTCATCGCGGCAATGTGCATGGCCAGGCCGCGGGCCAGCTCGGCCGAGCCGCCCTTGACTTCGACCAGCACGCCGATGCGCCCGCCATGCAGGTAGCCGGCGACCTCGTTCGGGCTTTCGATGTGCACCATGCGGCGGATCTGCACGTTCTCGCCGATCTTGGCGATCACCGCCGCCCGCGCTTCCTCGACCGTGCCGCCACCCGGGAACGGGGCAGCCTTGAGTGCATCGATGTTCGTCGCCTCGAGCGCGGCGGTGGCGACCTGGTCGGCAAAGACGAGGAAGTTCTCGTCCTTGGCGACGAAGTCGGTTTCGCTGTTGATCTCGACGAGGGCGGCCTTGTGGCCGACCTGGGCGAGCACGATGCGGCCTTCGGCGGCAACGCGGTCGGATTTCTTGTCGGCCTTGGCCAGGCCCTGCTTGCGCAGCCACTCGATCGCGGCTTCGATGTTGCCGTCGTTCTGCGTCAACGCTTTCTTGCATTCCATCATGCCGGCACCGGAACGCTCGCGCAGCTCCTTGACCATCTGTGCGGTGATTTCCATCGCTTTGAACCTCTCAAGCTTGGCGCGACCGGGAGGCCGCGCGAAAAAGGACGGATGCAGGTGCCGCGATTCGTTTCGCCATCCCGCGCAGGCATCGATTGCCGGGGGATGCGCGTCGTCGCCAGCGTGCAGCATCTGTTGTTCCTTCGCCCGACGCGAGGCGTGGGCGAAGGAACGCGGGCCACCTTGCCGGACGCGCAAGGCAGCGGTGTGACTTACTCGGCGGCAGGCGTTTCGGCGGCGGCTTGCGGCTTGGCCCTGCCCGGGCCACTGCGACGCGCGCCGGAGGGCGGCGCACCACGCTTGGCCGGCGGCTTGCCGCGCGGAGCCTGCTTGCGACGGTCATCCTTGGCGATCGGGTTGCCTTCGGCATCCATCTCGACGAACTCGTCGTTGTTGATGGCGACGGTCGGCGCGGCGGCCTTGCCTTCGAGGACGGCATCGGCAACGGCGCTGGTGTAGAGCTGGACAGCGCGGATCGCGTCATCGTTGCCCGGAATGGCGTAGTCGACCAGGCTCGGGTCGTAATTGGTATCGACCACGGCGATGACCGGGATGCCGAGCTTCTTGGCTTCCTGGATGGCGATGTCTTCGTGGCCGATGTCGATCACGAACAGTGCGTCGGGCAGACGGCCCATGTCCTTGATGCCACCGAGCGAGCGTTCCAGCTTCTCGCGCTCACGGTTGAGCTGCAGGACTTCGTGCTTGACCAGCTTCTCGAAGCGACCGTCGGTCGACATGGCCTCGATTTCCTTGAGGCGGGCAATCGACTGCTTGACCGTGCGGAAGTTGGTCAGCATGCCGCCGAGCCAGCGTGCGGCGACGTAAGGCTGGCCGCAACGGGCGGCATCTTCCTTGATGGCATCGCGCGCCGAGCGCTTGGTGCCGACGAAAAGCAGGGTGCCGCGTTTCTGCGCAAGGCCGGACACGAAGTTCATCGCATCGTTGAACAGCGGCAGGGTCTTTTCGAGATTGATGATGTGGATGCGTCCGCGGGCACCGAAGATGTACGGTGCCATGCGGGGATTCCAGTAACGGGTCTGATGGCCGAAATGGACGCCCGCTTCGAGCATCTGGCGCATGGTGACTTGTGGCATGGTGGAACTCCAGATTCTGGGCAGCCGCACGGCTCTGCGTGGTGTGCGGTGGTTGCCCGGGGTTGAGACCTCCACGTATCCGCCGTCTGCGACCTCCGGAGAGGCACCCCGAAAACGGTGACGATACGTGTGCGGATTTGGTCAAACGCGGGCAGTTGATTACCCTTGTTCGCCAGTGATGACCTCGCCCGTGGATCAGCGAGGCCGATGACGCGGATGGCCTGCAGCATGCAGGTCGGCCGAGTTATCCGTAGAATTGTAGCCTGTCCCTGACGCCTGCGACAAGCGTCCCGAACCCAGAGTAGCCATGTCCGTCACCATCAAGACCCCTGCAGACATCGAGAAAATGCGCGTTGCCGGCCGCCTTGCCGCCGAAGTGCTGGAAATGATCGCGCCGCACGTCAAGGCCGGCGTGACCACCGAGGAGCTCGACCGGATCTGCCATCAGCACATTGTCGAGGTGCAGCAGGCGATCCCGGCCAATGTCGGCTACAAGGGCTTCACCAAGACCCTGTGCACCTCGGTCAATCATGTGATCTGCCACGGCATCCCGTCGGCGACCAAGGTGCTCAAGGATGGCGACATCATCAATATCGATGTCACCGTGATCAAGGATGGCTGGCATGGCGACACCAGTCGCATGTATTACGTCGGCGAACCCTCGGTGCTGGCCCGGCGCCTGGTCGAGACGACGCGAGACGCCATGCTTGCAGCGATTTCCGTCGTGCGTCCCGGCGCCACGCTCGGCGATATCGGCGAAACCATCCAGAAGTTCGTCGAGGCGCGCAATTTTTCGGTGGTGCGCGAGTATTGCGGGCACGGCATCGGCCGCATCTATCACGAGGACCCGCAGGTGCTGCATTACGGCCATGCCGGCACCGGGCTGACCCTGAAGAAAGGCATGACCTTCACCATCGAGCCGATGATCAATGCCGGCAAGCCGCATACGCGCCTGCTGCCGGACGGCTGGACCGTGGTCACGCGCGATCATTCGCTGTCGGCGCAATGGGAACACACGATCGCGGTGACTGACGACGGATTCGAGATCCTCACGCCCTGGCCGAACGCGGCCTAGCCGCCTTGCATGATCGCGTCCGAGCAGACCGTGACGCGTGTACCGCCGTTGCCACGGCTGGCCAGGCCGGTGCCACGCGCAGGCGTGGTCGGCCCCGCAAGACTGGCCCTGCGCCAGTACCTCGTCGACTACGATCGCGATCTTGCCGGTGCCTTTCGTGATGGTGCCGATGCCGGGGAAATCATCGCCGCGCGCACGCTTGCGATCGAACGCATGCTCGCCTATGCCTGGCATGCGTGGCTGGGCGACAGCGCCGATGCCGCGCTGATCGCGGTTGGCGGTTTTGGCCGCGGCGAGCAGTTCCCCTGCTCGGATGTCGACCTGTTGATCCTGACCGTCGATCGCCCCGAGTCCCGCGTCATCCGCGCCATCGAGGCGTTTTGTGCCTGCCTGTGGGATCTCGGCATCAAGCCGGGATTGGCGGTGCGCGATGTGGACGGCTGCCGCCAACTGGCAGCGGCAGATGTCGGGGTCTATACGACGCTGATCGAGGCTCGTTTCCTGGCGGGTGCGCAAGCGCTGGGCGAACGCTTGCTCGCGCATTTGCCGGATCCGGCGCTGTGGACGCCCGAACGCTTTCTTTCGGCCAAGAAAGTCGAGCAGGCGGCGCGCCACCTGCGCTTTGGCGATACTGCCTACAACCTGGAGCCGCAACTCAAGGAGGGCCCCGGCGGTTTGCGTGACCTGCAAATGATCGGCTGGCTCGGCCGCGCCATCGCCGGTGCCGGAAACCTGGCGATGATGGTCGAGAGCGGTCTGCTCGATGCCGCCGAAGCCGAAGCCCTGCTCTTGGCTAGGGCGACCCTGTTCCGCATCCGCCACGCCCTGCACCTGTTGGCTGGCCGCGCCGAGGAACGCCTGTTGTTCGATTACCAGCGCGAGCTTGCGAGGAGCCTCGGTTATCGCGACGAGCACGCCGACAATCTCGGCGTCGAGCAATGCATGCAGGACTACTACCGCGCCGCGCGGATCATCGCCGGCACCAACGAGGAACTGCTCGCCCGCTGCAGCGAAATGCTGGCGACCCCGGCCGGCGCCGTGGAAGACCTCGGCAACGGCTTCCTGCGCATTGGCGATCGTCTCGATGTCGATGCCAGCCATCGGCTTGGCGAGGAACCGCAGGCCTTGATCCGGTTGTACTCGTTGATGGCGACCCAGCCCGGCATCCGTGGCTTGCGCGCCAATGCCCTGCGCCAGGTGCGCCTGGCCCTGGCCAATGCAGCGCTCGATTTCGACCAGGCCGAGGTGTTTGCATCGCTGCGGGAATTGTTCGAGCACGGCGCAGCGGCGGTGGAGGCTTTGGCGGCCATGGCCCGCCACGGCGTGTTGGCCAGGCTGATCCCGGGTTTCGCCAGGGTCAGCGGGCGCATGCAGTACGATCTTTTCCATGTTTATACGGTTGATGAACACACCATGCGCGTGCTGCGTTTCATTGCGCGCTTCGCCGGCGAGGACGGCGCGCGCGATTTCAAGCTTGCGCATTCCCTGTATCAGCGCATACCGCAACCGGCACTGCTCTTGCTTGCCGGCTTGTTCCACGACATTGCCAAGGGTCGCGGCGGCGATCATTCGGTGCTTGGCGAGGAGGATGCACGCGCGTTCTGCTCGCGCCTCGGCTTGCGGCCCGAGGCTATCAACCTGGTCGCCTGGCTGGTGCGCAACCATCTGGTCATGAGTGTCACCGCGCAACGCCAGGACATCACCGATCCGGCCGTCGTGCATCGCTTTGCCGCGCAGGTCGATGACTGGGAGCGCCTGGATTACCTGTACCTGCTGACCGTCGCCGACATCAACGGCACCAGCCCGAAACTGTGGAATACCTGGCGTGACCGCCTGCTGTCGGATCTCTATGCGGCGACGCGTTACGTGTTGCGCGAGGAATCCGGCGAGTTGCCGAAGACCGGCGAGCGCGTCGCCGAAACGCGCATGCGCGCAACGCTGATGCTCGAAGGCAAGGGCATCGACAGCGACGCCATCACGCGGATCTGGGCGGATTTTCCCGAGGAAAGTTTCCTGCGTTACCGGCCCGAGCAGATTGCCTGGCAGACGGCCGCCATCGCCGCGCACGGTGATGCCCGCGATGCGCTGGTCCGCGTCAATCCCCTGGGCGTGCGCGGCACCAGCGAGGTTTTCGTCTATTCGGCGGATCGCGATGGCCTGTTTGCGACGATCACCGCCGTGCTCGATCGCGCCCAGCTCAATGTCGTCGAGGCGCGCGTGATCCCGGCGCATTCGGATCGCGTCCTGGACACGTTTTTCGTCCTCGATGCCACTGGCAAGCCGCTGCTTGATGCCGAGCTGGTCGGTGCCCTCGAGCAGGCCCTGCGTTCGGCGCTTGCGCAGGTCGAACTGAGCGCGCAGCCGGTGCGCCGCGTGTTGCCGCGAACCTTGCGCCATTTCCATATCGTGCCGCGCATTGTCTTCAGCGTCGTCGAAGGGCGTACGCGCCTGGGGCTTGTCTGCACCGATCGACCGGGGCTGCTCGCCTCGGTCGCGCAGACCTTCCGCTCGCTTGGCGTGCGCGTGCATGATGCGCGCATCGCCACCTTTGGCGAGCGTGTGGAAGATTTTTTCAGCATCAGCGACGACAATGACCAGTTGCTCGACGTGACTGGCCAGGATGCCCTGCGCGCTGCCTTGCTGGAGCAACTCGACCTGAGCCAACCCGAAACCCGAAAGGCCATGCATGCCAGCCCTTGAAGCAATCATCGATGCCGCGTGGGAACGTCGCGGCGAACTGCATCCCGCCGCGATCGAGGCGGAACTGCGTGCTGCCGTCGAGGCCGCGCTCGATCAGCTCGAAAGCGGTACCGCACGCGTCGCCGAACAGCAAGGCGACGGAGCCTGGCAGGTCAATCAATGGTTGAAAAAGGCGGTCTTGCTGTATTTCCGCCTCCATGACAACCGCCTCATGGATGGCGGTCCGATGCCGGCCTGGGACAAGGTGCCGCTGCGTTTCGTCGATGCCGATGCGGCGGCGTTCGCAAGTGTCGGTGCGCGCGTGGTTCCGGGTGCGCTGGTACGCCGCGGCGCGCATGTGGCCGCCGATGCCGTGCTCATGCCGAGTTACGTCAACATCGGAGCGCACGTCGGCGCCGGCACCATGGTCGATACCTGGGCCACGGTCGGTTCCTGCGCGCAGATTGGCGCACGCGTGCACCTGTCCGGCGGCGTCGGCATCGGCGGCGTGCTCGAACCGCTGCAGGCCGGGCCGACCATCATCGAGGACGACTGCTTCATCGGCGCGCGCTCGGAAGTCGTAGAAGGAGTCATCGTCGAACGCGGTAGCGTGATCGGCATGGGCGTATTCCTTGGCCAGTCGACCAAGGTCCACGACCGGGCCACGGGCGAGACCAGCTACGGACGCGTGCCGGCGGGCAGTGTCGTCGTTGCCGGCTCATTGCCGTCGGCCGATGGCAGCCACAGCCTGTATGCGGCGATCATCGTCAAGCGCGTCGACGAAAAGACCCGCTCGAAAACCGCCATCAACGAGTTGCTGCGCGCATGAGCATCGAAGTTTACGGTTTGCACAAATGCGACACCTGCGGCAAGGCGCGCAAGTGGCTGGATCGCCACGGCGTCGACCATCGTTTCATCGACTATCGCGAGGTACCCGTGCCGCCGGCCACGCTCAAGACCTGGGCCGAGGCGGTCGGTGGCTTCGATGCGCTGGTCAATCGCAGCGGCACCACCTGGCGCAATCTCGCGCCTTCACGCAAAGCACCCGGATCGACGGCAGAGTGGACGCTGCTGATCCGCGAGTATCCAGCCCTGGTCAAACGCCCCGTGCTGGTACTCGCCGATGGTTCGGTGCATCTGGGCTTCAACGACAAATCGTATTCTGGATTGTTTTGATTGATGGAGAACGGGTTCGCGCGCCTCCCCTCTCCTCCAACCCCTCTCCCGCGAGGGGAGAGGGGAGCGAAGCCACGATCATGTCGGGAATCGGGAATCGGGAATTGGTGAGCGGGAATCAGGAATTGGTTGGCGGGAAGCCGGTCGGTTTTTTGAGCCCCTCGCCCCTTGCGGGAGAGAGAGAGGGGAGAGGGGAAGCTTTGGAGCAAATCGAATTCGCCAAGATGCTGCGCCGAAAGATGACGGATGCCGAGACGCTACTCTGGCGTCATCTGCGCGATCATCGCCTGGATGGACAGAAATTCCGTCGGCAACAGCCGATAGGGCCGTACATCGTCGATTTTGTGCATTTCGGAGCTCGGCTGATTGTTGAGGCGGATGGTAGTCAGCATCTGCAATCGGCACACGATATTCAGCGTGATGCCTGGTTACGCTCACAGGGGTTTCAACATGTTGAGGTTCTGGAATGACGATATTCTTTTGCACAGCGATTCGGTATTGGAAATGATCTGGCAGGCGCTTCGCGCCTCCCCCTCTCCCCCAACCCCTCTCCTTCATGCTCTCCGAGTACGCGAGGGGAGAGGGGAGCAAAGCCATGACCATGTCGGACATTTTGCATCTCACCAGTGAACTGATCCGCCGCGCATCGGTGACGCCCGAGGATGCCGGTTGCCAGGCGCTGCTGGGCGAGCGCCTTGGCCGGGCCGGATTCAGCGTCGAGCGTTTGCGCTACGGTGTAGTCGACAACCTTTGGGCAACTCACGGAAGCGCCGCGCCGGTGCTGGTTTTCCTCGGTCATACCGATGTCGTGCCCAGTGGCCCGGTCGAGCAATGGTCGAGCCCGCCGTTCGAGCCGACCCTGCGCAATGGCCATCTGCATGGCCGCGGTGCCGCCGACATGAAATCCGGCGTCGCCGCGATGACGCTTGCCCTCGAGGAGTTCGTGCGTCGCCATCCCGATCACCATGGAACGCTCGCCCTGTTGCTGACCAGCGACGAGGAAGGCCCGTCGATCGACGGCGTGGCTCGGGTCGCCGAGGAATTCCGTCGCCGCGGCCAGCGCATTGATTGGTGCCTGGTCGGCGAGCCATCCTCGCAGGATCGGCTCGGCGATCTGATTCGCGTCGGCCGTCGAGGTTCGCTGCACGGCCAGCTGACGGTGCGCGGCGTGCAGGGACATGTCGCCTATGCGGAGATGGCCTTGAACCCGATCCATGCCGCGGCACCGGCCCTGGCCGAATTGGCAGCGACGCGCTGGGATGAAGGCAACGCCGATTTCCCGCCGACGAGTCTGCAGATTTCCAACATCCATGCCGGCACCGGCGCCAGCAACATCATCCCGGGCAGCCTCGATGTGACCTTCAACTTCCGCTTCGGCACGGCGAGCACGGCCGCTGGCCTGCGGCAACGCCTCGAAGCCTGCCTCACGCGCCATGCGCTGGATTTCAGCGTCGACTGGAATCTTTCCGGCGAAGCCTTTCTGACCCGGGAAGGTCCATTGCGCGATGCCGTTACCGCGACGGTCGAGTCGATCTGCGCCGTCACGCCAACGGCAAGTACTGGCGGCGGTACCTCGGATGGCCGATTCATCGCGCCACTTGGTGCCGAGGTGGTTGAACTCGGGCCACGCAACGCCAGCATCCACAAGATCGATGAATGCGTGTCGCTGCAGGATCTCGAACTGCTGCCGGGGCTGTATCTGGGTGTCGCCGAACGCTTGCTGGGCGCTGCAACAATGGCCTGAATGATGCGCCGGGCATGCCCGAGTGTGCGTTTTCGCGCAAAATCGGGACGTGCAAACGCAATGGACTGTGTCATGCGCGGCCGGTTCGTGATAAAAATCAGCCGGTTCGCCGTCCGGCGTTTGTCAGTCTGCCGGAATGTTGGCATCGATGCTGCGCCCGGTCGGGTAGCGTCCTCGCCTTCCGGCATCCAATCACCCAGGGCAATCGGGTGCGCGCAAGGGATCGCACCAACATCACGCCATCGAGCGTGGCTTCAGGTCGGGTGAGGTGACTGTTTTGCGATTTCATTTCCGTGCTGGACAATTGCGATCGGGTTTGTGGCTGCGTGCGGGGCTGGCGCTGGCTCTGCTGCTGGCCTGCGGGCACGTCCTTGCGCTGGATTTCACGCCGCACGGCACGCAGCCCGGCCTGCTCTTTTCGCTGGAACCTTCGGATTCCTGCAGTGGCTGTCACGGCGGCTTTGTCGGCAACGATCCCGGGATCCGCCCGCACAGCACCTGGAGTGGATCGATGATGGCGAATGCCACGCGCGATCCGCTGTTCTGGGCAGCGGTCGATGTCGCCAACAAGGATGTCCCGGGCGCCGGTGATTTTTGCCTGCGCTGCCATACGTCGGCGGGCTGGTATGGCGGACGCGTGGTCAAATCCGGCTTCGGCGCACCGAATGATCCGGTAAAAGGTGCCAATGGCTGCCTGCTGGAAGGCACGCTGGATGCGCCGGATTTCTCGAATGACTACAGCGGCGTCGGCTGCCATGCCTGCCATCGCATGATGCCCAGCGGGCCGCTGGGCGAACCCGGCATGATCGGCAACGCCAACATCTGGCTGGATGACACCGAATGCAACGGCAACGCCGGCGCACCCTGTCGCCGTGGCCCCTACACCTATTCCGGCAGCTTTTCGCCACCCCATCCCTGGGCAAAATCGACCTACCACGAAGACAGCGCCGTCTGCGGCACCTGCCACGACGTGACCACGCCGGATACCGACGGCGGGCCGCTGAAAACCCTGATCCTCGCCGATGGCACGGACACCTCCATCCCGTTCCCGATCGAGCGCACCTACAGCGAGTGGAAGCAAAGCACCCATGCCGGCCCCGGCGGGCAGGCCTGCCAGGCCTGCCACATGCCCGACAGCCAGGATCCGAACGCGACTGCCTGCGCCGGCGGGCCCGTGCGCACCGGCAACCTGCCGGTACACGATTTTGTCGGCGGAAACACCTGGGTGCCGAAGATCATCAAGGGCGAATTCAGCGACACCAACGCGATTGCGGGATCGGCCGGCGGCATCGGCCGGGCAAGCTCCTTCGAGCAGACCATCCAGGCGGCGCGGGACCTGCTGCAGACGGCTGCCGATGTCGATGTCAGCTTGCTCGCCTACAGCGCACCGGGCGGCGCGACGGCGGGCTCACTGAGTGCGCGGGTCAAGGTCACCAACAACAGCGGGCACAAGCTGCCGAGCGGCTACTCGGAAGGGCGGCGCATGTGGCTGAATGTCCAGGTGCGTGATTTCAACGGTGCGCTGGTTTACGAGAGCGGCCAATACGACACCGCCAGCGCCGTGCTGGCCGGCGATCCGCAACTGCGCGTCTACGAGGTGCTGCAGGGGATCTGGAACCGGCATGGCAACAACAGCTGCGATGTCGTTGACAGCCTCGGCCGCAAAGCCTTCCATTTTGTCCTCAGCGATTGCATCGCCAAGGACAACCGCATCCCCCCGCTCGGCTTCCGCCCGGCGACAGCCGCCGATCCGAATGGCTACGAGTTGCGCCCGGTCGGCATCACCTATCCGGAAACCGCGCCCGGCAGCGGCATCCTGGTCAATTACGACGAGGTCGATTATGCGGTGGTCATTCCAGCCGGGACGCCGGGTCCGATGACCGTCACGGCGCGGCTGTACTATCAGACATCCAGCCGTGAATATCTTGAGTTCCTGCGCAGCCAGGCCATCGAGCGCGCGATTCCGGGCGAGAATCTGATGTGTGCCGGCGAGGCCAACCGACCGGCCGTGGTCGGTGCCAAGGATCGTTCCCGCGGCGAGTACATGTGGCAGCTGTGGAACGGCCCCGAGTCCGGCGATCGCATTTTCGCCAACAGTTTCGACGCCACGGTTTTCCAGCAGGGTTATGGCAAGTCGCCACCCGAGGCCATCGCCTCCGGCAGCGCATTCACGCCATGACCGGCGATGTTTCCAGGTCTTGCCGCATTGCGCTTTCCCGCGCGCGGCGGTTTGCTGCAATTCACCATCCACCATCCAACCTTCGAGGCTGAACCCATGACTCTCAAGATGTTGCCCATCGCGCTCGCGCTTGCGTTGTGTCCGATGATCGCCGGGGCCGAACAGGCTGCACCGACCCCTGCAAGCGAAACCTCCAGGGATTGGGCTGCCTGGGGCGGAACCGTCGCCCTGCGTCTCAATGAAAACATCCTTGGCAGCATGGGCATGTCGATCCAGAGCCGCGCCGGGAAATTGCCCGCCGATGCAGCACGCCTGACCGATGGCCTGAATGCGCGACAGGCGCTCGGCTCGGAACTGTTCGCCCTGCGTGAGAGCGGAAGTCTGCAATTCCGCGCCGAACGCGGCTCCTTCGTCGGTTTCCTTGGCGGATCGCTGCAATCGCGAGGCGGCTACGTGCTTGCGCTGGAAGATGGCAGCACGATCCCGCTGGTGGATTTCCGCCTGCGTCCGAATGCCAGGGATCCGCTGTACCTCGACGTGGTCAGCGGCGACGGCAAGGTCTGGTTCTACATCGACAAGCTGATGTACGAGCTGGTCCGCGACAATCGCGTACTCGCGGTCTATACCGCCGACATGCGCGTTGCGCCGGCCCTGGCCGCGCGCAGCGGGCATCCGGAAATGGCCAACGCGCCCATCGGCGATATGGAAATCCTCACCCAGGTAACGCAGCAGGGTGGCGGCGGTGTCAAGGATGCGCTGGGCACGCCATCGCCCTCGCACTATCACGGCGAACAAGTGGCGGGGCAGCCTGCCGGAGTGGTCTACGAGGCCGATCTGTTCATGCAGAACATTTCGGTTTCGCGGATGCGCTCCAGCGGAACGACGGGGCCGGGCGGAAGCGGCAAGGTCGTGTTCGCGCCGAGTTCGACATTGAAGAACAATGTCAACGCCGGAACGGCTCAGGTAACCGTTCCGAGCCAGGGCGCGCTGGGTACCAGCAGCGCGCTGTGGACCGCCTGGATTCCCTGGCACGGGAAATTCAGCGGAACCTTTGCGCCCTACAACAACGACCAGCATCCGTACCTGATCTGGAACATGTACCGCATCAATGCCGATGGCAGCATCGAACAGATCGGTCGTTCCGGGGTCAAGCATGCCTGGCTGACCACCAATGGCGGCTGTGCGAGTGGCGAGAATTTCGACAGTCACATTCTGGGTCGTTCCTGCAGCGACACCTACAGCACGGGCAACAACGACGCCAACCAGGATCTCTCGTTCCGTTCCGAGATCATTCCGGCCACCGGCCAGTGGGGGCGCTGCCATTCCTTGTTCGATCCGACCTGCGTCGGCAGCAACACCAATTCATTTCCATCCGATGATGGCTATGTGCGGCGCATGGAGGTCAACGAAGCGCAGATCAGCAACACGGTCAACCCGGGCGCCAGCTATCTGTTTGATTCCTGGTACCTGGCCCGCCAGGACATCAACATCTACAACTCGATGGCCACGGTGACCGGCACACCCACGTTTGCGGCCGGCAATTGGACATTCGCCGGTGTGAGCAATTTCAAGCTCGGCTCGGTCACCGATCGCTGGGTCGAAAACCTGCCCGCGAATACCGTCGCGCAGAATTCGGAGATGGCGGTTGCCGAAGGCCACACCAAGGTTGCCGTGCGTGCGGTCGATCTCGGCAATGGCCAGACCACCTATCACTACGCCGTGCACAACCTCGATTTTTCCCGCGCGGTTACCGCTGGTGCGGAGCCGAATCTCGAGGTGGTGAGCAACAAGGGCTTCGACCGGTTCCGCATTGCCTTGCCGGCCGGGGTGACTGTCATCTCCAGCAAATTCAGTGATGGCGACCTGACCGGCAGCAACGACTGGACCTTCAGTTCGGCGGGTGGCTTCCTGACCTGGACTGCACCTGCCGGTGCATCGCTCGACTGGGGTTCGCTGTATTCGTTCTCGGTGACCACGAACAGTGCGCCGGTTGCTGGTACCAGCGAGCTCCAGCCTGCCACGGCCGGACTGCAGTCGAGCTTCACCGTGCCGATCCTGGTTCCCGGTTCCGGTGACATCATTTTCCAGGACGGGTTTGAATCACCCTGAGGCAAGAGCGGCCAGCGGACATCCTGCTTCTGATTGGCAATCGCTCTGCATTGTTCAGTGCCGACGCCGGGATGCGCAAACGCTTGCGCATCCCGGTTGCTCCGGACCGGGTCAGGTCAGCCAGTCGCCGACTGACGCAGCCCGGCCAGACGGATACTCACCTCGCCGCCGGTTCCAGCCGCAGTTGATGGATTGCCGGCCCGGGCAGGAATGGCGTGGGCTTGCCTGCAACCCAATCGCGGTGGCCGGCACCGTAGAACGGTGACAGCGGGTGCCCGCTCTGGCCGCCAGGCAGCTCGAAATAGCCATGCTCCTCATCGCCCGGTGCCACGGCAAATCGTTCCGAGGCGCCGAAATCCGGACTCTGCACGCGCGGCATGTTGCTGTCCCCGGCCAGCGCATCTGCCGGCATGTCGAGCCAACGGGCGACAAAGCCGGGCAGGGCGCGCGACAGCGGATGGGCAATGCGCGCGGTATTGCGCTCGCCCCAGGTTCGTGCCGCGATGCCGCCGGGTTGCTTCTGCAGATTGACCGCAACGCGATCCAGGCAGGCGAGTTGCAGCTCCTCCCAGCTGGCGTAACCGGGTGGCAGCAGATGGGCTGGCTTCAGTTCGAGCAGCGACCACAGTGCATGCTCCGCTTGCGACAACTTGGGCAATTTGAAATCCGCATATTTGCGACGAACCGCGCCGGCGAAGGCATCCAGCACCGTGTCCCGCACTTCGTTGCGCCAGGCGCGGACGATGCGATAGCTGACGGAATTGATCGATGCGTGGCCATCCCAGTCATCCAGGGCCTTGCGCATCGCGTCGCGCCCGGCGCCGGCCACGCCCTTGTCGAGCAAGGCAAGCAGGCGTTTGCGCCAGGGATCGAGGAACAAGGCACGGTCATCGAGCTGGATGTCGAGCATGTCGGCGGCGGTGAAATGCTCCCTCGCGCGAAGGCCATCGCGAATCTGCTTCTGGCGCGCCCCGAGTTCGTAGCCGCCGTCGCCAATCAGCTCGAGGTGGCGGCCCTCGTCGACGATGCGCGCATTCGCCGTCCACAGTCGATGCTGCGGCGGGTTGGAGATTTGCGGATAGTCGCTGGCAGCGACCCAGCCCTTCCAGCCGGTATCGGGCTTGCTCCAATCCGCAGGCAGGAGCGGATCGAAACCGCCGACGCGCAGCGGCATGCGTCCGGCAATGGTCCAGGCAATGCTGCCGAAGCGGTCGGCAACGAGGAAATTCTGCGCCGGCATGCCGGCCTGATGGGCTATGGCAATGGCCTCGTCGGCCGTTTCCGCGGTTTCCAGCTTCAGCAGTTCCAGGTTGACCGCGCCTTCGTGCGTGGCAGTCCAGGCCAGGGCGAGCGGCGTGCCGTCGACGTCCTCGGCCATGATCGGCCCCCAGCGCGTTTCGCGCACGACAATCGATTGTGCATCCGCGCCATGCACGGCGATTGATTCGACATGCGTGTCGATTGCCGCACTGCCTTCGGCGGTGAGGTAGCGGTCGCGCGCAGCCGGATCGGGCAGCACGCGCACCCAGTCGGCGAAATCGCCATAGCTGTTGGTGAATCCCCAGGCGATCGAGCGATTGCTGCCGGCGACGATGGCCGGCGTGCCGGGCAGGCTGGCACCACTGACATCGATGCGCGCACCGGGGCGGCGGGGATCCGGATAGATCAGGCGGGCACGGAACCAGATGTCCGGCACGCGCAGTTCCAGATGCATGTCATTGGCGATCAGCGCGGGGCCACCGGTCAAGGCGCCGCTGACGGCAAAGCTGTTGCTGCCGGGAGCGACATCGGCCGCAGGCTCGGCATCCTGCAGCAGGGACTTGTCGAGGTTGCGCAAATCGAGGTCGGCCGGGCCCGGCGGATCCGGCCAGCGCATGGCCGGGCCACTCAGCGGCGCATCCCACCAGCCGCCGCTGGCGGTGAGGAATCGATAGGCCGTGTCGGGCAGGGCGGCCTTCATGCGGGCGAAGGCCAGCTCCCGCTTGTTGCCGGCATCGTTCAGCGAGAAATACATCGCATCGATGACCAGCAACGAGTCGGCGCCGGTCCACGGGCGCGGCGTGTTGCGGGTCAGCAGATAGGCAAACGGGCGCACCTGCAACGCAGCGAGTCCGGCATTGATGCCCTCGGTATAGCTGCCAATGACTTCACGATCCGTGCTGCTGGCCTTTGCGAGGCTTGCTTCGGCGCGTGCGCGCATGCGATGCACGCGGGCGCGCCGGTCAAGCGGCAAGGCCGCTGCACCAAACAGTTCGGCCAGTTCGCCGGCTGCGCTGCGGCGCATCAGGTCCATTTCGAAAAACCGCTCCTGGGCATGCACATAGCCGAGTGCCCAGGTCACGTCGCGGCGGCTGCTGCCGCTGATGGTCACGCTGCCCAAAGCGTCCCGCTCGATCGTCGTGCTTGCACCAATCGCTTTCGACGGCACGCTTCCGTCCAGTTGTGGCAGGCTGCCGCGCAAGGCCAGCCATGCAAGGAGCGCGCTGGTGGTGAGCAGGAAAAGCACGAAAAAGATGATGCGGCGCAACAAGACTCGCACGAGGAGGCTCCAGGAGAGGATGGCGGAGGGTGGTGACAGCCGAATCGGGCCGATGGACGCGGATATTCGGCATCGCCGGGCCCGCGCAGTCTGGGCGATGATTCCATATCGGCTGGCAATCTGCGCGTGGCTGCGATGTGCGGGGGATGTCGGTCAGCTCGGGCGGCCCTTCCGGCTACACCTATCGATTTGATCCTGAACGATTGATTTGCCGGATTCCGGCTTTGTTTCGCTCTTGTTCGGTGATAGGGTTGGAACTTCAGGTCCTGAACTGCGGTCGCGCGGGCTGTCTTCCGGAACGGTCGCGGGATTTGCTGGCGGTAGGGATCTGTATTGCCAATCCACCAAGAATCACGCTTTTCAAGGGACTACCCTGGGGAATCAACCATGTTGAAGCTATCCCGTTTTACCGCCGTACCGATTGTCATGGCCCTGGCCATGGGCTCGTCCGGCGCGTTCGCGCAAAACGCTCTTTCGCATGCCACCTCTGAATTGCCCAAGCCACAGCGCCCCACGGTCTTGCCGCTGGGAACCGCCTGCGGTTCGATCACGCTGACCCAATCCACCTCACAGACGATAACCTCGGCGAATTCAGTCTCCTGCAACTCCGGCGGCTTGCATGCCGACAATTCCTACTACCGGTCATTCCCGCTCGGCGCCGACATCAATGTCTGTGAAGTCCAGTTCGCCATTGAAACAGCGGCGGGTGCCGGCGGCACGCAACCGGTAACGGTCAACCTCTACACCGGAACCGGCGCATTCCCGGGAACGTTCGGCTCCTATACGCAGATTGCCAGCAGCGCGATCAGCGTGCCTGATCAAGCCGCAACGATTTTCCCGGCAGCGATCAGCGGCCTGGCAACGGCCGGATCCAATCTCGTCGTGGAAGTCTTCACGCCGGATGGGCAAGCCGCAGGCAACTCGTTCTTCATCGGCTCAAATGCCGCCGGCGAAACTGCTCCCAGTTATCTGGCCGCGGCGGGCTGCGGCCTCACCGCGCCGGCAACGACCGCCAGCATCGGCTTCCCGGGCATGAATATCGTCATGAACGTGGTCGGCAATCCCGGTGGCCCGACCTTGTCGGTCGGTTCCGCTTCGGCAACCATCGCCGACCAGTGCTCCAGCAATCCAGCCCAGGCCAATGGCGTGATCGAGCCGGGTGAATCCGTGACGATCCAGGTGCCCGTCAGTGCCACGGGCGGCAGCTTCACCGGCGTCGTCGCTTCGCTGGGCTTGCCAGCGCCAGCCGGCATCACCTATGTCACCTCGACTGCGAACCTGGGATCGATTGCCGACGGCTCGAGTGCCACGGCCACCTTTGTCGTGACTGCCGACCAGGCCGCAACCTGCGTCAGCGCCTTCACCCTGCCGATCAATGTGACCAGCACCGAAGGCGCGACTGCGACCGGCTCGGTTGCCTCGCAGATTGGCGAAAGCGGTGCGATCGCACCAAACGAGACCTTGCCCATTGCGATAACGGACAACCTCCCGGCCGGTGTTACCTCGACGATCACCGTGGCGCAGGACATCACCCTGACCGATCTCGAAGTTGCCGTTGCGATCGATCACACCTGGGTGGGTGATGTGTCGATCAGCCTGACCAGTCCGGGCGGCACCACGGTCAGCCTGCTCGATCGTGCCGGTGTCCCTGCCAGTACCTTTGGCTGCAGCAACGACAACATGGATGTGGTCTTCTCCGATGCCGCCAGTGTCAATCCCGAGACATCCTGCCCGGGCACCACGCCCTGGCTCAGTGGCCCGGTGCTGCCGGGCTCCCCGTTGTCCGCGTTTGACGGCGAAAGCACGCTCGGCACCTGGACGCTCACCGTTTCCGACAGTGCGGGTGGTGATACCGGCCAGATCGTCGACTGGAGTCTCCTGCCGACCCCGGGCCTGCAGGGAATCTGCACGGTTTGCGCTGCTGGCGGCGGCCCCGGCCCGCTGCAGCCGGTCATTGACCTGCCGAGCTCGGCAACCTGGAGCAAGCTGGCCCTCGGCTTCCTGATCCTCGGCCTTGGTGCCTTCGGATTGCGCCGTCGCGCACGCCGCATGTAATTGCACCGCAGGTGTTTCGCAGGAAGGGGGCCGCAAGGCTCCCTTCCTGTTTCCGGGAATCCGCTTTCGGCAAATCGCCGCGCTGGCTCAGCCCGAGGTTTCGATGCGTTCGACGCGCTGGAAGCCGCGTGGCAGCAGCGATCCGCGCGTGGCGCGGTTGCCGCCGTACTCGACCAGATCAGCCCATTTCAGGATCAGCTTGCGCTGGCCGGCAAACAGGGTGACTTCGCCCTTGCTCTCGGCGACCACGGCGATGCCGACCACGCGCTCGCCGCCAGCCAGCTTTGCTTTCGGGATCTCGATCAGCTTGTTGCCCTTGCCGCCGTTGTCGAGTTCCGGCAATTCGGCGACCGAGAACATCAACAGATGGCCGCTGCTGGTGGCGACGACAATGCGATCGCGCGCGCTGTCCTCGACCATGGCCGGATTGAGCACATGCGCCTTGGCGTCGAGATTGATCAGCTGCTTGCCGGCCTTCTTGTTGCCGAGCAAGGCCTCGAATCGGGTGACGAAGCCATAGCCGAAATCCGAGGCAAGCACGAGTCGACTGGCGGCATCGCCAATTGCCAGGGTATCGATCTGCGCACCGGCGGGCAGGCTGAAGCGGCCGCTGACCGGTTCGCCATTGCCGCGAGCCGAAGGCAGCGAGTGTGCGGCTGTCGAATAGCTGCGCCCAGTCGAATCGATGAATGCGACCTGCTGGGTCGTGCGTCCCTTGACCGCGGCGAGGAAACCGTCGCCTTCGCGGTAGTTGAGGGCGGCGGCATCGATGTCATGGCCCTTGGCCGCACGGATCCAGCCCTTGGCCGAAAGCACGATCGTGGTCGGCTCGCTGGCGACCAGTGCGGCTTCGTCGAGGGCCTGCGCGGCGGCGCGTGCCACCAGCGGTGAACGCCGCGCGTCGCCGAATTTCTTCGCATCCTCGCGCAACTCGTCCTTGATCAGGGTCTTCAGGCGCGCCTTCGAGTTGAGCAGCACGTTGATCTTCGCGCGCTCCTCTTCGAGGGCGTCGCTTTCGGCATTGATCTTCATTTCCTCGAGGCGGGCCAGCTGCCGCAACCGGGTCTCGAGGATGTAATCGGTCTGCTCCTCGCTGAGTCCGAAGCGCTTCATCAGCACCGGCTTCGGCTCATCCTCGCTGCGCACGATGCGGATCACCTCGTCGAGATTGAGGTAGGCGATGCGCAGGCCTGCGAGCAGGTGCAGGCGGCGTTCGACCTTTTCCAGGCGATGCTGCAGGCGACGCGTCACCGTGTCGGTGCGGAAGCGCAACCATTCGCCGAGGATGTGCTTGAGGTTCTTGACCTGCGGGCGTCCATCCAGGCCGATCATGTTGAGGTTGACCCGGTAGCTCTTTTCCAGATCGGTGGTGGCGAACAGGTGCGGCATGATCTCGTCGACGTCGACACGGCTCGAACGCGGAATCAGGACCAGGCGGATGGGATTGGCGTGATCGGATTCGTCGCGGATGTCCTCGATCATCGGCAATTTCTTCGCGCGCATCTGCGCGGCGAGCTGCTCGACGATCTTCGAAGGCGAAACCTGGTGCGGCAGCGCGGTGATGACGATATTGCCATCCTCGCGCACGTACACGGCGCGGGCGCGCAGGCTGCCGGTGCCGGTCGAGTACATGTTGAGCAGGTCGCCTTTCGACGTGATGATCTCGGCTTCGGTCGGGAAATCCGGGCCAGGCACGTGCTCGCACAGATCGGCGATGCCTGCATCAGGGTTGTCGAGCAGGTGGATGCAGGCATTGACGATCTCGCGCAGGTTGTGCGGCGGGATGTCGGTGGCCATGCCCACCGCGATGCCGGTGGTGCCATTGATCAGCACGTGCGGAATGCGCGCAGGCATCCACGCCGGTTCCTTCAGGGTGCCATCGAAATTCGGAACCCAGTCGACCGTGCCGTGGCCAAGCTCCTCCAGCAGAGCCTCGGCAATCGGGGTCAGTCTGGATTCGGTGTAGCGCATTGCCGCGAACGATTTCGGATCATCCTGCGAGCCGAAATTGCCCTGGCCGCCGACCAGCGGATAGCGATACGAGAACGGCTGCGCCATCAGCACCATTGCCTCGTAACAGGCGCTGTCGCCGTGCGGGTGGAACTTGCCGATCACGTCACCGATCGTGCGCGCGGATTTCTTCGGCTTGGCCGTGGCATCGAGGCCAAGCTCGCTCATCGAATAGATGATGCGCCGTTGCACCGGCTTGAGGCCATCGCCGATGAACGGCAAGGCGCGATCAAGCACGACGTACATGGAGTAATCGAGGTAGGCGCGCTCGGCATAGTCCTTGAGCGCGATCTGTTCACAGTTGCCTTGCAGGGTCATCGTGTTCCGGGGTATCCAGGCAGCGGCAGAAGGCTGACGCGAACCGTGAATTGTGCCGGATCGGACGCGATCCCGCACCGTCCGGGCAGGGAGTAAGCTTCGCGCCTGGCGCTGTTCCTGCCCCGGGCCTGGTGGTGCGCGCTGCCTTGCCCAGGCTGGCCGTAATCGCGGCAAGGGCGGTACAGCCGTGCTTGAAAGGAAATCGAATCGATGCCGGTCAATTCGCCCGTGAGCAATCGCCAACATCAATTCGAAGCCCTGGTCCGCGGACATTCCACCGACCTGTACCGCTACGCCTTCTGGCTGTGCGGGCAGGATGCGCTGGCCCAGGATCTCGTCCAGGACACGTTCCTGCGTGCCTGGCGCGCACTCGACAGCTTGCGCGAGGTCGGCGCGGTGAAGGCCTGGCTGATCACCATCCTGCGTCGCGAGCACGCGCGCCTGTTCGAGCGCAAGGCGATGCCGGCCGATGACATCGATGATTTCGAACTGCCCGATCCGCAGGCAATGCCCGAGCACCGCACCGAGGAGTCGGCGCTGCGGGCGGCAATCGCCCGCCTCGAGGCAAAGTACCGGGAACCGCTGGTGCTGCAGGTGATAGGCGGATTTTCCTGTACCGAAATTGCCGCGCTGCTTGGCCTCGGCGAAGCTGCCGTGATGACCCAGTTGTTCCGGGCGCGGCAGAAATTGAAGGGGCAGCTGGGCTTTGCAGACCAGGTCGCCGGAGTGAGTGAGCCATGAACTGCCTTGAGTTCCGCCGCCGACTGGGAAGTGAGCCTGCATGCACGCTCGATGCGTTTGTCGCCCATCGCGCCGAATGCATCGGCTGCGCGGCCGCACAGTCGCGGGCGGATGAATTCGAGATGCGTCTGCGCCGCGCCGTGGGCGTTCCGCTGCCGGCCAACCTGGCCGATCGCATCCTGCTCGCGCAAACCACCACGTTGCGCCTCGATGTGCGCAATCGCCGGCGCGGGTTTTCCGCGCTGATCCTGGCGGCAGCGGCATCGATCATCATTGCCGTGGTGGCGCTGAACCGGCCCGCAGCGGAAATGCCGGTGCTCGCCGCCATGGTCAATAATCACCTGCACGAGCACATTGTCAGTGCCGAGGACATGCGCGTGGCCGTGCCCAGCCAGGATGTCATCGACATCTTTGCACAGCGCGGAGTGACCCTGGCCGAAGTTCCGGCCGGAGTGAACTATGTGCACAAATGTCCAGCGGGTCCATACAAGACCGTGCACATGGTCATGCCGCGGAACGGCAGCGCGGTGAGCGTCGTGTATGTCGTCGACGCCCCGCCGCGGCCGCGCGCCGATTTCCGCCGCGACGGCACCTTTGGCCGTGAAGTGCCGATGGGCGGTGGCGCCCTGGTCATGCTCGGCAGCAGCAGGGAGGGCTTCGATGCCATCGAGGATGCCTGGAAATCGGCGCTGGGGTCGGGTGTTGCCGAGGCCAGCGTCGCGCAGGCCAGGCCTGCCGGACCCGCGTTTCCGCAAGCAGGGTTGCTCCAGGGTCGAAGCCGCATCGCGGCGCCATGAAACCCGCAACGCGCGACGCATCGTTGAAGCCGCAGCATCAACCGCCAGGAGTGCCACATGAAAGCAATCGTCGCTGCGTTGATCGACTGGCCCGAACGGCTTGCCGCGCAACTGGCGTGGTTGGGGCCGCTGCTCGCCCGCATCACCGTCGGCTGGGTCTTCCTCTGGGCGGGTTGGGGCAAGCTTGGCGCGCTGCCGCAGGTGATCGGGAATTTCCGGGATTGGGGCGTGTCGATGCCGGAAATCCTCGCACCCTTCGTTTCCGGCCTGGAATTCGTCGGCGGCATCATGTTGCTGCTTGGCTTGTTCACGCGCATCTTCTCCGCGCTGCTGATCGTGGTCATGATCGTCGCGATCAAATCGGCATTCTGGGATCAGGTCGATTCGCTTGAATACCTGCTCGGCTTGAGCGAGTTTGCCTATCTGGCGGTCTTCCTCTGGCTGGCAACGGCGGGCGCGGGCGCGGCCTCGCTGGATCATCTGCTGCAGCATCATTTCGGGCGCCGTCGCCAATGACGGAATCCGGAAACACCCCTGCCATTGAAAGGAAAATGTTGCCGGCGGGGTCTCCTGTCCGGCACGTGGCCACCTCTGATTCCACCGGCACGTGCCAGGACAACGCAACAGCTCAACTCAATCCAACCTCTTGGAGAACAACTACATGAATACCATCAGCGCAGGAATTTCAGGGTTCAGCCTGGCTTTGGTCGCGGCAAGCCTGGCCAGTCTTTCCGGACATGCCAACGCCTCGTCCGAGGCAGCGGCCAAGGCCGAAACGGGCCATTGCATGGGCGTGAATGCCTGCAAGGGACACAACGGCTGCAAGACGGCCGCCAACGCCTGCAAGGGCCATGGTGGCTGCAAGGGCCAGGGCTTCGTCGCGACCAGTGCCGGCGCATGTGCGAATCTCGGCGGCAAGATGGACAGTGCCGGCGGCATGATGGCGAGCGAGCAAGCCGAAAACGTGAAATGTTGGGGCGTCAACGCCTGCAAGGGCCACAACGACTGCAAGACGGCCGCCAACGACTGCAAGGGCATGGGCAGCTGCAAGGGCCAGGGCTTTGTCGCGATTCCCGCCGGCACCTGTGCCGATGTGGGCGGCACGACCAAGTCGTAATGATCGAGCGCGCCGGAATCGCGCGCAGGTCGACGCCCGAGGTTCGTGCTTCGGGCGTTCGACCGTGGCATGGCTATGGCCTGGGCTTGCGCAGCGAGCACTTTGATGCCGTGCTGGATGAGCATCCAGCGGTCGACTGGTTCGAGATCATCTCGGAAAACTTCATGGTCGCCGGGGGCAAGCCGCGCCACTATCTCGATCAGGTGCGTTCGCGCTATCCGCTGGCCATGCATGGCGTGTCCCTGTCGATCGGCAGCACCGATCCGCTTGACCTGGACTATCTGCGCGAATTGAAGCAGCTTGCCCGGCATGTTGAGCCGATCTGGATTTCCGATCATCTGTGCTGGACGGGAAATGGCGGAATCAACAGCCACGACCTGCTGCCCCTGCCCTATACCGGGGAAGCGATTGCGCATGTCGTTGCCCGGCTGCAGCAGGTGCAGGAATTCCTCGGGCGCGAAATCCTCATCGAGAATGTGTCTACTTATGTCGGCTTTGCCAATGCCGAGATGGACGAAGCGGCGTTCCTCGGCGAGATTGCGCGTCGCAGCGGCTGCCGCATCCTGCTGGACGTCAACAACATCTATGTCAGCTCGCGCAATCACGGCTTTGATGCCGATGCCTATGTCGCCGCGCTGCCGGCGGAAAGAATCTGGCAGATCCATCTGGCTGGCCACAGCGATTACGGCCATTACGTGATCGACACCCATGATCATCCGGTACGCGAGGAAGTCTGGGACTTGTATGCGCGCACCCTTGAACGGATCGGCGCGGTCACGACGATGATCGAGCGCGACGACCATTTACCGCCGCTGGCCGAACTTGTCGCCGAGCTGGATCATGCGCGACGCATCGGCAATCAGGTCGCGCAAAGCGCACCGGCGGTCTGCGCATGATTGCCCTGCATGCACTCGAAGAACGGCTGCTCGCGCATCTGCGCAAGGGTGCGGGATTTCCGCGCGAATGGTGCGCGCAGGGGCTGGTCGACAGCGATCTCGGGCTGTCCATTTACGCCAATGCCTACCACTCGCGCCTGCGCGAGGCGCTCGAAGCCGATCATGCGCAACTGGCGGCGTATCTGGGCGACGCGCTTTGGGCCGAATTCTGCGCCGGTTATATCGAGGCGCATCCCTCACGGGTGCGCTCGTTGCGCCATTTCGGCGTGCAGGTTCCCGCCTGGCTCGGTACGCACGCGCCGTTCACCGAACATCCGGAGATTGCCGAACTGGCGTTGTTCGAGCGCGAGTTGCTCGATGTTTTCGATGCCGCAGATGACAGGCGCATCGACTGGGCCGCGATGCAAGCGCTGGATGTTGCGGCGTGGCCGAGCGTGCGCCTCGGCTTCCACCCGAGCGTGTGCCTGCTGCCGACGCAAACCAATGCCGTCGAGATCTGGCGCGCCTTGAAGGAGACACAACCACCGCCTGCGGTGAGCCCATCGGCAACGCCGGCACGCCTGCTCTGGCGCGATGCGGAACGCGTTTCCAGATTCCGGCCGGTCGACGCGGACGAGTTGCTCGCCTTGCAGGAAATGGTTTCGGCACAGCAGGATTTCGCCGCGATGTGCGCAAGACTCGCAGGCGTGAAACCTGCCTCGGAAGTCCCGGCGCTGGCGATCGGTTTCCTCAGGCAGTGGTTCGATGAAGGAATCATCAGCCACCTGGAAATCGCGAGCGAACACGCTCCCGCACAGCGCTATGCGCAGCGCGACTGATGCCAACGAGGCAGCGAAAATGCTTGCGCCTTGACGCAACTCGACTTGCAAGCCGTGGCTTCAGCGTTGCGCGGTGTATCCGCCGGCAACGCCACGCGGACTGAATACCCATTGCCAGAGCTGGTCGCGGCGGGCGCGGAATGCGGCGGCGGAAACCGAGAGATAAAAGTGCCACATGCGTTGGAAGCGTTCGCCGTAACGGGCCGAAAGTTGCGGCCAGGCATGGTCGAAATTGGCGATCCACGCCATCAGCGTGCGGTCGTAGTCGGGGCCGAAGCCGTGCCAGTCCTCGATCACGAAATCCTTTTCCACGGCCTTGCTGATCTGGCTCGCCGAAGGAATCATGGAGTTCGGGAAAATGTATTTTGCGATCCACGGGTCAGTGTGGTTCGACGAGGTGTTGGCCCCGATTGAATGCAACAGGGTCAGGCCATCGTCGGCCAGGCAACGCCGAACCACCGCGAAATAGCTGGCGTGGTTCCTGACACCGACATGCTCGAACATGCCAACGGAGAAGATCCGGTCGAAGCGCTCATCGAGTTCGCGGTAATCCTGCACGCGGATCTCGATCGGCAAGCCGCGGCAGAGTTCGCGGGCGAACTCTGCCTGCTCAATGGAAACGGTAACGCCGACGCCACTGACGCCGTGGCGTTCGGCGGCGAATTTCAGCGCTTCACCCCAACCGCATCCGATGTCGAGCACGTGCATGCCGGCGCGCAAGCCGAGCTTGCGGCAGATCAGGTCAAGTTTGTCGACCTGCGCGGCATCCAGTGTTTGCGCGGATTTCCAATAACCACAACTGTAGACAAGGCGTTGACCCAGCATGGCATGAAACAGGTCGTTGCCGAGATCGTAGTGGCGTTCGCCAACCTCGAACGCACGTCGTCCGCGTTGCAGGTTGCGCAGTTCGGCCTTGAGCCAGAGGCGCGCATCGTCGATTTTTGCGCTGCGTTCGTCGATATGCGCATTGAGCAGGCGGAAGAGGAAGGCATCCAGCGCCACGGCATCCCATTGCCCATCCATGTAGGACTCGCCGAGGCCGAGCGAGCCGTGCGCAATCACGCGCGCATAAAAGTCTTCGTCATGCACCTGGATGTCCCAGGGCGCATCTCCATTGATTTCCACCCTGCAATCGGCGAGCAGGGAGGTTACGCGGTTCTTCAGGCTGGCACGAGGCATTGTGCTGTCCTCATTGAGGCACGATCGCGCGGATGACGACGACGCCGAGCAGTGCCGCCAATATGGAGCCTGCGACATGCACGAAAACCAGCGCGCCGGCCCAGCCCCATTGCTGGCGGAGCAGGTGGTTGAGGGTCTCGCCGCTGAATGTCGAAAACGTGGTCAGTCCGCCGAGAAACCCGGTGGTGAGTGCGAGGCGCCACTCCAGCGGCAGGGTCTGGAATTGATCGATGGAGCCAATGACCAGGCCCATGAGGAAACCGCCAAGCACATTGGCGAGGAGCGTGCCGAGCGGAATCGCCGGGAAGATCGCATCGAGGGCGAGACCGAAGATCCAGCGGATCAAGGCGCCGATACCGGCACCGCCGGCAACCGCGATCGGTGAAAGCAGATTCATGGGCGTTCCCGGATCCCAGCCGCAGATGGCGCATTATGCCGAGCAAACCGCGTGGGCGCTGAATCAGCATGACTTGCCGCGGCCCAGCCCGTAGCATGCGCGACCTTGTCCTGTTGACGACATGACCCGCCATCGAGATGGTCGCCGCCCCCGCCAACCGTCGAAGCCTCGCCCCGCTGCTTGCCGGATTGGCGATGTTCGGCCCGTTCGCGATCGACACCATGTTTCCGGCGTTTCCGGCGATCGGCGCGCAGTTGCTGGCCAGCCCGGTCGCGATGCAGCAGACGCTGAGCGTGTACATGATCGCCTATGCGCTGATGTCCCTGCTGCACGGTCCGCTGTCGGACGCGCTTGGCCGACGCCGGGTGATCCTTGTCGGTGTGGCGGTGTTCACCGCCGCCTCGGTGGGTTGCGCATTGTCCACAAGCATCACCGAACTGCTTGCATACCGAGCCATGCAGGGCATGTCCGCAGGTGCCGGCATGATTGTCGGGCGCGCCATCATCCGCGATTGTTTCGACGGTGCCGCGGCGCAACGACTGATGTCCAGCGTATCGATGATTTTCGGCATCGCGCCGGCAATTGCGCCGATCATCGGCGGCTGGATCATCGCCTTTGCGCATTGGTCGATGATCTTCTGGTTTCTCGCCGCATTTGCAGGCCTGCTCTGGATTGCCTGTCTGGCCTTGCTGCCGGAAACCCATCCGCGTGAAAGCCGCAACGCCCTGTCCTTGCGCGCGATGGCGAAAACCTATGGATTGATCCTGCGCGATCCGGTGTTCCTGCCCCTGGTGTTTGCCGGCACACTCGGTTTCAACGCCTTGTTCGTCTACATTTCCTCGGCACCGGCTTTCGTCATCGGCCTGCTTGGACTGGATGCGCAACAGTTCGCCTGGTTGTTCATTCCGGCGATTGGCGGCCTCATGCTCGGCTCGTTCACCTCCGGCAGGCTCGCTGGCCGGGTCAGCGGCACGGCGACGATCCGCCTTGGCTATACGATCATGCTCGGCGCATCGGCATTCAACATCGCGACCACCTTGTTGCTGGCCCGGCCGATGGTGCCATGGTCGGTGCTGCCAATCGGCCTGCACGCGATCGGCATCGGCATCGCCTTCCCGACCCTGACCCTGAATCTGCTCGACCGTTTTCCGCGCCATCGCGGCGGCGCGTCGTCGATGCAGGCATTTTTCAGTCTGGTGATGAGCGCGATCCTGGCGGGCGTGGTTTCACCGCTGGTTTCAGGCAGTTCGCTGAAGCTCGCCCTGACCGCTGCCGCGATCACCGCGACCGGGTTCGTCGCCTGGCGCTTGTGCCGGGTCTTCGAGCGCCGGATCCCGGCGCAGGTCGATGTTCAGACCTGATCGGCGGGCGGCGCGTTGGTGCCGCCAAGGATTCCGCGCAGCAGGCTGAAAATTTCGTCCTTGGTGCCGACCACGTTGATCTGCGCTTCACGTGGGAAGTCCGTGCCGAGGTTGACCGCATAGGCGAGGCCCAGCTCGGTGCCGTCCTCGTCGATTCGATTGAAGGTTTCAATCTTGCCGACATAGGCGATGCGATTGGCATCGAGAAAACGTCCATCGGGAATCTTTACCCAGCGTTGCATGCGGTCACCTGTGCGTTTTGGTCGGAATCGCCAGCCACCCCGGAATACGGCCGGATGGCTGGCGATGATGCCATATCAGCCCTGCCAGCCGCAGTCCTTGCCGGCGTTCTGCTTTTCCAGCCAGCCGTAGAGGGGGGCGAAGTAGTCGATGATTGCGCTCGCGTCCATCTGCTCGCTGCCGGTCAGTTCCTTCAGCGTTTGCGGCCATGGCTGGCTGCCGCCCTTGCCGAGCATGGCCCAGAACTTTTCGCCGGCCTGCTTGTTGCCATACACCGAGCAGTCATGCAGAGGACCGTTGAATCCCGCCGCTTCGCACAAGGAGCGCTGGAACTGGAATTGCAGGATGTGGGCGAGGAAGTAGCGCATGTAGGGGGTATTTGCCGGCACGTGGTACTTCGCCCCGGGATCGAAATCCTCCTCCGTGCGGGCGACCGGTGCCGAGACGCCCTGGTATTTCTGGCGCAGTTGCCACCATGCGGCGTTGTAGTTCTGCGCGGCGATCGAGCCGTCGAAGACGCCCCAGCGCCATTCGTCGATCAGCTTGCCGAAGGGCAGGAAGGCGATCTTCTCCAGCGCCAGTTGCATCTGCGCATTGATCACCGCTTTCTCGTTGTCCCTGGGGATGCCTGCCAGACCGATCTGATGCAGGTAAGCCGGGGTCAGGTTGAGCTGTACGGTATCGCCGATGGCTTCGTGGAAGCCATCATGCGCGCCAGTCTGGAACAGTGGCGGCAGCTTGTTGTAGGCGAGGTAGTAATAGATGTGCCCCAGCTCGTGGTAGATCGTGCGGAAATCCTCTTCCGTCGGGGTGATGCACATCTTGATGCGCACGTCGCCTTCGAGGTTGGTGTCCCAGGCGCTGGCGTGGCAGACCACGTCGCGATCACGCGGGCGCACGAACTGCGAGCGCTCGAAGAACGAGGCGGGCAGGGCCGGCATGCCGAGCGACCGGTAGAAATCCTCGGCACTGCGAACCATTTTTTCCGGCGTGTATTTCTGCTTTTTGAGTGCCTTGGTCACATCGACGCCGCTGATGCCGGGATAGGGTTGCACCAGCGGATACAGCGCCGACCAGTCCTGTGCCCACATGTTGCCGGTAACATGTGCCGGGATCGTGCCGTCCTTGGGCATCTTGCCCGGATATTTTTCCTCGAGCCTGCCGCGCACATAGCACTGCAGTTGCGAGTACAGCGGCTTGACCTGGCCCCACAGGCGATCGGTTTCCGCGCGCAGGGCAGCGGGATCCATGTCGTAGCCGGATCGCCAGGCCTGGCCGGCATCGGCATAGCCGGTGTCGCGTGCGCCTTCGTTGAGCAATTCCGCGAAGCGCTGATAGTCAGCGCGCATCCCGCGTCCGACTGAATGCCAACCCTGCCAGGCTTCCAGATCCTCGTTCCAGTCTCGACTGTCCGCGAGAACCTCGGACAACTGGTTGAGGTTCCGGCAGGTCGCCGGATCCGCCGGGTCCTTGCAGGATTTGCCGGAGCCGTAGGCCGCCCCGAGTCGGGAAGCGAGGGTGGCCATCTCGGCCAGGTGCGCCGGATCCTTTGGCGTCGGCATCGCGCTCTGGCGCTTGAGCATCTCGATGCCGCGCGCGCTTTCGGCGCTGATTCCGCTCACGCCATCGAAGCGGTGCGAGGCATCGATGGCGTTTTTCAGGCGGATCAGGCTGCGTTCGCTGGACTTCGCCTCAAGCACGCCGGTATCCGCCGTGATGTAGGTCGCCGCCACCCACTGCGCGGCGGCATCCTCGACATAGTGATCGCGGATTTCCTGGTTCACGCCGGCGACGAATGCGTCGGCGTCGGCTGCGTGCACCGCTTCCGTTGCTGCCGGGGCGATCGTTTCAGTACGTGTTGGCTGGGCACCGCAGCCCAGCAGGATCAAGCTGCCAACAACGGTTGGCACAAGCACTGCAAGTTTCATCAGGCATCTCCACGAATCGAAAGCGGAGGCTAGCCTTGGCCGTGGCGCCGGCGCAACCGATGCGGGGGCGCTCCCATCGAACATGCGGGCGGGCGGCCAGCGACGAAGCCGTGGCGTGGGCGGGCGTGATCGCTTCGAAGGAGTGACGTCGCGCGCCGTGACGTGGCAACCCGGGCATGCGTGAATCGTCCGGCTCCCGACGGAGAGGTCAATCGGCACATGGACCGAACGACGGGCCGCAAGTACCATCGGCGTGATTCGCCATTCGGTGGATCTTCCGGGGATCAACATGAAATCTGCGTACGTTGCGAGCGTTATCACCTTGGCATTGGCGGTGGCGGGCGGATTGTTCGCCTTGTCCTCGCACGAAGTACAGGATTCCGACAGCGTTGGCCCATGGGCCAAGCCCATCGCCGGCGACTACTGGGCGCATCGCGTTGCCTATCCGACCATGAATTTCAGTCCTGCCTGGTATGAGGAGGCGAAGCCGGCCGACCGGCAGATGACTGCCCGGGTCCCCGCTGGCGACAAGAGCTACCAGCGCTCGGCGCAATCGCCCCTGACCCTGACCCCGGATGGCTGGACCTTTCTCGGTCCATCGCCCTTGCTCAACGCGGGAACCAAGGTCGCAGGCCGGGTCAACGTCATCGCCGTCGACCCGGATGGTCCGGACATCGATGGCCTGTACACGGTTTACGCGGCTTCCGACGGCGGCGGGCTGTGGAAATCGACCAATTGCTGCAGCGCCAACACGACCTGGCGCAATGTCACCGACGATCGTGCAATCGCCAGCACGGCGATTGGCGAAATCCATATCGTGCCTAGCGATCCGAATGTGATTTACCTCGGTACCGGCGATCTTCGCTACGGTTCATTCTCTTTTGGTTCGTCCGGCGTGCTCAAAAGCGTGGACAAGGGCGAGACCTGGAGCGTGCTTGGCGAGGACGTGTTCAATCCGCACTATCCGCCATCCGCGGGGCTTGGCTTCCCGCAATACCAGGCGGTCGGCAAGATCAGGACCAATCCGAACGACCTCGACACGATCATCGTCGGCACCAAGACCGGCCTGTTTGTTTCCAACAATGCCGGCGTCGACTGGACCGGGCCCTGCTACACGAACAGCCACCTCGACCAGCGCCAGGACATTACCGGCTTGATCGTGCAGGACGCCGGTGGCGGTGCGACGCGCGTCTTCGCTGCCGTCGGCACGCGTGGCAATCCGACGACCGTGCAGCCTGACCTGGCCAACCTCGGTGCGAATGGCGTGTACCGGGCCACCTTGCCGGCCAGTGGTTGCCCGGCAACGACCGACTGGACCCTGCTCGACAACGGCTGGCCGGCCGGAACCGGCAATGGCAACCCTGCCGGCAAGAACCTGGGTCGCCTCGAACTGGCCGATTCCGCAAGCAACCCGGACATCCTCTACGCGATGGGCTCGAATGCTTCCACCAGCGCCGTGCTGGGTGTCTGGCGGAGCAATGATGGCGGCAACACCTGGGTCCAGCGCGCGACCAGCTCAGGCGTGCAAGCGGGGGGCTGCAACAATGCCGCCGGCGGTGGCAGCCAGATGTGGTACGACGCCGGCCTGACGGTGTACCCCGGCAATCCCGAGATCGTCCTGCTCAGCGGCGTCGACATGTACCGCTCCACCAACGGCGGCACCACATTCCAGGACATCACCTGCGGTTACGGCGGCGGCAACGTGCATGTCGATCACCATGCCCGCGCGTTCCTGCCCAATGCGTTCGGCGGCCATGACGCCAACAAGGTGCTCAGCGGCAGTGACGGTGGCGTGTTCTACACCGCGAATGCGCAGTTTGGCAGCGGTGGTTCGTCGACAGCCAACCGACCAACCTTCATTTCGCTCAACCAGACGATCGGCTCGATCGAGCTCTATTCCGGCGACATCACGGCGAATTTCGCCACCGCACCCTCGCCGGGGGCCAGCGCCGGCGCGCAGGACAATGGCAGCGATGCGGTGCGCTGGAGCAATACCAATCCTGCCGCCGTGCAATGGAACGTGAGGCTCGGCGGCGACGGCATCTACACACGCATCGAGCCGGTCAACGAGCAGCGCTGGTATTTTTCATCACAGAATGGAAATCTTGTTGTTTCCCAGACCGGGATCAATGGTGGCACGACGTCAGCCAATTCCGGCTGGGGTGGTGACACGCTGAGTTTCGTCATGCCGATCGAGATCTATCGCTACGGTGCGCTTGATGTCGCTGGCAGCGGTTGTTCCTCATCCATCGGTTGCAGTTACATGCTGGGTGGGACCAATCGCGTCTGGGAAACGCTGGTTGGCGGAATCCCCGGCAGCAGCTGGTATGCGAACAGCCCGAACCTGACCAAGGGCACCTTGAACGATCGATCCTTCATCAATCAGCTTGCGCATGCGACGAAGACTCCCAGCGTGGTCATTGCCGGAACCAACGACGGCAATGTCCAGGTCGGTTTCGGCATGAACCAGGGCACGGCGGGTTCGGCAAGCTGGGTCAACCTCACTGCGGCCAATGCCGTGTTGCCGAATCGTCCGGTCATGGATGTGGCGATCGACGTCGCCGATGCCGCCAATCCGGCGGCGAGCGCGACCGGCTATGCGGCGCTCGGCGGATTCGACCAGAACACGCCGGCGACGCCCGGTCACGTCTACCAGGTCAGTTGCCAGAGCAGCTGCGCGACATTCAGCTGGCGCAATGTCAGCGGCAACTTGCCGAATATTCCGGTGAACGCGATCGCGGTCAACCCGAACATGCCAAACCAGGTGTTTGCCGGCAGCGACTGGGGCCTTTACTACACCGATGATGTCAGCGCGGTTTCACCTGTCTGGTACCGGTTCGAGAACGGTCTGCCCCGCGTGATGATCTGGGACATGGCAATTGACCGGGGTTTCAGCACCTTGGCCGTGTTCACCCGCGGGCGTGGTGCCTGGGCCTGGCCGTTGCCGAGTGGCCCGATCGACCTGATTTTCCGCGATGGGTTCGAGGTGCCCTGAAGTGCCATCTGGAGCGCGTCGCCAGATCCATCAAAGCTGGTCGGTGCGCAGGGAGTTGCGCTGATCGCGCGGGCTTTGGCGGACGCGCGAGTCCTGGCTCATGGCGCCGGCAGCAGTGAATGCGCCTCAAGCCAATCGCGCGCGTCGTCCGCATCGTTCTCGAACCAGGCGCGCGCGGAGCCGAGGCGGAAGGTGTAACCCCATGCGTCCATGTCCGTCATCAGGCGCTCGCGGCCGACACCGGGCAAGGAATCGGCAAGGAGGATCTGCAGATAGCAGGCGGCATCCTCTTCGGCGATCGAATCGGTGGCATCGGTATGCACCTGCGCACGCCGTTCCACCGGCAGCACGATCAGGTGACAGGCTTCATGCAGCAAGGAATGCAGCGGCGTGTCGCTGCGCGCGAACACCGTCGAGCCGATCAGGCCGGCCTCGGTTTCGCCCCAGTAGCTGCCCGGGATGGTCTCGCCCTCGGCAATGTGTTCGAGCTGCAAGGCATATCGATGGAGCAGGTTGCGGATGACCTGCTCATCGACATCGGCAAGGCGCAGCATCGATGCTCAGCCATTGCCGAGTGCGGCATTGGCTTTTTCGGGCAGGGCGACCGAGAGTTCCAGCACCTCGTGTTCGCCATCCCGTTCGACACTGATCAGCACGGCATCGGGATCGACGTTGACGTATTTCTTGATGACTTCGAGGATTTCACGGCGCAGGGTCGGCAGGTAATCCGGGCTGTCGCGCTGGGCGCGCTCCTGCGCGACGATGATGCGCAGGCGTTCCTTGGCGACGTTGGCGGTGTTCTTCGGCTTGTTCTTGAAGAAGTCGAGGATTCCCATGCTCAGCTCCTGAAAAGTCGTGACAGCAGGCCTTTCTTCTGCGCATCGATGAAGCGCAGCGGCCTGTTTTCACCGAGCAGGCGTGCTACCGCATCGTCATAGGCGAGACCGGCGTTCGAAGTCTCATCGAGAATGACCGGGACACCGGCATTGGATGCGGCGAGCACGCCTTCGGATTCGGGAATGACGCCGATCACCTCGATGCCGAGGATTTCCTGCACGTCGGCGATGCTCATCATGTCGCCCGACTCGACCCGGTTCGGGTTGTAGCGGGTCAGCAGGAGATTTTGTTCGACGGCGCCGTTGCCGAGTTCGGCGCGGCGGGTCTTGCTTGCGAGCAGGCCGAGGATGCGGTCGGAATCGCGTACGCTGGAAACCTCGGGATTGACCACGACCACGGCGCGATCGGCAAAGTACATGGCCAGGGCCGCACCTTTTTCGATGCCGGCCGGCGAATCGCAGATGACGAAATCAAAACCGTCTTCGGCAAGCTCTTTCAGCACCTTGTCGACACCGTCCCTGGACAGGGCATCCTTGTCGCGGGTTTGCGATGCCGCAAGGATGAACAGCGAGTCGTAGCGCTTGTCCTTGATCAGCGCCTGCTTGAGCGTGCATTCGCCATTGATGACATTGACGAAGTCATAGACGACGCGACGTTCGCAACCCATGATCAGGTCGAGATTGCGCAAACCGACATCGAAATCGATGACGGCGACTTTCTTTCCGCGCTTGGCCAGACCGACGGCCAGCGACGCGCTCGTCGTGGTCTTGCCCACTCCGCCCTTGCCGGACGTGACAACGATGATCTCAGTCAATGTCCCAACTCCCGTGGCTCTTGTTGATTCCGCCGTCAGCCGAGCCTGGCCAGCAGCAGTTTTTCCCCCTCCAGCCAGGCCTGCACGGGTTTGCCGCGCAAGTCTTGCGGAAGATCCTCGAATACCCGGTACCGCCCGGCGATGGAAACCAGTTCGGCATGGAATTCCTGACAATAGATGCGCGCGCTCTCATCGCCTTGTGCACCGGCCAGGGCGCGACCGCGCAGTGCGCCGTAAATGTGTATCGAGCCGTCCGCGATCACTTCGGCACCGTTGGCGACCAGTTTGGTCACCACCAGGTCGCTGCCGCGCGCATAGACCTGCTGGCCAGAACGCACCGGGCTGTCCTGGTGCAGACCCGATGCACGCGCATGGCTCGCCGGGACCGGTGTCGGCGTGTCCACCGGCACCGGCGTCGGCTCCGCTGCCGATGTGGATGGCGGTGTGACCATCGGTTCGCCGGCACGCTCGAAAGCGGCGCGGAATTTCGCGAACAGCGGCAGGTCGAGCGCGCGCGCGAGTTCCTCGTTCTCGGTTGTTCCGTAAGACAGGCCGACCGGCAGCATGCCGGCGGCACGGATTCGACCAAACAGGCCGCGCACTTCGTCCGCCGTCGGCAGGCCGGGCAGGTGGCTCAGGTCGAGTATTACCGGCGTGCGCAGGAAGAGCTGCGGCGCACTGTTCACCTTGGCCTGCAGTTCGGCGGACATCGCATCCGCGTGCAGACGCTTCAGGCGCAGGTTGGCGACGCCGACCTGGCCGAACTTGAGTTCGGATGCCGGTTCGATGGACTTCGCGGATTCGCTCATCGGTCGCGATCAACTGCCGGTGGCACGCGCACCGCGCTCGCCGACCCTTGCTTCGGTGCGCTCGGCAAGCCAGGGCAGGTCGGGCAATTCGCCGCT
This sequence comes from Lysobacterales bacterium, assembly GCA_016707485.1. Taxonomy (GTDB): domain Bacteria; phylum Pseudomonadota; class Gammaproteobacteria; order Xanthomonadales; family Rhodanobacteraceae; genus Dokdonella. The sequence goes on along the minus strand of JADJHN010000003.1, from coordinate 715,473 downwards.
ACCGGCCGTCAGGTAGGTGTCCCGCACGAATTCGTGGCTGCACAGTGCCTTGGCCAGCAAGCTGACCGTGCGGCCGACGCCAGGCATGACCTGCTGGCCGACTTCGTTGAAGCCGTAGGTGCCATGGAAAAGCACGGCGACATCGTCACGTGGCTCCAGGAAAACCTCGCAGGCAAGCAGCGGAACGCGCACTTCGGCGTAGCTGGTCACGTCGCAATAGAAGATCCGGCCCAGACCAAGGCCGCGATACGGTTCGGCGATGACGATGCGATCGATGTAGACAAACTCCGGATAGCGCTCGCGAAACCAGAGGAAGTTCGGACTTGCATAGGCCGCCGTTTCACGCAATGCAATGAGGAAGCCGGCAATCACGCCATCGACTTCGGCCACGCGGAAATAGGATGCATGGTTGAAAAACCAGCGCATGCGACTGGAATCCAGAGCCAGGATGCGCGGACCGACGGCGTTGTTGAGTGCGAGCACGGAATCGAGCTCGTGCTCGCGCACGTCGCGAATTACTAGGGTCATGCCTTGAACCACTCCAGCGGAATATTCTGACCTTGCCGATTCATTCGGCACGGAGTGTGGATTATCGCATGCGGTCGATCCACGGACCATTAAATAAGCGTGGAGGTCCTGTCTTCAGCCTTCCCGCGCCCAGGCGGGCAGCTCCGATCGCCTGCGCTGGCAATGACTTCGGACAGGTTGCGGGCGTGTCCGACCAGCTTATGATGAGGTCATGCCGACGCCGCATTTCAACCATATCCGCCTGTTGCGCTATGCCAGCCTGTTCACCTACGCCTGCGTGGGTATCCCGCTGTTGCAGTACGACACGGTGGTCGCCGACATGCTCGATCGGGGGCGGCCGGCCTGGTTCTACGATGTCTGGCTGGGCAGCTACCTGGCATTCGGCCTGGTCTTCTGGTTTCTCACCCACGACCTGGGTTCGCGCAATGCTTCGGGATTGCGCCGACTCGTGCAGGTTGCCTCGTTGCTCCTGCTCAATCTGCTCGCCATTGCCGTGGGCTGGCTCAGCCAAAGCGGCCTGTGCGCCTTGCTGCTGGTCGTGGTGTCTGTCGCCTTGCCGTGGATCCTCGGCCTGCGTGTCGGCGTGGCCTGGATGATCCTGCAGAATTTCTCGTTGTTGCCGTTGTTTGCGAGCTGGCCGAACTATTCGGTGAGCCTGGCTGCCTGGCAGGCGATCATGTACCTCGGCATTTCCGCGACGACGTTCGTGACTTCGCTGATTGCCAGGCAACAAGCCGAGGCGCGCGAGGATCAGCGCCGGCTGAATGCCGAATTGCGGGCAACCCGCGCCCTGCTGGCGGAATCCAGTCGACTGGGCGAGCGCATGCGCATTTCACGCGAATTGCACGATCTGGTCGGCCATCATTTGACCGCGCTGAGCCTCAACCTGGAAGTTGCCAGCCATCTGGTCAGCGGGCAGGCGCACGAGCATGTGCGCCAGGCGCAGTCGGTGGCGCGCCTGCTGCTCAGTGATGTACGCGAAGTCGTCAGCCAGCTTCGCGAGCACGACAGCATTGATTTGACGGCCGCCCTGGAAGCTCTGACTGAAGGCGTGCCCGGGCTCGACATCCACCTGCAGTTGCCGCCGCGCTTCACTGTCGATGATCCGCGCCGTGCGCAACTCCTGTTGCGCTGCGCGCAGGAAATCATCACCAACGCGGTGCGTCACGCCAATGCACGCAATCTCTGGCTGAGCTTCGAGCGTACCGAGGACAGCCGGCTCGCCATCCATGCCCGCGACGATGGTCGCGGCGTGATCCAGCTCAAGCCGGGCAATGGCTTGACCGGCATGCGCGAACGCCTTTCGCAATTCGGCGGCCAACTCGATATCGTCACTTCACGCGATCAGGGATTCGCCCTTGATGCCTGGCTGCCCCTGGAGGCAACACCATGATTTCCGTATGCCTGGTCGATGACCAGACCCTGGTTCGCCAGGGCATTCGCTCGCTGCTTGAATTGTCCGATTCCATCCGTGTCGTCGCCGAGGCGGTGGATGGCGCCCAGGCCGTGCAACTGATCCCTGAAGTCGCGCCGGACGTTGTTCTGCTGGACATGCGCATGCCCGGCATGTCCGGCCTCGATGTGCTCAACGCCCTCGGCAGCAGCGGCAAGTTGCCGCCGACGATCATCCTGACCACGTTCGATGACGAACAACTGGTCCTGTCCGGCTTGAAAGCGGGCGCACGTGGTTACCTGCTCAAGGATGTATCACTCGATCAGCTGGTTGATGCGGTCAAGGTGGTTGCCGGAGGCGGCTCGCTGGTCGCGCCCATGGTGACCCAGCGCCTGCTGTCCGGGCTCGAGCGCATGCACAACGATTTCACCAGCCTTGACCGCCCGGATCCGCTGACCGAGCGGGAAACCGAGATCCTGCGCCTGATGGCCGGCGGTTACAGCAACAAGGAAATCGCCAATTCGCTCGGGGTTGCCGAGGGCACGGTGAAGAATCATGTCTCCAACATCCTCTCGAAACTGGGCGTGCGCGACCGTACCCGCGCCGTCCTCAAGGCCTTCGAGCTCGGCATAGTCTGAGCATCCCTTTCAGGCCGGAATCGTGGTTCGGGTCGTAGCCATCGGGGCCAAGACTCAAGTACCATGGCCGGTCTGAGCCATGCGGATCGGGGAGGATCGATCCGTGGGCACCCAACCGCCGGGCCGGGCGATCCATCGCGTTGCAGGCGTTGGGCCGGCTGGAAGTTGCACCGGTTGTCTATCAAACGCTGGAGAGGTCCGGAATGACGCGTGTTCTCGAATTGCTGGTTTCCTTGCTGATCGTCGCCGCGCTGGTCGTCGGGGTCGGTGCGTTGTTGCCTGACCATGGGCATGTCGAGCGAACGGTCGAGGTGTCCAGCCCCGTGCGCCAGATCTTCGATGCGGCCAATACCCTGCGTCGATTCCCGGAATGGTCGCCCGAGCGCCGACTCGACCCGCAGTTGCACATGACCTATGACGGCAAGCGCAACGGCCCGGGTGCGGTCGTCAACTGGAATGGCAATGAAACCGTTGGCAAGGGCAAGCTGGAGATCGTCTCTTCCGACGAAGACAGCCAGGTCAGGATGGCCGTCGAGAACGACTTCACCGGGACGAACAAGTTCTACACGATCACCTTGAACCCCTCCGAGAACGGCAAGACCACGAAGATCGTCTGGGCCTACGACGTCGATTACGGCTGGGATCTGAAATCGCGCTATGCAGGGCTGTACATCCACGGCAAGCCGGACGCCAACGTGCAGACCGCCGTGTCGAACTTCGCCAACATGCTCGCCTCGTTCCCGAACGTGGATTACAAGGACCAGGACATCCAGCCGGTCGAGGTGACTGGCGTTCCGCTCCTGTTCGTGTCAACAAAATCGCCACGCACGCTGGACGAGGTTGCCGATGTCACCCTCACCGCGGTGACCCAGATCGAAGAAGTGATGAAGAAGACCGGTCTGACCCAGGCTGGGCCGGTGCGCACGATCACGACCAACTGGGGCGACGAGAACTACGTGTTTGATGTTGCCATCCCGGTCAGCGCGGCCGAATTCACGCTGGACGGAAACACCTACACGATCACCACGCCGGTGGTTTCCGAAACCGTCGAGGAATTGTCCGATGCCGAGCCTGCTGCGGAATTGAAGGCCGGTGATCACGACGAGGATGGCAACCTGATCGTCGATGGCAAGGTCAAGGCCAGGCTCAGCTACAGCGGACTTGCCCTGGTGACCGAGTACGCCGGGAGTCCGGCAGCGCTGCCGCTGCTGCGCCTGCAGGAGAAGGCGTTTGCCGAGACCCACGGCTATCTCTACAGCGAGATGAACGGTGGCCGCTTCTGGGACGAGATCAGCGCGACCAGCGAAGAAGGCGAGAACACCTACAAGGTCTACCTGCCGGTCGAACCCTGATCGCTGGCAGGCAATGAATCCCTGAAACGGGTGGGTCGCAAGACCCACCCGTTTTGTTATGGCCATGGATGGCCTGTATGCCTGCAACGCAGGAGCAGTTGCCGGCGATGCCATGGATGGCCTGTATGCCTGCAACGCAGGACGACTGCATGGATGCAGGAGGTACGCCTCCAAGGATGGAGGCGGTTGAGCCCTGTCGGGAACAAGGGCCGAGAGCAACGCAGAAGCAGTTGCCGAGCAGTTGCAGGCGATGGCATGGAGGGCCTGCATGCCCGCAACGCGCAGGCATGGGTGCCCGCCAGCCACGACTACCGTGCCCGGGCCGGTTCGCTGTACTCGACGCGGGTGATCACGCAGCGGCGCAGCCCCTGCGGAGTCTGCACCTCGAATTCGTCATCAACGCGGCGCTTGAGTGCGGCACGCGCGAATGGGGCGTCAATGCTGATCCAGCCGCGTGCCGCGTCCGTTTCATCGGCACCGACGATGCGGTAGTCATGCGTGCTGCCGTCCTCGTCCTCGACCGAAAACCAGGCCCCGAAATACACCGCCGAGGCATCCGTCGGTGGCCCGTGTGCGGGACGCAGGGCGGGGATGCGCTTGCCGAGGTAACGCACGCGACGATCAATTTCCGCCAACTGCTTCTTGCGATAGATGTACTCGGCATTTTCAGAGCGATCGCCTTCTGCCGCGGCCGCACTCAACGCACCCACCACCTCGGGGCGACGCACATTCCAGAGTTCGTCAAGCTCGGCTCGCAGGCGCTCGAGTCCCGCCGCCGTGATCAGCGGCGAGGATGCTTCTGCCGGGGGACGCCAGCGGCTCATGCGGGCCGGATTCAGCGGCCCTTGAAGATGCCGCCCAGCACGCCGCGCATGATCGAGCGGCTGATCTGTCCACCGGCATTGCGTGCGGCCGATTTGGCCATCGCTTCCAGCATGCCCTGGCGACGGCCGGTGCCGAAGAGCACGCCACTGACTTTGTCCATGAGCCCGCCACCGGCTTCCGCCGGAGCCGGGCCCGCGCCCCGGCTTGCCGGTGCCGGCGCTGCAGCAGCCTCTGCCTCGGTGCGCGCCGCGAGTTTCTCGAATGCGGATTCGCGGTCGATTTCGGTGTCGTACTTCCCGCCAACCGGGGATCGGGAACGAACGGTTGCCCGCTCCTCGTCCGTGATCGTGCCGATGCGGCAGCCGGGGGACGCGATCAAGGTCCGCTGCACCGGCAAGGGGATGCCACGATCCTGCAGCGTGGTCACCAAGGCCTCGCCGACGCCGAGTTGGGTGATCACTGCGACCACATCGACTTTCGGATTTGGCGGGAAAGTCTCCGCTGCTGCGCGCACGGCCTTCTGGTCGCGCGGCGTAAAGGCGCGCAAGGCATGCTGGACACGATTGCCCAACTGGCCAAGCACCACTTGCGGCACGTCGTCGGGATTCTGCGAACAGAAATAGACACCGACCGCCTTCGAGCGGATCAGGCGCACGACCTGCTCGATGCGCTGGATCAACGCGGGTGGGGCATCGTCGAAGAGCAGGTGCGCCTCGTCGAAAAAGAACACCAGCTTGGGCTTGTCGAGATCGCCCGCCTCGGGCAGGCTTTCAAACAGCTCCGAGAGCATCCAGAGCAGGAAGGTCGAATACAGCCTGGGCTTGAGGATGAGCTGGTCGGCGGCGAGGATGTTGACGATGCCGCGACCGGACATGTCCTGGCGCATGAAGTCCGCGAGGTCGAGTGCCGGCTCGCCGAAGAAATGATCGGCACCGGATTGCTCCAGCGAAAGCAGGCCACGCTGGATCGCGGCGATCGAGGCCGGGCTGATCAAGCCGTATTGTTTCGAGATCGCCTTGGCATTCTCCGAGGCGAAATTGAGCATCGCGCGCAGGTCTTTCAGATCGAGGATCAACAGGCCATCCTCGTCGGCCGCCTTGAACACGACTTCGAGGACGCCCTGCTGGGTATCGTTGAGTTCGAGCAGGCGGCCCAGCAGCTGCGGACCCATCTCCGAGATCGTCGTGCGAACCGGATGGCCGAGCTTGCCGTAGATATCCCAGAACACGACGGGATTCGCATTCGGTGCCCAGTCGATGCCGAGCCTGTCGATGCGTTCCTTCAACTTCTCCCCCATCGTCCCGGCTTGCGCCAGGCCTGCCAGGTCGCCCTTCACGTCGGCGAGGAATACCGGCACGCCGAGCTTCGAGAAGCCTTCGGCGAGAACCATCAGGCTGACCGATTTGCCGGTGCCGGTGGCGCCGGCGATGAGGCCGTGGCGATTGGCGTATTTTGCATGCAGCCAGACGTCCTGATCGCTTTTGCCGACAAGAATCTCGTTCACCGCTGGACTCCTTGGTCATTCGCCGAATACAGAAGCAGGGATTGTAGACGAGCGGTCGTCCGCGCGTTGCCGCCGATGCGATCCTCGGTTACCGTGGCGTGTTTGTTGACCGGGACACTTGCCGATGTCGCTGCTTTTTCGATTCACCCTGACCTTGTGCGCTGCCATGCTGGCGTCATGTGCAGGCGTCACCACTGGCAGCCGACCGACGGCGACGGGGAAGGTCGATGAGGTCGCAGTCAATGCCCTGTTTGCGCAGCTCGACGGCATCAGCAAGCGCTTTGAAGCCGGCTTGATCCTCGCCCGAAGCGGCGAACGCGATCGCGCCGCGATAGAGATCAAGGCCGCACTCGATGATCTGCAGGCCAAGGCGATCCTTTGCGGGACGGTCGCGGGCTGTGATCAGGCGCGCTTTTTCTCGGCCTACGATCGCCTGTTGCGTCTCGGCGTGGATGCTCCCTTGCTCGAAAGTGCCGAGGATCCGGATCGAATTGTCGAGGAAGACAAGACCGAAGCCGGCGAAACCTCGCCGGTGATCGGCAGCCTGCCGGAGATGAAACGCACCATCACCCTCCTCAATGGGCGCGAACTGGCCGACATCCTGACCATCAACGATGCGGTCAACGCCGGCATCGAGCAGTGGCTCACGCAGTACCGGCCCAACCTCATCACCACCTATGTCAACTACGAGATCATGCGTTACCGCATGTGGCCGGAATATCACAAGGCCGGCCTGCCCGAGGCCTTGCTGTTCGGCATGCTGGCCAAGGAGTCGAATGGTCGCGTCCACGCGGTCTCGCGGGCGGGGGCATCGGGGCCGTTGCAGTTCATGTATGCCACGGGCTTGCGCTTCGGCCTCAGCTCGCGCGATGGGTTCGACCAGCGCTTCGATCCGGGCCTTTCGGCGCGGGCCAACGCAGCCTATATCAATGAACAACTGAAAGTATTCAATGGCAACCTGGAGCTTGTCATTGCCGCCTACAATGGCGGCGAGGGGCGCATGCGCCGACTCGCCGCACAAGGCGGATCGACAAGTTTCTGGGATCCGAAGATCTACTCGATCCTGCCCGATGAAACCCGCGACTATGTGCCGATGGTGCTTGCGGCGGCCTGGTTGTTCCTGCACCCGGAGCGCTATAACCTCGAGTTCCCGAAGATCGACGGCCGCCCTGCAAGCATCGAATTGACCGTGCCGGCAACGCTGACCGAGTTGACCGTCTGTTTCGGCAGCGAAGGAAATCTCTACGATGGCTGGTTCCGCGCACTGCGCAACCTGAATCCGGCGCTCGACCCGCAGGCGAAGCTGCCCGTTGGCACACGCCTGGAGGTCCCGGCACCGCTGCAGCTGGCCTATGCGGGCAAGTGCGGCACGGGAGCCTGGGTCGATCTGGCGAAAACACTGAATGCGGCCACGGCAGCCGTACGACCGGCGCAAGGTGCTGTTGCCAGAAAGGCGGCGGCCACGGCAAATGTGTATGTCGTGCGGCGCGGCGACAATCTTGCGGCCATTGCGCGCAAGAGCGGCTGCGGCGCAAGCCAGATTCGCGAGATCGCACAGCTGAATCACATCCGCGCGCCGCATTATCCGATCAAGGCCGGCCAGCGGCTGCGCCTGCCAGCTTGCGGGCGCTAGGGCGACACCGATAGGAATGGCAGACGTTTATGGCGATAAGGCCGCCAGCCGTCGGCGACGCAGGCGGCCGCACCGCCAGCAATCCCGGCAAGTTCCTGGCCACAAAAAAAGCACGGCCCAAGCCGTGCTTCTTCTGTCTGCAATCTGCTGATTGCGAGAAATGTCGACTCAGGCTGCCTGGGGATGATTTGCCAGCAGTTGCGACATCTCGTTGGCAGGCACCGATTCCTTCAAGGTGCGCAATGTGCGCATGACCTGGCGGTGCAGTTCGCGTTGATCGGCGTACGGGGAATCCTTGGTTTCATGGAAGGTCACCGTGAGCCAGAGGGCAAGGCCACGCAGGCGCACCTGCAGGCTGTCGGATTTCATGCGCTCGTAGCCGATCGCGGTACCGCTGCCCCAAGGCGAATACTTCTCTTCCGGTGGCGTCGCGTAGAGATGCGGATATTCGCATTTCGTCGCATTCGAGAACTCGCGCATCGAGAGTGCGGCCAGCTGGCGCCGCGAGTTGGCTGGCAATTGCTCCAGAACCTTCTCGATTTCCTTGAACTGGCGACGAAGCTGGACGCCGCGGGTAAGTGCAATCAAGCGAGTAATCAGTTGCATGGATGTTCCCCCTGATATTCGACAGCCGCTCAAGTGACGCGGAATGTAATGTTCTGACAATTCTAGTCGCATTCCGGGGGGTAAAGCTATGCCTGATTCACACTTTCAACGAATTTCTCAAGCTTGATCGATTCAGTCTTCTGCGCCCGGGCCGAGTGCGCCCATGTCCTGGCGGACGCGCACCGCCTGTTCGGGCACCAGCCTTGGGTCCAGCCGCGGCCCCACTGCCGGCAGCAAGAGGATGACCGTCGAACCCATGTTGAAACGACCCATCTCCGCCCCGCGCTCGAGCCGGATCGATTGGCCGCGGTAGTCACGTTTGTTCACGCGGGAGGCGTACGGGGGAATTTCAAGATTCCCCCAGACAGTCGATACGCTGGACACAAGCAAGGCACCAACCAGCACAACTGCAAACGGCCCGTGCGCACCCTCGAAATGGCAGACGAGGCGTTCGTTGCGCGCAAACAGGCGAGGAATCGACTCGACGGCTTTTGGCGCCACGCTGAAAATCCGCCCGGGAATATGCGTGGTGGCGACCAAGGTTCCGCTCATCGGCATGTGCACGCGATGGTAGTCACGCGGCGACAGGTAGATGGTGATGAACTGGCCATCCGCGTAGGCAACGGCGGCTTGCGCATCGCCGAGCAGCTCGACTGCGCTGAAATCCCGGCCCTTGGCCTGGAAGATGCGCCCTCCATGGATTGCCCCGGACTGGCTGACATGGCCGTCCGCCGGACAAACGAGCACGTTTGCATCGGCGCTCATCGGCCGCGCGCCCGGCTTCAGGGCGCGCGTGAAGAACGCATTGAAATGCGCATAGGCGTTGATGTCGGGTTCGGCTGCTTCGCCCAGATCAACCTTGAAGCGCTGCGAGATCTGGCGGATCAGCAGGTTCTTCCATGGTGTCCATGTCCAGCGCGTGACGTGGAAGATGATTCGCGACAGCAAGCGGTGCGGCAGCAGGTATTGCAGCAGGATGCCGGGAGTCATCGGGCTTCGACCAGGGCGAGGATGTCGGCACTGATCGGCTCCACCGCGAACGGCGGGCGGAACATGCCGGCGCGGCGACCTTCAGGATCTATGATCATGGCTGAAGCGCTGTGATCGATGCTGTAGCCGCCGGCTTGATCGGGGACACGCAGATAGAGGATGCCAAGGGCGCGGGTCAAGCGGGTCAATTCCTCGTCGACAGCAGTCGCCGCAATGAAATCCTTGTTGAAGAACGCGATGTAGCGCGCGAGTTGCTCCGGCGTGTCGCGCTGCGGATCGACCGAGATGAAGAGGAACTGCACCTTTTCGGTCTTGCCGTGCTCGGCCAGCCTGGCCCAGACCTGCTTGAACGCCGCCAGCGTGGTCGGGCACACATCCGGGCAATGCGTGAAGCCGAAAAACGCGATCGTCCAGTGTCCGCGCAGGTCGGCGGCCGTGAATGCCTTCCCGTCGGCACGCTGCAAGGTGAAGTCGGGGACGCCCAGCGGAGCCGGATACATGACGGCGATGTTTGTCTTTGGCGCGGGATCCGGCGACATCCAGCGCGCTCCCGCCCAGAGGCCGATGGCGACGCCCAAAGCGGCGATGACAAACAGGGAGGTGGTGCTGACGCGTCCACGAATCAGGGCGAATTTCATGGCAGCAGTATAACGGCACCGAAGGTTTCCGGGCTGCGCGCAACTCGTCAGGCCCAGAGCCGGATCCCGGATTCTGCGGGGAGGCCGGAAAGCAATGCGGCCGGGACATGCCCGGCCGCAGGAACGCACGATATCCGATCGTGCTGCGATCAATGCATCGGGAACAGGCGCTTGCGCGAGCGGAATGCAAGCATGCCGAGGCCGAGTGCGAGGAGACCCATCGCCCACTGACTCAAGGTCGGCAATTCCTGGGTTTCGCCAAGCGGTGTGCCACCGCCACCCGAAACTGCCGCGTCGCATGCAGCCTGATCCGTGCAGGTCAGATAGATACCCTGACAGGTGGTCGGAGCAGCGGCATCATTCCATTGGGAATCCGGATTGACACTGCCATCGTCAAAACCTTCGTTGAACTCGAGGCGCAGGATGCCATCGGCATTCACCGGGATATTCGGCAAGCTGTAGTCAGCAAACAGAAGAACGCCGCCGGTGCTGGTTTCTTCTGTGCCAGAGGCATCGGTGCCGGACATGGTGAGGTTGATCGCATTGGGATCCGACGCGGTCGTTGAGGAAAAGGTCACCGTTGCCTCGGAGAGCCAGCTCGGGCTGAAAGCGGTGATCGAGGCATCGGCCGCCGCGCCGGTCATTTCATTGCCGGCACCGATATTGATTTCGATCACCGTGTTGTTGGGATCGCCACTTCCCCAATCGCCATTGCCGGTCATGCCGGCCACGGAAATGCACGTCGGAGCCATGCCGGCAGGACGTGGCGTTGCACTGGATGCGCCGATGAAATTGCCGGTGGCCGTAGACAAGCCAAGTCCCGGGCCGCCTTTGGCCTGGGCTGCGGAAATTCCGGCAACACTCAAGGCGATGGCGCAGGATGCAGCGATAATCTTGTTGTTCATTCTCTTGGATCCCCAAATGTCTGGTCGCGAAAAAATATAAAGGAAACACTCGGCGCGCATTTGTTTTGCTTCGTAAAGCGGAGCCGACCGCCGAACATAACATGAAATTTTGGTCGCTGGCGAGGTGCCGAGTGGGCAATGAGGCAGCACAGCGGATGCGCAACGGCCTGCACCCCCTTCGCCGCAGGCTGCTGTCAATCCGGCGCAGAAGTGCAGTTCCTGCCAAATCGAGGGACTCGCAGGGCTTGATGGCCGCGTTTTGCCGAGGCGGATTCCTGTGTGGGGATTACCGGTTCTGACAAGTCGTTCGACCCGCCTATAATTGCCGACCACGTCTGGATCCGCACATTCAATGACCGCCGAACTCGCCACGATCATCGACTTCATCCGTTACGCTGCCAGCCGGTTCTCCGCGGCCGGACTGACTTTCGGCCACAGCTACGACAACGCGCTCGACGAGGCTACCCATCTGGTCCTGCAGACCCTGCAGCTGCCGCATGACCTGTCGCCGGCCTACGGGCAGGCGCGGCTGGTCGCCGAGGAGAAGCTCGCCGTGCTGGCCTTGATCGAGCGACGCATCAAGGAACGCACGCCAATCGCGTACCTTACCGGCAAGGCCTGGTTTGCCGGCCTCGAGTTCATTTCCGACAGGCGGGCACTGGTGCCTCGTTCGCCGATTGCCGAATTGATACTCGGTGGATTCTCGCCGTGGCTGGATGACCGCGAGGTGTTTCGCGCGCTGGACCTGTGCACGGGTTCCGGCTGCATCGGCATTGCCATGGCCTCGCACTACCCGGATTGGCTGGTCGATCTGGTCGATGTCAGCGACGACGCCCTCGCCCTCGCGCGCGAGAACATCGAGTACCAGGACGTCGGCGATCGAGTGCGTGCGATAAGCTCGGATTTGTTCGAAGGCGTGCGCGGCGAGCGCTACGACCTCATCGTCAGCAATCCGCCGTATGTGACCGAGGACGAATACGCGGCCATGCCGGCCGAATATGCACATGAGCCAAAGCTGGGTTTGACAGCCGGCAACGACGGGCTCGACCTGGCCTTGCGCCTACTGCGTGAAGCGCCCGAGGTGCTGACCGAGGATGGCGTGTTGATTGTCGAGGTTGGCGAGAGCGAGCGTGCCCTGGTTGAATTGTTGCCCGAGGTGCCGTTCAACTGGGTCGAGTTCGCGGTTGGCCAGATGGGCGTCTTCGTCGTCGATCGCGGCGACCTTGTCGAACATGCCGACGCGATCCGCGCGGCCGCGCAACGCTGATTGCAAACCGGGAATCCTCGCACCGCCATGTCGAGCAACGCATTCGGAAAGCTGTTCACGGTCACCACCTTTGGCGAGAGTCATGGGCCGGCGATTGGTTGCGTCATCGACGGCTGTCCGCCCGGCCTGGCGATTGCCGCCGAAGATTTCCGCCACGATCTCGAGCGGCGTGCAAGCGGGCGCTCGAAATTCACCTCGCAACGCCACGAGGCCGACGAAATCGAGATCCTCTCAGGCGTTTTTGAAGGGCGCACCACCGGAACGCCGATCGCCTTGCTGATCCGCAACACCGATCAGCGCTCGAAGGATTACGCCGAGATCCTCGACAGCTTCCGTCCCGGTCATGCCGATTACACCTACTGGCAGAAATACGGCATTCGCGATCCGCGCGGTGGCGGGCGTGCCTCGGCGCGCGAGACGACCATGCGGGTGGCCGCCGCCGTCATCGCCCGCAAATGGCTGGCCGAGCACTTCGGCATCCGGATTCGTGGCTATCTGGCCGGGATGGGCAATCTGGTCCCGCGTGCTTTCGATTGGCAGGCGGTCGAGCAGAATCCGTTCTTCTGGCCGGATGCCTCGATGCTTGGCGAACTGGAGGGTTTCATCAATGCCCTGCGCAAGTCGGGCGATTCGATCGGGGCAAGGGTCAACGTGCTTGCCGAAGGCGTGCCGCCGGGTTGGGGTGAGCCGGTTTACGGCAAGCTTGATGGCGACATGGCCGCCGCGCTGATGTCGATCAACGCGGTCAAGGGCGTCGAGATTGGCGATGGCTTTGCCGTGGTCGGCCAGCATGGCAGCGAGCATCGCGACGAGATGACGCCGCGGGGCTTCCTCAGCAACCATGCCGGTGGAATCCTCGGCGGCATCAGCAGCGGTCAGACGATCCTGGCCAGTGCCGCGTTCAAGCCGACTTCGAGTATCCTCATCCCGGGGCGCAGCGTGAATCTCGCCGGCGAGGCGGTCGAGGTGCGCACCAAGGGTCGCCACGATCCCTGCGTCGGCCTCCGCGCGACGCCGATTGTCGAGGCCATGCTTGCCCTGGTCCTTATGGATCATGCCTTGCGCCATCGTGCCCAGTGCGCCGATGTCGCGGCGCCGAAACCGCTGCTGCCGGGAGCAGCCGATTGATGAGCCGATGCGATTTCGTCACTTTCCCGCGCAGGCGTCTTGTTGAATGATGAGGGGGTCAGGCAAGCCGTCGCCGGGTCGCTGCGGTGTTTGCCATGCTCGAGCCCACTCCTTCCCAGGTTCCCGAAATGAGCAAGAAAGACAGATTCAAGGTGGCCATGGTCGGTGCCACCGGCACCGTTGGCGATGCCCTGATCGGCATCCTCGTCGAGCGCAAGTTCCCGATCAGTGAATTCGTGCCGCTGGCAAGCGCACGAAGCGCCGGCGAGACAATCGACTTCGGCGGGCGCAAGGTGGTTGTGCAGGATCTTGCCAGTTATGATTTTGCAGGTATGGATATTGCATTCTTCTCGGCTGGTGGCAGCGTCAGCCGCGAGCATGCCCCGCGCGCGGCGGCGGCGGGCGCAGTGGTCATCGACAACACTTCGGAGTTCCGCAACGACGCGGAGATCCCGCTGGTGGTCAGCGAGGTCAATCCCGAAGCGATTGCCGGCTACAGGCGGCGCGGCATCATCGCCAATCCGAATTGTTCGACCATGCAGATGCTGGTTGCGCTGGCACCGATCCATCGTGCGGTCGGCATCGAGCGCATCAACGTCGCCACCTACCAGTCGGTTTCCGGGGCTGGCCGCTCGGGCATCGAGGAATTGGGCGTGCAAACCACGGCCTTGATCAATCTCCAGCCGGTAACGCCGAAGAAGTTCAGCAAGCAGATCGCCTTCAACGTCATTCCGCACATCGACGAGTTCCAGGACAATGGCTACACGCGGGAAGAGATGAAGATGGTCTGGGAAACGCGCAAGATCCTCGGCGACGAGTCGATCCAGGTGAACGCGACTGCGGTCAGGGTGCCGGTGTTCCTCGGTCATGCCGAGGCGGTGCATATCGAGACGCGCGAAAAGATCACGCCAGAACGGGTGCGCGAACTGCTGGAAAATGCGCCCGGGGTGTGCGTCATCGATGAACGCAAATCCGGCGGCTATCCCACGCCGGCGGATGATGCGGCGGGCCGGGATGCGGTATTTGTAGGCCGGATTCGCGAGGATATTTCCCACCCGCGGGGGATAAATCTCTGGGTCGTATCCGACAACATCCGCAAAGGGGCCGCGCTGAATGCCGTTCAGGTTGGCGAACTATTGGTGAAATCGTATCTGTGATCTATAGTTACGGTTGTGTTATAAGGCATTTTCGAGCTTTGAGCGGCATCCCGGGGGGATGCCGGCCGAGGCTCACCGACAACGTATTTGGGGAGCCCTTTTCATGAAACGACCGCTGCAACTGTCGCTGGCAATTGCGCTCGCGCTGGGGGCGACCAATGCGTTTGCCCTGGGATTGGGTGCGATCCAGGTCCAGTCCGGACTCAATCAGCCGCTGCTTGCGGAGATTCCGATCATCCAGAGTTCACCCGGCGAAGCCGAGGGGCTGATCGTGCAATTGGCTTCTACCGAGGATTTCGAACGGGTCGGCATGAATCGCGCGACGATTGGCGTGCCGGTCGACTTCAGTCTCGGCAAGAATGCGCGCGGCGAACCTGTCATCAAGGTCACCAGCAAGGAAATCGTGCGCGAGCCGTTCATCGGCATGCTGCTGGAAGCCAATTGGCCGAAGGGACGCTTGCTGCGCGAATACACGATCCTGCTGGATCCGCCCGTGATGGCACCGGCAATCAAGGGCTCAAGTGCTGTCGCGGTTGCCGCCAGGGAGCCGGAGCGCAGTTCGACCGAGGCCCTGCCGTCATCGAAACCGGCGACCCCGCGACCGGCGCCTGCTGCAGCGGTTCCGACGAAACCGGCGGTGGCTGCCGGCAAACCGGCATCGCCACCGCCGCCAGCCACGTCCAGGGCTGCAACTGGCAGCGAATATGGACCGGTCGCAGCCGGCGAAACGCTGGGCCAGATCGCCCGCGCCACACGCCCCGACGATGCGGTCAGCATCAACCAGATGATGGTGGCGCTGCTGAAGAACAATCCGCAGGCGTTCTTCAAGGACAACGTCAACGCGCTCAAGCGCGGCGCGGTGTTGCGCATTCCGTCTGCCGAGGAGATCGCGGCCAGCGGCTCGGCGCGGGAAGCCGCCGCTGCGGTGCGATCGCAGATCGATGAATGGCGTGGCAGCGTGAGCGGCGCGCCCACACTCGTTGCCGATACCACGGCGTCGACGCCGCGTGCGTCGAGCAGTGTGAGTACCTCGACCTCGCCCGGCGAGCGTCTGGCCCTGGTACCGCCGCGCGAGGGCAAGGCCGACCAGGGGTCGGCCGATCGCCCGACTGGCGGTCGCGCCGGCGGCGCCGGCGATGCCGCTTCGAAAGCGGAGCTTGCGCGCGTCAAGGAGGCGCTGACCAGCAAGGAGCAGGAATCCGGCGAACTCAAGTCGCGAGTCAAGGACCTTGAGGAGATCAAGGGCAAGAACGAAAAGCTGATCAACCTGCAAAGTACCGAGCTTGCCGAATTGCGTGACAAGCTGAAGAAGATGCAGGACGAGAAGGACAGGTTGGCGGCCACGGTGACCACGCCGACCGCCGCCCCTACGCTGAGCACGGCGGTTGCTCCGCCGACCCCGGCCGCAGGCAAGGCCGACACCGGCAAGCCCGAAGTGACGGTCAGCAAGGACGACATCTGGGGAGATGCCGGCGCAACAGGCGAAAAGCCGAAGCTGGCGGATGCGGCGACTCCGCCGCCCTCGGCAACCGCGCCGGAAGCCACCCCGCCGCCACCCGCCGCGGATTCGAGCGCGACCCAGATCAAGCCGGAACCCGCCGCGGTCGAACCGGTCAAGCCGGCACCGACCAAACCGGTGGAAGCCAGGAAACCGACACCGAAACCCGCGCCGGCGATCGTCACTCCGCCCGCACCGGTGGATACGACACCCTGGTATCTGCAACCCTGGGCGCTTGCCGTCGCCGGTATCGGCGGCCTGCTTCTCGTCGTCCTCGGCATGCTTGGATTGCGCAAGCGCAAGCCGGTTGCCAAGCCCGCACGGCCGTCGATTGCAGGGTCTTTCGGTGACTCACCACTGGCCGGTGCTGCCGCTGTTGCCGGCCACGATGATGCCGAAGAGCAGGAATTGATCGCCCAGGTCAAGGCGGATCCGGGCAACGCAAATGCCCATCTGGAGCTGTTGAGCCTGTACTACGCGCAGGGCGCTGCCGCGAAATTCGAGGCGGGTGCCGAAGAGATGTATGCGTACGTGGCCGATCCGAACCAGGCCAGTTGGCGCGAAGTTCGCAAGATGGGCGAGGAACTCGCACCGCACAATCCCTTGTTCAGCGATCAGGACTCGATTGTCGACGACTTTTCGCAGCGGACTGAAACAGAGCCATACCACTTTGATGACGCCGAGCCGGGTGCGCCGGCGGAATTCCCGGACTATCCGGATTTTGCCGACGAGAGCGAGAGCGAATTGTTGTCGCCCAAGGCGCCGGAAGGTTTCGAGACGGCAAGCATGCCCACATTTGATGCGCTCGATTTCGGCTCCAGCGACAGCCAGCCACCGGCTCCGGCATCTGCGCCGAGCGCGGATGTCGATTTCCTCATCGATCTGCCTCCGCTCGAAGAGCAGTCGCCGGCAGCAAGCATCAGCAAGCCCGAGGCTTCGTTCGTACCCGCGCCGTTGCCGGATTTCCGTGCCCGCGATACCACGACCGTCGAGGTGCCAGTCGCCGAGGTTTCCGACGACGAGTTCTTTGCCGGCGAAGACGCCATCGGCACCAAGCTCGATCTGGCCAAGGCCTATCTCGACATGGGCGATCCGGATGGGGCGCGCTCGATGCTTGAGGAAGTGATTGCCGAGGGTGCGCCGGCGCAGCAGGACGAGGCGCGCAAGCTGATCGCCGAAATCAGCTGATCCACCGTGTAATTGCCACACCGAGGCCGGGATTTTCCCGGCCTCCTTGTTTGTGCCGCACCGCCTATAATTGCCGGTTCATCCCCGGCCACGGAGACCGCGGTGCGCATCGCGCTCGGCATTGAATACGACGGCACCGACTTTCTCGGCTGGCAGCGCCTGTCGCATGGTGCGACCGTGCAGGGCGCGGTCGAGCAGGCGCTGGGTTTTGTCGCCGATCATGCAGTCACCGTGACCTGTGCCGGGCGCACCGATTCCGGCGTGCATGCGCTCTGCCAGGTCGTGCATTTCGACAGCGAGGCGCTGCGCAGCGAACGTGGCTGGATGCTCGGGGCCAACTCGCGCCTGCCATCGTCGGTGGCCGTGCGCTGGGCGGTATGCGTGGAGGACGACTTCCATGCGCGCTATGGCGCGCTCGGGCGCCGCTATCGCTATTCGATCCTCAATCGCGCCGCGCGGCCGGCGCTGGATTCGCGCTATGTCGCCTGGGAGCGCCAGCCGCTGGATACGGTGGCGATGCAGCGCGCCAGCCAGGCGCTGATCGGGGAAAACGATTTCAGCGCATTCCGCACGCTCGCCTGTCAGGCGCGCACGCCGCATCGCAACGTGCACTCGATCCGCGTGGCGCGTGAGGATGATCGCGTCGTCATCGACATCGAGGCCAATGCATTCCTGCATCACATGGTGCGCAACATCGTCGGCTCGCTGTTGCCGGTGGGGCGCGGCGAGCAGGCGGAAGCCTGGATCGGCGAACTGCTGGCAGGGCGCGATCGCAGCAAGGCCGGGCCGACGGCCTCGGCCGCAGGTTTGTGTTTTCTTGCGCCAATCTATCCGGCACGCCATGGACTGCCGCCCGAGGTCAGCCGATGAACCGCGTGCGTACCAAGTTCTGCGGCATCACGCGAAGCGAGGATGC
Organism: Lysobacterales bacterium; assembly: GCA_016707485.1. Lineage (GTDB taxonomy): Bacteria > Pseudomonadota > Gammaproteobacteria > Xanthomonadales > Rhodanobacteraceae > Dokdonella. The sequence goes on along the minus strand of JADJHN010000003.1, from coordinate 697,307 downwards.
GCAATTCGCCGCCGCAATTGGCGTCGATGCGCTGGGCTTCGTGTTCAGCCGGCAAAGCCGGCGCTTCGTGGAACCGCGGGCCGCAGCCCGGATCATCCGTGAGCTGCCGCCGTTGGTGACGGTGGTGGCCTTGTTCATGGACGATGAGCCAGCCTGGATCCGCCAGGTGATATCGGTCACACGTCCAAACACACTGCAGTTTCATGGCGACGAGACCCTCGCCGATTGTGCCAGCCTCGGCTTGCCATACCTGAAGGCAGTGCCGATGGCGACAGTCACGGATGTGGCAAGCTATGCGGCTGGATTTCCGGGTGCGGCCGGATTCCTGCTCGATGCACATGGCAGCGGTGAAGCGGGTGGCCAGGGCGTGCCTTTTGACTGGTCGAGGCGGCCGCAGCTAGCTCGTCCGCTTATCCTCGCCGGCGGCCTGCATGCACAGAATGTCGGCGAGGCGATCCTGCGCATGCAGCCCTATGCGGTGGATGTATCGAGCGGCATCGAATCGGCACCCGGGATCAAGGATTCGACGCGCATGCAGGACTTCATCGATGCGGTACGCGTCAGCCAACACGAATGAGCAAGCGACGAACATGAGCAATCGCATTCCCGTCAGTGATTTCCACGCCTACCCGGATGCGCACGGGCGCTTTGCCGATTACGGTGGCATCTTCATGCCGGAAACGCTGATGCCGCCGCTTGAAGAACTCGCTGCGGCCTATCTGGCCATGCGCGAGGATCCGGCATTCATCGCCGAGTTCGAGCGCGATCTCAAGCATTACGTCGGGCGGCCCTCGCCGATCTATCACGCCGAACGCCTGTCGGCAAAGATTGGTGGCGCGCAGATCCTGCTCAAACGCGAGGACCTGAACCACACGGGCGCACACAAGATCAACAACACCATCGGCCAGGCCCTGGTCGCGCGACGCATGGGCAAACGTCGCATCATTGCCGAAACCGGCGCCGGCCAGCACGGCGTGGCCACCGCCACGGTATGCGCGCGTTTCGGCCTCGACTGCATCGTCTACATGGGCGCGGTCGACATCGAGCGACAGAAGATCAATGTCTATCGCATGAAGCTGCTTGGCGCCAAGGTCGTCCCCGTCGTCTCCGGCTCGAAGACGCTCAAGGATGCGCTCAACGAAGCCATGCGCGACTGGGTGACCAATGTTGCCGACACCTTCTACATCATCGGCACGGTCGCCGGCCCGCATCCGTATCCGATGATGGTGCGTGATTTCAATGCCGTGGTCGGCCGCGAGGCGCGCGCGCAGATGCTCGAGCAATATGGCCGCCTGCCCGATGTGCTGACCGCGTGCGTGGGGGGCGGCTCCAATGCGATCGGCCTGTTCCACGCCTTTCTCAATGATCGCGAGGTTGCGATGGTCGGCGCCGAGGCGGCCGGTGAGGGCATCGCCAGCGGTCGCCATGCGGCATCCTTGAGTGCCGGTCGACGCGGCGTGTTGCACGGCAACCGCACCTATGTGATCTGCGATGACAACGGCCAGATCACCGAAACGCATTCGATTTCCGCTGGCCTCGATTATCCCGGGGTCGGCCCCGAACATGCCTTCCTCAAGGACAGTGGTCGCGCCCGCTACGTTGGCATCACCGATGACGAAGCGCTTGCCGCATTCCACGAGCTGGCGCGCACCGAAGGCATTCTTGCTGCGCTTGAATCCAGCCATGCCGTGGCCCAGGCGATGAAGCTCGCCCGCGAGCTGCCGAAGGATCAGCTGATCCTGTGCAACCTTTCCGGGCGCGGTGACAAGGATGTGCACACGATTGCGGCGCGCGAGGGCATCGAGCTGTGAGCCAGCGCATCGAGCAACGCTTTGCCGACCTCGGGCAAGCCGGGCGCAAGGGCCTGATTCCGTTCATCAGCGCGGGCGATCCGCTGCCGGAGGCGACGGTCGCCATCATGCACACCCTGGTTGCCGCCGGTGCCGACCTGATCGAACTCGGTGTGCCGTATTCCGATCCGGTTGCCGACGGGCCGACCATCCAGCATTCAAGCGAACGGGCGATTGCGCGCGGTGTCGGCATCGCGCAGATCCTTGGCTGGGTCAGCGAGTTCCGCTTGACCGATGCGACCACGCCGGTCGTCCTCATGGGCTACCTGAACCCGATCGAGATCTACGGCCACGCCCGCTTTGCCGATGACGCGAGTGCCGCCGGCGTCGATGGCGTGCTGATCGTCGATGTGCCGGTCGAGGAGGCCGAGACCGTCGCCCTGCTGCGAGAAAAAGGCGTGCGCGAAATCTTCCTCGTCGCGCCGACGACGACCGATCGCCGCCTTGCGGCGATTCGCGCACGTGCCGAGGGATTCATCTACTACGTTTCCTTTGCCGGCATCACCGGCGCCAGCCAACTCGATCCCCTTGCCGTGCGTGCGCGCGTCGAGCACATCAAGCAGGGTGGATCGATTCCGGTGGCCGTTGGTTTTGGCGTGCGCGATGCGGCCAGCGCGGTGCAGGTGGCCGAGAGCGCCGATGCAGTGGTCATTGGCAGCGCTCTCGTTGCCACGCTCGCCGCAGCAACCAGCCGCGATGCGGCACTGGCAGCGGCGCATGCATTTCTCGCGCCGATTCGGGCTGCGCTCGACCAGGCCGTTCGACGATAGACATAATCAAACATCGACCGCGCAGCGAAGCTCTCATCGATCGCCAGCGCGCGGAAAGCGGAGACAGCAAGACATGAACTGGTTGCAGAAATTGATGGCCCCACGCATTCGCACCATCAGTACCGGCAAGGGCAAGGTCCCCGAAGGCCTGTGGGAAAAATGTGACGGTTGCGGTGCCGTGTTGTACGGGCCCGAGCTCGAGAACAACCTGATGGTTTGCCCGCAATGCGGCCATCACCACAAGATTCGCGCGCGCAAGCGCCTGCTCGCCCTGTTCGATTCCGGCGCGGCCGAGGAAGTGTTCGGCAATCTCGATCCGGTCGATCCACTCAGGTTCCGTGATTCGAAGAAGTACAAAGACCGCATTGTCGCCTCGCAGAAAGCCACCGGCGAGAAGGACGCCATGGTTGCCATGCAGGGCAGCCTGAAAGGTCGACCACTGGTCGCCTGCGCGTTTGATTTTGCCTTCATGGGCGGATCGATGGGCTCGGTCGTCGGCGAAAAATTCACCCGCTGTGCCGAGCTTGCCCTGGCTGAGCGCCAGGCAATGGTCTGCTTCAGCGCCACGGGCGGTGCGCGCATGCAGGAAGGCCTGTTTTCGCTGATGCAGATGGCCAAGACCTCGGCCGCACTTGGTCGCCTGCGTGCGGCCGGCCTGCCATTCATCTCGGTGTTGACCGATCCGACCACGGGCGGTGTCTCTGCCAGTTTCGCCATGCTTGGCGACATCATCATTGCCGAGCCGAAAGCGCTGATCGGCTTTGCCGGCGCCCGCGTGATCGAACAGACCGTGCGCGAATCGCTGCCGGAAGGTTTCCAGCGTTCGGAATTCCTCCTCGACCATGGTGCGATTGACATGATCGTCGACCGCCGCGCCATGCGCGACAAGCTTGCCGACATGCTCGCCTTGATGATGCGCCAATCGAGAGCTGCCTGAGCGCTGCAGTCTCTGGCCGATGGCTGGCCAGGATCGGCAAGCATGACGCGGCGTGGTTTGCGATGCCCTGAAAGGCATCGCGACTGAAGCTGCTTCCTGCGCGAAGCGGGATTCCGGCTCAGGCGAGGTTGAGGAAATCCGTGCTGCAGATGAAGCGGACCGCGTCGAGGCGGGGTGCTGCTTGCGGAATCGCGGTGCGCAAAGCCTCCAGTTCGGCATCGATGGCCTCGATTTCCTCCGTGCGCACGGCTGGATTGACCCGGGCCAGGGCAACCAGGCGCGCGTGTTCGTCACCGAGTTCACGCTCGATCGTGGTCAGTGCCGCGCCGATTTCGACCTGTGCGCGTTCGCGGGCCAGGGTTTCGGCATGCGCGAGCATTGGCTTGACCAGCTTGGCCAGCAGCTTTCGATAGCGTGAATATTCGATGGCACGGTCGGCCGAGCGCTTCACGGCGTCTGCAGCGGGTTGGTAATCGTGACGTGGCAACAGGCGCGAATCCACGACGATGCGGATCGGCAGCGGCGGCAGGTAGCGGTCGACGGCCAGCTCGCGATCGGCGACGCAGGTCAGCACGAAGATGCATTCGAGCATGGCGCTGCGAGCGGGCAGGCTGTCATCGACCAGGAACGAAGCGTTGCCATGTTCGCCTTCGAGCAGCAGGTCGATGGCACCGCTGACCATGGGATGATCCATGCGCAACAGGGGCAGGTCCTCGCGGGCGAGGGCGATGCCGCGATCGAAGGTGACCTGCTGCGGGCCGTCTTTGAGTCCGGGAAAACCATCGGTGCTGAGGTATTCCGGATCGAGCACGACCGTCCGCGGTGCCAGTTCCTCGTTCTCGATGCCGAACTGCTCGAAAAGCCGCAGGATGAATTCGTCATTGCCATGATTGGCGTCGGCTGCGGCGAGTGCACGCTGCAGGCGATCGGCGTGGCTCTGCCGCGCGCTGGCCAGTTCCAGCAGGCGATCGCGCCCGCTGTTGACCAGTGCCGACAACTCCTCGTGGCTGGCCCGGGTTGCGCCGATCAGCGCATCGAGTTCGGAATCGGCATCCTCGCCGCCATGGGCATGCTGTTCGGCGACCTCGACGAGGCGCTGGCCATAGCGCTTGAGCAGCTCGCGACCGTCGGACGGGCTGCTGCGAAACGCGTCGAGGCCAAGCTCGAACCAGCGCATCAGGGCGTGCTGCGCGGTACCGGAAAAGGCACAGGCATGGATGAGGATGTCGTGCTTCTGGCCAATTCGATCAAGCCGGCCGATGCGCTGTTCGAGCAGGTCCGGATCGAGCGGCAAGTCCCACAGCACGAGATGGCGGGCAAACTGGAAATTGCGGCCTTCCGATCCGATTTCGGAGCACAACAGCAGGCGTGCGCCCTCCGCTTCGGCAAAGTACGCGGCATTGCGATCCCGCTGCAGCAGGCTCATGCCCTCGTGGAAGCGCGCGACCTTGACCCCGCTGCGCGTGCGCAGGATCTCCTCGAGTGCAATTACCTTGGCCTGGCTGCGGCAGACCAACAGGAATTTTTCCGCGGCAAGCTGGTCGATCATGCCGAGTAGCCAGTTCAGGCGCGGATCATTCGCGTAGGGCAGCTCGATCTCGGGCGCGGTGGCCTGCAGGTCGGCATGGAATTCGGCAAGCAGGTGCTGGCGTTGCGCGTCGTCGAGCTCGCTGCCATCGAGGGTGACCAGTTGCGCGACACGGCGGGGGAAACCGCCGACCTGGCCGCGGCGATTGCGGAACATGACCCGGCCCGTGCCGTGACGATCGATGAGGGCATCAAGCACGGTGTTCGTCGCCGCGGCATCCAGCGGTTTGGCCAGGAGGCTGGTGAGCTGTTCGTCGTCACCGAAACGCCCGGCAAGAGCCTTCACGTCGTCGCTCGACAGCGGTTCGCCGTCGTTGAGGCGGCCGGCGATTTCCGACAAGCCGGTAAAACTGTCGGCTTCGGCCACGTAGCTGCGAAGGTCGTGGTAGCGCGCCGGATCGAGCAGGCGCAGGCGCGCGAAGTGGCCGCTGCGACCGAGTTGTTCCGGCGTCGCCGTGAGCAGGATCAAACCCGGCGTGCGCGCGGCGAGGTTTTCCACCAGCGTGTATTGCGCGCTTGCCGAGTCCTCGGTCCAGGTCAGGTGATGGGCCTCATCGACAATGACCAGGTCCCAACCGGCCTCGGTGACCTGCGCTGCGCGCTTGGCCGAGCCGCTGAGGAAACCGATGCTGGCCATGACCAGCTGCTCATCCTGGAACGGGTTGCGCGTGGGGTCACTGGTCTCGATCGATTCGCAGCGTTCCTCGTCGAACAACGAGAATTGCAGGTTGAAGCGGCGCAGCAGCTCGACAAACCACTGGTAGACAAGTGTCTCGGGAAGCAGCACGAGGACGCGTCCGACGCGGCCGCTGGCGAGCAGCCGGGCGAGGATCATGCCGGCTTCGATGGTCTTGCCGAGGCCAACCTCATCGGCCAACAGGATGCGCAAGGGTTGCCGCGCGGCGGCGATTTCGGCCACGCGCAACTGGTGCGCAATCAGGTCGATGCGTGCGGACTCCAGGCCCCAGGCCGGCGAGCGCAAGGCATCGGCACGGCGCAACAGCGCTTCCTGGCGGAAATCGAAATGGTCGGCGCGATCGACGCGGCCGGAAACGAGGCGTTCATCGGCCCTGGAAATCGACTGGCTGTCGTCCAGTTCGGCTTCGTTGAGGGCCTTGCCGCCGCCGTGATAGACCAGCAGGCCGTCTTCCTCGGCGACGCTCTCGATGACCAGGCTGAATCCCTTGCCCGAGACTTTCTGCCCGATCCTGAATTCGGCGCGCGCGATCGGCGCGCTGTGCACCGCGTACTGGCGCAGGACGCCCGCAGTCGCATAGAGCAGCTGCACGCTGCGTCCTTCGATGCGGATCAGCGTGCCGAGCCCGAGTTCGGGTTCGGCATTCGAGATGTAGCGTTGACCAGGAACCAGAGCCATCAGTGTTCAGTGCATTCAGGGGAGTCGGCGATTATCCCCTGTCCGGCCGCAGGCACAAACACGAATTGTCCGGCTTGGCGCACTTGTCCGTCGATGCAGCCTCGCAGCCGTCCATGTCAAGCATCATGGGGAATCAAATCCATCGCTGAAGATGGAGTCGGCCGCAGCGGAAGCGACAAACACGCCGCTACCCCACTCGATCTGGCTGTTGCCTTGCGGATGCAGCGCCGCGATGAAGGCAATGTCGCCGGCATCGTTGATCGCCGGCGCGCCGCTGAAGATCGGCCAGGCAGAAGGATCGTCGATATGCTGGCCGATCCGCCCCGGCCCAAGGTCGGTGGCTACCGCGTCTTCCTTGCCGATGACCCGCACGAGGCTGGTGCCGTCGCCGGCATAGATGGCCTGGCCGTTTGCATCTCGCGCACGGAATACGACAAGGCCATTGTTGTTCATCGAGGGCGCAAATGATTCGATGTCGCGAATCGTGCCGCTGGCTTCGACGCGTGCAATTTCCACCGCATCGACGCTGGTGCCGTTGGGGGTGAACCGGTAGATCGCGCGCACATTGCCGGCCTGCAGGCGCAACGCCACCGCAACCTGACCGGCATCGTTGTAGGCAATTCCATTGTCGAAGCGGTTGTACGGCGAGCTGCCGTCGGTTGCCGAATCGACGGCCAGCGTCGTGTAGCTGCCATTGCTGGCAAAGCTGCGAATCTCGTTGTGGTTGAAGTCGCCAATGCTGACCTTGCTGGCAATCAGGCGCTGCGCATTCATCGCCGGGGTGTAGATGTAGGCGTAGGGACCGGCTTCCACATTGCTGTCGACAACATGCAGCAGGGAGCTGCCTGCACCGGTCGAGGCCAGCCCGTAGCCGGATCCGAGCCCGGCACGGTAGCCGATCACGCCGGCATCGTTGATGACATGTCCAGCGAACGAAATCGGCGTCAGTGGCAGGGTGCTGACGAGGGTCGATGTCGATGTCAGCTCGTCGAAGCGGCGCAGTCGATAGTTGGTGCCATCATCGTGGGTGTAATAGGCAACCTGGCCGCTGGCGTTGATGCTGACGCGATCGGAGATGCCATCGACCGGTGCCTCGTGCAGGGCGACGATCCCGCCGACGCCATGCATGCCGAACCAGAGGCCGACGCCGGTGTTTGATTGATCGCCGTTGATCGGCACGATCTGCACCGGAAAGGCAACCTTGCCGGAGTTGTTGATGCTCGCGGAAATGCTGTTGAACGAAGAGCCCGGCGGCAGGTTCCAGCCATCGTCATTGACCAGCAGGTTGCTGCGCGCCTGCAGCTCGATGTGCGTGTAGTCGGGAATCGCGGCACGCGCATCGCTGCATCCGATCGCTGTCGCAAGCAGGAGACCGCAGAAGATTTCCGGATGAAGCATGCGCGTGATCTCCTATGTCGGGTCAGGCCTGCCTGTATCGAAGCGGATTCCCGGGTGGCGAGGCGCTGGAGGAGTCAGGCAGGGCGAAGCTCCACGGCATCATCATTCATGACGGCCGCGCGATCCATACGCCAGTTCACGATCCTGGTCACCGACCAATCCGCCGGTCCAGCCACTCGATGATCGCCTGTTGCACGGCTGCGGGCGCCAGTTCGAGGCTCTGCACGCAGACAAAGGCGGAGCTGTCGCTGGCGTCAGCCCTGGCCATCTTGCGATGAACGCGGCTGGAGTGTTGCTCGCTCGGCTTGAGCTGGACGACGTGCAGGCGGTTGTCGGCGATGGCGTTGTGGTGAAGGAATTCGAGGTGCGTGGCCAGCGCCTCGGTCTTGAACTGCACATTGGAGCGCAGCCGGTGGCTGCAGTTGCTGGCGAGCAGGTCCGGGTGCTCGGCGAAGAAAGTCCGCAGGGTCGAGCGGCGCATCGGATACGGGTTGTGGTAGAGGCGGTAGTAGCGATCCTCGAAGCCGGCAATGCGTGCGCTGAGTTGCTGTGCATCGAGATTGCCGACCTTGTCCGCACGCGCCCCGCGCAGGCGCTTGAGCTGGCGCATGATGCGGGCTGGCCAGGCGTTGCCTGCTTGCCTGCGCCACTCGCCGCGCTGGACGACGCAACCATCGCGAAAGAAATCTTCCGCTTGCACATCGCGCAAGAGGAACATGTCGTCGTTGAAGTAGACGAAGTTCTCGGCGAGGCCCTCGATGCGCCAGAGCATGCTGATGATCGAACGGCTGTTGAAGGTTGGCAGGTGCTGCTCGAATCCGGCGAAGATCTCGCGGTGATCGACGATATTGAAGCGATCGGCAAGTCCGCCCGCGCCCAGGCGCTGCAGGATGGCTGGCGTCTGCGCGTCGACGACGACATGGATCCTGCGGAACCAGGGAGCGAAGCGCAGGATCGAGCGGATGCACCAGTCGATTTCGCCGGCATCGTTGAAGCGCGTGGGTTCGGCCGTGGCCGGGCGGGGCATGCCGGATTGGGCAAGCCAGGCATCGAGCTTTTGACGGTGCGCGGGATCCGCACCGTCAACCCAGGTGATGACGGCGTCGACGCTCATGTCGCGCTGGCCGTGAAGAGGCGTGTATCGGCGATCAAGACGGGCGGCTCCTGCATTGTCGAGGTCGGGCAGGCAGGTGCCGCATGCATCCTCGCGCGTGACCCGCCCCGGCTGGGCGGGGCGGGTCGAGCGCCGATTGTTACCAGATTTTCACCTGGGTGTCGCCGTCGCGGACCATGGCATCACCGGATTTGCAGGCAAACGCGCTGGCGAACGCGTCCAGGTTCGACGGCGCACCAATGGCACGATAGGTCGTCGGCGAGTGCGGATCGGTGTTGAGCATCACCTCGAGGCGCTTGTCGCGCATGTGGCCGCGCCAGATGCGTGCCCAGTTGAGGAAGAAGCGCTGGTCTTGCGTGTAGCCGTCGATCTTCTCGCTGGCCTCGCCAGGATCCTTGGCCATGGCAACCTGCAAGGCATCGTAGGCGATTGCCAGGCCGCCAAGATCGGCAATGTTCTCGCCGAGGGTGAGCTGGCCGTTGATGTGCTTGCCGGGCAGCGGCTCGTAGGCGTTGAACTGCTCGACCAGCTTCGCCGTGCGTGCTTCAAACGCCTTCTTGTCTTCTTCGGACCACCAGTTGGTGTTGTTGCCGACGGCATCGAACTGGCTGCCCTGGTCGTCGAAACCATGGCTGGCTTCGTGGCCGATCACGCCACCGATGCCGCCGTAGTTGATCGCATCGTCGGCCTTGGCATCGAAAAACGGCGGTTGCAGGATTGCCGCCGGGAAGTTGATGGTGTTGTCGGTCGGGTTGTAATAGGCATTCACCGTCTGCGGGGTCATGCCCCATTCCTTGCGATCGGTCGGTTTGCCGATCTTGGCAATGTCGTAGTCGTAGTTGAACTGCATGGCGGCAGCGACATCGGCGAAATAGTTGTCCCCGCTAAGGTTCAGCCCCGACCAATCACGCCATTTCTCCGGGTAGCCGATCTTCGGCAGGAAGGTGGACCACTTTTCCAGCGCCTTGGCGCGCGTGGTATCGCTCATCCAGTCGAGCTTCTCGATGCGTGCCTTGAGCGCCGCCTGCACGTTGTCGACGAGTTCCTGGGCGCGGGCCTTGGATTCCGGCGGGAATGCCTTGGCCACGTAGAGCTCGCCAAGGGCCATGCCGAGCTGGCTGTTGACCGTGCCGAGCACGCGCTTCCAGCGCGGCTCGTCTTCCTTCTGGCCATTGAGAGTGGCCTTGTGGAAGGCGAAGTACTCTTCCTGGAACGGCTTGGACAGGTACGGCGAAGCAGCATCGACGAACTGGTAACGCAGGTAGGCCTGCCAATCGGCCACCGGCGTCTTCGCGAGCATCCTGTCGACTTCGGCAAAGAACTTCGGCTGCGACAGCGAGAAGCCATCGCTGACATCCGCCTTCTGCGCGGCGAAGAAGCTGTTCCAGTCGAAATGCGGGGTGACCTTGTTGGCCTCGTCGATGCTGACGAAGTGATACTGGTTTTCCGGAACGCGCAGGTCGACCGGGGCCAGCGAGGCCTTGGCCAGGCGGCTCTCGAAGGCAAGCACGCTGGCTGCCTGCTTCTTCGCTTCGTTGGCCTCGACACCGATCAGTTCCAGGGTCTTGGCGATGTGCGCAACGTAGGCGTCACGCAGTGCCGCATGGTCGGGCTTGTCGTAGTAATCGCGTGTTGGCAGGCCAAGGCCGGCCTGGAAGGCGTAGGCGATCTTGCGGCTGGAATTCTTGAAATCGGCTTCCGCGCCAAAGGCGAACAAGCTGCCCTGGCCACGCGCGAAACTGTCGTTGAGATAAGCGACCACATCCTTGCTGGTCTTCAATGCGTCGATCTTGGCGAGTTCGGGGTTGATCGGTTCATGGCCGAGCGCATCGATGGCGGCTTCGTCCATGCCGGCCTTGTACAGCGCGCCGATCTTCTGCTCGATCGAGCCGGCGGCGGCATTCGACTTGGCTGCAGCCTCGACGATCTCGTGCTGGGTATTCAGGCTGGTTTCGCGCAACTGGTCGAAAGCGCCCCAGCGCGTCTTGTCATCCGGAATCGGATTGGCGGCAAGCCACTTGCTGTTGACGTAGGCGTTGAAGTCGGTGCAAGCGTTGATGCTGGTATCGATGTCGCTGGTGTCGAAGGCGACATGTTTCGGTGTCTCGACGGCCGCGGCCGGTGCCGAGGCGGCGGGTGCGCCGGCATCGGTAGCTGCTTCCTTTGCGCCGCAGGCGGTGAGTGCCAAGGCGACGCCGAGGGCCAGCGCCAGCGGTTTGAGTGAATCGAATTTCATGGAAACTCCTGTCAGGAACGGGGCGCAGGACGCGAGCCGCAGCGCCATGGAAAGTGAATGGCCAGGAAGCGGCGCCGATGCAGCCGGATCGAGGTTTCAGCCGGGCATCCTAGGCAAACTGAACGGGATTTGTCAGTGTCGAAGGTCATTTGCCTGCGCGCCCGGCCATTCGGCAGCGAAAGGCAGGGTTTCGGCACCCACTGCGCCTGCCGAAAGCAGGAAGGCCATGGCCTGGTCGACGCTCCAGTCGGTGGCAGTGAGTTGCTCGACGGGAACGATCTCGAGATAGCCGCCGGTGGGATTCGGCGTGGTCGGCACGTAGACGGCCGCCAGTTCGCGGCCGGAGGCATCCTGCATGACGCGGGTGACGAAGCCGATCGATTTCATCTCGGGTGAGGGAAAGTTGATCAGCACGACCCGCTGCGTGCCGCTCGGCTTGTTCTGCAGGACCGACATCAGCTTTTTCGTGCCGCCATAGATCGAGTGCACGACGGGGATGCGCTGGATCAGGTTTTCCATGCCCTCGATGAGGCGCCGGCCGATGACGAAATTGGCGGCAAAGCCGACCAGGTACAGCGATACCAGGGTGATGACGAAGGCAATCAGCGAGATCAGCCATGGTTGGCCCAGCAGTTCCCCGGTTGTCGGCCAGGTGCTGCCAAGCACGGAGACGAATCCGGCGACCAGCGGTGCGCTGACTTCCGAAAGCAGGCCGAAGACAAACTTGAACACCATCCAGGTCAGCCACAGCGGGACAATCGTGAGCAGGCCGGTAAGCAGGTATCGCTTGAAATAGAGTTGCCGCTTGGCCATGTCGATTCCGGATGCAATTGCCCGATTATCGCCTCAATCGGCCGGGGCGACCAGAACGCTGCCGCTTGATCCAGGCAAGTGAATCAAGCAGTCTCCTCGTCACCCATGTGCACCGATTTCGAGGGCGCCCAGGCATGTCGGTCGAACACAGTCCGGTTATTCCCTCGCGATTTCCGCCAGGCGGTGATGCATTTCCACTTCGCCGCGAGTTGGCGCCAAGACCATTCGTGGTCGCGACGATGGGTTTGCCGGGTGCCGGCAAAAGCGTCGTGGCGAAAGCCATCGAGGAGCAGCTTGGCCTGCGCCGGATCTGCCGCGACCAGATCCGCGCGGCGATGTTTCCGCAATGCAACTACACTTTCCTGGAAAAGCGTGCTGCCTATCGAAGCCTGCTGCTGGCCCTCGACATCAATTGCATGCTTGGCGTCGGCAGCGTCATCGATGGCATGACCTTCTCGCGCCGCCGCGAGCTTGATCGCGTCGCCGATGTGGCCGCGAAACACGGCATCGTGACGATTCCGCTGTTGATCGAGTGCCCGCCGGAGCTGGCGCGCAGGCGGATTGCCCGCGACCTGGCGACACGACGCCATGTGGCTGCCGACCGCACGCCGGAAACGGTCAACGATGTCATTGCCCGGCGCGAGCCGGCACCTGAGGGAACTCTGGTCGTCGATGCGACCTTGCCCGAGGCGGAAATGTGCAGCGCGGCGATTGCGGCGATCTGCGACAGCATCGCTGCAGCCCTGGCGGAAAGCACCTGAGCGTCTTCTGCCGGCGCACCCGCCGGTTACCGGCGATAATGCCGCGATGACCGACATCCTGCTTGCCACCTTGAATGCCCGCTACGCGCATGCGTCGCTGGGCCTGCGTTACCTGCGGGCCAACCTTGGCGACTGGCACGCGACCTCGGCGATCCGCGAGTTCGTCATTGGCCAGAAGACCGAGGAAATCGTCGAGAAGTTGCTGGCCGAAGGGCCGCAGGTGATCGGCATTGGCGTGTACATATGGAATGTCGAGGAATCGACGCGCCTCGTGGCCCAGCTCAAGGCGCTGGCAGCCGACATCGTCATCGTCCTTGGCGGGCCCGAGGTCAGCCACGAAGTCGATCAGCAACGCATCTGCGCCCTGGCCGATTACGTGATCACCGGCTGGGGCGATGTCAGTTTCGCCAGCCTCGTCGGCCAATTGATGGCGGGCGAGCGCCCGCCGGAAAAGGTCATTGCCGGCGTGCAGGCAGCGCTGCCGGCGATTGCTTCGCCGTATGCCGAGTACAGCGAGGAAGACGTGCGCCAGCGCAACGTCTATGTCGAGGCCTCACGCGGCTGTCCGTTCAAATGCGAATTCTGTCTTTCCTCGCTGGACAAGACCGCGTGGCCGTTTCCGCTTGATCGCTTCCTTGCCGATCTCGATGCGCTTTACGCCCTCGGAGCGCGGCAGTTCAAGTTCGTCGATCGCACGTTCAACCTGAAGATCGACACGTCGCGGGCCATCCTCGATTTCTTCCTCGACAAGCTCGCCCGTGCCCCGCAGGATCCGGTATTCGTGCATCTGGAACTGATCCCCGACCACCTTCCCGAGCGCCTCAAGGAGAAAATCCTCCTGTTTCCAGAAGGCACCCTGCAGTTCGAGATCGGCATCCAGAGCTTCGATCCGGCCGTGCAGGCTCGCGTCTCGCGCCGGCAGAAAAACGATGTCGCTGCGGCAAACATCGAATGGCTGCGCACGCAGACCCATGCGCACCTGCATGTCGACCTGATTGCCGGCCTGCCCGGCGAGGACATGGCCACGTTCGCCGCCGGATTCGATCGCCTCGTTGGCCTTGCTCCGCACGAGATCCAGTTCGGCATCCTCAAGCGCCTGCGTGGTGCGCCCATCTCGCGGCACACGATCGAATACGGGCTGCGCTTCAATCCCGATCCGCCATACAACATCCTCGCCACCAACGCGGTCGACTTTGCGACGATGCAGAGGCTGTCGCGGTTTTCCCGCTATTGGGACATCGTTGCCAATTCCGGGCGCTTTTCGCGAACCCTTGCATTGCTGCTCGCCGAACAGCCGTTTGCGTGCTTCCTCGCCTTCAGCGACTGGTTGTATGGGCGGACCGGACAGACCCACGCGCTTGCCCACGAGCGCCTCGTGCACTTGTTGCACGAGTACCTGTGCGCAGTCGACGCGGCGAACGAGGCTGCGGTCAGCGCGGCCTTGATCGCCGACTACCAGGCAACTGGCGGGCGCAGCCGCCTGCGCTTCGAAGGCGGGGATGGTGCTCGTGAAAGCCCGCGTCCGCGGCGCAAGAAGGCGACGCCGTCGCGGCAGGAACGCCACCTGCAATGCTGAGCCGGGCCAGGGTGGCGGCACCGGCGCGCCAGCGCTCGCGGGTTCCGCCTGAGTTCATCATGGCATTGACACTCTGCGCCCGGCGATCGCCGTCATGTCGTTTGGCGATCGGACATTCCAAGGAGCAATGACCATGTTGAATCGAATCCTGCTGACAGCCGTGTCCCTGTTTCTGATCGCCAGTTGCGTGCCGGTGCAGAACGTGCAGGCGCGTGGAAATTACTACGATCGCGACTGCGAGGCTTGCGGGCGCATCATCCGCATCGAGTCGATCGGTCAGCGGGGCAGCAATCACCTCGGCGGCGGCACCGTGCTGGGCGCGATCGTCGGCGGCGCGCTCGGCAACCAGGTCGGCAAGGGCGATGGACGCAAGGCGGCAACCATCGTTGGTGCCCTGGCAGGCGGTGCCGTCGGCCATGATATCGAGAAGGAACGTCGCTATTCGCGCACCTACTACCGCATCACCGTGCGCATGGATCGTGGCGGGCGCACGTATTCCTTCGAGCAGCCCGACGATTTCCGCATGCGCCGCGGTGATCGGGTCTACATCGACAACGGCTACGTTGTTCCGGCGCGCTGAGCAGGGCGACCGTCAATCCCGCGCAGCGGCGGAGACCACTGGAATAGCGAATGGACTCGACCTGGCAGGCTGCGGCTGGATGCCAAGCCCGAGCTGCAGCCCGTGGCCTACGCGTCCCGCGAACTCGATCATCAGGTCGGCTGCCTCGGCATCGAGCATTTCGCGACTGGTTTCGCCCCACAATTGCAGCCACCGTGCAAAGTGCTGGCTGCCGATGGCATGGCCGCGGTGCATGGCCATCGGGTTGCCCCGATAGGTGCCCGCACGCAGAACCACCGAGCACCAGAATGATGTCAACAGGCGCTTGTGGGCGAGCCAGTCGTGGACCACGGGATTGAAAACCGCGCCAAGCAGCGGATCGGCACTGACCTTGTCGTAGAAGCGGTCGATCAATCGGGCTATTTGCGCTTCGTCGAGCGGAATGGAAGGGGACATGCCGTTTCTGCCGATCTTGATGGAGCGGATTCTTGATTGTTCGACAAGCCTGGTCGCTTTGTCTTGATCCGGATCAGTGAAGCCGCCTGGCGACACGCCTGGATTCGCTGCCGGCACGCTGGCGCCGATAGGGCTCAGGCCGGGCTTGCCGGTTTTTCGGGTTTGCGCCGCACGTAGATCTGCTTGCTGATGCGGGCAATCAGCTCGCCGGATGCGGTCCTCACTTCGATCGGCAGCCAGCGCAGGTATTTGTCACCGCCTGCAGTGGCTGCGCGGATTTCATCCAGCAGCGTGTCCTCGACGTGGAACTCGGCAAAGACGTCCTCCTTGCCGGGGGCGACGAATTCAATCTCGGCCGCCTTGTCCCAGACGATGTAATCGCGACCGAGGCATTCCATGACCAGGATCATCCAGTAAGGATCGGTCATCGCGAACAGGCTGCCGCCAAAATGCGTGCCGACATAATTGGTGTTGTACCAGTGCCGGCGCAGGACGACACGCGCATGACGCCAGTCTTCGCCGATTTCGAGCACGCGTATGCCACTGAACAGGAATGGCGGCCAGATGTTCAGCAGCCTGCGCAGTCGCCGCGCCTTGCTCATCAAGGCGTCCGATCAGAACAACAGCGAGGACATGCGGCGCCGCCAGGTGGCGACGAGATCCGCGTCATCGATGCCGAGGAAGGCGGCGATCAGGCGCTTGCGGGCGAGGCCTTCATTCCAGTTTCGATCCGCCTTGAGGATGTCGAGGAATTGCTCGAGCGCCGCCTCGGTCTGGCCATCGACGAGCAGGCGCAAGCCAAGCAGGTCGCGAGCGGCATGATCGTTGGCATCCCTGGCAAGGCGCGCTTGCAGTTCGGCCATGGGCGGGGCGTCGCGCAGAGCGTCGGCGAACTCGAGCTGAGCACGCACGCGCTTGGCGCGATCGTCGGTTTCCAGGTTTGCCGGCAAGGCATCCAGCTCGGCTGCGGCGGCCTGCGCATTGCCGGCCTGCATGAAGGCAACGGCAAGATCGAGTTTCAGTTCGGCCCGCTCCGGTGTGGCCGCAAGCTCCTGTTGCAGGCGTGCAATGGCTTGCTGGGGCGTCTCGGCCGGCTTCGCTGCTTCGTCGCCGGCCACTTCCTCGATGCTCGGCGGCGGCACATGACGGCCAAGCATTTCACGGATCTCGGCCTCGGGCAGGGCACCGGCAAAGCCGTCGGCCGGTTGGCCCTCACGCATCAGGATCACGGTCGGAATGCTGCGCACACCAAACATGGCGGCAACCTGCGCCTGCGCGTCGACATCGACCCGCGCCAGGGTCAGCGCACCGCGGTAATCAGCCGTGATGGATTCGAGAGCGCTGCCGAGGCTGATGCTTGCCTCGCTGCGCGGCGTCCAGAAAAGTACCAGTACCGGCTGCGTCAGCGAGGGCTGCAGCAGTCCGGTCTCAAAGTTTGCCGGGGTGATGTCGACGACGGCGCTGGCGGGTGGGGAAAGTTCGGGCACGCGAAATCCTCTTCTGCAATCAATGGCTCGGAGTTCGGGACAGCGGCGCCGACAATCAAGGCCGCGCGGGCCATGGCCAAGCGCATCGGCCGTTGTTGTCGGTACAGCGCAGCCGCCGTGCCTGCGCCGGCAACCTCGACCGCGGGGCATGCATCGCGGTCGAAGCCGGAAAAATCAATGACTACTCGCGTTGTGCCGCCGTTGCCTCGCGAATTGCGCGGAACTCGGAATCGGCACCCCATTGTGGCCAGCGCGTGGAATTGGCCAGGTCATTGCCGAGCCGGTAGAGGATCGGCAGGTCGTGGACCATGCCGGCAAAGGTCCAGTTGGCATCCCATTCATCAGCGGGCTGGTGGTAGCGCTTCGCCACGTAGTCCTTGCCAGCCGCTTCGCCAGCCTCGGTGCCGCCGTCGACCCAGTCGTTGCCCGAGCCCCAGGACAGCGCAGGCACGCCGCGCTTGGCGAACGGGAAGTGGTCGGAGCGGAAGAAATACCCGGCTTCCGGGTGACGATCACTCACGTAGGTCATGCCGGCTGCCTTGCCTTCGTCGACAAGGGCGTCGAGCAGCTCCGATTGCGCGCTGCCGGAGGTGGTGAAGTTGCGCGATTCACCGAACGGATCAAGCGCATCCATGTTGATCACGGCAACGGTCCTGGCCAGCGGATAGAGTGGTTTCGAGGAGTAATACTCGGAACCGAGCAGACCTTTTTCCTCGGCGGTCACATTGAGGAAGACAACCGAGCGTTGCGGCCGTGGTGCCTTGGCGAACGCGCGGCCAATCTCGATCAGCGCCGCGGTGCCGGTGGCATTGTCGACGGCGCCGTTGTAAATGGTGTCGCCACTGGCATCGGCCAGGCCGACGCCGAGATGATCCCAGTGTGCGCTGTAGATGATGGTTTCATCCGGTCGCTTGCTGCCCTCGATGCGCGCCACGATGTTGTGCGAGGTGATGACCTTGGCATCGACTGCATAACTGGCCGAGAACGTCGCATCCTTGAGCGGCACCGCCTTGAAGCCGCGCTTTTGCGCTTGCGCCTTCAGCGCATCGAAATCGAGTCCGGCCTGCTTGAACAGGCTTGCCGCCGCGTCGCGCTGGATCCAGCCTTCGATTTGCGGATGCACGCTGCGCGGATTGTCGCGGACGACATCGAACATGGTGTTGGTGTTCGAGTTCTTCACGGTTGCCCAGCCATACGACGCCGGTGCGGTCTCGTGAACGACTAGCAGGCCAATCGCGCCTTGTCGCGCGGCTTCCTCGTACTTGTAGGTCCAGCGTCCGTAATAGGTCATTGCCTTGCCGCCGAAATCGCCCTCGCCGGTTTCGAAATCCGGATCGTTGATCAAGGCGATCGCGATCTTGCCTTTCAGGTCGACACCATCGAAATCGTTCCACTGGCGTTCCGGCGCATGCACGCCATAGCCGACAAAGACCAATGGCGCATTCTTCACGTCGACCGATGTCGAACCATCGGTGGCGGCGCGGATCGCGACCTGTTCGCCCTGGCTCAGGGTTTCCGATTTCCCGCCCACGGTCAGCGACAGCTTTGGCGTGCCCTTGATCTCGGCGCGCAACAGCGGCACGGCCTGGGTCCATTGACGTTTGCCATCCTTGAGGTCACCGCCCGGCTGCAGTCCGGCTTCCTGCATCTGGGCAACCACGTAGGCAATGGTTTTCTCCTCGCCTGCGGTCGCCGGGCCTCGGCCCTCGAAGGTATCAGAGGAAAGGGTCTTGACCTGCTCCGACAGACGCTTGCCATCGAAACGGATCGTGTCGGCCGCATGCGCAAGCAGCGGCAGGGAAAGCGCCATGGCGCTGGCAAGCAGGGTTCTCATCGGCTGGGTTCCTCGTTCGGGCAAGCACTCGATGGTAGCAGGCAGGCGGATTCCCCGGGCCATGACTTCCGACCTGCGTGGCGCGGCGCGTGGCCTGCTGCGAGCGTGCCGGTTCGTGACGCGTGATGCTTTCGCGAAATCCCCGGTCGCCTTAACATCGGGCGCTCAACTTCGGGGATTGATGCCAATGAAATCGTTGATCGCAGTCTTCTCGCTGGTCCTGCCGGCGACGCTCATTGCCGCGCCGCATCCGTTTGAGGTCAAGGATCTGGTCATGATGGACCGGGTCGGCGATCCGCAACTGTCGCCGGATGGCCGCGCGGCCGCCATGCAGTTGCGCGAGACCGACTATGCGGCGAACAAGGGCAAGTCGAGCATCTGGACCGTACCGATGAGCGGCGGCAAGCCAACCCGGCTCACCGATGCCGCGTTGAATGCCAACACGCCGCGTTGGTCGGTGGATGGCAAGAGCCTGTATTTCCTCGCCGCCAAGGATGACGTGAACCAGCTCTGGCGGGTCGATGCCGGCGGTGGTGAAGCCGAGGCGGTGGCAACCCTGGCCCTGGACATCGGCAGCTACAAGCTGTCGCCGGATGGCCAGTCGGTCGCGTTCTCGGTTGATCTATTCCCGGATTGCGCGACCGATGCCGCGCCGATCGCCTGCACGCAGAAGCGCCTCGACAAACCGGCCGACGACAAGGCCAGTGGCATGCTCTATCAGCACGGCTTTGTGCGCCATTGGGATCAATGGATGGATGGACGTCGGTCGCAATTGCTGATTGCCGGTTTCGATGCGGACGGCAAGCTCGGCGAGCCAAGGCTGCTGAGCGGCAGCATTGACGGTGACGTGCCTTCCAAACCGTTTGGCGATGACGGCGAATATGCGTTTTCGCCGGACGGATCGACTGTCTATTTCGACGTGCGCAATGTCAATGCGGGCGAGCCGTGGTCGACCAATTTCGACATTTACTCGGTGGCTGCGGATGGCTCCGCCAAACCGGTCAACCTGACCGCCGACAATCCGGCCTGGGACGCCAACCCGCTGCCCTCGCGGGATGGCAGGACCTTGTACTACCTGGCGATGCAGCGCCCGGGCTTCGAGGCGGATCGCTTTGCCATCATGGCGCTCGATCTGGCCAGCGGCGACAAGCGCGAGATTGCCCCGGGCTGGGATCGTTCGGCCGGCGCGCTCAAGGAATCCGCCGATGGCAAGACCCTGTTCACGACCAGCGATGACAACGGCGAGCA
The DNA here is from genome assembly GCA_016707485.1 of Lysobacterales bacterium. Classification (GTDB taxonomy): domain Bacteria; phylum Pseudomonadota; class Gammaproteobacteria; order Xanthomonadales; family Rhodanobacteraceae; genus Dokdonella. The sequence continues at coordinate 677,306 of JADJHN010000003.1, read as the reverse complement.
TCCGCTGTTTGCCGTGGATGTCGCCAGCGGCAAGGTGAGCAAGCTGGTCGGCAATGGCCAGGTCGCCGGTTTCGATGTCGGTGCCCGCGCCTTGCTGGTTGCGCGCAATGACCTGAAGCGTCCGACCGATCTGTACGCGGCGGATTTGCGCGGTCGCAACCTCAAGCAGATCACCCGCTTCAATGCCGCACGCCTGCAGGATGTGCGCATGGGCGATTACGAGTTCTTCACCTTCAAGGGCGCAGCCGGCGCGACGGTGCAGGGCTACGTGGTCAAGCCGGTCGGCTTCAAGGCGAACCGCAAATACCCGGTCGCCTTCATCATCCACGGTGGTCCGCAGGGGGCGATGGGCAACGATTTCCATTACCGCTGGAATCCGCAGACCTATGCCGGACAGGGCTTCGCCGTGGTCACCATCAACTTCCACGGCTCCACCGGCTACGGCCAGGCCTTTACTGACGCCATTTCGCAGGATTGGGGCGGCAAGCCGCTGGAGGACCTGCAGCTCGGCTGGGCGGCGGCGCTGAAGAAATATCCGTTCCTCGATGGCAATCGCGCCTGCGCGCTCGGCGCGTCGTACGGGGGCTACATGGTCAACTGGATTGCCGGCAACTGGAACGCGCCGTGGAAGTGCCTGGTCACCCATGACGGTGTCTTCGACACTCGTGCCATGGGCTACGAAACCGAGGAACTGTGGTTCAGCGAATGGGAGAACGGCGGCACCGTCTACGACAATCCCGAAGCCTACGAGAAGTTCAATCCGCTCAACCACGTCAAGGACTGGAAGGTGCCGATGTTGATCATCCAGGGCGACAAGGATTTCCGCATCCCGACCTCGCAGGGGCTGGCCGCATTCAATGCCGCCCAGCGTCGCGGCATCCCCAGCGAACTGCTGGTCTTCAAGGACGAAAACCACTGGGTGCTCAAGCCGCACAACAGCGTGCAATGGCACGACACGGTCAACGCCTGGCTCAAGCGCTGGACGTCGGCTGAGGCAAGGTAAGCCTTTGCCGATGCGCTGCCGATCCGAAACTCCGCCCGGCCTGGCCGGGCGCCGAGCCAGTGACTGAGCGCAAGAAAGCGAATGGCGATCATTTCGCCCTGCACAATTCGATGGCAAGTCGCATCATCGGAAGGAAGGCGGATTCAAGCTCGCTCCCGGCGCGTCTCCACCGCATCCCTCGCTGGATTCGTGCCGGCAGCACCGATGCAACCTCTTTCTCCTTCGAATCCGCGCTATCCGTGCTTCGCGCGCTGGAAGTCACGGTTTACTTGTGGTAGTTTGCGCAGTGTGCCTTTCGGTCGCCTGGCCCTGTGCGGTCACGAAGGGCTGTGGTGCAGGAAATCAACTTTTCTGGAGTTTGCGATGTTCAGGGAAATCTTCTTCTCAGTATCGATTATTGCCGCCACAAGTGCTTTCGCCGCAGACAAATCGGATGGCGTGTTGTCGTCGACGGTGCAATGGCGCATGAGCCTGGATGCCGAAGGGCACATCACGGCGCTCGAGCCAAACGGAAAACCCATCGATGCGCTGCGCCAGAAGCTCGAGCCGACCATCCGCAACTGGGAATTCGTGCCGGGTACGGTCGATGGAAGGCCGGCCCGGACCGACACCCTGCTCTCCGTGCAGGTGGCCCTGACGGCCATGGCGGGCAGTGACCAGCTGTCCGTCACGATCGAGGACGTCCGCACCGGTGGATTTGTCGCCGGAGATCGAAAGCCGCCTCGTTTTCCGCCCGCGGAAGCGACCAGGCTGATAAACGGTTCCGGATTCGCGAGTGTCGTGTTTGAAGTCAGCTACGACCTTGACGGCAAGGTCGAAGAAGTGACTCCCATCGCAAGCTCGCCCGCAATGAAGGGAAGGCTCAAGGAGTATGCCGAGACGGCGGTGCGGAGTTGGAGATACGAGCCCGAACGTGTTGCCGGAATCGGCGTGCCCGGCAAGGTTGTCGTGCCGCTGTGTTTTTCGGTGGGTTCGAATCGCACCTCCGCGCAACGAGCCGCCGAGAAGTGTCAATGGACCCAGCCTGGCAGCAAGGCATCCGTTGATCAGGGACAGAGCCTGGCGCTTGATTCCAGCGTGACGCTGAAATCCGACGTCATCGGCAGCACGCTCTAGCACCGATCGATCCAGAACGATCCGGTTGGTCGGTCCGCAGGCTTTTGCTCAATGAGAATCGACCAGCCCGGCCAGCTGGTCGGTCTGGTCTTCGCGGATCAGCGTATCGATCAACTCATCGAGCTCGCCCTGCATGATTTCGGGCAGGCGATAGAGGGTCAGGTTGATGCGGTGGTCGGTGATCCGACCCTGCGGGAAGTTGTAGGTGCGGATGCGCTGGCTGCGGTCGCCGGAACCGACTTGCAGGCGGCGTGATTCGGCTTGTTCTGCGGTCTGCTTGCTGCGCTGCTCGTCCAGCAGTTTCGCCTTCAGCAGCGACAGGGCACGCGCACGGTTCTTGTGTTGCGAGCGCTCGTCCTGGCACTCGACGACAATTCCGGTCGGCAGGTGGGTGATGCGGATCGCCGAATCGGTCTTGTTGACGTGCTGGCCACCGGCACCCGAAGCGCGGAAGGTATCGGTCTTCAGATCCGCCGGATTGATTTCGACGTCGTCGATCTCGCTGAGTTCGGGGAGGATGGCCACGGTTGCCGCCGAGGTATGGATGCGGCCCTGGGACTCGGTTTCCGGTACCCGCTGCACGCGATGGGTGCCGGATTCGAACTTGAGCCGTGAATACGCGCCCTTGCCCTCGACGCGGGCGATGACTTCCTTGTAGCCGCCGTGCTCGCCAGCACTCTCGCTGAGGACTTCAACCTGCCAGCGGCGCTGCTCGGCGTAGCGCAGGTACATGCGCAACAGGTCGCCGGCAAAGATCGCCGCTTCGTCGCCGCCGGTGCCGGCGCGGATTTCCAGGAACAGATTGCCTTCGTCGCGCGGGTCGCTCGGCAGCAACAGGAGATTGAGTTGCGCGTCGAGTTCGATTTCACGGGCTTGCAGCGCGGCGATTTCCTGCATGGCCAGTTCGGCCATTTCGGGATCGTCGAGCAGTGCGCGTGCAGCGACCAGCGCCTTGAGGTTGGCATCGTAGGCGGCCAGCGACGCGCTCAGGGGGGCGAGCCGGGCATGTTCGCGAGAGAGCTCGCGCAGGCGCCGGGCATCGCCTGCCACTTCCGCGCTGGCAAGCACGAGTTCGAGCTCCTGGTGACGTTCGGCAAGCTGTTCGAGCTTGCGCCGGATCGAGGGTGTCATGAATGTCCTGGTGGCCGTCCAATCGAGCGGCAGCGGCGCGCATGATACGTGATGGCGCGCTTGCCGAATCCGCCCCTGCGCAGGTGCGTCGCGGAATTCAATCCTCGTGCTTGTCGTCGCTGCTGTTCGACGAAATCGCCGGCAGGCTGGTATCGAACAGGCGTTCGGCGGCCTGCAGGAGTTCGCTGTCGCCGCGCAGGGCGGCTGCACGCAGATTGGCACTGGGTGCGTGCAGCAGCTTGTTGGTCAGCGTGTGCGCGAGGTATTCCAGGGCTTCCTCGGGACTTCTGCCGCGGGCGAGCATGCCGCGCGCCTTGAGCAGGATCTCGTCGCGATTCGATTCGGCCACGCCGCGCACGTCGGCAATCGGATTGCGCAATTCCAGCGATCGCCACCAGCCCATGAAATGCTCGACGGAAAGCTCGATCATGGCCTCGGCTTCACGCGCGGCCTGCTGGCGCGAGCGCAGGTTCTCGTCGATGACTTCGCGCAGGTCGTCGATGGTATAGAGGAATACATCGGCAAGCTTGGCGACATCCGCCTCGATGTCGCGCGGCACGGCGATGTCGACAAGGAACATGGGCCGGCGTCGACGCGCGGCAATGGCGCGCTTGACCATGGCCGTGGTCAGGATCGGCTCGCGGGAGGCAGTCGAGGAAATGACGATGTCCGCCTCGGCCAGGTGTTTTTCGAGATCGCCGAGGGCGATGGCATAGCCACCGAAGCGACTGGCCAGCGCCTGGGCGTGGTCGAGCGTGCGATTGGCGACGATCAGGCGACGCACCCTGGCTTCGGTCAGGTGACGGGCGGCCAGTTCGATGGTCTCGCCGGCGCCAATGAGCAGGACGCAGGCCTCGGCAAGGTCGGTGAACACGGTTTCGGCGAGGCGCACCGCGGTGAAGGCGACGGATACCGTGCTGGCCCCGATGCGCGTATCCGAGCGGACCCGCTTGGCGACCGAAAACGTGTTCTGGAACAGGCGCTCCAGCGGCGCATCAAGGGCGCGGGCATTGCGGGCGATCGAATAGGCATCCTTGACCTGGCCGAGAATCTGCGGCTCGCCGAGAATCATCGATTCGAGCCCGGTGGCGACGCGGAACAGGTGGCGCACGGCATCGGCATCGTGGTACCGGTAGAGGAACTCCTCGATGTTCGCGCCGTGCAGTTGCCGATGCCGATGCAGCCAGTTGAATGGCGAGGACTCGGCACCGGCTTCGACATTGCAGTACAGCTCGGTGCGGTTGCAGGTCGAGAGGATGGCCGCTTCACGCACGCCGGGTTGCGCAATCAGCTCGATCAGGGCACCGCCGGTGGCGTCCGCCGAAAAAGCCGCGCGCTCGCGCAAGGCGACAGGTGCGCAAACGTGATTGAGTCCGAGAGTGATCAGGGCCATGCGTGCAACAATCCGGTCCGCGGCCGGTCAATGCGTCGGGTCGAAGGCAAGCGCGCAGGCGACTGCGTAGAATTGGGACCCGGCGCCAGCGCTCCGGCGCTGAACGAAATGTGTTGCCGAGCGGTCTGAGTCATGCTGTTTCCGACCGTATCTGCTGGATCCGACCAGTGCCCGGAGGTGTCGGGATTGTGCGGGCGACATGATGCAAGTTCAAGCAGTTACTTGATTCGCGAGGATGCAAACGCGTGCCAATGCAAGTCATCAAGCATGGATCCGGGTTGCCTGCGGGCCGCCATGGCGCAATCGTCGCAGTGGCCGCGATGGCGGCCCTGCTCGGCGCATGCGCGACGCCGGTGCGCGAGACCCCGCGCCAGGTCGCCGCCGTGCAAAGCGTCCACGCCGTTGCTGAATCCGACGACCTGCCACTGAAGCTGATCGCTGCCGAATATGCCCTGCAGCGCGGAGATCTGGCGACGGCCGCAAAAGGTTATGCCGAGGCCTCGGCGTTGAGCGCGGATGCCTCGATTGCCGAGCAGGCGACCCGCCTCGCCCTGGCCAGTTCGCAGTGGCAGCTTGCCGGCGAGATCCTGCAGCGCTGGCAGCAACTCGATCCGCAGGCCGTCGGCATCCTGCAGGCCCGGGCCTGGATTGCCCTTGCCGAAAACGATGTGGAAACCGCCCATGCGGTCCTCGCCGAACTCGCGGCCCGCGGTGGCGCAGACCGCTGGCGACCGATTGCGCAGGCCCTGATCGCGGCCAGGGACAAGCAGGTCGCGGCTGGCCTGCTGGCGCGGCTGGCCACCCCGCAACGCCTCGGTGACAACGATCAGGATTGGGTCGCCATGAGCCAGCTGGCCTTCAAGCTGGATGACAAGGCCCTTTCCGAGCGCCTTTCGGTTGAATCCGTGAAACGCTTCAACTCCAGTGACGCCCTCGCCTGGAGCGCCCAACTGGCCCTCGATCGCAAGGACAAGACCCTCGCCCGGCAGCGCTTTGCCGAGGCCCTCAAGCGCGATCCGGACAGCCTGCGCTTGCGTACGGGTTACGCCGCCCTGCTGGCCGAGAGCGGCGACAACGCCGCCGCGGCGCGGACGCTTGCCATCGGCAAGCAGTCCGACGTGGTCTACGGAGCGCGCGCTGCCTATCTGGCACGCAGTGATGACAAGGCGCAGATGGCCCTGCTGTACCGGGAAATCGAGGCGGACAAGGGACCGCGCGGCGGAAAACGCATTTACCTGCTCGGCCAGCTTGCCGAATTGCTGAAGAAGAACCTGGCGGCCGTTGACTGGTACCGGCAAGTGCCTGAAGGCGACGAGCGCTGGTTTGCCGCGGGCATGCGCATGGTCGTGTTGAGCGACAAGAACGGCGAGCCGACTCTGGCTGCAAGCAAGCTCGGCGAGCTGCGCCTTGCCGCCGTGCCGGCATCCGGCGAGAGCGTCGATCTGAGCTTGCTCGAAGCCGAACTGCTGCTTGCCAAGGGCAACAAGGAGGCGGCGCTGGGGACTTATTCGCGGGCCCTTTCGCTGGATCCGGATGAACCGCGCCTGCTCTATGCGCGGGCCATGTTGTCGATTGAAATGGAGAATCTCGCCGCGGGCGAGGAGGACCTGCGCAAGGTGCTGGCGAGCGACCCGGACAGTGCCGATGCCCTGAACGCACTCGGCTATACCCTCGCCGATCGCACGGATCGCTTGAGTGAGGCGGTCGAGCTGATCGAGAAAGCCATCAAGATCAAGCCCGACGAGGCCGCCATCATCGACAGCTACGGCTGGGCACAGTACCGGCTCGGCAATCTGGAGGAAGCGCTGAAGCTGTTGCGACAGGCCTACGCCAAGCAGCCCGACAGCGAGGTTGCGGCACATCTTGGTGAAGTGCTCTGGGTCAGTGGCGATCGCGATGAGGCACGCCAGATCTGGGAGCAGGGCCGCAAGAAGGATGCCGACAACAAGGTGCTGATCGAGACCATCAAGCGTCTGGCATCGTGAATCGCAAGGCGGGCAATGGCGTGCCGATGCGCGCGGCTTGGCTGGCCATGGTCGCGGTGCTGCTGGTCGCGTGTGCGGCGCCACGCCTGCGTCCGGACGCGCAACGCCTGGGCATCCAGGAGCAACGTGAGCGTGCCTTGCTGGCCGAGCGCGACTGGTCGCTGAAAGGGCGCATGGCCATTTCCGGGCCGGCGGATTCCGGCAGCGGCTCGCTCGATTGGAGCCAGCAAGGCGATGCATTCCGGTTTGCCCTGAGTGCGCCGGTCAGCGGCAAGACCTGGACCTTGAGTGGCGACGAGCGCCACGCGGAACTGAGCGGCCTGCACGCACAACCGGTGCTTGGCAGCAGTGCGGCCGAGGTGCTCGGCCGCGAGCTCGGCTGGAAGGTGCCGGTGGCGGAACTCGCCTACTGGGTCCGCGGGATGCGCGCACCGGGACGCGCCGATGTGGTTTTCGCGGCGGATGGCCTGCCAGCGGAAATCCGCCAGTCCGGCTGGACCATCGAGTTTCGCGATTATGAGCGGGCGAACGAGCCGGTCATGCCGCGGCGGATCTTTGCCCGCAATGGCGATTACCGGGTGCGTCTGGTCATCCAGCAATGGGGCGTGCCGTGAGCGAGGCTGCGCTGCAGTCGGACTGGAGCGCCTGGCCCGCCCCGGCCAAGCTGAACCTGTTCCTGCACATCACCGGGCGCCGCGCCGATGGCTATCACGACCTGCAGACCGTGTTCCAGTTGCTCGACTGGGGCGACACCCTGCATTGCAGGGTTCGCGCTGATGGCGCGATTCGCCGCCTCGGCGAGCATGCGCATGGCAGCGAGTCCGATGACCTGATCGTGCGCGCCGCCAAGCTGCTGCAATCGGCGAGCGGATCCACCTTGGGCGCCGACTTGCGCATCGACAAGCGCATCCCGGTCGGTGGCGGCATGGGTGGCGGCAGTTCCGATGCGGCATCGACCCTGGTTGCCCTCAATCGCCTGTGGAACTGCGGGCTGGACCTTGCCGCCCTCGCCGGACTGGGTCTTCAGCTGGGCGCCGACGTGCCGGTATTCATCCACGGGCGCAGTGCGTTTGCCGAAGGCGTCGGTGATCGCCTGGTGCCGATCGATCTTGCCTTGCGCAACTACGTCGTCGTCGACCCCGGTGTCGGTATCTCGACCGCTGCGCTTTTTCAAGCGCCTGAATTGACACGCGATAGCGCACCCCTGACAATTGCGGGCTTTATTTGCGGGGCGAAGACCGAAAACGTGTTCGAACCGGCAGTTCGGGCGCGCTACGCGGCTGTCGCCAGGGCGCTTGATTGGCTTTCGGCTTTCGGCGATGCGCGACTGAGCGGAACCGGCGGCGTGGTTTTCGTGCCTGCAGGCATGCACGATGCGGAGGCAATCGTTGCGGCTTGCCCTGCCGCAATGCGTGCCTGGATCGTGCGCGGTATCAATGTTTCACCTTTGCTGGCGCTGCATCGCGACGGCGTCGAGTGAGGCCAAGCGGATACGCCAGTTTTTGATCGGTTGATCCACTGCGATTGCGGTTATGTTGTTGGGGCGTCGCCAAGCGGTAAGGCACCAGGTTTTGATCCTGGCATGCGCAGGTTCGAATCCTGCCGCCCCAGCCATTGACGGAAACTTGGAAGCCGGGCTCGGCAAAAGAATGCGGCAAGTTGGGTAACCCCAGCGGCAGGATGAGAACCTGAAGGTTCGACCTGATCCGCCGGGAGCGGATCGGAACAGCGGCAAAGCCGCTGGCCCGAAGGGCGAAGGGCAGGATGCCCGAAGTCATCCTGCCGCCCCAGCCATTGACGGAAACTTGGAAGCCGGGCTCGGCAAAGACGCAGGCCGCCCCCAAGGGCGAAGGGCAGGCGACGGCATGGATGCCGGAGGTAGAACAACGCAGGAGCGGTTGTCGAAAGCCCGAAGTCATCCTGCCGCCCCAGCCACTCCCGGGTTCCGGGCGCGGCATTGGATCCATGCTGCCGTGCAGGCAGCCACAATCAGTTGCATGGAGTGGCGCCGTGAGCACGTCAGCGAATCAAACCAGCATCCTCGTGTTCAGCGGCAACGCCAACCGGCCGCTGACCCAGGCCATTTGTGGCGAGCTCGGCGTGCCGCTCGGCAAGGCCCAGGTCGGACGTTTCAGTGACGGCGAGGTGCAGGTCGAGATCGAGGAAAACGTGCGCCGCCAGGAAGTCTTTGTCGTGCAGCCGACCTGTGCGCCGACAGCCGACAATTTCATGGAGTTGCTGGTCCTCGTCGATGCCCTGAAGCGTGCTTCGGCGGCCAGCGTGACCGCAGTGTTGCCGTATTTCGGTTATGCGCGCCAGGATCGGCGCCCGCGCTCGGCGCGTGTCGCGATCACCGCCAAGGTGGCCGCGAAAATGATTGGTGCGGTGGGTACGGATCGGGTCCTGACGGTCGATCTGCATGCCGACCAGATCCAGGGTTTTTTCGATATTCCGCTCGACAACGTGTACGCCTCGCCGGTGTTGCTGGCGGATATCTGGCGTTACTACGCCCGGGAAGACCTGATCGTGGTCAGTCCGGATGTCGGCGGTGTGGTGCGCGCCCGCGCGATCGCCAAGCGCCTCGATGATGCCGATCTGGCGATCATCGACAAGCGCCGTCCGCGGCCGAACGAGGCGACCGTGATGAACATCATCGGCGAGGTCAAGGACAAGGTCTGCGTGCTTGTCGACGACATTGTCGATACCGCAGGCACCTTGTGCGCGGCGGCCACGGCATTGAAGCGCCAGGGTGCGCGCAAGGTCGTCGCCTACTGCACGCACGCGGTGCTTTCCGGGCCGGCGTTGCGCAATCTGGAAGGCTCCCAGCTCGACGAGCTGGTGGTCACCGATTCGATCCCGTTGTCGGACGAGGCGCGTGCCTGCACGACCATCCGCCAGCTCTCGGTCGCCGAGTTGCTGGCCGAAACGATCCGCCGCATCGCATTTGGCGAGTCGGTGAGTTCGTTGTATGTCGATTGAGTTCGAGAATCGCGAGTAGAGAATGGGGAATGGTCGAAGCGACTTGAGGCTTCTGCCGATTCCCAGGAAGTCGGGCATGGCGAATGGCGAATGGCGAATGGTGGTTGGTGAAAACAGCTTTTGGTTTCTATCGATTCCCTATTCCCTATTCCCGATTCTCCATTCCAGGTTTTCCAACCCACTCCCCTGGTCGCGGGGGAGTATCCAATTCGCCGCGAGGCGGATCATCTGAAAAAAAGGCAACACGAAAATGGCAAAGACACATCAACTAGCGGTAACGCTGCGCAAGGACGAGGGGAAGGGTGCGAGCCGCCGCCTGCGTCGCACGGGCAGCGTGCCGGCCGTCGTCTACGGTGGTGGAAAGCTCGATCCGGTCAGCATCCAGATCGCGCACAAGGACGTCTACATGGCGTCGCAGAACGAGTGGTTCTACTCGGCGATCATTGATCTGAGCCTTGGCGGCGACGTGCAGAAAGTGCTGTTGCGCGACATGCAGCGCCATCCGTTCAAGCAGCAGATCCTGCATCTGGATTTCCTGCGCATCAACGAGGACGAGGCAATCCGCGTGCGCGTGCCGCTGCACTTCATCAACCAGGAATCCTCGCCGGCCGGCAAGACCGGTGGTGCCATCATCATGCATGAGATGACCGAGGTCGAAATCTCCTGCTTGCCGAAGGACCTGCCCGAGTTCATTGAAGTCGATCTGGCCGAGCTGAAGGTCGACGACATCATCCACCTGTCCGGGTTGAAGTTGCCGAAGGGCACGGAAATCGTCGAACTCAAGCTTGGCAAGGAGCACGATATCGCCGTCGTCATCGCCAAGCTGGGACGCGTCGAAGTCGAGGCGACCGAAGCTGCCGAAGGCACTGCTGCAGCGGGCGAAAAGAAGGCGGATGGCGACAAGTAGGTCACTTGTCTCCTGATTGTTCGACGCCGGCAGCGAACGCGTCCCGATGAGCTCGCTGCGCTTGATCGTCGGCCTCGGCAACCCCGGGGCCGAACATCTCGGAACCCGGCACAACGTCGGGTTCTGGTTTGTCGATGCCCTCGCCGATCGTGAGCGGGCGCGCTTCGGCATCGAGTCCCGATTGCATGCCGAGACGGCGAAATGCGTGATCGAGGGTGATCCGTTGTGGTTGCAGAAGCCGATCACCTTCATGAACAGGAGCGGCATCGCGGTAGCCGCGGCATTGCGCTACTACAAGATTGCCCCGGAGGAGATGCTGGTCGTCCACGATGACCTGGACCTGCCGCCGGGTGTGGCGCGCCTCAAGTTCGACGGCGGGCACGGTGGGCAGAACGGCTTGCGTGACATTTTTGCCCACCTCGGACATGGCCGCTTCCATCGCCTGCGCATCGGCATCGGCCATCCGGGACACAAGGATCGCGTGACTTCGTGGGTGCTGGGTCGCGCGGGGGCGAATGACAAACAGGCCATCCTCGGTGCCATTGCTGCCGCCATCGACGTGCTTCCGCTGGCCGTTCGCGGCGATTTCAACGAGGCGATGAAGCAGTTGCACACTAGCAGGGAGTCGGGAATGGGGAATGGGGAATAGGAGAGCCGGGATCCTGATATCCGTTGCCTTGCCTATTCCCCATTCCCGATTCTCCATTCCCGGATTCAAATCATGGGTATCAAATGCGGCATCGTCGGCCTGCCCAACGTGGGCAAGTCGACCCTATTCAATGCGCTGACCAAGGCGGGTATCGCGGCGGCGAATTTCCCGTTCTGCACGATCGATCCGAACGTGGGTGTCGTGCCCGTGCCGGATCCCCGGCTCGAGGCGCTGGCTGAAATCGTCAAGCCGCAGAGGACCATCCCGACCTCGATGGAGTTCGTCGACATTGCCGGGCTGGTCGCTGGCGCCTCGAAGGGCGAGGGCCTTGGCAACAAGTTCCTTGCCCATATCCGGGAGGTCGATGCGATCGCGCATGTCGTGCGCTGTTTCGAGCATCCCGACATCGTCCATGTCGCCAACAGGATCGATCCGATTTCCGATATCGAGACGATCGACACCGAACTGGCCCTGGCCGATCTGGAGTCGGTGGAAAAGGCGCTGAACAAGGTCGAGCGCGCGGCCAAGGCCAATGACAAGGAAGCGCTGGCCAAGCGGCCGGTGTTGCAGAAACTCGCCGCCGCCCTCAACGAGGGCAAGCCCGCGCGTGCGGTGGCGTTTGCGGATGACGAGCTGGCACTGGTTCGCGATCTCTTCCTGCTCACCCTCAAGCCCTTGATGTATATCGCGAATGTGCTCGAAGACGGGTTCAAGGACAACCCCTTGCTGGAGCAGGTTCGCCAGCGCGCGGCAATCGAGGGTGCCGAGGTCGTGCCGGTCTGTGCGGCCATCGAAGAAGAGTTGTCCCAGCTCGAGGATGAGGATCGCGATGCGTTCCTGGCCGACATGGGTTTCGACGAGCCGGGCCTGCATCGGGTGATCCGCGCCGGCTACAAGCTGCTCGGCCTGCAGACCTATTTCACCGCCGGGGTGAAGGAAGTACGTGCCTGGCAGGTAAAGGTCGGTGCCACCGCGCCGCAGGCGGCTGCAGTCATCCACACGGATTTCGAACGCGGCTTCATCCGGGCCGAAACCATCGCCTACGACGATTTCATCAAGTATCGTGGCGAATCCGGCGCCAAGGAGGCAGGTCGCCTGCGCCTGGAAGGCAAGGACTACATCGTCAAGGAGGGTGACATCCTGCATTTCCGCTTCAATGTCTGACCGATCGGGGCAATGCCATGCCGGGCACTCAGCGCGAACTTGAACTGCAGTTTCTGGCCGAGCCGACCGATGTCAATTTCGGCGGCAAGATGCACGGCGGGGCGGTGTTGCGCTGGATCGACCAGGCGGGCTACGCCTGTGCCGTCGCCTGGAGCGGCAAGTACTGCGTCACGGCGGCGGTCGGTGGCATCGAGTTCGTCGCCCCGATCCTGATCGGCGATCTTGTTCAGGTTCGCTGCAAACTCGTGCATACCGGGACATCCAGCATGCAGATCACCGTCGATGTCATCGCACGTGACCTGAAAACCGCCAGGCAACGGCTGGCCACGCATTGCGTGATGACCTTCGTGGCCCTCGATGCGCCGGATGGAAAGCCAAGCCCGGTGCCGCGATGGACTCCGCTGACCGAGGAAGATATCGCCCTTGGCCAATATGCCCTCAAGGTCATGGAGGTTGGCCGAAGGATCAGGGAAGAGGCTGCGACCTTGCGCCCAGGCCATTGATTCGACCTGCCAGGGGCGGCAGCTGACTGTTCTTCCCGCTGGCGGAAGTCGGGAATCGGGCAAGGCCGTCTCGATTGCCGGCGGCAGCAAGGTCGGGCGGCAGCTTGTTCAGCCACACCGGTATCGCAATTGTTTCGTCAAAGTCACTCGATTGCAGCTCTCGGCACAACTTTTGCTGTTGACACCCAAGGCGCTCTCCGTGAAAATGCGCGGCTCCGTGTCAAGAGGGACACCCGGGCGGTCAACGGGGGGCAGACTGTAAATCTGCTGGCTTACGCCTTCGGTGGTTCGACTAAGTTCGCCGGGAGCGAACTTGAACGCGACGCGCAAGCGGCGCGGCCCGAAGGGCGGAGGGCAGGAAAGCCCGACGTAATCCACCTCCCGGACAACATGTGATGAGGTTGCAGGAACGAAGCAGGCAAGAAATTCGGAGGGATACCCAAGCGGCCAACGGGGGCAGACTGTAAATCTGCTGGCTTACGCCTTCGGTGGTTCGACTAAGTTCGCCGGGAGCGAACTTGAACGCGACGCGCAAGCGGCGCGGCCCGAAGGGCGGAGGGCAGGAAAGCCCGACGTAATCCACCTCCCGGACAACATGTGATGAGGTTGCAGGAACGAAGCAGGCAAGAAATTCGGAGGGATACCCAAGCGGCCAACGGGGGCAGACTGTAAATCTGCTGGCTTACGCCTTCGGTGGTTCGAATCCACCTCCCTCCACCAAGACGCGGAGTACGGGATGTTTCATGGAGGTGGATTTGAACCACCAAATGAAATATCGGTTCGACAAACTCGCAGGAGCGAGTTTGAACAGCCCGCAAGGCTGGCCCCGGAGGGGCGGAGGGCAGGATGCCCGGAGTCATCCACCTCCCTCCACCAAGACGCGGAGTACGGGATGTTTCATGGAGGTGGATTTGAACCACCAAATGAAATATCGGTTCGACAAACTCGCAGGAGCGAGTTTGAACAGCCCGCAAGGCTGGCCCCGGAGGGGCGGAGGGCAGGATGCCCGGAGTCATCCACCTCCCTCCACCAAATTGCCCGGAGTAGTGAGTGGAGAATAGGGAATCGGCAGAGAAGCGATGTGCAACGGCTTTTTCGATTCCCGATTCTCTATTCCCCATTCCCGCAAAAGCGGGAGTAGTTCAATGGTAGAACATCAGTTTTCCAAACTGATTACGAGGGTTCGATTCCCTTCTCCCGCTCCAAAGAATCAAGCCGCACAGCAGCAGGTTTAAGAGACAAAGCTTTTGTTACCGGGTCGGCTGGATGCCCCCGGGTTCGCCGACAGGAAGTCGGCTGAAATGCGGTTCTGAAATACACCGCTCACGTAGCTCAGTCGGTAGAGCACTTCCTTGGTAAGGAAGAGGTCGATGGTTCGATTCCATTCGTGAGCACCAGTTTTCCATCTACCCCAAACGATCTCCCGAGAAGAACACTGCCATGGCCAAAGAGAAATTCGAGCGCAAGAAGCCGCACGTGAACGTGGGCACGATTGGTCACGTCGATCACGGCAAGACGACGCTGACAGCGGCGCTGACGAAGGTCGGAGCGGAGCGTTTTGGTGGCGAGTTCAAGGCCTACGACGCGATCGACAAGGCGCCGGAAGAGAAGGCGCGCGGAATCACGATTTCGACGTCGCACGTGGAATACGAATCGCCGAACCGCCATTACGCGCACGTCGATTGCCCGGGCCATGCCGACTACGTGAAGAACATGATCACGGGTGCCGCGCAGATGGACGGCGCGATCCTGGTGTGCTCGGCCGCCGACGGCCCGATGCCGCAGACGCGCGAGCACATCCTGCTGGCGCGCCAGGTGGGCGTGCCGTACGTGGTGGTGTACCTGAACAAGGCTGACATGGTCGACGACGCCGAGCTGCTTGAGCTGGTCGAGATGGAAGTGCGTGAGCTGCTCTCCAAGTACGAGTTTCCGGGCGACGACACGCCGATCATTCATGGATCGGCGCTGAAGGCGCTGGAAGGTGACCAGTCGGAAATCGGCGTGCCCTCGATTCTCAAGCTGGTCGACGCACTCGACAGCTGGATCCCGGAGCCGCAGCGTGACGTCGACAAGGCGTTCCTGATGCCGGTCGAGGACGTGTTCTCGATCTCCGGTCGCGGCACGGTGGTGACGGGCCGCATCGAGCGCGGCATCATCAAGGTGGGCGACGAAATCGAAATCGTCGGCATCCGGCCGACGGTCAAGACCACGGTCACCGGTGTGGAGATGTTCCGCAAGCTGCTTGACCAGGGTCAGGCGGGCGACAACGCCGGCCTGCTGCTGCGCGGCACCAAGCGTGACGACGTGGAGCGTGGCCAGGTGCTGGCGAAGCCGGGATCGATCACCCCGCACACGACGTTCGGTGCATGCGAGCTGCCGGAAGGCGTCGAGATGGTCATGCCGGGCGACAACGTGAAGATGGTGGTGACCTTGATTGCGCCGATCGCGATGGACGACGGCCTGCGCTTCGCGATTCGTGAAGGCGGTCGCACGGTCGGCGCCGGCGTGGTGGCGAAGATCATCAAGTAACAGACGGGAATAGAGAATAGGGAATGGAGAATCGGTAAAGCAAGGCGGAAGCCGTGCTTCAAACCATTCCCGATTCCCGGTTCCCGATTCCCAGCCTTCAATACGCCAGTAGCTCAATTGGCAGAGCAGCGGTCTCCAAAACCGCAGGTTGGGGGTTCAAGTCCCTCCTGGCGTGCCAGCTAATCGAAAGCGCTGCCGCGCTTCCGGCACACAATGGCAGGATGAATGAACGCAAAGCTTGAACAATCCGAAAGCAACAGTGGCCTGGACATCGTCAAGCTGAGCCTGGCGGTGTTGTTTGTCGTCGGCGGACTGTTCGGTTTCTATTATTTTGCCGACCAATGGAGCACCGCCCTGCGCGCGATCGCCCTGATTGGCGCTTTCGTGCTGGCCGGGCTGGTTGGTGCGGGCACCCACAGCGGTCGCGCCTTGCGTGTCTTCATTGCCGAATCGCAATTCGAGTTGCGCAAGGTGGTCTGGCCGACGCGCGATGAAACCATTCGCACCACCGGCGTGATCATCGCCGTGGTCATCATCATCAGCCTCATCCTTGGCCTGATCGACCTGATCTTGAAATGGGTCGTCATGGACTGGCTCCTGACGCTCGGGCACTGAGGCAGTTATGGCAAAGCGGTGGTACGTCGTTCACGCCTATTCCGGATTCGAGAATCAGGTTGCGCGCGCGCTCAAGGAGCGTATCGCGCGTGCCTCGATGGAGGACAAGTTCGGCGACATCCTGGTGCCAACCGAGGAAGTCATCGAAATGCGCGGCGGCCAGAAGCGCCGCAGCGAACGCAAGTTCTTCCCGGGCTATGTGCTCGTGCAGATCGAAACGGCTGAGGAAAACCGGACCCTGCGCATCGACGACGAGTCGTGGCACCTGATCAAGGAAACCCCGAAGGTCATGGGTTTCATCGGCGGAACGGCCGATCGACCGATGCCGATCAAGGATTCCGAGGCGGATTCGATCCTGCGTCGCGTCCAGGACGGCGTCGACAAGCCGAAGCCCAAGGTCCTGTTCGAACCCGGCGAGATGGTTCGCGTCACCGAAGGCCCGTTCAACGATTTCAACGGCGTTGTCGAGGAAGTCAATTACGAGAAGAGCCGCCTGCGCGTGGCGGTACTGATTTTTGGTCGTTCCACCCCGGTCGAACTCGAGTTCGGTCAGGTGGAGAAGGCCTGACAGGCCGGGAATCGGGAATAGGGAGCAGGGAATGGAAAAAAGCATCAGGCTTCTTGCTCTTGCTTTGAACCATTCACGATTCCCCATTCTCCATTCCCGTATCCAAACCAAGGAGGAGTCCCGCAGTCCTCTCGGACGTGCAGACGCTGGAACTCCAGGAGTAGCGAAAAATGGCAAAGAAAGTAGTCGGTTACATCAAGCTGCAGGTCAAGGCCGGTCAGGCCAACCCGTCGCCGCCTGTGGGTCCTGCCCTCGGTCAGCGCGGCCTGAACATCATGGAGTTCTGCAAGGCGTTCAACGCTGCCACGCAGAAACTCGAGCCCGGCCTGCCGATTCCGTGCGTGATCACCGCATATTCGGATCGCAGCTTCACCTTCATCACGAAGACACCCCCTGCAACCATCCTTCTGAAGAAGGCTGTCGGCATCACCTCGGGCTCCAAGCGCCCGAATACGGAGAAGGTCGGCAAGGTCACGCGCAAGCAGCTTGAGGACATCGCCAAGGCGAAAGCGCCCGATCTGACTGCAGCGGATCTGGATGCTGCCGTGCGCACGATCGCAGGCAGTGCACGCAGCATGGGTCTGGTGGCGGAGGGATAAGACATGGCGAATTCAGGCAAGCGTTACAAGGCAATCCGCGCAAAGGTCGTGCAGGGCAAGGCCTATCCACTGGCTGATGCAATCAAGCTCGTCCAGGAAGGCGCCAAGACCAAATTCGTCGAATCGGTGGACGTGGCCGTGCGCCTCGGCATCGACGCGAAGAAGTCCGACCAGGGCGTGCGCGGCTCGTCCGTGTTGCCGCATGGCACCGGCAAGAGTGTTCGCGTTGCCGTGTTCTGCCCGGCTGGCGAAAAGGCCAATGCCGCACTCGCCGCTGGCGCCGATGCGGTCGGCATGGACGATCTGGCCGAGAAGATGCAGGCCGGTGACTTGAATTACGACCGCGTCATTGCCACGCCGGACGCCATGCGCGTCGTCGGCAAGCTCGGCCAGGTGCTCGGTCCGCGTGGCTTGATGCCGAACCCGAAGGATGGCTCGGTAGCTGCCGACGTGGTCACCGCGGTGAAGAACGCCAAGGCCGGTCAGGTGCGTTTCCGCAATGACAAGGCCGGCATCATCCATTGCACGATCGGCAAGGTCAGCTTTGATGCAAACGCGTTGAGCGAGAACCTCGGCCACCTGCTTCTGGACCTGATCAAGGCCAAGCCTGCAGCGGCCAAGGGCATCTTCGTGCAGAAGGTTTCCTTGTCGAGCACGATGGGCGTGGGCGTAACGGTCGATCCGTCGAGCCTGTCGCTCAAGTAAGGTTTTCAAGGCGATCGCCAAGGCGATCGCCAGGGTTTTGAGGGCGTGCGGATTCCCGGCAACGGAATGAAGCCAGCCGTCAAAGACCGCAGGCGGCCGGAATGGCGCGATCGGGACGCAGGGATGCAAGACAGCAATGGATCATCCCGATCCCGTCGAACCGGTCTCAAACCCCCAGCCTGCGTAGATGGTGTTGCCTGACAGAGTTATCTGAAACGGCCACCAGACATGACATCGAAAGATGTCGGCGGACACGCACAGGAAGTCGCGGTCCATGTCGTTTTCGGGAACCGGATTGCGCAGGAGCGCAGCGGTTGCCCAATCGGAGAAAGCAATGGCGCTCAATCTTGCGCAAAAGAAAGAGGTCGTTGCCGAACTGGCGAACGTGGCTGCCACGGCACATTCACTGGTCGCTTCCGAGTACGCCGGTCTTACCGTCAGCCAGCTCACAGAGCTGCGCAAGAAGGCCCGCCAGGACGGGGTGTTCATCCGGGTTGCGAAAAATACCCTGGTGTCCCGTGCGGTGGAAGGAACGGACTATGCGTGTGTCAAGGACACACTCACTGGCCCGCTCCTGTATGCCTTCTCGAAGGAAGATCCCGGCGCTGCCGGTCGTCTGATCAAGGAATTTGCCAAGGCGAATGACAAGCTCAAGCCCATGTTGGTCGCTGTGGGCGGCAAGGCATATCCGGGGACGCACGTTGACGTGCTGGCCTCGCTGCCGACCCGCGAACAGGCGCTCACCATGCTGGTCAGCCTGCTTGCACAGCCTGCCACCATGCTGGTCCGTGTCCTGGCTGAACCTGCCGTCCAAGTGGCGCGCGTGATCAACCAGGTCGGCCAGAAGCAGGCCGCCTGAGCGTTCGTTTTTTCGGTACCCAATCAATAGCCGTATTCAGGAGTTAAATCATGTCCCTTAGCAATGAACAGATCATCGACGCGATCGCCGGAAAGTCCCTCGTCGAGGTGATGGAACTGGTCAAGGCGCTGGAAGAGAAGTTTGGCGTTTCCGCTGCTGCCCCGGTCGCGATGGCCGCTGGCCCTGCCGCGGGTCCGGCAGCTGCCGTTGAAGAGCAGACCGAGTTCTCGGTCGGCCTCAAGTCCGCTGGCGAGAAGAAAGTCGAGGTCATCAAGGTTGTCCGTGCCATCACCGGTCTTGGCCTCAAGGAAGCCAAGGATCTGGTCGAGTCCGCACCGGCCGTGGTCAAGGATGCGGTCAGCAAGGACGACGCCGCAAAGATCAAGAAGGATCTTGAGGCCGCCGGCGCAACCGTCGAGATCAAGTAATCGACACATTGGGTCGCTTACCTGACTGGTTCCAGGCAAGCCTGGGGGTGCAAACCCCGGGCTTTGTCCGTTCCAAATCGGGAATAGGGAATCGGGAATGGAGAATTGGAAGTAGCCGCAACCTCTTGGCTTGCAGCGCTTTCCGATTCTCCATTCCCGATTCCCGATTCTCCCATTTACCCCCGTTGGCGTCCCCGCGCCGACCAAGCTCCGAGGCGGTACCCCCACCATGACCTACTCGTTCACTGAAAAGAAGCGCATCCGCAAGGATTTCGGCAAGCGTCCGCCCGTGCTGGACGTTCCCTTCCTGCTGGCCATCCAGGTCGATTCGTATCGCGAGTTCCTGCAACTCGAAGGCGATCCGAACAAACGTGAGGACAAGGGGCTGCACGCGGCCTTGCAGTCGGTGTTTCCGATTTCCAGCTACGCCGGCCATGCCGCACTCGAGTACGTCAGCTATCGCCTCGGCGAGCCCGCGTTCGACGAGCGCGAATGCCGTTCGCGCGGCATGTCCTACGGTGCGCCTCTGCGCGTGACCGTGCGCCTGGTCATCTATGATCGCGAATCCTCGAACAAGGCGATCAAGTACGTCAAGGAACAGGAAGTCTACATGGGCGAATTGCCGCTCATGACCGATACCGGCACCTTCATCGTCAATGGCACCGAGCGTGTCATCGTTTCCCAGTTGCATCGTTCGCCGGGCGTGTTCTTCGATCATGACCGCGGCAAGACGCATTCTTCGGGCAAGCTGCTGTATTCCGCCCGCGTGATCCCCTATCGCGGTTCGTGGCTCGATTTCGAATTCGATCCGAAGGACGCCCTGTTCACGCGCATCGACCGTCGCCGCAAGTTGCCGGTGACGATCCTGCTGCGCGCACTGGGCTATACCAACGAGCAGATGCTCGACATCTTCTTCGAACACAACGTCTTTCACCTTGGCAAGAAGGATGGTGCCGAGCTTGAACTTGTTTCCGAGCGCCTGCGCGGTGAAACGCTCAACTTCGACCTGCGCATCGGCAAGGATGTCATCGTCGAGGCCGGCAAGCGCATCACTGCCCGCCACGTGCGCCAGCTTGAAAGCGCCAAGATCAAGTCGCTGGAAGTGCCCGACGAATACCTGATCGGCCGCATCCTGGCCAACGACATCGTCGACACGAAGACCGGCGAACTGCTCGCTTCGGCCAACGACGAGATCGACCAGACGCATGTCGAGGCTTTCCGCAAGGCGGGCATCGGTCGCATCGCTACCCTGTGGGTCAACGATCTCGATCGTGGTCCGTACATTTCGCAGACCCTGCGCATCGATCCCTCGAAGACGCCGTTGGAGGCGCTGGTCGAGATCTATCGCATGATGCGTCCGGGCGAACCGCCGACCAAGGATGCCGCGCAGAACCTGTTCCAGAACCTGTTCTTCTCGGCCGAGCGCTACGATCTCGATCGCGTCGGTCGCATGAAGTTCAACCGTCGCGTCGGGCGCAAGGACGACAATGGTCCGGGCGTGCTGTACGACGGCCGCTATTTCCGTGATCGCAACGACGAAACCTCGAAGGCGATGGTCAAGGAGCTTGGCGCAGGTTCGGACATCCTCGACGTGCTCAAGGTACTCATCGACATCCGCAATGGTCGCGGCACGGTCGATGACATCGACCACCTCGGCAACCGGCGCGTGCGCTCTGTCGGCGAGATGGCCGAGAACGTGTTCCGCATCGGCCTCGTGCGCGTCGAGCGTGCGGTCAAGGAGCGCCTGTCGCTGGCCGAGTCGGAAGGCCTGACGCCGCAGGAGCTGATCAACGCCAAGCCGGTGGCTGCGGCGATCAAGGAGTTCTTCGGCTCCTCGCAGCTCTCGCAGTTCATGGACCAGAACAACCCGCTATCGGAAGTCACCCACAAGCGCCGGGTCTCCGCACTCGGCCCGGGTGGCCTGACTCGTGAGCGCGCCGGCTTCGAGGTGCGCGACGTGCATCCGACCCATTACGGCCGCGTCTGCACGATCGAAACGCCGGAAGGCCCGAACATCGGCCTGATCAACTCGCTCGCCGTCTATGCGCGCACGAACGGCTACGGCTTCCTCGAGACGCCGTACCGCAAGGTCGCCAAGGGCAAGATCACCAACGAGGTCGAATTTCTTTCGGCAATCGACGAAGGCGATCACGTCATTGCCCAGGCGAACTCGCCGCTGAGCAAGGATGGCGCCTTTACCGAGGAGTTCGTTTCCTGCCGTTCGCACGGTGAATCGGAACTGCGCCCGCCCAGCGACGTCGAATACATGGACGTCTCGCCGATGCAGACGGTTTCGGTTGCTGCCGCGCTCGTGCCCTTCCTTGAGCACGATGACGCCAACCGCGCCTTGATGGGTGCGAACATGCAGCGCCAGGCCGTGCCGACCCTGCGCGCGCAAACTCCGGTTGTCGGAACCGGCATCGAACGCGCGGTGGCACGTGACTCGGGCGTGATCGTGGCGGCGCGTCGTGGCGGCGAGATCGACCAGGTCGATGCCGCGCGTATCGTCGTGCGCGTGCACGAGGATCAGATCGGCGAAAACGACGCCGGCGTCGACATCTATCCGTTGACCAAGTACACCCGTTCGAACCAGAACACCAACCTCAACCAGCGTCCGCTGGTCAATGTCGGCGACAAGGTCGAGATTGGCGATGTGCTGGCGGACGGCCCGTCGACCGATCTCGGCGAACTGGCTCTTGGCCAGAACATGCTGGTCGCGTTCATGCCGTGGAACGGCTACAACTTCGAGGATTCGATCCTGATCTCGGAACGCGTCGTCCAGGAAGACCGCTACACGACGATCCATATCGAGGAACTGACTTGCGTCGCCCGCGACACCAAGCTCGGGCCGGAGGAAATCACCGCCGATATCCCGAACGTCGGCGAGCAGGCGCTGGCCCGACTCGACGAGTCCGGCGTGGTCTACATCGGTGCCGAAGTGAAGGCCGGCGACATCCTCGTCGGCAAGGTCACGCCGAAGGGCGAGAGCCAGCTCACCCCGGAAGAAAAGCTCCTGCGCGCGATCTTCGGCGAGAAGGCTTCCGATGTGAAGGACAGTTCGCTGCGCGTGCCGCCGGGCATGGACGGCACGGTCATTGACGTCACCGTGTTCACCCGCGATGGCATCGAGAAGGACAAGCGTGCGCGGCAGATCGAAGAGATGGAAATCAAGCGCATCAAGAAGGACTTCGACGATCAGTTCCGCATCCTCGAGGGCGCCATCTACAACCGTCTGCGCAGCAGCATCCTCGGCAAGACCGTCAATGGCGGCCCTGGTGCCATCAAGAAGGGCGCGACGCTGAATGATGAATACCTCGACAGCCTCAAGCGCGACGAGTGGTTCTCGATCCGCATGAAGGACGAGGATGCGGCCGAGATGCTCGAGCGCGCCCAGGAGCAGATCAAGGGCCATCGCGAGGAGTTCGACCGTCGCTTCAAGGAGAAGCAGGCGAAGATCACCGCCGGCGACGATCTCGCCCCCGGCGTGCTGAAGATGGTCAAGGTCTATCTTGCCGTCAAGCGCCGCATCCAGCCCGGCGACAAGATGGCCGGACGCCACGGCAACAAGGGTGTCGTCTCGATGATCGTTCCGGTCGAGGACATGCCCTACGCCGCCGATGGCCGCCCGGTCGATATCGTGCTCAACCCGCTCGGCGTGCCCTCGCGCATGAACATCGGCCAGATTCTCGAGACCCATCTCGGCTGGGCCGCGAAGGGCCTTGGCGAGAAGATCGGCAAGATGCTCGACGCCAACGAGAAGGTCGGCGAATTGCGCAAGTTCCTCGACGCGATCTACAACCACGACAAGGACAGTTTCAAGCCGCGCGTCGACCTCAAGTCCTTCAGTGACGAGGAACTGCTGGCGATGGCGCGAAACCTGCGTACGGGCGTGCCGATGGCAACGCCGGTGTTCGATGGCGCGTTTGAATCCGAGATCAAGGCCATGCTCAAGCTGGCCGGTCTGCCGGAATCAGGCCAGACCATCCTCATCGATGGACGCACGGGCGAGTCGTTCGATCGTCCGGTCACCGTTGGTTACATGCACATGCTCAAGCTCAACCACCTGGTCGACGACAAGATGCACGCCCGCTCCACGGGCCCGTACTCGCTGGTCACCCAGCAGCCACTCGGCGGCAAGGCCCAGTTCGGCGGACAGCGCTTCGGCGAAATGGAAGTCTGGGCACTGGAAGCTTACGGCGCTGCGTACACGCTGCAGGAAATGCTCACGGTCAAGTCCGATGACGTTTCCGGGCGCAACCAGATGTACAAGAACATCGTCGACGGCGACCACGAGATGGTGGCGGGCATGCCGGAGTCGTTCAACGTATTGGTCAAGGAAATCCGTTCGCTCGCGATCAACATCGAGCTGGACGAGATCAAGTCCAAGTGATCGGCTGCTGAGCTCAGGAGAATCCCATGAAAGATCTGCTTAACCTGTTCAACCAGCAACGCCAGACGCTGGACTTCGATGCGATCAAGATCGCGCTGGCCTCGCCGGATCTGATCCGTTCGTGGTCGTTCGGTGAAGTGAAGAAGCCGGAGACCATCAACTACCGCACGTTCAAGCCGGAGCGTGATGGCCTGTTCTGCGCGGCCATCTTCGGGCCGACCAAGGATTACGAGTGCCTGTGCGGCAAGTACAAGCGCATGAAGCATCGTGGGGTGGTCTGCGAAAAGTGCGGCACCGAGGTCACCCTGGCCAAGGTCCGTCGCGAGCGCATGGGCCACATCGAGCTGGCCAGCCCGACCGCGCACATCTGGTTCCTCAAGTCGCTGCCTTCGCGCATCGGCCTGATGCTGGACATGACTCTGCGTGACATCGAACGCATTCTCTACTTCGAAGCCTACGTCGTGGTCGATCCCGGCCTGACCGCCCTCGAACGTGGCCAGTTGCTCAACGAAGAGCAGTACCTGCTCGCGGTCGAGGAACACGGCGACGAGTTCGACGCACGCATGGGTGCCGAAGCCGTCTACGAACTGCTGAAGACAATCGACCTGAACGCCGAGCTGATCCGTTTGCGCGAGGAAATCGCCGCAACCGGATCGGAGACCAAGCTCAAGCGCCTGACCAAGCGCATCAAGCTGGTCGAGGCCTTCCTTGAATCGGGCAACCGCCCCGAGTACATGGTGTTGACGGTGTTGCCGGTGCTGCCGCCGGATCTGCGTCCGCTGGTGCCGCTCGACGGTGGCCGCTTCGCGACTTCGGATCTGAATGACCTGTATCGTCGCGTCATCAACCGCAACAATCGCCTCAAGCGCCTGCTCGAACTCAATGCGCCGGACATCATCGTGCGCAACGAAAAACGCATGCTGCAGGAAGCGGTCGATGCACTGATGGACAACGGCCGCCGCGGCCGTGCCATCACCGGCACCAACAAGCGCCCGCTGAAATCGCTGGCCGACATGATCAAGGGCAAGCAGGGCCGCTTCCGCCAGAACCTGCTTGGCAAGCGTGTCGATTACTCCGGACGCTCGGTCATCGTCGTCGGCCCGACGCTGAAGCTGCACCAGTGCGGCTTGCCGAAGAAGATGGCTCTGGAACTGTTCAAGCCGTTCATCTTTTCGAAGCTGCAACGCCGCGGCCTGGCGGCGACGATCAAGGCTGCCAAGAAGCTTGTCGAACGCGAAGAAGCAGAAGTCTGGGACATCCTCGAAGAGGTCATCCGCGAACATCCGGTCCTGCTCAACCGCGCCCCGACCCTGCATCGCCTCGGCATTCAGGCCTTCGAGCCGGTGCTCATCGAGGGCAAGGCCATCCAGTTGCATCCGCTGGTCTGTACCTCGTTCAACGCCGACTTCGACGGCGACCAGATGGCCGTGCATGTGCCGCTTTCACTGGAAGCCCAGCTCGAAGCGCGGGCGTTGATGATGTCGTCGAACAACATCCTCTCGCCGGCCAACGGTGATCCGATCATCGTGCCGACGCAGGATGTCGTTCTTGGCCTCTATTACCTGACCCGCGCGCTGGAGAACGCACGCGGCGAAGGCATGGTGTTCGCCAATATCGACGAGGTCAACCGCGCCTATGACAGTCGCCAGGTCGATCTGCATGCCAAGGTTCGCGTGCGCCTGAAGGCGATCAACATCGACGACGTGACCGGCGAGCGCAGCGAAAGCCGTTCGATCGTGGAGACCACGGTCGGTCGCGCCTTGCTCTGCGACATCCTGCCGGCCGGCCTGCCGTTTGCCCTGGCCAACACGGATCTCACGAAGAAGAACATCTCGCGCCTGATCAATGCCTGCTACCGTCTGCTCGGTCTGAAGGAAACGGTCGTGTTTGCCGACAAGCTCATGTACACGGGCTTCCATTACGCGACACGCGCCGGTATCTCGATCGGCATCGACGACATGAAGATTCCGGAGGCGAAGAAGGGCATCCTCGAATTGGCGGAAAAGGAAGTCGTCGAGATCCAGGAGCAGTTCCAGTCCGGCCTGGTCACCGCCGGCGAGCGCTACAACAAGGTTGTCGACATCTGGTCGCGCACCAACGAACTCGTGGCCAAGGCCATGATGGACGTGATCGGCATCGACAAGGTGAAGACCGCCAAGGGCGAGGAAGTCAGCCAGAAGTCGATGAACTCGTTGTTCATCATGGCCGACTCCGGCGCGCGTGGCTCCGCTGCGCAGATTCGCCAGTTGGCGGGCATGCGTGGATTGATGGCGCGACCGGACGGCTCGATCATCGAGACGCCGATCAAGGCCAACTTCCGCGAAGGCCTCGACGTGCTGCAGTACTTCAACTCGACCCACGGTGCGCGAAAGGGTCTGGCCGACACCGCCCTGAAGACCGCCAACTCCGGTTACCTGACGCGTCGTCTCGTCGACGTCGCCCAGGACGTGGTCGTCACCTCGGTGGACTGCGGCACGAAGAATGGCCTGACCATGTCGGCCATCGTCGAAGGCGGCGATGTCGTCGAGCCATTGCGTGATCGCGTGCTCGGCCGCGTCGTGGCCGAAGACGTGTTTGCGCCCGGCGACAAGGAAGATCCGATCGTCACGCGCGGAACCCTGCTTGACGAGAAGATCGTCGAGCAGCTCGAAGTCGAAAGCGTGCAGTCCATTCTGGTGCGCTCGCCGATCACCTGCGAAGCGACATTCGGCGTCTGCTCGCTGTGTTACGGACGCGACCTGGCGCGTGGCCACATCGTCAACATTGGCGAGGCAGTGGGCGTCATCGCTGCACAGTCGATCGGCGAGCCGGGTACCCAGCTGACAATGCGTACCTTCCACATCGGTGGTGCGGCATCACGTGCGGCGGCAATCGACAACGTGCACGTCAAGACCACCGGCGCAGTGAAGTTCAACAACCTCAAGACCGTGCAACATGGCAACGGCCACCTGGTTGCGGTATCCCGTTCCGGCGAGTTGTCGGTCATGGATGCCCATGGACGCGAGCGCGAACGTTACAAGGTGCCTTATGGTGCGGTCATCGATGTCAAGGACGGCGCAGACATCAAGGCCGGGCAGACCATCGCCAAGTGGGATCCGCATACCCATCCGATCGTTTCGGAAGTGGCCGGCGTGCTGCGCTACATCGATTTCGTCGAAGGCATCACGGTCATCGAGAAGACGGATGAACTGACCGGTTTGGCCAGCGTCGAGATCACCGATCCGAAGCGCCGCGGCAGCGCGGCCAAGGATCTGCGCCCGATGGTGCGCCTGGTCGACAAGAAAGGCGGCGAACTGCGCCTGCCGGGCACGGATATCCCGGCGCAGTACTTTCTGCCATCCGGTGCCATCGTCTCCTTGCAGGATGGTGCGGAAGTCGGCGTCGGTGACGTAGTCGCGCGTATTCCGCAGGAAACCTCGAAGACCCGCGACATCACCGGTGGCCTGCCGCGCGTCGCCGACCTGTTCGAGGCGCGCAAGCCGAAAGAGCCGGCGATTCTCGCTGAACGTTCGGGCGTGATTGCCTTCGGCAAGGACACCAAGGGCAAGCAGCGCCTGATCATCCGTGACCAGGACGGCAGCGAGCACGAGGAACTGATCCCGAAATGGCGTCAGGTCATCGTCTTCGAGGGTGAGCATGTCGAGAAGGGCGAAACCGTCGTTGACGGCGAGCCGAATCCGCATGACATCCTGCGTCTGCTCGGCGTCGAGCCCCTGGCTGTCTACCTGACCAAGGAAATCCAGGACGTCTATCGTCTCCAGGGTGTGCGCATCAACGACAAGCACATCGAGGCGATCATCCGGCAGATGCTGCGCAAGGTGGAAATCACCGTGGCAGGGGATACGCGCTATCTGCGTGGCGAGCAGGCCGATCGCCTGCGTGTCCTCGAGGAAAACGAGCGTGCACTCAGCCGCAACGAACTGCCGGCCGAATTCCTGCCGGTCCTGCTCGGCATCACCAAGGCGTCGCTGGCCACGGAATCGTTCATCTCGGCGGCCTCGTTCCAGGAAACGACACGGGTTCTGACCGAGGCTTCGGTTCGTGGTACGCGAGATACCTTGCGTGGTCTGAAGGAAAACGTTATAGTTGGACGCTTGATCCCCGCCGGAACGGGGTTGGCCTACCACTCCGCCCGTCGGAGCCTCGCAGGCGAACTCACCGATCTCGAACGGGAAGCGCTTGGTTCCACGAGTTCCGTGGCAGAGTCGGCTGCTGGCGAATAGCGGCAGTCGCTGACAAGCGAAGATCTACCTTACATCGAAATGAGTCGCAGGAAGCGACTCGTGTTCGAGCGAATGGATGCGAGCGTAGGGCAGCAGGGCGTTGACAGTCTTGTTGCCTGAACGTTAAACTCCCGCTTCTGGGCAGGTCGAGTTTACTCGGCCTGTCTTTTGTTTCTTAGGGCTCAAAACGCATGTCAACAGTCAATCAATTGGTGCGCAAGCCACGTAGTCCCAAGACGTACAAGAGCGCCTCGCCTGCATTGCAGGACTGCCCTCAGCGTCGCGGCGTCTGCACGCGCGTCTACACAACGACCCCGAAAAAGCCGAACTCGGCGCTGCGCAAGGTGGCAAAGGTTCGTCTGACCAACGGTTTCGAAGTGATCAGCTATATCGGTGGCGAAGGCCACAATCTGCAAGAGCACTCGGTGGTGCTGATCCGCGGTGGCCGCGTCAAGGATCTTCCTGGCGTCCGCTACCACACTGTCCGCGGCAGTCTTGATGCCGCTGGTGTGACCAAGCGCCGGCAGAGCCGTTCGAAGTACGGCGCCAAGCGCCCGAAGTCCTGAGCAATTAACCAGCCAAGGTTTGATCCATGTCGCGTAAAGGTTCCAATCCAAATCGCACCACGTTGCCTGACCCGAAGCACGGCAGTGACGTCATCGCCCGTTTCATCAACATGGTGATGCAGAGTGGCAAGAAGTCCGTCGCCGAGAAGATCGTCTACGGCGCGCTCGACCAGATCGGCCAGAAGCATGCCGAGCCGGTGGGTCTTGTCGAAAAGGCGCTCGGAAATGTCGCTCCCGCGGTCGAAGTGAAGTCGCGTCGAGTCGGTGGTGCGACCTACCAGGTTCCGGTTGAAGTGCGTTCGTCCCGCCGCATGGCTCTGGCCATGCGCTGGTTGATCGAAGCGGCACGCAAGCGTGGCGAGAACACGATGCCGCGCAAGCTGGCTGCCGAATTGCTCGATGCTGCAGAAAGCCGTGGTGGTGCCGTGAAGAAGCGTGAGGAAACGCATCGCATGGCGGAGGCCAACAAGGCCTTCTCGCACTATCGCTGGTAATGGCTTGAGGTATTTGTAGTGGCTCGCAACACCCCAATCGAACGTTATCGTAATTTCGGCATCATGGCCCACATCGATGCCGGCAAGACGACGACAACCGAGCGCATCCTGTTCTACACCGGTGTCAACCACAAGATCGGTGAAGTGCATGAAGGGGCTGCGACCATGGATTGGATGGAGCAGGAGCAGGAACGCGGAATCACGATCACTTCCGCCGCGACGACGTGTTTCTGGTCGGGCATGGATGGTGGTCTGGAGCAGCACCGTTTCAATATCATCGACACCCCCGGGCACGTCGATTTCACCATTGAAGTGGAGCGCTCGCTGCGGGTTCTTGATGGTGCGGTCTTCGTCCTCTGTGCCGTGGGTGGCGTGCAGCCGCAATCGGAGACGGTCTGGCGGCAGGCGAACAAGTACGGCGTGCCGCGCCTTGCGTTTGTCAACAAGATGGATCGCACTGGCGCGGACTTCAACAAGGTTGTCGGCCAGTTGAAGTCACGACTCGGGGCCAGCCCGGTTCCAATGCAGTTTCCGATTGGCGCCGAAGAGCATTTCGAGGGCGTGGTCGATCTGGTCAAGATGAAGGCGATCTACTGGGATGTGGAATCGCAGGGTTTGAAGTTCGAGTATCGCGACATTCCGGCATCGCTCAAGGATGCCTGCGAAAAGGCGCACTCGTTCCTGGTCGAGGCAGCTGCGGAGACCTCGGAGGACTTGATGAACAGGTACCTCGAGGAAGGCGCGCTGTCGGAGGCAGATGTCATCGCGGGTATCCGCAGCGGCACCGTTTCGGGAACGATCATCCCGGTGTTTTGTGGTACGGCATTCAAGAACAAGGGCGTGCAGGCAATGCTGGATGCGGTGATCCAGTTGTTGCCCTCGCCAGCCGATCGCCCACCGGTCAAGGGTGTGGACGAGTCGGATAACGAGGATTCGCGTCCTGCTACCGACGACGCGGCATTTTCGGCATTGGCATTCAAGATCATGACCGATCCGTTTGTCGGTTCGCTGACTTTCTTCCGCGTCTACTCGGGCGTGTTGAATTCCGGCGATACGGTTTACAACCCGGTCAAGAGCAGGAAGGAACGCGTCGGTCGTTTGCTGCAGATGCATGCGAACCAGCGCGACGAGATCAAGGAGGTTCGCGCGGGTGACATCGCTGCGGCCGTCGGTCTCAAGGATGTCACCACCGGTGACACCCTGTGTTCGCAGGACAAGGTCATAACGCTCGAACGCATGACGTTCCCGGAACCGGTGATCGCCATGGCGGTGGAGCCGAAGACCAAGTCCGACCAGGAGAAAATGGGAATCGCATTGTCGCGTCTCGCCCAGGAGGATCCGTCCTTCCGCGTGCGCACCGATGAAGAGTCAGGTCAGACCATCATTTCCGGAATGGGTGAGCTGCATCTGGATATTCTGGTCGATCGCATGCGCCGCGAATTCAATGTCGAGGCGAATGTCGGCAAGCCGCAGGTCGCGTACCGGGAAACGATTCGCAAGGCGGTCAGGCAGGAAGGCAAGTTCGTGCGTCAGTCGGGCGGCAAGGGCCAGTACGGCCATGTGGTGCTCGAGATCGAGCCACAGGAACGTGGCAAGGGCTACGAGTTCGTCAATGAAACGGTTGGCGGATCCGTGCCGAAGGAATATGTGCCAGCGGTCGACAAGGGCATCCGTGAAGCGATGACCAGTGGCCCGATGGCGGGTTATCCGGTCGTCGACATCAAGATCAGCCTGGTCGACGGTTCGTATCACGAAGTCGACTCCAACGAAATGGCCTTCAAGGTGGCCGGTTCGATGGGCTTCAAGGAAGGATTCAACAAGGCCAACCCGGTCTTGCTGGAGCCCATCATGAAGGTCGAAGTGGTGACGCCGGAAGATTACATGGGTGATGTCATGGGCGACTTGAGCAGGCGCCGCGGTCTCCTCCGGGGAACTGATGACACACCTTCCGGCAAGGTCATCGATGCCCAGGTTCCGCTGGGCGAGATGTTCGGATACGCGACAAGCCTGCGTTCGATGTCCCAGGGACGCGCCACTTTCACGATGGAATTTGACCACTACGCCGAGGCACCGAACAGCATTGCCGAAGCGGTCATCAAGAAGTCGTAATCAGCGCGATCCGTCGTGATCGCGGAAAATCAATGAGCGGTCATGCGTGGCCGTACTCGCTAACAAAATCCAGTTCAGAGGTTTGAGTCATGGCCAAAGAGAAATTCGAGCGCAAGAAGCCGCACGTGAACGTGGGCACGATTGGTCACGTCGATCACGGCAAGACGACGCTGACAGCGGCGCTGACGAAGGTCGGAGCGGAGCGTTTTGGTGGCGAGTTCAAGGCCTACGACGCGATCGACAAGGCGCCGGAAGAGAAGGCGCGCGGAATCACGATTTCGACGTCGCACGTGGAATACGAATCGCCGAACCGCCATTACGCGCACGTCGATTGCCCGGGCCATGCCGACTACGTGAAGAACATGATCACGGGTGCCGCGCAGATGGACGGCGCGATCCTGGTGTGCTCGGCCGCCGACGGCCCGATGCCGCAGACGCGCGAGCACATCCTGCTGGCGCGCCAGGTGGGCGTGCCGTACGTGGTGGTGTACCTGAACAAGGCTGACATGGTCGACGACGCCGAACTGCTTGAGCTGGTCGAGATGGAAGTGCGTGAGCTGCTCTCCAAGTACGAGTTTCCGGGCGACGACACGCCGATCATTCATGGATCGGCGCTGAAGGCGCTGGAAGGTGACCAGTCGGAAATCGGCGTGCCCTCGATTCTCAAGCTGGTCGACGCACTCGACAGCTGGATCCCGGAGCCGCAGCGTGACGTCGACAAGGCGTTCCTGATGCCGGTCGAGGACGTGTTCTCGATCTCCGGTCGCGGCACGGTGGTGACGGGCCGCATCGAGCGCGGCATCATCAAGGTGGGCGACGAAATCGAAATCGTCGGCATCCGGCCGACGGTCAAGACCACGGTCACCGGCGTGGAGATGTTCCGCAAGCTGCTTGACCAGGGTCAGGCGGGCGACAACGCCGGCCTGCTGCTGCGCGGCACCAAGCGTGACGACGTGGAGCGTGGCCAGGTGCTGGCGAAGCCGGGATCGATCACCCCGCACACGACGTTCGAAGCCGAGGTGTACGTGCTGTCGAAGGAAGAGGGTGGTCGACACACGCCGTTCTTCAAGGGATATCGTCCGCAGTTCTATTTCCGCACGACCGACGTGACGGGTGCATGCGAGCTGCCGGAAGGCGTCGAGATGGTCATGCCGGGCGACAACGTGAAGATGGTGGTGACCTTGATTGCGCCGATCGCGATGGACGATGGCCTGCGCTTCGCGATTCGTGAAGGCGGTCGCACGGTCGGCGCCGGCGTGGTGGCGAAGATCATCAAGTAACAGACGGGAATAGAGAATAGGGAATGGAGAATCGGTAAAGCAAGGCGGAAGCCGTGCTTCAAACCATTCCCGATTCCCCGTTCCCGATTCCCAAGCGAATGTAATGAGCGGCCAGGGGTGTGCGCGCCCCTTGCCCCAACCAGGAAACAGCGGAAATGGCAGACCAGAAGATTCGTATCAGGCTCAAGGCTTTCGATCATCGCCTGATCGATCGTTCGGCCAGCGAGATCGTGGAAACGGCGAAGCGCACGGGTGCGCAGGTGCGTGGCCCGATTCCGCTGCCAACCAAGATCGAGCGCTACACCATCCTGGTGTCGCCTCATGCAGACAAGGATGCGCGGGATCAATACGAGACGCGCGTTCACAAGCGGGTGCTGGATATTGTCGATCCCAACGACAAGACCGTGGATGCCCTGATGAAGCTGGACCTGGCGGCCGGTGTGGACGTCCAGATCAAGCTCTACTGATAGCGGCAGATAGGACACGACGATGAGTATCGGATTGGTAGGCCGCAAATGCGGCATGAGCCGGATCTTCACGGAAGATGGCCGCTCGATTCCGGTGACGCTGATTGAAGCGACACCGAATCGCGTGACCCAGGTGAAGACCACGGAAGTGGATGGTTACAACGCGATCCAGGTAACGGCTGGAAGCAAGCGCGCGGCGCTTGTCAACAAGCCGCTTGCGGGTCACTACGCCAAGGCCAAGGTCGAGGCGGGTCGCGGACTTTGGGAGTTCCGTCTGGAAGCAGACGAACTGGCGAAGTTCAATGTCGGTGGTGAGGTCAAGGCTGACGAGGTTTTCACGGTCGGGCAGATCGTGGACGTTGCCGGCATCACCAAGGGCAAGGGATTCCAGGGCACCATCAAGCGTCACAATTTCAAGATGGGCGACGCAACGCACGGCAACTCCTTGTCGCATCGTTCGCCGGGCTCGATCGGCCAGCGGCAGACGCCGGGGCGCGTGTTTCCGGGCAAGAAGATGTCCGGCCACATGGGCGCCGTGCGCCGTTCGGCAATGAACCTTGAAGTCGTCAAGATCGACAGCGAACGCCATTTGATCGCGATCAAGGGTTCGGTGCCGGGTGCCAAAGGCGGCAACCTGATCATCCGTCCCGCGGTCAAGGCATAAGGAGCGAAGTGATGGAAATCAATGTCATAGGCTCCAAGCCCGTCAGCGTTTCCGATGCCGTTTTCGGCAAGGAATTTCGCCAGGATCTGGTGCATCAGGTGGTCGTTGCCTACCGCAATGCCGGTCGCTCTGGTACCAAGGCGCAGCTGACCCGCTCGGAAGTGAGCGGTACCACCAAGAAGTCGAAGAACCAGAAGGGCGGTGGTGCACGACATGGTGCGCTCAAGGCACCAATCTTCATCGGTGGTGGCGTGACCTTCGCGGCCAAGCCGCGCAGTTTTGCGCAAAAGGTCAATCGCAAGATGTTCCGCGGCGCGCTCGTTTCGATTCTTTCCGAACTCAATCGCACCGATCGCCTGCGCCTCGTTGACGGATTCGGCATCGACACGCCGAAGACGCAGTCGCTGGTCGCCAAGCTTGCCGAGCTGGGTGTGACGGGGCGTTGCGTCCTGGTTGCCGAGAATGCTCCGGAAGCCCTGTTCCTGGCTGCCCGCAATATCCCGTATGTGCATGTGGTGGACGCAGCTGCGATCGACCCGGTCAGTCTGGTTGGCGCGGATCACGTGGTGATGACTGTCGATTCGATCAAGAAGATCGAGGAGTGGCTGGCATGAAAGAGAATCTCTACAACGTGCTGCGCGCTCCGCTGATCTCCGAAAAGACGGCGCGTTTGCAGGAAACCAACCAGTATGTGTTCGAGGTTGCGCAGGGCGCGACCAAGGCCGATGTCAAAGAGGCGGTCGAGCAATTGTTCAGCGTGCAGGTCGAGGCGGTGAATATGGTCAACCTCAAGGGTAAGACCAAGGCTTTCCGTCAAAGAAACGGCACTCGCAGCAACAAGCGCAAGGCCTATGTACGTCTTGGTGAAGGTCAATCCATCGACGTGATGGCCAAGGCCTAAGGTGAATTATCCATGGCACTGATTACACTCAAGCCCACATCCGCAGGTCGTCGTTCCGCGGTCCGCGTTTCGACGCCCGGCCTGCACAAGGGCGCGCCGTATGCGCCGTTGACGGAATCGCAGAACAAGACGGGTGGACGCAACCATTATGGTCGCATCACCACACGTCACAAGGGCGGCGGATCCAAGCAGCATTATCGGATCATTGACTTCAAGCGCGACAAGGAAGGCATTGCCTGCCGCATCGAGCGCCTGGAATACGATCCGAACCGCACCTCGCACATCGCCCTGCTGCTGTACGCAGACGGCGAGCGTCGTTACATCATTGCGCCGAAGGGTGCAAAGGTCGACGACCAGCTCATGGCCGGTCGCGAGGCACCGATCAAGATCGGCAACTCGTTGCCGCTGCGCAATATCCCGATCGGTTCGACCGTTCATTGCATCGAGATGAAGCCTGGCAAGGGCGCGCAGATTGCGCGAGCGGCCGGTGCTTCGGCCCAGCTGGTTGCCCGCGAGCAAGGTCATGCGACCCTGCGCCTGCGTTCCGGCGAGATGCGCAAGGTGCCTGCCGAATGTCGTGCGACGATCGGCGAAGTCGGCAATTCCGAGCATAGCCTCGAGAAGCTCGGCAAGGCTGGCGCCAGCCGCTGGCGTGGCATTCGTCCGACCGTTCGCGGTGCAGCCATGAACCCGGTTGATCACCCGCACGGTGGTGGTGAAGCCAAGGCTGGCCAGGGTAATCCGCATCCGGTGTCGCCGTGGGGCATGCCGACCAAGGGTTACAAGACGCGCAAGAACAAGCGCACCGACAAGTTCATCGTGCGCGATCGCAGAGGTTGAGATAGATCATGGCTCGTTCATTGAAGAAAGGCCCGTTCATCGACCACCACCTTCTGAAGAAGGTCGAGGCGGTGTCGACTGGCAGCAACAAGCGTCCGATCAAGACCTGGTCGCGCCGTTCCATGGTTTCGCCGGAAATGGTCGGCCTGACCCTGGCCATCCACAATGGCCGCCAACATGTGCCGGTTCTGGTGAACGAGAACATGGTCGGTCACAAGCTCGGCGAGTTCGCCGTGACCCGCACGTTCAAGGGTCACTCCGGCGACAAGAAAACCGCCGACAAGAAGAAGTAAGGAGATAGCGTCGTGGAAGCCAAAGCTATACTGCGCAGTGCGCGCATCTCCGCCCAGAAGGTACGCCTCGTCGCCGATCAGGTGCGTGGCATGCCGGTTGGAAGTGCCACCAACCTGCTCGCCTTCAGCGACAAGAAGGCCGCACACCTGGTCAAGAAGGTTCTGCTGTCGGCTGTCGCCAATGCCGAGAACAACCTCGGCGCCGATGTCGACGAGTTGCTGGTCTCGAAGATCTTTGTCGACGAGGGCCCGTCACTGAAGCGTATGCATGCACGCGCCAAAGGCCGTGGAAACCGTATTACCAAGCGCACCAGCCACATCACCGTGGTCGTGGGCGAGTAAAGGACGCAAACGATGGGTCATAAAGTCAATCCGATTGGTTTTCGCCTTGGTATTTCCAAGGACTGGAATTCCAAGTGGTTCGCCAACAAGCGCGACTTCGCCGGCTATCTGGCTGCCGATCTCAAGGTGCGCGAGCTGCTGAAGAAGAAGCTTGCCCAGGCCGGCATCTCCAAGATCACGATCGAGCGTCCGGCCAAGACGGCGCGGGTGACGATCCACACGGCACGTCCGGGTGTGGTCATCGGCAAGAAGGGTGAGGATATCGAGAAGCTGCGCAAGGAAGTCTCCGCGGTGATGGGAGTTCCCGCCCACATCAACGTGACCGAAGTGCGCAAGCCTGAGCTCGATGCGCAGCTTGTCGCCGAATCGATTGCCCAGCAGCTTGAGCGCCGCATCATGTTCCGTCGCGCAATGAAGCGCTCGGTGCAGAATGCGATGCGCCTCGGCGCACTGGGTATCAAGGTCAATGTCGGCGGACGCTTGAATGGCGCGGAAATCGCCCGTTCGGAGTGGGCTCGCGAAGGTCGCGTGCCGCTGCATACCCTGCGCGCGGACATCGACTACGGCCTGGCCGAAGCGCAAACCACCTACGGCATCATCGGAGTCAAGGTCTGGATCTACAAGGGCGAGATCTTTGACCTGCATGCTGCCACGCAAGAAGCGAAGACCGAGGCCAGCGAAGAGCGCGCGCCTCGTCGGTCTTCGGCGAAGTAAGGAACCGAATCATGTTGCAACCGAAGCGAACCAAGTACCGCAAGGTGCAAAAGGGCCGTAATCCGGGTCTGTCGTATGTGGCCACCAAGGTGAGCTTCGGCTCGTTTGGTCTCAAGGCGACGACGCACGGCCAGTTGACGGCGCGTCAGATTGAAGCCGCTCGCCGCTGCATCACGCGTTTCGTGAAGCGCGGTGGCAAGTTGTGGATCCGCGTGTTCCCGGACAAGCCGATCAGCAAGAAGCCCATCGAGGTTCGTATGGGTAACGGCAAGGGTAGTGTGGAATTCTGGGTGGCTCCGATTCAACCGGGCCGGATGCTTTATGAAATCGAGGGTGTTGACGAGACCACTGCACGCGAGGCGTTCCGCCTGGCCGCTGCAAAGCTCTCGGTTCAGACCCAGTTTGTAACAAGAACGGTGCTGTGATGGAACTCAAAGATCTTCGCCAGAAATCGGAGAAGGAGCTGAACGAGCATCTCGGCGAGCTTCGTCGTGAGCAGTTCAACCTGCGCATGCAGAAGGGCTCCGGTCAGCTTACCCAAACCCACCAGTTCGGACGTGTCCGGCGCGAGATCGCGCAGGTCAAATTCGTCCTTGGCAGCAAGAAGTAAGGACGACCTGCGATGAGCGAAACAGAGAAGAATGCGCGCACGCTTGAAGGGCGTGTGGTCAGCAACAAGATGCAGAAGACGGTCACCGTCCTGCTGGAACGCCAGGTTCAGCATCCGTTGTACGGCAAGATCATCCGCCGTTCGACGAAGGTGCACGCCCACGACGCCGATGGCTCATGTCAGGAAGGCGACGTCGTGCGCATTTCCGAGACACGACCGTTGTCGAAGACGAAGAACTGGCGCGTGGTCGAAATCGTCGCGCGGGCCGCGCAGTAAACGGTCCGGGACGTAAGGAGCAAGTAACATGATCCAGATGCAGACCACGCTGGCCGCAGCGGACAACAGCGGCGCTCGCGAACTGATGTGTATCAAGGTGCTCGGTGGTTCGAAGCGCCGCTATGCGCAGATCGGCGACGTCATCAAGGTATCCGTGCGCGAAGCGATTCCGCGCGGCAAGGTCAAGAAGGGTGAGGTTTACGACGCCGTCGTCGTGCGTACCCGCAAGGGAGTTCGTCGCGCCGACGGTTCGCTGATCCGTTTCGACGGCAATGCGGCAGTCCTCCTCAACAACAAGCTCGAGCCGATCGGGACCCGTATTTTCGGGCCGGTGACGCGCGAGCTGCGCGGCGAGAAGTTCATGAAGATCGTCTCGCTCGCTCCAGAAGTGCTGTAAACGGGATAGACGACATGAACCGTATTCGCAAGGGTGATCAGGTCATCGTGATCGCCGGCAAGAACAAGGGTCAGAAGGGCGAAGTCTCGCGCGTGGTCGGTGACCACGTGTTCGTGCAGAACGTCAATCTGGTCAAGCGTCACACGAAGCCGAATCCGCAGGCCAATCAGCCTGGTGGAATCATCGAGCGCGAGGCTTCGATAGACATTTCTAACGTACAGTTGTTCAACTCCGCAACGGGCAAGGGCGCACGCGTCGGCTTCAAGACTCTTGAAGACGGTCGCAAGGTTCGCGTTTTCCGCCCGTCCGGCGAAGTTGTCGACGTCTGAGGCCGCCGCAATGACAACGCGTCTTGAAACCATCTACAAAGAAACGATCGTTCCGAAGCTGACCGAGCGTTTCGGCTACAAGAATCCGATGCAGGTGCCGCGCCTGTCCAAGGTCACTCTCAACATGGGCGTGGGCGAGGCGGTCGGCAACAAGAAGATTCTCGAGAACGCCGTGGCCGACATGACCAAGATCGGCGGACAGAAGCCGATCATCACGCTGTCGAAGAAGTCCATCGCGACCTTCAAGATCCGTGACAACTGGCCGATCGGCTGCAAGGTCACCTTGCGCCGTGCGCAGATGTTCGAGTTTGTCGATCGCCTGGTCAACGTCTCGCTGCCGCGCGTGCGCGACTTCCGTGGCATTTCCGGTCGTTCGTTCGACGGACGCGGCAACTACAACATGGGCGTCAAGGAACAGATCATCTTTCCGGAGATCGATTTCGACCAGATTGACGCATTGCGCGGCATGGATATCGCGGTCACCACGACTGCGCGTACCGACGAAGAAGCGAAGGCGTTGCTTGAAGCCTTTGGTTTTCCGTTCCGCAACTAATACAGCGAAGCAGGAATACCGGCAATGGCCAAGACTTCAATGATCATGCGCGAGAACAAGCGCACGAAGCTCGTCAAGAAACACGCAGCAAAGCGCGATCAGCTCAAGAAGATCGTCAGCAGCCCGAAGGCTTCCTACGAGGAGAAACTCGAGGCTGCCACCAAGCTGCAGAAGTTGCCACGTGATTCGAGTCCGGCCCGTCAGCGCAGTCGTTGTGCACTGACTGGTCGCTCGCGCAGCGTGTATGAAAAATTCGGCCTTGGCCGCATGAAACTCCGCGAAGCCACGATGCGTGGCGACGTTCCCGGATTGCGTAAAGCAAGCTGGTAGAGCCGGGACAGGAGATTCGGGATTCGGGATTTGTGGAGCAAAAGCCTGCGACCCGGTTCTTCCGAATCTCGAATCCCGAATCTCGGCCCCACCCGATATCGATGCCTCAAAGGATTTTTGAAACATGAGCATGACTGATCCCATCGCGGATATGTTCACACGTATCCGCAACGCCCAGGCTACCGGCAAGCGCGCAGTTCGCATGCCTTCGTCACGGGTGAAACTTGCCATCGCCACGTTGCTCAAGGACGAGGGCTATGTGTCCGAATTCCAGGTGCAGGCCAGCGAAGGCAAGCCCGTTCTCGAGATCGCGTTGAAGTACTACGAAGGCAAGGCCGTCATCGCGCGCATCGAGCGCGTCAGCCGTTCCGGTCTTCGCGTCTATCGCGGCAAGAACGAGTTGCCGAAGGTGCTCAACGGCCTCGGCATTTCCATCGTCTCCACATCGTCCGGAATCATGACCGACGCACAAGCCCGTACCAAGGGTCTTGGTGGCGAAGTCATCGGCATCGTGGCCTAAGGAGAGAGAACATGTCACGCGTTGCCAAGAAACCCGTAGTGCTGCCGAAAGGCGTCGATGTGCAGGTGTCTGCAGAAGCGATCACGGTGAAGGGGCCGAAGGGCTCGTTGACGCTGGCGACTCCGCCTGGTGTCCTCGCCAAGCTCGAAGGCGGCCAGGTATTGTTGAGCGGCAAGACCGCCAGCGATGTGAAGATGGCCGGTACCGCCCGTGCGCTGATCAACAACATGGTTGTCGGCGTCAGCGACGGTTACCAGCGCAAGCTCGAGTTGGTAGGCGTCGGCTACCGTGCCGCCCTGGCTGGGAAGGACCTGAATCTGACCCTCGGCTTTTCACACCCGGTCCTGTTCAAGGCCCCGGAAGGAATCACGCTTGAAGTGCCAACCCAGACCGAGATCCTGATCAAGGGTACGGACAAGCAGGTTGTCGGCGAGGCTGCCGCGAAGATCCGCGCATTCCGTCCACCGGAACCCTACAAGGGCAAGGGTGTGCGTTATGCAGGCGAGAAGATCACCTTGAAGGAAGCCAAGAAGGCCTAAGGCACTTCAGCTTCCCGGAGAAAGACAGTGGAAAAGAACATCGCAAGACTTCGCCGCGCCAAATCGACACGCATGCATATCCGCTCGCTGGGTGTGCCGCGCCTCAGTGTGCATCGTACCGGCCAGCACCTGTATGCGCAGGTTTTCAGCGCATCGGGCGACAAGGTGCTGGCCACGGCGTCGACCGTGCAGAAGGCGGTCGCCGAAGGCCTCAAGGGCACCAAGAACAAGGACGCCGCTGCAGCGGTTGGCAAGGCCATTGCCGAGCGCGCGCTCAAGGCCGGTATCGAAAGCGTCGCTTTCGATCGCTCGGGCTTCCGCTACCACGGTCGCATCAAGGTCCTGGCCGACGCCGCCCGCGAAGCGGGTTTGAAGTTTTAAGAGCCGGGAATAGGGAATCGGGAACGGGGAATCGTCAAAGGCAGGGGCTACGGCTTGGCGGCTTTGACCATTCTCAATTCTCAATTCTCGATTCCCAAACAAGAAACACCACAACTCCAAGCGGTACCAACCGCAAGCAAAAGTCCGGATCCCCAGTGACCGGCACAAAGGTGAAAAATGTCCAGCAATGATCGTGAGCCGAGCGACGGCCTCCTTGAGAAGCTGATCGCGGTGAACCGGGTGGCGAAAACCGTCAAGGGTGGTCGCCAGATGAGCTTTACCGCCCTGACCGTCGTCGGTGACGGCGAGGGCCGCGTTGGTTTTGGATACGGCAAGGCGCGTGAAGTGCCGATCGCCATCCAGAAAGCAATGGAGCGCGCACGCAAGAACATGGTGCGCGTGGACCTGAAGGAGGGCACCTTGTGGCACGCCGTCAAGGCCAATCACGGTGCGGCGCGTGTCTACATGCAGCCCGCTTCCGAAGGTACCGGCGTGATCGCCGGCGGTGCCATGCGCGCCGTGCTTGAAGTGGTCGGTGTGAAGAACGTTCTCGCCAAGGCCGTCGGTTCGCGCAATCCGATCAACCTGGTGCGCGCGACGATCAACGGCCTGCAGGCCATGGCAACGCCGCAGGGCATCGCGTCCAAGCGCGGCAAGACGATTGAAGAGGTACTCGGCAATGGCTAATTCAAATCCCAAGACCGTGCGCGTGCGCCTGGTCAAGAGCCCGAACAGCTGCCAGGGTCGTCATCGTTTGAGCGTCAAGGCCCTTGGCCTGCGCAAGATCAACGATGTGCGTGAATTGAAAGACTCGCCGTCGGTTCGTGGTCTGATCAATCAGGTCAGTTACCTCGTCAGCGTCGAGAATGACGCCTAAGCGTCATCCAGAATCAGGAGTCGATTCCATGCGTCTCAATACACTCAAGCCTGCAGCCGGCGCGCGCAAAGAAGGCGTTCGCGTTGGCCGCGGCATCGGATCCGGCCTTGGCAAGACCTGCGGTCGTGGTCACAAAGGCCAGTTTGCACGTTCCGGCAAGGGCAAGGTCAAGGCGGGATTTGAAGGCGGTCAGATGCCTTTGCAGCGCCGTTTGCCGAAGGTCGGTTTTCGTTCCAGAAAGGCAATTGAAATCAGCGAAGTCCTCCTCTACAGGCTGGATGGACTTGGTCTCGATGTCATCGATTTTGACGCACTCAAGGCTGCTGGACTGGTCGAGACCCGTGCCGAGCGTGCGAAGATCGTGAAGAAGGGTGAACTGACCCGCGCCATCAAGGTTCGTGGCGTCGCAGTCACGGCCGGCGCTCGCGCTGCGATCGAAGCGGCTGGCGGGAGCATCGAGTAACCGTGGCAGCCCCGAAATCCAGCGGTATGGCATCGCTCGGCAAGCTGACCGAGCTCAAGCAGCGCTTGCTGTTTGTGGTCGGTGCGCTCGTCGTGTTCCGTTTGGGCTCGTTCATTCCGGTTCCCGGCGTGAATCCCGAGGCGATGGCACGTCTGGTATCCAACAGCGGCGGCCTGATCGACATGTTCAACATGTTTTCGGGTGGCGCGCTCAGTCGTTTTTCGCTGTTCGCCCTTGGCGTGATCCCGTATATCTCGGCGTCCATCGTCGTGCAGATGTTCAGTTCGGTCATTCCGGCCTGGGCGGCATTGAAGAAGGAAGGCGAGTCGGGGCGCCGCAAGCTGACCATGTACACGCGTTGGGGCACGGTCGGGTTGTCGGCGTTCCAGTCGTTCGGCGTGGCGACCATGCTGCAGACGCAGGCGGGTGTCGTTTACGCGCCAGGCCCGAGTTTCGTGTTTGGTACGGTTGTCGGCCTGACCGCGGGTACGTTGTTCCTGATGTGGCTGGGTGAGCAGATTACCGAGCGCGGCATCGGCAACGGCATCTCGCTGATCATTTTCGGCGGCATCGTCGCCGGCTTGCCAACCGCAGTGGTGCATACCCTGGGCATGGCCAGCAGCGGAGAGCTGACCTGGCTCAAGCTGATGATGGTGCTTGTCGCCGTCCTCGCCGTGACGGCATTTGTCGTCTTCATGGAGCGTGGCCAGCGCCGCATCACGGTCAACTACGCCCGCAAGCAGGGTGGTGCCGGTCGTGCATACATGAACCAGAGCTCGCATCTGCCGCTGAAGATAAACATGTCCGGCGTCATTCCGCCGATCTTCGCTTCCAGCCTGATCATGTTCCCGGCGACCGCGGCGGCATGGTTCAGCAGTTCGAACGAGGTCCGCTGGCTGCAACAACTGACTTCGGCGTTGGGTCCGGGCGAGCCGCTGCACATGGTCATCTACGGCTTGATGATCGTGATCTTCGCTTTTTTCTATACCGCGCTGGTCTTCAATTCGCAGGAAACCGCGGACAACCTGAAGCGCTCGGGTGCCTTGATCCCGGGCCTGCGGCCCGGGAAGGCGACTGCAGACTATATCGACGGCGTGATGACCCGCCTCACTGCAATTGGTGCGGTCTATCTGGTTGCGGTGTGTCTGGTTCCGGACCTGCTGCGCAATGCCTGGCATGTGCCGTTTTATTTTGGTGGCACATCGCTGCTCATCGTGGTCGTGGTTGTCATGGATTTCACCGCGCAGATCCAGGCCCACCTGGTCTCGCACCAATATGAAAGCCTGCTCAAGAAGGCGAACCTCAAAGGTCGCTGAGAGGCCGGCAAGGGCTGCTGCCACCAGTTCCCGCAGGAATTGGGGCAGGCATCAAGGGGTTTCAGTTTCCCTTGATAACAGATAGAATACGAAGTTCACTGCGCATTTAGTTCTTTCGGAGACATGCAAACATGGCGCGCATTGCGGGTGTCAACCTTCCGGTCCAGAAACATACTGTGATCGGTCTGCAAAGCATTTTTGGAATCGGCCGTTCACGGTCGCGGAAGGTCTGTCTGGACGCGGGTGTCGCGCCGTCGACCAGGATCAAGGATCTCACCGAGGCGGAAGTCGAGAAGATCCGTCACGAAGTTGCGAAGTACACGGTCGAAGGCGATCTGCGCCGGGAAGTCGGTATTGCGATCAAGCGTTTGATCGATCTCGGTTGCTATCGCGGCTTGCGTCATCGCCGTGGCCTGCCGATGCGCGGTCAGCGCACGCGTACGAATGCCCGTACCCGCAAGGGTCCGCGTCGTGCGATCAGAAAATAATCTGCCCGGAAACGAATCATGAACAAGCCGGTCGCCAAGCCGAAGAAAAAGATCAAGCGCGTTGTGACTGACGCAATCTGCCACGTGCAGGCGTCTTTCAACAACACCGTGGTCACGATCACCGATCGCCAAGGCAATGCCCTTTCCTGGGCAACTGCTGGCGGGGCCGGTTTCCGTGGTTCACGCAAGTCCACGCCGTTCGCCGCACAGGTTGCCGCCGAGAAGGCTGCACGTGTTGCCGCCGAATATGGCGTCAAGACAATCGAAGTGCGTATCAAGGGCCCCGGCCCGGGTCGCGAATCCGCCGTTCGTTCGCTGAACAACGTCGGTTTCAAGGTTACCAACATCATCGACGTGACGCCGATCCCGCACAACGGGTGCCGTCCGCCGAAGAAGCGTCGCGTCTAAAGGATACCGAAATGGCTCGTTATATCGGACCCACCTGCAAGCTGGCCCGGCGCGAAGGCGCTGATCTCAGCCTCAAGAGCCCGGCACGCGCGATCGATTCGAAGTGCAAGCTGGAACAGAAGCCTGGACAACATGGCGCTGCCCGCAAGGGTCGCCTGTCCGACTACGGCGTACAGCTGCGCGAGAAGCAGAAGGTCAAGCGCATTTATGGCCTGCTTGAGCGCCAGTTCCACAAGTATTACGTCAAGGCATCGACACAGAAGGGCAATGCCGGTGAGAACCTGCTTCGCCAACTGGAAGCGCGTCTTGACAACGTCGTCTATCGCATGGGCTTTGCGGTCACCCGCGCCCAGGCTCGTCAGCTTGTCGCCCATCGTGCGGTTTCGGTGAATGGCAAGCGCGTCAACCTGCCGTCCTACCAGGTACGGCCGGGCGACGAGATATCGCTCACCGAGAACGCACGCAGTCAATTGCGCGTGCAGGAATCGGTCACCGTCTCCCAGGAGATGGATCTGGTTCCCGCCTGGGTCGAGGTCGACGCCAAGAAGTTCAGCGGCATTTTCAAGTCGCTGCCCGAGCGTTCGGATCTGCCCTCGGACATCAACGAGAGCCTGATCATCGAGCTTTACTCGAAGTAATCCACCGCAACTTTCGGAGTCCCTGTTCATGGCAGGATCCACCAATGTGCTGCGTCCCCGGGGCATTCAAGTCGAGCGTACTGGTCTCAATCACGCCAAGGTCGTGGTCGAGCCTCTGGAACGTGGTTTCGGCCACACCCTCGGCAATGCTCTGCGTCGCGTCCTCTTGTCCTCGATCCCCGGCTGCGCCATCACCGAGGTCGAAATCGACAACGTCTTGCATGAGTACACCACGC
Source organism: Lysobacterales bacterium (assembly GCA_016707485.1). Lineage (GTDB taxonomy): Bacteria > Pseudomonadota > Gammaproteobacteria > Xanthomonadales > Rhodanobacteraceae > Dokdonella. The sequence continues at coordinate 632,529 of JADJHN010000003.1, read as the reverse complement.
TTGAAGGTTTGCAGGAGGACGTCATTGAAGTCCTGCTCAACATCAAGGATGTGGCCATCCGCATGCACGGACATGACGAGACCACGTTGACTCTGAGCAAGAAGGGCAAGGGTGTCGTCACCGCTGGTGACATTACCGTCGATCATTCGGTCGAGATCGTCAATCCGGAACATGTGATCTGTCACCTGACCAAGGATGTCGCCCTCAACATGCGTTTGAAGGTCGCCCGCGGCGTTGGCTACCAGCCAGCGGTTTCGCGTCGATTGCCTGATGAGGAAGCACGCCCGATCGGTCGCCTGCAACTCGATGCTTCATTCTGCCCTGTGCGTCGCGTCGCCTATCAGGTTGACAGTGCGCGTCTGGAACAGCGTACCGACCTCGACAAGCTGGTTCTCGAGATCGACACCAATGGTGCGATCGATGCCGAGGAAGCCGTGCGCAAGGCCGCGGAGATCCTGCAGGACCAGATCTCGATCTTTGGCGACTTCACCCGGCGCGAGAGTGCGGATGCGAAGGCTGACAAGAGCGGCGTCGACCCGGTCCTGCTGCGTCCGATCGACGACCTGGAACTCACCGTGCGGTCGGCCAACTGCCTCAAGGCGGAAAGCATCTACTACATCGGCGATCTCGTGCAAAAGACCGAGGTTGAATTGCTGAAGACGCCGAATCTCGGCAAGAAGTCGCTGACCGAGATCAAGGATGTGCTCGGACAGCGTGGCCTTTCACTCGGCATGAAGCTCGATTCCTGGCCACCTCCGGGGATCTCGCACGGCATGCAGTTGGGTTGATTTGGCAGCGGGAATAGAGAATAGGGATCAGGGAATCGGCAAGCCAAGGCGGAGTGAAGCTTCGTTTCAACCATTCCCGATTCCCCATTCCCAATTCCCATAAAAAAAGCGGGTAACCGCGGGGAGTCGGACACAGGCGCCGGCTTTTCATAACAACAGATAGCGAGAATTTCACCATGCGCCACCAAAAATCCGGACGCAAACTCAATCGCACGAGCAGCCATCGCGAAGCGATGTTCAAGAACATGGCCGCGTCGTTGTTCAAGCACGAGCTGATTCGCACCACCTTGCCGAAGGCCAAGGAACTGCGCCGCGTCGCCGAGCCGCTGATTACCCTTGCGAAGACCGACGGCGTCGCCAATCGTCGGCTTGCGTTCGCGCGTTTGCGCGACAAGCAGGCGGTCGGCAAGTTGTTCGTCGAGCTTGGCCCACGCTTTCGCGAGCGCAAGGGTGGCTATCTGCGCATCCTCAAATGCGGGTACCGTGTCGGCGACAATGCGCCGATGGCCTACGTCGAGCTGCTCGATCGCCCGCAGAACGCTGTCGCCGCCGAGGATTGATTCCGGCCCGGCGCAACAAATCGAAGGCCCCGTTTTGACGGGGCCTTTTCGTTTTCAGCAGACTGCATCTCCCTTCATGTTCGGCAAGGATGCCTGGCTGGCCGGATGCAGACGTCGGGCAGGGAACCTGAATGTAACCGCCGGGTCTGAGTTTGCTACCTTCAAGCCTGCCAGCGGAGTTTCAAGCATGTTCAATCTCTCCTCGCGCAAGATCTTCCTCCTGATTGCCTGTGCCTGTGTGCTGCTGATGGGCTATGCGTTCTTTGCCCAGTACGTCCTGCATTACGAGCCGTGCATGTTGTGCATGGTGCAGCGCGTTTTCGTCTGTGCGGTTGGCCTGGTTGCGCTGATTGCCGTCTTGCATGGCCCGGGCAGGGTCGGCACGCGCGTGTATGGCCTGCTGGCTGCGCTGATGGCGGTCGGTGGTGCCTACATTGCCGGGCGCCATGTCTACCTGCAGCACCTGCCGCCGGAGCAGCTCGAAGGTTGTGCCCCCTCGTTCGAATACGCACTGGACAACTACGGCGCCCTGCAATTCCTGAAGACGATCTTCATCCGTGACCAGGATTGCGGCGTGATCGACTGGACATTTCTTGGCCAGTCGATGCCCGCTTGGGTCTTCCTCTGTTTTGTCGTGCTGTTTGTCGCGTCGCTGTGGGCAGGCTTCCGTCGCGCCTGATTACGCTCGTCGTTTGCCTGTGGCATGATGGATGCCGCGGTGCAGCAAACGAGGTTTTCGATGAAACGCGAGCGCAATATTGTTCCGGTTCGGGACCCGGAGAATTGGTCGGCGACGTCGTGGCGGCAAAAGCCGGCTGTGCAGCAACCGAAATATGACGACGCGGCCGAGCTTTCGGTTGCCTTGAACCGGCTCGGGCAGTTGCCCCCGCTGGTCACCTCCTGGGAAATCCTCGCCCTGCGCGGACTGCTTGCCGACGCCGCCGAAGGCCGGCGTTTCCTGTTGCAGGGCGGCGATTGCGCCGAAAGCTTCGATGACTGCAGCTCGCCGCTGATTTCCAATCGTCTCAAGGTCATCCTGCAGATGAGCCTGGTGCTGACGCATGGGCTCAAGTTGCCGATTGTCCGTGTCGGCCGCTTCGCCGGGCAGTATGCCAAGCCACGTTCGGCCGACACCGAAGTCCGCAATGGCGTGACCTTGCCATGCTATCGCGGCGACATAGTCAACGCGCCGGCATTCGACGCGGCATCGCGGCGAGCCGATCCCGGGCGCTTGATCCGCGCGCACGCTCATTCGGCAATGACGATGAACTTCGTGCGCGCGCTGATCGACGGTGGTTTTGCCGACCTGCATCACCCCGAATACTGGGACCTGGCCTGGGTCGAGCATTCACCACTGCAAAGCGAATACCGGCAGATGGTCGAATCGATCGGCAATTCCCTGCGCTTCATGGAAACGCTGGTTGGCAGTTCGGTGGCTGAATTCCAGCGTGTCGATTTCCATACTTCCCACGAAGCCCTGCTGCTGCATTACGAGGAGGCGATGACCCGTCAGGTTCCTCGCCACTGGGGCTGGTTCAACCTGTCCACGCATTTCCCGTGGATCGGCATGCGCACTGCCGACATTGATGGGGCTCATGTCGAATACTGTCGTGGCATTCGCAATCCCATCGGCGTCAAGGTCGGCGTATCGACGCAGCCGGACCAGTTGCTGCGTCTGATCGATGTGCTCGATGCAGACAACGAACCCGGTCGCCTCACCCTGATTCATCGCATGGGGGCGAAACACGTCGCCAAGTCCTTGCCGCCATTGCTGAAGGCGGTGAAATCGGCGGGTCGGAAGGTGCTCTGGTGCTGCGATCCGATGCACGGCAATACCGAATCGGTTGGCAACGGCGTGAAGACCCGGCGATTCGAGAATATCCGCGATGAGCTTGACCAGGCTTTCGATATCCATGCAGCTGCCGGCACGCGCCTTGGTGGCGTGCATCTTGAACTGACCGGAGAAAACGTAACCGAATGCATGGGTGGTGCCCGTGACCTGACCGAGACCGACCTTTCGCGGGCGTACAAATCATCGGTCGATCCGCGCCTGAATTACGAGCAATCCCTGGAACTGGCCATGCTCATCGTGCGCAAGCGCGGCGATGTCGGTTGCGCAACCGGCAATGCATAGATCCGGGCGGAAATGCGCGGGAGTGCAAGTGCAGGTATCGGCGCTTCGCTGACAGCGGTTTCTAGCTGCGCCTGGCGGCTCAGAACACCAGCAGGCAGGAACTCTCGGCCAGGGCGAAGCCGATCAATACCGCGACCGCGACATCGCTCGGATAGTGCAGGCCGAGCACGACGCGCGAAAGGGCGATCAGCGCAGTCAAGGGGGCCAGCACCACGATCAGTTGCGGATACCACGCTGACGCGATCAGACTGAAGTTGACCGCATGCAGCGTATGTCCTGATGGAAAGCTGAATTCATCCAGTGGTGCAATATGCGCGACAATCTGCGCATGACTGCGAAACGGGCGTGGCCTGCGCGTCCAGCGTTTCAGCAGTCGGTACAGGGTGGCTGCGATGACTCCGGACACCGCCATGTGCAAGGCCGCCGGGCCAGCGGATGCGCCGCCGAAAAGGGCGATCCCGAGCATCAGCGCGTACCAGACCGCGCCGTCGCCAAGCCGGCTGATGACGCGGAACAGGCTGACGATGGCGCGATCGCCAGCCCAGCGGTTGCATGCCAGGCACAGCCGCCACTCGCCGCTCAGCCATTCGAAATTGCGCCAGGCCGGAGTCGGTTTCATGCGGCGGCCTCCATGACCAGGGACTCCAGCAGTTCCGAGAAGTGAAGGTTCACCGAGTCCGGACTCAGGCTGGCAACGGCGGCTCGCGCCGCCCGACCCATGCGCGCGCGGCGGGACGGAGCGGATGCAAGCTGTCGGGCCGCGCTGACGAATGCTGCCCGGTCGCCGATTGGAATGCCGATTCCACATTGACCATCCACGATGTGCTCGCGGGCGGCACCGTAGTCGAAAGCGATCACCGGCAAGCCACATGCCATCGCCTCGATGGTGACATTCCCGAACGTTTCGCTTGTGCTCGGGAACAGGAACAGGTCACCACTGGCGTAGTGGCATGACAAGTCCTCGCCATGGCGCATCCCGGCAAACACGATGTCGGGATTTGCCAGGGCAATCCGTGCGCGTTCCGGACCATCGCCGACGATGATCAGGCGCGCGCCTGGATGATCGTGCTGGATCTGGCGGAAGGCTTGCACGGCGAGATCGAGATTCTTTTCCTTGGCGAGTCTGCCGACATGGATGACGGCGATGTCGCGTGCACCAATTCCCCAGTCCTTGCGCAGGGACTCGCTGCGCCGGCGTGGATGAAAGAGCTCCGTATCAACCGCGCGGCGAAGAAGGCTGATCCTGGAGAATCCCTGCTGGCGTAGAAAGTCCGCCAATTCCCCGGTGGGAACCAGGGTTGCCTGTGCGCGGTTGTGGAAGCGGCGCATGCCTGCAAATACCAGCGGCGTCAGCCAGGGAAACCCATAGGCGGCGATGAAGTCGTCGAAACGGGTATGGAATCCGGTACAGGCGGGAATGCCAAGTCGCTTCGCCGCGGAGAGTGCGCCATGGCCGAGTGGACCCTCGGTCGCGACATACAGGGCCTGAGGCCGGCTGCTTCGCCAATGCCGAAGCAGACGTGAAAGCGAAGGCATGCCAAGACGCAGGCCGGGATAGCGCGGCAATGCCATGCTGCTGACCAGGAGCTCTGCAAATGCCGGAGGGGAGGATTCGCTGCGGTCACTGGACTGAATCGGGCGGATCACTTCGACGACATGACCGTTGCGCTGCAAACCATGCGCCAGCGACTGCACGGTCAGGGCAACGCCATTGACCTCAGGTGGCCATGTCTCGGTGACGATCGCGATGCGCATGCCGAACTCCCGCTCTCCGTGCGCAGCATGCTGGAGCAGGATTGTTCACGGCGTGTTGCATGGCGATGGCAGTTCAGTGACGCCGGCTGCCATGTGGAGGGCGCGGATCTATGCCGTCGCGTTCGCCGCAAGCTGCTTGATCGTCGCCAGCATGGCCGCGAGTCCGTTGGAGCGCGTTGGCGACAGATGCCGGGCCAGGCCGATGGCTTCGATGAAGCGCGGTTCGGTGTGCAGGATTTCCTCGGCGGAGCGGCCCGAATAGACGCGCAGGAGCAGGGCAATCAGGCCCGAGACGATGGACGAATCGCTGATCGCGTGGAATACCAGCTTGTCGATGTTGCCGCTGGCGACAAGCCAGACCTGGGATTGGCAACCGTGCACCTTGTGGGCATCGTTCCGTGCATCGTCCGGGAATTCCGGCAGCTTGCGGCCCAGGTCGATCAGGTACTGGTAGCGCTCGGTCCAGTCGCTGAAGAAGCCGAATTCCTCGGCAATTGCCTGCTGGGCGAGTTCCGCGCTCGCTTCGGATTCCGCCTGCGCAGGGGGGTTGTGGTTGTCGTTCATGCCATCCTGCCTGTGGGCATCTGCCGCGGATTCCAGTCAATGCGCAGCGGATCTGGTGACCTGCTTGCTGCGCTCAACTTGAGGATTCGCTTGTGGAAGCCACTTTCCAGCGCACGCCCTCGGCACTGTCCTCGATGACCACGTTGTGCTCCGCCAATTCCTTGCGGATCTGGTCGGCGCGGGCAAAATCCCTGGCTGCCCGTGCTGCCTGGCGCGCGTCCAGCAATCCCTGCACCCACGCCGCGTCGATGGCCGCGCCGGATTCGGTTTGCTTGAACCAGGTCTCCGCATCCTCATGCAGCAGGCCGACCAGATGCGCGGCACCGAGCAGGGCGGCCTTGCTGCGGTGCCGGTCCGCCGCGTTGCTGGCCTGACGCGCAGCGTCGGCCAGTCCCGCGAGTATGGCGAATGCCGCGGGTGTATTGATGTCATCGCACAATGCCGCTTCAAACGCCTCCGGCACCGTCTCCTCGGCGGCGGCGACTTCGACGTCGGCGCGATCACGGAGCACGCCGTACCAGCCATCGAGCGTAGATCGAGCCTGGGCCAGGGTGCTGTCCGACCAGTCCAGTGGCTGCCGGTAGTGGGCGCGAAGCAGCAGCAAACGCAGCACTTCGGCCGGATATTTCTCCAGCAACTCGTGCAAGACCATGACATTGCCCAGCGATTTCGACATCTTCCTGCCGCCAAAGGTCAGCATGCCGTTGTGCAGCCAGTAGCGGGCGAAGATCTTGCCGCCGTGCGCGCAGGTACTTTGCGCGACTTCGTTCTCGTGATGCGGAAACATCAGGTCGTTGCCGCCGGCATGGATGTCGATGGTTTCACCAAGGTGCGCAGCGGCCATCGCCGAGCATTCGATATGCCAGCCCGGGCGGCCGCGACCCCACGGACTTGCCCAGCCCGGCAGGTCATCCGTGGACGGCTTCCACAAGACGAAATCGGCGGGATTCTTCTTGTACGGTGCAACCTCGACCCGCGCCCCGGCAATCATGTCCTCGGTGGAGCGGCCGGAAAGCTTGCCGTAACCGGCAAAGCTGTCGACGTTGAAGAGGACATGGCTCTCGGCCGCATAGGCATGGCCGCTGGCAATCAGCGTTTCGCACATGGCGATGATCTCGGCGATGTGCGCGGTCGCATGCGGCACCAGATCGGGCGCGTCCACGCCAAGGCGGGCAAGGTCATCGTGATAGGCCTGCGCGTAGCGCGTGGTGATCGTGGCGATGGGTACGCCGGCGTCGCGTGCGGCGGCGTTGATCTTGTCATCGACATCGGTGATGTTGCGTGCGTAGACGAGCGTCCCGCAATTGCGCCGCAACAACCGGGCGAGCAGGCCGAAAACAACGGCAGGGCGCGCATTGCCGACATGAATGTAGTTGTAGACGGTGGGGCCGCAGACATACATCGTGATCCGGGCTGGATCCATCGGCACGAAGTCCTCGATGCGTCGGCTCAAGGTGTTGTAAAGGCGCAGTTTCATGGTTTCGGTGAATCTGAACGACGGAAGCGGCCGCAGATGATAGCAGTCCGTGATGGTGCGGCTTTCCGTCGCCTGCAGCGGCACAATTCTTAGGTCGGCATTCAGTAAGCCTGTGCTGTAATTTTGCCCACATCGTGGCGTCCGTGCGCCGCATCGAAGCTGATGCGAATCGAAAAGAGGGCCCAATGCAGGCCTGCGACGGACGACCACAAGCCCCGATCTGGAGTGTGTGTGATGGCCGACAAGTTTCTGAACGCTGCTGCGGCAGCAATGCTACTCGCCAGCATGGCCCTGCCTGCCTACGCGCAGGATCGTGGTTATGAGGACGACCGCACGACCGACAACACGCGCCTGGCCTGGGCCGACGTGCTGCGGGTGGATCCAGTCTATGACACGGTCGTCGACAGCCGCCCACGCGAGGAGTGTCACGAAGCCAATGTCGATCGTCGCTACGACACGCGCGGCAACAACGGCGCGGGTACGGTCATTGGCGCGATAGTCGGCGGCGCGCTTGGCAATCAGGTCGGCAAGGGTGATGGGCGCAAGGCTGCGACCGTGGCCGGTGCCTTGATCGGCGGGGCCATCGGCAACGACCAGGCCCGTCGCGATGATCGCTATTACACCGACAGCGAGACCCGCTGCTACACGGTCAGCGAACGCTACAGCGAGCGCCGCATCGTCGGTTACGACGTGCAGTATCGCTATAGGGGCGATGTCTACATGTCGCATCTCGATTACGACCCCGGCGAACGCATGCGCGTGCGCGTCAGCGTGAGCCCTGCGGAATAGATGGCCAAATCGGAGCCTGACCGCGGCTTGTTGCGCCGCGGCAGAAATACCGGTAACGTCGACGCCCAGATGACCCAGCACCCCGACAACGCCGAAATCCTGACCAGTGCCCGCATGGCAGCTGGCATGACTTCGCGTGCGCGTCGACCGATGGACTTCAATTCGGCCGGGTAAGTCGCGCAATCATGTTTTTCGACCCAAACCCGGCCTACGCGCCGGGTTTTTTTATTGCCATGGATGGCAAGTATGCCGGCAACGCAGGAGCAGTTGCCGGTGATTGCCATGGATGGCAAGTATGCCGGCAACGCAGGAGCAGTTGCCGGTGATTGCCATGGATGGCAAGTATGCCGGCAACGCAGGAGCAGTTGCCGGTGATTGCCATGGATGGCAAGCATGCCTGCAATGCAGGAGCACGCAGGCGCGTCATGGATGGCGCTGCATGAGCGCAGGAAAGGTTGCAGGCAAATCCACAGGGGACACCGTGAACAGCAGACACTTCTTGAATACGCAGGACTGGAGCCGCCGCGAGCTTGACGCGCTGCTCGACAAGGCACGCGGGTTCCGGCAATCCAGACAGGGCAATGACCTGCACGGCAAGTCGATTGCCTTGCTGTTCTTCAATCCCTCGATGCGCACACGCACGAGTTTCGAGCTGGGTGCACATCAACTCGGCGGCAAGGCCATCGTGCTGGCGCCTGGCAAGGACGCCTGGCCGATCGAGTTCGAGATCGGCACGGTCATGGATGGTGAAACCGAGGAACATGTTGCCGAGGTTGCACGGGTGCTCGGTCGCTATGTCGACCTGATCGGCGTGCGCGCGTTCCCGAAATTCCAGGACTGGTCGGTTGATCGCGAAGATCGCGTGATCCAGGCGTTTGCAGATTATTCGCCCGTTCCGGTCATCAACATGGAAACGATCACGCATCCTTGCCAGGAGTTGGCCCACGTCATGGCCTTGCAGCAGCATCTCGGTGCCGACCTGCGGCGGCGCAAGTACGTGCTGACCTGGACCTATCACCCGAAGCCGCTGAACACGGCCGTGGCCAATTCCGCCCTGCAGATTGCCACGCGCTATGGCATGGACGTGACCTTGCTGTGTCCGAACGAGGAATACCTGCTCGATCCGCGCTACATGGAGTTCGCCCGCCGCAACGTCGCCGAAAACGGTGGCAGCCTGACCGTGAGTCACGACATAGAAAGCGCCTATCGCGATGCCGATGTCGTCTACGCCAAGAGCTGGGGCGCGCTGCCGTACTTTGGCCGCTGGGATCAGGAAAAGCCCATGCGCGATGCGCATCGGCATTTCATTGTCGACGAAGCCAAGATGGCCTTGACCAGGAAGGCGCTGTTCAGTCACTGCCTGCCGCTGCGGCGCAACGTCAAGGCCACCGATGCGGTGATGGATTCAGCCTCGTGCATTGCCATCGACGAAGCCGAGAATCGCCTGCATGTGCAGAAAGCCGTGATGGTTTCGCTTTGCGAAACCGGGAATGGGGATTAGGGAATGGAGAATGGTTGTCCGAGGGTGTGAATGGGGAGTCGAGAAAAGTGAGGGATCACCCCCGGCACGGTTTGTTTTCATGTTTTAACCAATAGGAAAATCCAATGTTGCCCGCTTCTTCCATTCCCTATTCCCCATTCCCTATTCCCGAAAGCAGGGACATCGTCCTTGCTTTCTCGGGCGGCCTCGATACCAGTTTCTGCATTCCGTGGTTGCAGGAGCGTGGCTACGAAGTACACACGGTGTTTGCCGATACCGGTGGTGTCGATGATGCGGAGCGCGCCTTCATCGAGGCGCGTGCCGTCGAGCTTGGTGCGACCAGCCATGTCACCGTGGATGGTGGGCCGGCGATCTGGAGCGGCTTCGTCAAGCCATTCGTGCAGGCCGGTGAGGGTTACCAGGGTCAATACCCGCTGCTCGTCTCGGATCGTTACCTGATTGTCGAAGCGGCGCTCAAACGTGCACGGGAACTCGGCACACGATGCATTGCACATGGCTGCACCGGCATGGGCAATGACCAGGTGCGCTTTGACTTGACCGTGAAAGCGCTCGGCGACTACGAGATCATCGCGCCGATTCGCGAGATCCAGAAAGAGCACAAGGAGGTCCGCGCATACGAACAGCGCTATCTGGAGGAGCGCGGATTCGCAGTCCGTGCCAAACAGAAGGCCTACACGATCAACGAGAATCTGCTCGGCCTGACCATGTCGGGCGCTGAAATCGATCGCTGGGAGGCGCCCGGCGAAGGCGCGCGCGGCTGGTGTGCATCGCGCGGCGAATGGCCAACCAGTGCGTTGACCGTGACTCTCGGCTTCAGGCATGGCGAAACGGTGACGCTGGATGGCGAACACTTGCCCGGTCACCTGCTGCTGGCAAGGCTCAATCGGCTTTTTGCCGCCTACGGTGTCGGTCGCGGCATCTACACCGGCGATACCACGATCGGTCTCAAGGGCCGCATCATCTACGAAGCGCCCGGCCTGATCGCCTTGCTCACGGCGCACCGGGCACTCGAGGAAGCCGTTTTGTCGAAGGCACAGAACCGCTTCAAGTCGGTCGTGGCGAAGCAATGGGTCGAGCTGGTCTACGAAGGTTTCTTCCATGATCCATTGAAGGCCGATCTCGAAGCGTTCCTCGAATCAAGCCAGCGCTGCGTCAATGGCGAGGTCACGCTGGAAACGCGTGGCGGCAGCGTGCATGCGGTAGCGATCGCCTCGCCGCATATCCTCAACGCCAAGGGCGCAACCTATGCGCAATCCGCCGATTGGGGCGTCGCCGAAGCCGAAGGGTTCATTCGCCTCTATGGCATGAGTTCGACCTTGTGGGCCGAAGTGAATCGGGGGAACGGCGCGTGAGCGAACTGCTGACCGCCACGCTCGATCATCTGCGCGCCATGGTTGCCTTCGATACGCGCAATCCGCCGCGCGCGATCGACAGCGATGGCATCTTCGACTACCTGCGCAGAAACCTGCCCGGTTTCGAGATCGAGATTTCCGATCATGGTGCCGGTGCGGTCAGTTTGTTTGCGACGCGCGGCAAGCCGAAAATCCTTTTCAACGTGCATCTCGATACGGTACCCGATTCGCCGCACTGGTCGGCGGATCCGTTTGTCTTGCGCGTCGGCGAGGGCCGCGCGATCGGCCTCGGTGCCTGCGACATCAAGGGTGCCGCGGCCGCATTGGTGGCTGCGGCAAACGCCACGCAGGGCGATGCCGCCTTCCTGTTCACCTCGGACGAGGAAGCCAATGATCCACGCTGCATTGCCGCCTTTCTTGCGCGTGGCTTGCCCTATGACGCCGTGCTGGTGGCCGAGCCCACACGTGCGCAAGCCGTGCTTGCACATCGCGGCATCAGCTCGGTACTGATGCGTTTTGCCGGCACCGCCGGTCATGCATCGGCGCAGCAATCCAGCGCCGACAGCGCCGTGCATCAGGCAATCCGCTGGGGCAACCTGGCGCTTGCGCACGTCGATGCCCTCGCGCACGAACGCTTCGGCGGCCTGACCGGACTGCGTTTCAACATCGGCCGCATCGAAGGCGGCATCAAGGCCAACATGATCGCGCCGGCGGCTGAACTGCGTTTTGGATTGCGGCCATTGCCTTCGACCGACGTCGATCGCCTGCTGCAGGCTTTCCGGGAATTCGCCAACCCGCAAGCCGCCGAATTCACGGAAACCTTTCGCGGCCCGAGCTTGCCGGCCGGCAGCATCGCCGATGCCGAATCACGACGACTTGCCGCACGCGACTGGGCCGATGCCCTGCAGCTGCCCATTGGCAACGCCGTTGATTTCTGGACCGAAGCTTCGCTGTTTTCGCAGGCCGGTCATGTTGCCCTGGTCTACGGCCCCGGCGACATTGCCCAGGCCCACGCGGCCGACGAATGGGTGGCGCTCGATCAACTCGATTCGTATGCCGAATCGGTGTCCAGGATCATCCATGAATAGCGCAACCCGGCAAACTCGCCAGACGATCGTGCGCCTGCTTTCGAGCATGGCCAGCGCGAAGGAGATTTCGCAGTACCTCAAGCGCTTCTCGCAGATCGACGCCAAGCGCTTCGCCGTGGTCAAGGTCGGCGGCGCCATATTGCGTGATGACCTTGATGCGTTGACCTCGTCGCTGGCGTTCCTGCAGGAAGTCGGCCTGACCCCGATCGTGGTGCATGGTGCCGGTCCGCAACTGGACGCGGAACTGGCAGCTGCCGGCATTGAAAAGCGCACGATCGACGGCTTGCGCGTGACCTCGCCGGCAGCGCTGGCTATCGTGCGCCGGGTGTTCCAGGCGCAGAACCTCAAGCTGGTCGAGGCCCTGCAGGAAGCCGATACCCGCGCCACCTCGATCACCGCCGGCGTATTCGAGGCCGACTATCTCGATCGCGACCGGCTCGGTCTGGTCGGCCAGGTGAGCCGGGTCAATCTCGCGCCGATCGAAGCCAGCCTGCATGCCGGCTCGATTCCGGTGATCGCCAGCATGGGTGAAACCGTTGGCGGCCAGATCCTCAACATCAATGCCGATTTTGCCGCCAACGAGCTCGTGCAGGTCTTGCAGCCGTACAAGATCATCTTCCTGACCGGCACGGGCGGGCTGCTCGATGGCGATGGCCATGTCATCGACTCGATCAACCTGTCGACCGAGTACGCGCACTTGATCGCGCAGTCGTGGCTGCATTCGGGCATGCGCGTGAAGATCGAGCAGATCAAGGATCTGCTGGACCGTCTGCCGCTGACTTCGTCGGTTTCGATCACCCGGCCCGCCGAACTGGCCAAGGAGCTGTTCACCCACAAGGGCTCCGGCACGTTGATCCGGCGTGGCGAAAAGGTGCTCGCGGTAAATTCATGGGATGAGCTGGACCTGCCGCGCCTGCGCGGGCTGATCGAGTCGAGTTTCGCGCGCCCCTTGGTCGATGACTATTTCGAGCGCACGCCACTGTTTCGTGCCTACGTCAGCGAAAACTATCGAGCCGCGTTGATCCTGCTTGAGGTTGGTGGATTCACCTATCTCGACAAGTTTGCCGTGCTCGACGACGCCCAGGGCGAAGGTCTCGGTCGTGCGGTCTGGCAAGTCATGCGCGAGGCGAATCCGCGCCTGTTCTGGCGTTCGCGCCACGGCAATCCGGTCAATCCGTTTTACCATGCCGAGTCGGATGGATGCATCAAGATGGAACAGTGGAAAGTGTTCTGGTATGGAATCGAGGGATTCGCGGCCATCGAGCAATGCGTGGAACATTGCCGGTCGCGCCAGCCAACCCTGCTTTCGCGCGCGGAGTGCGCGGCATGAAGGTGCGGACCATCGGAATTGTCGGTGCGCGCGGGCATACCGGGGCCGAGCTGATTCGCCTGCTTGCCGCGCACGATGGCCTGGAGCTGGCCTTTGTCTCCTCGCGCGAACTGCAGGGCCAGCGCGTTGCCGACCATGTTGGGGGCTACAGCGGGGATCTTCGCTACGAGTCACTGGATGCGGATGCGGTTGCCGCACGATCGGTCGATGCCGTCGTCCTCGCCCTGCCGAACGGCAAGGCCGCGCCGTTTGTGCAGGCGCTCGATGCGCGTGCGCCGGAAACCATCATCATCGATCTTTCCGCCGACCATCGTTTTGACGAGTCCTGGTACTACGGCTTGCCTGAGCTGACCCGTGCGCGCTATGCCGGGCAACGCAGGATCAGCAACCCGGGCTGTTACGCGACGGCCATGCAACTGGCGATTTCGCCCTTGGCCGATGTGCTGGCCGGGCCGCCGCAATGCTTTGGCGTTTCCGGTTACTCCGGCGCCGGAACGACGCCATCGGACAAGAACGATGTGCAGAAACTGCGCGACAACCTGATGCCGTACTCGCTCGTCGGCCATGTGCACGAGCGCGAAGTGTCACGCCAGCTTGGCATCCCCGTCGAATTCATGCCGCATGTCGCGCCGCATTTCCGCGGCATCACGATGACGGTCAACCTGTGGCTGCGGCAACCGATGCAGCGCGAGGAGATCATCGCACGCTATCGCCAGTACTATGCCGATGAAGCCTTGGTCGGGATTGTCGACGACGCGCCCTGGGTCAGCCGGATTGCCGGCCGCCAGCATGCCGAGATTGGCGGTTTTGCCATGGCACCTGGCGGCAAGCGGGTTGTCGTCGTCGCCACGCTCGACAACCTGCTCAAGGGTGCGGCGACGCAAGCGCTGCAGAACCTCAATCTTGCCCTCGGCTTCGACGAGCTGCACGGAATTCCGAACCCGAAGGCCCCGGCGGAGACAGCGGCATGAGTGATTTGCTCTGGCAGAAGTCAGGAGTCGAAACCGATCAGCGCATCATGCGCTTCCTCGCCGGTGATGACGTCGTCCTCGACCGCGAGTTCTTCCTCTTCGACATCGAGGCGAGCAAGGCGCATGTCGAGGGGCTCGCCCGAATCGACATCGTCACTGCGCAGGAATCGGCGGACCTGGTTCGGGAACTCGAGCAACTCGGTGCGGATTTCCGCAGCGCTGCCTTCGTCCTCGATGATCGCTTCGAGGATGGCCATTCGGCAATCGAGGCGCGCCTGATCGAGCGGCTTGGCGATGCCGGACGCAAGGTGCACAGCGGGCGCAGTCGCAACGACCAGGTTCTGGTGGCGAGTCGGCTCTGGCTCAAGGCGAAACTGCTTGAGTTGTCTTCCATTTGCGCCGCCGTTGCAAACATCTGCATTTATCGCGCCGGGCGCGATGTCTTGCCGATGCCTGGTTACACGCACCTGCAGCGTGCCGTTGCCTCATCGACGGCCATGTGGTTTGCGGCGTTTGCCGAAGCCTTCATCGACAACGCATGGCGCGCGCGCCAGGCGCTGGCCCTGATCGATGCCAATCCGCTGGGCACGGCGGCGGGCTATGGCGTCAACTTGCCGCTTGATCGCGAGTACACGACGCGCAAACTCGGCTTCGCACGCATGCAGATCAGTCCGATCTACGCGCAGCTTTCGCGTGGCAAGTTCGAGATGGCGGCACTCGATGCGCTCGCTGCGGCCGTGCTTGATCTGCGTCGCCTGGCCTGGGATCTTTCCCTGTTCACCACGGCTGAGTTTGCATTCGTGCGTCTTCCTGCGCAGTACACGACCGGCAGCTCGATCATGCCGAACAAGCGCAATCCCGATGTCATCGAGTTGATGCGTGCAAGCTATGCCAGCGTCGCGGCGGCGCGCACCGAGATCGAGCAGCTGCTGTCGCTGCCAAGTGGCTACCAGCGGGATCTGCAGGCGAGCAAGGGTGCGATCTTCCACGGTTTCCATCGCGGTCTCGATGCACTGGCCCTGCTACCGGACCTGTTGGCAAAGCTGGAATGGGATGCGCCACGCATGCGTGCCGCCATCGAACCTTCGATGTATGCGACCGATGTCGCCATCGAGGCGGCGATAGCCGGCGTTCCATTTCGCGATGCCTATCGGGCTGCCGCGGAAGCGGCCAGCGCCGCAGGCCAGGGGCGAACCCCGGAAGCGAGTCTGGCTGCGCGCGTGTCGCCAGGCTCGGCAGCCGACCTGTGTCTGGATGCGTTGCGCATTCGACTTGCGGAGTTGTCGTGAGGGCGCGCATGGGCGAGGCAGACTCGAAGCACGGTGGATGCCGATGAGTGCGGTGGATCTGTCTGCTGCAGGCAACGCATTCATCGAGCAGGACTTGCCTCCCTGGCGACGTGCCGTGCTCAAGGTCGGCAGCAGTCTGCTTGCCGAGGAAGGGGTGGGCTTGAAATCTCGCCATGCACTGGCGCTCGCGCAATTCGTCGCTGCGAGCATCGCCGACGCGCGTGAGGTGGTGCTGGTTTCCTCCGGGGCGGTTGCCGCGGGTCGCGCACTGGTTGCGCGGCAGCCGGCTGCGGGCGCGGCGATGGCAGCCCGCCAGGCACTTGCCGCGCTTGGCCAGGCGCAGATGATTGCGTTGTGGCAGCGTTTCTTCGATCGACCGGTCGCCCAGGTCCTGCTGACCCACGATGATCTGCGCAATCGTCGGCGCTACCTCAACGCGCGGGCGACCTTGATGGAGTTGCTGCGACTCGGGACCTTGCCGGTCATCAACGAAAACGACACGGTTTCCGTCGATGAATTGAAACTCGGTGACAACGACAACCTCGCGGCAATTGTCGCGGCCCTGGTCGATGCCGATATTCTGCTGATCGCCACAGACATCGATGGTTTGTACACAGCCGATCCACGTCTCGATCCTGGCGCGCAACCGATCAACGAACTTCATGGCATCAGTGCCGAATCGCTGGCCATGGCCGGAGGCGCAGGCAGCACCGCAGGTACCGGCGGCATGCGCACCAAGCTCGAAGCGGCGGCACGGGCGGCGGGTGCGGGTATCGACACGATCCTTTTCAACGGTACCGACGCCGAGTCGATTCGCCTGCTCGGTATGGGGAAATTCCGCGGCACGCGACTGCGCGCGGGGCGCAGCCGACTGGCGGCGCGCAAGCACTGGTTACAGCAGGTGCCGGTGGTCGGCGGGGCCATCATCGTCGACCCTGGGGCGGCAACCGCCCTGCTCGAAAGAGGTGCCTCGCTGTTGCCCGGCGGTGTGATCATGGCCGATGGCCAGTTCACGCGCGGCGACATGGTCGAGATCGTCGTTCGCGATAACGCCGGTGACCGATGCGTCGCGCGTGGCCTCAGTCAGTACTCGGCGGGCGACATCCGCCGCATCGCCCGCCGCCATTCGCGTGACATCGATGAAGTGCTCGGCTACAACTACGGTGGCAATATCGTCCACCGCGACGACCTGGTGATGGCCTGAACCGATGACCGGCACGATGCGCAACGCAGCCCTGGCGTGCCGCGATGCGGCGACGAAGATTGCCGCGCTTGGCGCCGCGCAAAAGCGCGATTTGCTGATCGCCATGGCCGCACGCATCGAAGCCGATGTCGCGCTGATTCTCGCTGCAAACCAGCTCGACATGATCGCGGCGGCGCATCGCGACGTCACTGCGGCCTTGCTCGATCGCTTGCGTCTCGACAGCGAGCGCATTGCCGCCATCGCCCGCAGCTTGCGCGAAGTCGCCGAGCTGCCGGATCCGGTCGGCCAGGTGACGCGACGAGACACGCGTCCGAATGGCATCGTAGTGGAGCGCGTGCGCGTGCCGCTGGGGGTCATCGCGATGATTTACGAAGCGCGCCCGAACGTCACCGTCGATGCCGCCGCACTCTGCCTCAAGGCCGGCAATGGCGTGATCCTGCGCGGCGGTTCCGAGGCGATCCATTCCAATCGCGCGTTGGCTGGATTGCTGAAGCAAGCCTTGCACGACGCCGGTCTGCCACCCGCCGCGGTGACCCTGGTCGAAGATCTGCGCCGTGAAACCATGATCGAATTGCTGCAGCTCGCCGACATCGTCGATCTCGCCATTCCACGCGGCGGCGAAGGCCTGATCCGTTTCGTCGCCGAGCATGCGCGCGTACCGGTGATCAAGCATTACAAGGGCGTTTGTCATCTCTATGTCGACAAGACAGCCGATCTGGATGTTGCGCTCGATCTCTTGATCGATGGCAAGGTCAGCCGGCCGAGCGCCTGCAACGCGCTGGAAACCCTGCTTGTGCACGCGGACGTCGCCGATGTCTTCCTGCCGCGTGCCGCAGCCGCACTTGCCGCATGCAAGGTCGAACTTCGTGGCTGCGCGCGCACCTGCGCGCTGCTGGGTCCGATCGCCGCAGCCAGCGAGGAAGACTACGCGACCGAGTATCTCGATCTGATCATCGCGATCCGCATCGTCGATGATCTCGATGCGGCCATCGCGCATATCCGCCGCTTCGGCTCCGACCACACCGAGGTCATCGCGAGCGCGGATGCAGACGCCGCGCGCACGTTCGTTTCCGCGCTGCGTTCGGCCGTGGTCATGGTCAACACGTCATCGCGCTTCAGCGATGGCGGCGAACTCGGCCTCGGCGCCGAAATCGGCATCTCGACCACGCGCCTGCACGCCTACGGCCCGATGGGAATCGAGGCGCTGACGATCGAGCGCTACGTGCTGCGCGGTAACGGCCAGGTCCGGCATCGGCTTTCGCCTGCAACCCGCAATTCGAATTGCTGAATCATCGCGACCGTCGTTTGCGCTAGGCTGTGCCGCCGCGTGCCAAGCGCGCCTCGAAGCGGATGTGCCGTGCAGGCTGGGATTCGATGATTGAAGGACTTGATCTGGACAGCGACACGCGCTTGCTTGTGGTGGTGCCGCATCCGGACGACGAGACCCTGGCGACCGGCGGACTGATCCAGATTGCGCTGGATGCGGGAGCAGTGCTGCGTGTGGTCATCGCCACCGATGGCGACAACAATCCGTGGCCGCAACGCTGGGTCGAGAAGCGCTGGCAGATCGATGCCGAAGCGCGCAGGCGTTGGGGGCGATGTCGGCGCAGTGAAGCCGCCGAGGCCTTGGCCAGGCTTGGAGTCAGCAGGGCAAACATTCGCCACTACGGCTGGCCCGATCAAGGCCTGACCGGACTGCTCATGCGCGACGCGCAATGCGAAGACCAACTGGTTGCCGAAATTGTCGATTTCGCGCCGACCTTGATGGTCGCTCCCTCACTCGCCGATCGACATCCCGATCACAGCGCCTTGCGCGTGATGATCGAGCTGGCACTGGCACGCACCGCGTTCGCCTCTTGCCGACGGTTCGGCTTTGTCGTGCATGGTCCATTGCGGGATGATCTTGCTTTCGCCATGGCAACCAGCGCGGAGCAGGTGCGGATCAAGCAGCACGCCTTGCACGCCCACGCGAGCCAACTGGTTTTAAGCAGCAAGCGCATGCATCGACTCTGCGCGCGCGTCGAGCGGTTTGAATTGCCTTCCTCGATCACGCAGCCCGGCGACGAAGCAGGACGGCTTGACTGGACGCTGCCATGGCCGCGTCCACGCATGCGTCTGCATCGCTCTGCGCTGTACCTGATCGCCGAAGTCGATGACCGCATCGAACGCATCAGCGTGCCGCTATCCGCGCGCACCAGAGTGGTGGACGCACGCGTGGGGCCGGGCGATCCGCCCCTGCTCGATTTGCGCATGCAGGCAGCGGGCGACACGCTGCGCATCGGCCTTTCCAGTCCGCGCAGGATTGGTCGGGTCTTTGCCAAGATCGAGCGACTGGGTGCGCGGCTCGTCATCTACGATGGTCACGGCTGGTTCGGCAACGAGGCTTGCTCACGCTGATGCGCTGCGAACACTGCTGATTGCAACGCCGTCAGAACACGCCGGGCAGCAACCACCAGGTCCGCTGCCGATACGCCGCCCATCCGGGATGTCGCGCGAGGCTCACTTCCTTCATGACCATGTTCGTTGAAAACATCGTGCCCCAGAAGAAGGCGAGGACGAGGCCGGGCAGCCAGTGCCAGGCGAGCAGGGCAAACCCTCCGTAGACCAGCATCTCGCCGAGATAATTCGGATGACGGATCCAGGTGAACATGCCATCGGTGATCAGGCCCTGGCGTAGTTTCAATGTACAGAATTTCTGCACGTCGGCGGCGGTCATGATGATGCAGCCGAGCAGGCAGAGCAAGATGCACAGGCTGAACCAGACCGGTGCCGGCAGCGGATAGTCCATGCTCGTGCGCCCGGAGATGATCAGCCAGCCGGCGAGCCAATAGAGCGCCAGGCCGGCGCTGCCGAAGATGCAGGCAACGATGGTGCTGCGCTGCTGCCACTTGGGGTCGGGAAACAGCAGGTCCTTGATCAGCCAGTTGATGCCGTAGCCGCCGTGCAAGGCCAGATAGATCCACGCGGTGGCCGATGTCGCGGCCTCGGTGCGTGTGGAATAAAACCATATCAGCAAGGCGAAGAAGGGCAGTGAACCGGCCTTCTGGATGTTGATGATGGTAGCCAGCTTGAACGGTCGCGGGCCGCCGCCCACATCGAACATGAGCCACTGGTTGCAGCGCTGCAGGATATTTGCCCAGCCGGGAGCCTTGCTGGAACTGGTGTTCGATGCGGGAGGGGACATGCCGGATTCCGTGGTCGTCACAATGCAAGAATCCCGAGCATCTCAGAAGGCTGCTCCGTTGCCTATCGCGGGCACTTGATGGCCGGATTCCGATGTCAATCGCCGGCCTGGGCGGCGGACATCGATTCATCGGCGTTCCACGCATACGCCGCGCGCAGCATATTGTGGAAATGCCAGACGCCGCTCTCGCGCTTCGGGCACAGGCGTCCGGCCTCGTAACTGCCTGAGGCGAGACCGCGCTGCACTGCTTCGCAGATCGATACATCTTCCATTTGCACCTCATCACTGAACTCGGCATCGCGGGCAATGCGCGACTGCGCCTTGTCATCCTGTGCGTAATAGAAATCAAACTCGACGCGACAACGCTCCACGCCCAGCGGCAGGATGCGATTGGTCTGCAGGCGACCCGGCATGATGTTGAGCATGATGTTCGGGTAGATCTGGTAGTAGAACGCCTCACCTTCGCCGTAAATTTCACCGCCGTCGCGCAGCGGCGAGGATTGCAGGCTCTGCCAGGCGAACAGCTCGGTGTCGTAGGCGCGATAGTCGAGCACCTTGGAAAGGCCCGGATGCACGTGCGGCAGGTGGTAGCCTTCGAGGTAGTTGTCGACATAGACCTTCCAGTTGCAGGCAATGTCGTAGGTTTCGCGGCGCTCGAAGCGCATTGCCGAAAGGTCGATGGGGGCGATGCGCTCGATGATGCCTGCATACACCTCGTCGAATGCGGGAGTCCCGGCGCTGATGGCAACGAACACCAGGCCCTGCCATTCGTGCACGCGCAGGGCCGGCAGGCGGATGTCGCCGACGTTGAAATCCCTTGCGCCCTGCATTTCCGGCGCGCTGCGCAGCTGGCCATCGAGGGCATAGGTCCAGCCGTGGTATTTGCAATGCAGGGCCTTGGCACCCTTGCCGTTGCACAGCGCCAGCGGCCCGGCGCGGTGCCGGCAGACATTCGCAAACGCCCGCAGCACGCCATCGTGCCCGCGCACGATCAGCACCGGCATCTTGCCGATCGCTTCGACCACATGGTCACCGGACTCGGCCAGCTGGCCGGCGTGCGCGACCAGCTGCCAGCTGCGCGCAAACACGCAGTCATGCTCGATGTCGGCCATGGCGCTGTCGACATAGCAGTGCGCTGGCAACGCATGCGCGCGATCAAGTGCTTCTGCAGGTGGATGGATGGGCATGGCTGGCGCTCGTGAGGTTGTAGGATGCGTGCAGGATTCGAGGGAACGGGGAACTTCGATGCGTCGTCTCGCCTGGGTTGCGGTGTTGTACTCGTTTTGCGCGTTGTCGTCAGCGGCCGAACCGCGCGCGCGCGATCTCGGCATTCCGTTTGAGGGCACCCCCGGGCCGCTCAACGCGCTCACCGATATTGCCGGGATCACGGTTGGCCAGGTGACCTTGATCGAGGATCTCGCGGACGCGCACAAGGTGCGCACCGGGGTGACCGCGATCCTGCCGCGCGGCAAGGCCAGTGCGGATACGCCGGTCTTTGCCGGCTGGTTTGCCCTGAACGGCAATGGCGAAATGACCGGTACTGCCTGGATCGACGAATCCGGCCAGCTTGAAGGCCCGGTCATGTTGACCAATACACACAGCGTCGGCGTCGTCCGCGATGCGGTGATCGCGCAACGTGTGCACGCCGGCGGTGCCGATGCCTCGGGTTATTGGTGGTCGTTGCCGGTGGTGGCGGAAACCTGGGATGGTCATCTGAACGACATCAACGGATTCCATGTGACGCCCGCAGATGTGGACAGGGCGCTTGCCGATGCCCGCGGCGGCCGGATTGCGGAGGGCAATGTCGGTGGCGGCACCGGCATGATCTGCCATGAGTTCAAATGCGGCATCGGCACAGCATCGCGGCGCCTCCTCGCGCATGGAACGGGCTATCTGGTTGGTGTCCTCGTGCAGGCCAATTACGGCGTGCGCGATCCGCTGCGCATCGCCGGCGTACCGGTCGGTCAATACCTGCGCAACGACCGTGTCTACACCGACGCGGGCCTCGATGGCGAGACCGGCTCGATCATCGTCGTCGTCGCCACCGACGCGCCGCTGTTGCCGCACCAGCTCAAGCGCGTCGCCCGACGTGCCAGCATGGGGCTGGCGCGCATGGGCAGCTACGCGGGCAACGGTTCGGGCGACATCTTCCTTGCATTTTCGACGGCGAATGAGCATCCGTTCCAGGCTGGCAGCCTCGGCCAGGCCAGTTTTGTCGGCAACGATGATCTTGATGGCGTGTTCGAAGCCACCGTGCAGGCCACCGAGGAGGCCATCGTCAATGCCATGGTTGCAGCACGCGACATGCGCGGCGAGGGCGGGCGCTACGCCAAGGCGATATCGCACAAGGACCTGATCAGGCTGCTCAAGCGCTTTGGACGCTACAAGCGCCCGCATGCCGTGATGCAAGCGTCCGCACCCTGAGCAAGCGGCGCTGGCCGGTTTTCCCGCAGTCCGGAGGGTGCCGTCGCAGCTGCAACGAGCGGCCACGGCAGCAGCGCAAGGCAATGCTCATGCAAATCAGGAAAACCTGAGCAAAAGACTATGAGGGCGAGCGGATTTCCACTAATAATGCACGATCCCCGGGAGCTTGGCGGTGTGGCTTCAAGGTCTGAGCGACCTTGAGTCCGCGTGAGGGGGGCACCGGAGCAATCCCGGTGCTGCCTTCACGTATCGCTTCTGCCGGGAGTTGCGATTGAGCGGCACCGCCAAACCCACCTCGAATCTCGATACAGCGCTCGACCATGCCTCGCGGCTGCTGGCGAGCAATCCCGAGCTCGCCGGCGAACAAGCCAGTGAAATCATCAAGGCCGTCGGCGCGCACCCCATGGCCGTGCTCCTGCTTGGAACCTCGCATCGCATGCGCGGCGACGCCTCCAGGGCATTGGAAATCCTGCGCCCGCTGGCGCTGTCGCAGCCGAACTGGGCCATCGCACATCTGGAGTTCGGACTCGCCCTGGCGGCGGCCAGGCAAGCCAATGAGGCAAAGGCGGCGCTGCTGCGTGCGGTCGCACTGAAACCCGATCTGCCCAAGGCATGGCTCGCGCTGGGCGACCAGCTCATGGCCCTGGACGATGCCGACAGTGCCGATGCGGCGTATGCCAACCATGTGCGCTATTCGACGCGCGATCCGCACATGCTGCGGGCGGGGACGGCGCTCTGCGAGAACCGCCTGGTCGAGGCTGAGGCATTGTTGCGCGAGCGACTGCAACAGGCTCCGACCGATGTCGCGGCAATCCGCATGCTCGCCGAAGTGGCGATCCGCCTGGGCCGCAACGAGGATGCCGAGCGCCTGCTGTCGCGCTGCCTGCAGCTGGCCCCGGGATTCCATGCCGCGCGCCAGAACTACGCCCTCGTCCTGCACCGGGCCAACAAGCCCGCGCAGGCGCTTGCCGAAATCGATGCCCTGCTGGCGATCGAACCCGGCAACGCCGGTTACCGCAACCTGCAGGCGGTCGTGCTGTGTCGGGTTGGCGACTATGCCGCGGCCATCGACCTGTATGCCGCGATCCTCGACGAATATCCCGCGCATCCGCGCATCTGGATGAGCTATGGCCATGCCCTGAAGACGGCCGGCCACCAGCAACGCGCGATTGACGCCTATCGGCGCAGCCTGCAACTGGATCCAGGCTGTGGCGAGGTCTGGTGGAGCCTGGCCAATCTGAAGACCTTCCGCTTTCCGGCCGAGGACCTGCGCGCCATGCGCGCCGAATTGGCGAAGCCGGGGCTGGCCGACAAGGATCGCCAGCATCTCGAGTTCGCCATTGGCAAGGCGCTGGAGGACGAGTCCGATTACGCCGCCTCGTTTACGCATTACCTGCGCGGCAACACCTTGCGGCGGCAGGCCCTGCACTACGATGCGAACGACACCAGCGCACGCGTTTCGCGCATCCGGCGCAGCTACACCAGCGAGTTTTTCGCCGCACGCAAGGGTTGCGGCTCACCGGCCAGGGATCCGATCTTCGTCGTCGGCCTGCCGCGCGCCGGCTCGACCCTGATCGAGCAGATCCTGGCCAGCCATTCGGCCATCGAAGGCACGATGGAGTTGCCCGAGATCACCTCGATCACGCGTGACCTGCGCAGCCAGGGCGACGCCAGCCAGGCGATGCCATACCACGACGTGGTGCTCGGCCTCGACGCCGATGCCCTGCGCGAACTCGGCGAACGCTATCTCGAGCACACGCGTATCCAGCGCAAGACTGCCGCACCGTTGTTCATCGACAAGATGCCGAACAACTTCCTGCATCTCGGCCTGATCCATCTGATGCTGCCCAATGCCCGCATCATCGATGCGCGCCGGCATCCGTTGGCCTGCTGTTTCTCGGCCTTCAAGCAGCATTTCGCACGCGGCCAGAGTTTCACCTACGGACTCGAGGACATTGGCCGCTACTACCACGATTACGTGGCCCTGATGGCGCATTTTGACGCAGTCCTGCCCGGACGCGTGCACCGCGTCATCTACGAACGCATGATCGAGGACACGGAAGGCGAGGTTCGTCGCCTGCTCGATTACTGCGGCCTGCCGTTCGAAGAGGGTTGCCTGCGTTTCTTCGAGAACGAACGCCCGGTGCGAACCGCCAGTTCCGAGCAGGTGCGCAAACCGATCTACCGCGAGGGGGTTGACCACTGGCGCCATTACGAGCCCTGGCTGGGGCCGTTGAAGGATGCACTGGGGGAGGTGCTGGAGATCTATCCCGACGTGCCAAAAGAGTTTGTTGTTGGGGAAGTTCGAAACTAGACCGTTGCAAAATCCAAAGAACCTGGAGGGGTACCCGATGAAAAGACGAAGTGCGATGACCCGTTTGCGAACACGGCCGCCGCGCGTTGCGCGGTTGCCGCTGGTGGTGGCGATCCACCTTGCGGTAGCGGGCGCGGCGTATGCGCAGGATTCCCGGCCAGCGGCGGAGCCGCCGAGCCCGGCGACGTCGAGCCTCGACGTGATCACGGTGACCTCGCAGAAGCGCACCGAGAACCTGCAGGAAGTGCCGATCAGCATCCAGGTGCTCGGCAACGAAAAACTGCGCGAACTCAACGTGTCGAATTTCGACGATTACGCAAAGTTCCTGCCCAGCGTTTCCTACCAGTCGCTGGGTCCGGGCTACGCGCAGATCTACATGCGCGGTGTCGCCAGCGGCGGCGATGGCAACCATTCCGGGTCCCTGCCCAGCGTCGGCGTCTATCTCGACGAACAGCCGGTGACGACGATTCAGGGGCCGCTCGACATCCACATCTACGACATTGCCCGCGTCGAAGTGCTCTCGGGTCCGCAAGGCACCTTGTATGGCGCCAGTTCCGAAGCCGGCACGATCCGCATCATCACCAACAAGCCCGATCCCGGCGGCTATGAGGCCGGTTACAGCCTCGGCGTCAACAGCACCAGCCACGGCGGCATCGGCAACGTGCAGGAAGGGTTCGTCAACTTCCCGCTTGGCGAGCAAGCGGCGATCCGCCTGGTCGGCTGGCGCGAGAAGGAAGCCGGCTACATCGACAATGTGTCCGGCACGCGCACATATCCGAGCTGGGACGAGTTCACCGGCGGCAACGGCACGATCAGCAATGCCGCCACGGCGCGTGACAACTACAACGATATCGATACCACCGGCGCGCGCCTTGCGCTCGGCATCAACCTCAACGAGAACTGGACCGTCAATGCATCCCTGGTCGGCCAGAAATCCGAAGCAAACGGCCTGTTTGCCTATGATCCGGCGGTTGGTGATCTTGAGCTGACCCACTTCTATCCGGAAACATCGCAGGACAACTGGAACCAGGCGGCGCTGACCGTGGAGGGCAAGGTCGGCAATTTCGATGTCACCTATTCGTTTGCCCACCTCAACCGCAGCGACTTGATCGAATCGGATTATTCCGATTACTCGTTCTGGTACGACACGCTGTATGCCTACGGCGGTTCGATCTACAACGACAACGGCGACATCATCAATCCCTCGCAGTACATCCAGGCCAAGGATCGCTACCGCAAGACCAGCCACGAGTTGCGCATCGCCACCCCGCAGGACAACCGCCTGCGTTTCGTCGGCGGCTTGTTCTGGCAGGATCAGGACCACGACATCCAGCAGCGCTACAAGATCAATGGCCTGTCGAGCGAACTCAGCACCCCGGGCTGGCCCGACACGCTCTGGCTGACCAAGCAGACGCGCGAGGATCGCGACAAGGCCCTGTTTGGGGAACTCTCATACGACATCATTCCCGATACCTTGACCGCCAGCTTCGGTGGCCGCTACTTCAAGTCCGACAACAGCCTTGGCGGCTACTTCGGCTTCAGTGCGGGCTTCTCGCCGGACTCCGAATACGGTGAAGCGGGCTGCCCGACACCCGAGCCGTACCATGGCGCGCCATGCCAGGACTTCGACAAGTCGGTCAAGGAATCAGGCTCGCTGTACAAGGCCAACCTGACCTGGAAGGCGACACCGACCAAGATGTTCTACCTGACCCGTTCCGAAGGCTTCCGTCCGGGCGGCATCAACCGGCGCGGCATCCTGCCGCCGTATCTTTCCGACTACCTGACCAATTTCGAAGCTGGCTGGAAGACGACCTGGCTCGACAACCACCTGTCGTTCAACGGCTCGGTGTTCCGTCAGCAATGGAAGGACTTCCAGTTCAGCATCCTCGGCGCGAACGGCCTCACGGAAATCAAGAATGCCAACCAGGCACGCATCAATGGTGCCGAGTTCGAGGTGAACTGGGCGGCATCGTACAATCTGCAGATTTCAGCGGGTGCCGCCTTCTACAACGCGAAGTTGACGGAAAACTATTGCGGATTCACCGATGATGATGGCATCCCGGTCACCGAATGCGACGATCCGGAAGCACCCACCGGCACGCGTCTGCCGGTGACGCCCAAGTTCAAGGGCACCCTGACCGCACGCTACACCTTCGACATCGGCAGCCTGCAGGCCTATGTGCAGGGTGCTGGCGTGCACGTGGGCGAACGCACCTCGGACCTGCGCATCATGGAACGTGGAATCCTCGGCAACCTGCCGTCCTATTCGATGTTCGATTTTTCCGCCGGCATCGCCAAGGACAACTGGGCGCTGGATTTCTTTGTCGACAACGCCTTCGACAAGCGGGGTCAGATCTCGCGTTTCACCGAATGCGCCGAAGCCGTCTGCGGTGCTCCCGGCGTGGTGCCCGAATATCCCGATGGCCAGGTGTACGTGGTTCCGACCCATCCACGCATGGTCGGTGTGCGCTTCTCGCAGAAGTTCTGATTCCTGCGCGTTTGCATTGTCGACCGAACCCCGGCGCGAGGCCGGGGTTCTTCGTTTCCGGCTACGCGAAAGCCGTCGCGGTTGTGCGCGGATTCCGCCAGGTCAGGGCGTGGTAGCAGCGCCACGCAGGTGTGCGAAGATCTGCCGACGGGGCCGAACCCCATTCGGCGCCACCCTCTGGAGACGACATGCCCGGCAACCCGGTAGCGCGTTTCGGCATTGGCCTCTTTCTCGCCATCGGCTGTGCCCAAGCAAAGTCGCCTGCGCCAGCCGACGATGCGGCACTGTTCGCCCGCGTCGAACGCGTGCTGACGAAGACGCCCTTGATCGATGGACACAACGACCTGCCCTGGGAGATCCGCACGCGCGCGGGCGGTGTCGATCTCAACGTCGATCACGCCGACATGCCGCGCCCGGCGGATGCCGACAAGGACTGGGTCGGCCTGATGACCGACATTCCGCGCTTGCGCAAGGGCCACGTCGGCGGCCAGTTCTGGTCGGTCTGGATCCCGGCCACGACCACCGGGCCCGAGGCGGTCAAGACCGCCATCGAGCAGATCGACATTGTCCACAACATGGCGGCGCAGTATCCGCAGGCCTTGCAGATGGCTTACACCGCCGATGACATCGTGCGCATCCACAAGGCCGGGCGCGTCGCCTCGCTGATCGGCGTCGAAGGCGGTTATCAGATCGACAACTCGATGGCGGCCTTGCGCCAGATGTACACCCTCGGCGCGCGCTACCTGACCCTGACCCATTCGCGAAATACCGACTGGGCCGATTCGGCGACCGACAACCCGCAGCACAACGGGCTGACCGTTTTCGGCCGCGCCGTGATCGGCGAGATGAACCGGCTTGGCATGATCGTCGATCTCAGCCATGTTTCGGTGAAGACGATGACGGACGCCATCGCTGTCAGCAAGTCGCCGGTGATGTTCTCGCATTCCGGTGCGCGCGGCCTGATCGATCATCCGCGCGACGTGCCGGATGAGGTCCTGCGCCTGGTCGCGCAGAACCACGGCATCGTCATGGTCAATTTCTTCCCGAGCTACATCTCGCAGGAACGCGCGCGCTGGGATTCCGACCACGCTGCGGAAGCGACCCGCTACAATTCGCCACCGTTCTTTGGCCTGTACATCGGACAACCCGAGCGCGCTGCCGCAGCCATGGCCGAATGGGAGCGCCGGCATCCGCCGCCGACCGTGACCCTCGCCGATGTCGCCGACCACCTCGACCACATCCGCAAGATCGCCGGTGTCGAAAGCGTCGGCCTGGGTTCCGACTTCGACGGCATCCCGAACACGCCCGAGGGCCTCGATGGCGTCGACAAGTATCCAGCCTTGCTGGTCGAACTGGCCCGACGCGGCTGGAGCGATGCCGACCTCGCTGCAGTCGCCGGCGGCAACATGCTGCGCGTCATGCGTGCCAACGAAGCCGTCGCGCGGCAACTGCAGGCGACCGAGCTGCCTTCGATGGCGAAGATCGAGGACGAGAAGAAAGCGCCTGCCAACTGACGCAGACAGCACGTGGCCCCGGTGAATCCTTGAATTCACCACGGCGAGCCGCACCTTGAGGAGGCCCGGCATGGCGACGGGTGCGCTTGCCCGGGCGTGCTGCCCCCGCTCACCCTTGATCCGCCGGATTGGCCTCGAAGGTGAACACGAATCTGCTGCGCAGGCAGTCGAAGTCGGCAGCTGCGTGACCGGCTGCCGCGGGCAATGACGCCGTGGTGCCCATCCTTTTCGAGGAGTGATGCGATGCCAATCGATGTTTCGGCCAAAGGGCCGCCCCGGGTTTCCACGGATGCCGCGCAGCGGCCAGGTCCGCAACGCCATGTCACGGTTTCGCGCAACATCCTCGCTGCGATTGGCGACACGCCCTTGCTCGAAATCGACGGCATCTTCGTCAAACTCGAATTCCTCAATCCGTCCGGTTCGATCAAGGCGCGCATCGCGCACTACATGATCGAGCGTGCCGAACAGCAAGGCCTGCTGAAACCCGGCGACACCATCGTCGAGGCAACCAGCGGCAACACCGGCAATGCGCTGGCGATGGTCGCCGCAGTCAAGGGTTACCGGATGCTGGTGGTGATGCCGCACGGCTTGTCCGACGAACGCATGGCGATTTCGCGCGCCTACGGTGCCGAGATCCTTTTCTGTGGCGATTTCCATGTCGACCAGGCCTTGCAGCGGGCGCGTGAACTTGGCGAACAGCCTGGCTACTTCTGCCCCGGCCAGTTCAACTCCGAGCTCAATGTCGAGGAAAACCGCTTGATCCTCGGCCCTGAAATCCTCGCGCAATTGCCGGCCGGTCGGCTGCCCGATGCACTCGTGCTCGGGGTCGGCACCGGCGGCACCCTGATCGGCGTGGGTCAGGCCTTCCGCGCGGTCCATCCGTCGGTTCGCCTGTTCGCGATGGAGCCTTCCGAATCGCAGACCATCCTCTGCGGAGAAATCGCCAGCCATGCCATCGAAGGCATTTCCGACGGCTTCGTGCCCGGCATCTTCCAGCGCCATTCGGCCTTGATCGACGAGGTCACGGCGGTCTCCAGCGACGAGGCCCTGGTCGAGATGAAACGCCTCGCCCGCGAACACGGTTTGTTGTGCGGCCCCAGTTCCGGCGCACATTTGCTGGCGGCACGACGAATCCGTGAGGCGCATCCCGAGTTGCGCACGATCGTCACCATTTTCTGCGACGAAGGCGAGAAATACCTGTCGTCGTACTTCAGTCAGGCCGCTGAAGATGCCCCGCTCAGATTCGCTTGAATCCAGCTGACTTGACCTGCGTCAGCCGGGTGCCCGGCAGGGTGCCGCATGATAATGATTCGCATTTGAAAGGACACGAAGATGAGCTTTCCCGCATTCTTTTCCGCCGGCCCCGTCGTGGAAACGGTGGATCCGCTGGCGCAACTGCTGGGTGCCTCCGACGACGGGCGCATCGACTATTGCTACGCCGATGCCGTGCGCCTGGCCGGTCATTCCTGCCCGACCGTGGCCGGTGCGTTCCTGATGGCGCGTGCGGCACTCAAGGCTTTGTTTCCCGACACTCCGGCCGAGCGCGGCCTGATCGAGGTGTGGATGCCGGCGCCGCGCGACCACGGCACCACCGGCGTTGTCGCCCAGGTGCTGACCCTGCTCACCGGTGCCGCCGCCGAAAATGGTTTCCAGGGACTCGGCGGACGCTACGCGCGCAATGGCCTGCTGGTCTTT
Source organism: Lysobacterales bacterium (assembly GCA_016707485.1). Classification (GTDB taxonomy): domain Bacteria; phylum Pseudomonadota; class Gammaproteobacteria; order Xanthomonadales; family Rhodanobacteraceae; genus Dokdonella. The sequence continues at coordinate 602,108 of JADJHN010000003.1, read as the reverse complement.
GCCGGACAAGCCAGCCCCGGAGGCGTGATCTTCCGTCGACGCGACAGCGGCGATGCCGTCGCCGTCGAACTGGACGCCTCGCTGGTGCCAGGCAATCCCAACCAGCGTGCGCTGCTTGGCGCAATCATCCAGGACGTAGCCAGCGATGCGCAAAAGCGCGAATTTGCCGAGGGCTGGCAAGAGCGCGTGCGGCGCATGCTGCTTGAGTTTGCCGATGATCCACGCGTGATCAAGACCACGCACCTGGCAGCCTGATCGACACGCTCGCCACGGGGCGCGAGGCGGCGGTGTGAAGCTGTGGTATCGCGCGTAATGCGGCGTGGCTCGCGGCAGCGGCATCGCCTGCGGCACAATGGCCATCAAGCATGGAACCGCCCGCATCCGGCACGGCGGCTTGGGGAATCCAGGATGACCGCACTGCACAACCTGCTCGACACCTTTCGCACCACAGCCAAGAGCGAGCGCGAGAAGGGCAACTACTTCGAGCGGCTGGTCAAGGCATATCTCAACAACGAACCCTACTACCGCGACCTCTACGCCGGTCGCGTGTGGCTGTGGGAGGAATGGCGCAAGGAAGCGGCGAAGCGCGGCCTCGGCGATGTCGGTTCCGATGCCGGCATCGACCTCGTTGCCGAAACTGCCGATGGCAACGAACTGCACGCCATCCAAGCCAAGTTCTACGACGAGGATGCGCGGCTCACGCTGGACAGCGTGTCCACCTTTCTCACCGCCGCAGGCAGGAAGCACTACGCCCATGGTCTGATCTTCCTCACCGCCACCAAGAGCACCGACCACCTGCGTGAGGCATTGCAGGGCCAGAAAACGCCAGTCAGTCTCGTCACCTTGCACGACCTGGAAGCCAGTCAGATCGACTGGTCGAAGTACCAGACCGACGCCAAGCCCGCCCTGAAACCGCAAAAGCAACTGCGCCCACACCAGCAACATGCGCTGGACGCCGTGAAGGCCGGCCTTGCCGACGCCGATCGCGGCAAGCTGATCATGGCTTGCGGCACCGGCAAGACGTTCACCGCCCTCAAGATTGCCGAGTTGCTGGCTGGCAAAGGGAGGCGCGTGCTGTTCCTCGTCCCCAGTCTCGCCTTGTTGTCGCAGGCGCTGACCGACTGGACACAGGAAAGCGCCACGCCATTGCACAGCTATGCGGTGTGCTCGGACAGCGACGTCGGCAAGAAGCAGGGCGACGACGACTTCGAGATGCTCGCCCACGAGTTGCAGTACCCGGCCACGACCGAAGCCAGATCGCTCGCCGCCGAAATCGCCAGGCGCCACGATGCCAGTCACATGGACGTGGTGTTCAGCACCTATCACTCCATCGATGTCATCAGCGACGCGCAGAAGCAGTACGACCTCGCCGAATTCGACCTGATCATCTGCGACGAGGCCCACCGCACCACAGGTGCCACCTTCGAAGGCGACGACGAAAGCCACTTCGTGAAGGTGCATGACAACGCCTTCATCTGCGCGGCGAAGCGCCTGTACATGACGGCAACGCCGCGCATCTACGGAGAGAACGCCAAGGCCAGCGCGGCCAAGGATAACGTGGCGCTGGCGTCGATGGACGATCCGGCGCTGTTCGGCAAGCCGCTCTATGTGTTGACATTTTCCGAAGCGGTCAAGCGCGGCCTGCTGTCCGACTACAAGGTCATCGTGCTGGCGGTCGAGGAAACCGCGATCAACCGCCGCCTGCAGAAGCTGCTGTCCAGTGCCGACAACGACCTGCGCATGGACGATGCCGCACGCATCGTCGGTTGCTGGAAGGCGCTTTCCAAGCAGGGCTTGACCCACGACCTTGCCGACGACGGTCATCCGATGCAGCGCGCGGTGGCGTTCTGCCATGTCATCGAAGCCAAGCAGGGCGCCAAGACCCATAAGGTGGGCTCCAAAAACATCGCCCGCATGTTCCAGGCCGTGGTGGAGGAATACCAGCGCACCGCACAGGACGAAGGCACCGACGAGGAAATCGCTGCCACGCTCCAGTGCCAAGCCGAGCACGTCGACGGCAACATGAACGCCAGCGAGAAGGAAGCCAGGCTCGACTGGCTGAAAGCCGCGCCACCCGAAAACACCTGCCGTGTGCTGTCCAACGTGCGCTGCCTGTCCGAAGGCGTGGACGTGCCGGCGCTGGATGCCGTGTTGTTCCTCACCCCGCGCAATTCACAGGTTGACGTGGTGCAGGCCGTGGGCCGCGTAATGCGCAAGGCGCCCGGCAAGACCCGCGGTTACATCGTGCTGCCGGTAGTGATCCCGGCCGGCAAGGAGCCACACGAAGCCCTGAACGACAACGCCACCTACAAGGTGGTCTGGCAGGTCCTGCAGGCATTGCGCTCGCACGATGACCGCTTCGACGCGATGGTCAACAAGCTCGACCTGATCGGCAGCGATCCCACCAAGATGGAAGTGATCGCCGTCACCGACAAGCTGCAGCGCCGCGCGGCCCACTTGCGCGCCAACACCGCACAAAAGCATGCGGCCAAGGCGCGCGGCGGCCACGCCATCGGCCACGCTGTGGCAGACGAGACCCGCGTCGAACAGGCCGAGATGCAGTTCGAGATCGGCGAGATCGAAAAGGCCATCTACGCCAAACTGGTGCAGAAGGTCGGCAACCGCCACCACTGGGAAGACTGGGCGGCGGACATTGCCCGCATCGCCAACACCCACATCGACCGCATCAAGGCCATTCTCGAAAACCCGGCCAATACGAAGGAGCGCAAGGCATTCGACGCCTTCGCCGCCGAGCTGCGCGATGACCTGAACGACAAGATCACCGACGCCGAAATCATCGAGACGCTGGCCCAGCACCTCATCACCAAGCCGGTGTTCGAAGCCCTGTTCGAAGGTCACGAGTTCACCAGGAACAACCCCGTGTCCAAGGCCATGGGAAAGATCCTGGCCTTGCTCCAGGAGCACCACCTCGACAAGGAAGCCGACACGCTGACCAAGTTCTACGACAGCGTGAAGATGCGCGCCGAAGGCATCACCAGTGCGGAAGGCCAGCAGAAGATCATCAAGGAGCTGTACGACAAGTTCTTCAACGGTGCCTTCCCGGAACTATCCAAGCGCCTCGGCATCGTCTACACGCCGGTGGAGGTGGTGGACTTCATCATCCACAGTGTCCAGCACGTCCTGAAATCCGAGTTCAACGCGTCCCTGGGTGACAAGGGCGTGCACATTCTCGATCCGTTCACTGGCACGGGTACCTTCATCACCCGTCTGATCCAGTCGGAACTCATCACTCGCGAGCAGTTGCCGTACAAGTACCAGCACGAGCTGCACGCCAACGAAATCGTGCTGCTGGCCTACTACATCGCCAGCATCAACATCGAGCGCGCCTACCACGACATCGCCGGCGGCGATTACGTGCCCTTCGAAGGCATCTGCCTCACCGACACCTTCCAGATGGGCGAGAAGGGCGACCTCGTGGATGCGTTGCTGGTGGACAACAGCCAGCGGCGCAAGCGGCAGATGGCGCTGGACATCCGAGTGATCCTGGGCAATCCGCCGTATTCCGCCAAGCAGGATAGTGCGAACGACAACAACCAGAACGTTGCCTATCCGCAGCTTGATCAGCGTGTCGCAGACACGTACGTGAAACACTCGAAAGCTACGAACCCGCGCAATCTATACGACAGTTACATCCGCGCGATCCGCTGGGCTTCTGACCGCATCGGCAACTCCGGAGTGATCGGGTTCGTCACCAACGCGGGCTGGCTGGAAGCCAACACCGCCGATGGCCTGCGCCAGTGCCTCGTCGAGGAGTTCTCGGACATCTACGTGTTCCATCTGCGTGGCAATCAGCGCACCAGCGGCGAGCAGTCACGCAAGGAAGGGGGCAAGATTTTCGGCAGCGGCAGCCGCGCGCCCATCGCCATCACGTTGCTGGTCAAGAACCCCGATAGTCACGACCACGGTCGCATCTACTTCCACGACATTGGCGACTACCTCTCGCAAGGGGACAAGCTCGCCATCGTCTCGCACTTCGGCAGTATCGCAGGCATCGGCAAGGAACAAGCGTGGCAGTCCATCACCCCCGACGACCATGGCGACTGGCTGCGTCAGCGCGATGACAGCTTTGGCGAGTTCATTGCCTTGGGCGACAAGCAAAGCCAAGGCATCAAGCTATTCGACAACTATGCGCAGGGCGTTCTGACGTCGCGAGATGCGTGGTGCTACAACGCCGGCAAGGCAGTGCTCGAATCCAACATGAAACGCATGATTGCGTTCTATAACGGAGAGGTGGAGCGCTTCGACGAGGCTTGCGTTGGGCTGGACAGAAAGTTGCGTGACGCGAAGGTGGATGACTTTATCAGCGCCGACCCGGCCGCGATAAGTTGGTCGCGTTCGCTCAAGCAGGCCGTCGTTAAAGATCGGCAATTGGCTTTCCGCGCCGACCGCGTGGTTTCAGGGCTATACCGGCCATTCTTGAAACAATGGCTCTACTTTGATCGCCCGTTGAACGAGTATGTGTTTCAGATGCCTCGCATCTTTCCACACGCATCCTCCGTCAACCGGGTCATTACACTGTCGAACATTGGATCGAAGCACGGGTTTTCGGCGCTAATGACTGATTTGGTCGCTGATTTTCAAGTGCAGTTCAATGGTCAGTGCTTTCCGCTGTACCTCTACGACGAAGCCACAAACGCCGACGATGCACCCGCACCGGGTCTGTTCGACCAACCCAAGGACAAGGCCAGCGCACCAGCCCGCCGCGACGCCATCACCGACGCTGGCCTCGTGCACTTCCAGAGTGCCTATCCCGGCGAGAAGATCACCAAGGAAGACCTGTTCTATTACGTCTACGGTCTGCTGCACTCGCCCGACTACCGCGAACGCTACGCCGACAATCTCGCCAAGGAGCTGCCGCGTATCCCGCGCGTGAAAACCGCCGCCGACTTCTGGGCGTTCAGCAAGGCCGGCCGCGCGCTCGCCGAGCTGCATCTGGGCTACGAAACCGTGCCGATGTACGCCAAGGCCAAGGTCATCGGCAGTGATGGCAAGGCGCTCGATCTTGGCAACCCCAAGGCACTGGATTCCCGCTTTCGCGGGAATGACGAGCGGGAGAAGTTCTGGCGTGTCGAAAAGATGAAGGTGCCCAAGACCAAGGGCGAGAAAGACCTCACGACGCTGATCTACAACAGCAAGATCACCGTCACCGGCGTCCCGGCCGAAGCCTACGACTACGTCGTCAACGGCAAACCCGCGCTGGACTGGGTGATCGAACGCCAGTGCGTCAAGACCGACAAGGACAGCGGCATCGTCAACGACGCCAACGCCTGGGCGACGGAAACCATGCACAACCCCCGCTACCCGCTGGAGCTGTTCCTGCGCGTCATCACCGTCAGCCTCGAAACCATGAAGATCGTCCGCGCCCTGCCCAAGCTCGATATCCGCACCGGCGGCTGAGACCCGCACGTGGCCCTCTGCAAGACAGGGCGACGCCACGATGCTGGCCTGTTCGCGACCCTCTAACATCAGCGCGCTTGGCATTCATGGTGCCTGGAAATCGAAAGTGACTCAGGTCGAAAATTGAGTCAGTCCAGGCGCTTGAAGTCGCCGTTGCGGGAAATGCTGAATACGAACGGCGGCTCGGTCGTGATTGCCCGCTTGCGCATTCCCGCCAGCGCGTTGGCGAAAAGATCGGCCATTTCCGGGCCCGATAGATCCTTGCGCGCCAGCGCGAACACGCGAACGCGCGCGTCGCGGAACATCTTTTTTTCGTGCTGGTTGCGACGGATGGCGCTGTCCTTCGTGAGCACGACCCAGTTGTGCCGTCCGGCTTCCGCCAGCCACTCCACGTCTTCGGAGTCTTGCGGCATTGCGTCGTCGTGAGCAATCACTTGCGCACCCGCCGCACGCAACGCCTCGACCACCAGTTTGCCGCCGAGGCTGCGATCGACGAAGAAGATCAGTTCCTTGGGCGCGGCCTTATGCGGCAAGCGGCTGCTGACTCCGAAGGATGTCCTCGATCACCGATGGGTCAAGGCCGTAATCTTCGGCCAGCGAAGCAATGGATTCGCCTGCCTGGAATCTCTCCACGACAACTTCCGTGCGGATGCCGCGCCCGTCCAGAACAGGGCGGCCGAAACCTCGTTTGGGGTCGATCACAACCGCTGCCAGTGGCTCCGGTGCGTTGGCGCGGCGTGGCAAGTGCAGCTTGAACGGCACGCCGGATGCGTCACGTTCCACCAGCTTCAGATACTGCTGGATGATTTCCTTCATTGCGATCTGGCCGTCATGCGAAATGTTCAGCAAGTCGCCGTATTTCTCGACGAAGAGATCGATGCCGTCAGTTTGGAAATCGTTGTCTGCCAGCGGGTGCTTGCTGGGAAACTTCTTGCGCAGGTACTCGATTGCGCTTCGCACCTGTTTCAGCTCGACCTCGTGCTCCTTGCGGATGGCTGCCAGAACCAGAAGTTCAACAAGATTCACGAAGGACAGGCGGCGCGCATCGGGATCGGCTGTTTCGATGACCGGTTCGAATCGGCGGGCTGCGCCATCCTTCGACTTGTAGCCTTGGCCGAACGCCCACGCGCGCACTGTCGATGCGGGCAGGTGCAAGAACCTGGCGGCTTCGGCTGGAGAGTAAAGCGGCAGGTTGCGAATGTCGGCGGCGGCAGGATGTTTCATGGCCGGGCTCCTGATTCCGAAAAGTATGATGCGCCCATCCAGAGACAATGCAATGGCTCAAGTCCAGCGCCCGCGCAAGCGAATGCTCTGCCCAATTGTCGAACGCGTCGGTATTGCGTCTGTTACGGCCGCTGCGAGCGGCAAAACCGGTCGTGAGTGTTCGAATCATACCGTCGAAGCCGGGTGCTTGGGCGATATCCAAGGGTCTGGAACAGCTGAAGACGGCTTAAAGAAGGGCGCGAATTTGCGGGTGACAAAAACGAAAACGCCCGAAGAAAAGTCTCTTCAGGCGGATTCGTTTGAATGATTGGTCGGGGAGACAGGATTCGAACCTGCGACCTCTACGTCCCGAACGTAGCGCTCTACCAGACTGAGCTACACCCCGATACCGGCCCGCGTTTGGCGGGGCGCGAATGATAGCGGCGCAGGTGCGGCAGCGCAACGCCTGTCCAAAACAAAAGGGGCGATCTGATAATCTAGGCGGCCCGCTCCGTGGCGCGTGAAGCGCCGTGGAAGCTGACTTTCCGAGGATTCCATGGCTTTGACATCCGCCCGCACCATGCCTGGTGTACTGGAGCTGCTGCCGCTCGACCAGATCGCCTTCCAGGGCATGCTCGATACGATCCGCCGCAATTTCGAGCGCTTCGGTTTCCTGCCGATCGAGACGCCGGTGATGGAGTTTGCCGACGTGCTGCTGACCAAATCCGGCGGCGAGACCGAGCGCCAGGTGTATTTCGTGCAGTCGACCGGCGCGATGGAGCAGGGCGACAAGCCCGATCTGGCCCTGCGCTTTGACTTGACCGTGCCACTGGCGCGCTACGTCGCCGAACATGAGCATGGCTTGAGTTTTCCGTTCCGCCGCTACCAGATCCAGCGCGTCTATCGCGGCGAGCGTGCGCAGCGCGGGCGCTTCCGCGAGTTCTACCAGTGCGATATCGACGTCATCGGCAAGGATGCACTCTCCGTGCGCTACGACGCGGAGATTCCGGCGACGATCCATGGCGTGTTCCGCGATCTGGCGATTGGCCCGTTCACCATCCAGCTCAACAATCGCCGCCTCATGCGCGGCTGGTTCGAGGGCCTCGGCATTGCCGATGGCGAACAGCAGATGGCCGTTCTGCGCGAGGTCGACAAACTCGACAAGCGCGGACTCGACTACGTGCGCCAGACGCTGACCGGCGCGGCTTTCGGCCTTGCTGGCGAAACCGTCGAGAAGATCCTCGCCTTCGTCCAGGTGCGCTCGACCTCGCTGGCCGATGCGCTGGCGAAACTCGATGCACTCGGAGCGGGCAGCGAAACCTTCGAGCAGGGCCGCAGGGAATTGCGTGAAGTGCTGACCCTGATCAAGGCGTTTGGCGTGCCCGAAGCGGATTTCGCCTTGAACCTGTCGATTGCGCGCGGCCTCGATTACTACACCGGCACGGTCTACGAGACCACGCTCGACGAACACCCGCAGATTGGCTCGATCTGCTCGGGTGGCCGCTATGAAAACCTGGCCGGCAACTACACCAAATCCAGCCTGCCCGGCGTCGGCATCTCGATTGGCGCGACGCGCCTCTACTGGCAGTTGCGCGAGGCCGGTTTGATCGGCACGGCGACGAGTACGGTGCAGGCGCTGGTCACGCAGATGGACGAGGCGCAGTTGCCTGCGTACCTGGCTCTTGCCACCGAGCTGCGCCAGGCCGGCATCAATACCGAGGTAGTCATGGAGCCGTCCAAGCTCGGCAAGCAGTTCAAGTATGCCGACAAGGCCGGCATCCGCTTTGTCCTCGTGCTGGGTGAGAACGAGATCGCGAATGGCACGGTCACGGTCAAGGACCTGCGTCGCGAGGATCAGTTCGAGGTGCCCCGCGCGGAGCTGGTGAAGACCTTGCGCGTCGAGCTTGAACAGATCGCGGCCATGGGAGCGCGTGCATGACGATCGAGCTCGATGGTTCCTCGCTGACGCGCGCGCAGGTTGTCGAGATTGCCTGCCGCGGCCGTGACGTGTCGCTGTCGCCGAAGGCGCTGCAGCGCGTGCAGCGCGCGGCCGATTTCCTCGCCGAGAAAGTCAGTTGCGGCGAGCCGGTGTATGGCGTGACCACGGGTTTCGGCAGCAATGCCGACAAGCTGCTCGGCGCCCACCGTGCGCGCGACGAGTTGCCGGGCGGCAATCCCGAACAACACGAAGGCAGCCTGCTCGAGGAGTTGCAGCACAACTTGCTGATCACCCACGCGGTCTGCGTCGGCGAGCCGCTGGCGAATGATGTCGTGCGGGCGATCCTGGCAATCCGCATCAATACCTTGCTGCGCGGACACTCGGGCATTCGGGTATCCACACTCGAAGCCTTGACCGCCTTGCTCAACCGCAAGGTGATTCCAGTCATCCCCGCCAAGGGCTCGGTCGGCGCCAGTGGTGATCTCGCACCGCTGTCGCATCTGGCGATTGTCCTGCTCGGCGCTGGCGAAGCCTTTGTCGAGGGCGAGCGCGTCAGTGGTGCCGAAGCGCTGCAGCGCATTGGTCTCGCGCCGATTCGCCTGTCGTTCAAGGAAGGCCTGGCGCTGAACAACGGCACGACGCAGATGCTGGCGACGGCGGTGCTGGCCTTGTCGCGCATGGAAAGCCTGATTGCCACGGCGGATCTGGCCGCGGCGATGACCCTCGACGCGTTTGCCGGGCGCAGTGGTGCCCTGCGTCCCGAGGTGCATGCGCTGCGTCCGCATCCCGGCCAGGTCGAGACCGCACGCCATGTCCGCGCGCTGCTTGAAGGCTCGACCCTGGTGGATATTCCCTATCACCTCGTGCCGCGCTTTCGTACCTGGAGCGCCGATGCGTGGAGCGATCCGGTCGAGCAGCAACGCCGCTTCGACATTGGCTGGGACTATGTTCCGCCCTCGCAGCGTCACGGCCGCGAGGCGTTCTACCAGCGCTTCCTGCCGTTCAAGGGCGGCAAGAAGCACCAGCCGCAGGATGCCTATTGCCTGCGCTGCATGCCGCAGGTGCACGGCGCCGTGCGCGATGCCTGGGAGCAGGCCTGCCGCATCATCGATATCGAACTCAATTCCGTCACCGACAATCCGCTGGTGTTCCCGGATGCGGAGAATCCGCGCTTCATCGAGGACCAGGTGATTTCCGCCGGCCATTTCCACGGCATGCCGCTGGCTTTGGCGATGAGCTATGTGAAGGCGGCAATTCCGGTGCTGGCCTCGATCTCCGAGCGGCGCTTGAACAAGCTGGTCGATCCGGCCAACAACGATGGCTTGCCGGCCTTCCTGATCGGCAACGAGGATGGCACCGATTCGGGTTTCATGATCGTGCAGTACACGGCGGCGGCCCTGGTCAACGACATGGCCACGCGCGCGCATCCGGCTTCGGTCCATTCCATTCCGACCAGCGCGAATGCCGAAGATCACGTCTCCATGGGCACCAACGAGGCGCGCCATGTGCTCGAGATGACCGAGGATCTCGGCCATGTGCTGGCCCTGGAGTTGTACACGGCCGCACAGGCGCTCGAGTATCGGCAGGACATGCTCAATGCGGCACGCAGCCTCGCCGAGCGCGGCGACTGCAAGGCGCTGGCGGCGAAGATCAGCAATTCACCGCGCGAGGATCATGCAAGCTTCGCGGTGTTCGAAAGCGAGATTCGCGATCTGATGAAGGCGCTCGGCGAAGCTGGCGAATTCCGCGCCGGCGATGCCGTGCGCAAGGCCCATGCGAAGATCCGCGAAGCCATCGACTTCATGCAGCGCGACCGCGCCATGGATGGCGATGTGCGCCGCATCTGCGCGCTGGTCGCGAGCAACGCGTTGCTGGAGGATCGGGCATGAGCGACTGGGTGCGCATCTGCCATACCGCCGAACTGCTGCCCGGTGAAGTGCAGACCGGCTGGGACGGCGACACCCCGATTGCCGTATTCAATGTCGACGGCGCGTTGTACGCGCTGGAAGACATCTGCACGCATGACGGTGCCGAACTGACCGGCGGCCCGATCCACGGTTTCGAGGTCGAATGTCCACGCCACGGCTCGCGCTTCGATGTACGCACCGGCGAAGCCATGAACCCGCCCGCCTACCTGCCTACCGCGAAGTTTCCGGTCAAGGTCGAGGACGGCTGGATTTACTCGCGCGATGATCGCTGAGGCGGGCAATTTCAATTGCCCGAAGCGAAATTTCCATTGATCGCGTTGGTTTGATTTTTAAGCTCCGAAGGAGCGTAAAGACAACAGGCATCGTGGCTGAAGCCGCTTCCGACCGCAGGAAATTACCGCTCAAACTGCCTCGAAGCGGTTTGCGTCGCGATTCTTGCGTACATGGGCCGGATTCCAGATGCGTCCGTTCATGGCGATGTAGACGCCATCGGGCAGGCTCTGCACGGCACCGACCGCGCAGCCGATGTTGAAAACCGCATCCGAGCCCTGGAATCGCGCCGGGTTCAGCGCGCCGGTGAGGACGATGACCTTGTCCTTGATGCTGGCCAGCACGGCGGCGGTTTCGACCATGGTGTCGGTGCCGTGGGTGACCAGCACATGCCGGTGCGGCTGCGCCTCGATCAGGCGGCGCAACAGATCGCGATCGGATTCATCCAGATGCAGGCTGTCCTTGCGCAGGGCGGGCAGCACATCGAAGGTGAAGGCGACGCCGAGCGCTTCGAGGATCTTGCCGATCTGCGGGTCGCCGATTTCGTAGGCTGATTTGTCATCGAAATAGATCTTGTCGATGGTGCCGCCGGTGGTGACGACGGAGAGATGTTGCATGGGGAATCCTTGCGCCAGCGTATTCAGTGGGGTGGATCGAGCAGGTCGAGCGGATGCGGGCCGCCGGCATCCGGCAGACTGACCAGGCCGGCGCCGATGAATCGCGCCAGTGCCTGCGACGGACGCATGTCACCGGTTTCCTTGATCGAGTAGGCCGCCTGCCGGCAGAGCAGGGCGGCGGCCATGCTGCGCGCCAGGGTGAAGGCGAGGTCGCGGGCGCCGGCTTGCATCGCATCGGCATTGGCGGCGTTGCGGTGCAGCCATTGGCTGGCCTGCTTGATGGCCGAGCAGACGCTCATCGCATGCGCCTCGAGGCTGGCCGAGGCGCGTGACTTGAGGATTTCGGCAAGCAGGGCATCGGCCGTGTCGAGCAGGGGTTCGACGCCGACGCTGGCGATCGCGCGCAAGCTGTCGAGGGCCAGCACGTTGGTCGTGCCTTCCCAGATCGGATAGACCTGGGCATCGCGCAGCAATTGCGGGATGCCGGTGTCCTCGATGTAGCCGGCTCCGCCAAACGCCTCGCAGGTCTCCGAAGCGATGCGCACGGCGAGCTTGCCGGTCCACAGCTTGGCCAGCGGCGTCAGCAGGCGCAGCAAGGCACGCTCGTTGGCGTTGGCAAGCGCGCATTCGCTGCGCCCGAGCAGGTGGCTGACGTGGAAGACGAGCTGGAAGGCCGCTTCGAACTCGACCTGCATGTCGGCCAGGGTCGTCGCATGCAGGGGGTGATCGATCAGGCGTCGTCCGAACGCTTCGCGCTGGTGCGCGTAGCTGGTGGCCAGGGCAATGCAGCGGCGCATCGTGGCCAGCGCGCAGACGGCGTTCCAGATCCGCGTGACGTTGAGCACCGGCGTGATCATGCGCACGCCATGATCCAGTCCGCTGACCGGTGTCGCCAGCGTCCCGTCGAGGTGGATTTCCGCGGTCGGCAGCTCGCGCGTGCCGAGCTTGTCCTTCAGGCGGTCGATGCGGATGCCGTTCCACTGGCCGCCCTCGTCGCGCGTTTCCAGGTAGAACAAGGCCAGGCCATCGCCGCCGGCAGCGGCACCCTGCGGACGGGCGAGAGTCAGCGCCATTTCGCCGATCACGGCCGAGGTGAACCATTTGCGCCCGTGCAGGCTGTATTGTCCATCGCCGACCGGTTGTGCCTCGGTTTCGCTGTCGCCCACATCCGAGCCGCCCGTCAATTCGGTCATCCATTGCCCGGAAAGCCAGAGTGTTGCCGGATCACGCGAGGTCAGGCGTGGCAGCGCACGCTCGATGAGCTGCTGGTTGCCGGAAGCCTTCAGTGCGGTTGCCGCGCCATCGGTCATGGCCAGCGGGCAGGTGTAGAACTCGCTGGCGACATGCTGCAGGTAGACGCGTGCAAACTGGTTGCAGCGGGCGAACTCGGCATAGGTCGGCTCGTGGCCGGCGGCGACGAGTCCGTAACGTGCGGCAATCGCGGCACCGCGTTGCCAGACCGGAGTCGTCTCGATGCGATCGACGCGTCCACCCCATGCGTCGAACGGGGTCAGCTCGGGCTGGTGGCGACGACTTGATCGCGCCTCGCTCCAGGCTTGCGCGGCCTGCGCGCCAAGTGCATCGAGATCATCATGGATCGCGCTGCGCATCGACGGCGGCAGGGCACGATCCAGCCACGCCTGCAGGACGCGATCGCCAAGATACTGGTTGCCGAGTACCGGTGCGGTGGGATGGTTGGCCATGGCCGCGAGTATAGCCCGCGGCGCAATTGCACGACTCCGTCGATCAGCGCTTCTTCGCGCTGCGCGTGATCCAGCCAAGCGTGCCGATCAGCAGCACGCAGAGGGCGACTTCGATGACGGCCGGCCAGCGCATCGACGGAATCGCCCAGGCGACGACCACGCCGTGGCAGAAATAACCGAGGCTGACGATGCCGATCCAGAGCAGGGCGCGCTTGGCCCCGCTACGCAGGGCGAGCAGCGGCAGCAGCAGGGGCGGCAAGGTCAAGGCCAGCGCCAGGCCGATCTGGCCATTCGCCGGCGGCGCCAGCCAGGCATGCCAGGCGACCTGCAGGATGACCAGGCCGGCCCAGGCGAGGAAGCCGCAGCGCATCGCCATCATGCGCCTGCCTGCAGGCGTGCGCAGGTTTCGGCAACGCGGCGTCCGAGTGCGCGCGCGAGGATGCGCTCATCCTCGCTGAGCGGATTCTCGCCGCTGACGCCGGCAACATGACTCGCGCCATACGGCGTGCCACCGGTTGTCGTGCGATTGAGCGCGGCTTCGGTGAAGGGAATGCCGACGATCAACATGCCGTGGTGCAGCAGTGGCGTCATCATCGACAGCAGGGTGCTTTCCTGGCCACCATGCATGGTGGCGGTCGAAGTGAACACGGCGGCCGGTTTGCCGACCAGGGTGCCGGATGCCCATTCCGCTGCAGTCGAGTCGATGAAGTGCTTGAGTGGCGCAGCCATGTTGCCGAAGCGCGTCGGGCTGCCGAGCACGAGGCCGGCACATTCGCGCAAGTCCTCGCGGCTGACATACGGAGCGCCATCGTCCGGTACCGGAGGTTGTGCCGTCTCGGTAACCGGCGCCACGGGCGGCACGCAACGCAGACGTGCGCCCATGCCGGCAACTTCCTCGATCCCGCGTGCGATCAGGCGCGCGAGTTGGGCAACCTTGCCGTTGCGGCTGTAATAGAGAATCAGGATTTCAGGCATCGCTTGCTGGGTTCCATGGGCGGATTGGCCGCATCGCGTGCGTGACCCCGATCATTCGTGAAGTCGCGAAGGATGCAACGAGACGCGACGTCACTTCCTTCGGCATCAAGCAACGTGTGTGCCTGAAACAAAAAAGAGACATTCTTCGCGACTTCATGAATTGTCCGGGTTGGGCTAGGCTGCGCGGATGATTCGTTCAAATCTCGCCAAGTCTAGCCTGAGCCGGGAGCGCAGCCTCGCCTTTCTGGAATTCACCTGGCAGCGCTTCCTCGAGGATCGCTGCCTGCAGACGGCCGGCGCGCTGGCATTCACGACGCTGTTCGCGCTGGTGCCGCTGACTGCGGCGATCCTCGGCATCCTCGCAGCGTTTCCCGTGTTCGAGGAGTGGCGGATCAAGCTGACCAGTTGGGCCTTCAACAATTTCGTGCCGGCCGCCGGTGACGTCGTGCAGACCTATCTGACCGAGTTTGCCGCCAACGCGAGCAAGGCGACGACAATCGGCGTGCTCGTACTCGTGTTCAGCGCGATCTCGCTGATGATGAGTGTCGAGGATGCCTTCAACCGCATCTGGCGGGTGAAGAACAATCGCGGACCGGCATCGCGCTTCGTCATCTACTGGACCGCGCTCAGTCTCGGACCGATGCTGCTGGTTGCCGCGCTGGCGATCAGTTCCTATCTGGTTGCCCTGCCGTTCATCGATGCCGCGGCGACCCAATGGTCGCTGAAGGAACGGGTGCTCTCGGCGCTGCCGTTCCTGATCGTCTGGATCGCCTTCAGCACGGCCTACACGGTGATTCCGAATCGCACCGTGCGCTTTCGCGATGCGCTGGTCGGCAGCCTGATCGCGGCAATCCTGTTCGAGTCGACCAAGCATGGTTTTGCCTGGTATGCCAGTGACATGGCCAATTACCAGCAGGTCTACGGTGCGCTGTCGATCGTGCCGATCTTCTTCTTCTGGATGTACCTGTCGTGGATCATCGTGCTGTTTGGCGCGTCGATCACGGCGTCGTTGTCGGCGTTTGATTATCGGCACGCCGATGACCGCATTTCCGCAGACCAGGAACTGACCGGATTGCTGCGCGTGATCGGTCAACTGCTTGCCGCGCATCGCGAGGGACGCGGCCTGCACAGCGAGGAACTGCTGCGCCGCGAACCCTACCTGACCGACGACCTGCTGCAGCGTTACCTGGCCGATCTGGCCGAGGTTGCCGTGATCCGTCGCAGCGAAACCGGCGAGTGGCTGCTCGCTCGCGACCTCGGCACGATCAGCCTGCTCGATCTGTATCGCGAATGCGACTATCGTCTGCCGGTCGGCAGCCAGGTCCTGCCCAGGCAGGGTGCAGAGGCTGCCGCGCCTTCGCCGCTGCACGACCTTTCCGTCAGCTTGCGTCAACGTCTCGACATGCCTTTGGCCGGCATCGTGCCGGTTCCGCAAGCGGGCGGGATCGACGCCAAACCTGCCACCGCAAATCCGGAGCCCTGAAATGACCTTGCGCAATCGTGTCGTCCTTGCTGTGCTGTTCCTGCTGGCGGCGACGGTCGCCAGTGCAGAAACGCCCAGGCAACCCACCCTGAAGATCGACACCCTCGAAGGCACGCACTGGGATCTGGCCGCGCATCGAGGACACTGGGTGGTGATCAACTATTGGGCGACATGGTGCGCGCCGTGCATCGCCGAGATGCCCGAACTGTCAGCCTTCATCAAGGCGCGCGAGGATGTCGAGGGCATCGGCCTTGCGTTCGAGGATACCGATCGTGCGGAGATCCTGGAGTTCCTGAAGAAGCATCCGGTCGAATATCCGATTGCGCAGGTCGAGGTCGACGCGCCGCCGGCTGATTTCGACGTTCCGCGCGGCCTGCCGACGACCTACCTGATCGCCCCTGACGGCAGCGTCGCCAAACGCTTCCTCGGCCCGATCAAGGAAAAGGATCTGGTTGAGGCGATCAAGGCCGGCAAACCGGCGGGTCGGCTCTGAGCGTCCATGAGTGCGGTGATCTTCCACGTCTCGGGCCATGTCCAGGGCGTCTCGTTCCGCGCCGGGACCCGCGCCCAGGCGCTGCGCCTTGGCATCCGCGGCCACGCCCGCAACCTGCGTGACGGGCGCGTCGAGGTCGTCGCCGAAGGCGATGTCGCTGCGCTGGATGCACTTGAGCAATGGCTGCGCCACGGCCCAACGGGTGCACGGGTCGACGCGCTCGAACGCGCGCCATTCAACGTGGCGGTGCCCCACGGATTCTTCACGCGCTGATCGCGCAGCACCATGGATGCAAGCGGAACATCAGCGCTCATTGCCGAGCGCTGATCGCCGGCAGCGCCCCCACGCAGGTCTCAGGCGCGCGCGTTGCCGTTCGTTCTGGCTTTTTGTGTTTTTGCCGGTTTGCCGTATGTGGCATGACTGGCGATGAAATCGCGCAGTTGCGGATAGATCTTCTCGCGCCAGCGACGACCGCTGAAGATGCCGTAGTGGCCGGCATCCTTGACCAGCAGGTTGTGCTTGCGCGAGCCGGGGATCCCCGAGCACAGTTCATGTGCCGCCTCGGTCTGGCCGATTCCGGAAATATCGTCGAGTTCGCCTTCAATCGTCAGCAGCGCCGTGTCGCGGATGTCGCCCGGCCTGACCCGTTCCCCATTCACGTCCCACAGGCCGCGCGGCAGCAGGTGCTGCTGGAAAATCGTGCTGATCGTGTCGAGGTAGAACGGCGCCGGCATGTCGAGGACGGCGTTGTACTCGTTGTAGAACTTGCGATGGGCCTCGGCGTCCTCGAGATCGCCGCGGCGCAGGTTCTCGTAGAAATCCCAGTGCGAGGTCATGTGTCGGCTCGGGTTCATGGCAACGAATCCGGCATGCTGCAGGAAACCCGGATAGACCTTGCGCCCGCCGCCCGGATAGCTGGATGGCACGGTGTGGATGACATTGTTGACGAACCAGGAAAGCGGCTGCGTCGTGGCCAGGTTGTTGACCTTGGTCGGGCTGCGTCGAGGATCGATCGGCCCGCCCATCATCGTCATCGTCAGCGGCGTGCGCTCGCCGGCCGAAGCCATCAGCGAGATGGCCGCCATGACCGGCACGGTGGGCTGGCAGACCGAGATCACATGCAGGCGTTCGGCGCCGATATGACGAATGAACTCCTGGATGTAGGCGACGTAATCGTCGAGTCCGAATTCACCCTGGTCGGGCGGCACCATGCGGGCGTCGATCCAGTCGGTCAGGTAGACCTTGTGGTCCTGCAGCAGCGACTTGACCGTATCACGCAGCAGGGTGGAGTGGTGCCCGGACAGCGGGGCGACGACCAGCACCACCGGATCGTGCTTCATGGCATCGAGATTGGCGATGTCGTCACTGAAGCGCTTGAAACGGATCAGGTTACAGAATGGCTTGGCAAGCGAGACACGCTCTGAAATAGGTGTTTCATGGCCGTGGGCAACCACCGAGGGGATCGCAAACGGCGGTTTTTCGTAATCCTTGCCGAGGCGGTAGGTCAGCTCGTAACCGGCGGCCAGGCGCTGCACGCCGGGGAAATGCGACAACCAGTTTTCCTTGGCCGTCAGTAGTTGCGCTGCAGCACCGGACCAGCCCACCAGTGGATTCATCAGCGAGCGATTCAGTTCGTGCAAGTGATACAGCATGGATCCGGCCTTGTTTTTCGATGGCGAATCCACCTATCTTTGATCCATCCTCGCTCATGTGCAAGTGCACAATAGTCGGGGGTCGGGATTTCCGGCATGGGCGCGACTGCGCTCTGGCCTGCGCGCATCCCCGGCAAGGCCTGTCCGGGCCTGTCACCCTCGTCCGCGGAGCACGCCAGCGCATCCGTCCCTGCCTTTCGGTCGCCACGATGAACGCAAAAGAATATGACCGTGCCTATTTCGACCGCTGGTATCGCGATCCCGCGCACCGCGTGCGTGCGCGCGGGGAAACGGCGCGCAAGGTCAACATGGTGGTGGCGCTGTCCGAGTATTACCTTGGACGGCCGGTGCGCAGCGTGCTCGACATCGGTTGTGGCGAGGGTGTCTGGCGTGCGCCCCTGCTGCGCCTGCGCCCGGGCATCGAGTACCTCGGTCTTGATTCCAGCGAATATGCTGTCCGCCGCTTCGGGCGCTCGCGCAACCTGCGCCTGGCGCGCTTTGCCGATCTCGCCGAGCTGCGTTTCGAGCGTCGTTTCGACGTGATCGTCTGTTCGGATGTGCTGCACTACCTGCGTGCCGCGGAATTGCGCCGTGGCCTGTCGGGCTTTCCGGAATTGCTCGAAGGACTTGCCTTCATCGAGCTGTTCACCTCGGGCGATGCCGTCGATGGCGACATTGCCGGCTTCATTGCGCGCACGCCGGCCTGGTATCGCCGCGAATTCGCCGCAGCCGGATTGATGGCTTGCGGCTCGCATTGCTACCTCGCCCCGCACCTGATGCGCTCGGTCTCCGAACTCGAACGCGCGCAACGCTGAGGCAGCTGCAAGCGCTGACTCGGATCAGTCGCGACTCCATTTCATGAATGGTCCGGGCTAGCGCGCGGCGTCCAGCACGAGTTGCGGATCGATGCGCACGTCAAACCAGTTCATGCCCCAGTGCAGATGCGGACCACTGGCGCGGCCGGTGGCACCGACCGCGCCGATGACCTGGCCCTGGTTGATGTGCTCGCCAACGCGCACGTCAAGGCGCGAGAGGTGCAGGAAATTGCTGCTGAAGCCGAAGCCGTGGTCGATCACGACGGTGCCGCCGGTCAGGTACAGATCGGCATCGGCAAAGGTGACCAGGCCACTGGCCGGGGACTTGACCGGAGTACCGCCTGGTGCGGCGATATCCATGCCCGAATGCGCGGCGCGCGGCTTGCCGTTGTAGACGCGCTGGTTGCCGAAACGCCCGCTGATGCGCCCTGCCACCGGGCGCATGAAGGATTCGGTGAAATCAGTGCGGTCATCATCGCGATCACGCACGGCGGCGACGGCGGCCTGCTCGCGGCGGATACGCTCGGCAATCTCCGGCGGTGGATCGACCGTCTTCGGCGGCACCCCATCGACATGCTCGACGGGCCAGTCGCGGGGCGCTACCTGGATCTCGCTGGCAATCGTGCTGCCGTCCGCACGCAGCACCTCGACGTGCAGCGGGCCGGCTTCGTCACGCCCCACGCCAAAGGCAACCGTGCCATAGGCGCTGACGCGCAGGCTGCGTCCGGCATAGTGCACAACGCTGCCGGCGGGCACCTTGCCGATGACCATCGAGCCCTGCGTGGTGCTTTCCGGAAAGATCACGCGCAGGTCGGCGGCTGCGGCGCCGCCCGGCACCAGCAGGGCAAGCAGGGTGGCAAGGAGGATTCCGCGCTTCACGTTCAGCGATCGAAGGCGAGGCGCTGGCCGCGCACGCGATCGTCGAGCTTGCCGTCGTTCCAGGCCAGCATGCCGTTGACGAAGGTTGCCGCGATGCTGGAGCGGAAAGTTTCGCCCTCGAACGGCGACCAGCCGCATTTGGAGAGGATCTCCGCCGGCACGACGACATGCGGGCGCGCGGGATCGACGATGACCAGGTCGGCGTGGAAGCCTTCGCGCAGGTAGCCGCGCTCCTGCACGTTGAACAAGGTTGCCGGCGCATGCGTGACCGACTCGACCAGGCGTTCAAGCGTCAGTTCGCCGGCAAACACGCGTTCAAGCGCAACCTGCAGCGCGTACTGCACCAGCGGCAGGCCGGAGGGCGCCGAGGTGTAGGGATGGGCCTTCTCCTCGACAAGGTGCGGCGCATGGTCGGTGGCAAGGACATCGATGCGGCTTTCGGCCAATGCCTTGATGATTGCGGCACGATCGCTGGCCATCTTGATTGCCGGATTGCACTTGATGCGATGGCCGAGGCGGGCGTAATCGGCGGCACTGAAATGCAGGAAATGCACGCAGGTTTCGGCGGTGATGCGCTTGCCACTGATCGGCCCCGGCGCGAACAGGGCGAGTTCATCCGCCGTGGAGACATGCAGCACGTGCAGGCGCGTGCCGTGCTTGCGGGCGAGGCTGATCGCCAGTTCGGTCGACTTCAGGCAGGCCTCGCGCGAGCGGATCAGCGGATGTTGGTCGGCCGGGATGTCATCGCCCCAGCGCTCGCGTGCCTGTGCCTCGTTGGCGCTGATCATCGGCGTGTCTTCGCAGTGGGTGATGATCGGCGTCGGCGCGTCGCGGAAGATCGCGTCGAGCGTGGCCGGATCATCCACCAGCATGTTGCCGGTCGAGGCGCCCATGAACACCTTTATGCCAGGTGCTGATTTCGGATCCAGCGTG
This sequence comes from Lysobacterales bacterium, assembly GCA_016707485.1. Classification (GTDB taxonomy): domain Bacteria; phylum Pseudomonadota; class Gammaproteobacteria; order Xanthomonadales; family Rhodanobacteraceae; genus Dokdonella. The sequence continues at coordinate 581,800 of JADJHN010000003.1, read as the reverse complement.
CGGATGTCCTCGAGGTTGTCGTTGGTCGCACCGAGATAGAACGCGTAGTTGGCACGCGAGGATATGCGGCCACGCTCGTATTTCGCTTCCAGCGCATCGCGATTCACCGCGGGCGGCTTGGTGTTCGGCATTTCCATGAAGCTGGTGATGCCCCCGGCCACGCAGGCACGCGATTCCGATGCGATGGTGGCCTTGTGCTCGAGGCCCGGTTCGCGGAAATGCACCTGGTCATCGATCATGCCGGGAAACAGCCAGCGTCCGCCGGCATCGAACACCTGCTCGTTCGCCGCGGCGGCAATCTGCGCATCGATGCGTTCGATGCGCCCGTTGCGCACGCGGATATCGGCGTCGAAGCGACGGCCCTCGTTGACGAGATGGGCGTTCGTGATCAGCCAGTCATTCATGGTCATGTCCAGAGTGGATTTTTTCGCGCAGGAACGGTCGCCAGCTGAATTGCGCCGGCACCGGATCGTTGCCACCATCGCACATTGGCTGGCAGCGCAGCAGCCGGTTTATCGTCAGCCAGGTGCCGCGCAGGCTTCCGTATCGCGCGATGGCGACGCGCGCGTAGTCCGAGCAACTCGGATGGAATCGGCAGCGCGCGCCGAGCAGGGGACTGACGAAGCGTTTGTAGAACGCCAGCAACGAGAGGATGAGTCGGGACACGATGATCGGAATGGTGAACGCACTGGGGCACCGGCTGAAGCGCAATGGACAGCGGTTGCCGGGGGCGGGGACTTAGGCTATAACACGCCGCCGCCGAGTCACAAGGTAAGGACGGAAATGGCGAAATCGACGCAAAAATCCAGGACAGCGACCAAATCGACCAAGGTCGTTGCACGCGCCAAGCCAGCAGCCAGGGCTGCGGCAAAGCCGAAAGCCGCAACGAAACCGGTGAAGAAGGTTGCGGCAAAGGCTGCCGTGAAATCGAAGCCGGTAGCGGCAGTGAAGTCGAAGGCCAAGGTCGTCAGCAAGAAGGCGCTCGCGCCTGGGAAGCCCGTGGCGACAAGCAAGGCGAAAAAACCGGCGGCGCCAGTCAAGGCCGCCAAGGCCCGTGTGCCCGCCAGCAAGGCGGTTGTGCGCAAGGTCGCTGCGAAGAAGCTCCCGGTGAAAGCCGCCGCGCCGTTGAAAGCCGGCAAGGCCCGCAAGCCGGATCCCATTTCCCCCAGGAAAACCAAGTCATCCGTGATTGAAACCAACATCGCAAGTGCTGCTGCAGCGAAGCCGGACAACAAGTCAAAGGCAAAGGCAAAGACCGTCTCGACGACCAAGTTGAAAGGCGTGACCATGCAGGACGGCCGCTATGCGCTGCCGACCAATACGGTCGTGCATCTGGCGAGCGGTTATCGACCGTCGCCGAAAGAGGAATACATGAATCCCATGCACCTCGAGTATTTCCGCCGCAAGCTGCAGAGCTGGCGCGAGGATCTGGTCGAGGAATCCAAGCAGACCATCGAGAACCTGCGCGACGAAGTGCGCGATGTCGGCGACGAGGCCGAGCGCGCCACGCGGGAAACCGAAAACTCCCTGGAACTGCGCACGCGTGACCGCTATCGCAAGCTCATCTCGAAGATCGACAAGGCGCTCAAGCGCATCGAGGAAGGTCGTTACGGCTTCTGCGAGGAAACCGATGAAGACATCGGCCTCGATCGTCTTGATGCCCGCCCCATTGCCACCCTCTGTCTCGACGCCCAGGAACGCTGGGAACACCGCCAGAAACAGATGGGTGATTGAAGTGCCGGGAGTGGGGAGAAGGGAATAGGGAATGGGGGTGAAATTCCAGGCGGTCAGCGGTTTTTCGAGATTGCCAGCCTGCGCGACAGAAGGCTGTTTTGGCCGTGGGGCCGATTCCTCCTCGACTTCACCATTTCGGCCGGGCGGATCGTCGAAGAATTGTTTTCGCGCAGGGCGTCTCTCGCTGCAAACGCTATTGCCGGACCAGCCCACAAGGTTTTCGATTCCCGGTGAGGGCGTGCGTCGGCACGAGGGCGCGCTTATCCACTCCCGATTCTCCATTCCCGATTCCCGTGCATAAGCGCTACTTCGGTACCGACGGAATCCGTGGCCGGGTTGGCGAGTGGCCGATCACGGCCGAGTTCATGCTCAAGCTGGGCCGGGCGATGGGCGCGGTCCTGCGCCAGGGCGATGCCGACAAGCCGGTCGTGCTGATCGGCAAGGACACGCGGGTTTCCGGCTACATGCTCGAATCGGCGCTGGAAGCGGGCCTGCTCGCCGCGGGTGCCGACGTGCGCCTGCTCGGGCCGATGCCGACGCCGGGCGTTGCCTACCTGACCCGTTCGATGCGTGCGGATGCCGGCATCGTCATCAGTGCCTCGCACAATCCGCACCACGACAATGGCATCAAGTTCTTCTCGGCGATCGGCGAGAAACTCGATGATGCCGTCGAGCTGGCGATCGAAGCGGAACTGGAGCAGGCCTTCTCGACGGTCGACTCGCAGGCGATCGGCAAGGCCATGCGCATTGACGATGCCTCGGCGCGCTATCTGGAGTTCTGCAAATCGACCGTGTCGCGCTCGTTCAACCTGCACGACTTGCACATCGTCGTCGATTGCGCACATGGGGCGACCTACCAGATTGCGCCGAAGATGTTCAACGAACTCGGCGCGACCGTCACCGCGATCGGCAATCGTCCCGACGGTCTCAACATCAATCGCGATTGCGGATCGACCAGCCCGGCGGCCTTGAGCCGTACCGTCGTCGAGACGGGAGCGCATCTCGGCATCGCCTTCGATGGCGACGGCGACCGCCTGCAGATGGTCGATCACGATGGTCGCCTCGTCGATGGCGACGAGTTGCTCTACATCCTGGCACTGGACTGGCATGCGCAGGGCCGCCTGGTCGGCCCGCTGGTCGGCACGTTGATGAGCAACTACGGCCTCGAGCAGGCCATGCTCTCCAGGGACATTGCCTTCATGCGCACCCGCGTCGGCGATCGCTACGTGATGCAAGCCTTGCGTGAACACGCGGGCGTGCTTGGCGGCGAGACCTCGGGGCACATCCTCTGCCTTGATCGGGCTTCCACCGGTGATGCCATTGTCAGTGCGCTGCAAGTGCTCGAAGCGCTCGCGCGCAACGGACACAGCCTTGCCGAAGCGGTCGCCGGCATGCGCAAAGTGCCGCAAACCACGGTCAATATCCGCGCGCATGGCGGCGCCGCCCTGGTTGCCGACGCCGAAGTGCAGCGCGTGCTGGCCGGCGTGCAGGCGAAACTGGCCGGACATGGGCGCGTTGTCCTGCGTCCTTCCGGCACCGAACCGCTGGTCCGCGTCACCGTCGAGGCGGTTGACGCCGACCTGGTCGCGCGGCTGGTCGAGGAACTGGCCGCCGCCGTGCGCGACGCCCAATCGCGCGTTTCCTGAGCACTCGTGGAATAATTGCGCGAGCCCTGCCGGAACCCGCCTCATGGCGTTCGCAGCAACTCCTTCAACACAGGTGTCCGCCGCCTTGCCGGCGGACCCAGGATGCCGCCGATGAAACACGTCCCGACCCTTGATATCCGCCGTTACGATTCCGATCGCGATGCCTTTGTCGCCGAACTTGGCGCGGCCTATCGCGAATTCGGCTTTTGCTGCATCAGTGGACACGGCATCCCGAAAGCCGATATCGATGCGGCCTACCGGGCCTTCCAGGCGTTCTTCGCATTGCCGGATGCGGTCAAGCGCAGCTACCACCAGGCTGGCACGGGCGGCGCCCGCGGCTACACGCCGTTTGGCGTGGAGACGGCGAAGGATTCGAAGTACGCCGACCTCAAGGAGTTCTGGCATATCGGTCGCGAGATCCCGCGCGATTCGAAATATGCCGCGGTGATGCCGCCGAATGTCTGGCCGAACGAGGTCGAAGGTTTTCGTGAGCATGGCTACGGGCTGTATCAGGCGCTGGATGCGCTGGGCACGCGGGTGCTGCGCGCACTCGCCCTGCATATCGGACTGGCCGAGGATTTCTTTGCCGACAAGACCCGGTTCGGCAACTCGATCCTGCGCCCGATCCACTACCCGCCGATCACCACCGACGATATCCCGAACGTGCGCGCCGGTGCCCACGAGGACATCAATTTCATCACCCTGCTGGTCGGTGCCAGCGCCGCCGGGCTCGAAGTGCTGACCCGCGAAGGGCAATGGTTGCCGATCACCACCGAAGGCGACGCCATTGTCGTCAACATCGGCGACATGCTGCAGCGCCTGACCAATCACGTGTACCCGTCAACGACCCATCGGGTGACCAATCCGCAAGGCGAGCAGGCGCGCCAGCCGCGCTATTCGGTGCCGTTCTTCCTGCACCCGAATCCGGATGTCGTGCTCGATGTGCTGCCATCCTGCATCAGTGCGGAAAACCCGAGCCGCTATCCGACCTCGATCACCTCGCACGAGTACCTGCTTGAACGCCTGCGCGAGATCAAGCTGATCTGATCTGACCTGGCGTGGGCAGGTCGGGTCAGCTTCCCGCTGCACTCACCGGCACGGAAAGGCCCGACCTGTGCGGATGCTGGTGGCGCGCCAAGCCATGGTGGCTGTCGATTTGCACAGCTGCAATTTGGCGGTTGGCCAGGCATCGACTATCCTTCGCGCCGGTTTAGGGGGAATGGAATGTCGGTTACTACTTCGTCGGTTCGCCCGGGATTGCTGGGCGGCGTTGGCTGGCGCGCATTGAATGCACTGCAACTGCTGTTCACGCTGACATGGACTTCGGTGCTGATCTGTTTCGCCTTGCTGCTGCTGGTGTTGTGTGGAGGACGCCGCCATTTGCCGTTGCGCATGGCCAGCCGGGTCTGGGCACCGGGCCTGCTGGGTGGTGCCGGTGCGCGCCTCGACCTGGAAGGTTTCGAGGCGATCGATTTTTCGCGACCGTACATCGTCGTCGCCAATCACCAATCGATGATCGACATCTGCGCGCTGTTTCGCGCGTTGCCGATGCCGATGCGCTTCGTCCTCAAGCAGGAACTGGCCAGGGTGCCGTTTGTCGGTGCCTATGCGCGGGCGATGGGCATGGTCTTCATCGAGCGCCAGTCGGCGCGGGCCGCTGCGCGCCGATTGCACGATGCGGCCGCCATCTTCAACGAGGGGCACAGCTTGTGCGCGTTTCCCGAAGGCACGCGCAGTCGCGATGGGCGCGTCGGCGCGTTCAAGGGCGGCGTCTTCAAACTGGCCATCGAGACCGGAATACCGATCCTTCCAATTGCGATCGAAGGCAGTGGCTTCGTCCTTCCCGCCGCGGGTTTCAAGGTGCGACCGGGCCGCATTCGCCTGCGTGTCGGCACGCCGATTGCGACCACCGGCCTGCAGCCGGGCGACCGCCAGCAACTGGCCCGGCGCAGTCAGCAGGTGATCATCGATTTGCAGCGCCACGGGCAGTCCATGGATTGCCCGCCACCCCGGCCGTGAAACGGTTTCACCTGCAAACCTGCGGCTGCAGTGATCTTGACCTGCAGTCGCCCTGTGGATCCGTTACGCCCGGTTGTGGCGGTGTGGTCGGTGGCAATGGTCGTTGTCCGGCCAATGCACCGGGTATCCCGGCGTTGCTGGCGGCGCCTGACGCGTGCGGGGTCAGGGCAGCCCAAGGGCGCGGGCCGTACGCTCGGCATCGCTGCGGCTGACCTCGGTCGGCAGCAGCAGTTCGCGCAGGATCGGCAGTGCTTCGCCGAGTTCGGTGCGGGCCGCTTCGTGGCGATTCAGGGCGAGTTGCGCGGAGGCCAGTTCGGCGCGGGCGATGGCGACGTCGATCGGGGCGGCTTCGCCCGCGCGCATGTGCGCGAGCGCCTCCTTGAATCGCTGCGCCGCAGTCGTCGCATCGCCGCGCGCGAGCGCGAGCGCGCCGTGCTGGCGCAGCGCATGTGCGAACACCACATGCTCCGGCGGCAGGACGTCAACGAAACCAGTTTCCGCCTCGCGCAGGTACGCTTCGGCACTGTCGAAGCGGCCGCGTCGGCGCTCGGCGTGGGCGAGTTGCCAACTGCACATCAGGTACTCGATCGAGCCGATGCCTTCAAGCCGGCGTGCGCGATCGCGCAAGTCCACCAGCATCGTCGCAGCCAGGTTTTCCTTGCCGGCAAGCGCGAACGCACGCGCCTGGTTGCGCAGCAGGCGTCGTCGTGCCTCGGCATCGGCCGGCGTCCCAATGCGATCCATTTCCGCCACGGCTTGTGCGAATAGCGCCAGAGCCTGCGTGTAGTCGCCGGCGCTTTCGAACACCGAGGCGCGATTGCCGAGCACGGCCGCGTAGTCGGCCGAGCGCGCGCCGTAGCCACGATCAAGGGCGCCGGCCTCCACCAGCAGCGCTGCGGCCTCGCGGTAACGCCCCTGCAGCGACAGCGGCACGGCGAGATCGTTGAGTAGCGTCAACATGCGGATGCCGCCCTTGCCGACCAGCGCTTCCTGTTCGGCGATGGCGGTGCGGTAGAGCTTTTCGGCGCGAGCCACTTCGCCGCAGTTGGTGTGGGCGGTGGCGAGCGTGCGCAGGAACTCGATGTGCGCGCTCGGCGCGACCGCTGTCGTGCCGACGCGCGCCAGGCCGGCCTCGCCCAATTCGAGTGCTTCGCGGCATTCGCTGGAGTACACCAGCATCGATACCAGCTTGTCGGAAATCTCGACTTCCAGATCGGCATCGAGGGCCTCGCCTGCCGGCCTCATGGCGAGCGCCTCGCGCAGCAACGCGATTGCTTTCGGGTTCTCGCCGCGATTGTGGAAGATCAGCGCCTGCACCAGCAGGTTGCGCGCGCTCTCGTCGGCATCGCCGAGTGCGTGGCGCGCGCGCAGGGCGGCAGCGCGCGCGGCGGCGGCCAGTGCGGCCTCGTGGTGGCCGTTGATGGCTTCCAGTTGCGCGTGCCGGTCATGGTCGCGCGCGAGCGCCAGCGCTTCCGCAGCGTCGTGCACTTCGACGTTTGCACTGCCCAGCGCGAGCAGCTCGGCGCCGGTGAGCGGATCGCCAAGTTCGTCGTAGAGATTCCCGAGCAGGCGCTGCAGCGGTTGCGCCACGGACGCATCGAGCTTGCGGGCGGCGAGTCGCGCTCGCGCGTGGTCGAGCAGGTCGCGCACGCTGACCGAGGGGCCGAGCGCATTGTCCGGTGCGGCCGCCTCGAAGGCGTCGGTGAGGAAGGCGAGCGCCGCGCGTGCGCGATCGGCATCACGCGAAGCGGCAACTTCGGCTTCGATCGCGCGATTGCGTTCGTGGCCAAGGCGCCAGACCCCGAGGCCAAGTGCAAGCACCGCCGTCAGTGCCATCGCGACGCCGGACCGATGGCGGCCGACGAACTTGCGCAACCGATAGCGACGCGTCATGCGCGCCGCCTGCACCGGCCGCCCATCGCGGTAGCGTTCGAGGTCGTCGCGGAAAGCGCCCGCGCTTGCGTAGCGCCGCGCCGGATCGGCATCGCGGGCCTTGGCCAGGATGCCGGCGAGTTCCGCGTCGGGCCGCGCTCGCGTGGCGTCCGCGACCAGCTCGCCGAGCAGCACGCCGAGGCTGTAGATGTCGCTTGCAGTGGTGATCGTTCGCCCCTCGCGCTGTTCCGGGCTGGCATAGCCGGCGCTGTACACGCGCGTGGAAGTCGCCCTGCCGGCCGCATCGCCATCGACGTCGAGCAGCATGGCGATGCCGAAGTCGAGCAGCTTGACGGTGCCGGCGGAGTCAACCAGTACGTTGGCGGGCTTGAGGTCGCGGTGTACTACCAGGCGCTGGTGGGCGTGCGCGACGGCGTCGAGGATTGCGTCGAACAGGGCGAGCCGGTCGCCCAGGTGCGGTGCATGCGCTGCGGCATGTGCGAGCAGCGGCATGCCATCGACAAACTCGATGGCGAGCCACGGCTGGCCGTCCGCGGTCTCGCCGCCGTCGAGCAGGCGTGCGATGTTCGGATGCTCGAGACCGGACAGGATCTGCCGCTCGCGACGCAGGCGGCGCAGCGCTTCCGAGGTGGGGAAGCCACGCAGCAACTTGATCGCGACGCGCTGGCTGAAGCCGCCATCGACGCGCTCGGCGAGGAACACCGTGCCCATGCCGCCGGCACCGAGTTCGCGCAGCAGGCGGTAGGCGCCCAGGCGTCCGATCCATTCCAGTGCGGCGAGCTGCGCGCTCGCGCTGGCGGCGAGTGCCTGCGCGAGTGGATCGTCGGCGGCGTCGGCGTCCGCTTCGAGCAGGCGCCGCAGCAACTCACGTTCATCCTCATCGAGTGTCAATGCGGCGATGGCGGCCTCGCGCTCGTCCGCCGGCAAACCGGCGAGGCGCGCGAAATTATCGGCATGGCGGTCCAGCAGCGACGGCGTCATGAGGCGAGCGCGGTCTTCAGCCATGCGCGCGCGAGGCGCAAGTCGCGATCCACCGTGGTATCGGAGAGGCCAAGAGCGGCAGCCACCTCGACGCGTTCAAGGCCACCGAAGTAGACCATCTCGATGATCTGCGCGTGCCGCGCATTGCTCGCGGCCAGATCACGCAAGGCTTCGTCAATATGCAGCAGGCGCGCATCGGCATCGTTGGCGGCGACCTGGCGCGCCTCGTCAAGTTCGACCCGGCGCACGTCACCGCCGCGCTTGCCGGCCAGGCGCTTGCGCGCGGCGTCGATCAGCACCTGCCTCGTGGCTTGTGCCGCGACACGGAAGAAATGATGGCGATCGACGCATTCGACTTCGCTGCCGAGCAAGCGCAGCAAGGCCTCATGCGCAAGATCGGTGGCGCTCAGCGTCGCGCCCGGCATCGCGCGCAACGAACGTGCGGCGATCGCATGCACGTTCGCGTACACCTGTCGCATCAGCGCATCGAGCGCGCCCGCGTCGCCTTGCCGCCACTTGGCCAGCAACACGGTGATTTCCTTGGGCTGCAGAGCCTCCATGCAGTGATTCTAGGCAGCGCGGATCAAATGGCACAACCGTCACGGTGCCCACCTGCGTGCAGATCCAGGTTGCGCGGGCTTGAAAGACGGCCGCTCCAACTGCGCGAGCGTCTGCATCGGCCGCGCAGGTGTGAACGCGGTCACGTTTCAATGCTTCTTCGACGCGCGCGTGGGGGTTCTGGTCGCTGCTTTGCGTTCTGAGGGGCCCAGATCATTTCCCCGGAGGAAAACCATGAATCGATCCACCCTGTTGGGCGCCACGGTGCTGCTCGCACTGCTGGCGGCGCCGGCGGCCGGCGCGGCCGTCTGCCGAGTTGCGCCGCAAGGCAGCGGCGACGGCACGTCGTGGTCTTCGCCGATGCCACTGCAAACAGCGCTGGCCGCGAACGCCTGTGGCGAAATCTGGGTCCGCAAGGGTCTCTACAAGCCGGTGGTGCCGGCTCACCCGGTCAATATCACGCACGCGGAACGCAAGGTCAGCTTCGTGATCCGTCCCGGCTTGCGCGTCTACGGCGGTTTCGACGGCACCGAGTCGCTGCGCCATCAGCGCAATCCCGCGGCCAACCGCAGCGTGTTTTCGGGCGACCTCGACGCCAACGATGTTGCCGACGGCGAAGGCATCGTCGCCGACGGCAATGGCGTGCGGGAATTGAACAGCTACAACGTGGTGACGATGGACGGCGGTACTGCCGCCGGACCGGTCACGCGCGGCACCGTCCTCGACGGCGTCATCATCACTTCGGGGCGCGCCACCGGGACGCCGGTCGAGCACCTCGACAGCGGTGCCGGATTGCGCTGCCGGGCCGAGAATACCGGCCAGGAATGCAGCCCGACGCTGCGTGACATCTGGTTCAGCGGCAATGCGGGCGGCTATGGCGCCGGCATGTATCTGTTCGGCGTGTCGGGCGGCATCGGCCGCCCGCTGCTCGAACGTGTGCGATTCAGCGGCAACCGCGTCAGCGGCAACGGTGGCGCGCTCTACAACGACGGCAGCAGCGCCGGTCACGCCAATCCGCAACTCGTCGACGTGGAGTTCACCGGCAACAACGCCGGCACCTACGGCGGCGCCATGTTCAACAACGGCCGGCAGGGCCAGAGCAGCCCGGTGCTGGATCGGGTCGGTTTCAGCGGCAACAGCGCCAACTACGGCGGCGCCATCTACAACGACGCCATCAACAGCGGCACCACCCGCGCGCTGATCAGCAACACCACCTTCTCCACCAACAACGCCAGCACCAACGGCGGCGCGATCTACCACTACGTAGGCAGCAACGGCAACGGGCGCATGATGCTGAGTCACGTCACCTTCAAGGGCAACAGCGCGGCCCGCGGCGGCGCGATCTTCAACTACGGCGGAGCGGGCAACCTCGCCAACGCCGGCCCCACGTTCGACGGCGTGATCCTGTGGGGCAACCAGGCCTCCACCGAAGGTCCGGAAATCCACAACCAGAATGCGACGCCGGTCGTGCGCGACAGCATCGTTGCCGGTGGCTGTCCCGCCACCACGCAATGCGCCGGCGTGATCAGCGCGAATCCGGCGCTGGGCGCGTTGGCGGACAATGGCGGCTTCTCGCGAACGATGTTGCCCAACACCGGCAGTCCGGCAATCAATGCGGCGAACACTGCGGCGTGCCCGCCGACCGACCAGCGCGAGATTCCACGCGCGCAGGGCAGCCGCTGCGACATCGGCGCCGTGGAAGTGGAGGTGTCGGCCTGCCACGTGAAGGGCGATGCGACCGGCGCCAACAACGGCAGCAACTGGGCCAACGCCTATATCCGTTTGCAGGATGCGCTGGCCAATGCCGGCTGCGGCGAGATCCGTGTCGCCCGCGGTGTCTACACGCCGACCGACGGCAGCAACACCGCGATCAGCTTCTCGATCCGCCCCGGCCAACGCGTTTACGGCGGCTTCGCCGGCACCGAAACGCACCTGGATCAGCGTGATCCGGCCGTCCATCGCACGGTGCTGTCGGCTGACATCGGCAACGACGACGTCACCGACGCGAACGGCATCGTCGTCAATGGAGCCGACCGCCGCGGCAGCAACAGCATCCGCGTCGTGACCCTGGATGGCACAACGGCCGCGGGCCCGGTAACGCCGATCACGCTGCTGGAAGGGTTCGCCATCACCGCGGCTTCCAGCACCCTTACCGGGAACGGTGGCGGCGTGTATTGCGACGGGCATGGCGCGGGCCACGAATGCAGCCCGACCCTGCGGAACCTGCTGTTCAGCGCCAACATGAGTGATGCCGGGGGCGGCATGTACAACTTCGCCGACGACGGCGGCCGTGCCAATCCGACCCTGGAGAACGTGACCTTCCGCAACAACTCGGCGGCCAATTTCGGCGGTGGCGGCATGTACAACCGGGCCTGGAACGGCGGCGACAGCAGCCCGGCGCTGACCAACGTCACCTTCGTCGGCAACTGGGGCATCGCGATGGTCAATGATGGTGCCCACGCCGGCCATAGCAGCCCGCTACTCAACCATGTGACCTTCCACGCCAACAGCGACCGCTTCACCGCAGCTTCGATGTTCAACAGCGGCCGCTTCGGCGGCAGCAGCGAACCCACCCTGACCAACGTCATCTTGTGGGGCGGCACGTTCACACTGCCGGGGGAAGCCGGCTGCGAGGGCGGCACCAGCCACCCCGAAATCTGCAATGCCTCGGCCACGCCGACGCTGCGCGCCGCGCTGATCGCCGGCGGCTGTCCGGCGGGCGCGATCTGCGGCACGGACGTCCATGATCTCGACCCGTTATTGGGACCGCTCGGCGACAACGGCGGTGCCACGCCGACCTTGCTGCCGGACATCGACAGCCCGGCGATCAATGCGGGCGCGGACGATGTCTGCACCGCCACGGACCAGCGCGGCCTCGAGCGTCCGCAAGGATCGCGTTGCGACATCGGCGCGGTCGAGGCCATCGATGATCGCATCTTCGCCGACGACTTCGAGTAGGACGCACTCGCGCTGCCACCCGGCAGGCTGACCATCGATGCAGGCCAGGCCCGTCGTGCCTGGCCTGCGCTCGCTGGCCTTGCGGATTCGATGTGGCTCCTGGCGCGTGCTGCCGGGTCAGGCAGTTCTGTGTTCAACTTGGGCTGCGGGTCTGGACGGCCCTGCACGAACACGGGTGGCACATCGATGCAATCAATGCGGGCAGCACGGTACGGAGTCGGCTTCGCCGGGGCAGGCGAACAGCAGGATCACGTCAGGCTGTTTTGTTCGTGCACGGCGGAATGACCATGATTGATGACCATACGCCGTCGACTTCCAACGACGGCAACGAGCGGACCAACGTCATGGCCGACAATGCCGAACAGTCTGCGCCGCTGCGGAATCCGCTTGAGGTTCTGGCCAGCGTGCATACGGCCAACTTTCCCGAACTGCTGAAGCACTTTGCGAGTTCGCTGGCGTTGAGCACTTACCAGGCGGGAAAACTGGTGTTGTTGCGCGCCGACGGCAATGCCATCAATACCCATTTCCGCAGCTTCAATCGGCCCATGGGCATGGCCATCGACGGCGAGCGCCTGGCGCTGGGTGCGTTCATGGAAATTGCCGAATTCCGCAACATGCCGGCGTTGGCGCCACGCCTGGCCAATCCGCCGCGCCACGATGCGGTGTACCTGGCCCGGCGCAGGCATGTCACCGGCGCCATCGACATTCACGAAATGGCCTGGGATGGCGAAGGAGAATTGTGGTTCGTCAACACGCTGTTCTCCTGCCTGTGCACGCTGGATGCGAAATCGAGCTTCGTGCCGCGTTGGCGACCATCGTTTGTCAGTCATTACGCGCCGGAGGATCGCTGCCACCTCAACGGCCTGGCCATGCGCGACGGCAAGCCACGTTATGTGACCAGTCTCGGTGACACCAATACGCCCGGCGGTTGGCGCGCCAACAAGCGCAATGGTGGCCTGCTGATCGATCTCGAAGACGGACGCATTCTCTGTCGCGGCCTGTCCATGCCGCATTCGCCGCGTTGGCATGATGGCAGGCTCTGGCTGCTCGAATCGGGACGTGGTGCGCTGGTCAGGGTCGATCCGGAAACCGGTTCGCGCCGCGATGTCGGGCGCGTGCCCGGCTTCGCGCGCGGCATGGATTTCATCGGGCCGCTGGCTTTCATCGGCCTGTCGCAACTGCGCGAGAGCAACCCGTTCACGGATATTCCGATCACCGACGACAACGGCGACCGGCTCTCCGGCGTGTGGGTGCTCCATGTCGAAACCGGCAAGACCGTGGCCTTCCTCAAGTTCACCGGCGCTATCGAGGAAATTTTTGCGCTGCAGATCCTGCGCGGCGTGCGGTTCCCGGAAATCCTCGACGAGCCGGAATATCTGCAGAATGCCTATGCCCTGCCCGACGAGGCGCTCAACGAGGTGCAGCGGTAACCGACAGCCACGGGCATGAGCGACAGCCCCGGCCCAGGCTAGCCCGCATTCCCGGACAAGCGCCAGCCTGCACAACGTGGTCGGGCAAGGATGAATCCCGCAATCGGCAACAGCTGGCAGAAATCCCGAGATTACGCGAGCTCGAACCATTCCCTGATGCGCGTCTGTGCTGCGCCGCTGTCGCCATCACGCCGGGTGAACTCGTTGCTGAGCGGTGAGTACACATATTCCTTCGCCCACTCATCGACATTCTCGACAATCTTGCGCACGGCATCGAGGGTATGGTCGATGTCGGCCATCGTCGTGCTTGGGTGGAAGGAAATGCGCACCCAGCCCGGCTTGTCCGACAAGTCGCCTTGATCGATGCGCCCGGTGATCGAGTGGGAAAGGGTTGGATCCACGTGCAGCAGGTAATGTCCGTAGGTGCCGGCGCAGGAGCAGCCGCCGCGGGCCTGTACGCCGAAACGGTCATTCAGCAATTGCACGATCAGGTTGTAGTGGATGCCGGTTACATAAAAGGAAAAGATCGCGAGCCGATCGCGTTGCGTCCGCGCCAGCAGGTTCACGCCCGGAATTGCCTGCAGCGCATCCATGACGTGCGGCACGATCTCCTCCTCGCGCTGGCGCATCGCCGGTACGCCCATCTGATCCTTCAGGCGCACTGCGAGGGCGGCCCTGATGGTCTGCAGGAATCCCGGCGTACCGGCATCCTCGCGGGCCTCGATGTCGTCGAGGAACGAATACTCGCCCCACGGATTGGTCCAGTTCACGGTGCCGCCACCGCAATCATCCGGAACCGTGTTGCGATAGAGATTGCGGTTGAAGATCAGTGCGCCGGACGAGCCTGGTCCGCCGAGAAACTTGTGCGGCGACCACAGCACGGCATCGAGGTAGGCCTCGGGATCCGCCGGATGCATGTCGATGTCGACGTACGGGGCCGAGGCGGCAAAGTCGATGAAGGCGACGCCGCCAGCCTGGTGCATCAATTTCGCCAGCGCATGGTAGGGCGTGCAGACGCCGGTGACGTTCGAGCAGGCGGTGAAGGCACCGATCTTCAGCGGGCGATCCCGGTACTCGTGCAGCAAGGCCTGCAGGGCAGCCAGGTCGACCAGGCCTTCCTCGTCCGGCGGCACGACCACGACATCGGCAATGCTCTCGTGCCAGGAGGTCTGGTTGGAGTGGTGTTCCATGTGCGTGATGAAGACGACCGGACGATCCGCTTCGGCAATGTCGAGGAACCGACGCAGGCCTTGCGGTGCCTTCAGTCCGAGAATGCGCTGGAACTTGTTGACCACGCCGGTCATGCCGCTGCCGGTGGAAATGATCAGGTCGTCGGGCCCGGCGTTGGCGTGGGCTTTCAGGATGTGATGCGCCTCGTGGTAGGCCAGCGTCATCGCGCGGCCGGTTTCACTGCTTTCCGAGTGCGTGTTGCCGACAAAGGGGCCGAACGTGTCCAGCAGGCGCTCCTCGATCGGGCGATACAGGCGGCCGCTGGCGGTCCAGTCGGCGTAGACGATGCGCTGGCGGCCATGCGCCGAGGCGAAGGTCTGTTCGTGGCCAACGGTGTTGGCGCGAAAGCGGGCGAAGTATTGTTCCAGCGAATTCATCGGTAATCGTGCAGTCCGGGATGCATGATGGCATCGGGTGGATGTTCCGGCCGGGCATCGGCCTTGGTGTGTTGCCGAGGTTCGCCAGGGCGGTATCGCGATCAGCGTTCAATCAATCCGGGGACTGCTTCCGGAACTTCCGTGACTGCCTGCCGATCATGCGCAGGGCAAGTCGATCCGGGATCAGCTTGAACACGGCCTTGATTGTACGGTTGACGCGACCGTTGACATAGAGCGCGTCACCGCGTTCGACCGCATCGAGACCCTGGCGAACCACCGTCTCGGCATCCATCCACATCCACCGGGGCAACTTCGACATCATCGCGCGCGAGCCGGTGACGTCATGGAATTCGCTGTAGGTGAAACCGGGGCAGAGCGCGCAGGTATTCACGCCGTCGTCGCGGTACTCAAGTTGCAGGGCCTGGGACAGCTTGATCAGGTAGGACTTGGCACCCGCATAGAGCGTCTGCCCGGCCGAGCCGGGAACATGCCCGGCCAGCGATGCGACATTGATGATGCGGCCATGCCCGCGCGCGCGCATGGCGGGCAGCAGGCGATGGCAGAGTTCGGTCGGAGCCGTCATCAGCACCTGGATGAAATCGGCCTGGGTTTGCCAGGGCTGGCTGAGGAAATAGCCGGTAACCCCGTAACCGGCATTGTTGATGAGCATGTCGATGGCGATGTTGCGCTCGTCGAGACGTGCGACGAGATGTCGCGGCGCATCGCGATCGGCGAGGTCGCAGGCCATGACCTCGACCTTGATCGCGTGCTTGGCCACGAGTTCGTCGGCGAGGCTTTGCAGGCGATCAAGGCGGCGTGCGCTCAGCACCAGATCGACCTTGCGACAGGCCAGTTCACGCGCAAACGCGGCGCCAATTCCGGCCGAGGCGCCGGTGATGAGGGCATATCCGCGTGACTCGTTCATCTGCTGCTGCCTGCCGGTATCGATGAAGGCACAGATTACCGGGTGTGGACCTTTTGCGCAGGCGTGGCGCACGCGGTTTGCCGCAATCGACATGCGCGGCTATGCTTCGCGCCCGTTGACCACGATCGATCCAGCACATGCGCCGCAGACTCGTAGCCGGAAACTGGAAAATGCATGGCACGCGCCGGGATTCCGCCGCGCTCGTGGCAGATCTGGCTGCGGCGTTGCCATTGCCTGCGGATGTCGCCGTGTTGCCGCCATTCCCCTACCTGGCGGAGCTGATCGGGGCGGCCAATGGTTCCGGACTCGGGTTTGGCGCGCAGGATCTCAGCGAACATGCGCAAGGCGCCTATACCGGCGAAGTGGCCGGCGCGATGCTGAAGGACATCGGCTGCGAATACGTGCTGGTCGGTCATTCCGAACGTCGCCAGTACCACGCTGAATCCAACGAACTGGTAGCGCGCAAGTTCGTTGCTGCGCAGGCGGCGGGCTTGCTGCCGATTCTCTGCGTCGGCGAGTTGCTTGAACATCGCGAAGGCGGGCAAACCGAGGCGGTCGTCGGTGCCCAGCTCGATGCCGTGCTTGACCTCGCCGGAATTGCCGCATTCAGCCAGGCCGTGGTCGCCTACGAGCCTGTCTGGGCAATAGGCACCGGCAAAACCGCGACCCCGCAGCAGGCCCAGCAGGTTCATGCGTTCGTGCGTGACAAATTCTCAAGGCAGGATGCTAGAATAGCCAGCTCGCTGCGCCTCCTGTACGGAGGCAGCGTAAAGGCCGCCAACGCTGCCGAGCTGTTTGCCCAGTCCGATATCGATGGTGGACTGATTGGCGGCGCTTCGTTGCTGGCGGCTGATTTTATTGCGATATGCACGGCTGCTGCGGCTGCCGCAAACCAGGGTTCCTGATTCAAATGGTCACGATCATTGCTCAAGTTTTCTATGTGCTGATTGCCGTTGCGATGATCGCGCTGATTCTCATGCAGCGCGGTGCCGGTGCCGATGCAGGCTCGGGTTTCGGCGGTGGTGCTTCCTCGACAGTCTTTGGTGCGCGTGGCTCGGCGAATTTCCTGTCGCGCAGCACGGCGGTCCTGGCCGGTTTGTTCTTCCTGCTCAGCCTCGGCATGGGTATGTTCCACAGTCGTCCCGCCGCCGTTGGCAGCAATTCGGACGATCTTGGCGTGATGGCGGGTGTTGCTCCGCAGGAAACTCCGGCACCGGCTTCCGGTGATGTGCCGGCGCCTGTTCCGGCAGTCCCGGTATCGGGGGATGTCCCGGCGCCAGTACCCGCACCCGCAACGGACAAGCCGGCTGCCGAGCCAGCCAAATCCGATGCGGCGCAGCCGGAGAAGGCAGGGAAGGACGGAGTTTGATGGCGTTGCCCAGGTGGCGGAATTGGTAGACGCACTACCTTGAGGTGGTAGCGGCGAAAGCTGTGGGGGTTCGAGTCCCCCCTTGGGCACCATTATCATGAACAACCGTCGTTGCCGCACACCGCGGCAACCGCTGATGCGTCAGGTGACGCGGAGGTGCATGTGCTAGTCGAGTATTTCCCGGTACTGCTGTTTCTGCTGGTGGCTACCGGCATCGGTATCGCTCTGCTGATCCTTGGCAACCTGTTCGGGCCAAAGAAACCGGTGGCGGAGAAGCTGGCTCCGTACGAATGCGGTTTCGAGGCTTTCGAGGATGCCCGCGTGCGTTTCGACGTGCGCTACTACCTGATCGCGATCCTCTTCATCATCTTCGATCTCGAAATCGCCTTCGTGATTCCGTGGGCGGTCGTGTTCGACAAGCTTGGCGGCTTCGGCCTCGTTGAAATGGGCGTGTTCGTCGGCCTGCTCGTGCTCGGCTTCATCTATGTCTGGAAGAAGGGAGCGCTTGAATGGGAATGAGCGACACGATCGCGCGGGTGATGCACAACCCGACGCCGGCCGGCCCGGTCGACGACATCCTGCGTCCGGGTGACGACAATCCGTTGATCGAGCGCGGCTTTGTCACCGCACGCATGGATGAACTGGTCAACTGGGCACGCACCGGTTCGATGTGGCCGATGACCTTCGGCCTGGCCTGCTGCGCGGTTGAAATGATGCATGCGGGCGCGGCGCGACTTGACCTGGACCGCAACGGCGTGATCTTCCGCCCGTCGCCACGCCAGTCCGACGTGATGATCGTCGCCGGCACCCTGGTCAACAAGATGGCGCCGGCCCTGCGCAAGGTCTACGACCAGATGCCCGAGCCGAAGTGGGTGATCTCGATGGGATCGTGCGCGAACGGTGGCGGCTATTACCATTATTCGTATGCGGTCGTGCGCGGTTGCGACCGCATCGTTCCGGTCGATATCTACGTGCCCGGCTGCCCGCCGACCGCCGAAGCCCTGATCCACGGCATTCTGCAATTGCAGAAGAAGATCCGCCGCACCAACACGATCGCGCGCTGAGGACCCGGCATGAGCGAACCCGAATCCCTGGCCCGACGCCTGCAAGTGCAACTTGGCTCGAAGGTGTCGAGCAGTATCGAAGCGCTTGGCGAAACCACCATCGAGGTACTGCCCGAGAACCTGCTGTCCGTGGCGCGCACGCTGCGCGATGATCCGGCCTGGCAGTTCGAGCAGTGCGTCGATGTCTGCGGTGTCGACTATCTGAGTTACGGGCAGGTCGAGTGGGATACCACCGATGTCACCTCGGAAGGCTTCTCGCGCGGTGTCGAAGGCAAGGGCGCGGGACGCTTCGACTGGGCCAACCGTCCGCGTGATACCGCCATGCCGCGGCGCTTCGCCGTGGTCGCCCACCTGCTCTCGATTACCCACAACCATCGTTTGCGCCTGCGCACCTTCTGTGCCGATGACGATGTGCCGTCGGTGCCTTCGCTGGTCGGCATCTGGCCGGCGGTGAACTGGTTCGAGCGCGAAGCCTTCGATCTGTTCGGTATCGTTTTCGAGGGTCATCCGGACCTGCGTCGCATCCTCACCGATTACGGTTTTGTCGGTCATGCCTTCCGCAAGGATTTCCCGCTGATCGGCAATGTCGAGGTCCGCTACGATGCGGACAAGAAGCGCGTCATCTACGAACCGGTCTCGATCGAGCCGCGCGTGCTCGTGCCGCGCACGATCCGTGACGATTCGCGCTATGAGCAGGCGCGTGCTGAATCCGAAGGCGGGAGCCGCTGATGGAAGAAATCCGCAATTACACGATGAACTTCGGCCCGCAGCACCCGGCTGCGCATGGCGTCCTCCGCCTCGTCCTGGAAATGGATGGCGAGACCGTCATGCGTGCCGATCCGCATATCGGCCTGCTTCATCGCGGCACCGAGAAGCTCGCCGAATCCAAGCCGTTCAACCAGTCGATCGGCTACATGGATCGACTCGACTACGTCTCGATGATGTGCAACGAGCATGCCTACGTGCGCGCCATCGAAAACCTGATGCAGCTCGAGATCCCGGAACGCGCGCAGTGGATCCGCACGATGTTCGACGAGATCACGCGCATCCTCAACCACCTCATGTGGATTGGCTCGAACGCGCTCGATCTTGGCGCGATGGCGGTGTTCCTCTACGCCTTCCGCGAGCGCGAAGAGCTGATGGATTGCTACGAGGCGGTCTCCGGCGCGCGCATGCACGCGACCTACTATCGCCCCGGCGGCGTCTATCGCGATCTGCCGGTGGTCATGCCGAAATACAAGGAATCGCGCTGGCACAAGGGCGATGACCTCAAGCGCTTCAACCAGTGGCGCGAAGGCTCGATGCTCGACTACCTCGACGCATTCTGCGCGGATTTCCCGGGCAAGGTCGACGAGTACGAGGAACTGCTGACCACCAATCGCATCTGGAAACAACGCACCGTCGACATCGGCATCGTCCCGCCCGAACTGGCCAACGCCTGGGGCATGAGCGGGCCGATGCTGCGTGGCTCGGGCATCGCCTGGGACCTGCGCAAGAAACAGCCTTATGCGAAATATGCCGAGGTCGATTTCGATATTCCCGTCGGCGTCAACGGCGACTGTTACGACCGTTATCTCGTGCGCGTCGAGGAAATGCGCCAGTCCAATCGCATCATCCGGCAATGCGTGGCCTGGCTGCGCGCCAATCCGGGCCCGGTGATCGTGCAGAACTACAAGGTCGCACCGCCGAAGCGTGAGGAGATGAAGGAGTCGATGGAAGCCCTCATCCATCACTTCAAGCTGTTCACCGAAGGCTATTGCGTGCCCGCCGGCGAAACCTATGCGGCAGTGGAAGCGCCGAAGGGCGAATTCGCCTGCTACCTGATTTCCGATGGTGCCAACAAGCCCTTCCGCTGCAAGCTGCGCGCCCCGGGGTTTGCCCATCTTTCGACGATGGACACGATCGTGCGTGGCCACATGCTTTCCGACGTCGTTGCCATGATCGGCACCTACGATGTCGTGTTCGGGGAGATAGATCGATGAAGCGGGGAATAGGGAATAGGGAACTGGGAGAGGGGAAAGCAACTCGCCTCGACTATGAATTTCTGTTCTTGCAGTGGAAATCAGCAGGCAACAGTGCACGATCCGCAGGAAAGCGGCTGTACCGGTTCTCTATTCTCTATTCTCCATTCCCGGCCCTCCAACCATGAAACCCACCGGCACCTACAACCAGGTCAAGGATGTCGATCCGCTGGCACTGCTGACGGCGCATACGCGCGAACACATCGATGCGTGGGTGGCCAAGTTTCCGCCGGATCGCAAGCGTTCGGCGCTGATCCAGGGCTTGTTCGCGACGCAGGAGCAGAATGGCGGGTTCCTCACCGATGAGCTGATCGTCGCGGTGGCGCGCTACCTCGATTTGCCGCAGGTGTGGGCATTCGAGGTCGCCAGTTTCTACTCGATGTTCGAGACCAGTC
This sequence comes from Lysobacterales bacterium, assembly GCA_016707485.1. Taxonomy (GTDB): domain Bacteria; phylum Pseudomonadota; class Gammaproteobacteria; order Xanthomonadales; family Rhodanobacteraceae; genus Dokdonella. The sequence continues at coordinate 561,200 of JADJHN010000003.1, read as the reverse complement.
CGGTCGGTCGCAACAACGTCGCGATCTGCACGAACATTTCCTGCTGGCTCAATGGTGCCGAAGATCTCGTGCGCCATTGCGAAAAGAAGCTCGGCACGCAGCTTGGCGGAAGCACGGAAGATGGCCGCATCTATCTCAAGCGCGAGGAAGAATGCCTGGCTGCCTGCTGTGGTGCGCCGATGATGGTGGTCAATGGCCATTATCACGAACATCTCGATATCGCCAAGCTCGACAAGATCCTCGATGAACTGAAATAGACCCACGAGAAGCGGCTGCAGCCGCGATGCCCTTGCCGTGGATGCAAGGTGCCGCGCGATTGGAACCGCTTCCAGACCAGAAGACGAAGAGACCGTAATGGCATTCGGACCCGCTGCAAAAGATCACCAGGTCGTCTACACCACGCTGCATTTCGAGCAGCCGTGGACGTTCGACAATTACCTCAAGGTCGACGGCTACCAGGCCTGGAAGAAGATCCTTGCCGAGAAGCCCGACCCGGTCACGATCATCGACGAATTGAAGAACAGTTCGTTGCGCGGCCGTGGCGGCGCCGGCTTCCCGACCGGTCTGAAGTGGTCGTTCATGCCGCGCAATGCGCCGGGGCAGAAATACATTCTTTGCAACTCCGACGAGTCCGAGCCGGGTACCTGCAAGGATCGCGACATTCTGCGCTTCAATCCGCATGCCGTGGTCGAAGGACTGGCGATCGCCTGCTACGCCACCGGCTCGACGGTTGCATACAACTACCTGCGTGGTGAATTCCACCACGAACCGTTCGAGCATTTCGAACAGGCGCTCAAGGATGCCTACGCGGCCGGCCTGCTCGGCAAGAACATCGGCGGCTCCGGCATCGATGTCGATATTCATGCCGCGCTCGGTGCCGGTGCCTACATCTGCGGCGAAGAAACCGCGATGATGGAATCACTGGAAGGCAAGAAGGGCCAGCCGCGCTTCAAGCCGCCGTTTCCGGCCAATTTCGGCCTGTTCGGCAAGCCGACGACGATCAACAACACCGAAACCTATGCTTCGGTGCCGGCGATCCTGCGCAAGGGCGCGGACTGGTTCCTCAATATCGGCAAGCCGAACAACGGCGGCCCGAAGATCTTTTCGGTTTCCGGCCATGTCGCCAGGCCCGGCAACTACGAGATTCCCCTCGGAACATCCTTCGCCGACCTGCTTGAAATGGCCGGCGGCATGCGCAATGGCGCCAGGCTCAAGGCGGTGATCCCTGGCGGTTCGTCGATGCCGGTGCTGCCCGGTGAAACCATGATGGGCCTGACCATGGATTACGACGCGATCCAGAAGGCCGGTTCCGGCCTGGGTTCCGGCGCGGTCATCGTCATGGATGAATCGACCTGCATGGTGCGCGCCTGCCAGCGCATCTCACGTTTTTATTTCCAGGAATCCTGCGGCCAGTGCACGCCGTGTCGCGAGGGTACCGGCTGGATGTACCGCATGCTGACCCGCATCATCCAGGGCAATGCCCAACTCGGCGATCTGGATACCTTGAAAGCCGCGGCCGGCCAGATCGAAGGCCACACGATCTGTGCCTTCGGCGAAGCCGCCGCCTGGCCCGTGCAGGGTTTCCTGCGCCACTACTGGCACGAATTCGAGTATTTCATCGTGAATGGCAGGTCGATGGTGGGTTTGCAGCGGGGGGAAGCGGCATGACTTTGCTTACTGCAGTTGCAAACCGGGAATGGGGAATGGGGAATCGGGAATCGGTAGAACAAAGCCGCACGTCCCAGCTTTGCCGAATCCCGGCTTCAACAGGAGCCCGAGCATGAGCGCGCAGCCAGTGACGCCGACTGCACCGCCCGATCATGTCTCGATCGAGATCGATGGCACCCAGGTGTTTGCGCCGAAGGGCTCGATGATCATTCAGGCCGCCGATCGCATCGGCGTGGCGATTCCGCGCTTCTGTTACCACGAAAAACTGCCCATCGCCGCCAATTGCCGCATGTGCATGGTCGAGGTCGAGATGGGTGGCAGGCCGATGCCGAAGCCGCAGCCGTCGTGCGCAACCCCGGTTGCCGATGGCATGAAGGTCTTCACGCAATCGCAGCGCGCGCTGTCGGCGCAGCGCAATGCGATGGAATTCCTGCTCATCAACCATCCGCTGGATTGCCCCGTGTGCGACCAGGGTGGCGAGTGCGAGTTGCAGGATCTGTCGCTTGGATTTGGCCGTTCCGTCAGCCGTTTCGTCGAACGCAAGCGCGTCGTCGCCGACGAGGATCTCGGCCCGCTGGTCGAAACCGAGATGACCCGCTGCATCCATTGCACGCGCTGCATCCGGGTCATGGCCGAAGTGGCTGGCACCTACGAACTGGGCGGCATGGAGCGTGGCGAACGCCTGCAGATCGGCACCTACGTCGGCCAGCCCTTGATGAGCGAGTTGTCGGGCAACGTGATCGATGTCTGCCCGGTTGGCGCGCTGACCAACAAGCCGTTCCGTTTCCGCGCCCGCGCCTGGGAGTTGATTGCCCGCGCATCGATCGGCTATCACGATGCGCTCGGCTCGAACCTGTGGCTGCACACGCGCCGCGGCGAAGTGCTGCGCACGGTGCCGCGCGACAACGAGGCGATCAACGAATGCTGGCTGTCCGATCGCGATCGCTACAGTCATGAAGGCCTGTATGCGGAAGATCGCGCAACGATGCCGATGATCCGCAAGAACGGCGAGCTGGTCGAGACCAGTTGGACCGAAGCCCTCGCCTTTGTCGCCGAGCGGCTGCGCAGCTCGGGTGCAGATCTCGGTGCCCTGGTGGCGCCGCTGACCTCGAACGAGGAAGGCCATCTGCTGGCCAGGCTCGTGCGCGGACTCGGCAGCGATGCGATCGACCATCGCCTGCGCCAGCTCGATTTTTCCGATGCGCCGCATGCCCACGCATTCGAAATGCCGGTTGCCGATCTGGAGAAGGCCACGTCCATCCTCCTCATCGGTTGCAACCCGCGCCATGAGATGCCTCTGCTCAACCATCGCCTGCGCAAGGCGGTGAATGCCGGGGCCAGGGTGCATGTCATCAATCCGCTGGATTTCGATTTCAACTTCGCGCTTGCCGGCAAGCAGATCGTTGCTCCGGCAGCGATGGTCGATGTCGTCCTCGGTCTTGCCCGCGCCGCCAATGACGCAGGCAAGCTGCCGGCATCGTCGACCCTGGCTGCGGAGCTTGCGAAGACCTCAGCCGGCGAGTCGGCGAAGGCGTTGATCAGCCAGTTGACCGATGCCAGCGCCTCGGTGGTGATCCTTGGCGAGTCTGCCGTGCAGCATGCCGATGCGGCCTGGTTGCGGGCCGCGGCGAAATTCATCGCACGTGCCACCGGCTCGGCCTGCAACGAGATTCCCTCCGGTGCCAACGCGATCGGTCTCGCCGATGCCGGCGTTGCACCCCGGCAGGATGGAAGCAATGCCGCTCAGATGCTCGCCAGGCCGCCGAAGACGCTGATCGTCTATCACGCCGGCTCGGCTGACTTTGCCATGCCGGCCGCCTTCGACCAGGCGCGCAGCAGCACGGATTTCTATCTCTACATCGGGGCGTACGCATGCAGCGGCGTGCGCAGCAAGGCGCATGCAGTATTGCCGATCGGCCTGCCGCCGGAGATCGAGGCGAGCTACACGAATGTCGATGGCATCGTGCAGATTCTCGGCGCGGGCGCCAGGACCCCGGCGGAGGCGCGTCCGGGCTGGAAGGTGTTGCGCGCACTCGGTTCCGCGTTGGCCCTTGACGGATTCGGTTTCACCGAGATCGGCGAAGTGCGTGCGCAGATGACCAAGGCCTCGACGACGGCGCGTGAACCGGGCGCGCGGACTTCGAAAAGCACCGCTGCCGGCGCATTCGAGCGCATTGCCACCACCGCCATCTATCGCGGCGACGCCGTGTTGCGTCGTTCGCCTGCGCTCAACGCGCATCCGCTGACCTGCGGCCCGCGGGTTTCCCTGAACCCCGCCGATGCCGCCAGGCTTGGTCTGGGGCAGGGCGACAAGGCCCATGTCGAGACCACGTTGCTTGTTGTGCAGGTCGATGCGGCTGTTCCCGTTGGCGCAGCGTGGATCGAGGCCGGTTACGCGGCGGTTGCCGCGATCCCGGCCAATGGCTCGGCCTTGAAGATCGCGAGGGCTTCAGCATGATCGATGCGGTGCGCGAATCGCTGCTGGCATACGGCAACACCGGCCTCGTCGCCTGGGTAGTGCTGAAAATCCTGGTGATCGCGGTTCCGGTGATCATCGCGGTGGCGATGTTCGTCTACTGGGAACGCAAGGTCATCGGCTGGATGCACGTGCGCCTGGGGCCGAACCAGATCGGCCCGTTCGGCCTGCTGCAGGCTTTTGCGGATGTCTTCAAGCTGTTGTTCAAGGAAGTCATCCAGCCCAGCTCGGCGAACAAGTTCCTGTTCGTGCTGGCCCCGCTGATCGCCCTGGTGCCTTCGTTTGCCGCCTGGTCACTGGTGCCGTTCGATGCCGGCCTGGTGCTGGCGGATGTCAACGTCGGTCTGCTGCTGTTGCTGGCGCTGACCTCGCTGGGCGTCTACGGCATCATCCTCGCTGGCTGGTCGTCGAACTCGCGCTACGCGATGCTCGGGGCCATGCGTGCGGCGGCACAGACCATCTCCTACGAGATCCCGATGGGCTTTGCCTTGGTCAGCGTGATGATCATGACCGGCAGCCTCAATCTGACCGAGATCGTCATGGCCCAGGCCGGCAGCAAGGGTTTCCTTGACTGGTACTGGCTGCCGCTGCTGCCGATGTTCGTCATCTATTTCATTTCCGGTGTCGCCGAAACCAACCGCGCGCCGTTCGACATGGCCGAAGGCGAATCGGAAATCGTTGCCGGTTTCCATGTCGAGTATTCGGGTTCCGCGTTCGCGATCTTCTTCCTTGCCGAATACGCGAACATGATCCTGATCGCGTTCCTCGCCACCGTGCTTTTCATGGGCGGCTGGTTGAGCCCGCTGCAGGGGTGGATCAATGCCGATGTGGCATGGGTCGACTGGATCTGGAAGGGCGGCTGGCAGTGGACCTTCATCAAGGCCTTCCTGTTCTCGTTCTTCTACCTGTGGTTCCGCGCCACGTTCCCGCGCTACCGCTATGACCAGATCATGCGCCTGGGCTGGAAGGTGTTCATTCCGATCACGATTGTCTGGGTGGTTGTCGCCGCCTGCCTGAAGTATTTCGGCCTCGTCACGATCGGCGCCTGAGCGAGCCAGGACATACACAACAGCCATGAATAGAGTCTTCAATTACCTGAAAAGCCTGCTCCTGCTCGAGCTGCTGGCCGGCATGTGGCTGACCATGCGTTACATGTTCAAGCCGAAGTACACGATGCGCTATCCGGAAGAACACATCCCGAAGTCGAATCGTTTCCGCGGTCTGCATGCGCTGCGTCGCTACCCGAACGGCGAGGAGCGTTGCATTGCCTGCAAGCTGTGCGAGGCCGTGTGTCCGGCGTTGGCGATCACCATCGATTCGGAAATGCGCAGTGACGGCACGCGGCGCACGACGCGTTACGAAATCGACCTGTTCAAGTGCATCTTCTGCGGTTTCTGCGAGGAATCCTGCCCGGTCGATTCCATCGTCGAGACGCAGCTGCACGAATACCATTTCGAGAAGCGTGGCCAGAACGTGGTCGACAAGGTCCAGTTGCTGGCGATTGGCGATCGCTACGAAGGCGAAATCGCCGCGGCCCGTGCACAGGACGCGGCATTCCGATGAGCAGACACGGAGAATCCGATGACATTTGAACTGCTCTGCTTCTATTTCTTCGGCACGGTCGCCGTCGTCGCGGCTTTGTCCGTGATCAGCGTGAAGAACTCGGTCGTGGCCGCGTTGTGCCTGGTCCTGACCTTTTTCTCGATGGCCTGCGTCTGGCTGCTCGCCCAGGCTGAATTCCTCGGCGTCGCCCTTGCCCTGGTCTATGTCGGCGCGGTCATGGTGCTGTTCCTGTTCGTGGTGATGATGCTGGATGTCGACTTCGCGCCACTGCGCGAAGGCTTCGTGCGCTTCCTGCCGGTCGGCATGCTCGTTGCCGCGGTCATGCTGGTGGAGATGCTGATGATGATCGGCGTGCGCAGCGTGCAGGCGCCGCCTGGTGAAGATCCGGCCGTGCTCGCCGGCATGTCGAACATGGAATGGCTGGGGCATACGCTGTTTCGCGAATTCGTCCTGCCCTTCGAGATTGCCGCGGTGATCCTCACGGTCGGCCTGATTGCCGCGGTCACCCTGAACGAGCGCAAGCGCAGCCACACCAAGCTGCAGAATCCCGCACGCCAGGTCATGGTCAAGCGCGAGGATCGCATCCGCCTGGTGAAGATGGCGGCGGAGAAGAAAGGGGAGGTGGCACCATGATCACCCTCGCGCATTTCCTCGGCCTCGCCGCCGTGCTGCTGTGCATCGCCGTGGCCGGATTCTTCATCAACCGCAAGAACGTGATCGTGCTGCTGATGTGCATCGAGTTGCTGCTGCTCGCGGTGAACACGAATTTCATCGCCTTTTCGCGCTATCTCGGCGATCCGTCCGGTCAGGTTTTCGTCTTCTTCATCCTGACCGTGGCTGCCGCTGAGGCCGCGATCGGCCTGGCCATCCTCGTCGTCCTGTTCCGCAATCGCGCGACGATTGACGTGACCGACATCGACAAGCTCAAGGGTTGATTGATGATGCTCGACAAATCCATCCTGCTGACGATCGTCCTCGCGCCGTTGTTCGGCGCGCTGGTTGCCGGCCTGTTCGGCAAGCGCATCGGCCGCGTCGCCTCGCACAGCGTGACCATAGCCGGCGTCGCCCTGAGTTGCGTGTTGTCGATCCTCGTGCTTTACAAACTGGTCTGGGGCGGAGCCGAGGTATTCAACCAGAACATCTACACCTGGTTCGAGGTCGGCAGCACGAGTGCGCACGTCGGTTTCCTGATCGACCGCCTGACCGCGATGATGATGGTGGTGGTCACCTTTGTCTCGTTGATGGTGCATGTCTACACGATCGGCTACATGGCCGAGGATGATGGCTACGAGCGCTTCTTCAGTTATATCGCGCTGTTCACCTTCTCGATGCTTATGCTGGTGATGAGCAACAACTTCCTGCAGCTGTTCTTCGGCTGGGAAGCGGTCGGCCTGGTCTCCTATCTGCTGATCGGCTTCTGGTACAAGCGGCCGACCGCGATATTCGCCAACATGAAGGCGTTCATCGTCAACCGCGTCGGCGATTTCGGTTTTCTGCTGGGCATTGCCGGCGTGCTGCTGTGGTTTGGCGGTTCGCTCGACTACGCCGCCGTGTTCGCGCACGCACAAGACCCCTCGCTGGACATGGCCTCGCGCTCGGTCGAACTGATCGCCGGTCATCCCTGGCAGGTGGCGACGATCGTCTGCATCTGCCTTTTCATCGGCGCCATGGGCAAGTCGGCCCAGGTGCCGCTGCACGTGTGGCTGCCGGACTCGATGGAAGGCCCGACGCCGATCTCGGCCCTGATCCACGCGGCGACCATGGTCACCGCGGGCATCTTCATGGTCGCGCGCATGTCGCCGCTGTTCGAGTTGAGCGAAACCGCGCTGACCTTCGTGCTGGTGATCGGCGCGACCACGGCCTTGTTCACCGGCTTGATCGGTGTGGTGCAGAACGACATCAAGCGCGTCGTCGCCTATTCGACGCTTTCCCAGCTCGGTTACATGACCGTTGCCCTCGGCGTCTCGGCGTATTCGGCCGGCGTGTTCCACCTGATGACGCATGCGTTCTTCAAGGCCTTGCTGTTCCTCGGCGCGGGTTCGGTGATCATTGCCATGCACCATGAGCAGGACATGCGCCACATGGGTGGCCTGCGCAAATACATGCCGATCACCTGGATCACGATGTGGATCGGTTCGCTGGCCCTGGCCGGCGCACCGGGATTTGCAGGATTCTTCTCCAAGGACGCGATCATCGAGGCGGTCGGCGAATCGCATCGCCTCGGTGCCGGTTACGCCTATTTCTGCGTGCTCGCGGGCGTCTTCATCACCGCGCTGTACAGCTTCCGCCTGCTCTACATGACCTTCCACGGCAAGCAGCGCTTTGTCGTCGATCCGGTCAAGCACCATCATGGACACGAAGACCCCGAGCATCACGCGCCCGGTCACCTCGCTCACGCGCCGCATGAATCGCCGTGGGTGGTGACCGTGCCGCTGGTATTGCTGGCGATTCCGTCGATCGTGATCGGTTTCCTGACCATCGGCCCGATGCTGTTCGGCGACTATTTCGGCAACGCCATCTTCGTGCGCGAGGCAAACAACGTGATCGGCGAGCTTGGCCACGGTTTCCATGGTGCGCTGGCGATGATCCTGCACGGGTTCAGCCAGCCGCCATTCTGGATCGCGCTGGCCGGCTTCATCGTCGCCACCTGGATCTGGCTGTTCAACCCGCGCATCGCCGACAAGGCCGAGAACGCCCTGCGTCCGCTGCATGCGGTACTGGCCAACAAATACTGGTTCGACAACCTCTACCAGGCGGTCTTCGCCCGTGGCGGCATCCGCTTTGGCCGTGGCCTCTGGCGCGGCAGCGATGCAACGCTGATCGACGGCGCAATCAATGGCTCGGCCAGCCTGGTCGACCAGGTTTCGGCGCTGCTGCGCCGGCTCCAGTCCGGCTATCTCTACCACTATGCATTCGCGATGATCCTCGGCCTGATCCTGCTGCTGGGCGGATCATGGTGGGTGTTGACGCGCATCGCTGCCTGATCGACGGGGAATGACGAACACCATGGCTCACTGGCCTCTTCTCAGCGTTCTGATCTGGTTGCCGATTGTCGGTGCCGTCCTCGTGCTCGCCCTGGGCCGCGATGCGCGTGTCGCACGCTGGCTCAGCCTGCTCGTCGCCCTGCTCACCTTCGTCGCCAGCCTGCCGCTCTACATCGGTTATGAGGCCGTCGCCGGAGGCATGCAGTTTGCCGAATCGCATCTCTGGATCGGCGGACTCAAGGCCTATTACGGCCTGGCCGTGGATGGCATCTCGGTTGCCCTGATTGTCCTCACCACGTTCACCAGCGTGCTCGTCATCATTGGCTCGTGGGGGCCGATCAACAAGCGGGTTTCCCAGTACATGGCGGCCATGCTCGTGCTCGAGGGCATGTTGATCGGCATCTTCGCGGCCACCGATGCATTGCTGTTCTACGTGTTCTTCGAGGCCATGCTGATCCCGATGTTCATCATCATCGGCGTCTGGGGCGGCCCGCGTCGTGTCTACGCAACGCTGAAGTTCTTCATCTACACCTTCCTCGGCTCGATCTTCATGCTGATCGCGCTGATCTACCTGCACATGAAGACCGGTGAGTTCTCCCTGGCCGCCTTTGCCGCCGCGCCGCTCAGCGCGACCGAACAGGCCTGGCTGTTCTTCGGCTTCCTTGCCGGTTTCGCGATCAAGGTGCCGATGTGGCCGGTGCACACCTGGTTGCCGGATGCCCACGTCGAGGCACCAACCGGCGGTTCGGTGATCCTTGCCGCGATCATGCTGAAAGTCGGCGGCTACGGTTTCATCCGTTTCTCCTTGCCGATCACCCCGGATGCCTCGCAGGAATACGCCTGGGTGGTCATCGCCATGTCGCTGGTCGCGGTGGTCTACATCGGCTATGTCGCCCTCGTCCAGGACGACATGAAGAAGCTGGTCGCCTATTCGTCGGTCGCGCACATGGCCTTCGTCACCCTCGGCATCTTCATCTCCCTGGCCCTGGTCCGCGAGCACGCCAATCCGGATGCGGCGCGCCTGGGCATGCAGGGTGCGATGGTGCAGATGATTTCGCACGGCTTCGTCTCCGGCGCGATGTTCGCCTGCATCGGCGTGCTCTACGATCGATTGCACACGCGCATGATCGACGAGTACGGCGGCGTCATGAACGTGATGCCGTGGTTCGGCGGATTCTTCATCCTCTTTTCCATGGCCAATTGCGGCCTGCCAGGTACCAGTGGTTTCGTTGGCGAGTTCATGGTCATCCTGGCCTCGTTCCAGAGCAATCCCTTCATCGCCCTGGTCGCCGCGTTCACCCTGATCATCGGTGCCGCCTACACGTTGTGGCTGGTCAAGCGCGTGATCTTCGGCGAAGTCACCAATCCGAAAGTTGCCAAGTTCAAGGATCTCGATGCACGCGAATGGATCGTGCTCGGATCATTCGCCGCTGCCGTACTTGCCCTCGGCATCTACCCGAAGCCGCTGACCGACCTGATGGACAGCTCGGTGCTGCAGATCGTCAATGCGTTGATGCTGAGCAAGGCCTGAGAATCCGATGACCATCCAATTCAATCCCGCCGATCTGCTCGTCATCCTGCCCGAGCTGGTGTTGCTGGGCGCCACCTGCGCGATCCTGCTGATCGATTTGTTCCTCAAGCCGAGCCAGCGCGACATTACCCATTGGCTGTCGATCGTGGCCATTGCCGTGACCTCGTTCCTGGTCTGGCGCGGTGCGCCGGAAGTCGCCCAGGGCGTCAGCGCGTTCAACGGCATGTTCAAGCACGATGGCATCAGCGTCGTGCTCAAGCAGTTTGTCCTGCTCACCACCGGCCTGAGCCTGTTCTACGCGCGCAACTACATGCGCGAGCGCAGCTTGCTGTTTGGCGAGTTCTACCTGCTGATCCTGTTTGCCACGATCGGCATGATGCTGCTGGTTTCCGCGGGCAGCCTGGTGATCGCCTACCTCGGCCTCGAATTGCTCGCGCTGTCGTCCTATGCGCTGGTCGCCTTGAACCGCAACTCGGCGATCTCGGCCGAAGCGGCGATCAAGTATTTCGTGCTAGGGGCGCTGGCTTCCGGCCTGCTGCTGTATGGCATGTCGATGATCTACGGGGCCACCGGCACGCTCGATCTGGCGGCCATCAGTGCGCAGATCAACCAGGTCGAGCATCGCGGTTGGCTGGCCATCGGCCTGGTCTTCATCGTTTCCGGCGTCGCCTTCAAGCTCGGTGCCGCGCCATTCCACATGTGGTTGCCGGATGTCTATCACGGCGCGCCGACAGCAATCACCGTGTTCATCGGATCAGCACCCAAGGTCGCCGCGTTCGGACTGCTCTACCGCCTGCTCGAAGGCGGCCTTGGCCCGATGAGCGAGCATTGGACGCCGATGCTGGCTCTGCTCTCGGTGCTCTCGCTGGCGGTCGGCAACCTGTTCGCGATCGCGCAGTCGAACCTCAAGCGCATGCTCGCCTATTCGACGATCTCGCACATCGGTTTCATGCTGCTCGGATTTGTCGGCGGCTCGCCGGCAGGTTACTCGGCGGCGATGTTCTACATCATCAGCTACACGATGACCGCCACGGTCGCCTTCGGCATCATCGCCTTGCTCGCCCGCGCCGGATTCGAGTGCGAGGAGATCGATGACTTCAAGGGACTCAACCAGCGCAGCCCCTGGTATGCCGCGATCATGGGCATTTCGATGTTCTCGCTGGCCGGCGTGCCGCCATTGTTCGGTTTCTTTGCCAAGCTGCTGGTGCTGAAATCGGCCATCGACGCCGGCTTCCTGTGGCTGGCGATTGTTGCCATCATCTTCGCCATCATCGGCATCTACTACTACCTGCGCGTGGTCAAGGTCATGTACTTCGACGCGGCGGCCGACGATGCGGCAGTGCCGCTGCCGGCAGATCTGCCACTGCGCTGGGTGATCTCGCTCAACGGCCTCGCCCTGGTCGTGCTCGGTCTCGCCTGGGGCCCGCTGTTTGACTGGTGCAACCGCGCCTTCGGCGTCTGATCGCGGATCGGCTGCCGAAGCGGATCGATCAGTAGCCGAAGAAATCCTCGCTGCGGATATCGTCGTCGTCGATGCCGGCGGCGCCCAGCGCGGCGCGCATGGCGACGACCAGGCCGGGCGGGCCGGCGACGTAAAAGATCGGTGATTCCAGGGCGGCGCTGACGCGGGTCAGGAATGCGCCATCGACCAGACTGGTTTCACCACTCCAGGTGCTGGCAGATTTGCCCATGTCGGTCATCGTCGCGACCATCTTGAAGCGTTCGTGCTGCCTGGCATAGCCCTGCAGTTCGGCGAGGAAGGCGCAGTCCTCGGGGCGCCGATTGGAATAGATCAGCATCAGCTGATGGGCCGATTCCGTCTTGAAGCTGTGCCGCAACATGCTCATGAAGGGCGTAATGCCGATGCCGCCGGCAATGAAGCAGGCCGCACGCGAAGCCCTGTTGTGCAAGATCATCGAGCCGAACGGACCGTCGATGGAAACGCCTGCTCCCGGTTCGAGGCGACCGAGGGCGCGTTTGTAGGCACTGTCGCGCATGCGCGTCGTCACCGTCAGGGTGTCCTCATGCGGGGCGCTGACGATGGAGAACGCGTGCACACGGGAATCCTCGCCCAGTTGCGGATCATCGAGAATCAGATCGATCGCCTGGCCTGGCTTGAACTCGAATCCCGCCGGCTTCAGCAAGTGGAAGGCAACCGTACCTTCGGCGACCGTTTCGCGCTTGAGCAAGACGCTGGGTTGTGCACTCATGACAATGCTCCGTTCACGCCGTCGGCTGCGGCGACGTGCAGGTGCCTGCTCGCGCGCGTGGCCGCAGGCTCAGGCCCGATGCGTTCGATGCGCGCAAAGGCCGAGTGGTTGTGGATCGATTCGAAGTTTTCCGCCTCGATCAGATAGCCGCCGATGCGCGCATCCTGGTCGAGCGCGTGGGCGACATCGCGAACCAGGTCTTCGACGAATTTCGGGTTGTCGTAGGCGCGCTCGGTGACGAACTTTTCATCGGCACGCTTGAGCAGGCCGTAGACTTCGCAGGAGGCGCTGGCCTCGGCAATCGCAATCAGTTCTTCAATTGATATGGAATCGCGGATCTCGGCTGCAATGCTGATGTGCGAGCGCTGGTTGTGCGCGCCGTAGGCGGAGATCTGTTTGGAGCAGGGACACAGGCTGGTGGCCGGCACGACAACCCGCACGCGCAATGCGAACTGGCCGTCCGCGTCGACGCTGCCGCACCATTCGACATCGTGATCCAGCAAGCTGTTGACCCCTGACACCGGAGCGGCCTTGCTGACGAAGTAGGGGAAGCGCAGGGTGATGCTGCCGCTGCGTGCATCAAGCCGTTCGAGCATCTCGAACACCAACGCGCGCAAGCCGGCCAGGTCGAGATGGCTGGCGTGCGCCTCGATCAACTCGATGAAGCGCGACATGTGCGTGCCCTTGATTTCCGGGGCCAGCGCCACGTTCATCGAGAAACTGGCAATGGTGGCGACGGCGTGCGCGCCGGAGTGGATGACGACCGGGTAGCGCACGCCCTTGACGCCGACGGCATCGATGCGTTGCTTGCGGAAATCAGCTTGTGCCTGCACATCAGGCAGCAGCTGCATTGCGGTGAGGGCATTCATGGGGATTCTCGATACGTAGCGGGCAGTTGGCTTGCTGCGGTGTGGCGTTCTATCGTTCTATCAATTGAATTTGTCCGGGAACTGCTTGGCGAGGGCATCGGTGAGTGCGTCGGCAATCACGTACATGTGATCGCGCATGGCCGCCCAGGTCTTGCCTTCCTCGACATACTTGTGGTCCTTGAGCTGCTGATCCTGCTCCATGTGGTGCGCGGCATGGCCGATGAAGAGGGAGTTGACCGTCGCACGCGGCAGATTGGGATTGGCCCCGCTGAGGAAATCGGCAATCGCGCCGGCATTGGCCGTCAGTTGCCTGGAGGCCGCAGCCTGCTTGGCCGCATCAGCGGTGGCGGTGGCATCGATATGCGCCTTGACTCCGCCGTAATGGCCGACCAGCAGATCCATCAGGGCGTCGGAGCCCGCTTTTCCATAGAAAGGCTCGATCGAGGCGGCAATCTGTTTCGCGTTGCTGACGACCTCGGCCTCGGCAGCCTTTGCTGCGGCGCTGTTGCCGTCCATGGTTTCCAGGGCGACGTTGCGCACCCAGAAGATATGTCCGATCCAGAGGTCGCGCAGGGCAGCCTGGGTTGTTGCTTGCTTGACGGTAACCGTATGCGTTGCAGCAGCAGCCGGGGCCTCGTGCGCAAGCAGCGGGCCAGCGCTTCCGAGCAGGGCGACCAGGGCGAGCACGGCCAGTGGTTGGCGGATGGGGGATGACATGACGAACTCCTTGCGTTGGCTGGGATCCTCATGCTGATCTTGATAAAATAGATTGTCAAGTAAGATATGCCATAAGATGATAAAGTCGGAATCCAGTAGCATGCGATGCTCGATGGAGGTCGCCGGCCACCGCTCAATCGCGAGAGGACAATGATCAAGGTAATGGGAAATCGCCAGCAGGCGCTGCTCAGACTCCTGCTGCGCACCAAGACCGGCCTGACCGTGGATGAGCTCTCACGCGGCCTGCACGTGACCCGCAATGCGGTGCGCCAGCATTTGGCGTCGCTGGGCAACGACGGCCTTGTCGAGGCCGGCATCTCGCGGCCTTCCGGTGGCCGGCCCGAGCAGCTTTACGTGCTCTCGGACAAGGGCCTGGAGCTGTTTCCGCGGCAGTACTCGTGGTTTGCCGAACTGGTGATCGATAGCATCCGCGACGATGCCGGCGATGCGGTGCTCAAGGAACGCCTCGGGCGCATGGGCGAACGCGTGGCCGACCAGTTGCTGGCGCAGAGCCAGCCGGCGACGGAGCCGCAGGAAAAAGTGCAGAAGCTCGCCCGCATCATGCAGGAGATGGGCTACAACACCGGCGAAGCCAGCGTGATCGACGGCCAGCCTGTCATCGAGGCGGACAATTGCGTTTTCCACAAGCTGGCGATGAAGGATCCCGAGATCTGCCGCTTCGACCTGGCCATGATGGCGCGCTTCACCGACAGCACGATCGACCACCAGGAATGCATGGCAAGAGGCGGCAACGTCTGTCGTTTCAAGTTCCTGCCGAAGGCGAAGTAGCCCGATCCGGCAGTGCCTCGCTGGTGCCGCCATGCGTGCGGCCAAGTCCGGCTCGGGCATGCTCTGTCAACAAACTGCACCCGCGTGGCTGAACGCTTCAGCCGACTTGATCCGGCTCGGGTTTCCCCTGCCACGCACAATCGCTACCCTGTTGCGCATGCAGGAAATCATCGACGCCCATCTCGTGCAGCCGCTGGCCGGCATTCCGCATGCCTCCACATTGGTCGCGCTGCTCGTGCTGGCCCTCATCGCCTGGCTGGCCAACTGGCTGACGCGGCGCGTCCTGCTGGTCGTGGTCGGGCGACTGGCCAAAGCCTCGCCGAGCAAATGGGACGACGCGATGATGGGCCGCCGCGTGCTGGCACGCCTGGCCAATGTCGTGCCGGCGTTGATCGTGCTCGGCGGCATTGTCCTCGTACCGGGCGTGCCCGCCTGGCTTGATACCGTAGTGCGCAGCATTGCCCGCGCCTACATTGCGCTGAGCGTGGCGCTGGCCATCGCCAACCTGCTCGACGCACTCAACGACATCTATGAAAAATCCAGTCGCCACGCGACGCGACGCCCGATCAAGGGCTACCTGCAACTGCTGAAGATCGGCATCTACATCATTGCCGGCGTGCTCATCATCGCCGCCTTGATCGGCAAGTCCCCGCTGGTCCTGCTGACCGGCTTCGGTGCGATGACCGCAGTGCTGATGCTGGTGTTCAAGGATACCCTGCTGTCGCTGGTGGCCAGCCTGCAACTGTCGAGCAACGACATGCTGCGCGTCGGCGACTGGATCGAGATGCCCAGCCAGAATGTCGACGGTGACGTCATCGACATCAGCCTGCATACGATCAAGGTGCAGAACTGGGACAAGACCATCAGCACCATTCCGACCTGGAAGCTGATCAGCGAGAGTTTCCGCAATTGGCGCGGGATGCAGGAATTTGGCGGGCGAAGGATCAAGCGCGCACTGTTGATCGACCAGAACTCGGTGCGTTTTCTCGATCTGCACGAACGCCAGCGCTTGCGCCGCATCGCCTTGATCGACGACTACCTGGACAAGCAGCAGGTCGAACTGGCCGAGTACAACGCCAAACTCGAGGCGGCCGGCAAGGATCCGGTCAACAGTCGGCGCGCCACCAACCTCGGCACCTTCCGCGCCTACATGACCGCTTATCTGCGCTCGCATCCGGGCGTCGCCCAGGACATGACCCTGATGGTGCGCCAGCTCGAACCGACGCCGACCGGCTTGCCGCTGCAGGTGTACTGCTTCTCGGCCAACGTCAGCTGGGTGCCGTACGAGAACCTGGCCAGCGACATTTTCGATCACCTGCTGGCGGTATTGCCGGAATTCGGCCTGCGTCTGTACCAGGCTCCCAGCGGTGCCGACATCGTTGCCGCACTGGCGCGGCCGGGTGACGACGCGGAGGAGGAGGAATAGGCAGACGGCTTCTTCGGCGCGGGTGAATGCACGCTACCCGCGTGGTGCATCATGTCAGCGTGCACCACGGAGATCCGCAATGACCAGCAAGAACACGATTTGCCTGTGGTACGACGGCACCGCATTGGATGCCGCGACCTTCTATGCGGCAACTTTCCCGGACAGCGCGGTGGGCGCGATCATGCGCGCGCCAGGGGACTATCCCGATGGCAAGCAGGGAGACGTGCTGACCGTCTCCTTCACCGTCATCGGTATTCCGTGCCTTGGATTGAACGGAGGTCCAACCTTCAAGCACAACGAGGCGTTCTCGTTTCAGGTGGCGACGGACGATCAGGCGGAAACGGATCGCTTGTGGAATGCCATCGTCGGCAACGGCGGCCAGGAAAGCGCCTGCGGCTGGTGCAAGGACAAGTGGGGCCTGTCCTGGCAGATCACCCCGCGAGCGTTGACCGCCGCCATCAATGACCCCGATCCGGCTGTCGCCAAGCGCGCATTCGCGGCGATGATGCAGATGGGAAAGATCGATATTGCCGCAATCGAGGCCGCCCGCCGTGGCTGAAAGGCATCGCCCATGACTGGGGCCCCCCCCCCCCCCGCCACCCCCTCCCCCCCTCCTGCCCGTGAGGGGAGAGGGCCCTTTGTACTCGGCCCTGCCTTTCTCCCCGATGCCCGCACGGCCGCGACCCCCCCCCCACCCCCCGCAAAGGCAGGGCCCCATGAATGGCCTTCCCAAGGTGGCGCGAGGAAGGGCCTCAGGCCCAAAGTCCCCTTTGTCCGCGATGCCATCCGACTGAAATCGCGGGTCGCCCTCGCCCATGCCTTCGGCGGGTGCGGCTGCGCTGCCTGCGTACGTCTGTCCTCGATGCGCTTTCCGATCGCGGCATCAATGTTTTTCCAGTACTCGAAGGCGCGCTCCAGCACCGGACTACGCACGCCGCCAAGCAGGCTGCCGGCAACCTGATCGACCAGGGCATCGCGCTGTGCATCATTGAACACCTTGCGCACCAGCGTACCGGCCTGGCCGAAGTCATCATCTTCGGCGCGCAGCGTGTAGGCACTGCGCACCATCGCGCCGTCCACCTCCCAGCCATCCGCAACCGGGCCGGTCTGGTCCGCCCACGACCTGCCGCCGCTGTTGGTCGCATGCACGGGCGCGTTGCCGCTGTGGTGGTAAGCCATCTGGCCATCGAACAGATAGCTGTTCACCGGCACCTTGGGCTGGTTGACCGGCAACTGGTGGAAATTGGTACCGATGCGGTTGCGTTGTGCATCGGCGTAAGCGAAAGCGCGTCCCAGCAGCATCTTGTCCGGCGACAGGCCGATGCCCGGAACCGTGTTACCCGGCGAGAACGCCGCCTGTTCGATCTGGGCGAAGAAGTTTTCCGGATTGCGGTTGAGCGTCATCGAGCCGACCGGAATCAGCGGATAGTCCTTGTGCGGCCAGACCTTGGTCAGGTCGAAGGGGTTGAAGCGGTAGTTGGCCGCGTCGGCATACGGCATTACCTGCGCCGACAGTTTCCAGCGTGGAAACTCGCCCCGGGCGATCGCCTCGAACAGGTCGCGGCGATGGAAATCGGCATCGCTGCCGGCCATTGCGGCGGCTTGGGCGTTGCTGAAGAAGGCCATGCCCTGTTCGCTGTGGAAGTGGTACTTGACCCAGAACTTCGCGCCGGCGGCATTGATCCACAGATAGGTATGCGATCCATAGCCATTCATCTGGCGCCAGCTGCGCGGCAGGCCGCGTTCGCCCATGAGGTAGGTGACCTGGTGCGCGGTCTCGGGGTTGTTGGTCCAGAAATCCCATTGCATGTGGTTGTCGCGCAGGCCGGAGTCGGGCAGGCGTTTCTGGCTGCGGATGAAGTGCGGGAATTTCATCGGATCGCGGACGAAGAACACCGGCGTGTTGTTGCCGACCAGATCGTAGTTGCCTTCGTCGGTGTAGAACTTCAGCGAGAAGCCGCGCACGTCGCGCCAGGTGTCGGGGCTGCCCATCTCGCCGGCCACGGTGGAGAAGCGCGCCAGCATTTCGGTCTTTGCGCCGGGCTGGAACAGCGCGGCCTTGGTGTATCCAGATACGTCGGCAGTGGCCTCGAACACGCCGAATGCCCCTGCACCCTTGGCGTGCGGCTGGCGTTCGGGAACCTTCTCGCGATTGAAATGCGCCATCTGTTCAAGGAAATGCACATCGTGCAGGAGGATCGGACCATCGGCACCGACGCTCAGGGAATTGCGGTCGCTGGGTGCTGGGGCGCCCGCGCCGGTGGTCGAGCCGGATGCATTCTTCGTTTTCTTGTCGGTCATGGCGTTCTCCATTCAAGGCCGGTGGGATCAAGGCAGCTTACGCATTGTCATGCATTCTTACTGCGGCGGGGGCAGGGGCGGCAGGTCGAACACCAGCACTTCGGCTGCGCTGCCATCTCCAAGGGCAATGGTTGATTCGTTTTCCAGCATCAGCGCGTCACCCGCCGACAGCTGCTTGCCGTTGACGTTCAGTTTGCCACGTACCAGATGCACATAGCCGAGTCGCCCCGGCGCGAATTTGTAATCGGCGCGTTCGCTGCCGTCAAACAAGCCGGCCAGCATCAGTGCGTCCTGGTTGATGGTGACCGATCCCTCGCGACCATCGGGGCTCACCACCAGGCGCAGGGTTCCGCGCTTCTCGTTGTCGGCAAAGGTCTTCTGTTCGTAGCCAGGGGTGACTCCGGTCTTTGCAGGAACGATCCATATCTGCAGAAAGTGCGTGGTTGCCGTGCGGTCGTGGTTGAACTCGGAATGCACGACGCCGGTGCCCGCGCTCATGCGCTGCACCTCGCCCGGCACGATGCTGACAACGTTGCCCATCGAATCCTTGTGCGCAAGCGCGCCTTCGAGCACGTAGCTGATGATCTCCATGTCGCGATGGCTGTGCTCGCCGAAACCGGCACCGGGCTGCACGCGATCTTCATTGATGACGCGCAGTGCGCCCCAATGGACGTGGTTCTGATCGAAGTAGTTGGCAAACGAAAAGCTGTGCCAGGAATCGAGCCAGCCATGGTTGGCGTGGCCGCGTTCGTTGCTGCGACGCAGGGTGATCATCTCCGGCTCCTTGGTTTTTGCATCAAACCAATATGCGGCCGGATTCTGCGTCAGCAAACCATCAGGACCGGGATTCATTGATTCCATGTTGGCGACAATCGGATCGCCACGAGGTCGCCCTCCGGGGAAGATGGACCTGATCCTCAGGGCCCCGGTTTGTGGGTGTCCCGGTCGCCGTCCCGGTCGTCGCTCTAAATCGTGGGTGTCCCAGTTGTTGCAGTTGTTGTTGGTTGTTGCGGACGGCGGCGGGGTTTGGATGAGCAACTCGCAACGTCCGTCTTGAATCAATTGGACTCCGGCGTTGCAGCATCAAAACCGTTTTTGAAAATCTTATCCGTCATGAGCGGCTGATAGAGTTCGGCGCTCGCGAGCTCGCTGCCATTGTTTTGGCCCCCCGTCACCAGCACTTGCCCCGTGTACAGCAATGTGGCGGTGTGTCCAACACGCGCTGTTGCAAGCATGCCGGTCGTGCTCCATGTGTTCGTTTCAGCGTCGAACAGCTCGCTACTGGCGATAGCTTGGAAAAACTGAAGAG
Source organism: Lysobacterales bacterium (assembly GCA_016707485.1). Classification (GTDB taxonomy): domain Bacteria; phylum Pseudomonadota; class Gammaproteobacteria; order Xanthomonadales; family Rhodanobacteraceae; genus Dokdonella. The sequence continues at coordinate 541,357 of JADJHN010000003.1, read as the reverse complement.
CACTGCCGGCGACTGTCAATAGTTGGCCTGAGGCCATTATCGTGGATGTGTGTAACTCCCGCGCCGTCGCGAGCGCACCGGTCGTGCTCCATGCCTTCGCTGCCGGGTCGTACAGTTCTGCGCTGGCAAGCGCGTCACCATTGGCGGATTCGCCACCTACCACCAACACCTCGCCGGAATGGAGCAGGGCGGCGCTATGAAATGTGCGTGCGGTGATGAGGTCGCCCGTTGGGCTCCACGCGTTAGTCGTCGGATCGTATAGCTCGGCACTGCTGAGTTGGTCGTTACCCAGGCCCGTACCGCCAGCTACCAGTACCCGACCCGACGGCAACAGCGTGGCCGTATGACCATAGCGCGCGACAGTGAGCGCGCCGGTTGCACTCCACGTGTTCGTGACTGGATCGTAGAGTTCGGCGCTGGCCATCGCGTGGCCTGTTGTGTTGTCGCCTCCCCCAGCCACAAGCACTTGGCCCGAGCTCAGCAACGTAGTGGTAGGCAGAAATCGGGGCACGCTGAGCGAGCCCGCGGAGCTCCACGCGCCCGTCGACGGATCGTACAATTCGGCGCTGCTGATGCCACCTAGGCCGCCGGATGCCAAAACCTTGCCTGACATCAGCAGCGTGGCGCTATGCGTTGATCGCGCGAACGCGAGCGAGCCGGTTGTGCTCCAGGTATTTGTCGCCGGTTCATACAACTCGACGCTGGAAAATTGGATACCGTTGAGATCCGCACCTCCGGCGACTAACACCTGACCTGACACCAACCGTGTCGCAGTTTGGTGCCACCGCCCCACGGCGAGCGAAGCGGCCGGACTCCAGGTGCCGGGGTCTGCCGCGCGCGATATGCTGGATCGCGAGTGATGACATCAGCATAAGTGCAACCCGCGCGATTGTCTGGCACCGAGCTCTCATGACGCTTTCCCTTCTGAATAAACGGACTTGACGACACCGAACACTCGCGAGGTTACCTGGCAACATCAGCGTCATATTTTGCTCATCGTTGCCATTCTCATCGCTCGGCAGCGCGGCAGGCATTCTCGGAGATGGCAATGTCAAAGCGCGTTGCCCCCTCCCCACCAACGTTGCGTTAAATGCGGACAAATTCTTCTACTGCATGATGTCCCATCGTACCATTACTTCTTTCGCTTCGGAACGAGCGGGAATCAGGACATCCAAATTTCCGGCGTTGACCGGGAATCAGGACATCCAAATTTCCGGCGTCACCCTACGCTGCGCATCGGAAATTTCCTACAGACAGCGCGCTGCCATGACGTCACGCTGTCGGCATGACCACGGCCCGCAGCCTCCTCGTCGACCCGCACACGCCCGGTTTCTACCACTGCATCTCGCGCTGTGTGCGGCGAGCGTGGCTGTGCGGGATCGATCCGTATGACGGAAAGTCCTACGAACACCGTCGGGATTGGGTCGAACAACGTTTGCTCGAACTGGCCGAGATCTTTGCCGTCGGCCTCCATGCCTATGCCGTGATGAGCAACCATGTCCATGTCGTGCTGCGGATCGATCCGCTGGCTGCAGTGGCGTGGACTCCGGATGAGGTGGCCAGCCGTTGGGTGCGGCTGTTTCCTGCAACGCGCGATGGCGAGATCGATATCGAAGGCTGTCGCGTCAAGGAACAGACCTTGCTGGGCAATGTCGATCGCCTTGCGATTTGTCGCCAACGGCTGGGCAGCCTGGCCTGGTTCATGCGCAGCCTCAACGAACCGATCGCGCGCCGGGCGAACCGCGAGGACGCCTGCAAGGGGCGCTTCTGGGAGGGCCGGTACAAGTGCCAGGCACTGCTCGATGATGCCGCTGTGCTTACCTGCATGAGCTATGTCGATCTGAATCCAATTCGCGCCGGTATAGCAGAAGACCTGGAATCTTCGGCACACACCAGCGCCCACCACCGAATTGCGACGCTCCGCGAGTATCCCGAGCGAGCGCAACAGCCGCTCGCATCTATCAAGATCGCCGTGGCAGCCGGCCTTCCTTCCGTCACCACCGAGGACTACCTCGACCTGATCGACTGGACCGCACGGCTCACGCGCGCCGACAAGCGCGGTCGCATCGATGCCAAGGAACCTCCGATCCTGCGCAAGCTCGGCCTGAACGAACGTCAATGGCATCAGCAGATGCTCGGCACCGAAACGAACTACTGGCGAGCCATCGGCTCTGCTCGGGCTCTGATCGAGAAAGCCACGGCGATGGGGCAGGGCTGGCTCAAGGGCATCGGAAGCGCCCAACGCCTGCTACGACCTCAGCCGGTCTGATTCAAATCCCCAGCGCATTACGTCGAATCGGATACGCCGAGGATGGGGCGTGGACGGCGGTTGGAAATCGTCTGTCCGATCAGTTAAATCGCCCTTCGACGCGCCGCGAAGCATGGATTCCGACCAATCGGGTGGCTCTCAGCCAGCTTTCCCGATTGCAATGATGCCCGATTTCGTGGCCTGGGTGATCCCGGCCAGATATGTGGGTGTCCCGGTTGTTTGTCCCGGTTGTTTGTGGGCGGCAGATAGTGGGTGTCCCGGTTGTTTGGCAGATAGTGGGTGTCCCGGTTGTTTGGTCCCGGTTGTTTCCCGGGTGTCCCGGTTGTTTCCCCGCGGCGGTTGCAAATGTGATTCGCGATGCAAGCATTTGGTGGGTGTTCCAGTTGTCCCATCCACAAGACCGAGAACCTCGACCCATCGTGACCGACCCCGCTACACTCCAACCAATGCACAAGAGCTCAGCAGCAACCGGTCACGATCGCCCGAAACGAGCGGTCACGATCACCGAAATGCGCACTGGGCGCATGGGACAAAGTGCTTGAGGCAATTGGCATCTAGGATTGTTTGCGGGGAACAAGGTCTCCGTTTTTCCTGGCCCAATCTTTCGCGCCGTCCCTAGCTCTGGAAGAGCGGGACTTCCAGATTCCGACATCACCCTACGTTGCGCATCGTATAATTCCTGCCGGAGGCGCGATGACATGACGTTTCGCTTCGCGGCCAGGCAATTTCGGCAGATCGTGGGCGTCCCGGTTGTTGTTGGGCTTTCTGTGGGTGGCCCAGTTGTTCCTGACACGGCAATCGCGATCCTATATGCGCGCAGCGTGATTGCGATAAGGCGCGACCTCACTTCAGGAAGGGTTTTGTTTCTTATTCTAAAACGGGCACATGCGTTGCTTCGAAATCCCGGCCATGGGTCTGGGGTTTCCAAACGCCGTAACGCTCCAAGCTCATCAGCTGGAGAAAAAATAGCGGGTGACGTGGAAGAAAACCGGTGCGGCGAAGCTGACCGAATCCATGCGGTCCATCATTCCGCCGTGGCCTTCGATCATGTGGCCCCAGTCCTTGGCGCCGAGGCTACGCTTGACTGCCGACAGCGCCAGCCCGCCGAACACGCCAGCCGCCACGATCAGTGCTGACATCAGCGCGGACTGCGCTGGACTGAACGGCGTGATCCACCAGAGTGCAGTTCCGATCGCCACGGCTGTGAGACCGCCCCCGACAAGTCCTTCGACGGTCTTGGACGGGCTTACCGTTGGCGCCAGCTTGCGCTTGCCGAACAGCTTGCCGAATACGTACTGCATCACGTCACTGATCTGTACGACCAGCATCAGGTACAGCAGCAGCAATGGACCCTGATCTTTGTAGCCTTGCAAGTCGAGCATGAGCAGCGCCGGTGCGTAGCTGATGCAGTAGATCGCGATCATCACGCCCCACTGGATCTTTGTGGTGCGCTCGAGGAAGTTTTCGGTATCTCCACCGAATACGGCAAGCGCGGGCAGCGCGAGGAACGCGTAAACGGGCAGGAAGATTGCGAATAACCCATACCACTGATCGTAGATGAGCCAGTATTGCACCGGGATCAGCACATAGAAGGCAACCACGAGCGGCAGGTGATCGCCGGGGCGGGTCGGTGTCAGCGTAATGAACTCGCGCAATGCGAAGAACGAGATCAGCGCGAATGCCAGCACATTCGCCACCGGACCAAGCAGGAAGCACACCCCCAGCACCGCCACCATCACCCACCACGCGCGCACGCGTGCGTTGAGATTGCGCACGACCTCGGTGTCGCCCTTGCGTTGCTGCAGCCACCAGCCGATCAGCGACGCCAGGGTCAGCAGGGCGACGATACCCCCGAAGACGTACACCAGCTTTTGCGATGCGTTCACAGGCTTGCTCCATCGATCGTGGGCGAGCGCACTCGGGCGCAATCGGCGCTGCCAGCAGAGACAGTCACGCTCGGTTGGATTCGGTCAGTGGGTGGAGAGGATGACTCGTGTGCGCTCATGCCAGCGCCACAACCGCGGCGCGTGCACGATCTAGAAAGATTTCTCGCGGTTCGTTGTCGATTCTCGCGAGCGGCGCACCGAAGCGCACGTTGCAGTAGAGCGGCAGTGGAATCGGCGCACCTTTGGGCATGCTGCGATGCAAGGTGTCGAGATAGACGGGCACCAGATTCAACTCCGGAAACGATTCGGCGAGGCGGAACAAGCCTCCGCGGAATCTCTGCGGCAGGCGCTCGGCGGTGCGCGTGCCCTCGGGGAACAGAACCAGCGAATCGCCGTTTCGCAGCGCTTCGATCACCGGCTCTAGTGGATCGCCATCCCGCTGCTCGCGCCGACGTTCGATCAGCACCGCACGTAAAACCTTGTTTGCGATATAGCCGCGCAGACCGGGCTTGTCCCAGTAATCGCGCGCCGCGACCGCGCGTGTCTGCTTGCGCAAAGCCGGTGCCAGCGCCGACCAGATTGCCAGCGTGTCCAGATGGCTGCTGTGATTGGCAAAATACAGGCATTGCCCACCTGCCGGTTCGACACGCCAGTCGGCGCGCGCGCCGACCAGCAATTTGGTGATGCCGACAAGCATCGCGGCGGCGTAGCGCTCGATCATGCGCGTGCGTGCAACTGTTGCGCGATCGCGCGCAGGCGCAAGGCGCAAGTCAGCGCCGCTCCCGCTGCGATGACCACGAGCGTGACGGGCAGAGCGATCTGCGTGACGGTGGTCCAGTTCTCGATAGGCGCGACCACGCAAGCCGTGCCCATCAGCCACATCCGATGTGGCTTGGCCATTGGGCCCCGGAAATCCTGTGCCAGCCCGAGTGTGCCGCCGAGGGTGCGGATATAGGCCGTCAATGCCGCCAGCAGCGCTGCCAACCAGCCCAGCCAGGCAAAGCCGCAGGCGTAGCCCAAGGCAACCAGAAACAAGCTGTCGGCAATTCGGTCGGGCACTTCGTTGAAGAGCGCTCCCGTGGACGTCTGCCGGCCACCTTCAACTGCGACCATGCCATCGAATAGATTGCACAGCAGGCGCAGCAAGATCGCCAGCGCGCATAGCCACGGCGCCCACGGCCAAGGCAAGCGCAGCAACGCAGCGGCGCCGAGCGCAGCGAAAAGAATGCTCACTAGCGAAATCGAATTGGGAGACGCACCACTTCGTGTCAGCCATGCCGCGAAGCCCTGGATCAGCGCATTGCTGCGCACGGCAATTGGCCTGCGGTCGCGCGAGCTGTGCCCGCTTGATGCTGGGCTATCAGGATCCATGGCATTTCTCTGCATCAAGTTTGTTCGGGAGTGTTGGTTGTCCCGGCGCGAGCGTCAAGTGGGGATGTATTCCCTGTGCACCGCTGCGGCTGTGCAGCCTTTCATCTGCATGGCGAGAGGCAGCATTTGTAAAATAAGCGTACGTGCGTACTTGCGTAAGCAGTCAGGTCTTGAAATGTGCATCGACTCAAGATTCAAGACCCCAGTCTGTGCGTGTGGGTGTCCCGATTGCGTTGCTGTCTTTCGGCAGATTGTGGGTGTCCCGATTGTTGCGCGGTTGTTGGGACAAATTGTGGGTGTCCCGGATGTAGTTGGGACTGAGCGAACGCCAATGGCATCAGCAGATGCTGGGCACCGAAACAAACTATTGGCGGGCGATCGGCTCCGCCCAGGCCCTGATCGAGAAAGCTGCGGCCATGGGGCAGGGATGGCTCAAGGGCATCGGAAACGCTCAGCGGCTACTACGCCTCCAACCTGCCTGATTCAACACATCAGCACATCACGACAGATCGGGTGCTCCGAGGACGGGGCGTGGACGGCTTCCTGAAATCGCCCGCTCGTTCATCGAATGGCGCACTTTGGTATGCCCAGAGGGTTTGATTCCGGCCGACGCAGGTAACGCTGAGCCAATTTTTTCCGTTGCCGAGGCCAGTTTTCCTTTCCCCGAGCAACCCAGCATATTGTGGGTGTCCCGGTTGTTGCGGATAGTGGGTGTCCCGGTTGTTGATGCCAGTTTTCCCCTCCCCGAGCAACCCAGCATATTGTGGGTGTCCCGGTTGTTCCGGTGATGCCCGATTTCGTGGCCTGGGCATCTCGGCAGCTAGTGGGTGTCCCGGTTGTTTCGGTTGTTTATTCACCTGACCAGATAGTGGGTGTCGCAGTCTTCTTTGCTGGTACTGTGTCACTATATACACTTCTGCTTGAGACCGAAGGGCTTCGCCGATGAACGTCCCACCGCCACGGATCAATCCGGAAATCTTCCGAGTCCAGCTTGGCCTGCTTGACGAATTCCTCCACCACTTCGTCTACCGCAGGGTGCTCGAGGGCCAGCTTGAAGCAAATGTGGAGGAATCGGCAAATCTTCCAGCGTTCTGGTCGTGGACTAGCAATTCGCATATAAAGTGCGCCGTCAATGCGTGGTGTATGGTCTTCGGCGGCGACAACGAGAATAACCGGACACACTGGAAAGAGGTTTTCTCCAATGATGAGACTACGATTCGGCGATTTCGCGATTCGATTACGCAAGATCTCGGCATGGATATATTAGAGTGGGGTGAGTACCACGCATCAGTGAAGTCATTCCGCGACAACTACACGGCACATCGCCACGACCAGCCGCCGGCTGTGCCACTGCTAGACACGGCAAAAGACATCGTGCTTCTCTATGACGAATGGGTGAGGGAAGAGATCAAGCCTCATAGTATGGAATTCCCCTTGCTTCGAGATGATCTCGGCTCTCTGTATCAAGCTGCTGAGAATGAGATCAGCCCGGCAATAGAACAGGCAAAATTACGTTTCCGGCGCGAGTGAAGTGTAGACAATGCGCAAGTCTCATGTTCGGCGAGAAAACCTCTTCAGCAAGTCTGAATGGATCGGTGAGTTTTACCCGCCGAACGAGTTCGGTAAGAGGTTCGCTGGCAAGGTAGCCTACTCACCTACGGATGGTGCGGTTCTGACCTTCACTGTTGTTGAGCCTATCGAACCACCTGACGGGGTGCTTTTGCACGGGATGATTAGTTAGGGAATTTCCTTGCACCGCATTTGGGAACGTTTAACTTAGCTTTATGGGGTACTTTTCTGGGCACTCAAATCAGGCGAAACTCGGAACCGTCGGACTTCAGTTCTTCGTCATCGGCGAACATCTCTCGACTGCCGACCGCTACAAGACGATTAGCTTTGCCTTGACGGGCCTCCAAGATTTCTTCTTTCCTACCGGGTTCCCGCAGCAGGTCAAATACGAAGGAAAGCCGATTCACACGATAGGGGTCGATTTCGGTGAAGTCGAGATCTTCCAAGCCGTCGCGTTCGAGTTCCTCGATCTAAACAATATCGATGGATGGGTTTGGTCGCCGGACAACAATGCGATGGCGGCAATGCGTGCATCGTTACGCGCGATTGCGCAGGAGCGCCCGCGAGCGGGTTTTATGTTACGAAGCGATCTGGCCTATAAGTTCACGCTTAAGAGCCAGAATGGATTCTCCCCGCGCGAAGCCGACAAATACATTCGGAGCATTTCAGAGCTCTTCGCGCTCTTGCGCTTCGCCCCGACGTTTCCGGAGGAGGTTTTTGCGTCTAGGGAAGATGATGCTAGAACACCCTTGCTGGAAGTGTATCCTTGGCTGGGCCTCAATCAGAGCATAATTGACCGAGCTAAAGAAGAGCAGTCGCACCATAGTCTTCCGATGACGGTTAAAGATATCGACTTGCCGTTGGCAGTGAAGCGTTGGCTCGAAATAAATTCGCGTTTCGACACCATTATTTCGTCGATCCAATACGACGTTGGCTTCAGAACACCTCATTCTGCACACGGAGATCTCGTCCTCTTCGCGACGCAGTTGGAAGCAATCTCACAAGAAGCGGGCGAGCCGGACAATCGGAAGTATGCGTATCCGCTAGAGAAATTCTGTTTCTGGCCGCTTAAGGAAAAGTTCGAGTCGCTCTTCAGAAAGGCCGGTGTCACTGACATCTCAGTCGGAATCAGCGATCTACGCAACGAGATCGCACACATCAATCGTCCTAAGAGGCTGTTGAGCAAGTTCTCGGTAGGTGATCTGATGGGAATCGCGCGCTGCATTCAGCTCGTCATATTGAGCTACGTGCTAGACAAGGTCGGCATCGCCGAGAGCGTGCGCGAGGGCTATCAGGAGCGCCTCCTACCTTGGTCGGAGCCGAGTAGTTAAACTGGCCAGTATCCAAGCTTTGTAACGTCGTATTCCTCACTCAGGGAAGGAGGGAATTTCTGAGTGGCCCATTTGTTATTATCGGCAGCAAATCTTGCGTGTCCCCGTTATTCCTCCCGGTTGTTGTCCGATTGTTAGTCTCGGCAGATAGTGGGTGTCCCCGAGGAACAGGACAGCCAGGATTCCGGGAATCCCCTACGCGACCTGTCAGAAATTTCCTACAGACAGTGCGCCGTCCTTACCTCACGCTATTGGCATGACTTCTGCCCGTAGCCTTCTTGTTGATCCTGACACGCCCGGTTTCTATTGCGTATTCCGGTCCATGCCGGGCCGCGATTCCGGTCCATGCCGGGCCGGTGTTCCGGTGCATGCCGGGCCACCATTCCGGCGCATGCCGGGCCACCATTCCGGCGCATGCCGGCAGGGTGAGTGAAGCGGGTTAACCGGGCTACCGTGCGCTCTTTTTCCAATGGGAAGGGAGTGATGGTGGCGCAAGCGAGGTTACCCGTGCGCAAGATACGAGAAGTCCTGCGGCTGAAGGCCGAGGGGTTGAGCGATCGTCAGATCGCGCTGGCTGTTGGCAGCGCGCGCTCGACCGTGCAGGAATGCCTCTGCCGATGCCGTGATGCTGGTTTGGCGTGGCCGCTGGCACCTGAACTCGACGAAGCGGTGCTGCACGCACAGCTGTACCGGCGTGCCGTGCCGTTGTCGCGCACGCCGGCGCCGGATTTTGCCCGTCTGCACGCGGAACTGCAGCGCCCGGGCGTGACGCGGATGCTGCTGTGGCAGGAATACAAGGCCGCGCAGCCGGATGGCTGGCAGTACAGCGTGTTCTGCGACCAGTACCGGCGCTGGCTCGGCCGTCAGGATGTGGTGCTGCGCCAGAGTCACCGACCCGGGGACAAGCTGTTCGTCGACTACGCGGGTCAGACGATTGGCGTCACCGACCGCCTGACCGGTCTGGTGCGCCCGGCACAGATCTTTGTCGCCGTGCTCGGCGCCAGCAACTACACCTATGCGGAGGCGACCTGGACGCAGACGCTTCCGGACTGGCTTGGGTCGCACGTTCGCACGCTGCAATTCATCGGCGGCGTCACCGCCGCCATCGTGCCAGACAACCTGAAGTCGGGCGTGAGCCGCGCCTGTCGTTACGAACCGGCACTCAATCCTGAGTATCAGGACTTTGCCGAACACTATGGTGTCGCGATCCTGCCCGCCCGCGTGCGCAAGCCGCGTGACAAGGCCAAAGTCGAAGGCGGTGTCCTCATCGTCGAACGCTGGATTCTGGCGCGCCTGCGCGACTGCACGTTTTCTCTTTGGCCGAGCTCAATGCCGCGATCGCCGCACTGCTCGCCGAGCTGAACACGCGCCCGTTCCAACGCCAGGAGGGCGATCGCCAGACCCGGTTCGAGACCCTGGATCGCCCGGCGCTGCGCCCGCTGCCACTGCGCGCCTACGAGTTTGCGAGTTGGAAGAAAGCCAAGGTGCATCTGGACTATCACGTCCAGGTCGATGGCGCCTTCTACTCGGTGCCCTACGCGCTGATCGGCAAGACCGTCGATGTACGCCTGACCGCCCACGGCATCGAGATCTTCCACCGGCAACAGCGCGTCGCTGCGCACGCGCTATGCAGGGCGCGGCCATTTCACGACCGTGGCCGCACACCGGCCCGAGCGCCATAGCGCCGTGATCGACCTGACCCACGAGAAGCTCATGCAGCGCGCCGTCGCCATCGGCCCGGCCACCGTCGAAGTGCTCGCCGAGCAGATGCAACGCCGGCGTCATCCGGCAGAATCCTTGCGTGCAACCCTGGGCATCCTGCGCCTGGCCAAGGATTTCAGCCCCGATGCCTTGAGCGCGCGCGGCCGAACGGGCCGTCGCCCTGGCGACCTTCAGCTATCGCGCTGCGTGCGCTGATCAGCGCGCCGAGCGCCGACGCCGAACACCCGCCTTGCCACTCGCCCATGCCAATGTGCGAGGTGGCGAGGTTTCCGCTGACCCGAAGGAGCACCCATGTTGACCGAACCGTTGATCCAGCAACTGCAGAGCTTGCGCCTGCCTGGCATGGCCGCGGCCTTGACCCAGCAACTGAGCAGCCGCGAACACGCCGGCCTGTCGTTTGATGAACGCCTGAGCCTGCTGATCCAACACGAGACCACCGCGCGTGCCAGTGCACGTCTGGCGCAACGCTTGCGCTGGGCGCGTTTGCCGTCAAGCGCTGTTCTCGAAGACCTCGATACACGCACACCGCGCGGCATCGATCCGCGTCATCTCGCCCAGGTGCGTGATCTGGCCTGGATCCACGAACATCTCAATGTGCTCATCACCGGCCCCTGTGGCGTGGGCAAGAGCTTCATTGCTTGCGCACTCGCCCATGCCGCCTGTCGCGCCGATCATTCCGTGCGCTGCTTCCGATTGCCTCGTCTGGCCGATGAACTGGCGCGCTATCGCGCACTGAACAACCGCTCCAGCTTCCTCAAGCAACTGGCCAAGGCCGACCTGTTGCTGATCGACGACTTTGGTCTGGCACCCATGGGTGAAGACGTCAAACGCGATCTGCTGGAAATCCTCGATGATCGCTACGACCGCCGATCAACACTGATTACCAGCCAGCTTCCCGTCGACCAGTGGCACGCTTACCTCGCCGATCCGACCTTGGCGGATGCGATTCTGGATCGCCTTGTGCATAACAGCTATCGACTTGCGCTGACCTGTATTGACCCAGCACTTTCTGCACAGGTCAGGCCGCTAAAGCATACGCTTCATCGGGTGTCTTCATGCCGAGCGCCTGATGCGGGCGTCGGGTGTTGTAGAACTGGATCCAATCAGCGATCACGCGCATCGCATGCTGTTGGCTCTCGAACCGGTGCCGATGTACGCATTGCTCCTTCAGGGTTCGGATGACGCGCTCGACCATGCCGTTCTGCTGCGGGCAATAGGGCGTGATGAATTCCTGGCTCAACCCGTAGCTACGAACCAGGTGCGTGTACTTGCGACTCGTGAACACCAAGCCATTGTCCGAGCGCAGCTGGAACGGCGTCTTCACGCGGCCCAATGTCCCGAAGCGGGTAATCAGGGCGTGCTCGAGTGCGCCCGCTGCCGTGCTTGCCTTGCCGCTGCGGGAGAGCTGCCAACCCAGCAGTTGGCGTGTATGACAGTCGATTACCAGGGCCAGCACGAGCCAGCCATCACGGCCTCCCCACACACGACACAGGTCGGTCGACCATCGTTCGTCAGGCCGTTCGGCCACCGATTTCTTCGCTTCGATTCGCGGGCGTTCGCCCACCGCTCGTTTCCGCACCTGCCAGCCTTTGAGCTGGAAGATCCGTTGCACCGTGTTCTTGTTCATCGACAGCAAACCCGCCACCGTGCGATAGCCAAAGGACGGATCCTTCTCGATCATTGCCTTGATCGGCGCAGCCAAGGCCTCGTTGATCGCCGGTGGCGCCTTCGTAGGCTTGTAGTACAACGACCGTCGTGCGACTCCAAACCAGGCGCACAGCTTGCTGATCGACACTTCGAAGCCGTCGTCTTTGAGTCCCTGCCGGATCGTGTCGATCACGACTCGTCCTTGCCCAACAGGGACTGCAATTTTTTTCGGGCGCGAAGCTCCAGCATCGCCTCGCCGTAGGCTTCCTGCAAATCCTTCAGCTGTCGCTCGTACTGGTCGCGCACATCCTCAGGTTTCGCCCGCAGGGCGTTCTCCAAGCCTGCCTTTCCCTGATCAACCCAGTCTTCGATCTCCGAGGGCGTCAGGTCAAATGCACGACTCGCCTCCGCAACGGTCGTCTTGCCCTGGATGATTTCCAGCACCAGCGCCGACTTGCGCCGCGCCGTCCAACGCTTGATTTCTTCTTCCATCACTGCACTCACGGGTGTCTCCTCTTTCAAAGGTAACACCTGAGCAGGAAATCACTGGGTCAATACAGTTATTGATTGGCCACCCTACCGCGACCTTTCGAATCCATGAAGCTGGTCCCAAGCCAGAATCAAGACGTTTCAATTTCAGCCGAAAACGGGTCAGGTTCAGTTCCGAAAACGGGGTCAGGTTCAGTTCACACGCCGTTCGCGCAGTGGTTGAGGCCACACGACCCAATACATCGGGTGATCACAGGACAGATCGTCGGGCGCGGACGGCATAAAGCTCGGAAAAGTGAACCTGACCCCGTTCTTGGTTGTTCTAATCCCTCATTTTTTGTCAAAAAGTCGGAAGTATTCACCGCTCGATATTATCCACCTTAAATCGTTCCTAACCTCCATGACATTTCTAAAGTCGGCGGGCGTAAGCACCCTCTGCTGTACTACGTCTTGGAGAGTCCCACTGCCGCATATTGAACCAAATATGCAGATTTGCCTCACTAGGAAGCTAGTACTTCCACAGTCCAACCCTATATCGCATGCGACAAGCATCCACGCAAAGCTGACAGGGATAGATCTCGAGTACTTACCAACCGCAGATGGATCTTGATCGTTGCGTGACATCAGACTAGAGAGCTCAACGAGTGCCATAGGATCACCCGATTGGAGCGCATCTACTACGCCATCCCGAATACTTTCTGAGGGAAATGACGCCACGTTTTCAACTAGAAGCTTCGCAGCTGCCGCAGCACTTCCATTCGCCGCGGCTTCCCGGTAGGCCTCCCGTACTTCTTCCGAAGTAATCTTTTTGCTGCCAGCCAACTCCATACAACGCGCTTTGTAACGTTGTAAGATGTTCTCGGGTATGTTTCTCGAAGGAGCACTCAGATCGTCTAGCAGAGCTGGATTGGCGGAAATGGAACTGCATTCATCGAGCGCTCTCGCGTAAGCTTCAGACGCATCAGAATTGCCGCTTTCAGTCCACATCGAATAGTATCCGCCATTGAGTCTTCAGGGCCTGACGTTGTTGGCACAGCTCATCAAGCTTCAAAAGTTTCCGGAGCAACGTGAAGTCTTTTTTCGACTCAGCTAAGTCCATCGACGCTTCGCGCGCTTGTGAAGTGCAAAAAGTACTAATACGATAAGCCCTTTCAGCATACTCGATAGGTGTCTTGCCAAGATCAACGCCACCCATATCGAAATACGCCGCGCAGGAGGAAGGTGTGGAATCAAAAATGCTCAAAACGCCGGAGTAGCAAATTTTTCTCCCAAGGATTCTCGACGGAGAACTTCCTGCGGTGGAATCTGCCAACGGTTAGACGTTTCTTGCCTGACGATTTCCTCTTCCACGGGATCCGTATCCACTAGCCCGTAGTCGATTATTTCTTGTTCGGTCAGCGCGCGCGCATCACTTGGGCTGATACCCACCATCGCATCCCAGAGCGCCGGCGACACGTTCATCTCTAGAAGATAGTCGCGCACGGTACTGCGAAGCGCGCTGAAGCGCGATTGAGTTTCCTCTTGGTTGGGGTTTGCGGCTGCACTTGCGAAGTAAGGCCGGTGGATGATGACGTCCATGACGTCGTAGCCATTGCCGGTCCGCTTAAAGCGAATTCGAGTTCGATTCGACGCGCCAGCGAAAACAAGAACACATGCACTCGCGCACTCAAGAACATGAGCGGTTGCTCGCTTCGATCGCAATAAGCGGCCTATTTCTATGGCGGAATTCACATCGCCCCCTGGACTATTAAGGTATACTTGAGGTCCAAAGCTACTTGAGTCAATGGTACTAAATACCATTCGAGCTTCACGTACAGTTGAAGGCGTAATCGGCCCAGTCAGTAAGTAAGACTTATTGTGCTCCACGAACGACCGTGCGACCGTTGGTTTAATGTTGTTCGAATTCGCGAATGTAATACCACCAAGTATGCTCAATGCCGAGCCAAAAAAAGCGGCAACTAAACGAGCGTTCATCGGACCCCCTAGTTATAGAAAATCTCCTCATCGACAGCTTTTAAATCGTGGGAAGCACGAGATCTTGATCCGGGACACCCATGATTTCGCCAATCATGCCTGACCAACTAGTGAGTGTCCCAGTCTTGGGGTGTCATGCCCCATCAAAGCCTTGCTCGGATAGGAGAGATTGTGGGTGTCCCGGTTACTGATATCAATCGAAGCGCAAAATTTCAATTGTGGCCCGAACTACCGCCAACTAGAGCCATGATCTTGCTTCCCAGAATTAGAGCAATCCCCGTGCATCAATTGCCGCTTGCTCGTAGCTCGGCATCAATGTAGTCGAGTTAATTCCCAACCTGTTCAAGCAATCCCTTAGCGACGGCATTTCGGCAATAGGCAAAAGCAGTTTCTCCAATGACCATCTATGCATTATTTGCTCGAAGTTCGGCCAGGCGCCATTCATGAGAAAATGCTGATTGGCCGACGCATTGCAGCATACGAATAACCCATCCTGCGCATGGAGAAAGGGTATCTCTGACCTGAGGACTCGAATTACGCGCGTCTCGTCGCCGAGCAGCATTAAGAACTTCAACGTGTCTTCATCCACTGCAGGAGGACTGGCTACCCATATGCAGGAATGATCAGGTCCTAGGCCTTGTATTAGAGGCAACCCTTCAACCATTGCGAAATATGCCGCCTTGAGTGGATTGTCTGTAAAGTCAAGGAGCCGTGTAGGCAACTTCATATGTTGAGCCAGAGCGTGCGCGCTCGAAGGCTCATAGATCGGCACTTCGCGATAGAAGACGTCTTTATTCGGGCGCCGCCCCACAACAATCGCCCGTTCGGTTATCGGCGACATCATGGAGCCAGGCGAGTCGATCCCAGGAATAGGAAGCGCGACTCGGTCACAGCTGTTTGAAAAAGAACCAACAATTAGGCGCTCAGCACTTAGCCAAATCAGAAGGTCTCTAAGGCGAGCTATTGAATCCGGACCGGTGTCGTCGAGGTAGCGCTCGGCCAGACCCTCGGGTTCTTCGATGTTCGTAAAGGAAAGCAGTTCAACCCACCGATCTCCGTAGCGCCTTGACATGCGCTCTACAAGCGACCTCAACTTCCCATTCCTCCACGCAGATGGAGTTAGGTCCCAACGGGAATCGGCCTGCCCTCGGAAAATGCAATTGCGGGTAGTTTCGTGAATCAAGTAGTCCACGAGAGTGCGAGCAGTTTCAAACGTTCGTTCCGTCACGACAGCTGGCATGCGTACCTCTGCTCAACCCGCGGATCTAGCAATCAAACCGAAAGTCGCACGATTTAGTTGGGAACAAAACGGGGGCCAACTCAAGAACTTCAAATAAAAACGTATCGAAACAAACGCTTACACTTATAAATGGCGGAGAGAGTGTCGTTCGCTCAGGGCGAATTCGCACCCAACCTCAATGCCCCCCACCACCCTCAATCCCCTTCAACTCACTAATCAACTGATTAGCCGCTTCCTTACCATCGGCGTACAAGAGTCGCGTGTTATCCGCATAGAAAAGCGCATTCTCAATCCCCGCAAACCCCGTCCCCTTGCCCCGCTTGATCACAATTGTCTGCCGCGAATCAACCACATTGAGAATCGGCATCCCATAAATCGGCGATGACTTGTCCGTCTTCGCCGCCGGGTTGACCACGTCATTCGCACCAATGACGATGGCGACGTCGCAGGTCTTGAACTCGGGATTGATGTCGTCCATGTCGGCGATCAGGTCGTAGGGCACGCCGGCTTCGGCGAGCAGCACGTTCATGTGGCCGGGCATGCGTCCGGCGACCGGATGGATGGCGAACTTCACTTCCTTGCCGGCCTTGATCAGGGCCTGGCTCAGTTCCCAGATCTTGTGCTGGGCCTGGGCCACGGCCATGCCGTAACCCGGCACGATGATGACTTTCTCGGCCATGTACAGGAGTGCCGCCGCGTCGCTGGCCTCGATCGGCTTCTGCGAGCCGGCAATGGCTTCGCCGCTGCCGCCGCCACCGAAATTGGAAAACAGCACGCCGCTGATCGGGCGGTTCATGGCCTTGGCCATGAGCTGGGTGAGGAAGGTGCCGGCTGCGCCGACCACGGTGCCGGCGATGATCAGCGCCGGGATGTTCATCACGTAGCCTTCGAAGGCGACGGCCAGGCCGGTCAAGGCGTTGAACAGCGAGATCACCACCGGCATGTCGGCACCGCCGATCGGCAGGGTCATCAGCACGCCGAACAGCAGGGCCAGCGCGAAGAAGGCGATGATCAAGCGCGCATCGACCTGCCAGAAAATCAAGGCGAGACCGGCGACGATGGCAGCGGCAAGGATCAGGAAATTGAAGATCTGCTGGCCGGGGAAATTGAAGCGCTTGTCCATGCGCCCATCCAGCTTGGCCCAGGCGATGATCGATCCGGTCATCGACACCGAGCCGATCAGCGCGCCGAGCACGGCGAGGCCGATCGTGGTCAGCGCCGGGGTGCTGCCGGGATGCGAAAACTTGAGCAATTCGCCGGCACCGATCGCGGCCGCCGAGCCACCGCCCATGCCGTTGAACAAGGCGACCATCTGCGGCATGTCGGTCATGGCGACCTTCTTGCCCCACAGCCAGGTCGGGATCACGCCGATGGCGATGCCGAGGATGATCAGCTCGATGTTGTGGCCCTTGGTGATCGCAAAGGTGGCCAGCGTGGCGATGACCATGCCGATGCCGGCCTGGACGATGCCCTTGCGCGCGGTGACCGGCGAGGCCATGCGCTTGATGCCGAGGATGAACAGCACGGCGGCCAGGAAGTAGCTCGCGTTGGCGATCCAGTTCAGCATTTCTTCGTTGGCCATGTGGTGTTTCCCCGAATTACATGGTGGATTTCTTGATCAGGCTGCGCAGGGCAACCGACGAAAGCGTGGCGACCCGGCACCGCATGGCGCGCTCGGCGCACCCGCAGTGCGCGTGGCTACTTCTTGTCTTTGCTCGACTTGAACATCTCGAGCATGCGTTCGGTGACGACATAACCACCGGCGGCGTTGCCGGCGCCGAGAATGACGCCAATGAAACCGATGGCGGTGGCCAGCGTGGATTCGGCATGCGCCAGCGCGATCATCGCGCCGACCAGGACAATGCCGTGGACGAAGTTGGAACCCGACATCAGCGGCGTGTGCAGGATGACCGGCACGCGACCGATGATTTCCTTGCCGGTGAAGGCGGCGAGCATGAAGATGTAGAGGGCGAGAAATCCGTCGATCATGACGCGGCTCCT
Source organism: Lysobacterales bacterium (assembly GCA_016707485.1). GTDB lineage: Bacteria > Pseudomonadota > Gammaproteobacteria > Xanthomonadales > Rhodanobacteraceae > Dokdonella. Next base: position 523,858 of record JADJHN010000003.1, on the reverse strand, counting down.
TCAATGGCCTGCCGGGTCGGCTCGTGCTTGATCTCGCCGGCGTGGGTCAGGCAGGTCTTGGCAATCAGCTCGTCTTCCCAATCGAGTTTCAGCGCACCGTCGGCGAGCATGAGTTCGAGGAAGTTGTAGAGGTTGCGTGCATACATTTCGCTGGCATTGATCGGCGTGGTCGACGGCAGGTTGCTGGTACCGATCACGCTGACCCCGTTGGCCGTGACGTGGGTCTTGCCGGCCTCGCTGAATTCGACGTTGCCGCCGGAATCCGCAGCGATGTCGACGATCACCGCACCGGGTTTCATGCCCGCGATCATCGCCGCGTTGATGATGCGCGGTGCCTTGCGCCCGGGCACGGCCGCGGTGGTGACCACCACATCGATGCCCTTGAGATGGTTGGCCAGGGCCTGCTGCTGCTGTTCGCGCTCCTCGGCGGTCAGCTCGCGCGCATAGCCGCCGCTGCCGGCGGCGGAAACGCCGAGATCAAGGAACTTGGCGCCGAGCGATTCAATCTGTTCGCGGGTTTCCGGGCGCACATCGAAGCCTTCGACCTGCGCGCCAAGGCGCCGGGCCGTGGCAATCGCCTGCAATCCGGCCACGCCGGCACCGACGATCAACACCTTGCTCGGGCGGATCGTGCCGGCCGCCGTGGTCAGCATCGGAAAGAATTTCGGTGCGCGCTCGGCGGCAATCAGCACCGCCTTGTAGCCGGTGACGCCGGCCTGCGAGGAAAGCACGTCCATGGCCTGGGCGCGCGTTGTCCGCGGCAGCAGTTCCATGGCGAACGAGGTGATCTTGCGATCGCGCAGCGCCTTGACCCGGTCGGCACCGAGATGTGGCTGCAGGTGGGCGATGACGATGGTGCCTTCCCGGAGGTGGGCGATTTCCTCCACCGAGGGCGGTTGCACGCGCAGCAGCACATCGGCACGCGCCAGGGCAGCGGGGCCATTGGCGAGGACTTCGGCATCCGCAAACGCGGCATCGGGAAAATATGCCGATTCAGCGGCAGATTTCTCCATGACGATCTGCGCCCCACGGGCTTTGAGTTTCTTCGCGACTTCAGGAGTCAGCGCAACGCGGCGCTCGCCTTCGGCGGATTCGCGGAGTACGGCAACGACGACCGGCATGGCTTCCCCTCGATGAAGTCCGGCGAGCATCCTAGCCCAAGTTCCCGCCAACCGTAACCGGCAATCCGCAATTTGCCGCAATTGCATTGCAGGCCGCCGCTCGTGCGCCGCAGCAAACGTTCGGGCTAGACTTCGATCAGGCCAATCTGGAGTGAGTCGATGTCGCTGGAGTTCCTCGAACAACGCCTGTCGGTACCTGCGCGTCAGCTGGGCGAACCCGGGCCGCACGGCGAACAACTCGATGCCTTGCTCACTGCGGCCCTGCGCGTGCCCGATCATGGGCGCTTGATGCCGTGGCGACTGCGCCTGATCCGCGGCGACGCACGCCGCCGGTTTGGCGAACGCCTTGCGGAGATCCATGCGCAGAAGGACCCCGATGTGGCGGCCAAGGCCTTGCTCAAGGATCGCGAGCGCTACCTGTCGGCGCCGCTGATCGTTGTCGTGATTGCTCATGTGCTGGATGGCCACAAGGTGCCGCGCCAGGAGCAGATCCTCTCTGCCGGTTGCGTCGCCTACAACCTGTTGCTTGGCGCCCAAGCCCTCGGCTTTGGCGCGCAATGGTTGACCGGCTGGGCCGCGTACGACAGTGCCGTGGCCACGCTGCTCGGCCTGGAAGCGGGCGAGCAGGTGGTCGGCTTCGTGCATGTCGGCACGCCGATCGAGCCCGCCGCCGAGCACCCGCGCGCCGCACTGGCCGACATGGTTGCCGAGTGGCAGGCATGATCGGCGGCAAGCGACACGCGGCGTATCTGGTCGATGCCAGTCTCTACGTGTTCCGCGCCTGGCATTCGATTCCCGCCGATTTCACCGATGTCGATGGCCATCCGGTCAATGCCGTGCATGGCTTCGCGCGCTTCCTGCTGGATTTCCTCGAACGCGCGAAACCGACCCATGCGGCAATCTGCTTCGACGAATCGCTGACCAGTTCCTTTCGCAATTCGATCTATCCGCACTACAAGGCCAATCGCGAACTGCCGCCCGCCGAGCTGGTCCGCCAGTTCGCCTACTGCAAGGAGGTAGCCTCGGCGCTGGGCTTGACCGTGCTCACCGACACCAGCTACGAGGCCGACGATCTGATCGGAAGCGCGGTCGGTGCGCTCGGACGACACGATTGTGCGGCGGTCATCGTCTCGGCCGACAAGGATTTCGGGCAACTGATCAGTGAGTCGGTCGAACAATGGGATTTTTCCCGTGACCAGCGCTGGAACATGCAGGGGATCAAGCAGCGCCTCGGCGTGCATCCAGAGCAGGTCGCCGATTTCCTCGCCCTGATGGGTGATGCGGTCGACAACATTCCGGGCGTGCCGGGAATCGGCGCGAAGACGGCGGCGATCCTGCTCGGCCATTTCGGCACCCTCGATGCCTTGCTCGCGCGCTCCGAGGAAGTTGCCTTCCTGCGCATGCGCGGTGCCGCCAGCGCCTCGCAGAAGCTGCGCGAGCATGTGGAATTGGCCCGTCTGTCCCGCCAATTGACCGGCATCGCCCTTGACGCCCCGGTACCGCCCGGACTCGATGGCTATGTGCGCCGGAAGCCGGACGACGAGCTCATTGGCGCGCTGTTCGATCGCCTGCGTCTCGGCCCGATGACCCGCGCACGGGTGCGTGCCCTGGATTGAATGTCTGCGTGTTGCTGGAGCACCGCGCCGCGTGACCTGCGTGGATCCTGGCAGCAATGTGATGGCCGAGGAGCATTCCGCAGCAAGACCGTCGATCATGCGCCAGAACGCAGAGTGGACAGCCAGCCATCCTTGCCTTGACGTGCCGCCTGGACCGCCATGTCGGGCAACGCCAAGCCGTATCTCGAGGTAATCGATGGTGGATGCGCTGCGCTTATCGGAGCATGATCGAGTGCATCGGTTCCCGTTAGTGCGTATACTCCGCAATTAATCATTAATAATTAGTAAAAGAGCTTTAAGCATGAGAATGCTTGTGATAACCATATTGGCAACATTTACTTTTTTGCATTATGGACATCTTCGCCAGTCACGATAACTCTGCAGGTTAATTTCCCGGATGGTAGCGTAGCGGATTTCTTGTATACGTGGCCTGGAAATACCGTGGAATACATCGATGGGTCGGCGTATGACTCTCACGGCAACAATATTCCGGAAACTGCGATTGTTGTCGAGGCCGCCAGACCAGTCTTTTCGTTCAGGGCGGTGCGCGCATTTGTTAGATAAGTAGATGCGATTATTGGGGCGTGTGGGTGGGCTGTGGGGGCGGGTTCGTGTCCCCCAATGTGTTGCGCCGGTAGCCTTATCCCCTGCGCCTGCAGTGCCGCCCAGTTCTTGACCCTGCTTGCCTCATCCAAATGGGGCCCGCCCCCCCTTTCAAACAGGGCTTGTTGCTCGGCGCTCCCGGCTGCTTGCTGCCCTCCCCCCCCCTGCCGCAGCCCAGGCCTGGCCCTGCGATCGATGGTGGATGCGCTGCGCGTATCCACCCTGCGAAGGGTGCTGCATGCGCGAATGGTCGGTGGCCAGGCATCACTGCAGATCGACTTCCAGCAGTGCGACAGCGTGGGTTTACCAGAGCGGTCGGCTGAAGTCGAAGTCGGGTTGGCTGAGCGGTTGCGAGAAAGCCGGGCCGACCGCGTAATCGACGCCGAGGCGCAGCAGCAGGTGGGCGCGATTGAGATTGTCGGCCTCGGGGGCGATCACCGCCGCGCCGGCGGCGTGTGCCTTGCGCACGAGGGCGAGCACGGTGTCGGCGATCGAGCGGATGCTGCCGAGTTCGTGGACCAGGGTTGGATCCAGGCGCACGAAATCGGCCTGCAACAGTTTCAGCGCGTGCACGGCGGCCCAGTCACGACCGAAATCGTTGAGGCAGACACGTACACCGAGTTTGCGCAGCTCGGCAATGCGTTCGCGGCCGCGTTCGCCGGCATCGATGAGTGGCGAACAGGGCAGGTTGAGGGTCAGGCCGGTGCCGGAAAGATGGTGTGACTTCAGTTCGCGATCAAGCCACCAGCAGAGGTCGGCACTGAGCAGGGACGCAACCGACTGCGGCACGAAGATGCGCAACTGGCGACCGCGCTTGAGCTGTTCGCCGCGCATTTCGAGGGTGTGTTGCAGGATCAGGCGATCGATTTCGGCAAGCTGGTTGGTTTCCGTCGCAGCCGGAACCAGCTCGTCATAGCCGATCGAGGCACCCGGGTTCTGCGTGCTGAGGACGCGAAAGCGCAGATCGAACTGGCCGCTGAGTTTGCCGGCAAGCGGGACGATCGGCAGGAAATCGAACATTGCCTGTTCGGATTTCAGTCGACGCCCCATGACGGCACGCACGGCAAGCAGGGGGTCGCTGGGCAGCAGGGCCGCCTCGCGTGCCTCGTACCAGAGCACGCGGTTGCCGCCCATGTGCGTGGCGGCAATCTGCGCGCCCTCGGCGTGACTGACCAGGGTGTCGACGCCAAGTGGCTCGCCGCCGAGCAGGGCCAGGCCGATGCTCGCCGTGAGCACGTGATCGGTGCCGTTGTGCATCCATGGCTGCTCGGCGAGGCGGCTGCGGATGTCTTCGGCGGCCATCGTCATTTCGCTGCGCGAGCGACGATGCAGCAGGACGAAATAATGGAAATCCTGGTAGTGCGCCGAGATGTCGGTGACATCGAGCTGGCTGCGCAGCAACTGGCCGATGTGATTGTCGAGCGCGGCCAGTCCGCTGATGCCAATGCTTTCGCGCAGCGCCTGCGCGCGATCGATGGCGATGCACATGAGCGCGGCGGAACGATCGCCGGAGGCATTGGCGAGCTTTTCGATCAGCACGGAACGCGAGTGCAGGCCGTTGCGCGCATCGCTGCCGTTGCCGCTACCCAGCAGCTCGCGCAGGCGGCGGGCACGGTTCAAGCGCGATTGCAGGGCATGGGTCAGATGGCGTGCCTTGACCGGCTTCTGCAGGACTTCGTCGCAGCCGGCGGCAATGGCATCGAAACGCTGGCCGATTTCGTTGCTGGAGGTCATCAGCAGGATCGGCAGGGCCATGTGTTCGGGTTGGTCGCGGACCAGCTGGATCAACTCGAGGCCGTGCACATCGGACAACTCCTGGTCGACAACCAGGGCATCGGGGCGGAAATCGGGCAGGGCGGCGAGTGCCGCCTGCCCATTGCCGGCAAGGCGCACGGTCATGCCGCGCTCGGCCAGCCAGCGCGCACGCTCGCTGGCGCTGACCGGATCCACCTCGGCGAGAAGGATGCGCCAGGGCGTCTGCGTGGCATGCACGAGCAGGTCATCAAGACAGGCAATCACGCGCAGTGAATCAAATGGCAGGCTGAACAACCCGGCAGCGCCAGCGCGCATCGCCAGCAGGCGCTCGCCAAGATCGCCCTTGCGTGAAAACACCAGCAGGGCCGGCTGCGCGCGCAGTTCGGTCCGGTTGCCTTCGTCGAGGCGGGCGCGGATGCGGCCAAGCTGGCTGAGCGCCCGCGCATCGAGCAGCAGGGCACCGGGTCGGGCGACGCGCAGGAATTCGAGCAAGCCATCGAGATCGTCGAACTCGTTGACCTGGTAGTCGCGTTCGCGCAGTGCCGCGGCGAGTCCCGGTGCCGTGCGCACCGTCTCGCCAAGCAGGCAGACAGCGCGCGGCAGCCAGGTCGGTTCGCTGCCGGCATCCAGCGCGTCCACCGCTGGTTCGACATCCGCGGCTCTCGTTTCGGTGGCTTCGACGACGTCGCCATGCAGCGAGCGCACATCGGCCCGCGGCGAGCCGGACAAATCGCTCAGCGCGCTGCCCAGCGTGTTGACCATGCCGGCCAGGTTCTCCAGCGAATGTTCGTTCGGAACCAGCTTGTCGTCGATGAACGAGCACAGATAGGCGGCCAGCTCCAAGGCGCTGCTGTTGACCTCCTGCAGGCCGAGCGACTCGGCGGTTGTCGCGATCTGGTCGATTTCCTCGCCAAGCAGGCGCGCGGCATGGTGATCCCAGCCGGATCGCGCCAGCGGCTGCCAGCGCCTGACCAGACTCAGGCAGCGTTCGTGCAGGGCTTGCCTGGCCGTAGTGTCGGAGAGTCCCTGGTTGGAATGGGTTCCGGTCATGTATGGAGAATGCTCGGCCGCTGCTCTTCAGATTCCGGTTCAGGGTTTGTCGCGAACCACGAAACGGGGGATTCGGGCACTTCAGGAGCCTGCGTGGCGAAAGTCATCCGGGCTGCAATGCCCGCCACGCGGTTCATTTTTCCGCCGCTTCCTGACCCATGGATCCACTATGGGCTTGCGAACCGCCAAAAAACTGTCCCCGCGTGGCAGACTTCTCGCCTCGAACGTTTCTGCCACGCAGGCTCCCAACGTCACGAGAATGTCCGATGCCTGTCTGGATCACCGTGCGCTGAAGCACAGTTTACGCCGTTGTCAGGGCTTCAGGCCCCGCCCGCTGCGGATTTGGAGGATGTATGCGACGTCATCTGCACACGATTGCCCTGGCTCTGCTCGTCCTGGCCTTGTTGCTCGATTTTGTGCTTTGGGGAGCGGTTCCCGATCTCGAGGGTGTCGGTGCGCAGATTGCCCGGTCGGCACATGCCGAAGCGATCCTCGCTTCGACCTACATGGGCCTGGGCGGCTATCTCGATGCCGCCGTGTCAGGCTTGCATGCGTTTGGCACGGGCGTGATGACCGATGCCCTCACGCCAGGCTTTGCCAGGATCATCGAGGACCCGAACGTTGCCATGGACCTGATCCTCAACTCCAGCTTCAACGGCACTCATGTTTGGGTCAAGAACCTGTACTGGGCACCGCCCATCCTGCTGGTGATTTACGCCATCCTCTTCGTGTTGCGGCCCAAGCAGGTCAAGCTGATCCGCTCGCGCTAGGACAGATGGGTGAACTTGACCAGGACGAGTTCGCCGCTGCCCTCGATGACGATGCGCTCGCGCCTTGCGATCGGTGCATCGAGGATCAGGGTTTCTCCGCATTGGGCGGCCAGAGATTGACCGCTGCCGCGCGCCGATGCCTGTCCGGCAAATACATGGATCAGCCAGGTACAGCTTGATTCGGCGAAGACCAGCATCGTGCCGATCAGCGGCCGCGCATGGATCTCGGCGGTTGTGCGACCGCGCGCCGTCATCACGTTGAAATCGCGGGTCGGTCCTGCCAGCAGGCGACAGTACACGGCCGCCTCGCCGTTGAAATGGATGCGCTGGAAGCGTTGATCGAGGCGCATTGCGGGCGCGTCGTCGATGTCGAGTTCAATGCCGGTTCCGGCAAGCAGCAACAAATCGCGCTCGATGCCCGGAAACCGCGAAAACGGCCCGTTTGCCTCGATCTCGGCAATGCTGACCCGCCACAGGAATCCACTCGCTTGATCCACCAGAGGCACGCTGGCGATCTCGGTGGTCCAGCCGCCATCGTTTTTCCAGCGAGTGCGCGAATAGTCGCTGATCCGCAGCAGGTGCATCACGGTAATCGACTCAATTGCCGCCGTCGGGACGGTGGTAGGTGTAGACCAGGGTCGCGCTGCCGAGGAAATCGATCGTCGTCGACTGGCGGCCCCCGAGACGCCGGGCGACGCGTTCGGATTCGGTGTTTTCCGCGCGGATCAGGCTGATCGCACGCTCGGCTCCAAGCGTGCTGAACGTGTAGTCAAGGACGCGGCGCGCGGCTTCGGTTGCATAACCGTGATGTCGATGTTCGGGACGCAGCATCCAGCCGAGCTCGAGGTCGGGCCAGCCTTCCGGATTGTGCAGGCCGACGCGGCCGATGAACTCGCCGGTTTCCTGCAACTCGACCGCCCACATGCCATAGCCGCGCAGCGCCCAGTGGCCGATCAGCATGGCCAGCGAGCGCCAGGCGTTCATGCGATCCAGCGGCTGGCCATCGCCGACGTAGCGCGTGCTGCTGGGGTCGGCAAGCATTGCCGAGTACAACTCGAAATGGCGTTCCGACAGCCCGGTGAGGCGCAGACGCTCGGTGTTCAGAACCGGAATCTCAAGCATTATTGTCAACCAATGAGTCCCAGCAACGCCTGCGAGGACGCCCTGAGGCTTTCTTTCCAGGTGAATCCAATGATCTGCCGACCGCTTTCGGCATCTTCGAAATCTTCCACTTGCCCGGGACCGAGCAGGTGGCGGTAATCGACGGTGATTTCGCAGCCGGCATCCAGGTTGGCTGATGCAAAGATGAAGCCAAGGTGCCAGAGGCCGGTCGGCGTGAAGGAATGATTGATGAAACACTCGTCCGGCCAATCGGTCGAGACCGTGTAGTGATCCTCGAACCAGCGCACCGTGGCCGGAAGCAGCTCGTTTGCGTCCGGCATGGCCATGATCTGTTCCAGTGGCCAGGTGCGCGGAATTGCATCCGGAGCAATGAGGATGCTGCCGCGTTCGACGGCTTCGTCGATGAACACGCCGCGGCCGGCGCCCGAGATTCTGGACGGGTCGATGTGGTAGTGGGGAAGGATCATGTTCGCACCAGCGAGGGCGCGAAGTCTAGCATGGCCGTTTTGGTCGGTTCAGCACGTGCCACGGCAATCACCGGTGGCACGAGGAACGGCAAACGGCGCGATCCGCAGATCGCGCCGTTTCGCCGGCTTGGACATTATTCCGAAGCGCTGGCCGTGGCTGCGGTCTTGGTCGCCTTGCGGCTTGTGCTCGACTTTGCCTTGCTGCCGCCGACGACGATGTTGTCGCGATTTTTCTCGACGGTCCTTTCGCCAATGCCCTTGACCTGGGCCAGATCTTCGGCGCTCGCAAACGGGCCGTGTTCATCGCGGTAGGCAACGATCGCTTCGGCCTTGCTCATGCCGACGCCATTCAGGCCTTCGGCGAGGGTCTGCGCATCGGCGCTGTTGATGTCGACCGGTTCGGCGGCAAAGGCCGGCAGGGCGAGAGCGAGGGAAAGCACGAGGCTGGCCAGCAGGGTCTTGAAGTTCATGGTGTTCTCCTTGGGTTTGGTTGGGCCGGGTCCTTCTGTTCCCGGTGGACAGAGTCTCCGCCGCCAGCTCGCCAGGCGAGATGGCAAAACGCACCCTGCGCACGTACGCAAGCAAGGCGCCGGTGCGTAGGAGTTTTCCTACGCGGATTCGGAAAGCGCGATGGGGCGCGCTAGAATCGGCGTTTCGCCATTGGCTGCGCAGCGCGCAAGGATCAACATGGACTCGAAGGCAATCGAAGGTTTCGTCGGCAAGCTCTGGGATGAGCAGATCGTGCCGCAACTGGTCGACTACATCCGCATTCCGAACAAGTCGCCGATGTTCGACGCGAAGTGGGCCGAGCATGGCTACATGGACCAGGCAGTCGCCCTGATGGAAAACTGGGCACGCCGGCAGCCGATTCCGGGAATGCAACTCGAGGTCGTGCGCCTGCCGGGGCGTACCCCGTTGATCTTCATCGAGATCCCGGGGCAGGGGGACGATTGCGTCCTGCTCTACGGCCATCTCGACAAGCAACCGGAAATGACTGGCTGGGCCGAGCACCTCGGGCCGTGGAAACCGGTCATCGAAGGCGACAAGCTCTTTGGCCGCGGCGGTGCCGATGATGGCTATGCGATCTTCGGCTCGCTGGCTGCCATCCTCGCCCTGCAGGCACAGAAGCTCCCGCATGCGCGGTGCGTGGTGATGATCGAGGCCTGCGAGGAATCCGGCAGTTACGACCTGCCGCATTACGTCGACCACCTGGCCGCGCGGATCGGCCGGCCGTCGCTGATCGTCTGCCTCGATTCGGGTTGCGGCAATTATGAGCAGATGTGGTTGACCACCTCCCTGCGTGGCATGACCGGTGGCAACCTCAGCGTCAAGGTGCTCGACGAAGGCGTGCATTCGGGAGACGCCTCGGGTGTGGTGCCATCGAGCTTCCGCATCCTGCGCCAGATCCTGTCCCGGCTGGAGGATGAGAAGACCGGCGAAATCCTGCCGCGTGAATTGCATGCGGAGATTCCCGCGCAGCGCGTCGAACAGGCCAGGCTCAGTGCCGGCGTGCTGGGCGATGATATTTATTCCAAGTTTCCCATGGCCAACGGAATGCAGCCGGTGAGCAAGGACCTCACCGAACTTGTTCTCAACCGCACCTGGCGTCCGGCCCTGGCAATCACCGGCATTGACGGATTGCCCACGCTGGATTCGGCCGGCAACGTGTTGCGCCCATTCACTGCCGTGAAAGTGAGCCTGCGCCTGCCGCCGACCGCCAATGCGCCAAAGAGTGGCGAATTCCTCAAGCAATTGCTCGAAGCCGACCCGCCGTATGGTTCGATCGTGACCTTCAACCTCGAGAAAGCCGGCAGCGGCTGGGATGCGCCGGCGCTTGCACCCTGGCTGGAGCAGGCGGTCGATGAAGCTTCGCGCACCTTTTTCGGTCCGCCGCCGGCCTACATGGGCGAGGGCGGCTCGATTCCCTTCATGGGCATGCTCGGCGAGAAATTTCCGGGCGCGCAGTTCCTCATCACCGGCGTGCTCGGTCCGCACTCCAATGCGCACGGGCCCAACGAGTTCCTGCATATCCCGACCGGCAAGCGGGTTACCGCCTGTGTCGCCAAAGTGGTTGCCGCGCATTTCCAGGCCAGCGAAAAAGGCCTGACCAGCGGTGTCGCGGCCAGCGCGGCGCACAGCCACAAGGGCGAAGACGGTTGTTGCGCCTGAGCTGAATGATGGCTGCCGGCCTTGACCGGCAACGTCGTCTCAGCGGATCAGGGGTATGCGCAGCGTCGTGCGCGGACAGCGCATGCCGATACCGCGACCGCATTGCCGTGGCCGCAGGTCGGTATCCAGGCAGATGCGCACCTCGGCGAGTGCATTGCCGCGACAGCTCACGCCGAGCATGTCGGCGCGCAGATCCGGATTGGCCTCGACAAATGCCAGGCGCAAATCGTCGGCGGTCATCGGCGGCGGTTTTGCAATCGCCGTCAGCATCGGCGGAATTTGGATGCTGGCATAGGCGCGGTCAGCGAGGTCGAAATACGCTTCAGGTGCGAGGCCGGAGCAGCTTCCATGCGTACGCCACTCGTGTTCGATCAGGCCACGACTCGGCATGAAAGCCAGTGTCCGCGCGATGGTTGCGCGGTCGGGCCGATCATTGCTGCGGCAATCCTGCGGCCCGCTGCCGCGCTCGTATTGCGGCCAAAGCCCATGCAGGATGAAACCGTAGCCGCGACGGCCGCACTGTTCGCGCTCGTCGGGATTCGCTTCGCAAAAGGTTGGCGACCACGACAGGCTGGCCAGGTAGTAGTCGAACGAGGCGCCTGGCTTGGCAATGGCCGGCGGCGAGCTGCTTTCGCGGTTGCGGTTGGCATCGTCATGAACGCTGTAGGCGACGGCCGCCACCAGGACGATGACGGCGACAATCGATCGGATGAGGCGCTGCTTGTTCATGCGGGCGCTGCGACGGGAATGCGCAGACGCTATCAGGAAAACCGCCGCATGCGAATGCCTGCATGCGTTTCACGCTGGGAGCAGGGAATCGTTATCATGTCGCCATCCAACACATGAACCGTTGCGCATGTCCCGACTCATCAAGCAACGCCGTTCGCCGATTCACGGCAACGGTGTCTTCGCCATCGCCGATATCCCCGCACAAACCGAATTGATTGAATACCGAGGTCGCCTGTTGACCCATGCGCAGGCCGATCGGCTGTACGACGGCACCAGCAGCAGCGGCCACACCTTCCTGTTCACCTTGAACGAAAGCTACGTGATCGATGCCAATGTGGATGGCAACGTCGCCCGCTGGATCAACCACAGTTGCGCGCCCAACTGCCGCGCCGTGGTCGAGGAGAGCGCCAACGGCAAGCGCCGCGAGGATCGCGTGCTGATCGAGAGCGTGCGCGAGATCCGCAGCGGCGAAGAACTGACCTACGACTACGGCATCACCCTCGGCGAGCGACTGAGCCCTCGACTCAAGCGCATCTGGGCCTGCCGCTGCGGCGATCCGGCATGCATCGGGACGATGCTGAAACCAAAACGCCAACGTGCCGCGAAGGCCAAGGCCATTGCCCCCTGAGATCACGATTCCGGCCGCCCCGCGATTGCAAAGCAGGTCACAAAGTCGCAGGCTAGCAACCTGGTCGGATTGCGATTGATTTCGCCCAAAGTGCCACTGCCTGAACAGATTGGCGGCAAGAGGTAGCTCAGTTTGCCCAACGAAAAAATCATTGCCGCGAACGGTGTGTCGGACGAAGACGTCGCCCACATCCGCCTGCTCATCCGCAAATCCGCTGAACAGCTCAGTCATCCCTGGCGCTGGGGCAGCGACGCGCACGCGGATCTGCTGATCGTCGACACCTCGAATTTCGCCGGGCAGATGGCGCGGTCGCGGGCCAAAGTCACCGGCATGCGTGTTGCAGTCGTCTGTGATGCTGGCGACGACCACGATGGCGACCCGGCCCTGCTGCGCCCGTTCAAGGTGGAGAATCTGGTTGCCGTGCTCAATCAGGCAACGGCCTCGGCGGCAACGCTGACTGGGCAGGTTCGCGGGGATTCCGGATATTTCCAGCACAGCTCGAATGAATTCGAGGGCATCGCCGAACTGCCCCATTTCAAGCTGGATGCGCCGGCAGCGCACCGCCCCGCCGACGCCAACGTGGCACCCGGCCTCGACGAATTGCTCAAGGATCATCCGGCGGCTGATCCCTATGCGAACCTCAAGCCGCAGAAGTTCGATCAATCCGCGCGCATCGACGGTTCCGGCGAACCCACCCGCAGAAGTGCGCTGCGTGCGGACCAGGAGCGCGAATCGCTGGCCGTGCCGCTCAGCGTGCCATCGGCGGCACGGGTTCCCGAACGCAAGCAGAATCTCGAGGACCTGTCGGCCTATCGTTTGCGCGAGTTCCTCGAGGGCGAGTTGATCCACGGGCCGATGCAGATCAGCTGGCCCGGGGCCGGCACCCTTACCCTCGATCCGAAGCATCAGGTTTTCCACAGTGCGGGTCGTTTGAACGAGCTGGAGATCTATTGCCGGGAGTCATCACGGTTGAGTGACTGGCGTCGGCTGACCACGGCGGAGTTGAATGCACTGCGCGAGTCGCAGCCTGGCCAGGCCTACCAGAAACTGCTCTGGCTGGAAGTGCTGCTGCATTCCAATGGCCGCCTGGCATCCAACCTTGATCCGGGGGGGACCTTCCAGTTGACCTGCGGCTTCGATCTGGCCGGCGACTATCCCGGCTACGACCGGATTTCGCAGGCACTGATGCAGCCGCACCGCTTGCATGAGGTTGCGGCAAGCTGCGCCTGTGAAATGTCGGCGGTGTTCGACGTGGTCAATGGCTACGATGCCATCGGCTGGTTGAAATGGACGCCGCGTCGTTCACGGCATCCCGAGGACGAAGCCGAGTCGAAGAAGCCCTCGTTCCTCAGCCGACTGCGCAAACCCTTCAGCAAGAGCTGACGGGCGTTGCCCTAACCCCGGGTTTCGCGGAACAGACGCGCGAAATTGCCGCCGATGATCTTGCCGATGCGCGCATCAGAATGGCCGCGCCTGGCAAGCAGCGCGGCCAGCGTCGCCAGGCGATCGGCCGTGTTCAGATCGGGCAGGAAGGTGTACACGTTGGCATCCTCGCCGGGTGCGGAAATGCCCCGGTTGCGCCGATCGGCGACGTCGGCGGCATGCTTGCGCTTGAATGCGTCATTGAAATCGATCGGCGAAATCGTGCCATCGCTGCCAATGCCGACGTGATCCTCGCCGCAAACCTGCAGCGCGTGCTCGATATGCGCGACCAGGTCCTCGGCGGTCGGCTGGCCCTGCGTGCGCAGGAACGGCATCAGGTAGATGCCGACGACACCACCCTTGTCGGCGAGTTCGCGCAGCTCGGTGTCGGTCTTGTTGCGGGGCAGGGCGGCCAGGGCGGCGCAACCGCTGTGGCTGATGGCGACAGGTTTGGCGGAGCGGGCGATGGCTTCGCGTGTGGTGCGTTCGCCGGCATGTGACAGGTCAATGAGCAGATGGCGCTCGTTGAGCCGTTCAACCAGCGTGCGCCCCAGGGCGCTGAGCCCGGCGTTGCCGGGCTCCAGGCAGCCGTCGCCGATCAGGTTGCGCCGGTTGTAGGTGAGCTGGAATACACGCACGCCAAGATCGTCATACAGCGCGACGCGTTCGAGGTCCTCGCCGAGCGGCGTCGCATCCTGGAATCCATAGACCAGGCCAAGCCGTCCACTCTGTTTCGCCATTGCCAGATCAGCCGCGCTGCGCACCTGCAGCAGGTGCTCCGGATGCGCGGCGATCTGCGCGTTCCAGTAGGCGATGTTGCGGATCGTCTCATCCGCATCCCTGGCATAGCTGCCGACACCGCTGACGGTGACGTTGACCGCAGTGAGGCCGCTGGCGCGGACATCGTCAAGCGCCTTTGCACTCAGCGGGGCGCGTGGCTCGGCGTTGTATTCGCCGGGCCCACCGAGTGCATCGATGACGATGGCCTCGGCATAGCCGGGCCAACGGCCAGGTGTCGCCGCCGAAGCGGCCAGGGCCTCGCGCATCGACGGCCACAGCGGCGCGCTGGCGAGCAGGGTGATGCCGGTCATGAAACGCCGGCGGGTCAGGCTCATCGGCGAATCCAGGCTGGTTGAGGTGCATCGACCGTACAGGATGAATCAGTCTTCCTCGACGCGTGGCTTGTAGGCGTCGACCAGTTGCCGCTGCACATTCGCCGGCACCGGTTCGTAGTGGCTGAACTCGATGGTGAAGCGGCCGCGGCCGCCGGTCATGGCCTTCAGTTCGGTCTGGTAGTCGGCCACTTCCGCCAGCGGCACCTGGGCCTTGATGACCAGCTCGCCGCCGCGCAGCGAATCCGTGCCGTTGATGCGCGCACGCTTGCCGGCAAGCCCGCCGGTGACGTCACCCATGTTCGATTCGGGAACGTTGACATCCATGTTGACGATGGGCTCAAGCAGCAAGGGCTTGGCCTTGGCGACCGCGTCGAGGAACGCCTTCTTGCCGGCAGAGACAAAGGCAACTTCCTTGGAGTCGACGCTGTGGAACTTGCCATCGGTGACGATGACGCGCACATCCTGCATCTGGAATCCGGCGACGGCACCGTGTTCGAGCACCATGCGCACGCCTTTTTCGATCGCGGGGATGTACTGGCCGGGGATGGCGCCACCCTTGATCTCGTCGCCAAACTCGAAGCCGCTGCCTCGCGGCAGTGGCTCGACGCGCAGGAACACCTCGCCAAACTGGCCGGCGCCGCCGGTCTGCTTCTTGTGCCGGTGATGGCCTTCGGCCTTGCCCGAGATGGTCTCGCGGTAGGCGATGCTCGGACGATGCGTGGTCACCTCGACGCCGTAACGCTCCTTCATGCGTTCGAGGGTGAGTTTCAGGTGCAGGTCCGAAAGGCCGCGGATGATGGTTTCGTTGAGTTCCTTGTTGTGCTCGATGCGAAAGCAGGGGTCCTCTTCGCCGAGTCGCGCGAGGGCGTTGGCCAGCTTCTGTTCCTGGCCCTTGTGCGCCGGCTCGATGGCGAGGCCGAACATCGGCCGCGGAAACTCCAGCGGCTTCAGATGGATGTGATCCTCGTCATGCGAATCGTGCAGCACCGCATCGAAATGGATCTCGTCGATCTTCGCCACGGCGGCGATGTCTCCGGCGACGGCCGAGTCGATCTCGATGTGGTCCTTGCCCTGGATGCGGAAAAGATGGCCGACCTTGAACGGCTTCCTGCCATCATCGATGAACAACTGGGTGTCCTTGCGCACCGTGCCCTGGTAGATGCGGAAGATGCTGAGCTTGCCGACGAAGGGGTCGTTGACGATCTTGAAGACATCGGCGATGGCATGCCGGTTGGCATCGGCAACGGCGATGACGGGCGTGGCATCCGCACCGTCACCCTTGACGAAGGGCGGTGAGTTGCCTTCCAGCGGATTCGGCAACAGGCGTTCGATCAGCGCCAGCAGCTGTGCCACGCCAGCCCCGCTGCGGGCCGAGACGAAACAGATCGGCACCAGGTGGCCCTCGCGCAAGCATTGCTCGAAGGCATCGTGCAGTTCGTTTCCCTTGAGCGCCTTCTCGCCTTCATCGAGATAGCGGTCCATGACGTTTTCGTTGATCTCCACGACCTGGTCGAGGATCTGCTGGTGGGCTTCGGCAACCGAGGAGAAATCGGATTTCCCGTCAGGCTTGAAAAAGCAGTCGACGACCTTGCTGCCACCTTCCGCCGGCAGATTGATCGGCAGGCATTCCGCGCCGAACTCCTCGCGCAGTTCCGCGGTCAGGCTGGCGAGATCGCATTCGGTGTCGATGCGGTTGACGATGAGGAGGCGGGCGAGGCCGCGCTGGCGGGCGTAGTTCATCATGCGTCGCGTCGTGTGTTCGATGCCGTTGCTGGCATTGACCACGATGGCGCAGGTCTCGACCGCGGCCAGGGCCGACAGGGTCGGGCCGCGGAAATCCGGGTAGCCCGGCGTGTCGATCAGGTTGATGTGGCAATCGCCGTGGTCGATCGACACCAGGCTCGCCTGAATCGAGTGGCCGCGCTGCTTCTCCATCGGATCGAAATCGGAAACGGTATTGCCACGCTCGATCGTGCCCGCCGTCTGTATCGCGCCGCCGGCATGCAGCAGGGCTTCAAGCAAGGTGGTTTTGCCGGCGCCGGCATGGCCTGCCAGTGCAATGTTGCGAATGGCCTCGGTGCGGTGCGACATGTTGCATCTCCTGTCATGGGAGTAGCCAATATCACTGCGGTGCTGGCCACAATCGCACAGCCAGAGGGCAGGACGGATCGGGTGCGGCGTTGCCCTAGCCTTGCGCGATAAGGGCAGACGGTCAAGCGGCGCTGCCGCAGAGGCATGTGAGGGTTGGGCGGCGCAGCCGACGCTGCAAGGTTCACTTGATCAGCGTCGCCTTAACGGCGGTTTAGCGCCGACTGCGTATGCTGCGCGGGCACCGCAACCCGCCGAGTCCGCACGCTGAATGTCGAACCCGCCCGCCGCTCCCGCAACGGCTTTCCCGATTGATGCCCAGGATCAGGCGCGCCTGCGCAATTCCTATGTTGGCCAGTTGCTTCGACGCAGCCAGCTTTGGCAGCGGCCGCAGTTCCAGCGCAGGGTCATTTGGGCGTTCGTCACCGCTGCCGTGCTGGCCAACCTGCTATGGATGTTCGCGCTGGACCGGGTCATGGCACCCCTGATTCCCGTCGAGCCGGATCGTGGCCCGATCGTGGTCAACATCATTGTTCCACCCGAGGTCTTCGAGGTTCCCGCCGAGCCGCAGCCGCTGCCCGTGGAGTTCCGCAAGCGCCCGTCGCGCATCCTCGTTGCACCGCCGGAAACAAAGGCTACGATGCCACCGCTGACTTCCGAGACCGATACGGAAACCCGGGCGCGGATTGGCGCAGCGGGCGAGCCGGCGCTCAACCTGTTCAACGCGGATGGGTCGTTGCGCATGCCGACGGCGCGCCCGCGGATCGGCGCGCAGAAGATCGACAATCCGCAGGAAGCGGCGAGGGCGCAATGGGCGGAAATCCAGAACCGCGGTGAAAACCCTCTGGATTGCAGGAAGACGCGTTTTGCCAATGCCTTTCGGCGTGACGAGTCGGTTGGCGACTCGGTTGCACGCAAGTATCTGAAGTGGATCGGACTTGCCGACGGTGCGGTCATCGCCGAGCGCGCATCCGCCAAGCAAAGGCGCGCAAACGAAGGCTGTGATCCGCCTGACTGAAGCGAACGGCGCACATTTGATCGCGAACCCTGCGCCGCCGGCGTGCGGCATGCGTCGCGCGGCGCTTGCCGCACGGCAGCGGCAATCAGAGCATGCGCATCAATTCCGGCAGCAGCGGCAGCTTGCGGATACGCACGGTGGTGGTAGCGAAGATTGCATTGGCCAGTGCCGGTGCCACGCTGGCGATGCCCATTTCACCGGCGCCAACGGGATCGCGCGTCGATTCGACGATGTGCACGTCGACCTTGTTCGGCGCATCGGCCATGCTCAGCAGCGGGTAGTCCGGAAAATTCCGCTGCTGCACCTGGCCACCACGAACACTGATGGCAAGGTTGAGCGCGGTGGAAATGCCATCAATGGTGCCGCCCATGATCTGCGCCTCAAGGCCGAGCGGATTGATCACGCGACCGACATCGACGACACAGATCGCGCGATGGATCTTGAGCTTGTCATCCTGCATGGAAATCTCGAAGGCATGCGCGCTGTAGCCGCCAAAGGTGAAATGGCAGGCGATGCCGATGCCGCGTCCGTCGCTGCGCTTTTCGCCCCAGCGGATCTTCTCGGCGCACAGCTTGAGGACATGGGCCATGCGCCCGCTGTCGAAAACCGGGCCGCCCTGCCCGCGAAACGGTATCTCGCGTGGTGGGCCGAGCATTTCCAGGCGCAGTTCGACGGCATCGCGGCGGACTTCGTAGGCAATCTCGTCGATGAAGCTCTGCACCGCGAACGCATGGAAGGTATGCAAAGGCGCGCGCCACCAGCCGCGCGGCATGCCTGATTCGAGTGGATGGAATACTTTCTCCAGATTGTCGACCAGGCCGGCCGGGAAATCATCGGCTTCCAGGCAGCCAATGTACTGCGGGTCGTCCTGCATGCCCGGCATGCGCCAGGTGGGCGAGGTTGCCGCACATTGGTGCGACCAGCCGGCCACGCGATTCTTCCGGTCCAGCGTCGCCAGCAGCGCATGCACGCCGAACGGGCGATAGAAATCGTGCGCGAGATCATCCTCGCGCAACCACATCAGCTTGATCGGTTTGCCGGCCTTTTTCGCGATGAGCACGGCTTCGGCGACAAAGTCGTTCTGCAACCGACGAGCGAAACTGCCGCCCGAACGCGGCAGGCGGATCTCGATGCTTTCGCGGGCAAGGCCGGTCAGGTCGCTGATGATGCGCGAGGCACCATCCGGATTCTGCAACGAGGCAATCAGCAGCGCGCCATCGCTGCGCAGCTCGATCAGTGCACCGGGTGGCTCCATCGTTGCGTGGGCGAGGAAGGGCACTTCGTAACGCGCGCTGAGCGTGTGCCTGGCGCGTTTTCGCGATGCCGCCAGATCGCCATCGCGGCGCACCTCGATGCCCGCGCTCGCCGCATCGAGCAAGCCGTGTGCGCGTTTCGACAGTGCAGCAGTTGATTCATCTTGCCACGGACCCTGTTTCCACACCGGCTTGAGTGCCTTGCGACCCTGAATTGCCGCCCAGGTGTTCTCGGCGAGCACGGCGATTCCGCTGGCCAGCGGGCCATCGAACATTTCATCGGGTTTCGGCCCGTCGATGATGATGATGTCGCGCACGCCTGCAATCCGCCGCGCCTCGCTGTCATCGAGGCTTTCCAGGCTGCCATCGAGATAGGGGCAGCGCAGCATCACGGCGACCAGGGCGCCACTGAGGTACTCGTCGATACCATAGCGGTTGCGCCCGGTGACGATGCTGCGTCCGTCGACCGTGCGCGTCGGCTTGCCGACCAGCTTGAAGGTGGCCGGGTCCTTGGTCGGAATCGGTGCGTCGGGCAGTTGCCGCGATGTTGCCGTGCGCGCGAGGGCACCATAGCTCAGCTTGCGTCCATCGGCGTTGACCACATGCCCTGATTCGGTGCGCAGGCTGTCGGCATCCACCGACCAGGCTGCGGCCGCCGCCTGCACCAGCAGCCAGCGCGCGGCGGCACCGGCTTCGCGAAGATCGATCCATGCCTCGGCAATGCTCGTACTGCTGCCGGCAGACTGGTTGCCGTATCGATTGCCCGCTTTGCCATCGACGACTTCGTAGCCATAGGGCAGCTGGATCACGCGCACCTTGGACCAGTCGACATCGAGTTCTTCGGCAATCAGCATCGGCAGCGCGGTGATCACCCCCTGGCCTGTCTCGCAGCCGCGCGCACCGATAACGACGCGGTTGTCGCGTTCGATCATGACGAAGGCGGTCAGCTGCACAAGATCGTCGCCCAGCAGCTCGGCGGGGATTGCCGCAGCCATGGCCGGATTGCGGAAACCTACCAGCAGCGCCCCGCCGGCGGTCAGGCCGAATTGCAGGAAGCGCCGGCGAGTCAGCGAGGCCGTGGCGGTCACGAGGTCGCTCCACCGCTCAGGACGGCGGCGCGCAGGATCGCGCTGCGGATGCGTGGATAGGTGCCGCAGCGACACAGGTTGCCGATGCTGGCGATATCCGCATCCGAGGGCCTTGGCTTGCGCGCGAGCAAGTCGACGGCGCTCATGATCTGGCCAGCCTGGCAGTATCCGCATTGGGCGACATCGTGTTCGATCCAGGCTTGCTGGACCGGATGCAGCTTGTCGCCCTCAAGGCCTTCGATGGTGGTGACGTGTTGGCCCATGGCAGCGGCCATGGTGACCTGGCATGCCCGAGCCGCCTTGCCATCGACAAGGACCGTGCAGGCCCCGCAGGCACCAATGCCGCAGCCGTACTTGGTGCCGGTCAGGCGCAGCACATCGCGCAGGTACCAGAGCAGGGGCATGTCCGCATCGCCATCATGGAAATACGGTTTGCCGTTGATGGTCAGCTGACGCGTGCTTGCCCGGGCCTCGCCGGACTTGTCCGGGCTGGCGGGCGTGGGATCCGGGTTGGTCTTGGGCATGACGGGCTCGCGATGAATCCTTGCGCGGTCAGATCCCGCGGGCAGCAGCCATTGTCGCATCGCCCGGCATGGCTGCACAGGCGTTCCTTGCCCGAACCGGGAAGCCCGTTTACAAATGAAGAGGCCCCGCAAGCGGGGCCTCGATTTGCAGCATTGACGAGCGATCGGTCGCGATCAATAAACGTCATCGACCGTGTTGTGCACGTTGAACTTGCCGGTCGGCGTGATCAGGTGCTTGTCCTTGATCACCTTTTTCAGCTTGCGGGTCTTGTCGTCGACCACGACCAGCGCGCTTTGCTTGTCCTTGGCGTTCCATACCGAGAACCAGACTTCGTCGCCGCGGGCGTTGTATTCGGGCTGGACGACACGCTTGGCGCCTTCGCCGAGCTTCGCCCATTCGGCGATCGGCAATACCTTGTAACCGGCATCGAGGTTGTCGATGTCGAATACCGCGATCGACTGGCTCAGCTTCGGATCCGGGTTCAGCGTGGTGTCGACCCACAGGTTGCGCGATTTCGGATGGGTCTTGATGAAGAGCGATCCGCCGCCCTGGCCCTTGAGCACCTGCACCACCTTCCAGGCGTTGTCCGGATGCTTTTCCGGGTCGGTGCCGATCAGGGTGATCTTTTCGTTGCCGAGTGCCGAGGTGCCCCAGACCGGGCCGAACTTCGGATGCGTGAAGTTTGCACCGCGACCCGGATGCGGGATCTTGTCGACATCGACCAGCGCGGCCATCTTGCGCTCGCGCGAATCGACCACGGCAATCTTGTCGGACTGGTTGGCAGCGGTCAGGAAGTAGCGCTTGGTCACGTCCCAGCCACCGTCATGCAGGAAGCGTGCGGCATCCAGCGTGGTGATGGTGAGCGCATCGAGGTTGCTGTAGTCGACCATCAGCACGCGACCGGTTTCCTTGACGTTGACGATGAAATCGGGATGTTCGTGGCTGGCGACGATGGCGGCTACACGCGGTTCCGGGTGGTATTCCTGCGTGTCGACGGTCGGTCCGCGCGTGGAGACGATCTTCAGCGGCTTCAGGGTCGGGCCGTCCATGATCACGAACTGCGGCGGCCAGTAGGCACCGGCAATCGCCAGCTTGTCCTCGAAACCCTTGTACTTGGACGTCTCGACCGAACGCGCTTCAAGACCGATCTTGATCTCGGCGACGCGTTCCGGCTTCTTCATCCACAGGTCGATGAGGTCGATCTTGCCGTCGCGGCCGATCGTGTAGACATAGCGGCCAGAATGCGACAGGCGCGAGATGTGCACGGCATAGCCGGTCTTGATGATGTTGATGATTTTCTTGGAGTCGCCGTCGATCAGGGCAATTTCGCCCGAATCGCGCAGGGTCACGGCAAAGAAGTTGTCGATGTTGAAGTCGTTCTCCTTCTTCGTCGGGCGCTTGTCGAGCGGGATGAATTCCTTCCACGAGGCCATCATCTCGGGCATGCCCCACTCCGGCGGTGCTGGCGGATCGTGCTGCAGGAAGCGCGCCATCATGTCGACCTGCTCCGCGCTCAGGTCACCCGAGCTGCCCCAGTTCGGCATGCCGCCGGGCGAACCGAAATTGATCAGCGCCTTGAGGTATTCCGTGCCCTTCGCACGCGTGATGTCCGGGGTCAGCGGCTTGCCGGTGGCACCCTTGCGCAACACGCCATGGCAACCGGCGCAGCGCTCGAAGAAGATCTGCGTGGCTTCCTTGTATTCGACCTTGCTGATCGGCGGCGCATCCGGATTGATGACCATCTCGACGCCGTGGGAACCGGCGACCGACGGGGCACCCTGGTAATTCTCCATGCCCCTCGATGTGCCCGGGTGCATTTCGCCCTGCGACTTGTCGCTGGTGATTGCCAACGCCTGGCGTTGCGCGCCGACATCCTCCGCGGTGATGGACTTGCCGGAGTTGTGCCAGCTTGAATAGACGTAGTTGATGATGGCGGCGATGTCGGCGTCGCTCAGGTGGCTCTGCGCTGGCATCACGTTGTTGTAGGTTTCGCCGTTGACGGTCATGGTGCCGGTGATTCCCTGCAACACGTGGGCGGCGATTTCCTTGCCGCTGCGGCTGTTCAGGTAATCGGATTTCGCCAGCGGCGGAAAGGCGCCGGGCAGGCCCTTGCCATCCGGCTGGTGACAGGCCGCGCAATTGGCCTTGTAGGCGGCTTCGCCGGCTTCATGGCCTTGCTTGGGCAGGCGTTCGTTGACTTCATCCGAAGCAATGGCCTGGCCCCCGAGCCATAACATCGCAAACAGGGCGGCACCGATTTTCATGGTTCGCATAGCTGACTCCCTTGACGATTTTGGTTCGTTGCATGCCTGTCCACCGGCATCATGCGTGACAGTTTCCCGGTATCCCCCGAGACCGCCCTGACTCAGATCAAACAAAGAAAATGAGGACGGTTTCGGTACTGATTGGCCGCAATCGATTCCACTTGAGTGGAATCAAGGTCGCGTCAGCGGCATCCGCTAGAATTCGGCGATCCTTCAGCCGGACCACTACCATGCGTTTGCCCCTGCCACGGAGCCTCGTCATCACGGGCGCTTCCGGATTCCTCGCCTGCGCGGTGGCACTTGCGCAGCCCGCCACCGACGCCGACAACGCGGCCGTGGCACTGGAGCCGATCGTGGTGGTAGGCAGTCGTGCCGCGGAACCGTTGCAGCAAGTGGTTGGCAGTGTCAGCGTGGTCGAGCGCGAGCGTCTTGAGCGCAATGGCGTCATGGATATTGCCGATCTTGCCATGCTGGTGCCGGGGGTCAGCGTGCCGGTCGATGCGGTGCGCTTTGGCCGCCAAGGCTTCAATATCCGCGGCCTGGAAGGCAATCGTGTCAGCATCGAGGTCGATGGCGTGCCCTTGCCGGATGGTTTCGGTGTCGGTCAGTTCGCCCTGGCAGGGCGCGACCTGGTTTCCCTCGACGCGGTGCAGCGAGTCGAGGTGCTGCGCGGGCCCGCGTCAACGCTGTACGGCAGCAAGGCGCTGGCTGGCGTGGTTGCCTTGACCACGCGCAGTCCGGAGGATTTCCTCTGGCGTGGCAACGCCATGGCAACGGGCGCATCGATCGGGGTTTCCAGCCGCGATGACAGCCATTTCGGTGCCGCCAACCTGGCTGCGGCAGATGGTCGCTGGAGTGCCATGGTCCTGCTTTCCCGGCACCAGGGACACGAGAACGAGAACCTTCCGCGCGACGGCGGCATGTCGGCGAATCCGGCCGACATCGAGCGTGATGCAGCATTGGCGAAGATCGTCCATGACGGCGGAGCTGCGGGTCGCTGGACGTTTACCCTCGACCACGGCGCGGGCCGGCAGCAAACCGATGTGCAGTCGCTGGTGTTCGGCCCGGGTCGCTACAGCACCACCAATGCGCTGGATGCGGACGATCGCTGGAAGCGCAATCGCATCAGTCTGGCCGCGAGCTGGTCGCAGCCGTGGGCGGCGATCGATGCGCTGGATGTGCTCGTCTATCAGCAGGATTCGAGCACGCGACAGGTGACCGATCAGTATCGTCTCGCCGATGCGCAGACCCCGTACCCGACCCTGCGCGCCCGTGAGTTCAACCATGAGCAACGCAGTCGCGGCCTCGAGCTGGTGGCGCAAGCGCGCAATCAATGGGGTGATATTGCGCATTGGCAGGTATTCGGCATCGACTTGACCCGGCACGATTACGAAGGCCTGCGCACGGGTGCGCAGATAAACCTGAACAACGGACAAAGTACGAATGTTGTTCTTGGCGAGGTGTTCCCGGTACGTGATTTTCCGGATTGAGATGTCCGCGAATCGGGTGTGTTCTGGCAGGACGAGATCGCCTTCGCGCCGCGCTGGACGGTGGTGCCGGGTTTGCGCTGGGAACGCTATGCGCTTGATTCGCAGGCGGATGCCATCTGGTTGCAGGACAACCCGCAGACAGCACTGGCCGACCTCGACAATTCGCAGTGGACGCCCAAACTCGGCTTGCGCTTCAGCGCGAGTGAGCAGGCGACGCTCTACATGCAGGCGGTTCGCGGCTATCGCGCACCGCCATTCTCCGATGTCAATGTCGGTCTGTACCTGCCGACCTTCAACTACCTGGTCAAGCCGAATCCGGACCTGAAACCCGAACGCAGCCTCGGTCTCGAAGCCGGCTTGCGCTGGAGCGGACCGCTCCTGCGCGGCTCGCTGGCCGCGTATGACAACCGCTTCCGCGACCTCATCGAATCGCGCGCCAACCTTGGCATCGACCCGGCCACGGGTGCGCTGGTGTTCCAGTCGGTCAATCGCGATCGTGCGCGCATCCACGGCATCGAGGCCGATGCGCACTGGTCGCTTGGCGCCTGGCGAGAGGCGTGGCGCGGCAGCTATGTCGAGTTGCGCGCGAACTGGCTGCGCGGCACCGACACCGTGCGCGAGCAGCCGCTCAACAGTGTCGCGCCGGGTCGTGCCACCGTGGTGGGCGGATGGCAGGCCGATGCGGAACGCTGGGGCGCGCAATTGTCGCTGACGGGCGTGCAACGGGTTTCACGCGTGGACGACAGCGCAGGCGCGCTCTATCAACCGGCTGGATATGCGCGCATCGACCTGAATGCCTGGCTCAATTTCGGCGATCACCTGCGCCTTGATTTCGCCCTCAACAATCTGGGCAACCGCCGCTACTACGACTGGGTCAGTGTGCGCGGCATCAAGCCCGATGCCCTCGACCTCGACCTGTACACGCAGGCCGGGCGCAATCTCATGCTGAAGCTGGGCGCGGACTGGTAAGTCGCCGCGTCACGCGCACGCCTCGCGCACGGCAGCCGGAAGCGGAATCGGCTTTCCGCTGGCCGGATTGACCCAGACCATGACCACGTTGCCATCGCTATGCAGCCGGCTGCCATCGGCCGAGGTGATTCGATGGTCGATCGACATCGAGGTGTTGCCGAGCTTCGCGCAACGGAGCTCGACAAGGATCGTGGCCGGCCACTCGATCTGCTCGCGGAAATTCACCTGGCTGGCGGCGAGGACCGGACTGGCTTCGACGGTTTTCCATTCGCCTTCGATACCCGTCAACCATGCCAGTCGCGCCTCTTCGAGATAGGTCAGGAAAGTCGAGTTGTTGACGTGGTTGTAGGCATCGAGATCGCGCCAGCGGACGGTGATCGGTACGCGCGCCAGCAGGCGTTGGGTTGTCTCGCTCATGCGGCTTTCCTCTTCTTCGCCGGTGCCAGCACCGGCGCGAGGAAGCGCCCGGTATGGGAGGACTTGACCTTGGCAATCTGCTCGGGCGTGCCGCTGGCGAGGATCGTGCCGCCGCCACCGCCGCCTTCCGGGCCGAGATCGATGACCCAGTCGGCGGTCTTGATCACGTCGAGATTGTGTTCGATGACGACGACCGTGTTGCCCTCGTCGGCAAGGCGATGCAGCACTTTCAGCAACTGTTCGATGTCGTGGAAATGCAGGCCGGTGGTCGGCTCGTCGAGGATGTACAGGGTACGCCCGGTATCGCGCTTGGAGAGTTCGCGCGAGAGCTTGACGCGTTGCGCCTCGCCGCCGGACAGCGTGGTCGCGCTCTGCCCGAGCTTGATGTAGCCGAGGCCGACATCCATCAGCGTATCGAGCTTGCGCGCCAGCACCGGCACGGGCTGGAACAGTGTTTGCGCATCTTCCACGGTCATGTCGAGGACATCGGAAATCGTGTGGCCCTTGTAGGTGATTTCCAGCGTCTCGCGGTTGTAACGCTTGCCGTGGCAGACATCGCAGGAGACATAGACATCGGGCAGGAAGTGCATCTCGACCTTGATCAGGCCGTCGCCCTGGCAGGCTTCGCAGCGACCACCCTTGACGTTGAAGCTGAAACGCCCCGGGCCATAGCCACGCGCCCGAGCTTCCGGAATCTGCGCGAAGAGGTCGCGCAGCGGCGTGAACAGCCCGGTATAGGTGGCCGGATTCGAGCGCGGCGTGCGTCCGATGGGCGACTGGTCGATCTCGACCACCTTGTCGAACAATTCGAGTCCTTCGATGGCCGTGAACGGCGCCGGTTTCTCGCTGGCGCCATTCAGCTCGACCGCGGTCTGCCGGTACAAGGTGTCGTTGATCAGGGTCGACTTGCCCGAACCGGAAACGCCGGTGACGCAGGTCATCAGCCCGGCAGGAATTTCGACCTTGACATTTTTAAGATTGTTGCCACTCGCGCCAACAATGCGCAAAACCCGCTCGGGATCGGCAACGCGACGCTGCCTGGGCACCTCGATGCGACGTTTTCCCGAAAGATACTTGCCGGTCAGCGATTCGGGTGCCTTGAGAATATCCTTGAGCTTGCCTTCGGCGACGATGCTTCCGCCATGCACGCCGGCACCGGGACCGATGTCGACGATGTGGTCGGCGGCGCGGATCGCGTCTTCATCATGTTCGACGACGATCACCGTGTTGCCGAGATCGCGCAGGCGCACGAGGGTGCCAAGCAGGCGTTCGTTGTCACGCTGGTGCAGGCCGATCGAGGGTTCATCAAGCACGTACATGACGCCGACCAGTCCTGCACCGATCTGGCTGGCCAGGCGGATGCGCTGCGCCTCGCCACCCGACAGCGAATCGGCCTGTCGATCGAGAGTCAGGTAATCGAGGCCGACGTCGACGAGGAAGTGCAGGCGCTCACGGATTTCCTTGATGATCTTCGCCGCGATTTCACCGCGCCAGCCAGGCAGGCTGAGGTTGTTGAAGTGCTCGAGCGACCGGTCGATCGGCAGCGCGCTGATCGAGGGCAGGTTGGCATCGGCGACGAACACGTGCCGCGCCGATCGGTTCAGGCGCTGGCCCTCGCATTCCGGGCAGGGGCGCGGACTGATGAAGCGGGCGATCTCCTCGCGCACGACCGGTGATTCGGTTTCCTTGTAGCGCCGTTCGAGGTTGGGGATGATGCCTTCGAACTTGTGCTTGCGGGCAACCTTGCCACCGTTCTCCATGACGTAATTGAAGGTGATCTGCTCGTCGCCCGAGCCATACAGCACGCGCTCGCGGATCTTCGCCGGCAACTCCATCCATGGCGTGTCGACGCTGAAGCCATAGTGCCTGGCCAGCGACAGGATCATCTGGAAGTAATACATGTTGCGCCGGTCCCAGCCGCGCACCGCGCCCGCCGACAAGCCTTGCCCCGGATGCACGACGACGCGCTCGGGATCGAAGAACTGGGTCACGCCGAGGCCATCGCAGGATGGGCAGGCACCGACCGGCGAGTTGAACGAAAACAGCCGCGGTTCCAGCTCGGGCAGGGCGTAGTCGCAGATCGGGCACGAGTAGCGCGACGAAAATGTCGTCATCGGCGCGGCGGCGTCGTCCATGTCGACCAGCAGGGCGATGCCATCACCAAGGCGCAAGGCGGTCTCGAATGATTCGGCAAGGCGTTGCTTGATATCCGGCTTGGCGCGGAAGCGGTCGATGACCGCTTCGATGGTGTGCTTCTGGCGCAGGGCCAGGGTCGGCACCTCGTCGAGCTCATGGGCGACGCCGTTGACGCGCACGCGCACGAAACCTTGCGCACGCAGCTGCTCGAACACCTGCGCGTGCTCACCCTTGCGCTCGCGCACGACCGGGGCCAGCAGCATGTAGCGCTTCTTCGGATCGAGCGCGAGCGCGGCATCGACCATCTGGCTGACGGTCTGCGCTTCCAGAGCTTCGCCATGATCCGGGCAGCGTGGCGAGCCAACCCGCGCATAGAGCAGCCGCAGGTAATCGTGGACTTCGGTGATCGTGCCGACCGTCGAGCGCGGATTGTGCGAGGTCGATTTCTGCTCGATCGAGATTGCCGGTGACAGGCCTTCGATATGGTCGACGTCGGGCTTTTCCATCACCGAGAGGAACTGCCGCGCATAGGCCGACAGCGATTCGACATAACGACGCTGGCCTTCCGCGTAGATCGTGTCGAAGGCCAGCGAGGACTTGCCCGAGCCGGACAGGCCGGTGATCACGATCAGGCTGTCGCGCGGCAGGTCGATATCGATGTTCTTCAGATTATGCGTGCGGGCACCGCGAATGCGGATCATGTCCATGGGCAGGATCAGGCTCGAAACAGGGGGGTGCGGAGCCGCCAACTATAGCGCCGTGCCGCGAGCTTTCGAGGTGGTGGCGGCAGCGCGGAGTTCAAGGTGCCGTGCGCGCCTGCCTGCGCTGATGTCGATGTGCGCGGCCATTCATCTGCCGCTGCCGACGGGAGCGGATCGACCAGGCGGTTCGCCAGAGGCCTGGCAACGGCGTATCTTTTGTCGGCAGGCTCGCTGCCGCCCGTCGGGCGGGTTCCGACGCCACCACCGTATTGCCTTGACGAAGCAGGATGACGTGCATCGACGGCGCTCACGCCGCGTCGCATCCATCGCACATGGCAAAACCCGACATGCGAGGAGCAAGCCATGGATTCCCGGATCGACTATCGAAAGGCGGCACCGGACGCCTTCAAGGCCATGCTGGATCTTGAGGCCGCCGTGCATCGTGGCAGCCTGGAGGATTCCCTGATCGAACTGGTCAAGATGCGCGTGTCGCAGATCAATGGCTGCGGTTATTGCCTGGACATGCACAGCAAGGAAGCACGCGCGGCCGGCGAAACCGAGCAGCGCCTGTACTTGCTGCAGGTCTGGCGTGAGGCACCCATCTACACCGCGCGGGAACGCGCGGCCCTGGCCTGGGCCGAAGCGGTGACCCTGGTTGCGCAATCGGAAGTATCCGACGAGGTCTATGCCGCGGTACGCGAGCAATTCGATGAACGCGCCCTGGTTGAATTGAACCTGGCGATCATCGCCATCAATGGCTGGAACCGCATGGCCATCGCGTTTCGCGCGCGCGTTGGCGACTACGTGGTTGCCGGCAAGTCGAAGTAGGCGGATGGCGATGGTCCGCGTTGGCCGGCTGCGCGGCATGGCGTTGCCCGGCGAGATCCTTCCACGTTCATTCTACCGGCGTGATCCGCGCGTGGTCGCCGTGGACCTGTTGAACAAGATCCTCTACTCCGCGGACGGGCGCAGCGGGCGCATAGTCGAAACCGAGGCCTACTGCGGCGATCTCGATCCCGCCGCGCACAGCTACCGCGGCAAGACCGCGCGCAATGCGACCATGTTTGGCCCGCCGGGCATGATGTATGTGTATTTCACCTACGGCATGCATTGGTGCTGCAATGCCGTTTGTGGCGAGGTCGATGAAGGCGTCGGCGTGCTGTTGCGCGCGCTGGCACCACTGAGCGGCTTGCAAGCCATGCGTGCGGCGCGGCCGAAGGCGCGGCGCGATGAGGATCTGTGCAGCGGTCCGGCACGCCTGACCCAGGCCATGGGCATCCGTGGCGAACAGGACGGCATCGATCTGGTCGCCTTCGGCGGCGGCTTCTGCATTGTCGACGATGGCACCGCGCCGCCAGCGGATCCCGTTGCCACACCGCGCATTGGCGTCAGTCGCGCGACCGACGAGAACTGGCGCTGGCATGTGCGTGGCGACGGCAACGTGTCGCGCCGCTGAACGCCGGTTTGGCGTACGGCGAATTCGTCCTGCACCAGCCTGAGCGGCGCGTCGCCGCCTGCTTGACGACCTCGCGGCAACCCCGGATGCTCGCAAGCTGGTTCGCCCCGGCCGTTCCGTCTGCATACTCCGACGCCCATGCGCACGTTCACTGTCCTCGCCGCTGCGATCAGCGCCTGCATGGCGGGCACGCCCGTGCATGCGGCAAGCGCGATCCTGCCTGCAGGCGTGCCGGCACCGGCGGATTTCCGGCTGCTGGCCGATTACGGCTCCTACCGCTTGTTCGATGGCGATGCGTCGGCCTTGCCGGACAAGGCCTGGGTGCTGGCCGATGCACACCTGCTCAAGTTCGATCGCCTGCGCATCGACACGCGAGTGCCGGCGATCCCGCTGCCTGCGGGGTTTTCGCAGCAGCCGGTGACCGCGCCCGCCCTGCACATCGTGCAATTCACCGGCCCGCTGCAGGATGCCTGGCTCGAACAATTGCGCGCGACCGGTGCCGTGCCGATCCAGTACATCGACAGTTTTGGCTATCTGGTCTGGGCCGATGCCGCGGTACGCGCGCGGCTCGATGCCATGGTGGCCGAGGCGCGCGTGTTGAAGTTCAGCCAGCCCTTGCCCGGATTCATCAAGCTCGACAATGCATTGTTCGAGCGCCTGCAGAACGCTGCCGCCACTGCCGACAAGGTCCCGGTCATCGTGCAGCGTTATCGGCACGACGGCGATGCCGGGCGCGAGCGTTTTTCCGCCCTGGGATTGAAACCGCTGGACGACTGGACGCCGCAACTGGGTTACGAGATTGCACGCTTCGAGGCGAGCGACGAGCAGGTCCGCCAGCTCATCGACCTGCCCGATGTGTTCTGGGTCGGCGAATACATCGCGCCGACGATGAACGATGAAGTGCAGGCACAGATCCTGCGAGGTGAATTCAACGCGGACCAATCCGGGCCGTCGCAGCCGGGCTACCTGCCGTGGCTGCAATCGCTCGGTTTTCCGGAGGACCCGGCGGAATATCCGATCCTCGACATCACCGATTCGGGCGTCGGCGATCGCACCATCGAGAGCGGCGATCCGACCCTGCATCGTCTCGGCGACAGCGCCAATGCCTCGCGCTTGGCCTACAACCAGAAATGCACGATCAACGATGGTGACGTCGATGGTCACGGCCATATCAATGCGAACATCGCGCTGGGATATGACGTGCGCGAGAATGCGTCCATCCCCGGCGCGCGCTTTCCCGGCGAGTACCAGCGCGGCCAGGGCATCAACCCGTTTGGACGCCTTGGCGCCACCCGCGTGTTCGCGCCGGCATTCGATCTGGCCGCCTGCGAAGGCAGCTATGACGGTGTCATCAAGGCGAGCTACGCGGCCGGCGCACGCATATCCTCCAACTCGTGGGGCTGTGCGGCCTGTGCCGGGCAATACGATGTTTCTTCACAAGCCTACGATATCGGTACGCGTGATGCCGACGCGGCAGCGCCGGGCAATCAGCAGCTGATCACGATTTTCTCCGCCGGCAACAGCGGGCCGGGCGCGCGCAGCATTGGCTCGCCGGGCAATGGCAAGAACATGCTCACGGTCGGCGCTTCGGAGAATCCGCGCGATGTTGATGAGGACGGCGCATGGAACGATGGTTGCCAGATCGACGGCGGAGGTGCCGACAATGCGATGGACATCATCTTCTTTTCCTCGCGCGGCCCGGCTCCGGGCGACAGGACCAAGCCGGATCTGGTGGCGCCGGGAACGCATGTCACCGGCACCCAGGCAAGGCCGGGGATCGGTGAGGGCATTTGCGATGCGAAGCGCCCGCTTGGCAACGCCACCTATGCCGCGTCATCCGGAACCAGTCATGCGGCACCGGCGGTAGCCGGCGTTGCCTCGTTGTCGTGGTGGTGGATCGCGAACGCGCAAGGCAGCCTGGAGTTCGATGCCTCCATGCCATCCGCACCCACGCCGGCGCTCATGAAGGCGTGGCTCATCGCCCATCCGAGCTATCTCACCGGCAAGGATGCCAATGACTCCTTGCCCAGCAATGCGCAGGGCTTCGGCATGCCGGATCTCGGCGACATGTTCAGCGATACGCCGACCTGGCTGGTCAACCAGGATCACCTGCTCGCTGATTCAGGGCAGGTCTGGACGGCCCAGGTGCAGCGCGTCGATCCGGCCAAGCCGACGCGCATCGTGCTGGCCTGGACCGATGCGCCGGGCGCCGTCGGCACCAGCCCGCAAGTCAACAACCTCGACCTGGTGGCGACGGATGGCTCGGCGCTGTGGCATGGCAATCATTTCCAGGGCGCCTGGAGCGTGTCGGGCGGCACCGCGGATGCCGAGAACAACGTCGAGGCGATTTTCCTCGCGTCCGGTTCGGCTGCACCGCTGACGATCGCCGTGAGTGGCTTCAACATTGCCGGCGACGGCGTGCCAGGCAATGCCGATGGCACGGACCAGGATTTCGCCCTGGTCTGCAGCAACTGTGCGCGGCAGCCGGCGTTCACCTTCGGGGTGACCCCGCCAGCCTGGAGCGTCTGCACGGCGACCACCGCTGCGGTGGATTTCGCCGTCGCCACGCAGTCGATCCTCGGCTTCGCCGCACCAGCGACGCTGTCGATCAGCGGCAATCCGGCAGGCACCACGACCGGCTTTTCAGCCAATCCCGTCGCCGTGCCGGGCAGTGCCACGGCGCACATCGGCAATCTCGCCGCAGCCAGCGCCGGCCACCATGTCCTGGCATTCCAGGCAGAGGCCGCCGGCATCACCCGGATCCGCCATGCACAACTGCAACTGGCGACAACGGTGCCCGCCTCGCCGACGCCGATCCTGCCGCCGGACAATGCCGGCAACGTCGCTCGCCAGCCGCTGTTGCACTGGACGGCGCTCGCCGCAGTGGAGGAATACCAAGTTGTAATTGCACGGGACGCGGCGTTCAGCGATGTTGTCTACTCGGCAACGACTACAGCGACCACGCATACGGTAGCCATCGAACTCGATTACGCGACGCGCTACTACTGGCGGGTGCATGCACGCAACCCGTGTGGCGAAGGGTTGCCGGGACCGGCTCACGCGTTCACGACCACGCCAGTGCCCGGCGAATGCCCGGTCGGGGCGACGCCGAGCGTGATTCGCCATAGCGACTTCGAAACCGGGGCCGATGGCTGGACTCATTCCGGGGATCACGATACCTGGGCCTTGTCGAATGCCCGCGCCCACGGTCCGGGTCACTCGATGCTGGCCAAGGATGTCGCCTACGATTCCGACCAGCGCCTGGTCTCGCCAGCCATCGCCTTGCCGCTCGATTCAGCGCCATTGA
The DNA here is from genome assembly GCA_016707485.1 of Lysobacterales bacterium. GTDB lineage: Bacteria > Pseudomonadota > Gammaproteobacteria > Xanthomonadales > Rhodanobacteraceae > Dokdonella. The sequence goes on along the minus strand of JADJHN010000003.1, from coordinate 490,579 downwards.
GCCTGCAGTTCTGGAACCACCAGAGCATCGAGGATCGCCTCGGCGGCTGCTACGACGGGGCATTCCTGGAAATTTCCAGTGACGCCGGTGCCAGTTGGAACCAGGTGCCGCCCTCGCAACTGCTGATTGGCGCGTATCGGGGGCCGATCAGCGGCTCATTCAACAATCCCGCGCGCGGCAAGCAGGCCTGGTGCGGTGATCCGCAGGACTGGTCGCGCTACGTCGTCGATCTCGACACGCACGCAGGCGAAACCGTGCAGTTGCGGTTTCGCCTCGCCACCGATGCCTCGACCGGACGCGTCCCGGATGGTTTCTACGTCGACGACGTGAGCGTGCAGGGCTGTGCCGCAGCCCCCGATTCAATCTTTGGCGACGGCTTCGACGGACTGCCGGCGAATTGAATGGATCAGGCCGCCGCGCGGCTCCCGCGCAGGACTGCCAATTCCATCCCGGCTTGATATGCTGGCAGGAGACAACGCTTGCCCAGATCAGCCAGTTCGATGTCCGACGCACCTGACTCCGAGGAAATAGTCCGCCTGGTTGCACGCTGTGGTCATGGCGACAGCGACGCGCTGAATCACCTGACCCCTATCGTCTATGCGGAGCTCAAGGCACTCGCCGCCAATGCCATGCGCCGCGAGCGCGCCAACCACACTCTGCAGACAACTGCGTTGGTCAACGAAGCCTGTTTGCGCCTGCTCGGTGATGGCGCTGCGAGCATGGCCAATCGTGCCCAGTTCGCCGCGCTCGCGGCGCAGGCAATGCGTCGCGTGCTGGTCGACCACGCGCGCCGGCGTCATGCAGGCAAGCGTCCTGATCCCGCTCAGCGCATTGACATCGTGGAGATCGACCTTGCCAGCGAATCGACGGACCTTGTCGAACTCGACGGCGCGCTCAATCGCCTGGCAACCCTGAGCCCGCGCCAGGCACAGGTCGTCGACCTCAAATTTTTCGCCGGGCTTGAACTCGAGCAGATTGCCGACATGCTCGAAATCGCGCGTCCGACCGTCGTGCGCGATTGGCGCATGGCACGTGCCTGGCTGCAGCGCGAACTGGCCTGAGCGGCGCGCCAGCCTTCAATCGCCGACCTGAAAGCCCGCAGCAAAGATTTCGTCCTCGATCCAGTACAGCGAAACGTAGGCGGCGTTGCTTTCAACGCCGTTGACGCCGATGTATACGCGATAGGCTCCAGCCATCCTGCTCGCCGGATCGAATGCGTCGTGGCGGGCCAGCGTCGGTGTCGTGAACTGCAGGTCCGTCCATGGCAGCGTGCCATCCGGTGCCTGGTGGATCACCTGCTGGTTGTCGATTCTTTGCAGGCGCAGCAATGGGCCGTTGCTGGCCGTACTTGCCGTGCCGCCACTGGACCCCTCGCTGCCGGCGATGCTCTGCAGTCGGTGTGAGCCGCGCAATCCTTCGCCATCAAGTATCAGCGCGGCCGGCAACGGGAGCATGCTGGCCGATACGCTGAAACTCGGACGCTGGCCGGTGAAGGTCGTTGCGAAGGCACTGCGCAAAATCGTTCCAGCGCTGGCCAGGGTGCCTGCCGTGCCTTCGCCACCGGCAACCAGCGCACGCCCGAACGATGTCAGAGCAACAATCGGCCGGCTGCGCGCGTTCGACAATGCAGGGCCGGCAAGAAATGCGCCGCTCGCCGGATCGTAGATCTCGCTGGTGGCCAATGGCGTGCCGGTTGCACCTCTGCCGCCGACGAGCATGACCACGCCATCCGGCATGACCATTATCGAGCCGTCGGCGCGGGCCCCGGTCAGGTTTCCGGTTGCGCTGAAGGTGTCACTCAGCGGATCGTACAATTCGGCGCTCGCAAGCGCGACGGACGCCGCGTTGTATCCGCCGGCGATCAGCACCTTGCCATTCGGCAACAGCGCGGTCATGGCACCGCGTCGAGCCGTGCCAAGGCTGCCGGCAGTTGGCGTGAAGCTGCGTGATCCCGGATCGAAGCGCTCCGCGCTTGCCAGCACTCCGCCTGTACCCAGACCGCCTGCGACCAGCACGCTGCCATCGGCAAGCAGGACCGTGCTTGATTCGCTGCGTGCCGTGGCCAGCGAACCGGCAATCCGGAACATGCCGGTATGCCCATCGAAGATTTCCGCGCTGGCAAGCGGACCGTTTGCATCGCGGCCACCGGCCACCAGCAGTTGGCCATTTGCCAGCAGCGCCTTGCCCGCCGAGTAGCGCGCATGCCAGAGCGATGCGGAATTGGTTGAAAAGCTCGAGGTGAGGGGGTTGAATCGCTCTGCGCTGGCCAGTGCCGCACCACTCGCATCGCGCCCGCCGACGAGCACCACGCTGCCGTCCGGCATCAGTGCGGAGCTGGCAAGTTCGCGCGGTGTCGCGAGTGATCCTGTTGCGGTGAACGTGTCGAGGAGGTCGCTGAACAATTCGGCGCTGGCCAGCACGTTGCTGCCGTTGCGGCCACCGGCGACAAGGATGCGTCCATCGAGCAGGATGCTGCTGCTGGCATCGGCGCGCGGGGTGGTCATCGAGTGGGCAAGAGGCGTCGCAGTCGCCAGTGGCTGCTTGAGGATTTCGGCGCTGGCCAGGATCGTGCCGCCATGATTGATGTCGGGGGGTGGCACATATCCGCCGGCCACCAGGATGCGCCCATCCGGCAGCATGCTCACCGATGCCGAGCCGCGTGCGCTGGCCAGATTGCCTTCGTTGGCAAACGTCTGCGTGACCGGATCGTAGCTCTCGATCAGGGATGTCGCGGAGAATCGTGCGCTTTGGCCGCCCACCAGCAGGACCTTGCCGCTGGGCAGCAGGACCGCACCAGCCTGGCTGCGCGCCGTGCCCATCGAAGCCGTCGGCGTGTAGGTATTGCTGTCTGGGCTGTAGATCAGGGCCGAGGCGAGATAGTTGCCGTTGTAGCCGCCGGCAATGAGAACCTTGCCATTGGTCAGCAAGGTTGCGGTAGCGCCTGACCTGCCGCCACCCGGCATCGTCGCGACCTGGCTGAACTGTCCGCTATCCGGATCGTAGATCTCGGAAGTCTGCAAATTGACACCGTTGCTCGCATCGTACCCGCCGATGACGAGCACCCGGCCATCGGCGAGCAGCACCGCGGTGGCCTGCTCGCGTGGCGTGCTCATCGATCCTGTCGGGCTGAACATGCCACTGAGCGGCGAATAGATCTCGGCGCTGGCGAGTCCGCCGACGCCGGGGTCACCGTTGACGCCACCACCATCGCCGCTGTCGAATCCACCGCAGATGAGTACGCGGCCGTCGGCAAGCAGTGTCGCCGTTGCCCGTTGCCGGCGCGAGCCGAGCATGCCGGTCTCCGAAGCCTGCTGGCTGACCGGATCGAAAAGCTCCGCACTGCGCAAGGTCGATTCGCTGCCGACATTTTCGCGACCGCCGGCGATGAGCACCTGGCCCGTCGGCAGAGTGACGGCTATCGCTGCCGAACGGGGCTCGTTCAAGGACAGGAATGGCCCGCCGCTGAATGCTCCACTCGCAGGATCGTAGATTTCAATCGAGCTCGTCGTGGTCGGCGTGGACAGGCCACCAGCGATCAGCACGCGCCCATCGGACATCATCGAGGTTGTCGCGCCGTATCGGGCATGGGCAAGATTGCCGGTCGCAGAAACGCTCAGTGCACTCGCCACGGAGGGCAGGGCGAGTGCAAGAACCTGCGCGCAGATGATGGAAATATGCAAATTGATGCGCATGACTTTTCCTCGGGAATTCCGGGTCGGATACGTGTTCAGCGCCGCTCGACTGTGCGCCGCGCGGCCATCGGCAAGTGCGCTCAATCGAAGCCGTCGGCAAAGATCCGATCGCCAAAACAGGCGGCAGGGACGTTTGTCCGCTTCCACAATCCGGTTGCACCTTCCTGAACGGTGTAATCAACCGCGTACGCCTCGTGCAGGTAGCCGGTGTCCGAGCGTTCAGGCAGGCGGTAGGCATATGGCCGCGGCCGATAACGGCATGGCCCGGCCAGTGACGTGTTCGTGAAGCCTCCGATCGCGCCGCCGATCTCCAATCCCGTACCCCAATAGGTGGTGTTCTGTTTTTCCTGGGTGACGCCTTTGGTGAATTCATACGCGACTCCGGCGATGACCTTGGCGATGAATCCGGCCTTGAAGTCGAAAGCGGCACCGACGCGGGTCGAATTGTCGAAACTGGTCACGTTGCCATTCAGCGTTCCCGATTCCGAACTCAGATTCCAGGTGGCGACGCTGCTGCCACCCACCGCCACGGTCGACCAGATGTCGCGCACCGGCAGGGTCGGGTAGTTGCTGCAAGCACTGTATGTGTCACCTGCCTGCGGCGCGGGCCAGGTGCCCGACCCGTTCCAGAGCAGGTCACCACGCATCTGCACCTCGACGAACTTCGCGGTACCTGCGTTCCAGACCAGCGCCTTGAACAGGCCGTCATCAGCGACCGGGTCGCACACTGCCTGGGGGTACTGCGGCGGCTCCATGTGGACATCGCCAAACACCTGGATTTCGGCCACGCGCAAATTGACGGCCTGCGCGGCAGGGTTTTGCAGACGGATATATCGCGCTCGCAACATCTCCGATGGGATGGCGGGGTTGCGCGTCCAGATGTTCCAGCGATCGTAGGAAACCGCATCTTCGGTTTCAGGCGCATAACTCGAAATGCCGGTACCTGCCGGAACTCCGCTTGTGTCCATCGGCGTTCGCGAGGCATAGACGTGAAAACCCTTCAGGTCGATCGCATCGCCAGCGGCCGGGAAGACGCGGATATTGGAGATATCGCGCACGCTCCCCAGATCGATTTCGACATACGGTTGGACGCGGGGTGCGCCGGCCAGAGCCTCGTTGTCAAACCAGCCGTCGGTCAGCTTGTCGATGCCATGCCCGGCGGAAAAGGCCGTATTGGTCGTCACCGGCTTGAACAATGCGATGTTGGCCCAGTCGCGTTGCAGCGGGAACCATTGGGCCGGTTTGTGGCCGAGCAACTGCATGCCGGCTGCCGGCACGGCGGTATCCCATTCGCGGGCGTCGCTGCCACTGACCAGGCGACTGCCATCCACCGGTGCGCACATGCGCATCGAGCCGTCGATCGAGCTGGCAGCGCGTTTCACGTCGTAGCGGTAGCAATCAAACGCGGTTTCCTCAGCGATCGTCAAGGCTTCACCCTGGTCCTGCTGCTGACCCTCGTCCACGCTGAGCGAGGTTTCCTCGCCATGGATGGCACCTTTGGCTTTTTGCCAGTTGCCGCCAGCCGTGAAGGAGACGGACGCTTCGATGGTGTAGGGAAGGTTGTCGGGGGTGCCCACTTCCACACCGATGTAGCCGGAGACATCGTTCGAGGTGTAACTGCCCGAGCGCTTCTCGCTGCTGGTCGTACCCGTGGTTGATTGTCCCCAGGTGGCAAGCTTGTCGGTCGCGGCCTGCTCGATGCCGAAATACGGCGGCAGCCAGATGACCTGGCGCATCTGCGGCTCGTAGACCTGCACGCATTCGTCGCCGAGCGTGCCATGCAGCGAATCGCCGTCGAAATCGCTGCCGACGAGTTCCATCGCGGTCATGTTGTTGAAAGCAGTATTGGTTTCCTCGGCGTGCTTGCCGGAAAAAGATGCCGGATTGGCTGGATCGGTGAGTTGCCAGCGTGATCGCAACACGCGGCCATTGGTGTTGCGGGCCATCGTCAGTACCTCATGGGTACCATCCCGGTTCATGTCCCCGGCCGCGACATTGACAAACGACAGGTCGTTGAAGCTCGCAACCTGGTATGAGCCCACCTGGCTGGGACTGCCCACGTTGTAGCTGTACTCCGGCGTCAAGCCGCCGGAATTCGCGCTTGAGTCGACCAGCACCATCGTCGTGTAGTTGCGCGTCCCGCCGTCTGCATAGGTTGCAGTCATGCTGACCGAATAGTTGCCTGGTCCGCTGTACTGGTGACTTACATCGATACCTTGAAGGGTGCCGCTTGAGTCGCCAAAGGTCCAGGCGTGGGAGACGGCACCGCCCGTCGATGTATTGTGGAAATTAACCGTATTACCTGTTGTAAGGAAAGTGAAACCGGCATTGCGATCGACCTGGGGCTGGTACACGGCCACAGTAAGGTTGTCGCTCGGATTCGAGCGCGCGAGGATTATTTCGCGCTGGGGCGTCGAATCAACCTGGGCGATCGTCGCCTCGAAGCTGGCCGGGCCGTTTTCATTCTGCTGCTGGACGACCTGACTCGAATCAAAAGCATTGTCATCATTCGGATCGGCCGGCGTGCGGTCGTAGAGGCTGATTCCGGTAATGTGATTGTTCTGGTCGCGCGTGGTCGGGAAGTGCAGGAGGCGCTGGGTGATGTAGTCGTAACTCGATTGGCGATGCTGGATGTGCAACACGAGCTCGGCTGCCGCGCTGTCTACCACGTCGCCGGCGTCGGCCTCGATGCGCATGATGCCATTGGCGTCACCGCCGAATGCCCCGCCAACGTTGGTCGTCAGGGTCTTGCTGCCGATGTTGATCGCCGAACCGGTGATCGGCAATTGGGTGGTGGTTGGCTCGAATTCGAGCAGGTCAAATGCCAACTGACGGTTGTTGCCGGGATTCAGTTCGCTGACCACGGCGAGCTGGTCATGCCCGGAGAGCAACAGGTCACCTGCGGTGAAGCCAACCGAACTGCCGACCGGGCCGTTACGCTGCCAGCTTCCTGCCGATAGATTGTCAGCCTGGGCAATCCCGCCGCTCGCGTCGCCCTGCAACACGAATACGGCCACGGAACCGGAAATGCTGCGCAGCATGACGCCCAGTTCCTGGTGGCCGTCGGTGGAACCGTCGAGGTCGCCTGCGGCGAGCTCGACCTGGCTGAAGGTCTGGCTCAGCGACCAGGTATCGAAGAGTTGGACCGTGTTGGACCCGCGCTTGTAAACGGCGATGCGCAGGCTGCCATCACCCATCTTGTAGGCCGCCGCCACTTCATCACGGCCATTGCCATCGAGATCGACATTCACCGCGCGTTGCAGGCTCGCGCCATTCAGTGCGGTCGGCCGGGCCGCGCGGAAGTCGCGCGTATACGGAGCCGCTCCAGTGCCGGGTTCGGGCTGGTACTCGTCTATCACGTTCAAGGCGGAGGACTCGATCAGGTTGATTCCCTCGATGTCCTGAGCCAGTGGCGTATGCAGCCCGAATGGCGTCGTGCTGCAGTCGATGTCGAGCGGGCCGGCGACGAAGCGCGGCAGTTGCGGGGGCTCGGTGGCTCCGGCGCTGGCTGCCATCGTCGCCCCCATCACGATTGCCCAGGCTCTGCCACGCCACCGCGAAGACGCCGCGTCGGCTGGCGGATTCAAGTTCTCGTTGATCTTCATTGCTGTCCCCGTTATCCAGTCATGGCCGGCGACCCTCGCCACCGGTGACGCCGGTTCGCGTCAGGGGTTTACGCGCAGAAGGGCATCGGCGAGGATCATCGTTGCGCTGGTTGGCTGTTATCCTCACCCGACGCCGGCTTCGATGGACTTGCGAGGCGGGTTTCGCAGGGGCATGCGGATGATGCCGCGATGCGCGTCGGTCCCCGTTTTTGCAGGCAGCCAATGATTGATCCGGGTGCGGAACGCTACAGTCGAGCGCAAGCGCTGGTCCATGACCTGCTCGATCGACCCCACCCTGAGCGCGCGCCCATGCTTGACGAGGCTTGCGCAGGCGACGAGGACTTGCGCCGCGAGGTTGAATGGCTGATTGCCGCCGTCGAGACGTCTGCCATGGGCGACGGCGACGGTCTGCTCGATCGCGGTGTCGAAATGCTGGCGGGTGCAGCATTGGCCGATGCCCGCCTTCAACCGGCCGTACCCGGCCGCTACCGGTTGATCGAGCGCGTCGGTGAAGGCGGCATGGGCCAGGTCTGGCTGGCCGAACGCGAACAAGGCACGGTACGCCAGCGGGTCGCCCTCAAGTTGTTGCATGGTGCGGGCATCGGCACGGAGCGTGCGCTCGCGCATTTTCTGGAAGAGGGTCGCATCCTTGGTTCACTCAACCATCCGCGTATTGCCCACCTCATCGAAGCAGGGCAAGGCACCGATGGCGTGCCCTTCCTTGCCCTGGAGTTCGTCGACGGGGAACCGATCGATCGCTGGTGCGAGTCCCGCGCGCTCTCATTGCGGGCGCGCATCGCGCTGTTCATCAAGGTTTGCGCCGCAGTTGAATATGCGCATGCGAACCTGGTCATCCATCGCGACCTCAAGCCCGCGAACATCCTGGTCGATGACGCTGGCGAGCCAAAGCTGCTCGACTTCGGCATTGCCCGCCTGATCGACGCCGAAGACCGGGGCACCCGCGCAGTGACGGCGACGCGTGCAATGACCCTTGCCTACGCAAGCCCCGAGCAGGTCGAGGGTGCCCGCCTCGGCACTGCAACCGATATCTATTCACTCGGCGTCATTCTCTACGAGCTTCTGGTCGGTGTGCGCCCGTTCGATCACCTCATGACCGATCAAGCGCGCTTGAACGCGATCGTTTCCGGCGACGTGCCGCCAATGCGCAAGGCCCGGAATCATCGGCAGGCGCAAGCACGCGGCCATGCAAATGCCCGACGGATTCCGCTGGATGTCAACGCGATCGTGATGAAGGCATTGCGGCGCGAGCCAGGCCAGCGCTACCCCTCGGTCGCCGATTTTGTCGAGGATTTGCGTGCGTTCCTGGCCTCGCGACCGGTGCTGGCCAGGCGCGGCCAGGCAGGATATCGCGTGCGTCGGTTCGTCTGGCGCAACCGCTGGTTGCTCGCGGTATCGAGCTTCGTCCTCGCCCTTGCCGTCACCTTCACCTGGCGTACCGTGCTCGCCGAGCGCGAAGCGAAATCGCAGGCGGAAATCTCGGATCGCGTCGCCGAGTTTCTGGTTTCGGTGTTCGCCGCATCCGATTCGAACGTCAACGACAACATGACCCATGAGCTGAGCGCGCGCGAAGTGCTGGATGCGGGTGCCGCGCGCATCAATTCCGAACTGGCGGAGCAGCCGCGTATCCGCGCGCGTCTGCTTGAGGCAGTCGGCAATGCCTATCGGCACATGAACAACAACGTCAAGGGCGTGGCGATGTTGCGCGAGGCAGTCGACATCTATCTCGATCCGGCTATCAACCAGCCGCTCGATGCGGCGCGTTGCCTGGAAGCGATGGCCAACGCCATGGCCAATGGCCAGTTTGCCGCCAGCGATGCCGAGGCCGCGGCACGCGAATCGCTCGCGCTTGCCGAACGCCTGACGCCGGCAGGCTCACAGGAGATCGCGAACGCCTGGATGGTGCTTTCCCTTGCGCTCAATCGCAGTGGCAACCTGGTGGCGGCCGAGAAAGCGGCACGCAAGACCTACGCCATGAACGAACAGCGACTGGCGAGTCCCGACAACCGCCACGAGGCGGCGGTCGGCAACCTGTGCATCATCCTCAGCAATCGCGGCATGCTGGCCAGTGCTGCGGAGTTCTGTGATCGCTCTGTTGCGCAGCGCCGCAACGGCGGCAATCAGACCGTCCTGGCGATGTCGCTGAGCCGCCTGGCCCAGCTGCGGGCGGCCCAGGGGCAGTATTCCGATGCGCTGGCCCTGGCCACGGAAGGCCTGACGCTGACCCGTGAGCTGAAAGGCGATCCCAGCCGCTTCGGCACGGTGTTCATGCTGCGCAAGGGTGTCATCCTCGATGACGCCGGACAGGCCGACCAGGCGGATGCCTTGTTCGAGCGTGCGCTGTCCGATGCGGAGACACTCGATGGTCGCGAGAGTGGCGAATACCTCTATGCGCGCATGCAATGGGCGCGGCATCAAGCGCGCGCCTCCCGCTTCCCCGAGGCAATCGCCGCCTTTCGCGAAATTGTTCCGGAATTGACCCGCCGCTATGGTGTTGACGATCCGCGAACGCTCACCGCCTCGACCTGGCTTGCCCAGGCCTTGCTCGACAGCGGCGTGGCCGACGCCGAGGTACGCCAGCTGCTGGATGTTGCCAATGCGGGCTGGCAGAGGAAGGATGACCCCGATGCGGTGGCACCGACGCGTACGCGGCTTGCCCTCGCCCATTGGTTGCTCATGAACGGAGATGAAGGGCGCGCCAGGGATTTGCTCGATGACCTGCAAGCGACCGCCTCGCGCGCCGATCTGCAGACAAGGACCGGCGCGGAGAAATTGCGCGCGCGTCTTGTCGACCAAGCCGGGGCATCAGACAACTGAGTAGGCTGCCGGCCGCTGTGCAATCGCCCGACTTCAGCGCTCCACGTACGGATCGGCGAATCCGAGTTCGGCAAGGATCTTGCGCTCGAGGTTTTCCATGCGCTCGGCGTCGACATCGTTTTCGTGGTCGTGGCCGAGCAGGTGCAGGATTCCGTGGACGGTCATGTGCGCGTAGTGGTCGCGCAGGGGTTTGCCCTGTTCGCGGGCCTCGCGGGCAACCACCGGCGCGCAGATGGCAAGGTCGCCAAGCAGGGGCAAGCTGATTCCGGGTTCCAGCCCGACAGGGAAAGAAAGCACGTTCGTCGCATGGTCGCGATGACGGTATTGCCGGTTCAGGGTGCGGCCCTCGTCGGCGTCGACGAGGCGGATCGAGACTTCGCTGTTTCCTCGGCGCTTGGCCATGCGCAGGGTGGTTTCGATCCAGCGCTGGAACGTGGCGCGTCGGGGCAGGCCGGTTTGCCTCAGGCCCGTTGATCGCGAGAGATGCAGATCAAGCGTCATGCTGCCAAATTCCGCGATCTCGTGGAAACACGGCGATGCCCGGGATTTGCAGACCGACACTTGGGCCGATGACTCACTTGGGCACGCCTTCCTTCGCCGCGGCAAGCTCACCCTCGCGTGCCTCGTAGGCGCGCACGATGCGCTGCACGAGCGGATGGCGCACGACGTCCTTGGAGTTGAAGAAGGTGAAGCTGATGCCTTCGACATTGCGCAGCACATCGGTGGCATCGCGCAAGCCGGACCTGATGTGCCGCGGCAGGTCGGTCTGGGTGACGTCGCCGGTGACCACGGCAATCGAGCCGAAACCGATGCGGGTGAGGAACATCTTCATTTGTTCGACAGTGGTGTTCTGCGCCTCGTCGAGAATCACGAACGAGTCGTTGAGGGTGCGCCCGCGCATGTAGGCGAGCGGCGCGATCTCGATGACGTTGCGCTCGATCAGCTTGGTCACGCGTTCGATGCCGAGCATTTCATAGAGGGCGTCATAAAGCGGGCGCAGGTAGGGATCGACCTTCTGCGTGAGGTCACCCGGCAGGAAGCCGAGTTTTTCGCCGGCTTCGACTGCCGGCCGCACGAGGATCAGGCGCTGTGCACGATTGTCGTTGAGCGCGTCGACGGCCATGGCCACGGCCAGATAGGTCTTGCCGGTACCGGCCGGGCCGATGCCGAAATTGATGTCATGCGTGGCGATCGCGTGCAGGTAGCGCACCTGGTTCGGGCCACGTCCGCGGACCATGCCGCGCTTGACCTTGATGGCGACCTCGTGGACGTCTTCGGCTGCTTCGAGGGCGATTGCATCGATGCCGGATTCCTGCAGATGCAGGTTGATCTGTGGCGCGGTAAGTGTCTCGTTTTCGGTGAGCGCGTAAAGATCGCGCAGGACGCGAGTTGCCAGTTGCACGGGGCGCTCGTCGCCGAGCACGCGGAAGACGTTGCCGCGATTGGCAATCTCGACGCCAAGGCGCAGTTCGATCTGGCGCAGGTGTTCGTCAAGTGGCCCGACCAGGTTGGAGAGGCGTTCGCCGTCTTCGGGTTCGAGGGTGAAATCGTTGCGGACAGGTTCGGTCATAGGCGCGCGAGGGTAGCGCGAGCGCAGGGACGATGCCAGCGCGGGTTGCGTGCGCTGCCCCCGTCCATGGTTGGACGTGGGCGCTACCAGCCGCCGGATTCAGCGCAGCGGACTGACCGTGCGCTCGAAACGTGGCCGCCAGTCCTGCTTGATGTCGGCGGAGACAAGGATGCGTCCGGCACGGCCGATCAGCAGTTCGCGTGGCACGCTGCCGATGTAGCGGGAATCTTCGCTGTCGTCGCGGTTGTCCCCCATCATGAAGTAGGCCCCGGCGGGCACGACAATCGGGCCGAAGTCGCTTCTGGCATTGGACACGGGCAGGAACTGCACAGTGCGGATGCTGTGGTCGAATGCCTCGGTGGCGCGTGTTGCATCGACAATGCGGCCCACGCCGACCGGCTCGCGAACCGTGCTGACGTTGGAGTATTCGGCGGGCTGCCCATTGATGAAGAGCCGGTTGTCGCGCAGCTCGACGATATCGCCAGGCAGGGCGACCAGGCGCTTGATCAGCCGCGTACCATCTTTCGGCGAACTGAAGGTGACGATGTCGCCGCGTTGCGGGTCACCGAGCCGGGCCAGCGAGATATCGGTAAAGGGAACCTTGAGATCGTAGGCGAGGCGGTTGACCAGCACTACATCACCTTCGAGGATGGTCGGACGCATCGAGCCTGTCGGTACCGGATTCCAGTCGGCTATCGCGGTGCGGAACAAGCCCAGGCAGAGGATGAAGACGAGTACGCCGCGATTGTCCTTCAGCCATTTTTTCATCGGCCACTGCTTTCCAGGAAAGATCCGGGTCAATGACTGCGTTCGATCGTGGAAAGTTTCCCGTCGCGGCCCCGAGCACGCGAGTCGATCACGCATGGTGGCGCATCAGCCGCACGGCAAATGCGTCAGCAGGGGCTGTCCCCGGCCGGGTCGGGATTTACTCGATGCCGAGCTTTTCGAGGCGGTAGCGCAACTGGCGCAAGGTCAGGCCAAGCTGCTTGGCTGCCGCAGTACGGTTCCAGCGTGTCGCTTCGAGAACCTTGGTGATCACCGCCCGCTCGGTTTCCGCGACAGTGGCGGCAAGGTCGCCGCTGTAGGCGGAGTCCGGCAGCACGATGCCGGCATTGAATTCACCTTCATTCGATCGCGCCGAAGCGTGATGGTGTGAGGCGACCGGCCGCGACGGCATCGCCGCCTCGACCACGGAAGGCGCTGATTCAGCGGGCGCACGCACCACCAGGCGCATGTCCTCGGCACCAATCGAGCCGTCCTCGCACAGCGCCACGGCGCGCTCAAGGATGTTCTCGAGCTCGCGCACATTGCCCGGGAAGTCATAGGCATTCAGTGCGCGCAAGGCATCGGCGCTGAGTCGCGCCGGGGCACGGTCGGCCTCGCGACCCAGGCGTTCCAGGATGCGCGTGGCCAGCAAGGGGATATCATCGCGGCGCTCGCGCAAAGGCGGCACGCGCAACTCGATCACGTTGATGCGATAGAAGAGGTCCTGGCGGAACGCGCCAAGGTCGACCAGGCGCGCAAGGTTCTTGTGCGTGGCCGAGAGGATGCGCACGTCGACAGGAACCTCGGCACGTGCGCCGATCGGCCGCACCGCCTTTTCCTGGATTACGCGCAGCAACTTGACCTGCATGTGCAGGGGCAGCTCGGCCACCTCGTCGAGAAACAGGGTGCCGCCATCGGCAGCCTGGAACAAACCTTCCTTGTCGGCGTGGGCACCGGTGAAACTGCCCTTGCGATGACCGAAGAATTCGCTTTCCATCAACTCCGAGGGAATCGCGCCACAGTTGACCGGCACGAACGGTGCCGAGGCGCGTGGGCCGAGCTCATGGATCAGGCGCGAGGCCAATTCCTTGCCGACGCCGGATTCGCCGGCGACATACACCGGTGCCTGGCTGCGCGCGACCTTGGCAATCGTTGCACGCAATTGCTTCATCGGCTCGGATTCGCCGATCAGCTTGGTGCTGCTCGCATCGGCGCCAGCCTTCTTTTCCTCGGACAGGCGCAAGGCGGTCTGCACGAGGCGGCGCAGGACATTGATGTCGACCGGCTTGGAAACAAAGTCGAATGCGCCTGCCTTGAGAGCGACCACGGCGGCATCGACATTGCCGTAGGCCGTGATCATGGCCACCGGTGTTTCCGGGTACTGGGCGGCGATCAGCTCGATCACCTCATGCCCGGTTCCGTCAGGCAGGCGCATGTCGGTGAAGCACAATGCGTAGCGCCGTTCGGCGAGACGTTGCCTGGCTTCGCTGACGGTGGCCGCGGACTCGACCAGCAAGCCCATGCGACCCAGAGTCAGGGTCAGCAGCTCGCGGATATCGCGCTCGTCGTCAATTACCAGGGCGTATTGTTTGCTCATGCTTTCATTCGATGTTCAGCGGTCGCAACGCGCAAGGTTAATCTGCGCCGGATGGGAAGGCAAAGACTTGCGGCCGGATTCTTCGGCAATCATGCCATGCTCGCGGGCGTGGCGGATGGCCTATGGCGTTGCTTCGAAGCTGCTGGCGAAGATCCGGTCCGATGCGGGAGCGGTATTGGCGGTTGCCGTGTTGTTGCCGGTGTCTGGATCGCTGGCAGGGGCATTGACCACGGCTGTCACCGAGTTGGAAACGATTCCGCTGGTGCCCGCCGCGACCGTGGCATTTACCGTGTAGGTCACATGGCTGCCGGTCGGCAGGTTGACCACCTGCGAGATGTTGCCGCTGCCACCCGAAGTACAGGTTGCGCCGCCACTGGCCGCACACGCCCAGGTCGTGCCGGTGTAGCTGGCCGGGAAGGCGTCGACGACAATCACGCTCGGGGCATTTGCCGGTCCCGCGTTGCTGATCGTGACGGTGTGGCTGATTGCTGCGCCGGGCGTGTACAACGAGGGCGTGGTGCTGATCGCGGCCGAAACATCGGCACTGCCGCCGCCTGCCTGGCAATCGACGACCGCCCGGATCACCCAGTCTCCGGAAACGCCAAACGATTCGGATGAAAACCAGAAATAGGTGCCGGCACCAAGAAATGCGTAGATGGCATTGCGCCCGCTGTGGATGCCGTCGGCGTCAGTCGCCAGACTCGGGCCACTGGGCAGCGGATTTTCGGAAAACCGGTAGGCGACGACAAAGGTTTCATTGTTCGAGACCGGCACCATCAAGGGCACCGTGCTGTTGTCGTCGAGGAAGCGGTACTCGTTGATGGCGCCGTCGGTGAGCAGGGGCGCGGCGATCTCCTGGGCCAGCGCGCCCGGGGTCGGGAACGTGCCGGATCGATAGATGTTGATGGCGTCGCCGAGCAGTTGTCCGGTTGCGCCGGTGGTCGACAGCCAGAAGATCTGCACGGCGACGATGTTGCCGTCGCAGGGCGAGGTCAGCCAGCTGGCGCCCTGTTCACCGGCGACAAACCCGGCCTGGATGATTGCCGTGCCGAAATTGGTCAGCGAGTCGTTCTGCACCGTCATTTCGGCGGCGGATGCATGGCCGGCGAAGAGGCCGAGCACCATTGCCGGAAGAAAGCTCTTCATCGGTGTATCCCCTGATTGCCCCGAAAACCCAAGCCTACGCCGTTGCGGGGCATGCGATCGGTACACCGTCACACTGCCGATCAGCCGGCAGTGCGCCAGATCAGGCTGGCAAAGCGACCGGTTTGCGGATTCCGCCGGTGGGAAAAGAAGCGCGGATCGACGCGCGTGTCGAAACCGCCACCACAGACCCGGGTCACGCCGACGGCGGCCAGGCGCCTGCGCGCGAGACTGTCGAGATCGCACAGCCAGTGATCGTGGCGGGTCGCCGTGAATGCGGATGCCGCGTCGGCATCGGCGTCGATGAAGGCCTGGCGCACTTCCTCGCCAATCTCGTAGGAAGCCGCACCGATCGCCGGACCGATCCAGGCCAATACGCCGGAAGGGTCGATATCGAGCGCGGCCACGGTGGCTTCGAGCACGCCGCCGGCGAGGCCGCGCCAACCGGCATGGGCAATGGCGACCTTGCCCGCATCGGCGGTGCAAAAAAGCACCGGCAGGCAATCGGCGGTAAGTACGGCGAGGACGACGCCGGGTTGGCGCGTAAAGGCGGCATCGGCCTCGACTTCTCCTTCAAGGATGGCATTGCAGGCATCGGCATCGACGACAGCGCTGCCGTGCACCTGATGCAACCACATTGGCGTGGCCGGCAACTGCAGCAGATCGATCAGGGATGCGCGATTGTGTGCCACGGTCGCAGCATCGTCGCCGCAACGATTGCCGAGGTTGCAGTGTTCGCGCGGCGGCAGCGAGATGCCCGGTGTCTGCCGGGTGGTGATCCGCGCGTGGATGTTGGCCGGCGCGGGCCAGTCCGGCAGCAGCCAGGGCGGATTCGCCATCAGCTTCGCGAATCCTCGCGCACGGCTGCAATCAGGGCATCCATGTCGGCCGGGCGTTCGGCCTGGATGCTCATGCTTTCGCCGCTGGCCGGATGCGTGAATTCAAGTTTCTCGGCATGCAGGGCCTGGCGCCGGAAGCCGCGCAGGGCGTCGATCAGTTCGGCAGAGGCGGCCTTGGGCAGACGCAGGTTGCCATAGCTGAGGTCACCGACGATCGGATGCCGTACATGCGCCATGTGCACGCGGATCTGGTGGGTGCGTCCGGTTTCCAGACGGCATTCGACCAGGGTCATGGCGCGGAATTTCTCGCGAACCCGAAAGTGGGTGACGGCTTCGCGGCCATCCTCGCGAATGGCCTGGCGCAGGCGATCGACCGGATGCCGGCCGATTGGCTGGTCGACCTTGCCGCCAGCGACCATGCTGCCGTAGACCAGGGCCTCGTATTGCCGATGCACGGTCCGCGCCGACAATTGCTCGACCAGGCTGGTGTGCGCGCGCAATGTCCTTGCGACGACCATCAAACCCGAGGTGTTCTTGTCCAGGCGATGCACGAGTCCGGCGCGCGGAATGCCGGCCAGTTCCGGGTCGTGGTGGAGCAGGGCGTTCTGCAGGGTGCCATCGGGGTTGCCCGCCCCCGGATGCACGATCAGGCCGGGTGGCTTGTTGACGACGATGAGATCGGCATCCTCGTAGCGGATGTCGAGCTGGATATCCTCGCCGCTGGCGCTGACTTCGCGCTGCATGCGCACGATCAGCGCAACGGCTTCGCCGCCATGGACAATGTGCCGCGGAATGACCTTTTCGCCATCCAGCAGCACGTCGCCGGCCTTGATCCATTGGCTTAGGCGCGAACGCGAATAGTCGGGAAAGAGGTCGGCGAGGGCGGCGTCGAAGCGGCGGCCGGCCGATTCGGGCGGGAGGATTGCGTTCAGCGTGGAATTGGCGGTGTTCATCGTGATCTTTCGCGAGGGCGGACGGATAACCCCGCGATCCGGGGCCTGCAGCACAACCGGCAGCAAACATCGCTGCCCGGCAGGCATCGACCATCCACCACGTTTCCATAACGGGGATTTGATCAGCGCGTTGCGGGTTCGGGTTATGATCGCGGACTTCCATCATCGCAGAGCCCTTCCCCGCATGCGAGTTTCCCGTCAAATCCGGGTCATCACCCGACTTGCACTGATCCTGATCGCCGTCAGCCTGGTCGGCGGTTGTTCCCTGTTCGGCAAGAAAAAGGCCGACCCGCTCGAGGTCGGCACGGTCGAACAGCTCTATGAGCGTGGCAAGTCTGCCAACGAGCGGGGCGATTACGATGTTGCCGTGAAGACCTTCACGCGCCTGGTCGCCCGCTTCCCGTTCGGGCCGTACACCGAACAGGCCCAGCTCGACCAGGCTTATGCCCAGTACAAGATGAACAAGCCCGACGACGCGTATTCGACGGTCAACCGGTTCATCAAGACCTACCCGGCGCACAAGCACATCGATTACGCCTATTACCTGCGCGGCCTGATCAATTTCGATCGCGAGGAAGGCCTGCTCGAACGCTACGCCGGTCTCGACATGACGCAGCGCGACCAGAGCTTCCTGCGCCAGTCCTTCGATGACCTGGCGGCCCTGGTAAAGCGCCATCCGGACAGCCGCTACGCCGCGGATGCCCGCCAACGCATGGTCTATCTGCGCAATGGCATGGCCCAGGCCGAGCTCAATGTGGCCTTGTTCTACCTGCGCCAGGGTGCCTATGTCGCCGCCTCGAACCGGGCCAAGACCATCCTCGAAACCTATGACCAGTCGCGCCAGACCGGCGATGCGCTGGCGATCATGGTGAAGAGCTACCACGAACTCGGCCAGGACAAGCTGTCGGCCGATTCCGAGCGCGTGCTCAAGCTCAACTATCCGGATCACCCGTCGCTGACGCGCGACTGGCCGGTGTGGCGATCGAACCTGTGGAAGCTGTTGCCACTCTCCAACCGTGGTGCCAAGCCGCTGACCAAGGCGCGCTGAGGACCGCGCGCCGTCGCCTCAGCTCCAGCCTGAGCTGATCGGGTAGCGCCGCTCGCGACCAAAGGCTCGGCGCGACACCTTTGGTCCCGGTGCAGCCTGCTGGCGTTTCCATTCGCTGATGCGCACCAGGCGGATCACGCGGTCGACCGTGGCGGTATCGAATCCTGCCGCGGCGATATCCGCGCGCGAATGTTCGGCGTCGACATAGCGCTCGAGGATGGCGTCGAGGACGTCATACGGCGGCAGTGAATCCTGGTCGGTCTGGTTCTCGCGCAGTTCCGCCGACGGTGCCCGCTCGATCACCGCAGGCGGAATGATCCAGTTGTGCGCGTTTTCGCTTGCGCATTCGCCATTGCCCATTGCCTGCGCGTTGCGCCAGCGCGCCAGCTCGAACACCTCGGTCTTGTAAAGATCCTTGATCGGCGCGTAACCGCCGCACATGTCGCCGTAGATCGTCGCGTAACCGACCGCGTATTCGCTCTTGTTGCCGGTGGTCAGGACGAGGCCGCCGAACTTGTTCGACAAGGCCATCAGGATCGCGCCGCGACAACGTGATTGCAGGTTTTCCTCGGCGGTATCGGCGGCATTGCCGGCAAACAGCGGTTCGAGCGCATCGAGAAAACCCTGGAACGGTGCAGCGATCGGCACGGTTTCGATGCGCACGCCGAGCGCCCGGGCCTGATCGTCGGCGAGGTCGTTGCTTTGATCCGAGGTGTAGCGCGACGGCAGGCGTACTGCGGTTACGTTTTCCGCACCCAAAGCATCGACCGCAATGGCGAGCACGAGCGCCGAATCGATGCCTCCGGAAAGACCGATCCAGACCTTGCGGAACCGGTTCTTCCGGCAATAGTCGCGGCTGCCGCGGACAATCGCACGCCAGCTCAGGCTCGACTTGCTTTCATCGGTTTCCGCCGGCCATTCCCGCGCTGCGAAGCCTCGTGTCGCCGAATCGAAATCGGCGATCAGCAAGTGATCTTCGAACGCACGTGCGGCGACATGGATCGTGCCGTCGGCATCGGCGAGCACCGAAGCGCCGTCATAGACCACCGCATCCTGGCCGCCGACGAGATTGACATAGGCCAGGGCGACGCCGGTCTCGGCTACCCGCATCGCCAGCAACTCGTCGCGCCGCGCGTGCTTGCCGTGCTCGAACGGCGAGGCATTCGGCACGACCACGATTTCGGCACCGTTGGCGACCGTATCGGCCAGTGGCTCGGCAAACCACAGATCCTCGCAGATGACGACGCCAACCTTGATGGCGTTGATCTCGACAACACACGATCCGCCATCGGGATCGACCTCGAAATATCGGCGCTCGTCGAACACGGCATAGTTCGGCAACTCGCGTTTGCGATAAGTCGCCTCGAAATGACCGCCGCGCAGCACGCTGACCGCGTTGTAGACGATCGCGCCGGCCGATTGCGGCCATCCCACCATCGCGACGATCCCGTGCACATCGGCAGCCAGCGCCTGCATCGCGGATTCGCATGCAGCCAGGAAACTTGGACGCAACAGCAGATCCTCGGGCGGATAGCCGCTGAGGGCGAGTTCGGGGAAAACGATGAGGTCGGCGCGATGCCGGTCACGCGCTTCCGCGATCAGCGAGGCGATGCGCTCCGCGTTGTCAGCGATGGCACCAACGGGGAAGTCGAATTGGGCGAGGGCGATGCGGAGTGTCGGCATGTGCCTTCGTCCGTGGTTGGAGGGCGATGGTGCTCGGGCGAGTTTCAGGTGCATTGCCGGCGCAGCGGTGCCAGCCAGTGGACTGCATTCACCTCAATGCATCCTCCGGCTTGCATCGTGCGGATTATGCCATCGACACGCCGGAGTTCGGCGGCGAAACCAGGGTCACGGATCGCGTACCAGGCGGAAGCCGACATCGTCGTAGCCGCGTTCGGCGGCGTGCATCCGCTGTGTGGTCAGGCTCACCTGCGGACCATCCTGCCAGGATGTCCCAAGCACGGCGCGACGTTCGCAGGTGCCGGCGCCGCCGGCCTGGCATGAGGAAGTCCATTCGGCGACATTGCCGCGCAAGTCGTTGATGCCGATGCTCGATGCGCTGAACGTGCCCGATGGTGCGGTGTTGGCGAAACCGTCGTCGCAATCCAGACGCGCGCCGGGCCCGTCGGCGCGCTTGTCGCGGCCGTTGCCGAGCGCGCAGGCGGCCGCGCCCCCCGGCAACGATCGTGCCGCGTGCAACCATTCGTCCTTGCTCGGCAATCGATAGGATTTTCCACTGCGCCGGCCGAGCCAGTCGGCATAGGCACGCGCATCGGCGTAGCTTACGCAGACGACGGGATCACGCCCGGATTGCTTGAAGCCCGGATCCTTCCAGTCGCGTCGATCAAACAGGCGCAACGGCGACAGGCTGTTGCGGCAGCGGCTGGCTTCGCGGCCACTGCTGCGGGCGAACTCGGCATACTCGCTGCGGCTGACTTCATTGCGCATCATCAGGAATGCCTTGCCGAAGGCCGTTCCGTTGATGCGTTCGGGCACCAGCATGAACTCCTCGCCGCCAGCATCACGCAGCGGTTGGCCAACAGCGGGCTGATTGCGCAATCGGGTTTCAAGTGCCTTGAGTTCGGCATCGTCGAAACCCAGTTCCGAGGTCAGTTGCATGTGCTGCATGGCTGCCTTCGGATTGCCGTTGGCGGCAAGTGCTTCGATATGCGCCTTCAACGCGACACGCAATGCGCCGCGCAGCTGCGTGAACGCCGGATTGTCGCGAATCTTCGCGCTGTCAGCCGCCAGTTCGATCTGCAGGTAGCGCTCGCGCAGTTGCTCGACATCATCGGCGTCGATGGCCGCAGTCAGCGACGGGATCGATGCGCCGATGACCGATTCGAGACCGGCGATGGCCTGGGGGTTGTGCGGATCGCGCTGCAGCATCACCAGATAGGTTTCGGCGGCATTCGATCCTGCCGGCGTGAGCAGGGCGCCGATCGAGATCTGCTGGCTGGCCAGCGCGTTCAATTCAGCGAGTGACTTCTGCCCGTCGATCGAATCCGCCCCTGCAGGCGCGGCGCTCGCCTTGACCGAATCCGCCGGGGTCTGGGTGGCTGGACGAAAATAGGGCAGGGCCAGCGAAACCAGGGATACGGCCAGCAGCAAGCCGGTGGCGACGAGTGGAGCCGGTCGATGGCTCAGGGCGTGACGCAAGCGCCCGAACGGGCCAGCCGCGCGGCGCGCGTGGCGACGAATGGGTTCAAGTGCGCGCTGCATGGCCTGCGCGTTGCGAAAACGCTGTTCGGGCTGTTTCGCCATGGCGCAATCGACAAAGGCCTGCCAGTGAGCTTTTTCAGCGGGAAGTCGTGGTACCGGGTCCTGTGCATGCATCAGCGCGAGCGACAGTGAGTCCGCCGCGGTGAAGGGCAATTCACCGGTCAGCAATTCATAGGTCAGTACCCCGAGGCTGTACAGGTCGGAGCGCCCATCGACCTTGTCCGCACGCGCCTGCTCGGGACTCATCGTCGCCCCGCTGCCAATCGCCAGGCCGTCGCCGGTGATGCGCGAATTGGCTTCGCCACGCGACAGGGCGATGCCGAAATCCGCCAGCTGCGGTCGATCGGCATTGTCGAACAGCACGTTCTCGGGTTTGACATCACGGTGCACGATGCCGCGCGCGTGGGCATAGCCCAGTGCATCCAGCAGCGCGCGCAGCAAGGCGATCAGCCCGGGTTCGTCGTCGCGGTAATCGCGGACGCTGAGGTCGCCCCTGGCCAGATACGGCATGACGTAGTACAGATCACCCTGCTGCGTGCGGCCAACTTCGTGAATGACCATGATGCCCGGGTGCTGCAGCTTGGCAATGATGCGTGCCTCGTGCTCGAAGCGCAGCGATTGTTTCTCGTCGAGCTGCCGGGAAGGGCGCATGACCTTGATCGCCACTTCGCGATCCAGCGATTCCTGCACGGCCAGATACACGGTCGCCATGCCACCGAGGCCCAGGCGGCGTTCGACGCGATAGCCCGGAATGACCGGCAGCACGACTGCGCGTTCGGGCAGATTGGCAATCTTGCTGGTATCGCTGCCTTGCATCTGCATAATGCCCCTGCTTCCGCGGCCCCGAGGCCCGCCACCCGTCTCGCGGCATCCCTTGACCGCCGCGCGCATTCCGCATGTTGCCGCAAATACCCTGTCCAGAAAGCAAACGAGCCGCCGGATTGCGCCAGCGGCTCGTTTTGCATCTGCCGGGAGTGCGCCTTACTGCATCAGTTTCGCCAGGGTAGTGCCGAGGTCGGCGGGCGACTTCACGGTGGTCACGCCCGCCTTGTCGAGCGCGGCGAACTTGGCGGCAGCGGTGCCCTTGCCACCGGAGATGATCGCACCGGCGTGGCCCATGCGCTTGCCCGCCGGAGCCGACGCGCCGGCAATGAAGGCGACCACCGGCTTGGTCACGAACTCCTGGATGAATTCGGCAGCTTCTTCCTCGGCGCTGCCGCCGATCTCGCCGACCATGATGATGCCTTCGGTTTGCGGATCTTCCTGGAACAGCTTGAGGCAGTCGATGAAACTCAATCCATTGATCGGGTCGCCGCCGATGCCGATGCAGGTCGACTGGCCGAGGCCGACATTGGTGGTCTGGAACACGGCCTCGTAGGTCAGCGTGCCCGAGCGCGAGACCACGCCGACCTTGCCGGCTTTGTGGATGTGGCCCGGCATGATGCCGATCTTGCATTCGCCCGGGGTGATGATGCCGGGGCAGTTCGGTCCGATCAGCACGGTATCCGGGTACTGCTTGAGCACGTTCTTGACGCGCAGCATGTCGAGTACCGGAATGCCCTCGGTGATGGTGACGATGACCTTGATGCCGGCATCGGCCGCTTCGAGGATGGCGTCGGCGGCAAACGGCGGCGGCACGAAGATCATCGACGCATCGGCGCCGGTTTCCTGCACGGCATCGTGCACGGTATTGAAGACCGGCAGGCCGATGTGCTGGCTGCCGCCCTTGCCCGGGGTCACGCCGCCGACCAGTTTGGTGCCGTAGTCGACGGCCTGTTCGGAATGGAAGGTGCCTTGCTGGCCGGTGAAGCCCTGGGTGATCACCTTGGTGTTCTTGTTGACCAAAACGCTCATGGATCGATCCTCGAAATTCCTGCGTGCCTACAATGGATTTGTTGTTCTCAGGCGGCCTTGACCGAGGCGACGGCTTTCTGCGCCGCATCGTTGAGGTCGTCGGCGGGCGTGATCGCCAACCCGGAACTGGCCAGCAGTTCGCGGCCCTTTTCCACGTTGGTGCCTTGCAGGCGCACGATCACCGGAATCGTCAGGCCGACCTCCTTGACCGCGGCGATGATGCCTTCGGCAATCAGGTCGCAGCGCACGATGCCGCCGAAGATGTTGACCAGGATCGCCTGCACCTTGTCCGAGCGCAGGATCAGCTTGAACGCCTCGGTCACGCGTTCCTTGGTAGCGCCGCCGCCGACATCGAGGAAGTTGGCCGGTTCGCCACCGGCGAGCTTGATCACGTCCATGGTCGCCATGGCCAGGCCGGCACCATTGACCATGCAGCCGATGTTGCCGTCCATGGTCACGTAGTTGAGGTTGTGCTGCACGGCAGCGGCCTCGGCGGCGTCCTCCTGGGTCAGGTCGCGCATGGCGGCCAGCTTCGGATGGCGGAATTCGGCGTTGTCGTCCGAATTGACCTTGCCGTCCAGAGCCATGAGCACGCCGGAATCGAGAATCGCCAGCGGATTCAGTTCGACCAGGGCCAGATCGCGCTCGTTGAACAGCTTGTACAGGCCGAGCATGATTTTCGTCAGCTGGCTGGCCTGCTTGCCGTCGAGGCCCATGTCGAAGGCGAGCTTGCGGCACTGGTAGGGCTGCAGACCCTCGACGAAGTTGACTTCGATGGTGTGGATGTCTTCCGGCGTCTCGCGCGCGACCTGTTCGATGTCGACGCCACCCTGGGCGGATGCAATGAACGAGACCGCCTTGCTGTCGCGATCGACGAGGATCGACAGGTACAGCTCCTTGGCGATGTCGGCGGCATCGGTGACCAGGACCAGGTTCACCGGCAAGGCACGGCCGCCGGACTGGTAGGTTTCCATGTCGCGGCCGAGCATGCCGGCAGCGGCGGCCTTGACCTCGTCGGTGGACTTGCAGAACTTGACGCCACCCGACTTGCCGCGACCGCCGGCATGGATCTGCGCCTTGACCATCCATTGCGTCCCGCCCAGCGCCTTGGCGGCATCGACAGCCTGCTCGGGCGATGAAGCAATTTTTCCTGGGGGAACCGGAATGCCGAACTCGGCGAACAGTTCCTTGGCTTGGTATTCATGGAAATTCATGCAGGCACCTTCATGGGAGTGACGCGGATGACGGCCTGGCATGCCGGTCGCCGCCGCAAGACGTCGCGCGGGGATTGCATCGGGCCCGGAGACCGGGTCGACCACGCAGAGCGGGCGCGTATTTTGGGCAAAGCGTGCTGCGAATGCAAAAAGCCGATCGCGGCGGGTGATCCGCCGTGGGCTTTGCGCGACCGACCATGCGCGATTTGTTCAAGTTGCCATGCAGCATGCCTGGCACAGGCGGGATGCTTCGGCGATCGCTTGCCGCCATATGCGGTCAAGCGCGCGACGCACGCGCCTTGGCGCTGCCCTGGAGCGGCAGCTTTGGCCTCGCCGTTCGCTGGCCCGGCAGTCGCCGGCATGGCCACCGCGGTGGACTCTGAAGTACAGTCGCGCTGAAGCGCCAGGCTTGTTCTGCATCACACGGGTTTCAGGCGAACGGGAGAACGGATCTTGGTTGATCGACAAGGGCGCCGCGCAAGTGATTCCTCCGGTGACATTACCCGGCGCGAGCTGTATTTCTTCAATCTCTATCGTCTGCTGGAAGCGGTTGTCTACCTCGGCCTGATCCTCAGTCCGATGGCCGGCGACTGGCTCAACATCGCCCATTCGGGCCTCGGTCGGACCGTCGCCTTCATGTACTGTGCGGTCGCCGTAATCCTGGTCATTTCGACCGATCAAATGCGCCGGCACCTGCAGATGAGCATCAGTGTTGCCCTGGCCATCGACGTGGTGGCGGCTTCACTGGTACTTTTTTCGATTCGCGGCGGGCACAGCTCGATTCCGATGATGCTGATGGTCAATGTCGGTGTCGCCGCCTTGCTCCTGCCATTCCGACACTCGGTGGTGCTCGCCGGGCTTGCCGCAGCGGGGGTGATGGCACCATCGTTCCTGGCCCTGCTCAACAACATCCCGACCGAGCGCAGCATTGTCGAAGCCGGCCTGTTCGGACTGGCTTATGTCGCCGTCGCCGCGCTTTGTGCCTACCTGGGCCGGCAGATGCGCGAGACCGAAGCGCTTGCCGAGCAGCGCGGCGTTGACCTGCTCAACCTTGAGCAGGTCAACGACCTGATCATCCGCCGCATGAAGACCGGCGTGCTGCTGGTCGATGACGCCAACCATATCCTGCGCATCAACGAATCGGCCTGGCACCTGATCGGCAATCCCTCGCCGAACCAGCGCGATCTCGGCCAGGTGGCTGCCGAATTGTCGCGGCGCCTGTACCACTGGCGCCATTCCGGGCGCATTGACCAGAATCCTGTGGCGCTGGCCGCGGATGTTCCCGAAGTGATTCCGCGCTTTTCGCGCATGGCACCGAACGACGACACGCACATCCTGATCTTCCTCGATGACACATCGCTGCTGTCGCGACGCGCCGAGGAAATGACCCTCGCATCGCTGGGCCGGTTGTCCGCCTCGATCGCCCACGAGATTCGCAACCCACTTGCCGCGATCCGCTATTCGGCGCAGTTGCTGGCGGAATCGGAAACCATGGACGAAGAGGATCGGCGCCTTGTCGAGATCGTCAACAACCATTGCACCCGCGCCAACGAAGTCATCGAGAACATCCTGCAACTCTCCCGGCGCGAGCGCTCGCGTCCGGAAAGCATCGACTTGAATGCCTGGGCACTGGCCTTCGTCGAGGACTACAAGCAAAGCAATGACATCGGCCAGGATCACCTGCGTGCGATCACCCAGAATCGGCAGATCGAAGCGATGGTCGATCCGCAGCACCTGCAACAGGTGGTCTGGAACCTTGTGCAGAATGCAATCCGCTATGGCCGCGAGCCGGGTGCCGTGGCACGCGTGGTGGTGGTTGCGCGCATGGTCAGCGACAAGGGCCCGCCCGTGCTCGAGGTCGTTGATCGCGGTCCCGGCATCCCGGCCAAGGTGGCGGCGCAGATCTTCGATCCCTTTTTCACCACCAGCGAATACGGCACCGGGCTTGGCCTCTATCTGGCCAAGCAGATGTGCGAATCGAGCCAGGCCACGCTGGAATACGTTCCTGTCGCCGGCGGCGGTGCCTGCTTTCGCATCACCCTGTCGGCATCGGCGACCCTGCCTGCGCGCCCGTCGCCGTCTGAAAAGGCCTGATCGCGAGGTCCGCGCATAGTCTGCGGCAAGTTCGCCTCGACGCCATCGGGCGGGTCCACGGCCTGGCTGATTCCGGCCAGGCCCGAGCGGCTTGATTCTCCGCTGCAAGAACACCACATTCTGCGCATCGGCGGCGCGGCCGCCACATTGCTGAAGGTGCACTTCGATGCGCATGGACAAATTGACCTCCCGCTTCCAGCAGGCCCTGGCCGATGCGCAGAGCATGGCGCTGGGCCGAGACCACAACATGCTCGAGCCGGTGCATGTCCTGCTCGCCCTGCTCGATCAGCAGGGTGGCTCGACGCAGCCGATGCTGGCGCAGGCCGGGATCAATGTCGCGGCGTTGCGCACGCGTCTTGGCCAGGTGCTCGACCGCTTGCCCAAGGTGGCCGGGCAGGAGGGCAATATCGGCGTCGGCAATGACCTCAACCGCCTGCTCAACCTGACCGACAAGCTCGCACAGAAACGCGGCGACCAGTTCATCGCCAGCGAACTGTTCGTGCTTGCCGCCATCGATGACAAGGGCGAAGTCGGTGCCGCGCTGAAAGCGACCGGTGGCAATGCGGCGAAGCTTGAAGCGGCGATCGAGGCGATGCGCGGCGGCGAGAAAGTCGTCGATGCCAATGCCGAGGAGAATCGCCAGGCACTGGAAAAATACTGCATCGACCTGACCGCGCGCGCGAGCTCGGGAAAGCTCGACCCGGTCATTGGCCGCGACGAGGAAATCCGCCGCGTCGTGCAGGTGCTGCAGCGGCGCACGAAGAACAATCCGGTGCTGATCGGCGAACCCGGCGTGGGCAAGACCGCGATTGTCGAAGGCCTGGCCCAGCGCATCATCCACGATGAGGTGCCGGAGGGCCTGCGCGGCAAGCGCGTGCTTTCGCTGGATATGGGTGCCCTCATCGCCGGGGCGAAATTCCGTGGCGAGTTCGAGGAGCGCCTTAAGGGCGTGCTCAATGACCTGGCCAAGCAGGAAGGCCAGGTGATCCTGTTCATCGACGAATTGCACACGATGGTCGGTGCCGGCAAGGGCGAAGGTTCGATGGATGCCGGCAACATGCTCAAGCCGGCGCTGGCGCGAGGCGAGCTGCATTGCGTCGGCGCAACCACGCTCGACGAATACCGCAAGTACATCGAGAAGGATGCGGCACTTGAGCGTCGCTTCCAGAAGGTTTTTGTCGGCGAGCCAAGTGTCGAGGACACGATTGCCATCCTGCGCGGCTTGAAGGAACGCTACGCGGTGCATCACGGCGTCGAGATCACCGATCCGGCGATTGTCGCCGCGGCCACCCTGTCGCATCGCTACATTGCCGATCGCCAGTTGCCGGACAAGGCCATCGACCTGATGGACGAGGCCGCCTCGCGCATCCGCATGGAGATCGATTCCAAGCCGGAGGAGCTTGACCGCAAGGAGCGGCGGCTGATCCAGCTGAAGATCCAGCGCGAGGCATTGAAAAAGGAGAAGGACGCCGAGTCGAAGCAGCGTCTGGCCGATCTCGAAGCCGAGATCGAATTGCTCGAGCGCGAGTTTTCCGATCTGGAGGAAATCTGGAAAGCCGAAAAAGCTGCGGTCACCGGCACGACCAAGATCAAGGAGTCGATCGAGCAGGCGCGCCAGGAAATGGATGCCGCCATGCGCCAGCAGGATTTCGCCAAGGTTTCGGAAATCCAGTACGGGCGGATTCCGCAACTGGAAAAGCAATTGGCGGCCGCGCAGGAGACCGAGCAGCAGGGTTTCCAGCTGCTGCAGGACAAGGTCACCGCCGAGGAAATTGCCGAGGTGGTCGCGCGCTGGACCGGCATCCCGGTCTCGAAGATGCTGGAAGGCGAGCGCGACAAGCTCTTGCGCATGGAGGATTCCCTGCATGAGCGCGTGGTTGGCCAGGATGAAGCGGTGAAGGCGGTGGCCGATGCGATTCGGCGCTCGCGCGCAGGCTTGTCCGATCCCAACCGTCCCAATGGTTCCTTCCTGTTTCTCGGCCCGACCGGCGTCGGCAAGACTGAATTGTGCAAGGCGCTGGCCGAGTTCCTCTTCGATTCCAGTGAGGCCATGGTGCGCATCGACATGAGCGAGTTCATGGAGAAGCACTCGGTCAGTCGCCTGATCGGTGCGCCGCCCGGCTATGTCGGCTACGACGAGGGCGGCTATCTGACCGAGGCCGTGCGTCGTCGCCCATACAGCGTGATCCTGCTCGACGAGGTCGAGAAAGCCCATTCGGATGTCTTCAACGTCCTGCTGCAGGTGCTCGATGACGGACGCCTGACCGATGGCCAGGGGCGCACCGTCGACTTTCGCAATACGGTCATCGTGATGACCTCGAACCTCGGCTCGCAATTCATCCAGGAGATGTCCGGCGACAGCGAGGAGCAGTACACGCAGATGAAGGCGTCGGTGATGGGAGTCGTGCAGGCGCACTTCCGGCCCGAATTCATCAACCGACTCGACGAAATCGTCGTGTTCCGCTCGCTCGACAAGGCGCAGATCCGCAAGATCGCGCGCATCCAGACCGAATACCTCGGCAAGCGCCTCGCCGAGCGCCAGCTGCGCCTCGACATCAGCGAGAAGGCGCTCGAACTGCTCGGCAATGTCGGTTTCGATCCGGTCTACGGTGCGCGGCCGCTGAAGCGGGCAATCCAGCAGCAACTGGAGAATCCGCTGGCTCGGCAGATCCTCGAGGGTCATTTCCAGTCCGGCGATACGGTGCATGTCGACGCCGAGGCGGGCAAGCTGGTATTCGGCTGATCCCGGCGTTTGCCGGCCGCTGTCGTCCGCGCGGCAAGCCCTCGTCCTCGCTTGCCGCACGAATGCCGATCTTCGCACGCTCGGCGCGCGCGGGCCGTGTTGGCATTGAACGCCGCAGATGCGCCACCATGTCGCCGCCTGCCAATCATTGATTCCCCGGATATCGTCATGCCCATCTACGAATTCGAATGCCGCAGTTGCGCGCACCGCTTTGAGCGACTGCAGAAGGTTTCCGACTCCGATCCCAGCGCCTGTCCGGAGTGCGGGAAAGCCGAAGTCCGACGACGCCTGACGGCACCGGCATTCCGCCTCTCCGGTTCCGGCTGGTACGAAACGGATTTCAAGAAGGAAGGTGACGTCAAGCGCAATCTGGCCAGTTCGGAATCCGCATCTTCGAGCCCGGCGGACAGTGCCGCACCCGCCAAGGCGGATTCGGGCAAGGTCGAATCGGCGAAACCTGAATCGAAGCCGAGCACTCCTGCGGATTCGTGACCGGGATGAGGTTACGTTCAGGACCGAACTGGCTACACTGCCTGCGTCACAATCACAGGAGAGAGCGCATGCTGAGCAAATTGATTGCCGTGGGGATGGCTGTTTTCGGTGCGACCATGTTGATGTCGTCAGCGCAGGCCGAACCGCAGCGCGGCTACGATGGTCGCCATGACGGGCGCAATGATCGAATCGAATGCACGAGCAACAATTATCGATTCACGCGCTGCGGAGCCGATTGGCGCTCTGCGGATCTGCTGCGTCAAACCTCGGAGAGCCGCTGCATCGAAGGCCGGACCTGGGGTGTCGATCGCCGTGGTCTGTGGGTTGACCGTGGATGCGGCGGAGTTTTCGTCGAGCGCGGCGGCCGTGGTGGTCGTCATGAGGGCGGTGGCTGGAATCCGGGGCCGAACTGGGACCGCGATATCCGCCTGACCTGCCAGAGCGACGATTATCGCTATCGCATGTGCCAGGTCGATACCGGTCGTGGGGGTGGCGTCTATATCGAGCGCCAGATCTCCGACACAGCCTGCATTGAAGGTCGCACCTGGGGCTACAACCGCGCCGGTATCTGGGTCAGCGGTGGTTGTGCCGCGGTATTCCGGGTTGATCGTCGCTGGCGCTGATCGACCCCTGCCACGCTGTTGAACCCCGACGCCCACCGCAAGGTGGGCGTTTTATTGCCATGGATGGCATGTATGCCCGCAATGCAGGAGCAATTGCGGGCGATGCCATGGATGGCATGTATGCCCGCAATGCAGGAGCAATTGCGGGCGATGCCATGGATGGCATGCATGCCTGCAATGCAGGAGCAATTGCGGGCGATGCCATGGATGGCATGCATGCCTGCGATGCGGGAGCAGCTTCCGTCAACTGCCATGGCATCGCCGGTGCCTGCAGCGCAGAAGCAGGCACAGACGTTGCGGTGCAGCATGATCGGCTATAGCATTCCGCGCCTTTCCCCGGAGCCTTTCATGCGCAGCCATTACTGTGGCCTCATCGATGAGGCACTGATCGACCAGACTGTCACGCTTTGTGGCTGGGTCGACAGCGTGCGCCTGCAGAGCCACGTCGCGTTTGTCGACCTGCGCGATCATGAGGGCATCGTGCAGATCGTCATCGAGCGAGAATCGAGGGAAGCATTCGCGCAGGCGGGCGAACTCGGCTATGAATGCTGCCTGCGCCTCGAGGGCAAGGTGCGCCGCCGCATTGCCGCCAACGACAAGTTGCGCACTGGCCAGGTCGAAATCCTCTGCGAGCGCATCGAGATCCTCAACAAGGCCGAGGGCTTGCCGTTTGCATTGCACGAAAACCCGGCCGAGGAAACCCGACTCAAATATCGTTATCTCGACCTGCGCACCGCCGACATGCAGCGCAAGATGCGTCTGCGCACGCGATTGGTTTCGGCCTTGCGCCACTATCTCGATGGTCGCGGCTTCCAGGACATCGAAACGCCGATCCTGACCAAGGCCACGCCGGAAGGCGCGCGCGACTATCTGGTGCCGAGCCGCGTGCATGCGGGCGAGTTCTATGCATTGCCGCAGTCGCCACAGTTGTTCAAGCAGTTGCTGATGGTGGCCGGATTCGATCGCTACTACCAGATTGCGCGTTGCTTCCGTGACGAGGACCTGCGCGCTGATCGCCAGCCCGAGTTCACCCAGCTCGACATGGAGTTCGCCTTCGTTGGCGAGCGCGACGTGCAGGATGCCGTCGAGGCGATGATCCGCCACGTCTTCAAGGAAGTTTCCGATGTCGATCTTGGTGGCCCATTTCCGCGCATGACCTATGCCGAGGCGATGACGCGTTACGGCTCGGACAAGCCCGATCTGCGCATTGCCCTGGAATTGGTCGACATTGCCGAGCATGTCCGCCATGTCGAGTTCAAGGTGTTCAGTGGACCGGCCAACGATGCGGCCGGGCGCGTTGCCGTACTGCGTGTCCCCGGTGGCGCCGCGTTCACGCGCAAGCAGATCGACGAGCTGGGCGTGTACGCGGCCAAGTACGGCGCAAAAGGCCTGGCCTGGCTGCGCGTCGATGACCTGGCCCAGGGCCGGGAGGGCATCAACTCGCCGGTTGCCAAGTTCCTCGATGATGCGGCGCTGGATGGCGTGCTCAAGGCCAGCGCCGCGCAAAGCGGTGACTTGCTGCTGTTCGGCGCGGGCCCTTGGAAGACGGTTTCGGATTTCCTTGGCGCATTGCGGATCAAGGTCGCGCGCGATCTGGGTCTGGTCGAGAATGCCTGGAAGCCGCTTTGGGTCGTCGATTTCCCGATGTTCGAGTTCGATGCCGAGGAAGGCCGCTTTGTCGCCCTGCATCATCCGTTCACCGCGCCGAAGAATGACGATGTCGCCGACCTCAAGGCAAACGCGGTGAATTCGGTTTCGCGTGGTTATGACATGGTACTCAACGGCAACGAGATTGGTGGCGGATCGATCCGCATTCATCGCACCGACATGCAGAGCGCGGTGTTCGAGTTGCTCGGTATCGGTGCCGAAGAGGCCAACGCCAAGTTCGGCTTCCTGCTTGAAGCGCTGCGTTTCGGCGCACCGCCGCATGGAGGCATCGCCTTTGGCATCGATCGAATTGCCGCGTTGATGGCGGGTACCGAATCGATCCGCGATGTCATCGCCTTCCCGAAGACGGCAAGCGCGCAGGACCTGATGACCGCAGCGCCTTCGACTGTCCCGGCCAGGCAACTGGCCGAGTTGCATGTGGCCGTGATCGAGCCGGCGAGCGTATAGCGGCAGGCGCCGCTTCGGCGAGATCCGCAGTCCGATGCAAACCGCGTCCACCGACCATGTCATCGTGCTGCACGGCATCTGGATGCGCGGCATCGCCATGCTGCCGCTGTCGCGGCGCTTGCGCGCAGCGGGGTTCAGCGTCGATGCGCTGGATTATCCAAGCGTGGTCGGAAGCTGGGATGATTCCGCGTCGCGGCTTGCCGAGCACTGGCGCCAGCATGGCGGGCGCCGCGTGCATGTAGTCGGCCACAGCCTTGGTGGCATGCTTGCCTTGCACGTCGCCGCGCAGCATGCCGACCTGCCGGACGGGCGCATCGTTTGCCTTGGCTCGCCGCTCAAGGGCAGCGCCGCGGCTGGCCGTCTGGGGCGATTGCCCGGCGGCCACTGGTTGATGGGGCAAAGTGCGGAAATCCTCAATAGTGGCCTGGCCGCATGGCAGCAGCAGCGCCCGGTCGGCGTGATTGCCGGCAGCACGCCGGTGGGGCTTGGCAGCGTGCTTGGCGTGCTCAAGGCGCCGCATGATGGCACCGTCAGCGTCGACGAGACGCGACTTGACGGCATCGACGAGCATCGCGTTGTGGCCCTCACGCATACCGGCCTGGCGTTTTCCAATGATGTCGCCGAACTGGTGATCGGCTTCCTGCGTGACGGCCGATTTCCGCATGAGGCGACAGCGTGACTCGCATACTCGGCATCGATCCGGGCAGCCAGCGTACCGGCATCGGCATCATCGATGTTGGCGCGGACGGGCGTTTGCAGCATGTCTACCATGCCGCGATCAATGTGCTTGGCAATGAAGCCTTCCACCAGCGCCTCAAGCAGATCTTCGATGAAATCTCCTCGGTCGTGGACATGTATGCGCCGGCCGAGGTGGCAATCGAACGCGTGTTCATGGCGCGCAATCCCGATTCCGCGCTCAAGCTGGGGCAGGCCCGTGGTGCGGCGATTTGTGCGGTCGTCAACAAGGGCCTGGGCTTGTCCGAATATGCGGCGAAAGAGGTCAAGCAGGCCGTCGTCGGCGGTGGCGCTGCCGACAAGGCCCAGGTTCAGCACATGGTCGGCGTGCTGCTCAATATCCCGGGTAGACTGCAGGCCGATGCCGCCGATGCCCTGGCCATCGCGCTGACCCATGCGCATACCCGATCCAGTGTCGAGCGGCTCGGCATTCCCCGTACCGCCTGGAGGCGTCGTCGATGATTGGTCGTTTGCAGGGAATTCTGGTCTCACGACAGCCGCCGTGGATCCTCGTCGATGTCGGTGGCGTCGGCTATGAACTCGAAGCGCCGATGTCGACCTTCTATGACCTGCCCGAGCCGGGCCAGCCAGTGACCTTGTGCACGCATTACGCGGTCAAGGAGGATTCGGTTGCCTTGTACGGTTTCCTGCTTGAATCCGAGCGCGCGCTGTTTCGCGCCGTGCAGAAGGTCAGCGGCATTGGCGCGAAGATCGCGCTGGCAATACTTTCCAGCGTCTCCGCCGACGATTTCGCCCGTTACGTGCAGGGTGGTGATATCGCCGCGTTGACGCGCATTCCCGGCATCGGCAAGAAAACCGCCGAGCGCATGATTGTCGAGCTGCGTGATCGCGTCGACGGCCTGCTTGGCGCGACCGCGGCATCCGCCTTTGCCGTGCTGCCCAAGGATCCTCTCGGTGAAGCCAGTGTTGCCTTGCAGTCGCTCGGCTACAAGCCGAATGAAATCGCGCGGCTGGTCAAGGATGCCAGCGCGCCGGGCGACAGTGCCGAGGACATCATCCGCAAGGCCTTGAAGGCCGCGTTGCGGTAAGCCCTGATGACTCCTGCACAGGTCGATCCGTCAACGCGGTGCAAGGCATCAGTTGGCGATGTGTGGGCGTTGCCGGCGTGCCCCGTTCGCGTGCATTCCATGACCATCCAAGGTTTTCAGCAGGCATGAACCAGACCCCGGAAGACGAGAGCGCACGCCGCCGGCGCCTGCTCACGCTTTGCTTTCTCGCCATTGGAGTTGTCTACGGCGACATCGGCACGAGTCCGCTGTATGCCTTCCGCGAGGCGTTCAACGATGTGCATGGCGTGTTGCCGCTGCGCGAGAACGTGCTCGGTGTGCTTTCGCTGATCTTCTGGTCGCTGATCACCGTCGTTTCCATCAAGTACGCGACCTTCATCCTGCGTGCCGACAACAAGGGCGAGGGTGGCGTGATGGCCTTGATGGCACTGGCCCAGCGCGGCGTGCGGCGGGTCCACACGCGTTGGATCGTCATGGTCATCGGCCTGTTCGGTACTTCGCTGTTCTTTGGCGATGCCGTGGTCACGCCGGCGATTTCGGTGCTTTCGGCCGTTGAGGGCATCGAGGTGCTGAGTCCCGCCTCGGTGCACTACGTCATGCCGATCACGGCGTTGATCCTGCTCGGCGTGTTCTCGATACAAAAGCATGGGACGAGCAGGATCGGGCCCTTGTTCGCACCCATCACCCTGATCTGGTTCGTCACCCTCGGCGTTCTTGGCGTGTTCGGCATCATGCATGATCCCGGCGTGCTCAAGGCCCTGCTTCCGCATCATGCGATCCTGTTCTTCGTGCACAACGGCAAGCTCGGCATCTTCGCGATGGGTGCGGTGGTGCTTTCGATCACCGGTGCCGAAGCCCTGTATTCCGATCTTGGCCATTTCGGCAAGAAGCCCATCCGCCTGGTCTGGTTCTTCCTCGTCCTGCCGTGCCTGATGCTCAACTATCTCGGCCAGGGCGCGCTCGTCCTGTCCGATCCGTCCACGGCAGAGAATCCGTTCTACCTGCTGGTTCCCGCAGGTTTGCTGATTCCGATGATCGTGCTGGCGACCATGGCGACGATCGTCGCCTCGCAGGCGGTGATTTCGGGAACCTTCTCGATGGCACGCCAGGCCATCCAGCTCGGCTATCTGCCGCGCATGCAGGTCCTGCATACCTCGAACCAGCAGGAAGGGCAGATCTACCTGCCATGGATCAATCGCATCCTGCTGGTGCTGACCATCGCCATCGTTTTCGGCTTCAAGTCCTCGGCAAACCTGGTCAGTGCCTATGGCCTGGCGGTGGTCGGCACGATGCTCATGAACACCTTGCTCGTCGTCATCGTCGCCCGGCGCATCTGGCGCTGGAGCTACCTGCGGGTCATTCCGGTCGGCCTCATCTTCCTCGGCATCGATGCCTTGCTGCTGACCGCGGTGGCCGACAAGTTCATCTATGGCGCCTGGTTCCCGTTGGCCCTAGGCGTGATCGTCTTCACGATCATGCTGACCTGGCGTCGTGGCCGCGAACTGGTCATGCGCGAAATCAAGCGCGCCGGCCTTGCCCTTGAGCCGTTCATCGCCTCCATCAGTGCGCATCCGCCACTGCGTGTGTCCGGAACCGCGGTGTTCCTCACCGCCAATCCGGAAGGCGTGCCGAATGCGCTGTTGCACAACCTCAAGCACAACAAGGTGCTGCACGAGCGCAACGTCATCCTCACCGTCGACATCCTCGATGAACCGGTGGCCGAGCCGGAGGATCGCAAGAGCGTGGTCGCCCTGGCCGATGATTTCTACCTGGTCACCCTGCGCTACGGATTTTCCGAAGACCCGAACATCCCTGCGGCCCTTATGGCGGTATCCCAATGCGGGTTTCCGTTCGAGATGATGGATACCACCTTCTTCCTCAGCCGCGAAAGCATCGTTGCCGGTGATCGCCCCGGCATGATGCTCTGGCGCGATCGCCTGTTCGAAATCCTCGCCCGCAACGCCACCTCGGCCACCGCCTTCTTCCAGATCCCCGGCAATCGACTGATTGAACTGGGCACGCAGGTGGAGATCTGAGTTGCCGGGAATGGGGAACAGGGAATCGGTAGAACAGGCGGGTTGTGGTCTACTTCCCTGTCAGGCGCTCGCTATCGCCGGAGCGCAAGGCAGACGATAATCCGCTTTCACGATTCCCTGTTCCCCATTCCCCATTGCCGGCCCCCCCATGACCGACCGCCTGATCGCCGCCAGC
Organism: Lysobacterales bacterium; assembly: GCA_016707485.1. Classification (GTDB taxonomy): domain Bacteria; phylum Pseudomonadota; class Gammaproteobacteria; order Xanthomonadales; family Rhodanobacteraceae; genus Dokdonella. Next base: position 454,201 of record JADJHN010000003.1, on the reverse strand, counting down.
GCCGACCGCGAGGACGAGCTGATCGAAGCCAGCATCCGACCACAGCGCCTGGCCGAGTATCTCGGTCAGGAAGCGGTGCGCGAACAGATGTCGATCTACATCGAGGCGGCGCGGCGGCGTGCGGGTGCGCTGGATCATGTGCTGATCTTCGGGCCGCCCGGACTTGGCAAGACGACCATGGCGCATGTCATCGCCAACGAGCTTGGCGTCAATCTGCGCAGCACCTCCGGGCCGGTGCTGGAGCGTGCCGGCGATCTCGCCGCCCTGCTGACCAACCTGCAGCCGCGCGATGTCTTGTTCGTCGATGAAATCCATCGCCTGTCGCCGGTCGTCGAGGAGGTGCTGTACCCGGCGCTCGAGGACTTCCAGATCGACATCATGATCGGCGAAGGCCCGGCCGCGCGCTCGATCAAGCTCGATCTGCCGCCATTCACCCTGATTGGCGCGACCACCCGCGCCGGGCTGCTGACCGCGCCGCTGCGCGACCGCTTCGGCATCGTCCAGCGTCTCGAGTTCTACACGCCGGCGGAACTGACCCAGATCGTGCAGCGGGCAGCGAAGATCATTGGCGTTGCCTGCGATGTCGAAGGCGCCAGCGAGATCGCGCGACGCTCGCGCGGCACGCCGCGCATTGCCAACCGCCTGTTGCGCCGGGTACGCGATTTCGCCGAGATTCGCGCCGATGGCGAGATTTCCTGCGCCGTTGCGCGTGATGCCCTGCAGATGCTCAATGTCGATGCGGAAGGATTCGACGCACTGGATCGACGCATGCTGCATACGATCATCGAATTTTTCGACGGCGGTCCGGTCGGCGTCGAATCTCTGGCTGCCGCATTGAGCGAAGAACGTGGCACCCTGGAAGACGTGATCGAGCCGTATCTGATCCAGCAGGGTTTCCTGATCCGCACCGCGCGCGGGCGCATGGTTACCCAGCGCACCTGGAGGCATCTCGGCTTGAAGGCTCCTCCCGGCCGGGAAATCGCATCAAGCGGCAGCCTGTTCGATGAGGATGCGACTTGATCGGTCATTCGTCTGTCAGGCCGCGGAGGCAAGTCCAATGACGTCGCGCTCCTCGCCGTTCATCTGGCCTTTGCGTGTGTACTGGGAAGATACCGACGCCGGAGGTGTCGTCTACCACGCCAGTTACGTGCGCTTCTTCGAGCGCGCACGCACGGAATGGTTGCGTGCCAGCGGCATCGAACAGGCGAGGTTGCGCGAGCAGCATGGTGTCATCTTTGTCGTCCACAGCATGGATCTGCGTTTCAACCGGCCGGCGCGGCTGGATGACCTGCTCGATGCCTCGGTGCTCGTCAGCGAAGTGCGCAGCGCCAGTTTCAAGGTTGAACAATCGTTGCATCAGCATGCGGACAAGACCCTGCTGGTCAGCGCCGAAGTGCGCATCGCCTGTCTTGATGGCGAACGCTGGAAACCACATCCCATGCCCGAATTCCTGCTCCAAGAGATTTCCAAGCCATGAATCATGAACTCAATGTCTTTGCCCTGATCTGGGGCGCGAGCCTGCCGGTCAAGTTTGTCCTCGTCCTGCTGATCGTGTTTTCGGTGGCATCGTGGATGATCATCTTCCGCAAGAAGGCCATGATCGATCGCGCCAATGCCAGCGCCAATGATTTCGAGGAGCGCTTCTGGTCGGGCTCGGATCTGGCCGCCTTGTTCAAGGACGTCAATGCCAGCGGCGAGCGCATCGGTGGCATCGAGGCGATCTTCGAATCCGGATTCCGCGAATTTGCCCGCCAGCGCCAGCGTCGCGGGGTGGATTCGCGAACCCTGCTGGAAAGCGCGCAGCGCGCCATGCGCGTCTCGCAATCGCGTGAAGTCGAGCGCCTCGAACAGAATCTCGAGTTCCTCGCCAACGTCGGCTCGATCAGCCCGTACGTCGGCCTGTTCGGCACGGTCTGGGGCATCATGATCGCGTTCCAGGGCCTGGCCAACGTCAAGGAAGCAACCATTGCCATGGTCGCGCCCGGCATTTCCGAGGCATTGATTGCCACCGCCATGGGCCTGTTCGCGGCGATTCCGGCGGTGTGGGCCTACAACCGCTTCGCCACCCGCGTCGAACGCGTCGCCCTGCGCTACGAAACCTTTCTTGAGGAATTCTCCTCGATCCTGCAGCGCCAGGCGCATGTCGATGATTAGACCCGAGCGATCCGTCCATGCGTTGCATGCTGCGGATCACGTTGTCATGGCTGAAAGGATCGAGGTCGGAGTCGCCTGATGCAGCACAGTTACCGCAATCGCAAACGCCGCCAGCTCAAGGCCGAGATCAACGTCGTGCCTTATATCGACGTGATGCTGGTCCTGTTGATCATCTTCATGGTCACCGCGCCGCTGATGAACCTCGGCGTCGACATCGAGTTGCCGAAGTCCAGCGCCAGCGCGATCCAGAACGACAAGGAGCCGGTCGTTGTCAGCGTCGACAAGGATGGTGCCTTCTTCCTTACCCTCGGCGCGAGCGCGCGCGAAGCAGTTGACGAGGAAACCCTGGTCAACAAGGTTTCAGCTTTCGTGCGCCAGAATCCGCAGGTGCCGGTCATGATCGGTGGCGATGAACGTGTCGATTACGGACGCATTTACGCGGTCATGGTGTTGTTGCAGCAGGCCGGTGCACCAAAGGTCGGACTGATGAGCCAGCCAACCCAGCCCGCAGGAAAGCGCTGACCCGCATGAAGGAGAGTCTTGCCGACAAGGCCCGTGCATTCCTCTTTTCGTTGCTGTTGCACGGAGTGCTGATTGGCTTGATTGCACTCGGCCTGATGTGGACGACGGCCACGCGGACGGTGGTCATGCCTGGCCCGGTGATCGAAGCCAGCCTGGTCGGGCCGACCAGTGCGCCAAAGCCGACATCGCGAAAGGCGAGTGCCAGGACGGAACGCCCCAAGCCCACGCCGCCGCCGCCGAAAGTCGTCGAGGAGAAGCCGAAACCCGACAGCGTGCCGCCACTGGAACCCTTGAAACAGGATCTGATCGACCAGCAACGGGTTGCCGCTATGGCCGAGCAGAAAGCCGACGAGGCAAGGAAGGAACAGGAAGAGAAGCGGCGCCGCGAGCAGATCCTGCTGGAGCAGGAGAAACAGGAAGCGGCGCGGCAGAAGGAGCTCGAACAGGTGCGCAAGCAGCTTGCCGACGCCGAGAAGAAGAAGAATCTCGAAAAGGAGCGCCTCAAGCAGCTCCAGGACAAACGCCTTGCCGATCAGCAGCAGGCCGAGAAGGAGCGCATGGACGAGTTGCTGGAACAGGAATCAAGGCAAGCACAGACCGGTGGCGGAGGCGAGGACACCGACCTCACCGCGCGTTATGCGGCAGCGATCCAGGCGGCCGTGACGCAGAACTGGAACCGACCGGAGTCGATTCCTGCCGGCTTGCGCTGTACCTTGCTGATTGTTCAGATCCCGGGTGGTGACGTGATTTCAGCCAATGTCACCTCGCCGTGCAATGCCGACCCGGCGGCGCGACTGTCGATCGAGCAAGCGGTCATGCGCGCCGCGCCCTTGCCCTATCGGGGCTACGAAAAGGTTTTCAGTCGCGAAATCACGTTCAACTTCAAGTACGACGGCCAAGGATAATCCCTGATGAACAATCGATTCCTCATCCGCCTTTCGCTCGCCCTGCTGCTCTGCGTCCTTGGCAACAGTGCCATCGGCCAGGGGCTCAGCATCGACATCACCGATGGCAGCCGTACTGCCGACCCGGTTGCCGTGGTGCCGTTTGCTTTCGAAGGTGCCGGTCTGCCGCCCGAGACAGATGTGGCGGAAATCGTGCGCGCCGACCTGGCCCGATCCGGCAAGTTCTTCACCCTGGCCAAACGTGACATCGTCGAGTTTCCGACGCGCGAGTCCGAGGTCCAGTTTGCGACCTGGCGCCTGCTCAAGCAGAACTACCTTGTGGTCGGGCGTGTCGCCGATGCCGGTGAGGGCGCACTTCGCGTCGAGTTCGAATTGTTCGATGTTGCCCGACAGAGCCGCATGCTCGGCCTGGCCATCAGCGGCCAGCGCACGGGCATGCGCGATGTTGCGCACAGGATCGCCGACCTGATCTACGAGAAGATCCTCGGCGTTCGCGGTGCTTTCTGGACGCGCATCGCGTACGTGACCTCGGTGGGGCTTGGGCAGAACACCCAGTACGCGCTGATGGTCGCCGACTCGGATGGATTCAATCCCCAGGTAGTCGTGCGCTCGCGCGAGCCGCTGATGTCGCCGGCGTGGTCGCCGGATGGCCGCAAGTTGGCCTACGTTTCGTTCGAGCGCAGCAATTCCGCGATCTACATCCAGGACGTGTCCACCGGCTCGCGCGAATTGATCTCGGCACAGAAGGGCATCAATGGCGGCCCGGCTTTTTCACCGGATGGCAGCAAGCTGGCCATGAACCTGTCCTATGCCGGCAGTCCGGACATCTACATCATGGATCTGGCCACGCGCAAGACGACACGGCTTACCAGCCATTTTGCTATCGACGTCGAGGCCGCCTGGATGCCCGACGGGCGCAGTCTGGTCTTCACTTCGGATCGCTCAGGTAAACCGCAGTTATATGAAGTTCCGCTTTCCGGCGGCGATGCTTCCCGATTGACCTTCCAGGGCCAGTACAATGCGCGCGCCACAATCTGCTGCGATGGCAAGAAAATTGCCATGGCACAAGGCACTGGAAACGTGTATCGTATTACGGTTTTTGACCGCGCAACAGGAACTTACAGCGACATTTCGCCTGGCAACGTGGACGAATCGCCCAGTTTCGCGCCGAACGGCAGCATGCTTATCTACGCCGCAACCGAAGGGTCTCGCGGTGTGCTGTATGCGGTTTCCACGGATGGTCGCGTCAGGCAGCGACTGGTGCTTGCGGACGGCGATGTGCGCGAGCCGGCCTGGAGCCCGTTTCGCCAACGTTAACCGATAACTGAAATAATCAAAGACCGGCTCACCGGCTTCAGCGTTCGAAATGCAATTGTCCCAGAACCCACCGTCATCAACATCACCACTTTAGGGGATCACCAATGAACAACGCAGCTCGTATTCTCGTCTCCGTAATGCTCGTCGCCGGCGTCGCCGCCTGCGCCAAGAAGGCCGTCAAGACGGATGGTCCGGTCGAGCAGCCGGCCGTCACCGACACCCAGCCTGCCGGTGACACCGGCCGTTACAAGGTCGGCGATCTCGATTCCGATTCCTGCCTGCGCCAGCGTGTCGTCTACTTCGATCTCGATCGCACCGAGATCAAGCCGGAATTCAGCGCGCAGATTGCCTGCCATGCCGAATACCTGCGTCAGTTCCCGAACGCCCGCGTGACGCTCGAAGGCCATGCCGACGAGCGCGGGACCCGTGAGTACAACCTCGGCCTCGGCGAGCGTCGTGGCAATGCCGTGCAGAGCGCCGTGAGCGCGGCCGGTGCATCGATGGGCCAGCTCAATGTCGTCAGCTACGGCGAAGAGCGTCCGGTTGATCGCGGCCATGACGAATCGGCATGGGCGAAGAATCGCCGCGTCGAAATCGTCTACACCAGCGCGAACTGATGTCCCTGCGTCAAGCAACTTGCGTCAAGACCTTTGCAGCAGCGGCCCTGGTGGCCGCTGCTGCATTTGCCGTTCCGGCTCAGGCCCAGCAGCGGTTGAGTCTGTCCGAGCGCGTGCAACGCCTGGAACAGCAGTCGTCCGGCGGAGCACAGGGCAGCGTCGATCTGGTCAACCAGATCCAGGCCCTGCAGTCGCAAGTGCAATCCTTGCAAGGCCAGGTCGAGGAACTTCGCCACCAACTGGGCGAAGCGCAACAGCGGGCCAAGGATCAGTACATTGATCTGGATTCGCGCATCGGTCGCATCGAAGGAGGTCGGCCGGCAGCGGTGATCGCACCCGGTTCGAGCAACCCGAATGCCGGCCAGGGTCTTCAGGATATCCAGTTGGGCGTGCCGGCAGGCACGGATGTACCCGGCTCCTTGAGCGCTGCCGATGCGCAGCTCGCGCCCGCGGATCAGGTCGGCAGTGCGACGCCGACCGACGCGCCTGCGGCGAGCAACATGGAGCCGACTGCCGTCTCCGATCCGGAAGCCGAAAAGCGCAGCTATGACGAAGCGTTTTCCGCGCTCAAGGATGGTCGCTATGCAGAATCGGCACGCCGCTTCCAGGCCTTCATTGATCAGTATCCGAACAGCGATCTGGCAGGCAATGCGTATTACTGGCTGGGCGAATCCTATTACGTCACGCAGAATTACCGTGTGGCACTGGAAACATTCAGCACCCTGCTGTCACGTTTTCCGCAGAACCAGAAGGCGCCCGACGCCTTGCTCAAGACCGGCTATTGCCAGTACGAGCTCAAGCAATGGGACGCGGCGGAGGCCACGTTGAACAAGGTGATTTCCACGTATCCCGACACCACGGTCGCACGACTCGCGCAGGGCCGCCTGCGTGCGCTGCAGCTGGAGAACCGACGCTGAGTGCCATGCCGGATTTTCGCTGGTGAATGCAATTCGTCCGCTGCAGAACGAAACACCAACGCCGGCCACAAGCCGGCGTCTTCGTCTGACCGAGATCTTCTGTTCCTTGCAGGGCGAGTCCGACAGCGTCGGCTGGCCGACCGTGTTCGTGCGCTTGACCGGATGCCCGTTGCGTTGCAGCTGGTGCGATACCGAATATGCGTTCCACGGCGGCGAGTGGCACGAGATCGATGAGGTTGTTGCCAGCGTTGCTGCATTCGGCGTGCATCGCGTTTGCGTGACCGGTGGTGAGCCGCTTGCTCAGAAGCGTTGCCTCGCCTTGCTTGAAGCACTCTGTAACGCCGGCCACGAGGTTTCCCTGGAAACCTCGGGCGCACTCGACATTGCCGAAGTGGATCCGCGCGTGCGTCGGGTCATGGACCTGAAGGCACCGGGGTCGGGTGAAGTTGAGCGGAACCTGTGGAGCAACATCGCGCACCTGCAGGCAAGCGACCAGGTCAAGATCGTGCTCGCCGATCGGCAGGACTATGACTGGGCGGTTGCGCGGGTCCGCGAGCATGCATTGAGCGCGCGTTGCCCCGTCCTCTTTTCGCCGGTGCAGGGCAAGCTCGCGCCGCGCGACCTGGCCGACTGGATCCTCGCCGATCGCCTGCCGGTGCGCTTCCAGATGCAGTTGCACAAGTTGCTCTGGGGCAATGAGCCGGGGCGCTAGCTTTGCCGCGATTGGCGCGTGCGGCGAGCTGCAGGCTGCGTGGAAGGTTAACGGATCCGCAGTGTCGGTCGGTTTGCGTCCGCGCGCGATGCGCGTGGGAGACCGACTGCCGCGCTGCTTTGGTCCTGCTGATCGACATCGGCAATGAATGATGAAGGAAGCCATGAACAGAGAATCGGGCAAATCGGCCGTCGTGCTTGTGTCCGGCGGCATGGACTCGGCAGTCACCCTGGCCATCGCGCGCGAGCATGGTTTCGCCATCCACGCGCTCAGCGTGGCATACGGCCAGCGTCATGGGTCCGAATTGGTGGCTGCGGCCCGCATCGCCACGGCACTCGGTGCGCTTGTGCACAAGACCGTCAGTGTCGACTTGCGTTCGATCGGTGGCTCGGCCCTGACGGCCGACATCGAGGTGCCTGAGCAGGGCGGCGAGGGCATTCCGCTCACTTATGTGCCGGCACGCAACACCATCATGTTGTCGATCGCACTCGGCTGGGCAGAAGTGCTTGGTGCCAACGACATCTTCTGCGGCGTCAATGCCGTGGATTATTCGGGTTATCCGGATTGTCGCCCGGCCTTCATCGAGTCCTTCGAGCGGCTGGCCAACCTGGCGACGCGATCGGGTGTCGAGGGTGCCGGGATTCGCGTGCATGCGCCGCTGATGAACATGAGCAAGGCGGACATCGCGCGCGAAGGGCTGCGCCTCGGTATCGATTTCTCGGCGACGGTATCGTGCTACTCGGCAGATGCCGAAGGGCGTGCATGCGGCCATTGCGACGCATGCCGCTTGCGTGCCGAAGGATTCGCCGCAGCCGGAATTCCCGATCCGACCCGCTATCGTTGAGTGGAATATGCCGTTAAACTGCGCGACCCGCGCGCTGCATGCATCTGGTCGGAACCATTCCTGGCACTTGCCGGCTGCGCGGTGCTTCGATGTGTATCGTGGCAGGCGGACCCTAGCCCCGTACCCGTTCATGATGCAACAAAGGGGGCGGAAGGAGAGGGGAGTGATCGGGGCGAGGCTTTGTTCGACTCTGTCGCGACGTGGCCCTCACCCCTTGCCCTCTCCCGGAGCGGGAGAGGGGGAGTGATCGTCGCGCTTTGCGCGACAGCGGTATTGATATAAAGAGGGGCCGTTAGCTCAGCGGTAGAGCAGTGGACTTTTAATCCATTGGTCGAAGGTTCAAATCCTTCACGGCCCACCACCTTCACGATTGACAAATCCCGGCCTGGACGGCCCCGGATTGACGGAAATCAGAACATCCCGGTTTCGAGCTTGGCCGCGTCGGACATCATGCTGTGGTTCCAGGGCGGATCGAACACCAGTTCGACGTCTGTCTCGCTGATGGTCGGGATCATTTCGAGCTTGCTGCGCACATCCTCGACGAGGATCTCGCCCATGCCACAACCCGGGGCGGTCAGGGTCATGCGGATCTTGACCTTGCGCTGGCCGTCGTCGGCCTTTTCCAGGTCGCAGTCGTAGACAAGGCCGAGTTCGACGATGTCGATCGGTATCTCGGGATCAAAGCAGGTGCGCAGCTGTGACCAGACCAGCTTCTCGACATCCTCATCGGCAGCATCGGCGGCCAGCTCAAGCGGAATTGGTGCAACCTTGCCAATCGCATCGGCATCGCTGCCGGCAATGCGGAACAGGTTGCCGTCGACAAATACGGTGAAACTGCCACCCAGCGCCTGGGTGATATAGCCGGCCTGGCCGGCGGGCAGGACGACGTTGTCACCCTGCGGCACCATCACTGCGGGACAATCCCGTTCGAAGCGCACGGGCTCCGAGGTTGTGCTGTATCCACTCATTGCGTGGGGATTCCGGAAATCCTGATGTCCTGATGGCCCATTATGCGACTTGTGGCGAGCGCGCGCAGGAAAATCGGGGCAATGTCGGCTTGTTCAAGCGGGCTCTGGCAATTGTCGGCACACAGGCGACGGCAGGCACCGCGGGCCTTGCGCACGCCGACGCGGCTTGATGCGCGGCAAATTGATGCGCTTGCGCTCCAGCGTGCGTTTCAGCCCAGCAACCCGGTATCGCGCAGGCAGCGACCGAATTGTTTCATCGCCGCTTCGATATCGGCGGGCGGCAGTCCGGCATAGCCGAGCAGGAGACCTGGCCGGGACGGGCTCTGTAGGGAATAGGGGGCAATCGTGTAGAGGCCGAGCCCACGCATGCGGGCATGCGCGGCAAGGCGTTCGCAATCGGCGTGATTGCCCGATTTGAGCCATGCGGTCAGGTGCATGCCGGCGTTCGAGTCGACGACCTCGACGGCATCGGCAGCATGCTTGCGCAGGCCCTCGATCATCGCTGAGCGGCGTGCGCGCAGGCTCTGCGCGGCACGGCGCAAATGACGCTCGAATCCACCGCTGGCCATGAAGTGGGCAAGGGCAGCCTGCTCAAGCGTGTTGCTGCCGCGGTCCTCCAGCCATTTTGCGGCGCGGAAGGCATCGATCAGTGAATCCGGCAACACCATGTAGCCAAGGCGCAGGGCCGGAAACAGTGTCTTCGAATAGCTGCCGATGTAGATCACCCGGCCGTCGTGGTCGAGCGACTTGAGTGCGGCGAGCGGTCGACCACCAAAGCGGAACTCGCCATCGTAGTCATCCTCGATCAGCCAGGCTTTTCCGGCGACGGCCCATTCGAGCAGTTCCACGCGGCGTGCCAGTGGCAGCAAGGCACCGGTCGGGAACTGGTGCGATGGCGTGACGACCGCGAGCCGCGCACGTGCGGGCAGGGCGGCCGGAACGAGTCCTTCCTGATCGACCCGCACCCCGCGAACACGTGCGCCATAGGTGGAGAAGATCTGCCGCGCCCCTCGATAATGCGGGTCCTCGAGCACGACCGTGTCGCCCACTTCGAGCAGCACGCGGGAAGCCAGTGCAAAAGCCTGCTGGGTGCCGGAAATGACCAGGATGTTGGCGGCGCGCGCTGTCACTCCGCGACGCCGCGCAAGGTAGTCGCAGATCTGCTCACGCAGTGCCGCCAGGCCCTGCGCATCGGGGTAGTCGAACTCCGCGCGTTCGGCGGCGCGACTGATTTCACGACGCCAGGCACTGGCCAGTGCCGGATTGGTCAATGGCAATCCGTACTGGAGGTTGTAGCGCAGGTCGCGATGCTGGTGCCCGGGAATGCGTGTGCCGTCATTGAGCGCCAGCGCGCGATGTGCAAACTGCGACAGCGGTGCGGCCAGCGCGTTTTCGCCGGATTCGCGCAACGGGGCGATGCGGGTGCCGATTTCCGCAACAAAGCTGCCCGCGCCAACACGGCCGACGAGAAATCCTTCGGCCTGCAACTGGTCATAGGCAGCAATCACCGTATTGCGCGAAATACCCAGTTCGGCGGCCAGCGCCCGGCTTGCCGGTACCCGGGCGCCGGCGGCCAGCCGCGATTCGAGGATGGCGGATTTCAGGGCGCGTATCAGCTGGGCGTATCTGGGTCCCAGGCCATCGAGCTGGATGTACACGATTGGTTCCATGCATTTGTGCCAGGGTGGCACTGCAGACAACCAATTTCCGACGTCATGCTGGTTGCGTCAAGTCCATGCAGCCGAGGAGATCCAATGCACGCGCATCCACGCAACAAGGTCCGCAGAGTCGCCCAGCGCGGCCATTACGATCAGGCAAGCATCCATGCCATCCTGGACGCAGGCTGGATTGCCCATGTGTCCTTTGCCGACGGCGGCGGCCAGCCATTCGTCATCCCGATGCTGTATGTCCGCGAAGGCGATGTCCTCTACCTGCACGGATCGATTGCCAGTCGTCTGTTGAAATCGTTGGGCGAGGGTATCGATACCTGCCTGTGCGTGACCCTGATCGATGGCATGGTGCTGGCGCGTTCCCACTTCCATCATTCGATGAATTACCGCTCGGTGGTCGCCTTCGGCAAGGCTGTGGCGGTTGCCGATACTTCCGAAAAGGCGGCGATTCTTGTCCGCTTCGTCGATGCCATGTTGCCCGGGAGAGCCGCGGAAGCACGGCCTGCCGATGACAACGAGATCAATGCCACCGCACTGTTGCGCGTGCAGATCGAGGACGCCAGTGCCAAGGTCCGCAACGGCGGACCCAAGGATGATCCGGCTGACCGGGCTCTGCCGATCTGGTCCGGGGTCATTCCGCTCGCTCTTTCCAGCGGCGAGCCGATTGCTGCCGACGATGCGACGCCGGGGTTGGCGCTGCCGGACTCCGTCCGCAAATTTTCCGCACGCTGGTCGCGGCAGCTTGGCGGAAGCTAGAATCCGGCTTCCTCCGGCCATTCCGCGAATCCGATGAACGATGTACCTGCAAGGCCGTGTCCACGGGCGGCTCGATGACTGCCGCGCAGCCGCAACGATCGATCACTGCGTACCTGCTTGCCGTGGCCACGGCCTTGATGGTGGCGCTGGCCGCAGGAGCAGTCTGGTGCGTGCTGCAGTTGTATGCGCGTGTCGACCTGATTGGCTTGTCCTTGCTGGCCGGCCTGATCGTGGCGGTGGTCGTGCGCCGCCAGGGTTTTGCCCAATCGGGCATGGGCGTGCTGATTGCAATGTTCAGCACTGCCCTGGCCAGTGCCTATGCGAGTTATCTGCTGGCCGCCGCCAAGGTGGCTTCGTATCTGGGTATCCCCATGCGCTCGGCGTTGACCAGTATCGGCCCGGACATGGCCGGTGCCGTGGCCTGGGCCGACATGAGCCTGTTTCACATCGGCACCTTGATCCTCGCCATCGTCTTGTCGGCGTGGCTGGTCTGGCGCAAGCCGGCGCCTGCGCGCAAGCCGGGCGCACCACCACAAGCCTGAGTTCCGCCTGCCGCCGCGCACTCGGTGTTTCGACATGCAATGAATCCCAGCCGAGGCGCTCTGCAATGCCGATGCGCAATCTTCCTTGCGTCATCCGTGCCAGGTCGTTACAATGCGCGGCTCTGATGCGGGGTGGAGCAGTCTGGCAGCTCGTCGGGCTCATAACCCGAAGGTCGCAGGTTCAAATCCTGCCCCCGCTACCAGGTTTCCAGCGAAGGGCCACTACGGTGGCCCTTCTGCCGGGAAAGCGCAGGATGCGCGATCACCGATGCCGGAGAAGCAGACAACGGTGAATTCTGGAATGGGCCTTGCGCCCATTTTTTTTTGGCGGATTTTGCAGCGGGATCACGAATCGCAGTGACGAACGAGAAACTCAATGAACTTCTGACACCGCTGGTCACCGACCTCGGCCTGGAATTCGTTGGCATCGAGTTCAGTCCGAGCCGCGGCAGCAGCCTGCTGCGCGTCTTCATCGATGCGCCGGAGCGAGCGGTGACGATCGAGGATTGCGAGCGGGTCAGCCGCGAGATTTCCGCGCTGATGGATGTCAACGACCCGATCGAAGGTCGCTACACCCTCGAGGTTTCGTCGCCCGGCATTGATCGACCGCTGTTCACGATCGCGCACTTCAGCCGCTTCGTCGGCAGCGAGGCGAAGATCAACGTGGCCTTGCCGATCGATGGGCGTCACCGCTTCCAGGGTCGCATCAAGGCTGTCGAGGACGATCGCATCCAGCTCGATCAGGACGGCAAGGACGTGCACATCGTGCACGCCAACATCGTCAAGGCGAAGTTGGTGCCGGATTACGCGGCATTGGGTTTTGCCGCGGCGCCGAAAAAGAACGAGAACACCGGATCGCGCAAGCGCGGGCCGAAACACAAGTGAGGCTGTTGCGACAGTCGCTCAGGAGTTGACAGGATGAGCAAAGAACTATTGCTGGTGGTCGATGCGGTAGCCAACGAAAAGGGCGTCCCCAAGGATGTCATCTTCGAGGCGATGGAAGCGGCACTCGCTTCGGCGGCGAAGAAGCGCTATCCGACCGAGGAAGTGCTGGCGCGCGTGTCGATCGACAAGCATTCCGGCGAATACGAGACATTCCGACGCTGGGAAGTGGTCGCCGATGATGCGGTCATGGAATCTCCCGATTGGCAGGTACGCCTGATGGATGCCGTGGATCTCAAGCCGGGCAGCGCAGTCGGCGAATTCATCGAAGAGCAGATCGAGAATCCCGAATTCGGGCGCATCGCGGCGCAGGCAGCCAAACAGGTCATCGTCCAGCGCGTGCGTGAAGCCGAGCGTGCACAGATCGTCGAAGCCTATGCCGATCGCGTCGGTGAGTTGATCACCGGTATCGTCAAGCGCGTCGAGCGCGGCAACCTGTACATCGATCTCGGAGGCAATGCCGAGGCCTTCATTTCCCGCGACAAGTCGATTCCGCGTGAAGCCGTTCGCGCCGGCGATCGGGTGCGCGGCTATCTGTACGAGGTGCGCTCGGAGCCGCGTGGCCCACAGCTGTTCATCTCGCGCACGGCACCGGAGTTCATGATCGAGTTGTTCAAGCTCGAGGTGCCGGAAGTCGGCCAGGGCCTGGTCGAGATCAAGGCTTGCGCGCGTGATGCCGGCGACCGCGCCAAGATCGCCGTGCTCGCCCACGACCATCGCACCGATCCGATCGGTGCCTGCATCGGCATGCGCGGATCGCGCGTGCAGGCGGTCTCCAACGAGCTCAACGGCGAACGCATCGACATCGTCCTGTGGAACGAGAACAGCGCGCAGTTCGTCATCAATGCGATGGCCCCCGCCGAAGTGCAATCGATCATCGTCGATGAGGAAAAACACTCGATGGACATCGCGGTGGCCGAGGACAAGCTGTCCCAGGCGATCGGACGCGGCGGCCAGAACGTGCGCCTCGCCAGCAAGTTGACCGGCTGGCAACTCAACGTGATGACCGCCGACCAGGTTCGCGAGAAGAGCGAGAGCGAACAGGAGGCCGCGCGCGCCTTGTTTGTCGAAAAGCTTGAAGTCGACAACGAAATTGCCCAGATCCTGGTCCAGGAAGGTTTCTCGACCGTCGAGGAAATCGCCTATGTGCCGACTGCCGAGCTGCTGGCGATCGATGGTTTCGATGAAGACATCGTCGAGGAGCTGCGCGCACGCGCGCGGGATGCCTTGCTGACCGATGCCCTGATGGTCGAGGAAGGAATCGACGAGAACAAGCCGGCTGATGATCTGCTCGAAGTCGAGTCGATGGACGAAGAGCTGGCTTACGAACTGGCCCAGCACGGCATCGTTTCGCGCGAGAACCTGGCTGATCTCGCCACCGACGAGCTGATCGAACTGGCTATCGAGGGCATCGATGAGAAGCGCGCGGCAGCATTGATTATGGCGGCACGCAACACCTGACTCTCCGACTTCCACTGCTGCAGGCATGGCCCGCGGCGGAGCGTCGAGAAGAGTTAGGCAATCGCGGGCAGGTCAGGAGTAAAGAGAAAATGTCGGACGTAACAATCAAGCAACTGGCCACGATGCTGGCCACTCCGGTGGACAAGCTGCTCGCGCAGCTGGCTGAAGCCGGCATGAGTTTCTCCGACCCGGAGCAATCGATCAGCAGCACCGAAAAGGTCAAGCTGCTCGGTTTTCTGCGCCGCAACCATGGCAAGCGCGAAGCCGGCAGTGATGACAATGCGCCGCGGCAGGTGACACTCAAGCGTCGCACCGTCAGCGAGTTGACGGTGAACGCGGGGCAGCGTGGCGCGGCGGCGAAGACCGTCAATGTCGAGGTGCGGCAGAAGCGCACCTACGTCAAGCGCAGCGTGGTCGAGGATCAGGGCAAGTCGATCGATCCCGAGCGCGAAGACGCGCTGCGCAAGCTGGAAGAGTCGCAGGCCAAACGTGATGCCGAAGACCAGGCGCGCCAGGAAGCCGATCGCCGCCGTCAGGAAGAGGAAGCCAGGATCAAGGCTGCCGAAGAAGCAAAGCGCAAGGCCGACGAAGCCGAGCGCGCCGCCGCGCAGGCAAGCGCCGCGTCGGCGGAACCGGCAGAAGTCGAAGTGCCGCGCGTGACCACGCCAAAGCCTGCCGCCACCCTAGCCGAAGCGCCGCTCGAACGCCCGCGCCGCACCGACGATCGCGCATCCGCTGCGGAAGGAGCGAGCCGCCATGGCAAGCCCAAGCACGCCGGCGGTCATCGTGGACGCGATGGCGACAGCTCGCCTCCGTCGAAGAAGTATTTCGGCAACGAGTTGCATCTCTCGCAGGAAGGCGCCGCACGGCGCACCGGGCGCAAGAAGCCGCGCGCGCGTCCTGCCGAGCCGTCGCGTACCTCCGGAACGCATGGATTCTCGCGGCCCTCGGCACCGGTCGTGCGCGAAGTCGAGATTGGCGAGACGATCAGCGTGGCCGACCTCGCCCAGCGCATGGCGGCCAAGGGTGCCGATGTCGTCAAGTCCCTGTTCAAGATGGGCGTCATGGCGACCATCAATGAAGTCATCGATCACGACACGGCGCAACTCGTGGTCGAGGAGTTTGGCCATACCGCGGTGAAGGCATCGGCGAATGATGCCGAGGTCGACCTGCTGGCGCATGCCGAAACCACGGGCACTGTCGAACCGCGTCCGCCGGTGGTAACGATCATGGGGCACGTCGATCACGGCAAGACCTCGCTGCTGGATACGATCCGCCGCACCAAGGTCGCGACGGGCGAGGCCGGGGGCATCACCCAGCATATCGGCGCCTATCACGTGAACACGCCGAAGGGCGTGATCACCTTCCTCGATACGCCGGGCCACGCCGCGTTCACCTCGATGCGGCAGCGTGGGGCCCAGGCCACCGACATCATCATTCTTGTCGTCGCTGCCGACGATGGCGTGAAGCCGCAGACCGTCGAGGCGATCAAGCACGCGCGTGCCGCCAACGTGCCGTTGATCGTGGCGATGAACAAGATGGACAAGCCGGAAGCCAATCCGGACAACGTCAAGCAGGGCCTGGCCCAGCACGAAGTCATGTCCGAGGACTGGGGCGGCGACGTGCAGTTCGTGCCGGTCTCGGCAAAGGCAGGCACTGGCATCGACGATCTGCTCGAGGCGATCTCGCTGCAAGCCGAATTGATGGAGCTGGCCGCGGTGCGCGAAGGCCGCGCATCCGGCGCGGTGATCGAGTCGAGCCTGGACAAGGGCCGCGGCCCGGTCGCGACCGTGCTCGTTCAGCAAGGCACCTTGAAGAAGGGCGACTTTGTCGTCTGCGGCGTCGAGTACGGCCGCGTGCGCGCCTTGTTCGACGAGGCGGGCAAGCAGGTTGACGAGGCCGGCCCGTCCATTCCGGTGCAGTTGCTCGGCTTGTCCGGCGTACCCGAGGCGGGAGACGACTTTGTCGTCGTTGCCGACGAGCGCCTGGCCAAGGATGTTGCCAGCCAGCGCGATTCCAAGCGCCGCGAGACGCGCCTGGTTGCCGCCGCCGGCAATCGCATGGAAGACGTGCTTGCGCAGATGGGCCAGAGCGAGGAGCAGTTGTCGCTCAATCTCGTCATCAAGGCCGATGTGCAGGGTTCGGTCGAGGCCTTGCGCCAGTCGCTGACTGCGCTCAGCAACGACATGATCAAGATCAACGTGATTTCCTCCGGCGTCGGCGGCATCACCGAATCCGATGCAACACGTGCCGCCTCGTCGAAAGCCACGATCATCGGTTTCAACGTGCGCGCCGATGCCGCAGCACGTCGTGTCGTTGAAACGAACGGGCTTGATCTGCGTTACTTCTCCATCATCTATGACGTGATCGACCAGGTGAAGCAGGTTGCGACCGGCTTGCTCGGTGTCGAAATCCGCGAGGAAATCATCGGTATCGCCGAAGTGCGGGATGTCTTCCGCTCCTCGAAGTTCGGCGCCGTGGCCGGTTGCATGGTCATCGAGGGCACGGTCAAGCGCAACAAGCCGATCCGCGTCCTGCGCGACAGCACGGTGATCTTCGAGGGCGAACTCGAATCGCTGCGCCGCTTCAAGGAATTGGTCGACGAAGTGCGCAACGGCACCGAGTGCGGTATTGCCGTCAAGCAATACAACGACGTCAAGCCCGGCGACCAGATCGAGTGCTTCGAGCGCATCGAAGTGCAGCGGACGCTCTGAAGGCTGGGAGTAGGGAATGGGGAATGGGGAATAGGTAGGAGCAGAAGCCAGAGCGTATTCTCGTAGCTGCCCGATCCACCCCATTGTCGATTTCCTGCTCCTGGCCATTCCCCATTCCCCATTCCCGATTCCCGTTCTCATGAACTTCACCCGTTCCGATCGTATTGCCGTGCAGTTGCGCAAGGAGATTGCAGTGCTCGTGCACCAGGCCGTGCGTGATCACGCACTGCCGTCGGTGAGCGTGTCCGATGTCGAGGTGACCCGGGACCTGGACCTGGCCAAGGTGTTTGTCACCACGCTGGTCTCCGGGGAATCGAAAGCCGCGGTCAAGGCCTTGAACGAAATGGCATTCGAATTCCGTCGCGAGCTTTCGCGGACGTTGAAGATGCGCCGCGTGCCGGAAATCCGCTTCCACTACGATGACTCCGTGGACAACGGCGAGCGCATCGAACAGTTGCTGCGTGAGAACGCGCCGAAAGAAGACTGATCGTCGTGCGGCGCGCGGCAAGGATCCAATGGCGTGATGTCGACGGCATCCTCCTGCTCGACAAGCCGCAGGGCTTGAGTTCAAACCAGGCCTTGCAGAAGGCCCGCTTGTTGTATCGGGCGGCCAAGGGCGGACATACCGGCAGCCTCGATCCGCTGGCCACCGGCCTCTTGCCCTTGTGCTTTGGCGAGGCGACCAAGATCGCCGGGCTGCTGATCGGATCGAGCAAGGCGTATGTGACCGAATGCCTGCTTGGCGTGAGTACGGACAGTGCCGATGCCGCGGGCAAGGTCATCGAGACGCGGCCAGTCCCGGAGATCGGTGAGCGGATGATCGAAAGCGCGCTGGCACCGTTGCGTGGCACGATCAAGCAGGTTCCGCCCATCTACTCGGCCCTCAAGCGCGGCGGCGAGCGCCTTTACCAGCGCGCCCGTCGTGGCGAGGACATCGAGATCGACGCGCGCGAGGTCGAGGTGCATCGGTTGGACCTGCTTGAGCGGCAGGGCGATCGCCTGCGCCTGCATGTCGAATGCGGCTCCGGCACCTACGTGCGCAGCCTGGTGCGCGATCTGGGCGAAGCACTCGGCTGTGGTGCGCATGTAACCGCCTTGCGCCGACTTTGGGTGGAACCGTTTCGTACGCCGCGGATGCACACGCTGGCCGAACTGGAAGAGGCAGCGGCCGCGGGTGGCGAGGCGCTCGACAGCCTGCTGTTGCCCATCGAGGCAGGGCTGATCGGCTATCCGGAAACGATCCTCGACGAGACCGACAGCACCAGGCTTCGTCAGGGTCAGGCCGTTCAGGTTTCCGCTTCGCCTGGAATCTGCCTGGCCAGATCCAGCACGGGTTCCCTGCTGGCGGTGGCGGAAACGGGATCAGACGGGCTTTTGCGGGTGTTGCGCGGCTTCAATCTGGACTGATGCGCCGGCTTTTGGGCGAACTTTGTCGGCAGAACTTGTTGCGATGCGCCTTTGCCAGCTAAAATGGGCAGCTTTCCCGGCCAAAAACTTCAACGCGGGGTTTGGTAACCGTCACCGGCTGGTGATTGTTCCCAAGCCTCGCCCTCGTTCCATAAGGGTTTTCATCATGTCGCTCAACGTAGAAACAACCAGCAAGATCATCGCCGATTATGGCCGTGTTGCCAACGACACCGGTTCGCCGGAAGTCCAGGTGGCATTGCTCTCGGCCCGCATCGAGCATCTGTCCAAGCATTTCGCCGATCACGACAAGGATCATCATTCGCGTCGCGGCCTGCTGAAGATGGTCAACCAGCGCCGTCGCCTGCTCAACTATCTGAAGAGCAAGGACAACGATCGTTACAAGACCCTTATCGAACGCCTCGGTCTGCGCAGGTAACTCAAGCGTTCATCCGTGAGTGAGTGCCGCATGCCTTCGCCACGTGCGAATGCCATGTCAGGCGCAGCACGCGATATCAGAGCGGCCCTCCCTGGTCGCACTCTTCAAATGAAGCAGGGTTGCCCGAGTCGGGCACGCTTGTGACAAAGGACCCAGGACAATAACGTGGCGAAAGTAACCAAGACATTCCAGTACGGCAATCATCAGGTCACGCTGGAGACGGGCGAAATCGCTCGCCAGGCCAGCGGTGCCGTCATCGTCCGCATTGGCGACACCGTCGTGCTGGTCACCGCAGTCGGTGCCAAGTCGGCTCGTGAAGGCCAGGATTTTTTCCCGCTCACCGTCGACTACCAGGAGAAGTTCTATGCCGGTGGTCGCATTCCCGGTGGCTTCTTCAAGCGTGAAGGACGCCAGACCGAGAAGGAAACCCTGACCTCGCGCCTGATCGATCGCCCGATCCGTCCGCTGTTTCCCGAGTTCTTCCGCAACGAAGTGCAGATCATCGCCACCGTCATGTCGATGAATCCGGATATCGACGGCGACATTCCGGCCCTGCTCGGTGCCTCCGCCGCCCTGGCCCTGTCCGGTCTGCCGTTCAACGGCCCGATCGGTGCCGCCAAGGTTGGTTACGCGAATGGCAAATACATCCTGATGCCGACCGCGACCGAACTGAAAACTTCGGAGCTTGAACTGGTCGTCGCCGGTACCGCCAATGCGGTATTGATGGTCGAATCCGAAGCCAAGCTGCTCAGCGAAGATGTCATGCTCGGTGCCGTCGTCTTTGGCCACAACGCGGCCAAGCAGGCAATCCAGGCGATCAACGAATTCGTGGCCGAAGTCGGTCGGAAATCGTTCTCGTGGACGGCTCCGGAACGCAATCCGGCCATTGTCGATGCGATCAGGAGCGCCGTCGGCGATCGCCTGGCAACGGCCTATGCCGTGGTCGACAAGATCGAGCGTCGTGACGCAATCAACGCCCTGAAGAAGGATGTTGTCGCCGGGCTCAAGGCCGATGCAGAAGCCAATGGCTGGGCCAGCGCCGACTTGTCCAAGGAATTCTCGGAACTCGAATACACCACCCTGCGTGCCTCGGTGCTGGCCACCAGGAAGCGCATCGATGGCCGCAATCTCGATGATGTCCGCGGCATCACCATCCGCACCGGCGTCCTGCCGCGCACGCATGGCTCCGCATTGTTCACCCGTGGTGAAACCCAGGCGCTGGTCACGG
Organism: Lysobacterales bacterium; assembly: GCA_016707485.1. Taxonomy (GTDB): domain Bacteria; phylum Pseudomonadota; class Gammaproteobacteria; order Xanthomonadales; family Rhodanobacteraceae; genus Dokdonella. The sequence goes on along the minus strand of JADJHN010000003.1, from coordinate 434,089 downwards.
TCACCCTCGGTACCGGCCGCGATGCGCAGATCATCGATGCCGTCGAAGGCGAATCGAAGGATCCGTTCCTGTTCCATTACAACTTCCCTCCATACTCGGTCGGCGAAGCTGGCCGCATGATGGGCCCGAAGCGCCGCGAGATCGGTCACGGTCGCCTGGCCAAGCGCGGCGTGCTCGCGGTCAAGCCGTCGATCGAGGAATTCCCGTACGTGATCCGCGTCGTCTCGGAAATCACCGAGTCGAATGGTTCGTCATCGATGGCCTCGGTCTGCGGGTCGTCGCTGGCAATGATGGATGCCGGCGTGCCGTTGAAGGCACCGGTGGCCGGCATCGCCATGGGTCTGGTAAAGGAAGGCAACGATTTCGTCGTGCTTTCGGACATCCTGGGTGACGAAGATCATCTGGGCGACATGGATTTCAAGGTCGCTGGCAGCGCCGATGGCATCAGCGCATTGCAGATGGACATCAAGATCGACGGCATCACCGAAGAGATCATGAAGGTTGCCCTGGCCCAGGCCAAGCAAGGTCGCCTGCACATCCTCGGAGAGATGAACAAGGCACTCGGCGCCGCGCGCACCGAGATGAGCGAGTTCGCACCGCGCCTGCTGACCATGCGCATCCATCCGGACAAGATTCGCGAAGTCATCGGCAAGGGCGGTTCCGTGATCCGTTCGATCACCGAGGAGACCGGTACCACGATCGACATCACCGATGACGGCACCATCGTCATTGCCTCGGTCAACCGCGCTGCCGCGGAAGAAGCCAAGAAGCGCATCGAGATGATCGTCTCCGACGTCGAGCCGGGTCGCATCTACGAAGGCAAGGTTGCCAAGCTCATGGATTTCGGTGCCTTCGTAACCATCCTGCCCGGCAAGGACGGTCTCGTGCATGTCTCGCAGATCTCCAACGAGCGCGTCGAGAAGGTTTCCGACAAGCTCAAGGAAGGCGACACCGTCAAGGTCAAGGTGCTCGAAGTCGACAAGCAGGGCCGTATCCGCCTGTCGATGAAGGCCGTCGAGGAAGGCGAGGGCGTCACGCCCTGATCCTTCGCGACTTCAGGCGCACACGAAAAAGCGGGCTTCGGCCCGCTTTTTCTTTGTCCGCAGCTTTCACTCGTTGCACGTCATCGCCAGGATTGCAGCGAGTCGCTCGACCAATCCCGCAATGCTTTCCAACCATCGGTGGATCTCGATTCCGCCCCGCGACTGATTGCAGCATGTATCCTGCTGTCACAATCAAGGCGTTCGCGCTATTGCCTTGCGCAAGGTTTGCCGAGCCCATCAGGATGGACCCGCCACGATGAAATGGAGGCTGTGGACGGCGGTTTTGCGTGACCGGCCTGTTGTCCTGCAACAGGGCTTCGGCCCGGTGGACTTTGCGTGGGTGGTCAGCGGATGGTCGGCGGCAGCACTGCGCCAGCATGTCTCGATCGGCCAGTTGGTGCCGATTTGGTTTTTTCAACCGGGGAGTTCAAATGAATAAAGTTTCATTGCTTGCTGTGGCCATTGCAGCGACGTGTTCGGCTGCATATGCGGCCGATAGCGCAAAGATCGTCATTCCGGCCGGCGTGCCAGTGCCTGCCGGCTACGAACGCATCGCCGATTACGGATCATTTTCACTTTATCGCGGCAACCTCGCCGCGCTGCCGCGCAATGTCGCGGGCGTGCAGGCGCTGAACGAGGCTGATGTCCTGCAGTTCGACCGCCTGCGCCTGGATACCCGGCAATCGTCTTGGGTCGCGCCGGCCGGCTTCTCGCTGAAGGAGCCAAACGGGTCGGCTTTGCAGATCATCCAGTTTGTCGGTCCGCTGAAGCAGGAATGGCTGGATCAGGTCCGTGCGACCGGTGCGGTGCCGGTGCACTACGTGGAGAGCAACGGTTACCTGGTGTGGGCCGACAATGCCTCGCGCGCGCAGCTTGCGCAAATGGCCGATGCCAGGGCCATGCTGCAGTTCAGCAAGCCGCTGCCTTCATTCGTCAAGCTGGGCAGCTCGTTGTTCGAGCGCCTGCAGGCGGGCGAAGCGGCATCGACGCCGGTGCCGGTCACCGTGCAGGTTTACCGTCATTCCGGACAATCGGCGCGGCATGCACTCGAGGCCATGGGCCTGAAGCCGGACAGCGACTGGTCGTCGATCCTTGCCTACGAGAACGCAAGATTCAATGTCACTCTGGACCAGGTCCGGCAGATCATCGAAATGCCGGATGTGTACTGGATCGGTGAAGTCCATCCGCGCACGCTGAACGATGAAGTGCAGTCACAGATCATCCGCGGCTATTTTGCGGCGGGCCAGGCCGGGCCGGTGGGCCCGGGTTATCTGCCCTGGCTTGATTCGCTCGGCTTTCCGAACAGTCCGGCGGCCTATCCCATCGTCGACATCACCGATGACGGCATTGGCAATCGCACGACCAACAGCGGTGACCCGACCTTGCATGCTCTTGGCGACACCAGCAATCCCTCCCGCGTGATCTACAATCAGACCTGCGGCAGCGCCGCGGCAAACGGGACGGTCGGAGGACACGGCCACATCAACGCCAACATCGCACTTGGCTACGACCTGCGCACGAATGCGAGCACGCCCGGCGCACGTTTCCCCGGCGAGTACCAGCGCGGTCTCGGCATGAACCCATACGGACGCATTGGCGGTACGCGCATCTTCAATTCCAGCGGCACCTTCGATGAAAGCGCCTGCGGCAATACCGATACCGGCACCATCAAGCAGAGCTACACCGCCGGTGCCCGCATCTCGTCGAACTCCTGGGGTTGCGCGAGTTGCGCATCGCAATACGACGACAGCTCGCAAGCCTATGACGTCGGTACCCGCGACGCTGATCTCGGTGTTCCCGGCAATCAGGAACTGATCACCGTATTCGCCGCCGGCAACAATGGCTCGGGCGCCGGCACGGTCGGCACACCCGGCAACGGCAAGAACATGATCACGGTCGGTGCTTCCGAAAATCAGCGGCCGACGGACGAAAATGGCAACTGGACGGATGGCTGCGGGATCGGCCCAAGCGGCGCGGACAATGCCATGGATGTCATTGATTTCTCTTCGCGCGGACCTTCACCCGGCGGGCGCGTCAAGCCCGAAGTCATCGCCCCCGGTACGCATATCACCGGTACCCGCGCCAATCCGACGGCGGGTTCGAGTACCTGCGATGGTGCACGGCCTGTTGGCAATGCCACGTATGCGGCATCGTCGGGAACCAGCCATTCCACGCCGGCCGTTTCCGGTGTCGCCTCGCTGGCTTACTGGTGGATCGCAAACGACCAAGGCGCGCTGTCGTTCGATGGCGGCAGTGCGTCGCCACCGTCACCGGCGCTGATGAAAGCCTGGCTGATGGCATTCCCGACCTATCTCACCGGCGTTGCTGCCAATGACACCCTGCCCAGCAACAAACAGGGTTACGGCATGCCCAACCTTGGCGACATGTTCGGCAGCACGCCGACCTTCGTCCTGAACCAGACCCGGGTGCTCGGCAATACCGGCGAGGTCTGGACCTGGATCGGTGCCGTGGCCGATCCGGCCAAACCGCTGCGGGTCACGCTGGCCTATACCGATGCCGCCGGCGCGATCGGCACCAGTCCGCAGGTCAATAATCTCGATCTGGAAGTCGATGTCGGTGCCACCACCTATCTGGGCAATCGCTTTACCGGCCAGTGGAGCGTGTCGGGCGGCACGGCTGACAACAAGAACAACTACGAGGCGGTGTTCCTGCCTTCGGGTGCCGACGATACCGTGACGATCCGCGTCAAGGCGCTGAACATTGCCGGCGATGGTGTGCCGAATGTCGGCGACACCACCGACCAGGATTTCGCCCTGGTCTGCAACAACTGTGCGCAGACGCCCACGTTCACCATGGCGATCGATCCGGTTGTGGCCAAGGTGTGTACGGCGACGACCTCGTCGGCAGCGTTCAATCTTTCGCTCGGTTCGATTCTCGGTTTCAGCACGCCGGTCACTCTTGCGGCGACCAACAACCCGGTCGGCACGACAACCGGCTTCTCGATCAATCCGGTTCCATTGCCGGGCAACAGCACGCTGACTCTCGGCAATCTGGGCAGTGCGGCGGCGGGCTCCTACACCGTCAACGTCACCGGCACCGCTGCGGCCGAGGTCAAGACGCGCAGCATTGCCCTTGACCTGTTCACCGCCAGTCCGGCCAGCTTTGGCCTGAGCGCCCCCGTCGATGCGGCGACAAATGTGGCCTTGAGTCCGACCTTGAGCTGGACGGCAGCCGGTCAGGCGTCCAGCTACCAGGTCGAGATTGCCACCGATGCCGGCTTCAGCAATATCGTCTACACGGGAAGTTCGACGACAACTTCGCTGGTAGTGGGTACCAGCCTGAACAGTGCCACGCAGTACTACTGGCGGGTTGCCGCCCAGAATGAGTGCGGTGACACCCTGGCAAGTTCCATTTTCTCGTTCTCGACACTGCCGCTTCCCGGCGATTGTTCACTGGGTTCGACCGCGCAGAATGCCTACTCGACGGATTTCGAGGGCGACAATTCCGCCTGGACCAGTTCGGGAACGCAAAACACATGGGCGGTGACGAGCGTCAATCCGCACAGCGGAACCAAGGCCTTCCTGGCCCAGGATGCAACCTCGGTTTCCGATCAGAGACTGGTCTCGCCAACCATGACCCTGCCGACCGGGCAAACGCCGCTGAGCCTGCTGTTCTGGAATCGCCAATCGATCGAAGATCGCACGGGCGGCTGTTTTGACGGCGCAATCCTCGAGATTTCGACCAATGCCGGCAGCACGTGGACGCAGATCGGCAATGCCGAACTGCTGATCGGCCAGTACCAGGGCCCGATCAGCACGGGGTTCAGCAATCCGCTGGCCGGCCTCAACGCCTGGTGCGGTGATCCGCAGGCCTGGCAGCGCTATGTTGTCAGCCTTGATGCCTATGCCGGGCAGACCGTGAACTTTCGCTTCCGCATGGGCACCGATTCATCGGCCGGACGGGCCCCGGATGGCTTTGTAATCGACGATGTCACAGTCCAGGGTTGCACGGCCGGGAGCGACGTGATCTTCGCCAACGGCTTCGAAGCGACACCGTAATCCTGGCTGCAGGAGCAAGCGAACCGCGAGCAATCGCGGTTCGCTTTTTTTATGGGCAATCGGATTCGACTGTGGGGCAGGCGCTCGATCGCAACTCGGGGTTTTCGCAGTCGTTGGTGGAACTCAGATGCGGCGAGTCGATCTGCGCAGCGGAATTCGTGTGGGAATGGATTGACGTCAGGTATTGGGGCGGTTTGTCGTGCCGGTTCCTGTTTTCACTACGAACCGCCGCGTGGTGAGGCGGTGCACGAGTACCATGACTCATTAAGCTCTGACACGTCGCCGGATCCTACTCGTGAAGACGATGATCGATAGCTTTGCTACTGGAACCCGTTCTGGAAAATCACATCTGCTGGACAGTTGCGGCCACTCGTGCCACTGCATGGGTCGCTTACGGCGACGCCGACCATCGAAAACTCCTCTGCGTCGCCTATGACGTCTCCGTCGGAATCCCAGGAGTCGATCTTGGTGCCGATCACGCGCTCGAATCCGTCGACCAATCCGTCGCCTACCGGACCACCCGGGAAGCGCGGGGGATCATTGTCGGCATAGGGATAGGCATAGCCCAGTACTTTGTTGCTGCCGCTCGGATAGGCTGCCGTGTAGCCCACTGCCTCAAACGTCGTGCGCTCACTTTCGAGGAACGTTGCACAGTCATCGTCCGCGACCTTGCACGCGCGATAGACTTTCTCGGCACCGGGCGGGATGCAGGCGGGTTCCACGGTACACGGCTGGTAGATGTAGCCTTGGATATTGCGCAGCTTGTACCCGTCCGCATACGCCTGCTCGATATTCGCCGTCGTCGTGACCAAGATGAAATCACGATTCGCAGTGTTGCAGCCTGGCGTCTGCGGCGTGCACCCGATCGGATAGTTTCGTGACCGATCCATTTGGTAAAGAGGCACGAGCGCCGGCCATTCGGGGCGCGGCTTGTACTCCGTGGTCAGCACGTAGATCGAAGCGCGAGGTGCTGCCAGCGGCGTCGTGCCCGGCTCGGTGGGAAAATTGGCATAACCGGGCACAAACGAACCTTGAGGCTGATAGGCTGACTCTTGGTTGATGAGCAAGGCGAGCGTGCCTTGTGGCGACGTGGTATCGGCGTGATCCTTCGAGTTCGCGCTGTACATCCGAAACAACGGCGTAGCTCGATTCTTGACGGTCCGCTCCTGGACTTTTCCGAGCATGCGGGCAGCTGCCGCCGCTGCGTCTGGCTGACCATGCCCAAAGGTCTGCGTCCACGGCTGACCGTTCTGTGCTTCCACTGTGGTCTGCGCAAGAACCGTGCGAATGCCCACCACGTCTCCGAACTGCAGGACCGGCTTGCCCGCAATCACGAGAGGATTGATGGAGCGGAGGATCCCAACGACACCAGCTATCTGTGGCGCTGACATTGATGTTCCCGTGCATAGGCCCAACCCGTCGCTCATGGGAGTGCCAAACGAGTCGCCGCACTCAGAGACTATTGAATAGTCTTTACCGGGATACACCGTAGAAAAGGCGGATTTAGCCGACGCCATCAACTCCTGCCGCGCCTCACCCAGGTTCTTCGTGTAGTTGGAACCGCACTCCAGGCTGCTCGGCGGGTTCGGGCAAAACGTCGTACTGCCCGGCGAGTCGTCCCACAATGCGTGATTGCTATCGAAGCCTCCGGCCGCGATCACACTCGACTCCATTGCCGGAAACTGCAAGCGATCACGATGATTCCCCGACGATGCGACAATCACCGCACCTCGGAATTCCGCATGAGCCAACCCCAGGCACCATGGGTCATTGAGATGCGTTGGACACCATTCGGTCTCCGGCGATTGCGGCGATCGTTGAACTCCAAGGCTGAGATTAACAACTTGTGAACCTGTATCCGTCATGTGAATGAGCGCTGGTTCGAGCACATCGGAATTTGCACGAGGAAGAACCAGCCCACCAATGCATTGATTCCTGGCAATCTTCCACATCGCTATCCCGCAATGCTTGCAGGTGCCCTTCACACCGAGCCCACTCGCGCCATTTGCAGCCTGTAAACCGGCCACATGGCTTCCGTGTCCGGCTCTTGACGTTTCAACGGCAGGAAGGCCATTCGGATTGCACGGAGAATTCACAGGCAACGGCATGGGCGTCACTTCGTTAACATCGGCGTCGTAGAAACCCGGTCCGTCTCCAAGATCAAGCGAAGACGCTGGAATGAAGTTCCCTCCCAGGTACTGACCTGTCGCCGAGAACTGTCGCAGTGCGGGATGCGCAACGGCCAAGCCTGAGTCGGCGCTTCCGATCATGGCGTAGCCGCCAGCGAGTTCCCACGCTGCACCGATGTTGAGGGAATCCCACCCGTACTGCGCCGGGATTCCCTGCAAACCAGATCCCAGGTGCGCTTGATCCTCAATCCCGAAATCGATAAGCGACGCGGACGAGAATTCAACTTCCAACGACGGATAGGCCGCCATTACGTACGGGTCGGATCGAAGTGACTGAAGGGCCGCTTCATAGTCCGTCTGGGCGGTATAAGCGACAAGCACATAGCGCTCGAGACGGGCGCGCACGGATTCCGGATTGGCCTCCAGGTAGGCCAGAAAATCGCCAGACGCGCGCAACGGCAGCAAGTAGCTCACTCCCGCCGGCGGTATGGCGCTGAATGCCTCCAGGGGTGGAGGCCCGGCTGGGGGCGAGAAGTCAAGGTAGTGAACCAGGTCGTACGCGGTCGGAGCGCCGGGCTCGATTGACACAAGTACCTTGATGTAGCGGTCCGGCTCCTGCGCATTACTGAACAACGGCAGCAGCGCAAGAAACGGCATCACGATCAAGGAGACATGGTGCCGCCGCAGTCGGAATGCGGCGGCAAAGAACAAGGCGAGCACAACGGCAAGCGCCGCCATGGGGCCAATCGCTGGAAGGGGAACATTCGGCGTTCCAGCGACGACAACCTGTAGCGTGCGTAGCGTCTCCGTGGTGCTGGTCCCGCCAAATGGTACATAGTGCCTGTCAATCTGGAACGTATAGGAGCCCGCCTCGAAAGAGCCGATCGGATAGACGCTCGTGTAGTCAGGCATGATGCAGTGAAGCGGATCTTCCTCGTGGACGCCTTCAAGCACGACACGAACCGAGTTGCCCGTGCGAATGACCTGCGCTGGCTCGTTCGAAAAGAAGCCGTCGCAAATACCCGATCGGACACTGACAGACAGCGCCTGCCCTGCGACAGGATCAACCGGCAAAATGACCGGCGGGTCAACGAACCCATGAGCGATCTGCACATATAATGCAAAAATGAAGGCTGCTACACCCTTGAAGTACACGCGTTTCATCTTCGTCTCCTTGATTGAGAGCGAGCCTACCCAGCGCATCACGGCGTCTCATTTGTGCCTGGCTGCTCGAAGTACCCAGAATCGAGCAGCTTGACCAAGGTTGGGATATGCGCCCCATACTCGATGGTGCGCCGATGCATCCTCACAGGTCGACTCATCGAGTTCGCCGTCATGAACTCGACATGATTTCCGGCATCTGAAGTCCGAACGGGTTCGGCCACCTGAACCGATCCCATCTTGCGCGCCTTGGGGTCGTAAAGCATGCGTGCCCGGATCACATCGAAGCTGTAGCCACGTCCCATGCGATTCATCCCCTTGGCCAGACTATTGACGGATTCAGTATAGGCATTGGTGATCGGTTGCTCGAAGAAGGAGAAGATTTCGTTCGACCAGTTTGTCATTGCGGAAAGCAAATCCTTGAACACCGGCTTCTGCTCGGGTGGTACTACGCGCCTGCGGCAACGTAGCCTGAACCACTTGCCGATAGACGTGGTACATGTCCATCGCCACCCACTCGACCCGGTCCTTGTCGCGCAGCGTCTTGAAGTAGGCGAGCGGCTCCGGCTTCTTGCGGCTCTCCCGCATGTCAAACAGGGTATGGTGCTCAATGTTCGTGATCATGGCGCGATAGTCGCCGATGATCTTGATCTCGCCGATGCCAAGAATGCGCGGCGTCACGAAGCGAATCGTCGATTCCAGTTCCTCGACGTAATCTCCGAAAATCTGGCGAACTGTCTTCTCGTCCATTGCCACGCGGCGAGCGACGACGGCAAACGGCTCCTGGAAGCAGTTGGCTCGCACGTAGGCAATCAAGCGGCTGGTGGCAAGCCGCTTGGCGTCTAAGTCTGGGATCGGATCGAACAGCGTCTTGCCGCAATTCTGGCACCGATATCGCCTGCGGTTCACCGTGATCTGGACCGTCTTGCCGTGGATCGGCGTATCGCGATAAGTCTGCCCGTTGGTCCCGTGGCCGTACAGCCGGCCAGATCGGCAATCGGGACACGCTTTCGGGACCATCCGCCCCTCAGCGACGACGACGTACGCGTCGTCTTGCGAAATAACCGATACCGTCTTGAGGCTAGATAACTGCAGCAAATCGGTAATGCGCAGCCCCACAGTGAAGTCCGAGATTTACTCCAACACATTCACTGACTGAGCCAACACTAGAATCCGAAATAGAAAGCTAGATCAGCATACTGTATGACGAGCAATCCCACAGCTCGATCCGGATACCCTTTTTTATGGCCATGGATGGCCTGTATGCCGACAACGCAGGACGACTGCACGGATGCAGGAGGTACGCCTCCAAGGATGGAGGCGGTAGAGCCCTGTCGGGAACAAGGGCCGAGAGCAACGCAGGAGCAGTTGCCGAGCAGTTGTCGGCGATGGCCACGCGCTGGATTGGGCCATGCACCGCACGTCATCGTCGAAGGCGGCGGGCGCGGCCCTGGTGGAAATCAACGCAAGGCGTGATCGACTGCGGCGTCGCGCGATCGCCGGGCCGTCCGTTCATGAATACGCGGTGATCCTGCGCGCCGGCAATGGGTGCCTGGGCGATGGCTTCGGCTCAAACCCAGCCGGTCAGATAGAACAGGCCGATGATGACGAAGACCGAGGTGGTCTTGATCAGGGTGATGGCGAAAATGTCCTTGTAGCTCTGGCGATGGCTGAGGCCGGTGACCGCAAGCAAGGTGATTACAGCGCCATTGTGCGGCAGCGTGTCCATGCCACCGGATGCCATCGAGGCGACGCGGTGCAGGACTTCCATCGGAATGCCGGCGGCATTGGCATTTGCAATGAAGCTGTCGGCCATCGCTGCCAGGGCGATGCTCATGCCGCCCGATGCCGAGCCGGTGATGCCCGCCAGGGCGGTGACGGAAACCGCTTCATTGACCAAGGGGTTCGGAATCGCTTTCAGTGCCGTGGCGACAGCGAGAAATCCGGGCAAGGCCGCGATCACCGCACCGAATCCATATTCGGAAGCGGTGTTCATCGAAGCCAGCAGGGAGCCACTGATCGCATTCTTGCTGCCCTCGGCAAAGCTTGCCATGACATTGCGCCAGGCAAAGACGAACACGCAGACGATGCCGATCAGCAAGGCACCTTGCACGGCCCAGATTGCGGCGATCTTCGAGACTTCCTGCACGATCGGTGCCGGTGACCCGATCACCGAGGGAACAAACGATTGGGTTTCGCCGTAGAACCCGGGAATCCAGCGCGTGAGCAGAAAGTTGGCGACGCCGACCAGCAGCAGCGGCAGGATCGCGATCAACGGGTGGGCAAGTTTTTCACCGGCGAACGCAACCGGCTCGTTGAGCAGGTTGTCGCCATAACCCTCGCCATTTCGCGCTGCACGACGGCGCCGCGATTCAAGATAGATCATGCCGACGATGAGGATGAAGATCCCGCCGAGCGTGCCGAGCACCGGGGCTGCCCAACTGGTCGTGCCGAAGAATGGCGCCGGGATGATGTTCTGGATCTGCGGCGTGCCGGGCAGGGCGTCCATGGTGAAGGTGAACGCACCGAGCGCGATCGTGCCGGGGATCAGGCGCTTGGGAATGTCGCTCTGGCGAAACAGCTCGGCGGCAAACGGATAGACGGCAAACACCACCACGAACAACGAGACGCCGCCATAGGTCAGCAGGGCGCACACCAGCACGATCGAAAGCATGGCGCGTTGTGCGCCGACCACGCGGATGGTCGCGGCGACAATCGATTTGGAAAATCCGGAAATCTCGATCAGCTTGCCGAATACCGCGCCAAGCAGGAACACCGGAAAGTACAGCTTGAGGAAGCCGACCATCTTGTCCATGAACAGGCCGGTGAACATCGGCGCAACCAGCGCAGGATCGGTCAGCAGCACGGCACCGAGCGCGGCGATCGGCGCAAACAGGATCACGCTGTAGCCGCGATAGGCGACGAACATCAGGAATGCCAGCGCGGCCAGCACGATCAGCAGGGACATCCATGGACTCCGGGCGGCAATGCGCAACACGCTGCGGTTGCGCAGTATCGGCAGCTGCGCTCGGCCAGCCCACTGTACCAAGGTACAGGTGTCGACCCTTTGCCGATGCCGCTAGTCTGCGGCCATTCTGCCCGCGGTCGGCCCCGACTGCCTCATCACAAGAAAGGGAAACACGATGAAACGTACGCATTTGAGTCTTGCCATCGGCTTGCTCGTCGGCATGTCGGCAATGGCGCAGGCCCAGCAAGGCACGCCGGAGCCTGCCAATCCTTCCGAAAAGGAGACTGCACGCCTCGACGAAATCGTGGTCACCGCGCGCCGGCGCGAGGAAACCCTGCAGGAAGTGCCCGTTGCCGTCAGCGCATTCAGCGATGCCGATCTGGTCGAGATGCAGGCCAACAACATCGACAGCCTGCAAGGCAGTGTGCCCAACATGAACATCGTGCAAGGGCGCGGCTCGGCATCGTCGGTCAACGTGTTCATTCGCGGCATCGGCCAGCCGGATGCGTTGCAGACGTTTGATCCAGGTGTCGGCATGTACGTCGACGACGTCTACTACTCGCGCATCCAGGGAGCCTTGTTCAAGCTCTATGACGTCGACCACATCGAAGTGTTGCGCGGTCCGCAGGGCACCCTGTACGGCAAGAACTCGACCGGTGGCGCGATCAAGGTGGTGACCAGGGATCCCGGCCAGGAAACTGCCGGCAGTGTCGAAATCAGCGCCGGCAGCTTCGGTCTGCTTGAGGCCAAGGCCTATGCGGCAACGCCGCTCAGCGACACCTGGGGACTCAGTGCGGCGATCGTCAGCAGTGGCAATGATGGCTACGTGAAGGATCCGGAAACGCGCCGGCATTACAACGACGACAACACCCAGGCCATTCGCCTGAAGCTGGTCGGCAACCCGAACGACAGCTTCAAGGCGGCGTTCTCGCTCGACTACACTCACCAGGACAACGCCCTCACCCTGGGTAATCCGGAAGCGCCCTTGATCCAGACCGACGTCGCGCTGGGCGCGATCGTGCTGCATCCCTCGCCGTCGGAGGATTACGACTATCGCACGCGCACCTCGCTCGGACCGGACAAGGGTCAGAAGTTGATCCACAAGGGTGGTTCGGCCGCGCTGACCTGGTCGCTGTCGGATGCGTGGTCGCTGAAAAGCATCACTGCGTACCGCGAACTCGACAGCAAGTCCTTCATCGACATCGATGCTTCCGAATTCGAACTGGGTGATGTCTTCGTCGGCTTCCACCAGGATCAGTTCAGCCAGGAGCTGCAGGCGCAGTACGACAACGGCAGCAACCTGCACGCCACCTACGGCCTGTATTTCCTGCGCGAGCATGTGCCTTCCAACCAGGAGGCCTACGCCGATGACCTGTATGCCCTGGCCGGTTCGCCCATCACCTTCCTGCGCACGATCGGCGACGACCTGACCACGCGCAGCACGGCGGCCTATGGCCAGCTCAACTGGGAATTCGCACCGTCGTGGACGCTCGGTGCCGGCGTGCGCTATACGCGCGAGACCAAGGATTACGACCGCACCACCAGCACGTTCTGGGGCCCGGCGTTTGCCGCCCTGAATGGAACCGTGGCTTTCGACGCAAGCAAGTCGTGGACCGCGGTCACGCCATCACTGAGCCTGCAGAAGGCGTTCTCGGATCGGGTGATGGGTTATGTCTCGGCGAACAAGGGCTTCAAGTCCGGCGGCTTCAATGGTCGTGCCAATGCGGTGGCCGAAGCGACCCGCCCGGAATTCGATCCGGAGACCGTATGGACCTATGAAATGGGCCTGAAGATGAGCTCGGACGACGGCCGCCTGCTCGGCAACATCACAGCCTTCCACAGCAACTACGATGATTTCCAGGCCCGTGTCAGCGGCGAGGTCGTGGGCAGCTTCCCCGTGCTCAATGCGGCCAAGGTCAAGGTCGATGGGATCGAGTTCGAAGGCGTCGCCATGGTTGGCGAAGGCACCCGCCTGTCGGCGCAGGTCGGCTGGCTGGATGCGCGCTATGGCGAGTTCAACGATCCGCGCGTGGCCACGGTCCCGGCGCTGGCCGGCCTGCATGACCATGTGCCATTTTCACCAAAGTGGACCTCGCGCATCGCCGCCAGCCATATCTTCGGACTTGGCGATGCCGGCAGCCTGACCTTCGGCGGCGATGTTTCCTATCGCGCCAAGAGCTGGCTCAGCGTCGACAACCGCGATGTGCTCACCCAGGACGCCTTCACCACCGTCGGCCTGTTCGGAATCTGGGATTCGGCCGATTACAAGTGGCAGGTGCGTGCCGGCGTGCGTAACCTGACCGACAAGCTGTACAAGACCGACGCCCAGGAATTCAGCAGCGTCGGCAATATCCAGACCGCCTATTACGCCATGCCACGCAATTACTATCTGACCGCGCGGTACAACTTCTGATGACGGACCCGACTCGCTTGTGCGCCGTGACGAAGAAGGCATCGGGCCGGGGGCGCGTGTCCTTGCCGGCCAGGCTGGTACTCGCCACGTCCCTGGCTTGCCTGTTCGGGATGGGGCTGGGCGCGTGCGGCAGCAAGCCTGCAGGTGCGGGAATGCCGCTGCCCAAGCTCAACCTGGATGCAACGCGGACGACGGTTTCGGGGCTGTCGTCCGGTGCGTACATGGCGACCCAGGTTCACATGGCCTTCTCCAGCCATGTCGCCGGGGTCGCCATGATCGCCGGGGGGCCGTACGCCTGTGCGCAAGGCAACCTTGAAACCGCGCTGTCGCGCTGCCTCAATCCGGCAGGGGAAAACCCGCCTGATGTCGATGCCTTGGTCGAGAATGCAAGATCGCGGGCTGGCAGTGGTGCGCTTGCGCCGCTTGAAGGCGTGGCCGACGACAGGGTGTTTGTCATGCACGGCACGCTCGATGCGACGGTGGGCACGGCAATCAGCGCGGCTGCGGCGGAGTTCTATCGCAAGCTCGGTGTCGCGCAGGTCGTCGAAGACAACGCGCGCGAGATGGCACATACCTTCCCGACCGAAGCCACCGGCACCGCCTGCACGGACAGCGAAGCGCCGTATATCGGCAAGTGCGGGTTCGACGGTGCCGGCGAACTGCTGGCCGCCCTCTATGCTGACAAACCGGCTACGCCGACAACTGCTGCGGGCGAGCTGCGCCGCTTCGATCAAAAGGCCTATCTGCCGGATGGAAAGGACGCGATGCTGGCCGACATCGGCTTTGTCTATGTGCCGAAATCCTGTGCGGCCGGCGAAACCTGCGGCCTGCATATCGCCCTGCATGGCTGCCAGCAGAATGCCGATGCCGTCGGCGAAGCATTCGCCCGCGATGCCGGCTACAACCGCTGGGCAGATGCCCGGCACCTGGTCGTGCTATATCCTCAGACCCGCGCAAGCTACGCGCCATTGAATCCAAAGGCATGTTGGGACTGGTGGGGTTATTCCGGGTCGGATTACGATACGCGCCAGGGCGTGCAATTGCGCTGGATGGCCAACGCCGCTGCTGCTCTCGGCGCACCACTGGAATAGGACAACCGGGATTTGCGACGAAGCGGTGTGCAGCCTCGTCCATTGAAATTCGCGTCAGTAGTCGCTTTCAGCGCAGGGTGCTCAGGCACCATTCGGGAGCCCGGCATGATCGGCCCAAGACGATCCCGCCGCAGCTGTCGAATCAGGTGGATGCGGTCGCTCCGCTCCACGCCGCGTGTGCATCCCGGCCGGGATGTGCATCGGGCTCTGAAAGCGGCTTCCGGCGCGAACCCGGGCTGGCGTCGCAGCTTCCGGCATGGTGCCGCGTGAAGAAATCCACACATGCTGCCTGACCTGAGCATTCTCGCCGCTGGCGTGCTCTGGCTTGGCGTGTTGTTTGGCGTCGCCGTGCTGGGCGATCGCCGCCCGCGGATTTTCGCCAGGCACTGGTCGTACATCTACGCACTCTCGCTGGCCGTCTATTGCACCTCGTGGACCTTCTACGGAACGGTCACCCAGGCCTTGCGTTCGGGCTGGTGGCTGCCACCGACCTTTGTCGGCACGATTCTGCTGTACGTCTTCGGCATTGGCCTGCTCATGCGCCTGGTGACCATTGCGCGTGCGCACAACAGCAGTTCGCTGGCCGACCTGATCGCCATTCGCCTCGATCGCAGCCCGTTGCTGGCTGCGCTGGTCACGGCGGTCGCCATCATCGGCATCATTCCCTACGTTGCCCTGCAGTTGAAATCGGTGGCGATGAGTTACGGCATGCTTGCGCGTCGCCATGACCTTGCCGCACCCGCCTGGCAGGACAGCGCGCTGTGGGTGGCCTTGGCGATGGCCTTGTTCGCCATGTTGTTCGGTGCCCGCCGGGCCAGCGCCAACGCACACAATCGTGGTCTCGTGCTGGCCATGGCGTTCGAATCGGTGTTCAAGCTGGTGGCGATGCTGGCCTTGGGTGCGCTGGTCTGGTTCGGCCTGGAAGTTCCGGCAGCGACGGCCGAAGTGGTCGCCGAGCCGGGCGGGACGTCGGGTTTCCCGCCGCTGATCCTGCTCGGTGCACTGGCGGTATTCACCTTGCCGCATCAATTCCACGCCGGCGTCGTCGAATGCCGGGATGCGCAACATGTGCGTACGGCACGTTGGGTTTTCCCCTTGTACATGTTGTTGATCGCGTTGCCGCTGTTGCCGCTCGCGCATGCCGGTGAAGCGTTGCTCGGGCCGATGGGCGTGCCCTCTGACCTGTACGTGCTGGCCTTGCCGCTGGCGCAGGGTCATGGCGCACTCGCCCTGATGGCATTTCTCGGTGGACTGAGTGCGGCTACCAGCATGGTGGTCGTGGCGACGCTGGCCCTGAGCCTGATGATCGGCAACCACTGGATCGCGCCGCTGCGCGTGCGCGCGGGTTGGGGTCGTGCCAGCGATGGCGGCGACCTGCGGTCCGAGGTGCTCATGCAGCGGCGCCTGATCATCCTCGTCGTGGTGTTGCTGGCGTGGGTCTACAGTCGCGTGCTGGTCGCCAATGCGGCCCTGGCCGATATTGGCGCGGTGTCGTTTTCGGCCTTGTCGGCAATTGCGCCGGGCGTGCTGGTCGCAGTGTACCGACCGCAGACCGGTGCGCGCGCGGTGAGTGCCGGACTCTTCGTCGGCAGCCTGATCTGGGTCTATGTGTTGATGCTGCCCCTGCTGGCCGGCCAATCCATGCCGTGGATCGAGAGCGGACCCTTCGGCAAGCAATGGCTGGCACCGGACCACTTGTTCGGGCTTGGCGACTGGAGCCGCCTGGCGCGGGCAGTGGTGGCGAGTCTGGCCGCCAACATCGGCGTGCTCGTGCTGGTGGCCGGCTCGCGCTTTGCCAGGCCGGCCTTGGCGGGCATGCGTGGCCGTGTCGGCGTTGCCGACCTGCGCGCACTGTCCTCACGCTTCCTGCCCGCAGAGCAGGTGCAGATGTTGTTCGTCGGTGCAGATCCCGCTGCCTCGGCCTCGGAAGCGCTGGTCGCTGCCATCGAACATGAGCTGGCAGCGGTGATCGGCGCGTCGTCGGCACGCCTGCTGCTGACCGTCGCCCGCCGCGAGCAAACGGACGAACTGGAGGCGGTTGCAGACATTGTCGGCGAGACCTCGCAGGATCTGCGTTTCAATCAACGTGTCCTCGAAGCGGCACTCGAGAACATGAGCCAGGGCATCAGCGTGGTCGACCGCGACCTCGGCCTGGTCGCCTGGAATCGAACCTATGCCGGGTTGTTCGGTTATCCGCCAGAGCTGCTGAGGGTCGGCGTGTCGGTGGCCGATCTGGTGCGCTGGAATCTCGCCCGTGGACTTGGCGCGGACGGTCAGCGCGTCGACGATGAGGTGCGCAAGCGCATCGAGCACATGCGTGCCGGCACGCCTTACGTCGCAGAGCGCCGCTTCCCCGGGGCCAAGGGTGAGCGCGTGGTCGAGATCCGCGGCAACCCGATGCCGGGAGGCGGCTTTGTCGCGACCTTCACCGATGTCACGGAATTTCGCCGCAACGAAGCCGAGCTGAAGGTTGTCGCCGAGACCCTGGAGCAACGCGTCATAGACCGCACCTCGGAGCTGGACCTCGCCCGCCAGGAGGCGGAAAAGGCCAACCAGGCGAAATCCCGCTTCCTCGCGGCGATCAGCCACGATCTTGCCCAGCCGCTGAACGCGGCGCACCTGTTCACGCATGCGCTTGCGCAGCGCCTCGCTCATGCCGAGTACCGCGAGTCGATCACGAATATCGATGGCGCGCTGACTTCGGCGGAAAGCCTGCTCGCCGGCCTGCTCGATATTTCACGTCTGGATGGCGGGCGCACGCGGGCCAGGTTCGAGGTCTTCGCGATCGATGAATGGCTGCGCAGCCTGGCTGCGGAGTTCAACGTGCTGGCAGGAGAGCGCGGCCTGCAACTGGATTGGGTCCCTTCACGGGCGTGGCTGCGCAGCGATCCGCAATTGTTGCGCCGGGTCGTGCAGAATTTCCTCGCCAATGCCGTGCGGCACACGCGCTCGGGACGAATCCTGCTGGGCTGCCGCCGTCGCGGCCGGCATCTCTCGATCGAGGTCTGGGATACCGGTCCGGGCATTGCCGAAGGCGACAAGGAATTGATCTTCGAGGAGTTCCGCCGTCTCGGGCATTCCGGCGAAGGGTTGGGGCTGGGTCTGGCGATTGCCGAGCGCATTGCGCGCCTGCTCGATCATCGCCTGCGCCTGGATTCGCGGCTCGGCCGCGGCTCGGTCTTCGCAGTCGAGGTGCCGATGGCGACGCCAATGGATCTGCCACCGCCGGAGGCCAAAGCAGCGGAACCGCCACTGCCGCGCTTGCGCGTGCTCGTCGTCGACAACGATCCCGCCGTGCTCAGGGCCATGCAGGACCTGCTTGCCGGCTGGAAGGCCGAGGTGCATGCGGCGCAGGCGCCGGAGCTGGCTCGCCAATTGTTTGCCGCGCATGGTGCCGATCTGCTGCTGCTCGACTATCACCTCGATGACCATGTCAGCGGGCTTGAGCTGCGCGCCGCGTTGGGTCAGGCGGCGCTGTCGATTCCATGCGTCATCATCACCGCCGATCATGGCAAGGCGGTCGCCGACGCCGTTGCCGCGGCCGGTTGCCAGCTCCTGCACAAACCGCTGAAGCCACTGGCCTTGCGTTCACTGATCGCGCAACTGATCGCGCGCAACACGCGCTAGTCGCGGAAGTTCTCGAACTGCAGCGGCATTTCAAGTTCGCTCTTGCGCAGCAGGGCGATCGTGTCCTGCAGCTCGTCGCGCTTCTTGCCGGTGACGCGGAGCTGGTCGCCCTGGATCTGCGCCTGCACCTTGCTGCCGGAATCCTTGATCAGCTTGATGATCTTCTTCGCCAGTGCCTGTTCGATGCCTTGCCTGAGGGTGACATTCTGGCGTGCGCTGGCGAGATTGACCTCGGCATCGGCGATATCGACGCAGCGCACATCGATGCCGCGTGCGCTGAGGCGCTGCAGCAAGATGTCCTGCATCTGCTTGAGGCGGAACTCGGCATCTGCCTTCAGCACGACGACACCGTCATTGAGCTCGAAACTCGCGCCGCTGCCCTTGAAGTCGAATCGCTTGTCGAGTTCGCGGCTGGCCTGGTCGACCGCGTTGGTCAGTTCGTGCGAATCGAGTTTGGAAACAATGTCGAATGAAGGCATGGCAGGCTCCGGGGGCGAATCCTGGATTCTACGCGGGCAGGGCGCCTGCTGCGGCCGCTCAGCGCAATACACGAATGCGCACCTGCGCCCAGCGACCGGCGTCGGTCATCGCGGTGATGGTCTGCTCTCCGGTTTCGGCAAAGGCGTATTCCCAGGTTTGCGTGCTCTCCGTGGTCGCTTCAAGGCGACCATTGACCAGCCAGGCGACCGCGCCGGTCGTCCCCAGTGCGCGCAAGCGGACAATGGCGGGTTTGTCGCTGTTTGGCGCGCGGGCGATGCTGGAATGATCGGCGATTCCATCGATGCGCAGCTCCTGGCTCGACTCAAGCCCGTCTGCGGCACACTGCGCGGCCAGAGGTGGAAGACTGGATTGCTTGCGTTGTGCCTGTGACAGCCAGGGGTAGGCGAGTGCTGGCCAGCGCAGGATGTCGATCTCCTTGACCGCCGTTGCCGCGCATCCGGGACTCAGGCGCTGTCCGCTGCGTGCATCGATGCGCACATGCACGAGTCCCGCGCTCCAGGTGCGGGCATCACGTTCGGCAAAGGTCGGTGGCACCACGCCATCGAGTGTCCATGCCGTGTGCTTCTGCTGGCATTGTTCGGCCCTGCCCTCATCGAAGGCGAGACCGAGCGGCCAGCAGATCTCGATTTCCCCGACGCTTTCCGGTGGCGCTTGCGCAACCGAGGCCAGCACCGTCCGCGGCAGGCTGTCGACCACCTGGAACAGCAAGGGCAATGCAGTCACCGCGCCGTACTGGCCGGGCAGAGGGGTCCCATCGGGTCGGCCGATCCATACCGCGACCGTGTACTGGTTTGTGCCACCAATCGCCCAGGCATCGCGATATCCGTAACTGGTGCCGGTTTTCCAGGCGACCCGCGGGCGTGAACCGGTATCGAAGGTGCCAGGCCGGTAGCCCGGTCGCGGATTGGCTTCGAGGATTTCGCGCACGATCCAGGCCGCGCCTGCAGACATGACGCGACGCTCGATCAGCGGATCATCCGCCGTGTAGCGGACGCTGCCGCCGATGCCGTTGCGATTGAGCGCGGCATAGGCACCGGCCAGATCCTGCATGCGCGCGCCGACGCCGCCGAGGATGATCGAGAGATTCGGCTCGACGCCGCGCGGCAGGCGCAGTTGCAGGCCGGTATTGGCCAGCCGTGCAGTGAAGCGTGCCGCGCCGACGCGATCGAGCAGGTCGACCGCCGGCACGTTGAGCGACAGGCGCAGCGCTTCCGCGGCACCGACCGGGCCGTTGAAGGCGCTGTCGAAGTTGCCCGGGCGATAGTCGCCAAAGGTTTGCGGCGCATCGACCAGCAGGCTTTCGGAATGGATCAGGCCATCGTCAAGGGCGAGTCCGTACAGGAAAGGCTTCAGCGTTGATCCGGGCGAGCGCCAGGCACGCACCATGTCGACATGACCGAGCCGCGCCTCGTCGCCAAACAATGCCGAGCCGACATAGGCCAAGGCGCTCAGATCCTTGTTGTCGACGACCAGCAGGGCGGCCGAAGTGCGCTCGGGAAGCCGTTCCAGATAGCTGCTGACGCGATCCTGCACGCTGCGCTGCAATTCGATATCGATGGTCGTCGCGATGCGACGCTGCCGGGGATGATCGTGGTGCAGGCGACGCGCAAGCAGGGCGGCACTGAGCGGGGCTTGCAGGGTGCGCGCGATGACGGCTTCGACGCGCGCATCCTGCACTGCGGCTGGCGTCCACACTTTGAGGGTGGCCAGGCGTTCAAGCACCTTGTCGCGCGCCGCACGCGCCGCTGTGGCTTCGCGATCCGGCCGCAAGCGGCTTGGTGCCTGCGGCAGCACGGCGAGCAGGGCTGCCTCGGCATGCGAAAGCTGTTTCGAGGAGTGTCCGAGATAGGCCCAGGAAGCTGCCTCGACCCCTTGCAAGGTGCCGCCAAACGGCGCGTTGTCGAGATAGAGTTCGAGGATCTCGCGCTTGGACAGATGCGCTTCAAGTTGCACGGCACGCAGACTCTGCCGCAGCTTGCCGGCGAAACTGCGCGAATGCGGTTCAAGGATGCGCGCGACCTGCATGGTCAGCGTCGAGCCACCCGAGACGATGCGACCATTCCCGATCAACTGCCCGAGCGCGCGCAGCGCCGCAACCGGATTGATGCCGGGGTGATGCCAGAACCAGCGATCCTCGTAAGTGACCAGCGCCTCGACATACAGCGGGGAGACATCTTCAAGCGCAACCGGGTAGCTCCAGATTCCTTGCGCATCTGCAAACGCGCGCAGTGGCGACCCGTCGCGGGCAAGCACCACGGTGCTGCCTCGATGTGGATCAGGCAGCGGCAGCGGGAACAAGCGGTCAAGAATCAGGGCGACGATCGCCAGGCCGAGCATCGCAAAGGCAAGGCGACGCAACCGGCACAACCATCGGCTTCGTCGAGTGGTGGGTGTATTCAAGGGGATGAGCGAATCGAGTTCGACAAGTGCCATGCGCAATCATCGACGCAACGGGCCACGAAACGCCATGTTCCGTGGTCCGTTGCCGATCCTGTACTCAGGATGTGCGTTTGCGCGTGAACATCCGATAGAGCGCCAGCAGAATCACCGCGCCGATCACCCCGCCGATAAACCCGGCCGGTTCGACCTGACCGCCCGGTGCGGCGGTGCCAAAAATCAGGCTGCTCAACCAGCCACCCAGAAACATGCCGGCCACGCCGAGGATTCCGGTCAGGAAAAAGCCGCCGGGATCTTTGCCCGGCATCAGAAACTTGGCCACGATGCCGACCAGCAGGCCGACGATGAACATCCACAGCCAGGACATGCAAACCTCCGCTCTTGGTGAACAGTCCGCACTGTAACGCAGTGAGGAGCGCTATTCATTCATCGTCAATCGCGGCGATGCAATTGTTCATGGTCGGCTCAGGGCCGGGTCGCCGCTGTGCTAAAATCACCCGCTTTTTCAGACACTCCCAACTTGACTCTCGAAGAGGTTTCCATGCCGCATCTTGCTGCGCGCATGAGTCGCGCCAAGCCCAGTGCGATCATGCTGATTGCCGAAAAGGCCAAGCAACTCAAGGCTGCCGGTCGCGACATCATCAGTTTTTCGATCGGCGTGCCGAACTTCCTGCCGGGTCCGCATGTGTATGAGGCGGCGCGCAAGGCACTGGACAAGGACAGCGGCCAGTACGGCTCGAACCGCGGCCCCGAGGCGCTGCTGGATGCCTTCATCGCGCATCTGGAAGAAGGCGGCCTGCGCGGCTACCAGCGCAGCAACATCGCCACCGGCATCGGCGCCAAGCACATGCTCTACAACCTTGCCGAAGCCTTGCTCGACGAGGGCGACGTCATCGTCTTTCCGGTGCCGTACTGGACGACTTACCTCGATCTCGCCGAAATAGTCGGTGCAGAGGCGCGCCTGTTGCCGTGTCCGGCCGAGCAGAACTACAAGTTGACGCCGGCCCAGCTCGATGCCGCATTGCCCGGCGCCAAGGTGTTCCTGTTCAACAATCCGTCCAATCCGACCGGCATGGTCTACACCGAGCAGGAGATTGCCGCGCTGGCCGATGTGCTGGTCAGGCATCCGCACGTCTGGATCATCTGCGACGACATCTACAACCGCATGGTTTTCGATGGCGTCGGTTATCACAACTTCGTCAATGCGCGGCCCGAATTGCGTGATCGCGTGATCCAGGTCGACTCGCTTTCCAAGACCTACGGCATGCCGGGCTGGCGCGTCGGTTTCATCGCCGGCCCGGAGGCGGTGGCGAATGCCATGGTCACGCTCAACTCGAACCACATCACCAGTATTCCGGAAGTCGTCAATGCCGCCGCGCTTGCCGCACTGAGCGGGCCGCAGGATGTGCCGGCGTCGAAGAATGCCGAATTTGCCGCGCGTCGCGACCAGGTCTATGCCGCGCTGAGCGCGATTCCCGGCGTGGTCTGCCCACGACCGCAGGGGGCGTTCTACGCATTCCCGAACATTTCCTGCGCGTTTGGCAAATCGCACAACGGCCGGATGATCAGCAACGACGTGGATTTCTGCAGTGCATTGCTGGAAGCCAAGGGTGTCGCCTGCGTGCCCGGCAGTGCGTTTGGCGATCCGCTGGCGCTGCGGATTTCCTATACCTGCCCGGCCGAGCAGTTGGCACCCGGCTTGCAGCGCTTCCAGGAATTCATTGCCGAGCTGAAATGATGCCGAATATTGCCGTGTTGCGCGGTGCCGGATTGGCCTTTCTGTTGGTCATGCTGGCGGCTTGCACCAGCCAGGCGGATATCGCCGAGGTGCGCGCCGCCATTGGCGATGCGCCGGTCGTGCTGTTGTCGACCTCGACCTGTGGTTACTGCAAGAAATTGCGTGCCGATCTCGCCGCCTGGGGCGTCGACTATGTCGATCTCGATGTCGAGTCGAATGACGACGGCTGGCGTGCCTACGACCTGGTCAACGGTCGTGGCGTGCCCATCCTGGTGATCGGTGACAAGGTCGTCCACGGCTATGCGCCGGATCGCTCGCGCAACATGTTGCTGGCGGCGAAGTTGATTCCCGATTCTTCCACTCCCTGATTTTCCCCGGACTTTGTGAGGTTGAAGCAATGAAAGCTCCCGTTCGTGTTGCCGTTACCGGCGCTGCTGGCCAGATCGGCTATGCATTGTTGTTCCGCATCGCCGCGGGCGACATGCTTGGTGCCGATCAGCCGGTGATCCTGCATCTGCTGGAAATCACTCCGGCGCTGCCGGCGCTGGAAGGCGTGGTCATGGAGCTCAACGATTGCGCCTTCCCGACCCTGCACGGCGTGGTCGCCACGGATGACCCCAATGTCGCCTTCAAGGATGTCGATTACGCCTTGCTGGTCGGCGCACGCCCGCGTGGACCGGGCATGGAGCGCAAGGATCTGCTCGAAGCCAATGGCGCGATTTTTGCGCCGCAGGGCAAGGCAATCAACGCCCATGCCAAGCGTGATGTGCGCGTGCTGGTGGTCGGCAATCCGGCCAACACGAATGCCTTGATCGCGCAGCAGAACGCGCCGGATCTCGACCCCGGTCGCTTCACCGCGATGGTGCGCCTCGACCACAACCGTGCGATCAGCCAGCTTGCCGAAAAGACCGGCGCGCTCAACACCGATATTGCCAAGGTGACGATCTGGGGCAACCACAGCTCGACCCAGTATCCGGACATCCACCAGACCACGGTGAAAGGCAAGCCGGCGCTGTCGCTGGTCGACCAGGCCTGGTACTCCGATACCTTCATTCCGCTGGTGCAGCAGCGGGGCGCGGCAATCATCAAGGCGCGCGGCGCTTCCTCGGCGGCCTCCGCCGCCTCGGCGGCAATCGACCACATGCGCGACTGGACGCATGGCACGGCCGACGGCGACTGGGTCTCGATGGGCATTCCCTCGGATGGCTCCTATGGCGTCAAACCCGGCGTGATCTTTGGCTATCCAGTGACGATCAAGGACGGCAAGTACGAGATCGTCAAGGGCCTCGACATCAATGATTTCTCGAAGGCCCGCATCGATGCCACGGAAAAGGAATTGCGTGAAGAGCGTGCCGCCGTCGAGCAACTTTTCGTGAAGTAAGCGGGACTATTGGTCCTGTTTTCGCCTTGCCGCCGCTGAAACGGCGTCAAGGCGGAACGGTGTCATCTTCATTGCCCTTGTCCATGCTTCCCGCGTGAAGCCGGGAGTCGCCCCATGGCCACCAAGCAGACCCCAACGCTGCGGACGCCACTGATCCGCAAGCCGGTGATTCTCGTCACCGAGTTCATGCGTGGCGAAGCCTCCGGTGGCTTTGTCTTGATGGCTGCCGCCGCCCTGGCCCTGGTCGTTGCCAATTCACCGGCCGCACCGCTGTACTTCGAATCCCTGCATGCCCGGTTCGGCGGTCTCGGCGTGCTGCACTGGATCAACGATGGCCTGATGGCGATCTTTTTCCTCTTCGTCGGCCTCGAAATAAAGCGCGAGATGCTGGTCGGGCAGTTGTCCTCCTGGTCGCGCCGCATGTTGCCCGGCATCGGCGCACTTGGCGGCATGATCGTGCCCGCACTGATCTACGTCGCCTTCAACCGGAATCATCCCGAAGCCTTGCGCGGATGGGCTATCCCGGCCGCCACCGACATCGCGTTCGCGCTCGGTGTGCTTGCCCTGCTTGGCAAGCGCGTGCCGACCTCGATCAAGGTGTTCCTTGCCGCGCTGGCGATCATCGACGACCTGGGCGCGGTGCTGATCATTGCCTTGTTCTACACCAGCGAGCTTTCGATGTTGCACCTGCTGCTGGCTGCTGCCGTGCTGATCTTGCTCGTCGTGCTGAACAAGACCGGTGTGCGCCGGTTGACGCCCTACCTGGTGCTCGGTGCCATCCTCTGGTTCCTGGTTCTGAAATCCGGTGTTCACGCGACCGTCGCGGGGGTTGTGCTGGCCTTGACGATTCCCTTGCGCATGGACAACGAGTTCGCCGATCCACCGTTGATCACGCTCGAACACTCGTTGAATCGCGTGGTGCCATTTCTGATTGTGCCTCTGTTCGGATTCGCCAATGCCGGGCTTTCGTTCGATGGGTTGACTTGGGCCAACCTGGTCGATCCGCTGACCCTGGGCGTCGCCCTTGGCTTGCTCTGCGGCAAGATCATCGGTGTTTTCGGATTTTCCAGTATCGCGATCGGAACCGGTATCGCGCGACTCCCGCAGAACGCCTCGTGGATGCAGATGTTCGGCGTCGCCATGCTGTGCGGCATTGGCTTCACCATGAGCCTGTTCATCGGCATGCTTGCATTCGCCGACAACCCGGTGCTGCAGAGCGAGGTCAAGGTCGGCATCCTTTGTGGATCGCTGGCGGCCGGCGTGCTCGGCTACCTGACGTTGCGACTTGCCAGGCGGCGCAGCGGGGATGAGTCCGAATTGGAAACGACTTCCTGAGCCTGCGACAGTCGGCGGGGCATCCGCAGCGCGCGGGCATTCGTTTCCGGAGGAGGCGCGCAGCCCAGTTGCAGGTCAATCCCCGGTCCTGCCCGGGTCTGCGCTAAAATCGACGTTTTTCCGGGAGATCCCATGAGCCAGCCCGCATCCGCAGGCGCGCGTTTCCGCGCGGCCGTCGCCGAGGAGCAGCCTTTGCAGGTGGTCGGCACGATCACCGCCTATGTCGCACGCATGGCCAAACGCACGGGCTTCAAGGCCATCTATCTGTCCGGTGGCGGCGTTGCCGCCAATTCGCTCGGCATGCCCGATCTCGGCATCAGTTCGATGGAAGACGTGCTGACCGACATCCGCCGCATCACCGATGTCTGCGACCTGCCGCTGCTGGTCGATGTCGATACCGGCTGGGGTGGCGCATTCAACATCGCGCGCACGGTGCGTTCGATGATCAAGGCCGGGGCAGGCGCGATGCATATCGAGGATCAGGTCGCCGCCAAGCGTTGCGGCCACCGACCCGGCAAAGCCATCGTCGCGAAGGACGAAATGGTCGATCGGATCAAGGCCGCAGTCGATGCGCGCCACGATCCCGGATTCGTCATCATGGCGCGCACCGATGCGATTGCCGTGGAAGGCATCGAAGCGGCAATCGAGCGTGCGGTCGCCTGCGTCGAAGCCGGCGCCGACATGATCTTCCCCGAGGCCATCTACACGCTGGAGCAATACCGCCAGTTCAAGGATGCGGTGAAGGTGCCGATCCTCGCCAACATCACCGAGTTCGGGCAAACCCCTCTGTTCACCACCGACGAATTGAAAGCGGCGGGCGTCGATATCGTGTTGTATTGCTGCGGTGCCTATCGCGCGATGAACAAGGCCGCGCTGAATTTCTACGAGACGGTGCGTCGCGACGGCACGCAGAAGGCGGCTGTGCCGACGATGCAGACGCGCGCCGAGCTTTACGACTATCTCGATTACCACGCCTACGAAGACAAGCTCGATACGCTGTTTGCGGCTGGCAAGGACGAGTGAGTGCAAGCGGGCAATTTCGGTTGTCCGTGAAACGAACCATTGATCCGGAGAAAGAAATGACCGAACCAGCGACCCCGTTCAAACCGAAGAAGTCCGTTGCCCTGTCCGGAGTCGCTGCCGGCAACACGGCGCTGTGCACGGTCGGCAAGACCGGCAACGATCTGCACTATCGCGGCTATGACATCCTCGATGTCGCAACGACCTGCGAGTTCGAGGAAATCGCCCACCTGCTCGTGCACGGGAAGTTGCCGACCGTGGCCGAACTGGCCGCCTACAAGAGCAAGCTGAAATCCCTGCGCGGGATTCCGGCCGCGTTGAAGAGCGCACTTGAGCAGATCCCGGCTTCGGCGCATCCGATGGATGTCATGCGCACGGGGGTCTCCATCCTCGGTTGCGTGCTGCCCGAGAAGGACGATCACAATCATCCTGGCGCGCGCGATATCGCCGATCGGCTGATGGCGTCGCTTGGCTCGATCCTGCTGTACTGGTATCACTTCGCGGTCAACGGCAAGCGCATCGATGTCGAGACCGATGACGATTCGATCGGCGGACATTTCCTGCATTTGCTGCATGGCACGTCGCCGAGTGCATCCTGGGTGCGAGCCATGCACACCTCGCTGATCCTCTACGCCGAGCACGAGTTCAACGCGTCGACCTTTGCTTCGCGCGTGATTGCCGGCACCGGCAGCGACATGTATTCGAGCATCGCCGGCGGCATTGGTGCCCTGCGCGGCCCGAAGCACGGCGGCGCCAACGAAGTCGCCTTCGAGATCCAGAAACGCTACGACACGCCGGACGAGGCCGAGGCCGATATCCGCGAGCGCGTCGAGCGCAAGGAAGTCGTGATCGGCTTCGGCCACCCGGTCTACACGGTCAGCGATCCGCGCAACAAGGTGATCAAGGAAGTCGCCCGCGAGTTGTCTGCCGAACAGGACAACACGAAGATGTTCGACATTGCCGAGCGCCTTGAATCGACCATGTGGGAAATCAAGAAGATGTTCCCGAACCTCGACTGGTTCAGCGCGGTGAGCTACCACATGATGGGTGTGCCGACGGCGATGTTCACGCCGCTCTTCGTCATTGCGCGCACCGCGGGCTGGAGCGCGCACGTGATCGAGCAGCGCATCGACGGCAAGATCATCCGCCCCAGTGCGAATTACACCGGGCCCGAGGATCTCGAGTTCGTGCCCATCGAAAGGCGCTGAAGCAGATCCGGAAAATCAGAAGGCCGCGCATTGCGCGGCCTCCGTGTGTGAGGAGGAGCCGATCGAATCGGCTCAGGCCAAGCCTTCGGCCTTGAGTACCTTGCCGACGGCTGGATCGCTTTCCATGCGCTTGCTGAAGGCAGCCAGGTTGTCGAATCCGGAAAGGTCGATGTTCAAGGCCTGCGCCCAGCGCAAGACCACATAAAGATACGGATCGGCGATTGACCGCGTTCCCGCCAGCCAGTCGCGTCCTTCAAGCTGGGCATTGGCCTTTTCGAACAATCCACGCAGGCTCTTGCGCGCCGCATCCTTGCTCTTTTCGATCATCGCGGGATCCTCGAGATAGGCGGTGGTGCCGAAGAGGGGTTTGAATGCCGGATGCACATCGGCGTTGACAAAGGCCAGCCAGCGGTTGATTTCGGCACGGCTTTTCGCCGAGCCATCGCCACCCAGACCGCTTTCGGGATTTTCATCGGCGAGGTAATTCAGGATCGCCGAGTTCTGGGTCAGCACCCAGCCGTCGACTTCGAGTGCCGGTACGGCGCCGTTCGGGTTGATCTTGAGGTAACCGGTTTTCAGTTGATCGCGCGGAACCACGCTGATTTCGTAGGGCTTGCCGATCCACTCGAGAACGATGTGGTCGGCAAGCGAACAGGCACCGGGCAGACAGTAGAGCTTCATGCGCAACTCCTTGCAGAAGGGCCTCGAAATGTTGTTCCGAGGCCCTTCGCTTTCAAGGCTTGCTTATTCGAAGCCGTGATCGAAGATCGAGTCGGGCAGGTCGCCGGGGCCACCGATGAACAGGATGTTGTTGGCATCAGCCCGATAATTGCCCTGCCGACTGGCGTCAATCTTCAGCTCCCAGGTTTGTCCATCGATGCGCCGTGCACCGGCGAACGAATACCAGCCAAACGTCGATGCATCGCCGGGGATGCGCGGACCATAGTTGCGCCATTTCCAGCCCGGTCCGAAATTGGCGCCATGAAAGGTGACAAGGACAGTAGCCTGGCTGCAGTCGGGCATGGAGAAGTGGACCAGTCCCCACGGCGTGTGGCTCGATGCCGAGCCGAGTGGATCGGGTGGATACAGATCGGCGGGTTGTGTCGTGCTGTCGTTGAGCTGGCTGCACGTTGCCGAGACAATTTCCATCGTCGTGCGCACGATTGTTCCCGTGGGCGCCGAGGCGTTTGTTGCACTGGTACTGCTTGCGGAGGTCGATGCGACATTGGATTGCATTGCATCGGGCGTGCCATCTCCATTGCCGTCACCTGCCAGCACGCTGTTTTCGACGGCCGAAGGCGAGCCATCCGCGTCTTCGTCGGGCGTAGCCGTGTATTCCCAGACTCCGGCGGTGGTGCCGGCGACGATGCGGGCCGGAGCGCCCAGTGCGCGTGGTGGCATGGTCAGGGCGAGGGCGGCGTCAGCCGGAAGGCCGATGCTCAACGAGTTCCAGGTGGCACCGCCATCGGTGCTGCGATAAACGCCGCCCGGATTGGCACCATTGCCACCGGTGCCGGCGTAGATCGTGTCACCGCTGCTGTCGGCCGAATCGATGAACAAGGCGCGGACATCCTGGCCGGCGATGCCGGTGCTGGTTTCGAACCAGTTGGCGCCGCCATCCGTGCTCTTGTAGATGCTGCCAACGGCACCGGTGTACGCGAAGCTCGTCACCCCCGCATAGAGGACCTGCGTATTGGCCGGATTGATCGCCAGGGCCAGGACGTCGTAATGCGAGGTCCCGGGTCCACCAAAGCGTGGCAGGCCGTTGCTGGAGTTGACCCAGGTTGCGCCGCCATTGGTGGACTTGAAGACGCCATTGGCGGCGGTCGGGAAAACGCCGCCGAAAGACTCGGCATTCCAGGAGGTGGTCGTACCCAGGTACAGCGTGGACGGGTTGGCCGGGTCGATCACCAGGGGAACGACAATCCGGTAGACGTAGTTGAATGTTCCTGGAGGCCCAAGATCTTCGGTGGTTGGCAAGCCACTCTCCGAGGCCACCCATGAAGCGCCTGCATTGGTGCTCTTGTAGACCCGGGCGGATTGATAAGGCAGTCCGGGTTCAGCCGGAACTCCGGTGCCGGCCACATACAGCGTTTGCAGTGGACTCGACCCGGCAACGCAGGGAGGGCTCGCACAGGAATTCGGGTCCAACACAATCGCACGCGCCGTGCCCAGGTATCGCGTTCCGGAAACGGTGGCGATGCCATTGTCGATGGTCGTCCAGGTTGCTCCCGCATCGGTGCTCTTGTAGATGCCACCGTCGCGGCTTGCCGGCGTGGGAATGCGTTCCGAACGGCCCGAGGCATACACGGTGAAGGACTCGGAGGTGGTCAGGGTGTTGTCGACGGTGGTCGGATCGATCACCATAGAACGGATCTGCTCCGCGTTGAGCCCCCCCAGCGATGCAGCCCAGCTCGCACCGCCGTCCGACGACTTGTAGACAGGCGTCGCGGTGGAGAATGCATCGCCGTAGCCTGCCAGCAGGACTGCGCCCGATGCACTTTGATCCAGCGGATGCGGCGCGAGTGCACGGATGTTGGCGGATTGGTAGCCGTTGTTGACCGGTGCCCAGGCGGTGCCGCCATTGGTCGAGCGGAACACGCCGGCATCGATGGTTCCAGTCCATAGCGTGGGCGTCGTCGGGTAGCCGGGATGTACGGCGATCTCGCTAGCCTGGACCGGATCGGTTCCATTGGCGGTCAGTGCGTTGGCCGCAGTCCAGTCCGTCCAAGCCGGAGCGGGAAGCATCACGTCCGCAGCAAAATGCACACCATTCGATCTGCAGCCGACAAACGCCCCAGTGGCCGATGCAGGACTCGGCGTAATCGCCACCACTTGCTGGCAACCGGATCCGCTGGCGGGCAAAGTGACTGTCGACCAGGTGCTGCCGCCATTGCCGCTGGTTACCATGGTTGCGCCGTCACTGGCAAAGACCCGTTGCGGATCGGCTGGAGAAACCGATAGCTGATCAATGCCCCACAAGCCAGGTGGCTGCGTGGCGAGGGGTGCCCACGTGCCGCCACCATCGGTGCTCTTGAGCAAGGTCGCGCCGCTGAAAATGCCGGGATCCGCATACTGGATGCCGAGATACAGCGAGCCATCGGCGGCGAAGACGATCTTGCTGTAACCGCCACCACTCGCGGACGCGCCAGGACCTGTCCAGGTGCTGCCTGCATTGGTCGAGACATAGGCGCCGGCCGTGGTTGCGATGGCGATGTTGTTGCTGGTGGCGCGCTGCACGCTGACATCGAGTGTGACGTTGTCGCCTGACAGCGGAGTACTGATCGGCACCCACAAATCACCGGCGTTGCCGGTTCGATACAAACCCGCATAGGTGGACAGGTAGACAACCGGCGCGATCGTGCTCGTGTCCATCGCGTTCACATAGACCGCCTCCGGCAAGCCAACCTCGATCCGCTCCCATGTGCCTCCGCTGCTATAGCTGCGGAACAGGCCGCCGCGGCCAGCGGCGAACAACGTGCTTGGACCGGGTTCGTAGACCTTGAGCAGGTAATTCGAGCCGCCATAGGGGCCGGTGGTGCTCCAGGTTCCGACCGCGGCCAGTGCCGCCGAGGTGAAAAATGCGGCAACCAAGCCGCCTATGAGCGAAACGCGACGAAACGCTGTGCAGGGCATGACCGTGACTCCACTGAAGATTCCGTGGATGCTAAATCGCAAAACCGCGTCGAATCGTGACACGGGCGAGCAGGAGAGTGTGATCCGCTCGGCATTTTGCGCCGAATGAATTGCACAAACCAGCTGGGCGGATAACGTCGAAAACGCAATACGCCCATCCGGCATCGTTGACCTTGATCAGTGTTGCTTTAGAGGTCAGCCGCGAGCCGCGTCCCCTGGGCGATCGCGCGCTTGGCATCGAGCTCGGCGGCGACATCGGCACCGCCGATGACATGGGTTGGCACGCCGGCGGCAATCAGCGCGTCGGCCAGAGTCCGGTTGGGTTCCTGGCCGGCACAGACGACCACGCTGTCGACCGCAAGGGTCTGCGTCTTGCCATTGACGGTGATGTGCAATCCGGCGTCGTCGAAACGCTCGTAGCTGACTCCGCCAATCATCTTGACCTGCTTGGCCTTGAGCGTGGCCCGGTGGACCCAGCCGGTGGTCTTGTTCAGGCGCGCGCCGAGGCGGCCTTCGCTGCGTTGCAGCAGAAATACTTCACGTTCGGCGGGCTCGGGCTTTGCCTCGATCAGTCCGCCGCGATGTTCGATCGTCAGATCGACGCCCCATTCCCTTGCCCAGCGGCCGATATCGGTGGTCGGTGAGGGTGCACCCTCGACCAGGAACTCGCCCATGTCGAAACCGATGCCGCCGGCACCGATGATGGCGACACGCTTGCCGACGGGCTTGTTGTCACGCAGCACATCGATGTAACTCAGCACGCGTGGATCATCGAAACCCGGTGTATGCAGCATGCGCGGGGTGACTCCGGTGGCGACGATGACCGCATCGAACCCTTCGCTCCCGAGTGCCGCCACATCGGCGCGGGTGCCCAGTCGCAGTTCAACCCCGCTATCGGCAAGGCGATGGCCGAAATAGCGCAGGGTCTCCGCGAACTCCTCCTTGCCCGGGATGCGCTTGGCCATGTTGAACTGACCACCGATCTCGCTGGACTGATCGTAAAGGGTGACCCGATGGCCGCGATCGGCCAGGGTCGTTGCCGCGGCGAGCCCGGCCGGGCCCGCGCCGACCACGGCATAACGCTTGCGCACGGTCGCCGCGGTGATGACCAGTTCCGTCTCGTGACAGGCGCGTGGATTGACCAGGCAACTGGCGTGCCTGTTCTCGAACACATGGTCGAGGCAGGCCTGGTTGCAGGCGATGCAGGTGTTGATGCGATCGGCCTTGCCGGCGCGGGCCTTGTTGACCCAGTCGGCATCGGCGAGCAAGGGTCGGGCCATCGACACCATGTCGGCGTCGCCACTGGCCAGGATACGCTCGGCTACCTCGGGCATGTTGATGCGATTGGTCGTGATCAAGGGCAGGCTGACTTCGCCCTTGAGCTTGCGCGTCACCGCAACGAAGGCACCGCGCGGCACCGAGGTGACGATGGTCGGCACGCGCGCTTCATGCCAGCCGATGCCGGTGTTGATGATGGTCGCGCCGGCCGCTTCGATGGCTTTGGCAAGCTGGACAATCTCCTGCCAGCTTTGCGCGTCGTTGACCAGATCGAGCATCGACAAGCGATAGATGATGATGAAGTTGGCCCCGACGGCGGCTCGGCTGCGGCGCACGATCTCGATCGGAAAGCGCATGCGCTTCTCGGCGCTGCCGCCCCACTCGTCGTTGCGCGTATTGGTACGCGCGGCGACGAACTGGTTGATCAGGTAACCCTCCGAACCCATGATTTCGATACCGTCGTAACCGGCGTCCTGGGCCAGCTTCGCGCAGTTGACGAAATCCCTGATGGTCCGCTCGACGCCGCGTGGAGACAGCGCGCGCGGGGTGAAGGGCGTGATCGGCGACTTGATCTTCGAGGCGCCCACCTGCAACGGGTGGTACGAATAGCGGCCGCCATGCAGGATCTGCATGCAGATGCGTCCCCCCTCGGCGTGCGTGGCTGCCGTCAGTTTGCGGTGCCGACCGACATGCCAGGGCATCGCCAGGCGTCCGCCAAATGGTTTCAGCCAGCCTTCGATGTTCGGCGCGATGCCGCCGGTGACCATCAAGCCGACGCCGCCACGTGCGCGATCCGCGAAATAGCGGGCGAGCCTGTCGTAATCGCTTGCCCGATCCTCGAGTCCGGTATGCATCGAGCCCATCAACACGCGATTCGGCAAGGTGGTGAAACCGAGATCGAGCGGGGCAAACAGGTGCGGATAGTCCATGGGCCGGTACCGGATTCAAACGATCGTTCAAGATGCCAGCCGGACGCCTGCGGGGCAAGCGCAACCAGCCATGCCCGCCGGATCGTCAGTCACCCCGAGGCGACATTGCTCTCCAGTCGGCTTGCCGATGTCCATCTGGCACAATAGCGGACTGCAACAGCGCCCCCGGCGCGTACACATGCTTCCCAACCCAACGGAACTCCCCCATGTCCGGACATGACATCCGCTCGGCCGTTCGGCCGGATCCCGATCAGCCCATGGTCGATATCGCCAACTACATTGTCGATTACGTCATCGATTCGCCCGAAGCCTACGACACGGCGCGCTACATGCTGCTCGATTCGCTGGCCACCTCGATGCTGGCAATGAAATTCCCCGATTGCGTCAAGCATCTCGGTCCGATCGTTCCCGGTGCCGTGCTGCCTGGTGGCGTGCGTGTTCCGGGAACCAGCCACGAACTCGATCCGGTGCAGGCGGCATTCGCCATTGGTACGCAGATCCGCTGGCTGGATTTCAATGACACCTGGCTGGCTGCCGAATGGGGTCATCCGTCCGACAACCTCGGGGCCATCCTCTCCGTTGCCGACTACCTGTCGCGCAAGGCCGAACGCGAAGGTGGCAAGCCGCTGAGCGTGCGCGATGTCCTGGGCTGGGCGATCAAGGCGCAT
Source organism: Lysobacterales bacterium (assembly GCA_016707485.1). Taxonomy (GTDB): domain Bacteria; phylum Pseudomonadota; class Gammaproteobacteria; order Xanthomonadales; family Rhodanobacteraceae; genus Dokdonella. The sequence continues at coordinate 399,547 of JADJHN010000003.1, read as the reverse complement.
GAAATCCAGGGTTGCTATGCCCTGAAGAACAGCTTCAACCGGGTCGGCCTCGATCATGTGATCCTCGTTCGCCTGGCGTCGACCGCGGTGGCCACGGCCATGCTCGGCGGCAGCCGCGAGCAGATCATCAATGCCATTTCGCACAGCTGGATCGACAACGGCGTCCTGCGCACCTACCGGCACGCGCCAAACACCGGGCCGCGCAAGAGCTGGGCGGCCGGTGATGCCTGCCGTCGCGCCGTGACCCATGCCTTCAACGCGGTCGACAAGAATGTCGTCGGCTACCCATCGGCGTTGTCGGCGAAAACATGGGGTTTCTATGACATTGCGTTCAAGGGCAAGCAGTTCGAGTTCGAGCGCCCGTTTGGCAGCTACGTCATGGAGAACGTGTTGTTCAAGATCAGCTTTCCCGCCGAGTTCCATGCGCAGACCGCGGTTGAATGCGCCATGCAACTTCATGGCGAAGTCGGTTCGCGGATCGACGAGATCGAGCGCATCGAGATCGAAACCCAGGAAGCGGGCGTGCGCATCATCGACAAGACCGGCCCGCTGGCCAACTACGCTGATCGCGATCATTGCATCCAGTACATGGTTGCCGTGCCGCTGATTTTCGGACGCCTGGTCGCTGATGACTACAATGATGACGTCGCCGCGGATCCGCGAATCGACGCCCTGCGCGCGAAGATGACGGTCAAGGAAAATCCGCAGTTCACCAAGGACTATTTCGATCCCGAAAAGCGCTACATCGGCAATTCTTTGCAGGTGTTCTTCAAGGACGGAACGAGCACTGCCAAGGTTTCCATCGATTATCCGATCGGACACCGCAAGCGCCGCGATGAGGGCATTCCGGTCTTGCTGAAGAAGTTCGAGGCGGCGATCACGGCGCAGCTTCCGGCGCGGAATGTGTCCCGGATTCTCGCCGCCAGTGCCGATGCGGCACGCTTCGAAGCGATGCCGGTCAATCAACTGTTAGACTTGTTTGCGATTTGATTTGACCTGCGCTTAACTTGGCGTTCATTTGGGTTTCCGCAGCAACTCCATGAAAAGCAAGCAAATTATGGCTTTTCGTCCGTTCATGTTCGAACTCGAATCTGTTGTTAAAATCATGTTCTTCCGGCCAAGAATCATCGTATGATGGCTGACAACAGGGTGTCCGCTTTTGGCGTCGCGCTGTGACGGTAGAAATTGGATCAAACAAAAATGAGGATTCCGCAATGATGAAACACAAGGCACTGAGTGCATTGATCGCAGTTGCCATGCTTGGTGGCGGCGTGTCGACTGTCTATGCGCAGGACGGAAGCTGGTATCTCGCTCCGCGCGTCGGCGTCAATTTCTCCGACAGCAATCGTGACACTGATTCCTCGCTGTACACCGGTCTTGGCATTGGCTGGTGGGTTTCACCGAATTTCGCCGTTGATGCAGAGATCGCCCACAACGATGCCGACTTCCAGAACGATTCGTTCCGCGCCGGTCACGAGTGGGAAAGCGTCAGCCTCGGTGTGACCGGTCGCTGGTTCTTCGGTGACCAGGGTTCCGCATGGCGCCCGTACGTGCTCGGCGGCCTGGGTGCCGTTCGTCACGCGGCGTATTCGGGCACCGTGCAGCATGATGGTTGGGATCCGATGGCCACCGTTGGTGGCGGTATCCAGTACAACTTCAACGAGCGCGTCGCCCTGCGTGGCGAGCTGGCTGCCCGCTATGACCACGACAACAACAGCCTGCGTGGCCAGTTCCCGGGTGCCGGCGACTACAACCACTATGTCGACGGAATCGTCTCGGTCGGCCTGACCATCGGTTTCGGTGGCGCAGCCGCAGCCGAGCCGGAGCCGGCAGCCGCACCGCCGCCGCCCCCGCCGCCGCCGGAAGCCGCAACGGAAGAACCCGCCGCAACTCCGGTCGTCATCGACCTGCGTGGCGTCAACTTCAAGTTCGACCGCCCGCGTTCGAACGAAAAGGACATCACCCCGTCGCTGCAGGAACCGACTGCGGATTCGATCGCGATTCTCGATCAGGCCGTTGATGTGCTCAGCCGCAATCCGAACGTGCGCGTCGAACTCGATGGGCACACCGATTCCATCGGCAGTGACGAGTACAACCAGAAGCTTTCGGAGCGCCGCGCGCAGATCGTCTATGACTACCTGACCTCGCATGGCGTCAATGCCAGCCAGATCTCCGGCGTCAAGGGTTTTGGCGAGAGCAACCCGATCGATACGAACGACACCAAGGAAGGCCGTGCGCGCAACCGCCGCACCGAGCTTGCAGTTGACGGTCAGTAATCGACTGGCAATATCGTTCGAGTGACACGCAAAAAGCCCGGCGCAAGCCGGGCTTTTTCTTTGCGCAAATCCCGCAAGGGCAGGTTGCCTGAATCGGGTCAGCGCGCCAGCGCGGGCGTCAACTGGGGCGCGATGGTCCTGATGATCGAGTCGACTACCTTGTGGCCGCCTGCGATCAAATTGCCGCTTTCAGGGATGCCTTCACGGCCGACGAAGTCGCAATAGCGGCCACCGGCCTCGCGCACCAGCAGACAGCCTGCGGCCATGTCCCACGGCTTCAATCCGATCTCGTAATAGCCATCAATGCGACCATTGGCGACGTAGGCCAGATCAAGCGCCGCCGAACCCGTGCGGCGGATGTCCTCGGCCTGGCCGAGCAGGGCGCGGGTCATCTCAATCTGTGCGTCGAGATGGGCGCGTTGCCGGTACGGAAAACCCGTGGTCAGCAATGCTCCTTCGAGGTCATTCCGCGCACTGGTGCGGATGCGCCGGTCATTCAAATAGGCGCCATCGCCCCGACTTGCGGTGAACAGCTCGTCACGCAGCGGGTCGTAGACAACGCCATGCATCGGCTCGCCGTTTTCGAGCATGCCGATGGATACGCAGAAATGCGGAAAGCCGCGCAGGTAGTTGTGCGTGCCATCCAGCGGGTCGATGACCCAGACGTGCTTGCCCTTGCCTTGGGCACCGGATTCCTCGGCGAGGATGGCGTGGCCGGGAAATGCGCGCTTCAGCTCGCGTATGATCTCGGCCTCCGCGGCCCGATCCACTTCCGAAGCGAAATCCATGCGTTGTTTTTCGACAATGGCAAGGCTCTCGATGCGATTCATGTAGCGCAAAATGATCTGGCCTGCGGCACGCGCGGCGCGCACCGCCACATTCACGGCAGGTCTGGGCATGTTGGTTCCATCGGAAGTGGACTGAAAAAGAGCAAGTGCAGCGCGCATCGGGGCGCGTGCGGCGCGGAAGGGTAGCAAATCCGGCGTCACCTCGACAAACAGGAGCCGGGAAACCATGAGGAATGAACAACCGTGACCGATGTTCCCGAGCAGCCGTTGGCGCTTTCGCGCGTGCGATTCGTCCTCGCCCGAACCTCGCATCCGGGCAATATCGGCAGCGCCGCCAGGGCAATCCGCACGATGGGCTTTCGTCGGCTGTCGCTGGTCGCGCCTGCGGAATACCCGCACATGGATGCGTACAAGATGGCGGCAGGTGCCGACGATGTCCTGGAAGCCGCCGAGCGCTTCGATTCCCTGCGCGAAGCCGTTGCCGAGTGCAACCTCGTTCTCGGCGCGACCGCGCGCTTGCGCGGCGTCGCCCTGGAGGAGTTGAACCCGCGCATGGCTGCGCGCCGTGCTCTTGATGCGGCCGCGCAAGGGCGCGAGGTTGCCCTTGTTTTCGGCAACGAACAATCCGGGCTCAGCAACGACGAGATCAAGCTATGCCACGCTGCCGTGCATATTCCGAGTGATCCGGGCTACTCGTCGTTGAATCTGGCCCAGGCCGTGCAGGTGGTCGCCTACGAGTTGCGCATGGCCCGGCTTGAGGGCAGTCCGCAGCGACAGGGCAATGCCGATCCACCCTCGACGGCCGCGGAACTGGAAGGATTCTTCGAGCATCTTGCGACCACCCTCCATGACATCGATTTTCACAAGGGCCGCTCCGAGCGCACGATCATGCAAAGGTTGCGGCGTTTTTTCCTGCGTGCGGCTCCCGACCAGCGCGAGCTGCGCGTCCTGCGCGGGATTCTTGCCGATGTCCAGCGCAGCGCCGGCCTTGCCCGGCGCAAGTGAGTGCCGCTGCGCGTCCCGTCGCGCGATTGCAGCTGAAACAATGTTGTAACATGCGCCCTCCGCTGCCCCGGGAATCGTGGTCGCAGCCCGGGGAATCACCCTTTCAGCCCGTTTCGGAGCGACCGCATGTTTTCGTTGCAGACAATCTTTGGCAAGGGCGACAAGTTCTATGGCTTGCTCGAAGCCAGCGCCGAAGCCGCCCTGCTCAGTGCGCGGGCGCTCGGCAAGATGCTTGCCGAGGGCGCCGAGACGCCGGCCCTGGACGGCTTCAGGATGGCGCGCCGACGCGAAAAGGACCTGTTTGCACAGATCAACCTGGAACTCGTCAATACCTTCGTGACCGCGCTGGAGCGCGAGGACATCGAAGCCCTGGCCGGAGCCTTGTACAAGATTCCGAAGACCGTGGAAAAGTTTGCCGAGCGCTATGCGCTGTTTGCCGATCGCCTGGCCGATGTCGACTACAGCTCGCAATCGGCCATGCTCGAGCGTGCCTGCGAGGTGATCGTCAAGATGGTTGGCGAGTTGCGTGGCGGCATCAAGCTCGATGTCATGCACGGCCTCAACGAAAGCATGCAATCGATTGAATCGGAGGCGGATCGTCTCCTCCTGGATCTCTACAAGCGCCTGTTCTCGGATGCCGCCGATGCGGCAAGACTGATGGTGCGCAGGGACCTGTTCGAGTTGCTGGAAAAAGCGATCGATCGCTGCCGCGACGCCGGCAATGTGATCTATCAAATTGCCCTGAAAAACTCCTGACCTGCCTGGCGAGGAATCTCCGTGACCTTGAGCCTCAGCCTGGTCCTGCTCGTCATTCTGGTGGCGCTCGTCTTCGAGTACATCAACGGTTTTCACGATACCGCCAATTCCATCGCGACCGTGGTCGCCACCAAGGTCCTCAGCCCTGGTCAGGCCGTCGCGCTGGCGGCATTCACCAACCTGATCGGAGCGTTGTGGGGCACGGCGGTGGCCAAGACCATCGCCTCCGGACTGATTGATCTCGGCATCGTCGCGGTGACGCCGCAGGTGCTTATCTGCGCGCTGCTCGGCGCGGTCATCTGGGATCTGATCACCTGGTGGTGGGGTTTGCCATCCAGCTCCTCGCATGCCCTTGTCGGCGGCCTCTGCGGCGCGGCGCTCGCGGCTGCGCACAACAACTGGTCCTCGATCATCTGGTGGCAGGGCGGCGAGCACTGGTGGCAAGGCAAGGGCCTGCTGCCGAAGGTCGTCCTGCCGATGTTCAGTTCGCCGCTGCTCGGCTTCGTCCTCGGCTTCGCCATGATGGGCGCGCTGTTCGCCATCACCAGTTGGCTCGGATCAAGAAGTGGCGGTTTGCAGAAATTCGGCCGACCGCGCTTTCTCAACGGGTTCTTCGGCAAGATGCAGATGATCTCGGCCAGCGCGATGGGCCTTTCCCACGGCATGAACGATGCCCAGAAAACCATGGGCATCATCGCCCTGGCCCTGGTCGGCGCGACATCGACTGGTACCATGGACGGCTTGCCAGATTGGCTCTCGTTCCTGCGAATCGAGGAAGATGCAAACCAGCAGTTCCCGATCGCGCTGTGGATCAAGGTGTTGTGCGCGGTGACCATGGCTGCAGGCACGGCCATGGGCGGCTGGCGCATCATCCGCACGCTCGGCCACAAACTGGTCAAGCTGCATCCGGTCAATGGCGTGGCTGCCGAAACAGCTTCGGCAAGCGTGATCATCGCTGCCTCGCACTTCGGCATCCCGGTGTCGACGACGCACAATATTTCGGCGGCGATCATGGGTGTCGGCGCGGCCAAGCGCCTTTCGGCAATCCGCTGGACCGTGGTCGAACGCATGGTCTGGGCGTGGATCCTGACCATCCCGATCACCGGCTTGCTGGCCTGGTTGATGGTGCGTCTGTTGCAGGTTTTCGACCTGGCCTGATGATCCCGTCAGAAGGAATCACCGCCGCTTGACATGGCCTGCTCCAAGCGATCGCCAAGCTGGCCGAGTTCATTGATCAGGCGATCGAGTTCATCCCGCTGCAACATTGTATAAGGGCGGTTTTCAATGAGGTGCAGGTAGGGCGATCCGTCCAGGTCGCTGATGGCGAGGAAGCCGGTGCGTTGTTCCCAGTTGAAGCGCATGCAGCGCGTGGCATCGACTCCGGTGGCCGGTCCGACCGGTGTCGATATGCGCAGGAACTTCTGCTCATTCTCGCCTTCCATTTCGGCCAGGTAGATGCCTTGTTGACGGTTGTCGGCAAGGGTCAGGTCGAAGCTGATCAGGTATGGATCATTGGTACGCAACGCGTGCAGGTTGCTTACATGGGAACGGATCTGCTCGAAGCTCTGCACGGTATTCTCCCGGAGGTCACGTTTGCAGCATGCTAGCCCGGTCGTCCTAGAACCCCCCCCCCCCCCCCCCCCGCCCGGGCGCCGGCCCCCCCCCCCCCCCCGCCGGGGGGGGCCCCCCGCCCTTTTCCCCCGCCCCGCGCGGGGACCCCCATCCTGCGCGTTGCGTGGAGTATGCATGGGTGGTCCGGGCCTGGCCTGGTGATGAAGGACGGGGAAATCCCGTTTGGTTGTCCTCATCCTGGAATCTGTCGGGTGATCCAGTCGATTCCGCGGGGCCGTGTTGCCAGCTATGGCGAGATCGCGGCGCGGGCCGGATTGCCGCGTCGCGCGCGCCTGGTCGGGCGCGTGTTGCGCGAGGCCGACGCAAGCCTCGCCTTGCCGTGGCATCGCGTCGTCCGCGCGGATGGCTGTCTCGCCTTCGCGCCAGGCAGTGTCGCTTTCATCGAACAGCGCCGTCGCTTGTCGCGCGAAGGTGTCGAGATGGCTGGTCGTCGCGTCGATCTGCGGCGTTTCGGCTGGCAACGCGACCTCGACGCCGAACTGTGGGCTCCGACAGATGCTTGAATCCCGGCACCGCCGCCACGATTTCGCTGGATTCGCCTTGAATCCGTCTGCCTTCAGGAATGCCGATGCCCATTGATCTGCCGCCAGTCACCCGCGCACTGTTGATTGCCAACCTTGCAATCTTCGGCTTGCAGCAGTTGATTCCCGATCCGATGATCATGCATTTCGCCTTGTGGCCCCTTGGCACCGACCTTGCCGGGCCGGACGGAACCCGGGTTGCCTTCGGCATCTGGCAACTGGTCAGCTATGGATTCCTGCATGGCGGCCTCCCCCATCTGTTTTTCAACATGCTTGCGCTGTGGATGTTTGGTGGTGCCATCGAACGCCTTTTCGGCTCGCGCCCTTTTGCAACCTACTATCTCGCCTGCGTGGTGGGTGCCGCCGTGGCACAGTTGATCGTGGTGCGCTACTTCACCGGTGGCATCTATCCGACCCTCGGCGCCTCGGGCGGCGTGTTCGGCCTGCTGCTGGCGTTCGGCATGATGTTTCCGCACCAGCGCCTGATGTTGCTGTTCCCGCCAATTCCCATGCCGGCGTGGCTGTTCGTTACTGCCTACGGCGCCATCGAGCTTTTTCTCGGCGTCACCGGAACGCAGGCGGGCGTCGCCCATTTCGCCCATCTTGGAGGCATGGCGGCGGGCTTCGTCATCATCCAGTACTGGCGCGGACGTCTGCCGCTGAAGCCGCGCCGCATCCTCATGCGCTGAGGGCAAGTCCGGAAAGTCGTGGCGACGCCTCCGCAATCCCTGGAGCAATGGCTGCAATGGCAGTTGCGCCTGCATTCTCGCGAAATCGAGCTTGGCCTCGATCGCGTGCGTGCCGTCTGGCAACGCCTTGGTGCACCGGCGCCGGCAAGGATCGTGATCACCGTCGGCGGCACCAATGGCAAGGGCTCCACGGTGGCCTTTCTGGAAGCGATCCTGCGCGCCGGTGGCCAGCGTGTAGGGGCCTTCACCTCGCCGCATCTGTTGCGCTACAACGAGCGCGTCCGCGTGCAGGGCGTGGATGCAAATGACGCGACGCTGATCGCCGCATTCGATCGCATCGAAGCGGTCCGCGGAGACACCGCGCTGACCTATTTCGAATTCGGCGCGCTGGCTGCCTTGCTCATATTTGCCGACTCGGATCTCGATGTCGCGATCCTGGAAGTCGGCCTGGGTGGCCGCCTCGATGCCGTCAACATCATCGATGCCGATGCCGCGATCGTGACCACGGTGGAACTCGATCATCAGGATTGGCTCGGCAGTGACCGCGAACTCATTGGCCGCGAAAAGGCCGGCATTTTCCGCCGCGGAAAGCCGGCGATCGTGGGCGAGACCGAGCCTCCGCAAAGTTTGCTCGAGCAGGCGCAAGACATCGGCGCGAACCTGCTCAGGGCAGGGCTGGACTATCGCTTCGAGGCATTGGCAAACGGGTGGCGCTGGTTGGCCGGGGACATCACCCTCGACTTGCCTGAACCTCGCCTCGAGGCACCGTGCCAGCACGCCAATGCGGCGGCGGCCATCGCCGCCTTGCATGCCCTGCGCGGGCGCATCGACTGGCAAGCGCAGGCCATCGGACAGGGCATTGCCGGGGCGACGGCAGCGGCACGCCTGCAACGATTTGCCGGATCGCCCGAGTTGATCGTCGATGTCGCGCACAATCCGCAGGCCGCACGTGTGCTCGCCGACTGGCTGCAGGCGAATCCGTCGCGCGGGCGCACGCTTGCGGTATTCGGTGCCCTTGCTGACAAGGATATCGAAGGCATTGTCGATCCCTTGCGACCCCACATCGATTGTTGGGTGCTGGCCGGCCTTGATGCCGCCAGCGCGCGCGGTCTCGCAGCCAGCGCCTTGCGGGCGCGCATCGGCGTTCTCGTCGAAACCGCTGCCGATCGTTGTCACGCCAATGTCGCCGCGGCGCTCGCAGGCGCCATCGACCTGGCTCGGGATGGCGATCGCATCGTCGCCTTTGGATCGTTCCTGGTCGCCGCGGCCGTCATGGATGCCGTGGGCAAGCGCACGGCCAACACCGCTTGAACGTATCGCTTGCGATGGACGGGTATAATCACCCCGACTCGTAAGCGCACCCACGCCCATGGATCCCGCATTGAAACAACGCCTGCTTGGTGCCGTCGTCCTGATTGCGCTGGCGATCATCTTCCTGCCGATGCTGTTCAGCGGCAAGGCGCCGAATTCCGATTCGGTCACCGCCAACCTGGAGATTCCACCGGTGCCTACGCGCGAGTTCGAGACGCGCGTGCTGGCGGTGGATGGTGCCAATGAACCCGCCGCGAGCCTTCCGGCGCAGACGGTAGCGGCCCCCGAGCCGCTGGCGACCGTCGACACCAAGGTTCCTCCGCGCGTCGATGCACTGCCTGATGCGGCAGGTCCGGACAGCGCCAAGCCCGCGCCGGAAAAAACCGCTGCGCCAGCACCGCTCGTGGAACCGCCCAAACCGGCAGGCGACGCGCAATTGCAGGCGGGCAAGGCTGCCGAAGGCCGTTATCTGGTGCATCTCGGCGTGTACACGGCCGAGGGCAATGCCAAGGATCTGCTTGCCGCACTGAAGAAAAGCGGCTTTGCCGCATTTTCCGAACAGGTTGATTTCAAGGGCAAACCGGCGCAACGCGTGCGCGTCGGCCCGTTTGCCGATCGCGCCGAAGCCGAGGCCGCGCGCATCCGCATAAAGCAGGTGCGCAGCGATGTGCCGAGCAGCGTGATCGGCGTTGCCGGTGATGCGAAGGCCGATGCCCAGCCCGGCGCAGCGACTGCCGCCACGCCAGGCGGCTGGGCCGTGCAATTGGGCGCATTCGCGACCGCCGAGGATGCGAACAAACTTGTCGGTCGCCTGCGGGTGGCCGGTTTTGCCGGATTCGTCGATCGTTTCAACGCCGAGGAAAAAACACTTTGGCGCGTGCGGGTCGGGCCCGAGGTCGATCGCGCGAATGCCGAGAAGTTGCGCGAGCGCGTCAAGGACAAGCTGAAACTGGACGGCATGATCGTCAGCCAGCCCTGAGTCGCGGCAATGAACTGGTTTGACTACGCAATCATCGTGGCGCTGGCATTGTCGGTGCTGGTTGGCCTGTGGCGCGGTTTCATCGGCGAAGTCATGGCTCTGGTGTGCTGGGTGCTCGCGTTCTGGGTGGCCTGGATGTTTGGCCCGGTGCTGGCCGAGCAATTCTCCGCCAGCATCTCAGTGCCGTCGGTGCGCGTCATGCTTGGCTATGCAGTGTGCTTCGTTGCGGTGCTGATTGCCGGTGCGATCGTCAGTTATCTGTTGCGCAAGCTGGTCAGCGGCAGTGGCTTGTCCGGCACGGATCGCCTGCTCGGCATGGTGTTTGGCCTGGTCCGTGGCTTCGCCCTGGTCGTGCTGGTGATCGTGCTGATGAAATTCACGCCGGTCATCCGTGATGACTGGTGGCAGCAATCGCGCCTGCTGCCGACCTTCGAGCGCAGTGCGAGCTGGATGACCACCTTGTTGCCCGAGGCGGTAGCGAAATATCTTGAACCGGCCACGGCAGGCATTCCTGCGGCGGCTGCCAAAGTGATCCAACAGACTGCGCCGGTGGCGCAGGATCCGCCACAACCCTCACCTTCGCAGTGAACTGATCATGTGTGGAATCATCGGAATTGTCGGCAGGTCGGAAGTCGCCTCGGCCCTGTATGACGCACTGACCGTGCTCCAGCATCGCGGTCAGGATGCCGCTGGCATCGCCACGGTCGATGGCGCGCGCCTGCGCCTGCACAAGGGCAATGGCCTGGTCCAGGATGTTTTCCAGCGCGAGAACATGCTCGGCTTGCGCGGCAACCTGGGCATCGGCCATTGCCGTTATCCGACTGCCGGATCGGAAGGCAGCAACGAGGCGCAGCCGCTGTACGTGAACTCCCCGTATGGCATCGCGTTGGCGCACAACGGCAACCTGGTCAATACCGAAACCTTGCGTCGCGAGATGTTCGAGGACGATCGCCGCCACATCAACACCGATTCGGATTCCGAGTTCCTGCTCAATGTGCTCGCCCATGAATTGCAGATCCAGGAGCGCATGGCGCTCTCGCACGACAACATCTTCAAGGCGGTCGCCGGCGTGCATGGCCGCTGCATCGGCGGCTACGCCGTGGTCACCGTGGTCCTCGGTTACGGCCTGCTCGCCTTCCGCGATCCACATGGCATCCGCCCGCTCGTGCTCGGCGAGCGCGACACCCCGCAGGGAAAGGAATACGCCGTTGCCTCGGAATCGGTCGCCTTTGACATCCTTGGTTTTCGCCTGCTGCGCGATGTCGCGCCGGGCGAGGGCATCCTGATCACGCCGGATGGCACGCTGCACACGCGCCAATGCGCCGAAGCAGCCACGCACACGCCGTGCATTTTCGAGTACGTCTACCTGGCGCGACCGGATTCGATGATCGAGGATGTCTCGGTGTACAAGGCGCGCCTGCGCATGGGCGAGCGTCTGGCGGCGAAGATCGCGCGGCTGAAACCCGAGCATGGCATCGATGCCGTGATCCCGATCCCGGATACCGCGCGCACGGCGGCATCGTCGCTGGCCCAGGCGCTGGGTGTGCCGATGCGCGAGGGCTTCGTCAAGAACCGCTACGTCGGCCGCACGTTCATCATGCCCGGGCAGAGCGAGCGCGTGAAATCGGTGCGCCGCAAACTCAATGCCATCGGCCTCGAGTTCCGCAACAAGAACGTGCTGCTGGTCGATGATTCGATCGTGCGCGGCACGACCTCGAAGCAGATCATCCAGATGGCGCGCGAAGCGGGTGCCCGCAATGTCTACTTTGCCTCGGCCGCGCCGCCGGTGCGTTACCCGAATATCTACGGTATCGACATGCCGACTTCCGCCGAGCTGGTCGCGCATGGGCGAACCGAGCAGGAGATCGAGAAGTTGCTGGGTGCCGACTGGCTGGTCTACCAGGATCTGCCCGACCTTGTCGCCGCGATCACCGAAGGCAATGACAACCTGCATGAATTCGATGCCTCGTGTTTCTCCGGCGAGTACGTCACCGGCGTCGAGCCTACCTACCTCGACGAACTCCAGTTTTCACGGTCCGACGAGGCCAAGGACAAGCGCCGTCAATCCGGCTGATTGCCGTTACGTGACCGGATAGCTGTCGGGTTTCCGTCTAAACGGTCAGAATCACAAGCGGCTGACGACGATCAGCCGTTTTTTTTGGAAAGGGCAGAATGACTCCAGTGCCGACAAGTTGCCTGTTTGCAGCGGCGCAGTGTTGCCTTTCTGCGAGCGATCCCGAACAGAAGCTGACATTGACCCGTGCCAGCGCGGCGGCATTCCGTGCCGGCAGCCTTTCGATTCCCGCTGATAATGGCTGCCTTGATCCCATCGAAACGCCGGGACGCCCGCCATGCCCGCATCTGGTCGAACCGCGCCAGCTTGCCCAGCGCGGACTCGGCTCGGCGGAGGGCAGGGCGGCACTGGTTCATGCGATTGCCCATATCGAGTTCAACGCCATCAATCTGGCCTGGGATGCGGTGCAGCGCTTTCGCGGCATGCCGGAAGATTTCTATTCCGACTGGGTTGCAGTCGCCGATGATGAAGCGCGTCATTTCCGGATGCTCAGCGGGCGACTCGCCGAGCTGGGCTATCGCTACGGTGATTTCGATGCGCACAACGGGCTTTGGGAAATGGCGGTGGTCACGGCGGATTCCTGTCTCAAACGCATGGCCCTCGTGCCGCGCGTGCTTGAAGCGCGTGGCCTCGATGTGACGCCGGGAATGATTCGGCGCCTGCGCGCTGTCGGCGACTCGGCCAGCGCCGACATCCTCGAGGTCATCCTGAGCGAGGAGGTCGCGCACGTCGCCGCCGGATCACGCTGGTTCAGCTGGTGTTGTGCGCAGGCGGGTGTCGAACCCGAATCGACATTTGCCGAACTGCTGGATCGCCACATGCATGGCAGCCTGCGCGGGCCGTTCAACATCGAAGCTCGCCGCGATGCCGGATTCAGCAGCGCCGAACTCGCCCACCTCGGTACCCTTGGCGCATGAGGAAATTGCTGTTTGCACTGTTCGTCCTGCTCGGCCTCGGCGGCATCCTCGGCTGGGCCGCGGGCATCCAGCCGTCATCGCCGTTCGTTGCCAGCCAGATGCGGAATTGGGATGGTTCCGATTTCCGCGTCGTCATGGGTGGCGCGGCCCAGGATGAAACCCGCCTGCGCATTGGTGCCGTGGGCGAAAACCGCACGGCGCTGCAGTCGGTTGTCCTCAACGGAATCGATGCCGACGAGAATCCGATCCTGCGCTATCGCTTCGAGCAATTCCCGCACACGCTGGAGTTGTCGCTGGTCTTCCGCCGCGCCGGCGACGAGGATGTGACTGTCGTTTCCTTGCCCTGGCCCGGCAATGGCAGCGCCTGGTTTGATCTCGGCACCGTTCCCGAGTGGCGCGGACAGATCACCGAGCTGGCCTTTGCCGAATATCCGACCCCGCAGATCGTGCCGCCCATGCAGGGATTCCGTCCCTTCACCCTGGTCGATGCCAGCCTCGCTTCACGTTCCTGGATTGGCGACGTTGCCGCGCTGGCAACCGATTGGCTGGGCCAATGGCCGTGGAGCCAGCGCTCGGTGCATGCCCTCGGTCGCGATACCGATACGCCGCGCGCGCAGTCACTGGTGCTTTGCCTGGCCTTGTTCATTGCCCTGGTCGTGATGGGCGCGCTGCTGATCCTGCGCTGGCGCGGTGCCGCCTTGCTGCGCGTGGGCGTCGTTTCCGTCTTCCTTGGCTGGATCCTGCTGGACCTGCAATGGGGGGCGGGCCTGAGCTGGCGACATGCAGCCACGCAAAGCCTGTACGCCGGGTTCGACTGGCCGGATCGCGAATTGCATTCGGCCGATCAGGACATCATCGAAACGGCACGGGCGCTGAAGCAGGATCTGCGTGACCTTCCGGCCAATTCGCGCATCCTCGTGCACGGGGCATCGAGTTTTGCCACCTTGCGAATGATCTATCACCTGCTGCCGATGAATGTCGGCGTGCTGGTGCTGGCCGCGGAATTATCGCCCGCCGTGCATCTGCCCGATCGCAGCATCATCATTGTCTACGACGTGCCGGACTGGAGCTACGATCCGAAAACCCGGCAACTGCGTGGCGGTGGGTTGACCTTCACCGGCGAGGTTTTGCTGCGTCGGGATCGACTGCTGGTCTTGCGCGTGGGCGAGGCGCCATGAGTGTCCAGTACTTCCTCGCCTGGCTGTTGCCCTGGGTCACGGGTTGCGGAATCTGTCTTGCCGTGAATCGGGGCCGGCGCGAGCCGGGCGATCTTGCCGCGGCAATCGGCCTTGGCTTTCTCGTCGGTGTCTTTCTCGCTGCCGTTCTGTCCAGCGTGCTCGCCTTGGCCGATACCGCACATGCATTTTCGCGCGGCGCGCCGTGGCTGGCAGGCATCGGCCTGCTGGCCTGGACGGCGGTTGTCGTTTTTCGTGAACCCGCAAGGGCGCCGGCTTTTTTTGCCAGGGCCGAAGGCATGGGCTGGCGCGTGCTCTGGTGCCTGCTGCTGATTGCAGTACTGCTGCGCCTCGGCGTCATCGCCAGCGAAACCCTGTTGCGCCCCACGTTCCCCTGGGATGCCTGGGCTGCCTGGGCGGTCAAGCCCAAGGCCTGGTTCCTGCTGGGCCATCACGTGCCCTATGTGCCGATGCAGGAATGGCTGACCCAGTCGGACCTGCAAACGCGCACCTCCGGCATCTGGGATTACCCCGAGTTGCTGGCATGGGTGCAGATTTGGTTTGCCAGTGCGCTCGGCGACTGGAACGAGCCCCTGGTCAACACGGTATGGGTCGGTGCGCTCGCCGCCATCGGCCTGGCGAGCTATGGCCAGTGGCGTGCGTTGGGCCTTCGACCCGGCCTGACCATGGTGCTGGTCTATGCGCTCATGTCCTTGCCCTTGCTCGATGCACATGCGGCCCTGGCCGGCTATGCCGACCTCTGGATTGCCGCCGCCTTCGGCATGGCGGTGCTGTGCTGGATGCGCTGGATGCGGCAGCGCAATCCCGGCCAATTGCTGCTCGCCGTCGTGTTCGCGCTGAGCCTGCCCTTGATCAAGCTGGAAGGCGCGGTCTGGTTGTTGATATTCGCCCTCGTCGTCGGACTGGACATGCTTTCGCGCCGCGCGCGCCGCATGGTGGCCGTGACGCTGGTTTCCCTTGCCGCGGTCGGCATCGCCGTGGGTGGATTCCCGCTGCCGATATTCGGCCTCGGCTGGGTCCATCTGGCGTGGGGGCAGGTGGTGATTCCGGCACTCGGTGCGCTGGACCTGCACTGGCGGCCGGTCGGCGGGGCGATGTTGTCCGGCTTGCTGACCCTGCCGAACTGGCATCTGCTCTGGTACGCCACGCCGCTGGTTATCGCCTTGCGCTGGACGGCCTTTGCGCACGACCGCTGCGCACGGTCTCTGGGTTCCTTGCTTGCCGGCTGCGCGTTGTTCCTGTTTGTCCTGTTCTTCTTCACCGATGCCGCGGCCTGGGCCGAAAACTACACAAGCGCCAACCGGCTGGTGCTGCACATAGTGCCGGCGCTGTTCAGCCTCATTGCCGTGCTGCTTGCCGACCTGCACCTGCCAGTTGCAAGTAAATCGCCAGAACCGACTGGGCCGACTGCTCCAGGGTGAAGTGTTCGCGCCAGCGCTGGTGCCCGGCATCGGCCAGCGATGCGCGCAGGAGCGGGTCGGAAATCCGCGACAGGGCTTTGGCGAGCTCATCCACATCGCCAGGTTTCACCAGCAACCCACTGATTTCATTGACGATGACCTGGCCAATGCCCGAGCCGGCAATGTTGCTGGCGACCAGCGCCAGTCGCGCCCGCATTGCTTCCAGCAGGACCAGGCCAAACGCCTCGCTGCGATCCAGCGAGGGCAACACGAGTGCATCGGCGGCTGCATAGGCTGCGAGCAGGTCGGCTTCACTCAATTCGCCAGCCATGGCAACGCGATCGCCAAGGCCCAGGCGTGCCACCTGCGCACGCAGCCGATCAGATTCCTCGCCTTGGCCGATCAGCACCAGGCTCGCCACCGGAGTCCGTGCGAGCGCGTCGAGGAGGACGGCGAAACCCTTGTAGTGGCTCAATCGGCCCACTGCGAGCAGGCGCAGAAGATCGGGACGCGGCCAGATCGGCGCAGTTCCCTTGTCGCCGTTGGCCTCGGCAATACCCAGTGGCACCACCGTGCACTTGTCCCGCCAGCGTGCCAGTGCTCCGCTGGCGTCGAGGTACGCCTGCGAGGTGACGACAATGGCCGACGCCCTGGCCAGCACGGCCTGCTCGAACGGGCGATAGAGGCGATACGCCGCGCGCACCCGCCAGTCCGGCATCTCCGCCGAAACGTCGGCGTGCCAGTGCACGATCCACGGCAAGGCGCGCGCGCGCCGGCTCAGCAAGGCCCAGAAGCACGAAGGGTTGGGCAGGTGCAGATGCAGGATCTGCGGCTTGAAGCGCTTGATCAGGCGCGCAAGCTGCAACGGGAAAGTCGGGCTGATCGGTGCATAGAGTGGCGCGGCGACACAGCCGACCCGGCAGATATCAACTTCGTGGATCGACTCCACCGAGCTGCGCCAGCAACCGGCCGCCTGATGCACGAGCGCGGTCACCTGATGCCCGTGTCCGGCAAACCACTCGCACAGATCCTGCAGGTGTCGTTCGATGCCGCCGCGTTGTGGCGCGTAGTACTTGCCGAGATGCAGGATGCGCATCAATTCGGCTTGTCGCGGGATTCGGCAAGCGGATCGGCCACAGCCCGGCCATGGCGCAACTGCTCGATTTCCTGTTCGAGGATGGCCAGTTTCTGGGTAAGCCGGCGCATGCGGCGCTCCTGCCGGGAGCGGTCGATATCGAGCTTGAGCAAGCGCAGCAGCACCAGGCCGAGGCCGATGATGATCGGCAATACCGGCGCGTAGTTGATGCCGGTCAGCTTGCCTAGCCAGATCACCAGCGACGGAAACGTGCCGAGAATCAGGGTTGCCGCCGCCACCAGCAGCCACCAGGCCGCAAACGGGCCGTGCAGGTGGTCGCGTCGCACCAGATAAAGGATGGCACCGGCTAGGGCGACGCCAATGATGGCCGCCGTGATCTGTGCATCAAGCATCAGGATTGCGCTCCCCTTGCCGCGACCCTGGTCGAGCGCAGGCCGAGGTCGAGGCGCGAGATGCACAAGATGGTTGTATGGAACATGTAGCGTGCTACCACCGCCCACGAAGCGAAAACGCGCGAATGACCCTCCTGGCGCGGCTGCATCAAGGTTGGCGTCTCGACAATCCTCATTCCTTTCCCTGCAAGCAACATGAGCACACCGACATCCTGGAAATCGAGCAGGCTGGCCTCGGGCGCGGCAAGCACCTCCACTGCCCGGCAATCATAGAGGCGCAGGCCGGAGGTGAAATCCCGCAAGGGCAGGCCGGTCAGCAGGCGCAGATATTGCCACGCAATGCGCTTTGGCAGGCTCAGGCGCTCGATGCACGTGCCGATAACGACATTTGCCCCGCTTCGCGCATGTTCCTCGAACAACAAGGGCAGCAATTCCGGCTGATGCTGGCCATCCGCATCCAGGCTGATGACTCCGGCAAATCCATTCCTGGCTGCATAGCGGATTCCTGCCTGGCACGCACCCCAGGCACCGAGGCCGATCGGCAACATCAACGTCTCCGCACCGGCAGCGCGCGCCGCCGCGGCCGTGCCATCCGTGCTGGCATCGTCGACCACCAGCACCCGGCAACCCAGGGATTCGCGCACGCCCCGCACCACTTCAGCCACGGTGGCAACCTCGTCCCTGGCGGGAATCACGGCCAGACAATCAGCGGGGGCGAGGCTGGACATGGGCGGCAATGGCCTCAAAGGGGGCGCGATTCTCGGCAGCGACGCGCATCGATGTCAATCACGCAGCAAGCTTCCAGCCCGGCCGGCAAGCCCAACCAGCCCCATTTAATGCAACGAATCCCGCCAAGGGACAACGATCCATGCATTTGCTGCCTCCAGGGCCTGCGGCCGCTGAGGGCCGGATCATCATGATCGCGGCCTCAACTGGACGTGCGGCCGTGCGTGGCGGATCAGCCACAATCGTGGCAGGTGTCCGGATCCAGTCCCGCGCTGCGTCTCATCCGGCGTGGACGTGGAAAGCCTGGGGCTCGGAAACCGGTAGCGATTCAGAAATGCCGGCCCGATCAGCAACGTCATGGCCACCCTCGGTTCTGACAAGTCGGTCAAACTTCTGCGCGGAACTTGTTGACGGCAAAAGACCTTACTCTTTATGCTTCGACAGGTTCAGGCATCGGCAAGACCATTCTGCAATGCGCAAAGGGGACAGGGGACCCGCCCCGCCCGGACAATCCTGGAGAGTTTTAATGAACAGCAAAATGAAAACACTGTCACTGGCAGTTCTCGGTTTTGTGGGCTTCGGTGCCGCCGGTGCCGCAATGGCGCAGTGCCCGGCCAGCCTTTCCCCGCCTTGGAGCTTGGTTTCGACGCTGCAAGGCACGGCAACCAGCGTGACAGGTGGTTATGACTCCACAGCTTGCAGGCTGCGAGTTGCGCTGAACCAGAACGGTTCGACTGGCTCAAAGGCTTTTGTACTCGATCAGACTCCGGCGAATGAGACCCGTTATCGTGCTCAATTCATTATTGACGCATCGGGCATTGGTTTGACTCAAGCGAATCGAAACGTAATCGCGTTTTCTGTTCTTGGTGCGACGGCTCCCGCCGGTGGCAACAACCGAATGGTCTTTGCGCTGTTGACTGGTAATGGATCAGCGGCAATCTTGCGTATGTTCGTTGGTGATACCAATCAGGGAAGTCAGTACCAAACACTTGATATTCCACTTCCGAATCAGGCGGGCGCAAATCGCGTTGAAATCGATTTGGTTACGGGCGCGGCGGCAACGATGAAGTACTGGGTTACCAACGCGTCTGCGTCAACAACTGAAGGTGCCCCGACTGGCACGTTCACCAACTTGGCAAATACTGGTTGGACCGGTGTTGACCAGGTTGCACTCGGTTTTTCGACCGCGAATACCTTCTACCGCCAGAATTTCACCAATACCAGCTATGTCTATTTCGACCAGTTCGATTCGCGCCGCCAGACTTTCATTGGTCACTAATAACTAACTGATAACTTGTTTGCTTTTAAATTTCATTGGAGTGACTTTATGAAGAATTATTTGGTATGTTCGCTTGCGATGGTTGGATGCCTTGCAACTGGATCCGCATTTGCACAGGTATGCACAGCTAGTGCAGGTGCAATCTCGTTGGCCGGACCGCAGAGTTTGACAACTGCGGTTACTAATTTCGACACTTGCGGTGTCACCAATCAGTTGGCTGTCATGTGCAGTGCTGCGGGAACAAGCTCGGCAACAGACGCCATTTGGTCTGTGACATTGGGTCCGGGAGCAATTGGCGGCGCTACCGCAGCGGAACAGAATTTCGTGATTTCTACTACTTCGGCTACTTATGACATGTATGCTGCTCTGATGCAGGGTGCGTGCTCGGGAGCAGCACCATGTCCAGTCGAGGCAGATAGCAATCCGGCTGGCGGTAGTGAAACAATTTCGGTGCAAGGACTTGCTGCTGGCCAATACTACTTGGCGGTGACATCCTTCACTGTCGGACAATGCGGCCCGGTCACGATCGCTGTACCCCGTCTGCCAGTCGCTCTGCAGAATTTCTCTGTCGAATAATTGATCGTCTGATTGAGGAACTAGAGCCCACGTGCTTGTCACGTGGGCTTTTTCATATGCAACCCACCAATTTTCTCCTCATAGTGGTACTCCTTTTGGCGTTTCCTGCCGGCCAAGCAGCCACGCTTGTTCCAACTCAGGCACATTCAACTGGCAAGTTCGAATTTACCGGCACTGAAATTGGCCAAACTCATCCGTTTGCTAAGGTGCACGCACAGGTAGTGGCACGAAACCTTACCGGTACTTCGATGTTGATTGAGAGGATCGTGCCACGTGGGACAGAAAAGGTAACGATCGGATTTACGCCATCGCAGGTAAATGCAGGCGAGTCATTTGTGGCCGAACTTGATTTTTCGTTGACAGAGGAAGTTGGCCGCGTTGCCCACTATTTCGACGTGTTCGTGAAAGGCCAGCCTGGCCCAATTGATGGGTTCGTCGTGCGGGGGTTTGCAGACTGGCTGGTTTCCCCCGACGGCCTGGGCATCGATTTCAACACCATCAAGCTTGCCCAGCCAATTGAGAAAGTGATTCCGATCGATGTCAGGCCCGGGGCTACGCTGCACCTGGTTGGCGTCGAAAAGCCGAGCGCCTATTTCGACGTGAAAATTGTCCGAAATGGCGGGGCACTTGAGTTGCACAGTAGGGCTGATGCGCCTTGGTCGAGCTTCGACGAGAAGCTGCTAATCCGAACGGACAACCCGCTGCAGCCTATTGTTGCGTTTCGCTTGAAGGGGCAGGCGCGCGGTTCAGTCGTACCGAGTTCCGATCCACTCGACTTTGGTCTCTTGAGAGAGGGGCAGGCGGCCGAGATGATGCTTGTTCTGAACGATGTAACTGGCAAACCACTGAATATTGGCAAAGTTGTCGCAAAAAGCAGAATGAAGGTGTTCACCTCGGTTAATGATTGCGTTCCGAAGAACGAGTCGTGCAAGAATGTCAAGGTCGCCTATCCGCCGATGAATTTGCTCGGTACTACGGGCGGAACGCTTGAAATTGAGTTGCCGTCTTACAAACAGAATCTGGTTGTTCGTTTTGGTGCGATCGGAATTGGCAAGAATACCCAAATCCGGAGTCTCGAAGAAGACTTCAAGGCCGCACAGGAGGAATCTAAGTCAATTTCTTCGGTTTTGCAGTCATCCGTTACGAAGACGACCGAGAAAGCCAAAGCTCCAGCGACAATGTCGACGCCAGATGGAACTGGTCCGCTGCTCAAATGGCAGGTGACCAATGAGTACGATATTTACGGTTACGAGATCTATCGTTCCGTGGCAGAAACTGGGCCATATTCGAGGGTTAACGACAAGATTCTGGAGCGGCTGGATGGAGATCCCGAAGCGGGGTCGATCTACCAGTGGAGAGATTCGTCTGCGGAATCGGGTAATACGTATTGGTATTACATCAACATCGTTTACAACAAGGGTCGCAAGCAGCAGTTCACAAGCCCGCAAAAAATAGTTGCCAAGTAGCCTTCGCGGGTCCAGCACACAACGCGTGCATGCCTCTTTGGCGAGTTGGTGAATTCCGGCTCGCTAGGGGATTCGCATTACGCTTTCTTGCTCATACCAATCCCCCAGCACGATTCGAGTGGCGGGAGCGTTGTTCAAGTCAAACGAATGGGTCGCTGGTCGGTGCGTGTGCCCATGGATCAGACGCCGGACTTTGGCTGATTTCATCGCGGCTTCGACCGCTTGCTGGTTGACGTCCATGATGGCCGCTTTGCTGCTGTCCCTGGTGTGGCGCTGGCTTTCGTTGCGCGCTTGCGTGGCGAAGGCCTGGCGCTTTTCGATGCCTTGCGAAAGAAACTGTCTCTGCCATTCGGCTGAGCGAACCTGTTTGCGAAACGCCTGATAGGCTGCATCGTCGGTGCACAGGCTGTCGCCATGCATGAGCAGGGTGGGTGTGCCGTACAGGTTGATGACGGAGAGGTCGGGCAGCAGGGTCATGCCCGATTCCCTTGCAAAGCGTTCGCCAAGCAGGAAATCCCTGTTGCCGTGCATGTAGAAGCAGGGCTTGCGTGCCTCGCGCAGTGGGCGCATGGCGTCCACGAACTGCTTGCCTGTTTCGTCGTCGGCATCATCGCCGATCCACGCTTCGAACAGATCGCCGAGGATATAGAGCGCGTCGGCGTTGACCGCTTCCTCGGCGATGAAGCGCCGGAAGGTCGCGATGATTTCCGGTCGCGACGGATCGAGATGGAGATCGGAGATGAAGAGGGTGGTCATGGGGTTTGATCGACAGCCTTGCGGAGCAGGAGTGTGCGGGGTCAGCTAGCACTCCTGCCAGCTTGTTCTGCGGCTGTCCAGGGCTCCAGGCGATTTTATCAAGAGCCCCTCATCCCCCTTCGGGACCTTCTCCCGCAAGGCGGGAGAAGGGGGGCGAAGCTCGGGCGGGCCGAGCCTTCTGCCGCTCTGCGGGAGCAGGAACAGCGCAGATCAGGGAAGGATCTCGACTTTCTCGATGACGACATCCGTGGTCGGCACGTCGCTGCGGAACGGGCCCTTTGGACCGGTTGGCGTCGCGGCAATCTTGTCCACCACATCCATGCCCGCGACCACCTGGCCGAATACCGCATAGCCCCACGTTTCCGGCCGCTCATCGCTGACGTAGTCGAGATTGCGGTTGTCGACCAGGTTGATGAAGAACTGTGCCGTCGCCGAGTTCGGATCCGGTGTGCGTGCCATGGCTAGCGTGCCGCGCTTGTTGGAGAGACCGTTCTTCGCCTCGTTCGGGATCGACGGGTTGGTCGGCTTCTGGTTCAGATCGGGCGTGAAACCGCCGCCCTGGATCATGAAGTTGCCAATCACGCGGTGGAAGATCGTGCCATTGTAAAAGCCGCTTTTCGCGTACTTGAGGAAGTTCTCGGTGCTCTTCGGAGCCTTGGCAGCGTCGAGTTCGATGGTGATGTCGCCAAGCGTGGTCTTGATCAGGGCTTTCGGATTGGTCGCCGCCTCAGTCGCCACGGCGGTCTCGCCTGCGGCCGGCTTTGCCGCCGGTTCCGCCTTGCCCTGCGCGAATGCGCCAAGCGGAAGCAGCAGAATCAACGCGAACGGCAGCAAGGATTGGAGTGCTTTGACTCGAAGAGGTCTGGACATCGTCGGATCTTCCTGGGGGGTCAAGGGGTGACCATGATAAGCGTTGCCGACGCCCTGGAGAACTTTCAGTCCTGGGCAGGGCGAACAAGCAGGGTAAGGTGGACAAGCGCAGCGCTTCCCCCCCCCCCCCCGCGCGTTTGGCCCCCCCCCCCGGGGCCCCCCCCCCGTTTCGGGGGTGGGGTTTTTTCGGGCCCCCGGTCGCGGCTGTGCTGCGCTTGTCCGCCCTGCGTCCTGTTCAGGCCGCGCTGGCCTGCGGTGCGGATTTGCTGACCACCAGCTTGATGCCGATCTGCTTTTGGTAGTCGCGCTCCTGTTCGAGGTCGACCCGGGTCAACGGGTGGCTTTCCAGCCAGCGCGCGGGAAGTTCGAGGGTCAGCACGTTTTCTTCGGCGTGCACGCGAAATTCCGGAATGGCTTCTTCGCTGCGTGCACGGTGCAGCAAGACGGCGAGGCGCAGCAGCGAGGTCAAACGCTGGGTTGTCGGCTGCATGCGCGGTGGCAGGCTGCTCAAGCCACCCGCATCCGGCTTGCGCCGATGCGAGCGCAGGATAGCCGCAAGTTGCTGCTGTTCCTGGCGGCTGAAACCCGCCAGATCCGATTGCGCCATGATGTAGGCACCGTGCGCCTGGTGCTGGCTGTGGGCGATGGCCAGGCCGATTTCATGGGTGTGTGCGCACCAGCCGAGCATTTCCAGCGCCTGCGCATCCAGGTTCCAGCCCTTGCTGGCGCCGGAAAAAAGGCGCATTGCCGTGTCGGCGACCCGCGTCGCCTGCGCTTCGTCGACGCCGTTGCGCTCGGCAAGGGCGCTGATGCTGGCGTTGCGCGAATCGATGTGCTGCGCGCGGCCGAGCATTTCGTAGAGCAGGCCTTCGCGCATTGCTGTCTCGCAGACATTCATCTGCTGCAGGCCAAACGTCGAGAAGACCGCATCGAGGATGGCGACGCCGCCGGCAATTACGCTGACCCGATCACTGGACAGGCCCGGCAGGTTCAACTGGTTGCTGTTGCCGGCTGCAAGCAAGGCCTCGCGCAGGCGCACCAGAGATGCGGCGGTGATGCCCTGTTCCGACCATCCATTGGCCTGGACGATGGCACCGATCGCCTTCATCGTGCCCGATGAACCGACCGCTTCGCTCCAGCCGCGGCCGCGAAAGTTCGCGCCGAACTGCTGCAATTCAACGGCAATCTCGCTTTTCGCCTGGTTCCAGCGGCGCTGCGTGATCTTGCCGTCCTCGAAGAAGCGCAGGGTGCTGGCAATGCAGCCGACCTGCAGGCTTTCGCGCTCAAGCGCTTCATGGCCGCGACCGATGATGAACTCGGTACTGCCGCCGCCAATGTCGACGACCAGACGCTTCTTGTTGCTGGAAGGCAGACCGTGCACGACACCCTGATAGATCAAGCGTGCTTCCTCGCGACCGGAAACCACTTCGATGGGGTGACCGAGCGCGGTTTCCGCCGGCAAGAGGAAGGCTTGCGGATGGCTCAGCTGGCGGATCGCGTTGGTGGCGACGGCGCGCACATGGCTGGGATCCAGGCTGGCGAGGCGTTGGCCAAACTGCGAAAGGCACTTGAACGCGATTTCGCGGCGTTCCGGCGTCAGCGACCCATCCTTGCGCAAGCCGGCGGCCAACTGCACGCTTTCGCGCAAGCGATCGATCACGCGCAGGTCGCCATGCGTGTAGCGGGCGACGACCAGGTGGAAGCTGTTGGATCCGATATCCGCCGCTGCGATCAAGTCACCATCACGAAGCTGGTCGGGGTGGGTGGGCGATTTCATTGGCAAAGCTTTTCGAGCAGGGCAAGTTGCGCGGAATGCGGGTGCTCGGCATCGCCCTGGACCCGCCGGTAACTGCCGTCGGATTCAAGTTGCCATGCCTGGGTATTGTCGGCGAGGTAGTTCTGCAAGGATTCCTCGTACACGCGCGCGGCGAGTCCGGGATCGAGGATCGGGAAGCACGTTTCGACCCGACGCAACAGGTTGCGATCGAGCCAGTCCGCACTTGAACAGTAGATCTCCGCAGTCTGGTCGTTCTGGAACCAGTAGACCCGGCTGTGTTCGAGAAAGCGACCGACGATCGAGCGCACGCGGATGTTCTCGGAAACGCCGGGAATGCCCGGGCGCAGGGTGCAGGCACCGCGGACGATGAGGTCAATCTGCACGCCCGCGCAGGATGCCCGATACAGCATGCGGATCACTTCCGGTTCGTTCAACGCATTGATCTTGGCGATGATCCGCGCCTTCTTGCCGGCCATGGCATGCGCGGTTTCGCGCTCGATCTTGGCCATCAGGCCCTTGTGCAGCGTGAACGGTGAATGCAGCAGGCGCTTGAGCTGGATGATCGGGCCGAGGCCGGAGAGTTGCAGGAACAACAGGTGCGCGTCCTCGCCGATTTCCGGATTGGCCGTCATCAAGCCGAAATCGGTATAGATGCGCGAGGTGATCTGGTGGTAGTTGCCGGTTGACAGATGCACATAGCGACGCAATCCATCCGCCTCGCGGCGAACGATCAGCAACATTTTCGCGTGGGTCTTGTAGCCGACAACGCCGTAGACGACCTGGACACCGGCCTCCTGCAGGCGATTGGCCAGGCGCAGGTTTGCCTCCTCGTCGAAACGGGCGCGCAATTCGACGACGACAGTCACATCCTTGCCGAGTCGCGCCGCCTCGATCAGGTGGTCGACCAGTTGCGAATCGGTGCCGGCGCGATACAGGGTCTGCTTGATCGCCAGCACGCCCGGATCGACGCTCGCCTGCCTGACCAGTTCGCTGACCGTGGCAAACGACTCGAACGGATGATGCAGGAGGATGTCGCGCTCGCGGATCGCGGCGAACAGGCTGTCGCCATCGGCCATGGCCGGATGCACGCGCTGCACGAAGGTCGGGTACTTGAGGTCGGGCCGGTCGATCTGGTCGTAGATCGCGATGCTGCGGCTGACATTGACCGGACCTTCACACAGGTAGACATCCTGGTCGGTCAGCTCGAAGTTTTGTTCCAGCAGCCTGGTGATGGCGCGCGGGCAGTTTGCCCCGACTTCCAGGCGCACGGCCTTGGCGTAGCCGCGCCCGCGCAATTCGTCGCGCAAGGCCAGCGCCAGGTTCTCGACCTCCTCCTCGTCGACGAACAACTCGCTGTTGCGGGTCACGCGGAACTGGTACGAACCCTTGACCTGCATGCCGGGGAACAGTTCATCCATGAACTCGTGCAGCAGGTCCGAGAGGAAGACGAAGGCGATACATCCGTCGGAAACTTCCTCGGGCAGGCGGATGATGCGCGGCAGCGAGCGCGGCGCGCGCAGCAAGGCCATGTGCCCTTCGCGGCCAAACGCATCCTTGCCGGCGAGGACGACGGCGAGTGTGAGGCTCTTGTTGAGGATGCGCGGAAATGGATGCGCCGGATCGAGGCCAAGCGGCGACAGCACGGGCAGGGTTTCGTTACGGAAATAACCTTGCAGCCAACGCCTCTGCTTGTTCGTCCAGACCTTGCGGGTCAGGAAGCGGATGCCCTCGCGGGCAAGCTCGGGCAGCAAGGTCATGTTCCAGAACGAGTACTGCTTTTCCACCAGCACCAGCGTGCGCTCGCGGATCAGGCCAAGGATCTCGGTGATCGACAATGCGTCGGCGCGCGGCTGACCTTCGCCAAAGGCATGATTGTGTTTGAGCACTGCCACGCGAACCTCGAAGAACTCATCGAGGTTGGTGCACGAAATGCACATGAAGCGCAGGCGTTCGAGCAGCGGATTGCGTGGATCCTCGGCTTGCGCCATGACCCGCGAATTGAACTCGATCTGCGCCAGTTCGCGGTTCAGGTACAGCAGCGGATCACTGAAATCGGGTGACCGGACAGGCAGCGCATTGCCTTGCGCTTCGCCCACGGCAGTTGCCGCGATCGCGGCCGGATCGGCAGGGCTTTCGGTGCTGCA
This sequence comes from Lysobacterales bacterium, assembly GCA_016707485.1. Lineage (GTDB taxonomy): Bacteria > Pseudomonadota > Gammaproteobacteria > Xanthomonadales > Rhodanobacteraceae > Dokdonella. Next base: position 372,921 of record JADJHN010000003.1, on the reverse strand, counting down.
TTGAGTCACTCAATCCTCCTCGGTCGGCAGATCCGGCGAGTCTGGCGAAAGCAGGCGGTTTGCACCGAACACGCAGGTGAACGTGCTGCCCACGCCGACTTCGCTCTCGATCTGCAGATGTGCGTCATGCAACTGCAACACGTGTTTCACGATCGACAGGCCGAGGCCGGTGCCACCACTCTCGCGCGATCGGCTGGTCGAGACGCGATAGAACCGCTCGGTCAGGCGCGGCAGGTGCGCTTCCGGAATACCATGACCCGTATCCGTGACGCGCAGTTGACCGCCATTGGCGTCACTGTGCCACACAATTCGTATGAGTCCACCGACGGGCGTGTATCGCACTGCATTGCTGACCAGGTTGGAGAAGGCGCTGTACAGATCCTTGGCCGACCCCTGCAGGTCGGCATTGCCTTCGATGCTGGTGCTGATCGTGTGGCGGCCCTGGCTGAGGCCTTCGGCATCGCGCTGCAGGGCAACCACCATCGGCACCATGGCCACACGCGTTTTCGGCAGCTTTTCTTCGGCGTCGAGGCGCGACAAGGTCAGCAGATCCTCGACAATCTGGGTCATGCGCCGTGACTGGCTGCGCAGTTCGCGGATGATGGTTTCGAACTCGGGAATCTGTTCCGGCTCGATCATTTCCAGATAGCCGTGCACCACCGTCAGCGGGGTGCGCAACTCGTGCGACACGTTGGCGACGAAATCGCGGCGCATCTTCTCCACACGCCGGGCCTGGCTGATGTCGCGAACCAGAAGCAGGGCGTGATCTTCCGCATAGGGGATCAGGCGCAGGTGCAGGTGGATGGCGGCATTGGCCGGCGCGGTGACATCCGCCATCGGCTCGGCAGCCCCCGAGCCGATCCATGCATCGAGGCCTGGAATCATCACCGCATCGAGCAGGGCCGCGCCGACATCCTGTGGATACTGGATATTCAGCATGCTGCCGGCGGCGGTATTGAACCAGCGGATGCGCCGCTCGCCATCGAGTGCGACGAGTCCGTCCGGCAAGGCCATCGCTGCATCGCGGAACGCGCGCAGCATGCCGAACAAGCCGGCTCGGCGAAGTGCGACGCGCTTTTTCACACGCTGGCCGAAAATCTGTAGCCGCTGCCGCGAACGGTCTGCACGCAGCCATCCAGGGCAAACGGCATCAGGGTCATGCGCAGGCGACGGATATGCACATCGACAGTGCGTTCCTCGACATAGACGCCACCGCCCCAGACATGGTCGAGCAACTGGCTGCGCGAATAGACGCGCTCGGGGTGGGTCATGAAGAAGTGCAGCAGTCGGTATTCGGTGGGGCCGATGGGCACGATATGCTCGCCGGCAAAGACGCGATGCGCGGCACTGTCGATGCGCAGGCCGGCAATCTCGATGACTCCGGCGCTGTCTTCACCGTGGGCACGGCGCATCAAGGCACGGATGCGCGCGATCAGTTCGCGGGCCGAGAACGGTTTGACCACGTAGTCGTCGACGCCTGCATCCAGGCCGTTGACGCGATCGACTTCGTCGCCGCGGGCGGTCAGCATGATGATGGGAATGTCGCGGGTCAGGTCCTCGCGGCGCAGGCGTCGTGCAAAATCAATCCCGGGCATGCCCGGCAGCATCCAGTCGAGCAGGATCAGGTCGGGAACCTGGTCGGCAATCGCCGACTGCGCAGCGCGCGCATCGGCGGCATGGATCCCCTGCATGCCCGCCTTGCTCAGGGCAAAGGCGACCATGTCGCGGATGGAAGGCTCGTCTTCAACGATCAATACGCGTTTTTGCACGGGATCACTGGCCCTGGAGGCCAGAATGGCCTCGTTGTGACGCGTCTATTGCAGCGGAGATATGTTACGACTCAATGACACGCCCGGGCAGCGATGTGTTCGACAGTGCATGGGATTCACCGCCGATGCCGAAAAGCCTCCATTCTTCTCGTCATCGGCATTGCGCCGCTCACGCTTGCGCAGGTCGAGCACGATCGGGGTCATCGCGGTGATCCGCGAATCGACGCGGGCGCGCTGGTAATAGGTAAGTTCCTGTTTGCTGGACAGGGCCTTGAGCTGGTTCAGGGCATCCTCGGCGCGGCCATTGAGGAACGCCCATTCGGCATAGGCTTCGGCTGCACGGATCTTGTCGCCACCAATCTCGCTGGCACGGGCGAAGCTGCGTTGCAGATCGGGATCTTCCTTGTAGCGGCTGAGCAGGGGGCGCAACAGATCCTGGGCGCGCAGTGCTGATTTGGCGTCGTTGCGAGCCAGCAGGGAATCCGTGAAGGCCAGTGCGATGGCACGGTTGCCCGGAAAGTTGGCACTCAGCCTTTCATAGCGGGCAAACGCCGAGGTGCGCTTGCCGGCCTGGTCCTCGGCATCGGCCATGCCCAACTGGAACACCGAGTTGTCCGGGTCACTGGCAAGCAGCTTGCCGAATTCCACGATGGCCTTGTCCGGCTGGCGCGCACGCACGAGGGCCAGGGCATGGCCGTAGCGATTGGCGAGCGTGTTCGAGTCCGGGTTGCGTTGCAATTCATCGGCGTAATAGCGAACGATGGCGTTTGCCGAATCGGCGTTCAGCGTCCGCGCACGTTCCCGCATCAGCTCGAAGGAGTTGCCACGGGTCGAGGTGATTGCGGCCTCTGCGACGGATGGCCCGCTTGGCAAGGACAGATCCAGCGTCGAGCCCGTTCGCGGCAGGCTGGCATCCATCGTGCCAGGGCCGCCAGTCGCAAGTCGGTGCGCGGGCAATGCCGGCGGTTTCGCCGAGCTTGACGGCACGGGCCTTGGCGTCTGCAATGCGGTTGACATCGACCGGATGCGAACGCAGGAACTCGGGGATGTCGACACCGTTCACGCGCATGACGCGCTGCATGGTCGCGAACGTCTCGGCCATGGCCAATGGCTCGTAACCGGCGCGCGCCAGGCTCTGGATGCCGACGCGATCGGCTTCGATCTCGTCGTAGCGGGTGAAATTGATGGCCCGTTGCTGGATCAGCGATACCCCGCTCATCAGTACGGCCTGGCTGGCATCGTCACTGCGGCCCGAAGTCGCCACCAGGGCCCCGAGCATGGCCAGCGCAATCGGCAAGCTGCTCTTGCGCGAATCCTCGAACGCGCGCAACAGGTGCTGCTGGGTGACGTGGGCGATTTCGTGGGCGATGACGGCGGCCAGCTCGTCCTCGGTGTGCATGGCGTTCATCAGACCGACGTTCACGCCGATGTAGCCACCCGGCGCGGCAAAGGCATTGATCTCGTTGCTGCGGACAACGAAAAAGGTGAACTCGAGATCGGGTCGATCGCTGACCGAGACAAGTCGATAGCCGAGCGCATGCAGGTAATCGCCGACCAGCGGATCGTCGAGCACCATGTTGTAGGAGCGCATCTCGTGCAGCATCGATGCCCCGTATTCCTTCATTTCACCCGGCGAGACCGCGGACGCCGCCGAGCTGCCGATATCCGGCAGGCGCACGCCGCTTTCCTGCGCGCCGGCGAGGCCTGCGCATGCCGCGGCCATCAGCATCGGCAGCCATTTCAGTCGGGACATGGCATTGCGCTCCACAAAACGCTCGAAGTGCCGGCAAGTGTAGTGCTTCGTTCCTTAAGTGGACGTGATGCCCGCAAAATCAACAGGCAGCCCGCCTGGCCCCGGATGGGACATTGAATCGGGCAGAATGGCCCGCATTCATGGCGCTATTGGTTGAATTCGGAGTGATCCCATGGTCTCGGTCGAGATGTACACCACGGCAGCCTGCCCCTACTGCGTGGCGGCAAAGAACCTGCTCAAGCAGAAGGGTTTCGACTACAGCGAAATCCGCGTGGATACGGATTCCGCGCGGCGCGAGGAAATGCTCGAACGCAGCGGTGGTCGGCGTACGGTGCCGCAGATCTTCGTCAACGGCACGCACATCGGTGGTTTCGATGACCTGGTCGCTGCCGATCGCAGCGGCCGTTTGGCCGAGATCAGCGCAACCAGCAAGGCCTGAAGTGCACCTTCAGCGTGGCAGGCGGACCAGTCGCACCGGCATGCCGTCGGCATTCTGACCGGACAGCCGATCGCGGCCGACCTGGTCAAAATCGGCCAGCAGGCTGGCGCCGTCAACCAGGCTGCAGGACGAGGCAATGGCATGGCCATCCACGTCTTCAAGGCGGCATTGCAGGTTGATGCTGCCGAGTCGATCGCGGATGCGGAAGGTTTCCGCGTCCGCGGTTTCCGCCGTGGTCAAGTCGATGATCCGTGCCGCGGTCTCATCACCGACTACCAATGCCCATTGTCCTTGCCAGTCCTTGCCGGGGTTGCCGGCCGCAAACGGCAGGCGAACCAGGTTGAGATCCTGGATTTCAATGCTGCGGTTCGATCCCGGTTGTCCGCGAACCAGCCATGCATTGGCATGCGCCGGACTCAGGAACTCGATATTGAGGGCCAGGCCCGGTTCGATGCCGGGCGCTGAATTCGGCCCGGAGAAGGCTTCGGCACCGCCCACCATGCGCGACAGTTCAATGCGGGCAATCCTTCCGGGCATGGACTGGCTGCCGAAATACCAGGTCGGCGCTCCGGATTCATAGCTGAGCCAGCTTACCGCCAGCGTGTCGCCCTGCTGTTCGATCGACAGGCCATTGCCGGGCAGGGCGGGAATGTTGTTGGCGGTTGCAACCGACCACCAGAAGCCGCTTTCAGGGCGCGAACGGCGATCTTCGCCACCGGAACGCAGCAAGCGGAAGGCGATCAGCTGGTAGCTGCCGTTGTCATGCGCAAGGAACAGGCGCACGCGGTAGACACCCAGTCCCAGCTGGCTGCGCCCGGCCAGGCGCGCCGGATTGAGCTTGAGCTCGAACGGGGTCTGCACTTGTGCGCAGACTTGTCTTTCACTGCGCAGGTAGATGTCGAGATCCTGGCCGGCGAGTCGTGAGCGCTGCACCGAGGGCAGGCAGGCGTCGGACCAGATGCCTGAGATGACCAGGTCCGGCGGCCACTGTGGTGCCACATCCGAGGCGGCAACCAGGCGCATGTCGAGATAGGCATCCTCGGCAAGCGAAGGCGCCGCCAGGACGCATTCCGACAGCGCCAGCAGGAATGCCGCCAGCAGGGCGAAACAGCGCAGGGCAGGCCGGTGCGGTCCTTTGTCGGTTGTGCGATGCGGCATCATTTTCGGATAATGCGCGCCCTTTGCTGCCTTCGGCAAGCCGGTTTCATGGAGTTCAGAAAGCGATGAGTCAGACAATTGCGGTCATTCGTGGTGACGGAATCGGGCCGGAAATCGTCGATTCGGTCTTGCGCGTGCTGGATGCGTTGAAGCTTGGCCTGAAGTACGAGTTCGTCGAAGCCGGGATGGCGGCGCAGCAGAGTGTCGGCGAGTTGCTGCCGCAAGCGACCCTTGATGCGATCAGCCGGCACAAGGTTGCCCTCAAGGGCCCTTTGACCACGCCCATTGGCGGCGGCTTCAGTTCACTCAATGTCGAATTGCGCAAGCATTTCGACCTGTACGCGAATGTGCGCCCGGCGATCACCTTCCCCGGCACCAAGGCGCGCTACGAGAACATCGACATCATCACCGTGCGCGAGAACACCGAGGGTGCCTATGGCTCGGAAGGCCAGACCTTGTCCGAAGATGGCGAGCACGCGCAATCGCTGATCCGCAATTCGCGGCGTGGTTGCGAGCGCATCGTGCGCTATGCGTTCGAACTGGCGCGCAAGCAGCGCCGGCACAAGGTCACGGCCGTGCACAAGGCCAACATCATGAAAACCACCTCGGGGATCTTTCTCAAGGCGGCCCGCGATGTGTCCCGAGAATATGCCGACATCGCCTTCAACGAGATGATCGTCGACAACACCTGCATGCAGCTGGTGATGAACCCGCATCAATTCGACGTCATCGTGACCACCAACTTGTTTGGCGACATCATTTCCGACCTCTGCGCAGGACTGGTTGGCGGTCTTGGCCTTGCGCCGGGCGCGAATATCGGAACGGACGTGGCGATCTTCGAGGCGGTGCATGGGTCGGCTCCGGATATTGCCGGCAAGGGCGTGGCCAACCCCTGTGCCTTGCTGCTGGGTGCCGCCCAGATGCTCAGTCATCTGGGTCACGAAGATCAGGCCGTACGGGTGCGCGAGGCGATTCGAGCCACCCTGGCCGCGCAGGATCATCTGACTCCGGATCTCGGTGGCAGCGGGACAACGACCAGCTTCACCGACGCCTTGGTCCAGCGCGTCAGCGATTGAACGGAAGCGGCGCGGCGGCGAGGTGATCCAGCACCGCGATGGCCCCCTTGCCGGGGTGATATGAAAGGGCCAGTGCGCGATTGACGAACTCGATCGCGTCGGCCACCGCGATTTCGATCGACGCACCCCTGGCAACGCCGGCAGCCACTGCCGCGGCCAACGTGCAGCCGGTGCCGTGGCCTTCGACATCGATGCGCGGGTGCGAAAACCAGCGCGTGCCGGATTCACTGACCAGCACATCGAAGACCTCAGCGCCTGGCACATGGCCGCCCTTGAGCAAGACCGCCCGCGCTCCTCGCTTGCGCAAGGCGTGGGCTGCATCGAGCAGATCGTCGCGACTGTGCAAGCTGCGGCCGACCAGTTGCTCGGCTTCGGGAACATTCGGCGTCAGCAAATCCGCGCGCGGGATCAAGTACTGCCGGATTGCGCCGACCAGCCGGCCGCGTGACAGCGATGCGCCGCTGGTCGCGATCAGCACCGGGTCGACAATCAGCGGAATCCCGCGATGCGATTCGAGCGTTTCGGCAATGGCCCGGCAAAGCGCTGGCGTTCCCAGCATGCCGATCTTGATGGCACCGACGCGGAAATCATCGAGCAGCGCCCCGATCTGCGCGCGCACGATGCGCTGCGGCAGCATTTCAATATCGGTGACGCCACAGGTGTTTTGCGCCGTAACCGCGGTGATCGCACTGAGCCCATGCACGCCGAACGCGGCAAAGCTGCGCAGGTCGGCCTGGATGCCGGCACCCCCACCGGAGTCGGAGCCGGCAATGGTCATGGCACAGGGTGGCGGCGTGCGTGTAGGGAATGGCTTCATCGGTGTTGGTTTCCTGCAACAAATGGTTCGGACAACGAGCTCGACATGCGTCCGCAATATTTCGCGCAAAGCACTGCTGGCCCAATGAAAATGATCGGCTGGCGTGATTGTTGCGTACTTGACCCGCTGTTGCTTTTACGCCAATATCCGCAAAGCGACACAGACACTCCTTCCTCCAACCGCAGCAACAGGGCAATGCAGCGGCCAACAGCAGCAACATCAAGCATCAGGGTAGCGCTCGGCATCGCGCTGACGCTCCCGATTTCCCTGGCAGCGAACGCGGCGAGCGTGCCGCATGCGTCGCCGGGGATGACTGTTGCCGAAGCGTCTGCTGCCAGCGTGCCCCAGCGTTGGCGCAACTATGCCCTGGCCAGCATCACGCCGGCATTTGCCTGGGCTCCGGAAAACGAGCGTGATGCGCCGCAGATTACCGATGCGCAGGATGCCTTGGCCAATTTTGCCTTGACCCTGCACGTCCTCGGCAACCAGGCAAACGGCCGCCTGAACCTGTCAATTGCCGAACAGCGCGTGGACAATCGCGTATCGGCACTGTCCAGCCCGCGCCTTGATGTCGGTAACGAATTTTCCGACGTCGCGCTCAAGCGCACCATCGTGGCCCCTTCATTGACCGGCCAGTGGGGCGCATCGGGATCATTCGGGGTGACAGCGATACTTGCCTATCAGCGTTTCGCCAGCCTCGGCCTTGGTGAATCCACCTTGCGCGATGGCTTGCCGATCTGGCCCATGCTGCCCGGCGAAAGCTCATACGGTGCCGGCGTGCGTCTTGATGTCGGCAACGAGCTGTCCAACCGCCTGAGCTGGAATGCGGCCTACCAGTCGCGCGTGAACATGGATGCGCTCAAGTCCTTGCGCGGTGTCTATTCCGATCCGGGACAGTTTGATATTCCGGCCAGCGCGAGCATGGGTTTCAGCTATGCATTGACGCCGGCCATGAGCATCGATGTCGGCGCGCAACGCGTCGTCTACAGTGACGTCACGCCGTTCACCAGCCCAGCCCTGCCACGGCGCTTCCTCGCCTTGCTCGGTTCCGGAGTCAGCCCGGTTTTCGCCTGGGATGACCTGACGGTCTATTCGGCCGGCTGGACCTTGCGCAATCAGTCTCTCGGCAATGTCGAGCTCCGCTACACGACTCGCCAGCAGCCCTCGCCAACGTCAAGTCTCCTGCGCAATGCGCTTGGCGGTGATCCGGCAGACCACACGGTGGCCATAGGCTACTCGCGCCATACCGGGCAGCAGGCAATCCTCAGCGTGCAGGCGATTTATTCCAGTGCGCCTTATTTCCTCGGCGTGCCGAGTTACCGCTCGGCCAACCGTGTGACCGGCAACCAGGTCGAATATCAGGCCGCCTGGGCCTGGCGTTTCTAGCCGCGACCACAATCCGGTTCTTCAGCTCTGCCCCGGCAAATCGATCGCGCCGGGCTGCAAGCGTGGATGACGTTTTCGCATGGATGCGCCGTGCCGCCTGGTTTGCACACGGCGGAACCCGCGTTGTGGATTCCGCCGCGTGCATCAGCCGGTCTGCGCTTGCTTCCTGCGACGATCCCGCTGCCGTGTCAGAGGACTTCGGAAGCAATGTCCGCCAGGCGTGAACGCTCGCCGCGGCGCAAGGTCAGGTGCGCCGAATGTCCCCAACTCTTGAAACGATCGACGGCATAGGTCAAGCCGGATGTCGTTTCGGTAAGGTACGGCGTATCGATCTGTTCGACATTGCCCAGGCAGATGATCTTGGTGCCCGGTCCGGCGCGCGTGATCAACGTCTTCATCTGCTTGGGCGTCAGGTTCTGCGCCTCGTCGACGATCATGTAGCGATTCAGGAACGTGCGGCCGCGCATGAAGTTCATGGCGCGGATCTTGATCCGTGAAGCGAGCAGGTCATTGGTCGCGGCGCGACCCCAGGCACCACCTTCCTGTGGCGAGGTCAGCACTTCGAGGTTGTCGGTCAATGCGCCCATCCACGGCGTCATCTTTTCCTCTTCGGTGCCGGGCAGGAAGCCGATGTCTTCGCCAACCGATACCGTGGCGCGGGTCATGATGATCTCGCGATAGCGTTGCTGGTCCATGACCTGGGCCAGGCCCGCGGCCAAGGCGAGCAGGGTCTTGCCGGTGCCGGCCGTGCCGAGCAGGCTGACAAAATCGACTTCGGGATCCATCAATGCATTCAGTGCAAAGTTCTGTTCGCGATTGCGCGCCTGGATTCCCCAGATCGTGTGCGAGCCGGTGAAATAATCGTCGACGATCTGCAGGATCGCCTTGCCGTTGGCCAGGCTGAGGACGCGCAGCTCGACTTCATTCTCGCCGGGCAGGTAAAGGAACTGGTGCGGATGCCAGTCCTCCTTTTCGGAAACGGTGACCTCATAGAAGGTGTGTCCGCGCTCCGACCACGAACGCAGCTCGGGGTGGAGCTCCCAGAAATCCGCCGGCAACTCGTTGTGGCCGGCATACAGCAAGCTGAAATCATCAAGTGCGCGATCGTTCTCGTAGTCCTCGGCGGTGATGCCCGCGATCGAGGCCTTGATGCGCAGGTTGATATCCTTGGTGACCAGCACCACCGGGACATCTGGATGGGCGTCGCGCAAGGCGACCACCGAGGCGAGGATCAGGTTGTCCGGAACGTGGCGCTTCTTGCCGTTGCTGCTTTCGGCGACCTGGTTCTGGAAGTGCAGGCGCCCGACCTTGGCATTGCGATCGAGGCGCAGGCCCTGCGGCAACTGCAGGTCGAGGCCTTCCTCGATTTTCCGGCTCTTGTCGTTCTCGATCAGTTCATTGATGAAGCGACTGACCTGGCGCGCATTGCGTGATACTTCCGATTGGCCCTTCTTCGCCGCGTCCAGTTCTTCCAGCACGGTCATTGGAATGAAGACGTCATGTTCCTCGAATCGGAACAGTGAAGTCGGATCGTGCATCAACACGTTGGTGTCGAGTACGTAGATGCGCTTGCCTCGAGTCATGCACGAGCCTCGTTGAATGGAACGGAAAAGTGGCCGCGCCAGAAGGGCGGGCAGGAAAAGGAGTTGCGGATGCTTGGTCTGCTCACGCGGCTGCCAACTGCTCCAGGACGGCAGCGGCATGGCCGGGAACCTTCAGCGCACGCCATTCGGCACGCAGGATTCCCTCTGCGTCGACAAGAAACGTGCTGCGCACGATGCCAAGGTGGCGCTTGCCGTAGAGCACCTTCTCGTGGATGACGTCAAAGGCCTTGCACCAGGTTTCATCGGTGTCGGCGATCAGCGCGAACGGAAGCTGCTGCTTGGCGCGGAAGCGGGCATGCGAAGCAACCGGATCGCGCGAAACGCCCAGGATTTCGCAATTCAATCTGCGGAACTTGCTGTACAGGTCGCGAAAATCGCCGGCTTCGGTCGTGCATCCCGGCGTCGAGTCACGCGGGTAGAAATAGATCACGATCCACTTTCCGCGAAAGGACGCGAGATCCAGGGGTGTTCCGGCATCAGTCGTACCACTGAGTTGCGGCACCTTCTTGCCGATCGCGACGGATTTGCCTGCGCTCATGCTGGTGTGCTGGCCGCCATCAGAATTTCATCGGATCCATGATCGCGTCGAGATTCAACCCGTCGCAGAACTCGAGGAAATCGTCGCGCAACGCGGCCAGGTGCATGGTGTTGGGGATGCCGATGGTTATCTGTGCGGAAAACATGTCGGCGCCGGTCTGCATGGCGTTGTAGCGGGTGGAGTTGAGTTGCTCGATGCTGATGTTGTGGCCGGCGAAAAACTCGGCCAACTGGCTGAGGATTCCCGGGCGGTCGGCGGCTATGACTTCGACGACATAAGGCAACTGGTTGCTCTGCGGCTGCCTGGCACTGGTGCGGTGATGGGACAGGCGCAGCTCGCCGTCGCGATCGAGCTTGGCCAGGGCATTCTCGAGTTTGGCAATCGCATCCCACGATCCTTGCGCGAGCACCTGCACGCTGAGTTCGGCACCGAGCGCCGCAACGCGTGCTTCGGCAACGTTGCAACCGCAATCGGTAACCCGTTTGCTGACTGCAAAAAGCGGTGATTGCTGTGGGTCGGCAAACACGCTCACCAGCAGATAGTTGTCATTCGCGCCGGGGCGAGACGTTCGATCGCTGGAGATCTGCTTGGCTGCCTGCTTCACGGAATGATGGGCGCTGCTGCTGCAGTCGGAGCGACTGTTCTTGCAGGATACTGTCGACCCGGAAGGGTCGCAAGGGAGCCGGCCAACACCGTCCTGGTGGCAATGGACTTCGCTGGCGGTTCCACCTAACATCCGCAGTTCTCGCACGTGCACATCCCCTTGCCCTTGAAACTCACCGGTAGCATCTGCGCACTCGCGACGCCGTTCCGCGCCAGCGACGATGCGCTTGACCTGGACGCGTTTCGCCGCCTCGTCGGATTCCAGATCCGCTCGGGCACGCGTGGCCTTGTCGTTGCCGGATCCACGGGCGAGGGCGCGGCGCTGGATGCGACGGAATTCACGACGCTGGTCGAAGTGGCGCGGCGCGAAATCACCGATCGCGTGCCATTGCTGGCCGGCAGCGGAATGCAGTCGACGCGCAAGACCATCGAGCAGACCCGCCTCGCTGCGGCGGCGGGCGCCGACATGGCCCTGGTTGTCACCCCGGCCTATGTGCGACCGACCCAGGAAGGCCTGTACCGGCATTTTTCCGAAGTCGCCGACAAGGGCGGCTTGCCGATCATGTTGTACAACGTGCCATCGCGGACTGCCTGTGACTTGTTGCCGGAGACGGTTGCGCGCCTGTGTGCGCACCCCGCCATCATCGGCATCAAGGAAGCCCGTGCCGACGAAGCACGCATGCGCGATCTGCTGGCATTCGCCAGTGCGACATTCGCCGTGTTCTCCGGCGACGATCCGACCTGCGCCCGCGCGATCCTGGCTGGTGCGGCCGGGGTGATTTCAGTCGCGGCCAATATCGCTCCGGCGGCAATGCAGGATCTGTGCGCGCGTGCAGCCGAGGGGGATGCCGAAGGTGCACGACGTCTCGATCTGCACCTGCACGAGTTGTTTGCCCTGCTTGCGCTCGAGCCGAATCCGATTCCGGTCAAATGGTGCCTGCAACGGCTTGGTTTCGGCGCAGACCATTTGCGCCTGCCGCTGCTTCCGCTGAGTGCGGGGTATCATGCGCAGGCCGAGTGCGTCCTCGGTGAATCCGGTTTGATCGAGCCTGCGCTGCAAGCGATTTGATCCGCTCCCCATGACAATGGAAGCCACAACGTGAAACGAACCCTTGCCATCGCAGTCACTGCCATCGTCCTCTTGCCCTTGCTTGGCGGTTGCCAGACGCTGCGCGCCAAGTTCGGCAATAAGCACGATGCCTACAAGACCAGCGAGCAGGCGCGGCCGCTGGAAGTGCCGCCGGACCTGGATTCGCCGAACCGCAGCGGTGCCCTGGTGATTCCCGACGTGGGTACGGCGGCGTCGACATCGACAGTCTCCGACAGCGCAGTCCCGGACGCGCTCATCGTGCCGGCAAGCGCACCACCGGTCGATGCGCAGAATCTTGCCGGCAATGGAATCCAGGTTGCCGACAGCCTCGCCAGCACCTGGCGCCGCGTCGGCCTGGCCATCGAACGTTCGGGCGTGGCCACGATCCAGTCACGCGATGAGGCGACGCGGACCTACGAGATCAACACGGTCGGCAAGAAGACTCGTTCGCCTGGTTTCTTCAAGAAGGTCTTCACCCTTGGCATGGCCCGCGACAAGAGCATCAAGAGTGCGGTCGCCCTGCGTGTCCGCGTCGGCGGCAGCGACGGCGCGAGCACGGTCGCGGTGGAAGGTGCCGCCGGCGAAGCCGGTGCAGATGCAGCAGCCCAGGTGCTGGATGTCCTGCGTCAGCGCATGAACTGATCGCGGTTTCGGCGGCGCCGCGAAGGCGCTCGATTGTTCAGCGTTCGAGCAAGGGCAGCTTGTTCGGCTTGCCGTCCCACTCCTTGGCGTCTTCCGGTGCATCGATGCGTTCGGTCAGCACCGGCCAGATCTTCGACAGATCCGCGTTCAGCTGGATGAAGACTTCCTGTCCGGCCGGCACGTCGTCTTCCGGATAGATCGCGTTGATCGGGCACTCCGGCTCGCACAAGGTGCAATCAATGCACTCTTCCGGGTCAATGACGAGGAAGTTCGGACCTTCATGGAAGCAATCGACCGGGCAGACCTCGACGCAATCGGTGTACTTGCACTTGATGCAGTTCTCGGTGACAACGAAAGGCATGATGGAAACGGTCTCTCTTCGAATGGCGGTCCGTGGAACCGCTTTGCAGCCTCTGCAATCAGCCTGGATTGCGCCGAGTGGCGCTCCCTACGAGGTTCGAACTCGTGTTCCCGCCTTGAGAGGGCGGTGTCCTGGGCCACTAGACGAAGGGAGCGGTGTCTGGGACAAACCGCACGGGGCGCGTAGTATAACGAATTCGTAACCACGAACAATTGTCGAACGATGCCATTTTACTTGAACGTGACTGTCGAATGAGCCTGACTGCATCGTCGGCGCCTTCCGAGGTTTCTTCCGAACATGTGCCGGTTCCGCGAATCATCCCGCGCGCGGAGCACGGGATCTCGCGCAAGAACATTTCCAACGGCGCATTGCGCGTCCTCTATCGCCTGCACGAATCGGGCTACAAGGCGTTCCTCGTCGGCGGTGCCGTGCGCGATCTGCTGCTGGGCGGGCATCCGAAGGATTTCGATGTCGCCACCGACGCGACGCCGGAGCAGACCCGCACGTTGTTTCGCAACTCCCGGCTGATCGGTCGCCGCTTCCGTCTCGCCCATGTCGTGTTCGGGCGCGAGATTGTCGAAGTTGCGACGTTTCGTGGAATCGGTGAAGTCGGCGACAGCGATCGCCATGTCGTTGACGGGCGCATCGTCCGCGACAACGTCTATGGCAGCATCGAGGAAGACGCCATCCGCCGTGATTTCACCATCAACGCGCTGTACTACGACATCGCCGATTTCAGCGTGCGCGATTATGTCGGCGGCATCGAGGACCTGCGTCAGCGCCGCATGCACCTGATTGGCGATCCGGCTCAACGCTATCGCGAGGATCCCGTGCGCATGCTGCGCGCGGCGCGGCTTGCCGCGAAGCTGGATTTCAGCCTGTCTGCGGAAACCGAAGCGCCGATTGCCGAACTCGCGCCGTTGCTGGCGGACGCGGCGCCGGCACGCCTGTTCGATGAGTCGCTCAAGCTGTTCCTGGCCGGACACGGTCTCGAAAGCCTGCGTCGCCTGCATCACCTGGGCCTGCTGGGACAGCTTTTCCCGGCCACTGCGGCGGCGCTGGCGGGTCCACACAGCGCGCGGTTCGGGCGCTTGCTCGGCTATACCTTCACCAGTACCGACGAGCGCATCCGCAACGACATGCCGGTGGCCCCGGCGTTCCTGTTTGCGGCCATGTTGTGGGAGCCGGTCCGGACCATGGCGGAGGCGCTTGAAGCGGGCGGCACCGAGGCCGGGGTGGCATGGACGGTCGCGGTCGACAAGGTCCTGCATCAGCAGGCGTCGCGTGTGGCAATCCCCAAGCGCTTCACCATTGCGATGGAGGAAATCTGGTCGCTGCAATCGCGTTTCGAGCAGAGGCAGAAAAAGCGCGTCATGCGCCTGCTTGCCCATCCGCGATTCCGCGCCGCCTTTGATTTCCTGGTCCTGCGTTCGCACGAGGAACCCGAACTCAAGGAGCAGGTGGCCTGGTGGACGCATGCCCAGCAGCTCGATGCCGAGCACCTCGCGAAACAACTTGCTCCAGCCGGCGTGGCACGTGCGGAGGGTGAACCAGCCAGGAAGCGCAAACGCTCGCGCCGACGCAAGCGCAGTGGCGGCTCCGCTGCAAACGAGACAAATGTGGAGAGTGGATTCGAGTGACCGGGGTGCTTGCCTACATCGGCCTTGGCAGCAATCTTGACGAGCCGCTGGGGCAGTTGCACAAGGCCCTTGATGAGCTGGCGCGCATGCCGGCCACAAGCCTGTCGAGGCATTCCAGCTTCTATTCCACGCCCCCATGGGGGCCGGTCGCACAGGCGGATTTCGTCAATGCGGTTGCCGAGATCCGCACGCAACTGCCGGCCAGGCAACTCCTGGAGGAGTTGCTTGCAATCGAACACCGCGCCGGCCGTGTCCGCGGCGGCGAGCGCTGGGGGCCACGGATCATCGACCTCGACCTGCTGGTGCATGGCGATGCGCGCATCGACGAAGCAGGCTTGTGCGTGCCGCACCCGCGCATGCTCGAGCGCGCCTTCGTGCTGGTGCCGCTGGCCGAGCTCGATCCGGAACTGGATTTGCCGGGATACGGCCGCATTGCCGGGCATCTCGCCAGACTCGATGTCGGCACCTGCAGGAAGATTTCAGATGCCACGGATTCGTGAAGGCCGCCTGGGTTAGCATGCCTGTCTTCGTTCCCTCCGCATTCCAGCCTCCAGCACACGCCCGATGTACACGAACACCACGAATGCAAACCCGCGCAGTGTCGTTACCGTTCCGGCCCTGCGCCAACGCAAGGCGGATGGCGCGAAAATCGCCATGTTGACTTGTTACGACGCCAGCTTCGCCGCGCATTTCGACGCTGCCGGCGTTGACGCTGTGCTCGTCGGTGATTCGCTGGGAATGGTCATCCAGGGCCAGGCCAGCACCTTGCCGGTGACGCTGGATCACATGGTCTATCACTGCGCCGCCGTGTCGCGCGGTTTGCACGCACCCCTGCTCATTGCCGACATGCCGTTCATGAGTTACCGCGACGTGTCGACGGCCCTGGTGTCGGCGGGCCGCTTGCTGGCCGAGGCCGGGGCGGCGATGGTCAAGGTCGAAGGTGCCGGCTGGGTGCTCGACGTGATTGCCGCGCTGAGCGCGCGTGACGTGCCGGTCTGTGCGCACCTTGGCCTGACCCCGCAATCGGTGCACAAGCTGGGTGGCTATCGCGTGCAGGGCAGGCTCGAAGGTGATGCAAAACGACTTCTCGAGGATGCCCATGCAGTGGCCGGGGCCGGTGCCGAGCTGCTGGTGCTCGAATGCGTGCCTGCCGAACTGGCGACACGCATCACCGGCGAGCTTGCGATTCCGACCATCGGCATTGGTGCCGGCGCCGGCTGTAATGGCCAGGTGCTCGTGCTCTACGACATGCTCGGCATCACGCCTGGGCATCGACCCCGCTTCAGCAAGGATTTCCTCTGCGGCCGCGATTCCATCGATGCCGCCCTGGCTGCCTACGTGGGGGCCGTGCAGGACTCGAGTTTCCCTGGCCCCGAACACTCTTATTGAATCGACCGATGCGGATCGTCAAGGACATCGCTGAGCTGCGTGCCGTGCTTGGCGAACAGCGAGGCAGCGGCCATCGCATCGGCTTTGTGCCGACCATGGGCAACCTGCATGCCGGCCACCATTCGCTCATCGCCAGGGCAAGGCAGTGCTGCGATTTCGTCGTTGCCAGCATCTTCGTGAACCCGACCCAATTCGGCGTCAACGAGGATTTCTCGCGCTATCCGCGCACGCCGGAAGAGGATGCACGCGGACTCGCCGGCAATGGCTGCGACCTGCTGTTCCTGCCGGATGTCGAAACCATTTATCCCTTCGGAGCCGAGCGAGCGGTTCGCGTCCAGGTTCCGGATCTTGGCGACATCCTTGAGGGAGCCAGTCGGCCCGGACATTTCGATGGCGTGGCGAGCGTGGTTGCGCGCTTGTTCAACATGGTTCAACCCGATGCTGCCGTGTTTGGCAGCAAGGATTTCCAGCAGTTGCTGGTGATCCGGCGCATGGCACGCGACCTTGCATTTGCCGTCGAAATCATTGCCGCGCCGATCATCCGCGAAGCCAATGGCCTGGCCATGAGTTCGCGCAATCAATATCTGGATGCTGGCCAGCGCGCACAGGCGGCGAGCATCCATGCCACCTTGCTCTGGATGACCGGACAACTGGATGCTGGCATGGACTCCCCGGCGGAAATCGAAGCTGCCGCCACGCAGCGTCTTGCCAAAGCCGGCTTTGATCCGGACTACGCGGTGATCCGCTGTGCCGAGGATTTGTCCAGGCCACCGCAGACAGGAAAGGAACGCGCCGTGATCCTCATCGCGGCCAGGCTCGGCGGAGTCCGCCTGATCGACAACCTTGAATGGGAGCCGGCGAACGCGAGGCATTGAGGGGGTTGTGGCGCAGTCGTGGCAACGAGTGTGACGTGTATGGCACTTCGCCACATCATGTGGTAGGATTACAACCGTCCTCGGGGTTTTCGCAACGACGTTTGTTGAAACCTCGCGGCCACCAGGGCGCATTGCAGGTAATCGTCACTCCAATTGAACCCTCGCGCGAGAATCGCTGCGAGGGTTTTTTTTGCCCCGGATTTGCCTTGGAGCGCGCGGGGATCACTAAAAAACGTTCATATTCAGTGACTTGACGAGTTTTCCTGAAATCCGACCCAGACTCAATGCCAAGCGGCTGCGTCCATTCCACACGCCGCATGGGGTGTGTCGCCGATCGGGTTGGGGAGTGCGGTCATGCTGTTGCAGATCCGCAACACTGGCCGGGTTCGATGCGCCGCCCCGTTCCCGCCAGGATCACGTGGCCCGTTTCCCGGCCTGCTCGGCCAGCGCCCATTGGATGTGTTCGCGGACGAGCTCGGACGGGTGATCCTGGCGCTCCTGCAAGGCGCGGATCGTCGCCTCGGAACCGGATGCATTGCCCAGCGCTACGGCAATGTTGCGCAGCCAGCCGATGTACCCGGTGCGACGGATGGGTGAGCCTTCGCTGCGTTTGAGGAATTCCTCTTCGGTCCACTGGAACAGGTTGATCAGTGCCTGGTCGTCGAGGGCATGGCGCGGCGTGAAGTCGGCTTCAGGCGTGCTGCGCGCAAACTTGTTCCATGGACAGATCAGCTGGCAGTCGTCGCAGCCGAAGATGCGGTTGCCCATGGGTCGGCGCAGTTCAAGCGGGATCGCTCCGCGCAGCTCGATGGTCAGGTAGGAAATGCAGCGGCGTGCATCCACCTGGTAAGGCGCAATGATGGCCTGGGTTGGACAGATATCCAGGCAGCGCCGGCAGGTTCCGCAATGTCCGGTTTCCGGTTCGGCGAGCGGCAACGGCAAATCTGTATAAAGCTCGCCGAGGAAGAACCACGAGCCGGCCTGCCGATTGATCAGGCAGCTGTGCTTGCCGATCCAGCCGATGCCGGCATCCCGCGCGAGGGCGCGTTCGAGCACCGGTGCCGAATCGACGAAAGCGCGGTAACCGAATGGACCGACTTCGGCAGCAATGCGCTCGGCCAGTTTCTGCAGGCGGTTGCGCATGAGCTTGTGATAGTCGCGACCAAGGGCGTAGCGAGCCACGTAGGCACTGTCGGGATCGGCAAGTACATCCCAGCCATCGCGGGCACCTTCCGGCAGGTAGTCCATGCGCACCGAGATCACGCGCAGCGTCCCCGGCAGCAGCTCGTCGGGACGGCTGCGCTTGCTGCCGTGGCGAGCCATGTAGTCCATTTCGCCATGGCGACCGGCATCCAGCCAGTTCAGCAGATGGCGCTCGTCGTCAGCCAACTCGACCCCGGCCACGCCGAGTTGCTGGAAGCCAAGCTCGGCTGCCCATTGCTGCAGGTCGGAAGTCAGTCGGGTGTAGTCAATCGGAGCCATGGGCCGCTGGCGGAAACAAGTTCATCGACAAGCATACGGCCATCGCCGGCGTGGGCGGAACGCTCCGTATAATCGGCGGCATGCCCAGACTGCCGCCTGCCACCACTTTGCACACCGTCGAACAGGTTCGCGCCCTGGATCGTGCGGCCATCGCCGGCGGCATTGCCGGGCATGAGTTGATGGCGCGCGCCGCGGCGGCCGCATTCGCCCTGCTGTGCCTGCGCTGGCAGGCGGCTCGCCGCGTGCTGGTCGTCGCTGGAAACGGCAACAATGGCGGTGATGCGTTCCTCGTTGCCGGGCTCGCTGCAGCGGCAGGCCTTGACGTCCACGTTGTCGCCCTCGGCGAGGAATCGAGCGGGGATGCCGCGCGCGCGCGCGCCGCGTGGCTGGATGCCGGTGGCTCGATCGCGATTGCAGGGGATTCCACCTTGCCCGTCGAGGTGGATGTGCTGGTCGACGGCCTGTTTGGCACCGGATTGCGACGCGCTCCCGACGGCGTTGCAGCGCAGCTGATCGAGCAGATCAATGCCTGTCGCGGCGGTACGCTTTCGCTGGATGTGCCATCCGGGCTCGATGCCGACAGCGGGGTTGCGCCGGGTGTCGTCGTGCGCGCCGATGCAACCATCAGCTTCGTCGGCTGGAAACGCGGATTGTTCACCGCCGATGGCGTGGATTGCTGTGGCGCATTGAGCCTCGATACCCTTGGAATTCCGCCGGCAATCCTTTCCGCCTGTCCCGGCGATGCGCAGTTGCTCGACGCTGGCCTCACCTCCTTGTTGCAGGAGCGCAGTAGCAATGTAAATAAAGGTAAATATGGTCATGTTCTTGCGGTCGGTGGCAGCGAAGGCATGGCCGGCGCGATTGCGCTGGCTGCGGAGTCCGCCCTGAGGGTCGGTGCCGGCCTGGTCAGTGTGGCGACGCAGCCATTGAATGTGGCGGCGATCAATGCACATCGGCCGGAACTGATGGTGCGTGGCATCGAAGGCCCGCAGGCACTGCAAGCCTTGATCGAACGCAGCAGCGTCCTCGCCATTGGCCCGGGCCTGGGGCAGGCGGCCTGGGGGCACGCGCTCTGGGATGCCGCCGTGCGTGCCGGCAGGGCCTGCGTGCTCGATGCCGATGGTCTCAATCTTCTCGCTTTGGAACCTGTCGATCTGCCAGCCGAGGCCGTGTTGACGCCGCACCCCGGCGAGGCCGCGCGTCTGCTTGCATGCACGGTGGCAGAGGTCCAGGCCGATCGATTTGCCGCGGTGCGTGAACTGGCCCGCCGCCATGCGGCCGTGGTCGTGCTCAAGGGCGCCGGCAGCCTGATCGCCAATCCCGCGCAACAAGTGGCCCTTTGCCCGTTCGGCAATCCGGGCATGGCCAGCGGCGGCATGGGCGACGTGCTGACCGGGGTGATTGCCGGTTTGCTCGCGCAAGGCTTGTCGGCCTGGGATGCCGCCAGGCTAGGCGTCGTCGTGCACGCGCTGGCTGGTGATCGTGCCGCCGGCGACTGTCCACGCGGAATGATTGCCGGCGATCTGCTGCCGTTCCTGCGCGTGCTGGTCAATCCGGGCCGGGCATGAACGCAGTCCTTGAATGGCGGGGTGTCGATGAAGCCGCGCTCAGCCAACTCGCTCAGGCCTTTGCCGCGCCACTCGCCCAAGGTGGCGTGATCCTGCTGGAGGGCGATCTCGGGGCCGGCAAGACCACTTTTGCCCGCGCGTTGTTGACCACCCTTGGCGTGGGCGAGCGCATCAAGAGCCCTACCTACAGCCTGATCGAGACCTACCGGATTGGCGATCTGCAAGCCCATCATCTGGATCTCTACCGGATTGCCGCTGCCGACGAACTGGAATGGCTGGGCTTGGCGGATCTGCTGGATGCGAACAGCCTGCTGCTGATCGAATGGCCGGAGCGCGGCAGCGGCGCCTTGCCACCCGCAGACCTGATCCTGCATTTCGAGCATGCCGGTGAACGGCGCAACATTGCCGTCCGTGCAAATTCGGCGCGGGGGCATGAATGTTTGCGTATCCTGGCTTCGTCCGGTGTTCGGCAGCACTCCTGAATATTTTCTCAGGAACGTTCCGCATATTGCGGATTTTCAAGGAAAAAGACTTGAATTGCGTGGTCATCTACGCTTGAATGCAAAACCATGGATGATCGCGCCCCGCTGACGAGACGAATTTTCGCTGTCCTGGCCATGCTCGTGGTAGCGTGGTTGCCGGCGCAGGCGGCTGAAATCAAGGCTCTGCGGATCTGGGCCGGCCCCGAATACACGCGTGCCGTTTTCGATGTTTCCGGCCCGCTGGATTACAAGTTGTTCGATCTGGCCGGACCGGATCGCCTGGTTCTCGATCTGAAGTCGAGCACATTCAGCGCCGACTACACGGCTGCCGCGGCCAAAGGGCTGCTCAAGGCCATGCGCAGCGGCAAGCAGGGTGCCAGGGATTTGCGCGTCGTCTTCGATCTCGGCCAGGGTGTGCGGCCGAAGAGTTTTCTCCTGCCACCAGCCGAGAAGTTCGGCTACCGCCTGGTTCTCGACCTCTACCCAAAGTCGCAGCCTGAGACAGTCAAGACCGTCGCCAAGGTGGTCCCGCCCGGTGCATCGCGCAATATCCTGGTGATGATCGATGCCGGCCATGGCGGCGATGATCCTGGTTCGATCGGTGCCTCGGGCACGTACGAAAAAGTCATCACCCTGGCCGTTGCGCGCGAGCTCAAGCGCGTGATCGACAAGGAGCCGGGCATGAGCGCCCTGCTCACCCGCGACAGCGATTTCTTCATTCCGCTGGACGCGCGTTACCAGAAGGCGCGCGAGGCCAAGGCCGACCTGTTCATCTCGGTGCACGCCGATGCTTTCAGCAAGAGCGAGGCTCGCGGAAGTTCGGTGTGGGTGCTGTCGCCGCGCGGAGCGACGAGTCAGGCGGCGCGTTGGTTGGCAGACAGCGAGAACCGTGCCGATCTGGTCGGTGGCGTGTCACTGGATACGCGTGACGACACGCTGGCGGCTGTGCTGCTTGACCTCTCGCAAGGGGCGACCATGGAAGCGAGCAACGCCGTTGCCGCCCAGGTGCACGCGGCCATGGGTCGGGTCGGACCGACCCACAAGACTCACGTCGAGCGCGCAAACTTCATCGTTCTGCGCTCGCCGGACGTGCCCTCGATCCTTGTCGAGACCGCCTTCATCTCCAATCCGGCCGAAGAGCGACGCCTGAAAACGCCGGCCGAGCAGACCAAGCTGGCCGACGCGATTCTTGACGGCGTGCGCAATTATTTCCGCTCGACGCCGCCGCCAGGAACCTGGTTCGCGGAGGAGGGCAACCGTGCCAGGGCCAGTCGCCACGTCGTCTCACGCGGCGAATCGCTGAGCGCCATTGCCGCCAGCCACGGCACTTCGGTGGCTGCATTGCGCCACGCCAACAAGCTGGCCAGGGACAGCGTCAATGTCGGCGACGTGCTCGAGATTCCGCAGGGCTGAGCAAGCGTTGCGACAAACGCATTGAACGGGAAGACGGATTCGATCCGTTATGATGCGGCTCTCGATTTCCGCCGGTCCACGCATGGCGCGCATCCACCCACTCCCCGCCGAACTCGTCAACCAGATCGCCGCCGGTGAGGTCATCGAGCGCCCGGCATCGGTGGTCAAGGAACTGGTCGAGAACAGCCTCGACGCAGGCGCGCGGCGCATCGAGATCGATATCGAGGACGGCGGTGCGCGGCTGATCCGCGTGCGCGACGATGGCGCCGGCATCGATGCCGACGACCTGGCACTGGCGATCTCGGCGCATGCAACGAGCAAGATCGCAAGCTTCGAGGATCTGGAACGAGTTGGCACCCTGGGATTTCGCGGCGAAGCGCTGCCCTCGATTGCCTCGGTGTCCCGCTTCGCACTGACTTCCCGCACGGCGGCTGCCGGCAGTGCGACGCGCATCGAGGTTGACGGCGGCAAGCCGCACAGCCAGCGGCCGGCCCAGCACGCGCCAGGCACGAGTGTCGAGATTCGTGATCTTTTCTACAATTTGCCCGCTCGACGCAAGTTCCTGCGCGCCGAGCGCACCGAGTTCAACCACATCGACGACCTGGTCCGCTCGATTGCCCTGGCTCGCGAAGCGGTCGAGATCCGCCTCAGCAACAATGGCAAGGTAGTACGCCTGTACAAGCCCGTGCGCGAGGACGGCGAGGCCGATCGCCGGCTTGCCGATGTGCTGGGCGACGGGTTTGTCGGCAACAGCCTGCGCATTGATCACGCGGGTGCCGGAATGCGCCTGTCCGGCTGGGTTGGCCTGCCGACCGCGTCGCGTTCGCAGGCGGACCAGCAGTATTTCCATGTCAACGGACGCCTCGTCCGCGATCGCGTCGTTGCCCATGCCGTGCGCCAGGCGTACGCGGATGTCCTCTTTCACGGGCGTCATCCGGCCTTCGTGTTGTTCCTCGAACTCGATCCGCAAGGCGTGGATGTCAACGTGCATCCGGCAAAAAGCGAAGTGCGCTTCCGCGATTCGCGACTGGTCCATGATTTTCTCTATCGCAGCCTTCACGAGGCCTTGTCGGCAACGCGTGCCGGCATGCAGCCGGGCCACGAGTCCAGCACCGAGCCGGCGGCAAATGATCTGCGACCGGTGTTGCGCAACCAGTCCGGGTTTCGCCTCGGCGTGGGCGAGCCGCTGGCCGACTATGCCGCCTTGCTCGGCACGCCATCGGCAAGCGCTCGTGACTTCCCGCGCCTGGCCGGTCGCAGCGATGGATCAACGGAGGCTGCTGCTGCGGATATTCCACCGCTCGGCTTTGCCATCGCGCAGTTGCACGGCATCTTCGTGCTTGCGCAGAACGCGCAAGGCCTGGTCCTGGTCGACATGCACGCTGCGCATGAGCGCATCACCTATGAGCGACTCAAGCTGGCGCGTGAAGGCGAGGGCATTCGTTCGCAGATGTTGCTGGTGCCGTTGCTGATTGCCGTCAGCGAGCGCGAGGCTGGCATCGTCGAGGAACACGCCGAACGCTTCGCCGACCTGGGTTTCGACGTCGTGCGCAGTGGCATGCAGGGCATTACCGTGCGTCGCGTGCCGACCCTGCTTGCGGGGGGCGACGTATCGCAGCTGGTCCGTGATGTCATTGCCGACCTGGCGGCTCATGGTTCGTCGCGGCGCATCGAGGAGGTCGGCAACGAGTTGTTGTCAACCATGGCTTGCCACGGTTCGGTGCGGGCGAATCGCCGCCTCAGCCTGCCCGAGATGGATGCGCTGCTGCGCGACATGGAGGCAACCGAACGATCGGCGCAATGCAATCATGGCCGCCCGACCTGGGTCCAGCTCAGCCTGCAGGAACTTGATCGCCTGTTTCTCCGTGGACGATGATGGCCGTCGATCCGCCTCCCCACCAAGGACTTTTCGATGTTGATGACCAGCCTGTTGCTTGCAGCCAGCATTTCCGGAACCCAACTCGTTTCAGCGGGCAATGACGACGACTACACCCGGACGATTGAAACATGGCGCGAGCAACGCCTTGAGCGGCTCAAGGCACCTGGTGGGTGGTTGTCCCTGGTCGGCCTGGAATGGCTGAAACCCGGAACCAGAACGATCGGCAGCGCCAGCGACAACGATATCGTCATCGCCAAGGCGCCCGCGCACCTTGGCAGCATCGAGTGGAAAGGCGACAAGGTGACAATCTCCCTCAATGAAGGTACCGGCGCGACGATTGACGGCACGACGCGAACCCGTGCCGAGTTACTCGATGACGCACACGAGCAGCCAACGGTGGTCGCCTTCGGCAACGTGAGCTTCTACCTGATTGACCGGGCCGGTGGAAAAAAGGGCCTGCGCATCAAGGACAGCGAGGCGACGACGCGCACCGGTTTCCTTGGCATCGATGCCTACCCGGTCGATCCGAGCTGGCGCATCGAGGCGAAGTGGGTGGCGTTTGATCCGCCGCACACGCTGGAGATTCCCAATGTCATTGGCACGCTCGACAGGATGCCGGTGCCGGGCAAGGCGATCTTCGAGCGTGACGGCAAGGCTTTCGAGTTGCTGCCGGTGCTGGAGACCGAGGATGCCGATGAACTGTTCTTCATCATTGCCGACAAGACCAGCGGCAAGGAGACCTATGGCGCGGCGCGCTTCATTTATTCAGCGATGCCAAGGGATGGCAAGGTCGTGATCGATTTCAACAAGGCCTACAACCCGCCGTGTGCTTTCACGGCCTTTGCCACCTGTCCATTGGCGCCGCCGGAGAACCGTCTTGGCGTCGCGGTCACTGCCGGCGAAAAGAAATATCGCGGCAGCTCGCACTGAGCCAACCTGCATTGGAAAGCCGTGCGCATTCCCCCCGATGCGCTGGCGCCACGGTTTACTTGCCGGTGAATGCCGGCTTGCGACGCTCGAGGAAGGCGCGGGTCCCCTCGCGCATGTCCTCGGTGGTGCAGGTGAGGGCGAATGCCTTGCTCTCGAAATCCATTGCTTCGGCGAACGGGCATTCGCCGCCGACGAGGATGGCATCAAGGATGCCGGCCAGTGCATGCGGCGCCGAGGCGGCCAATTGGTCGGCCAGCGCGTTGACCTCGTCATCCAGCGCGTCGACCGCGGCCACACGGTTGAGCAGGCCGAGCTGATGCGCACGCACGGCATCAACGGGCTGTCCGAGCAGGCACAGCTCCAGCGCCGCCGGGCGACCGGCCAGGCGCAGCAGGCGCTGGGTGCCGCCAAACCCGGGCAACAGGCCGAGGCTGATTTCAGGCAGCCCGAGGCGCGCTCTTTCGCTGCCCACCCGCAGGTGGCAACTCATGGCGATTTCGAGGCCACCTCCGAGGGCAAAGCCCTGGATGCGGGCGATCACCGGTTTGCCGAGCAATTCGATCGTGCGCATCATGCGCTGCCCGGCACGCGAAAAGGTCTGCGCCTGGATTGGCGTGATCGCGCTCAGTTCAGCGATATCGGCACCTGCCACGAAGGCTTTTTCGCCGGCTCCGGCCAATACCACCGCTCGCACCGAATCGTCATGGCGGGCCTGGTCGAAGGCGATCTGCAGCTCGTTGATGGTTTCCCGGTTGAGCGCGTTGAGCTTGTCCGGGCGGTTGATGGTGATGCTGCGCACGGCACCGCGGTCACTGCTGATCAGATTGCGAAACGCCATCGTGGGCTCCCGGTATGCCTGCGTTCATGAAGGTCGGGGATCATACCAGCGCCTGCAAAGGCCGGTCGTCGAGCTTTGGTCGTCGAACTTTGCCTGCCCCGGAAGTTCAGAGAACGCCGGGCACTCGTTGGAAATTGGCGATCGCGAGTGGCTCAGGTACACTGACCGGCCTTTTTTGCGCCGTCCGGTGCCTGGATCCGGCGCAACATCGCGTAATCATCCGTTTCAGATCCATTCTGGAGGCAGCATGAAATTTGGTTTGTCACTCGCCATGGTGGCGTTGTTGGTATCGGGAACGGCCTTTGCCCAGGACACGACGTCCGAAAAGGGCAAGCTTTCCTACTCGATCGGTTACCAGATCGGCAAGGATTTCACCGATCGCAAGATGGACGTGGACATCAATACGGTCATCCGCGCGATGCAGGATGCCTATGCCAAGCGCAATCCGGCCGTGGCCGAAGACACCATGCGCGACACGCTTTCGGCATTCCAGACCAAGATGATGACCGAGGCCAAGGCCGAGTTCGACAAGATCGCCAGCACAAACCTTGCAAAGAGCAACAAGTTCATGACCGAGAACAAGACCAAGAAGGGCATCGTTTCTCTGCCCTCGGGTCTGCAGTACCGGGTGATCGAGGATGGCACCGGCAAGCAGGTTGGCGCGACCAGCGAAGTCACCGTGCACTATCGCGGTTCGTTGTGGGACGGACTCGAGTTCGACAGCTCGTTCGCTCGCGGCGAACCGGTCAAGTTCAAGGTCAACGAAGTCATCAAGGGCTGGCAGGAATCGCTTTCGCGCATGAAGGTCGGTGATCACTGGCAGATCTTCGTGCCACCGGACATGGCCTATGGCGAACGCGGCCAGCCGCCGCGCATCGGTCCGAACCAGGCGCTGGTGTTCGATATCAAGGTCATCGATTCCAAGTGATCGATTGAGCAGTTGCGCAAACGAAACGCCGCGGCAATCCGCGGCGTTTCCATTTCCGGCCGGCGTGCCGGCATCGATCAGGGGAAGTCGCGCATTTCCTCGACGGCACGTTCCATGTCGAGCTTGATGCGATTGATGATGCGCATGGCCGGTTCGGTGCTGCTTTCATCCAGCCTGCCGTCGCTGACGCTGGCCTGTCCGTCGCGAACCATGGTTGCCTCCTCGTCACCGACAAACTGGGCCAGGTAGACATAGCCCTGGCGCAGGCCCTCCTTGACTTCCTGGTGATCGGCGCCCAATTCCCTGAGCAGGGTCAGGATTGCGAAACGGATCGATTCGCGGGCATGCGGCAACAAGCTCTCCGGCAGCCCGTAGACTCCGGGTTCCACCTGCGCAAGCACCTTCCCGTAATCGCTGACGACTTTCGTTGCCATTCCAAGCATGCGTGGCACCATCGGTTCATATCGAGCTTAATGTAACAGCAGGCGCACGCGCGTCGACAGGACAGCCGGTTTCCATGCACATCGATTTTCCACAACCTGTTCTCAGTCCGTGCATCGGCATCTGCCATCTCGATGACAACGGGCTTTGCGTCGGTTGTTTTCGCAGCGCCGTCGAGATTGCCGGCTGGCTCGGCATGACTCGCGCCGAGCGTGCCCACCTGATGAATGTGGTGCTGCCGCAACGCGAGGCACGCCGGGAATGAGCGAGCACATCGACATCGTCCGCTTGCGCCGTGCCGTGCGATCGCTGGCCGATCCACCGCAGCCGCCGGGCTGGAACGCCACCGAGTTTCCCGAGCTGTGGTCGGACAATACGCCGCTGCGCCAGGCTGCGGTCCTCTTGCCGGTGATCTGCCGCGGCGACGCGTTGAGCATGTTGTTCACCCGGCGCAACGAAACCATGCGCCATCATGCCGGCCAGATCAGTTTCCCTGGTGGTGCCATGGATGCCGCCGATCGCGATCCGATCGCCGCTGCGTTGCGCGAGACCGACGAGGAAACCGGCATCGACGCCCGTTTCGTCGAGGCCTTCGGTTACCTCGACTGTTTCGACACGATCTCCGGATTCAGCGTGACCCCGGTGGTCGGATTCGTGCGCGATGGCTTCAAGCTCAATCCCCATCCGGATGAAGTGGCCGAGATTTTCGAGGTGCCGCTGGAGGTCATCCTCACCCCGGGTTGCCTGCGACGTTCGGAAATCCTCTGGCATGGCCGTGGCCGCGAGATATTCGAGTTCAGCTACGACGGCAAGCGCATCTGGGGCGCGACGGCGGCAATCCTGCAGAATCTGCTGCGACGACTGGAGGCATGCCGGTGAAGACATTGATCTCGGTTGAGGAACTGACCGTCCTGATCGATCAGGACGACGCCTTGGTCGTGGATTGCCGCAAGGATTTGAGTTCGCCGGACAGCGGCCGCCAGGCCTGGTCCGCCGCCCATGTTCCCGGTGCTATCCATGCGGAACTCGACAGCGATCTGTCCGATCTGGGCAAGCCAGGGCAGGGCCGCCACCCCTTGCCCGACGAGGCAGTTTTCTCGGATGTCCTGTCGCGCTGGGGCTGGCGTCCCGATCGCCCATTGATCGCCTATGACGATGCCGGCGGCGCGCTCGCCGCGTCGCGCCTGTGGTGGATGCTGCGCCTGGTCGGGGCACAAGCGGTGGGCGTGCTCGATGGCGGCTGGTCGGCCTGGAAAGCCAGCGGTCTGCCGACCGAAAGCAGCCAACAGGTACCGGCACGGACACGGATTTCCGTTGCCTACGATCGCCAGCAACTGGTCGGTTACGAGGCCCTGCAGGCAGAGCTTGCGGCGGGGTCGATCTGCCTGCTCGATGCGCGCGGCGGGCCGCGCTTTCGCGGCGAGGTCGAGCCGCTGGATCGGGTTGCCGGCCATGTCCCCGGCGCGCGCAACCGGCCGTTCACCGACAATCTCGATGCCAATGGCCGTTTCAAGCCGCCCGCGCAACTGGCGGCCGAGTTCACGGCGCTCATCGAGCCGCATGTGTCTTCAGCCGTCGTGCACATGTGCGGCTCCGGCGTCACCGCCTGCCACAACCTGCTGGCGATGGAAGTCGCCGGGCTGCACGGATCGCGATTGTTTGCTCCATCCTGGAGCGGATGGATCAGCGACCCGGGGCGGGCGATCGCCGTGGGTGCGGAACCCTGACCCCGGTCTAGTGCTGGCGCCGTGGCGTTTGGCCCTATACTGCCCACGCGCTGGATCCGGCGCGCCCTTGTGACGAGGTTGATTCTCCCTTGAGTACGTCTGAAACACGCGTCCGGCCGCGCCGGGCAGGCAACACCACCGCGGCAAGGAAAGCCCCGATGGCGCGCAAGACAACGACAGCGAAAAAGGATGCAACCCGGCTGTCGGCGAAGTCGCCCGCCAAGGCGATGGTTCCGGCCAAGACCCGCAGCAAGGGCGCGGTCGCCAAACCGGCTGCAAAGAAGGCCGTGAGCAAGGTGGCGCCGAAAAAGCGCATCAAGCCCGATCTCGAGCAGGATGTCTTCGCCCGCCTGCATCGCACCGTGACCACGGCGCTGGACGATCTCAAGGCGCGCGAGACCCGTGAGATCGACGTGCGCGGCAAGACCTCGGTCACCGACCTCATTGTCATTACCAGCGGCACCTCGACACGACATGTGCGCTCGATCGCCGACGAAGTCGTGCGCGCCGCCAAGAAGGCCGGCCTGCCGCCAATCGGCGTCGAAGGCGAGCGCGAGGCGGAATGGGTGCTGGTCGATCTCGGCGACATTGTCGTCCACGTCATGCTGCCGCGCACCCGCGAGTTCTACGGCCTCGAACGCCTGTGGACGGTCGGTGATGACGAGCATCCCGAAAAGCTTGATGGTTGAGCCGGATCCGGCGTGCGCACGCGACTGATTTCGGTCGGTGAACGCATGCCGGCCTGGGTCGCCGAAGGGTTTGCCGAATACCGCAAGCGCCTGTCGCGCGAGTTGCCGCTCGAACTGATCGAGGTTGCACTCGGCAATCGCGGCAAGAGCCGCGATCCGATCCGCGCCATGGCCGATGAAGGCATTGCCGTTCTCGCCGCGATTTCCCCAGGTGCCCACATCGTCGCCCTCGACGGGCGCGGCAAGAGCTGGAGCAGCGAACAGCTCGCCGTGCAACTCGGTGAATGGCGCATGCTCGGTCGCGACCTGGCCATCGTCATCGGCGGCCCCGATGGCCACGCCGAGGATGTACTCAAGCGCGCCAACCAGCGCTGGTCACTCGGCCCGCTGACCCTCCCGCACATGCTCGTGCGACTGATCGTCGCCGAACAGCTCTATCGCGCCACGACGATCCTCGCCGGTCATCCATATCATCGTGCGTGAAGCGCAGGCACTGCCGATTTCATGTCGGCGTGCGTGAGGCCGCAGCTGTTGTTGGTGTGCCGCACGCTCGTTGTTACAGTAGCGGCGCGATCGCGTCAACGTCGCCCATCCATGACGATCCATGGCCATGACAAAATCCGCAACACCTGCCGGCATTCCCGCCAACATCCGGAAATTCCTGCACGATGGCGATCGGTCCCTGCAGTGCAATGACCTTGCCGGTGCCGAGCGATCCGCAAACTTCGCGATGGCACTGGCTGCCGATCACCCGCGAGCCATGGGGTTGCTTGGGAAGGTGCTGCGCCGCCGGGGTAGAACGACAGACGCTGTGGCGTTCCTGAAGGATGCAGTTGCCCGGAATCCGCGTGATTTCGAACTTCGTCAGGAGTTGGCACGCGCCCTGGCCGATGACACGCAACTTGATTCCGCAATCGACCAATATCGGGAGGCATTGGCGCTTCGACCGGACGCGCAAATGTGGTTCGAACTCGGCACCACCTGTGATCGCAACTCGCAGGGCGAAGATGCACTTGAAGCCGCACAACAAGCGATACGACTCGCCCCGCAGCATATGCCGAGCCGCTTCTTGCGTGCGCGAGCGCTGACCGCGAGCGGTCGGATCGAGGAAGCCGCTCAGGAATACCGCCGCTTGACCAGTCGCCCGGCGCAAGCGGCCAAGGCATGGTTTGGCCTGCTTGACTTGAAAACGATCCAGATTGCGGATCAGGAATTGCTTTCAATTGAAAAGCTGGAGAGCGATCCACGTACGCTGGAGCTTGACCGCGCCCTTGCAGGTTTTGCCTTGGGCCAGGCATATGAGGCTGTTGGGCGATATCCGGATGCTGTTCGGGCGGTACAAAGAGCCAATCAATTGATGAGAGGCAACACCGAATGGTCAGCCGAGACGCACACGGAGCAGATCAATCAAATCGCTCGCGCATTCGCGGATGCAATCGAAGTACCAGCCGAGGACTCTGGATTTCCCGTGATATTCATCGTTGGCATGCCTCGTTCGGGGAGCACCTTGGTAGAGCAGATCCTCGCGGCGCATCCGGGGGTCATGGGTGCCGGTGAGTTGCCCTACGTGGACTTGGTGATATCGGCGGAATCGAGACGACGCGCTCGGGAGTTTCCGCACTGGGCTGCAGATGCGACCAACGAGGATTGGCGCCGGCTGGGTGAGGCCTATCTTCAGCGTACGCGGCGCTGGCACGAGACGGGTCGATTTACCGACAAGATGCCCGGGAACTGGAAGTACATCGGTGCCTTGCGCCGCATGATTCCGGCGGCGCGATTCATCTTCACCGAGCGTGATCTGCTCGAAACCTGCTGGTCATGCCACAAGCAGATGTTCTCCCCTGGTTGTGTCCGCTACAGCTACGATTGGACCGAGCTTGCTCGTTACGCCGAGGATTGTCGCTCACTCTGGCAAGTCTGGGAGTCGCTGTACCCCGAACAGTGCCGCATCCAATCCCATGAGGCACTTCAGAAAGACCCGGAGGGCCAGGTGCGCGAGCTGCTGGCGTTCTGCGGACTGGAATTCGAACCGGCGTGCCTGGATTTCCACGATGCAGCACGGGTTGTGAAGACCGCAAGTGCCGCGCAGGTCCGTCAGCCGCTACGGCGAAACACGGCTCGTGCGAAAAACTACGGGGAGTCGCTGGAGCCTTTGGCGCGCGCCCTCGAGAATATCGTGACTCACGTGAAATATTGACACTTGCCGTGTATTCGCGCATCTTCACGCGGCATTTTGTCGTATCGGTGGGAATTGTCGTGCCATCCTTTCAGAACGGCTTGTTTTAGTGATTGATGACTTGGGAGACCCTTATCAATGAAAACCCGTAAATATGCCTCACCGGTTGCGGCAGTTTTTGCCGCCTCGATGCTTGCAGTCGCTTCCAGCACCGCCATGGCCGCGATCATCTGCGACACCGCAACGGTGCCACTCGCCGTCCCGCAGGATGGAACCGGCATCTATCTCAACCTGATTACCGGTGCCAATGGTGCCAGCGCGCCATCAGGTTGGGATTTCAATCCCTATGATCGCGGTTTGCCCGGGATTTCCTTCTGGTTCAACAATGATGCAAATCGCGGCGCGCTCTGGGATGGAACGAACATTTCCGTTCTTCCTTCCGGCGCAACGGTCGGCCCAGCCAGCCTGTTCACGAGCTCCGTCGCCGATCCTGGCCCCGCCCTTTGGCGCACTACCAATACTGGAATGTACATGGGGCTCCGCGTATTCAATGAGGGCACCGCCACAATGAACTATGGCTGGATCCAGTTGGATACCGGCGCCACGGCCGGCTTCCCCGCGACGATAAATCATTTCTGCTATCAGAATGATGGAACCGCCATTACTACCGGCACCACACCCGTCTCTCTGCAAAGCTATTCGATTGATTGATTTCCAGTACAGTGCACGGGTTTCAAAGACGCCCCGCAAGGGGCGTTTTTCATGCGCCACGATCAGTCTCCGAAATTGACTCGGCGGTCGCGTCGTCATGGTCAGTTCTTTCGGCAAGCGCCCGCGTGCGACCGGCACGGATCCTGGTCATGTTCGGTCAGGGTTGAAAGGACTTTCTTGCGAGGCCGCCGCAACAGTGCTGCAGGATCGACCGCCGGATGGCGACTGGCTATGATCGCGCGATGAAGAAAGCGTCAAGGTCCCATGGCGTTCCGCGCAATCCAGGCCCTCGCTATCCACCCGTTCCGGCGAAAGCGGTAGCGGTTTTGCGGGATGCGGAGCAGGCGCTGGCAGCGAACAACCTGGTTGCCGCCGAGGCTGCCCTGGTGCCGGCAATGGTGCTGGCACCGGAGCATCCGAAAACCTTGCGCCTGGTGGGGCGTGCCCGCTACCTGCGTGGCGACTGGGCTGAAGCGATCCGCAACTTTGCGACGGTCGCAGAAGCGGTTCCTGGCGACATCGACAACCTGATCGATCTCGGTCGTGCGCAAAGCGCGAATGGTGACACCGCTAGCGCAGCGGCGACGCTTCGGCGTGCGTTGGAGCATCGCAACGATGCCGCCACCTTGATCGAACTCGGCATTGTCCTCGATGCAGGCGCTGATTCGGAGGCGGCACTGGATGTTGCCATCCGGTTGCTTGCCGCAGATGCGGATCTTGCGCGTGCCCGCCTGTTGCGTGCGCGCAGCTTGCAGGCGATGGGTCGCATTGACGACACTGCCGCCGAGTATCGCGAGTTGATCCGTCGCCGGCAGGAGATTCCGGCCGCGTGGTTTGGCTTGATGGACATCAAGACAATCCGGCTTGATGCCGCCGAGCTGGCGAGCTTGAAAGCTGCGTACAACGCGCCGCACTGGAATGACATCGAGCGATCATTGCTTGCCTATGCATTCGGCCGAGCCGCTGAAGACGCGGGCGAGCATGCCGATGCGGTCGCAGCGTTCGACAGCGCCAATCGCCTCAGCCGTCGCCGGGTGACCTGGGACGGTGCGCAATGGTCGCGGCAAGTGGCGGAAACCATCCGGGCGTTCGAAGGCGTGACCGAGTCCGCGCCAGCCAACCTCGGCAGCGAGGTGATTTTCGTTGTTGGCTTGCCGCGCTCGGGCACGACCCTGGTGGAACAGATCCTCGCGGCGCATTCCCGGGTGGAAGGCGCCAATGAATTGCCTGACCTGGCAATCGTCATCGAGCAGGAATCGCGTCGACGGCGGCGCGCATTCCCGCAATGGGTGGGGCAGGCGAGCGCGGCGGATTGGCAGCGACTCGGCCAGGAATACCTCGATCGCACCCGACGCTGGCGCGCGGACAAGCCCATGCACAGCGACAAGATGCCGGAGAACTGGCCATACACCGCCGCGATTCGCGCCATGCTGCCGGCTGCACGCATCATCGATTCGCGGCGCGATGCCGTGGAAACCGCGTGGTCGTGCTACAAGCAGTTGTTTGGCCCCAATCGTGTTGCCTACAGTTACGACCCGGCGGAACTCGCACAATACTGGCGCGACTATGATCGCTTCATGCGCGTGCAGGCGGCGAGGCATCCGGCTCACCTGCGCGTGCAATCGCATGAAGCCTTGACGGCAGACCTGGAAAGCGAAGTTCGCGCCTTGCTGGCGTTCTGCAAACTGGACTGGGAAGCGGCCTGCCTGCAATCGCACCGTGCCGAACGTGCCGTGCGCACGGCCAGTTCCGCCCAGGTCCGGCAACCTCTGCGACGCTCGACGGCAAGCACGGCCGCCTATGGCGACAACCTTGCCGACTTTCGCCGCCATTTCGTCCAGGAAGGGACCACACCTGAATCGAAGCGGTAAAGCTCATCTCGGCAGCGCAGTCCGGCAAACGGGGATTGCCCTGCCCACCTTGCAGGCAGGCCGAGTCAAGTCCTGGGGCCGCCAGCTCCGTCGCGGCCGCGCCGAACCTGCCCATTGACCGCCAATTGGCAAGCAGGCAAGCTGATTGGCGGCCTTGACAGGGGGCCCCCCCACCTCACCCCCCCCCCCCCCCCCCCCCCCCCCCCCCCCCCCCCCCCCCCCCCCCCCCCCCCCCCCCCCCCCCCCCCCCCCCCCCCCCCCCCCCCCCCCCCCCCCCCCCCCCCCCCCCCCCCCCCCCCCCCCCCCCCCCCCCCCCCCCCCCCCCCCCCCCCCCCCCCCCCCCCCCCCCCCCCCCCCCCCCCCCCCCCCCCCCCCCCCCCCCCCCCCCCCCCCCCCCCCCCCCCCCCCCCCCCCCCCCCCCCCCCCCCCCCCCCCCCCCCCCCCCCCCCCCCCCCCCCCCCCCCCCCCCCCCCCCCCGGGGCCCCCCCCCCCCCGGGCCCCCCCCCCCCCCCCCCCCCCCCCCCCCCCCCCCCCCCCCCCCCCCCCCCCCCCCCCCCGCCCCCCCCCCCCCCCCCCCCCCCCCCCCCCCCCCCCCCCCCCCCCCCCCCCCCCCCCCCCCCCCCCCCCCCCCCCCCCCCCCCCCCCCCCCCCCCCCCCCCCCCCCCCCCCCCCCCCCCCCCCCCCCCCCCCCCCGCGCCCCCCCCCCCCCCCCCCGCCGGGGCCCCCCCCCCCCCCCCCCCCCCCCCCCCCCCCCCCCCCCCCCCCCCCCCCCCCGGGGGGGGGCCCGCCCCCCCCCCCCCCCCCCCCCCCCCCCCCCCCACCCGCACCCTCCCCACCCCCCCCCGCCCCCCCCCCCCCCCCCCCCCCCCCCCCCCCCCCCCCCCCCCCCCCCCCCCCCCCCCCCCCCCCCCCCCCCCCCCCCCCCCCCCCCCCCCCCCCCCCCCCCCCCCCGCCCCCCCCCCCCCCCCCCCCCCCCCCCCCCCCCCCCCCCCCCCCCCCCCCGCGGCCGGTTCAATCCGGCGGGCACCCCCCCCCCCCCCCCCCCCCCCCCCGCCCTTCGGGATTCTGTTCCCGGACGCGTGAGTTCCTGCGGATTGATTGTGCCCGGGAACTTTTTGCCTCCCGCTGGGGTACATTGCGGGTCGCTCGCAATCCATGACGCTTCTTCGATCCGGTTTTCCGCTCCGGCGGATACCGATGCGCCGGGATTTGCGGCGATCGACTTTCGCTTCGCCGGATCCGGCGGAGCCTGCATGATTTCGGACTACAGGGTGATTCGAACATGATAGAAACCCAAGCTCTGGGAAAACGCTACGGCGATCTGGTCGCCGTCGATGGCATCACCTTCAAGGTGGAGCCTGGACAGGTGCTCGGCTTCCTCGGCCCCAACGGTGCCGGCAAGTCGACCACGATGAAGATGATCGCGGGTTTCCTCGCGCCGACTTCGGGCAGCGCGAAGGTCTGCGGTTTCGATGTCGAGACGCAGCCGATCGAGGCCAAGCGGGTCGTCGGCTATCTGCCGGAAGGCGCTCCCAGCTACGGCGAAATGAGCGTGCGCCAGTTCCTCGGCTTCATCGCCGAAGCGCGCGACATCGCAACCGACATGCGGCGCAAGCGCTTTGATGACGCGGTGGGCCGACTCAATCTGGAAGGCGTGCTGGAGCAGCCGATTGAAACCCTGTCGAAAGGATTCAAGCGTCGCGTCGGCCTGGCCCAGGCGATCCTGCATGATCCCAAGGTGCTGATCCTCGACGAACCCACCGATGGCCTGGATCCGAACCAGAAGCATGAAGTGCGCACCTTGATCAACGCGATGGCGCGCGACAAGACCATCATCGTCTCGACCCACGTGCTCGAGGAAGTGCATGCCGTGTGCAGCCGCGCGATCATCATCGCCAAGGGCCGCGTGCTTGCCGATGCGACGCCGGCCGAACTTGAAGCGCGCTCGCGCTATCACCAGGCCGTATCGCTGACCGCCACCGACACCAGGGCGGCCAGGGAAGCGTTGTCGCGTGTAGCCGATGTCGCGGCAATCGAAGTCGATGCGCAGGATGGGCGCATCACTGCTTTTCCGAAACCCGGCAAGCAGATTTTCGTCGCCGTCAATCAGGTGTTGCAGGAGCGCAATATCGTGGTGCGTGAGCTGGCCCTCGAAGGTGGCCGCCTCGACGAGGTTTTCCGCACGATCACCCAGGGCAGGGCACAGGAGGCACAGGCATGAGTGCGATCACCACCGTCTGCAAGCGCGAGCTGCGCAGCTATTTCGCGACCCCGGTTGCCTATGTGTTCATCGTCATCTTCCTTGTCCTGTCGAGTGCGTTCACCTTCTATCTCGGCAATTTCTACGAGCGCGGACAAGCCGACTTGCTGCCGTTCTTCAGTTTCCTGCCGTGGCTGTATCTGTTCCTGGTGCCGGCCGTGTCGATGCGCCTGTGGTCGGAGGAGCGCAAGAGCGGCACGATCGAACTGCTGCTGACCCTGCCGATCACGATGTGGCAGGCTGTGACGGGCAAGTTCCTTGCCGCCTGGCTGTTCATCGGCATTGCCCTGGCCTTGACCTTTCCGCTGTGGATCACCGTCAACTATCTGGGTGATCCCGACAATGGCGTGATTTTCGCCAGCTATCTTGGCGCGTGGTTGATGGCTGGTGCCTTCCTCGCCATCGGCTCGTGCATCTCGGCGGCGACGCGCAATCAGGTGGTCGCCTTCATTCTTACCGTCGTCGTCTGTTTCCTGCTGGTCATGGCGGGATTCCCGCTCGTGCTCGATGTGTTCCGCTCGTGGGCTCCGCAGTTGCTGGTCGATGCCATCGCCAGCCTGAGTTTCCTCACCCACTTCTCCTCGATCAGCAAGGGCGTGATCGATCTTCGCGATCTGCTCTATTTCGTCCTCATGATCGGATTCTGGCTGTATGCCAGCGCGATCGTCATCGACCTGAAAAAAGCCGACTGAGGAAACCCGACCATGACATCCAATCGCAAGACCCTCTCCGGCGGCGCACTGCTCATCCTCATCGTGCTGTTCATCGGCCTCATGCTGGTGGTCAACGTGCTGTTCCGTGGCGCGCGCGTCGACCTGACTCAGAACAATCTCTACACCTTGTCCAGCGGCACCAAGGAAATCCTTGCCAAGCTCGACGAGCCGATCAACCTGTACCTGTTCTACTCGGACAAGGGCAGCCAGAACATCCCGCAACTGCGCACCTATGCGACCCGCGTGCGCGAGCTGCTCGAGGAAATGGCGGCGCGTTCGAATGGCAACATCCACCTGCAGGTGATCGATCCGCTGCCGTTCTCGGAGGACGAGGATCGCGCCACGACCTATGGTTTGCAGGCGGTTCCGGTCACGGCCGGTGGCGAGACCGTGTTCCTCGGCCTGGCCGGTACCAATTCGACCAATGGCCAGTCGGTGATTCCGTTCTTCCAGCCGGACAAGGAATCCTTCCTCGAATACGACGTGGCCAAGCTGGTGCATGAACTGGCGACGCCGAAGAAACCCGTGGTCGGCCTGGTGTCGAATCTGCCGATGGGTGTCGGCTTCGATCCGCAGACGCGGCAGATGCGCGATCCCTGGGCGATCCAGCAGCAGCTTTCGCAATCCTTCGATGTGCGTGACCTGAATCCGGGCGGCATCAAGAGCATCGATCCCGATATCAGCGTGCTCGTGCTGGTGCATCCGAAGGCACTCTCCGACGAGGCGCAATACGCGATCGACCAGTTTGTCCTGCGTGGCGGACACCTGCTGGTCTTCGTCGATCCCGATGCGGAGCTCGACACCAGCGGTGCCGATCCGCAGGATCCACAGGCGGCGATGTTCGCCGATCATTCGTCGGACCTGCCGAAGCTGTTCAAGGCCTGGGGCATTGAATACGACGCGAAGACCATCGTCCTTGATCGCGCACGCGCGGTTGCCGTCAGCATCGGCCAGGGCCGCGCACCGGTGCACCATCCGGGCATCATCGGCCTGACCGCGGTCGACCTCAATCACGATGACGTGGTCACTGCAAACCTCGAAAGCATCAATGTTTCCAGTGCCGGCTTTTTCGGCCTGGCCAAGGATGCGACAACAAAACTGGTGCCGCTGATGCAGAGTTCGGGCGATGCCACGACCAGCCCGGCAAGTCGCTTGAAGATGCTGCCCGATCCCAGCGCCTTGCTCAGCGACTTCAAGCCGACCGGCGAGCGTTACGTGATTGCCGGGCGTGTCGAAGGCAAGTTCAAGAGCGCATTCCCGGAGCGCAACGAGGCCGGTCACCTCGCCGAATCGAAGGAGGATGGGCAGATCGTGCTGGTCGCCGACACCGACCTGCTTGCCGATCGGCTTTGGGTGCAGGTACAGAATTTCCTCGGCCAGAAACTGATGAACGCCTTTGCCAACAACGGCGACCTGGTGCTCAATACCATCGACAACCTGACTGGCTCCTCGGCACTGATTTCGATTCGTGGTCGTGCCACCTCGCAACGCCCGTTCACCACGGTCGAGGCGCTCAAGCGCAGCGCCGATGACCGTTTCCGTGCCAAGGAGCAGGAGCTGCAACAGGAATTGCAGGAAACCGAGCGCAAGCTGGCCCAGTTGCAAAGTGCAAAAACCAGTGATCAGGCGATGATCCTCTCGCCGGAACAGAAATCCGAACTCGACAACTTCGTCAAGCGCAAGGCCGAAATCCGCAAGGAGTTGCGCGATGTGCGGCGCTCGCTGGATGCCGAGATCGAATCGCTGGGCAGTCGCCTGAAGTTCCTCAACATCGTCTTCGTGCCCTTGCTGGTCACCTTGGCCGCGATCGGCTTTGCACTCTGGCAGGTGCGTCGGCGCAAGTCGGCTTGAAGGAGGAGAAGACCATGTTGAAGCAGAAGAACCTGATCAGCCTTGCCATCGCTACCCTGGCGGTTGTCGTCATTGCTCTGGCTGTGCAGCACTCGCGCAAGCCGGTCAGTGATTTCAGCGAGCAGGCCGCGCCCCTGGTTGCCGGTCTTGCCGATCACCTCAACGATGTCAGCCGTCTGCTGGTGACAACGGCAAACAAGAACACCGTGGTGACCCTGGTCAAGAAAGATGGCGTCTGGACCGTGGCGGAGAAGGGCGGTTATCCGGCTGACCTCGGCAAGCTGCGCGAGTACCTGCTCAAGCTTGCCGAATCGAAACTCGTCGAGAAGAAGACCGCAAAGGCAGAGCGCTACCCGGATCTCGGTGTTTCCGACATCAGCGATCCGCAGGCCAAGGGGATCGCAGTCGGCATTGATGGCCTTGCTGCGCCGGTCACGTTCATTGCCGGTGTCTACAACGCGCAGGGTGGCGGCACCTATGTGCGCCGAAGTGGCGAGGAGCAGAGC
Source organism: Lysobacterales bacterium (assembly GCA_016707485.1). GTDB lineage: Bacteria > Pseudomonadota > Gammaproteobacteria > Xanthomonadales > Rhodanobacteraceae > Dokdonella. Next base: position 333,316 of record JADJHN010000003.1, on the reverse strand, counting down.
TGGCTGGCTGGCGGAAATCTCATCCCCGACAAGGAGCCGGCCAACTGGTTGCGCAAGGATCTGGCGAACATCCCTTCCGAGCGCATCGCCTCGGTGACGATCACGCACGCTGACGGCAAGGTGCTGCGCGTGTTCAAGGACAAGGCCTCGGATCCGCATTACACCATCGCCGACCTGCCGAAGGGGCGCGAGCCGAGTTCCGAATTCGCCGCCAATGGCCTGGCCTCGGTGCTGGCCGAGCTGAAACTGGACGATGTCGCGGCAAGCAGCGACATCGCCGTGCCGGACAAGGCCACCATGGTGCGCTACGCGACATTCGACGGCGTGATCGTCGAAGCCAGGACATGGCAGGTGGCAGACAAACGGTACGTTGCGTTCAGCGCAGCGGAAGATATCGAGCGCGCGCAGCGACATGTCGACGCTGAATTGGCGAGCAAGGCCGCCGATGCCAATGCCGGCAAGGACAAGCCGGCGGCAGCCGAAGCGGATCCCACTGCCGGTGCTGCAGGCGCGCCCGAGGCGGCCGATGCAGCAAAAGGCGAAGCGACCGCGCCGGCAGCCGATGCGGCCTCGGATCGCGCGCAACGGCTTGCCGCAATCACGGCGGAAGTGGAAAAGCTCAACGCAACATTCAAGGGCTGGAGCTTCGTCCTGCCGGGTTACAAGATCGGCGATATCGACAAGTCGATGGATGACCTGCTCAAGCCGCTTGAGACGGGTTCTGCGAAAACTCCATCGAAATCCGGAAAGTAGGTTCATCCCAATCCACCGCATCCAAGCCAGGGCGGCTGGCCGCGCCGGAATGACGCGGCAGCCGCACCAACCCGTCGAGGCAAGGACGCCGTCGCGGCTGGTTCCCGCGGATTCCCGTTCGAGGCAATGAATGCCTGACAATCGACATCCCTCGAAGCTGCCGGTTGCCGTGCCATGACTGACCTCAATGCGAGCCGCCGACGCGCCGGAATCGCTGCCTGCCTGGGCGCCGGCACGGCGGTGCTGGCCGGTGCTTTTGCCGCGCATGCCCTGCGTGATCGCCTCGGTGCCGACGCAATCGCGATCTGGCGCACCGCGGTCGACTACCAGTTCTGGCATGCACTGGCCTTGCTCGGCATCGCGGTGCTGGCGGTGGAACCCGCGCCGGCCTTGCGCTGGGCCACGCGCGCCTTCGTCACCGGCATCATCCTGTTCAGTGGCAGCCTCTATGCACTCGCCCTTGGCGCGCCACGGGCGATCGGCATGCTGACCCCGCTTGGCGGCCTCGCCTTTGTCACCGGCTGGGCCTGCCTGCTCGCCTTCTACCTGCGCGCGCGGCTGCGCTGAACCCTCCGCCGCGCCGCAATCCGGCGGTTTGCCGAGGCGTCTTGCGCGGTGCGACGGGCCGGCTCTGCAGCGATGCAGCGCACAAGAGCTTTTTCCCTTGCCGGGGGCATAATCGATCGAACAAGCGTTCGATCCAATGACCAACCAAGGGGATAACCATGTCGTTACAGAAGCGATGGAAACCACGAAACGGATGTGCCTTGTTGATAGCCAGCATCGCACTCGCATTGGCCCTGCCGGCCGCCGCGCAATCACTGAGTGCGCCAGGCATGAGCGCGCCCGGGCGGATCAGCTGGGATGCCGAGGGCATTCCGACCATCGATGCCGCCAACGACAACGATGCCGCCTTCCTGCAAGGCTATGCGCACGCCCGCGATCGCTTCTTCCAGATGGACCTGACCCGGCGGTCGGTCAGCGGCTCACTGGCGGAACTGGTCGGCATTTCGCAACTGGCCTCGGACGTGCAGGCGCGCAACCTCGGCTTGCGCCGCGGTGCGGTGAAGACCTGGGCGAAGATGTCCGACGACACGCGCGGATGGCTGAGTGCCTATGCCAACGGCGTCAATTTCTGGCTGGCGAACAATCCGTTGCCGCCCGAGTACGGCGCGCTGCAATTGACCCACGCCGATCCGTGGACGCCGGTGGATTCGCTGTGCGTCGGCAAGGGCCTGGCCTTCCAGTTGTCGTTTGATCTCGACATTGATCCGACCATCAAACTCGGCGCCTACCAGCAGGCCGGGCAGGCGGCTGGCTTCGATGGCAGCACCCTGTATTTCGGCGATACGCATCGCATTGCCCCGGCCGACAATCGCGTCAGCGTGCCGGACTTCGTGCCGGGTGGTGACAACGGCGTGGCAACGTCGCTGCCGAAGCTCGACGACGCCAAATCGGTACCCGCCATTGGCGCGATTGGAAGCGACACCATCGACATGGCGCGCGCGTTCCGCGAGCAGTTGCAGGATTCACCCCTGCTCCGGCGTGCCCTCGACGGGCGCGAAACGCCGATCGGCAGCAACGAGTGGGTGATTGCCGGCAGCCACACGGCATCCGGCAAGGCCATCCTCTCCAATGACCCGCATCTCGGTCTCGACCTGCCTTCGGTATTCATGGAGCAGCACCTGCTTTCGCGTGACGCGCGCTATCCCACTTCGATGGATGTCACTGGCGTGACCGTGCCTGGAGCGCCCGGCGTGATCCAGGGCTGCAACCAGCGCATGTGCTGGGGCACGACGACCAACTCCCTCGACGTGACCGACGTGTTCCAGGAACAGCTCGTCCTCAACAGCTACGGCTTGCCCTATGCGATCGTCCATGACGGCCAGGTCGAGACCCTGCAATGGGTGTTCCAGAACTACTACGTCAACCGCATGAGCGGTACGCCCGACACGGTCACCCGCGAAAACAGCATCGGCTATACCAATGGCGGCGTCAGCATCCTCGTGCCGCGGCGCAACGATGGCGCGATCGTCAGCATCACCGGCAACCGCGGTTTGTCGATCGCCTATACCGGCTGGGGTGCCACGTTCGAGCTTGAATCGTTCCGCCGCATCAACCGCGCCGGCAACCTGGCCGAATTCCGCAATGCCTTGTCCTACTTCGATTTCGGATCGCAGAACTTTGCCTATGCCGATGTCGACGGCAACATCGCCTATTTCGTCAGCGCCGAAGCTCCGGTGCGCACCGACCTGCAGACGCAGAACGCGCCCGGCGGCGGCATTCCGCCGTTCGTGATCCGCGATGGCAGCGGTGCCCTCAAGCACGACTGGATGCCGCTGCAGCATGTGCAGCCGAACCAGGCGGTTCCATATGAGGTCCTGCCGGAAAACGAGATGCCGTACGTGATCAATCCGCAATCCGGATATGTTGCCAACGCCAACAACGACCCGATCGGCTTCTCGCTCGACAACAACTCGCTCAACCAGTTGCGCCCGGGTGGTGGCATTTACTATCTGGATGTCGGCGGTGCCTCGGCGTATCGCATGGGCCGCATCGATCGCAAGATCCAGGGCTTGATTGCCGCTGGCGGCAACATCACCAGCAATGACATGAAGACCCTGCAGGCGAACAACCAGTTGATGGATGCCGAATTGGTCCTGCCCCATCTGTTTTCGGCGTTCCAGGCCGCGGCGGCACCGGGAGCGTGGCCACAGCTGGCCTCGCTTGCTGCCGAACCGCGCATTGCCGAAGCCGTGGATCGCCTGCAAAAATGGGACTATTCAACACCTACCGGCATCCAGCAGGGCTACGACGCAGGTGACAATCCGGCCGCCTTGCCGGCTCCGTCGCAGGGACAGATCGACGCCAGTGTCGCCGCATCCATCTATGCGGCCTGGCGCAGCACCTCGATCCGCAACACGATCGACAAGACCCTGACCAGCGTCGGCCTCGGCAACTACTTGCCCGGCAGTCGCGATGCGCAGGCCGGCTTCAAGTTCATGCTCGACAACTACGCGGCCCTGGGCGGCAGGGTGCATCCGGCCTCACCTTCTTCGGCGCGGCGGGTGCACCGAATGCAGGCGCGGCACGCGATTATGTCCTGCTCAAGTCGCTTGGCGATGCGCTCGACATGCTTGCCAGTGAAGGTTTCGCGCCAGCATTCGCGGGTTCGACCAACCAGGACGACTATCGCTGGGGCAAGTTGCACCGGATCGTCTTCGATCATCCGCTCGGTGCACCGTTCAGCATGCCCGGACCGAATGGCTACGGATTTGGCGATCTGTCCGCCGGACTCAAGGGCATCGCCCGCCCGGGCGGTTTCGAGTCGGTCGACGCGGCCAGCCATGATGCGCGTGGCAGCACGGTCAACAGCTTCATGTTCGGCAGCGGTCCGGCGCGTCGATTCGTCGGCGAGATGTTCCCGACCATCAGCGCTTCGGAAATCATCCCCGGTGGCCAGAGCGGCGTGCTCGGCAATCCGCTGTATGTCGGCCAACTCGGCCGCTGGCTGACCAACCAGTACCACCCGCTGCCGATCCCGGCCTCGGCGGCACTGGCCCAGGGAACCTCGGTGCTCAATTTCGTTCCGCACTGAGACTTTGCGTGATGCCAAGGAAAAGCCCCCGCATGCGGGGGCTTTTCGGTTTCAGGACACTGCGGGTTTACTAGTTTCTTGCAGGCGTGTTCTCGGCAAAGTACTCGTGGTTGTCGGCGTTGGCGACGGCCTTGGCCGGATTGCTCACGGCGAGGTTGTGCGCGGCAGTCTGGCCATAGCCATTGTCCTGGGTGCCAGCGACGACATTGAAGTGGCTGGTCTCATGCACGAGGGTGCCGGCGCGTGAATCGGTGCCGGTGTTCGGTGCCGCCCAGAACGCGCCGCACAGGTAGACCTTGTATGGCTGGGTCGGATAGACATAGGCATAGGTGCCACTGTCGCTGCACGAGCAGTTGAACGTGAACGGTTGCGAGGACAGGGCGCTGTAGATGTTGTTGAAATGCGTGCGCACGGTTGCATAGCGCGAACTGTTGTAGGTGCCGAACCACCATGTGTAACGGCTGCCGGTGTTGCCGGCGGTCAGGTAGTTGCGCGAATTGCTGGCATAGGTGACCGAGGAGTTGCGCGCCGTGACCAGTTGCGACTTCCGCGTGGTGCTGCAACTGACATAGCTGTTGGTCGCCGCAAGGATGCCAACCTGCGCGCGAAAGCTGTTGTCATCGTCGAGTGCATCCGGGCTGGAGTCGGCATACACCGAAGTCGTGCCCCGACTCATGTCGAAGCTCACGGCAGCTCCCGTCGCGCCACCGCGATCGGCAGCCATGACTTCCTGAACCACCTCGCGTGCTTCGCGCGCGTAGCTGACTTCGTACAGGCCACCCTTGCGCATGTCATACGAGGCGCTCAGGTCAACCTTGGCGTCGAGGCTTTCGCCTGGTTTCAGTTCGATGAAGTCCTCCGGGCGCGGTGCCACGCGCTTGTACAAGGGTCCGACATAGGCGACTTCCTCGCCATTCTGGCGGACGCTGAACAGGTCATTGGTGAGGCCATCGACCGGCGTCTGCCAGCGCAGCACATGGACGCTGGTCCCGGATTGGTTGATCAAGCGGTATTCAATGGTGCCATCCCCGGAATTCCCGGCGCTTGGCGACAAGGCGATTTCCAGACCGGCGGAATGAACCGCCGCAGACCCCAGCATTCCCACGGCAAACACGGCAAAACCCGCAAAGAGCTTGTGCATGTCAAACCTCGATGTTGAGTGGCCGCCCCTCCCCAGGGAACGGACGCCACGGCCGTGGCGCCGCGCGAGCGTATGCTTGATTGGATCTCTATACAAGTTCGGCGATCACGGCAATTCCGCGAAAAGGCCAGGATCAAGCCCGGCGCCAGAATTCACGCCTGATTGCCCTGTCGCGGAATCCGCCCAGCCCGCTTTCGTGTCAGGCGCGGCGCCAGCACCAGTGCCAGGGTTCGTAGGCGATGCCATGAGGGTTGTTGCGCGGATAAGACAGACGAAAGCCAAAGGTCGATGCCTGCGCCTGCAGCCAGGCAAACGCCGGCGACTGCTCGAACTCTTCCTCCAGCGCCGCGTATCCCGGCGTGGTGATGTCGACGACGCGCCCGCAATGATGTTCGCTGTAACCCGGCGCAGCGCTGACCCGCAGGATCTCCCCGATCGACTGGCCGTGATCGAGCTTGCGCTGGATGATGCGCAGTTGATAGGAGGCCGAACGGAATGCCGATACCACCTGCAGTTCGATGCCGTCATGCAAGGCGGCAGCGTGCATGCGCGCCCACGCGCGTGCCGCCGGCGGGGCCAGCCATTGCTTGCGTCCATGGATGTCGATGCCGATGCAGGCCAGTTCGCGAGGCTCGCGCATGATGTGCAAGCGATGACGACGCCCGTAATCGCGGGGAACGCCGAGTGCATGCGCCGCAGCGATCACGCGCGCTCGCTCGGCGGTGTCGCAGCGTGGCGGGGGTGATTGCTCGGTCATCGGCGAAGTCTAGCAAGCTGTTGCCGGTCACGTTGCGGGCGGGCGGTTGCCCTTTACCCACCTTGCAATGTCATCAAGCACCTTGTGATCGACATGCGCCGGACTCTCGGCGTCTTTCGGGCCGGGTGGATCATTGCCGGTCATGAAGGCGTGGCCGAGCGAGGGATACTCGATCATCTCGAAGCGCGGGTTGGTCGCGAATGCCGCGCGCCAAGCGGAAAACTCGTCGGCGACGGTGACTTGATAATCACGTCCGCCTTGCAGGATCAACATGGGCTGCTTGACCAGACCTGCCGTCACGATCGGATCATAACCGTTGAGGTCGCGCCAGTAGCTGGCCGGAAGTCCGAGTAGCAGCGGCGTCCCGGCTGCGGCGTCGGCCGCCAGTTGCCTGACAGCTTCGCGTTGCGGTTCAATCGCATCCAGCGCCTTGGCGATTTCCGCATTGCCCATGCCTTGCAGCCGGGCAAGGTAGCGGGTCTGGCGCACCACGATGTCCTCGAGCTTGCTGGCCGGGGCAGCCAGGAGAATCAAGCCGGCAATGGCGGGATCGCGTTCACCGATGCGCGGGGCCATCATTGCGCCGAGACTGTGTCCGGCCACGAAGATGTTCCGGGAATCGATATCTTGCTGCGTGCGCAGCAGCGCCACTGCAGCCAGCGCGTCATCGACCGTTTCGTCATCGACGGTGAAGGTATTCCCGGCAAATGCTTCGGGATGCACCCTGGTGCGCTTTTCATAGCGCAATACGGCAATGCCTTGATCGGCAAGGCCATGGGCAAGATCGAGAAACGGCTTGTTCGGGCCGATTGTCTCGTCGCGGTCATGAGGACCGGAGCCGTGCACGAGAACCACGGCGGGGAACGGCCCATCACCCATGGGCAGGGTCAGCGTGGCAGGCAGCGCAAGGGGTTCCTCGCCAACGGACAGCTCGCGTTCGCGACGAGCCGCATCCGCCGTCTTCGCAGTTGCCGTGGAAGGCTTGCTTGCCGGCACAATCCAGAATCCCGAGATCACATTGTTTGCGTCGAAAACCACGCGCGCATCGAAGGCAAGCATGGCGAATTGCAGGCGTGAGCTGACGAGGGGCTGGCCGTCGATCGTCTCGCAACGTGGTTCGCCTCGCGATTCGCGTTTGCCGAATGTTGCCGGCACACCCTCCCAGGCCTGCTGCAGCTTGCCACCGGCGAGGCCCTGCTGAAGCCGTGGAGTGGCCATCGCCAGCGCGGCTTCATACTCGGCGGCATCGAGCAGATCGAGAAAGCGGATGGCCAGTCGCGCTTGCTCCGGGTCGAACGCTGCGGCACTTGCGGGCGCAGGAGCGAGTTTCCGTGCAAGGGTCCAGGTGCCAAGACCTGCGAGCAACGCCACTGCAAGTGCGATGATCAACCAGCGCTTCATTCAAGGTGCTCCGTTGTGCATATCGTTTCAACGTTGACGGCGCGAGCAATCGATCGCCAGGAACGCTCGGCTCGATCCCGATGGTTTGACAACTCCGGCTCCGATCATTCACCACGTGGCTACCGGTCGTCGCCAACGTCCCTGATGGCCACCGGCCTGCCGGCGGGTTTGATGCGTCCGGACTTGCGCAAGGCCTCGCGCATCACATATTCGATTTGTGCATTCAGCGAGCGCAGGTCGTCGTCGGCCCAACGCTGCATCGCCTCGAGTACGGCCGCGTTGATGCGCAAGGGATAGGCCTTTTTTTCGCTCACGGCGAGTGCCCGTTGGCTGGTCTCGTCATCACGTCAATACAAGCTGCCGGTGTTGACCACCGGTTGGGTCGCCCGGTCCGCGCAGAGAACCACGAGCAGGTTGCTGACCATGGCCGCCTTGCGCTCGTTGTCGAGATCGACGACGCCGCGCTGGTTCAATTGTTCGAGGGCCAGTTCGACCATGCCGACCGCGCCTTCGACAATGCGCGTGCGGGCCGAGACGATGGCGCTGGCCTGTTGTCGCTGCAGCATGGCCTGGGCGATTTCCTGGGCGTAGGCCAGGTGGCTGATGCGCGCTTCGACCACTTCGACGCCGGCCTTGCTCAGGCGCTCCTGGATCTCGTCGCGCAGGTGCGCATTGACCTCGGTGCCGTTGCCGCGCAGCGAGATGCTCTTTTCGTCATGCGAATCGTAGGAGTAGCTGGTGGCCATCTGCCGCAGTGCCGATTCCGCCTGGATGTGCACGAAGTTCGCGTAGTCATCGACCATGAACACGGCTTCGGCGGTATCGACGACCTGCCAGACCACGATCGCGCCAATCTCGATCGGATTGCCATCCAGATCGTTGACCTTGAGCTTGCCCGATTCGAAATTGCGCACGCGCAAGGAAACCGCTTCGCGTGTATAGAACGGGTTGGTCCAGCGCAGGCCCTGCTCGCGCACGCTGCCGGCGTAGCGGCCAAACAGCTGCATGACGCGTGCGACATTCGGCTGCACCGCGAACAGGCCTTTCAGCAAGAACGCGATCAGGGCGGCCAGCAGCACCAGCGGGATGACCTGTCCCGGCGTCGGCTCAAGTCCCATTGCTTCGGCATGGCGGACCGTGTCGATGAGGACGAAGACCACGGCTGCGAAGGCAGCCAGCAGGAAGAGCAGGGCCGGGATGCCGGGCAGGGAAAGCGCTTTGCGTTCGTTCATCATGAATCTCCGTCATCACTGTTCGGCCCATGCCGGCAGGCCGGTGCGATCCGGCAGTCAGGAAGATATCAAAATGATATTGGATTGACAATAGTTGGGAATGGGTAGAAGCCGGGATTCACGATTCGGGAAAGCGCGTGCTTCGGAGGAAGATTTCGGCTTGAATGCCGACGCTTCAAGCGACCAGCAGAGCCCGGTCATGGCTGCCAGCGAACTGCCGCGAGCGTGATGCTGCGGCACCCGCTCACGATCCCGGACTCCTGTTCCCGATTCCCCAGTCCCGATTACCTGTTTCCATCAAACCTGAGCAGCGGCGCGGGCAGGCGCTCGCCACTGACGAGAATGGCGTGGGCGCGGCGGTCAAAGGCGATGGCCTCGGCCTGGGCAATGGGTGGCAGGCTGATTTGCCGGGGCTTGCCGGCGAACGCCTGCGACCAGTCTTCATGCGATGAGCGCGTGAACAGCCAGATGTCCCGATAAGTCAGCAGGATTGCGCGGTGCCCGGCCGGATCGATGTCCAGGCCGGTTGGTGAACCGCCAAAGCGCGCTGACGGGAAGCGCGCCTGGCGCTCGCTGGCATTGGGTTGCGGGATTGCATCGAGATCACGGATTTTCTCCGCGACGAGGATGCCCGGCCCCGTGCCCGGCGGACCCAACGGCAAACGGTAGACCGCCAGCGGCGCGTGCTTGTTGACCAGCAGGATCTCGCGCCGGGACACGTCGACGGCCATGGCCTCGCTGTCATGGGCGCCATCGACATAGCGGAAGCGCAGGCGCCAGCCGGGTTTGACCGAAAGGGTGGCTGGCTGCCCGGCAAGGTCGGGCTCCTCGACAGCGATCAGTTCGTAAACATTGCGCACGCCGGCGTTGTCGCCAATGTCGCCGATCAGCAGCCACGGCTTGCCGTCGATCGTGTAGCTGGCAATGTCTTCCCAGTCGATGGCGCGAACGCCTTCGATGCGCAACCGCGCGATGCTCTTGCCAGTATTGTCGATGGCCTGCAGCTCGGCAGGTCGTGGCGCATCGTTGTGCACCCAGTAGCGTTGATCGGCGCGCCGCGAACTGGCCATGCCGCTGATTTCGTCGAGACGGCTGTCGGTGATCAGCGCGTCCAGCTGCGCGGGCCGGAAGGGCGCCGCCTCGAACGCCTGCGCCTGGGCAAGATTGCATGCCAGCAGCAGCAGGAAAGCCCAGGATTTCATTGCGTGGATCGAGTCTCGAAAGCTTCGACGTGCTTCAAGTCGATGCGGCCAAGCAGGTCGAGTCCCTGATAGAAACGCCAGGGATCACCGTCACCGCTGGAAAACGCGATGTGGCCGGCGTCGAAGCCACCCAGGGCGGCGTCGAAACTCTGCCAGCGCCCGTCGATCCAGGCATGGATCCAGGCATGCGGCACGAAGACATGCTCGTTGCCGGCAAATCCGGGTGCATAAGCAAGGCCATCGACAACCCGCGTGGCAATGCCGAGCGCACGTCCCAGCGCAGCCAGCAGCACTGCATGTTCGGTGCAGTCGCCTTGCGGATTTCGCGCCACCTGCAGGGCCGAGGCATAGCCGACGCCGAGATTCTTGTCGCTGATGTATCCGGAAACGAATGCTTCCAGCGCGTGCATGCGCTCGGCATCGGACCTGGAATGGCGGGTCGCCTTGATCGCCATGTCGACGATTTCCGGCGCGGCGCTTTGCAACCAGTCGTTCGGCATGCGGTCGGCCGGCTCGGGCGAGCTGCCGAAACCCGCGCGTGCGTCGGCATGCACGTCTACGACGATATCCCTGCCGGTGACGCGGATGCTTTGCTCGGACGTCTCCGGCAACACCAGCGGTGCTCCGTTGGCACGCGGGCTCAACGTGTAGCGCATGCCGCCGGAAAGCTCCGCCTCGTTGAGCGCGCGCGGTGCCGGCATCAGGGTGCGTTCGAAGATGTTGGTGTCCTGGTTCGGTGCCGTGGCACAGGGCTTGCCGCATTCAATCAGGGTCAGGTCGACGCCGATGGCCGGCATGGTCAACTTGTGGATATCGCGTTCGCCGTCGATCCACGCGGTATTGCGTACCGGCGTTCCGGAAAATGAAAAAACCTGGTCAATGCGAAAAAGGTTTTTGTCTCCTCCGGGCAGGCTGACCTTCTCGCGCGGCCCGATCGTGCTGGTGACTTCTATGGCATCAAGGCTGGCTGCCTGGAAGGCGAGTTCCGCATGGGATTGCCCGCTTTCCAGCGGCACGCGCAGACTGGCCAGGCGCAGGCCTTCCGCCATCAGGGCACCGCTTGGCCACGGAGCCACGCGTTGCTGGATGGAGTCGCCACTGCCGATGCGCAACTGCATGCTTCCGTCGGCGACCGTGCCCTCGATGCGCGTGTCGCTGCCACCAAGGCTGGAAACCGATGTGAAAGCCAGTGGTTTGCCATCCATCGTCTCGACATTCGTCTCGCTGCTGCCAAGGGCAATGCGGGTTCCGGCGCGATCAAATTCGACCTGCAGATGCTGGTAGGTGGTGACCTGCTTGTCGTCGACGCTGCGCGAACTGACAAAGCTGCCGATCTTGCGCCCATCCAGAAGCACGCTGAACCATAGTTCGCCAGCCGGTTTGGCCTGCGCCAGCATGGGCAGGATCAGCAACAGCACTGCGACACATCGCATCATCGGGATTTCCAATCGGGGACGACCCATTGTGCCGCAGCCGGCGGGATCGCGTATCGGCAACAGGTTTGGCGACTGCCAGCGACATGCCTGCGGGCGTTGCAGGCGAGGCCCCGGCCTTGTGCCAATGCCGGGCATTCAGTCAGTCCGCATCGGCCCTGGCCACCACCCACTCGCCGTTGCGCAACACTTCGATTGGCGCATAGCGCATCTTGTAGTCCATTTTCGGGTGGTCCTTGATCCAGAAGCCGAGATAGACATGATCGAGGCCGCGCTCGCGTGCAATCTCGATCTGCTGGAGGATGGCAAAGGTGCCGACGCTGCGCTCGCTGACGGCGGGATCGTAGAAGGTGTACACGGCGGAAAGGCCGGTCTCGCAGAAATCGGTGACGGCAACGCCAAGCAGGCGGCCGTGCTCGCGAAACTCGATGAAGCGGGTCGGGCTCCAGTGCGTGTACAGGAAGCGCGAAAAATCCTCGGGTTGCGCATCATCCATGCCGCCGTCGGGATGTCGCCATCTCAGGTAATTGCGATAGAGCTGGTAGCGCTCCTCGCTGTAGCGCGCCGCAACCACCTCGATATCGAGATCCTTGTTGCGCCGCAGGCAGCGTCGCTGGCTGCGGTCGGGTCTGAAATCCGCGACCGGGATGCGACAGGCAACGCAGGCGCGGCAGGCCTGGCAACGCGGGATGTAGACATGGTCGCCGGCACGCCGGTAACCGCGCGACAAGGCCACTTCGTAGAGTTGTTCGAGTTGCGGCGAGCTGGGATCGATGACGAGATTCTGCGCCATGCGTTCAGCGAAATAGCCGCAGGTGTGCGGCAGGGTCTGGAACAGGCGGACAACATCGGAACGCATGCCTTATTCTGCCTCAGCCAAGCTGCAAAATCCGCTGTCGATGCACGAAATCCGGCGACGACGCGGCCCTCGGCAGTCTGTCAGCGCATCAGGTAGCTGGCGGCAATCAGCAGCAGCACGCCGCCGATCAGGCCAAGCAGGACCATGCGTATGCGCATCGAATTGACCTTGTGCCGGCGCGGGTCACCGACGGAGCGCGAAGCGGCGAGTTCGTCGGCAAAGCGCGTCGCCGGTTCGAGGCCGGCCTCGCGCAGGAGTTCGCGGGCGCGGGTCTGGTCGTTGGAATCGGTGACCCAGACCTGGCCCCAGCCCTCGCTTTCGCCGCGCTCGGTATAGCTGAACCGCTTCCACTGTCCGCCTTGCCAGTCACGGCGGTTGCGCACCGTCGTGGCGATATGGTTTTCCTCGAGCAGGGCAACCACGCGCTCGACATTTTCATAGCGGGGTGATGTGTAGATCTGGCGCATGCGGAATCCCGTCAATCCGTTTCGACAACACGAATCAGGCCTTCCTGCGCGGTCGATGCCACGAGGATGCCATCACGCGTGAAGATCATGCCACGCGCAAGGCCGCGCGACTGCTGGGCGCTCGGGCTGTCGCAGGAATACAGCAACCATTCGTCGGCGCGGAACGCACGATGGAACCAAAGTGCATGATCAAGGCTGGCCATGCGCACATTGGGCTGCAGGTATGAGATCGCATGCGGAAACGTGGCCGTGCCGATGAGATGGAAATCCGAGGCATAGGCAAGCAGCGAGCGATGCAAGACCGGGCTGTCCGGCACGCGGTCGACCAGGCGGAACCAGACATTCTGGGTGGGCGGCTGGCGCGTCGGATTGAGCTCGTTGCGCGGATGTACATGGCGAAACTCGAATGGGCCGTCCTTGTTCAGCCAGCGCTTGCGCTTGGCTGGGATCTTGTCGAGCTCGTCGGCGGGGACGAGGTCGACTTGCGGCAGGTCTTCGGGCTTCGGTACCAGGGGCATCGGAAATTGGTGCTCGGCACCGTGCTCGGGTTCCTGGAACGAGGCGGTCATGTTGAAGATCGGCTGGCCGTGCTGGATCGCCACGACGCGTCGCGCCGAAAAACTGCCACCGTCGCGACTGCGCTCGACGAAATAGATGATCGGCGCCTCGACATCGCCGGCACGCAGGAAATACGCATGCAGCGAATGCGCATGGCGGGTGGGGTCGACGGTTTGCTGGGCAGCCGACAGGGCTTGTCCGAGGACCTGGCCGCCAAAGACATAGCGCGTGCCGATATCGCGGCTCTGGCCGCGAAACAGGTTGTCCTCGAAGCGTTCCAGCTGGAGCAGGTCGATCAGTTCGCTGACTATCGGTGCAGTCATGGAGGCGGCGGTCGGAAAGGTGGGCCAGTATAGCCAAGCGTTGTTGCGCCGCGTCAGATGTCGTCCGGCTCGGGCCAGCGTTCGAGATCGCTGCCGGCAAGCACCTGGCTCCACGGAAACATCGGCCCCGGATCGATCCGCCGCGGCAACAGCAGGTCGGGATTGTCGCTGGCAGGCTCCGTGCGCCGGTCCAGTGCATCGTGCCCTGCAATCCAGCGCAGGCTCGGGTACTCGTGGCGCAGGTGCTTGAGCAGGCCGAGCAACGAACCGATCTGCGCGGCGGTGTAGGGCTCGGTCATGGCCTGGTGCCGCGAATCATTCCAGTCGGGATATCGTCCGATGTTCACCAACTCGATGCCGATCGAACGCGGATTGAACCGGAAGGTGTGATGGGCCACGCGCAGATCGCCGACGAAACGCAGGGTGCGGCCATCGCGGTCGATGTAATAGTGGCCGCTGTTGCCGGTCCGGCTGTCCGCATGGCGAATGCGCTCGCCGTATTCACGTGCCGTCGGCAGATCCGGCAGCTCGGTGCAATGGATGACGACGAGATCGATCGCCGAAGGCAGGCGTTCGGCGAGGCGTTCCTCGTAGGGCAGGGGCCAATCGTGGATCGGATGGTCGGGCATCAGTGCAGTTTCGCACGCGTTCGCACGCTGACGAAACGCATCGGACCCGAAGCCCTCCCCCGCAGGAGCCGGGTGGGTGGCGTGCGCGTTGCTCTGTTAGCATCGCGCGTTTTGACGGAGCCGCATTCGTGAAAGGAACCATCATTCTTTCCCATGGCCTCGAAAGCGGTCCGGATGCGACCAAGGTCACCGCGCTTGCCAAGGTGGCCGAAGAGCTTGGCTGGGTCGGCATCCGCCCGGATTACCGCGATCTCGATGCCAGTCGTGACCTGCAGGCGATCACGGCGCGCACCGGACGCGCGGTCGCCGCGGCACCTGCCAGCGGCCGGGTGATCTTTGCCGGTTCGAGCATGGGTGCATTCATTTCCGGATTCGCCTCGATGCAGCGCGAGTGCGTGGCCTTGTTCCTGATGGCGCTGCCGGTCGGCATCAAGGGTTACGCGTTCGACTACACGGCGGCAAAGGTGCCGACGGTTCTCGTGCACGGCTGGCGCGACGAGCTTTGTCCGGTCAAGGCAGTAATCGATTTTGCAGGTGGGCGCGGTGACACCCTGCATCTGGTCGATGACGATCATCGCCTGGGCGCGCATGTCGGATTTTGTGCCGAAGCATTCCGCCAGCTCCTGGTTTCCCTGGAATGCTGATGCAGCAGTTTTTTGCCACGTGCCCGAAAGGCCTCGAATATCTGCTGCGTGATGAATTGATCGCGCTCGGCGCGAGTGAAGTCCGCGAGGCGCTCTCCGGCGTGCATTTCAGCGGCGAGCTGGTCGACGCCTACCGCGCCTGCCTGTGGTCGCGGCTGGCCAGCCGCATCCTGATGCCCTTGAGCGAGTTTGCCGCCGCCGACGAACACGCACTTTATGATGGCGTGCAGGCGATCGACTGGTCCGTACACCTGGGGGAGGAGGGTACCCTGGCCGTCGATGCGGTGAGCAACGCCAGCCTGATGCGGCACACGCGCTATCTGGCGCAGAAGGTCAAGGATGCGGTGGTCGACCAGTTCCGTGATCGCAACGGCAATCGTCCGGGCGTCGATCTCGAACAGCCATCCATACGGCTGAACCTGTTGTTGCGCAAGGATCGCGCCTTGCTCTCGCTGGATCTGTCCGGAACCCCGCTGCATCGGCGCGGCTATCGGGTGGGCCAGGGCGAAGCGCCGCTCAAGGAAAACCTGGCCTGCGCCATGCTGCTGCGCGCCGGCTGGCCGGAAATCTTCAAGGGTGGCGGTGCACTGGTCGATCCCATGTGTGGATCCGGCACGCTGGTGATCGAAGCGGCGCTGATGGCCGCCGATGTGGCACCGGGGATTCGTCGAAGCTACTTTGGTTTCCTCGGCTGGCTTGGCCACGATGGTGATGCCTGGGAGGCCTTGCGTGCCGAGGCAGAGGCACGCGCCGAAACCGGCCTGCGCGCCTTGCCTGCCGCGTTTTTCGGCATGGATGAGGATCCGAATGTCCTCAATCAGGCCAAGCGCAATGCGCAGCAGGCCGGCGTGATCGGCTTCACGCGCTTCGAGCGGCAGTCGATCGAACACCTGCAGCGCCCAACGGATGCTGCTGCGGGCCTGCTGATCTGCAATCCGCCGTATGGCGAGCGCATTGGCCAGCAGGAAGCACTGGCTCCAACCTATCGCGCGATTGGCGACAAGGCGCGTGCCGAATTCGATGGCTGGCGACTGGCCGTGATCACCTCGGATGAGGATCTCGGCCGCGCCATCGGCCTGCGCGCACACAAGCGTTACGCGCTCTACAACGGCGCCCTCGAATGCCGCTTCCTGCTCTTCGAGATTGGCGGCGATGCGGCACCGCGCGTGGTCGAGGAACGGCCCATGACGCCAGGCGCCGAAGCCGTTGCCAATCGCTTGCGCAAGACCATCAAGCACCTGCGCAAGCGCCTTGATCGCGAAGAGGTGCATTGCTGGCGCGCCTACGATGCCGATATTCCCGAGTATTCGGCAGCCATCGATGTGTACAACGGCCGCGAGGAATCTCGCCCCGACAGGCCGCCGGCAAGCTGGTTGCACGTGCAGGAGTACGCGGCACCGAAGGAGATCCCGGAGCATGTTGCTTCGGCGCGGCTGGCCGAGCTGGTGCGCGGGGCGGCTGCGGCGTTCGAGTTGCCGCGTGATCACATTGCGGTGAAGACCCGCTACAAGGCCAAGGGCGGCGGCAAGTACGGGCGCATGGATCAGCGCTCGAGCTTCCTCATCGTCGAGGAATCAGGCCTGAAGTTCCGCGTCAACCTGTTCGACTATCTCGATACCGGCTTGTTTCTCGATCATCGCCCGGTGCGCGCGCGCCTGCGCGAGGCAGCGCGTGGCACGCGTTTCCTCAACCTGTTCTGCTACACGGCGACGGCCAGCGTCTACGCCGCTGCCGGCGGCGCGCGCACGACCACGAGCGTCGACCTGTCGGCGAACTACCTTGAATGGGCGGCAAGGAACCTTGCCTTGAACGGATTCAGCGGCGCTGCCCATCAACTGATCCAGGCCGATTGCCTGCAATGGCTGCAACACGATCGCGGTGAATACGACCTGATCTTCGTCGACCCGCCGACCTTCTCGAATTCCAAGCGTGCCGAGGATTTCGACGTGCAGAAGGAGCATGTCCGATTGCTCGGTCTGTGCGCGGAGCGCCTGGCATTTGGCGGCACGATCGTCTTCTCGAACAACTATCGACGCTTCAGGCTCGATCCCTTGATCGCCGAACAGTTCGCCGTGCGCGATGCAAGCAACGCCAGCATCCCGTTCGACTTCACGAGAAACTCACGAATCCACCAATGTTACGAACTGCAACCACGCTGAACATTCAGGTTGATTTCAGTCGCGATTCAGTCGGCAATACGCAGAGTGCAGGCGTTCCATCAGAGGACTCCTGAAATGCCGTTATCGTCATCCCGTCGCCTTCGCCTTGTGCCGGTCCTGTTCGCCTTGCTGGCTGCATTGTTGTTTGCGCCGAGCGCGTTCGCGCGCGGCGGTCACCACAACAACTGGGGCATCAGCGTCGGGTTTTCCGGGCCCGGTTACAGCATCGGCTATTCCGATTGCCGCCATTGTGGAGGTGGCTATGTCAGCGGCAATTTCTATGGCGGTTATTACGGCGGTTATGGCAACTATCACGGTGGCTACGGCGGTGGCTATTACCCGGTCAGTTACTACCCGTCCTATTACGACTCCTACGCCTACCCGAGCTATGGCTATGGCGCGAGCTACTACACCTATCCTTCGTATCGCCACTACCGGCCGGTGACCCGCCGCGTGGTCCGCTACGACAACTACTATTACAACGATTATTACAACGATTACCGTGGCCGTGATCGCCATCGTGACAATCGTCGCGACGATCGTCGCCATGATTCGCGCGGCTATGCCGACAGGGATCGTGGTTATTCGCGGCGTGCCTCCTACTACGATCGTCGCGACTGACTGATCGAACCTGCAAGGCCGCCTGCATGTGCATACTGCAGTCGGCACCCGGACCCCGCGGACATTTCCCCTGATATCCGCGGGGTCTTCTTTTCGGCAATTGGCAGAAACCTGAAACGCCTGCGCAGGCGGTGACACCGGTACCCATACCGGGCTTCCGCCGCGTCGCCACCCCGCCATCGGTCATTCTGGTCGATTGCCCGGACCGGTGTTACGCTGCGATCTTTCGCGGCCCTGCCTGTCGTGGGGTTGCTTCATTCCGGAATTGCGTATGAGTCTGGTTGGCCCGCCGATGCGGGATCGCTTTGCCAAAGCCGATCGCGTGGCGGGCAACTGGACCTTCTTTCGCCAATGGCTGAAGAATCCGCTGGCCATTGCCGCGCTGTCGCCATCCAGCCGCATCCTGGCGCGCGAGATGATCAACCAGTTGCCGGAGCACGCCGGGCGCGTGATCGAACTCGGCGGCGGAACCGGTGTCTTCACGCGTGCCTTGCTGGAGCGTGGCGTGGCACCGGGAAACCTGCTCGTGGTCGAACTCAACCCCGAATTGCATCGTCTCCTGCGCGAACAGTTTCCGGGGGTGAAAGTCATCCGTGGCGACGCCCGGGAACTGCAGGCCATCATCGAGCGCGAGGAGTTTGGCAAGGACCACGGTGTCGATGCGATCCTCAGCGGCCTTGGCTTGCTGTCGATGTCGCGCAGCACCCAGCGCAGCATCCTTTCCGCGGCGTTCTCGGTGCTTTCAGCCAACGGGCGCTTCATCCAGTTCACCTACGGCCCGTCGAGTCCGGTGTCGCGCGAGCTGCTCAACGAGCTTGGATTGCACGCGGTTCGTGGCGGGGTTGCCTGGCGCAACGTGCCGCCGGCCGCTGTCTATGTGTTCACGCGCAAGAGTTCAACCCCGATCCGTGCCGTGCGCACGCACCCTCGCTGAGCACCCTCCCGCGCCGCGGGTCGGCGCACGCCAATCAGGCCAGTGCCGCTTCACGCTTGAGCCGATCGGCGAGATCCCTGCCCAGCCAGGCGTCGATGCCGATGCGCAGCAGGTAGATCAGCGGGATCAAGGCGATAGCCGCCAGTACCTTGTAGGAATAGTTGACCGTGCCGATGGCAAGCCAGCGGTTCGTGCTCCAATGCTGCGGGCCGATGACGAAGGCGATATGGAGCACGACGAAGCTGTCGATGAACTGCGAGACAAAGGTCGATACAGTCGCGCGCATCCAGATATGCCGCTCGCCGGTGCGCTGGCGGATCGAATGGAAGATGCGCACGTCGATGAGCTGGCCGACGAGGAAAGCGGTGATCGAGCCGGCAATCGTCCACAGGCCCTGGCCGAACACGTAGGCATAGGCGGCCTGCAGATCCGGCACGCCACTCTCGTTGGCCGCACCGACCCACCATGAAGCCGGGGCCAGCGAGATCGCGATATAGGCAAACAGGAAGGCGTAGGCAATCAGGCCAACGGCGAGCCAGGACAGGAAACGCACGCCGCGCTGTCCGTAAAACTCGTTGATGACGTCGGTCATGATGAAGACGATCGGCCACAGCAAGGTGCCGGCAGTGAAGTTCAGCGAGCCGCTTTCCCCAAACAGTCTCCACTCGAACGGGTTCAATCCGAGCGTGTCCTCGAGCGCGAAGATCTTCACGCCGATGAACTCGGCGATGACGGCATTGGCGATGAAGAAACCTGCGAGGATGAGGAACATGCGCTGTGCGCGCGGCGCCGAAGCCGCCGGCATCCCGCCGTCCGCAGCAGTCATGCTTTGCCGGTCCCGTCGTCGGCCGCAGGCCCGCCATTGCCGGGACGCGCCTGCAGCTCGGCAATCACTTCCTGCAGTTGTGCAACCAGGCTTTCCAACTGGCTGACGCGTTCGCTGAGGCCGGGAGCGGGGCGTTCCGGAGAATCGACAAGCTGCATGGCCGTATCCGGCGACACCGTGCCGCAGAGCAGGTGCATGTAGCGATCCTCACGCTGCCCGGCGGCGCGCTGCAGGCGCACGACC
This sequence comes from Lysobacterales bacterium, assembly GCA_016707485.1. Lineage (GTDB taxonomy): Bacteria > Pseudomonadota > Gammaproteobacteria > Xanthomonadales > Rhodanobacteraceae > Dokdonella. The sequence goes on along the minus strand of JADJHN010000003.1, from coordinate 313,536 downwards.
AGTGCCGGCGCGCGCGACGCCAGCCGTTCCAGAACGGTGCGCACTTCGTCGGCATCGGGGAAATCGGCCAGGCGCTCGCTGCGTGAATACAGTTCGTTGAGCGTCTGCGGGCCGCGCAGCATGAGCAGGGCAAGCAGGGCGCGCTGGCGCGTGGTGACGTGGTAGCCGGTTTCGAACTTGTGCGCATAGCGCGATGCGCGCGCGCTCAAGGTGCCGCTGACCAGGCCCTTGCCTTCCAGTTGGCGCAAGGCGTGGCCGACCTCGCCGGGTTCGTACTGGCTGATCGGATCGCGACTGGATTTCTGGTTGCAGGCGGCGACCACGGCATTGAGGGTCAACGGATAGGCATCCGGCGTGGTTGCCTGTTTCTCGATCAGGCTGCCGAGGATGCGTGCCTCGATGGCTTCGAGCACATGCAGTTCGGCGACTTCGCCGCCATCGGCGTTTTCCTCAATCGGCATTCGCCTTCCCCGTCGTCGCGCGTGCGCGGTGCTTTTCAAACCAGGCGATCGAGTTCAGCACCTGGGCAATCATGTTGCTCGGCCGCGCATTGATTTCGTGCGAGGCGCCCGGGATGCGCACCATGGCGGTATCGATCTTGCGCAACTTGAGCGCCTGGTAGAACTGTTCGGCCTCCGAGGCAGGCGTGCGGTGATCGTCGTCGCCAACCAGCATCATGGTCGGCGTGGTCACCTTGTCGACGTAGTGCAGCGGGGAGCGCTTGGCGTAGTTCTCGGGATTCTCCCAGGGCATGCCATCGAACCAGTACTGCGAGAAATAGGGATACATGTCGGCGGTCAGCACGAAGCTTGCCCAGTTGATCACCGGTTTCGCCGATACCGCTGCGCGGAAGCGATCGGTATGGCCAACGATCCATGCCGTCAGGCAGCCGCCGCCGCTGCCACCAGTGACGAACAGGTTGTCGGTATCGATGGACCCGCGGGCAATCGTCGCATCGACCACGCTCATCAGGTCGTCGTAGTCCTGGCCCGGATAGGCATTCTCGATCAGGTTGGCGAACTCGCTGCCGTAACCGGTGCTGCCGCGTGGATTGGCATAGACCACGACATAGCCTTGTGCGGCGTAGAGCTGGATTTCCGGCGCAAAGCCGGGGCCATAGGCGGCGAACGGGCCGCCGTGGATCTCCAGCAGGAGCGGATATTTCTTCGACTTGTCGAAGCCGGGCGGTGTAACGATCCAGGCCTGGATGGCGCGACCGTCGGCACTGGACTTGACGGTGATCTCCTCGACCTGGCCGAGCTTGCGGTGTTCAAGCAGGTTGCCAGCCAGGTCGGTCAGCACGCGGGCCTTGCCGTTGCGTGCGACCACGCCAAGGTTGGACGGCGCAGCCGTGGTGCCGCGCGTATAGGCGACCTTGCCGGCTGCCGCGGAAAAATCGCCGCCCGTGTAGGGACGTCCGATCTCGATGCCGCCGAGGTCCTCGGCGATGCGCTCGACCTTGCCACCGGATGCGGAGATCCAGCCCAGCACGGTGCGGCCATGATCGTCGAATTGCAGCCAGAGGCCGCGATTGCCATCCCAGGCCGCGGCATCGATGCTGTAGTCGAAGCCGTCGGTCAAGGCGCGCGCGTTGCCGGCATCGGCATTGCCGACATGGAGGCGCGTCGTCTGGTACGGGTGGCGCATGTCGTCGTAGCCGAGCCAGGCCAGTTGGCGACCGTCCGCCGACAGCAGCGGGCTGCGGTCCGGGCCCTTGCGCTCGGTCAGGCGCGTCATCGCCCCATCGCTGATGGCGAAGCGATAGAGATCGCTTTCGGTCGGCTGGTATTCCCAGTCCGCATCGAGATTGGCCGAAACGATCACCGATTTTCCGTCCGCGCTCCACGCCGGGCGGCCATTGAAATTGTGTTTGCCGCTGGTGATCTGGCGAGCCGCACCGCCGTCGGCGGCAACCACGAACACATGCGTGTAACCGGGATCGACATAGCCGCCGCCATCGATGCGATAGATGACCCGATCAATGACCTTGACCGGTGCCGCCCATTCCGCACCCTTCGGAGCCTTCGGCATGCTCGCCAGCGGCGCCTCGTCCGCCGGCACGCGCAGGGTGAAGGCCAGCCATTGGCCATCCGGCGACCAACTCAGGTTGCCGGGCGAGCCCGTCAGCCGGGTGATGCTGGCGTCCTGCCCGCCATCGAGCCAGTGCATGCGGATCTGCGTCGAGCCGTCGGTGCTGGCGACGTAGGCGATGCGCCGCCCGTCCGCCGACCACGCCGCCCCACTGCCACTGGCGGCAAGCGGTCGATGCTGGCGACCATCGGCGTCGATCATCCACAAGCTGGAACGCTTGCGGTCCTTCATCACGTCGAAACCCGTACGCGCGTAAACGATGCGCTGGCCATCCGGCGAGATCTGCGGACTGTCCACCCATTCCAGGGCAAATACGTCCATCGGCTCGAAGTCGCGCGTTTCGGCGCGGGCAACCGACACGAACAGACTCGTGCCAACCAGCGTGAGGAAGGCGAGGGCGAATCGTTGCATGGCGACCCTTGTGCGGATTTCGACTCCGCATTCTGGCGCGAAGCACCGCTCAGGGCCAGAGCCGGAAGCGGCCATTGCCGGCGACGACGCACTGTTCCCATCCTCCACCCTCCATCCTCATTCCCGAACCCCGAATCGCGTTTTGTGCACCGGGCCTTTCATTCGCGGTCGGCTCGCGTCTAGACTCGGATCGACCGCGCCCCGAATCCTTGCGACGCGATCAGGGAAACCGATCGCCGGTACGCCGGCTTGTTGTCAGCGAGGGAAATCGTGCAGCCCACCGATAGTCGTAATCCGGACTACTTCCACAAAGTCGTCGATTGCCAATGGGCCTGTCCGGCCCACACTCCCGTCCCCGAATACATCCGACTGATCGCGGCAGGGCGCCACGCCGATGCCTACATGATCAACTGGGAGGCGAATGTCTTTCCCGGCATCCTCGGGCGCACCTGCGATCGACCCTGCGAACCGGCCTGCCGGCGGGGTCGCGTCGAGGAAAACAACGGCGAGAAACCCGAACCCGTCGCCATCTGCCGTCTCAAGCGCGTCGCTGCCGACAACAAGGGTGAGGTGAAAGGACGCATGCCGAAACGGGCCGCGCAAAAGAATGGCAAGCGCATCGCCTGCATTGGCGCGGGTCCGGCATCGCTGACCGTCGCCCGCGACCTGGCCCCGCTCGGCTACGAAGTCACCGTTTTCGAAGCCGACCGGAAGGGTGGCGGTTTCATGCGCACCCAGGTGCCGCGCTTTCGCCTGCCCGAATCGGTCATCGACGAGGAGGTCGGCTACATCCTCGATCTCGGCGTCGTACTGAAGGGCGGGCAGCGCATCGAATCGATGCGCTCCATGCTTGGCCAGGGCTACGACGCAATTTTTGTCGGCTCAGGCGCGCCGCGCGGCCGGGCGCTGGAGCTGCCGGGATCGGCCGAGGCCGCCGCGCACATCCATATCGGCATCGACTGGCTGTCCTCGGTGTATTTCGGCCACGTCAAGCAGATCAGCAAGCGCGTGATCGTGCTCGGCGGCGGCAATACCGCGATGGACTGCTGCCGCTCGGCGCGTCGCCTGGGTGGCGAGGACGTGAAGGTGATCGTGCGTTCCGGCTTCGAGGAGATGAAAGCCTCGCCCTGGGAAAAGGAAGATGCCGCCCACGAGGGCATTCCGATCCTCAACTATCTGGTGCCGAAATCCTATGTCCATGACAACGGCAAACTGACCGGCATGCTGTTCGAGAAGGTGCGCGCCGAGAAGGACGCGCGCGGCCGTCGCACGCTGGTGCCGACCGGCGAGCCCGACCAGTTGTTCGAGTGCGACGAAGTGCTGGTCGCCGTGGGCCAGGAAAATGCGTTCCCGTGGATCGAGCGCGACCTCGGCATCGACTTCAACGAATGGGGCATGCCGGTCGTCAACGAGGTCACCCACCAGTCCAGCCTGCCGCATGTGCTGTTCGGCGGCGATGCGGCGTTCGGCCCGAAGAACATCATCTGGGCCGTCGCCCACGGCCACGAAGCTGCCGTTTCCATCGATCGCCTGCTGTCCGGGCAGGCAACCGCCGAGCGCCCGCCGCCTCAGGTCAAGGTGCTCTCGCAGAAGATGGGCATCCACGAGTGGAGCTACGACAACGACATCTCCAACGACGAGCGCTTCAAGGTGCCGCTGGTGCCGTTTGCCGAAGCCGTGAAAAGCATCAGCCTCGAAGTCGAACTCGGCTTTGACGCCGCAACCGCCTGGAAGGAAGCCCAGCGTTGCCTCAACTGCGATGTGCAAACCGTGTTCACCGATTCCGCCTGCATCGAATGCGATGCCTGCGTCGACATCTGCCCGATGGACTGCATCACCTTCACCGGCAACGCGCCCGAACCCGAACTGCGCCAGAAACTCACCGCACCCGCGCTCAATCTCACGCAGTCCCTGTATGTGTCCGGCCCGCTGAAGACCCAACGCGTCATGGTCAAGGATGAAGACGTCTGCCTGCATTGCGGCCTCTGCGCCGAACGCTGCCCGACCGGCGCCTGGGACATGCAAAAGACGCTCATCCAGATGATCCACGCCGATACGCCTGCTTGCCCCGGCAAGATCGGCAAGCGGGAGGCCGCGTGACCTACGCTGCCGCCCTATGCGCCTGCCAATCTTCCCAAACCTGGGCCCCGTCCAGGGTTGGACGCGGTTCCCTTCTCCCCTTGTGGGAGAAGGTGGCGCGAAGCGCCGGATGAGGGGTACGCAACAACGCTGCGCAATTCGCCACCCACGCCCCCTCTCCCCACCCCTCTCCCGCAAGGGGAGAGGGAGAAGGCCGCTTCCTGCCGACAGACGGCGATCTTGATCTTGCCTCCGGCATCGCAATGAACACCCACCCTTATGGCCCACCCTCTCCCCACGGGAGAGGAGAGACATGCGCATGACCCCCATCACCGCCACCAATGATTTCGTCATCAAGTTCGCCAACGTCAACGGCTCGGGCTCCGCCTCGGCCAACGAGATGTTCGCGAAATCGATCATCCGCATGGGCGTGCCGGTCAGCCCGCGCAACATCTTCCCGTCCAACATCCAGGGCTTGCCCACCTGGTACGAAGTGCGCGTCACCGAACAAGGCTGGCTTGGGCGTCGCGGCGGCGTCGACCTGATGGTGGCGATGAACCCGCAAACCTGGGCGGCCGACGTCAAGGAAATCGAACCCGGCGGCTATCTCTTCTACGACAACAGCAAACCGCTGCCGAAATCGAGTTTTCGCGAGGATGTGACCGTCATCGGCATGCCGCTGACCCAGATCAGCAATGCCACCTACGACGATCCCCGCCAGCGCCAGCTGTTCAAGAACATCATCTATGTCGGCGCACTCTCGCACTTGCTCGGCATCGATGCCGATGTCATCGAGACCCTGATCGGCCAGCAGTACAAATCCAAGCCGAAACTTCTCGACGCCAACATCCACGCCCTGCATCTCGGCATCACCCACGCGAAGGAACACCTCGCCCCGATCGGCCTGCGCGTGCAGAAAGCCGACAACGTCGGCGACAAGATTTTCGTCGATGGCAATACCGCTGCCGCACTCGGCTGTGTCTACGGCGGCGCCACCGTCTGCGCCTGGTATCCGATCACGCCGTCCTCGTCGCTGGCCGAAGCCTTCCAGTCCTATTGCCAGAAATTCCGCGTCGATCCGGCAACCGGCAAGAACCGCTACGCCATGATCCAGGCCGAAGACGAGATCGCCTCCATCGGCATCGTCACCGGCGCCGGCTGGAATGGCGCACGCGCCTTCACCACCACCTCCGGCCCCGGCGTCTCGCTGATGAACGAGTTCATCGGCCTCGCCTACTTCGCCGAAATCCCGGTCACCATCATCGATGTGCAACGCGGCGGCCCCTCGACCGGCATGCCGACGCGCACCCAGCAGTCGGATATCGTCGCCGCGGCCTACGCCTCGCACGGCGACACCAAGCACGTCCTGCTGCTGCCCGAGGATCCGCACGAGTGCTTCGAGTTCTCAGCGCAGGCACTTGATCTCGCCGACCGCCTGCAGACACCCATCTTTGTCATGACCGATCTCGACATCGGCATGAACCAGCGCCTGTGCGCGCCGTTCACCTGGGACGATGCGCGCGCCTACGATCGCGGCAAGGTCATGACCGCCGAAGAGCTTGAAGCGGGCAGGGACTTCGGCCGCTACAAGGATGTCGATGGCGATGGCATTCCGTATCGCACCTATCCCGGCACGCATCCGACCAAGGGCAGCTACTTCACCCGTGGCACCTCGCGCGATCCCTACGCACGCTATTCCGAACGCGGCCCGGATTACCTGTACAACATGGAACGCCTGCTGCAGAAGTTCGACACGGCCAAGTCACTGGTGCCGCAACCGATCCTGCGCACGGCGAAGAAAAAGGCGAACTTCGGCGCCATCTTCTACGGCTCGACCAGTCCGTCCATGGATGAAGCGATCACCGTGCTCGAAGCGCAGGATCTGCATCTCGACACCCTGCGCGTTCGCGCCTTCCCGTTCCCCGAAATGGTGCGCCAGTTCGTGCTCTCGCACGAGCGCGTGTTCCTGATCGAACAGAACCGCGACGCCCAGTTGCGCAGCCTGCTGATCAACGAGTTCGATCTGGATCCCGCCCGCGTCATCAAGATCCTGCACTACGACGGCACCCCGATCACCGCCCGCTTCATCGTCCGCGCCATCGCCGAGCACATGCGAGGCGCCAGCGTATCCGCGCAAGCCTCGGAGACCGTGGCATGACCCACCGAATGCGGGCAAATCCAATCACGCGCACACTCCAAAGAAACCGTCGACCCGGCGAAGGCCGGACTGCGGAGGCAGGGGTGCCGACGCGAACATTCGCGAAGACAACCCCTTCTCCCCTTTCGGGAGAAGGTGGCGCGAAGCAATTTCGCGCGCGTGAGATCGGACAAAAACCATGGTTCCCTTCTCCCCCTGCGGGAGAAGGTGGCGCGAAGCGCCGGATGAGGGGGCGCAGCGTCGCTGCGGCTATATGCATACATCACGTCTCTCGCCAACGCGACGCGAATCCCTTCTCCCCCTTGCGGGAGAAGGTGGCGCAAAGCGCCGGAAGAGGGGAACGCAGCGTAGCTGCGGATATGGAATAAAAATGATTGACCTGCACGCAGAGCCCAGCCAATGACCTACATCGCCAAGCCCAAGCTGCATCATCCGACCCTGCCGAAGAACGCGCTCTGCCACACCCGGCGCGACTACGAAGGCAAGATCTCGACGCTCTGCGCCGGCTGCGGCCACGATTCGATTTCGGCGGCGATCATCCAGGCCTGCTGGGAACTCAACGTCGAACCGCACCGCGTTGCCAAGCTCTCCGGCATCGGCTGCAGCTCCAAGACGCCCGATTACTTTCTCGGCCAGTCGCACGGCTTCAACACCGTGCACGGCCGCATGCCGTCGGTGCTGACCGGCGCCAACCTGGCCAATCGCGAACTGCTCTATCTCGGTGTCTCCGGCGACGGCGACTCGGCCTCGATCGGCATGGGCCAGTTCGTCCACGCCATGCGCCGCGGCGTCAACATGGTCTACATCGTCGAGAACAACGGCGTCTACGGCCTGACCAAGGGCCAGTTCTCCGCCACCGCCGACGAAGGCTCGATGTCGAAGAAGGGTGTCAAGAACACCGATTCACCGATCGACCTGATCGGCCTCGCCCTGCAACTCGGCGCGACCTACGTCGCAAGAAGTTTCTCCGGCGACAAGAAACAACTCGTCCCGCTGATCAAGGGCGCCATCCTGCACCAGGGCGCCGCCTTCCTCGATGTCATCAGCCCCTGCGTCGCCTTCAACAACCACGCCGGCAGCACCAAGAGCTACGAATACGTCCGCGAACACAACGATGCGGTCAATCGCATGGATGTGATTCCGACTCGCGAAGAGATCGTGGTGGATTTCGAACCCGGCCAGACCATCGACGTCGACCAGCACGACGGCACCACGCTACGCCTGCACAAGATCGACCACGCCTACGACCCCTGCGACCGTATTGCCGCCAGCAACTATGTGCAGAAGCATCATGCGATGGGGGAGGTGGTGACGGGGTTGCTGTATGTGGATCCGTTGGCATCGGATATGCATAAGCATTTGGGGACGGTGGAGGGCGCTTTGAATCGGTTGGGGGTCGGGGAGTTGAGTCCGGGGTTGGAGGTGTTGGAGAGGATTTGTGGGGGGTTGAGGTGAGGGGCGGTACGTAGAAATTGACCGCACGCTCCTTGAGCGATTGCGAAGTGGAGCAGGCGCAATGTTCAAAGGCTTGAAAAACACAGCTAAAGCGGTCGCCGCTGGTGGTGTTGCAGGTGGGAGCCTGTACACAGTTGTCGGAGGAGTCGGAGTTACCTTGGCTGGAGGCGCTGCGGGAATCACATTGCTGCCCATGATAGCGATCGGGGCGGGGTTAGGAGCAGCTGGTTATGGGCTTTACCGCCTTGGACAGATATCGGTCGAAAAGAGGCCAGAGAAATGAAGTACGTATTAGCAATGGTGATCTGCGCACTTATCTACTTGATCGGTGCGATCGCAGCGGGCATTGACCGGGAGAAAAATGGCGGCGCCTTGCGGCCGTACATCGTCATGGGCACCATCATCTGCATTGGTGGGGCGTGGTTCGGCATTGTAGGTAGGAAAGATAAGTAACAGATTTGTCCACATGACCGTCTTAGGAATTGTGTCAGAGACATTCTCTTCGTTTCGCGAGGCAGCCGATACCGCTCGAGCGTTAGCGATGGACGTTGAAATCGAAGTTTCGATTCGGTGGAATAGCGTTGCGTGGGACTTGATAGTGCGTTCAGAGGATTGGGCCGAGTTCGGTATATCCGTGATCGAATGGGTTGATTCGCGTCAAGCGGAACGCGATACAGAAGTGCGCGAACACGATCTGGAAAGCTTTAGTGACTATGAGCAAGATGGAAGAGATCTTGAGGAAAATGCGAGTATCGCCTACAACGACGAAATGGATGCTATTGAGAACGGCGCTTGGGATAAATCTATTGGCCGCGAGAAAGCCAGAGAGCAGGCAGGCCGCTTATATCGAAAAACGATGGCGTTCATAAATGCTGGGGCGGAGGCGCAGGCTTGGCGAATGATGGAATCCGGGCCTGAGGAATCTGACAATACACCGTTCTGATCCGCAGGTAGCTTCGAGACACTCAACAAGAAAAAAGGGCCGCGTAAAGCGGCTACTCTTTGTACAGGGGTCTCAGGAAGAAAAGAGTTCGTAGTACGGCAAAGGGAACCGAGAGCGGGCACAACCGCGTCACGTTGGATTATGGGTGTCGAATCTGACGCGAAAGTGATGCAATACTTTGTGACCTCTGGATCGAAAAGTACTATGGGGCTTCTAGGTTCTAATGGTCCTTCCCCCGTAGGGTAACGCCGGAATTGTGGATGTCCGCTTTCTCGGCATGTTCTGAAGAGCGGGCAGTCGGACGTATACTTTGACTCCGGTTTCGTGCCATCGTTGGCGATAGCAGAACGACATCCACAACAACGAGTTCGGGGTCTGTATGCCCAAATCAATTTCAAGCACCATTCTCCTCCTGAGCTTCATTGTCCTTGCCGCATGCCAATCGGCGGCAGCAGAGTTGGCTTGCGTAACGTCCAGTTACGAAGCGGTCGCATGTGTATCGCAGGAAGATGCTCTTGAACTGGCGATACTCGAAGCTGAAGATTCAGGCGATTTCGAACGGGCGGCAACAAGCGCGATTGGGCAAAATCGCTGCATTGTGCTCCGTCCTGGAGACGAGCTTTTCGCTCGTGACTACTCAAGGGACTACAAGCAAAGACAAATCCGCCCACATGGCGACCGGCGCAGCTATTGGACAAGCTCCGTCGGGATCCGTGACGGCTCATGCGACAACTACTTTGCCGTTACAGGCGAGAACGGCGCGCTCTCACCAAAAGGGAGTACGAAAATTGAAATTTCCAATGAACCAGTAAAGCCTTCCAAGCCACCATGCGTATATAAATCAGTGATGACCGAGCAGGATATAGCGGCTTGTCGAGACATCAATTGAGATGGGGTCCTCCAGGACACCCACAATTTCCCGCGCTGATTCTTGGATGAGCGGAAACAGGGACACCCACAATTTCCCGCGCTGATTCTTGAATGACCAAAGCGCTTCAAGCCTGCTGGCTCGCAAGGATGATTCGGGATCGGAAACAGGGACACCCACAATTTCCCGCACTGATTCTTGGATGACCAACGCGCTTCAACCCTGCTGGCTCGCAAGGATGATTCGCGGAATACGGGTCGAAACGACTGGGAAGAGGTGCTGTTGAGGCGCAGTTCGTGGGCCAGTCATCACGATTGACGCTATGCGGCCACGCCTGTTCGCACCGCTGCCGGGCGGCGCCTGGTGCCGTCGTTCAATCAGGCCGATTGTCTTCGCATCAGCAACTGGGCACTGCCAATTCCTTTCAACCAGATCTGGCCGATGGCCGCCGCCTTCTCGATCAGCGAGCGGGCTGATCCGATCGCCCGCCAGTAGCGGGTTTCGGTGCCGAGCATCTGCTGATGCCACTGCTGCTCGCTTAATCCCAGCTTGTGAAGGACAGGCGGTTCGGTCGAATCGACACGGCCGCGCTTGTCGCCTCGGCTCAGCCGGGCGGTCCAGTCGATCAGGTCGAGATAATCTTCGGTGGTGATTGGCAGGTAGTCGGAAACGATCGTGGTATTGATAAGACGAGAACAGGGACACCCACAATTTCCCGCGCTGATTCTTGGATGACCAACGCGCTTCAACCCTGCTGGCTCGCAAGGATGATTCGCGGAATACGGGTCGAAACGATTGGGAAGAGGTGCTGTTGAGGCGCAGTTCGTGGGCCAGTCGACACGATTGCCGCTATGTGGCCACGCCGGGTCGTACCGCTGTCGGAATCGCTCGGTGCACTCGTTCAATCAGGCCGATTGTCTTCGCATCAGCAACTGGGCACTGCCAATGCCTTTCAACCAGAACTGGCCGATGGCCGCCGCCTTCTCGATCAGCGAGCGGGCTGATCCGATCGCCCGCCAGTAGCGGGTTTCGGTGCCGAGCATCTGCTGATGCCACTGCTGCTCGCTTAATCCCAGCTTGTGAAGGACAGGCGGTTCGGTCGAATCGACACGGCCGCGCTTGTCGCCTCGGCTCAGCCGGGCGGTCCAGTCGATCAGGTCGAGATAATCTTCGGTGGTGATTGGCAGGTAGTCGGAAACGATCGTGGTATTGATCGATGACAGGGGCAACCTGGCATTGAGTGGATTGGATCGAACGGCTTCGATGCGGCGGGCCGCAGTGGTGTGTGCCGAGGCTTCGAGGTTCTCCGCGAGCCCTGCGCGAATCGGATTGAGATCGACATAGCTCATGCAGGTGAGCACGGCCGCTTCATCGAGCAGGGCCTGGCACTTGTAACGGCCCTCCCAGAATCGACCGGTGCAAGCATCTTCCCGGTTGGCACGGCGGGCTATCGGCTCATTGAGTGCCTTCATGAACCAGGCCAGGCTGCCGAGACGTTGTCGACAGACGCTCAGCCGATCCGCATTCCCAAGCAGGGTTTGTTCCTTGACGCGACATGCCGGCACATCGACTTCGCCGTTCACGGTTGCCGGGAACAGTCGCACCCAGCGCATTGCGACCTCCTGGTCGGGCCAGCTGGCCGCCAACGCCGGATCGATTCGAAGCACCACATGGACGTGGTTGCTCATCACGGCGTAGGCGTAGACACCTACGGCGAAGATGTCGGCCAGTTCCAGCAGGCGTTGTTCGACCCAACCCCGGCGATGTTCGTAGGACTTTCCGTCATACGGATCGATGCCGCACAGCCAGGCACGGCGGACGCATCGGGAGATGCAGTGGTAGAAGCCGGAGGTGTCGGGATCGACGAGTAAGCGGCGTGCCGAAGTCATGACGTCAGCGTGCCGCGACCAGGTCACGCTGTCTGTAGGAAAACGTCGATTCGTGCCGTAGGATCTTGCGAGGATGATGGATGTCCTGGTCCACCCGCTGTCGATCAGTGAGATCGCCAGACGGCTGTGACGAAGCACGGCTGACGTTCGTTGCCTTGCTGCACGACATGCTGGGCGATGCCGGGACGGTCAAGGCGGGGTAGACGGGGCATGGCGGGGTAGACGGGGCGTGTGCGTTTCCTGGCTTGAGTCCATTGCCAGTGTCGACGCTCACCACTTCCCAGCCAAGTCGACAACTTCCCGTTGGTGTGCAGGAAAACGCCGCAAAGTCGACTATGAACCCCGTTTTTGCTCTGGAATTGCAGCCGCCGCGAGCGCATGCTCTGACGCTGTTTCCCGACATTGGAGTCCGAAGCATGCGATCACGTCACGGATGGCTCGTTTGCCTGCTGATTGCGAATCTGGCCCACGGCTACGAGGTGCGCCGCGCGGTGGCGGTGGAGGACCCGGCGATCCTGGGCACCCAGGCCAATGCGGAAGCAACGCGCTGCACGATCACCGACGATGCCGCGATCATCGGTTTCCTGTCCGGAGCGACCAACCTCACCGTCAGCGACCAGAACGGTCGCGTCGATTCCTTTCTCGATACCGGCGTGGGACTCGTTCGCGCGTCGCGTGGCCTGGGCGGCAGCGAGTTGCCGCTGGACACGCTGGACCTGGCCGTCAGCGCGGATGGCCAATTCGTCGCATTTCGCCTCGGTTCGGATTTCACCGCGGCATCGGGCGCGCAATGGAATCGGATCTACCGGCTCAATCGCAACAATGGCAATGTCATCATCGTCGCCGGGTCTGCGGCAGTGGCACCCGGGACTGGTCCGGGACTCGCGATCAGCAATGATGGCCGTTATATCGCCTATGCCAGCAGCACCAACCTGCTCGTGCCTGGCGACACCGATGCCGACACCGACGTCTTCCGCTTCGACGCGCAGACGGGCACGACCGTTCTGGTCAGCGTCGATACCGGCAGCCCCGGTGCGGATGGCGACGTCAACCGCATCGCGATGGATGGCAGCGGCAACCTGATCGCCTTCGACAGTAACGAGGCCGACCTCGTCGCCAGCGACACCAATGGTGCAAGCGATGTCTTCGTGCGCAACGTGACCGCCGCCACCACGATCCGCGTCAGCAAACGCAGCAATGGCAACGAGGCGAACGGCGCCAGCGAAGTCGCGGACATTTCCGACGATGGCGCCTACGTGCTGTTCTCCTCGCTCGCGAGCAATCTCGACAGCACCCTGACGGACGGCAACGTGGAGCGCGACGTCTTCCGCCACCGGCTGAGCAATGGCACGACCCGACGTGTGTCCCTCGACAGCGCCGGCGCCGAGATCGCCGAAGCCAGCGTTGACGGTGCCATTTCCGGTGACGGCCAGTTCATCTGGCTGATCAGCTATCGGGGTGGCAACCGTCCACAGGTGTGGCGCAAGAACCTCGGCAACGACAATCTGCTGCAGATCACCAACAGCATCGGCAGTGTCTTTCAGGTCGATACCGATCTGCTCGGCACCAGTGCCTGTTTCATCGGCAGCTCGCGCTCGACCGACCTCGTCGTCGGCGACAGCAACGCGCGCAGCGATGTGTACCGGGCAACGATAACGACGGGCCCGACGGTGGGCATCACGCGCGAGGGCCAGCCGGCCAGCGCGATACCGTCCAGTGTGCTCGCCAGCGACTCGCGCCTGCTCGACATCGACGACGCCGGCCGCACGCTCGTGGTGCTGGCGCAGACGCCGCAGCTCGATGCCGACACCTTTCCCGAGTTCTCGATGCGCGACCAGTTTCACGCATATCTGGTCAACCGATTCGACGGCGCAGTCGGTTCCGCCTGCCGCAACGCAGCCGGCGACAACACCGATGGCAGCTGTCGCATGGCCGGCATTTCCGGCGATGGCCGATACGTGTTTTTCGAGAGTGACGGCACCAACCTGCACCCGGATGTGCCGGATGCGGCAGTCAACTGGACCCAGATCTTCCGCCGCGACCAGCAAACCGGCGCCGTCGACCTGATCACGCGCAATACCGTCGGCGTCGTCGCCTCGAACGGTGCCGGCAGCAACCAGGCGCTGGCGAACAATGCATCGGGGAGCCGCGTCGTGTTCCAGTCGTCCGCCAATGACCTCGTTGTCAACGACACCAACAACTTGCCCGATCTGTTCCTTTGGGACGCCAGCGCCGGCATTCGCCGGATCAGCGTGCGCAACAACGGTACGCAGGCAAATGACGCGCCATACGACCGTCCGTACATGTCCGCCGATGGCGAATACGTCGTGTTTGCCCATGCGGCCGACAATCTCGTCGCCGGCGACAACAATGGTCGCGTCGATCTGTTCCTCTATCAGGTTTCGAGCAGCAGCCTGACACGAATCGCGCAGCCGGCAACACAGACCAGCGACCTCGCGCGGCCGCTCGATTTTTCACGCGATGGCCAGTGGCTGGCTTTCTATTCTGCGGCGACACAATACACCGACCCGGACAACGCCAACCTGTTCCTGTGGAACCGCAGTACCGGGGTGATAAGCGAAATCACCAATGGCCAGATGCCGGGCGAATTGCTCACCTTGCCCGTCAGCTTCCTCCGCGACAACAGCGGCCTGATCTTCGGCGTCGATTCCGATCCGTCCCCGAACGTGCTGACGCAGACGCTGTATCGGCGCTACTTTGCCTCGGGCGCACCCTTCGCAGTGCTGACCGTGCCCAGCGTTGCCAATCCGGAAATGTCGCCGCACGCTGCCGGTGCGATGCGCATCGCCACCGACCAATCGGCCTTCCTTGAATACAACTGGCCGCTCGCCTTGACCGACAACAATGGCGGTTTGGACATCGGCGAACTTCAGTCGGGCTACGGATTCGCCGAGTTCGCCACGGCGACGATCGACGTGGATGAATCTGCAGGCAGCGTGAATATCGAGGTGTTTCGCCGCTTCGGTCAAGCCTTCGACGCCGATGTCCTTGCCGTACCCGCCAACGGCAGTGCAGTGAACGGCAGCGACTTCAACGCATCGCCGACGGGGCTGCTTTACCTCTGGCAAGACGGCATGTCGGGCATGGCATCGGCCACGCTCACCATCACCGATGACGCCACGACCGAGCCCACCGAGCAATTCACGCTGTCACTCGCGGACTATGGGCTGATCCAGCCCGGCGCGATCACCACGCTCACCGTGAATATCATCGACAACGACGATGTCTTGTTCGCCGATGGCTTTGAACAGTAGAACCCCGGATCAATAGGGTCGATCTTCAGAGTCGAATGGCACCTAATTAAGCAAAAAAAGGGGAAAAAGGGACGCCAACAATTTCCCGAGCTGATTCTTTACCGACGCGCCTCAACCCTGCTGGCTCGCAAGGATGATTCGCGGAATACGGGTCGAAACGATTGGGAAGAGGTGCTGTTGAGGCGCAGTTCGTGGGCCCGTCATCACGATTGAAGCCATGCGGCGGGACAAGACCGCATGGAGTTTTTCCCGGGGAAGGCATTGAACATCCGGAGAAGAACGGCCGAGCCTGGGGCGATTCGGAAACGGATGATCGCTGTCCCGCAACCGATTGACCTTGATGCCTTTACGGGGGGTCGAAGCCGTCGGCGAACAAGGGACCGGGCAGCACGACGATGAATTGCGGATTGTTGAGCAGTGTACTCGGGCCACTGATGATCCGCTGTGGCGTGATCGCGCCTGTCTGGAATTGCGAATAGACGGTGACCGAGTTGCCGATGGAGTTCGCCACCATGATTTCGCCGCTCCCGATATCGAGGTCGATGCCATTCGGACTGGCCATTCCGCTCGTTGAACCACCCCAGGCTCCTGTGGGCAAGACATTGCCTCCCGGGATGCGATCAAACCTGAGCACGGCGGGCTCGAAGTTGGCGCCGAAGAACGGCGTCGTGACCACGTAGACGTCGCGTAACGGCTCCAGCGCGATCCCGCGAGGCCCTCCATTGAAGCCGGTGTTGGAGCCTGAAAAGGTGCGGATCGGCGGGACGTTTCCATTGCCGGTGCGCGGGTAGACCGAGAGCAGGTCGCCATTGTTCGCCACTGCGATCTCATCGTGAATCACATCAATGACGAGATCCCAGGGATTGCTGAATCCGGTATTGAGCAAGGTTCGCAGTGGCGCGGCATTTCCGCTGGCGGTCCGCGCGTAAACGGTGACCGAGAAGCCGGCACGATTGACGACGCCGAATTCGTCGTTCACCGGATCCACGTCGATGCCGCGAGGGTCGTCGAGGCCGGTCAATCCGCCGACAATCGTGCGCAGCGGAGGCACGTTTCCACTGGCCAGGCGCGGATAGGCGGTGACCGAGTAGGGCAGTGACTTGTTGACGACCAGCAATTCGTCGTTGACCAGGTCGACGGCAATGCCGCTGGGATTGCCCAGGCCGGTCAGGTCGCCCGCGAGAACGCGCAGCGGTGCAACGTTGCCGTTAGCATTGATGGCATAGACGGTAACTGAATTGCTGTTGTTGTTGGAGACGTAGATCTCGTCCTGCGCGATGGCGTGTTGCGTCGCCAGCAGGCAGGCCAGGGTCCAAGCAGGAAGCCGAGACATTTCCATCCAGACACCTCCGGCAAGCGGAGAACCCGGTTGTCATGCTGCCCCGGACCGGTGGGTTGGGAGCAGTCCCTTGCGCCTGTCATTCGGCAAGCGGGCCGAGTATAGACGCAAACTTCCCCTCCGGAAGTCGCCTTGAGCCCGATCAAAAAGCGTGCCTGAACAGCTGAAGGGAGGTGCATCAAAAACAGGGGTCACCATTTCGCCGCCACTGTCAACAGGGCGCAAGCTTCCCGCCCCGATTTTTGCGGGTAGCGTTGCTTGCACCCTGATTCGATTTGGCGAAGCCGCGATGTTTTTGGTGGATTGCGGAAGGATCCCACACCAGTCACCGATCTGGATCAAGACGCTTTCGCGTCCCTGGGCTTGCGCCCCCAAACACTCATCGGTTGCCATCGGTTCCGTACACGACTACTGCAGCGCCAGGAAAGACGGCGCAAGGACCGACCCCGATGTCGTTTCCGTGAGTGGCGAGTATCGCTTCTGACAGAAGGGATGTTCAGAGTGGCCTTTCCTGAATGATTCTTGGTGCGTATCGACGGACTGGCCCGGTCGCCCAATCTTGCGCGGACAGACACTCCGGTCGAGTCGGGCTTCGATGGCTTGCCGAAATCGAACGGGGCCGTAGAGGTGCTGGCGCTGCAGATGCAGGCGTATCGCTTCGGTTTCCTCGGGCGAAACACACTGCTTGACGAGCGCGCGGCAGCTTCGTCAGCCGCAAGAAGCAGAAGATGGACCCGTGTTTTCCGTTTTTTCTGCTTGTCTTCTCAGGGGGCTGGATCAAAGCCGTTGGCGAAAATGCGGTCGGACGGACAAGCGCTGCGAATCGCCATGCGGTAGCGGC
This sequence comes from Lysobacterales bacterium, assembly GCA_016707485.1. Taxonomy (GTDB): domain Bacteria; phylum Pseudomonadota; class Gammaproteobacteria; order Xanthomonadales; family Rhodanobacteraceae; genus Dokdonella. The sequence continues at coordinate 296,187 of JADJHN010000003.1, read as the reverse complement.
CTTCGAGAAGGCTCTCCTGCGATGTCTGCGCGGTGACTGGATCGACCTTGGCATGCGTGCTCGACGTGGTCGTTCCGAACCAGGCGTACAGGCTGCCGTCGGCATTGTCGAATTCAAGACTGGTTGCGTGCACATGACCCGTATTGCCGATCAAGACGGCGCTAGTGCCTACACGCCATCGAAAGAGGCGCTCGTCGCCCTGTGCATTGCTTGCCGAGGAGATCCCGCGTCCGTTGCAGTCGATTGCGAGGGCACTGATCGCCCAGCCGGCTGCAGCGGCTACTCCCTGAAGCGCGCTCTGGCCCGACAATGGATCGATCGAATACACGGTCTCGTTGTTGTCGAGTGAACCGTAGAACACGCCGCTGACCGGATTGATCGTGAACGAGTTGAAGCAGCACGGCCCCTGCAGCGTGGCAGTGGGGACGAACACCGCTGTCATCGGGTTGACCGTGCCGATCTGCTGCGTCGTGAAGTCGAGTGCCCAGAGCACGGTTGCTTCCGGGTTGAAGTCCATGCCCACGAGCGTATCTGCCTGTGCACCCACCACCGTCATCGCCGAAGGGTTGCCGACGGGATAGCTGACGATTTCTTTCGCACTTGAAGTAACGCGCTGGGCGAACACCGGAACGTCGCCCGCATGCGCAGGTACGGCGATCGCCGAAACGAGACACGAAGCAAACCGCAAGAGCCTGGCGAACATGAGCGCACCACCCGAATGAAAGTCCGACGCGCGATGTGCAGCGTGGCAGAGCCGTCGGGGCAGCATACTCCTTGTCCGGCTCGGTTCTGATCCATCGTCACGGCGAAGACAGGGGAAACAGGGGGCAGTGAGGCCTTTTCGCTGGCAGCCTGAAAGTCCCGTGGAGTCGTATTCGATAACCCGTTCGCGAAGTCTGTTCGAGATCGATGCGCCATGATGCGGGAGGCTGACGCATGCTCCGACTTGGGGTCCGGTTCAATCAAAGCCGTTGCGGAAGATGCTTTGCTCGATGAGGTTGCCGCGCAATTCCCCGCCTGGGAACGCCACCGAGTGGATATTGAGGTAAGCCCTGCGGTTCCCCATCGAGTCAAGCAGTAGCTGCAAAGCCGCAGGGACGCCGCCGCTGGCGGTCACGAATGTCGGGCTGTAACTGCTGGCAAGCGTCATGTCGAACGTGTTTCCGTAGGTGCCAGCAGTAATGCCATTGGGAAAAGCGGGTATCAGCACGGCGATGCCCACATTCGTCGTGCTGCTGGTGCAGCAATGGATATGCGCTGCCGTTGTGGAACTGCTGAGGCCCGAGAACGACATCGAGAGGGTCATGATCGACGTAGCGGGAAAATAGGTGATCGTTGCGGAACCGGTTCCCGTCGATGCGTTCGGAGGAACTTCCGCCGCGCCGGAGAGGGTTGTCGTATAGACGACCTGTCCATAGACACTCGGCATGGCGCGGGCTGACAACAGGGCTGCGAAGAAAAGCGCGACGAAACGTGCGGACATGCCCACCTCCCAATGATCGATGTTCAAGGCAACGACACGGTTGATGCGGATACGTTCGCTGCGACCGTTGGAAATTGTACGCGTATATTCAGAAGGCCAGAGCGGGCTGCAAAACGGAGGTCCAAAACCGTGGTCGGGTCTTGAATTCTGAATTTCTGCAGTGCTTCGATCGCTGCACGGAACTGATCCGGGCTGATGCGTCGAAATTTGAAGATCCGGTCAGGGTGGGCCTGTCGAACCGAGAGCGGGTGTGGCGAGTCGGTTCATGGTTCAACAGGCTCACCACGAACCGGATTTGGACAGGCGGCACGAATCGCGGCAGCGGTGTATCGGACTGCCCCGCAAGCCCGTAAACGCTCCAGGCGAATTGCCGCGTCTACCGACGTGCCTGGGTCAGGCGGCCTGCGCTGGTGGCCCCCGGGATTGACTTCTTCCGTTGTTGATCGCGAACGCCCCGATTCCGCGGGCTGTGATCTCACCTGCGGGAGACGGGAGCCCCATGAAATGTCCAGTTCTTGCATCGGCCGTGCTCGGCCCACCGGCGGCAGTCGCCGGGAAGTCGCCGTCTGCGGCGCTGCTGGGCACCTGTCAGCCCGTCAAAACGCTCGGCGATGAGGCGGCTCCAGTCACGGCCGACCCCAGCCAAATCGACGCTTGTGCCGCCAACCGGATGCCGGGTGGCCTGCCCAGGAAGGGCGTTCGAACGTTCTGTACTCAGGAGAATCGACCGATGAACATCGTTCCCGCGCTCTTGCGCTTCGCGCTCGCCTTGCTCGCCCAGCTCGTTGCGGCGATGCCGCTCGCCGCCGATGACGGCGACGCCGACCCGACCTTTGCCGATGGCGGCCAGATGAGCTTCGTCGTCGCCGCGCCGGCCGATGTCGGCGACCGCATCCTGGCGATCACCGCGCTGGCCGACGGCGCGCTGCTGGCCACCGGCTTCGCGCGCGCAGACGCCACCGGCCTTGACGTCGCGGTGGCACGCATCACGGCAGACGGTGTCCTCGATCCGGGCTTCGGCGACCTCGGCGTTGCCGTCTTCGACTTCGCCGGGCACGAGACAATGCGGCAGCTGTCGGTCGAGCCCGACGGTCGCATCCTGCTCGCCGGGGATCGGAACAGCGTCCACGCACTGGTTCGCCTGAGCGCCCAGGGCGATCTCGACACGACCTTTGGCAGCGGCGGCCTCGCTGAAATCGCAAACCCCTGGCCGGCGGCCTCGGTTGGCCTTGGTCCGCTCGGCATTCGCTCGGATTCCAGCCGCGTCTATTTCGCCGGCCTCTGCAAGCTTTGTCCCGACAACGCTGCCTGGCGGCCGTACGTCCTCGCGGTGACCCGCGCGGGAGTCGCCGACCCGAGCTTCGGCGAAGGCGGCTGGTCCGTGGTGCCGATGAATGTCAGCACGACCGCGCCCGTCTTCGCCCTCGAACTGGACGGCAGCGGCCGACCGATCGTCGCCGTCGGTGACGCTTCCGCACCGTTGGCGTTTTGGCGGCTGACCCAGGCGGGCCAGCCCGATCCCGCCTGGGGGGGCGGCGACGGTCGTGCCGATTCTGTGCACAAGATGACGGGCCCGCTGCAGTTGCTCGTGGCAGCCGAGGGCGCGCGCCTTTACGCCTACAACTCGACGCAGGTGCGCGCCTTCCTGCCTGGCGGCACGGTCGACACGGCCTTCGGCGGTGGCCTGGCGGTGCCTCTCGACGGCTTCGAGAACGACAGCCGCATCAACCGTTTCGTGTTGCAGGACGACGGCAAGCTGCTCGGCGCAGGCTGGGTGCAGCCGGACGCGCCCGGCTACGAGGACATGCTGCTGCTGCGCCTCGGCACCGATGGCGCGCCCGACCCTGCCTTTCACGGTGGCGGCTACCGGCGCGTGCCATTCGACCTGTTTGCCGGTGCGCGCGACATGGCCTACACGTTGACCCTCTCCGTCGGCCGGCCGGTCATGGCCGGCTCGGCACAGACGCTGTTCGACGCCGCCTCGCACTGGGCGGTCGTGCGCGCCGAGAACGGCCTGATCTTCGCCGACGACTTCGACGATGGCTCGACGGCCGCTGGGGCCGGACAGTGAGCGTGAGACTCGGCGACTCGGAACCACGGAGACTCGGAACCAGGTCTTGACCGCGAATGGCTTGGCTACCGGCAAGTTCATTTGCCAGGCCCACGTCGTCATGCACCTGGCCGACCAGAACCTGCTTGTTGAGGAAAGGTCGGCACTTTCCGATCCGCAAGGAACGTCCGATGACCGCGACGCAGCAATCAAGACGCCCACAATCCGAGCCGGCCCGGTAGCCGGGGGCGCCTTGGGCGTTGCGGCGCAATGTTCCCGACTGTCCTGTTCCCGTTGGCTATTGGCCCAGTGGCAAGCGGAAGTTCACCGCGATATGCGGGCTTTCGACGCCGGCATCGCCGAGCTTGATCAAGCCTGCGATTTCCTTTTCATCGACGCTGGGATTGGTTGTCGAGTTGCCTGCATCGACCTGTTCGACGGGAACGCCGGGACCGCCCAGGTCGTAATGCGAAAATGAATACTGGCCTGAATATTCCATGCCGCTGACGGCGCGCAACATGCGTTGCCTGGCAACCAGGGTCTCGAACGATTCCGCGCCAATCGGCTTGTCGCTGAAGTAGACGACCAGACCGACGCCTTCCTCGCGGGCGGCACGTGCGTGCAGCAGCGGGAACGCGCCGAGCGCGGCATGTTCGATGCGGCCGATGACATAGCTGCCTTCCACGCTGTCCATGCTTTCCGTGCGTGCCGCGATCACCTTGCGCACGTTGTCGATGGAGCGCGTTTCCACGATCGCCTCCCGGTAGCCGCCTGCGAACCCCGGCGTGCGCAGGACCATCGTTGCGCAATTCGTGTCGGTCGCCAGTGCGACCACGTTGACGTCACCCCAGCTGCCGAGGATCTCGAACCAGCTGCTCGTCGTCGAATAGCTGGAGGAGTCTTCCTCGTTCACCTGGAGGCTGCCATCCACGACGGCTTGGGTGTCGGCTGCCGCTTTCTTCTGCAGGTCGCGCAGCCAGGCTGCTTCCGCGCTGGCATCTGCGGCAAGGGCGTCCACTTTGGCGAGGGAGGCATAGGGAAGCTTCACGTTCAGGCGCACGTGCGGCGCCTTCTCCGAGCCGTACCGGGTGGGGTCGATCGAGCCCCAGCCGGCATCGCCGACATCCCCTTTCGCGATCAGGTTGTCGCCATCGGTAACCAGGGCCGGGAGCGCGTCTTCCAGCGTGGTCGTGACGTACGGTTCCAGCTTGAGGATGGCACCATTCGGGTGTTCGTCGTTGCGGATCAGGAGCAGGGTCGGCTTGTCGCCGTAAGTGGTGGCATTGAATTCGAGATTGCCGCGGGCGCTGATCGCCAGCTTGGCGCAAGCGCTCAGCGGCGCCTCGGTGAGGACGGCACCGGCTCCGCCATCCTTCAGGCGCAGGGCAAGGCCATCGACATAAGCCGATTCTTCGACGATCAACTTGTCCATTTCAACATTGAATTGCTTGGTGACCGCAAGTGGCTGCGTGGCCTTGCTTGCTGCCTTGGCTTGCGCGGCGGGCACTTCCTTGCCAACGCTGCCTTGTCCACACGCGCACAGAAAAACCAGAACACCCGCTGACACGATGCGCTTAGCACTCATCACGCTCTCCCGGAATGACCCGCCTGCAATGTGCATTTCCCCGCGTCACGGCCGGGATGCGGACACCGGTTTCCGTCGATCGCGCTTGCCGACTTCACCCGAAAATCAGTCCATTCGCCAGTGTACGGGGGCGGGCGACGGTCGGGATTGGTCGTTGTCTGCAAGGAACGGAATCCGCTGTCGGGAAGGGACATTCCACTGGCCTTCCGTCCGCTCCGCTGCAGCGCGCGGGAAATCGATGCGGCGACATCGACTCGGCGCCGGAGAGATTCAAGAATTGTCACGACGACGGCCGCGCACACGGAAAACTAACATGCCGCCGGCGTACTCGGCCTAGGGTGGAAGCTCCGCAATCGACATGGAGGACCGCCCATGAAAACCTTGCTTGCTGGAATCCTGATTCTTGGCAGCAGCCTGACATTCGCGCATGAAGCGCCGAACGATGTTGCCGTCGACGCCGCCAAGGACAAGGTGGTTGAAGTGGCCAAGGACAAGGCCATGGATGCGGCCAAGGACAAGGCTGGCGAAGTGGTCAAGGATCAGGCCGGCGCTGCGCTCGGCGGCAAGACCGGTGATGCGGCGGCGATGGCGGCTGGTGCCGGTGCAGCAAGTGGGAGCACCGATGCGCTTGCCGGCAAGGCGGTCGACGTGGCCAAGGACAAGGCCATGGATGCGGCCAGGGACAAGGCTGGCGAAGTGGTCAAGGATCAGGCCGGTGCTGCGCTCGGTGGCAAGACCGGTGATGCGGCGGCGATGGCGGCTGGTGCCGGTGCAGCAAGTGGCGGCACCGATGCGCTTGGCGCCAAGGCGGTCGACGTGGCCAAGGACAAGGCCATGGATGCGGCCAGGGACAAGGCTGGCGAAGTGGTCAAGGATCAGGCCGGTGCTGCGCTCGGCGGCAAGACCGGTGATGCGGCGGCGATGGCGGCTGGTGCCGGTGCAGCAAGTGGCGGCACCGATGCGCTTGCCGGCAAGGCGGTCGACGTTGCCAAGGACAAGGCCATGGATGCGGCCAAGGAAAAGGCCAAGGATGCGGTTGAAGACAAGGCCAGGGATGTGGCCACCGACAAGAAAGACGACTGATTGCGCATGGTGCGACGGAAGCGGGAATGGCGTCGGCTTCGATGATCGCCATTCCCATCGGCAAGCAACACGAGGCGAACGGGTTGATTCATCCGAACGAGCGCGCGTTGCCTGCTGCCTGACTCAAGCCGACACTCGTAGTGGACGAAAGCAAGGCGGGCTCATGTTGCCCTGTTTGCCGCAACGGAGCGGGTCCGGTTTGGATGGGATCAGGCATCGCTGCTGCCAAATGCCGTGGCGCATTGCTCGCGCATGGCAGACGCATTCGACCAGATTGCGGGAAACCTCACCTCCAGTTTGAGCTTTGGAACCGACGGCGGTGCTTCAGGGGCGCGTCGGTATTCACCGCAGGCAATGAACTGTGGAATCCACCAGCGACGCCGAATGTCCTGCAAGAACCGCTCCTGGGTTCTTGTCTCGGTTCGCATGACGTCCCTGGCGGCCCCGGATTTTTCGATGGCAAGGCAGTCGCAATGACGAACTGACCACGCAGTGAATGCGCTTGAATTGCGCAATCGACAGTTGCCCATCGTCGAGGCGCGGTCGTAGTGGCGCATATGTGCGACCAGTGCTGGGATGCGGCTGATGATCAAGCCCATGCGCTGCGCGTGAAAGCGATGGCGTTGGAAGGCGAGGGGATTCACCCCCGCTTTGTGCACCCCATGATGGGCCAGCAGGTACCCTGGGCTTTATGCCGGGTTTTACGTCTGTGGCTGTCGCGCAGCCGGCAAACCCTTGTGGAATATGGCGCCCGAAGCTGGACTCGAACCAGCGACCCCCTGATTAACAGTCAAGTGCTCTAACCAGCTGAGCTATTCGGGCGGAGCCGCGCATTTTCGCGGCATCGGCGGGGATCGTCAAGCCCCGCGTTTCATTCAATTCTCGATGGCCGCGCAGGCTGCTGCCGCCTGGCTCGGGCTGGGGACGCCGCTGCGCAGGCGGCCCGAATTGCTGACAACCAGTGCGCTTGCCGAGGCCACGCCGCGACGGTCGCAGACGGTCAGGGTGAGGTTGCTGCCGTCGGAGCTGCCGTCGGCCTGGTAGCGGATCCGGTGCCGCCCGCTGGTGCTGAGGATGGCGACGCCCGCCGGCTGCGCCTGGGTGACGCCAATGATTTCCTCGGTGGCTTCATGTTCACTGTTCATGTTGTTGTCGATGAAGCTGATCCAGCCGTGGTGCCAGCGCAGGTCGTGCGCACAGTCACCTTGATTCGCCGACGGACAGACGACGACCTGGCGACTGCGCATGGCCGCGCCAATGCGCGCCTGATTGATCGAGACCGACAGGGCGCTGCGTGCCGAGCGTGAAGCGCCGGATTGCAACAAGTTGCCGAACGCGGGCAGTGCCATCGTTGTCAGCACGGCGATGATGGAAAGGACGATCATGAGTTCGATCAGGGTGACGCCTGTCGCGTTCTTGGGTTGCGCTTGCATGGCCAGGATCCATCCGCAAGAAAGGTGGATTCATGCTCAGGCAGAATCGACGCGGCGACGATGGCTGTTCGCAGCGACGTGGTGTAGGAAAATGTCGATTGCGCAGGCAGGAATGCCGGATGCTCGAGTGCGGCTGGTCTTGAAAGCCGAGGCTGTGACACGATTTGTTTGCTCGATGATCCGATCTCGCAGTGTCGCCTTGCTGCCTGTCCGGTGAACCGCGTGCATGCATCGTGCTGCCTCCCTGTCCCGGTGATTCGGGCGCCAATCCGTGGAAACCGATGACCGACCGATTCCAGCTTGAGGCACCGTACCGCCCCGCCGGTGATCAGCCACAGGCGATCGAGCGGCTGGTTGCCGGGTTCGAGTCCGGCCTCGCCCACCAGACCCTGCTCGGCGTGACCGGGTCGGGCAAGACCTACACGATTGCCAACGTCATTCAGCAGATCCAGCGGCCGACCCTGGTCATGGCGCCGAACAAGACCCTGGCGGCACAGCTCTATGGCGAGTTCAAGGAGTTCTTCCCGCACAACGCGGTCGAGTATTTCGTCAGTTACTACGATTACTACCAGCCCGAGGCGTATGTCGCCGCGTCCGATACCTATATCGAGAAGGATGCCTCGATCAACGAGCACATCGAGCAGATGCGCCTGTCGGCGACCAAGACCCTGCTGTCGCGACCGGATGCCTTGATCGTGGCCACGGTGTCGGCGATCTACGGGCTCGGCAAGCCGGAAGATTACCTGCAGATGCGCCTGATCCTCGCCCGTGGCGAGCACACCGACCAGCGCAAGTTGATCCGCCACCTGACCGAGCTGCAGTACACGCGCAACGACATGGAGTTGCGCCGCGGCAGCTATCGCGTGCGGGGAGAGGTGATCGACGTGTTTCCGGCCGAATCGGAAACCGAGGCGCTGCGCATCGAATTGTTTGACGGAGATATCGAGAACCTGGCGATCTTCGACCCCTTGACCGGCGAAGTGCTGCGCAAGGTGCCACGCTTTACGGTCTATCCGAAAACCCACTACGCAACCACCCGCGCGGCGACCCTGAATGCGGTGGAGACGATCAAGATCGAGCTCAAGGAGCGCCTCGAACAACTGTATGCAGCGAACAAGCTGCTCGAAGCGCAAAGGTTGCAGCAGCGCACCCAGTTCGATCTGGAAATGATGGCCGAGATCGGCTACTGCCAGGGCATCGAGAACTACTCGCGGCATTTGACCGGTGCCGCTCCCGGCGATCCGCCGCCCACCTTGTTCGATTACCTGCCCGCAGACGCCTTGCTCGTGGTCGACGAGTCGCATGTGACGGTTCCGCAACTGGGTGGCATGTACAAGGGTGACCGCTCGCGCAAGGAGAACCTCGTCGAATACGGATTCCGCCTGCCTTCGGCACTCGACAACCGGCCGCTTCGCTTCGAGGAATGGGAAGCGCGCGCACCGCGCAGCATCTTCGTTTCGGCAACGCCTGGCGCATATGAGCTGGAAAAATCCTCGGGCAGCGTCGTCGAGCTGGTCGTACGCCCGACCGGCCTGATCGATCCCGAGGTCGAAATCCGCCCAGTGCGCACCCAGGTCGACGATCTGCTTTCGGAATGCAACGCGCGCATCGCCATGGGTGATCGCGTGCTGGTCACCACGCTGACCAAGCGCATGGCCGAGAATCTGACCGAATACCTCGGCGAACACGGTGTCCGCGTGCGCTACCTGCATTCGGACATCGAGACGGTCGAGCGCGTGGAAATCCTGCGCGACCTGCGCCTGGGCGAATTCGACGTGCTGGTCGGCATCAACCTGCTGCGCGAAGGTCTCGACATGCCCGAAGTCTCGCTGGTGGCGATCCTCGATGCGGACAAGGAGGGCTTCCTGCGTTCGTCGGGTTCGCTGATCCAGACAATTGGCCGTGCGGCGCGCAATCTGCGCGGCAAGGCGATCCTTTATGCCGACAAGGTCACCCGCTCGATGAAGATCGCGATCGACGAAACCGATCGGCGCCGCGCCAAGCAGGTCGAATACAACCTCGAGCACGGCATCACGCCGAAGGGCGTCAGCAAGAAGATCACCGACATCATGGAAGGTGCGCGTGCCGAATCGGAGCGCTCGGGCAAGCGTGATCGCCGCGGCCGCCTCTCGGCTGCCGATCGCCAGATTGCCGAGGAAGCCGCGGAATACGGCAAGCTGTCACCCGACCAGGTGGCGCAGCGCCTGAAGAAGCTCGAAGCGCAGATGTACAAACACGCCCGGGATCTGGAATTCGAGGACGCCGCCCGCGTGCGCGACCAGATTCACCGGCTTCGCGAGCAAGGCCTGATTGGTTGAGCGTGTTTCGCTCAGCGCTGCACCCAGCCACGATCCACCAGCGCATCGATCAGCGCGTGGGTGTATTCATGTTTGTTGCGGAAATCCAGGTGCGAACCATCCGCCAAAGGAATGTTTTCCAGAGCCGATATCTCGGTGTACCGAAGCGCCGGGGCGTGAATCGTGGCGGAGAGCCGATCCCAGTAAAGTGATGGGGGAAACGCCTCGTCGGCGTATTCGCGCAACTTTCCCGACGTTGGCGTATCGTAAAAAACGACCTCGCCGCCGCGCCCCTTGATCTGCGCCACCCATTTGCCCACTTCGGCCAGTCCGGCAAGCCATTGTTCGGGTGAAGGTGGCGGATCGCTCTGCAGTCGGCGCTTGAACCCGTCGACGAACGCCTGGGTCGCCGCCGCTGTGTCAACCCGCTGGAAATCGATGTCGGCACTGCGATCGCGGTGGAACCGGATATGGGATTTCCACGGATCGGCACGGCCGCCCGACCAGCGCAGCAGGGTTGGCAGCAGGCCGAAATCCGGATTGGCGATGACCGCCGTGCTTTGCCAGAGATCCAGTGCGCGCCGATGCACGCGCCAGCTGGGCGTCCACTGCTTTCGGTGGTAGTCCACGTATGGCTGCTGCATGTCGAAGTAGTGGGCGCTGAGCCCTCGCGCGTCGATATCGCACAACACGACACCGTTGAAATCTTCGTCTTCGGCCAGGTCGCGCAGCACCGCCAGCGGATAATGCCCGTTGATCGCCAGCATCACTGGCCGGTATCCGGGCAGGGCGTCTTCAAGAACATCCATGTCTACGCTGAACTCGATGCGCGAGGCACCAAGGATCACCAAAGGCGTGCGCGAACCCCGTGCATCGACTTGATCACGTTGCTCGGCCCAGAGAAGCTTGGAGTCGATGATTCCGGACTCATAACCCAGGCTGCGCCAATGCAGCTCAGTACCGACGCACACGGCGACAGCAACCAGCGCACAAAAGAAGCACGCCACGCCCCAGTGGCGGATCGAGCTAGAACTGGAAGTAGATGAACGCATGGTTGTCACCGGGTGAAAGCACGATCATGGCCGTCATCAGGCCAAGCAGGAGTCCGAGCAGGGGAGCGGGCAGGCGTGAAAACCATGGAATAGGCCCACTGTTCCGGAATAGCGCGTGGACCAGTACCAGCAGCGAGAACGTGACCAGGACGGCGAGTTGGCTGGGGCCAAGCCGGCCAATGCCCGTGGCCGCCGCGTGCAGATCGAAAAGACTCAGCATGATTTGCCAGCCTTGGCTGACGTCCGCAGCACGAAACCATGCCCAGGCGGTGCAGACACCGAGCAGGGTGATGATTGCGTAGGCGAATCGAAGCACGACATTGTTCCAGCGCGCTGGCCACAGGTGTGCACGCATCGTGCGTTCAAGCACCAGATAAAGGCCATGCAAGCCACCCCAGATGACAAACGTCCATGCGGCACCGTGCCACAAGCCGCCGATCAACATGGTCAGCATCAGGTTGCGCAACGTGCGCCATTCGCCTCCACGATTGCCGCCAAGGGAGACATACAGGTAATCGCGCAGCCAGCTCGACAGCGAGATGTGCCAGCGACGCCAGAAATCGGAAAAGCCGACCGCGGCGTAAGGGTTGCGGAAGTTGATTGGCAAGACAAATCCCAATGCCAGGGCGCTGCCCAGGGCGCAACTGGAATAGCCGGCGAAGTCACAGAATATCTGCCCGCTGAAGGCGAGCACACCGGTCCACGCAGCGGCGCTGTCGGCGGTGCCGGGAGCATCGAAATACGCGTTGGCAATCGGCGCGAAAACCGAATCCGCGAGGACGATCTTTTCGAACAATCCCAGGATCAACAGGGCCAGGCCCATGCCGAGTCCGGCCGACGTTGTCGATCTCGGCGTCTCGATCTGCTCGCGCATCTGCGTAAAGCGGGTGATCGGCCCGGCCACCAGTTGCGGGAAAAATCCGACGTAGAGGGCATAGTCGCGCCAGCTCGCAGTCGGCCTGAAGCGGCGGCGATAGATGTCGATGCAGTACGACAGCGAATGGAAGGTGTAGAACGAGATGCCAATCGGCAGGACGATGTCGAAGGCGGGCGGCGCGTAATTGACGCCTGCGCCGGCGAGCGCGGCGGCAAAATTGTCGAGCAGAAACCGGCTGTATTTGAAGTAGCCAAGTACACCGAGATTGATGAGCAGGGTGGCGATGACCCACAACTTGCGTCGGCGTGGATCTTCGGCGGCATCAATACGCCGGGCGACAAGCCAATCCAGCGTCGTCGAGCCAAGCAGCAGCAGCAGGAAAGGCGGATTCCACGCTGAATAAAAGACATAACTGGCAACCAGGAGCAGCCATTTGCGCGCGCCCCAGGCGCGCAACGCGTTGTAGCCCGCAAGCACCAGTGCAAAGAAGGCAAGGAAGGTGAACGAGTCAAATTGCATGCGCTGCTGTTGCCTCTGCGGTCGCCGCGGTGGCAACTCTCCCGGCTTGAACGGACCATTGGCTACGCGCTGGCCGGTCGCGATTATGGCGGATGTGGTTGCCACCGCCAACGCAGCGGACGCGCGCAGCAAGCGCGATGAAAATTATGCTTGTGCCGGGACGCACAGTCGGTTAGTGTTCGCGGCCCCGTATTCAGGGGCGCGTAGCTCAGCGGTAGAGCACTACCTTGACATGGTAGGGGTCACAGGTTCGATCCCTGTCGCGCCCACCAACGATTACCGGAAACGAAGGAATGTTCCGGCAAGGCGAAGCAGCCATTTCGGCTCCTCGCTTCATGACAGGAACGCCAGCTTCGTCCGGGTCAGTCCCGACAATCGCCAACGACAGGAACCGTAGTTCAAGCGAACACGATCACCATGACGCGAACCTTTGCCCACTGACCGAATCGACGCGAAGCAAGCTTGAAAACAAAGGGCGCTTCGGCGCCCTTTTTATTGCCATGGACGGCATGTATGCCTGCAACGCAGGAGCAGTTGCAGGCAACCCGGAGACACCCACCATGATCAATATCACTCTTCCCGACGGCAGCGTCCGTCAATTCGAAAATCCGGTCAGCGTGCAGGACGTGGCCGCTTCGATCGGCGCGGGCTTGGCCAAGGCCACCGTGGCCGGCAAGGTCGACGGCAAACTGGTCGATGCCAGCGACCGCATCGATCACGACGCCCGGTTGCAGATCATCACGCCGAAGGACGAAGAGGGCATCGAGATCATCCGCCACTCCTGCGCGCACCTGGTTGGCCACGCGGTCAAGCAGTTGTTCCCGAGTGCGAAGATGGTCATCGGTCCGGTCATCGAGGAGGGGTTTTTCTACGACATCTGGTTCGAACGTCCATTCACGCCGGATGATCTGGCCGCGATCGAAGCGCGCATGGCCCAGTTGATCGATACCGAATACGACGTCATCAAGAAGATGACCCCCCGCGACGAGGTGATTGCCGCGTTCAAGGCGCGTGGCGAGGATTACAAGCTGCGCCTGATCGAGGACATGCCCGACGAGAAGGCGATGGGGCTCTACTACCATCAGGATTATCTCGACATGTGCCGTGGTCCGCACGTGCCGAACACGCGCTTCCTGAAGGCCTTCAAGCTGACCCGCATTTCCGGCGCGTACTGGCGTGGCGATGCCAAGAACGAGCAGTTGCAGCGCGTCTATGGCACGGCATGGGCCGACAAGAAGCAGCTCGCCGCCTACATCCTGCGCATCGAAGAGGCGGAGAAGCGCGATCATCGAAAGCTGGCCAGACAACTGGATTTGTTCCATTTCCAGGAAGAAGCGCCGGGCCTCGTCTTCTGGCATCCGAAGGGTTGGCAGATCTGGCAGGTGGTCGAACAGTACATGCGCCAGGTTTACCGGGATTCCGGCTACGACGAGATCAAGTGCCCGCAGATTCTCGACAAGAGCCTGTGGGAAAAGACCGGGCACTGGCAGAACTATCGCGACAACATGTTCATCACTTCGTCGGAAAACCGCGACTACGCGCTCAAGCCGATGAATTGCCCCGGCCATGTGCTGGTCTACAACCACGGCTTGCACAGCTACCGCGAACTGCCGATCCGCTATGGCGAATTCGGTTCCTGCACGCGCAATGAACCTTCCGGCGCCCTGCATGGCCTCATGCGCGTGCGCGGGTTTGTCCAGGATGACGGGCATATCTTCTGTACCGAGCAGCAGATCGAAGGCGAGGTCGTCGACTTCCACCGACAGGCAATGAAGGTTTATGCCCATTTCGGCTTTACCGAGATTGCCTTGAAGCTGGCCTTGCGCCCCGATCAGCGCATTGGTTCGGACGAAACCTGGGACAAGTCCGAGGAAACCCTGCGCTCGGCGCTGCGTGCCTCAGGCGTCGAATGGCAGGAACTGCCGGGCGAGGGCGCGTTCTACGGCCCGAAAATCGAGTACCACATGCGCGATTCGCTGGGCCGGGCCTGGCAGGTCGGCACCATGCAGGTCGATTTCTCGATGCCGGGGCGGCTCGGCGCCGAGTATGTGGGCGAGGATTCGGCCCGGCACACCCCGGTCATGCTGCACCGGGCCATTGTCGGTTCCATGGAGCGCTTCATCGGCATCCTCATCGAGCACCATGCCGGCCAGTTCCCGGTCTGGCTGGCACCGGTACAGGCAGTGATCCTGAATATCACCGACGCGCAGGCCGATTTTGCCGCTGAAGCCATGCAAGCCCTTGTGGCGCAAGGATTCAGGGTCGAGACGGATTTGCGAAACGAGAAGATCGGATATAAAATCCGCGAACACACGCTTAACAAGGTTCCCTATCTGCTGGTCATTGGTGACCGCGAAAAGGAGGCAGGGGCCGTTGCCGTGCGTGCGCGTTCAGGGGAAGACCTCGGATCATTTTCGATCAGCGACTTCGCCGAGCGCCTCAGAGCCGAGTCGCAGGTCGCCTGAAAGACCTTGATTCGATTGTAGAAACCGCCAGGAGTAATAAGTATCGCAACCGAAAAAGCAAACCGTCGGAACCTCGAAATTCGGGTTCCCAAGGTCCGTGTCATCGGCGCAGACGGAGAACAGGTTGGTGTCCTGTCGCGCGACGAAGCCCTGAGCATGGCTCAGGATCTGGGTCTTGACCTGGTCGAGATCCAGCCCACGGCTGATCCGCCGGTTTGCCGGATCATGGATTTCGGCAAGTTCAAGTTCGATGCGCAGAAAAAGGCGCATGCGGCAAAGAAAAAGCAGAAGCAGGTCGAGATCAAGGAACTCAAGTTCCGCCCGACCACCGATGTGGGCGATTACGCGATCAAGATGCGCAACCTGCGTCGCTTCCTCGAAGAAGGCGACAAGGTGAAGATCACGATCCGCTTCCGCGGTCGCGAGATGGCGCATCAGGAGCTCGGTGACGCGATGGTCAAGAAGATTGCCGCGGACATCGCCGAGGAGGCCGTGATCGAGCAGTACCCGCGCATGGAAGGTCGCCTGATGGTCATGATGATCGCGCCAAAGAAGAACAAGTGATTTTTGCCGGTGGAATGATCCGCCGGTGAATGAGGAGCGGCCCGGAACCCCGGGTCATGAAAACCGGATCGAGCAGGAAGGAAAGTACGGTTGATACCGTCGCTCGGGCCAGTAACGAAAAACCGAAAAGGAGTTGGGCCATGCCCAAGATGAAAACCAACCGGGCCGCTGCCAAGCGGTTCCGCAAGACGGCGTCAGGCAAGTTCAAGTGCGGCCACGCATTCAAGAGCCACATCCTGACCAAGAAATCGACCAAGCGTAAGCGCAATCTCCGCGGCACGAATCACGTGCGCGCCGAGGATGCCGGCCGCGTCGCCCGCATGCTGCCGTACGTGTAAGGAGGACTGACCCATGGCACGAGTAAAACGTGGCGTCACCGCCCACCGTCGACACAAGAAGCTCCTGACCCGCGCGAAGGGTTATTACAACGCTCGTCGCAAGGTCTACCGCGTAGCCAAGCAGGCCGTCATCAAGGCCCTGCAGTACGCGTATATCGGCCGCAAGCAGCGCAAGCGCCAGTTCCGTTCACTGTGGATCGTCCGCATCAATGCCGGCGCCCGCATGTACGGCCTGAGCTACAGCCGCCTGATGAATGGCCTGAAGAAAGCCAACATCAATGTCGATCGCAAGGTGCTGGCCGACCTCGCCATCCACGACATCGCGGCGTTTGGCGCCCTGGCCGAAAAGGCCAAGGTTGCTCTGGCTGCATAAGTCTGTTGTCGACGCCGCAAGGCGTCGGCATTGAGTCACGATGAACGTGGGGAGCAGGCGCTGGCCTCGCTCCCCATTTTGTTTTCGCGCCGGTGAAGGGTTTCCAGGATGACGGATGCATTGAATACCCGTATCGAAGCGGCCCTCGCCTCGATCGCGACCGCCTCTACGCTGGAACTGCTCGACGCCGAGCGCGTCGCCGTGGTCGGCAAATCGGGATTCGTCACCGAGCAGCTCAAGCAGCTCGGAAAGTTGCCCGCCGAAGAACGCAAGGCCGCGGGCGAACAGATCAACATTGCCAAGAACGCCGTGCTCGAGGCCATCGCGGCACGCCGCGCGGTGCTGGAGGAGGCTGCCTTCGAGGCGCGCCTCGGCAGCGAGCGCATCGATGTGACCCTGCCCGGTCGCCATGCCGAACGCGCCAATCTGCATCCGGTCACGCGCGCGATGGAGCGCATCTGCGAGATCTTCGCCCGACTCGGTTATGACCGCCTCGATGGCCCCGAGATCGAGGACGACTGGCACAATTTCGAGGCGCTGAACTTCGCCCCGGATCACCCCGCGCGCACGATGCACGACACGTTCTGGTTCCCGGATGGCCGCCTGCTGCGCACGCATACCTCACCGGTGCAGATCCGCGGCATGTCGGGACGCACGCCGCCAATCCGCATCATCGCGCCAGGCAAGGTCTATCGCAGCGATTCCGACCAGACGCACTCACCGATGTTCCACCAGGTCGAAGGCTTGCTGATCGACGAAACCTCGAGCTTCGCCGACCTGAAGGGAACCCTGGCGGCATTCGTGCGTTCGTTCTTTGAACGCGATTTCGAGATGCGCCTGCGCCCGAGCTTCTTTCCGTTCACCGAGCCATCCGCCGAAATGGATATCGGCTGGAGCACCGCCAATGGCGAAACACGCTGGCTTGAAGTGCTTGGCTGCGGCATGGTGCATCCGAACGTGCTGAAGAACTGCGGCATCGATGCCGAGCGCTACAGCGGTTTCGCCTTCGGCCTCGGCGTCGATCGTTTCGCCATGCTGCGTTACGGTGCCGAAGATCTGCGCGCGTTCTTCGAAAACGATTTGCGCTTTCTGAGGCAGTTTGCCTGAGGAGCGGGAATGGGGAACAGGGAAACGGGAATAGTGCAGGCGGCTTCCGGATTTGATGAACGTTGGCCTCCGATTGACCCGTTACCGACTTTCTCCATTCGCCAGCTTTGCTGCTTACCCATTCTCGTTTCCCTATTCCCCATTCCCGGCCCCCCATGAAACTCAGCGAAAACTGGCTACGCGAACTTGTCGATGTCCCGGTGGGGCGATCCGAGCTTGCGCATAAACTGACGATGAGCGGCCTGGAGGTCGAGGACATCAGCGTTCTTGGCGAAGGGCTGGATGGCGTCTTCGTAGCCGAGATTGTTGCGGCCGAAAAACATCCGGATGCCGACAAGCTTCGCGTCTGCAAGGTTTCCATCGGGCGTGGCGAGCCGTTGCAGATTGTCTGCGGCGCGCCGAATGCACGTGTTGGCTTGAAGGCGCCGCTGGCCACCGTGGGCACACGCGTTGGCGAGATCACCATCAAGGCGGCGAAACTGCGTGGCGTCGAATCGAACGGAATGCTCTGTTCGGCGCGCGAGCTCGGCCTCGACAGTGACGCGGACGGCTTGCTGGAGCTGCCGGACAACGCGCCGGTTGGCATGGCCCTGGCCGGGTTTCTCGGCTTGCCGGACGCCATCATTGAAATCGGTTTGACGCCCAATCGCTCCGATTGTCTCGGCATGCATGGCGTGGCCCGGGAAGTGGCGGCCGAATTCGGCACGCATGGACGGATTCCTGCGACGCTGGCGCAGGCGGATACGCATGCGGACTCGCTCGATGTGATCGTGCAGGTGCCACAGGACTGCCCGCGTTATTGCGCTCGCCTGCTGCGTGGGGTCAATGCCGGAGCGCGCTCGCCGCAGTGGTTGAAGGAGCGCTTGCGCCGCGCCGGTATTCGTTCGATCAGTGCGGTTGTCGATGTCACCGCCTACGTGATGATCGAAACCGGCCAACCCATGCATGCGTATGACGCGGCGACGCTGCACGCGCCTGTCGTCGTGCGGCGCGCCGGCAAGGGCGAACAGCTGACCTTGCTGGATGAACGCAGCGTCACGCTTGGCGAGGATTTCCTGGTCATTGCCGACCAGGAAAGGGCCGTCGGCCTGGCGGGCATCATGGGAGGTCACGCCACGCGCGTGACGGACGCGAGCGTCGATGTCTTTCTCGAAGCCGCGCATTTTGCGCCGGCCGCCATCAGTGGTCGCGCGCGGCGTCTCGGCATGCACACCGATGCTTCGCATCGCTTCGAGCGCGGTGTCGATGCCGAACTGCCGCGCCAGGCAATCGAGCGCGCAACAGGCTTGCTGATCGCGATTGCCGGAGGCTCGGCCGGTCCCGTGGTCGAACAGGTTTCCACTCCGCATCTGCCGCAGCGCATGGCGGTGAGCCTGCGCCGTGCACGTCTGCAGCGCATCCTCGGCGTCGTCGTCGATGACGTCGAGGTCGTTCGGATTCTCGAATCGCTCGGCATGCAGGTTTCAACAACGGCCACGGGCTGGTCCGTGGTGCCGCCATCGGCCCGCTTTGACCTTGCCATCGAGGAAGACCTGATCGAGGAGGTCGCCCGCATCCACGGTTACGATCGCATTCCGGTGCAGGCACCGCGTGGCGAGATTGCGCCGGCGGCAATTCCGGAAAATCGCATTGCGCTGGCGGCGCTGCGCCAGCAACTGGCCGCGCGAGGTTATTCGGAGGCAATCTGCTATGCCTTCGTCGAGGCCGGGCTGCTGCAGACCTGGGGCCTCGATGATGCCTCGGTTGCGCTGGCCAATCCGCTCTCCGCCGAACTGGCCGTGATGCGCACCAGCCTGCTACCCGGGCTGGTCAGCGCGCTTGAAGGCAATCGCAAGCGCCAGCAGTCGAGAGTGCGCTTGTTCGAGAGCGGGCGAAGCTACCACATGGGCCCGGATGCACCGATCGAGGTGGAGCGCCTGGCCGGTGTCGCCGTTGGTGATGCCGTCAGCGAACAATGGAGTGTGCCGCGGCGGCCGATTGATTTCTTCGATCTGAAAGGCGACGTCGAATCGCTGCTCCAGCTCGCCGGTGCCGGCGCCGCGGAGTTCCGTTTCGAGGCGGGTGCTCCGGGTTGGCTGCACCCGGGGCGCTCGGCGACCATCTGGCGCGGCAGTGAACGTGTCGGCTATCTGGGCGCATTGAATCCGCGTTTGCAGAAGGCGCTCGATCTCGATGCCGATGTCTGTGTCTTCGAACTCGAGGTGGCGGTGTTGAACCGACGCCTGGTACCGCAAGCGGCGAAGCTTTCGCGCTTCCCTTCCGTGCGTCGGGACATATCCATCGTGGTGGCCGACGATGTGTCCTATGCGGACGTCGAAGCGACCATTCGCCGCGCGATACCCGAGCGCCTGATTGAAATCGTCCTGTTTGATCGTTTTGCCGGCCCGAACCTCGGAATTGGAGTCAAAAGTCTCGCTATGGGCTTGATTTTGCAGGATGGTTCACGCACGCTAACGGATCAGGACGCGGATGATTGCGTCAACCTGGCGGTCTCCGCTCTGGCGATTGGTTACAAGGCAAAGTTGCGGGGGCAGGATGGCGCTGACGAAGGCTGAAATGGCAGAGCGTCTGTTTGCAGACGTCGGATTGAACAAGCGCGAAGCCAAGGAATTCGTCGATGCGTTCTTCGATTCCGTACGTGATGCGTTGGAAAGGGGAGAGCAGGTCAAGCTGTCGGGTTTCGGCAATTTTGATTTGCGCTTGAAGAATCAACGTCCCGGGCGTAACCCGAAGACCGGCGAGGAGATTCCGATTTCCGCGCGGCGCGTGGTAACGTTTCGGCCGGGGCAAAAGCTGAAGGTCCGAGTAGAAGCCTATGCTGGATCAGGGGAGCAATAGCGAACTACCGGCGATACCGGCAAAGCGCTATTTCGCGATTGGCGAAGTCAGCGAGCTTTGTGGTGTCAAACCGCATGTGCTTCGCTATTGGGAGCAGGAGTTCCCGAACCTCAAGCCGGTCAAGCGTCGCGGCAACCGACGCTACTACCAGCGTCATGACGTGCTCATGATTCGCCAGATCCGCTCGCTGCTCTACGACCAGGGATTCACCATCACCGGTGCGCGCCAGCGCCTCGAAGGCCCGCAGGCACGCATGGAAGTGAGCATGTCCGGGCAGATCGTCAAGCAGGTGCGCATGGAGCTGGAAGAGGTTTTGCAGATCCTGCGCCGTTGACGAAGGTGGGTGCGCTGGCGGCAAGCCTGCTACAATCCGCGCCCCTCGCAATATCAAGAAGAATCCGTTTCGTCGGGGCGTAGCGCAGCCTGGTAGCGCACCTGCCTGGGGGGCAGGGGGTCGTGGGTTCGAATCCCGCCGCCCCGACCATTTCGGATTCTTGCCGTCTCGCGATTTCCGCGCCGGCCCAAT
Organism: Lysobacterales bacterium; assembly: GCA_016707485.1. Classification (GTDB taxonomy): domain Bacteria; phylum Pseudomonadota; class Gammaproteobacteria; order Xanthomonadales; family Rhodanobacteraceae; genus Dokdonella. The sequence goes on along the minus strand of JADJHN010000003.1, from coordinate 275,597 downwards.
TCCGCCTCACCTGCTCCAATCTGCTCAGTGCGCGGGATCTGCGATGCCTTGGCGTGCCAGACTTCGGGCACGGGCAACGCTCACGCGGCATCGTTCGTGTCAGCGGATCAGCGTTGGCTTAGACTACAGGGATGATTACTGAATCCAGCGGCCGTCGCGGCCTTTACCCGGAAATCGAACCCTTCGATTCCGGCACCCTGCAGGTTTCCGCCCTGCATCGACTCCACTACGAGCAATGTGGCAATGCCAAGGGCAAGCCGGTGGTCTTCCTGCACGGCGGCCCGGGTGCCGGCTGCAACCCGACTACGCGACGCTTCTTCGATCCCGCGCACTACCGCATCATCCTCTTCGATCAGCGTGGTTGCGGGCGTTCAACCCCGCACGCCGAGCTGACCGACAACACGACCTGGGACCTGGTTGCCGATATCGAGCGCTTGCGCGAGTTCTTGGGCATAGATCGCTGGCAGGTTTTCGGCGGCTCCTGGGGATCGACCCTGGCCCTGGCCTATGCCGAAACGCATCCGCAGCGCGTGACCGAGATGGTCTTGCGCGGCATTTTCATGCTGCGTCGCCGGGAACTCGAATGGTTCTACCAGAAAGGTTGCGATGCCTTGTATCCGGATGCCTGGGAGGCTTATCTGGCGGCCATTCCCGAAGCCGAGCATGGCGATCTGATGAGCGCCTATCACCGCCGCCTGACGAGTGCTGACGCAGCCGTGCGCGTGGCTGCTGCCAAGGCCTGGTCGGTGTGGGAAGGATCCACAAGTTTCCTGCTGCAGGATCCACATCATATCGACGGCACCGCCGAGGAAGAGTTCGCCCTTGCCTTCGCCCGCATCGAATGCCATTACTTCGTCAATGGCGGGTTCTTCGAGCACGACGATCAATTGCTGCGCAATGCGCATCGCCTGAAGGATATTCCCGCGGTGATCGTGCAGGGCCGCTACGACGTGGTCTGCCCGGCACGCAGCGCCTGGGACCTGCACCGGGCCTGGCCACAAGCCGACCTGCGCATCGTCGCCGATGCCGGACATTCGGCACTTGAGCCCGGCATCACCCACGAGTTGATCGAAGCCACCGATCGTTTTCGCTGAGCCATCGCTCGGTCGGCAAAAGAAAAGGCCCGCGATGCGGGCCTTCTCTTTACACGACGAGATGGGTAATCAGGCCGCTTCGGCGCGATCGGCGGCATTCTTGCGCGGGCCTTCCATCAGTGCTCGGCGGACGCCGCCAACGAGCAGGTTGACCTCGGCTTCGCTGATCGAAAAATGCGGCGTGAAGCGCAACGAATTGGTGCCGCCGTGGATCACGCCATAACCGTGTTCGCGCATCCATTCCTCGGTGCTGTTTGCGCCGTAGCACTTGAAGTCATTCGACAGCTCGCAGGAAAACAGCAGACCGGTGCCTTGCACCTTGGTGATGTAGCCGGGCAATTCCGCCTTCAGCGCGTTCAGCTTGTCGATGAACTGGCGACCGCGCAGGCGGATGTTCGCGCGGATTTCCGGGGTGAGCATTTCCAGCACCGCACAGGCGACATCGAGCGCGCGCGGATTGCTGGTCATGGTATTGCCGTAGATGCCGCGCTTGTAGAGCTCGGCCGCATGCTCGCTGACGGCCAGCACAGAAAGCGGGAACTGCCCGGCATTGAGTGCCTTGGAATAGGTTTCCATGTCCGGCGGATCGATGCCTTCCATGCCCGGATAGTCGACAAACGAGAGCACGCCGTGCGCGCGCAGTCCGGCCTGGATCGAGTCGATCAGGAGGAGGCTGCCATGGGCCTTGGTCAACTCGCGTGCGGCCTTGTAGAACTCGACGGTGACCGCCCGGCCCGGGTCGCCTTCGCCCATCACCGGCTCCAGGAACATGGCCTCGATGAACCAGCCGTTGCTGTCGGCATCGGCGAACACCTTGCGCAGTTGCGCCACGTCGTAGGCATCGACAGTGAGGACGCTGCGTTCGTTGCGGTAGCTGGCAAGATTCTGCTGATAGACCTTGCGCGTGGAATCGGAGTAGAGCGCCGGACGATCGGTGCGGCCGTGGAAAGCGCCCTTGACGGCCAGGCGCTTGATCTCCCGTCCGGCATGGCGTGCGCCTTCATCGGTCATGAACTTGGCGTTGACGTCGGTAATGCGCGCGGCCAGCGAAACCGCTTCCGAACCCGAGTTCAGGCACAGGAAGCGGGCGTAGGGCGAACCGCCGCGGGTGTGACCAATCTCGCGCTTGAGCGCCTCGGTCATGCGCAACTGGGCGAGGTTTGGCGTCATGATGTTGGCCATCACCTGGGCGCGTGCGAGTACATCAAGCACCGGTTTGGGTGCATGGCCGAAGCCGAGCATGCCGTAGCCACCGGCATCGTGGATCACTGCACCCTTGAGGGTGACGATCCACGGCCCGCGGGCACTCAAGGCGACGTAGGGATTGACTCCGTCATCCGGATAGAAATTGACGTAATCGGCCTGGATGGCATGGATCTGCTCGTTCTCATCGAGCTTGAGCAGGTCAGCGCGACTCGAGCGCAAGGCGAGAAATGCCGCATAGGCGGCATCGATGACTTCGGCCAGCTCGGGGTAGCTCCCGACAAGGGTTTCCAGGACGGCGTCGTCGAGGCCCGAGGTTTTCGCTGCAGCGCCCGCTGCGCGCATCTCATGCAATTTCACCAGCAACGCATTCATCGTGATTCTCCCGAAAAGCACAAAGCCCACGCCGGGTCACGTCGCGGGCAGTCAGGCCTTAGCCATTGATTAAAAAAGAAAAACCGCTTTGCGAAGCGTATCACATCGGCACCATTCGCGGTACCCCCGCGCGCACGCCGGGCGCTCCTGCGGGCCTGCCGGGCAGCAGCGCATGCGGCACTTGCGCATGACGCCTGTCAGGCGAGATGCCTGATGTGCGCGACTGCGCCCTGGCGCTGCGCACGGGCAGGATGGGCACACGCTGAAGGAGCATCATCCATGTCCAGTTCTTCCATCCCCGCGCTGGCCGAGTTGCGGGGCGCCAGCAAGCGTTACGGCAAGCAGCTTGCCCTCGACGGCGTCGACCTTGCCCTGCATGGCGGCGAGCTGCTTGCCCTGCTCGGCCCGAATGGTGCCGGCAAGACCACGGCAATCGGTTTGCTGCTCGGCCTGCTGCAGGCCGATACCGGCATGGTTCATCTGGGCGGTCGCCCGCCGCAGGATCTCGACGCGCGGCGCACGGTCGGCCTCATGCTGCAAAGCGCAGGCATTCCGGAAACGCTGAAGGTGGGCGAACTGCTTGACTTGACGCGCAGCTACTACCCTGCGCCGCGCAGCGTCGCCGACTGCGTCGCCCTTGCCGGTCTTGATGGCTTGCTCGAGCGCCGCTACGGCAAGCTCTCCGGCGGCCAGCAGCGCCGCGTGCAATTCGCCCTCGCCCTGTGTGGTCGGCCACGCGTGCTGTTTCTCGACGAACCGACAACGGGACTCGACATTGAAGCGCGGCAGGGTTTGTGGAAGGCCATGCGCGAGCTGGTCGCGGAAGGCTGCGCAGTGTTGTTGACCACGCACTACCTGGAAGAGGCCGAGAGCCTGGCCGATCGCGTCGTCGTGCTCAACAACGGTCGCGTGGTTGCCAGGGGATCGGTGCAGGAGATCCGCGCGCATGTGGCGCAACGGCGCATCCGCTGCGTGTCGTCGATCGATCCCGAGCACATCGCCAACTGGCCGCACGTGCGCAGCGCGCGCCTCGAAGCTGGCCGCATCGACATCGTTGCCGATCTTGCCGAATCGGTGGTGCGCCGCCTGCTGGCCGAAGATGCCGGGCTCAGCGATCTCGAAGTGCAGAGAGCAGGCCTCGCCGAAGCATTCATCGAACTGACCCGGGAGGCCGCGTGATGAACTCGATTGCCTTGCAGGCGCACAATCCGCTGCGCAGTTACCTGCTCGAAGCGAAATATGAATTCCTGCGCCTTTGGCGCACGCCGTCCTTCGTCTTGCCGACCTTGCTGTTTCCTTCCTTGTTCTACCTGTTGTTCGGCGTGATCCTGAACCGTTCGCCGGGCGGCGAGATCTCGCAGTACCTGCTGGCAACCTATGGCGTGTTCGGCATCATGGGCTCGGCGCTGTTCGGCTTCGGCGTTACCATCGCGATCGAACGCGAGCAGGGCCTGCAACGCTACAAGCGGGCATTGCCGATGCCGCCGGCCGCGCTGCTGGTGGCGAAAATGGCCATGGCGATGATCTTCGCCAGCCTGATCTCGATCATGCTGGCAGTCATCGCGGCGACCTTGGCCGGCGTTGCGCTGGCTCCCGTCCAGTGGTTGCTGCTGTTCCTCGTCAACGTGCTCGGCGTGTTGCCGTTCTGCGCGATCGGCTTGTGGATAGGCAGCCTTGTTGCCGGCTCGGCGGCTCCGGCCGTGGTCAACATCTTGTACCTGCCGATGGCCTTTCTCTCCGGCTTGTGGATGCCGCTGTCGATCCTGCCGGCCTTGATTGCCAAGGCTGCGCCGCTGTGGCCCTCGTATCACCTCGCGCAGATTGCGCTGAAGGTGGTCGGTCGAGATGCTGGTGGGCCGCTGTGGCAACACCTGCTCGTGCTTGCGGTGGTCATGCTTGCGTGTTTCGTGCTGGCACGGCGTCGCCTGCAGGCAGCCGACTGAAACTAGCAACGGATCTGCTCGCGGTCACCGACCGGAACGCCGCGGTTCGCTCGCGCGGCGATCCTGTAGAGTCTGCCCTGAGCGCGGCATGAGGAGCTGACGATGACGACGCAGCACACACCACTTCATTACTGGCGTGGCCGCCTGATCCCCGAGGAACTGCAACTGGGCTGGGCTCCGTTTTACAACCTCGGCTTTCTCCTGTTCCTGTTCATGCCGGCGCTGTTTGATTACCAAGGCAAGACGGAAATGTACTGGGTTGGCATGCCGCCCGGGATCCTGTGGCCGACCCTGGCCACGATTGCGGTGTTCCTGCCGCTCTATTTCAGGGCGCATTGGGGCGGCGGCCGCTCACCGATCGCGTACACGCTGGCGATTGCCGCGCTCGGTTTCCTCCTGCTGCCGGTGAATCCCTTCGCCAATACCTACGTCATCTACGCCGTCGCCTTTGTCGCGCAGATCGGGCATCGGCTGGCCTCGCGCCTGCTCTGGGTGGCCGCCATCCTGCTTGCCTTTCTGCTGGAAATCGTCCTCGTCCGCTTCCCCATCTTCATCTTCGCGCTGACCACGATCATTGCCGTGGCCGTGTTCTTCGGCAACCATTTCTACGGCGAAAACGCGCGCAAGCGTGCCGAACTCAAGCTGTCGCATGACGAAGTGCGGCGGCTCGCCGCGCTTGCCGAGCGCGAGCGCATCGGTCGCGACCTGCACGATCTGCTCGGCCACACGCTGTCACTGGTCGCCTTGAAATCGGAGCTGGCCGGAAAGCTGTTCGAACGCGACCCGGCTGCGGCGCGTCGCGAGATCGACGATGTGACGCGGGTCGCCCGCGATGCGCTGACCCAGGTGCGGCGTGCGGTGAGCGGAATCCGTGCCGCCGGTCTTGCTTCGGAACTGGCCTCGGCGCGGTTGTTGCTCGAGTCCGACGGCATCGCATTCCAGTATGAGTTTGGTGATGTCGCCTTGCCCGCCGAAGTGGAGACGGCATGCGCGCTTGTCGTGCGTGAAGCGATCACCAATATCCAGCGCCATGCGCGGGCGGCGAACGCCGAGGTGAAGCTGGAAAGTGAAAACGGCCAGGCCATCCTCAGCATCAGTGATGATGGGCGCGGCAATGCCATCGTCCCCGGCAACGGCTTGTCGGGCATGCGTGAGCGCGTCGAGGCGCTGGCTGGCAGCTTGCGCATCGATTCGAAATCCGGCGTCGGCACGCGCATCGAAGTGCGCCTGCCGTTGCCGTCGCCACGCGAGATAGCCGCGCCGCCGCTTGCCACGCCGCCGCTGGCTGCGCAATGAGCACGCCATGCCGCCGCGGATTTGCTACTTTGCGCAGATGAACCCGCAGGCCTTGCCCAGTCGATGATCCGCGTACTGCTTGCCGAAGACCAGGCCATGGTGCGTGGTGCGCTGTCGGCGCTGCTCAGCCTCGAATCCGACATCGAGGTGCTCGGTGCCGCCGCCGATGGCGAAAGCGCGTGGCGCGAGCTGCAGCGCCTGCAACCGGACGTGCTGGTCACCGACATTGAAATGCCGGGACTGACCGGCCTGGAACTTGCCCAGCGCATCCGGCGCCACGAGTTGCCGATCAAGGTGGTCATCGTCACCACGTTTGCGCGACCCGGATTCCTGCGTCGCGCGCTGGATGCCGGGGTTGCCGGCTACCTGCTCAAGGATGCGCCAGCGGAAAACCTCGCCGAGGCCTTGCGCAAGGTGCATCGCGGGGGGCGCTCGATTGACCCGCAACTCGCCGTCGATGCCTGGTCCGAGGCTGATCCGCTGAATGAACGCGAGCGCCAGGTGCTGCGCCTGGCCGGAGAGGGCATGGGTGCCGGCGACATTGCCACCCAGCTCAATCTTTCGCATGGCACGGTGCGCAACTATCTTTCCGAGGCAATCGGCAAGCTCGGCGTCAGCAATCGCATCGAGGCCTATCGGCTGGCGCGGCAGAAGGGCTGGTTGTAGCAACTTCGTGCGCACAGCCGCAGTGCGGCGTGTCGGCTACAATGCGCGCCCCCGCAAGTGATCGCGTCGCCTTGAAGAAATCGGATTTCCATTTTGATCTGCCGCCCGAGCTGATCGCCCAGCAACCACTTGCCGAGCGTTCGGCCAGTCGCCTGTTGCTGCTCGATGCCGAACGGGCGTCGATGGCGGATCGGCAATTGCGTGAGTTGCCGGATTTGCTGCGCGCAGGCGACCTGCTCGTGTTCAATGATACCCGTGTGCTGCCGGCGCGCCTGTTCGGGCGCAAGGAAAGCGGTGGCGCGGTTGAAATCCTGATCGAGCGCGTCAGCGGAACCCATGAAGCGACCGCGCAACTGGGTGTCAGCAAGAAACCGAAGGAAGGTGCCGCGATCGAATTGGCTGATGGCTCGTTTGCGCGCGTTCTCGGCCGCCAAGGCGAGTTCTTCCTGCTGCGCTTCGAATCGCCGGAGCCGCTGGAGAAACTGTTGCTCAAACTCGGTCGCATGCCCTTGCCGCCGTATATCGAACGCACTGCGGATGCCCTCGACAGCGAGCGCTACCAGACCGTGTTCGCGCGCGAACCCGGCGCCGTGGCCGCACCGACTGCCGGCTTGCACTTCGACCAGGGTCTGCTGGATCGACTTGCCGATCGTGGCATCGAGTCGGGCCATATCACCCTGCATGTCGGCGCGGGTACCTTCCAGCCCATGCGTGCCGAGAAACTCGAAGATCACACCATGCATCGTGAATGGCTGAATGTCGGTGCCGAGCTGGTCGACAGGATCCACCACACGCGCGCTCGCGGCGGTCGTGTCATCGCGGTCGGCACCACTGTCGTGCGTGCGCTGGAAAGCGCCAGTCGCGATGGCGTGCTCGAACCGTTTGCCGGCGAAACGCAGATCTTCATATTCCCGGGCTACCGGATCAGCAGCATCGACGCCCTGCTGACCAATTTCCATCTGCCCGAATCGACCCTGCTGATGCTGGTCTCGGCATTTGCCGGCCGCGAGTTCATCCTCGACGCCTACCGCCATGCCGTCGAGCAACGCTACCGGTTCTTCTCGTATGGAGATGCGATGCTGGTGTGGCCGAGGGATGCCGGGAATCGGAAATAGGGAATAGGGAACAGGGAATGGATAGAGGCAAGCGCACACCAACAGCCGCAAATTCTGTCGCAAGATTCACGCTTTGATTATCCGGGTATCGAATTCCAGACATGCTCGCCTCAACCAGCCGTGTGTCAGGCGTTGACTGACTTCACGATTCCCCATTCCCCATTCTCCATTCCCTATTCCCGTTCAAATGAAATTTGAAACCCTGACCACCGACTCCACCGCCCGTCGCGGTCGCCTGACTTTCCAGCGTGGCACGATCGAGACGCCGGCTTTCATGCCGGTTGGAACGTATGGCACGGTCAAGGCGATGACGCCGCGGGATGTCGAGGAGACCGGTGCCGAGATCATCCTCGGCAACACCTTTCATCTGTTCCTGCGCCCGGGGCTTGATGTCATTGGCGACTTTGGCGGCCTGCATCGCTTCATCGGCTGGCACAAGCCGATCCTGACCGACTCGGGTGGTTTCCAGGTTTTCTCGCTCGCACACAAGCGCAGGATCACCGAGGAGGGCGTCACCTTCGCCTCGCCGGTGGATGGCGCGCAGGTGTTCCTGAGTCCGGAGGAATCGATGCGCATCCAGCAGGTGCTGGATTCCGATATCGCGATGATTTTCGACGAGTGCACGCCGTACCCGGCCACCGAGCTGGTGGCGCGGGAATCAATGGAGCTGAGCCTGCGCTGGGCGGCACGGTCGCGACGTGCCTTCGACGAGCACGGCAATCCGAATTCCCTGTTTGGCATTGTCCAGGGATCGGTCTATCCCGATCTGCGCAAGCGCTCGGCGCATGGCCTGGTCGAAATCGGATTCGACGGTTATGCGATTGGCGGCCTCGCGGTGGGCGAACCGGAAGAAGAACGCAACGCGACGCTGGAGTCGATCGAGGCGCACCTGCCTGCCGACAAGCCGCGCTACCTGATGGGCGTGGGCCGGCCCGAGGACATCGTCGAAGCGGTGCGCCGTGGCGTCGACATGTTCGATTGCGTGATGCCGACGCGCAATGCGCGCAACGGCTTCCTGTTCACGCGGTACGGCACCCTGCGCATCCGCAACGCGAAGTTCGCCCGCGACACCCGCGTGATCGAGGAAGGTTGCGCCTGTTATACCTGCCGCTCCGGATTCAGTCGTGCCTACCTGCGCCATCTTGATCGCTGCGGTGAAATTCTCGCCAGCCAACTCGCCACGATCCACAATCTGCATCATTACCAGGAACTGATGCGCGGACTGCGTGCGGCGATCGAGGCGTCCCGGCTGGATGCATTCGTGGCCGGGTTCTACGCCGTGCGCGCGAGCGAAGGGGAGGCGATTTGAATATCCTGCCATCCGGCGCGCAGCAATGAAGATGCGGCAGCAGGATTTGTCCAATCGCGTCCGCACAGGCTTGCCTGGGCGCGAGGGTTCCAGCAAGGCAATTTTCCGATGATCAACAAGGATCAGCGAACGCAATGAAAACTGTACTGGTCACCGGCGGTGCCGGTTTCATCGGCGGCAATTTCATCCTCGACGTGCTCGCCCTGGGTGGTTACCGCATCGTCAACCTCGATGCGCTGACCTATGCCGGCAACCCCGACACGCTGGCCGAAGTCGCCAGACATCCGGACTATGCCTTCGAGCATGGCGATATCGGTGATCGCGCACTCGTGCAGGGCATCCTCACCACGCATCAGCCAGTGGCAATCGTCAACTTCGCCGCCGAATCGCACGTCGACCGCTCGATCGATGGCCCGGCCGAGTTCGTGCAGACCAATGTCGTTGGCACCTTGAACCTGCTCGAATGCGCGCTCGCCTATTGGCGCGGCTTGCCGCTCGAGCGCCAGGATGCGTTCCGTTTCCTGCACGTGTCGACCGATGAAGTGTACGGATCGCTTGGCCCGGTCGGAAGGTTCACCGAGGAATCGCCGTACCAGCCGAATTCGCCATATTCGGCATCCAAGGCGGCTTCCGATCATCTCGTGCGCGCCTTCCATCACACTTACGGCTTGCCGGTGCTGACGACAAACTGCTCGAACAATTACGGGCCTTTCCAGTTCCCGGAAAAGCTGATTCCCCTCATCATCCAGAAAGCGCTTGTCGGCGAGGCCTTGCCGGTCTATGGCGACGGCCGCAATGTGCGTGATTGGCTGTATGTGAAGGATCATTGCAGGGCGATACTGCGCGTTCTCGAAATCGGCCGCGTCGGCGAGGTTTACAACGTCGGCGGCGACGCTGAACGCGAGAACATCCATGTCGTGAGGACGATCTGCGCCTTGCTCGACGCGCGCCAGCCGCTGGCCGACGGGCGCAAGCGGGATTCCCTGATCACCTACGTCAAGGATCGGCCCGGGCATGATCGGCGCTACGCGATCGATGCCTCGAAGATCAAGCGCGAACTCGGCTGGCACCAGACCGAATCCTTTGAATCGGGACTGGCAAATACCGTTGACTGGTATTTGGCGCACCAGCAATGGGTTGGCCGCGTCCTGGACGGGAGTTACCGGATGGAGCGGCTGGGCGGTGCCTGATTCTTTCACTATGTGTTCGCGTCACGGTGGACTGGCCGCTCTTTTGCGCGGCCTGGCGGCGTGAAGAAGCCGCCATTTTCGAGCAGGAAAGCAATAAGACACGATGCCGCGCCGCGCAGCGGCATAGAAAAGCTGCCAGTTCGACGGGAGGCGAGTCACGACCGCCAGCACTGCCACCCGGTGAAGTCGTGAAAAAAGCCAATTCAAGTCAAACTGGCAACGATTCCATCGGAAACAAGAAGTCAGCAAATCAGGGATCAGGAACTTCGGTTGACCGAATGATCCGCCAACAGGGAAAGTGCATCGCGGGCCGGCGAGGCGGGCAGGGCGGACAAGGTCGATCGTGCCGATTGCGCGTAGTGCTCGGCGCGCGAGCGTGCATGGTCGATGGCGCCGGAATCGCGGATCGCGGCAATGATGTTGTCGAGTGAATCGAGCCCGCCGGATTCAATCGCGCGCCGCAGGCTTGCTGCTTGCCCGGGGGGGCTGTGGGCGATGGCGTGAATGACCGGGAGGGTCGGCTTGCCTTCGGCGAGATCGTCGCCGATGTTCTTGCCGAGTGTGTCGGCATCGGACACATAGTCGAGCACGTCATCGGCAATCTGGAATGCATAGCCGAGATGGAGCCCGTATTGCGCGAGCGCTTCTTCCTGCTCGCTCGGCAATCCGGCGAGAACCGCGCCAAGACGCGTCGCTGCCGAGAACAGCACTGCGGTCTTGCGTTCAATCACATCAAGATAGGCCTGCTCGGTGGTGTCGGCATTGCCGATGTTGAGCAGCTGCAGGACTTCGCCCTCGGCGATGCGGTTGGTGGTGTCGGCGAGGATGCGCATGATGCGCATGTCGTCGAGCTCGACCATCATCTGGAACGATCGCGAATAGAGGAAATCGCCGACCAGCACGCTGGCCGCGTTGCCCCATACCGCGTTCGCCGTCTTGCGTCCGCGACGCAGGTCGGATTCATCGACGACATCGTCATGCAGCAGGGTCGAGGTGTGGATGAACTCGATCAGGGCGGCGAGCAGGATGTGGCCGTTGCCGCGGTAGGCGCAGGCGCGCGCGGCGAGCAGGTGCAGCATGGGTCGCAGGCGTTTGCCGCCACTGCCGATGATGTGCGCGGAAATCTGGTTGATCAGCACGACATTCGATGCGAGTCGTTGGCGGATCAGCGTGTTGACTGCCTCCATGTCGGCAGCAGCAAGCGCCTGCACGTCGGCAAAACTGCGGATTTCCGCGTTCTCGGCAAGTAGCATGGAGCTCAAAGGTCATTCCCCGCATCGGATGCGCCCAGTATAGCGGGCACGTTCAACGGCAAAGCATGCATGCTTGCAATATCGGCGCATCCACGCCTGCACCCGACCCGGGCGAGTGCTCAATGCAAGGCGCCGCCGCAGCTCGAACCCTGCCCTGCGGTGCAGCCAAAGCAATGGCCGGCGACACCAATTTCCCTGGGCAGATCCTGCGCGAGCAGGTCGCGCAGATGGGTATCCTGCGTGCGCCCGGCCAGCGGCAGCTTGAGCATCTGGTTGAAATCGCAGTCGTAGACCTTGCCATCGTGGCCGACACTCAAGGTCGAGCGGCACATGACCGCATCGAGATTGGCATCCTGGTGCGCATTGCGCAGGGTTGCCATGTAATCGTCGAACTTCCCCTTCGACAGCAACCACGAACCAAAACGCTGGATCGGCATGTTTGCCAGCGCATACAGGTGGTTGAAGCGGATGCCGAAATTCTCGCCGAGCAGGTGCCGGTATTCCCGTTCAAGTTGCCCCTGTGCTGGCGGCAGGAAGGCACCGTTCGGGTTGTAGACCAGGTTGAGGATGAGTTTGCTGTCGGGCATGGCATAGCCGAGCGCGTTGAGCCTCTGCAAGGCCGTGATCGAACTTTCGAACGTGCCTTCGCCACGCTGCTCCTCGACATTGGCCTGGCTGTAGCAGGGCAGGGAGGCGATGGCTTCGACTTCATGCGCGGCGAGGAATTCGCCGACCCATGCATAGCCAGGTTCCTGCATGATCGTCGGATTCAGCCGATCCATCACGTGCAGGCCTCGCGCCTTTGCGGTTTCCACGAGCCAGCGGAAATCGACGTTCATTTCCGGCGACCCGCCGGTCAGGTCGAGAATGCCGACGCCGAGTCGTGCGCCGACTTCGAGGGCGAGTTGCATGGTGTCGCGATCCATGGTTTCGGTGCGCCGTGGACCGGCATTGACGTGGCAATGGATGCAACTGAGGTTGCAGCGATAGCCGAGATTCAACTGCAAGGTGGTGATGCGCCCGCGTTCGATCGGGGGAAATTCGCTGCAGGCAAGCCGGGGCCAGGTATCACGCATGGGGTTTGTCGTTCTTTCCGGTCGGGGTGGTGGCGTCGAGAAACGGTTGCATGAGCATGCCACGAAGCCGCTGCGAGGCTTCGTCGCGGAATTCGTCAAGGCCAAGGCGCATGCCAAGGTGGCCATCCCGCGGTTGTTCGGTGGCCGAGCCAAACAGGCGATCCCAGATGCTCAGCAGGTTGCCGTAGTTGCTGTCGGTCTCCGCTCGATGCACCGAATGATGCACGCGATGCCAGTCGGGGGTGATGACGAACCGGCGCAGGACTTGATCCCAGCGCTTGGCGATGCGGATGTCGGCATGCGAAAACAGGGCAAATGCGGCAAGCAGGATCTCGCAGCACAGGACGGCGAGTGGCGCGGCGCCAAGCGCGGCAATGACCAGCGCCTTGCAGAGCAGCGAAAACAGTATCTCGAACGGATGGAAACGCAGGCCCAGGGTCAGTTCGAAATCGAGATCGGTATGGTGCAGACGATGCAGGCGCCACAGCCACGGCAACTCATGCATGGCCCGGTGCTGCCAGTAGATGGCCAGGTCGAACACGATGATGGTGATTGCAAGTTCGATCAGCGGCGGCCACTCGAGCAGGTTGAACAGGCCAAGCTGCCTCTCGGCCAGCAGCGTGGCCAGGCCGACCAGGGTCAGCGGCAGCAGCAGGTACACGATGGCGGCGGAAATCAGCGGCAAGGACAAATTGCGCACATAGCGGCCAGGTGCGGAATGATCGCCACGCCGCGGCATGCGCAGCTGCAGCACGAGGAGAACTGCAAACACGCCGGCAACCACCGCAAATCGGGTCGATGCGGCATGCGTGAGCAGCCACGCGATCACGTGCAAGGCTCCGCGATCGTCGCCAATTCGGCAAGCAGATCGCAAATGCCTTGCTGTTCGACAGTCGCCGCCGGCAGCGCTTGCAGTTGCGCGCGGACTGCGGCGAAGTCGGCGAGCGTATCGATGTCCTGCAGGCTGGCCAGTTCGCACCAGTCACCAAACGCATCCATGGCGCGGAAGAATTCATCGGCAGTGGCAGCCTCGCTGTAACGCGGTTCGAGCCATGCCGGCGTGGCGATATCCCGATTGCCGCCAAACAGCCAGAAGCCGCCATCGGCAGCGCGACCCAGCGTCAGCCGTGCGGGTCCTTCAGCAAGCCAGGCGGCCGCCTGCAGGAGCATGTCCGCCTGCAGTTGCGGAGCATCCGCACCAACAAGGATCACGCCGGCGTGCAGCTCGCGCAGTTGCCGGTAAACCGACGCCATGCGTTCGCCCAGCGAACCTTCGCCCTGCTCGACGTGGGCAAGGCCGGGCCAGAACGCCGCACTCGCCGCGGCCGCTTCGGCGAGCGCCCAATAGCCACGGATGGTGCCGTTCGCACCGGCCTGCGCGACTACCGAGCGCACTGCCGCCGCCGATGCGCAATGCAGCCGCTCCGCCTGGCGGCGACCAATGCCCGGCCACAGCCGCGTCTTCACCGCGGAGAGCTGCGGCGTCTTGACGAAGATGGCGACGGCACAACTCATGCGCGTTCGATCGCGGCGCGTGCGCGTGCCTGGCGCGAGAATTCGGCGGCCTGCGTGCGGGTCAGGCACAGGTGTTGCCAGGTCGTTCGCCACCAGCCTTGTTCGGCATAGCGGCGGGCGCTGGTGCGCAGGCTTGCGCCAAGCGCGCGCACGGGGATGCGGCGGGCGTGCGCGGTCCACACCAGGGCATGATCCTCGCCCCGGTCGATGCCTTCATCGAAGCCGCCAAGGGCGTGCAACACGCGCCTCGGCATGAGCAGGCCCTGGTCGCCAAACGGCAGGCCAAGGAGACGGCTGCGCAAGGCCGCACCCCAGGCGTTGAGGAACATCCAGCGCGGACCGTCATCGAGGAAGCGCAGTTGGAAATAGCCAATGGCGTCTTCGTCCCAGCCCACGAATTCGTGCATGGCCGCAAGTGTCGCAGGCGTCAGTACGGAATCCGCGTGCAGGAACCACAGCCAGTCGGCCGTGCTTGCGGCAACGCCGGCATTGAGTTGGCGCGGGCGTCCGACGGGTGCATGCAGAACCTTGAATGCGCTTGCGTGCATGTCCACAGGTGTTTCGTCGCCTTCGGCGAGCACCAGGCAGATTTCCTTGGCGTTCGCACCCTGCAGTTGCGCCAGCAGCACGCGCCAGGCGATGTCGCCGGGCGCAGCGGGAACAATGATGGCGACATTCGCGGGCACGATCAGCAACAGCCCTGCGTGGCTTCGGCGCCTGCAGCAGTGCCCGGGTTTGCCGGCGCGCAGGCGAACAGTCCGTAATGCACGCGCCGCTCGCCATGCAGGTCGAAGTGGGCGGCAAGGCGGGTCGCCGAGAGCATGTCGTAGGTATTGCCGCAGACCGGCGTCGGCTTGCCGGTCTCGAAGCGGTGATGGTCATCGAGCAGGTAGGCATGCGGCTGTCCGGCGATGCTGCCGCGATAGGTCGCGATCTGCCCGTAGTCCTCGCAGCGGTCCTCGAGATCGAGCTTGAATGCGCGCAACGTCATCGAGCGGAAAGCGACCATGCCGATGCGCGCAATGATCTGCGCATCGTTCAGCGCAATCGGTGCCTGGCTGACGCAGCGCACGTCGGCGCAGCCAATGCGGCCAAGCATGCGCCGGAAATCCTCGACATACAGCGCACCGGACAGGCATTCGCCGAGCAGCACCGGATCGTTGCGCAGCGCCGGCGGGATGCGTCGATCGGCGAAGACATCGGAGAAATGCAGTTCACCGCCGGGCCTGAGGACGCGGAAGATCTCGGCGAAGACCTTTTCCTTGTCCGGCGAAAGATTGAGGACGCAGTTGGAGATGACGATATCGACGCTGGCATCGGCAATGCCGCAGGCAGCGAGGTCTTCGATGCGGCCTTCGATCAATTGCACATTGGATCGTGCATGGCCGTAACGCTCGGCTTGCCAGGCCTGGTGGCGGCGGGCGACGACAAGTTGCTCGGGGGTCATGTCGATGCCGATGACGTGCCCGCGCTCGCCGACCAGGCGCGACAACAGGTAGACATCGCGGCCCGTGCCACAACCGAGATCGAGTACGGTCTTGCCGCAAACCACGGCAGGCATCGGCGAGCCGCAGCCATAGAAGCGCGCGGTGATTTCGGGATGGATGTCGGCGAGTTGGCTGCGCAGGGCAGGCGGCATCGATTCACTCGGGCAGCAGGCACCGGTTTTCAGATCGCTGCTCGCTTGCAGGACTTCACCATAGTAGCGGCGGACCTCTTCGTGATCGCTGGAGGGGGTCATGGGGTTTCCTGTCATTGATGGGATCTGCAGCGGCATTATCCCGCACTCATCGCCTGCGCCAGGCAAAAAAGCGCTCGGCCAGGCGCAAGGTGCCTTGCGGTGCATGGGCGCGTTTCCAGGCCCCGGCCGCCATCTTCGCGGCCTCGCCAAGGGTCGGGTAGACATGGATCGTGCCGAGCAGCTTGTTCAGGCCGATGCCGTGTTTCATGGCGAGGACGAACTCGGCCAGCAGGTCGCCCGCGTGTTCGCCGACGATGGTCGCGCCGAGGATGCGGTCCTTGCCCGGGGCGGTGAGGACCTTCACGTAGCCGTGGTCGGCCGCATCGGCGATGGCCCGATCGAGGTCGTCGAGGTTGTAGCGGGTCACTTCGACCTCGATGCCTTGCGCTCTGGCCTCGGTTTCGGACAAGCCGACGCGGGCGACCTCGGGATCGGTGAAGGTCGCCCACGGAATCACCCGGTAATCGACCTTGAAACTCCAGAACGGCGCAAGCAGGGCGTTGACCGCTGCGTACCAGGCCTGATGCGAGGCGACGTGGGTGAACTGGTATGGCCCGGCGACGTCGCCGGCGACGAAGATGTTCGGAAAATTCGTGCGCAACAGGGCGTCATTGCGGATCGTGCCGCACGGGTCGATTTCCACGCCGAGTGCTTCGAGGCCGAAGCCGCTGGCATTCGGCTTGCGTCCCAGCGCGAGCAGGAGCCGATCGAAGGCGAAGCGCATTTCCTCGCCATTGCGCCTGCCGACGAGGACGCCGCCTGCCTTGTCTCCTTCGACGCGGATGGCCTCGCAATTGCCGACCACCTCGATGCCTTCGGCGGCAAAGCGGTCGGCGATGATCTTCGAGGCATCGGCATCTTCACGCGGCAGCAGGCGTGAATCCTTCTGCACCAGGCTGACCCTGCTGCCCAGGCGTGCGAACGCCTGCGCCAGCTCGCAGCCGACCGGGCCGCCACCGACGATGACCAGGTTTTTCGGCAATTCACGGATTTCCCACAAGGTATCCGACGTGCGGAAATCGACGGCGTCGAGCCCCTCGATGGCGGGCACGCGCGCCTGCGCACCGCTGGCGATGATCAGGCTGCGTGCGCTGAGGCGTTGTCCACCGACTTCGACTTCCCAGGGCGAAACGATGCGCGCATCGCCCTTGATCACCTCGACGCCAAGGCCGCGGTAGCGTTCGACCGAATCATGCGGCTCGATCCTGGCGATGACCTCGTGCACGCGCTGCATCACCTTGGGAAAGTCGACTGCGGCCGTGGCCCCGGCAATGCCGTAGCGCTCCGCGTTGCGCACATCGGCCAGCAGTCGCGCACTGCGCAGCAGGGCCTTGGACGGCACGCAACCGGTATTCAGGCAATCACCACCCATCCGGTGGCGCTCGATCAGGGCAACCCTGGCTTTGACCGCAGCGGCAATATAGGCCGAGACCAGACCCGCCGAGCCGGCGCCGATGACGATCAGGTTGTAGTCGAATCGCCGCGGACGCCGGTAGCCGCGATAGACGCGCCGCGCCTGCATCCGGCGGGTCAGCCAGCGCATCAGCAGGGGCAGGATGCCAAGCAGGACGAACGCAGCAATCAGGCCCGGCGAAAGAATGCCGGCAAGGCTGTCGATGCGGGCCAGTTGCGTGCCGGCATACACATAGACAATGGTGCCCGGCAACATGCCGACCTGGCTGACCAGGTAGAAGACGCCGGTCTTCAGCGTGGTCAGGCCGGCGAGCAGGTTGACCAGGAAAAACGGGAATGCGGGGACCAGGCGCAGTGAAAACAGGTAGAGCGCGCCATCCCGCTGGATGCCTTCATCAAACGCGCGCAGGCGCTGGCCGTATTTCGCGCGCAGGCTGTCGCGCAGGAGAAAACGTGACACCAGGAAAGCCAGGGTCGCGCCGATCGAACTGGCGAACGACGTCAAAAGCGTTCCCTCGAACACGCCGAACAAGGCTCCCGCGGCCAGCGTGAGGATGGCGGCGCCGGGCAGCGACAGGGCGGCAACGGCGACATAGACGAGGAAGAAGCCGAAAAGCGCGAGCAGGTGGTTGCCGGCAACCCATGCGCCCAGTGCATGTTGGCGCGCCTTCAATCCCTGCAAGGTGAGTTCGGCCAGCAATCCGCTCCGCCAAAGGAGCAGGCCCGCCACGATGAGGAAAGCAAGCAAGCTCCAGCGGATCCAGGATCGGGACACTGTTTTTCCTCGGGGCAGGCAGGGCAGGGCGGCATGGACTGGAACGGCGCGGAGCGGAAAATCATTCGCTTGCGGATCGCCCGGCCGGGACCGAGTATCGGTCAATTCACGGCAGGAAGCCGGCCCCGCCCGCTGCCGAGGCATCCTGCGATCACCCTGCGGCGTGGCCCATGTATCATGCGGTGCTTCATCGGCAAGGTGCGTTCGCAGTCCCTGAGACAGCAGGCCGCATCATTGCACTGGACATGGCCGGATCGAATCGACAACGAGGAGCGATGCAATGGCAAGGGGTGTGAACAAGGTCATCCTGGTGGGCAATCTCGGCGCGGATCCCGAGGTCAAATACACGGCCGGCGGCACCGCGGTCTGCACGCTCAGCGTGGCAACGTCGGAATCGTGGAAGGACAAGCAGACCGGCGAGCAGCAGGAGCGCACCGAATGGCATCGCGTGAAGATGTTCGGCCGGCTTGCGGAAATCGCCGGCGAGTACCTGAAGAAGGGTCGCCAGGTGTATGTCGAAGGCTCGATCCGCACTGAAAAATACACCGACAAGGAAGGCATCCAGCGCTACAGCACCGACATCATCGGCAACGAGATGCAGATGCTTGGTGGCAATGAAGGTGGTGGCAGCGGTGGCAGCCGTGAGCGTGGCGGCGACAGGCCCGAACGCGGGGCTCCACGCGGCGCCCAGGGCGCACCGGCTCGACAGGCTCCCGCCGCGGCGCGTGACGACAATTTCGAGGATGACGAGATTCCGTTCTAGATGCGTCTGTGCGGGATCTGCCGATGTGATGAAAAAAGCCCTCTCGACGAGGGCTTTTTCCATTCGCGCCGAGCCACCGGGTGTCACGATCGCGGTCAGGATCCACGCAGCGACTCCGAACAGGCTCCGGCAGGGTGGATGCGCTGCGCTTGTCCGCCCTGCCGCCGCGCGGGACGTGAATCCGTATGCGTATCAGCCTGGCATCTTGCGTGACAGGTGATAGGCGACGAGGTTGCCGATGCCGGTGGCGCCGAGCAGGATCGACAGTACGCCGGGAGTGAAATCGCGCCAGCCGAAAGCTTCCATCAGGCCGAAACCGATGGCCAGGGCGACGAGCACCACGCCCCAGCGCAAGGTGGCATGACGCCGGCGCAATTCGTCCGCTTCGACAATGGACTGGATCAGTTCCTGCGAAACGTTCGAGGCGACCAACTGCTTGCGCACGCGCGCATCGACGACTGCCTTGATCGCATAGGTGATGCAGACGAAAAGGGTGATCGGGATCAACAAATCAAGATTTTGCATGAGGTTGCCCTGGTTGTGGGTTGCGGTGCGCAGAACGGGATACGGGCATCGTCGGCGCGGTTGCAATGCATCTGCTTGCAACCGGCGGCCTCAAGGGCGTATCTGGGGAAGGGTGAATGACAGTCCGACCAGCCATGCCGAGGACCAGGCCCTCGTCGATGCCGTCCTGAACGGATCGCCGGGTGCGTTCGAGCGCCTCGTGCGCGACTACCAGAAACTCTGCTGGCACGTGATCCAGCGCATGGTCGGGCACGTCGAGGACACCCGCGATCTGTGCCAGGAGACCTTCCTTCGCGTGCATCAGTACCTGCATCAGTATCGCAACGAGAGCGCCTTGAAATCGTGGATTGCCCAGGTCGCCTATTCGGTGGCCAAGCGCCATCTCGAGCGCAAGCGCATTCCGCTGGCGGAGCCCGGTGCGGACGCAGACGGGCTCTCGCCGCTTGATCGTGTCAGCGATGATTTCGACATCGAGACAGCCAGCATCGACGACCAGTTGGCCAGTCAACTGCATGCGGCCATCGATCGCCTGCCGCCGCTGCAGCGAACGATCCTCACCCTTTACCATCTCGACGAGCTGCCGATCGGCGATATTGCGAAGGTCACCGGCCTCGCCGAGGGCACCATCAAGAGCCACCTGTTCCGCAGTCGCAAGCAGTTGCGAGATGCGTTGAACCAGCATTTGGGAGTCGCCGCATGAATCCGGATGAACGTGAATGGCAAGCCCAGGAAGCCGCCACGGACTGTGTGCGCAGCGGCACCGCCCCGCATGAGCTGGATTCGGCCAGCGCCAGCTACGTGACGCTGGTTCGTGCCTTGCGCGAGCCGATCGAGGTGCAACTGCCGGACGATTTCGCCCGGCGCGTCGCCCTGCGTGCCGTTGCCCGGGCATCGGCGAGAGCCGTTGAATCGCGTCTCGAACAACACTTGCTGTGGATACTCGGCGTGCTCTTCGGTATTGCCGCACTGGCTGCCGCAGTCATTTACGGAGGCAACTGGCTGCAGCCATCGATCGATCTCACCAGGCGGTTGATCGAGCCATCCTTGTTGCTGAGCCTTGCAGGCTGCCTCGCCTTTTCCGCATTTTCGCAGCAGCTGCCGCGGCTGCTGGGATGGGCAACTCGGCGCGACGCCTGATCGGCACGGATCATCCCGCGTCCGCCGCAAAGCGGGTGCCGACCGGCGACATCTCCGCCCCTGCGGCGTATCATCGGCATGCCGTCGCCACCAAGGCTTCGCGCCCAGCGCGCGCAGCAGCCGGGGCTGACGCTTTCCGCCCAACCCGACCTATCGCAATGCCGCGAAAACGGCCCACCGACATTCCCTGATCCTGCCGTGCGCACGCATGGCGGACTGCGAGCGCATGATGACTGAAATCGAGACCGGCACCCGTCCAACCACGCAGCTGCAGGGCCACCTGGCCCGCGTGAGCGACATGCTGGATCGACATCGCCTGGTCGAGGAGCTCGCCAATCGCGAAGGCCCGGTGGATCACGAGGCTGTCGAAGTCCATCGACGTACCCTCGCCGAGCTGCAGGCGCAGATCGACAAACTGCATCCGGCCGATGTCGCCCACATCCTCGATGCCTTGCCACCCGAGGATCGCCTCAGCGTCTGGAACCTGGTCAAGGCTGATCGCGACGGCGAAATCCTGCTCGAAGTTTCCGACGCGGTGCGCGAAAGCCTGCTCGCCGACATGGATGCGCCGGAAATCCTCGCTGCCGCCGAGCAGCTGGATGCCGACGAACTGGCCGATCTGGCCGAGGACCTGCCGGACGATGTCGTCCACGAGCTGATGCAACGCCTGGATGCACCCGAGCGCGAACAACTGCGCTCGGCGATGTCCTACGACGAGGACCAGGTTGGCGCGATCATGGATTTCGAGATGATCACGATCCGCGAGGACGTGACCCTGGAAGTCGTGTTGCGCTACCTGCGTTTCCTCAAGGAGATTCCGGAACAGACCGACAAGCTGTTCGTCGTCAACAGCGACAACGTGCTGACCGGCGTGTTGCCGCTGAAGTGGCTGCTGGTGAATGACCCGGCGCGCATGGTCAGCGATGTCATGGCGGTGGATGCCAATACCTTCCATCCGGACGAGGATGTCGCCGAAACGGCACAGGCCTTCGAGCGCTACGACCTGATTTCCGCGCCGGTGGTCGATGTCGATGGCCGATTGATCGGGCGTCTGACCATCGAGGCGATGGTCGATGTCATCCGCGAGGAAAGCGATGCCGAAACCCTGAGCCGCGGCGGTCTGCGCGAGGACGAGGACATCTTCGCCTCGGTCTGGAAATCCCTGCGCAACCGCTGGGCATGGCTGGCGATCAATCTGGTCACGGCCTTCATCGCATCGCGGGTCATCGGCTTGTTTGAAGGCTCGATCACCAAGCTGGTTGCGCTGGCCGCGCTGATGCCGATCGTGGCCGGCATCGGCGGCAATTCCGGCAACCAGACCATCACCATGATCGTGCGCGCGCTGGCGCTGGGCCAGGTCAGCCCGGCGAGCGCGACGCGGTTGTTGCGCAAGGAAGTCATAGTCGCCCTGATGAATGGACTGGTCTGGGGTGGCGTAATCGGCATGGTCGCCTGGCTGCTGTATGGCAGCGCTGCCCTTGGTCTGGTGATGACCGCGGCGATGACCCTGAACCTGCTGCTGGCCGCCCTGATGGGCGTGCTGATCCCGATGTCCCTGATCCGCTTTGGTCGCGATCCGGCAATCGGCTCCAGCGTGTTGATCACCGCTTTGACCGACAGCGGTGGATTCTTCATTTTCCTGGGCCTGGCGACGCTGTTCCTGATCTGAGCCGCGCCCGTATGTGCGCAGCTGGTTGCAACGGGGCGAGATGGGAGGTCGCGCATCAGGCGTGGGTGCACACGGGAAAATTGGCACTTGAAGCACGCTTGGTAATGTGATGGTATAACGTAACGATAGAGTGTATTCGTGCTCAACGAAGCGCGGCCCTGTCGCGAACCGTACCCTCTCCAAGTAACGGAATCCTGATGCGCCTCCTTGCGCCTGCGCTCGCCCTGACATTCCTTCTGCCTGGCGCTCTGCAGGCTGCCGAACCCCCTCCCGACGCACAGATCGCCGCGCTTGCGGAACGCATACGTGCGCTCGAGGCCAATGCGCAGATGCTGCAAAGTCAGGCCGCGGAGGCCCTGGCCGCGGCCCAGGCCGCCCAAGCCGAATTGCAACGCATGAAGACCGCCCAGCCTGATCCGGCTGTGGCCGAGGTCAGCGTGACCGCGAAGGCGGGCGACGTCACTGCCGCGGCCAACCAGTTCAATCCCTCCATCGCGCTGATTCTCAATGGAAGCTACGTCAACCACTCGAAGGATCCGCTCGACTATCGACGCGCCGGCTTTCCCCTGGTAGGCGAGGGCGGGCCAAGCGCGAATGGCCTGCGACTCGGCGAGAGCGAGCTTTCATTCGCGGCCAACATCGATGACAAGCTCTACGGGCAACTCACCGTGGCCATGGAAAGCGAAGCTGGCGAAACGCACGTCGGCATCGAGGAGGCGTATATCGAGACGACGGCACTGCCAGGCGGATTCATTGCGCGCGGCGGACGCTTCTACTCGAACATCGGCTACCTCAACAGCCACCACCCGCACACCGACTATTTCAGCGATCGACCTCTGGCCTACCAAGCCTTTCTTGGCAACCAATATGGTGACGATGGCGTGCAGTTGCGCTGGATCGCGCCGACCGATGCTTATCTGGAAATCGGCACCGAGGCATTTCGTGGCGAAAATGCGCCGGCGGCCGGCGCGGCGCATGGGGGCGTCGGTGCCAAGACCTTCTTTGTGCATGCCGGCGGTGATGTCGGCAGCAACAACTCGTGGTTGGCGGGAGCGTCAATCCTGCATGCCGATGCGCGCGATGGCGAAGATGGCTTCAGCGGACGCAGCAACCTGTTCCTGTTCGATTTCACCTGGAAGTGGGCGCCGCATGGTGCCTTCAAGGATTCCGGGATCGTCCTGCGCAGCGAGGCGTTCATCGATGACCGCAAGGGCGTGGTGATCGATCCGCAGGACCCGCTTGCACTGGCGCAAAGCTGGGAGGGCAAGCGTCGCGGTGCCTATGTCGAGGGCTTGTATCGGTTCAGCCGCAGCTGGGATGTCGGCTATCGCTACGACAGGCTGTGGGCGGCGTCGAGCGGCCCCTATGCCAGCGATCACGATCCGCAACGGCACAGCATCGCGGCGACCTGGCACAACAGCGAGTTCAGCCTGTTGCGCCTGCAACTTGCCCGTGACGAACCGCAAGCGCATTTCCTCGACAATGTTTTCACCCTGCAATACCAGGTCAGTCTTGGCGCCCACGGCGCACACAAATTCTGAGGAATATGCCGATGCGCAAGTTGCTTTTGTGGATGATTGTCCTGCTTGGCGTGCTCGCTGCGCCGGTCGAGGCCAAGTTGCGCGTGTTTGCCTGCGAGCCGGAATGGGGATCCTTGCTGGAGGAATTGGCCGCGGACACGATCGATGTCGATGTCGCCACCAATGCGCTGCAGGATGTTCACGTTGTCGAGGCGCGGCCGAGCCTGATCGCGAAGATGCGCAAGGCCGACCTGCTGGTCTGTTCGGGCGCACAACTTGAAATCGGCTGGTTGCCGCAATTGTTGCGCCAGGCCGGCAATGCCAGGGTCACCTCTGCGGCCGGCAATTTCATGGCGGCGAATCAGGTGACCACGCTGGACAGGCCGGCCAGTGTCGACCGTGCGGCCGGCGATGTGCATCCGGACGGCAACCCGCATGTGCAACTCGATCCGTACCGGGTGTTGGCCATCGCCAGGGCGCTGAGTGCGCGCCTCGGCGAACTCGATGCCGCCAATGCCGCCATTTATCAGCAGCGTTTCGATGATTTCGAGTCGCGCTGGCAAGCCGCGATCACGCGCTGGGAAATCAAGGCCGCGCCCCTCAAGGGCAAGGCCGTCGTCGTGCATCATTCGGCCTGGATCTATCTGCTGCAATGGCTGGGCATGCGGGAAATCGGTTCACTGGAACCCAAGCCCGGCGTGCCACCGACCAGCGCGCACCTGTCGTCCCTGATCGACGTGACCAAGGCTGGCGGTGCCGTCGCCATCATCAGTGCGGCCTACCAGGATTCCAAGCCGGATGAGTGGTTGGCCGGACGCACCGGTGTGCCGGCTCTGGTGCTGCCGTTTACCGTGGGTGGCGATGAGCAGGCCAAGGATCTGTTCGGTCTTTACGATTCGACCATCGACCGCCTGCTCGGAGCGCTCAAGTGAACTGGGAGGGCCTCGATTCCAGCATTCTCGGCCCGGCCTGCCTGGCTGGTCTGATCGTGCTGGCCACGCATGTGCCGTTGGGTACACGGGTGCTCGCGCGCGGCATCATCTTCATTGACCTGGCAATCGCGCAAATCGCGGCACTCGGCGTGATCCTCGCCCAGTTCCTCGGCATGGACGAGCATGGCTTCGGCGTGCAGGTGGCTGCCGCCATCGCCGCCTTGCTTGGTGCCGGCCTGCTCAGTGCCACCGACAAGCGTTGGCCCAGGTTTCAGGAACCCCTGATCGGCACCGTGTTCGTGCTCGCCGCATCCGGCAGCTTGTTGCTGTTGGCGAACAATCCGCACGGTGGCGAACATCTGAAAGATCTGCTTGTCGGGCAGATCCTCTGGGTCAGCCCGGCGCAACTGTGGACGGCGGCCATTGCATCATCGGGGTTGCTGGCGGTCATCGCGTGGCGCGGCGAGCGCCTGACCGGCCTGGCGTTTTATGCGGTATTCGCGTTGGCAATCACGATCACGGTACAGCTGATCGGGGTCTACCTGGTCTTCACCAGCCTGATCGTGCCGGCACTGGCCACCACGGGCATGCACGGTCGATGGCGATGGGCCGTTGCCTATTCGATTGGTGCGACGGGCTATGTAACCGGCCTGGTCCTTTCCGCCGTGCTCGATCTGCCCAGTGGCGCGATGATCGTCTGGACCCTGGCGCTTTCCGGATTGCTTGCGCAGCTCTTGCCCTTGCGCCGTGCGCAACGACAGGCAGCGCTTGAAGGTGAAGCCTGAGCACCCGCCGAACGCTCAGCTGCTGGCCATGAAGCCGAGATCCGGCGTCGCAAAGCGGCCGAGATTCGGGAACACCGTGCTCATGTCGCCGGGCGGTACGCCATACCAGCGCGCAATGGTGGCGGCGTACTGATCGACCGCGGTGGTCGGGATGATCTGGCCCCATCCGGCATCGTCGGGGCCTTCGACGCTCAGGTTCGGCGGGATGCCATAGATGCGTCGACCATTGACCGCGCCGCCCATGATCAGGTGATGGCTGCCCCAGCCATGATCGGTACCATCACCGTTGACGCTGGTGGTGCGACCGAATTCCGATGCGGTGAAGGTGGTCACCGCATTCGCCACCGACATTTCGATCGTGGCCGCGTGGAAGGCGGCCAGCGCCGCATCGAGTTCGGCAAGTTGCTCGGCCTGGGTGCCGAGCTGGTTGTCGTGGGTGTCGAAGCCACCGAGGCCGACATAGAAGATCTGCCGCTGCATCTGCAGGGCGCCGCGGACATTGATCAAGCGCGCGATCATGCGCAACTGGCGGCCAAGGCGCGTATCCGGGAATTGCGTTGCCAGCGCAGTCTCGGCATCGAGCGCATCGTTGATCATGGTTTCGTTGTTCATCGAGCGGCGCATGACGGATGCGTACTGGCGCTGCAGGGCGTTGCCATGTGCAGCATCCCGCAAGGCGAGGAATGCCGCTCGGCGATCCGCGTTCCAGGGTTGCACGGCGTCGACGCCTTCCGCGCCATTTTCGCCGACGAAATACGGAAACACCGCGTCGCCGGCCTGGAACACGTTTTCGCCATCGATGGAAATATTCATCGACAACTGCTGGTTGGCATTGCTGGCATGGAACATGTCGGCGAGCCGACCGCCCCAGCCGCGCCGGTCGGGCGCATCGGCGCGCGTCTGCAGCCAGGTCACGCTCTGGTCGCTGTGCGAGAACAACTGCTTTGGTACCGGCACCGAACCCGCTTCGTATTCGGCCTTGGTGATGGGATAAAGCAGGGGGCCGACATTGGCGGCGATGGCCAGCGGCGATTGCGTCTGATTGAACAAGTCGCGCAGCAAGGGCATGGCCGGATTCAAGCCGAAACTCGCGCCACCGATCGGGGCGACGCTCGGATTCAGCGCCAGCAGGTTCGCTGCAGGCAGCGCCAGGGCGCCGCGTGCCGCAGCGTACTGGTTGTATTCCGCGGTACTTCGCGGCACCAGCATGTTGAAGGCGTCGTTGCCGCCATACAGATACACGCAGACCAGGGCGCGGTAGCTGTTGCCGAGCAGTTGCCGGCCGCTGCCCGCCGCCGCATGGGCCAGGGCCAACTTGCCGGCGAACCCCGTGAACAGTGCCGACGAGGCGGTTGCGCAAAGAGCGCGCTGGATGAAGTCGCGTCTTTTCATGAGATCACCGTTCGATGGCGTATTCGGGGGAGGTCTGGATCAGCCAGATGGCATCCTGCACGCGCTGGCGACGATCATCGGTGTCGGCGTTGTCCATGCCCTGCACATGGCTGACGAGGATGTTGAACATCGAGCTGGACATCGTGCGACTCATGAACAGCAGGTCATAGCGGTCGATCAGTCGAACCGGATCGTTGGCGAATGCGAGTTCCGCATCGAGATCGATGACGACGTCCTCGGGATCCATCCAGGGATTGCCGCGCCAGGCCCAGAACGTCTTGGAGTCGAGCGCGTTGGCGACGCTGGCCACCGTGGTGTCGGTGGTGATCTGGAACTCCGGGGCGCTCAGTCCGAGATTGGAAAGCTCGCCCGGCGGGCTGTAGTCGGGCAGGAAAAAATTGAACACGGTCGGCGAGCGCAAGGCTGCCTGGCCGAGGTAGTAGTCGGCATACCATTCGCGGTAGCGGCCATCGTTGGAGGCGGCATGCATCGCTCGCCAGAGGTGGCTCTGGCGCAGCAGCGGTTCGCGCAGCTTGCCAGCGTTGCCGGCAAGGCTGGGCAGCTGGCGTGCTTCGGCATCCATCAACACGGCGCGAACCGTGGCACCGAGATCACCGCGCACGCCGAGGCCGTTGTTTGCGAACCTCGCTGCCACCCGGCCGATGTAGGCGGGCGATGGGTTGCTGGTGACCAGGCGCTTGATCAGGTGGCGGGCAATGAAGGGGCCGACATTCGGATGCTGGAAGATATTGTCGAGCGCGGCAGACAAGTCACTCGCTGCGCTGCCGCCACCCGCCAGCAGACCGCTGGGCAGGCTGACCCCGGGGTAGTCCAGCAGTTGTTTGTCCTCGGCCGAGGCGTGATAGCTCTCCCAGGCCTGCATGGGCAGGAACCAGGAAGCGTTCCAGCCTGGATCGGGCCAGTCGACCGGCCCCGGCGGGCACCACTCCCATTCCCACCATTGGCCACCGTCGGTACGCGGACAGTTCGCCCAGTTCCAGCCGGTGAAGACATGGGCAAAGCCACGGATGGTGTCCTGGTTGTAGGTTGGCACCGGTTGTCCAGCGGACATCAGCAAGGTCCCATCCGCATTCAGCCGCAGCAAGCCGATCGAGAACAGCTGCATGATCTCGCGCGCATAGTTTTCATCCGGGCGGATGTTCTCCAGCGCGTCCGGCTTGCGATTCTTGAACATCGACAGGTAGTGGCCCATGACCGGACTCAGGGTCACCTGCTCGAGCAGGCTGCGGTAGTTGCCGAACGCATTGTCGACCAGCAGGTCGTAGTAGGCGGCCGTGGCAATGGGTTGGCCCTCGATATCGCCGTTCTGGTCGGATACGACGAACAACTCGCTTAGGGCGAAGGCAATGCGCTGGCGCAATTGATCGGGGCCATTGATGGCATGCAGCCACCAGGCTTCCTGGCGGCTGTTTTGATAGACATCGAGACCAGCCGCCGCCTGGTCTTCCATGTAGGAGCGTTCGTGCGAGGCGGGCTGCGCGGCCTGGTCGGCGAGCCAGGCGTTGTAGCCCATGCGCCGCAGCCGGGCGATTTCGTCAAGCGTCGGGCCGAACGTGGCCTGGGTCAGGAAGCGGGCCGCGTCGGCGTCGGACCAGGGGCCTTCGGCGTGATCGTCGAAGCTGCTGTCAAAGACGTGATCGCCTGCCCATGCCGCGCTGCCGAATACGAGTAATGTTGCCGCCAATGCCACTCGAGCGAACCGGATTTTCATGGAGATCCCTGAATTCAAGCGCCACCAGCCGGCGACGCTATCGACTTCGCGGATTGCGCAATGTGCGCGCAGTCACGCGACGTTGTGCCACAGCTGGAAAATGTTGACCGGATTCTCGCTTTTCGTCGCCCTCGGCATGCCGCAGGTCGCGCACGCCTTGAACGATTGCCTTGCCGGTCAGTTCCAGGATCGCCGCGGCCAGGCCGAGGTCCGCATCGCCAATGACAATCCCACCAATCAGTTCACCTACCGGCCACGCTGCGTGACGATCAGCGAGGGAACCCGCGTCCGCTTTGCCGCGATTCCGGATTTCGGCATGCATCCGCTATACGGCGGAGCAGTCAGTGGCGGGCAGGCGACGATCGACCCGTCCAGTCCGATCGGCTCGTTCACCAGTGGTAGTGAAGGGGAACGCATCCTCATCGATTCCGGTGAATTCCCCTATTTCTGCGACTTCCATTTTGCCGTGGGCATGAAGGGATCAATCGTCGTGGTTCCCCAACTGTTTGCCGACGGCTTTGACTGAGCGACGTTGATCGGGTTTCGTTGCGGCGGGCTGTTCGGGCATCATCAGCGGTTGGTATTCGTATCGGCGTTGCGGCATTGCCGGCAGTGCGCCGGAGAACACCGACTTCCTGCAGCGTCTGGATCAATCGATGGCAAATGTTCCCGGAATCAGCAAGGTTGAATGGCGCAAGCGCCTTGCCGACCTCTCGCCGCGCGTGGTCAAGATGGCGGAACAGGCGTCGGCAGGAATCGAGGCGCGTCGCCTGGACGATGCGCGCCGCAGCCTGGTTGCCGCCTGCGCGATCGCGCCCGCGCATCCCGAGATCCTGCGCCTGCAGGGTGTCCTCAAGCATCTGGAGGAAAACTATGCGGAAGCCGTGGAAATGTTCAGGCAGGCACTGGCCGCGGCACCCGAAGATGTCCTCATTCTCAACAATCTCGGCAGTTCGCTGCGCGCGAGCGGCGAGGTTGACGCGGCCATCGAGATGTTCCGTCGGGCGACCTCGCTCGATCCGGGCCTGAGCGCTGCCTGGTTCAATCTCGGCAAGACTCTCAAGTCGCGCGCCCAGCCCGAGCACGCCTTGCCGGCGCTTGAGCGTGCCTTGCAGCTGACGCCCGGCCATGTGCCGGCGCGCATCGTGCTTGGCGATTCGTTGAAGGCATTGGGGCGCATTGACGAGGCAGCCCAGGCGTTCCGTCACGCGCTCAAATTGAATCCGCGAAATGCCCAAGCCTGGTTTTCGCTGGCCAATCTCAAGACCGTGCCGCTGACCGCTGCCGAGGCCGGCCAGCTCGGCCAACTCCTTGGCGAGAAGTCCTTGTCCGATGACGATCGCATCCGCATGGGTTTTTCACGGGCCAAGGCGCTGGAGGACAACCATCGGTATGCAGAATCGTTTGCGGCGCTGGTCGAAGCCAATCGCTGCAAGCGCCGGCAGAAGCCCTGGCACGCTGCCGATTTCTCGGCAAAGGTCGACGCAATCCTTGCCGCCTGTGCGCGGCCTGCGCCCGCCACCGCGCCTGCAACACAAGGCGCTGAGGTGATCTTCATTGTCAGTCTGCCGCGCTCGGGTTCGACGCTGACCGAGCAGATCCTTGCCGCGCATCCGGACATTGAAGGCGCCAGTGAATTGCCCGATTTGCCGGCAATCATCAACGAGGAATCCGAACGCCGCGGCGTCGATTTTCCGGCCTGGTTCAACCAGGCAACGGCGGATGACTGGGAGCGACTTGGAAAGGAGTACCTGCAGCGCACCGAGCGCTGGCGCGAAGAGCACCCCCGGTTTACCGACAAGGGTCTGGCCAATTGGCAATCGGTCGCTGCCGCCCTCGCCATGTTGCCGGCGGCAAAGGTCGTGGTCTGCCGCCGCGATCC
The DNA here is from genome assembly GCA_016707485.1 of Lysobacterales bacterium. Classification (GTDB taxonomy): domain Bacteria; phylum Pseudomonadota; class Gammaproteobacteria; order Xanthomonadales; family Rhodanobacteraceae; genus Dokdonella. Next base: position 245,296 of record JADJHN010000003.1, on the reverse strand, counting down.
GTTGGAGACTTGCTTTTCTTGCTTTATCCAGTTGTTTGCCAGAGGCCAGCGCTTCAGTTACGACATAGAGGATGTCGTCGCCTATTGGCGTGATTTCGACCGGCTTTGTCGCCACTGGACATCCATCTACCCGAACCAGGTGCGCGACATGGTCTACGAATCGCTGCTCGCCGAGCCGGAAGCGTCGACCCGGGCCCTGCTGGATTTCTGTGGATTGTCTTTTGATCCGGCCTGCCTGCGTTTTCATGAAGTCCGCCGCAAGGTGCGAACGGCAAGCGCCGCGCAGGTGCTGCAGCCACTTCGGCGCGACACGGCCCGCTCCGAACGCTATGGTCCGGCGCTTGATGCCTTCCGGAAAGCACTGGCCTGAGCGTCTGCGCCGCGCCGGCCTGACCCGTCCAAATTGCGGTGCGGCGGTGGTTCTTGCTAACCTCCGCTGCCGCTGCAGGAAATCCGCCAGCGCCCGCACCCGTCTCGCTGTCGGGAGTTGAATCGATGGAATCACATTGGGGTTGTTCATGATCAGTCACAAAACCTTGCTTGCCTGCGGTATCGCGGCGGCCTTCTTTTCGATCTCCAGCGCCGACGCGGCGACCCTGCAGGCCAGCCATACTGGCGCTGTGGCTCAACCCAGCTTCACGGTTCCGAACGGGTCGACCGTCCTTTTTGATCAGACGGCGAACCCGAGTGCAAGTGGAGTCACGGCACAGAACTTCTCGTCGGGCTTCGATGCCTATGACAACGAAGCAGCCGACGATTTTGCGGTGCCGGCGGGTGGCTGGACGCTGTCCTCGGTCAATCTGGTGACCTCGACATCCGGCGGTTTCACGGGCCCCACCACCGTTTCGGTAAACATCTATCCGGATGCAACCGGCGTGCCGGGTACGACGGCTGCATGCTCGTATGCCGCGGCACCCGCGGTAATTGGCGCCACCTCGACGACAATCACGTTGCCGTCCACATGTTCGCTTGCCGCGGGCACGTATTGGCTGGCGGCGTCGATCGCCCTCGATTTTACCCCGAATGGACAAGTATTCTGGACAAACGTTACGGTTGGAAGCCTGAGTGATTCCGTGTGGCGCAATCCCGGCGACGGCTTTGCCACCGGATGCACCGATTGGGGCACGCTTGCAGCCTGTGGAGTTGGTGGCGGCGTGGATCCGGGATACTCCTTCCAGTTGCTCGGTGCGGTGGGCGGCGGTGGCGTCCCGGCTGCACCCGTACAGGAGTTGCCCACGCTGAATCAGTGGAGCGCCCTGCTTGCCGCGGGCGGCCTGGCTCTGCTCGGCCTGTTCGGCGTGCGTCGCCGCGCGCGTCGCTGAACCATCAAGTTCCAGCAAATGTTGCAAACCGGGGGCCATCTGGCCCCCGTTCTATTTATGGCCATGGATGGCCTGTATGCCGGCAACGCAGGAGCAGTTGTCGGCGATGGCCATGGATGGCCTGTATGCCGGCAACGCAGGAGCAGTTGTCGGCGATGGCCATGGATGGCCTGTATGCCGGCAACGCAGGACCGATTGCAGGCGACGCCTGCAGGCCCGACGCAACAGGCAGGCGGACCTCCCTCAAGCTCAATCCTTGGCGTCATTTCCGGGCACATGCCGCGGGCGTGGCCCTTTGCAGCCCTGCAACACGTTTTCCCTGCGTGCGTGCTGGCGGGCCAGCGACGGCTCTGGCCTCACTCCGGGCAGGCCTTGCGTCACAGTCGCGGTGGCCGCCGGCAGCGGACAATGGCCACTTCCGGGGTAGGGAGATTGCAATGAATCACGTGTGGAGATGTCTCATCCTGCTGCTGGGGGCAACCGTTAGCACCGTTGTCTCCGCGCAAGCCTTGCCGTATCCGATCCTCTTCGTCACCCAATTCCCGATCAGCTACGATTTCACTGCGATCGGATCGGTATTCGGCAACCATCGTGGCAGCATCGATCTGGCCGGTCGTGGCGGTGACCTGTATATCCGCTATCCGGATGGCAGCCTGCGCAACCTGACCGCCGAGACCGGTTATGGCAACGCCGGCCAGCAAGGGGCAAACTCGATTGCCGTCCGCGATCCGGCCGTATCCTGGGATGGCAACCGCGCCATCTTCAGCATGGTCGTCGGCGCGCCGACCCAGCAGTACCAGCAGCTCGAATCCTGGTTCCAGCTCTACGAAGTCAGCGGACTCGCCCAGGGCCAGGTTGCAGTCATCACCAAGCTTGCCAACCAGCCACTCAATCGCAACAACGTCAGCCCGGCCTATCTGAGCGATGGCAGCATCCTGTTTGTCAGCGACATGCCACGCAACGGCGCGGCGCATTTGTACCCGCAACTCGACGAATACGAGGAAGCGCCGACACCAACCGGCCTGTGGCGCCTGCAGCCATCGAATGGGCACCTTGAACTGCTGCAATATTCGGTATCCGGCTCGTTCAATCCGATCGTGGACAGCTTCGGGCGCGTCATCTTCACGCGCTGGGATCATCTGCAGCGCGACCAGCAGAACGACGATCCCGGCAACGGCTATGGCACGTTCAACTATTCCGGAGAGGGCAGCACCTCGGTGCCGACGCCGGATCGCACCGAGGTGTTTCCGGAGCCGCGCATCGGCGTGCCGGGCAGTGGCATCAACGGCCTGACGATCAACCATTTCTTCCCGTGGATGATCAACCAGGATGGCAGCGGCGAGGAAACCCTCAACCATGTTGGCCGGCACGAACTGCATTCCTATTTCGATCGCAGCTTCAACAACGATGCGGCCCTGGTCGAGTTCATCCCGCCCGCGCGCAACAACCTGTTGAACATGCTGCAGATGCGCGAGGATCCGACCATGCCGGGCCGCTATGTCGGCATCGATGCGCCGGAGTTCTACACGCATGCGTCCGGCCAGATCATCCGCATGGATGCACCCCCCTCGCGCAACCCGGCGACGATGACCGTCGACTATCTGAATCCGCGCAGCAACACGGGTTTCTACCAGGGAACGCCAGGCGATCCGGTTCCGGCGGATTTCACCGGCCACTTCCGCAATCCGCTGCCGCTCTCGGATGGGCGCATGATCGCAGCACACACCAGCCAGCCGCGCGAAGCGGGCAACGATGGCACGCGTGGCAATCCCGATCCGCGCTACGATTTCCGCCTCAAGCGCCTTGCCGCGGGTGCCGGGGGTTACCTGGTGCCGGTCGAGAATCTGACCAGCGGCATCAACAAAAGCGTCAGCTACTGGGATCCGGATGTGCTGGTCAGTTACAACGGGCCATTCTGGGAATTGTCGCCGGTCGAAGTGCGTGCGCGAACGGTTCCTCCGACAACGCAGATGGCGCTGCAGGCCCCCGAGCAAAACGCCTTCGACCTCGAGAATGTCGATGCGCAGCAGTTCCGAACCTACCTGCGCGCCAATGGCCTCGCCCTCGTGGTCATGCGCAACGTGACCACGCGTGATCGTGCCGACCGGCAGCAACCCTACAACCTGCGCGTGCCGGGCGGCACCCAGACCACGGCCAGCGGCGGCGGCCTGCTCTACGACATCGCCCATATGCAATTTTTCCAGGGCGATCAGATCCGTGGCGTTGGCGGTGCCGCGTCGCCCACACAGGGACGCCGCATTCTCGCGCAAGTCCTGCATGACAAGCCCGCGACCGTAGCCAATGTGGCCAACCCCGGCGGCCCGCCGGGCAGTGTTTCAATTGCGGGCGATGGTTCGGTCGCCTTGTTCGTGCCGGCGCGCCGCGCCTTGGCCTGGCATTCGACCAGCCCGTCCGGTACGCCGGTGGTGCGCGAGCGTTACTGGATCTCCTTCCAGCCAGGGGAAATCCGCGCTTGCGACGGCTGTCACGGCGTCAACCAGGAGAACCAGGCGACGCCACCTTCGCCGCCCGCGCAGAACACCTCGATTGCATTGCGTGCGCTGCTTGCACGCTGGCGCGACAAGCAGATCGACCTGATCTTCACGGATGGATTGGAAACGCGCTGAGCGCGCGTGGCGTCATCGTCAAGCCGGAACCAGCTTGCGCCCGGCCATGCAAACGGCGGTGCAGGGGCCTGGACGCAAAAGCCCGGCGCGAGGCCGGGCTCTGCGTCTTGCGTGAGCGATATGCTCAGTCGATTCGTGCGGCGCGCTCGCGACGTTCGACCAGGCTCATGTCGGCCTGATTGATCAGGCGCAGATCGCGGATTTCGTAGGGCGCGCGCAGCAGTGAATTGCCAAGGCTCTGCCCGTCGAAGGTGAGCGTGATCGCCGCTGTTCCCGCTTCAAGCCATGCGGCAGAGTGGGCAATGGCCAGTGGCGCCAAGGATCCATCGCTGCGACTGCCATACAGCGTGCCGGCAAGCTGGTAGCGACTGGCGGTTGCCGCCTCGACACCGATCACCAGTTTCAATGCGGGGTCCTTGGCAATCCCCGGCGCTCGCTCGATCGACCCACTCAGGCGTGCGCTGGCAACACTCACCGCGAATGCCGTGCGTGCATCACGCGGAACGCTGAGACCGCGATTCGAGGCATTGCCGAAGGCGTGCACCTCCCACAGGCCAAAGCCGCCGGCATGCGCCGGATCAGGCCGCACCAGCGCCGCATAACTGCCGTTGCCCTGGCGCAGGAAGCTCACGTCCTGACTGGAGCCGTCCGGTGCACTGAGCAAACCCTCGACGCGATCCAGGGTCGCGCCTTCGATGGCAGTGACGATGCGCACGCGGTCGCCGGCGAGCACGGTATCGCGTTCGGCCTGCAGGGACATGACGATCTTGCTGGCCGGTTCGAATACATGCACGAGGTAGCTGCCGGCGGCGTCGGGCGCAATCAATTCGATGCGACCACTGCCCAGCGTATCGGCGAGTTTGACGACGACACTGCCGCTGGGAACATCCATGCCGGCGGCACGCAGCGCATCCTGGTCGGCGGCGGAACGCACGGCATCGCTTGCCGTGTAGAGCCGGCCATTGGCCCGAAACAACAGGGTCGAGGCGTCGATGACCTGTGCGTTGTCCGCGTGCGGGCTGAGGCGGATCAACGCGCCATTGGCGCTGGTCGACAGGGCGAAGCCTTGTTGCAGCTGGTCGGCACTGGCATCGATCCAGTATTCACGGCTTTGCCGGGTGAACGGAACGGGTCGCGCGTCAAGCGCCTGCTTCGCATCGAGGGCCCAGGACATGGACACGGGCTGGCGATCGAGATCTGCAATCGCCGATCTTGCCGGCGTGGTTGCTTGCAGGCGGCTCGGCACGAGGTCGCTCGAACGGGCGGCGATCAATTGCAGCGGTGTTGCCGCCGTTGCCGCAGAGCCGGCCAGCAGCAGGGAGACGATCAGGGAACTCATGGAAATCTTCATCTGCAGTCTCCTCAAAGATCGTCGCGAAGGATGTTTTGCAGGCCGAAGCATGCGCGTCGGCTCTGGTTGTGGCTCAGCGGTTCGCCACCGGCCATGCGCGTGGTGTCGTTGAACCAGACATTGCCGGCGGCGCGCTGGCTGGAGCATTCGAGGAAGCCGTCGGAGCAGGAGGCGAGCCAGGCCTGCGTGATTTCCAGTCCCACGTTCAAGCTGTAGCCGCCGCAATAACTGTCGCCATCCCAGACTGCCGTTTCGACATCGGTGCCGACCACGCTCCAGAAACCCTTGCTCATGCCAGGCCGTCCACTCGTGCCGAGCAGATAGTTCTGGTTGTAGTAGGACATCCAGCTCACCTGCTGCATGCGCACGGCGTCACTCTTGTAGCCAAGCAGCCAGCCGAGGGCGGACTCAAAGACATTGCCGCTGATGACGGCATCGGCAAGCGGTGTGCCTGCACTCGACGGTGCCAGTGCGTTGACCCAGCGGATCTTGCTGATGATTGCCGGATAGCGGCTGTCCCAGGTCGGATTCGACATGATCCAGCGCATCACGTTGCCACCGTTGGAATGCGTGATGACGACGAGATCGGTGATGTTCTTGCTGGTGATGAAGGCGGTCAGTTGCGTGGCCAGGCAACCGGCGGCGCGGCTATCCCACATGTATTGCTCGAAATCGCAATTGATCACCGTGTAGTTGTTCTGATTGACCAGGCCTTGACGCACGGTGTTGACCATGGTCGGTTGCCAGTAGTCGTTGTAGGCGTCGGTTTGATGGCCGGTGCCATGGACAAAGGCCACGCCGGTACCGGCGCTGGTGGCGTACGCGGATGTCGTGCCCAGCGCGAGCAGGAGCACAAGTGCAATGCGGATCATTGAATCCCTCCCGGTGCAGCCGCTCAAGGGGCGGGCTGCGGTTGGGCTTCGTCGGGCTTGAGCGTTGCGGCATCCATGCCGGCGCAAGGCACGGCGGAGCGGAGTCGGCAGCTTGCACCGTGATCGCGTCCCCTCCCGGAGCGACATGGCGCCCGGGCAACATAGTCCACAATAGGCCGCGAGTCAAACATGCGTTTGATTGAAGGAGGCTGGAAGCGGGAAGCGGGACGGAGTTTCCTTTTCCCCGGGAATGAGACGGGGCCCGCAGAGCCTGCTCCTGACCCGATCCGGGGGCGGATGAGGAGGCTTCGATCTTGCCTTGTTCGTGCGCTTTCGGCTCAGACTTCGAGCGAAGCGAGATCGCCTTTCTCCTCAAGCCAGCTCTTGCGATCCGCAGCGCGCTTCTTCGACAGCAGCATGTCCATGAGCTTGGTGGTGCCGTCATCGCCATCTTCGATGGCACCGATGGTCAACTGCACGAGGCGGCGCGTGTCCGGATTGATCGTCGATTCGCGCAACTGGCTCGGGTTCATTTCGCCCAGGCCCTTGAAGCGGGTGACGTTGACCGCGCCGCGCATCTTCTCGCGCTCGATGCGCTCGAGGATCGCGTCGCGTTCGGACTCGTCGAGGCAATAGAACATCTGCTTGCCGACATCCACGCGAAACAGCGGCGGCATGGCGACGAAGACATGGCCTTCGCGCACCAGCGCAGGAAAGTGTTTGACGAACAATGCCGACAACAGCGTGGCGATATGCAGGCCATCGGAATCGGCATCGGCGAGGATGCAGATCTTGCCGTAGCGCAGTCCGCCAATGTCGTTCTTGCCCGGATCGCAACCAATGGCGACGGCGAGGTCATGCACTTCCTGCGAGGCCAGCACGCTGCCGGACTCGACTTCCCAGGTGTTCAGGATCTTGCCGCGCAAGGGCAGGATCGCCTGGAAATCCTTGTCCCGGGCCTGGCGTGCCGAGCCGCCGGCGGAATCGCCTTCGACAAGGAAAAGTTCGGTGCGCGAGAGATCGCTGGACGCGCAATCGGCGAGCTTTCCGGGCAGGGCCGGACCCTGGGTGATCTTCTTGCGCACGATCTGTTTTTCCGCCTTGAGGCGAAGGGTCGCGCGCTCGATGGCAAGTTGGGCGATCTTTTCGCCGACCTCGACATGCTGGTTCAAATACAGGGAAAAGCCGTCGTGGGCGGCGCCCTGCACGAGGCCGGCGGCATCGCGCGAGGACAGGCGTTCCTTGGTCTGCCCGGAGAACTGCGGCTCCTGCATGCGCAGCGAGAGCACGAAACACAGACGATCCCAGACGTCTTCCGGCGCCAGTTTGACTCCGCGTGGCAGCAGGTTGCGGAAATCGCAGAACTCGCGCAAGGCCTCTGTCAGCCCGGTGCGCAGGCCATTGACATGGGTGCCGCCTTGCGCGGTCGGAATCAGGTTGACGTAGCTTTCCTGGGTCAATTCGCCTTCCGGTAGCCAGGCGATGGCGAAATCAACGGAACTCTTTTCGCGCTTTTGCACGCCGATGAACAGTTCGGCAGGCAGGCGTTCGGCATCGCCAATCATCGAGCGCAGGTAGTCGCGCAACCCATCCTCGTACAGCCAGCGGATTTCCTCGCCGCTGGCTTCGTCTTTCAACGATACCGCCAGGCCCGCACAGAGAACCGCTTTCGCGCGCAACACGTGCTTGAGCCTGGGCAGCGAAATCCTTGCCGAGTCGAAGTATTTCGGATCGGGCCAGAAGCGCAGCGTGGTGCCGGTGTTCTTCTTGCCGACCGTGCCGATGACTTCGAGCGCCGTCTTGCGATCACCGTCCCGGAATTCCATGCGATGGATCTCGCCTTCGCGACGGATGGCCACTTCGACCCGCGTCGACAAGGCGTTGACCACGGAGACGCCGACGCCGTGCAGGCCGCCGGAAAACTCGTAGTTGCGATTGTTGAACTTGCCGCCCGCATGCAGGCGGGTAAGGATCAGTTCGACACCCGGGATGCCTTCATCGGGATGGATATCGACCGGCATGCCGCGACCGTCGTCGCTGACCGTCACCGAACCGTCCGCGTGGACGATGACGTCGATGGATCTGGCGTGTCCGGCAAGCGCCTCGTCAACCGAGTTGTCGACGACTTCCTGGACCAGATGGTTGGGGCGCGATGTATCGGTGTACATGCCCGGTCGGCGCTTGACCGGGTCGAGGCCGGAGAGAACCTCGATATCTGCTGCGTTGTAGCGACTGCTCATTGCCAGTGCGGAATTTGGGGGACCGCCCATGGTGGCGGGATCGCCCAAGGCTGGCAAGCTCGGGGCGGGGAATCGGAAGTGGGGAATGGGGAATGGGGCGTGATCGAAGCAGGATAAAGAACCCCTCATCCGCCCTCCGGGCACCGTCTCCCAAAGGCGGGAGAAGGAAAAGCAGCGGGGATTTCCTGTTTCCCATTCCCGATTCTCGATTCTCGATTCTCGCAGGCGTCGACGTTAGCCGGTAGAATACGGTTTTCCTGCGGATTGCTTGCCATGACCCCCCTGATATTCGTGACTGGAGGCGTGGTGTCCTCGCTTGGCAAGGGCATTGCCGCCGCGTCGCTGGCCGCCATTCTCGAGGCACGCGGCTTGCGTGTGACGATGATGAAGCTGGATCCCTACATCAACGTCGATCCGGGCACGATGAGCCCGTTCCAGCACGGCGAGGTCTACGTCACCGACGACGGCGCCGAAACCGACCTCGATCTCGGCCACTACGAGCGCTTCATGCGCACGCGCCTGACCGGCAAGAACTCGATCACCACCGGCAAGATCTACGAAAGCGTCATCGCCAAGGAGCGTCGCGGCGATTACCTCGGTGCGACCGTGCAGGTGATCCCGCACATCACCGACGAGATCAAGCACCGCATCTACGAAGCCACCAGTGGCTACGATGTCGCCCTCGTCGAGATTGGCGGCACGGTCGGTGACATCGAATCGCTGCCGTTCCTCGAGGCGATCCGCCAGATCCGCATCGAGCACGGTGCGGAAATGTCGATGTTCATGCATCTGACCCTGGTCCCGTACATCAAGGCCGCCGGCGAGATCAAGACCAAGCCGACCCAGCACTCGGTCAAGGAATTGCGTTCGATCGGCATCCAGGCCGATGTCCTGCTGTGCCGCAGCGAACAACCGTTGCCGCAATCGGATCGGCGCAAGATCGCCCTGTTCACCAATGTCCCGGAAAAGGCGGTGATCAGCGCAATCGACGTCGACATCATCTACAGCCTGCCGTTGTGGCTGCACCAGCAAGGCCTCGACGACATCGTCCTCGACCGGCTCGGGATCAAGGCCAAGGCGGCAGACCTTTCCGAGTGGAAGGCCGTGGTCGAAGCCATCGAGCATCCGAAGGACGAAGTCAGCATCGCCATCGTCGGCAAGTATGTCGAGCACAAGGATGCCTACAAGTCGCTCGGTGAGGCGCTGCGCCATGGCGGCCTCAAGCAGCACACGCGGGTCAACCTGCGCTGGGTCGAGTCCGAGGAGGTCGAACGGCGCGGTGGCGAGGCGCTCAAGGATGTCGATGGCGTGCTGGTACCTGGCGGTTTCGGCAAGCGCGGTTTCGAAGGCAAGATTGCCGCAGCCCGCTTCGCCCGCGAGAATCGCGTGCCGTATTTCGGCATCTGCTATGGCATGCATGCCGCCGTGGTCGAGTTCGCGCGCAATGTGGCCGGCCTGGAAGGGGCCAATTCAAGCGAGAACGATCGGGCCTGCAAGGATCCGGTGATCGCCATGATCACCGAATGGACGACCAGCTCGGGCGACATCGAGAGGCGCGACGAGAATTCCGACATGGGCGGGACCATGCGCCTCGGTGCGCAGGAGTGCCGACTCAAGCCCGGCACTCTGGCACGCGAGCTGTACGGCCAGGATGTCGTCCGCGAGCGCCACCGGCATCGCTACGAATTCAACAATCACTACCGGCAGAAGTTCAAGGATCTCGGCCTGGTCATCTCCGGCAAGTCGATGGACGACCTGCTCGTCGAAATGATCGAACTGGCCAACCATCCATGGTTCATCGCCTGCCAGGCGCACCCCGAATTCACCTCGACGCCGCGCGACGGCCATCCGCTGTTCATCGGATTCATCCGCGCGGCGCGCGAATTCAAGGTCGTCCGCGGAGCGCCTGCCGTCGATGATGTTGTCACTCCCCGAATCGGAGCCACTGCGTGAAACTTTGTGACTTCGAGGTCGGCCTCGAGCAACCGTTGTTCCTGATTGCCGGACCCTGCGTCATCGAATCGATGCAATTGCAGCTCGACACGGCCGGCACGCTGAAGGAGATCACCGGCAGGCTCGGCATTCCCTTCATCTTCAAGTCCAGCTTCGACAAGGCCAACCGCACCTCGGGCACGAGCTTTCGCGGGCCAGGCCTTGAAGAAGGGCTGAAGGTGCTGGCTGAAGTGAAACGCCAAATCGGTGTGCCGGTATTGACCGACGTGCATGAATACACGCCGATGAACGAAGTCGCCGCCGTCGTCGACGTGCTGCAGACGCCCGCGTTCCTGTGCCGCCAGACCGATTTCATCGAAAACGTCTGCCGGGCCGGCAAGCCGGTCAATATCAAGAAAGGCCAGTTCCTCTCGCCGTGGGAAATGAAGCACGTCGCGGCGAAGGCAACGGCCACCGGCAACACGCAGGTCATGGTGTGCGAGCGCGGTGCGAGCTTTGGCTACAACAACCTCGTCTCCGACATGCGCTCGCTCAGCGTGATGCGCGACACTGGCTGCCCGGTCGTGTTCGACGCCACGCACTCGGTGCAGTTGCCGGGTGGCGCCGATGGCAAGTCCGGCGGCCAGCGCGAGTTCGTGCCGGTGCTCGCCCGCGCAGCAGTGGCAGTCGGCATCGCCGGCATCTTCATGGAAACCCATCCCGATCCCGACAAGGCGCTCAGCGACGGTCCCAATGCGTGGCCGCTGGGGAAGATGGCGAGCTTGTTGAACGCGATCCTCGATATTGATCGGCTCGTAAAGAAAGAAGGTTTCGAGTGATCCGCGCGGCATGTGTGTTTGCTCTGCTGGTGGCCGCGTTTCCGGCAGATGCCTGTAGCAGGAAGGGAGGGCCCCCGACCCTCGCGGAAAGTATTGCAGCCGCGCAAAACATTTTTGTTGCAAGACTCGTTTCTGCAAAGGAAAAGTCATTTCGTGCTGATGGTGAGGTTGAGCCCTATGTGGAGGGACGCTATCGCCTGCTGGAAACATTGAAAGGTCTTCCTTCGCGTACAGGTGTTGTGCATGACCTCCCATTGGGTCCCGGAAATTGCAGTCTCGGTCTTTTGGTTGGGTGGGACTATGTCTTCATGACCTCGCCTGACAAGGTTGCGCATCGCTGGTCGGATTTTCTCTGCCCGCTTTCCCCTGCCTTACGAGCCGCGAGCCAGGCAAATTCTCAAGTCACAATCGGAAGCAGAGTCGCCATGACAGCAATCAGTTCGATCCACGCCCGCGAAATCCTCGATTCGCGCGGCAATCCCACCCTCGAAGCCGAGGTCATCCTGGTCGATGGCTCATTCGGTCGCGCCATGGTGCCGAGTGGCGCTTCGACCGGCTCGCGCGAAGCGGTCGAGCTGCGTGATGGCGACAAGGCGCGTTATCTGGGCAAGGGCGTGCGCAATGCCGTGGCCAACGTCAACACCAAGATCGCCGATGCGTTGAAAGGGTTCGATGCGGCCGATCAGCGCGGTCTGGATGAAAAACTGATTGCGCTGGATGGCACGCCGAACAAGGGCAGGCTCGGTGCAAATGCGTTGCTCGGTGTTTCCATGGCCAATGCGCATGCGCTGGCGGCGTCGCGCAAATTGCCCTTGTGGAAGCATCTGGCGGGTGATCGCGCGCCGCAATTGCCGGTGCCGATGATGAACATCGTCAATGGCGGCGCGCATGCCGACAACAACGTCGACATGCAGGAGTTCATGGTGCTGCCGGTTGGCCTGCCGAACTTTGCCGAGGCGCTGCGTGCCGGGACGGAAATCTTCCATGCCCTGAAGTCCGTGCTCAAGGGCCGTGGCCTGTCGACCGCGGTGGGTGATGAAGGCGGCTTCGCGCCGAACCTGAAATCCAACGAGGAAGCAATCGAGACCATCCTCGAAGCCGTCAACAAGAGCGGCTATGCCATCGGCAAGGACATCTGGCTGGGTCTCGATGTCGCCAGTTCGGAGTTTTACAAGGACGGCGCCTATCGCCTCGAAGGCGAGGGCAAGGTGCTCGGTCCGGAGGAACTGATCGAGTTCTATGCCGACTGGTGCGCGAAATATCCGATCATCACCATCGAGGACGGCATGGCCGAGGGCGACTGGGACGGCTGGAAGAAGCTGACCGAGCGGCTCGGCAAGACCGTGCAACTGGTTGGCGATGACTTGTTCGTCACCAATACCTCGATCTTCAAGCAGGGCGTCGACAAACACATTGCCAATGCGATCCTGATCAAGGTCAACCAGATCGGCACGCTGACCGAAACGCTCGATGCGATCGCCATGGCCGAGGCGGCGAACTATGCCTCGATCATCTCGCATCGTTCCGGAGAAACCGAAGACACCACGATAGCCGATCTATCCGTCGCAACGTCGGCAACCCAGATCAAGACCGGTTCGCTGTGCCGGTCGGATCGCGTGGCCAAATACAACCAGTTGCTGCGCATCGAGGAAGCCCTCGGGACGCAGGCGCGCTATGCCGGCGGCAAGGCGTTCCCGAACCTGCCCGGTTTCTCGTGCTGATCGATTCACCAGCCAGTCCTGGATCCGCATGTTGCGTTTCGTCACCCTGATCCTGCTGATCCTGTTGATTGCCCTGGAGGTCAAGCTGTGGGCCGGGCAGGGTGGCATGGCCGAGGTCTGGCGGCTGCAGAAGGCAGTCGCCGAACAAAAACTGGAAAACGAGAAGCTGAAGGCACGCAACGACGCGCTGGCCGCCGAAGTCGCCAATCTCAAGGATGGCACCGAGGCGATCGAGGAGCGCGCCCGCTCGGAGTTGGGCCTGGTCAAGCCGGGGGAGCAGTTTTACCAGGTGGTCGAGCCAATGCCGGCCGGCAAGGCGGATGGCAATGGCAAACGCTGACGGCGGACTCTGGTGCGTCGTGCCGGCGGCCGGGCGTGGCCGCCGATTTGGTGCCGATCGGCCCAAGCAGCATGTCGAGATTGCCGGCAAATCCCTGCTCACCTGGACGCTGCAGCGCCTTGCCGCACATCCGCGAATACGCGGCCTCGTGGTGGTTACTGCCGCCGATGACGCGGGCCCGCTGGCGCAATCGGCCTGCTGCGGCAAACCTTTTCTCAGCGTGCCGGGTGGTGCCGAACGGGCCGACTCGGTGCTGGCTGGTTTGCGGCGCTTGCCGGAAACGGTGGCCGGGACGGATTTCGTCCTCGTGCACGATGCCGCTCGGCCTTGCGTTTGCCCTGGCGACATCGATGCCTTGATCGAACGCGGCATGCCGGCTGGTGGTGCCTTGCTGGCGGCACCGCTGCGCGACACGCTCAAGCGTGCCGACGCTGACGGTCACGTGCTCGAAACCGAGCCGCGCGAGACGCGCTGGCGTGCCCTCACGCCGCAGATGTTCCGTCGCGCCGAGCTGACTGACGCGCTGGAGTCGGCCCGCCGCAGCGGCATCAGCGTCGGCGACGAGGCAATGGCGATGGAACTCGCCGGATTCCGGCCCTTGCTGGTCGAAGGCAGTGAAGACAACATCAAGGTCACGACCGCAGCAGATCTGGCGCTGGCGGAATATCTGTTGCTGCGGGATTCGGGAATGGGGAATGGGGAATAGGGAATAGGGAATAGGGAATAGGGAAGGCAAAGTCCAAAGGCACGCCCCGTTGCTTGGGGAACCTGTCGGCTTGGCGAGTTCTGCTCTACGATTCCCCATTCCCCATTCCCCATTCCCATCCCGCCCATGCGCATCGGTCAAGGTCTTGATGTTCACGCCTTCGGGCCCGGCAGTCATGTTGTCCTCGGTGGTGTGACCATTGCGCATGTGCAGGGATTGCTTGCACATTCCGATGGCGACGTGGTCATCCATGCACTCTGCGATGCGATTCTCGGCGCGCTGGCACTGGGCGATATCGGTCGCCATTTCCCGCCGTCCGACCCGCGCTGGAAGGATGTCAGCAGTCGTCACTTCCTGTTGCATTGCGCGGGCCTGATGATCGAGAACGGCTGGTCGCTGGCAAATGCCGATATCACCGTGGTCTGCGAGGCGCCGAAGATCGGCCCGCATGCCGATGCAATGCGCGAAAACCTTGCGGCCGACCTGGGTTGTGCAAGGAGCGAGGTCAACATCAAGGCGACGACCACCGAAAAGCTTGGTTTCTGCGGACGCGGCGAGGGCATCGCGGCCATGGCCGTGGTCCTGCTGCAACGCCGCCACGCGCCACTTGCGGAGATGCCCGGTGATCCCGAGTTGGCGGCCCTGGTCGCACGCCTGGAACTGGACGACGCACGATGACCGGCTTTCCGTATGCGTACGGCGGCCCGCCGCTGCGCGGACGCATGCGCGCCACTGCCGAGGATTTCGTGGTCGATGAAGAACTCGGTTTCAATGCCGATGGCAGCGGTGAGCACGCCTGGCTGCACATCGAGAAGCGCAACGCGAACACCGAATGGGTTGCCCGGCAACTCGCCCTTGCTGTCGGAGTCGCACCAATGGCGGTGGGCTTTTCCGGGCTCAAGGATCGCCATGCGCTGACCCGGCAAACCTTCTCCGTGCACCTGCCAGGGCGTGCCGATCCCGACTGGCAGGCGCTGGAAATCGAAGGCGTGCGCATACTTTCGGCAAGCCGACATTCGCGAAAACTCAAACGTGGCGCGCATCGCGGCAACCGGTTCCGCATCCGTCTTTGCGAACTGCATGGCGACCGTGAAGCCGCGCAGCAACGCATCGAGCAGATTGCGCGGTCGGGCGTGCCCAACTATTTCGGAGAACAGCGCTTCGGTCGCAACGGCGAGAACCTGCGCAGCGCGCATGCCCTGTTCGCTGGGGCGAGGCTGGGGCGCAGCCAGCGCGGATTTGCGCTGTCGGCGGCGCGCTCGCAGTTGTTCAACCTGCTGCTGGCGCGAAGGGTCGAGCAGGGTACCTGGGATCAGGCATTGGACGGTGAAGTCTGGATGCTCGCCGGCACGCATTCGATTTTCGGCCCGCAAGCACTGGATGACGATGTGCGCGCGCGCCTGCTGCGCCACGACATCGATCCGACGGGTCCGTTGTGGGGTTCCGGCGCGTTGCGCAGCGTCGCCGAGGTGGCCGCGATCGAGCATGCAGTTGCGCTGGCTGAAAAATCGCTTGCCGAAGGCCTGGCGGCACATGACCTGCGCCAGGAGCGGCGGTCCTTGCGCCTGCATGCCAGCGGGTTCAATCACGAGTGGATGGACGACGGCTCGCTCGTGCTCGGGTTCTCGCTGCCATCCGGATCCTTTGCCACGGCACTGGTGCGTGAAATCTGCGCGACCGCTGGCTGATCGGTTCAGGTCATGCCCTTGCCCTTGCCCTTGCCAGTCAGCCTATAGTCAAGTGGATCGGTTCGTTCCGATCGCAATAGACGATGGAGGTTGCCATGAAACGTCTGAGGTTTGCCGCAATCGCTGCAGTCCTGATGGTTCTCCCGGCATGCGCCACCAATGGGCCCAGCCAGTTCGCCAGGAACGAGCGCATCGTTGTCGATGCGCAATACGTCAACGAGGTCAACAACGCGAGTCGCATCAACGGGGTCAATGTGACCTGGGTCAATCCACCGACCAAGCGCGTGCGGCTGGACAGCAACAGCAACGACTGATCAAGCGCCGCGCAGCAGGACGAGAACGGCACCGGTTCCGCCCTGCACAGGCAAGGCCGAGGCGAAGGCGAGTACATCATCACGCCGGCGCAGGAGTTGTTCGGTCATGCGTTTGACCACCGGGCCGCGTGCGTCCGAGCGCAGTCCCTTGCCATGCACGATGCGCACGCAGAGTTCATCGTGTGCCTTGGCTTCGGCGAGGAAGTCCTTGATCGCCTCGCGTGCAACCGCGACGGTCATCTGGTGCAGATCGATTTCCGCACGCACGCTGAAGTGCCCGCGACGAAGCTGCTTGAGCAATCGATCCGGTTGACCCGCCTTGAGATAAAGGATTTCGTCACCGAGCTCGATCGAGCCGGGATCAAATGCGTGGCTCAGCAGTTCATCACGCACGGCCGCCTCATCCAGCTCGAACTGTCGCGCGCGCGGACGTGGCCGTTTGCCTGGCGGCGGTTCGACATGCGCATTGATCAAGCGCACCGGACCGACGGCATCGCGGAACAGCTCGCGATCGGCGTGGGCTACGGCTGGCGGGCTGCTGCCGTCAGGTTTTTCGCGACGGACTCGCTTCATCGTGTTCGAAAGCTGGCGAAGGCGGAGGGCGCAGACCATTGCATGTTCGCCCGGTCGCGACAACCGCGAAGTCCCCGCTTGTCGCCCTGCGCCCTGATTTCGCACGGCTTGCGGGCGCTTGCGGTGGACCCGCGGATTCAGACGAAGTGATGAATCCGGTATGCTTGCAGGATTCGTTCTGGGCGGTGGTTCCGGCACGGGATTCGTGATTCGAACGGCCACTGGCACCTTTCAGGGAAACTGCACATGCGTGTTCTGGTCAGCAATGATGACGGGGTCGATGCACCCGGCATCATCGTGCTCGCGCGCCACTTGGCGGCGGTTGGCGATGTGGTCGTCGTTGCCCCGGATCGTGACCGCTCGGGGGCGAGCAATTCACTGACCCTGGATCGCCCGATCCGGGCCAAGCGCCTCGACGATGGCCGCTACAGCGTGACCGGGACCCCAACCGACTGCGTTTATCTCGGCCTCACCGGCTTGCTCGATCATGCGCCCGACATTGTCGTTTCCGGCATCAACAGCGCGGCCAATCTCGGCGATGACGTGATTTATTCGGGAACCGTCTCGGCCGCCATGGAGGGGCGTTTCCTCGGCCTTCCCGCAATTGCCGTTTCCCTGGTGACGCGCGACCATCGCGGCCAGCATTACGATTCGGCGGCACTCGCGGTGATGCAGTTGATGCGCAAGCTGCTGGTTGATCCACTGCCTGCCGACACCATCCTCAATGTCAATGTGCCGGACCTGCCGTGGTCGGAGATCCGCGGCTTTTCGGTGGCCCGGCTCGGTCGGCGGCACCGCGCGGCGCAATGCATCGAGCAGAAGGATCCTCGTGGCCGTTCGATGTACTGGATAGGTCCGCCCGGCGAGGTCGAGGATGACGGTCCCGGCACCGATTTCCATGCCATTCGCGATGGTTATGTCTCGATCACGCCAATCCATGTCGATCTGACCCGCTACCAGGCGCTGGACAAGGTCGGCGGCTGGGTCAGCTCGCTGACCATGGAATGCGCGCTGGCATGAAGTCCGCAGCATTGCCAGCAATGATGGATCTCCAGCAATGAGCCGCTTCGCGCAGAGCCGTCCGGAAGTGCGTGGTCTGGGCATGACCTCGCAACGCGCGCGCGATCGGCTGATCGAACGCCTGCACAGCGAAGGTATCCAGGATCGACGTGTGCTCGATACCTTGCGCCAGTTGCCACGCCATCTGTTCATCGACGAGGCGCTGGCCTCGCGCGCCTACGAGGACACCGCCCTGCCGATCGGCCAGGGGCAGACCATCTCGCAGCCGTATGTCGTTGCCCGCATGACCGAAGTCCTGATCGAACATGCCCTGCCGCGACGTGTTCTCGAGGTCGGCACGGGTTCGGGTTACCAGTGCGCCGTGCTGGCCAGCCTGGTCGAGCAGGTCTATACGGTCGAGCGCATCGACGAACTGCTGCGCAACGCGCGCCGGCGCTTCCGCAAGCTGGGACTCGGCAATATCCGTTCGCGCCATGATGATGGCCGGCTCGGCTGGCCGGATGAGGCGCCGTTCGATGCGATCATGGTGACTGCTGCCGGTGCGGATCTGGAAAACGCCTTGCTCGACCAGCTCGCCCCGGGCGGCGTGCTGGTGGCGCCGGTTGGGCCGCCGGGACGCCAGGCCTTGTTGCGCGTGCGCGCAACGGAACAGGGCTGGCAGCGTGAAACGCTCGCTGCGGTGAGTTTCGTGCCCCTGCTTGGCGGGATTGCTTGATGAGGATCAATGGTGTCGAGGTGCGCGGCGCATGAAACTGTTCAAGCCGTTGTACGAGCGTGCGTTGAAATGGGCCAGTCATCCCCGTGCGGAACCCCTGCTGGCGATCCTGAGCTTCGTCGAAGCGATCATTTTTCCGGTAATGCCGGAAGTGATGCTCGGGCCGATGGTGCTGGCCCGGCCGCGACGCTGGGCACGCTTCGCCAGCGTCAGTCTCGTCTTTTCGGTGCTCGGCGCGATCGTTGGTTATGCGCTCGGACACTATGCATTCGAATGGGTGCGGCCGCTGCTTGCATCACTGGGCTGGCTGGAGCGCATCGACCAACAGGTGGTCGCGCTGCGCGAGATTGCCACGCACAGTCCATGGTCGGCGTTCTGGTTGCTGGTCGTTGCCGGCTTCCTGCCGGTGCCGTTGAAGATCTTTACCTGGGCGTCAGGCATTGTCGGCGTGCCGCTGCTACCCTTCATCGCCAGCATGATCGTCGGTCGCGGCAAACGTGTTTATCTGCTCGCCGGGGTCATCCGCATGGCCGGGCCGAAAGCCGAGGCAGCCTTGCATCGCTCGATCGAGTGGATCGGCTGGGCCATGCTGGTGGCGATCGCAGTCATGATCATCTACTTCAAGTTTATAAGATAAGTGATTGATTGCAACATAATAAATCGAGCAATCATCGCGCTCCTGACTGGCCTGGTCCTGCTCCTGAGCGGGTGTGCGACCACCTCGCCGGCTCC
This sequence comes from Lysobacterales bacterium, assembly GCA_016707485.1. Classification (GTDB taxonomy): domain Bacteria; phylum Pseudomonadota; class Gammaproteobacteria; order Xanthomonadales; family Rhodanobacteraceae; genus Dokdonella. Next base: position 226,304 of record JADJHN010000003.1, on the reverse strand, counting down.
CGTCGAGGATCGCAGCCTTGGCGCGCACTACGGGTCGCGCCGCAGCATGCCGATGCCGGCGGACGCTCCCGTTTATCGGGTCCGCCGCGGCGATACCCTGTACAGCATCGCCTTTCGCAACGGTCTTGATTATCGCGAGCTTGCCCGCGAGAACCGGATCGATGCGCCGTACACGATCTATCCGGGTCAGGAAATCCGCCTGGATGGCCGCTCACCGGTGCGCCGCGGGAGCACATCGACGCCGCAACCGTCGACGCGCGCAACCAGCGTTGCACCCAGGCCCTCGCCGCCGCCTGCGTCGGCCGAGAGCAGACCTGCGGCAGCGCGCCCGGCACCAAGCGTGGCGAAGCCGGCGGATGCTGCCGCCACGCCAGCGGTGCCGCCGCGTGCGCCGGCGGTCGAAGCCAACAATGCCGCTGCCGACATGGTCTGGCGCTGGCCGGCCGAAGGCCAGGTGGTCGCGAGCTTCGTCAACGGTGACCAGACCCGCCAAGGCATCAATATTGCCGGCAAGTCAGGCGATCCCGTGCGCGCCACGGCGGATGGCGAGGTTGTCTACAGCGGCAACGGATTGATCGGCTATGGCGAGTTGATCATCGTCAAGCACAATTCGACCCTGCTCTCGGCCTACGGCCACAATCGCCGACGCCTGGTCAAGGAAGGCGACAAGGTCAAATCCGGCCAGCAGATTGCCGAGATGGGCTCATCCAGCGCCACCCGCGACATGCTGCATTTCGAGATTCGCAGGAACGGCAAGCCGGTCGATCCGCTCGGATTCCTGCCAAGGCGTTGATGATGAAATCCGGCTGCGCAAGTCCGCTCGCCGTGGCGTTTCGCCTTCCGAAATCCTTGCGCCGGCAGGGCGCTGGCGCAAGATACCGTCCATGACTACCGGCAAGCAGCACGATCCGACCGAGGAACCGGAGGTCGAGGAAGTTCTCGAACTGCTTGATGCAATCGAGCCGGTCGATGTCGAAACACGCACCTCCACCGGCGCCTACCTGAACGAGATTGGCTTGATTCCCTTGCTTGATGCCGAAGAGGAGTGGGCGCTGGCCGAGCGTGTGCAAAGAGGCGATGTCGCAGCCCGGCGCGGATTGATCGAGGCCAACTTGCGTCTGGTGGTCACGGTTGCACGTGGTTATGTCGGTCGCGGCGTGCCGCTGATGGATCTGATCGAAGAGGGCAACATCGGCCTGATCCGGGCGGTCGAGAAGTTCGACCCGTCGCGGCGCCTGCGCTTTTCGACGTATGCCATGTGGTGGATCCGGCATGGCGTGCAGCATGCGTTGTCGCACCAGGGCAGGACCGTGCGCATTCCCGTGCATGTCCTGCGCGAACTGGCTCAGATCCTGCGTGCCAACAGGGAGTTGACCGCACAGTTGGCGCGCGCACCATCAATGGATGAGCTCGGCCGCCGTGTCGGCAAGGATGCGCGTGAACTCGGTGAGCTTTTCCGCGTCAGCGAACACATCAGTTCGCTCGATGCGCCCATTTCCGACAGCGATGATCGAGCCTTGATCGAGCACCTGGTCGATCAGGACGAGACCAGCCAGGGCCCACGCGCCGGTATCGAGGGCAGCGGTCAGTTGCAGGGCTGGCTGGCGGCGCTGAAGCCGCGCCAATGCTGGATCATCGAGCGTCGCTACGGGCTGAATGGCGAGGCCGTGCACTCCCTGGCCGAGATTGCCGCGGAACTGGGCATTTCGCGGGAGCGCGTGCGGCAGATCCAGGATGAGGCGCTCAAGCGCCTGCGCGTGCTTTCGCAGCAGGATCCTTCCATCTAGCCCACGGTGCTCGTTCCTGCCGAGCCGGATGCACTCAACCCGGCAGGATGAAGGCGGCGACGACCTTGCGGCCTTCGCCAGCAAGCAGGTTGTAGGTTCGCCCGGCGGCCGAGTTGTCCATCACCTCGACGCCAATGCCCTGGCGCAGCAGGGGCAGCAGCAGTGCCTTGTCCGGAAACTGCTGGCGGCGACCGGTGCCGAGAATCGCCACCTCCGGGTTCAGCTCGAGAATGGTTTGCACCGCCGCGGCATCGAGATCGTCCACGCGCGCGATCGGCCACGCCTCGACAATGCGGTCGGGCGCAATCAGGAAGCTCGCACGCAACTCCCGATCGATGATGACCACCGCGTCGTCACGGATCGCGCGGATAAAGAAATGGCCCTCGGCCCGATCGTGGATCAGCTGCATTTGAGTCTTCCAGGCTACTTTGGCAGCGGCAACTTGGGTTCTTTCTCGTTGCGCTTCCACAGCGTTGCGGTATGGCCGATGGTCTGCACGAGTTCACAGGCGGCACCCGCGCAGAGTGCTTCGATCTGCGCCGCGCGCTCTTCGCGATCGCCTCCGGACAGCTTGACCTTGACCAGCTCGTGATGGCCGATGGCGAGGGCCAGTTCGTTGATGAGACTCGGCGTGACGCCTTTTTGTCCGAGCAGCACGATCGGACTCAGGGAATGGGCAAGGCCGCGCAGGTAGCGCTTCTGGAACGGGGTCAGCAGCATGAATGGAGTCCGCAAGCGAAGTGGGGTGCCGGCGGGAGCCGCCGCCTTTCAGGGTATTATGCGGGCAATCCAATGACCGGGAAACGCGCGCGGCGCGTTCTGAGACGACGTGGCGCGAAGCAAATCCAGTTCCCGCTGGCTCCAGGAGCACTTCAGCGACCCGTACGTGAAGAAGGCGCAGGCAGAAGGGTGGCGCTCGCGGGCGGTGTTCAAGCTCGATGAATTGATCGAGCGTGACCGCTTGCTCAAGCCCGGCATGCTCGTCGTCGATCTCGGCGCGGCACCGGGCGGTTGGTCGCAGATGGTGCGTGAGCGGCTCGGCGATCGTGGCCGCATCATTGCCCTTGATATCCTGCCGATGCAGGGCATTGGTGGCGTCGACTTCATCCTCGGCGACTTCCGCGAGAATGAAGTATTGACGCGGCTGCAGCAGGTTCTCGATGGATCGAGGGTGGATCTTGTGCTTTCCGACATGGCCCCCAACATGAGCGGAGTCGGTGCCGTAGATCAGGATCGCTCCATGGTCCTGGCCGAACTGGCTGCCGATTTTGCTGAAAACCATCTGCTCGCGGGTGGTTCGTTCCTGACCAAATTGTTCCAGGGGCAGGGATTTGACGACTACATACGACGTTTGCGCAATCATTACGCCAGCGTCAGCATCCGCAAGCCCAAGGCCTCACGGGCGCGCAGCAACGAAGTCTATGCACTGGCCACCGGCAGAAAGTCCTGACCGCAGCTGCTGCAGGAGGAGATGGGTAAAAGAATGAATGACATGGCAAAGACTGTGCTGCTCTGGGTGGTGATCGCCGTCGTCCTGCTGACGGTGTTCCAGAGTTTCAATCCGCAAGCCGCAGCGACGAAGGACATTCCCTACTCCGAGTTCATGCAGGCCGTGCGCGACAAGCGCGTGGACGAAGTCCTCGTGCACAATGATGGGCGCACGGTCGAGGCAAAACTCCAGGACGGCAGCAGCGTGCGCACCACGGCGCTGCTGACCGAGCAGTCGATCGGCGACATCGAAAAGGACGTGCAGAAGGTCAAGGTCGAGGCGACCGATCCGCCGATGCCGCTGTTGCTGCGCCTGCTGTTCGACTGGTTGCCGTTGATCGTCATCTTTGGCCTGATTTTCTATTTCATGCGCCAGATGCAATCCGGCGGCGGCGGTCGCGGGGCGATGTCGTTCGGGCGTTCGCGGGCCAAGCTGCAGGGCGAGGACCAGATCAAGGTCACGTTTGCCGATGTGGCTGGTTGCGACGAGGCCAAGGAGGAGGTTTCCGAACTCGTCGAGTTCCTGCGTGATCCGGGCAAATTCACCAAGCTCGGCGGCAAGATTCCGCGCGGCGTGCTCATGGTGGGTTCGCCGGGCACCGGCAAGACCTTGCTGGCCAAGGCGATTGCCGGCGAAGCCAAGGTGCCGTTCTTCTCGATTTCCGGTTCCGATTTCGTCGAGATGTTCGTCGGCGTCGGCGCGGCGCGCGTGCGCGACATGTTCGAGCAGGCCAAGAAACACGCTCCGTGCATCATCTTCATCGACGAGATCGATGCGGTCGGCCGCCATCGTGGCGCCGGCCTCGGCGGCGGTCATGACGAGCGCGAGCAGACCCTCAACCAGTTGCTGGTCGAGATGGATGGTTTCGAGGGCAGCGAGGGCGTCATCGTCATTGCCGCAACCAACCGCCCCGACGTGCTCGATCCGGCCCTGCTGCGACCGGGCCGCTTCGATCGCCAGGTGGTCGTGCCGTTGCCCGACGTCAAAGGACGCGAGCAGATCCTCAAGGTGCACATGCGCAAGGTGCCATTGTCCAATGACGTCGAGCCACTGGTGATCGCGCGCGGAACCCCGGGTTTCTCCGGTGCCGACCTGGCCAACCTGGTCAACGAGGCGGCGCTGTTCGCGGCGCGCGGCAATTCGCGCGAAGTCAGCATGGATGATTTCGAGCGGGCCAAGGACAAGATCATGATGGGCGCGGAACGCCGCTCGATGATCATGAGCGACGACGAGAAGAAGCTGACCGCCTATCACGAGGCCGGTCACGCCATCGTCGGCCGCCTCGTGCCGGATCACGACCCGGTCTACAAGGTGACCATCATCCCGCGCGGGCGTGCCCTCGGCGTGACCATGTACCTGCCCGAGAACGATCGCTACAGCTACAACAAGGAAAACATCATCAGCCGCCTGTGCTCGCTGTACGGCGGTCGCGTTGCCGAGGAAATCATTTTTGGTGCGGACAAGGTCACCACGGGCGCTTCCAACGACATCGAGCGGGCAACCAAGATGGCGCGCAACATGGTCACCAAGTGGGGGTTGTCCGACAAACTCGGCCCGATTGCCTATGGTGAGGAAGAGGATGAGGTGTTCCTCGGTCGCTCGGTCACCCAGCACAAGAACGTCTCCGACGAGACCGCCCGCCTGATTGACGAGGAAGTGCGCGAGATCCTCGATCGGGCGTATTTGCGCAGCACGGAACTGCTCACGGAAAACCTGCCCAAGCTGCACGTGATGGCGGACGCCTTGCTGCAGTACGAAACCATCGATGCGCAGATGATCGAGGCCATCATGGACGGCCGTGTGCCAGATCCGCCCAAGGGTTGGGAAAGCGATTCCAGCGGGCGTGGGCGCGGCGGTGGTGCCAGCAAGGGCAGTGGCGAAAGCCCCATCGGCGGACCGGCCACGCAATCGCGGAGCAAGGCCGCGGACTGATCATGCGCCAGCGGATCTGCTAGAAAGGCCGCCTACTGGCGGCCTTTTCAATGGAGTGGAACATGTTCTCGACGGTACTCGATTGCGCGGGGCGGCCACTTGTCCTCGACCAGCCGCGCATCTGCGGCATTGTCAACGTCACCCTGGATTCCTTTTCCGATGGTGGCCGCTTCCTTGATCCCGCGGCGGCCGTCGCGCACGCGCTGCAACTGGTTGCCGAAGGCGCCGATCTGCTCGACATCGGTGCCGAATCGACGCGGCCGGGCGCTGAGGCGGTTTCGTCCGACACCCAGGTTGCGAGGATTGTTCCGCTGATCGAGGCGCTGACGGCGCAAACAGCGGTGCCGATCTCGATTGACACCTCTGATCCGCAGGTCATGCGTGCCGCGCTGGCGGCCGGTGCCGGCATGATCAACGATGTGCGCGCCTTGCGCGCCGACGGTGCGCTGGAGGTGGCTGCCGATTCGCGGGCGGTGGTCTGCCTGATGCACATGCAGGGCGAGCCGCGGAGCATGCAGGATGCGCCGCGCTACGACGATGTGGTCGGCGAAGTGCACCGCTTCCTTTCCGATCGCGTGCTTGCCTGCCAGTTTGCCGGCATCGACAAGAAGCGCATCGTCATCGATCCGGGATTTGGATTCGGAAAGACGCTTGAGCACAACCTGTTGCTGCTGGCCAGGCTCGAGCAATTTTCCGAAATTGCGCCGGTCATGGCAGGTCTGTCACGCAAGTCGATGATTGCCAGCCTGACTGGCCAGCAGGCAGTCGATCGGCGCATCCACGGCTCGGTCGCGGCCGCCTTGATTGCCGTCCAGCGCGGGGCGGCGATCGTGCGCGTGCATGATGTCGCGGCGACCCGAGACGCACTCAAGGTCTGGCAGGGTGTGGCGATGCTGCCGGCGATGACACGGAAATCGCCGACGGCAGCAAAACCAGGCTTGTGGGACGACGATTGAGCCAGTGATGGAAACGTGCGACAACGCAATCCTGCGCCGGACTTGCATGCGACAATGCGTACTTTCCGACCTTCGCGGACTGCGGAATCGGTCACAAAAGCAATGGCCCGAATTCATTACGAGCATGTCGAACGCTTTTGCGTTTTAATGTGCATCTGAAATTCAGGATGAGCCGGGGACGGGTTCATCCAATCTGGAGGGTGCACCCATGAAGTTCCTGAATGCCTGTGCTGCCGCTGCACTTGTGATTGCTGCCTGCCCGTTGCAGGCGGCCGAGACCTGGAAACCCTACGTCAGCCAGGGCGGCAGCCTCGCCGGCGTGCAGCCGATCGACGCGATGATGGTCGTCGATTGCCTCCTGCCCGGACAAATGCGCCGCTCGGGGGCGATGTCCTACATGGGCCCACGCCTGCCGGTGAAGACCACGGCCCAACTCTGCGCGATGCGCGGTGGCGAATACACCGAATACGACCGCGCCAGCCTCGCTTCAAGCCTTGGTGTCTGGATGGACAAGGCCAAGGGTGGCGATGCGACTGCACAGTTCTACGTGGGCCAGATTTACGAGAAGGGCATGGACAGCGCCCCGGATTACACCGAGGCGGCCAACTGGTATCGCAAGGCCGCAGCTGCCGGCTCGAACGAAGCCAAGCTTTCGCTGGCGGCGATGATGGAAAGCGGCCACGGCATGCCGGCAGATCCCGCCGGGGCGGTCAACCTTTATCGCGAGGCGATGGGCATCACCGGCAATGATCTGATCAGCAAGAGCGAGTCGGATACGCGGGTCGCCGAAGTCGAACGCAAGAATGAAGCACTGCGCTCCGAATTGGCCGGGCAGCGGGCGGCAGCGGAGGCAAACGTCACGCGCCTGCAAGGCGAAGTTGCCGCGTTGAAATCGGAAAACGCGAGCCGCAAGCGAGACGCAAGAAAAATGGCCGCGCTGGAGCGCTCGCTCAACGAGGCAATGAGCGCGCGCGCAAACGCGGACGAGAAGTTGACGGCAATGGCGGCAGCGCCGAAGAGCTCGGCAACTGATGGCCCGGCGACACGCAGCGTGACCGTGCCGCGGGTTTCCGCAGCCACGGCCGAATCGGTGGCCGCCGACGGCATCCGCTTCGGCAAATACCACGCCTTGATCATCGGCGTGCAGAACTACATCAGCTATGACCCGCTGAAGACGCCGATCAGCGATGCCAAGGCCATTGCCGATGTCCTTGAGCAGCGGTACGGATTCCAGACCACGACCCTGCTGGATGCCGATTTTTCCTCGATCGTCGGCGGCATCGTGGAGTTGTCGACGAAGATCGGCCCGGACGACAACGTGCTCATCTACTTTGCCGGGCACGGGGTGCTGAACGCCGCGCAGCGCGGCTTCTGGTTGCCGCTCGATGCGCGACAGACCGAGCGCAGTCCGGCATTGCCGACGGAGACCCTGGCCGAATTCCTGGCCATGTTCAAGGCGCGCAGCATCCTGGTCATTGCCGATTCCTGTTTCGGCAGCGCGCTTTCCGGATCCGTCGGCAGCTATACCGGTGGACCGGCCGAATACCGAAAGGACATACCGAGCGGTTATCTGAGCCGCAAGGCAAGGTATGTCCTGTCATCGGGCGGAATGAGTCCGGTGCTGGACCAGGCCGGCGACGGTCATTCGGTGTTTGCATCCGCCTTGCTCAAGGTCTTGCGCGACAACGATCGCATCCTGACCCAGACCGGGCTTGAACAGGCGCTGGTCGAACCTGTGCGCGCAAGTGCGCAGCAGATTGGCCTGGTGCAGACGCCGGAATTGAAGAAAGTCCGCGAGGCCGGCGATGCGGGGGGAGCGTTCTTCCTGGTGCCCAAGGCACAGCCCGACCACGGTTGACCGCCGCAACCACGCAGGACCGGAATCCAAACAGTACCAGTTTGCAGGGGAGAGAAAACATGGTGAATGAGTCCGGAAACGGTAGGTCGGCAACAGCCGTGAATCCCCGGACCAGCGTCTTGCTGGCTGCGGGAATGGGCATCGCTGCAATGCTGGGCGCCCACGCGGAATCCTCGACGCCGCTCACGCCAGCCAGAATTTTCATTGGGATCAATGCCGTGGGTGCGCCGATTTCACCCGCAGGCGGCGCCGACTTTGTCGTCAAGGTGGGCAATTCGGGTGGCGCTGCGGCGACAGATCAACGCCTCGTCGTCGCTGTGCCGGATGGCATCCGCACCCTTGGCTGGACCTGTTCGGCGCATGCTGGAGGCCGATGTGCCGTGGCCAGCGGCAGCGGCGCGCTGGACGTTCCCTTGCAAGGCCTGGCGGCGAATTCGACCTTGGAATTTGCCTTTCACGCGGTCGCCGACGCGGCGCCGCCGGCATTCATCGAAGTTGCCGCCCGGGCGGGTCAAGGCGCCTCGGACCTTTGCGATTCCGGAGAGTCGGCGCCGTGCAGGGCATTCCTGCGCATGCCGACCGGGGCGAGTGTTTCACTGGATGTGCGCTCATCGGCGACCGCTCTGGTGCCCGGACAGTCGGTTCAATATACGGTCACGGCGCGCACCCTTTCGGCCGTTGCGTCCACCAGCGGAACCGTTGTGCGCAGCCCCGTGCCCAGCGGCTTGATCGACAGCCGCTGGACGTGTCGATCGAGCGTTGGTGCATGTGCCGCAGCGTCCGGGAATGGCGCGATCGAGCAGGTGCTGGGCGATTTCTCGCGGGGCGATGTTCAATTCCAGATCAACGCCACGGTGGCAGCGAATCCGCCGGCGACAATCGTGCAGGCGGCAGTTGCCGTGCCGCCCGCTGGCGGCAGCTGTGCCGGGTCGGGCGCGGACTATCGCCCGGCTCCCTGCACGGCACGCAAGGAACTTTCGACCCGGCCGCGCATGATGGTCAGTCGCAGCGAGGGCTATCGGGCAACGGCGACGACGATCTCGACCCGTTACGTCTTTGAAAACGCGGGCGCGGCAGCGGATGGAAGCCGCATTTCCGCAGCGCTGCCGGCCAACGCAACCGGACTTGCCTGGACATGCACCGCGCAGGGCATGCAATGTCCGCAGGCAAGCGGGAACGGCGCGATCGCCCAGACCGTTGCAAGCTGGCCGTCGTCGGCGAAACTGATCTACGACCTCAGCGTCACGAGCCCGCTGGCGACGACAAAAGACCTGGTGGCGACCATGCAAGTGACGCCGCCGCAAGGTGCAAGTTGCGGCAAGGCCGGCGCGCCGCCGCCGTGCACGGCAACGCAAGCGTTGCCGCTGGATCATTCCGGGTTGCGCCTGCAACAACGACTGAATCGACTTGGCGCGGGCGCGGGCGAGCTGATCGGGTATGTCGTCAACATCGGCTCCGATGCGGATGCCGGGGAAAGCCGCGATGTCGTGCTCAGCGTGCCCTTGCCGGAGGGCATCGATGCCTTTGTCTCCTGGTCGTGCATGGCTGCTGCGGGCTCGGCAACGAGCTGTCCCGTCCGCTCGGGCAAGGGCGCCATCCGCCAAGCGTTTCCGCTGCTGGCCGCGTCCAGCGATCTGACCTATTTCATCCATGCGCGGGTCGGTTCAGTGGCGCCGGCAACGGTAGTCGCCCGCTCCAGCCTGACCGCGCCTGTGGCGGCAAGCCTGGGTTGTGCGGAGCAGGGCAGGGCCACGCTGGGCTGCGTCGCCAGCAGTGAGTTCTCCACGGTTCCCGTGCTGGCATTGGAGCAATCGATCCTCGCCAACGTGCTGTCTCCGGGCAGCCCGTTCGACTACGTCCTCGACGTTTTCAATCTGGGGGCCAAGGCGGACGCCGTGCGTGTGCGCAACCTGCTGCCCGCCGGCATCTCGAATGTCTCCTGGATTTGCCACGGGCTGGGCATGGATTGTCCGGCAAGCATCGGCAGCGGCAGCGTGTCTTCGACCCTGCAACAGATGCCCGCGGGCGCCGGAGTCCGCTATCAGGTCGCGGCCACCGCCGGCAACAGCAGTCCGGCAAGTACCTCAAGCATTCTCATGGCGACGCCATCGGCCGGTGGCCGCTGCCATCACGGGGCAACCCGGGATGTCAGTTCGGCACCGTGCACCGATCGCGTGGACAGCAACCATGCGCCGATGCTCGAGCTGCGCCAGTCGGCGAGCGAACAACAACTCTTGCGTGGTGGCGCCGTCCATCATGTACTTGCCGTGCTGAATCACGGCGCTGCAACCGAAGGCACGCGCCTGTCCTTGCCTTTGCCACCAGGCGTCAAGCAATCCAGCTGGACCTGCGCAGGATTCGGTGGCGCGGTTTGTCCGAGCGAGTCCGGGGTGGGCGCGATTGACGAAGTCATCCCGACGCTTCCCGCCAACGCCAGCATCAGCTACGCCATCGAATCGGAACTGGCCGGGGACGCACGCACGCGTATCGACATGGCTGCAAGCGTTGTTCCGGCGGACGTGGCGCAATGTTCTGCCGATAGCTGTGTCGACACGCTGGCCTTGCCGGTGACCGCCGTTCCCTCGGCTCATCTGCAGGTGACGGTCGCATCCGCAGAAGCCCGGGTTCGTGCCGGTTCCGACACAACCTGGACCATCGACGTGCGCAATCTCGGCAACGAGATCGCAGGTGCGTTTTCCATCGTCGATACGCGCCCACCCAATGCAGTCAGGGTGTCGAGCTGGACGTGTGACGGTGTCGAATGCCCCGCAGCCAGCGGAGTCGGGCCGATCGACCAGGTGGTCGCAGCGCTTTCCATCCACGATTCCTCCAGCAGCGAAAAATCCGTGGCGCCGGGCCGGATCGTGTTCACGGTGCACGGACAGGTTGCCGAAACCGCGCAGGACGATGCGGAGCTTGCCGTGAACTTGCAGCCGAGGCAGGGCGATACCTGCGCACCGGTGGATTGCACGGCGAGCCAGCGTCTGCCTCTGGCTCCGCTGGGCATGTCGGTAGTGGAAATCAGCTTGGGCACGGAAAACTCCTTCGTCAGCCAGGCGAGTTCCATCACTTACTTCTTCGACGCGTCGAACTTTGGTTCGACACAGGTGGACAATGTTCCGGTATATACAATCGAACCGGCTGGAGTAGTTTCATCGTCGTGGACATGCACAGGATCCGGCGGGGCCAGTTGCCCGAGCTCGGGGTCCGGTCCAATCAACGAAGTCATTGGGTCGCTGCCACCAGATGGCGGCTCGGTTCGATTCGTGATTACCGCGCAGACTGCCGATTCCCTGCCGGCAAACTTCGATTTCGTGGCCGGGGCAAATCCGGCCGCGCCGACGACGTGCACGCCACCGAGCTGTTCGGTGACAAGTTCCCTGCCCAGCGAGGATCAGCTCGTTCTTGCGCTGGATGCCAATACCGGGGTCGTTCAGCCTGACAGCACGATTGAATACACCTACAGCATCGTCAATGGTGGCGGTCGCACCAGCTTCGGTTTCACGGTCTACAGCGAGCCGCCGCCTGAATTCATCACCAGCTCGTGGACTTGCGCGGGCATCGGCGTCGAATGCGTTCCTTCGGGAAGCGGTCCCTTGGCGGACTCCATTCCCTTTCTGCCTGCGGGAGCATCGGTCACCTACACGATTTCGGCGACGGTGGGAGCGGAACTGCCGGCCAGCATCGATTACCTGGTCGGAGTCGATTTCGGGCGCATGGGGGCACCGACCGGATTGCTCAATTGCCTCCCGTTCACTTGCATGGTGTCCTCGTCATTGCCGACCGGCACCGGCGCTCCCGCGCAAATGAGCATTTCCAAGAGCGCCAACCGGACCAACCTGTTTGCCGGTGGTGGCGTGCGCTACACGGTGAGCTTCGCGAACATCGGCAGCACGATGGCGACCTCGGTTCAGCTGGTCGATGACATTCCGCCGGGACTGACCTCGTTTTTCTGGACATGTTCAGCTGCCGGTGATGCCTCTTGTGAAGTTTCCTCGGGCAGCGGGCCATTGAACGAGTTTTTCCCGTTTGTGGCGCCGGGCTCGAGCGTCACCTACACGATCGATGCCGACGTCGCCAGCAACGCCAGTGGAACAGTCACCAACGTCGCGCAACTGACTGGCGACAATATCGTGTGTGACCCGTTCGGTTGCGACGCATCGAATGCGCTGTCGGTGACGGTGCCGACGGATCTGGTGGTTACCAAGACCGTTTCACCGGCATCGGGAACGCCAGTCGGCGTGAACCAGCCGATTGTCTGGACCCTGCTGGCAACGAATGACGGCGGGGCAACCCCCGGCGCGCTGACCATGGCCGACACGTTGCCCGATGGAATAAGGGATATCGTGATCGGACTGGAGGCCGGCGTGACCTGCACCCCCATGCAGCCTTTGCCGGGACAAACCCTGATCTGCACGATTCCGGCCGGATTCCAGGGCGAGCGTCATGTCACCATCTCGGCAACCGTGAATGCGGCGGCGGGGACGACCCTCAGCAATACCGTCAGGGCGAATGCCGGCAACAACGGCGTGACCTGCATGGATTGCACGGTCAGCAATCTTGTCGAAGGATCATTCGACCTGGCCCTGGTGAACCCTCGCCCGTTCTCTGCGGGCGGCGTCAACGGCACGCTGATCGACGTCGTCAACTTGTCGGCAATGCCCGTTTCCGGGGCTTCGCTGGTCGTGACACCCGTATCCGCCCTGCGACTGCTGTCGCCGTTCTCGGGATCATGCACCGCGACCGTCGGTGACGATGGCAATGTCAGTGTGGCGTGCCCCGTGCCACCAAGCCCGCAGGGCGTCAGCTGCAGCGGCAATACCTGTTCCGTCGGTGCGCTCGATCCGGCCACGGCTTCGACGATCTTTGTCGCCTTGAACGGAGCCGCGCCGGCTACGGTCCGCATCAGCACCACGGGAGATTCCAATCCCTCCAACAATTCCATTGAACTGCCGGTGGGGGGTACACCATGATCATTGCGCACGGGAAGTCGCGGCCTGGCAACATTCTTGCTGCCGCGTTGGTGGTCCTGGCGGCCTTGCCGGTTACGGCCCTGGCCATGCAGGAGTTGGTGGTTGTGCGCCACAACGGCCAGACCAGCAGCCATGTCGCCAAATCGGGGGCCGCTGCAGCGGGCGTCGCCGCCTGCGCCGATCCGGCGGTCGCCTTTGCCTTCATGGTCGAACCGCATGACGGCATGACCACTGTGCAGTTGCAGCGCGGGGCCGATGTTTCGCGCGACATCGTCCTCGACGTGACCCTGACGTGTTCGACCCTGGAGGGTTCCGCGCTGGTGCCGTTCGATGCCGCCGGCGGAACCGCGTCGAATGGATCCGACTACGTCTCGACGCCGGGCATGGCGCTGCTGACCCTGACCCACAGCGACCAGGGCGGCACGTCGACCCCGGTTCCGGCCATCGTCCACATCGAGCTTCTCGACAATGGCCAGAACGCGAGCCAGACGCGCACGCTCAACATTGTGCGGACGGAAGGCTCCTTCCAGGGAATCTCGGCGCAGGGGCACCCTCTGGTCGGCACCATTCCCGGAAGTACAACGCCCATCGTTGCAGTCACCATCCTTGCCCAGACGACGATCGACGATGGCTCGAATGTCGTGCCCGGGCTGGATCCGGGAGCGGGTGACGTCAGCAACGCGGCCACCCGGTTCTGTGCCGGGCAGGGCGGTGGATCGGGATCGACGGGATGTCTCGCCACGCAGGTGGCCGCCAACCTGGTCGCGGATCCGGACACCCCTGCCGCCGTGCGCGACAACGCCACGGCAGTGCTGGAGAACAATCTCCTCGCCATTTCCCCGGATGAAACCACGGCGTTGGCATTTGTCGCGCCGCTGCTTGCAACGGGTCAATTCGACAACCTTGCCGAACGCCTGTCCGAACTGCGGGCTGGCGATCTCGGCGGAACCGTCAGCGCCGGTGGACTGACTTTTGTGCACAACGGGCTGCCATTTTCGCTGGCCAGTCTGGGCTCATCGCTGAATGTCGATGACGACGAATCCGCGCGCAATGAGGAAAAGCGCACGCTGCTTGGCGGAACGCGTCTCGGACTCTGGGTCAATGGCACGATCGGTGGAAGCGAAACGGATCGTCGTGGCGGCAATTCCGGTTTCAAATCCGACAACTGGAACCTCACCAGCGGGCTCGATTACCGCTTCAGCGATCGCTTCTTCGCCGGTGCCGCAATTGGTTATTCAAGCCTCACCAGCGATTTCGCAAACGACCAGGGATCGCTCGATGCCGACTCCAGGTCGTTGCATGTCTATTCCGGCTATGCGCTGAGCACTGGTTTCAGTCTCGATGGATCGGTCAGTTACATGCGCAGCGACTACACGCAAAAACGCGTGATCGAGCTGTATGCCTTGAATGCAGGCGGTACCGGGTACGGTTCGTTGGGGCGCGACATTGCCGTAAGCAAGCCGCGCGTGACGCAGACGGGAGCGAATTTCGGCGTGACCTACACCTTCATGCGCGGCACCTGGACCATTGCGCCACAGGCACAGATCTCGGTCTTGCATAACACCTATGACGCATTCAGCGAGCGCGGCCCCTCCGCATTCAACCTGAGCTTCGATGAGCGCAAGAGCAACAGCACGTCGCTTTCCGCGGGCGGTTATGTCGACCGCACGTTTGCCACCTCGGTCGGTGCTTTCCGCCCCTATGTCCGCGCCTATTATTTTGCCGATAGCGGCTCGTCCAGTGACCTGCTGAGCAGGTTCGTGCGCAACGACGCCGATGGCAGCGCAACCCCCATCTCATTGTCGATGCAGGAGCCGGATCGCCGCTATGGAACTGCAGAACTCGGACTTGGTTTCAGTCGGCCGATTGGAACGCGCACGGTGGATTTCAGCGCCGGGTACATGAAGACCTTCAGCTTCCAGGACCTCGATCGTTGGGCACTGCGGTTCGACATGCGGATACCGCTTTGAATCCGCGCACGGCAGGCTTGCCCGCATGAGCAATGAAAAGCCCGACAAGGCGGAGACATCCGCCGATCAGCCGACACGCTTGATGCCCGGCCGTGATGGGCGTGTGGCCGAGGCCGGGCCGAGTCCGGGTTCCGCCGATCAGCCGACACGCTTGATGCCGGACCGCGACGCGCATGCAGCCGGGGCCGGGCCGGGTTCGGAACAGGCGACGCGCATCATTGACCGCGCTGACACGCCAACGGTGATCACTCCGCGCGAGTCGGCCACCGATGACGAGTCCGGCGCCACCCGCGTGCTCTCGCCGTCGTCGGTGCCAGCAAGCACTGCTGCAGACACACCGCCTGCGCAGACCGACTTGTCGGTGCCCAAGGCGCGCGCGCCCGCCGCGCCATTGGCCACTTCGGTTTCAATTCCGGTTGCGCCGATCATCCAGGTTCCGGCGCCGCGAACCGGTGCCTCGGCGTCTCCTTCGGCAGCGCGAACCGCGGGAAGTGCGGCGGATCGCGATGAATTGCCCAAGACCGGTGATTTCATCAAGGGCCGCTTCGAGTTGATCGACGAACTGGGCCGCGGTGGCATGGGTGCGGTATTCAGGGCCCGCGACCTGCGCAAGACCGAGGCGCTGGATCCGGATCCGTTCGTGGCGATCAAGTTCATCTCCGGCAATCTGATCGGATTCGAGCGCGCCTTTGTCGCCCTGCAGCGCGAGGCCAAGAACGCGCAGGCCTTGAATCACCCGAACATCGTCAAGGTTTTCGATTTCGATCGCGATGGCGACCTGGTTTACCTGACCATGGAAGTGGTCGAAGGCGTCGCCCTGCATGCGCGGTTGCGCGCCTCGAACGCGAATCCGTTGACGCCAGCCGAGCGTGATCACCTGGTCCACGGCATGCTTGCCGGCATGAGCTATGCGCATTCGCGCGAACTTGCCCATGCCGACCTGAAGCCGTCGAACATGATGATCGATGGCGAAGGCAACTTGAAGATCCTCGATTTCGGCATCGCCCGTCGACGCGAATACGACACCGTATTCGATGCCGACGACCTGTTCGCGCTGACCATCGACTACGCCAGTCCGGAAATGCTCAATCGCCAGCGGCCGACGCCGGCGGATGACGTCTACGCGCTCGGTTGCATCATCTATGCGATGTACGCGGGTGCACATCCGTTCAATCATGTGCGCGCCGACCTGGCATCCGGTGAGAAGATGCGGCCGGAACGGCCGAAATCGCTCAGTCGCGTGCAGTGGCAAGCCTTGCGCAAAGCACTGGCGTTCACGCGTGAGCAGCGATTCGCCGATGCTGCGGAGTTCCAGCGTGCCTTCGAGGCACCGGACTGGCGCAAGATCGGAAGCATCGCTGCTTCCGTGCTTGCCTTGATTCTGCTGGTCTCCTGGTTCGCCGCAGATCCCGTGCAGAGCTGGATCAATGTTTCGCGACTGGATGCAGAGCAAAAGAGCGTGCTCGATCGCAGTCTCAAGGACGGCGCCGAGTATGCCGCCGGCGGCTATGCCGAAGATGCCGTCTACGCCTATGTCGATGCGTTGCGGCTTGATGGCAGCAACGGCGCCGCACGCAATGGGGTGAAGCGCGCAGTCGGCATACTCAAGAGTCGTCTGCAGCCAGCCCAGTACCGCAGTTATTTGCTTGCCCAACAGCAGGAAGAAAGCAATCCTGCCTGGCTGAAAGCTTTTTTTGCCGACGAATTGGCCAAGCTTCCGGCGCAGTGATGCGTCTTGCGCATACCGCTTTGTGCAGGATCGCATTGACGGGAACCCGCAGCGACATTACCATTCCGCGCCTTTCCGGTAGTCATTGCCGAATCGGGCATGCTCGAGGGATCGAAGTCGGCGGGGTATAGCGCAGTCTGGTAGCGCGCCTGCTTTGGGAGCAGGATGTCGGGGGTTCGAATCCCTCTACCCCGACCATCCGATTCCGTTCGTGCATTGGGCTTGGTGCATCAATCGCTCGGGCGCTGGTAACGGTGACTGTCACGGGTTCGACTGACGATACGCCCGTAGCTCAACCGGATAGAGCATCGGCCTTCTAAGCCGACGGTTGCAGGTTCGATTCCTGTCGGGCGTGCCACAGGTGAATGCCGGCCAGCGATGCGGCGTCGATGTTTGTTGCAGGGCTGCGAGGTCGTGGCCAGTGTCAGGTTTCATCGGTTTCTCAAATGGTGGGCGTAGCTCAGTTGGTTAGAGTCCCGGATTGTGATTCCGGATGTCGGGGGTTCGAGTCCCCTCGCTCACCCCAATTCAAGCGAGCCGGTGGTATTCCATCGGATCGCGTTTTGCTAGACTTGTTTGTCTGTTCGGGTCGTTAGCTCAGTTGGTAGAGCAGTTGACTCTTAATCAATAGGTCGAAGGTTCGAATCCTTCACGACCCACCAAACAGATCCAGGTCGACAGCAGCGCCATCGACCGCAAGTGCGGCTCCGCTGCACGTCGCGAAGCGAGCTCCGGGTTGCAGACGTTGCGAATGTGGCGGAATTGGTAGACGCGCTGGATTTAGGTTCCAGTGGGGCAACCCGTGAGAGTTCGAGTCTCTCCTTTCGCACCAGGCCCGATCGCCACCTCGGCACCCCGCGACCCTGCGGCAGGGCCGCTTCGCGGCAACCGTTCAGCGGCCCAGTAGTCCCGGATTGGTGGTTGCCGGCGCGACCCCGCGTCAGGGTAGATCACGCGCAAACCCCTGCGATTCCGCGCCGCAATGCATTATGATTGCCGGCTAACCATGCCCGACCCACGGCCGGGATCAGTCGTTTCAAGGAGCATCCATGCAAGTTTCGGTTGAGAACGTCGGCAATCTCGGACGCAAGCTGACTGTGCGCATTCCCGCGGCACGCCTCGAGGATACGGTTCGCAATCGCGTCCAGGAAATGGGCCGCAGCGCGCGCCTGAAGGGATTCCGTCCCGGCAAGGTGCCGACCAGGGTCATCGAGCAGCGCTTCGGCGCGCAGATCCGTGGCGAGGCATTGTCGGAGTTGATCGGATCATCTTTCCAGGAAGCCATCAATACGGAGAAGCTGCGTCCCGCGATGCAGCCCTCGATCGCCACCAGCGGCAAGCCCGACAATGGCGAAATCGAGTACACGGCGACTTTCGAGGTCATGCCGGAGATCGGCAAGGTGGATGTCAGCGCGCTGGAAATCCTCAAGCAGACGGCAACGGTCGAGGAATCCGACATTGATGCCATGATCGAGACCTTGCGCATGCAACGTCGCGTCTGGAACCCGGTCGATCGCAAGGCCGAGGCCGGCGACATGGTGCTGTTCGAATTCTCCGCTCAGGCGACGGATTTCCGCTACCCGGAGAACGGAACCGATCGCGTTGGCACGATCATCGGATCGGATGCCTTGTTCAAGGGCCTGGAAGACCAGTTGCTGGGGCATGTCGTCGATGACGAGTTCGAGAAGGATCTGGATTTCCCCAATGATTTCCGCATCGAAGGGCTTGCCGGCAAGTCGGCACGTGCCAGTTTCAAGATCGTCCGCGTTCAGGAAGCCAAGCTGCCGGAACTGGATGACGCCTTTCTTGCCACGTTCGGCGTGACCGAAGGTGGCCTGGCGCGATTCCGCGAAGATGTCCGCGACAACCTGGAGCGCGAGTTGACGGCGGCGCTGACCTCGCGCCTGAAGTCCTCGGCGGTCGAGAAGTTGATCGACGCGCATGCCGATCTCGAGCTGCCGCAAGGTCTGGTCGACAGTGAAGCGCGTGAACTCGCACGCCAGTCGGCCGGCGAGAAAAAGGTGGCGGTGGCCCACGAACCGTTCCTGCCTTCCGCGCGCCGCCGGGTTGCCGGCGGCATGCTGCTTGCCGAGATTGCCCGTCAGAACCAGATCCGGGTTGACATGCGCCGCGTTTCCGAGGCGCTCAGCGCCATTGCCTCGACCTACGAGGAACCGGAACAGGTCGTTGAACTCTACTCGAAGGATCCCCAGTTGATGAGTGGTCTGCAGAGTCGGGTGCTTGAGGATCAGGTTGTCGACTGGATTGCAGAGAATGCCAAGGTCAGCGAAAAGAAGCTGAGCTTCAGTGAAGTCATGCGTCCCGGGGCCTGAGCACCGGATTCAACGGAGATCCAGCATGTCCAGTCATACGCCAAGTCAGGGTCTCAACCTCGTGCCGATGGTGGTCGAACAGACCTCCCGTGGCGAGCGCGCTTACGATATCTACTCGCGGTTGCTGAAGGAGCGGGTGATCTTTCTGGTCGGCCCGATCGACGACTACGTGGCCAATGTGGTCGTCGCCCAGTTGCTTTTCCTGGAGTCGGAGAATCCGGACAAGGACATCAATCTTTACATCAACAGCCCGGGCGGAGTGGTGACCGCCGGCCTGGCGATTTACGACACCATGCGTTTCCTGAAGCCCGACGTCAGCACGATGGTCATTGGTCAAGCCGCAAGCATGGGTTCCTTCCTGCTTGCCGCGGGCACCAAGGGCAAGCGTTACGCCCTGCCGAATTCACGGGTGATGATCCATCAGCCGTCCGGTGGCGCCCAGGGACAGGCAACCGACATCGAGATTCAGGCCAAGGAAATTCTCTATCTGCGTCGTCGTCTCAACGAGGAGCTGGCGCAGAACACGGGACAGCCGATCGAGCGGATCGAGCGAGATGTCGAGCGCGACCTGTTCTTCAACGCCCAGGACGCGAAGGCCTACGGCCTGATCGACGCGGTCCTTGACCGGCGTCCGAACGAGACCGTTCACCCGCTTTGAGTGCCAGTCCGCAGGTTGGCGTACGCAATGATTTCGTTCCGGCCGACAAGGCCGGACATGGCGAAATGCTGTGCTATGCTGACCTCGCATCATGTAAAACAACCCGAGGCGTGGCATGACTGAAGAGCGACAAAGCCGATCGGGCGACGGCGGAAAGATCCTCTATTGCTCTTTCTGCGGCAAAAGCCAGCACGAAGTCCGCAAGCTGATCGCGGGCCCCTCCGTATTCATCTGTGATGAATGCGTGGAGCTGTGCAACGACATCATTCGCGAGGAGCTTGAGGAAAAGGCGGCCTCGGCGCGCAGTCACCTGCCCAAGCCGAAAGAGATCCTCGATGTCCTCGACCAGTACGTGATCGGCCAGGCCCGGGCCAAGAAGGTCCTGGCGGTTGCCGTCTACAACCACTACAAGCGCCTTGAATCCCGCAGTCGCAATGATGATGTCGAGCTGGCGAAGTCGAACATCCTGCTGGTCGGGCCGACCGGCTCGGGCAAGACTCTGCTCGCGGAGACGCTGGCGCGGCTGCTGAATGTGCCATTCACGATTGCCGATGCGACCACCCTGACCGAGGCCGGTTACGTCGGCGAGGATGTCGAGAACATCATCCAGAAGCTCCTGCAGAAATGCGACTACGACGTCGAGAAAGCGCAGAGCGGGATCGTCTATATCGACGAGATCGACAAGATTTCGCGCAAGAGCGAGAACCCCTCGATCACCCGCGACGTCTCGGGCGAAGGTGTGCAGCAGGCCTTGCTCAAGCTGATCGAAGGCACGATCGCCTCGGTGCCACCGCAGGGCGGGCGCAAGCATCCGCAGCAGGAGTTCCTGCAGGTCGACACCAAGAACGTGTTGTTCATTGTCGGCGGTGCCTTCTCGGGCCTCGAGAAAATCATCCAGCAGCGCTCGGAAACCACCGGCATCGGTTTCAGTGCCGAGATCCGCTCCACTGCGGGCAAGGCGGATACCAGCAAGTTGCTCGGTCAGGTGCAGCCCGGGGACTTGATCAAGTTCGGCCTGATTCCCGAGTTCGTCGGTCGTCTGCCGGTCGTGGCGACACTGGAGGAACTCGACGAGGCTGCGCTGGTGAAGATCCTCAGCGAGCCGAAGAACGCGATCACAAAGCAGTTCAAGCGTCTGTTCGAAATGGAGGGCGTCGAGCTCGAGTTCCGCCCCGACGCCTTGGCGGCCGTGGCCAGGAAAGCACTGGAACGCAAGACTGGCGCGCGCGGTTTGCGCACGATCCTCGAACAGATCCTGCTCGATACGATGTTTGATTTGCCATCGCTCGAACATGTCAGCAAGGTTGTCGTCGACGAGGCCGTGATCAATGGCCAAGCCGAACCCTACCTGATCTACCAGGGCAACATGCAGGCGCGCGCCGCCGCCGCGGATTGAAGCAACCGCGCCGCCGGGCGGCGACAATCCCTTGCATTGCGGAGCTTTGCCCGCACTTGACCGAACGGCAGCGTGCATTCACGCTGCCGTTTGCCTTTCCCGCTACCACGCAAGTCAGGATCCAGTGTGATGGAAAAATCCAGCAAGACCAGCGCAGATGAAAATCAGGGCGTGATCGAACTGCCGATCCTGCCGCTGCGTGATGTGGTGGTCTATCCGCACATGGTCATCCCCTTGTTCGTCGGTCGCGAAAAATCGGTCAGTGCGCTCGATGCGGCCATGGAATCGAACAAGCAGATCCTGCTGGTGGCACAGCGCAGTCCCGATGTCGACGAGCCGGAAGCAGGTGATCTCTATTCGATCGGCACGATCGCCTCGATCCTGCAGTTGCTGAAGCTGCCCGACGGCACGATCAAGGTTCTCGTCGAGGGCACTTCGCGCGCTGAAATCGTTGCCTACTCACAGCGCAATGGCTTGCTCACGGGTCGGGCGCGATCCCTGGATCCGACCTACACGCGCAATGAGCGCGAGGTCGAAGTCATTTCCCGCTCGCTGGTTTCGATGTTCGAGCAATTGGTGAAGCTGTCAAGAAAGATTCCGCCCGAATTGCTGACCACGCTGGCCGGACTCGAGGATCCGTCACGCCTGGCCGATACCATTGCCGCACACCTGTCGGTTCGCCTGCAGGACAAGCAGCAGATCCTCGAAACGGCGGATGTTGCCGATCGTCTCGAGCAGCTGCTCGGTCTGGTCGATGGCGAAATCGACGTGCAGCAGATCGAGAAGCGCATCCGCGGTCGGGTCAAGACGCAGATGGAGAAAAGCCAGCGCGAGTATTACCTCAACGAACAGATGAAGGCGATCCAGAAGGAACTCGGCGATTCGGAAGACGCGCCCAGCGAACTCGAGGAGCTCGCGCGCCGGATCGAAGCCGCCGGCATGCCCAAGACCACCTTGGCCAAGGCCCGCGCCGAACTCGGCAAGCTCAAGCAGATGTCGCCGATGTCGGCCGAGGCGACCGTGGTGCGGAACTACATCGATTGGCTGGTCGGTGCGCCGTGGAAAAAGCGCACCAAGGTCCGCAAGGACCTGCATCTGGCCCAGGAAGTGCTGGATGCCGATCATTTTGGCCTGGAGAAGGTCAAGGATCGAATCCTGGAATACCTCGCGGTGCAGCAGCGCGTTCGCACCATGAAGGGACCGATCCTCTGCCTGGTCGGACCGCCGGGTGTGGGCAAGACCTCACTGGGTCAATCGATCGCCAAGGCGACCAATCGCAAGTTCGTGCGCATGTCGCTGGGCGGCGTACGCGACGAAGCGGAAATCCGTGGTCACAGGCGCACCTATATCGGCTCGATGCCGGGCCGCATCATCCAGAACATGTCCAAGGCCGGCACGCGCAATCCACTGTTCGTGCTCGACGAGATCGACAAGATGTCTATGGACTTCCGCGGCGATCCCGCCTCGGCCTTGCTGGAAGTGCTCGATCCCGAGCAGAACCATGCCTTCAACGACCACTATCTCGAAGTCGATTTCGATCTCAGCGAAGTGATGTGGATCGCCACGGCGAATTCGCTGAACATTCCCGGGCCGTTGCTCGATCGCATGGAAGTGATCCGCATTCCAGGCTACACCGAGGACGAAAAGCTCAACATCGCCCAGCGCTACCTGATTCCGAAACAGCTCAAGGCAAATGGCCTCAAGCCGAGCGAACTGAGCGTGGACGAGAGTGCAATCCGCGACATCATCCGCTACTACACGCGCGAATCCGGAGTGCGCAATCTCGAACGCGAGATTTCCAAGATCTGCCGCAAGGTGGTCAAGGAGCTGAGTCTTGCTGCGCCGAAAGAATCGGGCAATGGCAAGGGCGCAGGCAAATCCGCCACCGCGAAAAAACCGGTGGCGAAGAAGCGCGGCGGCATGAAAGTGACTGCGCGCAATCTCGAGAACTACCTCGGCGTACAGAAATTCAATTTCGGGCGTGCCGAATTGCAGAACGAGATCGGTCTGGTCACTGGCCTCGCCTGGACCGAAGTGGGCGGCGACCTGCTCAGCATTGAAGCGACCACGGTACCAGGCAAGGGCAAGCTCCAGCATACCGGGCAGTTGGGCGACGTCATGCAGGAGTCGATCCAGGCGGCGCTCAGCGTCGTTCGTGCACGCGTCGATCTGCTCGGGATCGATCCGGAGTTCCATCAAAAGCTCGACGTGCACATCCATGTTCCGGAAGGAGCCACGCCAAAGGACGGTCCCAGCGCGGGTATCGCCATGTGCACGGCACTGGTGTCGGCACTGACCAAAATCCCGATCCGCTCCGACGTGGCGATGACCGGCGAGATCACCCTGCGCGGTCGCGTGTTGCCGATTGGCGGACTCAAGGAGAAGCTGCTTGCCGCCCATCGAGGCGGCGTCGGCACGGTCATCATTCCCGAGGAAAACCGCAAGGATCTTGCGGACATACCTGCAAACGTTACCGAGTCACTTCAGATCCGTCCGGTGAAATGGATCGACGAGGTGCTCGATATCGCGCTTGAGCATCCCTTGACACCGATGAGTCGATCCGAGCCGCCAACGGCGGCTGTCTTGCCGGGCAAGCGCAAGGGACGACAAACGCAACTGCCGGCAAGACCGCACTGATCGCTGACGGATTTCCTTGCTCGATTGTTGTCACCGTGACGTGCAGGGATTGACGTCCGCCATGATTTTTGATTGCTCGCCAAGACATTGGAAAATGCCTGAAACACGCGCAAAACCTTGTGTTGCGCGGTGTCGGGGGCGCTGGTATAAAGGTCGCGCCACGATTCGTCGCTGCACTGAGCGTCGATCGAATCGCGGGGGAACAAACTCGCGCTGGAGGTCTGCCCGCCTCGCTCGTACTGCGTGACTAGTTCAAACCAATCAAATCCGGGTTGCTGCTCGAAAGGGAGTTGATAATGAATAAAGGTGAATTTGTTGGTGCTGTCGCTGATGCCGCTGAAATGACGAAAGCGGATGCCGAGCGTGCAGTTGAAGCGATGTTCAAGGTTGTCAAGAAAGCATTGAAGTCGGGCGACAGCATTTCGCTGGTCGGCTTTGGTACCTTCAGTGTGCGCAAGCGTGCAGCACGTACCGGTCGCAATCCGCGCACCGGCGACACGATCAAGATCAAGGCGTCCAAGGTTCCGGCATTCAAGGCCGGCAAGGGCCTCAAGGATGCGATCAACTGACGCGTTCGGGGTGCTTAGCTCAGCGGTAGAGCGTCTCCCTTACACGGAGAGGGTCGGGGGTTCGAAACCCTCAGCACCCACCACCCCGCGCCAGAGTCGGCTTGTCGGTTACAATACCGACCTGTCACGCTGGGGGTAGCGGTCAGGGATCGCTCCTAGTCGCTACCTCCCAAGCAGGGCGCCCGAGTGGCGCCCTTGCTTTTTCTTCGCGCAAGCCTTTTCAGGTCGGCGCACATCACGGCCGACGATCAAGCCTGCTCGTCACCGGCTGCACTTTTCAATCGAGGCGGTTGCATGCTCCAGGAATTACGCGCAAAAACCCACGGTCTTGTCGCCAAGATTCTTCTCGGTCTGATCGTCATCACATTCTCGTTCTTCGGCGTCGAGTCGTACTTCATCGGGCAGACCGTCGACTTCGTTGCCAAGGTCGGCGACCGGGAGATCTCCCAGCAGGATTTCCGCACGCGCTTCGACGAGTTCCGGCAGCGGCAACTGGAGGCCGCAAACGGGGCGATCGACGCCAAGTTCTTCGAGCAGCCGGCGATCAAGCGGCGCATCCTCGATCAACTGATTGACGAGCAGGTGCTGCTTGTCGCCAACGAGGAACTCGGCATCGCCGTCCCCGCGCAACGGCTGCGCGAGGAGATCCTGAAGATTCCGGCATTCCAGCGCGACGGCAATTTCGACGCCGCCCTTTATCGCGCCAGGCTTTCCGCCCAGGGCATGACGCCGAAGGCGTTCGATGAGCGCATCGCTCGTGACCTGGCAACCCGCGAGATTCCCATGGGCGTTGCCATGAGCACGTTCGTGACCGATGAGGAAATCAACAGCTACCTGCGCCTGGGCGGGCAGTTGCGCGATATCCGCTATGTCACCTTGGCCAAGCCCGAGTTGGCCGATGTCAAGGTCAGCGAGGAAGAGATCGCCGCCTTCTATACGGAACATCAGCAGGATTTCATGAATCCGGAGCAGGTCGCGCTTGACTATATCGAGGTGGACGCGGCAAAGCTTGATGTCAACCTGACGCCGGACGAGAGCACGCTCAAGGATCGCTACGAAAAGGAAAAGAGCCGATTCGTCACCTCCGAGCAGCGCCTTGCCTCGCACATCTTGATCAAGGTCGCAGGTAGCGGTGGACCCGAGGAGCAGAAGAAGGCGCTCGAGAAGGCGCGGAAGATCGCCGATGAAGCGCGCGCCGGCAAGGATTTCGCCGAACTGGCCAAGGCATCATCCGAGGACCTCGGTTCACGTGCACTGGGTGGCGATCTCGGCTGGCTCGACAAGGGCATGACCGACCCGGCGTTCGAGGGCGCACTGTACTCGCTGGAGAAGGGCAAGATTTCCGACCCGGTGCTTTCGCCCGAGGGCTACCACGTCATCGAGGTTCGCGAAATCCGGCCCGGCAAGACGCGGACGTTCGAGGAAGTCCGTGGCGAGTTGGCCAACGACTTCGGGGAATCGGAACGCGAACGCGTATACAACGAACGTTCCGGTCGCCTGATCGACCTGACTTATGAAGATTCGACATCGCTGGAGCCGGCGGCGAAGGAACTCGGGCTGAAGGTCGAGAAGACAGCGCTGTTCTCACGCATGGGCGGAACCGGCATTGCGGAAAATCCCGCGATTGTCCAGGCGGCGTTCTCGGATCAAGTGCTGGTCCAGGGCAACAATTCCGACAAGGTCGAATTGGGTCCCAACCATCTCGCCATCATCCGCATAGCCGAACACAAAGCAGCGACCGCGAAGCCGATCGAGGAAGTGCGCGCCGACATCCAGCGCAGGATCATCGAGGAGCGGGTCAGCAAGCAGGCCAAGGCGCGTGCTGACGAATTGTTTGCGCGATTGGAAAAAGGCGAGTCGATTGACGCGCTGGCGACGGACCTCAAGCTCCCGCTGAGCGAGGAACGCGGCATCGGACGCAATGCAGTCAAGCTCGATGCGGCCCTGGTCAACGCGGCGTTCGCGCTGCCACACCCGGAGAGCGCCGGCAAGGCACCGGTTCAGGTCGTTGCTCTTGCCGGTGACGAATACGCTTTGCTCAAGCTCGACCACGTGGCCGACGCCGATCCCACGGCGGTCGATCAGGTAACG
Organism: Lysobacterales bacterium; assembly: GCA_016707485.1. Lineage (GTDB taxonomy): Bacteria > Pseudomonadota > Gammaproteobacteria > Xanthomonadales > Rhodanobacteraceae > Dokdonella. The sequence goes on along the minus strand of JADJHN010000003.1, from coordinate 199,926 downwards.
CGGGAATCCGCGCGAAACACCTTGCAGCAGAACCTTGCCAGTGTGGCTGCCCGTGACTTCATTGCGGCGTTGCGCGCGAGCATGGAAATCAAGGTGGTCGAAGACCGCATGTGATCCGTGCCGTCATGCAGCGATGGAAAAGGGCCGCGATGCGGCCCTTTTTTATGGCCATGGATGGCCTGTATGCCTGCAACGCAGGACGACTGCATGGATGCAGGAGGTACGCCGCCAAGGATGGAGGCGGTAGAGCCCTGTCGGGAACAAGGGCCGAGAGCAACGCAGGAGCAGTTGCCGAGCAGTTGCAGGCGATGGCATGGATGGCGTCAGCGCAAAGCGCTGACTCGCCTCAGCAAACGACGAAGCAGCAATATGGGTTCGATCCGAGATCGAACGTCACTCTTTGAAGCAGTTGCAGGCACTTGTTCAATGCGCCGGCGCACGGATGCGCAAGTTGCGTCCAGGTCGAAGGACGGAATGCGCGGTCATTCCGTTCCAGCGCATCAGTTCGGCGAGACGGACTTGATAGCGCCGGGCAATTGCAGACAGCGTGTCGCCGGGCTTGATGGCATGAACCTGTGGATCTCCGGCGGCGACAGCATCCGGATCCGCACCGGGCAACAACAGGAGTCGACCGGATGCGAGCGGCGCGTCGACGTCGAGGTGATTGGCCTGCGCCAACACCTTGGCGGTGATGCCCAGGCGGGCCGCGAACTCCGCGGGAGTGCCTGCAATGTCGATGCGCCGGGCATGCCAGGCACCGAGCAGGGACACCGGGAAATCCGCCAGGGCAAGCTGCAGTCGAGCCGCCGCCGCGGCGGGAAGCAGCAGGCGGCTGGCCGGGCCATGCGGACTGGACTGGCCGGACCACGCCATGTTGAAGCGAAGCATCTCCTCCACGTTCACGCCGGCGAGGGATGCGGCCAGTCTGAGGTCGATGGCTGCGGAAGGAGTCACCTGCACCAGCAGATCCTCCGCCCCTGCCTGGGGCAGATCGACACCGAATCGTTCCGGCTCTGCAACGATGCAGGACAAGGCCAGCAAGCGGATCAGGTGCTGGTGGGTGGTGCTGGAGAGATTCAGTTGCGCCAGGCGCTGGGCGTCGAGCACCGTGGTCGAGGCACCGCCGAGCGCGCGCTTGAGCCGGTATTCGCCGGCGTTGAAAGCCATGCTCGCCAATCGCCAGTCGGAAAACTCGCGGTCATAGCGCTCAATCAGCGCCAGAGCGACTTCGGTCGAGGCCAGCAGATCGAGGCGTTGATCATGATCGCGACCGACCTTGAGGCCGTGGTCGACTGCGGTTCGGCCCATCAATTGCCAGATCCCGGCGGGACCCTTGCCTCGTGCCGGCAGCGAGCGATAGTTGCTCTCGACATAGGGCAACAAGGCAAACTCGCCGGGCAGGTCGTGGCGTTCGATTTCCTGCAGGACCAGCAGCAATGAAGGCATGGCAGCCTGCCAGGACGCGCTGAAATGCTGGCTCGACCGCGTATAGCGCCGCGCCTCGCGCAACACCGCATCGCTGTACCCACAGCCACCCAGGGCAAAGCGCGTGCGCAGTCGCTGCCAGACCGGGCTTGGCTGGAGCGGACCAGGTTGCACCTGCGCCGGCAAGGGTTCAATCCGCTCGATCGGGGCAGGTGCCACCACCAGGGATGGCTCGGTGGCGACGGGCGACCTGCTCCGCGAGTGCGGCCCCGTGCAGGCCGAGATCGCCAGGACAAGGGCGACGCCGACGAGGAATCGCATGCTGCCAGCACGGGCATTGATCATGCGCGGAAGTCATCCTTCATGCGACGCAATGCGGCAAACCGGGTGACACGATCGGCAGCGACATCCACTTCGTTGGCGAGCGCATGGATGACATCCGCTTCATCGATGCGCAGGAACGGGTTGCAGGCGAGTTCGTCGGACATTCGCGAGGGCAGGCTGGGCAGGCCAGCCTGGCGCTTGCAGCGTACCGCCTGCAGTCGTTGCCGGAGCATCACGTTTGCCGGTTCGATCGATTGCGCGAACGCGCCATTGGCCAGCGTGTATTCGTGACCGCAACATACTTGTGTGTGCGCGGGAAGTGCGGCAAGACGTTGCAGCGAGGCAAGCATCTGCGCCGGCGTTCCCTCGAACAGGCGGCCGCAGCCGACGCTGAACAGCGTATCGCCACAGAACAGCAGGCCCTCGCCGTAGAAGGCGACGTGGCTCAGCGTATGGCCCGGGACCGCCAGCACCTCGAACGCGCACTGCGGCGCGCCCAGTTCAATGCGATCCCCATCCTTGACGCGATGGGTTGCCAGCTTGATGCGCGGATCGTCTGGCGCATGGATGCTGGCGGCTGTCAACGCGTGCAGGTGCGCCGAGCCGCCGATATGGTCGGCATGGTGGTGGGTCAGGAGGATTGCCCGCAATTGCAGTTGCCGGCTCTGCAGCGCATCGAGGACCGGCGTTGCCTCGCCGGGATCGACAACCAGGGCATTGCCGAGATCATCGTGGAGCATCCAGATGTAATTGTCGGCCAGCGCTGGAATTGGCCTCAGGTGCAGATGCGTGGTCGCGTTCATGGACGCAACTATAACGGCTTGGAGGTGCCGATCCCGCGGCCGGCGTGGATGAGTGGGTTAGACTTCGCCTTTGCTTGTTGACCCTGTGGAGCCGAGATTTCCGTGCACGCACCGATTGGCGATGTTTTCAATCTCGCCGAAATCGAGAATCTGCTGGCGCTCGAATGGAGCTGGGTGAGCAACGCCCCGCTGACGGTCCCGGCCGGGCCGGCGCTTTCACTTGCCCCGGCACGCTGGCCGGCCAGACCGATGCATTCCGGCCATCAGTCCGTCACCCGCTTGCATCTTGCCGACGACGGTCTGGGGGGCGACTTGAACTGCTCGATGTCGGCACTGCCACTGGAAACGGATGGCGTGCAGCTGATCGTGGTTCGCCATGTGTTCGATGTGCTTGGTCCGCACGAGGAACTGGAATCGGAATTGATGCGCGTCCTCGCGCCGGGTGGCGTGCTGTGCCTGTTTGGTTTCAATCCGGCCAGTACCTGGCGGCTGTGGTGGCTGCAACATGCCCTGCATGGAATGCCCATGCCACGCTGGAATTCAGCTGCGCAAGCGCGCCGGCGCCTTGCTGCCCTCGACGCGGTGCAGAGCCGGCATGGCTACCTCGGAGGCAGTTGGCCGTCGTCGTCGGCGATGGATGCGCGTGGCACTGGCCAGCGCTGGCATGGTGTGTGGTCGCTGGTCGCACGCAAGCAGCGCATCGCGGCGCGAGCAGTCGATTCACACTTGCCTCGCAAGCGCGTCGTGCTCGCGCCGGGACTTGCGCGACTGTCGAGCCGGAGGGCCGGCATGTGAGCGAGGTGGATTTGTTTACCGACGGTGCCTGTCTTGGCAATCCCGGCCCCGGCGGCTGGGCTGCCCTGCTGCGCCACGGCAAGCACGAGCGCGAGCTTTGTGGAGGCGAGACGGATACCACCAACAATCGGATGGAGCTGCTTGCCGTGATCAGCGGTCTGGAGGCCTTGCGCAAGTCCTGCTCAGTCAGTCTGACAACCGATTCGCAATACGTGATGAAGGGCATCAAGGAATGGATGCCGGCGTGGATTGCCAGGAATTGGCGCACTGCGGGCGGCGATCCGGTGAAGAATCGAGATCTCTGGGAACGCTTGAACGCGGCACTCGTCGGCCACCAGACCCGTTGGCACTGGGTGCGCGGGCATGCCGGGCATGCGGAGAACGAGCGCGTGGATAGACTCGCGCGGCTGGCAGCGGAAGCGGTCCGCGATGCAGCAAGGGAGATGGGATGAGACAGGTTGTACTGGATACCGAAACGACCGGTCTCGAGGTCAGGAAAGGCCATCGGGTCATCGAGATTGGTTGTGTCGAATTGCTGGAGCGGCGCCCAAGCGGACGCACCTGGCACGCGTACCTCAACCCGGATCGCACGGTCGATGAAGGGGCGCGTGCGGTGCATGGCATCGAAGACAGCTTTCTCCTCGACAAGCCGCGCTTCGGCGACGTCGTCGAGGCATTCCTCGACTTTGTTTCCGGCGCGGAAATCATTGCCCACAATGCCAGCTTCGATGTCGGCTTCCTCGATGCGGAACTGCGCCTTGTCAATCCCGCGCTCGGCACACTTGGCGAGCACGCACGCATCCTCGATACCCTGCAACTGGCGCGCGAGAAGTTTCCGGGGCAGCAGAACAACCTGAATGCCTTGTGCCGGCGCCTTGGTGTGGACAACCAGCATCGCGAATTGCACGGCGCTCTGGTAGATGCGTACCTGCTGGCGGATGTGTATCTGGCCATGACCGCGGGGCAGGGCGATCTCGGGCTGGCCCTCGAAGCCATTGAACAATCGCCAGGGGCGAGCATCACCTTGCCGGTTTCCGGGGCAGGCTTGCGCGTCCTGCGCGCCAACCAGGTCGAACTGGCGGCGCACCGGCAGCGGCTCAAGGGACTCGACGCCGCCAGTGCCGAAGGCAGCATCTGGAATCGCGCTGCTGCGGAATCCATCTGAGCGGGAGCAAGGCTCGCCTGCCTTGGCATGAGTGCTTCCAGCTGCATAATCGAGTGGATTTCGCGGCAGTGCGGTACAGGTGAGATGTGGCGGCAATGTGAGGCATAATCCGCGCGGGGAAATGCTCGAACGTGAGTCCGGTTGACAGGCTCGGGGAGAAGACCATGAAGCGCGGCGGCCTTTTATTGATTGTCATCCTGTTGGCATTGGGCCCGGCGATTGCCCTTGCCGCCAATTCAGCGGTCAATGCGATTGAATCGCACAAGCACCTTGGCGTGGCAAGTTGCAGCAACAGCGTCTGCCACGGCGCTTCGCAAGCATTCCGCGATTCCAGTATCCAGCAGAACGAGTTTGCCATCTGGCAGGAATTCGATCCGCATGCCAGGGCCTGGCAAACGCTGGGCAGCGATGCGTCGAAGGCGATCGCGCGGAAACTCGGCATCGGCGACCCGGCAGCAGCCAAGGTCTGCCTGGATTGCCATGCCGACTCGATTGCAGACGGCATGCGCGGCGAGCGCTTCCAGCTTTCCGATGGCGTGGGTTGCGAATCCTGCCATGGTGGTTCGGAATCGTGGCTCAACGCGCACGCGGACAAGGGCGTTACGCACAAGGACAACCTCAAGAACGGAATGTACCCGACCGATCAGCCGATTGCGCGGGCGCGCCTGTGCCTGACCTGTCACATGGGCACGGCCGATCGCATGATCACCCATCGCATCATGGGTGCCGGCCATCCGCGTCTTTCCTTCGAGCTCGACACATTCACCTGGCTGCATCCGCATTACAAGATCGACGAGTCATGGACGCGGCGCAAGGGCGAATGGAACGGCGTGCGCGACTGGGCGGTCGGTCAGGGTGTCGCCGCGGAAAACCTGCTTGAGCTGGTGACGGATGAAAAGGCCGGCTGGCAGGGCATCTTCCCCGAACTGGTGCTGTTTGATTGCCACGCCTGCCACCAGTTGATGTCCGGAAGGACCTGGGGCCCGCGGCAGGGCACCGGCCTTGGCCCGGGCGTGGTTCGCCTGAACGACGCGAACATCCTCATGTTCCGCCATGTGCTGGCGCCGGTGGACAAGGCCGCTGCATCACGACTGCTGGAGCAGACCCGCGCCTTGCACCAGGCCACCACGAAGAGCCGGGAGGCGACGTTCGCCGCCGCACGCAAGCTGCATGCAAGCATCGAAGGCTTGTTGCCGACGGTGGCGGCCTTCAACTATGGTCCGGAGAGCCTTGATGCCATTCTGTCCAGCATTGAGGCGGATGCGGCGCGCGGCGAGTATCGCGATTACGCGGCGGCCGAACAGGTGGCCATGGCGGCGCAATCGGTGGTGGTCGCGTTCGAGAATGACGGCAAGGTGGATGCCGACAAGGCGACCCTGTTGCGCAGTCGCCTCGATGCGCTTTACGCGACGATCAAGAACGAGGATTCCTGGTCACGCGAGAAATTCCGCTCGGCCCTGGCCGCCCTGCGCGCAGCCGCACCTTGACCGCAACTGCCCTGCAGCGTCGTCACAGCGGTGGCGACGCTTTTCGTTGGCGAGGTTTGATCGAATGCGCCGATCGTCGCGCAGGCCGCTGACCCTCAGCGGTTGCGGACAAGGATCACGGTGACGTTGTCCGAACCGCCGCCATCGAGGGCGGCGACGATCAGGTGATCGACGCACTCCTGGGCCGACAGCTCGGGGCGACTCAGCAAGGCGGCAATCTCGGCATCGCTGACTTCTTCGGTGAGGCCGTCGCTGCAGAAGAGGATCTGCATGCCCGGGCCGAACTCGCCGCGGACCAGTTCCACGCGCAGGGATTGCGGGTCGGTCACGCCAAGCGCCTGGGTGACGACATTGCGGTGCGGATGGGTGCGCGCCTGTTCGCTGGTGATTGCGCCCTGGTCGATCAGCTCCTGCACATAGGAGTGATCCTGCGAAATCTGCTTGAGATCGCCGTTCCACAGGTAGATCCGGCTGTCACCGACCCAGGCAATCTCGAATTCATTGCCGCCAATCAGGCGCATCGCGGCGATCGTCGTGCCCATGGGCAGGGCTTCGCTGCGGCGGTTGGAATGGCGGATGATTTCCTCGTCGGCGAGCTGCACGGCACGCACCAGGGGCGTGCCCTTGCCGATTTCGGCAATCAGCGTATCGCGGGCAATCGCACTGGCGACCTCGCCATGTTCATGCCCGCCCATGCCGTCGGCAACCAGCCAGACGCCCATGTCGGCATCGGCGTAATAGGTATCTTCGTTGTGCTCGCGGCGCAAGCCGACATGTGAGCAGTGGCCGAATTCGATCATGCGCAGTCGACAAGCCTGTTCAGAGAGACCCAAGGAGTATCGTCTGTGCGGATTGAATCCTGCATCCCCCCCGGACGATACGGCATGATGCCGCGCTCCGGATGCCGGGCGCAAGCGTATCGGGGGAGAAACATGGATTTGGTGCCGAAGGCGAGAATCGAACTCGCACTCTGTCGCCAGAACCGGATTTTGAGTCCGGCGCGTCTACCAGTTCCGCCACTTCGGCGCGGGGCGCGGAGTATACGCCAGATCAAGGTGCGCATATCAAGCCCCGGGCAACTTTCCGTCGATTCGATCCAGAGCCAGTTGCCGTTGATCGCGGGCGTGCCAGTCGCCGTCGACGCGGCGGAACACCGAACAGGAGTTCATCGGGCCGCGATAGATGTGCAGGGAAACGGCGATGGCATCGTCGCTCGGGTTGCGGATGGTGTGGTATTCGTGGGGCGGGATCAGTGAGCCTGCCGAGCCGGGGCCGGCGAGCATGGTGCCACGTGATTCGAAGCGGAACAGGTCATCCCTGCGCTCGACAAGTTCATGGGGGCTGACTTCGATCTGTCCGTGCCAGACACCTTCGACGCACCACATGCCGCAATGATCGTGGATGAGCGTGCCCTGGCCAGGCCCCCAGGTCATGGCCATGACGCTGTAGCCGAGTTCCTCGCTGTTGTAGAGCTCGCGCCGGGCATAGTGATCGGCTTTCGCCTGGAAGACGCATTCGGGCAGTTCGACTTCCTTGTTGTGCATCAACCGGCACAGGCCCAGGCGCAGCGCATCGGTGATCGCAGCCTCGCACTCTTTGCGCACGGCGCAATCGAGCATATCGATGAGGCGGCGGGAACCGGGGAAATCAATGGCGAGCATGGTCGGGATGCCTGTTCGATCGGAATGCCGCACACTGCCTGTGCACAGGCAGGGTTCTAAAGTCGGCCAAGAAACGGCGCGATTGCGCCACCAAATCCTTCGATATCGACGAGGAAGGCATCATGTCCTTGCGGGCTGTCGAGGGCGACGAACTCGACCTCGGCACCAGCCTTGCGCAGGCCCTCGGCAATTTCCTCCTGTTGCGACAAGGGAAACAGGATATCGGTGCTGACGCCGACGACCAGGGCGCGCTCGACGTCGATCCGTGCAAGCGCGTCGGCGGCACGGCCGTGGCCATGTTCGGCAATGTCGAACCAATCGCTGGCGCGCGACAGGAAAAGATAGGAGTTCGGGTCAAAGCTGCGCACGAAGCGGCGCGCGTGGTTGTCCAGATAGGACTCGATCTGGAACTCCGCCGAGAACGGCTCGTCGTCGCGCTGCTCGGAATCAAGGCGGATGCGCGCGAAGCGACCCGACCATTCCATGGCCGAGCGATAGGTGATCACACCGAGCTTGCGCGCGATGCTCATGCCGGCCTCGGGATAGTGCTCGTCGTCGTAGCGACCCAGGTTCCAGTTGGGATCGAGGCGGATGGCCTCGCGTTGCAGCGAGCGGATGGCGATGGCGAAGGGCTGCGCCTGTGGCGCCGTCGAGATGCTGATATGCGAGCGCGCCGATCCGGCATGCAGGGAGAGGTAGGCCAGCGCGGTCATGCCGCCCATCGAGTTGCCGATCAGGCAGGCCAGGCGATCAATGCCGAGACCGGCGACCAGTTCATGCGCGGCATTGGCGGCGTCCTCGAGGCTCAGCTCGGGAAAGTCGAGGCGGTAGGTTTCGCCGGTTTGCGGGTTGATCGACGCCGGTCCGGTCGATCCCTTGCAGCTTCCCAGCGTGTTGACGCAGATGACGAACCAGCGATCGGTGTCGATCGGCTTGCCCGCGCCGAGCATGGCTTGCCACCAACCCGGTGCAGGATCCTCGGCATTCGACGCCGCGTGCGCGCTGGGCGAGAGGCCGGTGAGGATGAGGATGGCGTTGTCGCGCCCGGGCGCCAACGTGCCCCAGGTTTCATAGGCCAGCCGCGCGCCGTGCACGACGCCACCGCGCTTCATCGCAAAAGGTGAAGAAAGCGCGAAATACTGGCGCGCGTCCGGCACGGCTGCGGTCGCATCCGTCCCGCTCACTTCAAGGCACCACGCTGTCGATGACCAGTTCGACCGGTTCCTTGCGCTGGACATCGATGGCAGGCGATACCACCTGCAGGTCGCCGGATTGCACCGTGGCGTCGCCACTCCTGGAAATGCGCGCGGCGATCACGACCTTCGGGAACATCGACAGCTTCATGCTCGGCATCATGCCCATCGAGTCGTCGAGGACAACGGTGAGGGGCAATCCGCTGGCCGGACCACGCTGGATTGCCAAGGGCATCGGCGGGCCACTCTCGGCGCGGGCGTACACGAACAAGGTCGCGGCGGGGTCGACTTTGTCGGCCAGATCCGGCGCCAGGCTGACATGCACGGTCAGCTTTGCGCCCGTGCCGGCGGCGGCCGGCATTGCCGGTTCGGCACCTGGCGTCGACGGGCTTGCGGCCACGGCCACGCTGCCGCCGCGTTGCTGCGCATCGATGATTTGCGTGCGCACGCTTTCGGCAATATCGCTGCCGGGCGGGAGGCCCGGCAACAAGCGGTTCCACGCCGTGATGGCGGCGTTGTAATCACCGGCCTGATAGTCGCTGATGCCGATCAGCCAGAGCGCACGCTGGTGATCCGGATCGGCCTTGAGCACGCCTTCGATCAGGCTCCTCGATTCGCCATCGATGCGGCGCCCCTCTTGCGCGAGGGCCAGCGCCTGGGCGTATTCGACGGTCAGGTCGTGATTGTCCGGAATCAGCTGCCAGGCCTTTTTCAGGGCGTCCCGGGATTCTCCAAACTTGCCCATCGATTGATAGGCGCGGCCAAGCAAGGCCCAGCCTTCGGCGTTGTCCGGATTTTCCTTGAGTTTGGCGACAAGTCCGGCAACGGCCTGATCCATGTCGACACCGTGGTCTTCGGCAGAGGCAGCGGTCGACGCGGCCATGCGCGCTGGATCGAGCGCGCCCGGTTCGCCCTTGAACTGATAGAGCGTGATCGCGCCGAGCGGAACCAGCACGGCCACGAACAGGGAAGCCAGCACCGCCGGACGACGTGATTGCCGATCTCCGCTCGGGAGGGTTGTCGAGCCCAGTGCCGCCAGCTTGGTCTGGTATTCCCTTTCATCGATGACGCCGGCGTTGCGCGCGTCCTCGAACGCCTTCAGGCGCCCGCGATCCACGCCGTGCGCAACTGCCACAGGCTCGCGCTTGCGCAACAACGGCAACAGCAGGAAGGCCAGGGCGAGGCCGAGCATCGTCGCCGCAAGAACAATGAACAGGGTCATTACCAATCTTCCTCGGAGCTTGCCGCAGATGGTGTGGCTGGCGACACCTTGGCGCGTCGGCGGACGATCCGGTAGACGATGCCGGCACCGATCAGCAACACCAGCAGCGGGCCGAACCAGAGCAGGACCGTGCCGCCACGCAGCGGCGGGTTGTACAGGACGAAATCGCCATAGCGCGCCGTCAGGTATTGCTTGATCTCGATGTCGCTCTTGCCCTGCTTCATCTGCCCGAAGACTTCCTCGCGCAGGTCCTTGGCCAGGTCGGCACTGGAGTCGGCGAGGCTTTCGTTCTGGCAGACCAGGCAGCGCAACTGCCGGGTCAGGTTCTGGAAGCGCTGCTCTTCGGCGCGATCCTTGAACGGCAGCGCATCGATGGCCTGGGCGAGCACTGGCAGCAACAGGGCAAGCACGAGCAGGGCGGTGAAGATGCCGCGGAAAGGCCGGGCGTGGCTCATGGATTCTCTCCCTGCATGGCGGCCAGGCGCGGTTTCAGCTCGAAGGCCAGGATCTCCGGCGTGATGGCGCCGATGCGCTTGTAGCGGATGATGCCCTTGCCATCGACGAGGAAACTCTCGGGCGCGCCATAGACGCCAAAATCAATGGCGATGCGACCATCGCGATCGGCAATCACCACCGAATACGGATCGCCGAACTGTTGCAGCCAGCGCGTCGCATCGGCGGCCTCGTCCTTGTAGTTGAAGCCGATGATGGGGATGCCGAGTTTCCTGCCTTCACTCATCAGGATCGGATGTTCGTCGCGACAGGCGAAACACCAGCTGGCAAACACATTGAGCAGGTACGGCTTGCCGGCAAGATCGGCATTGCTCAGACGCTTGCCCGGATCATTCAACAAGGGCAGGTCGAACGCCGGCGCGGCCTTGCCGATCAGCGGCGAGGGCACCTCGTTCATCGAGTTGTTGCGCATGTAATGGATGCCGAAGGCGAGCAGGGCGGCAACCAGGCCGAAGCCGACCAGCGGAAGATATCGCGTGTTCATGCATTGGCCCCGGCAGCGATTCCCGCAGCAGCAGGTTGCGGTGCCGGCTGCGGCTTGGCATCGCTGAGCAGCACGCGGAAGCGCCGGTCGGTGGCAACGACAAAGGCACCCAGCATCATCAGCAAGGCACCCAGCCAGATCCAGCGGACATAGGGCTTCAGGTAGACGCGAACCGACCAGGCACCGCTGTCGCCAAGGGGTTCACCCAGTGCGACATAGAGATCCCGCGTGAATCCGGGGTCGATGTCGGACTCGGTCTGGATCATGGCATTGCGCGAGTACTGGCGTTTCTGTGGATGCAAAACGGCGACCGGGCCGTCATTGCGCGTGATCGTGATCGTGCCCTGGTCGGCCTTGAAGTTCGGACCCTCGGTATGCGCGACGCCGTCGAAGCGGAAGGTGTAGGCACCCAGGGTGACGCTTTCGCCATGGTCGAGGCGCACGTCCTTTTCAATGCTGGTGGCTTCGGTGACGAGCACACCGCAGACGAAAACGGCGACACCGAAATGGGCGAGCACCATGCCAAGCATTTCCGGCGTGAAGCGTCGACCGGCCGGCGCATTGCGCCAGCGCTGGATGGCGAAGGCGAGGGTGCCAAGTCCGACCCACAGCGCCCCGGCAATGCCGGCCACGCCTTTCCACGGCAGATCGTCGGCAATCAGCCAGGCGGCCAGGCTGGCGACGACGGCCAGCAGCAGGGCCGGACGCAACGTGCGAAACGCTGCGGCGACATTGCCCTTGCGCCATTTGAGCAAGGGTCCGAATGGCATCAGCACGACCACCGGAGCCATCAGCAGGACGAACATGACGCCGAAATACGGCGGCCCGACCGAGATCCGGCCGAGGTTGAACGCCTCGGCAAACAGCGGATACAGGGTGCCGAGAAAAACCATCGCGGCGGCACAGGTGAACAGCAGGTTGTTGATCAGCAGCAGGGTTTCCCGCGAACTTGCGGCAAACGGTTCGCCACCGGCAACCTTGGGCGCACGCAGGGCGTAGACCAGCAGCGAGCCGCCCACCGTGGCGGTGAGGAACGCAAGGATGAACAGGCCGCGATCGGGATCACTGGCAAACGAATGCACCGAGGTGAGCACGCCTGACCTGACGACGAACGAACCCAGCAGCGAAAGCGAAAACGCGGAAATGGCCAGCAGCAGGGTCCAGGCGCGGAAGCTGCCGCGTTTTTCCGTCACGGCTTGCGAATGGATCAGGGCGGTGCCGACCAGCCAGGGCATGAAGGAGGCATTCTCGACCGGATCCCAGAACCACCAGCCACCCCAGCCGAGTTCGTAATAGGCCCACCAGCTGCCGAGCGCGATGCCGAGGGTGAGCACGCCCCAGGCTGCATTGGTCCACGGGCGCGACCAGCGCACCCATTGTTGATCGAGCTTGCCGCCGAGCAGGGCGGCAATGGCGAAGGCGAAAGCCACCGAGAAGCCGACATAGCCCATGTACAACATCGGCGGATGCATGATCAGGCCGATATCCTGCAGCACCGGATTCAAGTCGTTGCCATCGGCCAGTGCCGGCAGATGGCGGGCAAACGGATTCGAGGTCAGGACGGCGAACAGCAGGAAACCGAGACTGACGAAACCCAGCACGCCGAGCACGCGCGCCATGAAATCCTCCGGCAGCTTGTGGCTGAAGACAGCCACCGCGATCGTCCAGATATTGATGATCAGGATCCACAGCAGCAGCGAGCCTTCGTGCGCGCCCCACACCGCCGAGAACCGGTAGTACCAGGGCAGCAGGAGGTTCGAGTTCTGCGCAACATAGGTGACCGAGAAATCCTGACCAAGAAAGGCCCAGGTCAGCACGCCGAACGCGAAGGCGACGAAGACGAATTGCCCCGCCGCAGCGGGTCGAGCCACGGCCATCAGCGCGCGATTGCCGGTGTGCGCGCCAAGGATCGGAAGGACGAACTGCACGGCGCTCAGCAGCAGCGCGAGGATCAGGGCAAATTGACCGAGTTCGGGAAGCATGGCGGGGCCTGCGGGTCAGGAGTGGTGGGAATCGGGCACGCATCCGGCGCTGGCGCGCAGCGCGCTCATGGCGACGGTTTGTCGGCCGACAGCGGGACATCATGCTTGCGATGGGCGTTCTCCATGGCCTCGGCAACGTCGCGCGGCACATACGTCTCGTCATGCTTGGCCAGCACTTCGGTGGCGATGAACTTGCCGCCCTGCATGGAACCCGTGGCGATCACGGATTGTTTTTCGCGGAACAGGTCGGGGAGGATGCCTTCGTACTCGACGCGCATGTCGTCGTCGCCATCGGTGACGACGAAGGCGACAGTCAACGACTGGCCGCGTTCGATCGAATGCTCCTTGACCATGCCGCCAATGCGGAAACGCGCCTCGGCGGGTGCCTTGCCGGCGATGATCTCGCTCGGCGTGAACAGATAGGTCATGTTCTGCTGCAAGGCGGCAACGGTCAGTGCCGTGGCCACGCCGACAGCGAGCAGGATCAGGCCGACCACGATCAGTCGGCGTTTGCGGGTTGGGGTCATGCGGATTTTTCCTGGCGCCGTTGCTGGCGTTTCATGCGTCCGCGCAATTCGGCAATGACCCGCCGGTTGCGCAGCCTTGGGGTGATGTAGTCGATCAGCAGGGCGAGTGCAAAGATCGCATAGGAGGACCAGACATAGGCACCGTAGCCACCCATGGCGAGAAAGTCATTCATGCCCATGCTCCGTGCCGAGGGCAATCGCGCGCGCCCATTCCTTGCCGCCTTCGAGTTCAAGCAGACTTACCCGAGAACGCGCGAAGACGCTGGCGAAAAACCAGATGTGCGTGGCCAGGGCAAGCAGGAGCAGCGGCCAGAGCATGCTCGAGTCGATGCGTGACGGGCCGAGCAGGCGCACGGTGGTGCCTTGGTGCAAGGTGTTCCACCAGCTCACCGAAAAATGCACGATCGGCACGTTGACGATGCCTACCAGGCCAAGAAACGCCGCCGCCCGTGCCGCCTGGCGCCGATCCTCGATGGCGTTGTACAGGCCGATCACGCCAAGGAAAAGGAACAGCAGGACCAGTTCCGAAGTCAGGCGCGCATCCCAGGTCCACCATGTGCCCCACATCGGCTTGCCCCAGATTGCACCGGTGGCCAGGGTGATGGCGGTGAACCAGGCACCGACCGGAGCGCTGGCCATGGCCAGGATCTCGGAGATCTTGATCCGCCATACCAGGGCGATGAAGGCATTCACGGCCATGAAGATATAGGCAAACAAGCCCATCCAGGCGCACGGAACGTGGATGAAGATGATCCGATAGGCGTCGCTCTGCTGGTAATCGGCAGGGGCCAGCACCAAACCGCCGTAAAGGCCGACGAGGCCGATCAGCAGCGCGGCGGCGAACAGCCACGGGATGAGCAGGCCGGTGACGCGATGGAACGTCGGCGGTGATCCGAATTTGTGGAACCAGAGAGTCAGCGTGTTCATCAGGTAATCGAAATACGCAGGGCTGCAGCGCAAGCCAGCGGTGCCAGCACGAGTGCCAGGGCCAGCGCCGCGCCAAGCCAGAGCAGTGGAGCCAGGAACGGCAAGCCCATCTGGGCCGCGTTGCAGGCACCTGCGGCAAAGATCAGCACCGGCACGTACAACGGCAAGACAAGCAGGGCGAGCAGCATACCAGAGCGTCGCATGCCGATCGTCAGGGCCACGCAGACAGCGCCGAGCAGGCTGAGCAGCAGGGTCGCCAGGATCAGTGCGACAATCAGTACCGGCATCACCGATCGCGGCAGGTGCAGCATTTCGGCAAGCGCCGGCGAAATCACGATCAGGGGCAAGGCGGTGCTCAGCCAGTGCACGAGGATCTTGCTGCCGAGCAGCAGCGACAGCGGATGCGGCGACAGCACGACCTGTTCAAGCGTGCCGTCCTCGTGATCACCGCGAAACAAATTGTCGAGGGCGAGCAACCCGGCCAGCAGCACGGCGACAAAGACGATGCCGACCGAGACATTGGCCAACTGGTTCGGTTCCGGCCCAAGCGCCAACGGGAACATCACCACCACCATGATCGCGAACAATGCCGGATTCAGGGCATCGCCGCGCCGTCGCCAGGTCAGCAGCAGGTCGCGGCGGATCACCGCCGCGCAGGCCGAAGCCGTGGTGCCGTATCTCATGGGGTCGGCCTCAGCGGCAAACGCCGCGGCGTCCCCGAAGTGAACGCATAGGCGCCATGTGAGGTGACCAGGGCCGCACCACCACGCCGCGCATGCGCATCGAGCAGTCGATTGACCAGGTCGATGCCGGATTTGTCGAGGTTGGCATAGGGCTCGTCCAGCAGCCACAAGGCGGCCGGAACCAGCAGCAGTCGTGCCAGCGCGACGCGCTTTTTCTGACCTGCGGAGAGGCTGCGCACCGGCACATCTTCATAGCCTTCTAGGCCGACACTGGCCAGCGCAGGCAAGGGTGCCGCGCCCGAGCGCAATCCGAACACGCCGATCGCAAAGCGCAGGTTCTCCAGCGCCGTCAAGTCGAGCTTGAGACCGCCCAGGTGACCAAGCAGGGCAACCTGGTGGGAGAGTCGGGCCAGGGTCAGATCCTCGCCATTCAGGCGGATCCTGCCGCTGTTTGGCTGCAGCAGGCCCGACAGGACCTTGAGCAGGGTGGTCTTGCCCGAGCCGTTGTCACCTTCGACAAGGACGACATCGCCGGGATTCAAGGTGAAATCGAGCGGGCCGAAAACGGGTTCGTCATTGCGGGCAAAGGCCAAACCCTCGGCTTGCAGCAACGGGATCGGGGGAGGGGGATCGCTTGCAATCATCGCCGGACAAGGTTCCATCGCTGCCCGCAACGATGGGCAAAAACGCGATTGTAATGGACAACAACGGGAATGAACCGCCCGGGCAGGCAATCCTCGGACAGGGGACGACTTTCAGCGCGGCTTGCGGCAAAAAATCCTGTCGACGTCGGCCTTGCGCAGGAATAGCATCCGCCCTTGGAACGGGTGGTTGTGCAAGGCAAATCATCCTCCGGACGGATTTTCAGGGGCAGTCATTCACACATTTCAAGGGGCAATCAAATGATTTATCCAGTACCTGGGAGGAACGGGCGGAACGCCCGAACCTTCTCGAGACACGTCGTGTCCATCCTGGTCACTGCAACCGCCGTGCTGGCGACTGGCGCGCTTGCGTCGCCCGCCGGAACGGGTGGGAATCCGGGCACGCCGGGCGCAACGCCGGAACAGGCGATGGCGAACGCTTCGATCATCTCCAGCCGCGCCGTTGCGTTCGGCATAACGCCTTCGATCCGCAGCCAGATGGCTGGCGTGATCGTCCAGCGCAGTCTCAAGGAAAGCGAAGAGAAAAACGAGAACGAGCGCGTCAAATTCCCGATTCCCGGCCTCGGCGCCGATGCCGGCTCCGGGTTGTTCACCGACCCGCTGCTCAACCTGGGCCTCGCCAATGCGCCAATGGCGATGCCGACCCCGTCGCTGACCTTCCTCGGCCAGACCGGCGCTGAAGCCTGCAATTGCCTGCCGCCGGACACCAATGGCGACGTTGGCCCGAACCACTACGTGCAGTCAGTCAACGTCCGCGTCAGCGTCTATGACAAGACCGGCACCCGTTTGCTCGGCTCCAACCTGCAGAGCAACACCTTCTTCAACGGCTTGCCGGCCGGCAATTCCTGCCGCAACAGCGATGATGGCGATCCGATCGTGCTCTACGATTCACTGGCCGATCGCTGGATGATCAGCCAGTTCGAAGTGGATGACGTTCCAGGCCACCAGTGCATCGCGATCTCGCAGTCACCGGATCCGCTCGGCGCCTGGTATGCCTACGACTTTGTCATGCCGAACAGCAATTTCTTTGATTATCCACATTATGGCGTTTGGCCGGACGGCTATTACCTCACCGTCAACCAGTTCAACGAGGCGCTTACCGCCTTCACGGGTGGCGGAATCTTTGCATTTGACCGGGTGAAGATGCTCGCCGGTGATGCGACTGCTTCCTACATTTACCACGATGTCTTCGCCGACGACCCGAATGCCGGCGGCATGCTGCCAACCGACTTCGATGGCCTGGTTCCACCGCCTGCCGGCCTGCGCAATCGCATCATGGAATTCCGCGCCGATGAATTTGGCGATCCACTCGATGCGATCCGCACCTACGAGCTGGTTCCAAACTTCTCGGTGCCGGCCTCTTCGACCTTCACCATCCGCGCGGACACGGCATTGGCCGCGTTCGATGCGCGTTCGCCGAGCGGTCGCAACGTTATCGAGCAAAGCGGTGGAACCGCACTCGATGCGATTGCCGATCGCGTGATGTTCCGCGTGGGCTATCGCAACCTGGGCACGGTCGCGGCACCGCAGAATTCGTGGGTCAACAATTTCACGGTCAATGTCAGTGGCGTGACTCCGACGACTGCGGCTACGTATCAGACTGGCATCCGCTGGTTCGAACTGCGCAGCACCGATTCGACATCATTGGGTAGCGTGCGTGACCAGGGCACGCACAGTTCCGGAGCGATCAGTGGTGCCACCGGCTTGAACAACTGGATGGGCAGCATTGCCCAGGACAACCAGGGCAATATCGGCCTCGGCTTCAGCCAGTCCGGCAGCACGCAGAGAGCCAATATCATGATTGCCGGCCGTACCGGATCCGGTACCGGCGCGGGCATGAACGAGGGTGAGGCAGTCTTCTTCGCAGCTGCGGGTTCACAGAGTTCAGGCAGCGGACGCTGGGGCGATTACAGCTCGATGAGCATCGATCCAGTTGACGAATGCACGTTCTGGTACACCCAGGAATACTACGCGGCATCTTCAAGCGGCGGCTGGAGCACGCGGATCGGCAAGTTCGCCTTCCCCTCCTGCACTCCACCGCAGCGCGGAATGCTTGCTGCGGACATCACCGCTTGCGGATCGGGGGTGCCGATCCAGGGTGCGGACGTCACCGTTGCCGGCGGATTCTTCCGCACCACAAACGCGGCCGGGCATCTGCAATCGAATATCGGCCTGGTACCGGGCACGTATTCTGCGACCGTCAGCAAGATCGGACTTGGCAGTGTCACCAATAACGCGCTGGTGGTCAGCAATGGCGGAACCACCACCTTCACCGCCTGCCTGGTTGGCCAGCCCATCGTCAATGCCGGCACACCATTGGTGATCAGTGCCGAAAATGCCGTGCCGCCGAACAATGCCGCCGATCCCGGTGAAACACTCACCGTGCAACTGCCGCTGGTCAACACCGGTCTGGCCGATACCGCGAATCTGGTGGCGACCCTGCAAGCCAATGGCGGAGTCACCAATCCCGGTGCCGCGCAAAACTATGGTGCACTCGTTGCAGGCGGGTCCAGCGTGTCGATGCCATTTGCGTTCACGGCGGCTGGAACCTGCGGTGACAGCATCACCCTCAACCTTGCCCTGCAGGATGGTGCCAGTTCCCTGCCCAGCGTCAGTTTCCCGATGCGCCTGGGCGTGCTCAACATCACCACGCTTCTTGATCAGAATTTCGATGCCGTTGCGGTTCCTGCCCTGCCATCGGGGTGGACGAGTTCGATCAGCGGGGGCGGTGTTGCCTGGGTATCCACGACAAACATCCCCAACAGTGCCCCGAATGCCGTCTTTGCGCCGGATGTCGCTTCGGTCGGTGATTCCTTCCTGGTCACGCCCACGCTGAACGTTCCCACTGGCGGCGGCACGTTGACGTTCCGCAACCGCTACAACATGGAATCGACCTTCGACGGCATGGTCCTGGAAATCAGCATCAATGGCGGGGCATGGGCCGACATCACGGCGGGCGGCAACAACTTCATCAGCGGTGATTACAACGCGACGATCTCCACCAGCTACAGCAATCCGGTGGGTGGTCGCCGTGCCTGGTCAGGCCTCTCGGGTGGCACCACGGCTGCACCGGCCTACATCACCTCGACGATCAATCTGCCCGCGGCAGCAGCCGGGCAGGCCATCCAGTTGCGCTGGCGCGCGGCAAGCGATTCGAGCGTGATCGCCAGCGGGCTTGCCGGCGTCGCCATCGACAATGTCGTCATTGACCAGGGCAGCTACGTCTGCAGCACTGTCGACACCGACACCATCTTCAAGGATGGTTTCGATCCGGCTCCGCTGTAACCCTGCCGAACACTCCCCGGCCATGCGGCCGGGGAGCTGTTTCCGTTTCAGCATCAACGTGAATGCTTTGCGGTGTTGCCTGGCCGGCCGGTCTGGGCCGGCTGCGCGGCATCGATCGAAGTCGGCACCAGCCGCGTCCGCATGGCGGTTGTGCATGAGCGGCTGTCAACAGGATCTCGCCCTTTGCGACCACGGTCTGCGATGATCGCCGTCTCATCCTGCTGCAATCAAAGCTGCCGTGTCCGAATTCTCCATCCTGATCCTGATTGGCGCATTCATTGCGGGGTTGCTGCTCGGCTCGCTGCTTTTCGCCTGGCTTGGCAAGCGTTGGGCAAATGATGCGGCGTTTCACGCCGTCGCCGCGCGCGAGCCCGAAATATCGACCCTGCGCGAGCAGCGCGATGGCTTCGAGCGCCAGGGCATCGAAGTGAAACGCCAATTCGAACGCCTCGATGCCGAGCACACCACGCTTGAAGAACGTGTCCACGTGCTCGGTGCGCAGGCGGCCGAGCGCAAGGCGGAAGTCGAGGCATTGGCGAGACAACTGATTGATCTGCAAGCCCGCCACGAACTGACGAGCCGCGAACACCTCGCCCTCACCGGTCAGCACGCCTCGTTGAAGGCCAGTGCGCACGAGCAGGCCGAGGCGGCGCGCGAGAAGCTGGCCCTGCTCGACCAGGCCGAGCAGCGCCTGCGCGAATCCTTCCAGAATCTTGCCAACCAGATCCTCGATGCCAAGGCCGAGCGTTTCAAGGAGCAGAGCGCCGAGCAACTCGGCGGCCTGCTTGATCCGCTGAAGGTCCAGCTCAAGGAATTTCGCGAAGCGGTCACCCAGACCCACGCCAACGAGCAGCGCGAACGCGGCATGCTGGTGCAGGAGATCCGCTCGCTGAAGGAACTCAACCAGCAGATCAGCCAGGATGCGGTCAACCTGACCCGTGCCCTCAAGGGTGACAATCGCGCCCAGGGCGCGTGGGGTGAAATGGTGCTCGAACGCCTGCTCGAGGCATCCGGACTGCAATCGGGTCGTGAGTATGACACCCAGGAGAGTTTCCAGGGTACCGACGGCACGCGTCAGCGCCCCGATGTGATCGTGCATCTGCCCGAGGAAAAGGATGTCGTCATCGATGCCAAGGTGTCACTGGTCGCCTGGGAGCGTTCCGTGGCGCAGGAGGACGAAGCCGAGCGCCAGGCCGCGCTGCGCGAGCATCTGCTCTCGTTGCGGCGCCACATCGATGGACTTGCCGGCAAGAACTACAGCGACATATCCGGCATGCGCACGCTGGATTTCGTGCTGCTGTTCGTGCCCGTCGAAGCGGCCTTCATCGAAGCCGTGCGTGCCGACGCCGGACTCTACGACTATGCATTGCAGCGCAGGATTTCGCTGGTCAGCCCGAGCACCTTGCTGGCGACACTGCGCACGGTCGCCTACCTGTGGCGCATGGAAAACCGCAACAACAATGCCATCGAGATTGCCCGGCGCGCGGGCAACCTGCACGACAATTTCGCCATCCTGGTCAACGAGCTTGAAACACTCGGCATGCAACTGGAAAAAGCCCAGGGTGCGCATGCCAGCGTCGTGCGTCGCCTCACCGTGGGCGGCAAGGGCAGCGTGATCCTGCAGGTGAACAGCCTGGCCGAGATGGGTGTATCGGTGAAGAAATCCCTGCCGACTTCGCTGATCGAAGCCGCTGGTGCCGATCACGATCAGTCCGACGACGATGCGCAAACGCAAGCCGACGCCGAAACCTAGATCGGCAATGGCAGGTTCAATCCAGCCTGTCGCTTGTCGACTGAGCGCGCAGTAGCCGCAAAATGCCTGCACGAGTTGTCGAATCGGTCACGTTGCTATTGCGCACCGCGACGGTTTTCGCGCGCCAGTTTGCTGTGGCGATATCCATAGAGGAAATAAATCGCAAAGCCGAACAGGGTCCAGCCAATCATCAGCATCCAGTTGTGCGCGGTCATCGTCGACAGCAGGATCAGGCAACTGGCCACGCCGGCCAGGCAGATCAGCGGAGCGAACTTGATGCGGAACGGGCGCGGCAAGTCGGGTTGGGTACGACGCAGGATCAGCACGCCGCCACAGACCGCGCCAAACGCGATCAGGGTGCCCATCGAGGTCAGGTCGCCGAGGACATCGAGCGGAAAGATGGCGGCAAGCAGGGCGATGCCGATGCCGGTGATCACGGTGTTGACATGCGGCGTGCGGTGTTTCGGATGGATGCGCGTGAACACCGGTGGCAGCAGGCCGTCGCGACCCATGATCATGAAGATGCGCGGTTGCCCGATCACCATCACCAGCACCACCGAAGCGAGCCCGATGAGGGCACCGATCTCGACGATCACGCGCAACCATGCGAGTTGCGGGTGGCTGGCCACGGCGGTGACCACCGGTTCGGCGGTGCCGAGTTCGGTGTAAGGCGTCAGTCCCGTCATCACCAGTGCCATGCCGATATACAGCACGGTGCATATTGCCAGCGAGGCAAGCATGCCGATCGGCAGGTTGCGGCTTGGATTGTGCGATTCCTGCGCGGCCACCGAGACGGCCTCGAAACCGATGTAGGCAAAAAACACCATGGAGGCCCCGCGCAGCACGCCCTCCCAACCGTATTTGCCGGGCGCGACGTTTTCGGGAATGAATGGATGCCAGTTCGAGGTGTCGACGTAGAAGCTGCCGGCAACGATCACCAGCACGATCAGGGCGGTCTTGAGGATCACCATGGCCATGTTGGCACCGGCCGATTTGCGGATGCCGACATAGCAAAGCCAGGTCAGCAACAGGACGAGCATTGCCGCCGGCACATTGGCGATGGCTCCGGTCGGATTGAGCTGGGCATCGAGCGGCGCATTCACCAGCGCGGCCGGCAGCACGATATCGAAATGCTTGAGAAAACTGAGGAAATAGCCGGTCCAGCTCACCGCAACTGCGGATGCGGAAACGCCGTATTCAAGGACAAGCATCCAGCCGATGAACCACGCGGCCAGTTCGCCGAGCGTGGCATAGGCATACGAATACGCGCTGCCTGACACCGGCACCATCGCCGCGAATTCGGCATAGGCGAGGGCGCAGAACGTGCAGCAGATGGCGGCAAAGATGAAGGACAGCACGATCGCGGGGCCGGCGTGCTCGGCAGCGGCCACGCCGGTGATGACGAAGATGCCGCCGCCGATGACTGCGCCGATGCCGAGCGCGGTCAGGCCCCATGGGCCCAGCGTGCGATCAAGGCTCAAGCCCTCCGCATCGGAATGTGCCGCATGCGGATGTTTGGTCGCGAGGAGCTGATTGGCCATGGTGGTTTTCCTGTGCATCACGCGTTCAGGCGGAGGTCGCCGGGGCCCTGACCCCGTGTGAATGAGCAAAGCCGGCACGAAGCCGGCTCTGGATGGGCGTCAGCCGCGCTGGCACGGGCGGCTGTTGCGAAAAGCGTTGGCAGCGTAGAGCAGGAGTCCGATTGCAGTCCAGCCCGTCGAGTCATTCTGCATAGGCGGCACCACGGGTTGCAGACCGACAATTCCGGGCAGGCAACGCTGGCTGTGTGCACGCAGCAAAAAGAACGGCGCCCGAAGGCGCCGTTGCGGAAGTTGCAGGATGCCGGATCAGGCCTGCGGGCCTTCGTGGAACGGTGGCTCCGGCGGCAAAACTTCACCGCCCTCGGCCGTCGTGATGCCACGCGCCAGGTCACTGTGCCGGTAGCCATAGAGCCGGTAGACAACCAGGCCAATCGCCGCCCAGATGAAGAACAGGCCGATCGTGTACAGCGACAGGTTGAAGAACAGCAACAGGCAGCCGGCTACCGCCAGCGGGCAGACCACCCAGACCAGCGGGGTGCGGAACGGACGATGACGGTTCGGCTGCTGTTTGCGCAGGATCATCACGCCAATCGAGACCATGATGAAGGCGAACAAGGTGCCGGAATTGGAGATGTCGGCGAGAATGCCGACCGGAAACATGGCGCCGAACAAGGCCACGAACACGCCGGTGATGATGGTGATCACGTGCGGCGTGTGGTACTTCGGATGCACCCGCGAGAGCACCTCCGGCAGCAGGCCGTCACGCGACATGGTGAAGAAGATGCGGGTCTGGCCGTAGACCATCATCAACACCACCGATGGCAGCGCCAAAGCTGCGGCAAGGCCGATCATGTTGCCCACGCCACCGAAGCCGATCATGCGCATGACGTGCGCCAGCGGTTCCTTGCTGCACACCAGCGCATCGGCATTGGAAACCAGGGCGCAAGCCGCAGCCATTTCCGGCGTACCCGGCGAAAGCGCCTTGCCGTCCGCACCGAACAACGGCGTGGAACCGGCGGCGCCCACCGCGCCATATCCCACCAGCAGATAGAAGATGGTGCAGATCAGCAGCGAGCCGATCAGGCCGATCGGGATGTTGCGGTTGGGGTTCCTGGTTTCTTCCGAGGCGGTCGATACTGCATCGAAGCCGACATAGGCGAAGAAGATCGAGGCCGCCGCGCCGAGGACGCCGATGCCGCCCATCGGGCTGCCCCAACCGGTAGGGAAAAACGGTTCAAAGTTCGCGCTTTGCACGGCCGGCAGGGAGATGGCGATGAAAGCCATCAGTGCGGCGACCTTGATCGAGACGAGCACGGCGTTGACCTTTGCCGACTTCGAGGTGCCGATCAACAACAGCCAGGTCACGACCAGGGCGATCATGCAGGCCAGCACGTTGAATGCGCCGCCATCGAAGGGGCCGGTGCGCAGGGCACGCGGCAGGGCCAGCGAACCCTTTTCCACCAGCCCGAACAGATCTGTGTGCATGAGCAGACCGTTCATGTAACCGGACCAGCCCACCGACACCGCACCTGCCGCCACCGCATACTCAAGCACCAGCGCCCAGCCCACGATCCAGGCCAGCGCCTCGCCGAGCACGCCATACGTGTAGGTATATGCGGAACCCGCAACGGGCACCATCGAAGCCAGTTCGGCGTAGGCCAACGCAGCAAGTGCGCAGACCACGGCGGCGATGATGAACGCAATCATCATTGCCGGGCCGGCCTTCTGTCCCGCCTCGGCAGTGAGCACGAAGATGCCGGTGCCGATCACCGCGCCGATACCGAGCATGGTCAGCTGGAACGCACCGAGTTGCCGGGTCAGCGCCTTCTTGCCGGCGGTTTCCAGGATCTTGTCCAGCGGCTTTACGCGCCAAAAAAGCATGTGTAGTTTCCCCAGGGTCTGCGAATGGCAGTGGGCGACATTACAGGCGGCAGGGTCAGATGTACAAGCGCCGATCCGCAGTCGGGCAGGGCGCGGTCCATAATCGGTCTCCTTGATTGTGGATGCCTTGCGCCATGTCACCCGAACGGGAGCCCCTTGCCGCCGCCCTGATTGCCTGCCGTCAGGCATGGCCCGCGCAAGCCGCTGCGGCGGATCTGTTCCTCGACTTGCTGCAGGAAGGGGGGCATGCCTTCCTGCGTGAACGCCTGGGTGGCCACTTCACCGGATCCGCCTGGCTGGTCAGCGCCGACGGACAACGTGTGCTCCTGACCCACCATCGCAAGCTCGATCGGTGGCTGCAACTGGGTGGCCATGCCGATGGCGATGTCGATCTCGGCCGTGTCGCCCTGCGCGAGGCCGAAGAAGAATCCGGACTGGCGGATCTCGTCGTCGAACCCGAAATCTTCGATCTGGATCGCCACTGGATCCCCGCCCGCGCCGAAGTGCCGGGGCACTGGCATTACGACGTGCGCTTTGTGGTCCGCGCCACGGGCAGCGAGGATTTCGTCGTCAGCGCAGAATCACACGCGCTCGCCTGGCGCGAAATCGGAGCGATCGCCGCAGATTCCGATGCCGATGAGTCACTGCGACGCATGGCCCGGCGTTGGCTGGAGCGCTAGTCGAGGGCAAGGTTGGAGTGGGGAATCGGGACGACCCGCCATTCGGCGGTTGAAAGCCGGGATTCGGGAAGCGCCTGTTGCTCTTGCCATTCCCCATTCCCGATCTTCAAGCACGCCCGCCAAACTCGCCGGTCACGGTGCTGACGTGGATCTTTTCGCCGGTGCGCACGTACTCGGGAACCTGGATCTCGATGCCCGTTGAAAGTTTGGCCGGTTTGGGTCGCTTGGTTGCGGTGGCGCCCTTCATCTCCGGCGCGGTGTCGATGACTTCCAGAATCACCGATGGCGGCAACTGCACGGCGACGGGGACATCGTCGATGATCTGCATGTAACACCCTTCGATGCCATCAACGATGTAACCGGCGGCATCACCGACGACCTCGGCATCGAGCGTGTACTGGGTGTAATCCTCGCTGTCCATGAAGACGAACGCGTCGCCGTCCTTGTACGAAAAACTGACCGCGCGACGGGTCACCTCGGTTTCCTTGATCTCGTCCTCCGAGCGCAGCGAGAGATCGCATTTCACCCCGCCAGGGACGCTGTACATGATGAAACGGAAGGTCACATTGCCGCTGCGGCCCTGTGCCGAGCTGCGCTCGATGTCACGGATCTGGTAAACCTTGCCGTCATGTTCAACGACGTTGCCACGCTTTGCTTCGGATGCTTTCATGGGGGAGGAGCCGGGAATGGAGAATAGGGAGTGGAGAATGGGATTGATGCTGGAAATCGTGGATGAGAATCGGGAATGGATCGAAGCGCGAGCAGGGCCTCGGGATAGGTAAGGGTGAAAAGAGTCAGATTCGGGTAAGCGGAGAATGGCTCTTGCCAAGAACTGCTGTGCCCGTTCCCGATTCTCGATTCCCCATTCCCGGCCCCAGGCTATTTGGGTGCCAACCGCACCGCGCCATCGAGGCGGATGGTTTCGCCATTGAGGTAGCGGTTGCCGAGGATGTGGCCTGCGAGTTCGGCGAACTCCTTCGAGGTGCCGAGGCGCGAGGGGAACGGGATGGAGGCGCTGAGGGATTCCTGCACGCTGGCGGGCATGCCATCGACCATCGGCGTCCAGAATATGCCCGGTGCGATGGTCATCACGCGGATGCCGAAGCGGGCAAGCTCGCGGGCCATGGGCAGGGTCATGCCGACGACACCGCCCTTCGATGCCGAATATGCAGCCTGGCCGATCTGGCCCTCGAACGCGGCGACTGAAGCAGTGTTGATGATGACGCCACGTTCGCCGTCGTCGCCGGGATCATTGTCTTGCATCAGCTCGGCGGCGGCCTTGGCCACGTTGAACGAACCCACCAGGTTGACCATGATCGTGCCGGCGAAATTCTTCAGCGGCATCGCGCCATCGCGACCGAGCATGCGTCCGGCACCGAGGATGCCCGCGCAGTTGACCGCGACATTGAGTCCGCCGAGGAAATCGCGTGCCTTCGCGACGTTGCCGCGTACGCCATCCTCGTCGGTCACGTCGGTGCGCAGGAACGTGGCCTTGTCCGGCCCCAGTGCGGCAACCGCGGCAGCACCCTTTTCATCATTGACGTCGAACAAGGCGACCTTGCCGCCGTGCGCCACGACATGTTCGGCGACGCTGAGGCCGAGTCCGGATACCCCGCCGCTGATGACGGCCTTGACGTTTTCGAGTTGCATGCCCTTCCTCCGCTGACGCAGGCTTCTGCAGCCCGCGCAAAGAGGCGGATTCTACAAGGTTCAGATGTCGAGGAGGCTCTTGAATTGCCTGGAGCGGCCGTCGAGCGGATCGACGAAGGCGAGCGAGCGCGCCAGCAATTTGAGCGGGCTGGTGTAATCGTCCGTCGCCGCCTCGGCCAGTTGCGGATAGAGCGGGTCATTCAGGATCGGCGCGCCGAGGCTGGCCATGTGCACGCGCAACTGGTGCTTGCGACCGCTGACTGGCTGCAGTGCATATCGCCAGGATCGCCCGCCACGATCGATGACGCCGATCCGCGTTTCGCTGTTGCTCGCGCCAGGTGCTTCCTGCATGCGAAAAAACGGCTCCCCGCCAACGATGCGGGAACGAAGATGCAACGGGAAGGACAATTCGGGCAATGCCGGGGCAAGTGCCTCGTAGTTTTTTTCAATGCACTGTTGGCGAAACAACGCCTGGTAGCGGGATCGCGTCGCCGGATTCGCCGAAAACATGACCAGGCCCGCCGTGCCGCGATCGATGCGATGCAAGGGCACCAGATGCGGATTGTCCAGTTGGCGCATCAGCCGGCGCAGCAGGGTTTCCTCGACAAAGCGACCGGCCGGCATGACGGCGAGGAAATGCGGCTTGTCGGCAATCACGATTTCCTTGTCGACATGAATGATGCTCGCCTCGAACGGAATGCGTGGTTCATCGGCAACTTCACGGAAGTAGCGGATGGTCAGGCCGTTCCGATAGGCCGCGTCGATGGCCAGCGGCACGCCGGCGGCGTCAAGCACGCGCGCGCGGGCAAAACGATCCCGCCATTCAACGCGGTCAATCCCGGGAAAATGCGCACACAGGCAATCGAGCACGGTCGCCCATGCGCCGGGCGGCAGGCGCAGGGTGCTGGCATGGCTCAGTGGCGGGGCGCGCAGTTCGGCGTCAATCGGCATCGGGCTATTATGCAATCAGCATCGAACCCGGGAGGCGCGCCGCATGTGGGAAGTAATCGGATCAACCATTGCGCACGAATTTTCCGACATTCCGGACATGGCGGAACTGACGCGCCTGTCCCTGCGTCTGCTGCTCGCCGCGCTTCTCGGTGGCTTGCTCGGCTATGAGCGGGAAACCAAGGGCAAGGCCGCTGGCATCAAGACGCACATGCTCGTCGCGCTGGGTTCGGCCATTTTCATGGTCATTCCGCTGCAGATCGGAGTCGAGGTCGGCGACCTGACCCGGGTCATGCAGGGCATGGTCACCGGCATCGGCTTCCTTGGCGCCGGCACCATTCTCAAGGGACGTGACGAGGAGAGCGTCAAGGGCCTGACCACGGCGGCCGGATTGTGGATGACCTCGGCCATCGGCATGACCGTGGGTCTGGGACAGGCGGGTTCGGCCTTGCTCTGCACGGGCTTCGCCCTGCTGGTGTTTGCGCTGATGCCACGTTTCATGCGACTCGCCGCGTCAACCGGGCAGCACGAGAAATGAGCAGGCACCTGCTTCTCAACCTGCGCCACGTCCCCGAGGACGAGAGCGCCGAGATCCGCGCGCTGCTTGCCCAGCATGAAATCGCGTTTTATGAAACCGAGCCCAACCGCTGGGGCATATCCGCGGGCGCGATCTGGATCAGGCAGGACGGCGATATTGCGCAGGCCAGAGCGTTGCTGGCGAATTACCAGGCCGAGCGCCAGCTGCGCGCTCAAAGCGAATTTGCAACCGCGAAACGCGAAGGCCGGGTTGAATCCTTCTGGCAGCAAATGCGTCGCGAACCCCTGCGCCTGGTCATGATCCTGTTCGCCATAGCGATCTTCATCGCCTTGAGCCTGTGGCCATTGCTGCTTGCCGGTTGAGGCCTCACTGGCCCGACGCATTGTCGCGGGTGAGCCACCGACCGCCGTGGTGTGGGAGGCAGGTACGCCGATGCCGGTCAAACTGGCGCGGATCGGCGTGGAGGATTCCGATGCGGCCATTCTGGTTGTGACAAGTCAATCCGCGTTGGATCGCGACTCAATATCCTCCTGGAATAAAACTCGGCATCACACTGCAGTAGGACTCGTGTTTGATCGGAGGTTATATGCTGCAAACTCCGCGTAAAGCGGGTGGATCGCTGGTGATGACCGTGCCCAAGGCATTCATCGAGCAAAATGGCTTGAATGACGGTTCCCGGGTCGAATTGCACCTGGCCGGCAAGAAGATGACGGTCGAGGCGCGGAACCGGCCCCGCTACAAACCGGCCAGTCTGATGGCTGAAATGCCGGAGGGTCTGCCACGTATCGAGGGATGGGATGAAACGCCTTCGGTTGGCCTGGAGGGCGGTGGATGGCGTATGTGCCGAATCGCGGGGACATTGTTCACCTCGAATTGGACCCCGCATCCGGGCGGGAAATGAAAGGCCCGCATTTCGGGCTGGTGCTCAGTGGCAAGGTCTTCAACCAACAGGGATTGGCAATGATCTGCCCCATTTCGCAGGGAACGGCCGCAGCGGCGCGTACCTAAGGCACCATTGTTACCCTGATGGGATCGGGCACGGATACGCAAGGGGCTGTCCATTGCCACCAGTTGAAATCCCTTTACTGGCGGGGGCGTCAAGTCAGGTTCAAGGAGGTGGTGTCGCCGAGCATCGTCGATGACGTGCTGGCCCGCGTGGAAGCGATTTTGTTTGAATGAACTCAGCCACGCTGGTCGCGTGGATTGTTGCCGTGTCCGGCCATGGTGAAACGGGATGACAGGCGCGGTAATCGCGCTCCGCATGGCGTTCGCTGAGGCGCGACTCGACGGATACTCGTCTGACCGTTCAATAACAAGGGTCAGCCAGTGATGGTCAAAGGCAACACAGCGCGCCGGGTAGGGCGTGCACTCATCGCGGCAATGGTGCTGGTCACCGCAAACTTCGCGGCGGCGCAATCCAGGCCGGCCGTCAGCGTCATCAGCGTTGCCCTAGCCCTGCAGCGCGCGCGCCGCAGGGTCGAAGGTGCTCGATTCAGATGCCGCCGATGAAATCCGGCTTGCCCAGCTCGACGCCGTTGTGGCGAAGGATGTCGTATGCGGTCACCGTATGGAAATACACATTGGGCGTGACAAAGCCGAGCAGGTAGGGCAAGCCGAGGAATTGCAGTTCATTGCCACCAATGGTCAGGCTGATCGATCTGGCTTCGCTGCCATCGATCTGTTCGGGCCTGATCGATTCGGCGAAATCAATCGTCTTCTGGATGCGCTGCTGCAGTTGTTCGAAGGTGGTCTCCTTGTCCTCGTGGACCGGCCGCTCGACACCCGCAAGTCGCGCGACACCGCCATTGACCATGTCGGCCGCGATTTGCACCTGGCGCTTCAGCGGGAACATGTTCGGGTAAAGGCGTGAGTCGAGCAGCACCGACGGGTCGATCTTGTGTTGCTCGGCATGCGCCTGGGCTTTCTTGAGGATGTTGGACAAATTGCCAAGCGCGCGCACGAAGACCGGAACGGAGGCTTGATACATGGAAAGGGTCATGGTGGATTCCAGGATGGGGAGAATCGGAGAAGGCCGTCGACTCGCTGCATTTGATTGCGACCGGGCGAGCCGTGCAGACAGTGGAGCCGATCCGGCAACTCGCAAGGGCCAGCGGCAAACATGTTCGGCGTGCGATCATGGCGCATGACTACCTTCACTTCGCTCGCCATTGATCCTTCCCTGCTCAGCGCCCTCGACGCGCTCGAGTACACCGAAATGACGCCCGTGCAGGCATTGAGCCTGCCGCCCATTCTTGAAAAAAGGGATGTCATTGCCCAGGCGCCTACCGGCAGCGGCAAGACCGCCGCGTTCGGGCTCGGTCTGATCGCACGGCTCGATACGGCCGTGGCCAGCGTACAGGGCATCGTGCTCTGCCCGACGCGGGAACTCGCCGATCAGGTCAGCAAGGAGATCCGCCGACTCGCCAGTTTCGTGCCCAACGTGAAACTGCTGACGCTCTGTGGCGGCATTCCCTTGCGCCCGCAATTGGCCTCCCTGGCACACCCGCCGCATATCGTCGTCGGCACGCCGGGGCGCATCCAGGAATTGATCGATCAGGGTGCCCTGTCGCTCGCAGCGGTGCGGGTGTTTGTCCTCGATGAGGTCGACCGCATG
This sequence comes from Lysobacterales bacterium, assembly GCA_016707485.1. Classification (GTDB taxonomy): domain Bacteria; phylum Pseudomonadota; class Gammaproteobacteria; order Xanthomonadales; family Rhodanobacteraceae; genus Dokdonella. Next base: position 169,183 of record JADJHN010000003.1, on the reverse strand, counting down.
CTCGACATGGGTTTCCAGGATGCGATCACCAGTCTGCTCAAGCAGAGTCCGAAATCGCGGCAGACGCTATTATTCTCGGCAACGATTCCCGACGAGATCCGCACGATCAGTCGCAGCCTGCAGCGCGATCCGGTTGCCGTCGCCACCGATGCCGGCGCGGAGCTGCCCGGCATCGAGCAGCAGTTTTTCGAGGTGGACGGCTCGCGCCGGTTCGATGCCTTGCTGCGCCTGCTGAGCACCCATCGGCCCGAGTCCACGCTGATCTTCTGCAACATGCGCCGCGATACCCAGGATCTTGCCGATGGCCTGGCCCAGCGTGGATTCTCGGCGCTGGCCTTGCATGGCGATCTCGAACAGCGTGATCGCGACGAGGTGCTGATGCGCTTCGCCAATCGCAGCTGCGCGATTCTCGTGGCCACGGACGTCGCCGCCCGCGGGCTCGATATCGAGGATTTGCCGGCCGTGGTCAACTGGGAAATCTCGACGGATCCGGATGTGCACGTGCATCGCATTGGTCGCACCGGTCGAGCCGGGCGCAAGGGCCAGGCCTGGAGCCTGGTTGCCGCTGCCGAGATGCCCCGGATTGCGGCCATCGAGTCGCGTATCGGCGAGAAGATCGGTTGGTCGAACCTGCCGTCGATGAGCGACGCGGGCAAACCCATCACGGCTACGATGAGCACGCTTTGCATCGACGGCGGCCGTCAGGAAAAAGTGCGGCCGGGCGACATTCTCGGTGCCCTGACCGGCGATGCCGGGATCGCCGGCGAAGCGGTCGGCAAGATCGGCATCTTCGCCACGCGCTCGTATGTCGCGATCCGCCGCGATCAGGCATCGACCGCACTCAAGCGTCTGCGCGAGGGCAAGATCAAGGGCCGCAAGTTCCGCGTACGCGCCATCGATTGACGAGGCTCAGCTCAGGCTGAGCAGGCGCCAGCTGACCAGGCCGGTAGCGACGGCCAGCAGCATCAGCACAGCGGCGGCGGCATTCAGCCAGTGCCCGATCGAGCGTGCCGCAGGGCCGCGCCGGACCGGCGTATCGCGCAGCACGCGTACGCCCGGCAAGGGCCACTGCTGAAAAACTTTCACCTTGGCCGCCTTGCGTGCGGAATACCAGGCAAGCACGGCGAGACACAGCGCCGAGCCGGTCATGCCGATGCCGATCAGGCGGCGCAGGCGCAGGAGCAACAGATCGGTGCCGGGGATTGCCGCGATTCCGCTCAACCAGTCATGGAAAAGAAGCACCGTGACGACGGCAAGAATGGCGGCAAGAGCCAGGGCAACCAGGGTCTGGCGACGCAGAAGCGGGTCTGCGCGAAGCATGTCGTCAGTCAAGAATGTCTCCCTCGTTTTGCCCGACGAGGATAGCGGGGTCGTCAGCTCGGCGTATCGCCGTATATCGCCGAATCCCTGCGCCGGTCTATCCTTGTCCGATGAACAAGCCGAATTCGATACCGCTTCTCCCGTTGCTTGCTGCCTTCCTGCTCGGTGCCTGCCAGAGCAATCCCTTGCGCAGCACGCCGGATTTCGTCGCACCCGATGCGCAGCGCGCATGGTTTGATGGCGAGTACGACAACCACGAGCAGGTCGCCCGCTCCGATGCCACGCTGGTGCCGCGTGTGAAGTTCGAGATCACGCCGTTGTCAAAGGCGGGCTGGTACCTCTGGAAAGTACGTGTTTCCGGCAGCAGCGATTTGACCGCGACCTGGATCATGCGCTCGCTCAAGTCGGTCGATGGCTCGTTGCAGTTGACGCCGTACCGCGCACTGACGGCAAACCCCGCGCTCGGCAAGGACTTCGATGTCGAGCAATGGGTGGCACTCGATGCCTGTGCCTTGCGTGGCGCGGCCAGCGCCTCGGGACTCAACGTGCGTGCCGACCTGGCCAGTTGCGTCACCGTGGCTCCCGGCATCGGCGCCATGGCAGCGTTGTTGCCGTTGTCGATCGAGCATGATGGCGACGCCCTGCGCGTGCGCCTATACGCGGACCAGGCGCGTGGCCCCGATGCGCGTGCCGAGGCACGGCGCGTGCGCTGGTATGCGGGTTGGGCGGCCATCAACGGTGTCGGGCCCGATGCGCGGGCCGAAAGCACCGATTGGCACATGAATCGCGAACTGCGCATTGGCAACGAAGGCGGTCGCGCCGCGCTGCTGTGGCGGGATGGAAAGAACTCGGGTTACTCGCTGGAGCTGGAACGCGCGACTTATCGCGATGGCAATGTGCCGGTGGTCAAGCTGTCGGTGATCGAGGATGCCAGTGGTCGAACCCTTGCCTATGCCTGGGCGAATCCCGAGGCCACCCGGATTGGCATCAATCTCGGCTGGTTGCAGGTCGGCCTCGACAGCGCCGCTCCTGCTCCAAGCCGCTGACGTGAACGGCGAGCCGCTCACTTGGAGCGAATTCGAGCGCGTGCACATGGTTGCCGGCACGATCACGCGAGTCGAGCGCTTCGCCGAAGCACGCAAGCCCGCCTACAAGATCTGGGTGGATTTCGGCCCGTACGGCGAGCTCCGGACCAGCGCCCAGGTCGCGACCTTGTACACACCCGCTGAATTGATCGGCCGTCAGATTGTCGGCGTGATCAATTTCCCCGAAAAGCAAATCGGCCCGCTGCGCTCGCAGTTCCTGCTGACCGGATTTCCAACCGCAGCCGGCGTCGTCATCACCACCACCGAACGCCCGGTACCCAACGGTAGCCGCCTCGCCTGAGCACAACGCCGCGAATCCCGCCATCCAGCAGGCGAATGGCTGGTTATCCCGAAACCCTAATCCCGAATCCTGCCATTAAGCCATCCATACGTCCAAAGGCTTCAGAAAATGTTGCGCTTGCAACTACCGAAACAATCGCTTGACAGGGGCTTTTGACATCGGTTACGGTCGATCCATGTCGCAGCGCAACACAATCTCCCAACTCCCCGATTTCCAGCGAGTCGCTCGAATCGGCGGCTGTTCGCGCGTCGAAAACCCGTCTGTTGTTCTCATTTCGCTCGTACTTATTAGCTGCGGAGGCGCGGGCTAGGGTATTCATTGAGCAATCGAACCCCGAAACCCCGCCCCGGCAACGAGGCGGGGTTTTTTTTGGCCTTGTTTTTCCGCATCAACCCCACGGAACCTGAAATGCACAGTGATCCAGCGCCAGCCGCGACGACGCGCGACAAGCCTGCCAGCACGGACAATCGCGTGTTGGTCTTCGATACCACTCTGCGTGATGGCGAGCAGGCACCGGGCTTTTCGATGAGCCGCACGCAGAAGCTGCGCATGGCGCAGGCGCTTGCCGATCTTGGCGTGGATATCCTCGAAGCGGGTTTTCCGCAGGCGTCCGCCGACGATTTCGCCTCGGTCAAGGCGATTGCTGCCACGTTGCGGGGGCCGCGTATTTGTGGCCTTGCCCGTTGTCAGCAGCCCGATATCGAGAGTGTCGCCCGAGCGATCGAACCAGCGCAAAAGGGTCGCATCCATGTCTTCCTTGCGACCAGTCCGCTGCATCGCGAGTTCAAGTTGCAGATGAGCCGACAGCAGGTCATCGATACCGCGGTGGCCGCAGTCCGGCGTGCGCGTTCGCTCTGCGAGGATGTGGAGTTTTCTGCCGAGGACGCCATGCGCACCGAGCCGGATTTCCTCGCCGAAGTGTTCTCGGCGGTGATCGAGGCGGGCGCGGGCACGGTCAACGTGCCCGATACGGTCGGCTATACGACACCGGTCGAGATTGCGGAACGCTTCACCTGGCTGCGCGCCCATGTGCGCGGCGCCGACAAGGTCGTTTTCAGCGCGCATTGCCATGATGATCTCGGCATGGCCGTGGCCAACAGCCTGGCGGCAATTTCGGCGGGTGCGCGCCAGGTCGAGTGCACGATCAACGGCATCGGCGAGCGCGCCGGCAATGCCGCGCTTGAGGAACTGGTCATGGCCTTGCGCGTGCGCAGCGACCGCTTCCCCGGTCTGCATGCCGGCATTCGCAGCCAGCGCCTGCATGCGACCGCCCGCCTGCTGGCGCAGATCACCGGCCAGCCGATCGCACGCAACAAGGCGATCATTGGCGACAACGCCTTTGCCCACGAATCGGGCATCCACCAGCACGGCATGCTCAAGCATCGCGGCACCTACGAGATCATGCATGCCGAGGATGTAGGCGTATCGAAAAGCCAACTCGTGCTCGGCAAGCACAGTGGTCGGCACGCCTTGCGCGAACGCTTGTCGGCACTCGGACATGATCTCGACGACGCGGCTCTGGACAAGGTGTTCACGCGCTTCAAGGCGCTTGCCGACAAGAAGCGCGAAGTCTTCGATGCCGACATCGAGGCGATGGCGGTTGGCCGCGATCCGGAGGCCGCAGGGCCCTGGCAGTTGAGTCACTTGCACGCGACCAGTCATATCGGATCAAGCGCCTCCGCATCGGTTCGTCTGACCCACGAAGATGGCCGCGTGGTCAGCGAGGCGGCGATTGGCGATGGTCCGGTCGATGCCGTGTTGCGCGCGGTCACGCGCGCGGTCGGCCATGATTTTTCGGTCGACGAATTCCATATCCGCGCACTCAGCGAAGGCGGCGACGCGCAAGGCCAGGCGGCCATCCGCGTGATCCATGAAGGGCGCGAACTGCGCGGCCAATCGGTATCCACCGACATCGTTGAAGCCGCCGCCAACGCGATCCTCGAAATTGCCAATCGCATCGAGCATCTGCATGCCGAAACCCCCGTCTCAACAACCGCCATCGCCGGCTAGGAACGATCCCATGAATCAAGCAAGTCACGTCTGGCACAACGGCCAATTCAAGCCCTGGGAAGAGGCCACCGTGCATGTCAGCGCACATGCCTTGCACTACGGCTCTTCGGTGTTCGAGGGCGAGCGCGTTTACGCCACGCCCAACGGCCCGGCATTTTTCCGCCTCGCCGAACATACCGCGCGCCTGTTTGAATCGGCCCGCATGTACGAGATCGACATCGGTTACAGCGAAGAGGAAATCAACACCGCCTGCCTCGAATTGATCGCCCTGAACCGGATGAAGTCCGCGTATGTCCGGCCAATCGTGTTTCGCGGTGCCGGCGGCCTCGGCGTGGTGCCGGATCACGGTTCGCCGGTGGATGTCTCGATCATGGCGCTGGATTGGGGTGCCTATCTCGGCGAGGCAATCGAACACGGTGCGGATGTCTGTGTTTCCTCGTGGAATCGTCCGGCCCCGAACACGACGCCGAGCTGGGCCAAGGCCGGCGGCAATTACCTGTCGAGCCAGTTGATCGGGTTCGAAGCCAAGCGTGGCGGCTATCACGAAGGCATTGCGCTGGGCACCAATGGCCTGCTCAGCGAAGGTGCCGGCGAGAACCTGTTCGTCGTGCGCAAGGGACGCCTGCTCACGCCATCCACGAGTGCGGGCATCCTTGCCGGGATCACCCGTGACACCGTGATCACGCTGGCTCGCGACCTCGGCTACAAGGTCGAGGAACGCGATCTGCCGCGAGAAGCCTTGTACACCTCGGACGAGGTTTTCCTGACCGGCACTGCCGCCGAAATCACCCCGGTGCGCTCGGTTGATCGCAAACCGGTTGGAACCGGCAAGCCTGGTCCGATGACGCGCGCGTTGCAGAAGGCATTTTTTGGATTGTTCGATGGCAGCACGGCGGATTCGCGCAACTGGTTGAGCCAGGTTCCGTCGGATTTCAATGCCCGATACGGACAGATGCATGTGCGTTCAGAGGCTGTCGCATGAAGCCTCGTACCATCATCGAAAAAATCTGGGATGCGCATCAGGTACGTGCGGAAACCAGCGATACGCCGGGCATCCTCTACGTCGATCTGCATCTGATCCATGAAGTGACCACGCCGCAGGCCTTCAGCGAGCTGCGTTCGCGTGGCTTGAACGTCCGCTGTCCCGGACGCGTGCTGGCGACGCTGGATCATTCAACGCCGACCTTGCCTGCGGACGCAGATGGAAACCGCGCCTACGTCACTGCCGAGGCCAGGCAACAGGTCGAACTGCTCGAAGCGAACTGCCGGGAGTTCGGCATCGAACTCCATGGCTGGAACAGCGAACACCGCGGCATCGTGCATGTGATCGGCCCCGAACTGGGCGCGACCCAGCCGGGCATGACCATTGTCTGCGGTGACAGCCACACGGCGACGCACGGCGCGTTTGGCGCGCTTGCGTTCGGCATCGGCACGACCGAAGTCGGTCACGTTCTGGCAACGCAATGCCTGCTTCAGCGCAAGCCGAAATCAATGGCGATCCATGTCGATGGCGCACTGCGTGCAGGCGTCAGTGCCAAGGATCTGATCCTGCACATCATCGGCCGCATCGGCGTCGGTGGCGGCACCGGTCATGTCATCGAATATCGTGGCGCGGCAATCCAGGCGCTGTCGATGGAAGAGCGCATGACTGTCTGCAACATGTCGATCGAGGCGGGTGCGCGTGCGGGCTTGATCGCACCCGATCAGGTGACCTTCGACTGGCTGCAAGGGCGCCCGCGTGCTCCGCAAGGCGCTGAATGGGACAGGGCGGTTGCCGCCTGGCGCACGCTGGCCAGCGATGCAGGCGCGCGCCATGACAGCGAAGTACATATCGATGCCAGTGCAATCGGGCCGACCATCAGCTACGGCACGCACCCGGGCATGGTCACGCCGATTGCGTCAGCGATTCCGGCTGCGCGGGATGCGCAGGAGGCCAAGGCGCTCAGCTACATGCACTTCGTGGGCGGTACCGCGCTGACCGGGCAGAAGGTCGATGTCGTCTTCGTTGGCAGTTGCACGAATTCACGCCTTTCGGATCTGCGCGAAGCGGCGGCGATCATGCGCGGACGCAAGCTTGCCGATGGCCTGCGTGCGCTGATCGTGCCGGGTTCGGTGCGGATCAAGCGCGAGGCCGAAGCCGAAGGGCTCGATGAAGTGTTTCGCGCGGCCGGCGCCGAGTGGCGCGAGGCCGGTTGCTCGATGTGCATCGGCATGAATGGCGATATTGCCCGGCCGGGGCAACTCGTGGTCTCCACCAGCAACCGCAATTTCGAGGGTCGGCAAGGGCCCGGTGTGCGCACGGTTCTGGCCAGTCCACGCGTTGCCGCCATCGCCGCGATTGCCGGAATCATCAGTGATCCCGATGCGTTCCAGGAGTGCGCCGCATGAAGCCATTGAACCAGGTGCAATCACGCACGGCGGTACTGCCGTTCGAGAACATCGATACCGATCGCATCATCCCGGCGCGCTTCCTGACCACGACCGAGCGCGCGGGTCTTGGCCGCTTCGCTTTCAACGACTGGCGCTATCGTGAAGACGGCACGCCCAACTCTGATTTTCCGCTCAACCAAGCGGAAGCCCGGGGTTGTCGGATCCTTGTCGCCGGAGACAATTTCGGTTGTGGCTCGTCACGCGAACACGCGCCCTGGGCCTTGCTCGATTACGGCATCGAAGCGGTGATCTCCTCCGGGATCGCCGACATCTTCCGCAGCAACGCGCTGAAGAATGGCCTGCTCACCATCGTCATCGATGCGTCGGAGCATCGCGCCCTGCTGGCCGCACCCGGGATCGAGCTGGTCATCGATATCGCCGAAGGAAAAATCAGCAAGGCCGATGGTTCGACGATTGCGTTCGAGCTCGACCGATTTGCCCGCCATTGCCTGCTCAATGGCGTCGACCAGCTCGGTTATCTGCTCGAAGCCGAAACCGACATCAGGGCGTGGGAGTCACGTCGCGCCACCAGCCCATTTTCCACGGAGCGTGCAGCATGAGAGCCGTCATCACGGTGATTGGCGGGGACGGCATCGGCCCCGAAGTAACCTCGGCTGCAGTCGCCGTATTGGGCGAGATCGGCAGCCAGCATGGCCACGTCTTCGAGTTCAACGAACAGTTGATCGGTGGCAGCGCGATGGATCGTTGTGGCGATCCCTTGCCGCAGGCGACGATCGATGCCTGCGCAAATTCCGATGCGGTGTTGCTGGGCGCGGTGGGTGGTCCGAAGTGGTCGGATCCGCACGCCAAGATCCGCCCCGAGCAGGGTCTGCTCGCGCTGCGCGCCAAGCTGGGTGTGTTTGCCAACTTGCGTCCGCTGCGCGTGCATCCGCGTCTGGCCAGCCTCTCGCCGCTGAAAGCCGGGAATCTGATCGGCGTCGACCTGCTGTTCGTGCGCGAACTGACCGGCGGTGCCTACTTCGGCAAGAAGTTGCGCGAGGGCGATGTCGCCATCGACGAGTGCCGCTACAGCGTCGCCGAAGTCGAACGTGTCGTCCGTCGCGCCTGCGAGCTGGCGCGTGGACGCACGGGCCGGCTGACTTCGGTCGACAAGGCCAACGTGCTGGAAACCTCGCGCTTGTGGCGCGCGACCACCGAACGCGTGGTTGCCGAATATGCCGACGTCACCGTTGAACACCAACTGGTCGATTCGATGGCCATGTTGTTGCTGACGCGACCCTCGGCCTATGACGTCATCGTCACCGAAAACCTGTTTGGCGACATCCTCACCGACGAAGCCGCCGCACTGGCCGGATCGCTGGGCGTCTCGCCATCGGCATCGCTCGGCAGCGGTCGCCTCGGCGTGTATGAGCCGATCCATGGTTCGGCGCCGGACATCGCAGGGCAGGGCATCGCCAATCCGATCGGCGCGATCCTCAGCGCCGCCTTGCTGCTGCGCCATTCGCTCGGCCTCGAAGCCGAAGCGCGTCTGCTGGAAGCGGCGGTCGATGGCGTCCTCGAATCTGCCGAGTTGACCCGTGATCTCGGCGGTACGGCAGGCACGCGCGAAGTCACCGCGGCGGTGCTGGCGCAATTGAAAACTCGACGGAAGGCTGCCGCATGAGTTCCGACGAACGTATTCCCCTGCAGCCACCCATGCGCAGCGATGCGATCAAGACTGGTCCCGATCGCGCACCCGCACGCGCCATGCTGCATGCGACCGGTCTCGATGCGGCGGCAATCGCCAAGCCGCTGGTTGCGGTCGTGCATACCTGGTCGAACATCTCGCCGTGCAACCTCAATCTGCGCGATTTGGCCAACGCGGCCAGCGAAGGCATCCGTGCCGCCGGCGGTACACCCATCGAGTTCAACACGATTGCGGTGACCGATGGCATCGCCATGGGTACTTCGGGCATGCGCGCCTCGCTGGTCAGTCGCGAAGTGATCGCCGATTCGATCGAACTGGCCGTCGATGGGCATTGTCTCGATGCAATGGTCGTGCTGTGCGGCTGCGACAAGACCATACCGGCGGCGGCCATGGCGCTGGCGCGGCTCAATATTCCCGGTGTCGCCCTGTATGGCGGCAGCATCGCGCACGGTACGCTGGACGGGCAATCGATCACCGTGCAGCAGGTGTTCGAGGCAGTCGGCAGCCATGGCGCGGGCAAGATCTCCCACGAACGGCTGTGCACGATCGAGCGCGAAGCCTGTCCCGGCGCGGGTGCCTGCGGCGGCCAGTTCACCGCCAACACGATGGCCATGGTGCTCGGCGCGCTGGGCCTGTCGCCACTAGGCCTCAACGATATCGCCGCCACCGATCCGGCCAAGCTCGATGCTGCGCGGCGATGCGGCGAGCTGGTGCTGGATTGTCTGAAGGCCGGACGCAAGCCGCTGGATCTGCTCACCCCGGAAGCATTCCGCAATGCGATGCGCATCGTTGCGGCCACGGCGGGTTCGACCAATGCCGTGCTGCATCTGCTCGCCATTGCACACGAAGCGGGCGTGACTCTCGACATCGAGGATTTCGAGACTGCGGCAGCGGCCACGCCGGTCATCACGGATCTGATGCCGGGTGGGCGCTACACGGCGATCGAGATGACGGCGGCCGGCGGCATGGCCGTTGTTGCCCGCGAGTTGCGCGCAGCAGGCTTGCTCGAGGACGCGCCGACGGTGACCGGGCAGACCTTGTTTGCCGAGATCGACGCCTCGGCGCCAGCGCCGGCGGACCAGCAGGTAATCCATCCGGTTTCGCATGCGTTCAAGCCGCGCGGCGGCTACTCGATCCTTTACGGCAACCTTTCCCCCGAAGGCTGCATCCTCAAGCTTTCCGGCGACGGCCCGCTGCTGTTCGAGGGCCGCGCCCGGGTTTACGAGAGCGAGGAAGCCTGTTTCCACGCCGTGCAGTCCGGGCAGATCGAAGCCGGCGACGTCATCGTGATCCGCAACGAAGGTCCGGCTGGCGGCCCCGGCATGCGCGAGATGCTCGCGGTGACCGCCGCGCTGGTGGGTCGTGGACTGGCCGACCAGGTTGCGCTGATGACCGACGGTCGCTTCAGCGGGGCCAGCTACGGGTTTGTCGTCGGCCATGTCGCGCCCGAAGCAGTGCGCGGTGGCGCAATCGGCCTGCTGCGCAACGGCGATCGCATCGTCATCGATGCGGCGCGCCGGGTCATTGAAACCGACGCCGACCTGGATGCGCGGCGGGCGAGCTGGATCGCTCCAGCGCCAAAAGCAACTCGTGGCGTTCTTGCCAAATACGCATCCCTGGTCGGCTCGGCCGCCAAGGGTGCCGTCACTTCTCCCTGAGTCATCCATCCGATCCAGCCATTGGAGTCAATCCGCATGTCCGCAAGCGTAACCACCGAAGCTCTCAAGAATGCCCGCATTGCCGTTCTCGGTTATGGCAGTCAGGGTCGATCGCATGTCCTCAACCTGCGCGACAGCGGCCTCGATGTGGTCGTCGGCCTGCGCCCGGGTGGTCCGACCGCACTCAAGGCCAAGGCCGATGGCGTCACCGTGTTGTCGCCCGGGGAGGCGGTCAAGGGTGCCGACCTGGTTGCCGTGCTGACCCCGGACATGGTCCAGCCGCAGCTCTACAGCGAGGTGATCGCGCCGAACATCAAGCCCGGGGCGGCGCTGTTGTTTGCGCACGGATTCAACGTGCATTTCAAGACCATCGTCCCGCGTGACGACATCGACGTCATCCTGGTCGCGCCGAAGGGGCCGGGCCATCTGGTGCGTACCGAGTTCGAGATCGGTCGCGGCGTGCCTTGCCTGTACGCAACCTTCCAGGACATCAGCGGCAAGGCCACGGATCTGGCCAAGGCCTATGCCGCCGGCCTCGGCGGTGCGCGTGCGCTGCTGATCGAAACCGATTTCAAGGAAGAAACCGAAACCGATCTGTTCGGCGAACAGGCGGTGTTGTGCGGCGGTGCCAGCGAACTCGTGCTGAAGGGCTTCGAGACTCTCGTCGAGGCCGGCTACCGCCCGGAAATCGCCTATTACGAGGTATTGCACGAACTCAAGCTGATCGTCGATCTGCTCTACCAGGGCGGCATCACCAAGATGCTCACCTATGTCTCGGAGACCGCCCAGTACGGCGATTACGTCAGCGGCCCGCGCATCGTCGATGCGGCGACCAAGCAGCGCATGAAGACGATCCTGACCGAGATCCAGGACGGCACCTTTGCAAGGAACTGGACGGCCGAATACAAGGCCGGCCTGCCCAACTACCAGCGCCTCAAGCAGGCCGATCTCGAGCATCCGATCGAGAAGGTCGGTGCCGAGTTGCGCAAGAAAATGACCTGGCTCAACGAGCCCGCCTGATCGCTCGCCCCAGATCCGCGAAAAATCCAGGAGATGCACCGATGAATGCGATGTTGCAGGAACACACCGAAGCGCTGGCCGATACCAAGTCGCACCCACGCGCGGGCACGCCGATGACGGCGGCCGAAATTGTCGTGCAGGTCCTTGCCGACGAAGGCGTCGAAGTGATCTTCGGCTACTCCGGCGGTGCCATCCTGCCGGTCTACGATGCCGTGTTCCGCTTCAATCTCGACAACCCGAATGCGGATGGCAGCGAGCCATTGCCGCTGATCGTTCCGGCCAACGAGCAGGGCGCGGGCTTCATGGCGCAAGGCTATGCGCGCGCATCGGGCAAGGTCGGCGTGGCCCTGGTCACCTCCGGACCGGGCGCGACGAATACGGTCACTCCGGTCCGCGATGCCATGGCTGATTCGATTCCGATCGTTGTCATCAGCGGCCAGGTTCCGACCGCAGCCATCGGCACCGATGCATTCCAGGAGGCACCGATCAGCAGCATCATGGGTGCATGTGCCAAGCATGTATTCCTGGTCACCGATGCGAACAAGCTTGAAGCCACCTTGCGCACCGCGTTCGAAGTCGCCAGGACAGGGCGTCCCGGCCCGGTCGTCATCGACATTCCGAAAGATGTGCAGAATGCCGCACTGGTGTTTGCCGGCAGCGGCGTGCTGCCGATTCCGGGTTATCGGACCCGGCTCAAGGCGATTACCGACGCACGCCTGGGGGCGGCGGCCTGCAAGGAATTTCTTGCTGCACTCGGCAAGGCGCGACGCCCGCTGCTGTACGTGGGTGGCGGCGTCATTGCCGGTGAGGCAACCCGCGCCTTGCGCGCGTTTGCCCAAGCGTTCGGCATCCCGGTGACGACGACCTTGATGGGTCTGGGTGCGAGCGACACGACCGAGCCATTGTCCTTGCACATGCTGGGCATGCACGGCACCGCGTTTGCCAACTACGCCGTGGTCGATTGCGATTTCCTGATTGCAGTGGGTGCGCGCTTTGATGATCGCGTCGCCGGCATGCCTGGCGCGTTTGCGCAAAAGGCGCGCTACATTGCCCAGTTCGATGTCGATCCGGCCGAGATCCACAAGGTCAAGCGCGTCGACTGGCATCACCTCGGCGATCTCTCGCAGGCACTCGACACGCTGCGCGCGCATGCCGCGCAAACCGGCTTCGATGCAGACGGGCAGGGCCGCTTTGCGGATTGGCACGCCCGCATTGCCAGCATGAAGAAAACGCACGCGCTCAACTTCGATCGCCAAAGTGCCTTGATTCAGCCGTACGCGGTGATCGAGGAAATCAACCGCATCACCCGCGGCAACGCCATCATCTGCACCGGCGTCGGCCAGCATCAGATGTGGGCCGCACAGTATTTCGATTTTACCGAACCGCGGCGCTGGTTGACCTCGGGTTCGATGGGCACGATGGGATTTGGCCTGCCGGCGGCAATAGGTGCGCAATTCGCCCGCCGCGATCTGCTGGTCATCGATATCGATGGCGATGCCAGCATCCGCATGAACCTGGGCGAGCTGGAAACCGTGACCACCTACAACCTGCCGGTCAAGGTCGTCGTGCTCAACAATTGCGGCGACGGCATGGTCCGGCAATGGCAGAAACTGTTCTTCAAGGGTCGCTTTTCCGCCACCGACAAGAGTCTGCACAAGAAGGATTTCATCAAGGCTGCCGCAGCCGACGGTTTCGAGTTTGCCGTTCGCCTCGATCGACCCGAAGATCTGCCGCGCGTGATCGCCGAATTCATTGCCTTCGACGGCCCGGCATTCCTTGAAGTAATGATCGATCCGGATGCCTGCGTCTATCCGATGGTTGGCCCCGGTGCGAGCTATGCGCAGATGATCACCGGTGAACACATCATCTCGCGCGATGCCGCAGTTGCCGAGGAATCCGGCCCCGTGGAGATGTTCTGATGCGCCATATCATTTCCATGTTGCTGCAGAACGAAGCCGGTGCCCTGGCGCGGGTCGCCGGCATGTTCTCGGCGCGCGGCTACAACATCGATTCGCTGACCGTCGCCGCCACGCATGATCCCGAGGTATCGCGCCTGACCCTGGTCACCTTTGGCGACGATGCGGTGATTGCGCAGATCATCAAGCAGTCGCGCAAGTACATCGATGTGCTGGAAATCGCCGACCTGACCAGCCGCGATCACCTTGAATGCGAACTGCTGGTGGTCAAGGTTTCGGCAACACCGGCAAATGCCGCCGCCATCCGCGAGTTCACCCAACGCCAGGGCGGCATGATCCTCGACGAGAGCGCAACCACGCGGGTGCTGCAGTTCACCGCAAGCGGCGCGGCCATCAGCACGATACTGGATGGGTTGACCCGCATGGCGCCGATACTGGAACTCGCGCGCAGCGGCACGGCGGCCATCGAACGCGGTGCCAGCGTGCTCGGTCTGGCGGAATCGCGGTTGGCGGGCTGATCGGTCGATTGCCAGCTTTGCTCCGCAATCAAGGATCCTTGATTGCCACCGGCATGGCGCCGAGACGAACGACGCGATCCGCTCGCTGCTGGTTGCGAATGACCTTGAGCGTGACGGCCTTGCCGGCCGCGGCGCTGAGGAATTCCTGGAACTGCTTGCGATCGGCGACCGCCATGCCATTGACCGCAACCACGTAGTCACCCGACATCAGGTTGGCTTGCGAGGCGGGCGTGCCGCCGACCACCGAACCAATCTGCACGCCGCCTTCGAGTTGCAGGGATTCGCGTTCCTTCGCCGTGAGGTTGCGGAACGTCGCGCCGAACAGGAGCTTGAAGCGCACGTAGTAGGCAGCCAGCAGTCGTGTCGGCGTGGACTCGCCATCATCGCTGGGATAATCGTGATAGAGCCAGACCTGATCCGCGCCAACGCGACTGCCGAGATCGAGCGCCTCGCGCAGTGCCTGTGCATCATCGGTTGCGTAGCGGCCATTGCCGATGCGCACGAATCCCTTCGATGCCAGTTCGCGCTGGTCGCCGCGCTCGCTCTTGCCCTCGATGACCAGCGGCCGCTGCGGGGCCGGTTCGGCGCGCAAGGCATCGATGTATTCCGGGCCGCGTTCGATGGTGGCCTCGTAATGGGAATCCTCGGTCATCTGCGGGACCGGCTCGGGCACCTCGACCGGTTGCTCGATGCGGTGGCTTACGGAGGCGCAACCGCCAAGCAGGGCGAGTGCTGCGAACAGGGAAACGGCAGGGTTCGTGATCGGGTTCATCCGTGGAGCATAACGCCTGGCCGCGTCTGCCGGCATGCATGACTCCTGAACGAAACCCTTGCGTGGCGACTGGCCCTTGTCGACTATCGCGGAATGAACCTTCCGCTCTCATCCAATCTTCGCGGCATTCTCTTCATGCTTGGCGCCGTCGCCACTTTTTCCGTGATGGACGTCTGCCTCAAGCTGCTGACGCCACACTATCCGGCCGTGCAGGTTGCCGCATTGCGTGGATTGACCTCGTTGCCCTTGGTGTTGCTGTGGGTTGCCCTCAGCGGCGGATTCAGACAGGTGGTCACGCGGCGTTGGCGTCTGCACCTGCTGCGCGGCGTGCTCGCAGTCGCCATGTTGGCGGCGTTTGCGTTTGCGTTGCGTGAATTGCCCCTGGCGGAAGCGTATTCATTGTTCTTTGTCGCGCCGTTGCTGGTTACGGCTCTTGCCGTGCCACTGCTTGGCGAACGCGTCGATGCAAAACGCTGGGCCGCCATCGCGATTGGCCTTGCCGGCGTCCTCGTCGTGCTGCGGCCGGATACCGGGCGCATGTTCAACCTCGGCAGCCTGGCCGTGCTGTTTGCCGCGCTGGCCTACGCCATTTCGGCGATCACGGTGCGTGTGCTCGGTCGCACGGAATCCACCCAGTCCATGGTGTTCTGGATGATCGTGCTGCTCAGCGTGTTTGCCACCGCCGCAGCCTGGCACGATTGGGTGGCCGTGCGCATCGAACACGCGCCGATCCTGCTTGGATTGGCGGTCAGCGGCGCCCTGGGCCAGTACGCGATCACCGAGGCATTCAAGCACAGCGATGCCTCGGTGGTGGTGCCGTTCGATTACACCGCGCTGATCTGGGGCATCACCTTCGACGCATTGATCTGGCACACCACACCGGATCGCCTGATGCTGGTGGGCGCCAGCATCATTGTCGGCAGCGGAATCTATCTGATTCGTCGCGAGCGCCGTCCTGCCTGAATGCATGTTCCGCCCACACGCAGTGGCCTTGCTTGCTGAACCGTATGTGCGTTCATTTACCGATATTCATTTTTCGTGCATGTCCTGATGGGCAAGGTAGATGCAACTGGGTCACACACGATCCAGCTCACCATCAAGGAGACAAGCCATGAACGAAGATCGAATCCAGGGCAAGTGGAAGCAACTCAAGGGCAGCATCCAGGAAAAGTGGGGAAAGCTCACCAACGACGACCTCGATGTTGCCGAAGGCAACGCCAAGTACCTGGCCGGAAAGATCCAGGAGCGTTACGGCATGGCCAAGGACGAAGCGGAAAAGGCCGTCAACGAATACGAGCGCACGATCTGATTCCGTATCGTTGCCCGGAAAACAGAAGAGGCCGCAATCGCGGCCTCTTCTTTTGAATGCAAAGCGCGCAAGGGTGATGATCAGGACGGATCACTGGCTGCAAACATGTGCTGTCGTCTGTCTCCCGCTGCGAGTCAGTTCCAGCCGCCGCAACCAGCACCTGCAGGTCGGTACGACTCCAATCCGGATGACCCCAATCTGTGCGAAGGAAATCAGGTTGGCTCCAAACAGCAACTGTACGAGCCCAGCAGGCCATGAAATGTCTGGAGCGCTGCTCGTATGGGCCCTGCATCGTGGGGGGCGATATGTCGCAACTCGTTCCATCTGTGCCGGCGATGTCCACGCTCGCGGCGGTGTCGGTACTTCGCACGAGGGCGTCGTTGCCTAGCGGGTAGCGTGTGCGATGAGCGAGTCATCAGGCATGCCGAGTGATCACTCTGCGGGCAGGGTCATCAATTCCTGCTCGATGCGATCAATGTGGCTATCGCTCTCGCCGAGCGCGCGCAGGGCATCGGCAAGATGTGCAAAATAATCGCGGTTCAGGCCGCTTGGACCTTTGGATGAGGCAATCTGGCGCGCAATTTCGGCGTCGCTCAGCAGATGGGGTCAGGTCTCAGCAGATGGGGTCAGGTCTTGTTTTGAAACATCACTTCTCCTGATCACGTCGTGCGATTCGACTCACCGATGCATAGTGAAGTCCAAAGTGTGCGCCAATCTGGGCCAGCGTAAATGCGCCGCTCGCATAGGCGGCCTGGATCGCAGAATCGCGCCCTTGGGCAGCTCGTTCGATCTGCGCCAGCGAAGTCCACGCCCGCTGCCGCTTTGGGACTTCTCGTGAGGGCGCCGCTGCCTTGCGGGTGGCCTGTGCAATGAACGATTCGTCGCCCAGAAAAACCTGCCCCCAGGCTGCGGCTTCGGGTTCGAAATCGCACCCTCCCTCCGCCACGAAGCGCGCATAGGCCCGACGCGCAGGGCCCGTTTGCGTGCCGAACAAGGCCAGCGTGGCGTCAACCTGCAATGACGGCAACGCTGCCGCCTTGCCCATCACCGCCGGGTAGCTGCTCCACGGCCAATCAGCCGCCGAATCACACATCCCGGCTTGCACGGGATTCAGCACGATGTAACGGGAGACTTCCAGCAAGTAGCTGTCGCGATCTACCAGAATGGCCTTGAATCGTCCTTGCAGGACATGACCGCCCCGACGATGTCGACGGTTGAACCCCTGGGTATAGACACCGTTGACCTCGCGCATGCCGCGCGAAAGCGTCGGGCGGCGCGTCTCGACCAGCAGGTGATAATGGTTGTCCATCAGGCAATACGCCCACAGCGCCCAGTCGAATCTTTCGCAGGCGCGCACCAGGCTATCGAGGAAGGACTGCCGATCTCCATCGTCGAGATAGATCGCTTCGCGCGCATTGCCGCGCGCCATCACGTGATAGAGCGCACCGGAAAATTCAATGCGAAGGGGGCGGGCCATCGGGGAAGGCTATACCCGTGAATGTTGCAAAACAAGACCTGACCCCGAGCGGTGTGTTTGTTCCCCGCGTCGTACCGACTGATCCCGACGACGATCACGTCATCGCCTGTGCGCTCGCCGCTCGCGCCGATGCCATCGTCTCCGGCGACCGCGATCTGCTTGAGCTTGGCCAGCATCAGGGCATCGCTATCCTCAAAGCCAGCGATGCGCTCAAGCGTTTTGGGTGAGCCGTCAATGCTCAATGACGATGCTCGCGCGGGGCTGGATGAAGAACGGGCAGCAAATCAATCGCCACCGGCCCCATCGATCCGTGGGGTCAGTGACCCCATGCCCTGCCATCATTCGTCGAAGTAACCCTCGCCAGTATCGAAATAGAAATCGTACTTCTTCGACATTCCGCGGAGCACCGGATCGATATCCACCGCCAAGGACAACGCCTGAAGCGTGTCCGCGCCATATGCCAAGTATTCAGGCTCTTCCAACCCTTCAAACTCAACCCGGCAACATGCAGTTCCAGCGCTGAAATCGAAGCCAACATCCTCCGGTTGAACTTCGAACGGCCGATATACTCGCACAGTGACTTTGTGCTGAACGCTTTCTCCTTTAGCAGAAAATAATAGCTCTCGCTCAGCAACGATTTCAGTTTTCCTTGGGTGCATCACTCATAGCCCATGCATTGTCGGTAAGAAGTATTTGCCGCTTCAAAGCACCTAAACTTCTTCCTGCCACTCAATCCCGCGCAGGTATTCAAGATGCTTTCTTTGAGTGCTCGACAGCGCTTCTCTTTCGCTTCTTCCGGATCATCCGTACACATATCCCAAATGACCGTACCAAACGCCATCGCGCCGCCCATCGGGCCAAAAAATTCGTTCCAGCCTGGCCAGCCTGGATAAGGCGCGGTATCTGCCGGCTGACCATAGTTCGGCGGCTGCCAGAGACCTGGCGCAGCAGGCGGCGGCACCCGCCCCGGGCCTGGAACAGGAATGATGATCTGGAGACCCAAGGGATCACTGTAACGATTCGGAGCACTTCCAACATACGCATAGGTGCTGATTCCTCCCTCCAACCCAATCGGGTCACTCTCGACATACCGTCCAGTGCTCGCCTCATAATCCCGGAAGTAGTTGTAGTTCAACCCCGTCTCACCATCAAACCGTTGCCCCGGGTAACGCAGGTTGACATCAATGCCGCCGCTCATCGCTTGCGTCGGCGCACTGTCGCCAAAGGCGCCGCCGAAGAAACTCCATTGCCATTGCCAGGCGTTGGTCGTGGGATTGGCTGCGATGCGTGGCGTGCCCAGGTGGTCGGTTTCCAGATAGCTGAGAGCGCCGCCTGCCAGGATGGCTACCGGCAGATCATCGAGGTAGAGGAATTCGTTGCCCTTGGTCTTGGCCGCAGGGGGATAGTCGCCGAGCGAATGACCCGCCTCATCGTAAACGAACACGCGACTCGTGCCGGGTGTGCTTCTGGTCTTGGCGACGCGTTCTCCGCGGCCGTTGATCTGATAGCTGGCCAACGTCTGCCCGTTGAACAGACTGGCGCTCATGCGATTGCGATCGTCGTAGGTGAATGTGGGTGAGGCGCGCCCCGAAAGGATACGGACCAAGTTGCCATTGTCGTCGTAGTCGCGAGCGACGCCCGCCACATCGCCCAAGCGGTGCGTGCCAGCCAAGTAACTGTAAATCTCGGCCGATTGACCTGGCAGGGTCTTTTGCGTGCGATCGCCTGTCTTCGTGTAGGCAAAGCCTTCCTGGAGCTGGCCGGCGGTGTTTTCGACCTCTTTGAGACGGTAGAGGCGATCGTATGCGTACGTGCGGGTCGGATTGGGCGCGCCGAGCGTGTCGCGGGCGTCGACAATATTGCCCATCACGTCGGTGGTGAAGTCGAGAACCAAACCATTCGGGTCGGAGCTGGCTACGCTGTTGATGGCGTAGTTGTCATCGTAGTCCTTGGTCAGCGTTCGCCCGTTGCCATAGGTCAGCACGTTGGGCGGGCCAAAGGGATAGTAGGTAACGCCCGAGATCACAGTGACCGGCGTTGCGCCGGCATTTGCCTTCCAGGTGAGCTGGTTGATCTGGCCGATGCCGTTGCGGCTATAGGTTGCAATGCCTCCGCTGGGATAGGTGATTGTGGCCAAGCGATCGGCCAAGGTCCAGGTGTAGACCAAGCTCAGCGTATCGGACGCGGTGACCTGGATCTTGCGCGTGACATTGCCGCGACGGTCATAGCAATAGGTCGTGGTGCCACTGGCATCAGTGATCCGGCTCAGCCGTCCCAGCGAGTAGGAACCGACGCAGCCGGTGGCGCTGTCGGCCAAATCGTAGGCAAAGCCGACGTCGAGGCTGCTGGTTGGATAGCTGATCGCGGTCAACCGGTTCAGCGCATCGTAGGTATAAGTGCTCTGGATGCCGCGTGCGTCGGTCTGGGTGATCCGGTTGCCGGCGAGGTCGTAGGTGTAGTTGGTGTCGCCGGTATCCGGGCTGTGCAGACCCGTCAGGTTGTTGAGACCGTCGTAGTCATAGTTCGTGGCCAGTCCATCCGGATCGGTGACCGTGCGCAGGTTGTCGCGGACGTCGTAGATGTAGCCGGTGGTGGTGCCAGTGGTGTCGGGATCGGTGCCGAGATAGTCCTGGATCGTGGTTTTCAGGCGATTGAGCGGATCGTATTCCTGGTGGGTTTTGACGCCGAGGCCATCCTCCGAGTGGGTCGGATTGCCGTTGGGGTCGTAGCCGTCCGCTTCCGGATAGCTAAAGGTCGGATCGTTCTGCGCATTGAGCGTTTCCATCAACTGGCTGAGCTGGTTGTAGGTACGGCGCAGGCTGCGCTTGACCACCCCGCCCGGGTCCTTGATCTGCTCGATCCGGCGATTGCCGGCGGCATCGAGGCAGTCGGCCGAACCAATCCCGCCCGGACAATAGTCGATCATGTTGCCGAGTTTGTCGGCGATCTTGATCAGGCGATGGGCGGCGTCGTAGGTGTAGGCGAGGAAGGCGCCGTCCGGCTGAGTGACCTTCATCACGTCGCCGGTCGGGTAATAGTCGATGTGGGTGATTGCATCATTGGACGAGGGAATGCCGCCGGCGCTCTGGCGCACAATCCGGTCGACCAGCCAGCCGCGCGGGTGGTAGGTCAGGTCCGTGAGCGTGCCGTTGGCATCCTTCAACTGCGTAGGGCGGCCACTCTTGTCGTACTTGACCGTTTCGGCGATTTGGCCCAGGGCATTGGTGACCTTCCACAGATCGCCTTTGCGGTAGGTGCAGGCACCGCCGGTGGCGCAGGTTGGATCGTCCTGCATGCGATAGGTGTAGGTGGTGAGGTCATCTTGGCTGCCCATGCCGGAGTCGTTCGTTGCGCGAGCGCCGTTGCTGGAGGTGACCAGACCGACTAGGGGGCAGATACCGGCGGTGACGTCAGCCTGTTCGCAATAGGTGGTTACGGAGCGGCGCACCTTGGCGGCAACGTTGGGCGCAGTCGTGGCACTGCATGCATAGGACATGGCGAGTGAATCGGTGGGATTGATCTCGCAGCGGGCAGTAGTCTGGCCGCGGGTGTTATAGGCCCAGCGGGAAACGGCTTCGGGGGGATCCACCCCGGGGACACTCGTGGCATTGTAGGTGCGCCGTTCGGTGGGCACGCGGAAGATGGGTTGCCAGGCGGTTTGGATGGTGCGCTTCGCCGAAGTCGCTGCTGGCGATGAATCATTGGCTGCTTCAACGCGCTGAGTTTCCTTGCCCGGCAACCCAAAATCATAGTCGGTGACAACGCCGTTGAAATCGGTGAAAAGATTCGGGTTGCCATTGTTGTCATAGGTCTTGCTTGATGTCGCTGTGACTGGTGAGCAATTGAGATCTGTGCAGCGGTCGGTACCCGCGTCGCGAACGACGCCAGCAACTGCCACGAACTTGCGTCGCGTCGCCTGGCCGAGTGCGCTGACCATCTCGGTTCGCGAAGTTGCGTTGTTGTAGGTGCCGTTGTGGTAGGTCAAGGTCAGAAGGTCGGCATTCGTCCCATGCCACTCCTTCCAAGCGCGGCCGCCGGAATCGTATTCGTAGGTGGCATAGCGCTGCCCCATCTCATCTACGATGCCGGTCAGCAGCTCAGTGTAGGGGATTCCCGCTGCGACGTGCGATACCTCATCGTAGAGGTACTCGCGAGTGGTTCTGCCTGGATGGTCAACAAAGCGCAACAGGCCGGTGTTTGCCGGCGGGAGATTAGCGATCTGTTGCATCGCGTAACGGTAACTTAGTGTTCCTCCGGCCGAATCTGTAACCTGCGTCAGGTAGCTCGCTGCATCATAGCGAAGATCAAGATACCGCCCCTGGCTATCGGTGACACGAATCAACAACCCGGGTTTCGGTGCGATCGAGGGCGGGGTTGCGCTGTCGCTATAGCTGAGGGTGGTGACCCGACCTGCCTGCTCCAGCGACAGCCAACGGCCGTTCGCATCAAACCGGTAGATTGACTCGTCGGCTGCAATGTAGGTCCAGCTCACGCGTGCGCCGCCGACGACAACCTCCTGCAGGGCCTCGGACTTGTCAGCTCGACCGAACCAGTCGCCACCGCTTAGGTGAAAATGTCGATAGTCCCCGTCCGGTTGCATCACGTAAGCATAGGTTTCCTGTCCTACAGAAGCAGCCTGCTCAACTACTACCTTGCTCTGCCAATTGTGCCGCCACCTCGCACCCAGCACCTCACGTGGACGCTCGGTTCCCGGCGAGGCATAGAAGCCCGTGCTCGAGTAATAGCGAACGAACTCAAGCGGAGAAGCGCCAACACGCACAAAGTCGGCCTCAGCCTGCGTCTTCTGCCCGCCTGCGCATTGGATAGGGTTTCCTGCCGGACAGGCTTCGGGCTTGATTCGGTAGCAAAGGGTATTGTCGACGTTGGGGCTGAACCCTGAAGGACAACTAACCGTTCTTTGCTGCATTGATGATGCATAATACTGTATTCTCATATTACACGAACCATCCGGGCCTGCTATTCCGACAACAGGCGGCGGGTCGTAGTATTTGTTCACCCGAACATCGACAACTCCCATAATTATTTGAATGACTTTCGAGCATTGATATGTCCTGGACGGCTCCAAACAGACATCACTCATTTTGGAACGCCAAACGTCCCACGCCATCTGCTCAGAACTGCAAATGGGCGTTGCGTAGCCATCTTGGCTCTGGCACTCGGGAAAGGCACCGTAGTCCCAGCTTTGCGCCCACCAACCCCAAGCCCCAGTTAACGGTGCTACGCATTCCGCTTTAAAATTTCCTAAAACGGGACACACCCCTGGCGGCGGCGGTACGTTGAGGTTGTCCGGACAATAGACAATATCATCAGGCACTTGCGCCAGAACTATATGTGAGAACATTGAAATGACAAACACACATACAGCGACCGCGTTGTATACCAATCTTATTAGTCTTGCCGATGCCTGAGGCAGCACTCCGTTCATATTCCATAACTCCCTTTAAGAAACCGATAGGGTCAAGAATCGATAGATACAGAGGACAGGCGCTCGCCTGCCTTGCGTCATCAAACCGTGCACGTTTCTCTCCCGCACACGGCTTTTCGACGTACTTCCTCTGAAGGCATGCGCCGAGCGCCAGCCCGCTAATTTTGGAGATTCATGCAACCCATGGCGCGCGTAGAGATGACTCGATAGGAGTCAAACTCGATCGAGCCAGGGGCGACTTGAAATCTACGGGTCATGAATGGGCAACAGTCAGAAGAAGCGCGAAAATCGACCGTTCGAAGAATGCGCGCGCGTTCCAAATAGGGGATTGTGCGTTCTTGGGGGAGGAAGCGAGTAGCGGACGGCGCGCATTTTTGGCTGCGGCACACAGCGGATGGGCAGACAAAACGCGCATGGACGGCTCCTTCGATTCGAGCGCACTGATTAACCGGAGGCTCCTGTGCAACCGCCGAAGAGTTCCGCTTCTCGAACGCCATCCAAGCCTCCTCGAATATCGTGTGAACCACCCCAACGCGACGTGGCGTATTAAACACGAAATCCCATTAAAGCGCAATGGCAAACATGCGGCTGCGCCACATAGTTCACTGTTCTCTTGGCGGATCAATACTCTCCAATCGGAAAATGAACATTTTTGAGACTCTTAGTAAAAACCTGTGGGCGATTCCATGCCACTTGATCAGGCGCCGCTCAGGGCCAGCAGTTCCTGCTCGATGCGATCAATGTGGCTATCGCTCTCGCCGAGCGCGCGCAGGGCATCGGCAAGATGTGCAAAATAATCTCGATTCAAGCCGCTTGGACCCTTGGACTGGGCAATCTGGCGCGCAATTTCGGCGTCGCTGGCGGCGCCAAGAAAAGCTTCGTTGCCCGGTCCTGCGATATAGACCAGGCCTTGGGTGCTGCCGCCCTGGCTGAATTCGATGTTGACGATCTCGCGCAGGTAGCCGTTCTTCTCGCGATGATCGAGATGATCGAACACCTCGGGCGTGATCAGGTAGGCCATGCCGGCGCAGTGCGCAGCTGCATCGGCGATCAGGGTGACTACGCGCCCGGGTGCTTCGGGGGTGCCGCGATGATCGTGCGAACCTTGCCAGAATCGACGTGTCCAGCCATGGATGCGCGCCGGGCGGCGTTCGATGAAGTCGAAATCGGCTTTCCAGATCAGCGAGCCGTAGCCAAACAGCCAGACTTCGCGATGGCCATCAAATCGATGCAGCGATTGGTTGATGGAAATGGTGTTGGTCGACATCAACGCGGTTCCAGGCCTGTTCAATACGCATGGTAATCGCTGCCGTGCTTCCGATGAATCGCATCGGTTGAAGCTCCGGCACATGGATTCACCCTCGCTACCCGGGTGACCGGATTACGGCGAGCAAGGGATTCGGGCATGATCGCGCTCCGGCTGGCGACTCGGCCACGCTCACGGGGGATGACAACGCGATGCGGCATGCGGGCGATTGGCGGGTTCTGGTAACGGGGGGCGCAGGATTCCTTGGCTCGCATCTGTGCGATCGCCTGGTCGCGCGCGGCGAGGATGTGCTGTGCGTCGACAATTTCTACACCGGCAGCAAGCGCAATGTCGCGCACCTGCTCGGCAACCCGCGCTTCGAGTTGCTGCGCCATGACGTGACGTTCCCGCTCTACGTCGAAGTCGATCGCATCTTCAATTTCGCGTGTCCGGCTTCGCCGATTCATTACCAGCACGATCCGGTGCAGACGACCAAGACCAGCGTGCACGGTGCCATCAACATGCTCGGACTGGCCAAACGCCTGCGTGCGCGGATCCTGCAGGCTTCGACCAGTGAGGTCTACGGTGATCCGGAAATCCACCCGCAGCCGGAAAACTATTGGGGTCGGGTCAATCCGATTGGTCCGCGCAGTTGCTATGACGAAGGCAAGCGCTGTGCGGAGACGCTGTTTTTCGACTACTACCGCCAGCATGCGCTCGAGATCAAGGTGGTGCGGATCTTCAACACCTATGGTCCACGCATGCATCCCAACGACGGTCGCGTGGTCAGCAATTTCATCGTGCAGGCGCTCAAGGGCGAGGACATCGCGATCTACGGCGACGGCAGCCAGACGCGCAGCTTCTGCTATGTCGATGATCTGATCGATGCGGTGGTTCTGGCGATGGACAGTCCGGCCGATATGATCGGGCCGGTGAACATCGGCAATCCCGACGAGTTCACGATGCTGGAACTGGCGGAGAAGATAGTGCGACTCACCGGCAGCAAATCGCGATGGGTTCACCAGCCGCTGCCGCAGGATGATCCGCGGCGGCGCCAGCCGGATATCAGCCTGGCGCGGTCGGCGCTTGGCTGGCAGCCGCAGGTTTCCCTTGACGACGGTCTTGGCGAAACCATCGCGTACTTCAGGCACTTGCTGCGCTGATGAAACTTTCCGTCGTCATCCCTTGCTACAACGAAGAACGCACGATCCGCGCGATCGTCGACGCCGTGCAGGCATCGCCGTACGAGCCCAAGGAAATCATCATTGTCGATGATTGTTCGAGCGACAACACGCGTTCGATTCTCGAGAACGAGATCGCCTCGCGCGTCGATCGGGTCATCCATCACCCGGTCAATCAAGGCAAGGGCGCCGCGCTGCGCAGCGGCATCCGGGCGGCGACCGGCGACGTCGTGGTGATCCAGGATGCCGACCTGGAATACGACCCCAACGAGTACCCGCGCTTGCTCGAACCGATCCTGCAAGGCAAGGCTGATGTCGTCTATGGTTCGCGCTTCATGGGTGGGCAGCCGCATCGCGTGCTGTATTTCTGGCATCGCCTCGGCAACGCCTTGCTGACCTTCGTGTCGAACATGTTCACCAACCTTGACCTGACGGACATGGAAACTTGTTACAAGGTCTTCCGGCGCGAGATTGTCCAGGGCATTGTCATCGAGGAGAACCGCTTCGGTTTCGAGCCGGAGATCACCGCCAAGATCGCCAAGACCGGCTGCCGCGTCTACGAAATCGGCATCGCGTATCACGGGCGAACCTACGCGGAGGGCAAGAAGATCGGTTGGCGAGACGGATTCCGCGCGCTCTATTGCATCGTGAAGTACAACGTCTTTCGATGAGGCCGCGGCGCTTGATGTCAACGCGCACAGGCCACGCATGAGCGCCTTGCCGCGTGCTGAAGGGTGGGGCGGCGGCACTATGTTGCCAGCCCTGCTGGCGCTGGCGTTCGGCCTGTTCGGCATTGTGCTTCCGCAATCGGATTTCTTCCGCGCGATTCCAGGCGACCTCGGTGACGCGCGCTTCAATGGCCTGATTCTGGAGCACGTGTTTCGCTGGCTGAGTGGCATCGACGCCAGCCTGTGGAGCCCGGGCTTCTTCTTTCCGTTTCCCGGCGCGCTGACCTTCAGCGACAACCATTTCGGCACGGTCGGCGTCTACGCGCTGTTGCGCATGTTCGGGTTGAGTGCGGAAGTCGCTTTCATCGGTTGGTTCACATTCGCCTACGTCGCCAACTTTCTGTGCGCCTGCTACGTGCTGCGGCGATTCGGCCTCACCGCCAGCGGCAGCGCGCTCGGCGCCTTCGTGTTCGCGTTCGCGATGCCGGTGCTGGTACAGGCGGGACACGCCCAGCTTGGCTATCGATTCGCCGTGCCACTGGCCATACTGGCTTTGCATCGCCTGCTGCGCGACGGGCATCCGGCCCAACTGGGCTGGCTCGGCTTCTGGGTCACGTTGCAGTTCTACTGTTCGATCTATCTTGGCTACTTCCTGTTGCTGCTGCTCGGCGGTTACCTGCTGGCGGCGTACCTGGTGCCATCGTCAGCGCCCGGTTTCATGCGCCCGGATCGCATCATTGCCGGACTCATCCGCTGGCCCGTGCGCGGCGAGTTGTGGCGCTGCATTGGCGTGCTGCTCGCCTGTGTCATCGCGCTGTTCGCCTTGTTCGCGCCGTATGCGTATTACGCGGATCTGTACGGATTGGTGCGCAATCCGGCGGATATCGATCGGATGCTGCCGCGCATTGGCAGCTACCTGCTGGCGGACAGCTCCCGGCTATGGGGGCGCTTCAGCCAGCATCTCGGCGGAATCCCGATGCGGCAGGAGCATCAGATGTTCGTCGGTGTCGCTGCGTGCCTGCTGGCACTCGTCGGCATTGCGCGTGGTGCATCGCACTGGCTCAAGGTGTCGGCGCTGGCGCTGGCGTTGCTGGTCGTGCTGACCCTGAACGTGTCCGGGCTTTCGCTCTACGCATTCGTCGAGCAGCTGCCGATGGCGAATGCGATCCGGGCAGTGAGTCGAATCGGTTTGGTCATGGTGTTTCCGCTGGGCCTGCTGGCCGGCGCCGGCTTCGATCGACTTGTTGTGGGTTCGCGTGGTCGGGCAGGGCCGATTCTGGCCGTGGTGTTGACGATATTGCTGCTGCTCGAATGCGCCACGTTGCAAACCTTGAGCGTGCCGCTGTCGGTCTGGCGCGATCGACTTGCCCTGCGCCTCGCCGAGGTGCCGGCTGCGCTGCCGGCGGATGCGATCGTGTATGTGCCGCGCCAGCCGAACGAGCCTCAATTCATGACCGAACTCGATGGCATGAACGTGGCTCAGCGACTCGGCCGCAACACGATCAACGGGTATTCCGGCAACAGTCCGCCGGGCTTTGGCCAGACTATCGATCCATGCGATGACCTGATCGACCGGCTGACCGGCTATGCCCATTTCATGAGGTTGGAAATTGCGCAAGTCGATGCGCTGGCGCGGCGGGTATTCGTGGTGGGTGCGACGCTGGAGTGCGCATTGCCGGGCGCGCTGCCGGCTCGCATGCATTTCAAGGGCGCATTGCCGAACGCGGCGTTCGCCAGGGTGCACGTCGAAATCGCCGGCGTGGCGATCGCGAATGCGCAACAACTCGAGGTCGAACTCGTCGTCAGCAATGGACTCGACACGGTGCTGGCGTCTGTCTCCGAGAGTAACCAGCCGATTCGATTCTCGTGGCGGTTTGTCTCTGCGGACAGCGGCGTGCCCGTGTCCACGGACTGGGCGACGCGCAGCGAATTGAGAAAGGATGTTCCGGCGCACGCCCGCGAACAGCTGCGTTTGCTGATCGACGCGCCGATTGCTCCCGGTCGCTACCGCCTGGAAATGACCCTGTTGCAGGAAAACGTTGCGTGGTTCCATGAACGGGGCATGCCGATTGCGCGCAGCGCGCAGGTCGTCACGGTGGGCAGTGACAGTCGCATCCAACCGCTTGCGGAGAATTGAGCGAGGCAACAATCGCCCGTGACAGCGTCGATCGAGATTGCCCGATTGCCGAGCGCAAGCTGGACGACGCGGCATTGGTGCACGCGGATGGCGACAAGGTATGCTCGCGGCAACGCCGGAAGATGCCAAAGAGGCCCATACCCATGGAACGCGTGAGCTGCCTGTCTGCATGGCGACAGATACTGGGTTGCAGGGCATCGGGGCGGTCGCTTGTTCCGCAATTGCCGACAGTGCGGCCACGCCATTCACTCGACATGACCCCGCGTTCGCCTGCTCTGCGTTGCATGGGCGGTTATCCATCAAGAGGACGGATCGATGCGTATTCCCTTGTTTGTTGCCATGGCCATGGGCCTGGGTTCGGCGGCTGTCATGGCTGAGAATCCGGATTATTCGCTGACCATCTACAGCTCGGCCCAACCGGGCCAGATCAGCACCGAGCGACTGGCCAATTATGGCGGTTCGCTACCGGGGTACGCCCTCGTTCGCGACGGCCGCAAGATGAGCCTGGCCGCCGGCAACGGCGTGCTGCGCTTTACCGATGTTGCCAAGCGCATCGATCCGACCACGGTTGCCTTCGAGTCGCTGACCGACCCGGCCGGCACGCGTGTCGTCGAGCAGAATTATCAATACGATCTGGTCAGCAGCGAAAAACTGCTGGAACGCTATGTCGGCGAGAAGATTGCCGTCGAACAACAGAAAGGCAATGAAGTCGAACGCATCAGCGGCACCTTGCTCTCGGCGCAAGGCGGCTCCTTGATCCTGCAGCGCGACAACGGCGAAGTCCTGAGCTTGTCGAATTACAGCAATGTATCGTTCCCGAGTCTGCCGGGCGGGCTGATCACCAAGCCGACCCTGGTCTGGCTGGTGAATGCCAAGCGCGCCGGCAACCACGATACGCGGGTGTCGTACCAGACCCAGGGCATGACCTGGTGGACCGATTACAACATCAGCCTGCGCGAATCCGATGACAAGTGTGCGATGGATCTTTCCGCCTGGGTCACCATCGTCAATCAGAGCGGCGGCAGCTATCCGTCCGCGCAATTGAAACTGGTTGCGGGCGAGGTCAACCGCGCGCCGGCCCCCGCCCGGCCAGAGGCCCTGATGATGAAGGCGTCGCGTGCGGCAGTGGCTGAGGAAGCAAATCAGGGCTTTTCCGAATCCTCGCTGTTCGAATACCACCTCTACACTTTGGGGCGCCGCAGCGACCTGCCCGATAATTCAACCAAGCAGCTTGAGTTGTTTCCGATGGCGGTGAATGTCGCCTGCAAGAAGCAACTGGTCTTCACCGCCGCGCCGCAGCCCTGGTCGTACTGGTCGCAACCCATCGCCGACCAGGGGTACGGAGCGACATCGAGCGGGACGGTCGGTGCCTACCTTGAATTCGACAACAAGGAGGCCAACCAGCTTGGCGTTGCACTGCCGGCCGGGCGCATGCGCGTGAACCAGGCTTCGGTGGATGGCACGCTGGAGTTCATCGGCGAGGATGTCATCAAGCACACGCCACGCAATGAAACCGTGCGCATCAAGCTCGGCAATTCCTTCGACATCGTTGGCGAACGGCGCCAGATCGCCTTCACGATGGACAGCGCCGGCAAGATCATCGACGAGAGTTTCGAGATCAGCGTGCGCAACCGCAAGAAGTCCGCGGCCACTGTGGTCGTGCGCGAATACCTGTATCGCTGGAGCACCTGGAAGGTCACGGCGAAAAACCACGATTTCGACAAGCGTGACGCGCAGACCATCGACTTTCCGCTGTCGATTGCGGCCGATGGCGAGGCCAAACTGACCTATAGCGTGCGCTATTCCTGGTAACGATAATCGTCCGGTGTCGGCGGTTGCGGCGGATCGCCCGGACTGTCTGCCGGACTCTACCGAGTGATGGCATGGATCTGTTGCTGTATGTCCTGGACCTGGTCGGAACCTTCGCCTTTGCGATCAGCGGGGCGACGGTTGGCGTGCGCTATCGCCTCGATCTCTTCGGCGTGCTCGTGCTGTCATTTGCTGCAGCGGTGTCCGGCGGCATCTTCCGTGATCTGTTGATTGGCGCGACGCCGCCAGCGGCCCTGGTTGGCTGGCACTATCTCGGCATCAGTTGCCTGGCCGGCCTCATCACCTTCTTCCGTTACGAGAGCATCGAGAAATTGCGCAACCCCGTGCAGATCTTCGACGCCCTTGGCCTTGCCCTGTTTGCGGTAACCGGCGCGAGCAAGGCGCTCGCCTTCGGCCTTGGCCCGGTATCGGCGACCTTGCTCGGCATGCTCAGTGGCATTGGCGGCGGCATGATGCGCGACATCCTCGTCGCCCGCACGCCGGTGGTGTTGCGCTCGGATTTCTACGCGCTGGCGGCCCTGGCGGGAGCTTCGGTGATCGTCATCGGTCACCGCTTCGACTTGCCGGATCTGCCCGTGTTGCTGGTTGCCGCGAGCCTTTGTTTCGGCCTGCGCTTCGCCGCAATCCGCCTGGGCTGGCACCTGCCGACCGCATCACCGGGTCCGGATCGCGAAGCCGATCAATAAAGCACGCGCGTTCGCAACGTCCCGGGAATCGCTGCCAGCGCATCCTTGAGTTCGGCAGCCTGCGCCTGGGTCGTCGACACATCGGCAACGACATAGCCGATATTCGCATTGGTCTGCAGGTACTGGCCGTCGATGTTGATGTTCTGCTGCGAGAAGATCTCGTTGATCCGCGAGAGCATGCCCGGCATGTTGCGATGGATGTGCAGCAGACGGTGACTGTGCGGGTGTTCGGGCAGGGTTGCTTCCGGGAAATTGACTGCCGACAGGGTCGAGCCATTGTCGCTGTAGCGCACCAGCTTGGCGGCAACCTCGATGCCGATATTGTCCTGTGCTTCGAGCGTGCTGCCGCCGATGTGCGGCGTCAGGATCACGTTGTCCATGCCGATCAGGGGCGAGACAAACGCCTCGTCGTTGGCTTTCGGTTCGAGCGGAAACACATCGACCGCCGCTCCCGACAAATGACCCGAACGCAGGCTTTGCGCCAGCGCCTCGATGTCGACCACGGTTCCGCGCGAGGCATTGATCAAGGCGCTGCCCTTGCGCATCTTCGCCAGTCTTCCGGCGTCAATCATCATCGCCGTCTGCGGTGTTTCGGGTACATGCAGGGTGACGATATCCGACCGCTGCAACAGGTCGTCGAGACTGGCCGCGGCACGCGCGTTGCCAAGCGTCAATTTCGGCTCGATGTCGTGGAAGATCACGCGCATGCCAAGACCTTCGGCAAGCAAGCCGACCTGGGTGCCGATGTGGCCATAGCCGACGATGCCAAGCACCTTGTCGCGCACTTCGAAACTGCCGCTGGCCGATTTCGACCAGCCACCGCGGTGGCATTCGGCATTCTTCTGCGGAATCCGCCGCATCAGCAGGATTGCCTCGGCCAGCACCAGCTCGGCGACGCTGCGCGTGTTCGAGTAGGGCGCGTTGAAGACCGGAATGCCGAGACCCTGCGCGGCTTCGAGGTTGACCTGGTTGGTGCCGATGCAGAAGCAGCCAACCGCGATCAGGCGTTTGGCGTGGGCGAGAACTTCGGCAGTCAGTTGCGTGCGCGAGCGGATGCCGATCAGGTGCGCCTCGGCAATGCGCCGCTTGAGCTCATCCTCGGGCAGCGACTTGTCGTGCAATTCGATTTGCGAATAGCCGGCGGCCTTGAAGGTGTCGATCGCGCTCGCGCTGACGCCTTCAAGCAGCAGCACGCGGATTTCCTGCTTCGGGTACGAGGTCTTCTTCATGATCCTGGATGATCGCCTGGAGGGTTGCAGCGGAAACAGAAAGGCCTGGGTCGATGGCGATGACTATGCCAGATTCCAGGCCTTTTGCGGCAGTGCAACAGTGGACGTTCCGGTCAATCGCTGGCAGTCTGCACTGCCGGGAAATGACCTTTTCCGGGTGCGGCAGCAACCTCGCTGAAGTGGATTTCATTGAATGTCCGAGTCACGATTATTGCGTTTGCACGAGCGCTTGCCCGAGCTGCTGCTGAAGTCGGACGCGGCCGATCTCGAATACTACGGTCGCGACTGGACGCGACGCTGGACGCCCGCGCCCCTGGCCATTTCCTTGCCAAGGACGGTCGCGGACGTCCAGGCGATCGTGCGCTGGGCCGTAGAGGAGGGCGTCGGCATCGTTCCTTCGGGCGGCCGCACCGGCTTGTCGGGTGGTGCGGTCGCGGCCAATGGCGAGCTCGTGGTCAGTTTCGAACGCATGAACCGCGTACTCGATTTCAATGCCGTCGATCGCATCATCACGGTGCAGCCGGGCTTGCTGCTGGAGAACCTGCAAGGCGCGGCAAGCGCCCACGGACTGTTTTATCCGGTTGATTTTGCCTCACGCGGGTCATGCTCGATCGGCGGCAACATCGCCACCAATGCCGGCGGTATCCGCGTCATCCGCTACGGCAACACGCGCGAGTGGATTGCCGGCTTGAAGATCGTGACCGGCAGCGGCGACTTGCTCGATCTCAATCGCGGCCTGATCAAGAATTCCAGCGGCTACGACCTGCGGCACCTGCTGATCGGCGCCGAAGGCACGCTAGGCCTGGTCGTCGAGGCAAGCCTGCGCCTGACCGATGCGCCCGCGGCCTCGAATGTCATGGTGCTGGCCTTGCCGGCCATGGACGACCTCATGCAGGTTTTTGCCGAATGCCGGCGCAGGCTGAGGCTCAGCGCCTTTGAGTTCTTCACCGATCGTGCGCTTGCCCATGTGCTCGCCCACGGCGCGCAGGATCCGTTCGAGCAGGTATCGCCGTTCTACGTGATCACCGAATTCGATGCCGCCGACGAGACCCAGCAGGCGGCGGCGCTCGCCGTGTTCGAGACCTGCGCCGATAAGGGCTGGGTCAATGACGGCGTGATCAGCCAGAGCGCGGCTCAGGCGGCCTCGCTGTGGCGTCTGCGCGAGGGCATCACCGAAAGCCTTGCGCCAGCCAAGCCGTACAAGAACGACATTTCGGTGCGCATCAGTGCGATTCCCGCCTTCATGCAGGCGATGCAGGCGATGTTCGAGCGCGAATATCCGCATTATGAGGTGGTCTGGTTCGGCCATATCGGCGACGGCAACCTGCACATCAATGTGCTCAAGGATGCGTCTACCACGGATGCGGCGTTCATCGTCGAATGTGAACGCGTCACCGCCTTGCTGGCGCGCACGCTGGAGGAATTCGGCGGCAGCATTTCCGCTGAACATGGCATCGGTCTGGTCAAGCTGAAGTATCTGGCCGGCACGCGCAGCGTCGCCGAGATCGCCGTCATGCGCGGCATCAAGGCCGTGCTCGATCCCCACGGCATCCTCAATCCGGGCAAGGTGTTTGCCGTCGGGCGAGTCGACAGCGGGGGATGAGTGCACACCCTTGTGCCGCCGCCGGGCGTCGCCATTTCAGAGGCATCCCGAGCAAGGCCGAGGCTGCAATGAGTGATTCCGCAATGATGATTCCCTGCCAGCAATGCGCCGCGTTGAACCGCGTGCCGTCGGCGCGGCTGGTCGACAATCCGGTCTGCGGGCGTTGCCGGCACGCCTTGTTCGTCGGCAAGCCGGCAATCCTCGAAGAAGGCGATTTCGACCGCAAGGCGCTGGCTGGCGATCTTCCGGTGCTGGTCGACTTCTGGGCACCCTGGTGCGGACCCTGCGTCAACATGGCACCGCATTTCACCGAGGCGACGCGGCAACTGGAGCCCCAGGTGCGCCTGGCCAAGGTCGATACCGAAGCGCAACAAGGCCTCGGTGGCCGCTTTCAGATCCGCAGCATTCCGACCCTGATCCTGTTTGTCGGTGGTCGCGAAATCGCGCGGCAATCCGGCGGCATGTCATCCAGTCAGATCGTGCAATGGACCCGCCAGCAACTCGGCCGGCATTGACACCCGTTTTAGATGTCGAGCCGCGCAAGCCGGAGCCGCCCGATCCACTGGACTGCTGCGGTTCGGGGTGCGTGCGCTGCATTTTCGATGTGCATGACGACGCAATGCAGCACTATCTCGAAGAATACGCCGCGTGGGCGGCGCGCCAGGTCGGCGGGCCGGTCGACTCAGACCAGGCGTAGCGGAATCCTGCCGGCGGCAAGCGCCCTGGCAAAAATGTCGCGCTCAAGCCGGCAGTAGCCGCCACCCATGGCAAAGCGGCGACAGACTCGCGGCCGCGTGCCATGGATGCTGCAGCGGTGCGTGCCACGATCCAGCGCGATGCACCAGCCGTCGACGCCGCGCGCCATCGTCTTCACGCCGTTCTCGCCATGCGCGATCATGTGCTCGGGAATACGATCCGCCGCGTCGAGTACGACCGTCAGGCGACAGCAGACAGCCTCGCAATTGCCACAGGAGACGCGCGGATCGATCTTGCTGTCATCGGGATGGATGTCGAGGGCCATGCTGGATCCTCAGCGTCGGGGGCTGGGCAGGTGGCCAGCACAGGGCCGCGAGTGGGTTTCGTAGAATCGGCTGCGTATATCGGTGACGAGATAACCCTGTGCCGCAAGCGCGGGTAACGGCGACGGGGCGGCCGATCGAGACGCACTGGAAAAACCGAGAACACCGCCATCGTACGCGATGCCATGCATGAATACCGGACTATTTCGTGTCGCCGCGTATCCGGTTCAGATCCCCGCGTCGCTGCTTGCGCTTGATTTAGCGGCCCCATGACCGGTTTTGACTATGCCACTCTGCTCACACTGATCGCAGATCAATTGCTCCAGATCGTACTTCCCGTCCAGGCCCAACTGACCGGATCCGGGAATGGGTCGGGGTCAAGAGAAGCGGGCCCATATTCGGATTCTTGCAGCTGCAGGCTGTGAGGGATTGGGCACGCCGAGCTCGGGGCGGTGTGCAACTCACGGGGTTCGCATCTTCACCGGGTCATCGCGCCACGCTATCGCAGCATCGGCCGAGTCCGTTATCCTGCGCCGCCTGCCGCTGCAGATCCCGCGCAACGGCCACCGCATAGCCGGAAAGCCAAGCTGATGAAGATTCCCCCCGGCCTGCAACCGCTGATCGACGACGGCATCATCGATCGGGTCGTGCGGCCTCTCAAGAGTGGCAAGGAAGCGGCGGTCTATGTGGTCGGCGTCGGCGACGATATCCGCTGCACCAAGGTCTACAAGGACATGGCCCAGCGCAGTTTCCAGCAGCGCGTTCAATATCAGGAAGGACGCAAGGTGCGTGGCAGCCGCGAGGCGCGCGCGATCGGCAAGGCGAGCAAGTACGGGCGCAAGCAGCAGGAGCTGGCCTGGAAGAACACCGAGGTAGATGCGCTCTACCAGTTGCTGGAAGCCGGCGTGCGGGTGCCGAAACCCTACGGCTATTTCCACGGCGTGCTGGTCATGGAGCTGGTCACCGATGTCGAAGGACATTCGGCACCACGCCTGGGCGAGGTGGAGCTTTCCGCAGAAACCGCGCGCGCCTATCACGCAATCCTGATGGAGCAAGTCGTGCGCATGCTCCTGGTTGGCCTGATCCATGGCGACCTCTCGCCGTACAACGTTCTCGTCGGCGAGAACGGCCCGGTCATCATCGATCTGCCGCAGGTGGTCAGCGCCAGTGGCAACAATGCCGCACGCACGATGCTGCAACGTGACGTCAACAACCTCACCGCATTTCTCGGCCGCTTTGCCCCCGAGCTGTTCGACACCTGGTATGCCGAGGAAATCTGGGCCTTGTTCGAGGCGGGTAAGCTGCGCGTCGACAGCGTGCTGACCGGCGAATACGAACACGATGAAAGCGAGGTCGATCTTGACGGCGTGCGCGCGGCCATCAACGACGCCCGCGAGGAAGCCCTGATCCGCCAGCAAGGCCGCGAGGCGGCGGAAGAAGCGGATTATTGAAATCCGCATCCAGGTCGATGCAGGGGGCCGGCGACACTGTCCCGCTGGCAGCGATGACTGCTGCGTGTTGTGGCTTGCTCGCCTTGCTGCGCGTCAATGCGCCTTGTCGAGCAGATTGGTGTGCTTGAGCTTGAGTTCGAAGATTTTCGGCCAGAGCTTGCCGGTGACGAACAGCCGATCCTTCCGTGCGTCATAGGCGATGCCGTTGAGTACATCGACGCCACCGGCGCGATCTTCGGCGTTGAGCAGTCCGGGCAGGTCGATCTGTGCGGTGACGCGGCCGCTGCCCGGATCGATGACGACGATGCTGTTGCTTTGCCAGACATTGGCGAAGATGCGCCCGCGCACGAACTCCAGTTCGTTGAGATTGGCCAACGGCTTGCCCTGGTAGGTGACTTCGAGTGCGCCGGTCTGCTGGAATGATTGCGGATCGAGGAAGCGCAAGGTCGAGGTGCCGTCGCTCATGATCAGGCGCCTGGCGTCATGGGTGATGCCCCAGCCTTCGCCGCTGTAGTTGAATTGGCCTTCGCGCCTGAAGGTCTTGAGGTCATGGACAAAGCCAAGTTGCGACTGCCAGGTGATCTGGATCAGGCGATCCTTCCAGTCGGTGAGGCCCTCGGCGAAATACTCGCTTGCAACCGACTCGCGCTGCACGACTTCACCGGTTTCCAGTTTCACCTTGCGCAGGCTGGATCGGCCATTGAGGCCAGTGCTTTCGTAGAGGAAGCCGTCGCGATAGATCAAGCCCTGGGTAAAGGCTGCGCGGTCATGCGGCCAGGACTTGACGATCTCGTATTCGAGCACTGTCGGCGGGCGCGCGTCTTCGCTCATCAACGGCGCGTCAGCAGCGCTGGCGGTCACTGAAAATGCAGCCAGTACCAGCAGCGACGAGCCTCTGAAGGCCAGGGCGCGCAGCCAGCGTGCGGAAATTCGCTGCGTGCGGCGGATATCTGAAGGAAGCATGGATCATTCCCGGGCCCTGGAACGGTTGCCGTTCCGCGGCGTTGGTGACGAGGACAGGTGCGGGTTCATCCTGCCGAAGCGCAGGAATGCCGCGAGAGCTGCGCGGTTGCAATAGCATCGGGCGACGATTCACCTGCGGCTGCCGATGCGGAATCGGCAGCCGTCGGCTTTCTGTCGATCACTTGGACTTCTTCTTCTCGGCCTTGGCTGCGCGCTTTTCCTTCAGGGTTTTCTCGGGCTTCTTCTTTTCGCTCTTCTTCTGATCCATACCTTTGGACATGAGGATTCTCTCGAGTTGGATGGTCGGTTCGGGTTTGCGCGCCGAACGTTGCGGTACGCCCTGCCTTTCTAGCGCGGAATGCAGCGATTGACCAGAGGCGACGCGGCGCGCGCTTCGCGTCGCCGGCGGGTTCCCGTAAAATCGACAGATGATCCTCAATATCGCCGCCTACCAGTTTGTCGAAGTCGACGCCCCGCAATCCCTTGCCGAGCGCTTGCACGAGCTTGCCGAAAGGCTCGGATTGCGCGGCACGATCCTGATCGCTGGCGAGGGCTTGAACCTGTTCCTTGCCGGTGCCGATGTCGGCATTGAAGCCTTTGTCGAGGACCTGCGTGCCGATCCGCGTTTCGCCGGCATCATCATCAAGCGCAGTCGCAGCACGACCCAGCCGTTCGCGCGGCTCAAGGTGAAGGTGAAACCCGAGATCATCAGCTTCCGGCAAGCGGAGGCAACACCGCTGGCGGGTCGTGCGCCTGCACTCGCGCCTGCCGAACTTGCCCGCTGGATCGCCCAGGGCAGTGATGACCGGGGCAATCGCCTGCTTTTGCTGGATACACGCAACCAGCAGGAAGTCGCTTTCGGCACCTTCGAGGGGGCAATGACTCTGGCCATCGACAAGTTCACCGAGTTGCCGACGGCCGTTGCCGGGCAGCGCGAGGCGTTCGCGGGTGCGACCGTGGTCAGCTTCTGCACGGGCGGCATCCGTTGCGAAAAAGCGGCGATCTGGATGCAGGCCGCAGGCATCGACAATGTCTACCAGCTCGACGGCGGTATCCTCGGCTATTTCGAAGAGGTTGGCGGCTACGCTTACGACGGTCGCTGCTTCGTCTTCGACGAGCGCGTGGCGCTGGATTGCCAATTGCAGCCGCTGGTCGCCGCAGCCGTCACGGAATCGATCGGCTGATCGCCGCGGCTGCGTTCAAGTCGCAGTGCGTTTCGACAGCGCCCCGATGATCTCGCGGGCCACGCGCATACGCTCGCTGGTGCCTTCGAGCTGGAGTTTGATCTTCAGTTTGTCCTGACCATCCAGCGCGTAGACCTTGGGCAGGGTCTGGATCATGCGGATCACGGTCAGCGGATCGATGCTCGGTTTCGCATTGAAGACCACGCGCCCGCCGTTGGCGCCGAGTTCGAGCTTGCGGATGCCCAGGGGTGTCGCCAGCAACTTGAGTTCGGTGAGCGCAAACAGGTTCTTCACCTGATCGGGCAGCAGGCCGAAGCGATCGACCATTTCCACCTGCAGATCGCGCAGGGCATCCTCGTCCGCTGCGCTGGAGATGCGCTTGTACAGGGTCAGGCGTGCATTGACGTCGGCCAGGTAGTCATCCGGAATCAGCGCGGCGACATGCAAGGCAATTTCGGCCTCGTGTTCGCTGGTCAGGTCGAAATCGGGCACCTTGCCGGATTTCAGCGCACGCACCGCACGATCGAGCATGTCCCGGTACATCGAGAAGCCGACTTCCTCGATCTGCCCGGATTGCTCCTCCCCAAGCAATTCGCCGGCACCGCGGATTTCCAGATCGTGCGTGGCCAGCGTGAAGCCCGCGCCAAGGTCTTCCAGCGAGGCCAACGCTTCGAGTCGCTTTTCGGCATCGACAGTGATCGAACGGGCGTCCGGCACGATGAGGAATGCATAAGCGCGGTGATGCGAGCGGCCGACGCGACCGCGCAACTGGTGCAACTGGGCGAGGCCGAACTTGTCGGCGCGATTGATGACGATGGTGTTCGCGCTCGGCACGTCAATGCCTGATTCGATGATCGTGGTGCAGACCATCACGTTGAAGCGTTGGCGGTAGAAATCGAGCATGACCTGTTCCAGCTCGCGCTCGGGCATCTGGCCATGGGCGATGCGCACGCGCGCATCAGGCACCAGGGCTTCGAGCTCGCGCGCGGTTTTCTCGATCGTCTCGACCTCGTTGTGCAGGAAATAGACCTGGCCGCCGCGTTGCAATTCGCGCTGGAACGCCTCGCGGATCAAGGCCGGGTCCCAATGGCCGATGAAGGTCTTCACGGCGAGGCGATGCGCCGGTGGCGTGGCGATGATGGAAAGGTCACGCAGTCCGGCCATGGCCATGTTCAAGGTGCGTGGAATCGGCGTCGCCGTCAGCGTGAGCAGATCGACTTCTGCGCGCAGCCTTTTCAGTTGTTCCTTCTGGCGCACGCCGAAACGCTGTTCCTCGTCGACGATGAGCAGGCCGAGGTCCCTGAACTTCACATCCGCCTGCAGCAACTTGTGCGTGCCGATGATGATGTCGATCTGGCCTTCGGCAAGCTTGGCCAGGACCTCGCTGGTTTCCTTCTTCGACTTGAAGCGCGACAGCACTTCGACGCGGATCGGCCAATCGGCCAGGCGGTCGCGGAAGTTCTGGTAGTGCTGCTGGGCGAGCAGGGTGGTCGGCGCCAGCATGCCGACCTGCTTGCCGGATATCGCCGTGACAAACGCCGCGCGCAGGGCAACCTCGGTCTTGCCGAAGCCGACATCGCCACAGACCACGCGATCCATTGGCCGTGTGCGGGCCAGGTCGCTGATCACGGCTTCGATTGCCTGCAACTGGTCCGGGGTCTCCTCGAACGGGAATGCCGCGGCGAACTGCTCGTACATCAGGCGATCGATGGCCAGCGCGGTGCCAGCACGCGCCTCGCGCTGCGCATAGATTGCCAGCAGTTCGGCGGCGACATCGCGCACCTTTTCGGCGGCGCGGCGCTTGGCCCGATCCCAGGCTTCGCCGCCGAGCGAATGCAAGGGCGCAAGTTCCGGTGCCGTGCCCGAGTAGCGACTGACCAGGTGCAGTTGCGCGACCGGTACGTACAGCTTGTCGCCCTTGGCGTATTCGATGGCCAGGAACTCGCCATCGGCACCGCCCACGTCGAGCTTGAGCAAGCCCTGATAACGGCCGACGCCGTGATCGACATGCACGATCGGCGCGCCGATGGCCAATTCGGTCAAGTCGCGGATCACCGCTTCCGGATCACGGGCGACGCGCTTGCGGCGGCGACTCTGCTGGGCGCGTTCGCCGAGCAGTTCGCGCTCGGTGAGCACGCTGATGGCGGGTTTGACGACGGCAAAACCCTGTTCCAGCGCGGCGACGGTGATGGCGAATCGGACGGGCGGATCCGCATCGACGAATTCGCGCCACGAGGCGACCGTGGCCAGCGTCAAGCCGGCTGCGCCGATCTGCTCGATGAGTGCTTCGCGCCGGCCGGCCGATTCGGTGGCGATCAGGACGCGACCTGGGTAGCTGGCGACAAAGCGCTGCAATTCGGCGACGGGTGTTTCGTCCTTGCGATTGATCGGCACGGACGGAACCGGCTGCGTGCCGAGGTTGACGGCGCGGTCATCGGAGCCCGCAGCGACCAGATCGATGCGCAACTGCTGGTTCAGTCGCTCGCGCAATTGTTCCGGGGAAAGGTACAGCTCGGATACCGGCAGGATCGGCCGCTCGATGTCATGGGCGCGTTGCTCGTAGCGCTCATGGGTCTGCCGCGAGAACTGCCCGGCGGCGTCGAGGGCGCCGTCACAGACGACAAACAAGGCACCGTCGGCGAGATAGTCGAACAGGGTTTCGGTCGCGCCGTACAGGCTTTGCGCGAAGAACATCGGCAGGTAGTACTCGATGCCGGCCGGCGCGGTGCCTTCCTTGATGTCCTGGTACAGCGGGCAACGCCGCGGGTCGATGGGAAATCGTTCGCGCAGGGCGTTGCGAAAATCCTTCGCGGTCTCCTCGGTCAAGGGGAATTCGCGCGCCGGCAACAGGCGCACATGATCGACCTTGCTGGCCGAGCGCTGCGTTTCCGGATCGAAGGTGCGGATTGAATCGACTTCCTCGTCGAACAACTCGATGCGATACGGAACGCCGCTGCCGGTCGGGTAAATATCGACGATGGCGCCACGCACGGCAAAATCTCCGGGCTCCTGCACCTGGGGCACGTTTCGATAACCCGCTGCGGACAGGCGCCGCTGTTCGGCGGCGAGGTCGAAATGCTGGCCACCAGCAAGGACCAGGCCCGAACCGGTGATGAAGCTGCGCGGCGCCAGGCGCTGCATCAGCGTCGCGATCGGCACGACCAGCACGCCGCGGCCAAGTCCCGGCAATCGGTGCAGGGTCGAGACGCGTTGCGAAACTATGTCCGGGTGCGGCGCAAACAGGTCGTAGGGCAGGGTTTCCCAATCCGGAAACTGCAGCACTTCGAGGCCGTCGCCGGCAAATATCGCAATCTCCGATTCCAGCGCATGCGCGGCGTGCGTATCGCGGGTGACCACGACGACGAGGCCGGGATGGCAATTCCCGGCTTCAGCCAGGGCGAGTGCCAGTGCCGAGCCGTGCGGCGTGTTCCATTGCCGGCGCTGTTTGGGGCTGCTCGGCAGGCTGGATTGGAGCAATGCGGTATGGGTCATCGATTTGACAAACGGCGGCAGCGCCAGAGGTGGCGTGCATCCAGCGC
This sequence comes from Lysobacterales bacterium, assembly GCA_016707485.1. Classification (GTDB taxonomy): domain Bacteria; phylum Pseudomonadota; class Gammaproteobacteria; order Xanthomonadales; family Rhodanobacteraceae; genus Dokdonella. Next base: position 127,537 of record JADJHN010000003.1, on the reverse strand, counting down.
GGGGCGCGAAGTTTAGCTGCTTGTGTCGCGTTCGTGGGCCGCAGCGGAATCGAGGTTGAGGAAGAATCGCACCAGGCTGGCGTCATCGCGCTTGCGATCGTGGGTGAAGCCGAGGCGTCGGGTCAGGCCAAGCATGGCGAAATTGCCGGCCTGGGTGTCGCCCCAGATCTCGCGCATGCCATGAGCCCTGGCGGCACGGATCAGATGTTCGACAAGGATCCTGCCGAGGCCCTTGCCGGTGAATTGCGGGTCGATGGCGATGGCGAGTTCGGCGGACTGGGTGACGACATCGAGATGGACGCGTGCCTCGGCACGGATTTCGCCACCGTCAGGATCGGTGGCGACCACGGCGATAGCCTGTGCGGGGTCGACCCGGCACATGGAGCGTGCGACCGGCTCGGGGAGTTCGCTCAAGGCGTGGAAGACGCGGGCGCGGACTTGTTCCGGCGTCATGCGCTTGAATGCGCGCATCAAGGTTTCGACATCGCCGGGGTCGATCGGCCGCAGCAGGAGCATGCTGCCGTCTTCGAGGAAGATCGGCTTGCCGGGTTCGGGGGCAGCTCCGGGATATGCCGCCGGGGCCGTCAGCGGATTGCGGCTGGCATGACGCGACGCCGGCCGAGGCGGGGGCAACTCAAGCACATTCATGCCGGCATCCTGCAGGACGGAATTGGAGCACGCCATCCAATCCTGCCCTGCAGGTTGCATTTCGTTCAGCTCATTGCCTGCCGGCCCGTTGCATCGAGGTGCGCCGAAAACGCGTGCAGGCGCTCGATCACGTCATCGACTTCAATCAGATCCATGACTCCCGGATACTCGAGCTTGGTGCCCCAGGCGAGTTTCTCTGCGGGTTTGCGCCGGTATTTTCGTGCCGCCGCATCGTAGCGATCGACGCACCATTGCCGATCCGAGTAAGGCCCCGAACGGTGCGGATTGCTTGCCGCGTGCAGACCGAGAACTGGCGTGCCGACCGCGTTGGCCATGTGCATCGGTCCCGAATCGGGTGCCAATACGATATCGGCACGGCGCAGCAGGGCCAGCAATTGCTTGAGCGTGTCCTTGCCGGTGAGGTCGATGCACGGCGTCTTCATCGCGGCCAGGATCTGGTTGGCGAATTCGCGCTCGAAGCTGCTTGGCCCGCCACAGAGGACGATGCGCCAGCCAAGCTCATTCATGGCGTGATCGGCAACCGCCGCATAGCGCTCGGCGCGCCAGTTGCGCAGGCGATGGCTTGAGGTCGGACTGATCAGCAAGGTGCGCCGGCCGCGCGGCAGGAAGCGGTCGGCAAACTCCTCGGCTTCGGCCGGGATTGGAATGTCCCAGCGCACCGACTCCTGGATCAAGCCCAGCGGTTCGAGAAAACTCGCCATGGCATCGAGCACGTGCTGGCCCTTGCGCGAGGCAATCCGGCAATTGATGAACAGGCCGTGCAGGTCTTTCGAGCGGGCGCGATCGTAGCCAATGCGCAGTGGCGATTTGACCAGCACGCTGAGGATGTTCGAGCGCAGTGCAACCTGCATGTGCAGCAAGGCAGAAAAGCGGCGGCCGGCGAGTTTCTCGCGCACCGCGCGGAAGCCTTCACGCCGGGCCGACTTGTCAAAGACGATGAACTCGACGCCCGGCAGGTCACCGACGACGCGATACTCGAGCTTGCCGATCAGCCAGGTCAGGCGGGTCTGCGGCATTGCCGCCTGCAGCGTGCGCACCAACGGAACCACATGGGTGACATCGCCAATCGCCGAGGTACGCAGGATGCACAGGGATTCCAGCGTGGCACCGGTGTCGACAGTTTTTCGCTTGCGCATGCGCTGGCGCACTCCTGGACGATCAAGACCGGGTATTGTCTCAGGCCCGGGCACGCACTGCGATGTGCATCCAGTCACCTGTGACACGCCGCGACAACCTTCCGCTCTCCTGCGGGCCGCGCCGCCGAACTTGCTAGAATCGACCACAGCCTGCCGACTCCACCGAGCCAATGATCAAGGCGCAGATCCAGAAAACCGCCCATGGCGCGATCCTCTTCGACCCGGCACAGGTCGGCGCAGCGGATGAGCACTGGTTCGAACAAGTTGCCGGCGTCCAAGGCGAGCAGCGTCCCGGGCGCGGCGCGGTGGTTTTTTTCGATGCGCCGTTTGGTTCCTGCGTATTGCGCCATTATCGCCGCGGCGGGCTGGCCGCCCGTTTCAGTCAGGATCGCTACCTGTGGACCGGACGCGAACGCACGCGTGCGTTTCGCGAGTTCCGCCTGCTTGCCGAACTCGCCAACGCCGGCTTGCCGGTGCCGGCACCGCTGCTGGCGCGTTATGTGCGCAAGGGGCTGCGCTACCAGGCGGATCTGATCACGCGCCAGATTCCCGCGGCGCGGACCCTGGCCGACAAGCTCAGCGCGCAAGCGCTCGATGCGGCGCTGGCGACGAAGGTCGGGCGAGTCCTCGCGGCTTTTCATGCCAAGGGCATCTGGCATGCGGATCTCAACGCGAACAACGTGCTCGTCGATGCCGGTGGCACGGTCTGGGTGATCGATTTCGATCGCTGTGCACGACGGCGGCCGTCGCTGAACTGGCAACTGGCAAACCTGCAGCGCCTGTTGCGTTCTTTTCGCAAGCTGCAGGCCTACAAGCACATGGTCGATTTCGATGCGCTGTTCTGGCATCCGCTGCTGGCTGCCTATCACCGCAGCCTCGCCGATCGGCATGCGCGTGGAGAGCACTCTTGAGTCTCGCCCTGAGGTTTCTTGGTGTCGGCAACGCGCACGCGGTCGAATTGGGTTCGTCGGCGGCGGTGATCGAGCATGATGGGCAACCGCTGCTGATGATCGATTGCGGTCCCGATGCGCTGACCGCCTGCCTGGATCACTATCGTTCGGCACCAAAGGCCATTTACCTGACCCATGCGCACATGGATCATGTCGGCGGCCTGGAACGATTGTTTTTCTCGACATACTTCGATTCCGGTCAGCGTGGACGCCTGCGCCTGTATGCCCACGCCGCGCTGGTGCCGATCCTGCAATCGCGCATTGCCGACTATCCGCAAGTCCTCGCCGAGGGCGGGGCGAATTTCTGGGATGCCTTCCAGCTGATTCCGCTGTCGCGCGGCTTCTGGCACCAGGGACTCTGGTTTGACGTGTTTCCGACCCGCCATCACGCGCCGATGACTTCGTTCGGCCTGGCCTTGCGTGGCAGCGTGGTCTGGACCGGCGATACGCGACCGATCCCGGAGGTGCTCGCGTCCATTGCCGACGCCAACGAACTGGTCGCCCATGACTGCGTCCTGCACGGCAATCCCTCGCATTCCGGGATCGATGACATCGAGCGCGAATACCCCGAAGGGTTGCGCCAGCGCCTGGTGCTTTATCACTATGCCTCGCTGGCCGAAGCCGCAGCCTTGCGTCAGCGCGGTTACCGTGTCGCCGATCGCGGCCAGGTCATGGCCTTGCAAGCGGCGCATGAATCGGCCTGCGTGCGCATCGAACCGGCGGCCTGATGGACACGAGCATTCCCTTGCGCATGGAAAGTGCGCCGACGCTCGATCGGCGCGCACGCGCGTTGAGCGGCTTGCGCATCTCGGTGATCGATCGCTGCAATTTCCGTTGTCCGTATTGCATGCCCGAGGACGATTATCCGCGCGACCACCAGTTCCTCAGCAAGTCGGGTCGCCTGCGTTTCGAGGAGATCGAGCGCCTGGCGCGGATCTTTGCAGGCCTCGGCGTGCGCAAGCTGCGCCTCACCGGCGGTGAACCGCTGCTGCGCCGCGAGCTACCGGAACTCGTGCGGCAACTGGCGGCGATCGAAGGCATCGACGACATCGCGATGACCACGAACGGCAGCCTGCTGCCGAAATCCGCGCAGGCGCTGCGCGAGGCGGGCCTGCAGCGCATCACCTTGAGCGTCGATACGCTCGACGCCGAGGCATATCGGAAGCTATCCGGCGGGCGCGGCGAGGTTGCCGAGTTGCTTGCCGCCATCGAAGTGGCGACGGCGTGCGGATTCAGCTCGCTCAAGCTCAACAGTGTGGTCATGCGCGGCATCAACGATGCGCATGTGTTCGACATGATCGAGCACTTTCGTGGCAGCGGCCACATCCTGCGCTTCATCGAATACATGGATGTCGGCACCTGCAACGCCTGGCGCGAGGATCTCGTCGTGGCGAGCGCCGAGCTGCGCGCGCGCATCGCCGCACGCTGGCCACTGCGCGCCTTGCCGGCCCGCTACGGCGGCGAAGTCGCGCAGCGCTGGGAATTCATCGATGGTGGCGGCGAGATCGGCTTCATCAGCTCGGTCAGCGAACCGTTTTGCGGCGACTGCACGCGCGCGCGGCTCTCCGCCGACGGGCGCCTGTACACCTGCCTGTTCGCTACCAGCGGCCACGATCTGCTTGGCCCGCTGCGGGCGGGTGCCAGCGATGCCGAGCTGGCGGCGTTGATATCGGCGGTCTGGTCGGCACGCGATGATCGCTACAGCGAGATCCGCGGCCTGGCGAAGGCATCAGCACGCGAACATGTCGAGATGTATGCCATCGGTGGCTGACCCGTCATTGTTCTGGCGTGAATCCGAATAGCGGAAACAGGAATCCGAATGACCGACAAACTGAGCCATATCGACAAGTCCGGACGACCCGCCATGGTCGATATCGGTGCCAAGCAGGTTACCCGACGCATCGCGGTTGCCGTGGCCAGCGTGCATTTCCCGGTCGAGGTCGCTGCGGCATTGCAGGCCAACGACCTGCGCTCGGCCAAGGGGCCGGTACTGGATACCGCCATCATTGCCGGTACGCTGGCGGTCAAGCGCACGCATGAGCTGATTCCGTTCTGCCATCCCTTGCCGATCGAAAACTGCCGTTTCGAGATGGATTTCATCGCGCCAGACCAACTCCTGATTCGTTGCGAGGTGGCGATAACGCACAAGACCGGCGTCGAGATGGAAGCATTGACCGGTGCGAGCATTGCGGCGCTGACCGTCTACGACATGTGCAAGGCGCTCAGCCACGAGATCGTCATCGGTGAAATCCGCCTGCTCGACAAACGCGGCGGCAAGCGCACGGTCAAGGCGGGCAGGGTGCGCAAATGAAATTCCGCCTGCTGTATTTCGCCAGCCTTGCCGACTGCGCCGGTTGTGCCGCGGAGTCGGTCGACGCGCGTGCCAGCGACCTCGCCTCGCTTTACGACGAGGTTCGCCAACGTCACGATTTCAATCTCGACCGCGAACGCCTGCGCGTTGCCGTGAACGGCCATATCGTGGCGTGGGATCATCCTTTGAACGAAGACGATGAAATCGTCTTCCTGCCGCCGGTATCGGGCGGATGAGCCGTTTCCGGCTGGTGCCGGACAGCATTGACGGTGTCGCCGAAAAGCGCCGTCTCGAGGCCGCCGGCGCCGGTGCCTGCGTGATCTTCGAAGGGTGGGTACGCAATCACAATCAAGGTCGCGCGGTGCAGCGGCTCGACTATCAGGCCTATGCGCCGCTCGCATCGAGCGAAGGTGAAGCCATCCTCGACGCGGCGGTTGACCGCTTCAAGCTGCGCGCCGCCGCCGCCGTGCACCGCAGCGGCAGTCTGGTGGTCGGTGACATGGCCGTCTGGGTCGGAGTCAGCGCCGATCACCGCGACGCCGCCTTTGCCGCATGCCGCTGGATCATCGACGAAATCAAGCTGCGCGTGCCGATCTGGAAAAACGAACACTACATCGACGGCGAATCCGGCTGGCTGCACCCGGACAATACGCCGGCTGATGGCGGGCGTTGATCGTGATCCGCGTCGACGCATGAGCGGACGCCGGGATGTCGGCAAATCCATGCAAGGCGCGGTCGACGATTGAGCCTGTAGCGGATTGCCCCGGGCAGTCGGGTATAGTCAGCGGCTGTTCAATCCGGAAGCAACCATGTTTGATTCGTTAGTCGATTTTCTGACCAATGGCCTCAGTCACGCCTCCTGGCCCATGCTCGTGTTGTGTTTTCTCGTCACTTCGCAGCTGACGATTTTCTCGGTGACTCTCTATCTGCATCGCAGCCAGGCCCATCGTGGCGTCGATTTCCACCCGGTGCTGGCGCATTTCTTCCGCTTCTGGGCCTGGTTCACGACCGCCATGGTGACCAAGGAATGGGTGGCGATCCATCGCAAGCACCACGCCAAGTGCGAAACAGTGGAAGATCCACACAGTCCGCAAATCTACGGTATCCGCAAGGTTCTGCTGGATGGCGTCGATCTCTATCGACAGGCGCGTCGCGATCCTTCGATCACCGAGAAATATGGCCGTGGCACGCCGAGCGACTGGCTGGAGCGCCATGTATATGGTCGCCATCCCGAATTGGGACCGACCTTGCTGCTGTTTGCGCTGTTCGCGCTGTTCGGGCTGTGGGGCGTGGTGATCTGGGCCGCGCAGATGATCTGGATTCCGCTGATGGCTGCTGGCGTCATCAATGGCCTGGGCCACTGGTGGGGCTATCGCAATGTCGAGAGCGACGACACCTCGACCAACCTGACTCCCTGGGGCCTGATTGTCGGCGGGGAGGAACTGCACAACAACCACCACGCCTTTCCGAGTTCGGCCAAGTTCTCGCTGCGCCGATTCGAGTTCGACATTGGCTGGATGATGATCCGCATCTTCAGTGCCGTACGCCTGGCCAAGGTCATGCGCGTTGCGCCATCGCTGGATATCCGCGAAGACGTGCATGCCCCGGATACCGACACGATCAAGGCCTTGCTCACGCACAGGTTCCAGGTCATGACCGACTACTTCCGCGGCGTTACCCTGCCGACCCTGCGTGCCGAGTTCGCCCATGCCGGGGACAGCATCAAGGGATTCCCGCGACGCATGCGCGCGGCGCTGTCCAGCGGTGGACGCTGGCTCGACAACGATGCTCGCGAGCGCCTCGGCAACTGGATCAACCAGCGTCCGGCCATGGCCACGGTCATGGAATACCGGGCGCGCCTGCACCACCTGATGGAAGGGCGCAACGGCGAGGCCATGCTGGAGGGACTCAAGCAATGGTGTCGCGAGGCCGAGGAAAGCGGCAATCGCGCATTGCAGGAGTTCGCCTTGCGCATCAAGGGCTACCGCCTGGCGCACGCGGCCTGACTGAAACCTCCCGGGCAAGTCCATGACCTGCGGCGGCGGCAGCCGTGCCTTGCGACAGGTCGGGTTGGCTTGTTTCTTGCTCCGAGTCCCGGTGCAACCGGTGTTTTTCGCCGGAAGCCGATTCTCCCGTTTCCCTCCGAAAAAAGGTGACCATCCGTGTCCAAGTCCAACCGCATCATTGCTCTTGCCTCCATGCTGGCGTTGTTCGGCAGCGCCTCGGCTCTTGCCGCCGGCAATTCCAAGGTGATCGTCGTCAACAAATCCAGCTGGGCAATCCACGAGATGTATTTCTCACCCACCGATGAAAGCGAGTGGGGCGAGGATCAGCTTGGCAAGCAGACCATCGAACCAGGCGAGCAATTCACCCTGAGCGGGATTCCATGTGACAAATGGGATGTCAAGGTCGTCGATGAAGATGGCGACGAATGCGTGGTGGAGAGTGTCGCATTGTGTGCGGACACCGATCGTTGGGTCATCAACGACAGCGATCTGCTTGGTTGTCAGGCCGCAACTGACTGATCTTTCGCATCCGGAGAATCCGCCGGGCGGCGGGTTCTCCTTGTTTTGATGGACAAATGCTGGAGTGCAGCGTTGACGGCCGCAGCGCCGGCGTCGGCGCGATCGGCAAGTCGGCGCGCTATGCTCGGTGCATGAGCATCGGCTTCATCGACATTGCAGACAGTTGCGGCACACCGGCCAGATTGGCGCACGCAGGCCGGGGCATGCCATGAGACGCGTGGTCGTGGCGCTTCTCCTGCTGGTTGTTGCCTCGGCAATCGCCCTTGGACTGTTCAATATGTTGACGGCGGATGAAGCTGGGCATGCGCCAGGCATTGCCGCCCAGGTCGATCATTCCCGCAAACCGGACCATGCGGGCACGCCTGCCAAGGAACCGGCGGCACGCTCCGACGCGCGGGCCAATCGCGAAAGCGGGCCGATCGACCGCTCCGGGCTGCATGCCGCAATCGACGCGCACGCCTGTCTGGCCGGCACGGCCGCTGCGGCGAAACCGAAGCAGACAGCCATCCATCGCTGGGTCGATGACAAGGGCATCACCCATTTCTCCGACCAGGCACCCAGCGGGGTGGCGCAGGGCTACCGCAGGATCGACGCACGGGATCTGCCGCCAATCGTCGTGCATGCGCGGGGTTATGACGTCAATCTTCCGGATGACGTGGTGCAAAACGCGATTTCGTCGGCCCAGGCCATCGAGCGGATCCTGCGTGGCACGCTTGGCCTTGAAGGTGATCCGGGCCTGCTGCTCGATGTTGAATTCATCGCGGCGGCCGATGCCTGGGCCAAGCGCGTCGACAATCCGACGATGGTCAATTCCGCCGGCACCTATTCGCCGAAAGACCGCACCATTCATATCCGCTTGCAGGAAGACAAGCTCACGAACTTTCTCATCCTGCGCCACGAAATCACCCATGCCCTGATGCATGAGCGCGTCGGCCGGCTGCCGACCGCCATCAACGAGGGGATTGCCGGTTATTTCGAGCATCTGGCGGTTTCCGGCATGGGCGCGCAGGTGACCATCGCCGATTCTCCACGAAGCCTCCGTGCCGCCCGCATCGAGGGCGACGGGCACGCCGAACTGGCTGACCTGCTCGCCTTCGAGGGTGCGGATTTCTATGCCGGGGATCAGCAGCAACGCTATCTGCGTGCTTACGCCCTGGTCGCGATGCTGATGGACACGGCGCCGGGTCGGGTGGCCTTGAGCGCGGTCCTGGCGGCGCAACGCGCGCAGCCCTGCCTGCCGGTACGAGCCGAGTTGACTCTTGATTCGAGCTATCCCGGTGGCCTGGCGGCGTTGGCCCGGGATTGGACGAGCTGGCTGAACGATCCGCCCCGCAGCATCCGCAGTTGGTGACAGCGCGGACGTGCCGCGCGCAGGCTGGCCTTGCCCCAGGTCCTTGAATCCATTACCATCCGCGCCCCTTCGTCCGTCCATTGACGAAGATTCTTGCCTCACCGCATGACGGGAGGCTGCCCCCGCACGCGCTGCGGACATCCACAAGGATTAACCATGCGTCATTATGAAGTCGTGTTCCTGGTCCATCCGGACCAGAGTGAGCAAGTGCCGGCCATGATCGAGCGTTACCGGTCGATGGTCGAAGCCGACGGCGGCAAGATCCATCGCCTGGAAGACTGGGGCCGTCGCCAGTTGGCGTTCCCGATGCAGCACCTGGCCAAGGCCCATTACGTCCTGATGAACATCGAGGTCAGCCAGGGCGTGCTCGATGAGCTGCTGTCGGGCTTCCGTTTCAACGATGCCGTGCTGCGCCACCTGGTCATCAAGCGTGACGAGGCGGTGACGGAAATGTCGGCAATCATGAAGAACAAGGACGACAAGGGCGACCGTCGTCGTCGTGATGATGAAGGTGGCTTTGGCGATGATTCCGATGACCGCCCGAGCCGTTCGAGCCGTGGCTCGCGGGTGGAAAGTGATTCGGATGATTCCGACGCCGAATCCGCCAGCGCCGAATAACCCATCCCGACTTCAGGAATTGCCATCATGTCCAAGTTCTTCCGTCGCAAGAAATTCTGCCGTTTCACCGCCGAAGGCGTGGTCGAGATCGATTACAAGGATCTGAACCTGTTGCGCCAGTACATCACCGAGACCGGCAAGATCGTGCCGAGCCGCATCACCGGCACCAAGGCGCGCTACCAGCGCCAGCTTGCCGTTGCCGTGCAGCACGCGCGCTTCCTCTCGCTGCTTCCCTACAGCGACAGCCACTGAATCCGCCTTCTGAACTGACGACCTGTCGCCGCGCGCCAGGTCGATTCGGACAGCGCAAGCTGCGCCGGTTGCCCCGGCGCTAACGAATTGGAGTGTTACCATGCAACTTATTCTTCTGCAAAAAGTAAAGAATCTCGGAAACCTAGGCGACAAGGTCACGGTCAAGCCGGGCTATGGCCGCAATTACCTGGTGCCGCACGGCAAGGCCGTCCCGGCGACAGCCGGAAACCTCGAGAACTTCGAGGCGCGTCGCGCCGAATATGAAGCCAAGGCCAACCAGCAACTGGGTGCCGCCGAGGCACGCAAGGCCCGTTTCGATGCCGCCGAGGCCGTCACCATCAAGGCCAATGCCAGCACGGAAGGCAAGCTGTTCGGCTCGGTCGGACCGCGTGACATCGCCGAGGCCTTCACGGCCGCCGGCCTCACCCTCGACAAGGGCGAAGTGGTCCAGGGCGAAGGCCCGATCCGCCATATCGGCGAGTTCGAAGTGCGCGTGCACCTGCATGCCGACATCGAATCGATGGTCAAGGTGATCGTCGTTCCGGAAAGCTGATCCAGATGCGTCACGCTGCAACGAGAAAGGCGCCGCAAGGCGCCTTTTTCATTGCCAGAACATGCCTTGCACAGCTTATGCACAGGGTTGTTCTCTATTGGTGAGACGCGGCGCTGCGTATGATCGCGTGTCGAATTGCACGCAGATCAGGCTCTCGCCCATGGCCACCTTCGCCGAACGCAAACCCGCTCCGAACATCGAGACCCTGCGCGTTCCGCCGCATTCGATCGAAGCGGAGCAGGCCGTGCTCGGTGGCCTCATGCTGGCCCCGGATTCCTGGGAGAAGGTGGCTGATCGCATCGGCGAGGATGATTTCTACCGGCGCGACCATCGCGTCATCTTCCGGGCTATCGCCACGCTCAGCGAGAAGGACCAGCCCTGCGATGCGGTGACCCTTGGCGAGTGGTTCGAGGCCCAGGGCCTGTCCGACCAGGTCGGCGGCATCGGCTATGTCATCGAATTGGCCAATTCGACGCCGAGCGCGGCGAACATCGTTGCCTATGCCGATATCGTCCGCGAGAAATCCGTGCTGCGGCAATTGATCGATACCGGCACCGAGATTGCCGGCGATGCCTACCAGCCCGAGGGCCGCGGCAGCCAGGAGCTGCTGGAAATGGCCGAACAAAAGGTTTTCCGCATTGCCGAGGCCGGCTCGCGCGGGCGCAAGGGCTTCGTCACGATGCGCTCGGCGGTCAAGGATGCATTCCAGATCCTCCATCACCGTTACGAGAATCGCGGCACCATCACCGGCCTGCCGACCGGCTACACCGATCTCGACGAAATGACCACCGGCCTGCAGCCCTCCGACCTGATCATCGTCGCCGCGCGACCGTCGATGGGCAAGACCGCGCTGGCCTTGAACATGGCCGAGAATGCGGCAATGCGCACGAAGAAGGCGGTTGCCGTGTTTTCCATGGAAATGTCGTCCTCGCAGCTCGCCTTCCGCCTGATCTCCTCGATGGGACGGATCAACCAGCAGCATCTGCGTACCGGCGACCTGGCCGAGGAGGAATGGCCGCGCGTGACCAGCGCGATCACCATGCTCAGCGAGGCACGCATCTTCATCGATGACACGCCGGCCCTGTCGCCGGGCGAGTTGCGTGCGCGCGCGCGACGGCTGAAGCGCGAGCATGACCTTGGCCTTATCGTCATCGATTACCTGCAATTGATGCAGGTGCCCGGAAACAAGGAGAATCGCGCCACTGAAATTTCAGAAATCTCGCGTGGACTGAAGGCCCTCGCCAAGGAATTGAATGTTCCCGTGATGGCGCTTTCCCAGCTCAACCGCTCGCTGGAGCAACGCACCGACAAGAAGCCGATGATGTCGGACCTGCGCGAGTCCGGCGCCATCGAGCAGGATGCCGATGTGATCATGTTCATTTATCGCGACGAGTACTACAACCCGGATTCGCCGGAAAAAGGCGTCGCCGAAATCATCATCGGCAAGCAGCGAAATGGCCCGACCGGCTCGGTCAAGCTGGCCTTCCTCGGCCAGTTCACGCGATTTGAGAACCTGGCGGTCGATCGCTACACGGAACACTTCGAGTGAGTCGAGCAACCTGCGCGACGATCCATCTCGGCGCGCTGCGCGACAACCTGCGACGGCTGCGCGAGCTTGCCGGCGATGCGCGGATCATGGCGGTGGTCAAGGCCGATGGCTATGGACATGGACTCGAACGGGTCGCGCGCATGCTTGCGGAGGCGGACGCCTTTGGTGTCGCCTGCATTGCCGATGGCCAGCGTTTGCGCGCCGCCGGCATCCGCCAGCGCATCGTCGTCCTCTCCGGCATCGATGAAGCGGCCGATATCGGCGAGATGCATCGATTGGGGCTGGAATCGACGATCCATCACGCCAGCCAGATCGACTGGCTCGCCGCGGATCGCAATCCGCGCCCGTTGAAGGTCTGGCTGAAGATCGACAGCGGCATGCACCGTCTCGGCTTTGCCGCGGCGGATGTTGCCGGCGCACGCGCACGCCTGCGGACCTTGCCGAACGTCGATCGCGACATTGGCCTGATGACCCATTTCGCCAATTCCGATGTCATCGGTGACGCGCAGACCATGGCGCAGATCGAATGTTTCCAACGCATCGCCTCGGACATGCCGGGCGCGCAAACCCTGTCGAACTCGGCGGCGGTGCTCGGCTGGCCGCAGGCACGCGGGCAATGGATCCGGCCCGGCGGCTTGCTCTATGGAATCTCGGTCGCCACCGGAACGAGCGGGGCGGATTTCGGCTTTCGCCCGGCGATGACCTTGTCGAGCAAGCTGGTCGCGATCAATCGCATCGCCAAGGGTGAGCCAATCGGTTATGCGGCCACCTGGACGTGCCCCGAGGACATGGACATCGGCGTCGTGCAGATCGGCTACGGCGATGGCTATCCGCGCTCGGCGGCGTCGGGCACGCCGCTGCTGGTGAATGGCCGTCGCGCGGCGATTGTTGGCCGTGTCTCGATGGATCTGATCACCGTCGACTTGCGCGGGCACGACGATGCCCGCGTTGGCGATCCGGTGATCCTCTGGGGCCCGCAGCTGCCGGTCGAGGAGATTGCCGCGCACGCGGGAACGATCGGCTACGAGCTGACCTGCGGCATGACTCGCCGCGTGCGCTTCCTCGAGGACATGGACTGACATGGCCAAGGCAAAGACCGCCTATGTCTGCAGCGAATGCGGCGGCGAACATTCCAAATGGCAGGGCCAATGCGCCGAGTGCGGCGTGTGGAACAGCCTTTCCGAAATCGTGCTCGAGGTGGCGACGAAGACTGTGGCGGGAGGCGCGCGCCGTGGCGGCTACGCCGGCGCATCCGACGCAGCCAAGGTAACGCGGCTGGCATCGATTGCCGACGTGGCCGACGAGCGCAGCGCCACCGGTATCGGTGAACTCGACCGCGTGCTTGGCGGTGGATTGGTGGCAGGTTCGGTGGTGTTGATCGGTGGCGATCCCGGCATCGGCAAATCGACCCTGCTGCTGCAGATGCTGGGCGCTATCGGCGGGCGCTTGCGCAGCCTCTACGTGACCGGCGAGGAAAGTCTGGCGCAGGTTGCCGCCCGCGGGCGTCGCCTCGGCATCAATCTGGACGGCCTCGAAGCGCTTGCCGAAACCTCGATCGAGCGCATCCTCGGCGAGGCCGCGACGAGCAAGCCGGAAGTACTCATCATTGATTCCATCCAGACCATCTGGACCGAATTGCTGACTGCCGCGCCGGGATCGGTCAGCCAGGTACGCGAATCGGCGGCGCGGCTGGTGCGCTTTGCCAAGGAAAGCGGCACCAGTGTCTTCCTGGTTGGCCACGTGACCAAGGAAGGCGGCATTGCCGGACCGCGCGTGCTCGAGCACATGGTCGATGCGGTGCTTTATTTCGAAGGTGAATCGGGCAGTCGCCTGCGCATCCTGCGCGCATTCAAGAACCGCTTTGGCGCCGTCAATGAACTTGGCGTATTCGCCATGTCCGGGAAGGGCCTGAAGGAAGTGCCGAATCCCTCCGCGATCTTCCTTTCTGCGCATTCGCAACCGACCCCGGGCAGTGCCGTCATGGTCACCCGCGAAGGCACGCGGCCGCTGCTGGTCGAGGTGCAGGCGCTGGTCGATGGCTCGGCGTTGCCGAATCCACGCCGGGTCACGCTCGGTCTCGAGCAGAATCGACTGGCCATGTTGCTGGCCGTGCTGCATCGGCACGGCGGCGCTGCCGTGCATGACCAGGATGTCTTCGTCAATGTGGTCGGTGGAATCCGCGTGCAGGAAACCGCGGCCGACCTGCCGGTGCTGCTCGCAGTGCTCTCGAGTTTTCGCGATCGTGCCTTGCCGGACAAGCTGGTTGCATTTGGCGAGGTTGGTCTTTCCGGCGAGATCCGCCCGGTTCCCAATGCCGAGGAACGCCTGCGCGAAGCGGCCACGCACGGTTTTCGCCACGCCATCGTGCCCAAGGCCAACGCACCGAAGAAATCACGCATGGGCGATCTGGAAATCATCGGCGTCGAGCGCCTTGGCGATGCCCTGGCGGCGACTGCGGAGATCTGAGAGCCGGGAATGGGGAATCGGCAACTCAACCACATTGCACGTTAACTGATCGTCGTTGTACCGGTGCCAGGAATTCTTGAGCGGCAGAAATGCAGCTTGGCCATTCCCCGTTTCCGATTCCCGATTCCCGGCCTTTCAGCCCACCCGATTCAACACCAGTTCGAGCACGTATTTGCTGCCGAAGTAGGCCAGCAGCAGCACGATCATGCCGATCAGGGTCAAGCGCACGGCGCGGTTGCCACGCCATCCCCAGCGCCAGCGGCCGAACAGCAGGATGCCGAAGACGATCCACGATGCGATCGAGAGGATGGTCTTGTGGGCCAGATGCTGGGCAAACAGGTTTTCCACAAAAAGCACACCGCTGAGCAGGGTCAGGGTGAGGAAGATGAAGCCGGCGGCAATCAGGCGGAACAGCAGCGACTCGGTCAGGGTCAGCGGTGGCAGGGCGCGAATCAACGGTGAATCAAGCCGTCGGTGACGCAGGGCGCGTTCCTGCAATGCCAGCAGGATGGCGAGCACGGCGGCGATGCTGAGCAGGCTGTAGGCGATCAGGGCGAAGCTGGCGTGCAGCTTGATCTGCCATTCCATGGGCTGGGCGACGGTCGGCGCGGCGTAAAACACATCCAGACCGAGCAGCAAGGCAGCCAGAGGGAAGACGATGACGCCAAGCGCCGCAACCGGGCGGAACAGGTTGACCAGCAAGGTCATCGCGGCGACGCCGAATCCGGCCAGGGACAGCGAGGCAAAGAAATGCAGGTCGAGACCGCCACGATGCATGCCGAAAATCAGGCTGGCATGGACGATCACGGCGAGAGTCGCCAGGAGCATGCCGACAGTGCGCGCAGCACGTGGCAGGCGTGCCATCGGCAGGGCCAGGACGATGGCGGCAACCAGGTAATCGACAATCGAGAACAGGCTGAGCAGGTTGGTGGGCATGGAGGGGAGTTTCGCACACGCGCATCACACCGGGAAACGAGATCGTCGTTGTATCGACCGATGCGGCCGGATCCGCATTGTCGGTGCGCTGATATACTGCGCCGCTGCATTCACCGGATTGACCTGCTGCCATCATGTTCGAGTCCCTGAGCCAACGCCTTTCATCAACCGTCGAACGCCTGCGCGGTCGTGGCCGCCTGACCGAAGCGAACATCCGCGAATCGATGCGCGAGGTACGCATCGCCCTGCTCGAAGCGGATGTCGCGCTGCCTGTCGTGCAGGCCCTCGTCCAGCGCGTGCAGGTTCGTGCAATCGGCCAGGAGGTCATGAAAAGCCTGACCCCGGGCCAGGCGTTGATCAAGGTCGTGCGCGATGAATTGACGGCAGTGATGGGCTCGGTCAATACCGATCTGAATCTCGCTGCGGCACCGCCGGCGATTGTCCTGGTCGCCGGTCTGCAAGGCGCCGGCAAGACCACCACCGTGGCCAAGCTCGCCCGCTTCCTGCGCGAGCGCAAGAAGAAAAAGGTCATGGTGGTCAGTTGCGACGTCTATCGTCCGGCGGCCATCGAGCAATTGCGCACTCTGGCGGCACAGGTGGAGGTGTTGTTTCACCCGTCATCGCCGGATCAGGCACCGGTTGCCATTGCCGCTGCGGCGCTGGACGCCGCGAAAAAGAATTTCGCCGATGTGCTGATTGTCGATACCGCCGGGCGTTTGCATGTCGATGCGGCGATGATGGACGAGATCAAGGTGTTGCATGCCGCGCTCGATCCGATCGAGACCTTGTTCGTCGTCGATTCGATGACCGGCCAGGATGCGGCGAATACGGCCAAGGCGTTTTCCGACGCGCTGCCGCTGACCGGCGTGATCCTGACCAAGACCGACGGCGATGCGAGGGGCGGCGCGGCCTTGTCGGTGCGCTATGTCACCGGCCGGCCGATCAAGTTCATCGGTGCCGGCGAGAAGACCGACGCGCTGGAACCATTCCACCCCGATCGCCTGGCCCAGCGCATCCTCGGCATGGGTGACGTGCTGTCCCTGGTCGAAGAGGTCGAGCGCAAGGTCGACCAGGAGCAGGTGCAGAAGCTGGCCGAAAAGGTCATGAAGGGCAAGCGCTTCGACCTCAACGACATGAAGAGCCAGCTTGAGCAGATGATCAACATGGGTGGCATGGCCTCGTTGATGGACAAGCTGCCCGGCATGGGTGGCATGTCCGAGCAGGTCAAGGCCAAGGTCAACGACAAGCAGGTTCATCACATGATCGCGATCATCAACTCGATGACGAAGAAGGAGCGTCGTCACCCCGATCTGCTCAAGGGGTCGCGACGTGCGCGCATTGCCCGTGGTTCCGGCCAGCAGCCGGCCGATGTCAATCGCCTGCTCAAGCAGTACCAGCAGATGGAAAAGATGATGTCCAAGCTCGGCAGCGGCGGCATCAAGGGCATGATGCGGCAGATGAAGGGCGCCATGCGCGGCATGGGCGGCGGCGGATTCCAGCCCCCGCAATAAGGCGCCGGCGCGGTTTTCCCACTGCAGACAGAATCGAACCGGTTGATCGAGCCTCGACCTGCGGCCTCGACCAAACCCGCAAAGCCCGGCTAAATGCTTGCAGGGCTTTCATTTTCCCGCAAATCCGCTAAAATGCGCGGCTCCCTTGGCCCGACCCGGTTTTTCTCCGGCGTGCGCGCCGGAAATTCCAGCAATATCAGAGAGATATCATGGTCAAGATTCGCCTTTCCCGCGGCGGTGCCAAGAAGCGCCCGTTCTATCACATCGTTGTTGCCGACCAGCGCGATGCGCGCGACGGCCGCAATATCGAGCGCGTCGGCTTCTACAACCCGATCGCAGCCGGTCAGGATGTCAAGCTCCAGCTCGACACCGAGCGCGTCAAGCATTGGGTCGATCAGGGTGCCCAGCTGACCGAAAAGGTCAAGTCGCTGTACAAGGCGGCATCGAAGCAGGCTGCGCAAGCGGCGTGATCGCGGCGGGTGACCGGTTGATCCTGGTTGGCAGGATCGTCGGGCTCCACGGTGTGGCGGGCGAGGTCAAGCTCGAATCCTATACCGAGCCTCGCACACGGATCTTCCGTTATCAGCCGTGGTTGTTGAGTTCGGCAGCCGGAGATCGCGAAATAAGCGGATGCAAGGGCAGGGAGCAGGGCAAGGGCATTGTTGCCAGCCTGCCTGAAGTCACCGACCGGGATCGCGCAGCGAGCCTGGTCGGATGCGAGATCAAGGTCAGGCGCTCGGTTCTGCAGGATCCGAACGCGGATGAGTACTACTGGACCGACCTCGAAGGACTCGAGGTTGTCACCATTGAAGGTGTGTCGCTGGGTCGGATTTCCCATCTGCTCAGCACCGGCGCCAACGATGTGATGGTGGTTCGGGATGGTGAGCGCGAGCGGTTGCTGCCCTTCGTGCTCGATGATTATGTGAAGACTGTGGATTTCGCCGCCGGCCGGGTCACGGTCGACTGGGATCCGGAGTTCTAGGAATCGGATCGACCGGACACGCGCGATGCGCATCGACGTCATCACGCTGTTTCCCGAGTTCATTGATTCCTGTGCCGGGATCGGCGTGGTGGGCAGGGCGCAGGAGCGAGGGTTGCTGGAGGTGAAAACCTGC
Source organism: Lysobacterales bacterium (assembly GCA_016707485.1). Classification (GTDB taxonomy): domain Bacteria; phylum Pseudomonadota; class Gammaproteobacteria; order Xanthomonadales; family Rhodanobacteraceae; genus Dokdonella. The sequence goes on along the minus strand of JADJHN010000003.1, from coordinate 109,595 downwards.
AACCCACGGGATTTCGCGACCGACAATCACCGCACCGTCGACAGTCGTCCGTTTGGTGGCGGCCCTGGCATGTTGATGACGATCGGGCCGTTGCGCGATGCGTTGCAGAACGTGCACGCGGCAGCGGCGCAATCGGCCAAGGTGATTTACCTGAGTCCGCAGGGCACGCGGCTCACGCAGGAAAAAATCGTCGAGTTGGCGCACCAGGAACGCTTGATCCTGCTGTGCGGCCGCTACGAAGGAGTTGACGAACGCGTGCTGGAAAACCTGGTCGACGAGGAGATTTCCATCGGCGACTACGTGCTTTCAGGAGGCGAGCTGGCAGCCGCTGTCGTTATCGACGCGATTGGACGATTGCAGGATGGCGCATTGAACGATGCGCAGTCCGCCGAGCAGGATTCCTTCAGCGGAGGCCTGCTGGATTGTCCGCACTACACCCGGCCGGTCAGCGATGACCTCGGTGCGGTGCCGGAAGTGTTGATGTCGGGTGATCACGCGATGATCCGACGCTGGCGACGCAAACAGGCTCTGGGAAGAACCTGGCTGCGGCGTCCTGATCTGCTGGCACGCGTGGAACTCGATGCCGAGGCCCGCACGTTGCTTGAAGAATTCCGCCACGAACATCGGGCGGCCAAGAACCAGCAGGGCGGCGTGCGCTGAACCTGCATATGAATCCAACGCTATTGGTGAATGCCATGAACCTCCTCCAACAATTCGAAGCAGAACAGATCACCCGCACCCTGCCGAAGTTCGGCCCCGGCGATACCGTCGTGGTCAACGTCAAGGTCAAGGAAGGCAATCGCGAGCGCGTGCAGGCTTATGAAGGCGTGGTCATTGCCAAGAAGAATGCCGGCCTCAGTTCCGCATTCACCGTACGCAAGATGTCGCACGGTACCGGCGTCGAGCGTGTGTTCCAGGCACACAGCCAGGTCATCGAGTCGGTCGTGGTCAAGCGCCGTGGTTCCGTGCGCGGAGCCAAGCTCTATTACCTGCGTGGCTTGCAGGGCAAGAAGGCGCGCATCAAGGAAGACCTTGGCACGCCGATCGCCGCGCAGGAATAAGCGCTGCAGAAAATCCGTCTTGGAGCATTGAGTCGCGTCTGTGCTCCTCGTCGCAATACGGCCGCCGCAAGGCGGCCGTATTGTTATGGCCATGGATGGCCTGTATGCCGGCAACGCAGGAGCAGTTGCCGGCGATGCCATGGATGGCCTGTATGCCGGCAACGCAGGAGCAGTTGCCGGCGATGCCATGGATGGCCTGTATGCCGGCAACGCAGGACGACTGCATGGATGCAGGAGGTACGCCTCCAAGGATGGAGGCGGTAGAGCCCTGTCGGGAACAAGGGCCGAGAGCAACGCAGGAGCAGTTGCCGAGCAGTTGCAGGCGATGCCACCGCCTTCGGTGGTTGAAATCGGGCACCGCGGCCCCCAACAGTCAGGCAGCTCAAACTGATTGAAAGGCTGCTGCCCATGATCACCGCTACCACCGAAACCCGCAAATTCGAAGCCGAAGTCGCCCAGGTTCTGCACCTGGTCACGCATTCGCTTTATTCGCACAAGGAAATCTTCCTTCGCGAACTCGTCTCGAATGCCTCCGACGCCTGCGACAAGCTCCGCTTCGAATCGATTGCACAGCCGCAATGGCTCTCGGATGACTCCGAATTGCGCATCGATATCTCGATCGACAAGGAAGCACGCACGCTGAGCGTGCACGACAACGGCATCGGCATGAGTCGAGATGAACTCATCGCCAATCTCGGCACCATCGCCAGCTCGGGCACGCGCCGCTATCTTGAATCGCTTGCCGCTGAAAGCAAGGCGGACAGTCGCCTGATCGGTCAGTTCGGCGTGGGTTTCTATTCGGCCTTCGTGGTTGCGGACAAGGTCACGGTGGTCAGTCGGCGTGCCGGCAGCGATGCCGCCGAAGGTGTTCGCTGGGAAAGCGACGGCAAGGGCGAATACACCCTCGATACGCTTGATGTCGCGCGACGTGGAACCACCGTCGTCCTGCACTTGAAGGAGGACGAAAGCGAATTTCTTGAGGCATGGAAAGTTCGCAGTCTGGTTTCACGCTACTCCGAGCACATCGGCTTCCCGATTCGCATGCCCAAGGAAGTGGATGGCAAGCCCGGCGATGAATGGGAAGTGGTCAACTCCGCATCGGCGCTCTGGACGCGTCCGAAGAACGAGCTTGCGGATACGGACTATCAGAATTTCTACAAATCGCTGAGCCATGATTTCAGCGACGCGCTGGCATGGACGCACAACCGCGTCGAAGGCAACCAGAATTTCACCTCGCTGCTGTTCGTGCCGGCCAAGGCGCCGTTCGATTTCATGAATGGCCGCGAGGAGCGCAAGGGACTCAAGCTGTATATCCGCCGCGTCTTCATCATGGATGCCAGCGAGCAGTTGTTGCCGGCCTATCTGCGTTTCGTGCGCGGCGTGGTCGATTCCGATGACCTGCCGCTCAACGTCAGCCGCGAGATCCTCCAACAGAACCGTCAGGTCGAGCGCATCAAGGGCGCCTGCACCAAGCGCGTGCTCGACCTGCTCGACAAGCTGGCCAAGGACGAAGCCGACAAGTACGCGACGTTCTGGAATGCCTTTGGTGGCGTGCTCAAGGAAGGCATTGCCGAGGATGCCGGCAACCGCGAGCGCATCGCCAAGTTGCTGCGCTTTGCCTCGACGCATTCCGAAGGTACGGCGCCGAGCGTTTCGCTGGACGATTACATTGGCCGCATGCAGGTTGGCCAGGACGTCATCTGGTACATCACCGCCGATTCGCATGCGGCGGCCAAGGGCAGTCCACAACTGGAGTCGCTGCGCGCCAAGGGCGTCGAAGTGCTGTTGATGTCCGATCGCATCGACGAATGGATGGCCGGCTATCTCACCGAATACGCAGGCAAGAAACTGCGCCACGTTGGCAAGGGCGAGATCGAACTCGATGCGGCCGATGCGGAAGCCCACAAGGCCAGCGAGGAAGCCGCTTCCGGCGTCGTCGCCAAGCTCAAGGAATTGCTCGGCGAGCGCGTCAGTGACGTCAAGGTCAGCCGCCGTTTGACCGAATCGCCCTCGTGCCTGGTGCTCGACGAATACGACATGGCCCTGCATCTGCGCCGCGTGCTCAAGCAATCCGGCCACGAAATGCCCGATTCCGCGCCGGTTCTGGAAATCAACCCGGCCCACGCCCTGCTCAAGCGCCTTGAAGCCGAAGCCGACCCCGAGCGCTCCAAGGACCTCGCCCTGTTGCTGCTCGAACAAGCCCAGGTCGCCGAAGGCGCCCAACTCGACGACCCGGCGGCGTTTGTCCAGCGCCTCAACCGCATCCTGCTCGACACACCGACGGCCTGATGCGTTTCGGGCAATAGCCAAGACCGGCATGGCGGTACCACCCACCATGTCGGCTGGCTTCCGCTTACCGGCGTGATGCCTATGCGACCAGCCGAGCAGGTATGAGAATCGTCTCGGATTCCGCGCTGTTGGCGATTCAGCCTTTTTCCGGGTTACCAGCGGCAACGAACTTTTCGGTAACGTGACTGCCATGAACGGCAAGCCCGAATGATTTCGCTTTCTGGATGACCATGGCCGCAACGTATCTCAAGGCAAAGCTCGCCGTGCGCGGAGAGGCCATCCCCGAACCGATGCGTGTGCGCATCCACCGCGCGATCAGTTGGCTGGCGCGTGCGCAGCAGGAGGAGGGTGATCCCGATGCGCGGTTCGTGTTTCTGTGGATCGCGTTCAATGCCGCGTATGCGAGGGCGTTTGGTTTCGAGGACAGTTCGCGTGAGCAGGTGCGGGCGTTCTTTGCACAACTCGTGGCGGTCGATGCGGACAAGCGGCTGGCATCGCTGATGCTCACGCAGTTCAGCGGGCCGGTGCGCACGCTGGTCGCGAACAAGTACGTGTTCGAACCATTCTGGCGCGCGTTGCGCGATCACGATTCGAGCGGGCATTGGGAAGAGCAATTCCAGGCCAGCGGCAAGGCCGCGACGCGGGCGGTGCTCGATGGTCGCGTCGATGTCGTGCTCGGCATCGTGTTCGATCGGCTCTACGTGCTGCGCAACCAGCTCGTGCACGGTGGTGCGACCTGGAACAGCCGCGCCAACCGTGCGCAGGTGAAGGACGGCGCGAACATCATGTCCGCAGTCGTACCCGTGTTCGTGGAACTCATGCTCGATCAGCCGGACGTGGACTTCGGGGAAATCCTCTATCCAGTCGTCTGACGTGTTTGCCGAAGGGCCATTTCAACCGGGCTTCGACAGGCTCAGCCTGAACGGATTTCATGGAGAGGGCGAGCTTTGGGGGCTGGTTTTCGAAGCCGCAGGAAATCTCATCGGTGACGCAAAGCGCATCGTCGTGCTGACCGGCGCGGGCATGTCCACCGAACTGTTGCCGTTGATGGATGTATGCATGTGTTTTGACGCAGCGGTGACATTGCCGCGCTTGTTCGATTGATCGACAGATCCATCGATTACCGTGCGTTGATCAATGCACGCAGCAATGGATCGAGCAGTTCTCGGCCACGAAGTCCTTTCTGCCATATTGGCGGAATGGCGGACGCGCCATGGCGGATGCCGGCGATGCCTCCGGCAATGGCCGCAGTCGTGTCGGTATCGTTTCCGAAACTGATGGCGCGCCGGATCGTGGCGGCATAATCGATCGATTCGTCCACCGCGATACGTGCCGACCATAAAGAATCGACGACATAGCCGGAGCCGTGCGTCTGTGCCGGGGGTGTCAGCACCAGTTCGATTTCGCGCTTGTCGAGACCTCCGATTGGGCCAAGTTTCCGCAAGCTCGTTGACGCCGTTTGCCAGCTATCTTCGATGCCTTCGAGCTCATAACGAGCCCACAGACAGTACATCGCGCAGGCAATCCGTGAACGCGAATGGCCATGGGTCGGCAATGACTGGCGTGCGCCAAGCCAGATCAGTTCCTCATCATCGCCTCGATGCCAGAGCGCCAGTGGCAGCACGCGCATCAGCGAGCCATTTCCGTTTTCCCGTTCATCAGCCGGGCCGCTGCTTTGCGCTGGCGAACCCGAGCGCAGCGCGTTCAATGCGCGCGAAGTCTGGAGACCGATATCAAACACGATTCCGTCGACCGCGCAGTAACCACGGTCGGCCCATTCGAGCAGGCGTCGGGAAAAATCGTGCAGATCGAGCCCTTGGCAAGCGAGCAGCGATGCCAGCAGACAAAGTGCTTGCGCGCCATCGTCTGACCAGGTACCCGGTAAAATGTCCGAATGCGAGCGTGGAAAGCCGGGTGGAGGAATCATGTCGATTTCATCGGCGGGCGGAAGATTCCCGGCCTTGTGGAATTCATAGGGCACGCCGACGGCATCGCCAATCAGAAGGCCGAGCAGGCCGCCGACGATGCGGTCGGATAGAAGAATGTTGGCCGATGTCATCGGGGCTCCGCTATTCGAGTCATGTCACTTTCGCAGTCGATTCTGCATGAGTCGGGCAGTTTCGGTCGATTCCTCGGCTACGGTCTTGCGCCGTGCCACTGGCCTATCCGGCGCATAGCTGCGTGCTACCATCGCGAGCCCGGCTTTTTTGGCCGTCCAAACGAAAGGCACCATGCAGATCGAAACCAAGCTGCCCAAGGTCGGAACGACGATCTTCACGGTCATGAGTCAATTGGCTGCGAGCCACAATGCGGTCAATCTGGGCCAGGGCTTTCCCGATTTCGACGGTCCGCAGGCGCTGCGCGATGCGCTGACCGAGGCGATGAACGCAGGCAGGAACCAGTACGCGCCCGCCACTGGCTGGCCAGCGTTGCGCCAGCAGATCGCGCGCAAATCGGAAGCCTTGTACAACTGTCGCGTCGATGCGGATAACGAAGTCACGGTGACGTCGGGGGCGACCGAAGCCTTGTTCGCGGCGATCGCGGCCGTGGTCAGGGCAGGTGATGAGGTCATCGTGCTCGATCCCTGCTATGACAGCTACGAACCGGCGATCGAACTGAATGGCGGCATTGCCGTGCATGTCTCATTGAACGCCGTCGATTTTTCGGTGGACTGGCAACGGGTGCGCGATGCGATCACGCCACGCACGCGCATGATCATCGTCAACTCGCCGCACAATCCATCCGGTGCCGTGTTTGCCGCAGCGGATCTGGATACGCTGGCGGAAATCACTCGGGATACCGAAATCGTCGTGCTTTCAGACGAGGTCTACGAGCACATCGTGTTTGACGGCGCCTCGCATCAAAGCGTGCTGCGCCATGCGGAACTGGCCATGCGCAGTTTTGTCGTCAGTTCGTTCGGCAAGACCTATCACTGCACGGGCTGGAAGGTCGGTTACTGTGTGGCGCCGCGGAACCTCAGCATCGAGTTCCGCAAGGTTCACCAGTACCTGACGTTCTGCACGTTCACGCCCGCCCAGGTTGCCCTGGCCGAGATTCTTGAAAAGATGCCGGAACACTATCTGCAATTGCCGGCCTTCTACCAGGCGCGCCGCGATTTCTTTCGCGAATTGCTGGCACCGACGAAGTTCCGCCTGCTGCCGGTGGCCGGAGCCTACTTCCAGTTGGTCGACTATTCGGCGTTGAGCGACAAGGACGATTTCAGCTTCTGCGAATGGCTGGTTGCGCATGCCGGCGTTGCGGCGATTCCGATTTCAGCGTTTTACGAATCCGCGCCGCCCGATATGCGCCTGATCCGCTTCTGCTTCGCCAAGTCGGATGAAGTTCTGCGCGCCGGCGCGCATCGCCTGGGCATGCTTTGAGATGAACACGATGGCAAAGACACCGCTGCGCGTATCACTGGTTCAGGGCAACACGCGCTGGCACGATGCGGCGGCGAATCGCGCGTATTATGGCGAACTCGTGCGCAGCCTGAGCGGGCAGAGCGATCTGATCGTGCTGCCGGAAACCTTCCTCAGCGGTTTCACCAATGAACTTCTCGGCAATGCCGAAGGCATGGATGGCGAGGGTGTGCGCTGGTTTGGCGCGCTCGCGGTCGAACTCGGTGCCGTGGTCACCGGCAGCCTGATCATCCGGGATGGCGAGAAATGCCTGAACCGGTTGATCTGGGCGAAACCGGACGGCAGCCATGAGGTCTACGACAAGCGGCATCTGTTTCGCATGGCTGACGAGCACCTGCGTTACGCCGCCGGCAGCAGACGCCTGATCGTCGAACTCAAGGGCTGGCGCATTTGCCCGCTGGTTTGCTACGACTTGCGCTTTCCGGTCTGGTCGCGCAACCGCTATGACCGTGCGGCCGGGCGCTTCGACTACGATCTTGCACTCTTTGTGGCGAACTGGCCGGCAGCACGGCGGTATGCGTGGTCCAACCTGCTGCGTGCACGTGCCATCGAGAATCTGAGCTACTGCCTTGGCGTAAACCGGGTTGGCACGGATGGCAACAACATAGCGTACGCGGGTGACAGCGCCATTCTTGATTTTCTGGGTCAGCCGCTGGTCGAGTTGGGTGCCCAGGAACAGGTCGTCACCAGCACGCTCGATCCGGCATCGCTGGCCCTGCATCGCGAGCGTTTTCCGGCCTGGATGGACGCCGACGACTACACCATCGCTGATTCCCGGGCAGCATCCAGCGCGGCAGTTTGCGGGCCAAGGCAATCCCAGTAGGGTTGCGGACCGAAACGTTCGACCAGAAAGTCGATGAGGACGCGGGTCTTCGCCGGCAAGGAACGGGTCTGCGCGTAGACGGCATGGATCCCGAGTGACGGAATGGTCCACTCTTCCAGGACGCGCACCAGTTCGCCGCGTTGCAGGTGTTCGCCGACGATGAAGGTGGGCAGCACGCTGATGCCGTGTCCGGCGAGCGCGGCAGCGGCAATGTAATCGCCATTGTCGACACGCAGGTTGCCGTGCACCCGTGTGGTTTCCGTCGTGCCATCGCGTTCCAGCGCAACCTCGTCGCGGCGTGTTGCCAGCGTGTAGACCATGAAGTTGTGCTTGCCCAGGTCCGCTGGCTGTTTGGGAACCCCCGCGCGTTCGAGGTAGCCGGGAGCGGCAACCATGACCAGGCAAGCCGAGGCGATGCGGCGAGCGACAAGGGAGGAATCGGCAAGCTTGCCGATGCGGATGGCCAGGTCGAAGCCTTCATCGACCAGGTCGACGAGTCGATCGCTCAATTCCACTTCGAGTTCGACGCGCGGATAGCGGCGCTGGAATTCGGACAGGGCCGGTGCAAGATGCCGTGTCGAAAAGGAGATCGGTGCGCTGAGGCGCATTCTTCCGCGTGGCTCGACCTGCAGTTCAGCCGCCTCGGCTTCGGCCTCGGCGAGCTGCGCGAGGATCTCGCTGACTCGTTGATAGTAGTTGCGCCCGGCATCGGTGAGGCTGACCCGGCGCGTCGTGCGGTTGAGCAGGCGAACGCCGAGGCTTTCCTCAAGGGTCTGGATCAGCTTGCTGGCCAGCGCTCGCGAGATCCCGAGCGCTTCGGCGGCCGCGGTGAAACTGCCGGCTTCGACAACCCGGGCAAACAGTTGCATGCCCTGGAACTTGTCCATCAGAGGATGTCCAGGACCGCTTCCGGCGGCCGTCCGATGGCGGCCTTGCCATTGGCCACGACAATCGGGCGTTGGATCAGGCGTGGGTGCCTGCACATGGCGGCGACAAGTTCGTCCTCGGAGAGACCTTCATCGTCGAGGCCGAGCGTCCGGTATTCGGGCTCGTCGGTGCGCAACAGCGCACGCGCGCCAATGCCGAGCATGCCGAGGATCTTCGTCAACTCCTTGCTGTTCGGTGGATCGGCCAGGTAATCGACGATGCGTGGTTCGATGCCGTGATCGCCGAGCAGGGCCAGCGTTGCGCAGGATTTGGTGCAACGCGGATTGTGCAGGATGGTGACGTCGCCCACGGCATTCTCCTTTGGATCGGAGGGCGACTTTGAACGCAACCTCGGCGGTTTGGCAAGCTGCCCGCGACCGCCTCAGAATGCCGGGTTGCGGGGCCGCGTGCTGATCTGGCGCAGTTCGCGCATGACGATGAATCGCTCGGCCGACGGGCGGTCGGGAAAATGCGCGAGGACGATGCCATTGTCGGGGCTGGTGACTTCGTAGCGGATCGCCTCGGCAGGCTGCGACTCGACGCGATCGAGTCGGTAGCCGAGGATGTTTGCTTCGGTATGGCGGCGGCTCTGCATGGTGATGGGGACCAATCGGGGATTGCCGCAGAGCTTACGAATTCAGTGTGTCCACCCGGTTAATCCGGTGTTGCCATCGTGTTATTGCAGCGGCCCGCCGTGGATCCGGCGAAGAATGCGTGCTGGATCACGCTTGGCCCGTGAAGTGTCCTGCAGGTGCCGCCGCCACCCATGCATCAATTTGCCCGGTTACCGCTGCTAGAATGTGCGCCGATCGTGGATTGCCGATACCCAAGCAGGGGCGGCCACCATGAGGAAAGGTATGGGAGTTTGGCCGGAGCGGCGGGAATGCCGGATGGGCGAACGCCTGGATTCGCAAGTCAACGGGAGAGGAAAATGAAGAAATTTGTCGTCATGGCCACGCTGGCTCTTGCCGGAATGGGATTTGTCGATGCGGCGCTCGCCCAAGGTGGCAAGCCATCGGTCGGCGTTGCCGAATTCAAGAATGAATCGGGTGCCGGCTGGTGGCGCGGTGGCGTGGGCTGGGAGCTTTCCGGCATGTTGTCCAACGAGCTGTCGAGTACCGGCAGCTTTCGCGTTGTCGAGCGCGCAAAGCTCGAAAGTGTCCTCGAGGAACAGAATCTGGCCGCGTCCGGTCGGGTCCGCTCCGGAACCGGTGCCAGCATTGGCAAGTTGACCGGTGCCGACTATCTGGTCATGGGCACGGTGACCTCCTACGAGGAAAACACGGCCAGCACCGGTGGCGGCATCAGCTTCAAGGGCATTTCGCTGGGTGGCAAGAAAAGCGAAGCCTATATCGCCGTGGATGTGCGCGTGGTCAATGCAACGACCGGTGAAGTCGATTTCTCGCGCACGGTCGAGGGTCGCACCTCGGGTGGCGGCGTCAGTGTTGGCGTATTCCGCGGCGGCTTCGGTGGATCGCTGGCCAATGAAAAGAACACGCCGGCCGGCAAGGCCATCCGTGCTGTCCTGGTCGAAGTCACCGACTATCTCAGCTGCGTCATGGTCGAGAAGAACGGCTGCGAAGCGGATTACGCGGCCAAGGAACACAAGCGTCGCGAAAGCAACAAGAAGGGCCTGAAACTCGACTGATTGCGGAAGTTCAGCGGGATCGGGACAAAGCGGCGGAACCTCGGTTCCGCCGCTTTGCGTTGCACGCCTCGAGTTGCACGCCTTGAACCGCAACGGAGCGCCGAAGCGGTCGACCGCCCCGGGGTTGCGCGATCCGCGGATCAGGAATCGCGACGATTGCCGCCGCCGCGGGGACCCTTGCCTCGCGGACCGTTGCCCGCCGATTCCGGTCGGCGTCCCTGGCCGCCATGCGGCCTGCCTGGTGCGCGATTGCCGCCGCGTGGCGGGTTCGCCCGCGCGCCTCCCGCACCTGGTTGCTTGCCACGGTTGCCCCAGACATTGCCGTCGGCGGGCTGGGCGCGATTGCCCCGTGCATCGTCATATTGCGGATTGCCGCGCGCTGCGCGATTGCCGGACACATCGTCCTGTCGCGCATTGCCGCGTGGCGGACGATTACCCTGGGCACCTTGGCCAGCCGGGCCGCCGCGTTGCGGATTGCCACGCGGCGGACGGTTGCCGTCGAAGTTCTCGTTTCTCGGCGCGCGATTGCCCTGCGCGACGTTTCCATTGGCATTGGGGTTGTGGAAATTCCCGCCCTGGCCTTGGCCTTGACGGCGTCCGCCGGGCTTGCGATTGCGGCTACCGGGTTGCGGTGAATCGGGGAACCAGGCACGCAGCACAGCCGGATTGAGGCCGGGGTCGACGTATTGCGAACCTGCAGTCGAAGCGGGTTTGCCGCGCGGCCGCGAAGGCCGCGGCCCGCCACCACCACGCGAGCGCTTGCCCTTGTTCGCCGTCGGCGCGCGCCACCCATCATCACGGATACGATCGAACTGGCTGAATTCGCGTGCTTCTTCGGTGCGTGTGCTGGTCCAGGCTTGCTGGGTTTTTGGATCCGGGCGGAATTCGGTCGTCGTGCTGCGGCGCTGACCAATTACCGGTGCCAGCGTCAGGCGTGCTTCGGGTTCGGCCGCGCCACAGAGTTCGCGCAGCACCTTGACCTGATCCGCGGCCAGTTCGACACTCTTTTCGCGCTTGAGCAGCCGTGGCAGTTCGATGTTGGCGTAGCGCACGCGCTTGAGGCGGCTGACCATCAGGCCGACGGCTTCCCACATGCGCCGGACTTCGCGATTGCGCCCCTCTCGGATGACCACGCGGAACCAGGAATGGCTGCCGCCACGACTGATCACGCCAATCTCGTCGAAATGTGCCGGGCCGTCTTCGAGTTCCACGCCACTGCGCAGGCGCTCGATGACTTCGTCGGGAACCTCGCCATGCACGCGGCAGATGTATTCGCGCTCCAGCTCGGAACTGGGATGCATCAGGGCATTTGCCAAGCCGCCATCCGTGGTCAGCAGGAGCAGCCCGGTGGTGTTGATGTCGAGGCGACCGACGGCGATCCAGCGTGCGCCCTTGAGACGCGGCAAGTGCTCGAACACGGTCGGGCGCCCATCCGGATCTTCACGCGTGGTCACCACACCTTCCGGCTTGTTGTAGACGATGACCTGGGCATGCTCGGTATTGTCGCTGATGACGACGAAGCGCTTGCCATCGAGTTCGACGCGATCGCCGGCATGCACGCTGGAGCCAAGCCCGGCGGCGCTGCCGTTGACCAGCACTTCCCCCGCTTCGATACGGCCTTCGAGCATGCGCCGCGAACCAAGCCCGGCGGTGGCGAGGACCTTGTGCAGGCGTTCTTCAAGTGTGCCGGCGATTTCTTCGGGGGCCGAGCGTTTCAGGGAAAGTACATTGCGTACAGGGGAGGTCATGCATCTTGCTCCGTGGTGTCGGCGTCGGTTGCGGACGCGGACAGGATCGGTGACGAACTGATTGTTTCGGCCAGCTCGGCGGGTTGCGGATCGGTGTCGCCGGAGATGACATCGTCTTCCGGGTCTTCATTGTTGACGAGTTGCGTGGCCGCTTCGGCCAGCGCCTGCGCGTCGTTGTCGACGACGAAGGCAAGCGGTTCGTCGGCAGGCGGACCCAGGGCCAGTTGCGGATCGAGATCATCGATATCGCGGATCTCGCCGAGCGAGGGGAGCTCGTCCAGGGACTTCAGGTTGAAGTAATCGAGGAAACCACGCGTGGTGCCGAACAGGCTTGGCTTGCCTGGCACGTCGCGGTGCCCGACCACGCGGATCCATTCGCGTTCCTCGAGGGTCTTGATGATGTGCGTGGAAACCGCAACGCCGCGGATCTGCTCGATTTCGCCGCGCGTGATCGGCTGGCGATAGGCGATCAAGGCGAGGGTCTCGAGCAGGGCGCGGGAATAGCGGCTCGGCCGCTCGGTCCACAGTCGCGCAACCCAGGCATGCACGTCGCGGCGCACCTGGTAGCGGAATCCCGAGGCAACCTCGATCAGCTCGATGCCGCGCGTTTCGCAATCGGCTTGCAGGGATTCGATCGCGCGAGCGATGTCGTCATGGCTGGTTGCTTCGTTTTCGCCAAACAGGGCGAGCAACTGCGTGGTCGTCAGCGGGTTGCCGGCGGCCAGCAGGGAGGCCTCGACGATACGTTTGAGGAGTTCGAATTCAATCATGTGCAGGGCGTTCAATCGGCGATGGCCAGCGATTTCAGGTAGATCGGTGCCAGCGCTTCACCCTGGGATATCTCCACGAGGTGTTCCTTGGCCAGCTCCAGGATGGCGAGGAAGGTCACGATGATTCCGTGGCGTCCCTCGCTGATGTCAAACAGGGTTTCAAAGCGATGAAACTCGCCATTCTCGAGCGCCTTCAGCACGTCGCTCATGCGGTTGCGTACCGACAGCGCCTCACGCTGGATGGCGTGATGGGTGAACAGGTCGGCGCGGTTGAGTACATCCTTGAGCGCCAGCAGCAATTCGCGCAGGTCGACCGGCGGCGGCAGGCGGATGATGTTGCGATCCGGGACATGGGCCGAGGCAACGGCACTGTCGCGCTCCAGTCGCGGCAATTCGTCGATATCCGCCGCGGCCTTCTTGAAGCGTTCGTATTCCTGCAGGCGGCGAATCAGCTCCGCGCGTGGATCATCTTCGATGTTTTCGGCATCGGGGGGGCGTGGCAGCAGCAGGCGTGACTTGATCTCGGCGAGGATGGCGGCCATCACCAGGTATTCGGCAGCGAGCTCAAGCCGCAATTCCTGCATCAGATCGATGTAGTCGACATATTGGCGGGTGATTTCGGCAACCGGGATATCGAGGATGTCCAGATTCTGCCGGCGGATCAGGTAGAGCAGCAGGTCCAGCGGCCCCTCGAATGCATCGAGGATGACTTCCAGGGCATCCGGCGGGATGTAGAGATCCTGCGGCATCTGCAGCACCGGCTCGCCACGCACGATCGCCAGCGGCATTTCCTGCTGCTGCGGAATCGGCGGGAAGGCCGGGGCGGATTCGTCTTGCTGGATTTGGGGTTCGGCTGTCGGGCTGTTCATATCCGATCCGGTTGCCCGACGCCTCACGGCGTGGGTCATGCGCAGATCTCGCTTGGCAAGGATTCAATCGGTCGATACGGGCTGACCGCTCGCGCGTGGCTGGTGACGGAACACCGCAACCATGCGAATGACGAATGACACGAATCGATGGACCGATCCGATGCCGTCAATGAAACTACTGTCGAAACATCAATGCCGGTTGGTCCGGCGACAAGCGGAATCGCGCAGTGCAGAACGGGCAGAAGATTCCGTGCCCGCGCAACGATTCGACGACTTGCTGTGTACTGCCTGCGCTTTCACCCCGCTTCCACCGTTCCGGATGTGACGCCAGGACAGGGGTCCGGTCGTGCAACAGTATTCGACCGTCAATTGACGGGCGGACAATCGCAAACCAAGGGTTCGGGCGCAAGACTAAGCCCAATCGAGGGCGGAAGTCCAGTAATTCCGTTGCGCCAGTTCGTTGTCGTGGCAGGCGCAACAGGCGCTTCGCTGGCACTTCGCATCGGCTAACATAGTCGACCCTTATCGGATTACGATTTCATGTGGTACGCAATCACCGGTCACGACAATCCGGGAACCGCAGGGCTGCGCAGCACCAATCGTGCCGCCCACCTGGCCCGGCTGCACGAACTGCACGAGCGCGGAAAGTTGTTCCTTGCCGGACCTTTCCCGACGATCGACAGCGAGGATCCGGGGCCGGCCGGATATACCGGCAGCCTGATCGTCGCCGAGTTCGACGATATCGCGGCGGCACGGCTGTGGGCGGATGCCGATCCGTACCTGGCAGCGGGCGTCTACCGTGAAGTCGAAATCAGGCCTCTGCGCAAGGTTCTGCCGTGATCGACCGGGTTGCGGCGATCCGCTCGCGTCTGGAAGACGGCCTGCAGCCGAGCGAGTTGCAGATCAACGACGACAGCCATCGTCATGCCGGCCATGCCGGAGCCCGCGATGGCCGGGGTCATTTCAGCATCCGTATCATCAGTCCGGTTTTCGACGGACTTTCACCGCTGGCACGCCATCGTGCGGTCTATGCCGCGCTTGGCGATCTCATGCAAACCGACATTCACGCGTTGGCGATCGATGCCCGCACGCCCCTGGAAAGCCAATGATTGCACGCCATCCGATTCGATTTCCCGCCTTCTTCCTGGCCGTGGCCACGATCCTCGCTGCCTGTTCGGGCGGAGAGCGCAACGCGGCCTTGCCATCGAGCCTGCCGATTGCCGAGACTGTCAACGGCGAGCGCGTGCCGCAGGTATTGCTCGACGCTCTGGCGCGCGAACGAAAGCTCGATCTGGCCATCGCGGAGCAGCGCGCGGCGGCGATCAGCGAGTTGACGGATTACATCCTGCTAGATCAGGTATCGCGGGCCGAGGACTACGCCAAGGATCCGCAGTTTGCCGCGCAAGTGGAGTTGAACCGCTTGCAAGGGAATGCCAATGCCACGATGAGCAGGTTCCGCAGCACCACGCAAGTCGATGACAGCGTCCTGCAGACCGAGTACCGCCAGCAGATCGCCAAGGCCGGGCGCTCCGAATACGATTTCAGACAGCTCCTGTTCGCCAGCGAAGACGATGCACTGAAAGCGGCAGGCGAGGCGATGAGCCAGCCCTTTGCCCAGGTCTTCGAGCGTTGGCGCACGCAAGCCCTGCAGGCGCGCGCCTACCAGCGGGTTCGACTCAACCAGTTGCCGCCGGCGCTGGCCACAGCCCTGGCTGCGCTCAAGTCCGGCGAGACGAGCAAGGTGCCGGTGCATACCGAATACGGTTGGCATGTCCTCAATGTCGGCGCGATTTCGCCGTTCGTGCCGCCCACGTTCGAGCAGCTCAAGGACAGCATCCGCGAAACCGTATTGAACCAGTTGAGCCAGCAGCGCCTGAAAAAGCTGCGCGACAGCGCAACCGTGGTTGCCGAAACGCCTGCTGCAGCAGTCGTCGAGGCAGCGGCGAAACCCGCCGATGCCAAGCCCGCTGAAAAGCCCGCGAATTGATCCACCAGGGACGAATGCTGCATGCGATTGACTACCATCAAACTGTCCGGGTTCAAGTCTTTTGTCGACCCGACCACCCTGCATCTGCCGACCAACATGTCCGCCGTGGTCGGGCCGAACGGCTGCGGCAAGTCGAACATCATCGATGCCATCCGCTGGGTCATGGGCGAGAGCGCGGCAAGCCGCCTGCGCGGCGATTCGCTTACCGACGTCATCTTCTCCGGGTCGAGTGCACGCAAGCCGGTAAGCCAGGCCGTCGTCGAACTGGTCTTCGACAATTCCGATGGCACGGTCACCGGTGAATACGCGCACTACAACGAGATCTCGGTCAAGCGCCTGGTCAGCCGTGACGGGCAGTCGCAATATTTCCTGAACGGCACGCGCTGCCGGCGTCGCGACATCACCGACCTGTTCCTCGGCACCGGCCTCGGCCCGCGCAGTTATTCGATCATCGAACAGGGCATGATCAGCCAGATCATCGAATCCGATCCCGAGCAACTGCGTGTGCATCTGGAGGAAGCCGCCGGCATCTCCCGCTACAAGGAGCGGCGCAAGGAAACCGAGAGCCGGATCAAGGCGACGCGGGAAAACCTCGATCGCGTCACCGATGTGCGCGACGAGGTCGACAAGCAGCTCGAACACCTCAAGCGGCAGGCGCGGGCAGCCGAACGCTGGCAGGAGTACCAGGCGCAGCACAAACGCAAGGAAGCCGAACTCAAGGCAGTCACCCTGCGCGAGGCGCGCGCGGATCTCGATTCGCAATCCGGCACGCTGCGCCAGGCCGAGCTGGCCATCGAGCAACAACTGGCCGAGCAACGCCAGCGCGAGGCGCAGATCGAAACCGGCCGCGAGGCGCACACCACGGCCAGCGAGCATCTGAACTCGGTGCAGGGCGAGGTCTACAAGGTCGGCGCCGAGATTGCCAGGGTCGAACAGCAGATCGAGCACAGCCGCGCGCTGGCCGAGCAGCTCGAACGCGCGCGCCTGGAAACCGAGCGCGCGCACCACGAACTGGCCGAGCATATCGCCACCGATACCGCCCAGGTCGAATCTCTGCGGCTGACCTTGAGCGACTCCGCGCCGCAACGCGAGGCCTTGCATGAGGCGGTCGAGAATGCCGTCGAAGCGCTGCGGGTCGCCGAGGCCAACCTGGCCGAATGGCAGGAGCACTGGGATGCCTATTCGCGATCGAGTTCGGAAGCCGCACAGGCCGCCGAGATCGAACGCACCCGCCTTGATTATCTTGACCGCCAGTGCGTCGAAGCCGATCGCCGCCGTGAGGCCCTCGAGGCTGAAAGGAAGGCGGCCGATCTTGCCGAGCTGGGCCGCATGCTGGAGACGCTCGATGGCGAGCAGGACCAGCTGCGCGAGAAAGTTGAAGCCATGTCCGCCACGCTCGACGAGCGCCGCCAGACTTTTGAGGGGATCGTCGAATCGGAACGCGGCCTGCAGACGGCACTGAGCGGCAAGCGTGGTGAAATGGAGAAATCGCGGGGTCGTCTCGCTTCACTTGAGGCCCTGCAGCATGCGGCGCTGGCCGATGATGCGGGCCGGGTCGACGCATGGCTCAATCGTCTCGGCATCAGCGGTACGCGTCGCCTTGGCGAAGTCCTCGATGTCGACAACGGCTGGGAGCGCGCCGTCGAGACCGTGCTTCAGGGTTGGCTCGATGCAGTGCTCATCGAGGCGCCCGAGGATCTGCAGGCTGAAATCGCCCAGCTCGCCGAGACCGATCTGACCTTGCTGGCCAGTGCCGCCGGCGAGGGCAGCGGCCCGGCCGGCACCCTGGCTGCGCATGTGCGCGGGCCGGTTGCGGCGCTGCACCTGCTCGCACGCATTCGTACCGCTCATACCCTGGTCGAAGCGCGCAGCTTGCTCGGCGATCTGGCCTGGGGTGAATCGATCATCACCGCCGACGGCGAATGGATCGGCAAGGATTTCGCACGCATCGCGCGCGCCCAGGGCTCACAGGTTGGCGTGCTCGCCCGCGAGCGTGAAATCGCCGAATTGTCGAGCCGCATCGAGCAGCTTGGCATCGAGATCGACGAGCATGCGAGCGAGCTGGAGAACTCGCGGCTCGCGCGCATCGATGCCGAGCGCGAGCGCGACGATGCCCAGCGCGAGACCCATGCCGGGCATCGCCGCCTGGCCGAGATTTCCGGTCAGTTGCAGAGTCATCGCGGCCGTCTCGACAGCGCCCAGGAGCGCTTGCTGCGCGTCGATGCGGAGTTGGCCGAGTTGCTCGCCAAGCTGGATGAGGACCACGCGCAGATTCGCGAGGCGCGGGGCCGCCTGGATGGTGCGGTAGAGCGCATGGGCGAGCTTGAGCAGCAGCGCCAGCAACTGGATTCCGGACGCCGTCAATTGCTCGAGGCGCGGGAGGAAGCGCGCATGAATGCGCGTGAGGCGCGCGACACCGAGCATCAGGCGGCACTGTCGGTCGAGTCGAAACGCTCGGCCCTGGGTTCGCTCGAACAATCCCTGCAGCGAATGCTGGCGCAGTTGGCCCAGCTTGATTCACGGCGCGGCGAGATTGCCAGCCAGCTCGAATCGCGCGGAGACCCGCTGGCCGAGCTGGAGTCCGAACGCCAGCTCTGCCTCAACCAGCGCTTGCTGGTCGACCGGCAGCTGGTCGAGGCGCGCAAGGCGCTGGAGGAGCAGGATGCGCAAATGCGCACGTTTGAAATCGAGCGCAACCGGATTGTCGACAGCCTGACCGAACGTCGAGAGCACCTGTCGAACCTGCGCCTCAGCGAACAGGAGCGCCGCCTGCACGCGCAAAGCCTCGAAGCGGCGATTGTCGAGGCCGGATTCGCCATCGACGCCTTGCTTGCCGAGCTGCCGGAGGACATCGACGCCGAGCGCTGGCAGAAGGATCTCGACGAGCTGGAGCAGAAGATCCACCGCCTTGAGCCGGTCAACCTCGCGGCCATCCAGGAATACGAGGAGCAGTCGCAGCGCAAGGTTTACCTGGATGCGCAATTGACCGATCTCGGCACGGCCCTGGAGACCCTCGAAGCGGCAATCCGCAAGATCGACCGGGAGACCCGCCAGCGTTTCAAGGACACCTTCGACCGGGTCAATGCCGGTGTTCAGGAGTTGTTTCCGAGGCTGTTTGGCGGCGGCCAGGCCTATCTCGAACTGACTGGCGAAGATCTGTTGACGACCGGTGTCTCGATCATGGCGCGTCCACCCGGCAAGCGCGTCACCTCGATCTCCCTGCTTTCCGGTGGCGAGAAAGCCATGACCGCGGTTGCCCTGGTGTTCGCGATCTTCCGCCTCAACCCGGCACCGTTTTGCCTGCTTGACGAGGTCGATGCACCGCTCGACGAGGCCAACGTCGGGCGCTTTTCGGCAATGGTGACCGAGATGAGCCAGAACGTTCAGTTCATCTTCGTCACCCACAACAAGTCCACGATGGAAGCAGCCAGCCAGCTTTGCGGCGTCACCATGCGCGAACCAGGCGTTTCGCGCCTGGTACAGGTGGATCTCGCCGAAGCCGCTAAACTGGCAGGAGCAGCCTGAGGAGAGCGCATGGAGCAGCAAGCATTGAGCGCGACTGAAATGCGCGTGATCATTTTCGTCATCGGCATGATCGTGCTCGCCCTGATCTACTTCTTCGGCCGGCCGCGCAAGCCCGGCCAGGGGCGCAGGACTCTGTTTCGCAACACGCAAGGCACGCGAGTCGAGCCGACTTTCGATGGCGATCCCGGCATCGAGGTGGAGGGCGATTCCGCGCAGGCCGGCGAGCAATTCGACCTGCTCGGCGGAATGGAGGGCGGTGACATCGATGAGCGTGCCGAGCCCGTGGCGAAAAAGCGTGCCCGGCGCGTGTCGAGGCCCTTGGTCGGAGTGCGCCCGGATCTGCCGATTGAACGCATCGTGACCCTTTTCGTCACCGCCCGGGACGGCACGATGATCGCCGGTGCCGATCTGGTCGTGGCTGCAGAGAAGGCCGGCCTGGAGTTTGGTGATCGCGGAATTTTCCATCGCATGCTGGCCGGAAAGGCCGACGCTGGACCGGTCTTCAGCATGGCCAACATGCTCAAGCCCGGCAATTTCGACATGGCCCGTATTGAATCCCTCGACACCCAGGGCCTGACCCTGTTCATGGCCTTGCCGGGTCCGCTGCCGGCACTCGATGCCTGGGACGCGATGTTGCCGACTGCCCAGCGCCTGGCCGAACTGCTGGATGCGAACCTGCTTGATGAAAAGCATGGCGCGCTCGGACGCCAGGGCATTGCCCATATCCGCGACGGACTGCGTGCCTGGGATCGCCAGCAGGAGAGCGGGCAGATCCGGCCAAACTGGCAATCC
This sequence comes from Lysobacterales bacterium, assembly GCA_016707485.1. Lineage (GTDB taxonomy): Bacteria > Pseudomonadota > Gammaproteobacteria > Xanthomonadales > Rhodanobacteraceae > Dokdonella. The sequence continues at coordinate 89,737 of JADJHN010000003.1, read as the reverse complement.
GGAAAGTAGCGATTCCCGATCAGTCGCGCCGCCGTTGGTAGTGTGAAAGCTCAAGTGCCCGTGGGCATCATGCGAGCATCGCCCATCCGGCGAAGATTCCCACTGAGGAGACGCAACGTGAGCAAGCAGGTCAAGGTGATGAAGCAGGTCAAGGCAGGCAATGTGGCCAATGTCGACACGGCGCAAAAGGTCTGGTTGGCCGGGCTTGGCGCGTTCTCGATCGCACAGAAGCAGGGCACGATCCTGTTCGAAAGCATGGTCGGCGAAGGCAAGGCTTTCCAGGTGCGCAGCGAGAAGCTGGCGCGCAAGGTTTCAGCCGGAGTGAAGAACGTCCTCGACAGCCGCATGCAGCCGATCCGCATCCGCCTCGATGCGCTGCGCAACGAGGCCGAAGCAAAGCTTGAACTGGGAGTCGGTCGGGTCATGTCCTACGCCGGAATTCCCTCGAAAGCCGATGTGGATGCGCTGATCGCGCGCGTCGACAAGCTTTCACGCCAGTTGCGCGCAGCCAAATAAGCGCACCGCAGCAGCTTGGGGGAGAACGGCCGCCTCGGGCGGCCGTTTTCATTTTCGCTCAGCGCAAATAGGCGCCGGCGAGCGTATTCAGGTGCAGACGTTCGGAGTCGCGCAGGAAGGGTGCAATCAGCATCATCACCTGATGGATGCCGCGGCCGATATCCAGCTGGCCGGATTCACTCTTGCCATGCCGCACGGCATCGAAATTGAGCCAGAACGTCGCCACCAGAACGATGTTCTCGGCCGTGGCGCGGATCTCGTCGGCACTCGCCCGGAAGATCCCGGCGGCGGCAAGTCCGCGCATGACCCCGACGGCATTTTCCGAGGCGCGCTTGAGGATCCGCGAGAAATGCAGACGCAGCTTGCGATTGCGTGAAAGGATGTCGACCAGATCCCGATAGACGAAGCGGAAGTCCCACATGCATTCGAAGATGAGGTGCAACTGCAGCCAGACATCCTCGAGATTCGGCAGGCGGTCGTCGGGCACGACCAGGGCACCATCGATGCGCTGTTCATAACGCGCAAACAGCTGGCCGATGATGTCGTCCTTGTTGCGGTAATGGTAATAGAGGTTGCCCGGACTGATGCCGAGCTCGTCAGCGATGTGATTGGTGGTTACGTTCGGCTCGCCCTGGGTGTTGAACATCGCCAAGGCGGTTTCCAGGATGAGCTCGCGGGTTTGACGCGCCATGAGGTGTCCCTGCGAGTCGAAGAAGCGCTGCTCAGGCGCTCAGCTTGGCGACCAGATCGATGTACTTTTGCTGTGCTTCGCTCTGCGAGGTGCCCTTGAGCTTCGCCCAGGCTTCGTACTTGGCGGTGCCGACAAAATCGAAGAAACCGGGTTTCGGGCCGGAGACGTCACCATCGGCACCCTGCTTGTACAGGGCGTACAGCTTGAGCAGGGTGTCATTGTCGGGCCGCTCGGCCAGTTTCTTGATGTCTTCGGCGGCTTTATCGAAGCTGGCTTGAAGCTTTGACATGGGATTTCGACCTGGTTGGTTGCGCCCCCTGCGCTCGAACTTTCTATCATGCACCCTGAAGCCGGTCAACGCGATTGCGCATGCGTGGCAAGGAAATCGTCGCCCGACTATGCTGTCCACGAGGCGGCGTCCGCGCGCGTCGGCTGCGCCGGAATCAATGCGAATTTTTCAATCTGGAATGGAGTGGGGAGATGACATATTTCGTGACCGGTGCGACCGGATTCATCGGACGACACCTGCTGGAGAAATTGCTGCTGCGCAAGGGCCGCATCTATTGCCTGGTACGCAAGGAGTCCCTGCCGAAATTCAATGACCTGTGCGCGCGCCTCGGTGCCGGCAAGGATCGCCTTATTGCCGTTACCGGCGATCTGGGCAAGACGCGTCTTGGCGTGACGCCAACCGTGCTGAAAAACCTCGACGGCAAGATCACCCACTTCTTCCACCTTGCCGCGCTATATGATTTTGCCGCCGATGAGAGCAGCCAGGTCGCCGCCAACATCGAAGGCACGCGCCATGCCCTGCAGCTCGCCGAGGCAATCAAGGCGGGATGTTTCCACCACACCAGTTCGATTGCCGCCGCCGGCTTGTATCCCGGCGTGTTTCGCGAGGACATGTTCGCCGAGGCGGAAGGGCTCGACAATGCGTACTTCCGTACCAAGCACGAGTCCGAAGGCCTGGTGCGCACCGAGTGCAAGCGCCCATTCCGCATCTACCGACCCGGCATCGTCATCGGCAATTCGCAAAATGGTGAAATGGACAAGATCGACGGGCCCTATTATTTCTTCGGCCTGATCAAGAAGTTGCGCGAAGTCCTGCCGCCGTGGATGCCGACCATCGGCATCGAGGGCGCGCGCCTTAACCTGGTTCCCGTCGACTGGGTTGCCGCGGCCATGGATCACATTGCGCATCAGCCCAAGCTGGATGGTCATTGCTTCCACCTGACCGACCCGGCACCGCGACGCATTGGCGAAGTGCTCAACATCTTCGCCGAAGCGGGACATGCGCCGAAGATGAGCATGCGCCTGGACGCGCGCATGTTTGCCTTCATCCCCGGTGCGGTACGCCACGCCTTGTCGAACCTGCCGCCGGTGCGACGCATGGTCAACGTGTTCCTGCGTGATTTCGGCATACCGGCCGAGGTCATGCGCTTCATCAATTATCCGACCCGCTTCGATACCCGGGAAACCGATCGCGCCCTGCGCGGCTCGAAGATCAAGCTGCCCAAGCTGCAGACGTACGCCTGGCGACTCTGGGACTACTGGGAGCGTCATCTCGATCCGGCCCTGTTTGTCGATCGCTCCTTGTCGGGCAAGGTCCGGCGCAAGGTCGTCGTCATCACCGGCGGCTCGTCAGGGATCGGCAAGGCGGTCGCGATCAAGGTTGCGGCAGCCGGCGCCAAGGTAGTCATCTGCGCACGCGGCGAAGATGAGCTGGCCGCCGCGAAGCTGGAAATCGAGAGTGCCGGGGGCACCTGCCACACCTACAAGGTCGATCTTGCCGAGCTGGCTTCGTGTGACAGCTTCGTCAAGCAGGTCCTGGATGAGCATGGTACCGTCGATGTCCTGATCAACAACGCCGGACGCTCGATTCGCCGGGCGATCGCATCGAGTTACGACCGCTTCCACGACTTCGAGCGCACCATGCAGCTCAACTACTTCGGCTCGCTGCGCCTGATCATGGGTTTCCTGCCGAAAATGGCCGAACGCCATCGTGGCCACATCATCAATATTTCCTCGATCGGCGTACTCACCAATGCACCGCGCTTTTCCGCCTATGTGGCGTCGAAGGCTGCGCTCGATGCCTTCTCGCGTTGTGCTCAGGCCGAGTTCTCCGATCAGGGCATCAATTTCACGACGATAAACATGCCCCTGGTGAAGACGCCGATGATCGCGCCGACCAAGATGTACGATTCGGTGCCGACCCTGAGCCCGGAAGAGGCGGCGGACCTGGTTGTCGGGGCGATCATCGAACGCCCGGTCCGGGTTGCCACGCGTACCGGAGTATTCGCCCAGCTTTTCTACTCCGTGTCACCACGAGCCTACGAGATCGTCATGAACACGGCCTTCCGCCTGTTCCCCGATTCGTCGGCGGCGAAAGGACTCAAGGGCGTGCGTGAGGAAAAACAGCAAGGCCCATCGTCGGAACAGGTGGCCTTTGCCGCCTTGATGCGTGGCGTGCACTGGTAGGACACGGGCACGCCAACGGATTCGGAGTTGGCGCCAGCATTTGCCTGCGCCGGCTCCTGCGTTGTCGGCATACAGGCCATCCATGGCATCGCCGACAACTGCTCCTGCGTTGTCGGCATACAGGCCATCCTTGGCCATATAACCGCTCGTCTGCGGGTGACGAGGGGCTGGTGCAGGAAGTTTGCCGATTACCTGGCGGCGGGTTTCTTTTTCGCCGCCGCCTTCTTCGCGGGCGCGGCCTTCTTTTTTGCGGCAACGCCGCTGCCCTTGCTGCTGACCTGCTTGAGCTGGGCGGATTCGAGCTCGCGGGCAACGTCGGCCAGTTCGTCCCTGACCCGTGTCACCGAGCGGGTTGCGCCGCTCTTGCTGGAGGTCGGGCGGGCGGCCGGTTTGGCTGCAGGTTTGGCATTGAGCTTGTGCACTTCGCGGGCGAGTTCCTCGACGCGCTGGGTCAGCGCCTTCACTTCGGTGCTGCCGGGGACGCCAAGATGGTTCAACGCCCGCGAGACGCGGTTCTCGAAGACCTTTTCAAGCTTGTCCCAGGTTTCCTGGCTGCGTTCCTTGACTTGGCCGACCGCTGCTTCGACCGCGCCGCGTGCTTCGTCGGCCTTGCCAGCGGTCAGCTTGCGGGTCTTCTGCTCGAGCGAGACACCCTCGCGTACCAGCGCTTCGAACAAGCGCGTGCCTTCATCCTGGGCCTTGGCAAAGGCACCCAGACCGGCCAGCCAGATGTGCTGCGCGGATTCGACAATCGATTTTCCGCTGGCGCGAGCTGCCGGCTTGCTCGGAGCGGGGTTGGTCTTCGATTTCAGCTTCGGCTTGGGCTTGGACATTTCGGATTCCTTCGATGGTTTGGGCACGGTCGCGCCCGGATAAAGACACATTCTATCGGTGGCCGATAGAGCAAGTAATCGATGAATGACATTCGCTCACGAGTTTGCTGATGACGTATTGCCGCGCACCGGCACGGCATTCCTGCGTGCCGGCGCGCGCCGCTTGCGTGCCGGCTTTTCCTGTTCCAGCGCGCGATCAAGATCTTCCAGTGCCCGGTGCAGTTGCGATGTGGCTTGCGAGCGCCGCGGCGGCTTTTGTTCGAGGCCCGCCAGCAAGGTGCGATCGGGGTCATCAAGGACGCCGTCGCGCAAGCTCAGGCCATGTCGTTGCAGCAGCGGGCCAAGCACCTTGCGATGCCGGCGCAGGTCGTTCAAGGTCGATTGATAGGCATGTTCGGCGAGGTCGTGGCGATTGGCAAAGCTGAAGATGTTGGTGAAGAACATGTCCGTGTCGTCGTTTTCAGGCTCGATCAGGAGCAGGTCCGAGCCGCTGTACTTGCGCTCGTACTTGGGAATGCTCGCCTGCATGCGCGACTGCAGCAGGGTGCGGAACATCTGCGACAGCACGACCGGCAGGCCGCCTTCGATCAGGCTGCTTGGCGAACCCTTGCCGAGGGCACTGGCCGTGGCGGTATCGATCGGGACCAGCGGATTGATTGCAAGCACCAGGTCGGCACCCGCTTCCATCGCCACCGATGCGTGCACGGTATGGCGCAAGGCGCCGTCGACGTGATAGCGGCCATTGATGAGCACCGGTGGATACAGTCCGGGCAATGCGGAACTGGCCTCGATCGCGCGCGAGATCGGCACATCGTCGTAGCCGGGCGTACCGAAGCGGATTGCCTGGCCGCTGTCCAGTTCGACGGCGACGATGACCAGTTTGCGCCCCAGTTCGCGGAAATCATTGCTGCGGCCATGCGCGGTGAATGCCTTGCGCATGAAGCGTTCGATCGCCTCGTTGTCGAACAGGCCGGTGGGCAGGATGCTGCCGAGCTTGATCAGGCTGTCGCTGACGCGAAGGTCGAAGGGATGCCTGGCGAACTCGGCAAGGCCGCTCAGCAGGAGGCGCGGCACGCCGGAAAGACGGCGCAGGTATTCCCAGATTGCCGGCCGCACGAAATCCTCGGCCCTGAACTTGAACTGGTCGGAATCATTGCTGACGAAGATGCGGCAAAGTTCGGTGGTGGTCAGGCGATTGGCCAGGCTGGCCGCGATATAGGCACCCGAGCTGATGCCGACATAGACATCGAGCGCATTCATGTCGAGGCCTTCGATGGCGTCATCAAGGGCACGCATGGCACCGATCTCGAAGATCCCGCCGATCGGGCCGCCGCCGGCAACGGCGAGGCCGATCTTCGAACGGGTCGAGCTGCGGACGGGCTTGTGCGCGGCCTTTATGACGAGCATCAGTTGATCTGCTCGTCGAGGTGGCGGTTGATCTCGGTTTCAATCATCGACTTCATCATGCCCATGACGAAACCCAGCTTGGCGTGCACATGGACCTCGCCTTTTTCGAGGGCGATGTGGCCATCGACGCCACTGCGCGAAAAGGCCAGCGTGTTGCCTTCCCAGTCGCATTCCAGATCGAATTCCTTGGCCATGGACTTGGCCAGCTTGTTGACCGCCTTGCGCGCTTCGGCAATTGAGAGTTGGTGTTTGCGCCGAATATCGATTTGCGCCATGCAGGTTCTCCGGTTCCGCCAACACGGGGGCGTTGCGCGGCAATGCCTATGATGCCTCAGGATCCGATGTTGCAGAAGCTCTTGCCGGGGCTTTCCGTTGCCCTGCGGTGCCCACTGTGCGGCATGCCTGGCACGCCGGGGCGATGACGCTGCCAGCCCCTGGCGCAAAGGCCGGGAATGCTCGTGAAAGGGCAGGTGTCACGTTTGCTTCATCCTGCTAAAGTGCCGACACCTTGCCAGCGCGTGCGCCGATGCGTCTAAGTTTTTCCAGCGGAGAACATGCGGATGTCCTCGTCGAGGGCGGCGTCACCGGCATTGGTGCCGCGCAGGACAATGCGATCAGGCTCGACTTCGGCGGTGTCCAGCCCTGGCACGCACGCCTGGTGATCGACAAGCGCGGCGCGATCCTCGAAGTGCTCGATCCGCGGGCACGGACCCACGTCAACGCGCGACCGATTGTCGAAAAGGCCCTGCTCAGGCTCGGCGACGTGGTCAGTTTTGATTCCGTCGCCGTGACACTGAAACCGGACAGCGACAAGGCGATCGATACACGCGTGCCAGCCGAGGCGGCCAGGGGGACACCCCGCGAGTTCTCCCGCGTGGTCCTGCGTGGTGTTTCCGGCATCCACTATGGCAAGACGATCTGCGTGGGCGCGCGCCTGGTCATCGGCAATGGCAGTCGCGGGCTGGATATCGACGAGCCACAAACGGGCGAGTTGCACGCCTCGATCGATACAACCGACGAGGCCATTCATTTTCGTGATATCGGTTCGGTCCATGGCACTGAAATCAACGGTGTGCTGGTGAAGACCGCCGTGCTGCATCCGGGTGACCAGATCAACTTCGGTCGCAACCGTTTCGTCCTTGAAGCGCCCGGTTATCCGCTGCGCGGGCAGAGCATGCCGACCCCGGCCAACCAGGCGCCCGCCATCACCCAGACCCTCGATGCCATCCAGATCAGCGATCCCGTGCCGTCGGCGCCGCCCGTCGAGGACAGCGGATCGGGCATCTGGTGGCTGATTGTCGCCGCAGGGTTGATCGGGCTGGCGATTGCCGCCCTGATCTGGTTCGGCAACTACTGATTCGATCCGTCCGCGGACCGACCACGCGCCGAAGGCATCGTGAGCAGCCTGACCCGGCTGCCTCAGCCCGCCAGCCACCACCCAGCTTGACCGAGGCGCAGGCCATGCGTCGCCATGTGCAGCCGCATGCAGGCATCCGCGCAACATTGCCGCGTCTTTCCGCCGGTGACAAGCGGGAGTCGTGGTGCGCTGCGACAGTGCGCTGCTGCGGGCGCGGTTTCTCCCGCGAAGCCCGGTTTTCGAATCGACTTGCAGACATGCTGCAATGCGACATATCGTTGTGACCCGGCAGCGGCTGCCTTGCGCTGCGATGCTTTACCTCCAATGACGATACACGGGAGTTGCGCGTGACGCGTGCCTACAATTTCAGTGCCGGCCCGGCCGCCTTGCCGGAAGAGGTCTTGATCCAGGCCCGCGAGGAGATGCTCGAATGGGGCGGTGCGCGTGCATCGGTGATGGAGATCAGCCATCGCGGTCGTGATTTCGTGGCCTTGGCCGAAGAATCCGAGGCGGATCTGCGCGCCTTGATGGCCATTCCCTCGAACTATCGCGTGCTCTTCCTGCAAGGCGGCGCAACCCAGCATTTCGCGCAGATCCCGATGAATTTCGCGAGGCCCGACCAGGTCGCCAATTACGTTGTCAGTGGTGCCTGGGGTGAAAAAGCGGTCAGGGAAGCAAAGCCGTACGTGCAGGCTCGCATCAGCGCAAGTTCGCTGGATTCCGGCTACACGCGGATCCCGCCGCGTGACGGCTGGGATCTGGATGCCGACGCGGCGTACGTTCATTACACGCCGAACGAGACCATTCATGGCGTCGAGTTCCGGGAAATTCCCGAAGTAGGCGGGATGCCCCTGATCGCCGACATGTCCTCGGACATACTTTCGCGACCCGTCGATGTCTCGAAGTTCGGCCTGATCTACGCCGGTGCGCAGAAGAACATCGGTGCCTCGGGCCTGGTCATCCTGATCATTCGCGAGGACCTCCTCGAGCGCTGCCCGGTCAACATTGCGCGCATCTTCAATTACTCCGAACACGCCGCCAATCATTCCCTGTTCAACACGCCGAACACCTGGGGCTGGTATCTGGCTTCGCTGGTGTTCAAGTGGTTGAAGGCGCAGGGGGGCGTCGCGGCCTTGGGCGAGCGCAACCGGATCAAGGCCGAACGCCTGTATGCGGCTATCGACGGTTCGGGTTTCTACACGAATCCGGTCAGCGTGGAGGCGCGTTCGTGGATGAATGTGCCGTTCTTCCTGCCGCGTGCCGAGTTGAATCCGCTGTTTCTCGAAGAGGCCGACGCCCGCAACCTGATCGGCCTCAAGGGGCACAAGCTGCTCGGCGGCATGCGTGCATCGATCTACAACGCGACGTCGCTGGCGGCGGTCGAGGCATTGATCGATTTCATGGGCGATTTCGCACGTCGTCACGCGTGATGGTGATCGTCACGGGACGCTCAGGATTCGGCTAACTCGGGGTATGGGCCATGAACAATGACGAAGGGCAAAAATCGGCACCCAGGGATCTGGCCGAGGTGCGTGCCCGCATCGACAGCATCGACCGCACGATCCAGACCCTGATCGCGGAACGTGCGCGCTGGGCGCACCAGGTCGGGCTGGCCAAGGGTCCGCTGGCGGCGGCGGTCGACTACTATCGGCCCGAACGCGAGGCGCAGGTATTGCGCATGGTGGTCGATCGCAACGAAGGCCCGCTCAGCGATGAAGTGCTCGTGCATGTCTTTCGCGAAATCATGTCGGCCTGCCTGGCCCAGCAGGAGCCGCTGAAGATCGGCTACCTCGGCCCCGAAGGCACCTTCAGCCAGCAGGCCGTGCTCAAGCATTTCGGACGCTCCGCCCATGGCCAGCCGATGGCAAGCATCGAGGAGGTGTTCCAGGAAGTCGAAAACGGCAACGCCGATTTCGGTGTCGTGCCGGTGGAGAATTCTGGCGAGGGCACGATCCAGGTCACCCTCGACATGTTCCTCACCTCGGGCCTGAAGATCTGCGGCGAAGTCGAGCTGCGCGTGCACCAATACCTGTTTTCGCGCAGCGGGCGCATCGAGGACATCGAGCGCATCTACTCGCACCCGCAGTCGTTCGCGCAGACACAGACCTGGCTGCGCGGCAATCTGCCGAAAGTGGAGAAGATTGCGGTATCCAGCAACGCCGAAGGCGCGCGCCGGGCGCGCAGTGCCGATGATGCAGCGGCAATTGCCGGGGAGTCCGCCGGCCTTGTCTACGGCCTGAAAAAAGTCATCATGCGTCCGATCCAGGACGATGCCGACAACACCACGCGCTTCCTGGTGCTGGGTCGGCAGATCTTTCCGACATCGGGTCACGATCGCACCTCGATCCTGGTTTTCATCAAGGACCAGCCCGGCGCCTTGTTCAATGTGTTGAGCCCCTTCGCAAAGCACGGCATTACCATGAACCGCATCGAATCGCGTCCGTCACACCAGGCCAAATGGGAATATGCGTTCTTCATCGACCTGGCGGGACATGTCGAGGATGCGGCAATGCAGGAGGCATTCACCGAGCTGGCCGAATTTGCCTCGCAGATCAAGATCCTCGGCTCGTATCCGGTTGCGGTTCCATGAGTTTCGACGCCACCGCGCTGGCCAACCCGATCACCCGTCTACTGCGCGCCTATGATCCCGGCCACGATCTGCCGGCCCTTCGCCTGCGTTTCGGAGGGGACTTGGCCGAGCTCGGCTCCAACGAGGCCGTGCTCGGTCCGAGTCCGCGCGCATTGAAGGCGATGGCCGAATCCCTGCCGGACGTTTTTCGTTATCCGGATCCGCAGGCGGGGACGCTGAAGCATGCGCTGGCGGCGAAGTGGCAGGTCGATTGCGCAGGCATTGCCTTAGGCAATGGTTCGCACGAGCTGCTGATGCTGCTGGCGCAATGCTTTGCCGATCCGGGCACTTCGGTGGTCTTCTCGCAATTCGGCTTTGCCGTGTTCGCCATCGCCACCGCCGCCGCGGGCGCAACCCCGATCTGCGTCACGTCCTTGCCGGGCGACCATGCCAGTGCGCCGTACGGGCATGATCTCGATGCGCTGGCAGCCGCGGTGCGCGCGGATACGCGGATCGTCTATCTGGCCAACCCGAACAATCCGACTGGAACCTGGTTCGACGATGCCGAACTCGATCGCTTTCTTGCGCGCGTACCGATGACTTGTCTGGTGGTTGTCGATGAGGCTTACCAGGAATTCGTCGATGCGCCAGGCACCAGCAGCGCCGTGCGCCTGCTTGGGCGTTACCCGAACCTCGTGGTCACGCGCACGTTTTCGAAAGCCTACGCGCTGGCCGGATTGCGCATCGGTTACCTGCTGGCCGACGAAGGCGTTGTCGGCGTGCTCGAACGCCTGCGCGAGTCGTTCAATGTCAACGCGCTGGCCCAGGTTGCCGCACTCGCTGCGCTCGGCGATGTTGCGCATTTGCAGAAGGTCTGCGCATGGACGCGGCACGAACGCGGTTGGCTTGCCGGGGAGTTGAGCGCGCGTGGCTATCGCGTGCTGCCCTCGCAGACGAATTTTCTCCTCGTCGATCTGGGCGGCGATGCGAGCGGGCTGGAAAAGCATCTGTTCGAGCGCGGCGTGATCGTGCGACCGATGGCCGGATACGGGTTGGGCCACTGCGTTCGCATCAGTCTCGGGACGCGCAGCGAAAGCGAGCGCCTGCTCGCCGCCTTGTCGTGAGCCGTCGACTGGACTGGACCAGTTCGCCGGCGGGCCCGTTGCGCGGCATGCTCGACATGCCTGGCGACAAGTCGGTATCACATCGCGCGATCATGCTTGCCGCACTGGCAGACGGCGTCTCGCGCATCGACGGTTTCCTGGAAGGCGAGGACACGCGGGCGACCGCTGCGGCATTCGCCGGCATGGGCGTGCACATCGAGACGCCTTCGCCGTCGCGACGCATCGTGCATGGCGTCGGCCTGCATGGCTTGCGTGCCGCAACGGCACCGATCGACTGTGGCAACGCCGGCACCGGCATGCGCCTGCTGGCCGGCCTGCTTGCCGGACAGACGTTTGATTCCGAACTGCGTGGCGATGCTTCCTTGTCGCGCCGGCCAATGGGACGCATCATCGATCCACTCACGGCGATGGGTGCGCACATCGACTCGAATGAGGGCGGGATGCCGCCATTACGCATCCATGGCGGGCGTGCCTTGCACGGGATTTCCTTTGCCCCGCCAGTGGCCAGTGCCCAGGTCAAATCGGCAATCCTGCTGGCAGGTCTTTATGCGCAGGGCAGTACCGAGGTGCGTGAAGTCCACGCGACCCGCGATTACAGCGAACGCATGCTGGCCACTTTTGGCTGGCCGATCGAGTTTGGCGACGGCTGGGCCCGGCTTGCCGGCAAGGCGCGCCTTCGGGCGACCCATGTGGCGGTGCCTGCCGATTTCTCTTCGGCGGCATTTTTCCTCGTTGCCGCCAGCATCGTGCCCGGCTCCGAGTTGGTCCTGCGCTCGGTCGGCATCAATCCGCGCCGCACCGGATTGCTTGCGGTGCTGCGCCTGATGGGTGCCGATATCGTCGAACTCGATCGCCGCGAGCAGGGCGGGGAATGGCTGGCCGACCTTCGCGTGCGCCACGCGCCGCTGCATGGCATCGATGTTCCCGAACAACATGTGGCCGACATGATCGACGAGTTTCCAATCCTCTTCATTGCCGCGGCGGCGGCCCGCGGCGTGACCCGCATCAGTGGCGTGGCCGAACTGCGGGTCAAGGAATCGGATCGCCTTGCCGTCATGGCCAGTGGCCTCGCCGGTTTGGGCATCGAAGTGGTCGAACGCGCCGATGGCGCGGCCATCCATGGCGGCAGGATCGGCGCAGGAAGGATCGACAGCGTCGGTGACCATCGCATTGCGATGAGCTTCGCCGTGGCTGGACTGATTGCCTCCGGTGCCATTGCCATCAGTGATTGTGCCAACGTCGCTACTTCGTTTCCGGGCTTTGCCGATCTAGCCAATGGCTGCGGATTTTCAATTGCCGCCTCGGCGGCCGGGCAGGGCTGACGCTACAATGGAGAATTGCGCCTGATGCCGCCGAGTCCGATGCCCGCCAATTCCATTCCGGTACTCACCATTGACGGGCCCTCCGGCTCCGGCAAAGGCACGATCAGTCGCCACGTGGCCGATCAACTCGGCTGGCATCTTCTCGATTCCGGGGCGTTGTATCGCGCTGTCGGCTATGCCGCCGGTGCGGAAGGGCTTGATCTGTCGGACGCCGAGGCGGTCACCCGTTGCGCCGAAGCAACACGTATCCGTTTCCGCGACCCCAAGGATGGCGGCGAGACCCGGGTCATCGTCAATGGTCACGATGCGACCGACGAATTGCGCACTGAAACTGCCGGTGCCGCCGCTTCCGCGATTGCCGTGTTTCCGGGCGTGCGTGCCGCCTTGTTCGACAAGCAGCGTGACTTCCGCAAAGCACCGGGCCTGGTCGCTGACGGGCGTGACATGGGCACCGTCATCTTCCCCGATGCGCGGTACAAGGTGTTCCTCACCGCAAGCGCCGAGGAACGTGCGAAAAGACGCTATAAGCAGTTGAAGGATAAGGGGTTGAATGTTACCCTTGCCGCCCTTTTGCGCGAGATCCAGGCGCGCGACGAGCGCGACGCAGCCCGTACGGTGGCGCCGCTCAGACCTGCTGCAGACGCACTGACCATCGATACCACCGGTATTGCGGTCGCCAGCGTCGTCGCCGCAGTGCTTTCGGTGGTTCGTCCCGCCTGATTGCGTGCAAGAGGGAATCGTTCCGGTATCCAGGGTCCTGGGTGCCGGTTTCAGCCATGGCGTGTTGTCGCACGCCCCCGACAGGTGGATTGAACCGGATTGCGTGTGCCGCCGTGCCACGAGCTGGTTACGATCTGTTGTCTCCTCTGGAAAATCACATGAATGCAGTTGTAGCCGAAACCGCGATGACCGAAAGCTTTGCCGAGATGTTCGAGCAGAGCCAGTCGATCGCCAACCTCAAGCCGGGATCGATCGTTCTTGGCACCGTCGTGGAAATCCGCTCGGACGTTGTTGTCATCAACGCCGGCCTCAAGTCCGAAGGCATCGTGCCGATCGAACAGTTCCGCAACGAGCAGGGTGAGCTGGAAATTGAAGTGGGTGACGAGGTCAAGGTTGCCCTCGATTCCATCGAAAACGGATTCGGCGAGACCATGCTCTCGCGCGAGAAAGCCAAGCGCTCGCTCGTGTGGGACGAACTCGAGGAAATTCACACCGCCAACGAGAGCGTCATCGGTCGCATCTCCGGCAAGGTCAAGGGCGGCTTCACCGTCGACATCAAGGACGTCCGCGCGTTCCTGCCGGGCTCGCTGGTCGACGTGCGCCCGGTTCGCGATCCTTCCTACCTCGAAGGCAAGGAACTCGAGTTCAAGATCATCAAGCTCGATCGCAAGCGCAACAACGTGGTGGTTTCGCGTCGCGCCGTGGTCGAAAGCGAATTCAGCGTCGAGCGCGAACAGCTGCTCGATCGCCTGCAGGAAAACGCCGTGGTCAAGGGCGTCGTCAAGAACCTCACCGATTACGGCGCATTCGTCGACCTCGGTGGCATCGACGGCTTGCTGCACATCACCGACATGGCCTGGAAGCGCGTGCGTCATCCGAGCGAAGTGGTCAATGTCGGCGACGAGCTCGATGTGCGCGTGCTCAAGTTCGATCGCGAGCGCAACCGCGTCAGCCTCGGCCTCAAGCAGCTTGGCGAGGATCCCTGGGTCGCCATCAGCCGCCGCTATCCGAGCGGCACCAAGGCGGTCGGCAAGGTTTCCAACGTCACCGATTACGGTTGCTTCGTCGAACTCGAAGCCGGCGTCGAAGGCCTCGTTCACGTTTCCGAAATGGACTGGACCAACAAGAACGTCAATCCGGCCAAGGTCGTTCAGGTCGGCGACGATGTCGAAGTCATGGTCCTCGATGTCGATGAAGAGCGTCGTCGCATCTCGCTCGGCATCAAGCAGACCCGCGCCAACCCGTGGGAAGCGTTTGCCGCCATCTACAAGAAGAACGACAAGGTTACCGGCCAGATCAAGTCGATCACCGATTTCGGCATCTTCATCGGTCTCGAAGGCGGCATCGATGGACTTGTGCATCTGTCCGACATCTCGTGGGCGGCAGCTGGCGAAGACCTCGTGCGCAACTTCAAGAAGGGCGACGATATCGAAGCCGTGGTGCTTGCGGTCGATCCGGAGCGCGAGCGCATCTCGCTCGGCATCAAGCAGCTTGAGCAGGATCCGTTTGGCCAGTTCATGGCCAACCATCCGCGCGGCAGCATCCTCAACGGCACCGTGCGCGAAGTCGATGCACGCGGCGTGACTGTCGATATCGAAGAAGGCATCGAGGGTTACCTGCGCGCCAACGACATCGCCAAGGAACGCATCGAAGACGCCACCCAGCACTTCAAGGTCGGTGACCCGGTCGAGGCCAAGTTCATCGGCATGGATCGCAAGGGCCGCGTGCTGCAGTTGTCGATCCGCGCCAAGGATGAGGAAGAGCTGCAGTCGGTCCTGGATGATTATCAGGGTTCGTCCGGCGCGACCACCCAGCTTGGTGCCTTGCTCAAAGAGAAGTTCAACCGCGAGTGATGCGGGATGGCGGACGCGGGAGCGTTCGTCGCTGAAGTCATGGTGCCCATCCTCGCGATGGGCACCTTCTCACTCGTCTGATGTGTGGCTCTCGCATGACCAAGTCCGAGTTGATCGAAATTCTCGCTGCGCACCAGCGGCACCTGGCAAGCAACGATGTCGAGCTTGCCGTGAAAAGCATGCTGGAACAGATGGCACATGCACTGGCTGGTGGCGATCGCATCGAGATTCGCGGGTTCGGCAGTTTTTCCCTGCATTTCCGTCCGCCGCGCATGGGTCGCAATCCGAAGACCGGCGACGCAGTGGCCCTGCCTGGCAAGCATGTGCCACATTTCAAGCCCGGCAAGGAGTTGCGTGAACGCGTCAACGCCAGCAAGCATCCGGTTTCAATCGACAACGACCACTGATAGCCTGCACTGAACTCGCCTGAGGGCGATCGCTCTCCCGGAGAATGCGACCATGCGACCTGGCGTGGTGGTCCTGATAGTGCTGTCGATTGTCTTTGGCGCAACTTTTGGCGCGCTCAATTCCGAACGCATCGCGTTCGACCTGTATTTCATCGAATTTTCGTTTCCGAAAGGCGCGGCCTTGCTTGCATTCCTGCTGCTTGGCTGGGTTTGCGGCGGCGTGCTGGTCTGGTTGGTGCGCGTGCGCAGGCTGCGCCGCGAGTTGCGCCAGTGCCGGCGCCAGTTGCGCGATGCCCGGGTCGAGCTCTCCGCAAGCAGCGAACATCCCGTCGGGCGCGCATGAGCGAAGTTCATCTGCTGTTCCTGCTCCTGCCGCTGGCTGCGCTGTCGGGCTGGTATGTCGCGCGACGCGGCAGCGAACGCACCTCCGGGGCGCGCGTCAGCGAGCTTTCCAGCAATTATTTCCGCGGCCTCAACTACCTGCTCAATGAAGAACAGGACAAGGCCATCGAGGTTTTCCTCAAGCTGGCCGAGTACAACCGCGACACGGTCGAGACACATCTGGCTCTCGGCAACCTGTTTCGCCGGCGTGGCGAAGTCGATCGCGCGATTCGCGTGCATCAGAACCTGATCGCCCGTCCGTCCCTCAGCGACGAGCACAAGACCATCGCCTTGCTCGAACTGGGCGAGGACTACATGCGCGCCGGCCTGCTCGATCGCGCCGAAACCCTGTTTACCGACCTGGTGGCAATGAATGCGCTGGCACCGTCGGCATTGACCCACCTGGTTTCGATCTACCAGCATGAGCGTGACTGGAACAAGGCGATCGACAACGCCACCAGGCTGGAAGCGGCCACGGGCGAATCACAGGGCGCCGTCATTGCCCAGTTCCACTGCGAACTTGCCGAACAGGCGCGCGGCCGGCAAGCCATGGAGGAGGCGCGCACCTGTCTTGATGCCGCACTTGCCGCCGAGAACGACTGCATCCGGGCGAGCATGATCCGCGGCCACATCGAGGCTGCATGCGGCAATTTCGAAGCCGCCATAGATGCCTTCGAGCACGTCGCCGAACTTGAGGTTGATTATGTTCCCGAGATCCTCGCGCCCTTGCTCGATTGCTACGCCAGGGCGCAGGCGATGCAGCGTGCCGAGCAATTCCTGCTGCGCATGACCGAACGCCATCAAGGCGTGTCGCCGGTGCTTGCGCTGGCGCGCCTGTACGCACGCACGCAAGGTGAGAAATCCGCGGTCGAGTTCCTTACCCGGCAATTGCACCAGCGCCCGTCGGTACGTGCCCTGATGGCCTTGATCGACGCCAACCTGCACAGCGCCCATGGCGAAGCGCGCGAGAGTCTGCTCATCCAGCGCGATTTGACCCGCAAGCTCCTCGAAGGCCAGGCCATGTATCGCTGCTCGCGTTGCGGTTTCGGCGCCAAGGCCCACCATTGGCAATGCCCGAGCTGCAAGAACTGGAGCACGATCCGGCCCATCCACAGTGTGGTTGGCGAGTAGGGCGCTGGCGTGACGGCAATTCCGTTTCTGCCCTGGTTGCTGCTGGTGTTGTTTGCCGTTGCGATTTCCACCCTCGCAACGCGCGCCAGCATCGGTTACGCGAAACGCCGGCGAATGCTCGATCTCCCCGGTCAACGCCGCTCCCACCGCATGCCGACGCCGCGTGGCGGCGGCATTGGCATCGTCCTCGCGGTGCTGGCTTGCCTGGCGATTCTCCTGGCATGCACTGGAAGCGCTCCCGGTTCAATGGCTTCGATTTCCCTGATTGCATCCGTCACGCTTGTGGCACTTGTTGGCTGGATTGACGACCACCGCAGCCTGGCCCCCGGCATTCGCCTGCTGGCGCATGCCCTGGCCGTGGCCTTGCTCGCCTGGCCGGTTGCGGGCGAGCTGCTGGAGCTCGCCACCAATCCGGGCTGGCCCTGGCTCGTGGCGGCAATGCTGGTCGGCGGCGCAGCGGCCATCTGGTCCATCAACCTGCACAATTTCATGGATGGCATCGACGGCCTGCTGGCCAGCCAGGCCTTGTTTGTATTTGTCGCACTGGCCTTGCTCTGCTTCGATGCCGGGCGCAACGTCGAAGCACAGGCCATCGGCATCCTTGCCGCGGCGACGCTCGGGTTTCTACCGTTCAACTTCCCCAAGGCGCGGGTGTTCATGGGTGATGTCGGCAGCGGCGTGCTCGGCCTGCTCGTGGCAGTGGCGACCGGCTGGGTCATTGCGGCGCTGCCGGCAGGCCTTGAATATGCATTGATCGCCAGTTCTGCCTTTGTCGTCGACAGCACGGCGACCCTGCTTTCGCGAATGTTCAGCGGCCGACGTTGGTATAGTGCGCACCGCGAACATCTCTACCAGTGGCTGGTGCGCTCGGGCTTCTCTCATGTCCGCGTGACCTCGTTGTACATGGGATGGAACCTGTTGCTGGTGGCGCCAGCCCTGATGTGGGTGAACGCGTCCGTGGACAAGCGGGCGTTCGTTGCCAGGTTGGCGTTGACGGTCGTCTATGCCCTGGCCGTGGTGCTCTGGGTGATCGGCAAGCGCTATTGCCTGAACATGAATCGACGAGTCGTGCGGCTGGAATCCCCGTGATCAACAAAGCCATAGTCAAGATCCATCCGCGCCTGGCAGTCGTGATGCACGATCTGCTGATGGTCTGGTTTGCGTGGACGACGATCACCTCGATCCGCTGGTCGTTCGAAGTGGCGCGCCCGCAACTTGGCTTGTTCGGTCCCGAAGTCGGCCTGGTGCTTCTCGCCCAGGGTGTGATCTTCTGGAGTACCGGCTTGTACAAGGGCCTCTGGCGGTTTGCCAGCCTGCCTGATCTGTGGAACATCGGCCGCGCCGCCATCCTCGGTGCATTGTCGATCAGCGTCACCTTGTTCCTGTACAACCGATTGGCGACGGTACCGCGAACAGTCCTGCTGCTGTATCCGCTGGTGCTTGCCGTCCTTCTCGGATTGCCGCGCCTGGCCTATCGCTACTGGAAGGACAGTCGCCTCGATTTCCTGTCGCGGTCGCCGGCCATGCGCGTGCTCGTGCTCGGTGCCGGGCGTGCCGGCGACAGCCTGGTGCGCGGCCTCGTCCGCGAGAATCGCTATCGCGTCGTCGGCATGCTCGATGACAATCCGAAGATCCGTGGCGCGCGCATCCATGGCGTGCCGGTGCTCGGCACGCTCGACCAGCTGACGGATCTTGCGCGCGAGACAGCAGCACAGATGCTGCTGATCGCCATGCCCTCGGCAAACAGTGCACAGATGCAGCGCGTGGTGGGCCTCTGTGAAGAGACCGGGTTGCCGTTCCGGACCATGCCGCGACTGGCCGACGTGGTCGCCGGGCGTTCCAGCCTCGGCGAGCTGAAGGAAGTGGCGATCGAGGATCTGCTCGGTCGTGAACAAGTGCAACTGGACTGGATCTCGATCCGCACCGGCATCTCCGGCAAGCGCGTACTGGTCACCGGCGGCGGCGGGTCGATCGGATCGGAATTGTGCCGGCAAGTGGCCCGGCTTGGTGCCGAATCGCTGACGATCCTCGAATTGTCCGAGTTCAATCTCTATCGCATCGAGCAGGAAATCCGCCGCGAATTTCCGGATCTGCTGCTGGATGCGCGGATCGGCGATTGCGGGGATCCGGTCGGCTGCGAACGCGTGTTCGCGACGGCTCGACCGCATGTGGTTTTCCATGCCGCCGCCTACAAGCATGTGCCCTTGCTGCAGGAACAGGTTCGCGAAGCATTCCGCAACAACGTCCTTGGCACGCAAGTGGTGGCGCAGGCGGCAGATCGGCTTGGGGTCGAGTGCTTCGTGATGATCTCGACCGACAAGGCAGTCAACCCGAGCAGTGTCATGGGTGCCTGCAAGCGCGCGGCGGAAATCTACTGCCAGAACTTCGCCGCGCATTCGCAAACCCGTTTCATCACCGTGCGATTCGGCAACGTGCTCGATTCGGCCGGCTCGGTCGTGCCGCTGTTTCGCGAACAGATCCGCAGCGGCGGGCCGGTCACCGTGACGCATCCGGAAATAACCCGCTATTTCATGACCATTCCGGAAGCCTGCCAGTTGATCCTGCAAGCCGGCGTACTGGGCAAGGGCGGCGAGATCTTTGCCCTGGACATGGGTGAGCCGGTCAAGATTGCCTACCTGGCCGAGCAGATGATCCGCCTTGCCGGCAAGCAGCCGGGGCGCGATATCGAGGTCGTCTTCACCGGTTTGCGCTCGGGCGAAAAGCTCTTCGAGGAATTGTTCCATCCGCTGGAAAACTACCAGGCCACCGCACACGCCAAGATCTTCCTGGCACAACCGCGCGGCATGGGCTGGGCACTGCTTGGCGCACTGCTGCAGCAGGCCCGGGAAGCCGTCGACCAATTCGATGAGGAGCAGTTGCGCCGGATCCTCGATCAGCTGCTACCCGAGTTTGCGACACGCGAGCCCGAGACGACCGCCACGGTCATTGCCTTTGCGGCGCGCCCCAACTGATTACCCCCCAAGAGAATTCCGATGAGCCAGGGCAGATTGCGAAAAGTCGTGTTTCCGGTGGCCGGGCTGGGCACGCGCTTCCTGCCGGCAACCAAGGTGGTGGCCAAGGAAATGCTGCCGGTTCTCGATCGGCCGCTGATCCAGTACGCCGTCGATGAGGCTGTCGATGCCGGCGCCGACACGCTGATCTTCGTCACCAACCGCTACAAGCATGCGATCGCCGACTATTTCGACAAGGCCTACGAGCTTGAAAGCAAGCTGGCCAGATCCGGCAAGGATGAACTGCTCGCCCTGGTCCAGGGCACCTTGCCAAAAAATGTACGTTGTGTGTTCGTGACCCAGCCCGAGGCGCTCGGACTGGGGCATGCGGTGCTGTGTGCCAAGCCGGTGGTTGGCGATGAGCCGTTCGGGGTGATTCTCGCCGATGACCTGATCTGGAACGGCAACCCGGGCTCGGGACGACCAGGTGCCCTGCGCCAGATGTACGAGGTGGCCGCTCGCGAAGATGCCGGCGTCGTCGCTGTCGAGGAGGTGCCGCGAGCGGATACCGGCAAGTACGGCATAGTCGATGCCGAAGCGATTTCCGAACGCTCCGCACGCATCCGTTTCGTCGTCGAAAAACCGAAACCGGATGTCGCTCCGTCGAATCTGGCGATTGTCGGTCGCTACGTGCTGCCGGCACGCATTTTCAGCCTGCTCGAAAAGACCACGCCGGGTGCCGGTGGCGAAATCCAGCTCACCGATGCCATCGAGAATCTGCTGCACGAGAAGCCCGTCCTCGCCTACCGCTTTGAAGGCACGCGATTCGATTGCGGCAACAAGCTTGGCCTGGTCAAGGCGACGCTGGCCATGGCGCTGGAAGATCCGGCATTGGCGGAGGCGACGCGTGCGTATGTCCGGGAATCGGCGATGGCGACCAGGGAATAGCGAATCCGTGCGCTTTGCGAGGGCGATGCCCCGCGAATCCGGAGACTTGGGTATCCATCATGAGTGACGAGCAACGAATCCCGACGCCTGATCCTCCAATCCGGGATCTCGGCTACATCCTCAATCATCTTGGCGAGGAGCGCGCCGGTTACCACGGGGCGGTTGCGCCGCCGCTCGTGCAATCGTCGATTTTCGCGTTTCCGACGGTCGCCGAAATGCGCCTTGGCTTTGCTGACGAGTATGCGGCGCACCTGTACACGCGCGGCAACAATCCGACGGTCGCCATCCTGCGCAAGAAGGTCGCGGCGCTTGAAGGCGCGGAAGATTGCCTGGCCTTTGCCAGTGGCGCGGCGGCGATGGCGGCGGCTGTGTTTGCCAGCGTGCGTGCGGGCGATCACGTGCTGTGCATCGCCAAACCGTACAGCTGGACGCGTGGCCTGTTGCGCGACTTGTTGCCGAAGTTCGGTGTGTCGACGTCCTTCGTCGATGGCACCGATGTCGCCAATTTCGAGAACGCGATCCAGGCCGGGACGCGCTTGATCGTGCTCGAAAGCCCGAACACGATGACCTACGAACAACAGGATCTGGCGGCCGTCGCGGTACTCGCGCGCAGGCATGGGTTGCGCACGATCTGCGACAACAGTTTTGCGACGCCGCTCAACCAGTCGCCGATCGCGCAGGGCATCGATCTGGTCGTGCATTCGGCAACCAAGTACCTCAACGGCCACAGCGATGTCGTCGCTGGCATGCTCTGCGGCAGCGAGGCGATCCTGCGCGAGGTGTTCAAGGGCCCGTACATGACCTTCGGTGCGATCCTCTCGCCACACGATGCCTGGCTCATGATCCGCGGCCTGCGCACGCTGGCGGTGCGAATGGAGCGGGTTGCCGCCAGCACCGCAAGGGTGCTCGCCTACGTCGAAGCGCATCCGAAGATTCGCCGGGTCTACCATCCACAAGCCTCGACCAGCGAACAGGCTGATCTGAGTCACCGCCAGCTCAAGCGCGCCAGCGGCTTGTTGAGCATCGATATCGATACCGATGACGTCGCCGCGGTTGAACGCTTCTGCAATGCGTTGCGGCGCTTCCTCATGACCGTGTCCTGGGGCGGCTACGAATCCCTGGCATTTCCGGTTTGCGCAGTGTTTCCTGCCGGGGCAACCGTGCGCGTAACGCCGATTCCGCTGAGTCTCGTGCGACTGTCGATTGGACTGGAAGATGCCGATGACCTGATCGCCGATCTCGATCAGGCCCTGGCCCGGGTTTGAGCATGCGCGTGACAATGCCGGGTTAGACTCGAGCGCTGACATGATCTGGAGAGGCCGCCATGACGTCGTTTCATCCACCGGAAGTATTGTTGCTCGGGCCCGGACCATCGCCGGTGGCAAAACGCGTGCTCGATGCGATGGCACGACCGACGATCGGGCACCTGGATCCGCGTTTTGTCGGCATGATGGACGAGTTGAAGGAACTCCTGCGTTACGCATTCGAGACAAGAAACACGTTGACCGTGCCGATTTCCGCGCCTGGCTCGGCGGGCATGGAAGCAGCGTTTGTCAATCTGATCGAAGCCGGCGACAAGGTGGTGATCTGCCAGAACGGTGTGTTTGGCGCGCGCATGCGCGAGAACGTCATCCGCATAGGTGCCACGCCGATCATGGTCAATGATCCGTTTGGCATGCCGATCGATCTCGGGAAAACCGAAGCCGCGTTGAAGGCCCATCTAGGCGTCAAGGCGCTGGCCTTTGTCCATGCGGAAACTTCCACCGGTGTCGAATCGGATGCGGCGGCATTGTGCAAGCTGGCGCAGGAACACGGTGCCTTGAGCATCGTCGACGCGGTGACCAGCCTCGGCGGCATTCCGCTGCGCGTTGACGCCTGGGGTTGCGATGCCGTCTATTCGGGATCGCAGAAATGCCTTTCGGCGCCTCCCGGTCTCTCGCCGCTGACCTTCAGCGACAAGGCAGTTTCTGCGCTCAAATCGCGCAAGACGCCCGTGCGAAGCTGGTTTCTCGACCTCGGGCTGGTCATGAACTACTGGCAGGGCAGCGGCGCGCGCGCCTATCACCATACCGCGCCGATCAACATGTTGTACGCCCTGCATGAAGCGCTGTTGATGTTCAGGGAGGAAGGCCGCGAAGCGGCGTTTGCCCGGCATCGGCAGAATCACCTGCGGCTGGTTGCTGGATTGGCCACCATCGGCCTCGACTTGCTGGTGGCCGAGAGTGCGCGCTTGCCGCAACTGAATGCCGTGAAGGTGCCTGAAGGCGTCGATGAAGGTGCCGTGCGCAAGCGCCTGCTGACCGATTTCAACATCGAGATTGGCGCCGGACTCGGCGAACTCGCCGGCAGGATCTGGCGCATCGGCCTGATGGGCACCGGCAGCACCGCCGAAAGTGTCGATCGCGTGGTACACGCGCTCGGTGTCTGTCTGGGAGCCCGGCAGGCTTGAAGGGTCGAGGCGGGGCTCGGCAGGTCTTGAATCTTGAATCGCGACTTGTTCGAGGTGCGCCATTCCAGCGAAGGCTGCAATCCAGCCTCGACTTCAGATAGGAAACGGGATCCCATTCTTCGCCGGGATGACGGGGTTGGTACTCGCAGGTTGCCGGATCAGCGCGTATCCGTGCGCGATCAGGAATGAGTTCATCCTGGAGATGGCTCCCGAGATTGCGTGTATGGCCGCGCAATCGAGATATGAGGCGTCGTGCAGCTGGAGCGCGTATCAGCGTGCGCCCATGCACTGCACGGGATGAAGGCGTCCTGCCTTCATTTCATGCGGTAGGTGATGCGGCCTTTGCTCAGGTCATAGGGAGTCATCTCGACCTTGACCTTGTCACCCGTGAGGATGCGGATGTAATTCTTGCGCATGCGCCCGGAAATATGGGCGGTGACCACGTGGCCGTTTTCGAGCTTCACGCGGAACATGGTGTTTGGAAGGGTCTCGAGGACCGCACCTTCCATTTCGATGACATCGTCTTTGGACATTTTTCCCTGGGACTGGAACTCGGGGGGGCCGAGAAGGCGGCGAATTCTACACTATCAAGGCGTTTCACGATAACTCGACCTGGTTCCGGGCCGGGGGCGGACCCTGCAATTCGGGTTTCGGCGGATCGTGGCTGTGCACCTGGATGGCCTTGCCAGCGCGAAACCTGCGCTGCATTGGCTTTCAAGGGATCGGGCGGCAAAGGTCCTGCGGCCTGAGGTGATCGAACAAGCCCGCCCAGTTTCCCGGAATTCCCGTTTGCGAACAAAGCCTTGTGATGGCGCACAGGAAATCGGTGCGGGGCATCGCCCGGGCTCCCAGCGTTTCGAGATGGGCGGAGCGGACCTGTGCGTCCAGCAATGGAAAGCCTTGCGTGGCAAGTCCATGACATAGGGCGAGCAGGGCGACTTTCGAGGCATGCTCGCGGCGGCTGAACATGGATTCGCCGAAGAACATGCGGCCGATGGCGATGCCGTAGATGCCGCCAATCAAGGCGGCGCCGTCGTGGACCTCCAGCGAATGAGCGTGGCCTTCGGCGTGCAGGCGGGTGTATGCCGCAAGCATGGCCTCGGTGATCCAGGTGCCGCCGCCATCGTGGCGCGGTTCGGCGCAGGCGCGCATGACCTCGGCAAACGCGTGGTCGGTGCGTATGGTCCAGTTGCAGGATTTCAGCCAGCGTCGCAAGCGACGTGGCACATGCACGGCCGCGGTCGCGATGACCATGCGTGGATCCGGCGACCACCAGAGTATGGGTTGGCCTTCCGAATACCACGGGAAGATTCCCTGCGCGTAGGCGGCAAGCAGGCGTTCGCTGCCGAGATCGCCGCCAAAGGCGAGCAAGCCATCGGGTTCTTCGAGTGCGGTCTCGATAGCCGGGAATGCCGTCGGATCGACGGAAAGCCGGGGCAGTCGGATCATGCCGACTCCAGCGCCTCGGCATACGGCGAATGCGCCAGCAGATCCTCGCGATACATTTCAAGGCCCAGCGCCTCGCGTTGCAAGGCCTCGGCTATGGCGCTGGCAAAGCGGCCGTCGCGTACATGATGGAAGGACCGCGTGCGTACCGGCAGGAATCCACGCGCGATCTTGTGTTCGCCCTGGGCGCCCGGTTCGAAGCGTTGCATGCCGTGGCGGATGCAGTAGTCGATGCCCTGGTAATAGCAGGCCTCGAAATGCAGTCCGGGTATTTGTTCTTCGGCACCCCAATAGCGTCCGTACAACGTGTCCGAACTGCGCAGGCACAGCGCAGCGGCGATGATCCGGCCGCCGCGGCGACACAACACGGCGACCGTCTGGTGCGGCATGTGCTGGCCAAGATGGCGGAAGAATCCTTCGGTCAGCGCCGGATGATTGCCATGCGCGGCAAAGTTCGATCGATAAAGTCGATGCAGGATCCGCCAATCCTCATCGTCGACTTCGTCACCGTGGCGGATCTCGCAGGTAACGCCCGCCGCGACGACGTGTTGGCGCTCCTGGCGGATGTTCTTGCGCTTCTTTGGCTTCAGCGCGGCGAGGAAGTCGTCGAAGTCGCCCCAGCCACGATTGGTCCAGTGGAATTGCCAGTCGAAGCGCGGCAGCCAATCGGAGCCGGAGACGCCGATGGCGTCGGTCTCGTTGACGAAGTTGAGGTGCGCGGACGACAAGTCGAACTGCGCGGTCTGCTGGCGGATTGCCGCAAGCACGGCCAGGCGACGTCGATCGGCCCCCGGGTCGGATCCGACCAGCAGACGCGGGCCGGTTACCGGGGAGTAAGGCACCGCGCAAAGCAGCTTGGGGTAATAGTCCAGTCCATGGCGTGCGTAGGCACTGGCCCATGACCAGTCGAAGACGAATTCGCCGTGTGAATTGCCCTTCAAGTAGAGCGGCGCGGCAGCTACGAGATTGCCGTTTTCGTAGAGGCCGAGCGGTGCCGATTGCCAGCCATGCTCGGCGCGGATGCAGTCATGCAGTTCGAGCCCGGCGAGGAAGGCGTGCGCGGTGAATGGATGGTCACTGTCGACCAGTTCGTTCCAGCGCTCGGCGTCAATTTCGCTGAAGCCCTTGTGCAGGCGGATTTCAAGAGACGGCATGTCGGCTCGATCTGTTGTTTCGCCGCATGCCAACTCTCGTCAGCCCACCAGGCCCATCTTGTCGAGATATTTCTCGGCATCGAGCGCGGCCATGCAACCGAAGCCGGCCGAGGTGACCGCCTGTCGATAGACCTGGTCGGCAACGTCGCCGGCGGCAAATACGCCGGGAACACTGGTTGCCGTGGCATTGCCTTCGAGGCCGGTGCGGATCGTGATATAGCCGTTGCGCATGTCGAGTTGCCCTTCGAAGATGCCGGTGTTCGGCGTGTGGCCGATGGCAACAAACATGCCGGTCACGGCAATGTCGCGGGTCGATCCGTCGGTGGTGCTCTTGATGCGGATGCCGGTGACGCCGGTCTGATCGCCAAGTACTTCCGCAACGCTGTGGTTCCACACGATGTCGATCTTGCCGGCTGCCTGTTTCTCGAACAGCTTGTCCTGCATGATCTTCTCCGCGCGCAGCTTGTCGCGGCGATGCACGAGGGTGACCTTCCTGGCGATATTGGCCAGGTAGAGGGCTTCCTCGACCGCCGTATTGCCGCCGCCGACCACGGCGACTTCCTGATCGCGGAAAAAGAACCCGTCACAGGTGGCGCAGGCGGAAACACCCTGGCCCTTGAGTCTTTCTTCCGATTCGAGTCCGAGGTACATGGCGGTGGCGCCGGTGGCGATGATCAGCGCATCACAGGTGTATTCGCCGTTGTCGCCCTGCAGGTGGAACGGCCGTTGCTTGAGGTCGACCGTGTGGATGTGGTCGAAGATCATCTCGGTGTTGAAACGCTCGGCATGTTTCTGCATGCGCTCCATCAACGCCGGACCCTGCAAGCCTTCGACATCGCCAGGCCAGTTGTCGACATCCGTCGTGGTCATCAGCTGGCCACCCTGGGCAAGGCCGGTGATCATGGTCGGCTTGAGATTGGCGCGTGCTGCGTAGACAGCTGCCGAGTATCCGGCGGGGCCGCTGCCGAGGATCAGGAGGCGCGTGTGTTTCGGGGTCGTCATGTATAATCCCGGCCGTTTTCCGGCCTTTTCTGTGGCGATGTTTTTCCATGCCGGCAAGCCGCACAACGCACGCGGTTGCTGCCGTCACAGTCCGATTTCATTCCGTATTCGCGGGCGAGCCATGCTCCGGTCGCCATGCGTTGGGCTGATGAGGATGGGGTGCCGGAGAGGATGAATCAAGACGCGGCCGAAAGGCCGGCGCCGACAATTTCGTAAAATCCGCACCGGCAACGGGCCGCTGCGTTCCTTGACCAATCTGGAGATCCTGATGCGCATCGGTATTCCTTCCGAGACCAAGACCCTTGAAGGGCGTGTTGCCCTCGTTCCAGCCGCCTGCGCGGATCTGGTCCTGCGTGGCCACGAGGTGTTCATCCAGTCGGGTGCCGGATTGAAGAGCAGCTTCAGCGACGAGGATTTCATCCGCAATGGCGTCAAGGTGGTTGCCGACGCCGACAAGCTCTACGAAGTTGCCGAGATGATCGTCAAGGTCAAGGAACCGATCGCCGGTGACCTGTCGCGCCTGCGCAAGGACCACCTGCTGTTTTGCTACCTGCATCTGGCCGCCGAGCCTGCGCTGACCCGCAGCCTGCTCGATATCGGCCTGACCGGCATCGCCTTTGAATCCGTGCAGGAGATGGACGGTTCACTGCCGCTGCTGGCACCGATGTCGATCATTGCCGGGCGCATCGCCGTGCAGGTCGGTACGCATCTGCTGCACCAGCCGGCTGGCGGCAAGGGCAAGCTGCTCGGCGGCCTGCCTGGAACGGAGCGCGGCAAGGTTGTCGTCCTCGGTGCCGGTGCGGCCGGCGGCAATTCTGCGGCACTGGCCGCGGCCGGCGGCGCCAATGTGGTCGTGTTCGACAAGCGTCCCGATCGTCTGGCGCAGATGATGGCGCTTGGATCGAATGTCACTGCGCTCTATCCGTACGAGGAATATGTCGCGCGGGAATTGCGCAATGCGGACCTTGTCGTCGGTGCCGTGCTGGTGCCGAGTGCGCGGGCACCGCGCGTGGTCACCGCGGCCATGGTCAAGGACATGGAGCCGGGCAGCGTGCTCGCCGACATCTCCATCGATCAGGGCGGCTGCTTTGAAACCTCGAAGCCGACGACGTGGAAGGAGCCGACTTATGTCGTCGATGGCGTCACCCATTTTGCCGTGACCAACATGCCCGGTGCCGTGCCGCAAACTTCCTCGCAGGCAATCTCGGCGGCGATCCTGCCGTACGTGCAACGCCTGGCCAGTGGCCCGGCCTGGCGCGACCATGCGCCGCTCAAGGGCGGCATCAATGTCGATGCAGGCAAGGTTGTGCATCCAGCGCTTGAAGGTGTGGTTTGAGCAAAAACAATCGCTTGCCACGATAATTTAAGGTAACTTCTGGGCGTGGCGCGAGAATCCAAAACCCCGAAACCCACCCCCCTCAACGACAAGCTGCAACGCCGCTTGCGCGAGGTGGGTTTCATGGTGTTGCTGCCGATCGCGATTTATCTGCTGATCTGCCTGTGGACCTACGACCCCAATGACTGGGGCTGGTCACATGCCGGCGGGCAGGAGCAGACGGTCAATTTCGGCGGCAAGATCGGGGCGTACCTCGCTGATTTCCTGTTTTATTTCTTCGGCGCGCTGGCTTATGCGTTTCCCCTGCTGTTGCTGCTCGTCGGTGGCCTGGTGGCGCGGGGCGGCGAACGCAGCGAGGGTTCGCCGATCGAACCGGCCTTGCGCCTGATTGGCGGCCTGGCTTTTTTCATCGCCGGATCAGGGCTTGCCCATCTGCATTTCCATGGTCCGAGCGCCTTGCCGGCACAGGCGGGCGGCGTCCTCGGTGCCTTGATCGGCAGTTCGCTGATGAAGGGTTTTGGCTTTCTTGGCGCAACGCTGTTCCTGCTGGCCTTGCTGCTGATCGCGATCACCCTGGTCACCGGCCTGTCCTGGTTCAAGCTGATGGACGCGATCGGACGCGGCCTGCTGGCGGCCTTTGCCTGGGCGCGCGACCGTTCGCGGCGCGCCGAGGACTGGAGCGCGGCACGCCAGGCCCGTGTCGAGCGCGAAGTCGTACGCAAGGTGGATACGGTCAAGCAGTCCCGCCGCGAGCCGCTGAAAATCGAACCGACCCTGGCACCGATCGGCAAGAGCGAGCGGGCCAAACGCGAGACGCAGATCCCGCTCTTCGTCGGTTCGTCGACTGAAGGCGAGGTGCCGCCGCTGGCCTTGCTCGATGAACCCAAGCAGCGCGTTGCCGGTTATTCGCAGGAGACCCTCGATGCGCTGTCGCGCCAGGTCGAATTCAAGCTCAAGGATTTCCGCATCGATGCGCAGGTGGTCAGCGCGCATCCGGGGCCGGTCATCACGCGCTTCGAGATGCAGCCGGCACCCGGCATCAAGGGCAGCCAGATCTCCAGCCTGGACAAGGACATCGCCCGCGGCCTGTCGGTGATCAGCGTGCGCGTGGTCGATGTGATTCCGGGCAAATCGGTGATCGGCCTGGAAATCCCCAACGTCAATCGCGAGATCGTTTATCTTTCGGAAATCCTGCGCTCGGAGAAGTACGACCAGTTGAAGTCGCCGCTGGCGCTGGCCCTGGGCAAGGATATCGGCGGTGCGCCGATCGTCGTCGATCTGGCCAAGATGCCGCATCTGCTGGTCGCCGGCACCACCGGTTCGGGCAAGTCGGTGGCCCTCAACGCGATGGTGCTGAGCCTCTTGTACAAGGCCAATGCGACCGACGTGCGCATGATCATGATCGATCCGAAGATGCTCGAGTTGTCGGTCTACGAAGGCATCCCGCACCTGCTTGCGCCGGTCGTCACCGACATGAAGGAGGCTGCCAACGCATTGCGCTGGTGCGTGGCCGAAATGGAGCGTCGCTACAAGCTGATGGCCGCGGTCGGCGTGCGCAATCTGGCCGGCTTCAACAAGAAGGTCAGGGACGAGGAGGCGCGGGGCCAGCCCCTGCTCGATCCGTTGTTCCGCCCGGATGCCTCGCAGCCCTCGATGAAGGCCGAGCCGCTCAAGCCATTGCCCTATATCGTCGTCATCATCGACGAGTTCGCCGACATGATGATGATCGTCGGCAAGAAGGTCGAGGAGCTGATCGCCCGTCTCGCGCAAAAGGCCCGTGCGGCGGGCGTGCACCTGATCCTGGCCACGCAGCGGCCGTCCGTCGATGTCATCACCGGCCTGATCAAGGCGAATATCCCGACCCGCATTGCCTTCCAGGTATCCAGCAAGATCGATTCGCGCACGATCCTCGACCAGTCCGGCGCCGAGACCCTGCTCGGCCACGGCGACATGCTCTATCTGCCGCCCGGAACGGCCACGCCGGAGCGGGTGCACGGCGCCTTTGTCGATGACCACGAGGTACACAAGGTCGTCGAATGGCTTCGTGCCCAGGGCAAGCCCGACTACATCGACGGCGTGCTTGAGGAAACCCAGACCATGGCCGATGGCAAGGTCATCGGCGAGACCGGCTTGCCGCAGGATGCCAGCGATGCCGAAGGCGGCGAGGATGCCGTGTTGTACGACAAGGCCGTGCGCATCGTCACCGAAACCCGTCGCGCCTCGATCTCCGGCGTGCAGCGCCATTTGCGCATCGGCTACAACCGGGCCGCCCGGCTGATCGAGCAGATGGAGCGTGATGGTGTGGTCAGCGGTCCCGAGCACAACGGCAACCGCACGGTGATCGCGCCGCCGCCGCCGCGCGATTGAGCGATTCCGGCCAGCATCGCTTCAGCGTCGGGGTGCGATTCTGCCGCGTTGCCGCCGCTGGCCATTCTTGATCCGACTTGAGGAATATCGACCGATGTTGCGTGCCCTTGTCTGCCTGTCGATGCTGCTTGCCATCCCCGTCCACGCGGCCGACACGGCGCGTTCGCGCCTTGAGGCATTTTCCGGCCGCATCCACACGATCAGCGCCCATTTCGAACAATCGGTGATCGGCGCCAGGGGCAATCGCGGCGAAGCGTCCACCGGCACGCTCGCGCTCAAGGCGCCGCGTCAGTTTCGCTGGCACACGACCGCGCCGTTCGAGCAATTGATCGTCGCCGATGGCAATCGGGTCTGGATCTACGATCCGGATCTCGAACAAGTCAGCGTGCGCGGGCAGGGCGCCGAAGAGGCACACAGCCCGTTGTCCGTGCTTACCGATTTGTCCCGGCTCGATCACGAGTTCACGGCCAGCGAAGGCGGCGAGCACGAAGGTCTGCTCTGGCTGAAGCTGGTTTCCAAGGCCAGGGAGCCGGAGTTTTCCTTTGCCGAACTGGGTTTCGACACGGACAGCCTGGTGCGGATGCGATTCGAGGACACGCTCGGCAACACCACGGAAATCCGCTTCTCGGATTGGCAGGGCAATCCGAAGCTGCCGGCCGACACGTTTTCGTTCACGCCGCCCGCAGGCGTGGATGTGGTGGGTGACCCGGGCGAGGATGCCGAGGTCTTCCCGATCAAGGATTGAGCGGAGCCTTGGTTGGCTGACTGCCGGCTGAACGGTGCATTGAAGATTCTTGACTCTGGACCAGAGTCCAGGGTGCATTCTGCCGCCCTCGGGTCTGGAGGCCGGCAGCAGCCGGCCGGATCCGCTCCCAGCAGATTCGGAGGCAGCCATGACCAGTCTTGCAATCGGCCAGCTCGCCAGCGCCGCCGGCGTCGGCATCGACACGATTCGCTATTACGAGCGCAGTGGACTGCTCAGGCCGGCAACGCGATCGGCATCGGGCTACCGGAAGTACGGCGACAGCGAACTTGATCGCCTCAATTTCATTCGCCGCGCACAACACCTCGGGTTCAGCCTGAGCGAAATCGGCGAACTGCTCAACATCAGCAGTCGCGGCGATATCGCCGCCATGTACCAGGCGGCCAAGGTCCGCCTCGATGACATCGACAAGCGCATTGCCGAACTTCATCGCGTGCGCGATGCGCTCAGCAAGCTCATGTCGGTATGCCCGCGCGAGGGATCCGACGACAACTGCCCGATCCTGCGCGCCCTGCTCAACAAGGAAGCCACATCATGAAACACGCCACCATTGTCACCGTGATCGACCGCGTCGCTGCCGATGCGCCGCGCTGCTGCATCGCCCAGGTTCGTGCCTTGCTCAACCGCGTGCGGGCGCATCATCGCCGCGAGCAGGCCACTCCCCGTATCGATGCGCGCAGCCGCATCGGGAATGATTCAGATCCGTGGTCGCCGTCCCTGCATGATGTTCATGTCGCCGAGCTTGAGGCTTCCGTGCTTGTCGACAGCGCAAGCGCGCCCGCCCTGAGCGAAGCTGAAATGCGCCACGACGATCCGCGTGAGTTGGCCCGCGCACGGCTGATATTCGCGCTCACCTGGTTGGTGCCATTGATGCTGGTGTCGGCAATTCTGGTTTTCGCCGGGGCAGCGCTTGGCCAGGCGTTGGGTTCATTGTTGAGGTTTTCCGTGGTGATCATGGCGGTGCCGTTGGCGGGATCACTGGTTGCTGTGCTGGTTCGCGGATTGCAGCGAAAGCGCGCGGAGCTATCCAGGGCTGGGTCCATGCGCGACTGACGCAGGCGAACAGGACTTCTCACGAACGCCATGCCCGGGATCCTTGTCGCGGGTCTGATCCGGGCGGGTGAGAGCGCACGGACCTCGCCGCGCTTTTCCGTATCATGGCGGCATGGCGCGCAAGAAGACTGCTACGACTACCCCGCTGTTTGCCGAACCGGATGGCTTGAAGCCGCTGGCCGAGCGCATGCGTCCGCAGACGCTCGACGAGATTGTCGGCCAGTCGCGCCTGCTTGATGCGGGCAAGCCGCTGCGTCGTGCAATCGAGAGCGGCAAGCTGCATTCGATGATCCTGTGGGGGCCGCCCGGTTGCGGCAAGACCACGCTGGCCTTGCTGCTCGCGCGCTATGCCGATGCCGATTTCAAGGCGATTTCGGCGGTGCTCTCGGGTCTGCCCGATGTGCGTGCCGCGCTGGCCGAAGCCGAAGTCAATTTCGGCCAGGGTCGACGCACCGTGTTGTTTGTGGATGAGGTACACCGCTTCAACAAGAGCCAGCAGGATGCGTTCCTGCCGCATATCGAGCGCGGCATCATCATCATGGTCGGTGCGACCACCGAGAATCCTTCGTTTGAATTGAATTCGGCGCTGCTCTCGCGCTGCCGCGTGCACGTGCTGGAGGCCTTGACGATCGAGCAGATTGTCGAAGCCTTGCAACGCGCCCTGCACGACGACAAGCGTGGTCTGGGCGACCTGCATCTGCAAGTCGAGGAAGAATCGCTGCGCCTGATTGCCCAGGCCGCCGACGGCGACGTGCGCCGTGCGCTGACCTTGCTTGAAATTGCCGCCGAACTGGCTGACGACGGGCGCATCGACGAGGCCACGCTGACCCAGGTATTGGCCGATCGCACGCGGCGTTTCGACAAGGGCGGCGAGCAGTTCTACGACCAGATTTCGGCCCTGCACAAATCGGTACGCTCATCCGATCCCGACGCAGCGTTGTACTGGTTGACGCGCATGCTGGATGGCGGCGTCGATCCGGCTTATCTGGCACGACGCTTGACGCGCATGGCGATCGAGGACATCGGCCTTGCCGATCCGCGTGCGCTGACGCTCGCCCTCGAAGCGTGGAACACGTACGACCGACTTGGCTCACCCGAGGGCGAACTGGCCTTTGCCGAACTGGCGATCTATCTGGCCATCGCCGCCAAGAGCAATGCCGCCTACGCCGCCTTCAATGCCGTGCGCGCCGAAGTGCGCGCGAATGGCACGCTGGAAGTGCCGATGCATTTGCGCAACGCGCCAACCAAATTGATGAAGGGGCTTGGCTATGGCAAGGGCTATCAATACGACCACGATGCCGAAGGCGGCGTGGCGCTCGATCAGCAATGTTTGCCGGATGCCCTGGTCGATCGCGAGTTCTATTCACCGGTCGAGCGTGGACTCGAATTGAAGATTGGCGAAAAACTCGCCGCCTTGCGCAACGCGCGACGCCAGGCGCGAAACGCGGAGAAGAGTTCGTGAGGAAAGGATGCGTCCGACGCAGGGCCAGCCTGGCCGCCGCCTGCCTGATCCTTGCTTGCCTCGCCGGCGCGACGGCTGCTGCGAAATCGCCATCGAACGATGCACGCCTGGCCGGTTTGGCTGCGCGGATCGATGCGCATCTGGCCAAGCCGGCATTCGCCGATGCGACCTGGGGCGTGCAGGTCGTGTCGCTGGACAGCGGCAAGGTTCTCTACTCGCACAATGCCGACAAGTTGTTCGTGCCAGCCTCGACGGCCAAGCTCTACACGGCCGCGCTGGCGCTGGATACCTTCGGCCCCGACTACCGCGTGCCAACCAGCCTGTTCGCGACCGCCAAGCCGGGCAGGGATGGCGAGTTGCGCGGCGATCTGATCCTGGTCGGTTACGGCGATCCCACGCTCGGCACCGACAAGCGCGTGTCCTGGGCCGATACCCTGGCCATCGCCTTGCGCAAATCCGGCGTCAAGGCAGTGCGCGGCTCTCTGCTCGGTGACGCGACCTGGTTCTCCGCTCCGCTGTACGGCAGTGGTTGGGAGGCGGCTGATCTGCAGAGCTGGTTTGGTGCGCCGGTGTCGGCACTCAGCGTCGATGAAAACATCGTGCGCGTCGAAGTTCGACCGGCACCGCAAGCCGGCAACCTGGCGCGGATCGCCTTTGATTCAGCGCTTGCGGCACCGGAGGTCGACAACCAGTTGCGCACCCTGCGCGCACCGGCACCGACCGACATCAGCCTTTTTCGCGCGCCCGGTGAATCGGTATTGCATGCATTTGGCAGCATCGCGACGAATGCCGGCACTCAATATTATCGGCTGGCTGTGCATGATCCGGCCCTGATTGCCGTCGAGCAGTTGCGCGCCGCACTCGAGCGCCAGGGCGTCAGCGTGCAGGGAAAATCGCGCAGCCTCTACTGGCCGCAGCAGGATGAATCCCTTCGCGGCGACAGGATTCAGCGTATCGGCGATGTGTGGTCGCCACCGCTGGCGGATATCGTCAGGCACGGCTTGAAGGTTTCGCAGAATCTCTACATGCAGAATCTGCTGTTGATGGTCGGTGCCAAGGCGGCGGCGGACGAACGCGAGGTGGGCGAGGCGTCGCCGGCTTTCCGCTCCAGTGAATCGCGCGGCATCCAGGCCCTGCGCAGCTATCTGCGCCGAATTGGCGTGTCATTGGACGGCGTGCTGATCGAGGACGGCCCGGGCCTTTCGCGACGCAATCTGACGTCGCCGGCGTCCTTGGCCGGCCTGTTGCTCCACGTCGGCGACAATCCGGGGGCAAAAGCATTTCGCCTGGGTCTGCCGGAAGCCGGCGTAGACGGTTCGCTGACCGGACGCATGCGCAACAGTGCCGCGCAAGGCCGCATCCACGCCAAGACCGGCAGCATGGCCTTTACCTATGCGCTGGCCGGATATGCAATGACCGCTGCCGACGAGCGGCTTGCCTTCGCCATCATGCTCAACAATTACCGCCGCCCGGTCGACGCCGGACGACCGACTGCCGAACTCGATGCCATCGCCATCATGCTGGCCGAGCTCAGCGAGGGCAGCCAGCCCTGATCCGCTGAAAGCCCAGGCCTGCTTGCGACGGACTTGAAGCAGGCGTAGCTTCGCCAGCTCACTCCGGGGAGGAGCTGTCGATGCGCATCCTGGTTGCCGCCCTCTTCAGCGCGGCCATTCTTTTCATCTGGGGCTTCGTTGCCCATACGTTCCTGCCACTTGGCGAAATGGGCGTGCGCGTACCAATCAACGAGGATGCAGTTCTCGAAGTGGTCAAGAGCGCAACACCAACGCCCGGCATCTACATGCTTCCCTATGTCAGTCCGGAGCAGTGGAACGACGAAGCATTCATGAAATCGTTTGCCGAGAGGTCCCAGGCGCAGCCCTTTGTCTACATGGTGGTCAGTCCGCCGTATGGCGATCCGATGCAGATGACCCCGCAATTGACCAAGCAATTCGCCAGCAATTTTCTCGGCAGCCTGATTGCCGCCTGGCTGTTGGCGGCGACGCGCTTCGGTTTTGCCACTCGCGTGCTGGGGGCGGCGGCGATGGGCGTGTTCATCTGGGTCGGCTCCGTGGTGCCCATGGCGGTCTGGTATCGGTTTCCGACCGAATTCATTGTCGCCGGCCTGATCGAGCATGTCGTGGGATGGCTGCTTGGCGGTATTGCCATCGCCTGGTGGCTTGGAAGAAAGCAGCCGCGCCGATTCTGAGCTTGGCGCGCGCCGAGCCGTTCTTGGCGCGCGTTCAGGCAAGGATTTCAAGGCTGCCGGTTTGCGGCAAGCTTGCGGCACGGCGATAATCCGCACCCTTCCTCGTGTTGCGGAATCCCTGTCATGCTTGATCCAGCCCTGCTGCGCGGGCAGCTTGATGTCGTCGCCGAGCGTCTGGCCAGGCGCGGCTATGCGCTCGATACAGGCGCCATCGAATCACTTGAGGCGCAGCGCAAACGCGTGCAGGTGGAAACCCAGGAGTTGCAGAACACGCGCAACACGCGCTCGAAGGCAATCGGCATCGCCAAGAGCAAGGGCGAGGACAGCGCTGCCCTGATGGCCGAAGTTGCCGGTATCGCCGATCAACTCAAGGCCAACGAAACACGCCTGGCCGATCTTCAGCAACAACTTGCCGCGATCAGCCTTGGCATTCCCAACCTTCCCGATGCGAGCGTCCCGGAAGGGAAGGATGAAACCGCGAATGTCGAACAGCACCGCTGGGGCACGCCGCGCGAATTCGATTTCGCGGTCAAGGATCATGTCGAACTGGGAGCGCGCAATGGCTGGCTGGATGCCGATGTCGCAGCCAAGTTGTCGGGCGCGCGTTTCACCGTATTGCGCGGCCAACTGGCCCGCCTGCATCGTGCGCTGGCACAGTTCATGCTCGATCTGCATACCGGGGAACACGGCTACCTCGAAACCAATGTGCCGCTGATCGTCAATGCCGATTCGATGCAGGGCACCGGGCAGCTGCCGAAATTCGAGGAAGACCTGTTCTCGATCGAGGTCAATGAGTCGAAGCGTTACCTGATCCCGACCGCCGAAGTGCCGCTGACCAATATCGTCCGCGACAGCATCTGCGATGCCGATCAGTTGCCTTTGCGCATGACCGCGCATTCCTTGTGCTTCCGTTCCGAAGCAGGGTCGGGCGGTCGCGACGTGCGCGGCATGATCCGTCAGCACCAGTTCGAGAAAGTCGAGTTGGTCAGCATCAGCACGCCATCGGAAAGCGCTGCCGAACACGAGCGCATGACGCGCAGCGCCGAAGTGGTTCTGGAGAAGCTCGGACTACCGTACCGGCGCATGTTGTTGTGTACCGGCGACATGGGCTTCACCGCGAGCAAGACCTTCGATCTGGAAGTCTGGTTGCCGAGCCAAAACACGTATCGCGAGATTTCCTCCTGCTCGAACTGCACCGATTTCCAGGCCCGCCGCATGCTCGCCCGCTGGCGCAACCCGGAAACCGGCAAACCCGAACTCGTGCATACGCTGAATGGCTCGGGGACCGCCGTTGGTCGCGCCCTCATCGCGGTCATGGAGAACTATCAGAATGCCGACGGCTCGATCGATTTACCCGAAGTGTTGCTGCCGTACATGGGTGGCAGCAAGCGCCTGTCTTGAAATTTCGCGCCCTCGGATGCGGTTCGGTCAATCCGCGGTCGATTGCAGCGGCCGTATTGGGTGGAACCAGCGATTGCGCTAAACTCCGCGACCCGTTTGCCGGCCGGAACGTTTCCCGTGCGGTGGCTTGCTCGGCCCGCCGGAGCCAACATCGCCAAAGGCGATGGCCCGAAGGGCGAGGGGCAGGAGCCCCGAGTCAAACTGCCGACGGCAGTGACTTGAAGGAAGTGCGACAAGACAATTCACGGAGAGATGGCCGAGTGGTTTAAGGCAGCAGTCTTGAAAACTGCCGTGGGTTTACGCCCACCGTGGGTTCGAATCCCACTCTCTCCGCCAGACATGCAAAAGGCCCCGTTCGGGGCCTTTTGCATGTCTGCGAAGCGAGTGCGTGGACGAACCCGCCTGGTTCGACAGATTCGACTGGATCGAATCTGGACAGCCGAATGGCTGGCCCGGAGCGCGCAGCGCGGAGGGTGAGGCTCATGGATGAGCCGAACATATCCCACTCTCTCCGCCAGATACGCAAAAGGCCCCGAACGGGGCCTTTTGCTTTTCAGCGAAGTGTGAGACTTGTCCGCCACACTTTGATCGCAATGCATCACGCCATTGCAGCGGCATTCGCGGTTACGCTCAACGTGCGAACCGCTCGCGACCACGCCATGCAACCGCCAGCACGCCCAGCGCAATCAGCAACAGTGCCCAAGCGTCCGTCATCGGTACCGCGATCGGCGCTACCGCAGCCTGGCGTACCGTGACCGGTGTGCTGGCGTCGCACGGGCCCAACGTCACTTGCGGCATGCACACCGTATTCTGCGACGGCGTCACGGTCACTTGATTGAGGATGATGCCGCTGGCGTCATTGGCGACACTGGCGATCACGCTGTAGACGAGTTGCCCGCCGGGCGGGAATGTGGCGATCAGCTCATTGATCGGGCCACTGCCTGAGGCGTTGGCACAAGTTGCTCCGCCGCTGGCCGTGCAGGTCCACTGGAATGCCGTGATGCCCGGAGGATAGGGATCACTGATCGTCACGTTGTTCGCCGTAACGGTGCCGACGTTTGTCACGCTGATCGTGTAGGTGGCCGTGCCGCCGGGGGCCGCGATCGGTGAACTGACAGTTTTGGTTACCTGCAGTGTGGGTGAAGACTGCGCTGGCGTGTCGACACAGGCCGGCGGTTGCGGTACGTCCACACAGTTCGGTGGCGTGGTGCCGGTCACGTAAGCGAGATTGAGGATGTGAGCCGTGCCTGGCAATACCGGATCGATAACCTGGACCGTCACGGTCAAGTTCAGATTGCCACCGCCGGAAATGCTCAATCCCGACCAGGTGACTGTCGTGCCGCTAAGCGTGCCGCCGTTGCTGGCGCTGACGAACACCACATTCGGATCGAGCGGGTCGACCATGCCGACATTGAACGCGGTTGCGCCGCCGCTGTTGGCCAGCGTGATCGTGTAGGTGAGGACTTCGCCCGGCTCGGCCACGCCCGGCACGCTACCGTTCTCGCCGGTTAGCGCCTTGCTCACCTCGATGCTGGCGAGCGTCGGGATCAGCACGGCCGAGGCGGCGGTGCCTTGGACCGGCCCGCCGATACCGGGCTGCGCTGTCGCTTCGACGAGGTTGTCGGCCTCGCCAGCGGTCACGTCGGCGGGTTTGATCGTGTAGTCGGCGCTGCACAACACCACGTCATTGGACAGCAATGTGCCACTGCCCAGTCCGGCGAAGGCCTGGCCGTTGAGCGTGGTCGGATTACAGGTGATCGGCGTGTCGATGCGACTCGGATCGGGTTCGATCAGGTTGACCGTATTCAATGTCTGCGCGTTGTCGTTCTTGACCACAAAGCTGTAGGTCAACAGATCACCAAGGCTCGCATAGCCGCTGGCATCGACATCATTGGCAAGCAGCGGGCTCTTGAATACGCGGATGCCGGCATCGCCGCCAAGGTTTTGCGTGACGACGAAGTCGCCAGCCAGCACCGGATCGGCGTTGGCATCGACGCCACTGATATCGACCTGGTTGAAGACCATGCCCGCGCTCG
Source organism: Lysobacterales bacterium (assembly GCA_016707485.1). Taxonomy (GTDB): domain Bacteria; phylum Pseudomonadota; class Gammaproteobacteria; order Xanthomonadales; family Rhodanobacteraceae; genus Dokdonella. The sequence continues at coordinate 50,377 of JADJHN010000003.1, read as the reverse complement.
CCTCGGCGCCGATGATCGCGTGTACCCGCGAGCAGGTCATCGTGGCATTGATGGCGAGCGTCGTCTGCGGACAACTGACGTTGCCATCCATATCGACCACGGCCAGTCCCGACAATGCCAGCGTGCCGAGATTGAGCACGCTGTAGTCGTAGCTGATGGTTTCGCCTGCCTGCAGGATGCCGTCGCTGTTGCTGTCGTTGTGGATACCGCCGGCGGCGAGCACCACGAGACCTTGGGCCGGGGTCAGCCCCGCTGGTTGGGCAAAACTGACCGACCGGCTCGTCGCATTGCCATTGCCGTCACGGGCGAGCACGACCACGCTGGCATTGCGCAGTCGCGATTGCGTCAGTGCATGGCTGGTGCAACGCACGCTGTCGCCATCTTCCAATGAGCCGCTTGGCGCAAACGCTCGTCCTTGCGTGGTGATCGATGCACAGCGGGCAGCATGATCGCGATCAGCGATGACCCGCACGACATCGAGCCGGCCCGCGCCGAAATTGCTGACCGCAAAGCCGATCTCTCCCGCTGCGGTATTGGCTTGCGCCTGGTTGGCATCGACAGTGACGCGCAAGGCTCCGGCCTGTGCCACCGAAGTCATGCCCGCCGCAGCCAAGGCCGTGGCGAACAGGAGGGAGTGGTTCTTGTTCATCGTGAAGTCCCCGATCATGTCCCTTGCCCTCAGCGGAATTGCGTGAAGATCGCGGTGGCGACCGAAGAGACGGCCTGGCCATCCGACGCGTTGCCCGTTGCCGTTGCCGTGTTCACCACACGTCGCCGTGACACATCGGCCGCCGTCAAGGTGTAGGTGCCCGTGCAGTCAACCGCATCACCGGGCGGCAGCGTGCCACCACCGACCAGCGGATTGAAGCCATCGTAGAACACCTCGTCACCCGGTATCACGCGGAACGGTCCTCCGTTGTGGGTGAATGGCGAGCACTGCAGACTGGCCAAACGCGGATCGAACAACTGCACCGTGTTTAGCGGCAGGCTGCCGGGATTGCTGATGGTGAATTGGTATTCGAGCACATCACCGACGTCGCCGTACTGATTGCCGTTGAAATCCTGACCCAGGCTGACGGTCTTGAGCAGATGGATCAGCGGTACATCACCGGTGACCGGCGCGCATGCGGCGCTGTCGAGATTGAATATTCCACTCACTGCCGCTTCATTGAACAAGCCATGACCCGGCGCACCCGTGCAGACGCCATCCTGAAGCTGAGCAGGCTGCACACCGATCGGCACTCTCACAAGATAGATATGCGTCGCACCGACCGCCACGCTGACGCCATTGGCTGACAATTGCACGATCGTCCCGTTCATCGGCACGAACTGGCCGCCGGACAGACCCGGGTTGAGGGTGCCGCCGGTGGTTGTCACCTGCGCGTTGCCGGTGAACACCACGCCGGTGTTGGTGAAGCGCAGCGTATCGGTCAGCGTGTAGTTCGTTGGCGAACCGCCGACATTGATCACGCTGATCCGGTATGTGGCCACGTAACGACCCGAGCCGGTTGGCGTCAGCGAATCCACGACCTTGCTCAGGCGCAGGTTCGCGGTCGGCACCACCGAACAACCCGGTGCATTCGGCAGCGCGGTGCAATCGGGCGACGTACCGTCATTCAGCGCAACCGCGTTGGCGATCGAAGTCACCCCGTTGGGCAGCGGATCATCGACCTTGACCGTGAAAATCAGGGTGACGATGCCTGGCGTGCCACCGACTTGCGCTGGCACATCGACCAGGGCATCGCAGGAGGTTCCTGCCGGTGCACCTGGCGCGCAAGTCCACGCTGGCGCACCCGAAACGAACGTCGTATTGGCCGGCACCACTTCGTTGACGATCGTGCCCAGTGCGGCCGTGCCGCCCTGGTTGCGCACGGTAATGGTCCAGGTGATGTCCTCACCCGGTTCGGCGATGCCATCAGTGGTGATGCTCTCGCCCGAAACAGCCTTGGTCACCGACAGCTCGGCGAGTGTCGGTGTCACCACACACTGCGGCCCGGCCGGCGGACACGTCGGCGGCGTCGAACCCGTCAGATAGGCGAGGTTCGTCACTTGCGTGGTGCCGGTTGGAATCGGAGTGGATACCTGTACCTGTACCGTAAGCGTCAATGTTCCGCCGGCTGGAACCGTGAGGCCGCTCCAGGTCACCACTCCTGACGAATAGCTGCCGCCGTTGTCTGCACTCACGAAGTTCACGATCGGGTCAAGCGGATCGGAGATTCCGATAGCCGTCGCCGCCACACCGCCACTGTTGGAAAGAGTGATCGCGTAAGTGAGGGTTTCTCCCGGCTCGGCCACGCCGGCAATGCTGCCGCTCTCGGCGACGAGTGCCTTGGCCACACTCACGTTCGGTTGCAACGGATGGATGGTGGTGCAGGTCGTGCCACAGGCAGGCGGTGTGCCGCCGCCGCCCGATCCGGTCACGCTGTTGCCGACACTGCCACTGGCATCGGCATCGACGCTGGCGGTGTAGGTCAGCGCATAGCTGCCGGGTGGCGTGCCGCTGGGCAGGGTGAAGGTCAACACCGGTGCACCACTGGTATTCGGCGTGAAGCTGCCGGCATTAGTCACCGCCGTAAAGGTCTGATCACCCGACAGCGTGTCAGTCAGCACCAGGGCACTGGTGAGTGCCGAGTTGGTTACCACTGCGGTCAGTGTGTAGGTGATCGTGTCGCCCGCATTGACGCTGGTGCCACTGGCCGGGTTCGAGGCCTTGCTCACGCTGATCGACGGATCACTCAGCGGGTGGGTCGTCGAACAGGTCGTACAACTTGGCGGAGTCGGGCTTCCGCCCGAGGCGATGACGTTGTTGCCGACGCTGCCGCTCGCATCCGCATTGACGGTTGCGGTGTATTCAACCGTGTAGGTGCCGGGCACCGTGCCGATGGGCAAGGTGCACTGCACGCTGCCGATGCAGTTGAAGCTGCCTGGCGCCGTGACCGAGCCGAAGGTCTGGTTTGCACTCAGCGTGTCGGTCAACACCAGCGGACTGGTGAGGGCTGCATTGCTGACAACAGCGGTCAACGTGTAAGTGATCGTGTCGCCCGCATTGACGCTGGTGCCACTCGCTGGGTTGGAGACCTTGCTGACGCTGATCGACGGATCACTCAGCGGGTGCGTCGTCGAACAGGTCGTGCACGCTGGCGGGGTTGGACTTCCGCCCGAGGCGATGACGTTGTTGCCGACACTGCCTGTCGCATTGGCATTCACCGTCGCGGTGTACTCAACCGTGTAGGTGCCGGGCACGGTGCCGGTCGGCAAGGTGCAGGTGACGCTGCCGATGCAGTTGAAGCTGCCTGGCACGGTGACGCTGCCGAAGGTCTGGTTTGCACTCAGCGTATCGGTCAACACCAGCGGACTGGTGAGGGCTGCATTGGTCACCACGGCGGTCAACGTGTAGGTGATCGTGTCGCCCGCATCGACGCTGGTGCCACTGGCCGGGTTCGAGGACTTGCTGACACTGATCGACGGATCACTCAGCGGGTGCGTCGTCGAACAGGTCGTGCACGCTGGCGGGGTTGGACTTCCGCCCGAGGCGATGACGTTGTTGCCGACACTGCCTGTCGCATTGGCATTCACCGTCGCGGTGTACTCAACCGTGTAGGTGCCGGGCACGGTGCCGGTCGGCAAGGTGCAGGTGACGCTGCCGATGCAGTTGAAGCTGCCTGGCACGGTGACGCTGCCGAAGGTCTGGTTTGCACTCAGCGTATCGGTCAACACCAGCGGACTGGTGAGGGCGGCATTGGTTACCACCGCAGTCAGCGTGTAGGTGATCGTGTCGCCAGCCGCGACCGCCGTACCCGAAGCCGGGTTCGAGGACTTGGTGACGGAGATTGCCGGATCGGTCAGTGGATGCGTGGTCGAGCAGGTCGTGCACGCTGGCGGCGTCGGACTGCCGCCCGAGGCGATGACGTTGTTACCGACACTGCCGCTGGCGTTCGCATTGACGGTTGCCGCGTACTCGACCGTGTAGCTGCCCGGCACCGTACCGGTCGGCAAGGTGAAGGTCAGGATCGGTGCGCCACTGGTATCTGGCGTGAAGCTGCCGGCATTGGTGACGCTGCCAAAGGTCTGGTTTGCACTCAGCGTATCGGTCAACACCAGCGGGCTGGTGAGGGCGGCATTGGTTACCACCGCAGTCAGCGTGTAGGTGATCGTGTCGCCCGCATTGACGCTGGCGCCACTGGCCGGGTTCGAGGTTTTGCTCACGCTGATCGACGGATCACTCAGCGGGTGGGTCGTCGAACAGGTCGTACAACTTGGCGGAGTCGGGCTTCCGCCCGAGGCGATGACGTTGTTGCCGACGCTGCCGCTCGCATCCGCATTGACGGTTGCGGTGTATTCAACCGTGTAGGTGCCGGGCACGGTGCCGATGGGCAAGGTGCACTGCACGCTGCCGATGCAGTTGAAGCTGCCTGGCGCCGTGACCGAGCCGAAGGTCTGGTTTGCACTCAGCGTGTCGGTCAACACCAGCGGACTGGTGAGGGCTGCATTGCTGACAACAGCGGTCAACGTGTAAGTGATCGTGTCGCCCGCATTGACGCTGGTGCCACTCGCTGGGTTGGAGACCTTGCTGACGCTGATCGACGGATCACTCAGCGGGTGGGTCGTCGAACAGGTCGTACAACTTGGCGGAGTCGGGCCGCCGCCTGAGGCGATGACGTTGTTGCCGACACTGCCGCTCGCATTGGCATTCACCGTCGCGGTGTACTCGACGGTGTAAGTGCCTGGCACGGTGCCGGTCGGCAAGGTGCAGGTGACGCTGCCGATGCAGCTGAAGCTGCCTGGCACGGTGACGCTGCCGAACGTCTGGTTTGCACTCAGCGTATCGGTCAACACCAGCGGACTGGTCAGCGCCGCGTTGCTGACAACAGCGGTGAGTGTGTAGGTGATCGTGTCGCCCGCATTGACGCTGGTGCCACTGGCCGGGTTCGAGCTCTTGCTGACGCTGATCGACGGATCACTCAGCGGGTGGGTCGTCGAACAGGTCGCGCTGCAGGCAGGCGGTGTGCCACTGCCGCCCGAGCCGCTCACGCTGTTGCCGACACTGCCACTGGCATCGGCGTCGACGGTAGCGGTATAGGTCAGTGTGTAGGTGCCTGGTGGCGTGCCGCTGGGCAGGGTGAAGGTCAACACCGGTGCGGCACTGGTATTCGGCGTGAAGCTGCCGGCATCGGTCACCGTGATGAAGGTCTGGTCACCCGACAGCGTGTCGGTGAGCACCAAGGCACTGGTTAGTGGCGCATTCGCCACCATCGCCGTCAGCGTGTAGGTGATCGTCTGGCCGGCGACCACAGTATCGCCACTGAGTGGGTTCGAGGACTTGGTATAAGTCACGCTTGGGGCTAATACCGGCGTCACCAGCGTATCGGTGTCCGGGCCGGTCTCGTTGGAGTCGCCGGTGCCTGTGTTGCTGATCGAACCGGTGGTGACGTCAGCCGCCGTGACGGTGTAGGTACCGATCAAGGTGCAGGTGCCACCCACTGCCACACTCGCGCACGGCGTGGTGCCGCCAGTGGGTGTGATCAGCGGATCGCTGACCACGACATTGGTCAACGGCACGTTGCCGGTGTTGGTCACCGTAATCGTGTAGGTCAACACATCGCCTTGAGTGACGGTGCCCGACGTATCGCCATCGGCATTGCCAGTCAGCGCCTTGGCGGTGTTCAGTGCCGGCGAACCGACGACCGGAGTCACCAGCGTGTCGGTATCCGGGCCGGTCTCGTTGGAGTCGCCGGTGCCGGTGTTGCTGATACTGCCGGCCGTCACATTGGCCGCGGTCACGGTGTAGGTACCGGTCAAGGTGCAGGTGCCACCCACCGCCACACTCGCGCACGGGGTGGTGCCGCCAGTCGGGGTGATCAGCGAGTCCGTCACCACGACATTGGTCAATGGCACGTTGCCGGTATTGGTGACGGTAATGGTGTAGGTCAGCACATCGCCTTGGGTGACCGAGCCCGAGCCATCGCCATCAGCGTTGCCGGTCAGTGCCTTGGCGGTGTTCAGTGCCGGCGAACCGACGACCGGAGTCACCAGCGTGTCGGTATCCGGGCCGGTTTCGTTGGAGTCGCCGGTGCCGGTGTTGCTGATCGAACCGGTGGTGACGTCAGCCGCCGTGACGGTGTAGGTACCGATCAAGGTGCAGGTGCCACCCACTGCCACACTCGCGCACGGCGTGGTGCCGCCAGTGGGTGTGATCAGCGGATCGCTGACCACGACATTGGTCAACGGCACGTTGCCGGTGTTCCGGTGCCGGTGTTGGTCACCGTAATCGTGTAGGTCAACACATCGCCTTGAGTGACGGTGCCCGACGTATCGCCATCGGCATTGCCAGTCAGCGCCTTGGCGGTGTTCAGTGCCGGCGAACCGACGACCGGAGTCACCAGCGTGTCGGTATCCGGGCCGGTCTCGTTGGAGTCGCCGGTGCCGGTGTTGCTGATACTGCCGGCCGTCACATTGGCCGCGGTCACGGTGTAGGTACCGGTCAAGGTGCAGGTGCCACCCACCGCCACACTCGCGCACGGGGTGGTGCCGCCAGTGGGTGTGATCAGCGGATCGCTGACCACGACATTGGTCAAGGGCACATTGCCGGTATTGGTGACGGTAATGGTGTAGGTCAGCACGTCGCCCTGGGTGACCGAGCCCGTGCCATCGCCATCAGCGTTGCCGGTCAGTGCCTTGACCGTGTTGAGCGCGGGACTGCCGACGACTGGGTGTTGACCGTATCGGTATCCGGGCCGGTCTCGTTGGAGTCGCCGGTGCCGGTGTTGCTGATGCTGCCCGTGGTCACATCGGCGGCCGTGACCGTGTAGGTACCGATCAAGGTGCAGGTGCCACCCACCGCCACACTCGCGCACGGGGTGGTGCCGCCGGTCGGTGTGATCAGCGAGTCCGTCACTACGACGTTGGTCAACGGCACATTGCCGGTGTTGGTCACCGTAATCGTGTAGGTCAACACATCGCCTTGAGTGACGGTGCCCGTGCCATCGCCATCAGCGTTGCCGGTTCGTGCCTTGACGGTGTTGAGCGCGGGACTGCCGACGACTGGCGTGTTGACCGTATCGGTATCCGGGCCAGTCTCGTTGGAGTCGCCGGTACCGGTGTTGCTGATCGAACCGGTGGTGACGTCAGCCGCCGTGACGGTGTAGGTACCGATCAAGGTGCAGGTGCCACCCACTGCCACACTCGCGCACGGCGTGGTGCCGCCAGTGGGTGTCATCAGCGGATCGCTGACCACGACATTGGTCAAGGGCACATTGCCGGTGTTGGTCACAGTAATCGTGTAGGTCAAGACATCGCCTTGGGTGACGGTGCCCGTATCGCCATGGCATTGCCGGTCGTGCCTGACGGTGTCAGTGCCGGCCCGACCGGACCGGTCGGTATCCGGCTTTGTGATCCCTGGCTACCATCAAGGTGCAGGTGCCACCCACGCCACCCCAGCCCCGTCGGTGTGATCAGCGAGTCCGTCACTACGACGTTGGTCAACGGCACATTGCCGGTGTTGGTCACCGTAATCGTGTAGGTCAAGACATCGCCTTGGGTGACCGAGCCCGAGCCATCGCCATCAGCGTTGCCGGTCAGTGCCTTGACTGTGAGCGGACGCCGACGACGGTGTTGACCGTATCGGTATCCGGGCCTCTCGTTGGAGTCGCCCCCGAGTCACCGGTGCCGGTGTTCGTGATCGAACCGGTGGTGACGTCAGCCGCCGTGACGGTGTAGGTACCGATCAAGGTGCAGGTGCCACCCACCGCCACACTCGCGCACGGGGTGGTGCCGCCGGTCGGTGTGATCAGCGAGTCCGTCACTACGACGTTGGTCAACGGCACATTGCCGGTGTTGGTCACCGTAATCGTGTAGGTCAAGACATCGCCTTGGGTGACCGAGCCCGTGCCATCGCCATCAGCGTTGCCGGTCAGTGCCTTGACCGTGTTGAGCGCGGGACTGCCGACGACGGGTGTTACCAGCGTATCGGTATCCGGGCCGGTCTCGTTGGAGTCGCCGGTGCCGGTGTTGCTGATCGAACCGGTGGTGACGTCAGCGGCCGTGACCGTGTAGGTACCGATCAAGGTGCAGGTGCCACCCACTGCCACACTCGCGCACGGGGTGGTGCCGCCAGTGGGTGTGATCAGCGGATCGCTGACCACGACATTGGTCAAGGGCACATTGCCGGTATTGGTGACGGTAATGGTGTAGGTCAGCACGTCGCCCTGGGTGACCGTGCCCGTGCCATCGCCATCAGCGTTGCCGGTTCGTGCCTTGACGGTGTTGAGCGCGGGACTGCCGACGACTGGCGTGTTGACCGTATCGGTATCCGGGCCGGTCTCGTTGGAGTCGCCGGTGCCGGTGTTGCTGATGCTGCCGGTGGTCACATTGGCCGCGGTCACGGTGTAGGTGCCGGTCAACACGCAGGTTGCGCCGACCGCGACGCTGGCGCAGGTGGTGCTGTTCGGCGTCAGCAGCGGATCGCTGACCACGACATTGGTCAACGGCACGTTGCCGGTGTTGGTCACCGTGATCGTGTAGGTCAGCACATCGCCCTGGGTGACCGAGCCCGAGCCATCGCCATCAGCGTTGCCGGTCAGTGCCTTGGCGGTGTTCAGTGCCGGCGAACCGACGACCGGAGTCACCAGCGTGTCGGTATCCGGGCCGGTCTCGTTGGAGTCGCCGGTGCCGGTGTTGCTGATACTGCCGGCCGTCACATTGGCCGCGGTCACGGTGTAGGTACCGGTCAACACGCAGGTCGCGCCGACCGCGACGCTGGCGCAGGTGGTGCTGTTCGGCGTCAGCAATGGATCGCTGACCACGACATTGGTCAAGGGCACATTGCCGGTATTGGTGACGGTAATGGTGTAGGTCAGCACGTCGCCCTGGGTGACCGAGCCCGAGCCATCGCCATCGGCGTTGCCGGTCCGTGCCTTGACCGTGTTCAGGGCCGGCTGCCGAACCGTGACCGTCGCACTTCCGGTAACCGGCGTTGGCGTCTGATCGCTGGAAGCGGTGGCGGTATTGACGAGTGGGGTCGATGCGCCAGCGTCGATCGTGGTCTGGTAGGTCACGGTCATCGTGCCGCCGGGTTCGATCGCGAAGGCGTCGCCGGTGGTTACCAGAGTCGAGGGGACGCCGCTACCCAGGTCGGAATTGACGCCAGCCGGGATATTGTCTCGGGTCGCCGGCGTGGTGCCGGCGTTCTTGCAGGTGAAGCGAACGTTGTCCAAGTAGACAAAGCGACTATTTGAATCGCCGCCGATACTCGGAATGTTGAAGCGGATGCGCGTGTCGGCGGCAATTTCGGCACCGGACAAGGTGTAGCTGACACTGCCCGAGCCGGTATTGGTGTTGTTGAACAAGCCGATTGCAGCGCGCTGCGTATTGCCGGTGTAGATGAAGGCCGCAACGGAGCGGTCGCCGGTTGCGGTGTTCAGTTGGTTGTTGTAGTCGTAGGACAGCACGACCGAATCGGCCGCAGAGCAGGCTGCAGCGGTGAGATTGGCTTGGCGATAAACGAAATAGCCGGTGTCGTTCGGGCGTACGCGCAGGCAGTTGCCTGCGGGGCAGGCGGCGTCAATGACCGCCCGGATATTGCCATTGTTGACAGCAGCATTGCTGTCGGTCTTAGTCCAAGGCGACGCGCCCCACGCAATCGAACCATCGCTGCCATTGAAGGCAATCGCGGAGAACTGGTCGTAAAAATCGGCATCGATGAGTATTCGGCCCACGGCCAGCGTGCTCTGCGCAACATAGGTCGTGCCCAGTGCGAGCGGGTCGTTGACGATGACGCGGTTCTGGCGTGTGGTGCCGTTGTTGGTGAGCGTGACGGTGTAGGTGATCGTGTCGCCTGTGTTGGCCGTGGTCGGGTTGGCCTGCTTGGAGATCAGCAGATTGGAGATGCCGACCGTCGCCGACGCATTCACCGTCAACGGGCCACCACCCGAGGCGCCTGTAGCCTGCGCATTGTTGATGCTGTCGCCACCCGGCGCGGCGGTGGTGATCGCCGTGAAGCGGATCGTCATCTGCTCATTCGCGGCCATGTTTTGGCCGAGCGCCCAGGTAAGCAGTGGGCCGGCGACGGAAGGATTCGCCGCCGGACCGGAGATCGTGCCGCCAGCGGGCAGGGTGATCACGCTGGTGCCCGCGACATAAGCCCAGTTAGCGGGCAGGGTGTCGGTCACGTTGACGCCACTGACGCCCGCGTTATAGGTGCGCACGGTGAGGGTGAATTCGGAGGTCTGGCCGGCCGCGTTGGCAACCGCGTTCGGGTTTGCGGTTTTGGCCAGCAGCATTGCCGGCAGCGGAGTGACCACGACATCGCTATCGACGCTGCCACTGACGGTTTGGCTCGGATCGTTGGGGAAGGTCAGCGAGCCGTGGCTGATATCGACGATGTTGGTGATGGTGCCGCCACTGAAACCCGGATCGATCGTCACGCGGTATTTGAGCACCACACCCTGGCCGGGCAGCAGGGTGCCGCCTTGCACGGGAGGCGGCGCCACGCCGCCAGTTGCGCCAGCGCCAACGCGAAAATGCAAGGTGCCGTTCGGTCCCTGGCCCGCATTGAATTCGGCGATGTCGGCATCGGTGGCGTCGGTCTTGGGCCCGACATGGGCGGGAGCGCCATCGTCCTGGAGAATCTGGATGCTGCCGGGAACGTAATTGAGGCCGGCTGGAATCGGGTCGCTGGCAACAACGCGGATGGCGCCATCCTTGCCCTGGTTGCGGAAGTCGATGGTGTACTCAAGGGTGTCGCCAGGATGCAGATTGGGCCCGGGCGAGCCACCGACCTTGGCTGCTGTTTTCAGCAAGGTCGGCACGACATCGGGACGATAAAGATCGGAGACGAACACCAGCGCGTGCGGGAAGTAGACATCCTGGGACGAGGTGAACGAGAGATCCACCGTGGTGGCATTGTTGGCGACGCGCGGCTTGCCGATATTGGCCGACACATTGGAAATGTCGATCAACTTCAGATCCATCGCGAACTGGTTGACGTAATTCGGGTTCTTGGCGGTGAACAGATTGCCCAGACGACTGATGCGGCTGTTCCAGAAGTTGTTGGTGGCACTCAGCGCGTCACTGAGCGCGCCAGCGCTCAAGACATTCCCGCCAGACAACTGGAATTGGTCGCCGGAGTAGCCTTCATCGCCCTCCCAGACCAGAGCGCCCATGTAGGCGTTGAAATCGCCTACTGGCGGCGTCAGCAGTCCGCTTACGGTGATCGTCTGCGGCGATGTGCCGGTATCGATGCTGCCGCCATCGCCATCAAACACCATCAGGCGCCGAAACGGTTTGCCATTGTTCTCGTAGACGATGACCAGACCCCAGCCGCCATACGCGCCCAGGGAATCGCTGCCGACCCAAGCGGTGAGACCGCCAACGTAGTAGTCGCCGTTGCCTGCGGCTTGAATCAGCGTGGTGACGTTTGCGTAAGCGGTGTACGGTCGGCTACCGGTGGCACCTTGAGTGGTGAACGTGTACAGGTCTGCTGCATTGGCGGTCAGCGCCTGATATGTGGTGCCGCCGGGTTGGCGCAGATAGACCGTCCGGCGGGCGGTAGCCTCGGGACTGGCCGCGTTATTGGCGCGACCGCTCCAGTACAGGCCTGCCGAAAGCACATTGCTGCCAGCTGGCAGGCTCAATGTTGCGCGCGAAGAATTGCGATGCAGGGTCCATCCACCCACACCTGTCGCCGGCAGGTTGGCGTTGTCGATGTTGACGTAGCCCATTGCGCGGTTGTTGTTGGCCGAGACCGTACCCGCCTGGGCCTGTGTACAATTGTTCGGGGTGTTATTGGCGCAGGTCAGTAGCGTGTTGCCGATGAGTTCGACATCGCCATTGGTATTGATGCTGTAGCGCTGCGCAAGCTGCGCCATCGCCAGGCTGGGCAGCAGCGCCGCGAGCACCAGAACTTTCGACAACCAGCGCCGAGTCCGTGTGACCGCAAGTTGGTCGCGGTTGCACGCGAAGGATCGTATCGACAACATGACAAGGCCCCTAGAATACCAATGATTCAAATGATTGGTGACGAACCTGAGCCACGACGCAGGCACACCAAAGCCGCCCGCAATCAAGCGGAGACTTTCATGAGCAGCGCTGTGGAACCCCCTTTCTGAATCAGCACTGATCCTGTGCCGATGCCTTCAAAGCAATAAGCGAGCGTACATGACGGCGCAACATATTGTGACATGCTTCGCGTTTTATGACCGAATTTGACGTTTCTTTCATGCCATGCGACGCGGGATCGATTGGCCGCCAGCGAAACCCAAGCGCCTGCCCATGCTTGTGGTTGCGCCCGGAGGTCTCTGCCGATGGCCTGCTGAGCCTTGCGGACATTGCATTACCGGGTTGCCAGCTTCCGCACACCATGTTAGTCACTGACTACACATACGCAAAACCCGTGCCAGACACATCAAGGCAATGCCGATCAATGGGCACCGCCGTCACGACATCTGCCTGCAGACGGATCGCGGCATGCTGGAGGACAGATGCGAACCGTGGGGCTTGTTCTGGTTTGAGGCGTAGCAGCGTCGCACGCAGCACGACTGGCCAACCTTCTGAACGCCATGACGATTGCGCCACTTGACCAGTGTTGCCCTAGGATACGGTTCCTTGCCCACAGCGGAGATAACCGAATGACCGAATCCTTGCCTGACCGCCTTTCGGTCGATCCCAAGAGCCCCTTCCATGACGCCGATCTTCTGGCCAAGGGAATTGGCATCCGTTTCAACGGCGAGGAGCGCACCACGGTCGAGGAGTATTGCGTCAGTGAAGGCTGGATCCGGGTCGCTGCCGGCAAGGCGCTCGATCGACGCGGCAGGCCGATCACCTTGAAGATCAAGGGCGAGGTGGTGCCCTACCTTCTGAACAGTGCTTGAGTCCGAGATGATGATCGAAAGCGACGCACGCGTGGCTGAGATGGTTTACCGGCCGAATCCGTGCGGATGGCGAACCCGTGCATGCGACCACGCGCAGGTGAACTTGCGCGCATGAATCCCGGCAGTCCATCATCGAGCCGCGCGGATCTCGTAGAGGTGCTCGATCAAGTGCATGCCCACGTACGCCCGTTGATTGGCCAGGGCAAGGTTGCGAGCTACATCCCGCGTCTCGCCAACGTGCCGATCGACCGCTTCGGCATGGCCGTCGCGACGCTCGAAGGAGAGATGATCACGATCGGCGCTGCCGACGAGCCATTCTCGATCCAGAGCATTTCCAAGGTCTTCACGTTGACCCTCGCGCTGGAGGCTCTCGGTGCCGATTTGTGGAAGCGGGTCGGTCGCGAGCCATCAGGAAATGCGTTCAATTCACTGGTTCAACTTGAGCGCGAACGCGGAATTCCGCGGAATCCGCTGATCAATGCCGGCGCGCATGTGATCGCCGATGTCATTCTTTCGAGTTCGCCAAACGCGCGCGAAGACCTGCTCGGCTTTGTTCGAGAACGCGCCGACAATGCGACGATCAGCATGGACGAAGATGTCGCGCGATCCGAGCGCGAGGCGGGATTCCGCAACATCGCGCTGGCCAATTTCGTGCGCAGCTTCAACAATCTCGACAACGATGTAGACGCCGTGCTGGATTTCTATTTCCACCAGTGCGCGTTGCAGATGAGTTGCGTCGACCTCGCGCGCGCATTCCTTTTTCTTGCCAATCGCGGCGTGTGCCAGCGCAGCGGCCGTGCCGTGATCAACCCGGATCGGGCCAAGCGCATCAATGCGCTGATGATGACCTGCGGCACCTACGATGCCGCCGGCGAGTTCGCTTTTCGGGTCGGGCTTCCGGTCAAGAGCGGAGTCGGCGGCGGCATCGTCGCCGTGGTACCCAATGCGATGGCGGTCGTGGTCTGGTCGCCTGGATTGGACGGCAAGGGCAATTCGCTGGTCGGTGCTGCGGCACTGGATCGGTTCACCGCCTTGACCGGACTGTCGGTATTCTGAAACGGGCCGCGGGAATCGATCATTTTTCCAGCATGACCGCCCAATGATGCAAACCTTCGACGCGGCTGCAGATCACCTTGAAACAGACCAGCATCGGCACTGCCAGCAGCAGGCCGAGAATGCCCCACATCCAGCCCCAGATCATCAGCCAGAGAATGATGCCCAAGGGGTTCAGATTGATCGTGCTGCCCAGTGCCAGTGGCGTGGCCAGCTGGCTTTCCAGCAAATGCAGGCCAAGATAACCGGCGGCAGGCAGGAAGGCCGCGCCAAGGGTTGGAAATTGCGACAGCCCGACCAGTGAAAGCATCGCCGCCATTGCGATCGGGCCGACGTAGGGTGTCAGGTTGAGCAGGGCCGCCAGCGCGCCCCAAAGCAGTGGCGTATCCACACCGAGTGCCCAGAGCAGGATGGTCGTGGCAGCGCCCAGGGCGAGACTGGTCGAGCAGACCGTCAGGAAATAGCGCGAAATATCATTCTGGATGGAACGCACGATATCCACCGTGAGCCGCTTCTGTTGCCAGGTTGCGCGCAACATCAGCGTTCGTCGCAGCAGACTGTCGCCATAGATCAGGAAGAAGTAGGTCAGCAAGACCACGGCCAAGGCGCTGGCCAGCAGACGCGGCGTGGTTGCCAGCAGGCTGGGTCGATCCGGTGCCTGCACGACGACACGCTGATTGGCCTTGGCGGGATCCGCGGTGATCGCGCTGATGGACTCGCCGACCTTGCTCGCTTCGTTGATGGGGCGCATCAGCGATTTCAGTTTCGGAGTGACACTGCGCACGACCTGCGGTGCCCGGCCGACCCACTCCGCTGCCGGCGCATACAGGACATTGCCGATGCCGGCGAGTGTCGCCATGGACACCGAGATAAGCAGGAGCGCGGCGATCCAGCGCGGCAACCAGCGACTGCTCAGGCGTTTCATCAATGGACTCAACAGCAGCGAGAAGAACGCGGCGAGAAGAATGGGCAGGATCACTTCACGGGCAAAGTAGCCTGTGTACAGCACGCCGCCAGTTACCAGGATCCCAAGCAGGCGGTGGATCCCCACGTTGACCTCAAGTTGCGACTCGCGCACGGCCCGATTGAGCGTCGCGCTGCTGACCGGTGCCGGATCCTCGCTCGGTGCTACCGCAGGCGCCGGCTCCCCGACGAGAGGCGTTGCCGCGTCTGCAATCTTTTCTTCCGACTCGATCGCATTCATGGAGGGATCCTGAGCGAGGGTAACGCGTCATTCTGCATGGGTTTGGATCAGGTGGAGGGTTTTCGCTGCGGCCCGTTCATGCGCCGGCAGGCATGAAGTCCTTCGCAATTGCCCCGATCAGGACGCGCAAACTGGCGATGCCGCACCAAGGGCCCGCGCCACGGCCTCGGCCACCTTGATGCCGTCCACGGCTGCGGAAAGGATGCCGCCGGCATATCCGGCACCTTCACCGGCTGGAAACAAGCCGCGCGTGTTGAGGCTTTGCAGATCGTCATCGTTGCGCTTGATGCGGATGGGCGAGGAGGTTCGCGTTTCGACTGCGGTGAGCACGGCATCGCGTTGATTGAATCCGCGAATCTGTTTTTCGAACGCCGGAATCGCCTCGCGCATGGCGACAAGCGCAAAGTCGGGCAGGGCGGACGCCAAGTCGCATAGATGCACGCCCGGCTTGTAGGAGGGCAGCACGCTTCCCATTGCGCCCGACGCGCGGCCGAGGAGGAAATCACCGAGCAATTGCGCCGGTGCCGCGTAATTCGATCCGCCGAGCGTGAACGCGCGTTCCTCCCAGTGGCGCTGGAAGGCAATTCCCGCGAGTGGATTGCCCGGATAATCCTCGGGCGTGATGCCGACGACGATCGCGCTGTTGGCATTGCGCTCGTCGCGTGAGTATTGGCTCATGCCATTGGTGACGAGTCGCCCGGGCTCGGACGCGGCGGCAACAACGGTACCGCCCGGACACATGCAGAAACTGTAGACCGATCGCCCGTTGCCGGCATGGTGGACGAGCTTGTAGTCGGCCGCGCCTAGCAAAGGGTGTCCGGCCAGCGCGCCGTAGCGTGCGCGATCGATCAGTGATTGCGGATGCTCGATGCGACAGCCGATCGAAAAAGGTTTGGCTTCGATGTAGACACCCCGCGCATGGAGCATCTCGAAGGTGTCGCGCGCGCTGTGGCCGATGGCGAGGATCACATGGTCGCAGCGGATCTGATCGCCATTGCCGAGGGTCAAGCCGCGAACCTGACCGTCTTCGACGAGCAGGTCGTCGACCCTGCTGGAAAAGCGGAATTCGCCGCCGAGCGACTCGATGCTGGCGCGCATGTGCTCGACCATCTTGACCAGCCTGAATGTGCCGATATGCGGCTTGCTGACGTACAGGATTTCGTCCGGCGCACCGGCCTTGACGAACTCGGTGAGCACCTTGCGGCCCAGGTGATGCGGATCCTTGATCTGGCTGTACAGTTTGCCATCGGAAAATGTTCCGGCGCCGCCTTCGCCAAACTGCACGTTTGATTCGGGATCGAGGATGCCGTTGCGCCAGAAGCCCCAGGTGTCCTTGGTGCGTTCGCGCACGGCCTTGCCGCGTTCGAGCACGAGCGGGCGCAGCCCCATCTGGGCGAGAACCAGTGCCGCCAGGATGCCGCAGGGGCCCGTGCCGATGACAACGGGGCGCGGCGTTCCGGAAGGCAGGCCTCCATTGCGGACTACGAACTGATACGAGGTATCCGGGGTCGCCACGACCCGCGCGTCGGCGCTGAATCGCGCCAGCAATTCCGCGTCGCGGTTGGTGGCGACATCGAGGGTGTAAGTGAAATGGATGGCCGACTTCTTGCGCGCATCGATGCCGCGACGAAAGACCGTGAACTCGACGAGGTCGTCGGGTTTCAAGTCGAGACGCGCGCAAATGGCTGCCGGGATTTCCTCGGCGGCATGATCGAGCGGCAGTTTGATTTCAGTCAGTCGCAGCATCGGGCGTGAATACGGTTTCCTGGAAGGTGGTCGCTCAGACTGCCGAGCCAGCGGCATGCCCGGAAGCCCAGGCCCACTGGAAATTGTAGCCGCCCAGATGCCCGGTCACATCGACAACCTCGCCGATGAAGTAGAGGCCGGCGACGAGTTTTGATTGCATCGTGCTCGATGAAAGCTGGTCGGTATCGACACCACCGAGGGTGACTTCGGCGGTGCGATAGCCCTCGGTGCCGCTGGCGATGATGGGCCATGCCTCGAGTTTTCCGGCAATGTCGCGCAGCTCTGTTTCGTGATAGTGGCGCATAGGCTTGCTGCCAAAGGCGTGCTCGCAAAGTCGGTGGGCCAGGCGCCTGGGCAGGACTTCGGCAAGGATGGTTTTCAACTCCGCCGCATTGCGCTGGATTTGCTGGTCAAGCAGGTAGGCCAGCGCGTCGCGATCAGGCAGCAGATCAAGGCGCAGGTCGTCGCCTGGCTGCCAGTACGAGGAGATCTGCAGGATCGCCGGGCCGCTGAGGCCGCGATGGGTGAACAGCATGTCGGCGCGAAACGCCTGGCCATTGCAACGACTCTCGACCGGCAAGGCGACGCCGCTCAAATCCTGCACGCGCTGTTGATGCGTGCCACTCAAGGTCAAGGGCACCAATCCGGCGCGGGTCGGCCGCACGCTGTGGCCGAACTGGCGTGCGAGTTCGTAGCCGAAACCGGTTGCGCCCATGCTCGGAATCGACAAGCCTCCGGTGGCGACGACGAGGGCAGGGCATTCAACTGTGCCCGAACTTGTTTCGAGGCGAAATCCGTCAGCCATCTTTTGCACGCCTTCAATGCGGCAACTCGTTTGCACCTGCACGCCGGCATCGGCGCATTCATCGAGCAGCATGCGCACGATCTGTTTCGAGGAATCGTCGCAAAACAACTGGCCGAGCTCTTTCTCATGCCAGGCAATGCCATGCGCGTCGACCATCTCGATGAAATCGCCTGGCGAAAAACGGGCCAGGGCGGATTTGCAGTAATGCGGATTGGCGGAAAGGAAATTGGCCGGCGTCGTACCGGTATTGGTGAAATTGCAGCGGCCGCCGCCGGACATGAGGATTTTCTTGCCCACGCGATTGGCGTGCTCGATCACGCGCACGCGCTTGCCGCGCCGGCCGGCCGTCAAGCCGCACATCAACCCCGCTGCGCCACCGCCGATGATGGCGACATCCACCTTATCCGGCATTGCTCCAGCGTCCCGACAGGTCGGCGGCCAGACGTGGTTGCGGATCGATGCCGATCACCGTGTCGTCCTTGAGGATCTGCACATGACCATCCTGGATCAGGCATTGCAGGCGCAGGCCGCGCTCGGCCAGCGCGGCCAGTGCGTCAACGGCTTCAACCGGAATGTCGAGGATGGTGAGGTTCTTCGAACGGCGCAGCTCGTTGGCGGACTTTTCCCACCAGATGTCGCCCCCACGCCCGCCGTAATTGATCAGCACGACCAGCCTGGAGCGGCCGCAGGCCTTGCGCACGCGTGCAGGATCGGGATGGCCGAGGTCGATCCACAAGCCGATGTCGCCATTCATTTCCCGGCGCCAGAGATCCGGTTCGTCATCGGTGCTGAGACCCTTGCCGAACTCGAGTCGATCATCGGCATAGAGGGCAAAAGCGAGCACGCGGATCATCATGCGCTCGTCGGTTTCGGAAGGGTGACGAGCCAGGGTCAGTGCATGGGTCGCGTAATAGTTGCGGTCCATGTCGCTGATCTGCAGCTCGACCTTGTAGATGGTTGCATTGGGTGCCATGAGCCGGCCGATCACGGAAAGTCGACCATTGTAATCGGCTGGGCTTCCTTTACGCAGATCCGCCGGCGGTCGGAGTGCGGGCGCAATCGGCTGCGGAAAGCTGCGAGCAGACGGGTGCGCATGGAAAGGCCGGGGCGCAGGAGCACGCCAATGCGACGCAGGGTCGCGTCATATTGGTTTCCGGCGACGGCATACTTGGCATCATGGAACGATCGCTGTCGACCTTGTTGCGTACCTTGGCCACACTCCGCTGGATGGCTGTCATCGGCCAATCGGCGACGATAGCGGTGGCGGCCGGACTGCTCGGCGTTGCCCTGCCTGCGCTGGCACTGTGGTCAGGCGTCGCCGTACTGGCCGCGTTCAACATGCTGGCAGGCTGGCGGATTCGCCGCATCGACGAGCCATCACACGTCGAGGTGATGATCCATGTAGGTGTCGATGTCGCGGTGCTGGGCTGGCTGATTGCCTGGAGTGGCGGTGTCACCAATCCCTTCACGTCCTTGTTCCTGCTGCCGATCGCCTTTGCCTCGCTGGCCTTGCCCGCGCGCTGGATTTACGCGGTGGCGGCAATGTGTTGCGCGGGTTACGCATTGTCCGTGGTGTTCGGTCAGCCGCTTCCACATGTCCATGGCATGGGCGATGGCTTTGACCTGCACTTGTGGGGAATGGCGGCCAACTTCGTGGTGTCGGCCGCGGTCTTGTTGATCTTCTTTTCGCGCATGTCCGGATTGTTGCGTCGGCGCGAGCACGAGCTTTCGCTGCTGCGAGAACGATTCACGCGCAATGAGGGCATTGTCGCCCTGGCCACGCATGCCGCCTCGGTTGCACATGAGCTGAACACTCCATTGGCGACCATGACCCTGATGCTGGATGACCTCATCGAAGACGATGCGCATATCAGGCCTTGGCGACGATCACACCACCTTGCGCGCCCTGGTGGATGTTTGCCGCGATCGCGTGCGCGAACTCGCCGCACCGGCCGAAGCCGGAGCAGGGGGCACGGAAGCCGCGGGCGTCGACATTGAAACCGTCATCGCACGTTGGCAACTGGTGCGTCCGACAATCCGCCTGGTGCGCAGCGGACGCAGCGACGCATCGATCCGCGTGGTCGCCGCCGTCGGCCATTTGCTGTTGGCCTTGCTCAACAATGCCGCAGATGCCGGCGAGGCGGTCGGCATGGCCCAGGTTGACCTCACGCTGGAGGTGCATGGACATTCGCTGCGTGGCGAGATCCGCGACTACGGAGCCGGTTTCGCTGTGGCCCAGCCATTCCTGCCATCGCGCATGTTTGCCAGCAGCAAGCCGGACGGCCTCGGCGTCGGCCTGGCGCTTTCGCATGCCACGGTCGAGCGCCTCAAGGGCAAATTGTCCGTGCAGAAAACCGATGGCCCCGGCGTGCGGGTGTGTTTCGATTTGCCACTTGCCGACGGAGCCGGTCCATGAAAAAGGGCTTGTTGATCGACGATGACGCCTTGTATCTGCGCGCCTTGCAGCGCTCGCTGGAGCGCCGTGGTCATGCCATCCAGACGGCGACGGAACCGGCGCAGGCCATCGAACGTGCCGCTGCGCAAAAGCCTGACTATGCCCTGGTCGATCTCAAGCTTGCCGAACAGAACGGCCTCGACCTGATTGCACCGCTGCGCCAGGCGCATGAGTCGATGCGCATCATCCTGGTCACCGGCTACGCCAGCGTGGCCACCGCAGTGGAAGCGATCAAGCGTGGCGCCGATCACTACCTGGCCAAGCCAACCACGATCGAGGCGATCCTGCGCGCCATCAACGCGGACGCGTGTGACGAGCCGGCTGAAGCCGAAGCGACGATGACGCCACTGAGCCGTCTCGAATGGGAACACATCCAGCAAGCCATGATCGACAGCAACGGCAACATATCGGCCGCAGCACGCCTGCTCGGCATGCACCGCCGCTCGCTGCAACGCAAACTCGCCAAGAAACCCGGCCGCGAGCGCAAGCCGGCTGACGAGCTGGATTGAACCGCTACGGTGCGGAGGAGAATCGTGATCCGCCTCGCCGTGAATCGCGGTCACGTTTTCTCGTCGAGCAGCCGCCGAAGGGCGGCTTTTTCAGCAGCCTGCCCAAGCCAAGGCTGATCAAGTGACACAACCGTCACGGCGTTCAGAAGGTTTGCCAGTCGGGTCGGGAAGGCTGGTGGCCTTATCAGCGCTGCCTTGGGACCTGGGAAATCCGCACTTTCGGTTTCGCGCCGTGGCGGTTGCCTGCCTCCCGACTTGCCGCTACGTTGTGCGAACCCAGTGCGCGACGGGATCGCATGCCCATCCTGGATTCGACCGAGGAGACGACCGAGTTCCTGCTACGCCGCGTGCGTGCCGGCGACGCGCCTGCGCGCGAGCGGCTGATCGCGCGCTTCCTGCCGTTGCTGCGGCGTTGGGCGCACGGACGCCTGCCGGCGCTGGCGCGCGATCTTACCGATACCGACGATCTTGTTCAGGTCACCCTCGTGCGGGTGTTGAAACAGGCAGAGCGTTTCGAATACGGCGGTACCGGCAGCTTTTTGGCCTATCTGCGCAGCACCTTGCTCAACCTGCTGCGCAACGAGATCCGGCGCGGCAGCCGGCGCGGCGAATCGGTCGAACCTGGCGAGTCTCTGGCCGATGGCGGTACTTCGCCGCTGGAGCAGGCAATCGGTCGCGAACGCCTCGAACGTTACGAAATGGCGTTGGAAGCATTGGCGCCGCGCAACCGGGAACTTGTGATCATGCGCCTGGAATTCGACATGACCTACGAAGACATTGCCATTGAAGTCCAATCCACGCCGGATGCGGTGCGCATGGCGATACGCCGCGCCGTCGCCGCGCTCGCCGCCACGCTGGGCGAATCGCCATGAGCGCCGACGCGGCACGCGAACTGCTCGAACGCATCGCCGACGGCACGCCCATCGACTGGGACCGCGTGGGCGGCGTGGACGCGGCACTGCTCGAAAGCGCGCATACGCTCGACGCGGTGCGCCATGCCTATCGCCGCATCGGCAGCAACGAACCGGGCGAACGCGTGCTGTTCCGCTGGGGCGGATTATCCGTGCTCGAACTCCTGGCCAGCGGTGCCACCGCCGAGGTCTATCGCGCGTGGGATGCGGGCCTTTCCACCATGGTTGCGCTGAAACTGCTGCGCCCGGAAGCCGCTGTCGCCGGGCTGCGCAGCGAGGAATTCCTGCGCGAAGGACACCTGCTCGCCCGCATCGGGCAACGCAACGTGCTGCGCGTGTATGGTGCCGCCGTGCATGATGGCCGGCCCGGCCTGTGGGCCGAATGGATCGACGGGCGTACGCTCGAAGCCAGCGTCGCCGCCGATGGGCCGCTGGCTGCTGCCGAGGCCGTGCACGTCGGCCTTGAACTATGCGCCGCGCTCGGCGCGATCCATGCCGCCGGCCTGGTGCACGGCGACGTCAAGGCCAGCAACGCGCTGCGCGAACGCGGTGGCCGCATCGTACTCGCCGATTTCGGTGCCGGCGGCACGCCGGATGCGCTCAACGCCTCGCCACGTACGCAGGCGACGCCCGCGTACCTGTCGCCGCAATCGCGCGACGGCGCGCCACGTTCGGCCGCCGACGATCTGTACGCGCTCGGCGTGCTGCTGCATTTTCTGCTCACCGGCGCCTATTTGCGCAATGACGCGCCCGCGCTGCGCACGCTCGCTGCTGGCGACGCGCAACCGGTGGCTGCCGTCGTCGAACGCGCACTCGCGCCGGAACCCGCACAACGCCACGCCGATGCGTACGCCTTCGCCGATGCGTTGCGCGCGGCAATTGGCGGTGCGCCGCCAACGTCGCGTCCACGCCGCCGCTGGCCGGCTGCCGCTGCCATTGCCGCATTGGCGCTGGCCGGTATTGGCGCGTGGCAAATCTGGCGGCCGGTGCCGTGGGAGCCGCAGGCCACACTGGTGCGCCACGGTGGTGCGGATGCAGCGCTGCGCGACGGCGCTTCGCTGCACATCGGCGAACGTCTGGATCTGGTCCTTGCCAGCGACCGCCCGACCTGGGTCTGGGTGCTCAACGAGGACGCGGCCGGTTCGTTTCATGTGTTGTTTCCACTGAGCGGCCTGCAGCGTGCGAATCCGCTGCCGCGCGGCGACAGCGTGCTGCCCGGCGAGCAGGGCGGTCGCGCGTTGTCGTGGCAGGTGTCGAGCGCCGGCGGACGCGAGGAGTTTCTGGTCGTGCTCGCCGACGCGCCGCTTGCGAAATTCGAGCAACGCATTGCCACGTTCGCCGCCGCCAGCATCGACGCGCCCGAACGCGGCGTCGCCCGCGTCGCCGCCGCGCCGCTCGGCGGCGTCGCGCTGCACGGCCCGCACCTGCATGCCCTGCTCGATGAGTTCGCCAGCGAATTCGCCGACCACCGCCATGTACGCGTAATCGGCTATCGTTTCGGTGATGTCGACACGCCGTGATACCCGATCCACCGCGCATACCGGTGCCGGCATGACATAGAATCGTCGCACTGGAATTGGCTGGGGAACGGCGATGCGCTGGATCGCAATGCTTGTCCTGCTCGTGCTCGCGGCAGCGCCCGCATTCGCCGCAGACGCCAAGCCCGTAGACGTCGACACCGCAGCCGAGCGCGCCATCGCGCTCGCCCGTGCCGCACACGATGATGGTGCCCTGATTGCGGCGCTGGAAGATCGTGCGCGCGAGCTGACCCGCCAACGCCGCGGTGCGGATGCGCTGGTGCCGGCACTCGAAGCCGTGGATCGTGCGCGCGCACGCGGGCCGCACAGTCGCGAACTGGCAACCGCGTTGGGCGTTGCCGCGCGCGCGCAACGCGAGGCCGGCGATTTCGGCGCGGCGATCGACGCGCTGGAAGAATCACTGGCGATCCTGCGCGGCGAGGCCCGACCCGACCAGCGCGAAATTGCCGCCACCCTGCTCACGCTCGGCCAAACCCAGAAATTTTCCGGCAACCACAAACAGGCCGCGCTCAGCTACGCGCAAGCGCTTGCCGCCGATCGCCTGGATCCCGATCCGCAGCAACGCACGCGCGCGGCGATCCTGCATGGCATGGCCAACCTGGAGCGTGCGCTGGAACACCCCGAAAAAGCACTTGCGCTGTACCGGCAGGCCGAACCGGTATTCGAACGCAGCTACGGTGCGAACTCGCTCGAGTTGTCGCATGTGCTCAACAACCACGCCAACGCCGAGGCGAACCTGCGCCATTACGACAAGGCGATCGCCCTGTACCAGCGCGCGCTCGTCATCGTGCGCGCGCAAGAAAGCGACGATCCCGGCAACTGGTTGCCGCTTGCCAATATCGCCATGGTGCGCGTCTGGCAAGGCCGTTTCGCCGAGGCCGAGCCAGGTTTTCGCGAGATGCTCACGCATCTGGGCAAGACCAGTGCGGGCGGCGAAGTCAGCTCATTGTTCTCGCGCATGGGTCTGGCCTCGAGTTTGTGGGGACAAGGCAAGTTCGATGCGGCCTTCACCGCCGCTGCCGCTGCCGAACGCGTGCGCCAGTCTGCGCTGCAACTGGCCGCGAGCCACCTCGGCGAACGCGACGCGATGAACCTGCAGGAAATCCAGTATCCCACCCTGGACCTTGCCGTCTCGATCGCCGTCGCCAGCGGCAAGTCCGCCCACATCGAGCGCGCCTGGGAACTGGAAATGGCCGCGCGAGCACAAATTACCGCGATACGCGCACTGCGCCTCGCCAGCGCGCGCGCCGCGACCGACCCGCGCCAGACGCAGCTGTGGGAGCAATGGCGACAGGCCAGCGCCGCCTTCGCCAACATCGAACTCGCCGCTGCGGATGCCGACGCCCGGCTTGCGGCGCAGGCCAAGCTCGATCGCGCCGAACGCGCGCTGGCACTGGCGAATCCGCTGGCGACCGCACTGGCGTCCACGCCAATCGCTTTTGCCAACCTGCGCGAGCACCTGCCGGATGGCCAATCGCTGCTGCTGTTCACGACCTCGCAATTGCGCGTACCCACCGATTTCGCGAAAGAAGGCGTCTATTCGGCGCATACGCCGAATGTCGTCTACGCCTTCCTGCTGGCGTCAAAAAAGGCAGATGTGCGTGCGCTGCGCCTGGGCCCTGCCGATGCCATCGATGCCAAGATCGAAGCCTGGAGCGCGGCGCTGTCCGACCCCGGTGTTGCGCTCGCCAGCGTCGCTGCGCGCGGCATGGCCGTGCGTGCGGCGATCTGGCAACCCGTGCACGATGCCGGTGCCGGCGCTCATTGGCTGGTGTTGCCGACGGCTTCGCTCCATCGCGTGCCTTGGGCAGCGTTGCCCGACCTTGCCGGCCAGCAGAACGACAGCAAGCCCGGCGCTGGCTATCTCGCCGATCGCGGCTTCCACGCACATGTGCTTGGCCACGAACGCGAGTTGCTGGCGTCGCCGGCGCGCGCGGACGCACCACGCCTGCTCGCCGTCGCCGATCCGGCCGTGGGCACGATGCGTGCGGATCTGCGCCGCTGCATGCGCATACCGCCCGCGCTACCCGGTGCGCGCCGTGAAAGCGCGGCGCTGGAAGCGCTGTGGCACGCACGCTACGGCACTGCTGCCGCAGCGACCGTGCTCGTTGGAGCGGACGCCAGCGAGGCGCGCCTGCGCGACGCGATTTCCAGTGCCGACGTCATCCACTTCGGCACGCACAGCATCAGCTTCGACAATGACTGCAACGCCGCCGACCCGGCGCTCGCGGCGACGCGCGGCTTCACGCTCGCCGCCGACACGCCGCTGGATACCGACACGCCCGCGCTCGCGCCCGCCGCACTGCTGCTTGCCCCGGGCAGCGCCAATGACAGCGACGACGACGGCGTGCTCAGTGCCGAGGAAATCGCCGCCCTGGATCTATCCCACACGCGTTGGGCCGTACTCGCCGCCTGCGCCACCGCGAGCGGCTCGGCGCACCGCTACGAAGGCCAGTTCGGTCTCGCCCGCGCGTTTCGACTCGCCGGTGTACGTACCGTGCTGACCAGTCTTTGGCCGGTGGACGATGACGCCACCGCGCAATGGATGCGCGCACTGTACGCCGCGCGCATCGAACAGGGCCTGGACACTGCCGCTTCGCTCGTCGCCGCGCAACGCAGCGTGCTCGCCGCGCGCCGCGCAGGCGGTGATTCGACGCATCCCTACTATTGGGCCGCATTCGTCGCGTCCGGCGACTGGCGCTGAGGCATGTTCGCGCTCCCCGCGCCGGGGGGTCGCAACGGCGCGTCTTCGCCGTGGCACACAGCGGCTGTAAACCGCAGCAGAGGGCACCGGGCGCGGTTTCGACGGCGGGGCGAGACGCCGCAGCGGCAGCGGACGATTCTTTCGATTGTGCATGCTTGGCGCTCGGGCGGTCTGCCGCTCGCTTGAACACCACGACGTGCAGCCGGCGAACGGAGTGCCGCACGCGTGGCGAGTCCACCCATCCGTAGTGCTGGACCGGGTGCATCGGGTCCGGCGGCTGGTGTTGAGCTCGATCCAGGACATGGTGCACGGACGGCCGCGTTCGGATTGGCGCGCCTGCGGTGTTCTCCACTGACGAGCGCCCGGCGAATCGCGTCGGCGCATCGTCACGGAGAACACCATGCGCCATGCCGCTCTGCTCATGATCGTTGTCGCCGCACTCGCGGGTGCGCCTGCCGAGGCGGCGACGATCGTCGTCAACGTCGGCGACCAGGTGGCGAACGGTACCTGTACGCTGTCGGCCGCCGTCGACGCCGCGAACACGAACGGTGTCTCGGAAGGCTGCACTGCCGGCAGCGTCGGCGAGGACATGATCCAGTTCGATCCCGCGATCGCTTCAATCACGTTCACGCAACCGATTTCAGGCACCGTCGATGCGCTGCGCGTGACCGAGGCGCTGGTCATCGACGGCGGCGCGAACCGCGTGTTGCTGCGGCGTTCTGGCACACTCGACGACAACACGCCGTTTCGACTCATCCATGCCTACAACCCGCAGGTCCTGTTGCAGGCACCCCAGCTGCACCTCGTCGCGGTGCGCTTCGAGAACGGCCTCGCCAATGGCTTCTCCGGCGATGATGCCGACGGCGGCTGCCTGCTGATCCGCCGCGGTGCGTTGTCGATGACGGACGTGTCGTTCACGGCCTGCCGCGCGGTCGGCGCGACCGGAAACGGTGGTGCTGTCGCGCAGATCGGCAACGGCGATCCCGACCTGCCCACGCTCGATGTCGCCGGCTGCACGTTCGAGGCGAATGTAACCAACGCGGGTAGCGGCGGCGCGCTTTATACCGAAAGCCCGGACGTCGACATCGTCGACAGCACGTTCCGCGACAATCTCGCCGGCAGCGGCGGCGTCAACGGCCAGGGTGGAGGCCTCTTCGTGTTCGGCAACCCGCTTGGTCACGGCACGCGCATCGAGCGCAGCACGTTCGCCGGCAACCGCGCAATGCAGGGAGGCGGTGGCCTGTACCTGGCTTCGCCCGGCTTGCTGCGCAACGTGACGGTGTCGGACAACAGCACGAGCACCGGCAACGGCGGTGGCATCACGTTCGGCGGAGGCGGGACCAGTGGGCTCCCCGGACATCCCGCCGACATCACCATCGAGAACAGCACCATCGCCGGCAACAGTGCCGGCGATGGTGCCGGAACAACCGGCGGGGCGTTTGCGGGCGGAGTCTACTGCGACAGCCCGTCGACGCAGGCCGGCGCGCTTCCGCTGCGGCTGGACAGCGTGCTGTTCACCGACAACACGGCGCGCTACAACAACCAGGTTTCACCGCGCGACCTCGGCGCGCAATTCCAGATCACGGCGGCCGGCGCGAACAACCTGTCGCGCGCGCTCGGCACGGATGGCAGCAACTACAACGTCGTGTTCGCCATTGCACCGCTCAGCTGCGATCCGCATCTGGCACCGCTCGCCGCCAACGGCGGCAGCACGCCGACGCGCGCGTTGCTGGCCGGATCGTGCGCGCTCGACGCCGGCAGCAATCCCGACGCACTGCCGACCGACCAGCGCGGCGCAGGGTTCCCCCGCGTGCTCGGCTCAACCGCGGACATCGGCGCGTTCGAGGGCACCAGCGACGTCATCTTTGCTGACGGGTTCGAGCACTGACACGACGGCCCGGAACCGTCCGGACATCGACCCCGGCACGCGCCGATGTTCGGTTTCTTCGCAATTGGGTGTTCTTGGGTTTATATCCCGACGGAGTGCGGCAATGGGCATCAAGACAACGCTGACCACGTGGCGCCATCGTCACGACGCCTGTCTGCGTGCAGATCGCGGCGCGCTGACGCAGATGGACCGACCGTCCTTCAAGGCAGCGCAACAAGGAGCTGCGCGCAGACAGGCATCGCCCAACCGATTGTTTTGCAATGAAACGGGCGGCGTTCGGAAGGCCCGCCAGCCGCGCCGTGCGGCTCGTCAAGGCCACCAACCCTCGCTTCGCCACCCAACACGACTGGCGAACCTTCTGAATGCCATGACGGTCGTGTCACTTGTTCAGCGTTGCCTTAAACCTTGGTTGGCAATCGCGATTGTTCTGTTGGCGCCGGCGGCGCAGGCCGCCGATTTCTGCGCGCAGGATGACGCGACGTTCCGCTCCGCGTTGACGCTGGCGTCGATCGCGCCCGGCCCGAACCGCATCCTGCTCGGCGCTGGCAAGACGTTCCCGCTGGCGGGTTCGGCGCTCGACACGGGCTCGTCGACACCTTATTCACCGCGCGGCGCTCTGACCATCGAAGGCGGCTACAACGCCGAATGCAGCGCGATGAACTCGCGCGACGCACGCTCGAGCACGCTCGACGGAGCCGCCTCGCGTTACGTGCGCGTGAGGATCGACGGCGCCTTCACGCTGTCCAACCTCACGATCGCGAACCTGCACCAGACGATTCTGATCGAAGGCACGTCCGACGATGACGCCACGATCCGCGTTCTGCACGTCCGCGTCATCGATGGCACCGGCATGCTGCTGCGCTTCTCCGATTCCGACAACGCGCAGATCCGCGTCGAGAACAGCCTGTTCGCGCGCCTTTCCGGCTCGACCGACACGAATGACGCCGGCTTGTTCGCCCTCGTCGAAAACGGTTCCAGCGGCACGCGCGTGGTACTCGTCAACGATACGATCACCGACAATGCGAAACACGGTTTCGCCGCCGCGACGAGCGGATCCGTCAGCACTTACAACAGCATCTTCTATGGCAACAACAGCGTCGCATGGACCTGGAAAGACGTCGTCATGGTGGGCCCGACGACGTCGCTGCTGGCGGTCCGGAACGTCATCGGAACGCTCCAGGGCAGCTTCCAGCTCGGCTCCGCCGACAACTACGACGGCTGGCCGGAGTTCGTCTCCGATACCGACTACAATTTGCAATTCACCTCGCCCGCACGTGACAGCGGCACCTCGGCGGTGCCGGGCGGGCTGTCCGCCTACGACCTCGAAGGTGGCGTGCGCGTGGTCGGTGCCAAGGTCGATCGCGGTGCCTACGAAAACGACAATACCGGCACGACGATCCTGCTCGTGACCAATACCAACGACAGCGGCAACGGCTCGCTGCGCCAGGCCATCATCGACGCCAATGCGAATCCGGCGTCCAACATCATCGGCTTCAACATGTCGGGCACTTGCCCGCGCACAATCGCGCTGAACAGCGAATTGCCGACGATCACCGACACGGTCGCGATCCGCGGCTACACGCAACCGGGCGCGCAACCCAACGACAATCCGCTCATCGACAACGCGACGATATGCGTGGAGCTGACCGAGGCGAGCGGCCACACCATCGCCAACGGTCTGCATTTCACGGCAACAAGCGATGGCGATTCGTTCGACGTGTCGGGCCTGTCGATCGGCAGCTTCACCACCGCCATTCTGGTCGACGGCTCGGCCGACGCGGACTTCTCGATCTGGGGCAACTTCATTGGCCTCGCCGCCGACGGCACCACCGCACGTGCCAACAGTTTCATCGGCATCAACGCGATCGGGCATGCGCAAGGCACCATCGGCGGCAGCGACGCCGCGCAACGCAACGTCATTGCACAAAGTCCCGGCGGCGTGCGTATCGCCGGCGACCGCGGCAGCGCGCTGGTCAACAACTTCATCGGCACGACGGCCGGCGGCAGCACGGCGCGGCCGAACACGATCGGCGTGTCGCTGCTGTCGGCCAACAACGAGGCAATCGACAACCTGATCTCGGGCAACAACGGCTACGGCATCTCGATCAGCGGTGCGTCCGCGGTCGGCAACCACGTCGAAGGCAACCGCATCGGCGTGAAGGCGTTTTCGCTCGGCGACAACGCGCTCGGCAACGGCGACCACGGCATTCTGATCGGCATGGGCGCGAGCTGGTCCGTGATCGTCGACAACACCATCGCCAACAACGCGGGCGCCGGCGTGCGTATCATCGGCGACGGCAGCGTGCGCAACCGGCTTTCCAACAACCGCTTCTACGACAACACGGCGCTCGGAATCGACCTCGGCGCCACTGGCCCGGATCCGATCGACAACGACTCCACCGCGACCGACGCCACGCCCAACCACGGCCAGAACGCGCCGCAGCTGAGCGATGCGCGCGGCGTCGCCATATCCGGCACCGTCCACGGGCAGCTGCAATCGGCCAACGGTACGTTCACGATCGAGCTGTACGCAAGCGACAACTGTGATGCGAGCGGTTATGGCGAAGCTCGCGAACGCGTCGGCAGCGGTTCCGTGCTGATCACCAACGCGACCGCGAGCGCCGACGGTAGTGCCACTTTCGCGCTGCCCATCGCCAGCAGCAGCCTCGCTGGCCGCACGATCACGGCCGTCGCGACCGTGTTCGCCAACACGGGTGCATTCATTCGGGTCGGCGACAGCTCGGAATTCAGCGCCTGCAAGAGCTACGTCTTCGTCGACCAGATTTTCGCCAACGGCTTCGAATTGCCGCAACCGTGATCACACGCGACCCGCCTGGAGAACACTCGCGAAACCAGCTTTGCACCGGGGCTTCGAACACTGATGGCGCAAGCTGAAACGGCTCGGAGTAAGCACCGCGCACACACAAATGTTCGCTTTGGTCCATGCGCCGGGTTTCAGGTCGCATGGGCAAGTACTTCGGCGATCCGGAGACACCCATCGCGTTCTCCGATCCCCGTCCAACGGCCAGGCGATTTCAAGGCCGGATTTTCGAAGTGGAACCATGAAAACCGTGGTCTTTTCGGTGCCACCGCTGGACGATTCGTTTTCGGAGTTTTCACATGTCCGGGAAATCGGCAAGAGTTCGCAGGCGGCGCGTATCAGCCGTGCTGTACCAGAACTGTTGTGGCAGGTGCTATCCGCCAAGCGTCGGGATTTGCTCAAGGTTTTGTGCGGTGCTGGCGCGGTGTCCATCCGCGAGTCGGCGCCGCGCGTGGAGCGTGACCTGAAGGCCGCACATGGTGACGTGACGGGCAGGGGTGTTGCGTCGAATCGCTGGCGGTATCGAGTTTCCATACCATGCGGTGCATGTGACGTCTCTTGTGCGCTTGTACGAATGGATTTCGGCGGCTCACGCACGCTCGAGGATGCGAAAGATTCCGCGACGAACACGCGCGTCGGTCAGTCGGAGGCGCAGCAAGCAAGAATCTTGCACCCCTTCGGGCCACGCATCGCCGAGCTTCAGGTTGCGCTCGCCAGTAGCGGGCGAACCCAGGTCAAGGCGGGTTGACCACGGTGGAGGCTCAGGCGACCGAAATCGAGCGGCTCCACGTCCAACTCAAATCAAGTGCATGGTTGCAGCAGCGGGTGCCGCGAAAGAAGCCATCGAATGTGGAGGGCAAGCAAAAGCCCTCACGGCGCAAGCTGACCGGATAAAACACGGAAGTCTCTGCGATGAACATCCAGAGCTCTTTCGGCTGCTCCGAGCGTACGAATCCGAGGCGATTCTGTTGGCGGATATCTGAATCGGGGGTGGATTGTCGGTCGATCGCCGAATCTGGGGCGTTTGTTGGAGGTATTGGGGGTGGGTTGTCTAACGATTCGGGGGCGGTTCCTGTGCGTCAGACACCAGACGCGCCGCCGTGGGGTGCGTTGTCGGGTGGCCTGTTTCGATGCACAATGCATATTATGTCAAATACGACTGATTGGCCTGAATGCCCCGACTCGGTTATCGTGCTCGCGCAGGTCCGTAGCCAAATGCTCGCCGCCCTGGGGACTTTCAGACTCAAAAGCGAATGAAACCTTTTCGACGCCACCGCCTGCAATTTCGCCTCGCCATTCTGGCGACGGTGGTCTTGCTGTGGTCGCAGTTCGTGTTGGCGGTTCACCCGATGTCGGCCACGGCGAATCCAGCCGAGTCCGCGGTGGCCCAGTCGAGCGCGACCTTGCATGATGCGTGCAGCGGGCAAGCACCCATCGAGAAGTCTCCTGTCTGCAAGGTGCATTGCAGCCAGGGTGGTCAAAGTGACGTGGTCGGGCACATTCCTGATCTGCCTTGCCTCCCGGTGGCGGCCTTGTCGGCGTCCTTCACGATCGCCGACGTCATCATTCGCGCCGTACGGCCGGACGCGCGCGTTCCTGTTTCCTGGCATCGACCTACACGCCATCCTGCCAGTCTCCTGTTGATCTGATGCCCGGCTGATGCCTGGTCCGGTGCCTTTGGCGCATCGGCCCGGAAATCCGCCGGCATGGCTGCCTCTCGGCAGCATGTTGCCATCGCCCACTCACCCGGCTCCGGCCGCGTGGCGTCGCAAGGCAAAGATCATGATCCTGTTTTCCCGCAAGACTTCGCGCCGGACGCGAAGACCATCGATCGCGTGTCGCGTCCAGCAGTACTCGCCAATTCCTCAAAGTGTACTTCTGGCAAGTGTTCTTGGCGCGACGCTGGCGTTCGGGCCAGTCACGTGCGCGCTTGCAGCGCCGCCTGAGCCGATTCCCGGCGCCACAGTCGAATCGCTGCGTGACTGGTTGATCGCCAACAACCCGCAACTCCAGGCCATGCAGCTGCAGACCGACGCTGCGCAAGCGGGCGTCTATCCTGCTGGTGCATTGCCAGATCCCATGGCCTCGATCTCCCTGCTCGGCATTGATCGCGACCATCCATCACTGTTGCCCGGGAACGTGGCATCGACGGTCTATCAGGTGCGCCAGAGTTTCCCGCTCTGGGGCAAGCGCAGGCTTGCCCGAGAGGCAGCACAGCAGGAAGTGCAGGCCATTGATTTCGAGCGCGATGCCGTTGCACTCGACCTGCTGTCGCAGGCAGAACGATCCTACGTGCGCTATTGGCATGCCGGTGAGTCGGTCAAGGTGGTCGATCGCATCATCACCTTGCTTGAACAGGTCGAAGACATTGCCAGTGTCCGGTATGGCCTTGGCGTGGCTGCCCAGCAGGATTCCATCCGCGCCCAGGTCGAGCGCACCACGACGCAACGCGAGCGCATCGAGCGCCTTTCCCTTCAGCAGCAGGAAACCGCATCGTTGAACGCCGTGCTCGGGCGCTCGGCTGACGCGCCGTTGGCCGAGCCGGCGATGCAACCGGTCCTCGCGATCAGGCAAGCCTCGCTGGCCGACGCCTTGCGCAATCTTGAACACGGCGATCACCCGCTGCTGCGTGCGGACCGGGCACTGGCTGCTGCCGCGCGCAGCAATGTCGAACTGGAATCGCGCAATCGATATCCGGACATCTCGCTGGGACTCGGTGCCATGCAGCGGGGCACGGCGCTGGACAGCTACGAAGTCATGCTGGAAGTGGAGATTCCCTTTCAGCAGCATGCCCGCCGCGAGCGCGAACGACGCTCACGTCTGCTTGAAGATGCAGCGCTTGCGCGCGCCGAGGCATCGCGTGTCGAACTGCAAGGGCGTCTCGGCACGGCTTGGATGCGCTGGAGCAGCGCCCGCGAGCAGCGTCAGCTCATCGAGAACACCTTGCTGCCGCAGGCGGACGCGAACTTCAAATCGGCGCTGGCCAGCTATCAAGTCGGTGAAGTCGATTTCGCAACCTTGCTTGCCGCGCTGCAAGCCTGGCAAGGCGCCGACCTGGCGCGTCTGGACACCTTGCGCGACGAACTCCTGAGCGCTGCCGATGTGCGCGCCATCGAAGGAAACCTGCCATGACCATGCACAAAACCTCGTTCCTGATCATCGCCCTGCTCGGCGCACTGGCGCTCGGCTGGATCGCCGGCTCGACGATGCGTCCGCACGACCCGCCTGCCGTGGCGGAAACCCCGGCGACGAACGGTGAGCCGAAGATCCTCTACTACCGCAATCCGATGGGGCTGGCGGATACCTCGCCGGTGCCGAAGAAGGATTCGATGGGGATGGATTACATCCCGGTCCATGCCGGTGGCGAGCCGGCAGGTGATGTCGGTACGGTCACGGTTTCGCCGGGCCGGATGCAGACCCTCGGCGTGCGCACCGAAGCAGTGCGCAGCACGCAGCTGGCCAGTCTCGTGCGCGCCAGCGGCACCGTGGAAATCGACGAAACCCGGCAATACGCAGTCGCGCCGCGCTTCGAAGGCTGGGTCGAGCACCTTTATGTCAACCAGACCGGCATGCAGGTACGTACCGGCCAACCCTTGATGTCGGTGTACAGCCCGCAGCTCGCGGCAGCGCGCCAGGAGTACCAATTGGCCGATGAGGCGGCGCGCCGGCTTGCCAAGTCCGATCCGACCAGTGCGGCATCGATGCAACGCCTGCGCGATGCCGCACGCACTCGGCTGCGCAACTGGGAGATCGGTGACGCGCTTCTCGCGGACCGCGGCGGCAAGGACCGCATGATCCTGACCTCGCCTGCCAATGCCGTGGTCATCGAGAAGTCGATCGTGCAGGGCGCCCGCTTCCAGCCGGGTGAAACCATCCTGCGCCTGGCGGATCTGACTACGGTCTGGATCATGGCCAAGGTGCCGGTGATGCAGGCGGTGGACATTGTCGTCGGCCAGCCCGCCCGCTTCGAGAGCGCAACCCTGCCCGGCCGTAGCTTCGTCGGCGACGTCGAGTTCGTGCAACCGGTGGTGGACGCCGCGTCGCGAACCGTCGACGTGCGTATCGCCCTGGCCAATGCGGATGGCGAACTGCGCCCCGGATTGTTCGGCACGGTGTTGCTGGAACAGCCGTCGAATCAGCCGGTGTTGAGCGTCCCGAGTTCGGCCGTGCTCTTCGGTGGGAGCAGCCAGACCGTGCTGGTGCAGATCGCTCCCGGCCGCTTTGCCCCGCGCGAGGTGACCATTGGACGCCGTGCCGGGGATCGCGTGGAGATCCTCGATGGACTGACGAAGGGCGAAGAGGTGGTGGTTTCCGCGAACTTCCTGATCGATGCCGAGAGCAACCTCAAGGCGGCGCTGCACGGACTCGGAGCGGCGGCCGAGACCACGCAGGAAGGCCATGTGACGCCCGAGGAAGATCCCCACGCCGGTCACCAGATGTCGACCGAGGACCCGCATGCGGGCCATCGGATGCCGACACAGGCTCCCCCCGCCACCGACCAGGCGCCGGCAGTGGACCCGCACGCCGGTCATCGAATGCCGGCGGCGAAACCGCGTCCCGGTTCCGCAACCCCGGCCGAAGACCCGCATGCCGGTCACCGGATGCCGATGGACGATCCGCACGCGCGAAACCTGATGCCGACCGGTCAAGGTGGTCCGCAAGTGCCGGCGGAAGATCCGCACAGGGGGCACTGACATGCTCGGCCGAATCATCGAATGGTCCGTCCGCAACATCTTCCTCGTGCTGGTGATGACGACCGCGGTGGTGGCGGGCGGCATATACGCCGTGGCGAATACCCCGCTGGATGCGCAGCCGGACTTGTCGGACGTGCAGGTGATCGTTTTCACCGACGTGCCGGGGCAGGCTCCGCAGGTGGTCGAGGACCAGGTTACCTACCCGCTGACCAGTGCACTGCTGACGGTGCCCAAGTCCACCGTGGTGCGCGGGTTTTCATTCTTCGGCGCCTCCTTCGTCTACGTCATTTTCGAAGATGGAACGGATATCTACTGGGCGCGCTCGCGCGTGCTGGAAAGCCTCAATGTTGCATCCAGGGACCTGCCCGCCGGGATAACGCCCACGCTAGGACCTGACGCGACCGGCGTGGGCTGGGTGTACCAGTACGTCATCAAGAGTGCCCGGCATACGCTCGACGAGCTGCGCGCGATCCAGGACTGGTATGTCCGCTTCCAGCTGACGACCGCGCCTGGCGTGGCCGAAGTCGCCAGCGTCGGTGGCTTCGTCCGCCAGTATTCGGTCACCGTGGATCCGCTGCGCTTGCGCGAGTTCGGCATCCCGCTCTCGCGGATTTCCCAGGTCATCGCCGAAAGCAACCGCGACGTTGGCGGGCGCGTCATCGAAATGGCCGAAACCGAGTACATGGTGCGTGGCCGCGGCTACCTGCGTGGCACTGCTGACCTCGAGAACCTGGTGCTGCGCGCCGAAGGCGGAGCCCCGGTCCGCATCGGCGATGTCGCTCGCGTCGAACTCGTGCCTGACGAGCGCCGCGGCATTGCCGACCTGGATGGCGAGGGCGACGTGGTCGCCGGCATCGCGGTGGCCCGATATGGCGAGAATGCATTGGCCGTCATCGAAGGACTCAAGAGCAAGATTTCCGAAATCAGCCATGGTCTGCCCGAAGGCGTCAGCCTCGAGGCCGTCTACGATCGCTCGGAGCTGATCGAGCGCGCCATCAAGACCCTGCGCAACACACTGCTTGAGGAAAGCATCATCGTGGCGCTGGTGTGTCTGATCTTCCTGTTCCACGCCCGCAGCGCGCTGGTGGCGATCGTCATGTTGCCGGTCGGGGTGTTGGTCGCCGCAATCGCCATGCGCGTTCTGGGGATGAACTCCAACATCATGAGCCTGGGCGGCATCGCCATCGCGATTGGCGCAATGGTGGACGCGGCGATCGTGATGATCGAGAACGCGCACAAGCACATCGAGCGTGATGACGGTTCGCGCAGTCGCGCCCAACTGATCATCGATGCCTGCCGCGAGGTGGGGCCGGCGCTGTTCTTCAGCCTGATGATCATCACCGTCTCGTTCCTGCCGGTGTTCTCGCTGGAGGCACAGGAGGGACGCATGTTCCATCCGCTGGCCTTCACCAAGACCTTTGCCATGGCCGGCGCGGCGCTGCTATCGATCACCCTGGTGCCCGTGCTGATGCTGTTGTTCGTGCGCGGACGGATCGTGCCCGAGCAGATGAACCCGGTGAACCGCTTCCTGATCGCCGGCTACCGTCCGCTCATCGACCTGGTGCTGCGCCACAAGTGGCCGACACTTGTGATCGCCCTGGCCATACTGCTGGCCAGTGCATGGCCGGCGTCGCGGCTGGGCAGCGAGTTCATGCCCACGCTCAACGAGGGCACCCTGTTGTACATGCCAGCCTCCCTGCCCGGCATGTCGGTGACCAAGGCCGCGGAACTCCTGCAGCAGCAGGACCGCATCATCAAGAGCTTCCCCGAGGTGGAGTCGGTGTTCGGCAAGGCCGGGCGGGCGTTGACCGCGACCGATCCGGCACCGCTGGAGATGTTCGAGACGGTGATCAACCTCAAGCCGGAGGAGCAGTGGCGCGAGGGCATGACCATCGACAAGCTGATTGCCGAGATGGATGCGGCATTGAAGTTCCCCGGTGTCGCCAACTCCTGGACCATGCCGATCAAGGCACGCACCGACATGCTCGCCACCGGCATCCGCACACCGGTCGGCGTCAAGGTCTTCGGCAACAACCTCGCCGAGCTGGAGAAGGTGGCGCTGGAGATCGAGGCTGCGGTGCGCAAGGTGCCTGGCACCACCAGCGCCTTCGCCGAGCGCCTGACCGGCGGCTACT
Organism: Lysobacterales bacterium; assembly: GCA_016707485.1. GTDB lineage: Bacteria > Pseudomonadota > Gammaproteobacteria > Xanthomonadales > Rhodanobacteraceae > Dokdonella. The sequence continues at coordinate 13,048 of JADJHN010000003.1, read as the reverse complement.
ATCTGGACATCGACCCGGACCTTGACCGACTTGCCCAGTACGGCCTCACGTCCGGCGAGGTGCAGGATGTGGTGTCGATGGCGCTGGGTGGTGAGCGGATCACCACCCTGCTCGACGGTCGTGAACGTTTCGGCGTCATCGTGCGCTATCCGCGTGAGCTGCGCGACGATCCCCAGCGGATCGCCACCCAGGTACTGGTTCCCACTGCGAGCGGTGCCCAGGTTCCCCTGGGTGAAGTGGCTGGTGTGCAGGTGCGCATGGGCGCACCCAGCATCCGTACCGAACACGCCATGCTCGCCGCCTACATCTACGTCGATACGCGCGAGAGCGACATTGGCCGCTTTGTGGAGCAGGCGCAGGCAGCAGTGGTGCGGGAAGTAAGTTTCCCGCCGGGCTACTACGCCACGTGGAGCGGCCAGTTCGAGTACATGCAGCGGGCCGCGGCAAAGATGCGGGTGGTCATTCCGGTGACCCTGGCGATCATCTTCGTGCTGCTGTATCTCAACTTCCGGCGCGTCACCGAATCACTGATCGTCATGCTCTCGGTGCCGTTCGCACTGGTCGGAGGCGTCTGGTTGATGTGGCTGCTCGACTACAACTTGAGCGTTGCGGTGGCGGTCGGCTTTATCGCCCTTGCCGGCGTGGCCGCGGAGACGGGCGTGGTCATGCTGATCTACCTCGACCACGCAATGGAGGCACGCGCGGCGCGACGCCAGGCCGAGGGCGGCGTCCTCGGCGATCGCGACCTGCGCGAGGCGATCATCGAAGGCGCGGTGGAACGCGTGCGTCCGAAGATGATGACCGTGGTGGCGATCATGGCCGGCCTGCTGCCGATCATGTGGAGCACCGGCACCGGCTCGGAAGTGATGCGCCGCATCGCCGCGCCGATGGTGGGCGGCATGGTTTCGTCCACGGTACTGACCTTGGTCGTGATTCCGGCGCTCTATTCGCTGATCAAGCAGCGGCAGCTGGCCAGGAAGCCGCCACCCGCCGCGCTGCCCGTGGAAGTACCGTGATGCGGTCCACATTCAGTACGGAAGTGCAAGGCCCAAGCCGATCTGCTGAGGATCACGCGGCAAGGTGCGAATCGCATCGGGTGCGCGACAGCACTGGTTCGATCCGCCCAAAGCTGGATGACGTCACCCATGTCCTCGCATCGATTGCTGGCTGGTCTCGGCATCGCGATGCAGCCAGCGGTACAAAGCCGGCAACACCAGCAGCGTCAGCAGTGTCGAGGACACGATTCCACCGATCACCACGGTGGCCAGCGGCCGCTGCACTTCCGAGCCCGCGCCGACATTGAAGGCCATCGGCACGAAGCCGAGCGAGGCCACCAATGCGGTCATCAGCACCGGACGCAGGCGACCCAGCGCACCGTCGGCGATGGCGTCATCGAGTCGGTCGCCTTGCTCGCGCAGCTTGCGGATGAAGGCGATCATCACCAGGCCGTTGAGTACCGCGACGCCCGACAGCGCGATGAAACCGACGCCGGCGGAGATCGACAGCGGGATGCCCCGCAGCGCAAGCGCAATCACGCCGCCCGTCAGCGCCAGCGGTACGCCGCTGAACACGATGACTGCATCCTTGGCCGAGCCGAACGCCCAGAACAACAACGCGAAGATGATCGCCAAGGTCACCGGCACCACCACCGACAAGCGTTGGCTGGCCGAGATCAGCTGCTCGAACGTGCCGCCATAGTCGATCCAGTAGCCGGTCGGTACCTCGACCTCGTGGCCGATGCGCTGCTGCAGGTCCGTCACGAAACCGCCCAGATCACGCCCGCGGACATTGGCGGTGACGACGACGCGGCGCTTGCCGTTCTCGCGGTTGATCTGGTTCGGCCCCAGCGTCGTCTCGATCTTCGCGACTTCGCGCAGCGGTACCGTCTGTGGCGTGCCCGACATCCACGCGGCGGCGCGGCTGGACTCGTCGACGTTTTCGCTGCCGCCCAGCGGGATTGGCAGATCCTGTAGCGCCGCCGGGTCCTGGCGCAGGTGCTCGGGCAGGCGGACGACGATGTCGAAGCGGCGATCGCCCTCGAACAACTGGCCTGCGACTTCGCCGCCCACGGCAGTCGCCACGGTGTGCTGCACGGCGCTGGGATTGAGGCCATAGCGCACCAGCGCCTCCCGATCCGGTGTCACCGTCAGCAACGGCAGCCCCGTGGCCTGTTCGAGTTTGACGTCGGCCGCACCGGGCACGGCCTGGGCAACGTTCTCGATGCGTCGGCCCACCGCCACCAGTTGCTCCAGGTCGTCGCCGTAGAGCTTGATCGCCACGTCGGCGCGCACGCCGGAGATCAACTCGTTCATGCGCATCTGGATCGGCTGGGTGAACTCGTAGTTGTTGCCTGGCAGTTGCTTGACCGCCGCCTCGATCTCGGCGACCAGTTGGGCCTTGGGTTTGCCTGGATCAGGCCACTGCTTGCGCGGCTTGAGCATCAGGAAGGTATCGGCCACCGAGGGCGGCATCGGGTCGGTCGCCACTTCCGCGGTACCGAGCTTGCCGAATACGCGCTGCACTTCCGGAAACTGCTTGATCCGCGCTTCCAGCGTGGCCTGCATGCGGATTGCCTGATCCAGGCTGGTGCCGGGAATGCGCAGCGCATGCATGGCGATGTCGCCTTCGTCCAGGCTCGGGATGAACTCCGAACCCAGGCGCGTGGCCAACAGCGCGCACAGCGCCACGCCGACCAGCGCGCCTCCAATCACCCAGGCGCGCCGGCGCAGCGCCCATGCCAACGCGGGGGCATAGGCCCGTCGCGTCCACTGCATCAGGCGGGTGTCCTTTTCCTCGACCTTGCCGCGCAGGAACAGGGCGACGGCGGCGGGCACAAAGGTCAACGACAGCAGCATCGCCCCGGTCAGCGCCAGCACCACCGTGATCGCCATCGGGTGGAACATTTTTCCTTCGACGCCGGTGAGCGCGAAAATGGGCAAGTAGACCGCGGCGATGATGCCGAGGCCGAACAGGCTCGGCCGGATCACTTCATCGGTGGCCGAAGCCGTGGCATCCAACCGCTCCTCATCGCTCAGCACCCGGCCGAGCTGGTGTTGCAGCTCGCCGAATCGGCGCAGGCAGTTCTCGATGATGATCACTGCGCCGTCGACGATCAGGCCGAAGTCGAGCGCGCCCAGGCTCATCAAATTGCCGGACACGCCGCCACGCACCATGCCGAACATCGTGAACAGCATCGCCAGCGGGATTACGGCGGCCGTGATCAACGCGGCGCGGATATTGCCGAGCAGCAGGAACAGCACCACGATCACCAGCAGCGCGCCTTCGACAAGGTTCTTGGCGACGGTCCTGATCGTGCGATCAACCAGCGCGGTGCGGTCATAGACCGGGTTGGCCGACACTCCCGGCGGCAAGCTCGCGTTGGCCTGGGCGAGCTTGGCGGCGGCGGCCTGGGCGACCTCGCGACTGTTGGCGCCAATGAGCATGAACACCGTGCCGAGCACGACCTCGCGACCGTTCTGCGTCGCCGCGCCATTGCGCAACTCCGGGCCTTCGCCGACTTCCGCCACGTCGCGCACGCGGATCGGCACGCCATCACGACGGTCGAGCACGATGTCGCGGATCCCGTCGAGGTCGGCGACCTGGCCAGGGGCCCGCACCAGGAACTGTTGCCCGTTGCGTTCGATATAGCCGGCACCGACGTTCTGGTTGTTGGCGGTCACGGCTGCGACGACGTCGTGCAGGGTGAAACCGAGCGCGACCAGCTTGGCCGGATCCGGGGTGATGTGGATCTGCCGGGCGAAGCCGCCGATGGTGTTGACCTCGGTGACGCCGGGCGTATTGCGCAGTTGCGGGCGCACCACCCAGTCCTGCAGGGTGCGCAGGTCAGTCGCCGTCCACGGCGTGCCGTCCTTCTTGCGGGCGTCGGGCTTGGCATCGACCGTGTACATGAAGATCTCGCCCATGCCGGTGGCAATCGGACCCATTTCCGGTTCCAGGTTGGCCGGCAGCTGCGATTTCACCTGCTGGATACGCTCGGCCACCTGCTGCCGGGCGAAGTACAAATCGGTGCCGTCCTGGAAGACCACCGTGACCTGCGACAACCCGTAGCGCGAGATCGAGCGGGTGTAGTCCAGGCGCGGCAGGCCGGCCAGCGCGGTCTCGATCGGGAAGGTCACGCGTTGCTCGGACTCCAGCGGCGAGTAGCCCGGGAGCTGCGTGTTGATCTGCACCTGGACGTTGGTAATGTCCGGCGTGGCATCGATCGGCAGGTGGGTGAAACTCCACACGCCCAAGGCAACGAGTCCCAGGGTGAGTGCCAGCATCAGCCAGCGGTGCCCTATGGAGAAGCGGATGATTTTCCCGAGCATGGCGGCGTCCTCGGTGGTCGTGGGAAGCGCCGGACTTTTCAATGTCCGCCTTCACCAGATAACTCTGCTCGACCACCACCGGGTCGCCGGCGCTCAACCCTGTCAGCACTTCCACCTGACGTGCATCGCGCTTGCCCAACTCGACCGGGCGTATCTCGTAGGTGTCGTCAATGCGGATGAACACCACGTCCCAGTCGCGAAAGCGCTGCAGCGCGGCGAGCGGCACCACCAGTGGGGCCGGTTGCTGTTCCACCGTGATGCGTGCCTTGACCGCCGAACCGGGCCGCCACAGGCCGTCGGTATTGGCGATGGTGGCGCGGGCCACGGTACTTTGGCTGGCCGTGGCGGTACCGGGCAGCACGCGTTCGAGCGTGGTCTGCGCCGTCGCGCCGTCGCTCATGCGCGTGACCGTGACAGGAACGCCAGGACGAATGTGCTGGGCGTCGGCACCGAAGATGTGCAAGTCGACCCACAGCGAGGACAGGTCGGTGACCTCGAACAGCGGCGCGCCTTCGCTGGCCACCGAACCCACCGCCGCATTGCGCGTCAGCACCACACCGGCAATGGGCGCAGTGACGGCGTAGGTCGTCAAACTCAGATTGCTTTCGATGGTGGCAAGCACCTGGCCGGCACGAACCGTGTCGCCGACATTGACGTTCAGTTTTCGAACCGGGCCAGGGAAAGCGCGCCGCGACCTTGGCAATGCGACTTTCTGGCGGGGTCAGCAGTCCCTGGACCTCGTGTTCGTCGGCGATCACGCCTGGCCCGGCGGGCGCGACACGGATGCCGGCGTCCTGCGCCACCGCTTCGGCGATCTGCGTCCGCCCTTCGTAGCTGGGATAGGCCCAGCCCAGAGTCGTGCCGTTGATCTGGGCGACGACCTCGACATCGAAGGAATGCGGCTCGCCGACGATGCTGGCTGCCATCAGGCTGCCATCCGCCTGGGGTTTCAAGGCGTGGTTCTCGGCGACGTTGCCGAGCCGCTTGAGTCGCACTTCGACCGCGCCGGCTGAAGGCGGCAATGGCTTGCCATCGCGGTAGAGCCATGCCTTGTACTTCGGCGGGGTGCCGTCCTCGGCGATGGCCAATTCGACCGCGAAGCCATTCTGTTCCAGCAGGCGGCCGCCGTGGTCGCCCTTGCGCGGCGTATCGGATTCGGCGTGTGCGCCGTCCTCGACATCGGCGTGCCCGCTCTCGGTGGATGGGCAGCTGGTGCCGCAGGCGGTCAACAGGAAGGTCAGCGCCAATGCGGCGCTTGGGAGACAGAGATTCACGGAGAAATTCCTTGGGCAGTGGGGACGGTCGGGCCGGCGACGAACGCCTGGCCGGTGAGCCGCTGGATTTCAATCAGGGCGCGCTGGGCATCCAGCGCGACATCAAGTTGCTGCTTGCGGGCGTTGGTGCGCTCGGATTGCAACTGCGCCCATTCCAGGTAACTGATGGCGCCGGCGCGGTAGGCCCTTTCGGCAGCCGCCTCGGCCTTCGCCAACTTGGGCAGTATGTCGTCCTGCAGCCGGCCAACCTCCAGCTGCGCGGCCAGGTAACGTCCGTGCGCTTCGGTCAATGTGGAATACAGGGCCAGGCCCTTGGACTCGCGCTCGATTTCGAGTGACACCAGTTCGGCCTCGGCTGCCCGGATCCCGGGCTGGGCACTACGCGAAGACCCCAGCGGCAGCGACAGGCTGCCGACCAGGGCGGTGTCGTCGGTGAATTGCAACCGCCTTGCCCCGACTTGCCAACTCACGTCCGCAGACGCATGGGTCCGCGCCAGTTGCAGGCGTGCCTCGCGAATACGCTGCTCGCCAGCAAACTGTTCCAGCTCAGGCGTGCGTTCCAGCCATGCGCCCAAGGCATCGAGATCGGCAATGGCCGGCAATGCGGTCGGAGTCATGGCGGCGACTTCGGAACTCCGGATTGCGCACCCCCACAGCGCAGCCAGATGCTGGCGTGCTGCCTGTGCCCGTTGTTTGGCGCGGGCGCGGTCGAGTTCGGCTCGGGCCAGCGCCACCTGCGCGGTGAGCACCACCGATTCGGGCGAAGCACCGGCCTGCAAGCGCTGACGGGCGCCAGCGACGGTGCGCTCACGCTGGACGATATCTTCCTCGGCGATCGCACGCTGGCGTTGCGCCGCCACGACAGCCAGATAGCGCCGGGCAACCTCGGCCAGCAAGTCCAGCCGCCGCGTTTCGCGTTCGATGGCCAAGGCGTCGATCCGGCTTTGCGCCAGCGTGCGGCGGGCGTCGAGCTTGCCGCCACGCTCCAGCACGCCGGCCAAGGTCAGGGTCAACTCGGCACCTTTCAGACCGCGGACGTCGCCAGTTCCAAAGGCATTTTCGACGGTGGCAGCGGCCACCAGTGCCGGGCGCATCGCTGCGCGGTCACGCTCGGCGGCCAGCACCTCGCTGCGCGGACCGAACAGGCGCAAATCAGGATGGGAATCGGCGACGCGGGCAAAGGCGTCGTGCAGGGTCAAGATATTGCTGGATAGCGCAGGTTCGGCAGCAGCAATGGGCAACGCCACGGCACAGGCCGCGACGCCCACGGCCAACGCCGCGAGTCGTAAACGCATGGGAACACTCCGATGGATTCAGGGACGGTTCGCCGGCCAGGGCCAGCCGAGCGTCAGGCCCGGATCGGAGGTCGGAACGGGCTCGTCAAGTTTGAAGCGGCCACCTGTGGCGATATCGGCAGCCGTGGGCTTGCCATGGCCAGCACCACGCCGGGCGGCACGAATTCGACGGCCGCCAAGGCGACCGTGTATCCGCAGCAATGCGCATAGTGCAGCAAGACATGCAGGGGTGCCGTCGCTACCATTCTGCTCGGCATCGCCATTTGGCGGGTCATCGTGTGGCGTCGAATGATCCCCATGCGTGACTGCCGAAGCGGCGTGGGCGGTCGCCTCGTGCACCTCGCCCAGTGCCGTCAGCACCGGCTGCCAGGCCAGGCACACGGCGATCACCAGCAGCAGACTGGCACGCAGGGTTTGACGCAAGCGGTGGCGGGAGCGGCGACTCATGGCCGATCAGGGTAACGGACCTGCGAGAGATTGCGCAATTGCGCAACAGGGCGGACAGAGACTCCGCGCAGCCGATCATCACGCAGGGCCTTGATCCGGGTCAGGATGAATCGCCACCGGCAAGCAACCTCCCGTCGAGGCGATTGCCAAGGCCATCGGAACCCACGGAGACGCAGCCCTGCGACGGTCGGTCACGTCCGAAACCCTGCTTCGCATGGTCAATTGAGCGCTTTGAATCAGGGAGATCCCGTCTTGAAGCGCAATGCCCTTTGTCTTGGCCTGGCCTCCATTCTTGCCAGTGCTCCTGTATTCGCCACCTTGCCCGCGCCGGCACCGGATACCGATGTCGACACGCGCTTTGACACCGTCGTCGTCACTGCGGCCGCGCAGACTTCACCGCTGACTTTCGAGATTGATCCGAAGACACCGCGCCAGCCGGTTCCGGCCAGTGACGGCGCGGACTACCTGAAGACGATTCCGGGGTTCAGCGCGATCCGCAACGGTGGAACCAATGGCGATCCGGTATTGCGCGGCATGTTCGGCTCGCGCCTCAAGTTGCTGACCAATGACAGCGAGATGCTCGGTGCCTGCCCGATGCGCATGGACAACCCGATGTCCTATGTGTCGCCGGAAACCTACGACAAGCTCATCGTCATCAAGGGCCCGCAGACGGTCATCTGGGGGCCGGGTTCATCGGCGGGCACGGTTCGTTTCGAACGCGATACCGAGCGCTTCGAGCAAGCCGGCTGGCGCGGCTATGCCGGACTGCTCGCCGGATCCTGGGGACGCAATGACCAGGTCGTCGATGCGTCCGGCGGCGCGCCAGAGGGCTATGTGCGCATGACGGCGAACCGCTCCGCCCAGGATGATTACGAGGATGGAGATGGTCATCGCGTGCCTTCGCGATGGATGAAATGGAATGCCGATGTCGAAGCCGGCTGGACGCCGGATACCGACACGCGACTGGTTGCGACCATCGGCGCGGGTGACGGTGAGGCCCGCTATGCCGGACGGGGCATGGATGGATCGCAGTTCAAGCGCCAGAGTGGCGTGCTGCGTTTTGAGAAAGTCCGCATGGGCCGCGTGCTCGATGCCATCGAAGCCAGCGTATTCAGCAACTACGCCGACCATGTCATGGACAACTACTCCTTGCGCGATCCGGATCCCAACGGCGCGATGCCGATGCCGATGGCCTCGAACGTGGATCGGCGCACGACCGGCGGACGTTTCGCCACCACCTGGCGCTGGGGTGATTCCTTCAGCCTGATCACCGGCCTTGACCAGCAGTCGAATACGCATCGCGCACGCAATGCGCCAGGTCGCGATGTCTACAAGACAAAGCCCTGGATTGCCGATGCTCGGTTTTCCAGCGCTGGCGCCTTTGCCGAGCTGACCTGGAAACCGGCCGCTGGTGATCGCCTGATCGCCGGCGCGCGGATCGATCGTGCCGCGGCCAAGGACAAGCGCCTGAAAACCGGCGGCATGATGCCGATGCCGAATCCGACTGCTGGCGTCACCCGTCGCGATACGCTGGATTCCGGCTTCATCCGCTACGAACGCGATCTGGCCAGCGCGCCGGCTACCCCGTGTATGCCGGTGTCGGCCACGTCGAGCGCTTCCCTGATTTCTGGGAACTGTTCTCGGCATCCTCGGCCCCGATGGGCTCGATCAATGCGTTTTCATCGGTGAAACCCGAGCGCACCACGCAGCTCGATGTTGGCGCGCAGTACAACGGCGAGCGCGTGCGCGGCTGGGTCTCGCTGTATGCGGGCAAGGTCGATGATTTCATCCTGTTTCGTTATGGCAGCGGCGGCATGATGGGTTCGGGTTCGCAGGCCCTGAACATCCGTGCGCGCACGCGCGGCGGCGAGCTCGGCACGCAATGGCGCTTTGCCGAGCATTGGAATGCGGATGCCTCGCTCGCCTACGCGTGGGGTGAAAACGCCAGCAACTCGCGCGCCCTGCCGCAGATGCCACCACTTGAAGGCCGCTTTGGCCTCAACTACGACAACCGCGCCTGGTCGTTCGGTGGCCTCTGGCGACTGGTGGCACGCCAGAATCGCGTGGCACCCAACGAAGGCAACGTCGTCGGCCGCGATCTCGGCCCAAGCAATGGCTTCGGCACGCTGGCCGTGAATGGGGGCTATCGATGGAGCGAGTCACTGCAGTTGACTGCCGGCGTCGACAACCTGCTCGATCGCACCTATGCCGAGCACCTGAACCTCGGTGGCAATGCCGCGTTTGGCTATCCGGCCGACCCGGTGCGCATCAACGAGCCGGGTCGCACCTTGTGGAGCAAGCTCAACGTCAATTTCTGAAAGGCGTCAGCTGCCGAGCTTGCTGCTTCCTGCCGAATGAGCTGACCGCCCTGCCCCTACCAATCGGTCGGCTTGTAGTCCTTGAGGAACTGGCCCCAGACGTGTTCGCCGGTATTGATGCCATGGATGATCGGATCGACGATGCGGGCGGCACCGTCGATGATGTCGAGGGGCGGGTGGAAACGCTCCTCGACCACCTTGCGGGCGGCGATCTCGAGCGGATCTTCATCGGTCACCCAGCCGGTATCCACGCTGTTCATGTGGATGCCGTCGTTGTGGTAATCGGTCGCCGAGGTGCGCGTCATCATGTTGAGCGCGGCCTTGGCCATGTTCGTGTGCGGATGCTTGGTGGTCTTGAAGTTGCGGTAGAACTGGCCTTCCACCGCCGAGACATTGACGATGTGCTTGTCGCGCTCCGCCGTGCGCAGCATCAGCGGCTTCAGGCGCGCATTGATGATGAATGGCGCAATGGCATTGACCAATTGCACTTCGAGCAACTCGACCGAGGGTACCTCGGCCATCAGCAGACGCCAGGAATTGCGCCCGCGCAGGTCGATCTGCTGCAGATCCTGGTCGAGCTTGCCTTCCGGAAAGAGATGCTGCTGGGCAAGCAGCTCGTCCGGCAGCAGTTTCAGTTGCGACAGCGCGGCGGAGCGGCTCAGGCCCGGCAGCGCGCCCGCCGTCGGTTCCGCGGCAAGCATGTTCGGCCCGCTGCCGCCGGCCAGCATGTCGGCGCTGCGCAAGCCTTCGTAGCGGCCAAGCAGGTGGCGCACGTGCTCCGGGCAAGTCATCGAGTGCGGCCGCCTCGCCTTGCATCATGTGCGCATAGAACGCGGGCGGGCGGCGTACGGTCTGGCAGGCGTTGTTGATGATGAAATCTAGGCGCGGGCGGGTCTTCAGCAGCTCGTCGCAGAACGCCTCGACGCTGGGCGTGTGGCGCAGGTCGAGTCCGAAGATCTCCAGGCGGTGCGACCAATCGGTGAAATCCGCTTCTGCCGCGTAACGCGCTGCCGAATCGCGCGGGAAGCGTGTCGTCACGATCAATCCTGCACCGGCGCGCAGCAGTTTCAATCCTGCCTGATAGCCGATCTTCACGCGCCCGCCGGTGAGCAGGGCGACGCGGCCACCCAGATCCGCCAGTTCCGTGCGCTTGGCGAAATTGAATGCCGCGCAGGCCGGGCACAGCTGATCGTAAAAATGATGGATCAGCGTGTATTTCTGCTTGCACACATAACAATGCTGCAGCTCGATCGATTCGCGCCGGGCCACGCTTTCGTCATCGGTATCGACGACTGCATCGCTCTGCGGCGGAAAATAGTTCTGCGTGGTGAATACCGACTTGTTGCGCAACTGGCGAATGCCGGTGGCATTGAGCAAGGCATCGTCCTGGCTGAGTTTCGTGTTGATGCGTGCGCGTTCGGCAGCCTTCATGCGCTGGCGGCGTGAAACCGGGTCCGGATGATAGACGCGGGCAACCGCCTGGTGCAGCAGCTTGCGGTCGGCGTCGGGCAAGCGGTCGAGCAGGCTCCAGTCCTCGGCAACTTCCAGCAGCGCGGCAGTCGCCGCACGCAGGCGTTCGAGCAGATCCGGCGCTTCGTCGGCAGCGGCTGTTTTCGGGTTCTCGGTAGTCACGGCAAGGCATTCAGGAACAATCAGCCGCGCATGATCGCACGCATGGCTCGATCCGGGTTACCGCCCTGACGTATTCCGGAATCGGCGATTCAGCCCCGGGAAACCGGCGCAGACTCGGCCAGATGCCCGAGCAAAGGCCGGTAATACGCCAGCTCGGCAATGGAATCATGCACATCGCTGAGTGCCGTATGCGCGGCTTCCTTGTTGAAACCCTTGCCGACCTCGGGTGCCCAGCGCCGGACGAGTTCCTTGACCGTGGAGACATCGAGGTTGCGGTAATGGAAAAACCGTTCCAGGCGCGGCATCAAACGGTGCGTGAAGCGACGATCCTGGCAGATCGAATTGCCACACATCGGCGACTTGCCGGCCGGCACCCATTGCAGGAGGAATTCGACCGTGCGCACTTCGGCCAGCGCCATGTCGATTTGCGAATCGAGGACGCGCTGCCAGAGTCCGGACTTGCCATGCTGGTTGCGGTTCCAGTCATCCATGGCGAGCAGGGTTGCCTCATCGTGGCGGATGGCAAACGCCGGGCCTTCGGCAAGCAGGTTCAGATCCTTGTCGGTGACCGCCGTGGCGATTTCGAGGATGGAATCGTGATCGGTATCGAGCCCGGTCATCTCCAGATCGATCCAGATCAGGTTGTCCTCGTGAATCGACGCCATGGCGCTCTCCGCGTGAATGAATGAGGCGATTATTGCCGCGTTGCGCGGCGCAGGCCAAGTTCTTGCGCATCGGCGTTAGCATGGCGCACCCCTGCCCTGCACGATCGCCATGGCCGCAACGACGTTTTCTGGCACGACTACGAGACCACCGGTGCCGATCCGCGCCGCGACCGGCCCGCGCAGTTCGCCGGAATCCGCACGAACCTCGATCTGGAGGTCATCGGCGATCCGGTCATGCTTTATTGCAAGCCCGCGCCCGATGTCCTGCCGCATCCCGAGGCCTGCCTGATCACCGGCATCACGCCTCAGCTTGCCGAACGCGAGGGCCGCATCGAGGCCGAGTTTGCGGCGATCGTGCATGAGGAACTCGCCGCGCCGGGAACCTGCGGCGTCGGCTACAACTCCTTGCGTTTCGATGACGAATTCACGCGGCATCTGCTGTATCGCAATTTCCATGATCCGTATGAGCGCGAATGGAAAGCCGGCAACTCGCGCTGGGACCTGATCGATCTCGCGCGCATGTGTTACGCCCTGCGCCCGCAGGGCATCGAGTGGCCGCCGCTGCGCGACGATGGCACGCCGAGTTTTCGCCTGGAGGACCTGGCCAGGGCGAACCGGCTCAAGCAGGATCGCGCGCACGATGCGCTGTCGGATGTCGAAGCCTTGATCGGCCTTGCCCGCTTGATCCGCACGCAGCAACCGCGCCTGTTCGATTTCCATTTCGACCTGCGTCGCAAGCAGCACGCATTCCAGTTGCTCGATGTCGCGCACCGCACGCCGGTCGTGCATGTGTCCTCGCGCTATCCCGCCAGTCGTGGCTGCCTGGCCATTGTCGTGCCGCTGGCGATCCACCCGCAACAGGCGAATGGCGTGATCGTCTATGACCTCGATGTCGATCCGACTGCGCTGCTTGAGCTCGATGCCGATAAGATTGCCGATCGCGTGTTTGTTTCGCGTGCCGACCTGCCCGAGGATGTCGAACGCATCCCGCTCAAGCTCGTGCATGCGAACCGCTCGCCGGCGCTGGCGCCGTTGAACGTGCTCAAGGATATCGACCACGCGCGCGGATCGGCCTCGATCTCGAGCGTG
>JADJHN010000002.1 GCA_016707485.1 Lysobacterales bacterium | reverse complement strand
TGGATCGAGTCAGTCGGGTCCTCGACAACCAGTGGCTAACCAACAACGGCCCCATGGTGCAGGAGTTCGAGCAGCGCATCGCCGGGTACCTTGGTGTGAAGCACTGCGTGGCGATGTGCAATGGCACGATCGCTCTGGAAATCGCCATACGGGCGCTGAAACTGGAAGGCGAGGTAATCGTCCCCTCATGGACCTTTGTTGCCACCGCACACGCACTCTACTGGCAAGGCATCACCCCGGTATTCGCCGACATCGACCCGGCCACACACAACCTCGATCCGGCTGCCGTGCGCCGGATGATCACTCCGCGCACCAGCGGCATCATCGGCGTGCATCTGTGGGGGCGCGCCGCACCCGTCGACGAGTTGCAGACCATCGCCGACGAGCATGGCCTGAAGCTGATGTTCGATGCCGCGCACGCCTTTGGCAGTAGCTACAGAAGCCATGCGCCTGATGCGCAACTTCGGTTTCAAGGGCTACGACAACGTCATCCATCCCGGCACCAATGGCAAAATGATCGAAGTGTGTGCGGCGATGGGGCTTGCGAACCTTGGCAGCTTCAACGGCACCATCGAAGCCAACCGCCGCAACCATGCCGCGTACAAGGCGGCACTGAAAAGCATCCCCGGCCTCTGTGTACTTGATTACGATCTGGCAGAACGCAACAGCCAACACTATGTGGTGCTGGAGATCGGCGAAGAATGCCACGCAACCGCGACGAGATCATTGCCGTGCTACACGCCGAAACGTCCTTGCGCGCAAAGTATTTCTGGCCCGGCTGCCACCGCATGCAACCGCGATCTGTTTCCGCATGCGGGGTTGATGCTCCCGTGTTCACGGGATCTTGCGGAAAGGGTGATCGTGCTGCCCACTGGCGAATCACTTCATAACCACGCCGTTCAGACCATAGCTGCCACGTGCAGAATTGTTGCAAGTCGACAGAGATGATTGTCGCGATCATGCAGCCCTACTTTTTCCCTATATCGGTTATTTCCAGCTGATGCAGGTGGTGGACACGTTTGTGTTTTTCGACGATGTCCAATACATCGATCGAGGATGGGTGAACCGCAATCGGATCCCCCTTGACGACAAGTCGGCATGGTTAACCATGCCTGTCCGCAATGCCAGTCGCAGCCTTCCAATCAACCAGCGAGAATATCTTCTTGATGAGGGCGTCCGCACCATCAAGCGGAAATTGCAGACTGTATATCGAACGATGGATGTTTCCGAGTCATTTGAAACCATCAACAATCTGCTTGATTTCACGGATGCAAATGTCGCCCACTTTAATGCCGAATCCCTGAGGGATATCGCCAAACGACTGGGCATAAGATGCCGCTTTGTCAATGCATCTGAAGTAATGAACAGCCAGGAAGGTCTGCGTGGAGAAGCACGTGTGCTGGAACTCTGCAAGCGGTTGCGGGCCCGCCACTTCATCAATCCCATCAGGGGCGTCGGCCTGTACCCCCAAGCCGGTTTGATGACTCAGAGATCAAGCTGTCATTCTTCCGCACTACCGCACCGCCATCGAAAACGACAAGCGGGCCAATGCACTTTTCAATTATTGACCTAATGATGCGACATGGCATTCGCGGCTGTCGCAAATTGCTGACGAACCACGAAATCCTTCATCCGGCAATGGCACAGGAACTTCTCGTCTGAACATGTGTACGAGCCATTTTATAGGGATTCATGGCGCGCCACGCTCGGGCACATCTTGGCTTGGACAGCTTCTCAATAGCCATCCCGCTGTCAAATACTGCTATCAGCCGTTTTTCTCCTATGCGTTTCGTGGCCGCGCAGACTTGTCAACGAATGCAAATGAATTGCGCACCCTGTTTGTTGAAATGCGCGATAGCAATGACGATTTCGTGAACCAATCAGGCAGCGCTCGCATCGCACGAAGCGCACCGTCGTTCGACAAATGCACGCCCACGCACCTGATCTACAAAGAAGTTCGCTTCCATCACCTGCTCCCTCATTTCATGCGGGTCCTCCCGGATTTCAGGGCCATCGGCATCGTGCGCGATCCTCGCTTCATGCTGGCCTCTTGGTTTAATGCACCACGCGAATTCGACCCCACCTGGACTCTTGAACGTGAATGGCGCAATGCCTCGCTGAAGAATCGCGGACTTGAAGAAAATTGGTATGGATTCACCCGCTGGGTCGAATTGACTAGGCTATTCCTTCACCTGGAACAAACATACAGCGACCGGTTCACACTAATCCGTTATGAAGACTTGGTTAAAGACACGCTTGATTCTGTAAAGAGATTGATGGACTTTTGCGGCCTCGCAATGACGAAACAAACGCGGAAATTCATCACCGCATCTACTTCAGTCAACGACGGCGACCCCTACGGAGTTTTTCGCTCTGGCCGCTCGGAGACAGTTACGCCTCCAAAGTGCAGATTGCATCCTGAAATCGTATCCGCGATCCAGCATGAACTGGCTGGAACTCCACTTGATCGTTTCATACTGAAACTCGATACAGATAATGCACGAACGCTGATGTCTCCCGACTTCAGAGGGCCATGATCACATCATGGCGGCGCAATCGGCTTGGCCGAACCTATCGTAACCCGCTATTTTCATCCTACCCGTGGTCGAAAGAGCTTGAAGACTAGCTCCGTAGTTTTATACATCAGATTTTCGAATACATTTATTTCTAAATTACTCACAACAAACCTTAATGGACACATGTTTAACCACTTGGCCAGTGTTATTGCAAAGAGACCGAAATGCTGAAACGACGGGCATTCGAGGCAACTCTCTGGAGTGGCGTTGAAGTAATGCTCCGTCAAGGACTGCAGTTTGCAGTCACCGTCATCCTCGCGCGCATTCTGGATCCATCCGAATTTGGTACGGTCGCCACGCTGGCTCTATTCATTGCCATCGCAACTGTGCTGATGGATGGCGGCTTTTCGTTGGCTCTGTTGCAGCGTCAGGATATAACCCACGTCGACGAGTCAACCGTCTTCTGGTTCAATCTTGTGATGGGTGGGCTCTTTTCCGCAGCACTGGCCCTCGCCGGTCCGGCACTCGCGATCTTTTTCGAATTGCCGGCACTACGCAGCTTGGCGCCTGTTCTCGGATTGACTGTATTCATTGCGAGCCTGGGGCGATCCATGCAACCCTCATAAACAAGCGTCTGGAATTTCGCAAGCTGCTTGGTGTCAATGTCGTGGCGACCATTGCAGCGAGCGTAGTGGCGATTACACTCGCATTAGCAGGATTTGGGGTTTGGGCATTGGTGGCGCAGGCGCTGGTAATGGCAACGGTCACGACTACAATGCTTTGGGTTGTTGGGGGCTGGCGGCCATCATGGGTTTTCAGTCGCGCTTCCGCGCGCAAGTTGTTCGGGTTCGGCGGTTACACTCTGGTTTCAAGCCTGCTTGACGCCGCATACACTCGTTTTTACACGGTAATCGTTGGTCGATGGTTTGGTACACGCGATCTAGGCTATTACAACAACGCCGATACCACGCGTCAGATGCCAACACGTTTTGTCGGAGCAATCTTGCTGCGTGCTGCGTTACCGATGTTTGCCGAGGCGGCACAAAACCCCCAAAGTTACGGCGCGGCCTGCAACTTTCAATCCGTGGCACCATGCTGATCAATGCACCACTGATGCTCGGCGGTGCCGCGCTGGCAGAACCTCTGGTGCGGGTGGTCTTCGGTTTACGCTGGCTACCGGCAGCACCAATACTATCGGTGCTCTGTCTTGCCGGCGTTCTCTATCCGCTGCACGCACTAAATCTCCATGTGCTGTTGGCACAAGGTCATTCAAAGCGAATGTTTCATATCGAAGTGGCCAAAGAAGATAATGGGGATCGCACTGATTGTGGCAGGCAGCTTCTTTGGCCTGATCGGAATTGCCTGGAGCCAGGTCGCTTTTCAATATTGTCGCTTGCACTGAACACGCACTATTCGGGAAAATTTCTTGGTTACGGGCTCGTCGCGCAATCTCGCGACGTTTTACCCACGGTAGCCTTGGCGCTGGTAATGGCAGCGGTGGTAGCGGCCCTTGATCACTATTGGCCATGGGAGACCCATGCCGCGATCCGCTTTGGTGTTCTCATATGTACCGGAGCCGTCTTTTTTATCGCCGGTGCAGCAGCACTGCGACTTGAAGCCTTCCGCGACGTGGCACTGATCCTTCAAAGCCGCTCAAGCTCACGCCATGGCGAAATGGGAACGCTATAGAGATGGGAAACGAAACCTCAGACGACATCGAAATCAGCGACTTTTCGCGATTGCCCACGGCACCCGTCGTGAGCGTTCAGATGTTGACGTACCAGCACGCCCGGTTTCTGGTCGAAGCGATCGAAGGGGTTCTCGCACAGCGAACCAACTTCCCGATAGAACTGCTTGTTGCAGACGATGCATCAAGTGACGGTACTGGCGATATCGCAAAGAGCTATCAGCGTGCACATCCTGAAATCGTGCGCGTCGTCACCGGCCCGACCAATATCGGCGTACGCGCCAATCGTCGCCGAGTCGCTCGGCGAATTCGTGGCGAATTCGTTGCTTTTTGCGAAGGCGACGACTATTGGATCGATCCGTTAAAGCTTCAGCATCAGGTCGATTACCTGCGCGCACATCCCGAAGCAGGTGCGGTTCATACGGATTTCGATCATATCGTGATGCGCGGCGGTCACTGGCGATACCTCAGGAATTTCCTGAAACACAGGCATGCGAACGGTGGGACTCCAACGGGACAGGTGTTCTCGAATCTTTTGCGTGGCAGTTTCGTGCAGACGTGCACGCTCTGCGTTCGCGCAAATATCGATCGTGAGTTTCTCGCCAACTTTCTCAAGGACAGCTATCCAGTTGGTGACTGGCCTTTGTCCATCTTTGTTGCCGAGAAACACGATATCGGATATCTACCGCGCTCGACAGCTGTATACAGACGCGTTGCAGGTTCAATGATGAACGCCGGGTGGGCGGGCCGCGCCTGCATCCACGCTGCATATATCCCCATGATCGAGGATGTCTGCGCCCGCATGGGAGTGAACAACAGCGATCGTATCCAAGCGTTGAAGCCCCTATATCATGCATTGTTCTCATTGGCGCTGCTCGCTGGGGACTGGCCATTATTCGAGCAGTCAATCAAATGGCTTCAGGTGCATGACGAGTCATTCCTCTCACCATTGTCGCGACGCATCAAGTCCTGTATGGCGCGTTGTGCAGCCATTCGCAGGTTCTTCGTGATCAAGCATGAGGCCTCGATTGCGTTGGAAGAGTGGTGCCGGTATCGACCCGTTGCGAAGCAGTTGCGGCGAACTAAATCATGACGGAGCTTGGCGAGGACAAAAACATCATTGACGTTTGCGATCTACGTACACTAGTGGAATATCCGGTCGCAAGTATCATCATGGCAACCTACAATCAAGTAGATTTTCTGGCCGAGGCAGTTCAGGGGGTGATGAAGCAGATTGTCGACTTCCTCTCGAACTCATCATCGGAGATGACTGTTCCACGGACGGAACGTACACGTTGGCCCTGGACTTACAGCAAAAGCACCCGCGAACGATCCGAGTCATCACGGGCAATTTCAACGTCGGCCTGCTTTCAAATTATGCCCGCCTGATCCGAGCCAGCCGAGGTGCGTTTATCGCCTCATGTGATGGGGATGACATGTGGATCGATCCCGGCAAACTGCAACGCCAAGTCGATCTGCTTCGACATAATGCCGACACCGGGGCAGTGCATACTGATTTTGACCACATCCTCTGGCGCCGTAATCGATGGCATCGGCTTGGGTCATTCCACAAGCAGTGGTACGACAAGCAACCAGTTCCACAAGGCCACGTCTTTTCGGATTTGCTTCGACGAAATTTTATTCAGATCAGCACTGTGTGCTTCCGTGGCGAACTAGTACGCGCCAGTGTTGATAACGGCGCATTGCAAGGGAGTTATTCGGTAAACGACTGGCCACTCTGTCTCCATGTGGCGGCTCTTAGCAGAATCGAGTATTTGCCCGAGTCGACCACACTCTATCGAAAAGTGAGTGGCTCGATCACGAACTCGGGATATGCAGCTCGCGTTCGCATGTTTGAGGGCCAAATCCGAATGATTGAGGATGTCTGCGACCATTTTGCAGTCTCGCTTGCTGAAAGGACGAATGCACTCACACAGCTCTATCGGCCCATGTGGTCTGCGGCCTTATTCGCACGTGATGACGTGACGTTCAATCGGGCTTTGAACTGGCTGCGCAACAACGATCCTTCATATGCCAATTCCTGGCGAGCGCGCTTGTTGCCTTGGCTGGCAGCATCGCCAATTGCACGATATGTCCTGCAGAAAATCCAGAACCTACGCGTACTCTCCAGGGAAGCCAGAGAATATCGATGATAGACAGGACTCAATCAGTACTTGCTGTCGTGGTTGCTTATCGACCGGATGTTGAGAGCCTCGTTCTTTTGCTGCGCGCGCTCTTGAGCCAAGTCGATGAGGCATTGATAGTCGACAATTCGCCTGCCGCCGAAGACGACGTACATGCGGCGATTGTCGGTTTCCCAGAATTGCTATCCTCATTAAGACTGCTTCGTGTCGGCAGCAATATCGGGATCGGTGCGGCACTTAACATCGGCATCCAGACGGCGATCGACGAGGGCTTCGAATATGTCTTGTTGAGCGACCAGGATAGCCTGCCCGCCCACGACATGACGGCGCAACTCGTGCGCGTTGCACGTGATTTGCTGGCTAATGGAGTACGCGTTGGATACGTGGGGGCCGCCTACGTCGACGGAATCACCGGGCATTCCTTCGGATTTCAGGTGCAGGAAGCGGATCGATATTTCTACAGCACGCGTGCAGCAGACGCGGCCGATCCGTGGGTTGAAGTAATTACGGGGATTACGTCGGGATCATTGCATCCGTGCCGTGTGTTCGCCGATGTGGGCATGATGCGCGAGGATTGGTTCATCGACTATGTCGATACCGAATGGTTTCATCGCGCTCGTGCGCGGGGCTATCGCATGTTTGGCACGTCGCGTGCGGTACTCAGCCACCATTTGGGTGACCTGACCTTTCGTGTCTGGTACGGCCGCTGGCGCAACTACAATGGCTATTCACCGCGACGCCTGTATTACCGCTTCCGCAATTTTATACTGCTCATGCGTTGTACTTACGTACCCTTTCGCTGGAAGGTCCGGGCGTGCTGGTACTGGTTGGGAAACGCTTACGCGTACTTGTTGTTTTCACCGAATCGTTGGCGAAATCTGAAGTTCGTCTGCCACGGCTTGTGGGATGGTGTACGTGGTCGGGTCGGTAGCATGGAATCTACATTGCCGGCAGCTACTGTCCCGAGGAGACCTTGATGGCATTTCGCAAGTTGCTCAGGCTGGCTTCGATTTATCTGCCGCCGCGCCGGCGCCGCTGCGTGATTTGCTCGCGCCGCGTTCATCGATTTCTTCCGTATCGCGATGGACTGGCCTCGGAGGCCCCACTAATGCGGGCAGTTACGCCTGATAGGCAGCGATGTGGTCAATTTCACGTGCCCATATGTGGGGCGCATGATCGGGAGCGACACTTGCTCCTGTACCTGCGTGCCAGCGGCTTGTTCGAAGCAATAACCGGCCTGCACATCCTGCATTTTGCACCCGAGACACGCCTCACCGACCTGATCGCGAAACAATCCCCTGGCCGTCATGTCAAATGCGACCTGCTTCCTTCCGCATCAGACATACAGCGTGTCGATCTCACCGCCATGCCATTTGAAGATGCATCGTTTGATTTGGTGATCGCCAATCATGTACTTGAGCATGTAGAGGATGATCAGCGGGCGCTGCCGAAATTGCTCGCGTTTTGAGAACTGGGAGGGCATGCTATTCTGCAGACTCCTTTCAGTCCAATGTTGGAGCGGACGTGGGAGGATCAAGGCATCGTCGACGAGAGTGCGCGCTTGCAGGCATTCGGACAAGAAGATCATGTGAGACTGTATGGGCGCGACATTGTTGATCGCTTTGTCTCGGCGGGTCTCGTTTCCTGTATCCGTGGCCATGACGAACTCCTTCCACACTACGACGCTTTCGTGCATGGCGTGAACGCAAGGGAACCGTTTCTGCTTTTTCGTCGCATCGGTGCGAGCCAGGCCGGAACGAATCCGGTTAGCGGGAACCTTGGGTATCCCATGCCGGAAGAGCATGAGCAGCTTGTAGATGACAGGACGAAAGGCGTGCGCGTAGTTTGACGGGATGCGGCGTCGTTTTCGCTGTATTGCCAGGCGCGACGAGAGCAACTGCCCTCGCATCGCCCAAACGTCACCCATGGCGGTGACATATATTTGGCGCCAGATGCGCCAGTCCCACTTCACTAGCGCCAACACGATGCCTTCGCTACTCAATAGCAACAGGTGCAGGATCAGTAATGGCCACATTAGCGGGGTCGGTGTGCAAATTACCATCGCAGCGGTCTTGTTGCGCTCGCTCAGACGCCTCCTGCGGAAAGTGGTCACGAGCAGATTTGCATCGTCGCGCACGCCGCTGAACGTCGCTCCACCACGGTGTCGGTAGCCGCTTTTCCCGAGCGCAGTAACGACGTATCCCTGCAGTCGGGCGAGGCAGCACAGATAGAGATCCTCACCGATGGACTCCATCCACTCTGGAAAACCGCCGAGCTCGATCCACAGAGTTCGCGGCATGAACAGGCAAGCACCGATCACCATCGCCACGTCGGCACGTGCCGGGTCGAGGTTTGGAATGGGGTTGTAGAACGGATCGAGCAAGCAACCGCGATCAACCAGATCGTTAGTCTGCCAATCGTATTGCGGCAAGGTCAGGATGCCGGGCAATCTTTCATTTTCGCCGCGGCCAGAAGGGCTTCTAGCGCATCAGGAAACAAGGCCGCATCATTATTGAGCAGTAACATGAATTTGCCCGTGCATGGTTGACCATTCTATTGTTGCTTATGCAGAACCCGACGTTTTCTGTACTCGCCAGTACCTCGATCTGTGGATATTTTGCACGCAGCAAAGTCAGCGAATCGTCGGTCGATGCATCATCGTGCACGATCACTTCGATGTTGAGGTCACCTTGCTGCGTAATCACCGAGGTCAGGCAATCGTGCAACATCGTTGCACCATTGTAGTTTGCGATGCATACCGAACATTCAGGACTCTCGGATCTGCTCAGCGCGGGCAAGTGTTCAAATCCGTTCATGGTCGGCTGAGCAGCTCGTGCATTGATCGATCCAGAAGTGATTTGCGCAGACTGCAGCAAGCTCCGCTCCATCAACTTGTGATTCCAGCCTTTCGTTCAAGTTACCCCCAGAAGCAGACGATAGATTTGCATGTAGCGCTCCGCGCAATCATCCCAAGTGCCAATTTCACGCACGACCCAGCGCTTAGCAGCGTTTCCCAAGCGTTGATTGGCTTGATCGTCTTCGAGCGTCCGTAGCGCCGCACCGAATTCTTCTACAGAGCCGCACAACTTTCCGGTTTCTCCATCAACCAAAATGCTTGCATGTGCCTGCAGATTTGAAGCAATTATCGGCAAGCCGGCAGCCATCGCCTCAAGCATGACTTGGGGCGCCCTTCGGGGTGCTGGCTGAGAGTGATCAAGCCACATGCATGGGCAAACCAGTCTTTGGCGAGCTGTTCGGGTGTAGCCGGACCGTGGTGGTGAATCCATGAAGGTACCTGGATATCTTCTTGCATCGGCCCGAACAGGTGCAGCTCGCGTGAACCATCCCCGAAGAAATTTTTCGACCAGCTGAAAAGGGAACCCAACTTGTCCGCAGTTAGTCGGCTAACCACAATCCAGCGGTACGGTGGGCACACATCGTGAGGGCTGCGTTCAACCGCAAACCAACTAGGATCGATACCGAACGACACGGGCTGAATTGCTGCCAGATCACCGAAGGCTGCATGTAAAGGTGCCTGCATCCATTCGGCATTGGGACAAATGACCACCTTGCGTTGCTTCATCACGCGACGCAGTAAATGGCGCACTAAAGGCAATTTCAGAAGCATCATGTCATTGCCAAGCACGCTGATCAGGGCTGGCTTGCCATTCGCTGGCAAGGGCAATGCGCACTGCAGCCAGTTTATGTGGTACAGATCGACATCAGCATTTTCTCGATAGCTCGCACCAATCATGCGCAGAAGGCGTATCGGCGCACCCCATGAGCGCCAGCCTCCGCTACGCATGAGATGAGATATCCCGCCTGCCGCCATGAGTCTTTTCAGCCATTGCCGGTCGGTTGGCGAGGCGGCCATGGTCGCTTGTTCGGGCAAGTCGCCTGGTGGAGCCCAGACGCGAAGTTTTAGATCTGGAATACGCGCAAGGCTGAAAACCAGATGACGCATGAACACCCCACGCCAGTCTGACTTATCCCGCGGATACGATGTGCTGATCAGCAAAATGCGCATTTATTGAATCGATTCTCCAGGCCAAGGCAAACAGCACGATGCAAATCAGGAAACTGCATCGAAAAATACGTTGTCCACCCGAGGCGCTGCGGTGTCATTCATCTCGGCGATACATCAAGCCGGTGATCTGTTCGGAAATGAGACCGATCAGGAACACGATGACCGCCGCGCTCAACAACAACACACTCATATTGGTGAACTGGTGGCGCACTGCAAACGTGTAAGCGTAATGGCCAATGCCGAGCACGAAGAACAGCGCGGCTGTCGGGGCAAACAACTTCAGTGGCGAGTAGAGCGTCGCAATCTTGAAAATTATCAGCAGAAAGCGAATTCCGTCTCGTAGCGGACGGATATGACTTTTTCCGACGCGCTTAGCCACCGGGATAGGCTCGTAAGCCACCGCGTATGCACTACGAAAGAAAGCCATCGTGCAGGTTGTCGGGTAGGAAAATCCGTTTGGAAGCAGGTACAGGAATTCCCGAAACTTGTCGGCCTTGACAGCACGAAAGCCTGAGGTGAGATCCTTTACTTCAACCCCGGTCATGCGGCTGGCGAGCCAGTTGTAAAGGGCATTGGCAAGGCCCCGACTGACGCCTGCCTGTCCCGACCAGTCGCGCGCCCCGACCACCATGTCGTAGCCCTCATCGAATCGCTTGAGCAGGCGATGGATCAAGGCTGGATCGTGCTGACCATCGGCATCGAGGAAAACAAGGGTGTCGCCGGTTGCCGCTCGTGCGCCGCGCTTGATGGCCGCTCCATTGCCCATTGAATATGGCTGGCGCAGGGTCTTGACCCCATTCTGGCGGCAGATCTCGGCTGTTTCGTCGGTCGAGCCGTCATCGACCACGATGATCTCTGCTTCTGGATGGGATTTCCGCAACGCGGGCAAAACGTCGGCCAGGGCAGCGGCTTCATTCTTTGCCGGCAGGACAATGCTGAGCATGGGCACCCCGGAATTCACGGCACTGGGCCGAAGCGGCCGGAATTTGTGTGGATTGGGCCACTATACTGCCCGGCAGGTGTTCTTTCGGCAATGTATTTGCGGTAGATTCGCAGTATCAACAGGGGTTTACGCGGACTTCTTATGGCAACACAGATGAATCCGGGGGCGCTGGCCGGACTATCCGGCATCAGTCGGCGGCTGGTCGCGGAAGGCTTGCTGGGCGAAGGCGATGCGCGCAAGGCGGTCGACGACGCCAACAAGCAGAAGATCCCGATTGGTGCCTGGTTGTCCGAAAATGGCCTGGTATCGAGCGCACAGGTCGCCTTGGCATCCGCATTCGAGTTTGGCGTTCCGGTTATTGATGTCACCGCGCTGGATCTGAGCCAGATTCCGATCAAGCTGGTCAAGGAAGAACTGATCAACAAGCACAAGGCGCTGCCGCTGTTCAAGCGCGGCAATCGCCTGTTTGTCGGCGTATCGGATCCGACCAACCTGCGTGCCCTGGATGACATCAAGTTCCAGTCCAACCACATCATCGAACCGATCCTGGTCGATGAGCAGCAGCTTGAGCGCGCCATTGAACAAGCACATGCCGCCACCAGCACCACGATCGAGGACATGGATGATTCGGAAGGTTTGGAAAACCTCGATCTCGGTGACGTCGGCGAGGAGGAAGGCGGTTCCGGAGTCGATGCCAACAGTGCCGACGATGCGCCGGTGGTGCGCTTCGTCAACAAGGTACTGGTGGATGCAATCAAGCGCGGCGCCTCGGACATCCATTTCGAACCGTATGAGACATCCTACCGCGTGCGACTGCGAATGGATGGCATGCTCAAGCATGTCGCCTCGCCTCCGACTCGCCTGACTCCGCGCATTTCCTCGCGCATCAAGGTCATGGCAGGCCTCGATATCGCCGAGCGCCGGGTTCCCCAGGATGGCCGCATCAAGCTCAATTTGTCGAAAACAAAGTCCATAGACTTCCGCGTAAGTACCTGCCCCACCTTGTTTGGCGAGAAGATCGTCCTGCGTATCCTCGATGCCTCGGCGGCGAAGATGGGTATCGACAAGCTCGGTTACGAGGATGCCCAGCGCGACCTGTTCCTCTCCGCCATCCAGAAACCATATGGCATGGTGCTGGTGACCGGCCCGACCGGCTCGGGCAAGACCGTTTCACTTTATACGGCGCTGAACATCCTCAACACCGAAGGACGCAATATCTCCACGGTCGAGGATCCGGTCGAAATCCGCGTTCCCGGCATCAACCAGGTGCAACAGAACGCCAAGCGCGGCATGACCTTTGCCGCAGCGCTGCGCTCGTTTCTGCGTCAGGATCCGGATGTAGTGATGGTCGGCGAAATCCGCGACCTCGAGACCGCCGAGATTGCTATCAAGGCGGCACAGACAGGTCACATGGTGCTCTCTACCCTGCATACCAACGATGCGCCGCAGACTGTGGCGCGCCTGATGAACATGGGTATTGCGCCCTACAACATCACCTCATCCGTCACTCTGATCATTGCCCAGCGCCTCGCCCGTCGCCTGCACACCTGCAAGCGCCCGCTGGAATTGCCGGCGGCCGCCCTGCTGGCCGAAGGTTTTACCCAGGCCGATATCGATTCCGGCATGCAATTGCAGGAAGCCGTGGGCTGTTCGGGTTGCAACGAGGGCTACAAGGGCCGCACGGGCATTTATCAAGTGATGCCGATCACCGAATCGATCGCCAAAATCATCCTTTCAGGCGGATCAGCCATACAAATTGCCGAGCAGGCCAAGGCCGACGGGATTCCTGACCTGCGCGCATCGGCGCTTCTGAAAGCAAAGAACGGCATCACCAGCCTCGCAGAAATCAACCGCGTGACCAAGGATTAAGCCATGGCAACTACGACCGCAACCGCCAAAGCCGGCGTAAAGCACAACGTCGGCAAATCACGCGCCTCCCTGAGCCAGATGGAAACCTTTGTCTGGGTTGGCCTTGACAAGCGCGGGCAGCGCATGAAGGGCGAGATGACGACAAAGACCGCCAGTCTGGTCAAGGCCGAATTGCGTCGCCAGGGCATCAATCCGCAAAGCGTCAAGGCCAAACCCAAACCCTTGTTTGGCAAGGCGGGCAAATCGATCAAGCCACGTGATATATCGGTTTTCAGCCGACAACTCGCCACGATGATGGCAGCCGGCGTACCGATGGTGCAGGGTTTCGAGATTGTTGCGGGGGGTCAGAACAATCCACGGGTCAAGGACATGCTCGTCGACATCAAGACCGAGATCGAAGGCGGATCCGCATTGAATGAGGCTCTTGGCAAATATCCGGTGCAGTTTGACGAGTTGTATCGCAACCTGGTGAAGGCCGGCGAGTCGGCGGGCGTGCTTGACACCGTCCTCGATACCATCGCCAACTATCAAGAAAACATCGAGGCAATCAAAGGCAAGATCAAAAAAGCCATGTTCTATCCGGCGATGGTGTTGTCAGTTGCCGTCATCGTTTCCGCGATATTGTTGATTTTCGTGATTCCCCAGTTCGAAGAAGTGTTCAAGGGTTTCGGTGCGGATCTTCCCGCGTTCACGCAGATGCTGGTCAGCCTTTCACGCTTCATGGTTTCGTATTGGTGGGTCATCCTGCTGTGGTTTGTCGGCAGCATTGTTGGCCTCACTATGTTGTACCGTCGATCAGAGAAGTTCCAGCATCTGGTTGGGCGCATGGTCCTCAAGATTCCGATTGTTGGTGAAATTCTTCGACAATCCGCCATGGCCCGCTTCGCCCGCACACTGGGCGTGACGTTCAAGGCTGGTGTGCCGCTAGTTGAGGCGCTCGATTCCGTGGCGGGTGCAACCGGTAGCGTGATCTACAATGAAGCCGTCAAGCGCATCCGCGAAGACGTCGCTGTAGGCCATCAGCTCCAACTCGCAATCCGCCAGACCGGGTTGTTCCCGAACATGGTGGTGCAGATGGTCTCCATTGGCGAAGAATCCGGTGCGCTCGACGCGATGCTTTTCAAGATCGCCGAGTTCTACGAGCAGGAGGTCAATAACGCGGTCGATGCCTTGGCCAGCCTGTTGGAGCCATTCATAATGATCATCATCGGTGTCATCGTCGGCGGCATGGTCATCGGCATGTACCTGCCGATCTTCAAGCTCGGCGCAGTGGTCGGTTGATACCTACCCGACTCCTGTAGGAAGGACATTCACGCCCGAGGCGTTTGCAAGGCGTGAATGATGAACAGCGCCTCAAGCAGTGAGGGTCACCCCAAAGATGGAATAAGCGCCTGAAGCCACTTCCTGCAATAACGCAGGGGGGCGCAGTTCCGTGGATCTGCTTGGGGCGTTTCACGATTGGCGAAAGCTGCTATTTTGCTGGCTTTCGCGTGCGGGAATGCTTGAATGGAATGGTCGGCGCTGGAACAACCGGGGGTGTTGATCCCTCTCATTGGTGTGTTGGGGTTGCTGGTTGGCAGTTTCTTGAATGTCGTGATCCTGCGCCTGCCTCGGCGGCTTGAGCATGACTGGAAAATGCAGGCGCGGGAATTTCTCGGCCAGGAGCAATCTGAAGCTGTGGAAGTACCGCCGGATCTGGTGTTCAAGGGTTCGCACTGCCCGCACTGCAAGCATGAGCTGTCGCCGCTCGACAATATCCCGCTGATGAGCTTTGTATTCCTGCGCGGGCGCTGTCGTTACTGCAAGACAGCCATTTCCTGGCAATACCCACTGGTCGAGCTGATCAGTGGAATCGCCTGCGCGACGATCGCTTGGAAATTCGGCTTTGGCTGGCCATTGCTGGCGGGGCTGGCGTTCACCTGGATCCTGATCGCGGCATCGGGTATCGATGCGCGCACGCAATTGCTGCCGGATCAACTCACCCTGCCCTTGTTGTGGATCGGCTTGTTGATTTCGCTGATACCGGTATTTATCGCCCCTGCCGATGCCATTCTCGGCGCTGCCATCGGCTGGCTCAGCCTGTGGTCGGTATTCTGGCTATTCAAGCTGATGACGGGCAAGGAAGGCATGGGCTACGGCGATTTCAAGCTGCTCGCCGCCTTGGGTGCCTGGATGGGCATGTCTGCCCTGCTGCCGATCATCCTGCTGTCATCGCTGATTGGCGCGGTTATCGGAAGCATTGCGCTTTTCGCGAAAGGAAAGGACAAGAGCACGCCGATTCCATTCGGCCCATTCATTGCCGCCGCTGGCTGGGCCTGGTTTGTGTTTGGCAATGAATTGCTGGCGCTTTACGGGCAATGGTTCTTTTCTCCATGACAGTACATGGATTCGGCTATGCGCTTGCCGCCCGAAAACGAGAATGCCGACCAAAGGGTCGGCATTCCGGAATGGTGGGCGATAGTGGGATCGAACCACTGACTTCCACCGTGTGAAGGTGGCACTCTACCGCTGAGTTAATCGCCCGTTGTCTATCAAGTTCCGCTGTCGCACGTCGCGAAGATCATTACCTCTCTCTCAGTCCAGAGAGACAAGGGGTGAGGGCCACTTCGCGCCCTTGCAGAACCTCATCCATGCATTGGTGCCGGAAATAGGAATCGAACCTACGACCTCATCATTACGAATGACGCGCTCTACCAACTGAGCTATTCCGGCGCAGAAGGGTTGCGGAGTATAGACGCCAGGAATGGGTTCGACAAGACTGCCTCAGGCCAAACAGGCCGGTTCCAATCGAAGCGCGGGCTACCGAACCGTGACTACCAGCACCCCGCAACACCGAGCGTACCCGTCGCAGTCTTCTGGCCCAGTTGATTCAACGACAGCACCTTGCATTTCGTGTCCTTGTCCTGCGGCGCGACAGGGGTGGCGGTGATTACGTAAGTGGTTGCAGCAAGGGCATAGGAAATCGTGTAGTACGGTGTCCCCGTTCGCGGAGACTGATTAAAGGTCTCCGGAAAAGCTGCATAAGTTCGCTGCAATGTGAATTGGCGCTCCAGGGCTTGTGCGATCTCGGACAGATCTGCCTTGGCCTGGGTTCGCCGCGTCTTGCGCACGTGCTCATTGTAGGACGGCAAGGCGATAGCGGCGAGGATGGCGACGACCGCGACGACGATCATCAACTCGATGAGTGTGAATCCCCTGGATTTGTTCAAGGCCTTGTCCTCTTGAATGATCCGGCAGTACATATGGCCGGGTTGCAACATGTTGTGCTTCTCGTCGAGTGTGGCCCGGATACTCGCAGGTATCCGGGCCGACATTGGCACGCCTCGATCAGCGGATCTGCTTCCACGAAATACGTCCGCAGGGGATCGCCTTGCCTGGCGGGCGACCGGCCGAGTTTGGCGAACGCCAGCTGCATCCGGTCGATGGGGGTGGCCATACGCAATTGGCGCCGTTCTCGTCGCAATCGCAGGTGTCGCCGTTTGCCGGTACGCATGCGCCACCGCCAGTGCCATCTTCCGCCATCGGCGGCACGATCAGGTTCGACCCACCGATGACGACGATTGGTGGCTCGCCCGGCGGTGGTCCACGCACCGTGTCGGTGCCAGCCAGAGCTCCAGCGGGCGGTGCCATGCCGGTCCCCCAGCCTCCTGCCGGTACGATCGGAATGTAATCGGCCGCGCCGGTCAGCGCATCAAGCACCATGGTTGCGTTCAGGCTGCCCGGTTCGCAGGTATCGCCTTCGGGGCGGAAGGTATTGAAGATCACGTTGCTGAGAATGCCCTGGGGCGTCGCGGTGACGCGTTCGCCGTCAATCGCGGTAGCCGAGGCTCCCGTGCAACCGGTACCGGAACATTTCAGATCCATATACCAGCCGAGCTTGCCCGGACCCGTCGCCGACTCACGATAGTCGACGGGATTGCGCGTGGCCGTACGGTAGCCGTTGATGCCGCCGGCGCCGAGCGGGGTATAGCTCGTGATTTCCTGTTTCTGGAGATCCGCATAGGCCCCGCTGACGCGGGTCGCGATCGGGAAGAATGAGGTCCAGGTGGAATTGAGATCATCGTAAGCGCGGCTGTCCCAGATCCCGTAGAGCGAATCCAGGGCCGGACGCGTGCCAAGCCCGATTTGGGTCTCGTCGGCATCATTCGGATTGAGGTAGCGGCCAGTGCCAAAGACTACGATCGTGCCACCCAGCGGATTGGCAACCGTGTACGAACCGCTGGTGATCGATTGCGGTTTGCCGGTTGGGTCCTTGGCAACGAAGATCGGAGCACCCGAGTTGCCCTTGTCCCAACTGCCGCCGGTCAACTCGAAGCGCCACATGTTGCCCTGGTAATCGCCGGCATAGATCGTGTCGGCCGCACCATTGCCTGAGTTGTCGACCAGTACCGCGGTGGCCAGGCCATTGGGTCCTTCAACGCAACCCGATGCGCCGGCGGCACACCCAACGCCGGTATCAATCTTCTTGATCAGTGCGCCGGTGGCCAGATCCACAATGAACAAGACTGCGCGCTGGCGATCGCTGTTGAGCCCATTGCCGAACACCGCGACCCATTGGCCGCCCTCGGTGATGCCGATGTACGGGCGACCGACAAACTGGCCCATGTCGCCATCCATGCTGTTGTTGAACTCCCACATCACATCGCTCGCATCAAAGTTGCGCGGGTCGCTGACATCAAGTGCGTAGATCGCCCGTGCGCCCGCACCGGTGGAGCCTACCAATACCGTCTTCCAGGTGCCGAGGTAGGCATCGGTCACGGTCGGCGTGCCGTCGACGAAATAGCGGTGCACATAACCCGGCCTGGCGAGTTCGTTGAGATTGCCCAGAACGGCATTGGGAATGAATGCGAACTGTTCCACGCCGCCGCCGGTGCCATCGCGACCGTCAAAGGCGTGCAGCATGCCGTCGTTGGCGCCGACGAAAAGAATCGGGTTTTCATTTCCCGGCCCGAATATGGTCTTTTTCGATTCGACGTAGGCGGCGTAGCTTGAAGCCGCTCCGGCATCCACACTTTCCAGGATCTTGCCGTAGCCGAAACTCGTCACGCCAATCACCGCCGGAGTCGAGTTGAGGATGTCGCCGACCTTCGAGCTGCGCTTGCGGTACGGGCAATCGGTTGCAACCGTGCAACCGGTCACGCCTTGCTCGTTGCTCTGGTCACCCTTCAGATAGTCAATCAGCTCGGCGACGGTGTACTCGCTTGGCAGCGTGCCTTTCAACGTCGTCTGCATGGCAGTGTCGAGACCCGCCGTCGTGAACGCTGTTCCCGCGAAACCTCCGGTAACCGGCTTGGCGGTGAAGACCTTGCGCACGCCGGGTGCGGGCATGCGGGCACTTGTACTCCAGACCGGAGTGCCGCCCGAATCGTAGGTGCCATCGGAACGCAGCTCGAATGCCTCGATGTTTCCGGACCAGTCTTCGGATTTGTACGATGCCTGGTAGGCCAACGTGGCACCGGGAACGTAACGCGGCGTGCTCGTCGCCACGCTCGCGGTCGGTTGCGAGTTGTTGATGATGTCGGCAAAGGCTTTGTCAAGCTGGGTGCGCAAGGTGGCCGGGTTGGTAACCAGGAAGTAGTTGTCCGGCACGCCATTGCCATCGACATCGACCTCGGCCGGCTTGGGTGCACCATATTTGGCGGCGTACCAGAGTGGGTCATTGAGGAGGGTGGCTCCGCCTGTCGCACCCGCCGCTGTCGGTGTGAAGACGCGGGTGGACGAAAGCGGCAGCTGTGAAGCACAAGCCGCCGGCGGTGTGGTGACTCCGCAACCGCCGGGCAAAACCGGATTCGGCGTGTTCAAGGCGTAGGGCAGGAAACTGCCGGTACCTGAGTCCGTGTCGCGCACATCGAGGTACACGCCATCCTGCGTGGTACCCGACATCACATAGCCCATGTTCTGGTCAGCGCTACCGGCTGCGTATTCGGAACCCAGCGAAACGCTGACCGTACCATCCGCATTGGCGACAATCAAATAGCGCACGATCGCGTCCATGTCATGGTCGTTGCCCTGCTCGACGTCCTCGTAATTGATGCGGAAGATCGCGTAGGCTCGACCACCGTTGACCGTGGAATCGGAAGGCTGCCCCGGGAGATTGGCGATTTTCTCCACATAGAAATCAACAATGGTATTGGTCGGTTTGCGGGTGCCGGTGCCAAACGTGCCGCTGGCGGTCTTGGCAAACGGCAGCAAGGTGATCTTGCCGCCGCCAATCGGAAAATCGATGCGCGGCAGCGGCGAAGCCAGCGCTATGGCATAGGTGCTGAGGTTCTGCTGACCGGTCACGGTGCTTAGATCGTTGGCGCGCGCAAAACGTGCCACCGCGGAGGTGGAATACGAGCCGCCCTTGGTCGGCTCTTCCGGGGCAAGGCCGCGGATATTGCCGAAGCTCGATGCCGTCTTGGCCGTTGGTGCGCCATCGGTGACGTTGTTGACGTCGCCGATGAACACGGACTTGGAACCTGCCCCGAACTCGGAATTCCAGATGGCCTGGCCTTCGGTCTGCAGGCTGAAACCGGAAATCGAGGCCGGGGTGACGCTGGTCGCGGTAATCGCTCCGGTGAACGGACTGCCCGGCACATCCCCGTCGTAACTCGGATTGATATCACTAATGATGGTCTGGAACGGGCGCGAGCAGGAGAGGAAGCCACCACCGCCGGGAGCTGCGGCGTAAGGATCCTTCCAGGTTTCCTTGGCAAGGTTCATGGCGGTTTCTTCAGCGGCACCCTGTCCGGACGGGTCACCGGTGCTGAAGCGTGCTGTCGGTGCTGCGGCGCCGGCAAAATAACGCATGCTCTCGTAAACCATTTCGCCCAAGGGATTGCCCCACATGCGGCATTCGCCATTGTTGATGGCGCGATCGCCGACCGATGGGCAATGGCCGTTGCCGTTGCCCCAGTTCCAATTGGAGTCACTGGTGAGGTTGTTGCTGGTACCGCCAGCATAGTTGCCGCCAATCATGCGCAGGCCATTGATCGTATTGACGATGCCTTTTACGTTGCTGCGGAAGATGCCGGTCGCCGGATCGATCTCGCTGCCGAAGTTGGCCATGTTACGGCGCAGGACGCCGCCCTCGAGATTGTTGAACTGCGAGCCGGTGATCAGGCCGAAGTACATGCGTGAGGTTTCGCCATAGTCATGCAGGATGCCGGTCGGCTTGTACTGGCCGTTGGGATAGGCCTTGCAGGTCGTCTCGCGCAACGCGGCATTGCTGGCCGGGCAGGATTGCACCCGGACCAGATAGTCATCGCGGGTCGTGGCGAAACCGGGTGTCTGCATGAAGAGACCCCAGTTGTCGCCACCCGTGCCTTCCTGGTGTCTGAAAGTGATCGTATGCGTACCGGCACTCAGGAAGACATCACTCGAATGAGAGAGAAGGCCAGCATCACTGCGATCATTTCCGTGTCCGCCATACCAGCCAACGATGGGGTTGCCATCGATGGTCAGATCGACCGCATCATCGCCATCGACCGCAAACTTGTAGGTACCTGCGGCTGGCACGACCAACTGACCGGAAATGCGGGTCATGTAGTTGTCCTGACCACAACTGTTGCTGCCGGGAACAAACGGGTTGTTGTTGCTGCCGGTTGCATTGATCTGGGCGACCGCACCCGAGCCGCACAATCCGCCGGCGACTCCATTGGTAGTGAAAAAGGTATCCATTGCGGCTCGGGTGGCGGGACTGCCGCCGGATGTTTTCCAGGTCGTGATGGTCAGTCCGGACAACATCGAGGAGGACACCAGGTCCCAGGTCGCAGCAACCGATCCAACGCAATTCACGCGGGTGTTGGTTGCCGTGAAACACTTGTTGCCGGCCACCGGGCCTTCGATCGACAGCCAGTTCCAGACCCGCTTGTCGGTGTTTTTCAGCACGCGCAGCATCGGCGCCTGGTACGCTGGAAAGACAAACGAGTTGTTGATGCCGGTCGTCGTGGTTACCGCAAACAAGATGTATTTGCCGGCATCCGGCGCAGTCAGCGGCGCATAATTGGCGATGTCGTAACCATCACGCGCGACACTCTGGTATTCCTTGCCCCAGCTATGCCCATCCTGAGGCAGGAAGGCTCCCTGCAGGACGGTTTCGGTGGAGGTATCGGTCTGGCGCCAACCGCCAAAGAGGACGCGGCGCAAGGCATCCAGGCGCGAGGTGGTCAGGTAGTTGAGGAAATCGCCACTCCACTTGCCCGAACACTGCTTGCTGCTCGCTGCCGAACTCGGCACGAATTTGTCCGTGCTCCACGTGTAGCAGACGTTCGAATTGAAGTTGCCGAAATAATCCAGCACGGCCGGCTTGTAGCCGATATCCAGCGCGCCATCGCCGTTGAGATCCGAGGCATCGTTATAGGCCTCGTAGTAGATCTTGTGGTCCTTGCCCATGACCAGCATGTTCAGGGGCGGCTGGCCGCTGGCCGTGAACAGGGGTTGCTGGGCGACGTCAATGCCGCCCGAGGCGGCCTGGGCCAGGGCATCGGTGGGATGCGCCATGCCAGCCGCGGCGCACAGGGCGGTGAATATCGCGGCCAGTCGTGTGTCGAGCAGTTTCATTTGAGTTCTCCCGTCCAGGCAACGGTTCAAAAGACGTAGATGGTTTGTACGGTGGCCCATGAGGCGTTTTCCACCGAGCTCCCAGGATCCTTCTCCTGGCCCGAAATCACGTAGAAGCGGGGTTTCTTGTTTGGATCGTCACCGACGATGCTGCCACGCTGCTCGGGACAGGCACCGCCGCAGGTGCGCACCTGCTTCTCGAACTGGATGGCTGGCGGATAGGTGGTCAGCCACGAATCCCAGGGCATTGCATTCGTTGACGGCAGCCCCACGGGAATCGGCGAGATGAAGTCGTATGCATACAAAGGGTCACTGACTTGATCGCGTCCTTCGGCCATCCTGCCTTCAGCTCGCTCGAATGCGACCTGCTGGGCGCGGAAGTTTCCCGACATGCGCTCCTGCATCATCGTCACCTGCATGGCTGTAATGCCCAGCAGGGTCAGCAGCAGCAACATGATCAGGGCAACGAAGAGGACTGCGCCCTGATTGCGCTTGAACGGTGGATTTGGGCATCGGATCATGGCGTACTCACGAATTGAACAGGCGATTGCGCAAGGCAACCGTGGTTTCGTAGACCTCGCGGATTGCTCCGTCGTTGTCGGCCGGCGTGTAGTCGACATCCAGAATCTTGTAGGTGCGATCCGGGGCACCGGCTCGTCCCGGGCTGCGAATCAGCAAGCCGACGCGCGCGCTGAGAACCTGCCGCCAGCGATCGTCTATCGCCGCTTCATTGGTTGCGCCAGCGATGACTTGCGCCGCAGTCCTGTACTCGTTGATTGCGGCATCACTGGTCGCATCGGTATCAACGCCGAAGCGCACCTGCATGTTCTCCACCCCCTCGATGAACTCTTCGGCTGCATCGAGGACGACATCTCCACGCTTGAAGCGCATCAAATACAAGGATCTGATTCCACTCGCGTTTTTCTTGATGAACAGCGCAAGGTATTCGGCCCGATGGACTTCGGCATTCAAGCTTGAGGGCCCGACCAGAGGCTTGGCATTGAGAGCGGCGTTGGAAATCCGGAAATCCCACGGACACGGTGCCGCGCCACAGGTGTCGACCGAGGGATCAAGGTAGACATTGGGAGACGTGGCTCCGCCCACGGTAATCGTCGATCCCGGCGTGGTTCCGCTCAGTGTTGCGGCGAAGATGTCGGCTGAACGGCAATTCTGCAGGCCAAACAACACTTTCTTGTTGGGTTCGGGAAGAAAAGCCGCACCGGGGGTACCAATGAGGAGCGTGAGGTCGTTTGCCGACTTGGTCACACTGACCACCGTTGTGCTTTCCTCACTCAATACGCGCAGGATCAGCACGTCCGTGCCATCGACGATGGCCTCGCCCGCCAACTCGGCGGGTGCCGTCCCGACTCCCGCCGTGTATGCCTCGATCGGACGCTGGAAGCGATACTTGTTGCCGCCTGGGACAGTTCCGTCGAATCGGGTCAGGTGATTGACGAAGCTGTGCTGGACCGTGCGCCCGGCATCGGATCCGCAACCCATGAAACCGACCATACGCAACTGGCGCTGCAGGAACTGACTGGCGAATCGACCGTTCTCCTGGACCCGCGAAAGACCTTCGGTCATCTGCGAAGTCGCGCTGGATGCGCCGAAAATCTGCACGAGGCCGAGTGAAATCAGTCCGGCGATCAGCAAGGCGATCATCAACTCGATCAGCGAAACGCCGGCCTGTCCGATGCGCCGCCCGACTGCGGATTTCTGCTTGATATTCATCGTCATGTGGGCTGCCTACATCCGGCTCGATACGACAAACACGCTGGTTTGGCCATCAGTGCCCGCACCCGGGCCGCCATCGGTCAAACCCGCTCCGAAAGTCGCTGCATCCTCGGTGCACTTGCCTTCGGAATTGCCACTGGTGGTCTCCCAGCGCGCATCGCTCCAGCGAATGCAGACAGCAACTTCATTGGCGCTGATCGGGGCGATGGCACCGCGACCGTTGGGCAACTGACAGCGAATCAGTCTTTGCCATTCACCGAGCTCGAAGGCAGCGGGTGGACTGGTCGAGGGTGTCGAAGTGCACGCCACATCGGCATAGTTGTCGGCGTAGTAACTGGCGATGTTGGCGCGGTTTGCGCGAATATTGTCGAGCATCATGTTCGCAAAACCGGTCGCCTGGCTGCGGAAATTGGCACTCTGGTTGGCCTTGACCGAATAAGCCTGCAATGCGGCCAGGCCAAGCAAGCCGAAGCTCAGGACAAGAAGCGCAATGAGCACTTCGAGCAAGGTGAACCCGCGCGGGGAAACCTGGAAGTTCATGTTGGATATCCGAGTTCTCATGTGCAGTCCACCTTTGACGAACTCGATCGCCCCAGTGCCGTGACCACGATCGAGCGCTGCTGCTGGTTGGCACAATTGCTGACCGGCTTGAGCGTGAAGGTGACGTCGCCCGTGGTGTCCGAGCTGGCCTGACCGCGCGGATTGAAGCGCACGAAGGTTTGTGCGGCGTCCGGCAGCAAGGTGTTATGGGTATTGCCGATCCAGGTGCGCAGGACCGCTGCGCTGTCAATTGCCGTGGGCGTAGTGGCGCCGGCAGTGTCATCGATGAATACCATCCAGCCTTTGGTCCAGACGGTGGATCCGCCACATGCTGTCGGCGTGCTGCCGCCGGTGGTGTCGGCCGCACAAATCGTGACCCCGCGTGTGCGCGTTATCGACTCGTTGCGCGCATAGTTGAGTGCACTGAGGAAGTCGTTTGCTTCGGTGCTGACGCGATTGCCGCGAATCATGTAGTTGAAGCTCGGAAACGCCATTGCTGCCAGGATCGCCAGGATTGCAATAGTGATCATCAACTCGACCAGACCGAAGCCCGATCGAGCGAAACGGCTGGGAAAGGTCTGATTGAACCTCGATGGCATGAAACCCCCTAGTCCTGCGGCAGACTTATGACCGTGAAAGTACGCGGCGACTACGCGCTGGGCAAGCGCACCGCGCGTGCGAGGTAGGATATGGCGGATGAGCGGTGGAACCTTCCCTGGTTGGTGTCAGGGCAAACCCGGACGTTTCGAGGCGGTGGCAGTCAGCCGACAACCTTGATGCGCAGTTCCTTGGGCAGGGCGAAGGTCATGGTTTCGCGCTGGCCGGCCAGTTCGCGAACCTCGCCGATGCCCCAGGCCTTGAGGCGCTCGATGACTTCGATGACCAGGCTCTCGGGGGCGGAGGCACCGGCGGTCAGGCCGACGCGGTGGCGGTCTTTCAGCCACTCCGGCTGGATGTCGTCGGCACCATCGATCAGATAGGCCGGAACGCCCTGCTTCTCGGCCAGCTCGCGCAGGCGATTGGAATTGGAGCTGTTCGGCGAGCCGACCACGAAAACGATATCGCACTGCTGGCCGAGCTCGCGCACCGCATCCTGGCGATTTTGCGTGGCGTAGCAGATGTCGTCGTGGCGCGGTCCGAGGATATTCGGGAAGCGCGCCCGCAAGGTGTCGATCACGGTGCGGGTATCGTCGACCGACAGCGTGGTTTGGCTTACATAAGCAAGCTTGGCGGGATTGGCCGGGTTGAGGCGGGCCACGCATTCCGGGGTTTCAACGAGGTGGATGCGGCCCTTGTTCAGGGGGCTCCACTGACCCATCGTGCCCTCCACTTCCGGATGCCCGGCGTGGCCGATCAGGACCACGTCACGCCCGGCCTTGCCATGGCGGGCGACCTCGATATGCACCTTGGTCACCAGCGGACAGGTCGCATCGAACACGTTCAGGCCGCGCCTGTCGGCTTCGATCCTGACTTCCTGCGAAACGCCATGGGCGCTGAAGATCACCGTGGCACCGTCCGGCACCTCGTCAAGCTCCTCGACAAACACGGCTCCGCGCTTGCGCAGCGAATCGACGACAAAGCGGTTGTGCACGACTTCGTGGCGGACATAGATCGGCGCACCGAACGATTCCAGGGCGCGCTCGACGATCTCGATGGCGCGGTCGACTCCGGCACAGAATCCCCGCGGGTTGGCGAGCAGCACTTGCATGCCCGGCATTATCGCGCAGTGGCCGGCTTGCTGGCGAACAATCCGAACACGATCAGCATGACGGCCCCGACGCTGATCGCCGAATCGGCGATGTTGAAGGCCGGCCACGACCAGGTGCCGTAATGGACATCGATGAAATCGACGACATGGCCGAATCGGATGCGATCGATCACGTTGCCGATGGCACCGCCAATGATCAGGGCCAAGGGCACCGCGGTGCGCCAGTCCGTGCGATTCGTGCGTGAAAGCCAGACGACGAGGATGGTCGAAACAATCACCGCCAATGCGGTAAAGAACCAGCGCTGCCAGCCGCCGGCATCGGAGAGGAAACTGAACGCCGCCCCCTCGTTGTAGGCCAGCGTCCAATTCAGGAAGCCGGCAATCACGGGCAGCGACTCGTGCAGCTGGAAATGCTGCAGCACGAGCCATTTGCTGACCTGGTCGGCAACGATGATGAACGCTGACAGCAGCAGCCAGCTCAGGGCATTGGTTTGCTTCGACATGAAGTCCGCACGGATCCGTTGGAACCGTGAATGGTACATGGCCGCGCGCGTCCTGGCCCGCCAGTGCAGGTGATGTCCGGCATGGCGGCCTGTGCCAGGCGAACTTCCAGGGCTGGAATCGCTATGCTTGGCCATTGCCCGTGCACTGCTCGAGAGCCTGATGATTGCCGCCCCGCGTTGTGACCGCGCTGATGCGTGGAAGATCCTTAAAACCCTGTTTGAAACGAGCGCTGCGCGATTCGATCTGCGCGAGGCGTTCGCGGTCGATGCGCGGCGCTTTGATTCGCTTACGTTCGAGGCAGCCGGCGTGTTTGCCGATCTTTCCAAGAACCTGATCGACCAAAGGGTGATGGCCGCCCTGGCAGACCTGGCCCGCGAATGCCGCATCGAGCAGCGGCGCGATGCGATGTTGGCCGGGGCGGCGATCAATGCGACGGAGAACCGTGCCGTCCTGCATGTCGCGCTGCGTGCGCCGCGCGAGTCGGCGCTGCATGGCGAAGAAGTCCATGAAGTCCTCGAGCGCATGCTCGCATTCGCCGAGCGCGTGCGCGACACGCGCGCGAGCGGCATCCGGCACATCGTCAACATCGGCATCGGCGGCTCCGATCTCGGCCCGCAGATGGTCGTGCCTGCCCTTGACGCTTATTGCCAACGCGACCTTGCCCTGCATTTCGTCTCCAATGTCGACGGCCATGACATCGATTCCGCGCTGCGTGGCTTGAAACCCGTCGAAACCTTGTTCGTGATTGCCTCGAAAACCTTCACGACCCAGGAAACCATGAGCAATGCGCGGATTGCACGGGATTGGTTTGTCGCCAATGGCGGCACCGATACGCGCAGGCATTTCGTCGCCGCGACGACGAACATCAAGGCCGCCGCGGAGTTCGGCATCGACACGACGTTCGGATTCTGGGACTGGGTGGGCGGTCGCTACTCGCTGTGGTCGGCGATTGGCTTGCCGATTGCGCTGGCCGTTGGCGCGCAGAACTTCCGCGAACTGCTTGGCGGCGCGCAGGCGATGGACCGGCATTTCCGCGAGTCGCCGATCGAGCGCAACCTGCCAATCCAGCTCGGCCTGCTGGATGTCTGGTACCGGAATTTCCACGGTTTCACGAGCCGCAGCATCGCTCCCTACCACCAGGGCCTGCGCCGCCTTCCGGCCTATCTGCAACAACTGGAAATGGAGAGCAATGGCAAGCGCGTCGATATCGATGGGCAATTGCTGCCCTTCGCGACCAGTCCGGTGATCTGGGGCGAGGCCGGCACCAATGGCCAGCACGCCTATTTCCAGATGCTGCACCAGGGCAGCGACGTGATCCCGGTCGAGTTCATCCTCGAACGCGATCCAGCGCATGTGCATGCCGATGCGCACCGCAAGCTGCTGGCCAATGGACTGGCCCAGGCCCAGGCATTGATGCTCGGCAGGAGTGCAGCCGAGGCAATCGGGGACAAGGTGCCGACGGCATCGCCATTGATGGACCCGGAGGTGCTGGCGCGACATCGCACCTTCCCCGGCAATCGCCCGAGCAGCACCTTCCTCATCGATCGACTGACACCGGCCGCGCTCGGCGCGCTGATCGCGATGTACGAGCATCGCGTCTTCGTCAGCGGCGCGCTGTGGAACATCAACAGCTTCGATCAGTGGGGCGTCGAACTCGGCAAGATGTTGTGCAACGACCTGCTGCCCCGGTTCGATTCCGGCGACACTGCCGGGCTGGACGGATCCACGGCGGGCCTGCTCAAGCGACTGCGCGACTGACGGCGGCTCACCGCAGCAAGTCCCGCTGACCACTCACGGCTTGGCAGCGGGCGGAAACCGTTGTGCGGCATCCGCCCCGATAAAGGCACCTGCGATCGAATCAGTCTTTGGCCGCCGGTGCCGCCGGCTCGTCGGCAACTGCGTCGTGCTTGCTGCCTGCGCCAATATTGCGATCAATGAACGCCAGCAGCCTGGTGTACATGTCGGTCACGTTGGCCTCATCGTAAAAGCCGTGTGCCTCGGTCCGCTGGTAGAGCCATTCGACTTTCTTGCCGCGCTTGAGCAGGGCACTGCGCATGTTTTCACCTTGCACGGGCGGCACACGCTTGTCCTGTCCGCCGACGATGAGCATGACATCGGCCTTGATCCGCTCGACCTGGTTGACCGGCGAGCGTTGCGCAAGCAGTGCATCGTCCTTGCCGAGCACCATGTCGAGATAACCCTCGCCCCTGAACGTCTGCGGGATGTCACCGCGTGATTTCATCAGGCGCAGATCGTAGACGCCGGCATAGCCAATGGCGCAGCGGTACAGGTCAGGCTCACGCACGGCACCCTGCAGTGCCGCGTAGCCGCCATAGCTGCCGCCAAATATGCAGATGCGCTTCGGATCGGCGGCTTCCTGCTCGATCGCCCAACGCGTGGCATCGGTCACGTCATCCTGCATCTTGCCGCCCCATTCGCCATAACCGGCCTTCTGAAATGCAAGGCCGGAACCGCCCGAGCCGCGATAGTTGACCTGCAGAACCGCGTAACCGCGACTTGCCAGCGCCTGCACCGTCGGATCGTATTCCCACTGATCGAAAACACCGTGTGGGCCGCCATGGACAAAGACGACCATCGGCAGGCGCTTGGTCTCCTCCTTGCCAAACGGTCGGGTCAGGTAGCCACGCAACGGCATGCCGTCACGCGCCTTGATTGAAAACGGCTGCATGTCGGCAAGTGCGTCTGGCTTGATCCACGGAGCGCGGGCGAGCAGGAACTTCAGTTTTTTCGCCTCGGCATCGTACAGATAGAACGACCCCGGATCGCGATCGCTGTCGACGACAACGATAACCTTCTTGCCATCCCTGCTGGCGTTGCCGAAATGCACGTCCTCGCCGGGGAACTGCTGCATCAGTTCAACCAGCAACTTCGCTTCGGCGGCATTCTTGTCGAGCAAGGCGACGGCGGTGCGCCCGGGCATTGAACGGATCGCGAACAGGTCTTGCCGGTCAAAGGTTTCCTCGAATCCGCTGGGCCCGACCTCAAGGCCGCTCCATAGAGTCTTGAATTCGCGCTTGCCGACATCCCACTGACAGACACCGCCACGGTTGTGCGCGCCACCACACTCGAAGTAGACGCCATCGCCGGCGCGATTGAACATGATCGGCCAGACCACCACGCCACTGCCGGTCTCGGACGAGATCAGCTCCCAGTCCTTGCCGTCAGCCTCGCGGTAATAGACTTTTTGCTTTTGGTCGACGTCGTTGCCGACGGCAAAACGCACGACACCCTTGTGGTCGGTGATGAACTGCGCGCCGGTCATCGGTGCGGTCGCCACGGTACGGGTCTTGCCCGAAGCAAGGTCGATGCGGCGCACTTCGGCCTTGATCGACTCACCTGGCGTTCGGCTCCAGGGCTGCACCACGATCGTCGAATACTTGGCATCATCGGGCAAGGCTTCGAGGATCCAGGCCGAGGCGTACTCGTTCTGCTTGGTCTCGATGTGGCTTCCAGTCGATCCGGCCTTGCTTTCGCTGGCGCGATAGCCGAACAGGATGTCGCGGGCCTTGC
The DNA here is from genome assembly GCA_016707485.1 of Lysobacterales bacterium. GTDB lineage: Bacteria > Pseudomonadota > Gammaproteobacteria > Xanthomonadales > Rhodanobacteraceae > Dokdonella. The sequence goes on along the minus strand of JADJHN010000002.1, from coordinate 1,564,495 downwards.
CGTCCACATTGGTGGCATACAACTCGCCGGTGGGTATGGGCTGCTCGAGGGCGCCACCATGTTGGGCAACCGCGTAGACGATACGCTCGTTGGAGACCCACCAGAACTCGAAGACGTCATCGCCATTGCGTGGCTGCACGGTCAGCGCGGTGTTGCTGCCGAGGTCGATCATGGAAAGCACGACATTGCCGCCAACGATCGCTGTCGCCGCCAGGTGCTTGCCATCCGGCGAGATCTTCACGTCCTTGAATTGCATGTGCCTGGCAAAATCCGCCAGCGGCACCGGCTCGGCGGCTTGCACGCCGGCACATGCCAGAATCAATCCGGCCAAAAACATCCCTTTCCTGAGCATTGCAACTCTCCCGTCTCGGCAAAAGGCTAATCTACATTGTTTTCACGCTCCGAGGAAACCTGTACCTTGCGTGGAACCCGGCCGTAGCGGTCTTCCAGCCGGACAATGTCATCCTCGCCGAAGTAGTCGCCACACTGCACCTCGATCAGGTGGATGTCGCGCTCGGTCGGATTCTCCAGACGGTGCACGGTGTTCATCGGGATGTAGGCGGATTCATTGGCATTGAGCAGGAATTCGCGCTCGCCAATGCGTACCTTGGCGGTGCCATCGACCACGGTCCAGTGCTCGCTGCGCCGATTGTGCAATTGCAAGGAAAGCACATGTCCCGGCTTCACCGTGAGGCGCTTGACCTTGCAGTCATCGCGATCCTCGAGAACCGTATAGCTGCCCCAGGGGCGATGCACGGTGTTGTGCAGCGCGGCGGCCGGGTGGTTGCTCTCGCGCAGGCGCTCGACGACGGTCTTGACCTGCTGGGCGCGATCGCGATCGGCGACGAGTACGGCATCGCCAGTGTCGATGATGATCAGGTTTTCAACGCCGACCGCAGCAACCATGCGCGCATCCGACTGGATGTAGCAATTGCGGCTCTCGACGACGACGGCATCGCCCTGCACGCGATTGCCGTCGGCATCGGCGGCGACTTCAATCTCGCTGATCGCCTTCCACGAGCCGATGTCACTCCAGTCAAAGCGCGCCGGCACGACGGCAACCCGCTCGGCACGTTCCATGATCGCGTAGTCGATCGAGATGTCGGGCTGTGCAATGAAAGCGTCGCGGGAGAATTCGACCGGGCTGACCTGGCCGCTCTCGCTTGCATGGCAGGCGCGGGCGGCGGCAAGCACGTCCGGACACGCCTTCTGTGCAGCGGCAATCAGGGCATCGGCGCGGAAACAGAACATGCCCGAGTTCCAGGTGTAGTCGCCGGACAGCAGATAACCCTCCGCCGTGGCCCGGTCGGGCTTCTCGACAAAGGCGGCCACTTCGCGGCCTTCGCAACCTTCGACCGCGGCACCCATGCGGATATAGCCAAAGCCGGTTTCCGGCGCGCTTGGCTGGATGCCGAAAGTAACCAGCCAGCCGTCGGCGGCGATCTTCGCGGCGCGGCGGACATCGGCGGCAAAGGCCTCGACGTCGCGGATCAGGTGATCCGACGGCAGGATCAGCAGGGTCGCGTCGCTGGCGCACTGGTCGAGCACGTACAAAGCCGCGAGCAGGATCGCCGGCGCGGTATTGCGCCCGACCGGCTCCAGCAGGAATGGCAGGCGATCGAGGTTGGCATCGGCGTGGGTCGCGTACTCGTCGCGGGTGAGGAAGTAGTAATCCCGCCCGGTCACGGTCAGCACGGTGCCGCCGTCGGCAAGCTTCAGAGCACGATCGAGCGTCTTGTAGAGCAGCGAGCGGCCATCCGCCATGCGCATGAACGGCTTTGGATAGGCGCTGCGCGACACCGGCCAGAGACGGGTGCCGGCGCCGCCGGAAAGGATTACCGGAACAATCATGCTGTTACTCCCTGGGTTTGGCTGGCGGCGAGTTCGCCGATCACCTCGTGCAGCCCGTCTGTCCAGGACTGCGGTTGTTGTCCGAAGACGAGGGCAAGCCTGGCATTGTCGAGTGCCGAAAACGCCGGGCGTTGTGCGCGCGTCGGGTAGTCGGCGCTGGTGATCGGCACGAGCTTCGGGATCTTGCCGATCAGACCGGCGCGCTGCGCCACCTGCAGGATGGCGCTGGCGAATTCAAACCAACTGCAACGCCCGGAAGCGGTCAGGTGATACGTGCCACAGGCGGCTGCGCGCTCCCTTCCAGTCATCGCCAACCAGCGCTGCACGACGCCGGCTGACGTTCGCGCAATCCAGTTCGCCGTGGTCGGCGCGCCAATCTGGTCATCGACCACGCGCAGTTCGTCGCGCTCGGCGGCCAGTCGCAACATCGTGCGCAGGAAGTTCTGCCCGCGCGCCGCATACACCCAGGCCGTACGCAGGATCAGGTGTTGCGCGCCGCTGTCGCGCAAGGCCTGCTCGCCAGCGGCCTTGCTGCGCCCATAGACGCCCAGCGGAGCGGTCGCATCATTTTCGTGCCAGGGGCGATCGCTGCGGCCATCGAACACGTAATCGGTCGAGTAATGCACGACGAGCGCCGCCTTGCGCGCAGCCCAGGCACCGATCTCGGCGACGGCCCGATGATTGATCCGATCCGCCAGCACAGGTTCGTCCTCGGCCCGATCCACCGCCGTGTAGGCCGCCGCGTTGACGATGATTCCCGCCTCGCTCGCATCCAGCGCACGCGCCAGTGCATCGCTGTCGGTGAGGTCGACGCGCAGGCACACGCTGCCATCGTCGAGCAGCCCCGATCGCGTTGCACAGTGCAACCGGCCCAGCGCCGCGAGTGGTTCGCGCAAGGCATGGCCGACCTGGCCATTGGCACCGAGCAGCAGAATGTTCACGCGCAGACCGGCAGCTTGTCCGCTGCCACATCGGCGAGAAACGGGGCTTGTTCATCCTTGTCCGACAAGGATGGGCGCGCCAGCGGCCAATCGATGGCCAGCTCGGCATCGTTCCAGCGGATGCCGGCATCGGCCGCGCCGTCGTAGTGCGCGGTGCACTGGTAGACGAAGGTGGCCGGACCGCTCAACACGGCGAAACCGTGGGCAAATCCTTCCGGTATCCAGAAATGGCGTTTGTTCTCGGCGCTGAGGACTGCTGCCGCCCATTGACCGCGGGTTGGAGAACCGGTCCGGATATCCACGGCAACATCGTAGACCTCGCCTTCAAGCACGCTGACCAGCTTGCCCTGCGGGTTGGGCCACTGGTAGTGCAGGCCGCGCAATACGCCCTGCTCCGAGCGCGAGACATTGGTCTGCACGAAGCGCAAATCGAGCCCGGCTTCGGCAAATCGGTTGGCATTGAAGCTCTCGTAGAAGAATCCACGCGCATCGCCATGCACTTTCGGTTCGATGACCAGGCAACCTTCGAGCGCAGTCTTGATCAGCTTCATGCCGGGCGCCCTTCCCTGACCAGTTCCTGCAGATACTGGCCATAGGCGTTCTTCGCCAGTGGCGCGGCGAGTCGGAGCACCTGCTCGGCATCGATCCAGCGATTCAGGAAGGCGATTTCCTCGGGGCAGCAGATCTTCAGGCCCTGGCGGTTCTCGATGGTCTGCACATAGCTCGATGCCTCGACCAGGGATTCATGCGTGCCGGTATCAAGCCAGGCGAAGCCCCGGCCCATGCGTTCAAGCATCAGCGAATCATCGGCCAGGTAGCAGCGGTTGAGATCGGTGATTTCCAGCTCGCCACGCGGCGAAGGTTTCAGCCCGCGGGCAAAATCGGCGGCACGGCCATCATAGAAATAAAGCCCCGTGACCGCCCAGTTCGATCGTGGATGGGCAGGCTTTTCCTCAAGTCCGATGACGCGAGCGTTGCCATCGAATTCGGCGACGCCGTAGCGCTCCGGATCGCGCACCCAGTAACCGAAAACCGTGGCCCCGTCCGTACGCGCATCGGCAGCGCGCAACAAGCGCGTCAGGCCATCACCATAGAAGATGTTGTCGCCAAGGATCAGGCAACTTGGATCGTTGCCGACGAAATCACGACCGATCAGATAGGCCTGCGCCAGTCCATCCGGTGAATCCTGCACGGCGTAGCGAATCGAAAGGCCCCATTGCGATCCGTCGCCAAGCAGGCGCTGGAACAAGGCCTGCTCGTGCGGCGTGTTGATGATCAGCACATCGCGGATTCCGGCCAGCATCAGGGTGCTCAGCGGGTAATAGATCATCGGCTTGTCGTAAACCGGCAGCAGCTGCTTGCTGACCGATTGCGTCAGCGGATACAGGCGCGTGCCGGAGCCGCCGGCGAGGATGATGCCGCGTCGTGTTGTCACCGGATGACCTCAAGACCAGGATTCGGACCGGCTATTGTATGGGGCCACGCGCAGGGGCGCTTGCCGAATCAACCGGGAATCCGGCAAGCCATTGATCAAACAGGCAAATGGCTAGCGAAACGGGGCGTTCGAGGGCAGAAGCGGCGACTCGCATGAGGCCCGGCTGGCCGGCTGCTTGTCGATTCCCGACCGAAGTGCCGCATCCGTCAGGGCCTGCTTCGTCGTGCGTCCGGACTTCCAGCCTGCCCAACGCTCCAGGATTCCGGATCCCGCAGCTCTACTTTTCTGTCGCCGTGGCGGCAAATCGCTCCACAAGGAACGCGCGCATCATGCGGTAGGCGCGTTTTGCGGCGCGTTCGTTGTAGAGGCAGCCTGGCGGGCTGTTTGCATCGGCCTCGGCGAAGCAATGCACGGCACCGCTGAAGTTGACGAACTGCCAATCGGCTCCAGCTGCATCCATTTCCTCGTTGAACTTGCCGATATCCTCCAACGAGGTGCCCTGGTCATCGGCGCCATTGAGCACGAGTATCGGCGTCTTGATGGAATGTGCCGCCGCCGGCATCGATGTCGAAAGGCCGCCATGAAAACTGACCACACCGGCAAGATCCGCGCCGCTGCGGGCGAGTTCGAGAACCGTGGAACCACCGAAACAGAAACCGATCGCGGCAATCCTGTCTGCCTGCAGAGGCACCTTGCCGGCCTGGGCGCGCAAGGTGGCAACGGCTTCGCTGATGCGGGCGCGCAAACTCGCCCGATCGGCATAAAGCGCGCCGACTTGCGCACGTGCCTCCTTGGCATCCTTCGGCCGCACGCCTTCGCCATACATGTCGGCGACGAGGACCACGTAATCGCTGGCGGCCACTTCCTTCGCACGCTCGATGGCCGATTCGGTCTCGCCCATCCAGTTCGGCACCATGACCAGACCGGGACGCAAGGCCTTGCTCGCGTCGTCGTAGACCAGGTGCCCGGCAAAGCGGGTCTTGTCGACCGTGTAGCTGATCGACTTGACCACCATCGCGGCCTCGACCGAGGTCGTGGCGAGCAGCAACAAGGCTGAGGCTAGCAAGGCGCGCATGGTCTTCTCCGTCGGGATTTGCGCCGATGATAGTCCCATGCCGGGCAAAACTCAGGCGTTCGCGGCCTGATGCACGCCGGCCACTGCACGACCGGAGGGATCGGCGGCAAGGGCGAAGGCCGGGTCCCAGGCAATGGCGGCAGCCGAGGAGCAGGCGATCGACTTGCCACCGGGGATGGTCTGCGCGCAGGCATCACCCGGGAAATGCATCTCGAAGATGCGTCGATAGAAATATCCCTCCTTGGTTGTCGGCGGGTTGAGTGGAAAGCGCATGGCCGCCGCGGCAAATTCGCGATCACTGACCTGGGCTTCGGCATGCGCCTTGAGGCCATCGATCCAGCCATAGCCGACGCCATCGCTGAACTGCTCCTTCTGCCGCCAGAGGATCGATTCCGGCAGCGCACCGGCAAAGGCTTCGCGCAATACCGCCTTCTCGATGCGCCCGTTGCCGGCCATCTTGAATTTCGCGTCCATGCCCATGGCGACATCGAGGAACTCCAGGTCGAGGAATGGCACGCGCGCCTCGACGCCCCAGGCCATCATCGACTTGTTGGCGCGGGCGCAGTCGTAGAGATGCAGGGCATCGATCTTGCGCACGGTTTCGGCGTGGAATTCGCGCGCGTCCGGTGCCTTGTGGAAATACAGATAGCCGCCGAAGATCTCGTCGGAACCTTCGCCGGAGAGCACCATCTTCACGCCCATGGCCTTGATGCGGCGCGCCAGCAGGTACATGGGCGTCGATGCGCGGATCGTCGTCACATCATAGGTTTCGACATGCCGGATCACTTCCGGCAAGGCATCGAGACCTTCCTCGAAGGTGTAGCGGAAGCCGTGATGGACGGTGCCGAGCGCCGCGGCGGCGACCTCGGCGGCGGCCAGATCGGGCGAGCCTTCGAGGCCAATGGCAAACGAATGCAGGCGCGGCCACCAGGCTTCGGCGGAATCATCCTCCTCGACACGCCGACGCGCGAAACGAGCCGCACAGGCCGCGACCAGGGAAGAATCAAGTCCGCCGGAGAGCAGCACGCCGTAGGGAACGTCGGTCATCATCTGCCGGTGCACGGCCGCTTCAAAGGCGACGCGCAGCGCCTGTGCCGTCACTTCAACTCCTTCGGTCGCGGCGTAGCTGCGCCAGGGTTTTTCGTAGTAACACTGCAACTCGCCAGCCGCGCTGTCGAAGACATGCCCCGGCGGAAACGCGGCGACATCGGCACAGATCCCGACCAAGGCCTTCATTTCCGAGGCGACACAAATGCGTCCCTGGCCATCATGCCCCCAAAACAGGGGGCAGACGCCAATCGGATCACGGGCGATGACAAAGCGCCTGGCGGCCCGATCCCAGAGTGCAAACGCGAAGATCCCATTGAGCTTGCGCACACCCTGCGCACCGTGTTCGCGATAGAGGGCATTGATGACCTCGCAATCGGATCCGGTCTGGAAATCGTAGGCCTGGGTCAAACCCTGCTCGAGTTCGCGATGGTTGTAGATCTCGCCATTGACCGCGAGCACCAGTTCGCCATCAGCTGAGCGGATCGGCTGAGCACCGCCGGCAGGATCGACGATCGCCAGCCGCTCATGGACGAGGATCGCCGCCTCATCGACATGCACTCCGCTCCAGTCCGGGCCGCGATGACGCTGGCGCTGGGACAGCTCCAGGGCGAGCCGGCGCAGGCTGACGAGATCGTCGCCAGCCTGCAGGCCGAACATTCCGAATATCGAGCACATGTTGATGATTCCTGAGTTGATCGAAAGCCCAATGCCTGCGTGTTCTGCATTGCATGCATACGTGCCATCCATGGCACTGAAACGCAGAAGGCCCGCTCTTTGGCGGGCCTTCTGCGTGTATATGGTTGTGTAACCGTCAGTGCACGCCAGCCCCGGATGTCGAGCGCGGATTATTGCGCCCGTTGCAATTGGCGGCGGCGGCGAAGAAAGTCGGCTTGCTGGTCACGGAGTACATGGACATCAATAGAGCAGAAGCCATCGGCCAAGGCAAGCATTTGTTCGTCCGACTTTGCTTGCATGCGAAACCATTGGGGCTCCTGCTTCTGCTGGCCACGAGCGGCATCGCGCATGCGCAAGGTGCACGTGTGCATCGCTGCATTGGCGAAAATGGCGAACCGACCTTCAGCGACCGCAAATGTGCGTCATTGAAGGCCACTCCGGCTCCGGCACAGTCTGCCAATGCGCCCGCACAACCCGGCAGCGCGGATGCAGCCAGCGCCGCGATCACGCAAACCTGCGCGGTTTCGCCGCAGGATCTGCGCGAGCGGGTTGCCGCCACGTTTGCCGCGACGAATGCGGTCGGCTTTTCCGGTCTGTTCCTGTGGGACGGATTTGGCCAGGGTTCGGCGATTGCGCCGCTGCGGGAGCTTGCCGTGCTGATCCATGAGCCGCTGCTTGCCATCGACCTGGAATCATCGCCCCGATTCCGCGCCCGAGATCGCTACCGTTACGGCGAAGCCGGCAACGATGACGACGCGCTTCACGAACTCGTCATCCGCACGCTTGGCGAAGACGAACGCAATGTCCCGTTCGAGTCGATCCGCCATTACGAATTGACCGAGTCGAGGGGCTGCTGGTGGCTGCTGATGCCCTGGTGATCGCCCGATGCGCGGCGCGCGGTTATCATGGCAGGCTACCCAACGAGGATCTGCATCATGGCGGCGACCTATCCCGAGTACATCTGGCAGAACGGCAGGATCAAGCCCTGGGCTGAAGCCACCGTACATGTGATGGCGCATGCGCTGCATTACGGCTCGTCGGTATTCGAGGGCATCCGCAGCTACGAGACGCCGCAGGGACCGGCGATTTTCCGCCTCGGCGATCACCTCAAGCGCCTGTACATGTCGGCAAAGATCTACGACATCGCCATTCCGTACACGATCGACGAACTCGCCGCGGCCTGTCGCGAAGTCATTCTCAAGAACGGCCTGACCAAGGCCTATCTGCGCCCGGTCGCCTTCCGCGGACTGGGCGGTTTCGGACTGTCCGCCGAAACCCCCACCGATGTCGCCGTGGCGACCTGGGAAATGGGCCCTTATCTTGGCCCGGGCGTGCTCGAAGCCGGTATCGATGCCTGCGTGTCCACCTGGAACCGGATGGCGCCCAACACCATTCCGACCGGCGCCAAGGCGGGCGGCAATTACCTTTCCGGGCAACTCATTGCCCGCGAAGCGCGTCGGCTCGGTTTTGGCGAAGGCATCGCGCTGGCCTCGAACGGCCTGCTCAGCGAAGGTGCTGGCGAAAACCTGTTCCTCGTCTTTGACGGCCAGTTGCACACAACGCCGGCGAGTGCCGCGATCCTCAATGGCATCACCCGGCACACGCTGATGACGCTCGCCCGCGCCAACGGCATCGAGGTGGTCGAGCGCGACATGCCACGCGAATACCTCTATCTGGCCGACGAGATCTTCATGTGCGGCACCGCCGCCGAAGTCACGCCAATCCGCTCGGTCGATGCCAAGCAGGTCGGCGCAGGCAAGGCCGGACCGATCACGCGCAAAATGCAGGAGCTGTACTTCGGCCTGTTCAGCGGCAAGACCGAGGATCGCTGGAACTGGCTCGACCCGGTCGCCTGATCAGGATTGCCGGTCAAACTGCAGGGTGGCCACCGCGCCACCTTGCGGACGTGGTGCCAGCGTCACCTCCCAACCGTACAGTTCGCATAGTCGACGCACGATCGCCAGCCCGAGTCCGGCCCCCTTGACCAGGGTCGTGCCGCGTTCGCCACGTTCGAACAGGCGCTCGGCATCCTCGGCGACAAAGCCGGGACCGGTGTCCTCGACCGCGACCCGACCATGGCCGACGATCACCGCGACCTCGCCCTCCTGGGTGTACTTGAAGGCATTGCTGATCAGGTTGGTCAGGGCCACGGCAACCACCGAGGACGGGGCGACGGTCGACAGCGGCTGCTCGAGCTCCAGGCGAACCTCGACCGGCTTGTTGCCGAGATGCGGGCGACTGATGTCGATGACCTGCTCGACGACCTTGGCGACATCGGTGGTCTCGCCATCGGTCGGCGGCTGCCGCTCGCTGCGTGAGAGCAACAGCAGCGCATCGGTCAGTTCCGTCGACTGGCGCACCGCGCGCTCGATGCGGCGCAGGCGCTCCTGCGTCTTCGCGGAGAGATCCTGCTGCCCCAGCATGAGCTCGGTAGTCGATGCAATCACCGCCAGCGGCGTGCGCAGCTCGTGACTGACATCGGCATTGAACTCGCGGTCACGCTCGACCAGATGGGTCAGGCGCGCGGCATAGTCATCCAGCGCAAGGGCCAGCTCGCCAACTTCGTCGTTGGCAAAGCGCGGCGCCATCGGCGCGTAGTTCCCCGATTTGCGCAGTTCACGCAGGCGCCGGGCCAGCTCGGTGACCGGGCTCATCACCCGCGAGGACAACCACAGGCCCATGAACAGGGAAAACACCGCAAACAGGATCACCGTGGCGATCAGGGCAATCAGCAACTGGCGTTCGCTTAGTTTCTGTGCGCTGACATCCTGCTGCAGGAAGGCCCACAGGTCGTCCGACTTCGACACGGCGAGCTTGTAGGGGCGCAGGTGGCCCTTGTCATCGTAGTCGGCAAGGTTGTAGACGCCACTGTCGAATTTCTGCCACGCCAATGGGACATTGGAAAAACGCCTGGCACTGAAAATGCGCGCCTGGTACAGGGAGAGTTGCCATGGTGCATCCGGCGAAGGATTCTCGCGCTTGAAATCGGCGAAGCTCTGCACCTCGCGAGCCAGGGTGCTGTTGATGAACTGGTCTTCGAGGCGTGCCCGCACGTAAATCGTGGCAACAGCAAACAGGGCCGTGAGGCCCAGCCCGAAAAGCGCAAACGAGATGATGATCCGGCTGCGCAGCCTACGTCGGTACTGCATCCGGATCGACCATGCGATAGCCGATGCCGTGACGCGTCTGGATCAGCGGCTTGTCAAAGGGCTTGTCGATTGCGGCGCGCAGGCCGTGGATATGCACGCGCAGCGAATCGCTGTCGGGCAATTCCTCGCCCCAGACGCGGGTTTCGAGCTCCTGCCGAGTGACCACCGATGGCGCCGAATCCATCAGGGCCTGCAACAACTTCAGGCCGATCGGATTGAGCTGGATCGATTTGCCGTCGCGGATGACGACCAGGGTATCGAGGTTGTAGGTGAGATCGGCGAGTTGCAGGAGGCGGCTCTTGATGCCCTTGCCGCGACGGCCCAAAACTTCGACACGGACGGCCAGTTCCTGCAGGGCGAACGGCTTGACCATGTAATCATCGGCACCGGAGTCGAAGCCGGAGAGTTTCTGTTCAAGGGCATCGCGGGCCGTCAGCATCAGCACCGGAGTCTGCCGGCGCGCATCCTGGCGCAGCTTGCGACAGACTTCGAGCCCGTCCATGCCGGGCAGGCCAAGATCGAGCACGATGGCGTCGAACTCGTTGACCACGGCCAGGTGCAGGCCGGTCACGCCGTCACCGGCAAAGTCGACCACGTGACCACGGTCGGCGAGGAAATCGCCGATATTGGCAGCGATATCGCTGTTGTCTTCAATGACGAGTATGCGCATGGGGCGATAGCTTAACGCGGAACCCCCGATCAGGAATGCACGGATGAGGATTTCGGCGAAGGGTGGGAAGGTCGGATTGCAGCGCAATAAAATGGCCCAAGGAGGTGCCTTTGGGGGAACACACCTCGCTTGGGCCAAAAGCTACTGCCCCGATTACCGTAATCTGCCGGTCACCTTGCAAAAAACTTAGGAGTGTCGAGCAGAACCTACAGTGGCTGGGACTATAGGGATCAAAGGCTTAAATCAAGGTTAAGCGGCGCTGATGCTTCCGTTAAGCCGAAAGCTCAGCCTTGGCTGCGTTTCTTTCTGGGTGCCACAAGTGGTTTGCGCAGCGCGGCAGCAGCTTCCAGATAGGCAACGATCTCGCCGGCAATGTCCTTGCCGCTGGCCTTCTCGATGCCTTCCAGACCTGGCGAGGCGTTGACCTCAAGCACCAGTGGTCCGCGCCGCGAGCGCAACAGGTCGACGCCGGCAATGCCGAGGCCCATGGTCGCCGCCGCGCGCAGCGCAACTTCGGTTTCCAGCTCGCTCAACCGGACGGCGCTGGCAACGCCGCCACGGTGCAGGTTGGCGCGGAAATCGCCATCCGGAGCCTGCCGGTGCATCGCTGCTGCAACCCGATTGCCGATGACGAAACAGCGAAGATCGCCGCCACCCGCCTCGCCAATGAACTCCTGCACGACGAAATTGGCATACAGGCCGCGAAACGCCTCGATCATGCCTTGCGAGGATGCACGCTTTTCGGCGAGCAGGACGCCCTGTCCCTGGGTTCCCTCGTTGAGCTTGATGACATGCGGTGGATCGCCAAGCATCTGCAGCAGGTCGGCGGTGTCATCGGGGTAATCGCCAAACACGGTCCTTGGCAGATCCATGCCCTCGCGGGCGAGCAACTGCAACGAGCGCAACTTGTCGCGCGCGCGCAGCACGGCGTCCGAACAGTTTGGCGTGTACACGCCCATCATTTCGAACTGGCGCAGCACTGCCGTCCCGTAGAACGTGATGGATGACCCTATGCGCGGAATCACCGCATCGAAGCCGCTCAGCGCACGCCCCTTGTAATGCATGGCGAATCCGTTCTGCGCGATGCGCATATAGCAGCGCAGCGGATCGAGCACGCGCACGCGGTGTCCGCGGCTGCGGCCGGCCTCGACCAGTCGGCTCGTCGAGTACAACGAGGAGTTGCGGGAGAGGATCGCGATCTTCATGGTGGATGCGGACTCGAGCGAAGCATCATGGCGGGCTGCGCTGCGCTCCGCAGGACGGATCGCCGATCAGGTTGGAGCGGGTGAAGGGAATCGAACCCTCGTCAGTAGCTTGGGAAGCTACAGCTCTACCATTGAGCTACACCCGCGCAAGCGACAGATTATCCGTCATTGCGGGCAGGCGGCAAGCAAAAACCGGCACCCGATCCGGCCAGGCAAGAGCTGCGAATGTTGAATTTTTTGCACAGATGCCGGGCGGACGGTTCACGTTCAGCCATGATCCGGTCAGATAAGCGTGCGCGTATCGCGCCTGCATGTTCCATGCAGGCATGGCGGTGCCGTAAACACCTTTCGAGGAGAGCACCATGTTCAATCGTCATTTGTCCCGACTTGCCACCTGGCTCGTGCCGGTGCTGCTGCTGTGCGCAGCCGCCGGACAAGCCTTGGCAGACCCACCGGGCCGGGTCGCCCGCCTGAGCTATGTCGGCGGCGATGTCAGCATGCAGCCAGCCGGTTTCGAGGAATGGGCGGAAGCGCGCATCAATCGCCCGTTGGTCACCGGTGACAGTCTCTACTCCGATCGTGCCTCGCGCGTGGAAATGGAAGTTGGTGCCGCGACCGTGCGCCTCGACGAGCGCACCGCATTCCGCCTGCTCAATCTCGATGACGACAACGCGCAGATCGAGCTGACCGCCGGCACCTTGAACCTGACGGTTCGCCATGTCTTCGAAGGCCAGATCTACGAGATCGATACTCCGACCCTCGCCCTGGTCATCCAGACACCGGGTCAGTACCGCGTTGACGTCGCCCCCGATGGCGACTCGACCATGGTTTCGGTGATCGATGGCAATGGCGATGTCTACGGCCGCGACAATGCCAGCTTTCGCGTGCGTGATGGCGAGTCCTATCGTTTCCACGATTCGCAACTGCAGGACTATGAAGTATTCGACCTGCCCCGCCAGGACGATTTCGACCGCTGGTGCTACGAACGCGCCGACCGCTACGAGCGCTCGCCCTCGCGCCGCTATGTCTCCGAAGAGGTCATCGGCTATGCCGATCTCGACGCTTACGGAAGCTGGAGCACGGCCGCAACCTACGGCGCGATCTGGTACCCGTCGCGCGTCAGTGCGGGCTGGACTCCGTACCGTGATGGCCACTGGTCATGGATCGATCCATGGGGCTGGACGTGGGTCGACAATGCACCTTGGGGCTTTGCGCCGTCGCACTACGGACGCTGGGCTTATGTCGGCAGCCGTTGGGGCTGGGTGCCGGGACCGCGCCATGTGCGGCCGATCTACGCGCCGGCCCTGGTCGCCTTTGTCGGTGGCGGTGGCTTCAGCGTGAGCATTTCCAGTGGTGGCCCGATCGGCTGGTTCCCGCTTGGCCCGCGTGACGTCTATGTGCCGTGGTACCGCGGCTCGCGCAGCTATTTCAACGACATCAACGTGCGCAACACGACGATCATCAACAATACCTATATCACCAATGTCTACAACAACTATTCGCGTGGTCAGCCGATAACCAATTTCAATTACGCCTATCGCAACGATCATCGCGCCTACACCGCGGTCTCGCGCGATGCCTTCATCAATGCGCGTTCGGTCAACAGCGCGCGCGTGCAGGTTGCGCAGTCGCAATTGAGTCAGGGGCGCGTGGTCAGCCGCATCGACATGGCTCCGACTGCACGCAGTTTTGCCGGTGGCAACGCGGTGCCCGAGGGACGGCGCAAAATCCAGGCCGCCACGTTTGATCGCGGAGTCATTGCACGCACGGCTCCGCCGATGCGTCGTCTCGACGCGCAAGAGCGCATCCGTGCGATTTCGCGCAACGACAACCAGCCACTCGCGGTCGGCCAGATGCGCGATCTGGCGACGACCCAGCCGCGCTCGGATGAACGCCAGACGCGCCGCATCCAGGTTGTCGGCGGCGAGCGCCCGGCGCCGACGGCAATGCCGTCCCGCCAGGATGGTGATGGCAATTCACGCGTCCAGCGGCAACCACGTTCGGGCGTACCGGCGCGCGAAGACAATCAGCGCGAACGGGCACCGGCGAACAGCCGAATCGAGCGCAACCGTGACGCCACCCCTGCGGCAACGATCCGCGCGCCACGAAACGATCGCGACGGGCGCATCGAGCGCAATCCTCCCGCCAGCCAGCCGCGGCAGGCGATGGATCGCGACCAGCAATCGAATCGCCAGGTGACGCCGCGCCCGGCCGTGGAACGCGATGCGCCGGCACGCACGATAAACGCCCCCGAGCAACGCGGGCCGTCAACGATTCGCGCCAATCCCGAGGCGGTCGAGCGCAATCGAGGCAATGCCACGCGCGACCAGGGCATCGCCCAACCTGCGCCCCGCAGCATGGAGCAGCGCCAGCCGGCGCAGCGCGAGCAACCGGTGCGAAGCGAAGCGAGGCCGATGCAGGAGCGTCGCGTCTACCCGCAGCCGGAACCGCGCAACATGCCGCAACAGGAACGTCGCGAGGTGTCGCCGCGCAATGTGCCGCAACAGCGCATCGAGCCCGAGCCGAGGCGCGAGGTTGCACCCGTCGAGCGTCGCCAGGTGCAGCCACGAAATGTGCCGCAGCCCGAGCAACGTCAGGCGGTGCAGCCCCGCCAGCCGGTGCAGGACCAGCCTGCGCCCCAGTCACAAGAGCGCAAGAGCAAGAAGAGCGACGACTCCAGTGACGACGACAAGGGCAACCAGCGCAAGCGCCGGGAATGACCATGTTGCCAACAACCCTGCCCCGGTAAGGGGCTTGCCACGGAAAACGCCGCAGTCATCTGCGGCGTTTTCGCATGTATCTCCCGGTCCAGTCACGCGCACGGCTGCGCCGGTGGCTGACGCTCGGGCCGGCGATCAGGCTGGCGTTCGGGATAGAATGTGCGCATGAAAATCACCCTCAACGGCGAAGTCCATGACATCGCCGAGCAATCGACGCTGGAGCACCTGCTTGCGGCGAACGGTTTTGCCGACAAGCGCGTTGCGGTGGAGATCAACCGCCAGATCATTCCGCGCAGCGTATACCGCGAACGCGAAATCAAGGCTGGCGACCGCATCGAGATCGTGCATGCCATTGGCGGCGGCTGAAGCGGATCGAAGGAGTGCCGCCATGCCCTGCCCCGTTGCCAGTTGCAAAAAGGAATATCGAACAAGCCAATGACCCAGATCGCAGACGACACCCTGGTTATCGCCGGCCGCCACTACCGCTCGCGCCTGCTCACCGGCACCGGAAAATTCAAGGATCTCGAGGAAACGCGCCGGGCAACCGAAGCTGCCGAAGCCGAGATCGTCACCGTCGCCATCCGCCGCACGAACATCGGCCAGGATCCTGCACAGCCCAATCTCCTCGACGTGCTGCCGCCCGATCGCTACACCATCCTGCCCAACACCGCCGGCTGCTATACGGCGGATGATGCCGTGCGCACGCTGCAGCTTGCGCGCGAACTGCTCGACGGCCACAAGCTGGTCAAGCTTGAGGTGCTGGGTGATCCGCGCACGCTGTTTCCGGATGTGGTGCAGACCCTGGATGCGGCCGAGCGCCTGGTCGCCGACGGTTTCGAGGTGATGGTCTACACCAGCGACGACCCCTTGCTGGCGCGCCGGCTTGAACAGATCGGCTGCGTCGCGATCATGCCGCTGGCCGCGCCAATCGGCTCGGGCCTTGGCATCCAGAACCGCTACAACCTGCTCGAGATTGTCGAGAACGCCAAGGTTCCGGTGCTTGTCGATGCCGGTGTCGGCACCGCCTCGGATGCGGCGATCGCCATGGAACTGGGGTGTGATGGCGTGCTCATGAATACGGCGATCGCCGGCGCTCGTGATCCGGTGCTGATGGCCCATGCAATGAAACTGGCCATCCAGGCCGGACGTGCCGCATTCCGCGCCGGACGCATCCCGCGCAAACGCTATGCCTCGGCATCGAGCCCGATCGACGGCACGATTGGCTGAGGCGATGACTGATCCCCGCCACACCGATCGCCAATCCGCACAACCCGGTGGGCAACGCCGCGTGCGCAGTTTCGTCCTGCGCCAGGGACGCATCACCCCGGCGCAAGCACAGGCCTTCGATGCGCACTGGTCGCGTTACGGCCTCGACTACAGCGACCAGCGCATCGATCTGCAAGCGCTGTTTGCGCGACCCGCACCGGTGGTACTCGAAATCGGCTTCGGCAACGGCGAGCAGCTCCTGCACACGGCGGTCAACGAACCCACGCGCAATTTCCTCGGCATCGAGGTCCACCGCCCCGGCGTCGGCCGCTTGATGAATGGCCTCGCCGTCGCCAACGTCGACAACATCCGCATCAGCAATCACGATGCCGTCGAAGTCATCGAGCGCCAGCTTGCGCCGGATTCGCTCGATGAAGTGCGTATCTATTTTCCGGATCCATGGCCGAAGGTCCGTCATCACAAGCGGCGCCTGATCCAGCCGGAGTTTGTCGAACTCCTCGCCACGCGCGTGCGCAGCGGCGGCCTGCTGCACCTCGCCACCGACTGGGCCGAGTATGCCGAGCACATGCTGGCGGTGGTCGATGGCTCAGGCCGATGGCGCAACCGGGCCGGACTCGGGGCATACTCCGAGGTGCCCGGCTGGCGCATCAACACCCATTTCGAAAAGCGCGGCGTGCGTCTCGGCCATGGTGTCTGGGATCTGATTTTCGAGCGCGTCTGAAGCAACCTCCTGTCCGCCATCCCGACTAGAAACGGATTGACAAGACAACACGATGGAAATGAGCCTGATCCTGACCACCGACATGGCCCTCGTCCTCGGCCTGCTGGTGTTCACCGTGATCATGCTCGTGCTCGAATGGGTGCGCGGAGACCTGGTCGCCCTGCTCGTCCTCGTCGTCATCGGCGTGACGCGCCTGATGCCGGTGGAGCAACTGTTTGACGGGTTTGCCGGCAACGCAGTGATGTCGCTGATCGCGGTGATGATCATGGGCGCGGGCCTCGATCGCACCGGCATGCTCGGCAAGGCGGCGAACTTCATCCTGAAGATCGCCGGCGGCGTCGAGGCGCGCGTCTCCAACCTGATCAATGCCATGGTCGGCAGCATGTCGGGGATCATGCAGAGCCAGGCGCTGGCGGCCCTGTTCATGCCGGTGGTCAGCCGCATCAGCTCACGCACCGGCATCCCCCTGAAGCGCCTGCTCCTGCCGATGGCCTTCTGCATCCTCGCCGGCACCAACATCACGATGATTTCCAATTCACCGTTGATCCTGCTCAACGACCTGGTCGCCAGTGCCAACCGCAACCTGCCGCCGGGGGCGCAGAGCATCGAGCCGTTCTCGCTGTTCGCGATCACCCCGATCGGCATTCCCCTGCTGCTGGTCGGACTTGCCTATTTCGCCTACCTCACCCCGCGCCTGTGGCCGAGCGAGGAGGAGAAGCAGAAAGTCACGCCCGGTCGCACCGAGACCTATTTCGCCGAGATGTACGGCATCGATGGCGAAGTCATGGAGCTGACCGTGACCGCGGAAAGTCCGATGGTCGGCATGAGCATCGTCGAGGCCGAGCGACTGCATGGCGCACCGCTGATCCTTGCCCTGAAGACCGGCAACGAAGCGCGTCTGGCACCGCCGGGCGACCAGATGATCTGGGTCGGCAGCGTGCTCGGCGTGCTCGGCAAGCGCGAGGACATCAGCGCCTTCGCCAACAACCAGTTGTGCCGGATGCAATCGCGACTGCGCAACTTTGGCGACATGTTCAATCCGACCCGCGCCGGCATCGCCGAGGCGGTGGTTGTCCCGAACTCGCGCTGGGTCAAGCAACTGGTCGGCGACCTGCGCATGCGCAAGCGCTTCGGCATCAGCGTACTGGCGGTGACCCGAGGCGAGCAGGTCTTTCGCGAGGACGTGCGCGAAGTCTCGCTGCGCCCCGGCGACACCCTGATCATCCACGGCCTCTGGCGCGACCTGACCCTGGCCGCCGAAACACGCGATTTCGTGGTCGTCACCGATTTCCCGCAGGAGGAGCAGCGGCCAAGCAAGATCTGGCATGCGGCGATCTTCTTTGCGCTGGCCATGGGCCTTGGCCTGTTCACCGATCTCAAGCTCGCGGTGGCGATGCTGGTTGGCGCAGTCGGCATGTTGCTGGCGGGCGTGCTCAGCATGGATGAGGCCTACCACGCGATCAACTGGAAGACGATCTTCATCCTTGCCTGCCTGATCCCGCTTGGCGGCGCGATGGATTCCACCGGCACGGCGGCCTGGATTGCCCAGGAGGCCATGGTCTATCTGGGCGGCCTGCCGCAATGGATGATCCAGGCTTTCCTCGCCATACTCGCCCTCGGTTTCTCGCAGGTCATCTCGAACGTTGGCGCGGCGGTCATGATGGTGCCGATGGCGATCAACATCGCCCTGGCTTCGGGCGGCAATCCGGCGGCCTATGCGTTGATCGTCGCCATCTCGACTTCCAACACCTTCCTGCTGCCCAGTGCAAATCCGGTGCTGCTTGTCGTCGCCGGCCCCGGCGGCTACAAGACCCGGGATTTCCTGCGCGTCGGCCTGCCGCTGACGGTACTGATCCTGGTGACCACGCTGATCTCGGTCAACCTGGTCTTCAATCGCGGCTGAGCGCCAGCATCCGCCGTAAGCTTTCCGCCCTGACGCGGGGCAGTACGGCATTGGCTGCGGCCATGCCAGCCGGCGGTTTGGATCTGCTTCGCAGGCGGCGATGCTGCGCCGCCCTCGGCACAGGCTGGCAGTGGTCAGTGCGTGCCGCCGGCCAGAAAACCTGTTTCCTTCAAGGTCGGCTCGAGTTCGGGCTCTCTTGGCGCCGGGCCGCTGGCGTCAAGCGGACGACAGACATGCGATCCGATTTCCGGAACGCAATAATCCATGGCCACGGCCTTGCCGGCATCCAGGCGATCCGCTTGCGCAATCGACGCGGCTCGCTCGTCGGCCTTGCGGGCCTGGCCAAGTGGGTGCCCGGCGCGACAGACATGGGAACCCATCGGTATCGCGCAGGAGCCCTCGTCGGCGACGCCGGCGACCTTGGCATCGCCGACGAACTCGAAGTCCTGGTGGAATTTCTCCGCACTGCTCGGGTCCAGCGATCGTGCATCGAATCGCCATTGACGCAGGGCGTTGCGCGCGGCAACCACGAACGGACTCTGCAGATCACCGCTGATGGTGCGGATGTTGCGCACGCGTCCACCGCGATCGATGGAAAATTCGAAGCTGACTTTCGCATGCGGGCGGCTGAATCCGCGATCCGGATATTCGGGCGCAACCATGCGCACGATCTTCGGCGTGGCCTGCGCAGGGCCGGCATCTGCCGCCGCGACCATCTCGATCGGGGCGTGCTGGATGGCGCTGTCCGCTGCATCGACCGGCGCCAAGCCAAGCGACTCGGCTGCGGCGCTCGGCGCGGCGGCGACCGCCTCGACCGGGTTCGCTTCGACGAGCGGCATGACCGCTGCGACTGCCAACGCCTCTGCCTTGGCCACGTCGACGCTGTCGTCGGTTGCCGCGAGCGGCACGACTTCGCTGGGCATCGATACACTGGCAAGTTCGACTCGCAGCGGCGCAATCTCGTGCGCAAGCGTGAGCGCTGGCTTGGCAGGGGCAGGATCCACCGAGCGAGGCTGCAGAAACACTTCGGGCTGCGGGTCCGAACTGGTGTGCGAAAGGACGACAGCAGTGGCCACGATCGAGCCGCAAGCTGACGCGACCAGCCACACCGCAAGGCGCGAGCGGCGCACGCGCGCGTGCGGGTGAACCGGGCCGACAATGCGCCGCACGCGATCCAGCAACATGCCGCCGCTCGCGGCAACGGCAAGCTGCGGTGTCAGTTGACGCAGGTTTTCCAGTGCCGCCAGGGTGCGTGCATATTCGCGGGGTTCGCTGTCGGTGAGGTGCAAAACCAGGTTGTCGCAGCAGACCTCGCGCTCATGGCGAACCTCGCGCGAAATCCAGTGCACTACGGGATGATAGAAAAGCAGGGTTTCGACAATGGCCTGGGCCAGGTTGACGAGGTGATCGTAGCGGCGCAGATGGCCGAGTTCGTGGGCCAGGATCAGTTCAAGTTGCTGGCGCGGGAGCTTGGCGACCACCGCCACGGGCAGCAGGATAACCGGCTTCAGCCAGCCGATCAGGGTCGGCGTATCGATGTTGGCCGAGACCAGGACGCGCACGCCCGGCAGCGTCCCAAAACGCTCGGCCACCTGCGCGAGCAGACGCTCGATGGCGAGATCGCGCCAGGCCAGTCGGCGCGCAATCTGATCCAGCGAATGCCATTGCTGCGCGGCGCGACCAATCATCAGCAGGACACCGGCCAACCAGGCCGCGACGAGCAGTGCCAGCAGGCCGTCGAATGCCGGTGCGCCAGGCGACAGAGTTGTCGTGGTGGCCAGGCTGGCACTGACGGTGCCACTGGCATGGGCATGCGTGGTTTCCATTGCCGCGGATGGCCACAGCAGCGCGAGCGTCAAGATCGGCGCGAGCAGCAGGGCCAGCAAGGAAAACAGGCCAAACGCGTAGCGCAATGAACTCTGTTCGGCAGGAACAAGGCGCCGGATCAGCGCATGGAACGATGCCGATGATCAGGCCCTGCCAGAGGAAATGGACCAGGGTCCAGCCCAGTGCCTGCATCCAGGCAAGGTCGGAAATTGCCGCAATCATGGCTGCTGGCCTGATTCGATGCTGTCGAGCAGGGCGCGGATCTCGTCGAGTTCCTGCTGGCTGGCCTTGGGTTGACCGCCCAATGCCTGCAGCACAAGCCGGGACGGCGAGCCATCGAAGACGCGCTGCACCATGTCGCTGAGAAACCGCTGCTGATTGGATTCCTTGCTGATCACGGCGCGATAAACGTGCGCGCGTTGCGAATCGTCGCGCTCGACCAGGCCCTTGGCATGCATGATCTGCAGCATCTTCAGGGAAGTCGTGTAGCCGGTTCCATCATCGCGATAGTGCGCCTCGTGCAGTTCGCGCACGGTCATCGGGCCATGCTGCCAAAGCACATTGAGGATGCCGAGTTCGGCTTCGGTCGGTTTCGGGGTTTGCGGAATCCTGCTGCGCATCGGAACCTCGGCGAGGAATCATCGGGGGCAGCCGCAATGGCGGCCGGGAAACGCGACGAGCCTAGACATTCCCGCCCAGGCTGTCAACGAGAACCATCGTAGATATTGGCAGCCGCGCTCAGGCCGAGAACACCTCGGTGCCCTCGATGCGCACCGGGACGCGGACCAGGCCGGTACTGCACGGCCCGGCGACCCGCTCGCCCGAATGCACCTTGAACAGGGCACCGTGGGCGGCGCACATGATGCAACCCTCCTTGACGAGGAATTTGCCGGGCACGTAATCAAGCTGGCGGCCCTGGTGCGGACACTCGTTGTGGTAACCGAAAACCGCCTCACCCTGGCGCATGAGGATGATGTCGAAGCCGCCAGTCGACGATTCAACACGCACCGCAATGGCTCCGTTGTCCGGGATGTCTTCAACGCGGCAAAGGGCGCGGGACTCGCTCATGCGAACAGTGGACACTTGTGGGAGAGGGATTCTGCCCCAAGAATACCCGTCCGGATGCGCTGTCCCCAGCATGATCCGCACCGAGGAGTGCCAGATGTTTGTTTTCCAGTCCAACCTGCGTCCACGCAATCCCTTGCTGCGACTGCTTGGTGGCATCCTCGGCCTGGTCGCAGTGGTCGGCGTGCTGGCCATTGGATTCCTGGCCTTCCTCGCCCTCACCATGGGCGCGGCAATCTGGTATCTGATCCACCTGCTGCGCTTGAAAGGGCGACCTGTTGCGTCATCCCCGGCCTCCGCGGCGGCCAGCGGCATCATCGATGGCGAGTTCATCGTGGTCAGCAACCACGAGCGACCGGCACGTCTCGAACACGGCGGCAGCGGCCGACCGCACTGAAGCAGCGGCCGTGCCGGCACGGCTCCAACCTGCTGCCGGCAATCATCGGGCGACAGCAACCCGCGACACCGTCAAATCAACTTCTCGGCGCAACAGGGCAACCCCATGGTCAGTTTGTGCGTTGCCGAATCCCTTGCGTGGCGATCACTGCAGTGAACAAGGCCGATTCGCGCAAGCCCGGGGAAAGCCTCGACACCGTCGAGCCGGCGCCTGGCAGCATGCGCCTGCTGGTCCCATTGGCCTTGTTGGCCGTGTATGTGGTCTGGGGTTCGACTTACCTGGCGATCCGCGTGGCGCTGGACAGCTGGCCTCCGTTCCTGCTTGGCGCGGTGCGTTTCCTCGCCGCTGGCAGTGCGCTCTACGCGTTCTTGCGCCTGCGCGGCATGCCAGCGCCGACGCGACTGCAATGGCGCAATGCCGCCGTCAGTGGAACCTTGTTGCTTGGCATCGGCAACGGCCTGGTCTGTTACGCCGAACAAACCGTCGCCTCCGGCCTGGCGGCGATCGCGGTCGCCAGCATGCCGTTGTTTGCCGCCGCGTTCGGTACGCTCTATCGGGATTGGCCGAGTCGGCTGGAGTGGCTCGGTCTGGTGATCGGATTCGGCGGTGTCATCCTGCTCAATCTTGGCAGCGGCATGAGTGGATCGCCGCTTGGCGCCATCGCCTTGGTCGTCGCCGCTATTTCCTGGGCGTTCGGCTCGGTGTGGAGCCGACGCCGCGACATGCCGCCGTCATCGATGAACACGGCCGCGCAGATGATCTGTGGCGGTGCGGCGCTCAGCCTCTTCTCGATCCTGCAGGGCGAGCGCATGCACGCCCTGCCCGGCCTTCAAGCCACCCTGGCCTTGCTCTACCTGATCGTGTTCGGCTCCCTGGTCGCATTCACCGCCTACCTGTTCCTGCTGAAGAACGTGCGCCCCTTGCTCGCCACCAGTTACGCCTACGTCAATCCTCCGGTCGCCGTCCTGCTCGGCGCCATCATTCTCGGCGAAGTCGTCCACGCCAGCGACGTAGCCGCCATGGCCGTCATCCTCACCGGCGTGGCGATGATCACTTTCGGGAAGAAGCGGGAATAGGGAATGGGGAATCGCAAAAGCAACGTTCCGCGAGACTCATGCCCCTTCTATTCCCTATTCCCGATTCCCTATTCCCTATTCCCTATTCCCGGACTTCAGGACTCCCGCAAGGCGGTCGTCACCGGCAGGCGCGCGGCGCGCACGGCGGGCAGCAGGCCGCCGACGAAGCCGATGGCAAGGGCCCATTTCACCCCTGTCCAGAGCAGCGCCGGCGAAACCGAGAACTGGAACACGACCTGGCTGAAGTTGGAACCCAGCGTCGATACCGTGTAGTTGTTGAACAGCAACCAGGCGATGAAGGCACCCAGCAGGCCGCCGATCAGTGCGAGCAGCATGGTCTCCAGCATGACCGAGACGATCACCGGCGGCGAGCGGAAGCCGATCGCGCGCAAGGTGGCAATTTCGCGGGCACGTGTGGCCACTGCGGCATACATCGAGTTGAGCGCCCCGAAAATCGCGCCGATTGCCATGATCACGGCTATGGTGATGCCGACGACGCGGATGACCTTGCTCAGTCCTTCCGATTGCGCCGTGTAGTAATCGAGCGTGGTCTTGGCCTCGACCTTGAGCCGCGGATCGCTGGCCAGCGAGGCCTTGAACGCATCCAGCGCCTCGGGGGAGGTCAATCTGACCGTGATTGACTGGAATCCCTGGCGCCGGTAAGCGGCCGAGATCGTATCGACATCGCCCTCCAGCTCCGACTCGTGGGCGTCACCGGATTCGAATACGCCGACAATCGTCCATTGCTGGTTGTTGAGATTGATCGTCGAGCCCGCATCGAGGCCGGCGAATTGCTGGCGTGCGCCCTTGCCGACGATCATCTCGCGCAGGCCCGGAGTGAACTTGCGCCCCTCGACGATGCGGATGTTCGGACGCAGCGCCCAGACCTGCGGGCCGACCCCGCGCACTTCGACATTGGCGTCGGTACCGGTGGATTTTTTTGGCAGGTTGGCCACCACCACGAGTTCGGCCGAAGTGATCGGCTTGCCCTCGGCGTCGCGCAGGATGCCGGGCGACTGGGCGATCAAGGTTGCATGGTCGCGGCTGACGCCCGAGCTCAATTCGGCTGTCGCGCCACCGCGCAGGACAATCGCGGTTTCGCTGTCGCCGGTGCTCCTGAGTGTCTTCTGCAAGCCGTCGCCCATGGCCAGCAGGGCGACCAGCACGCCAACCACGCCGGCAATGCCGACGATGATCACCGACGAGGCACCGAGACGCTGGCGGATCGTGGAAACACCGACCCAGGTCACCGAAGCGGCCTGTCGACCAATGCGCGTAAAGGCCATCCACGCTGCCAGCAGCACGGCCAGGCCCAGCAGGACCACGCCCGGCAACATGACCCACAGGGCCACCGAGGCAAGGATGACGAGAAACAGGCCAAGGCCGGAAAGAAATGATTTCAGTTTGCGCATGTCGGATTCCTCAGCGGCCGGCCAGTGCATCGACAATATTCAGGCGCATCGCCCGCACCGCAGGCAGCGCGCCGACCAGCACCCCGATGCCAAGCATCATCAGCAGCCCGGTCACCCAGGTGCCGAGGCCGACCGGCGGCAATTGCAACATGCCGCCACTCGCCGCACCGATCATCGGCAGCAGCAACGCAACCAGTCCGAGCCCCAGGCTGCCGCCGATCACGATCAGCAGCACCGCCTCGGCAAACACCAGCAGCAACAGGCTGACATCGGAAAAGCCCATGGTCTTCAGCGTGGCCAGTTCGGGGATGCGTTCGCGCACGGCCTGGGCCATGGTGTTGCCGGTCAGCAGCAACAGGGTGAAGAACACCGCGCCCATGATCGCGCTGACGATCAGGCCGATGTCGCCAAGCTGCTTGGCAAACGAGAGTTGAAACGCCAGCTCGGTCTGTGTCCGCGTTTCATGATCCGAGTTCGCCGAAATCGCATCGATGGCCTTGGCCACCTCGTCGGACTTGTTCGGATCGGCAACCTGGACGATCAACCAGCCGACCTCGTGCGCGCCATAGCTGTTGGCCTCGTCGAAATAATCCCAGCGGAAGAACAACTGCTGTTCGGCACCGCGCTGCTTGTCGTCCTTGGCCTTGAACAGGCCGACCAGGTCAAAGCTCCAGTTGGTGTCGCCGGTCGCCTTGTTCGGATAGATCGCGCCGCTGATCGGGATCTTGTCGCCGATCTTCCAGCCCCAGCGCTTGGCCAGCGCTTCGCCGACGAGGGCTCCGGTGCGCGTCTCCCTGAACTTCTGCAATTGCTCGGGCGGCAGGCTGAACTCGGGATAGATGTCGAAATAATTCGGATCGATGGCGATATTGACCATCTGGTTCTTGCGATCCTGGTAGTAGCCGCCGAACCAGTTCGCCCAGGTCAGGTTCTTCACGCCCGGCGTCGCCTGCACGCGCGCGACAAGGCTCTGCGGCAAACCCTGGATGATCGAGTACTTCGACGAGACCACCATGCGATCGACCCCGGCCGCTTCGCCGCCCGAGTTGAAGGCGACGCGCACGGCATCGAGCATGCCGAACAGCAGGAAAGCGGCAAGCACCGACATAAGGGTGAGGATGGTGCGGGTCTTGCGCCGGAACAGCGCCGCCCAGATCAAATGAAAATATTTCATTATGCCGTCTCCCCTCAAGCGATCGCGGGTTCGACCAGGGTGCCCTTGTCCAGATGCAAGGTATGCCGGGCATATTCGGCCGCTTTCGGATCATGGGTGACCATGATGATGGTTTTGCCATGTTCCCGATTGAGCAATTGCAGCAGACCAAGCACTTCCTCGGCCGACTGGCGATCGAGATCACCGGTCGGCTCGTCGCAGACCAGCAGGGTCGGATCGGAAACGATCGCGCGGGCAATGGCAACGCGCTGCTGCTGGCCACCGGAAAGCTCGTTCGGCTTGTGGCTGGCGCGATCGGACAGGCCAACCAGTTGCAGGGCGATCGAGGCATTGCGCTTGCGCTCCGCAGCCGAAAGCCGGGTCAGCAGCAGCGGCACTTCGACATTCTTCTGCGCCGAGAGCATCGGCAGCAGGTTGTAGAACTGGAAGATGAATCCGACGTTGGCCGCACGCCATCTGGCCAGCGCGCCGCCGCCGAGCTTGTCGATGCGCTGGTCGCCGACACTGATCGAGCCGCCGCTGGGCGAATCGAGCCCACCAATCAGGTTGAGCAAGGTGGTCTTGCCCGAACCGGACGGCCCCATCAGGGCAAGGAAATCGCCCTTGGCGATATCCAGATCGATATGGTGCAGGACTTCGACCTTCTGCTTGCCGCGCTCGTAGGTCTTGCTGGCATCGCGGATTTCTACAAGAGTAGTCATGCTTGATCCTCGCTTTCCGTCTTGATCCGGATTCGATCCGGAATGGTTATTTTTTCAGGGTGATCCGGGAACCATCCTGCATTTCCGCAGGCGGTTCGCGAACGACTTGCACGGCATTGGCGATGCCTTCGACCAGACGCAGTTCACCCATGTTCTGGCCAGGCACGACCGCCTTCAGCACGGCGCGATCGCCCTCGATGGCGAAGACCACGCTCTTGCCGTTGCGCTGGACGATGGCCGAGCCGGGCAACAACACACCCTTGGGCATTTCGGCCGTTGCCGGCGTGGCGGTTTTTTCTTCCATGAACGACACGCGCGCGCCCATGTCCGGCAGGATGCGCGGATCCTTCTGCTCCAGGCCGACGCGCACCTTGACCGTGGCCTTGCCGCGATCAGCGGTCGGAATGATGGCGATGACCCTGGCCGGTATCGTCCAGTCCTGGTAGGCATCGAGCACGGCTTCGGCCGGTGCATCGGGCACGACCCGATTGATGTACGACTCGTTCACGTCGACTTCGATTTCAAGCGAATCCATGTCGACGATGGTGCCGACACCGGTGCGCGTGAAGCCGCCACCCGCCGAAAGCGGCGAGACGATCTCGCCGACCTGGGCGGCCTTGGCAATGATGACCCCGGCAAACGGCGCGCGCACGGTCGTATAGTCGAGCTGCACCTGGGCGCTGCGCGCCTGCGCGGAAGCAAGGTCGACGCTGCGCTGCTGCGCCGTCAGCTGCGCGGCCAGCGTGTCCACTTCGGTCTGTGCAGTCTCCACGGCCTGTTTCGACACCAGCTTGCGGCCCACGAGATCCTGCTGGCGCAGCAGGTCGCGGCGCGCCTGATCGAGTCGCGCCTGGAACTGGCCGACTTGCGCGCGTGCCTGCGCCACCTGGGCCTGGGCCTGGGCGAGGTTCGCCTGCTGCGCGGTGTCTTCGAGTCGGGCGAGCACTTGCCCGGCGTCGACATGCTCGCCTTCCTCGATCAGCACTTCGGAGAGGGTTCCGGTGATCTGCGCCGACACCGTGGCCTGGCGTCGCGCCGTGACATAGCCGGTCGCCTGCAGTACCGCCGCCGAGGAACCGCTGGCGCTTGGCGCAATGGCGGTCACCGCCGACACCTCGAAGCTGCGTTGCGCCGACACCCACCACCATGCCGCGGCGATGGCGACCAGCACGAGCGCAATCACCGCGACGATCCACGGCGCACGTGATGGCGGCTCGATCTTGTTCCGATCGATCCGCAACTGGTTGAGCAATTCACCCTTGTTCTCCATCCATTCTGTCCTGAGCGCCCGTGGGGGCGCAGAGTCTGCCACAGGTTGCCGGGTCGGCCGATAATGAACAACCGGCCTTCATCACCAGCTGCTGGTGACGCCTGTCATGCTCGCCCCCGGTACCGTCCGATCCTCGACACCGACACGCGCTAACGCACAGAATCCGGTTGCCCCGACCCGCCGAGGATCTTCTCCCATGACATTCGCCATCGCGCCCCATGCCATCGCGGCCATTCCGGTCAGCGCCACCGACATGCGCTTTCCGGTGCATCGCATCTACTGCATCGGTCGCAACTATGCCGATCACGCCAGGGAGATGGGATCCGAGGTCGATCGCGCGCAACCGATATTCTTCAGCAAGCCGGCGGATGCGATCGTCATCGACAACGGCGATGTGCCTTATCCGCCGGCAACGCGGGAGCTGCACCACGAGGTCGAGATGGTCGTTGCCCTCGCCACCGGCGGCCGCGACATAGCCGTCGCCCACGCGCTGGAACATGTGTATGCCTATGGCGTCGGCCTCGACCTGACCCGTCGCGACCTGCAGGCGGCGGCAAAGAGCAAGGGCAATCCCTGGGATGTCGCCAAGGGCTTCGACTGCTCCGCGCCGGTCTCGGACTTGCGCCGGGCCAGCGAGATCGGTCACCCGCAACACCTGCGGCTCAGCCTCGATGTGAACGGCGAACGGCGTCAGCGCACCGACATCGGCGAGATGATCTTCAGCGTTGCCGAAATCATCCACGAGCTGTCGAAACTCTACGACCTGCAATCAGGCGACTTGATCTTCACCGGCACTCCGGCCGGCGTTGCCGCGCTGGCCAAGGGCGACCGCTTTCGCGCCGAACTCGAGGGCGTGGCCGTGCTGGAAGGTCGCATCGTCTGAACGGGCGGATTGTGGCGTAGTGATGCCAGGCGCAAACCGTGTGAAATCCGTTCGGGCTGATGCATTGATGCTGCCCGCATACCCATTGAATCCCGTTTGGGCCGAGCCCTTCGTCTGGCTCAGGACAGGCTTGTCGAAGCCCCGTTGGGCCCTCGGCAAGCGCACGGCAAAGGGCAGTACGGTCGGATCAATGAAAACGGCTTCGGGCGTTTCCCGAAGCAGACGGTTCGATGCGGGTTGCCGCCGCAATATGGCGAAAAGAAAACGGCATCAGGCCTGAAGGCCTTTCCTGCGCGGAGCCGATCGAGCGATGCGGGTTTCCTTGGCGGGGGGCCGCGTTGCCGCTTTGGTGTTGGCTCCAACCACGCTGCGTTTCCGCAGAAGCGCTGAAAGCGCGACCACGGCGACCGGGCTTCGACGGCTTTCAGGCCGTTGCGGCTTCGGGGTTGGGCTGCGTCAGGGGGATTATCGGGATAGAGTGCGGCGGCGGCCCTCGCCGTCGCCACCATCATTCCACCCTGGAGAAGTCAACATGAGCATGATGTCGGAATTCAAGGCATTCGCCATGCGCGGCAATGTCATCGACCTGGCTGTCGGTGTCGTCATCGGCGCTGCCTTCGGCAAGATCGTCACCTCGCTGGTCAATGACGTGATCATGCCGCCAATCGGCAATCTGATCGGCGGCATCGATTTCTCGGCGTACAAGTTCGTGCTGACACCCGCCGCCGCGGACGGCACTGGCGAAGTCGCGATCCAGTATGGCGCCTTCATCAACACCATGATCCAGTTCGCCATCGTCGCCTTTGCGATCTTCATGGTGGTCAAGGCAATCAACCGCCTCAGCAAGAAGGCCGAAGAAACACCCGCCGCACCACCTGCGGATGTCGTCCTGCTGACGGAAATCCGTGACCTGCTGAAGCAGGGCAAGTAACCACACCGGCGAGGTTTCAAGCCGCTGCAGAAGGCAGCGGATGACCTTCGCCACGGTTGCGCGCAGCGTGGCTCTGGCATGATCGGAGATTGCCTCCAGGTGGAATCCGATCATGCCTCGTCTCGTCTCGCTTGCCCTTGCCCTGCTGCTGATGCAGACCGCTGCCCAGGCGGCGGATGCGACCAGTACCACCGTGATTCCGCAGGCTGCCATCGAGAAGGCCGGCGAGCTGCGCGAGCGTGCGCTGAAAGATGATGTCGCCTATGCCATCGTCGCGGATCTGACCACCGAGATCGGGCCGCGCCTGGCCGGTGGCGAGAATGATCTGAAAGCGCGCGAATGGATGGTTGCCCGCTTCAAGTCGCTTGGTTTCGACAAGGTCTGGAGCGAGCCGGTCAGTTATCCGAAATGGGTTCGTCGCAGCGAGAGCGCAGCCATTGTTTCGCCTTTCCCGCAGTCCCTCGCGGTGACCGCTCTCGGCGGATCGGCCGCTACGCCGACCGGCGGACTCGATGCCGAAGTGATCGCCTTCGACAGTCTCGATGCAATGAAGGCGGCGGCGGATTATCAGGTGAAGGGCAAGATCGTTTATCTCGCCATCCCGCGCATGCATGCGCTGAGCGATGGCCACGATTACGGAACCGGTTCGGCGGTTCGCGTGCGTGGGCCGGAGCTGGCCGCCGCCAAAGGTGCATCCGCATTCCTGCTGCGATCGGTCGGCTCCGACGGCAATCGTCTCGCGCATACCGGCATGACCCGCTTCACCGATCCGGCCAAGGCAATTCCGGCTGCGGCCCTGTCGAATCCGGATGCCGATCTGCTCGACAACGTGCTCAAGCGTGGCCAACCGGTAAAACTGCGTCTCGCCCTCGACTGCGGCATCGAAGGCAGCTACAACGGAGCCAACGTGATCGCTGAAATCACCGGCAGCTCGCGCCCGAACGAATATTTCCTGACCGGCGGGCATCTCGATTCCTGGGATCTCGGCACCGGCGCGATCGATGATGCCGCCGGCATCGCGATCACCACCGCCGCTGCGCACCTGATCGGACAATTGACCGAGCGCCCGGCCCGCAGCATCCGCGTGGTCGCCTTCGCCAACGAGGAGTCCGGCCTGTATGGCGGCAAGGCCTATGCCGCCGAACATCACCTGCAGATCGGCAAGGCCATTCTCGGCGCCGAATCCGACGCCGGCGCAGACCGGATCGTCAAGGTCACCGCGACGGTGAAACCCGAGGCGCGCGGCGCGATCAACCAGATCGCCAAGGCACTTGCTCCGCTGGGCATTGAATACGACGCCACGGCTGCCGGCAGCGGCGGCTCGGATCTCTCCGCCGTGCATGCGGTCGGCATGGCCGGTTTGTCCCTGCACCAGGACGCCACGCGCTATTTCGACTGGCACCATACCGCCAACGACACGCTCGACAAGGTCGATCCGGAACAATTGCGCCAGAATGTCGCCGCCTATGCCGTGGCCATGTTTCTGGCCGCTTCCGCCAATGGTGATTTCGGCTCGGCTGCGGGCGCGTTCCCGGAAGACGCCAACGGGCACTGATTGTTCATCTGCACAATCGCCGGGTTTCCTGCACCCTGCCGGCTGATCGATGCCATGCAGGCCAGTGAGTGGGTGATCACGGCCGGAACCACGCCGGTTTCGTTGCAGCAGTTTTCAATCGAATGACGCCAGGCGACTCGCGCTGGTGAATGCCTGATCGATACGGGCAGGTCCGCTTGCACAGCGGATCTGCCGGTTGGTGGCGTCAACGACGCATCGGACTCGCGTGCAGCTGGCGCCAGTACTCGCCAAGCACGACCGCCGCGCTGACCGAGATGTTGAGACTTTCGACGATGCCGCTGCCGGGTATGGAAACCTTGTGGTCGGCTGCCTCGACCAGGGACTTGCTCATGCCCTCGCCTTCAGCGCCGAACACCAGCACCTTGCGCGGTTCCAGGCGCGTCGCGTAGAGGTCTTCGCCACCCCGCGGCAGGGTCGCGGTGATCCGGTAGCCAGCCGCACGCAGGCTGGCAAAGGCAAGCATGTCATCCTCGATCCGCACCAATGGCACCACCTCTGCCCCGCCTTCGGCGACGCGCGCAGCCGCACCGGACAGATCCAGCGACGAAGTCGCCGGCACGATTACCCCGGCAACGCCGAAATGCGCAGCACTGCGCAACAGTGCTCCCAGATTGTGCGGATTGCCGACGCCATCGAGCCAGATCAGCAAGGATGGTGCTGGTGCCCTGGGCTGCGCGGCCAGCAAGCCCTCCAGCGACAGCGCAGGCGGACGCAACATCTCGAAACAGATGCCTTCGTGGTGGCGGGAACCGGTCAGCTTGTCCAGGTCGGCGCTTTCGACCACGCGATAGCCGAGTCGATGCTTGACGCACCAGGCCAACACCGGCTTCAGCTCGGCGATACGCGACTCCAGCAGGTAGACCTTGCGCAATTGTCCTGGACGCCGCGCGAATGCGGCCAGGCAGGCGTTGATCCCGTACAGGCGCATCTCGCCGCTCGGGCGCTGCGGCCTGGATTCCGTCTCGGCGTGTTCCGCCGCCGTCTCGCGTGGTGCGGGCGCACGCGCCGGCGCATCCGTTCGCTGCTTCCACGGCGAAATTGGAGTATTTTTGCCACTTTTCCACTTGTTCTCACTCATTTGCGCGTTTCCGTTCAGCTTGCGGCGGGAGCATCGCATGGAACAGGTTCAGGAAACGTCATGGCCGGCGAAGATCCGCTCAGGCATGCCCGCCAACCGCCGGCGTTTCCGCATCGAGCTTGTCGATCTTGCGTGCCAGTGCATCGGGCGAGCGCGTGAGCGGCGCCAACAGCGTGTAGAACGAGGGCACCACGAACAACGACAACAGAGTCGAGAAGGCGACACCAAAGATCACCACCACGCCGATTGCCGCACGGCTGGCCGAACCCGGTCCGCCGGCCACGACCAGCGGCACGGCACCGGCAATCGTCGCCACCGAGGTCATCAGGATCGGGCGCAGGCGCACCGCAGCGGATTCGGCAATGGCTTCGGCAATGCTCCTGCCTTCGTCGCGCAACTGGTTGGCGAACTCGACAATCAGGATGCCGTTTTTTGCTGCCAGTCCGATCAACATGACGATGCCGATCTGGCTGAACAGGTTGAGACTGTTGCCGGTCAGCCAGAGGCCGATCAAGGCACCAAGCACGGCCAGCGGCACGGTCAGCATGATGACAAAGGGATGCACGAAACTCTCGAACTGCGCGGCCAGCACGAGGTAGACGACCAGCAGGGCGAGGGCAAAGGTCAGGACCACCGCGCCGCCGGCCTTGAGGTACTCGCGCGAATCGCCCTTGTAGTCGAGTTGTGCGGTCGGCGGCAGCTCCTCGGCAACGGTCTTCTGCGCCCAGGTCAACGCCTCGCCCAGCGTGTAACCCGGGGCCAATCCCGCCGAGATGGTGATCCCGCGCAGCCGGTTGAAGCGGTTCAGGCGGCCGGGTTCGGCAAGTTCCTTGAGGCTTACCAGGTTGGCCAGCGGGATCAGTTCGCTGCTGCGTGCCGAGCGCACATAGAGATTGTCGAGATCGGCCGGCGCAGCGCGATCGCTGCGCTGCGCCTGCATGATCACGTCGTATTCCTCGCCACCGTCGACATAGGTCGTCACCCGCCGCCCGCCCATCATCGTTTCCAGCGTGCGGCCGATTTCCTGCGCCGACACGCCGAGATCCGCAGCGCGCGCATGATCGATTTCAACACGCATCTGCGGCTGGGTTTCCTTGTAATCCGAATCGGCGCCGAACAGACCCGGGTTCTCCTCCATGCGCGCCAGGATGCGATCGCGCCAGCTTGCCAGCTCCTTGTAATCGGGGCCGCCGAGGACAATGCTCAGTGGCTGGCCGCCACCGCGAACCAGACCAGTGCGATACGAGGGCACCGCGCGCACGCCGGGCAGGCTGGCCAGGTCCTTGCGCAGTTGTTCGGTCACTTGCGGCGTCGTTTCCTTGCGTTTTGTCCAGTCCTTGAGGAATACCGTGATGCGACCGGTATGCATCTCCTGGCTTGAACCATAGCTGCCGGGAACGCGCGAATTGAAGCGCTCGATCGGGCCGCCTTCACCGATCAAGCCGAAGAACTTCTCCTCGACCTGCTGCATCTGCCCGATCGTGTAGTCAAAGCCGGCTCCTTCCGGCCCGGTGACCGAGACATGCAGCACGCCGCGATCCTCGGTCGGCGCCAGTTCGGAAGGCACGAATCGCAGGAGCACGGCACTGGCGCCGAAAGCCGCCAGCAGGACGAGGATGAAGATGACCGGCTTGCCGCTGCTGCGCACGACGCCACGCCGGTACAGCGCGGTCAGCCGTTCGAGTCGCGCATGCACGAAACCGTTGAAGCCCGACCTGTGCACATGCGGGCGCACCAGCTTGGAGGCCATCATCGGGGTCAGGGTCAGGGCCACGAACGCCGACAACGCGACGGCACCGGCCAGGGTCACCGAGAGCTCGCGGAACAGGCGTCCGGTATTGCCTTCCATGAAACCGATAGGCAGGAACACGGCGACGAGAACGGCGGTCGTGGCGATCACCGCGAACGCCACCTGGCGCGTGCCGCGCTTGGCGGCAATCAGCACTGGTTCGCCGAGATCGGCGCGACGCTGGATGTTTTCGAGCACGACGATCGCGTCATCGACGACCAGGCCGATGCACAACACCAGCGCCAGCAGGGTCAGCAGGTTTATCGAGTAGCCGAAGGCGTACAGGCCGATGAAGGCGGCAATCAGGCAGACCGGCACGGTCACGGCGGGGATCAGGGCCGAACGCGCGCTGCCGAGGAAGAGGAAGATGACCAGGACAACGAGGATGCCGCCTTCGATCAAGGTCGCGTAGACGCGCTGGACCGCCGATTCGATGAACAAGGTGGAATCGTAGGCAACAAAGATTTCGGTGCCTTCCGGCAGTGACTGCTGCACGCGCTCGGCTTCGGCGCGGGCGGCGCGGGCGACATCGAGGCTGTTGGCCGTGGAAGTCTTGACGATGCCGAGGCCGACGTTCGGCTGGCCATTGCTGCGCAGGTAGGAACGCCTTTCCTCGGCCGCGCGCTCGACCTTGGCGACATCGCCCAAACGCACGACATAGCCGTCACTGCCCTTGGCCAGCGCGAGCTTGGCGAAATCCTCGGCCTTGCGGTAGTTGCGCTGCACGCGCAGGGTGAAATCGCGGTTTTCCGATTCGATGCGTCCTGCCGGAAGCTCGACGTTTTCCCGACGCAGTGCGGCTTCGATGTCCGATACCGCCAGCCCGCGTGCGGCAAGCGCTTCGCGATCGAGCCAGATGCGCATCGCGTAGCGCTGGCCGCCCCCGACGATGACGCGGGCCACGCCTTCGATTGCCGACAGCCGATCCGAAACATAGCGTTCGGCGTAGTCGCTCAATTCCAGCGAATCCATGCGATCCGAACGCATGTTGAGCCAGACAATCGCGTCGGAATCACTTTCGACCTTGGAGATTTCGGGCGGATCGGCTTCTTCGGGCAGGCGATCCTGGACGCGGCTGACCGCATCGCGCACATCATTGGTGGCCGCCTCGATATCGCGGCTCAACTTGAATTCCATCGACACATCGGCGCTGCCGTTGCGGCTGCTCGATTCAACCGTCTCCACGCCTTCGATGCCGGCCAGGGCATCTTCAAGCACCTGGGTGATGCGCGTTTCGACGACCGCCGCCGAGGCACCCGGATAATTCACCTGGACGGAAACGATCGGTGGATCGATCGCCGGCAACTCGCGCAGGGTCAGGCGCGAAAACGACATCACCCCGAGCACGACCAGCAGCAGGCTGATGACGGCGGCAAACACCGGACGCCGGATCGAGATATCGGAAAGATTCATTGCGGAGCCACCGCTGCCGGCGTCGCATCGCTGATCAACGAGCCATCACGCAGCTTGACCGTGCCATCGATGACGATGCGTGTGCCGGCATCGATGCCGCGGATGACTTCGACCTTGCCGTCCTTGCGCGCGCCCAGTTCGACCGCAACGCGCTCCACGCGCATGTCCGGCTTGACCCGATACGCGAACGAGCCGGCACCGACCTGTTCGATGGCGATTTCGGGCAGCGCCAGCACCTCGCGTCCAGCCTGCATGACATTGACCGTCATCAGCATTCCGGCACGCAAGGCGTGATCGGGATTCGGCAATTCGGCGCGCACGAGAATGGCGCGGGTAACCGGATCGACGCGGGAATCGATCGAGGTGATGCGCCCGCTGAACTGGCGGCCCGGATAGGCGACGCTGGTAGCGGTCAGCTCGAGGCCCGGCTGCAGTCGTGCCAGATTGCGTTCGGCCAGGGCGAAATCGAGCTTGATCGTGTCGATGTCATCCAGCGTGGTGATGATCGTGCCCGGCGTGACCAGCGCACCGACGCTGACCTGGCGCAGGCCGAGCACACCCGAAAATGGTGCCGTGACCACGCGATCGGCCAGTTGCGCGCGCAACAAGGCCACGCGCGCCTGACTCGAATCATGCGTGGCGCGCGCTGTGTCGGCGACCTGTTTCGAGACGGTGCCCTGGCGCACCAGATCGTCGTTGCGCTTCATCAGGCGCTCGGCATCCTTGAAGGTCGCCTGCGCCTCGGCGAGCGCGGCGACCTGCTGGCCAGACGTCATCTCGACCAGCACATCACCGGCATCGACCTGCTGGCCGTCGCTGAAATTCACCTTGCGCACGGTCTCGGTGATCTTTGCGGTCAGGGTGATGGATTCGCGCGCCTTGGTCGTGCCGACCGCCTCGATCGTGTCGATCCAGGTCGACGGCTCGATGACGGCCGTGGTCACCGGGATCGCGGGATTGGCTGACGCTTGCCCTGACGGCTCCTTGCTCGAGCAAGCGGCAAGCCCGAGCAGGCAGATGGCGAGAACAGTGGGAGCGAGAGGTTTCTGCATGTCGTCGGTGTGTTGATCGAATCGGATAAGGGCGCGCTTGCGTGATGGCAAAGGAATCGGCAGCGCGGCTTGGCTGCACGGTGACCACGCTGCCAGGAGTCCGCGTGTTCGCCAGTTCAGTGCTCGGCCACTGGCAGCGGCGCGCGGGCGGCGGCTCCCGTCCGGCGCGGAATACGGAACAGAAGCAGGAAGGGTAACGCAATCAGGGTCATCCACATCATCAGCCAAAAGTCATTGATATAGGCAATGGCGGCCGCCTGGCGCGTCACTTCGGCATTCAACATGGCCAGGCCCTGTGCGGAATTTATGTCGAATGCGCCCGCTGGCAGGTTCAGCGAGTACGGCGTCAGGCGCGCGGCGATTTCGGCATGATTGATCTGCGTATTGCGCGCGGCCAGGGCAAACATGATCGAAATGCCGATGCTCGATCCGATATTGCGCGCCAGGCTGAAGATGCCGGCGGCTTCGGTTCGTGCCGGCCCCGGCAGGGTCGCATAGGCGAGGGTCGACACCGGCACGAAGACCAGGCCGAGGCCAAGACCCTGCAGGATGCCGACATTGATGATTGGCCACATCGGCACATCGGGGCCGAATTGCGCGCTCATGCCGAGTGAAAGTGCAATCAGCAGGATGCCGATGGCCATGGGTTTGCGTGGATCGATGCCCGCCTGCAGCAAGCGTCCGACGATGGTCATCGCAATCAGCGTGCCAATGCCGCGCGGTGCCAGCAGCACGCCGGTGGTGACGACCGGATAGTTCATCAGGTTTTGCAGGTACGGCGGCATCAAGGCCATGGTCGCGAACAGCAACACGCCGACAATGAAGATGAACAGCGTGGCGACGCCGAAATTGCGATCCTTGAGCAGGGAGAGATCAAC
The DNA here is from genome assembly GCA_016707485.1 of Lysobacterales bacterium. Classification (GTDB taxonomy): domain Bacteria; phylum Pseudomonadota; class Gammaproteobacteria; order Xanthomonadales; family Rhodanobacteraceae; genus Dokdonella. Next base: position 1,527,351 of record JADJHN010000002.1, on the reverse strand, counting down.
GAAGCTGCGCAGGCTGCTGCGCCAGTGCACCCAGTACAGATAGAAGCCGAGCAAGGCCAGAGCCAGGTAAATCTGGATCTCGACGGCGGAGAACCAGTCCTTCTCGTTGCCGCGATCGAGCATGAGCTGCAACGCGGCAATGCCGATGGCAAGGAAGGCGAAGCCGCGCCAGTCGAAACGGTTCGTGTGCGTCTCGTCCCTGGGCACGCTGGCCAGCACGCCGAGCAAGGCCACGATGCCGACCGGCACATTGATCAGGAACACCCAATGCCAGCTGTAGTTGTCGGTCAACCAGCCACCCAGCGGTGGTCCGACAATCGGCCCGACCATCACGCCCATGCCCCACAAGGCCATGGCCGCGCCATGTCGTTCCGGCGGAAAGGCATCGAGCAGGGAAGATTGTGAAATCGGTACAAGAGCAGCGCCAAAGAGGCCCTGCAGCACGCGAAAAGCGACCATTTCGCTGATGTTGGTGGCAATGCCGCAGAGCACCGAGGCAATCGTGAATCCGGCGATGGCGACGATCAGCAGATGGCGGCGACCAAAGCGCGCGGCCAGCCATCCGGTTGCTGGCGTGGCGATCGCCGCGGCAACGATGTACGAGGTGAGGATCCACGCCGCCTGGTCCTGGGTGGCCGACAGCGAACCCTGCATGTCCGGCAAGGCGACGTTGGCGATCGTCGAATCGATCACCTGCATCAGCGTCGCCAGCATGATCGAAACGACCAGCAGCGGCAGATTCGGAACCTCGCGATGCGACGGAAGCGTGGTCATGTTGCCTGGAAATCCGGGATTCGGGAACGGGAGTCGGAGATTGGCGATGGCCGCTGGTTCGGCTGCCGGAAATCAGCGTGCCAGGGCGATTCGAGCTGCAGAGCCTGGTCTTGCTGTTCCGTGTTCCCGAATCCCTAATCCCGACCGTTTATTGCAAGCTGCGGCCGGGAGGCGCCGCGCGCGCTCAAACGCCCAAGCAGCGAATGCTCCTTGCCGGTGTCGATTTCGACATCGGCGCTCATGCCCGCACGCAGGATCAGGCCGTGCTGACTGCCGGCATCGATCGACAGATGCACAGGAATGCGCTGCACGATCTTCACCCAGTTGCCGGTGGCGTTCTGCGCCGGCAGGATGGAAAACTGCGAACCCGAGGCCGGACTGATCGATGCCACGGTCGCCTTCCACTTGTAGCCTGGATAAGTATCCACCTCGATCTCGGCCGATTGCCCGACGTGGACATTGGTCAGGTCGGTTTCCTTGAAATTGCCTTCGACCCACACGCTGTTGGAAACCAGCGGCATGGCCGCTTGCCCGACATTCAGGTAATCGCCAGGCTGCAGATGCATCTTGCCGATCGTGCCATCGATGGGTGCGCGGATTTCCGCATGCGACAAGTCCAGCCTGGCCTTGGCCAGTTGCGCCATGACCACCTTGTAGCCGGACAACTGCGCAAGCGGCGTATCCACCGCCCCGCCGAGCATGGTCTTGGCCTTGGCCAGGTTTGCGGCATCGCTGTCGCGGCTGCCACGGGCCGTGGTCACATCGTTGATGGCATCGTCGAGGGTTTTCTGCGCGACCAGCCCCCTGCCGCGCAATTCGCGGATGCGCTTGAGCTGCGCCTCGTGGTTGCGCAAGGTTGCATCCGAGGAGCGCAAGTCGGCGCTGGCCGAACGATAGTTGTCGCGCGATGCATTGAGGTAATCCGCCGCGGCCTCGATCTGCGCTTCCATCTGCATCACCGCGAGCTGCAGCGGCTCGGCATCGAGGCGGAAGAGCAGATCGCCCTTGCGTACCTGCTGGTTCTCATGCACGGCGACTTCGACGACGCGACCGGCGATCTGCGGTGCAATGGTGACCTGATCGGCTTGCACATACGCATTGTCCGTCGAGGCATAGCGCCCCGAGGTGACGTAGAAATATCCTGCGATCAAGCAGACCACGAGCGGGCCGCCAAGCCACAGCATGCGGTTGCCGCGCTTGCGCGCAGGCGTGCCGGTTTCGTCTGCAACGACGGATTCATTGCTCTGTTTGCTGGTCATTGCATGCTCGGCATCAGGATTCGGATGATTCAGTGTTGCCATCAATGGCGAGGAGGTTGCTGCGGATCCGTTCGAGGACACGCTCGAAGGCTTCGAAATCCGCCTGGCCAACGCCGACCAGCGCTTCCTGGCGCAACTCGGAGGCGAGCACTTCCATGTCGTCGGTGACCTCATGCGCCCGGGCGGTCAGGTGCAGGCGCCAGCGTCGCCGGTCATTCGGATCGGCACGACGCTCGACAAAATCCGCCGCGACCAGGCGATCGAGCACGCGACCGACGGCAATCGGCTCCATTTCAAGAAGTTCGGCCAGCTCGCTCTGGCTGAGCCCTTCACGGCGCCGGATCGACTTCAGCGCCCGCCACTGGGCGCGGGTCAGGCTGAAGCGGATCGCGCGGCGGTCGAAATGCTTGCGCAACAGGCAAGTGACGTTGTGCAGGGCGTAGGTAAAGGAATTGTCGGGTGTGCTCATGGCAGCCGAGGATATTATGTCCTAGGCAGCTAATTTTCAAGGGCACGCCCATGGCGCGAGGCAATCTCCAACACGAATACCCAATGAATCACTATGCCGGGGTCCACCTGCCGGAACGACGAAGGATTCGATGCCGACGGCTCGCGCTCCATGGCCGGGGACTCTAGACTTGAACCCGGGCAAGCCGGGCAACCCTCGCCGCGATGATCCGAATCCTTGACTGCAATATCACCGAGCTCCGCGTCGACGCCATCGTCAACGCCGCCAACGAGACCCTGCTTGGCGGCGGCGGTGTCGATGGGGCCATCCATCATGCCGCCGGCCCGGGCCTGCTCGCCGCCTGCCGTGCCCTGCCCCTGGTGCGCCCCGGTGTGCGTTGCCCGACCGGCGAAGCACGCCTGACCGGGGGATTTGCCCTGCCCGCGCGCTTCATCATCCATACTGTCGGGCCAGTCTGGGAAGGCGGCGAAGATGGCGAGCCGGCATTGCTGGCAGCCTGCTATCGCAACGTGCTGGCCATTGCCACGGCGCAGTCGCTGGATTCATTAGCCTTCCCGGCCATCAGTTGCGGCGTATTCGGCTACCCGCCGGAAAAGGCCGCAATGATCGCTCTCGGCGAAATCGGCAAACCCGCCCACGCCAGGTTCAAGGTGACCTTTTGCTGCCGCGGCGAGAGCATCCTGCGCAGCTATCGCGATGCTGCCGCCCGCCTCGGCGTCGTGCTCTCGTAGGATGTGGCTGCAGCCGTCCCGCACAGGCAGATTCCACCAATAATCGCCTCTGCCGTTACTTTCTTCCCCCGCAAGGCGTACCCATACGGCATAAAGGGAAAGGTTCCCGGCAGGGCGGATTCGGGGCGCTTTGGTTGTGCTCCGGTTTGCCGTTGCCTTGGCAAGCGGCGCCGCGAAAGCAAAGTCTTGAATGTCCGGAATTGTTTCCCCGAATCATCCGCTTGGAACGGTCAACTGCCGGGAACGGCCGAGGTCAGGAACTCGGAGCGATGAATCCGGGCGGTGCCGATGAGCCTTCGCCAAAGAAATACTTTTCCATTTCAGCGCTGAGGAAACTGCGCGTGGAGGCATCCAGCGGATTCAGGCGGTTCTCGTTGATGAGCATGGTCTGATGCGCCATCCATTCGGCCCAGGCCTTTTTCGACACGTTTTCGTAGATGCGTTTGCCAAGTTCGCCGGGCCAGGGCGCAAAGGCGAGGCCTTCGGCTTCAAAGCCCAGTTTCACGCAGTGGACTGTTCGCATGGATTCGATTCCTCAATAAGGCTGCCCAACAGTTTACGCACTGGCGCGGGCAGGCCAAGTTCGCCGAGTTCTCCGGGAAGGAACCAGCCTTGCTCGCCGTCCTCCGCAACATGCGCTGCCGCGCTGGCGACTTCGAGCACGACCGGGGTAATGCGCAACTGGAAATGACTGAAGCGATGCAGCAGTTCGGGCAGCACGCGAATCGACGCCGCCTGGTTGTTCCGCAGCGCGGGAATGCCAAGCCTGGCCTGCTCGGCATCGAGGCCTTCGGGAAGGCTCCAGAGGCGCGCCCAGATTCCGACCGGCGGCCGCCGTTCGAGGAGGATGCGGCCTTCGCCGTCGCGGGCGATCAACATGGTCGTCGTGCGCAGCGGAACCTGCCGTGCCGGTTTTGCCTGCGGCAACACGCTTGTCAGGCCGTCGCGCAAGGCAATGCAATCACCGCGCAACGGACATTCAAGGCATCGCGGCTTGCTGCGCGTGCACGCCAGCGCGCCAAGATCCATGATCGCCTGGGTGTAGTCGGCGACACGCGAGCGCGGCGTATGTGCTTCGGCCAGTTGCCACAACTGCTTCTGCACTGCGCTGCTGCCCGGCCAGCCGTGCACGCCATGGAAGCGCGCCAGCACGCGCCGCACATTGCCATCGAGGATGGCCAGGGGCTGTGCGTGCGCCTGGGCGAGGATGGCCGCGGCGGTCGAACGGCCAATGCCGGGCAAGGCCGCAAGCATTTCGATCGACTCGGGCAATTCGCCGGCATGCCGGGCGACGCACAGCCGCGCACAGCGATGCAGGTTGCGTGCGCGGCTGTAGTAGCCAAGCCCCGACCACAAGGCCAGCACGCGATCCTCGGACGCCGCGGCAAGCGCGCCCAGGCTCGGCAGCGCCTGCACGAAGCGTTCGAAATAGGGAATCACCGTGCGCACCTGGGTCTGCTGCAGCATGATCTCGCTGAGCCAGACCCGATACGGAGTGCGCGGATGCTGCCAGGGCAGGTTTTGCCGCCCGTGCCGGTCAAACCAGCCGAGCAGATGTCTGGCGAACGCGTCCATTCCGCTTCCCGTCGTGCTCAGGCGCCGCTGGCGGATCCTGAAAGCGAAGCCGGCAACAGGCCGTCTACAAATGCCTGCGCCTCGAACACGCGCAAATCGTCAATGCCTTCACCCAGGCCGACAAAGCGAATCGGCAGGCCGAATTCGCGGGCAAGCGCAAATACCACGCCGCCTTTGGCGGTGCCATCGAGCTTGGTCACGACAAGGCCGCTGACGCCGATCGCCTCGCGGAAATGCCTGACCTGGTGGATCGCGTTCTGGCCGGTGGTGCCATCGATGACCATGAGTACCTCGTGCGGTGCGCCGGCATCGATCTTGGCCAGCACGCGACGCACCTTGGACAGTTCATCCATGAGGCCGGACTGGGTATGCAGGCGTCCGGCCGTGTCGGCGATGAGCACGTCCACCCGACGCGATCTTGCCGCCTGCAAGGCATCGAAAATCACGCTGGCGGAATCGGCACCGGAGGATTGCGCAATCACCGGCACGCCGTTGCGCTGGCCCCAGGTCTGCAACTGCTCGACGGCGGCGGCGCGGAAAGTGTCGCCGGCGGCAAGCATGAGGCTGCGCTTCTCGCCGAGGAAGCGGTGCGCGAGCTTGCCGATGGTGGTGGTCTTGCCGACGCCGTTGACACCGACCATGAGGATCACGAACGGTTGATGTCCGCCGACATCGAGCGGCTGTTCGACTGGCTGCAGCAATTCGACGAGGCGCTTGCGCAAGGCGTCGAGCAAGGCAGCGGCATCGGCAAACTCGCGCCTGGACACGCGCTTGCGCAAATCCTCGACGATCGCGGTCGCCGTGCCGACGCCGACATCGGCGCTGATCAGGCAGGTTTCCAGCTCCTCGAGCAGATCGTCATCGAGCTTTGGATTGCGTGCAAAGAGGCCGCCGAGGCCCTTGGCAAAGCCGCTTCCGGCAAGGCGTTGCCGCCAGCTTTTCCGCGCCGGGATCCCGTCTTCCGCCGACGCCGCTGCTTCGACGAGCTGCGAATCGACCGGGTGTTCCTCGGTGATGTCGAGGTCGATGCGCGTCGGGTCATCCACCATTTCCGGATGCGCCAGCAGCGATCCGGCAAGGGTGACCGGTCCGCTGCGCGCGAGCAGTGCGGTCGCTGGAACCTCCTCGGTTACCGCATCCGCTGTTGCCGGAGCCTTGTACAGCAAGGCTTCGTTGGCTTTCTCCACCGCCGGCTTGTCGACAGCCGGCTTCTTCTTCCAGAACTTGAGCATTGCGGGGTGACACGTCGAAAGGATGCGCGGCATGCTATCACTCCCTCCTCGTGCTCCTGAACGGAAGATCCCCGTGAAGCGTCCTGCCCAAGGCAACGCCGGCAAGCTGCGCATCGTCGCCGGCACGCTGCGCGGCAGCCGCATCGATGTGATCGAGCGTGACGGCTTGCGCCCGACCAGCGACCGCGTGCGCGAGACGCTGTTCAACTGGCTGGCGCCGATGATCGCGGGCGCGAAATGCCTGGACCTGTTTGCCGGAACCGGCGCACTCGGCATCGAGGCGATTTCCCGGGGTGCGGGCTCCTGCACCCTCATCGAGCGCGATCGCGACCTCGCCCGTCACCTGCAGGCGACATTGGATCGCCTGAAGATCGATAACGCCCACGTGGTCAATGCCGACGCAATGAACTGGCTGCGCGGGCCGGCACAAGCGTTCGACCTGGTCTTTCTCGATCCACCGTTCGGCGCCGGCTTGTGGGGCGATGCCGCTGCCCGACTTGAAAGCGGAGGCTGGCTGGCGGACGCGGCGATGATCCATGTCGAATCGGCGGTCGGCAGCAGCCTTGCCCTGCCGGCAAACTGGCAGCTGCACCGCGAAGCTCGGGCGGGTGCCGTGCAGTTCGCGCTCTATCGTCGTACTCCGACGATTCCGCTAAGCTAGAGCGGATTTCCGCAGCAATCCAGGTGGATTGATGTCCGTACCTCCATCGCGCGCACGTGTCGCCGTCTATCCCGGCACCTTCGACCCGATCACCAATGGCCACATCGACCTGGTGACGCGGGCGGCACCGCTGTTCGATCGCCTGGTCGTTGCCATCGCCGACAGCCAGAGCAAAGGCCCTTGCTTCAGCCTCGAGGAACGGCTGGACATGGCGAAGAAAGCACTGGCCGGAATCGGCAACGTCGAAGTGCGCGGGTTTTCCAGCCTGCTCGCCAGCTTTGTCAATGAGATCGAGGCCGGCGTCATCCTGCGCGGCCTGCGAGCGGTGTCGGATTTCGAATACGAGTTCCAGCTGGCCAGCATGAATCGACACCTGATTCCGCAGGCCGAGACCATGTTCCTCACCCCGGCCGAGCAATACAGCTTCATTTCCTCGTCGCTTGTACGCGAGATCGCGCGGCTTGGCGGCGATGTCTCCGGATTCGTCCATCCGGTCGTCCAGCACGCGCTCGCGCAACGCTGGGCCGATTGATCCCTTACCCTCAAGGAGTTGCAGTGATGTTGAAGAAATCCCTTTTCCTCGTGTTCGCCGCGTGCGCGGTGACCCTGGCCCTGTCTGCCTGCGACAAGAAGGAAGAAGCTGCCGCGCCAACCGAGCAGACGGTCGAGACCGTGGCCCTGCCGGCGCCCACCGCTGCACCGGCCGAGTGGAAGAAGTATCTCGCTGCCGTGGTCATGCAGAACATGCAGGGCGTCAAGAGCAATCGTCCATACATGTACTTTGTTCCGGGCGGCGATGACGGCAAGGCGGTGATCGATCGCAGCAACCAGCTCGACAACGTCAGCCTCGCCGTCTCCCGCGGCGTCCTGCCCGGCAACATGCTGGCGTTCGGCGGTCCGGATTCGGCGATCACCGCGGACCTCATCATCGATTCGTTCAAGGATGCCGGGGCTGGCACGTTCAAGGACGTGACCGTGCTCTTCGTCGGCGCGCAGGCCGATTCGGACCGGGTCAAGGAAGCCTTGACCAGTTCCGGCGCGACCTACCGCTTCGCTGAAATGAAGTAAGGCAATCCGGCGCGCCGTTCATGCGGCGCGCCGCAGCCACGCAATGGCACTCAAGATCACCGACCAATGCATCAACTGTGATGTCTGCGAACCGGTCTGCCCGAACAACGCGATAACCCCGGGGCGCGAGATCTACGAAATCGCGCCATCCAGCTGTACTGAATGCGTGGGGCATTTCGACGTACCGCAGTGCGTCGAGGTCTGTCCGGTCGAGTGCATCGTGCTCGATCCGCAATTCCCTGAATCGCGCGAGCAACTGCAGGCGAAGTACGCCGCGCTGACCCGCGAGGAAATCACGTGAAGCACCATGGATTTTTTCTGATCGCCGCCTTGCTGGCGTCGCCGTGCCTGGCCACGCAGGCAACGCCGACAACCGCGGCGGATGCAGCGGTGCAGGCTGCGCGCCCGGGCAAGGCCGCGATTGCCAGTTCACACCACCTTGCCACCGAGGCCGGCTTCGAGATCCTCGGCAAGGGTGGCAACGCCTTTGACGCGGCCATTGCGGTGGGCGCAACCCTCGCCGTGATCGAACCGCAAAGCTCCGGAATCGGCGGCGGCGGATTCTTCCTGCTGCATCGGGCCAGCAATGGCAAGGATTTCTTCGTCGATGCCCGCGAGCGCGCACCGGCGCAGAGCCGCGGCGAACTCTGGGCCGATGCCCAGGGCAAGCTCGACAAGGACAAGTCGATCAATGGCCCGCTGTCGGCCGGCATTCCCGGCGAACCGGCGGCCTATGCCTTGCTGGCCGCGCGTTACGGCAGCCTGCCGTTGTCGGTATCGCTGGCCCCGGCCATCCGCATTGCCCGCGAAGGTTTTGCCGTTTATCCACGCCTGCAGTCGTCGATCGAGCGACGCAAGCCCGTGCTCGAACGCTGGCCGGCCTCGGCGAGCCTCTACCTCGCCGATGGCAAGGCGCCTGCAGTCGGAGTAGTGTGGAAAAATCCAGATATTGCCGACACCCTCGAGCGCATTGCCCGCGAAGGCAATGACGGTTTCTACAAGGGCGAATTCGCCAAGCGCATGGTCGCCGCGGTACGTGCGGCAGGCGGTATCTGGAGCCGCGAGGACCTCGCCGACTACACGGTCAAGGAGCGCGAACCGATCAGCCTCGATTACCGCGGCTGGCGCATCGTCACCGCGCCGCCGCCATCATCCGGAGGCATTGCCCTTGGCGAGATGTTCAACATCATCGCCGGCTACGATCCTGACCGCTACGATCGCGTGCAGCGCATCCATTTCAACATCGAGGCGATGCGCCGCGCCTATCGCGATCGTGCCGAGTATCTTGGCGATCCCGATTACGTGAGCATGCCTCTCGCCGAATTGCTCAGCCCGCTGTATGCGGCCGGCTTGCGCGCCTCGATCCATCCGCAAAAGGCGACGCCCAGCGACATGCTGCCCGGTTACATGTCATCAACCGAATCCGAACACACCACCCATTATTCGATCATCGATGCCGACGGCAACATGGCCTCGGTGACGAAGACGGTCAACCTGACCCTCGGCTCCGGTTTTGTCGTCGAAGGCACGGGTTTCGTGCTGAACAACGAAATGGACGATTTCGCCCTGTTGCCCGGCCAGCCAAATGCATTCGGCCTGGTCGGTGGCGATGCCAATGCGCCGAAACCCGGACACCGACCGCTGTCGTCGATGACACCGAGTTTCGTCATCGGCAAGGATCGCGTCGGCGTCATCGGCACGCCCGGCGGCAGCCGCATCATTACCATGGTCTTCGAGGGCATCCTCGCCTTCATCGATGGCGAACTGCCGCAGCAGGTTGTCGGCAATCCGCGCTACCACCACCAGTACCTGCCGGATGTCGTTTCCGCCGAGCCGGACGCATTCACGGCGGAGGAAACCCGGGCACTGCAGGCAATGGGCCACATCGTCAACGCCGGCGAGCGCCGCTGGGGCCTGATGAACATGGTCGGCTGGGATCGCCAGTCCAACACCTTGCACGCGGGTGCGGATCCGCGCGAGGAAATGAGCAGCGGAAAGGTGCAATGAACCGATGAAACTCTGGTCACTACTCGGCAATTCACAGCGTCTCGATGGTGGCGCGATGTTCGGCAATGCGCCGAAGGCGGTCTGGCAGAAATGGATTGCCGCCGATGCCGACAACGCCATTCCACTGGCCTGCCGCTGCTTGCTGGCCGATGGCCTGGCGGGAAAGACGGTGCTCTTTGAAACCGGCATCGGCGCGTTCTTCGAGCCGAAATTGCGCGCCCGCTTCGGCGTCGCCGAGGACCGCCACGTACTCCTTGATTCACTGGCTGCAGCCGGCTTCGCGCATGCCGATATCGATGTCGTCGTGCTTTCGCACCTGCATTTCGATCATGCCGGCGGCTTGCTTGCCGCCTGGCGCGAAGGCCACCCTCCGGAACTGCTGTTTCCAAATGCGACCTTCGTCGTCGGTGCCGAACACTGGCAGCGCGCGCTCAATCCGCATTCGCGCGACCGCGCCTCGTTCATCGCCGGATTGCCGCAGCTGCTGGTTGACAGCGGTCGCCTGGAAATCGTCGAAGGCGCGCATGCAAAGGTGCTCGGCGATGCCGTGCGCTTCACGATTTCCAATGGCCACACGCCAGGCCTGATGCTCGCCGAGATCGTCTCGCCCGAGGGCGGCGTGGTGTTCTGCGCCGACCTGATTCCCGGCCGACCGTGGGTGCACCTGCCGATCACCATGGGCTACGATCGCTTCCCGGAAATGCTGATCGACGAGAAACGTGCATTTCTTGCCGACAAGCTGGCGCGCAAGGTCAGGCTGTTTTTCACGCATGACAGCGAATGCGCGATGGCCTCGGTACAATGCGACGACAATGGCCGCTACAGTACTCTCGACGAGATGCCCGCCCTGACCGCATGGTCGCTGGCAGGCTGAGCAAGTCGGCAGATTTTCCACAGACCCATCCCGGAGCAATTCACCATGCGTAGTGCCTTGCTGTTTTCACTGCTGATCTGCGGCAGCGCGTTCGCGGCCAAGGATGCCGACCACCACGAAAGGAAATTCGCCCCGGCAACGCCGGTCGAGACCAGCGCGGACGGCGCGGTCTATGGGGCACGCCTGCCGGCAACGATGCCGGTGGCGGTCGATCTGGACACTGCCGCCGCGCATCTCGAGGATCATGCCGGCAAGCCCGCCGCCTTCAGCGGCCGCATCACCGAGGTCTGCCAGAAGATGGGTTGCTGGGTCGTGCTGAGCAGCGAACGAGGCACGCTGGCGCGCGTGAACATGCACGAGCATGCGTTTGGCGTACCGAAAGATGCCAGCGGCCCGGCCATCGTCTATGGCACGATCAGCAAGAAGGCCGCCAGTGCCGAGGAAATCGAACATCTGAAAAAAGACGGTGCCAGCGCACCGCAAGACGCCGGACTGCAGATTGATGCAGTCTCCGTGATCATTCCCGATTCGGTCTGAGCCGCCGCCACACGCATCCGGGCAGCGATCCGTTGAACCCTCGCCCACGCCGGCGTCGCACCGTTTTCCTGCTGGCCGGCGCGCTCGCACTGCTGATGCTTGCGCTCGGTACGTGGATGAACCGGGAGGCCCCCGCTCCGTCGTTGCCGACCACCGCGATCCCGGTTGCGGCAGATCCGGTCGATGCCGACAACGAAGGTCGCCTGGTCAAGGTGAGCGGACGATTGTCGGTCGAGCAACCCGCGACGGATCCACAGCTCGGCCTGCAGGCAGCAGATGCCATCGTGCTCATTCGCGAAGTCGAGATGTTGCAGTGGCAGGAACACTGCAACGCGGGCGCATGCACGCTGGCGACGATCTGGTCGCCGACGCTGGTCGATTCGACGCGGTTCAGCGCATCTCCCGGGCAACGCAATCCGGACCATTTTCCGCTGCAGGGCGAGCGCTTTGCCGGCAAGGACATCCGCCTTGGCGCCTTCGTCCCGGATGTGGATCTGCTGGTCGCAAGCCTCGACTCGACACCGCGCCCGGTCAGTCTGGACGAGTTTCCCGAGAACCTCGCAGCCAGTTTCAGTGTCGTCGACGGCGCGCTCGTCTCCGCCAATGACCGCGATCATCCGGCAGTCGGCGATCTGCGCATCCGTTACCGCATTGTCCCTGCTGGCGAGGTCACCCTCAGCGGCATCCAGCAGTCGTCGCGACTGCTCGCTCCCGCCCGTGCGCAGCAACCCTGAGAACTCTTCCATGCATATCACTGCAATCTATGCCGCCCTTTCGGCCCTGTTGATCGTCGCGCTCTCGTTCCGCGTGATCCGCCTGCGCCTGTCGACGCGAACCGGGATCGGCGATGGCGGCCATCAGGACCTGGCCCGCCGCATCCGCGCCCACGCCAATGCGGTCGAATATCTGCCACTGGCCCTGTTGCTGCTGTTGCTGGTCGAGTGGAACCAGACCCTGCCGCTGATCGTGCATGGTTTCGGCATTGTCCTGGTGCTCGGTCGCCTGCTGCATGCAGTCGGCTTGTCGCGCTCTGCAGGCGCAAGTCCGGCGCGCTTCATCGGCATGCTGCTGACCTTGCTGTGCCTGCTTGGCATGGCCGCGCTGCTGCTCTGGCAGGCCGTGGTGTTGACGAGCGTCTGATCCCGGCGCGGCCGTTGGCAAGCCGCCACGCGCAAAACCGTGGCCGCTCAGATCCCGCGCATGAGCTTGTCGTGCTCGAGGAAATACAGACCGGCAAAGATCTTCGGATCGACCGAGAAGCCATCCACCATCTTGCGCACCAGCCATTGCGCCGCCTGCGCGCAGTCGACCTCATGCACGATGATGTTTTCGGTCGCATCACCGCCACCCTCTTCGACGCGATGCAGATCATGCGCATGCACGAATGCCAGGATCTCGTTGCTCATGCCGGCCGAGGTCGGTCCGGCCATGATGAAATCAATGCGCCCCGCGGCATAGCCGGTTTCCTCGATCAGCTCGCGATGGGCCGCCTCGATCGCGCTTTCCGCGGCACTTTCCGGAATGTCGCCGACCAGGCCGGCGGGCATCTCGATGGTCATGCATTCCAGTGCCGGTCGATATTGCTCGACAAACAGCAGCTTGTCGCCGGGGGTTACGGCAATGATCATCACGCCGCCGCCGGGGTTGGTGCGTTCGGCATATTCCCAGCGTCCGCGCCGCTGCAGGCGCAGCCAGGTTCCATTGCAAAGCGTGACTGTTTCGGTCATCGTAATCGGCTCCAAGAAACTTTCGCGGGAGCGGCGTGGTCTGTCTCCGCCTCCAATCCCGCAAGCATCCAAGGTTGTGCTGATGAATATCAAGCGATTGCTTTGCTGTCTGGCTTTGCTGCTGCCTGCACCGATGGCCCTGGCCGACACTCCGGCGGCCAAAGCCCCGCAGCAACGCGATGCCACAACGTTCACCGAGGCGCAGATCAACGAGATCACCTCGCCGGCAGTGCTCAACCGCATGATCACCGGTTATGAACGGCTGGATGACCAGCAGCGCCTCGCCTGGACCCTGGCACGCATGAGCGCGCTGCATCCGGATTCCGGTGATCTGCGCATGCTGCTGGCCCTGACCTACGCCAAGCTGGGCGACAAGAGCAAGACCTATGACCTGCTGCTGAAAATGAAGGCTCAAGGCTATGGCGTCGACCTCAAGGACGATCCCCGCTTCGAGAAAGTCACCGGCACCGAAGCCTGGGATTACGTGGTACAGAACCTGCAGTTGAACCTGCAGCCGTTTGGCGAAGGCAAGGTCGCCTTCGAGCTGCCCAAGGGCGACACCTTGTTCGAGTCCATTGCCTGGGATCCGAAGCGGCAGAAGTTCCTCGTTGGCAGTGTCCGCGACGGCCAGGTGCGCATTGCCGACAAGAACGGCAAGCTGAGCGAGTTCATCACCCCGGCCGACGGCAGCGGCCTGTGGAGCGTCTACTCGATCGCCGTCGATGCGCCGCGCGACCTGCTTTACGTCACTTCATCCTCGACGCTCTATTTCAAGGGATTCCGCAAGGAAGACTTCAACAAGACCGGCCTGTTCAAGTTCAGGCTGTCAACCGGCAAGCTGCTCGGCAAAATCCTCATGCCGTCGAATGAACGTACCCACACGCTTTCCAGCATCACCATCGGCAAGGACGGCAAGGTCTTTGTCGCCGATGGCCTGCTCAACGAGATCTACACCGTCGAGGGTGATGCCCTCAAGCTCGTTGTCGCCAATCCGAAGCTGACCAGCATCCGCGGCATGGCCATCAGTGACGACGGCAACACCCTGTACTTTGCCGACTATGCGCTGGGCATCTTTGGCGCGGACCTGAAGGCCGGCACCGGCTTTCCACTTGCGCATGACACGACCACCCTGGTCCTTGGTGGCATCGAAGGCCTGTACTGGCATGACGGCACTCTGGTCGCGATCGAGAACGGCATGTCGCCGAATCGCGTCATCCGCCTGCACCTGAGCAAGGACGGCAAGAGCGTGGTGAAAATGATGCCGATCGACGCGGCCAATCCGGCGTTCGACCTGCCAACCTATGGAACCGTCGTCGGCAACGATCTGTATTTCATCGCCAACAGCCAGAAAAACCACTACGGTCAGTATGGCGATATCAAGGACGAGGATGCGCTGGAAGCCGTGCGCATCTTCCGCAGCAACATGCATTTCGCCTGGAACGAGAAGGGCATTTCCACGGGCAATGCGGTGCCGATTCGCCAGGCATCGCCCGAGGAAGGGCGCAAGATGCTCCAGCAGGGGCCGTCCATGCAGCCCAACCCGCAAGCGCCAGCGCCTGCGGAAAAGAAGGGCGACTGACCTGCATGAGGAAAACACCCGGCTGGACCGGGTGTTTTTATTGCCATGGATGGCATGTATGCCTGCAACGCAGGACGACTGCATGGATGCAGGAGGTACGCCGCCAAGGATGGAGGCGGTAGAGCCCTGTCGGGAACAAGGGCCGAGAGCAACGCAGGAGCAGTTGCCGAGCAGTTGCAGGCGGTGGTTTCGCGAATTGCCGGATCAGCCCTGGTCGGCAATCCGGCGCAAGGCGTCTGCGAACACTTCGACCGGCTGGCCGCCGGAAATCAGATGCCGGTTGTTGATGATCACCGCCGGCACCGAGTTGATGCCGTTGCCGGTGTAATGCTGTTCGCGCTCGTAGACTTCCTGGGCAAACTCGTCGGATTCGAGGATCTTCGCTGCGCGTCCGGCATCCAGTCCGACCGCACCGACGATGCGCACCAGCTCGGCATGTGCGGAAACATCCACGGCATCGGTGAAATAGGCGGCCAGCAAGGCATGCTTGAGCGCTGCCTGCTTGCCGCTGCCCTCGATTCCGGCCCAGTGCAGCAGGCGATGGGCATCGAAGGTGTTGTAGATCCGCTCACGCTGGTTGAAGGTGAAGCCGAGGGCGGCACCCCGCTCGCGGATCATTTCGCGGGTCGCCGCCAACTGCGCCGGCGTCGAGCCGTACTTGCGCACCAGGTGCTCGGCCATGTCCTCGCCCTCGGCGGCCATCTGCGGATTCAGCTCGAACGGCTGGAAATGCAGGTCGACCTCGATGGCCGCGCCAAGCTGCGCGATTGCCTGCTCCAGTGAATGCAGTCCGATCGCGCACCACGGACAGGAAACATCCGAGACGAAATCGATACGCATTGCCACCGCTTGCTTGCTTGAATTCATCACCCCTCCCGATCAATCCGGATTGTCTGAGCGCTCCAGCGCTGCCCGTGCGAGCGCAAGATGGCCGGGCAGGATCAGCAGGATCCAGTGCAGGTTGGCCTGCGGGAAATTTGCCAGGATCTTGCTGAACAGGGCGAACGCGGCAATTACCGCGATTGCCGGCGCCAGCACGCGCGAGAATCTCGACATGCCCATGCCGGGCCTTGCCGAGCGCCACCAAGCGCCGAGCATGAGCAGGCACAGCGGACTGAAGATCAACAGGTTCTCGTTGCGCCAGGCCGCCTGGTGCTCGGTGAAACCCCACAGCCCGAGCAGGACCAGGCCGATCAGGCCGCAGAGCAGTGAATACGTGAAGGCAAGCACGGCGAAGGCACCCCGCGCGGCTGCGGACTGGCGGCGCGTGGACAACACCAGCAGCAGCACGCCAAGAGCAAGGCCGATGCCAAGGAACGGCCAGCGCAAGTCAGGCGGCAAGGCCGGCGCGGCGGGCAGGCGAGATTTCGCAATGACCTGCTCGGATTTGACCAAGGGCTGCAGTTCACCCTGCTCGTCGGCAACCTTCATCTCGCGCAGGTGATCCATCAACTGCATCGGCACGAAGCTGTCATTCCAGTAGGACAGGCGCTGGTCGGCATACGGGCCGAGGCCAATGTCGATCACCGCCATCAGCCAGGGCTGCGGCGTCATCAGCGCATCGGCCAGCAAGCGATAACTGAATCCGCGCGAGGGCGAGACCATCTGCCGATGCAAGGCTCCGCCGAGCACCGAGTCGAGGGCATCGCGAACGCGGGTCGAGCAGTTTGCCGTGAAATAGTCGTAGCGGTAACGGCGGTTTTCAGGAAGCAGGTTGTTTTCCAGATAGGCCTGCAAGGCGCTGGCCTGGGCGACGGACAGGCGCAGATCCTGGCGCGTGATCGAGCGTCCCTCGCCGGTGTACCAGGCAATTTCCTCGACGGGATCCTCGGCGCTGATCTGGTAGGTCATGCGTCCGCGCAGGAAATTGACGAAGAAGTTGGCTTCCTCGAAGTCAAACATGCCGTAGTTGTAACTGACCGCCTGGCCACGCGCCGGGTCATGGATGACGATGGCGTTGTGGCCGAACCGCTGCCAGTAGATCTCGCCCGGCCCGACGGTGAGCAGGCTGACCTCGATGGCCGCTGGACTGGACGCGGCAGCGTCGGTGGCCTGCGCCAGCGCGCGGCCGCCAAAGAGCAGGAAACAGGCGAGCGCAGCCAGCGCCAGCAGCCGGCTCATGCCTCCTGGATCCGCACGGCAAGCTGTTGCAGGCGACGGCTGTCACCCTTGGTCACGCGGAACATGAAACCGCCCAACTGGATCTCATCGCCCGGCTGCGGCAAATGGCCGAATTCGGCGGCCACCATGGCGCCGATCGTGTCGTATTCCTCCAGGGCAAAGCGCGACTCGAAGCGATCATTGAAATTCTCGATCGGCGTCATCGCGTTGACCAGGAAGCGTCCGTCCGGAAGCGGCTGGATCAGGTTCGGCGTTTCCTCCTCGTCGTGCTCGTCGTCGATGTCGCCAACGATCTGCTCGAGCACGTCCTCGATCGTCACCAGTCCGGCGACACCGCCGTATTCATCGACGACCACGGCCATGTGGTTGTGGGCGAGGCGGAACTCCTTGAGCAGGATGTTCAGCCGCTTCGCCTCCGGAATCAGGGCGACCGGACGCAGCAGCCGGCGAATATCGTCGGCACCGTGCTCGGCGAAACAGCGCAGCAGGTCCTTGGCCAGCAGAATGCCGACAATCTCGTCGTGGTCGTCACCGTGCACCGGGAAACGCGAATGACCCGATTCAATGACGATGGCCAGCACCTCCTGCAAGGAGTGCTCGGCCGGGATCGAGACCATTTCCGAACGCGGCACCATGATGTCGCCGACGGTCAGGTCGGTTACCCTGATGGCTCCTTCGATCATCGACAAGGTGTCGTTGGACAACAGGCCATTGGCCTGGGCGAGGCGCAATTCCTCGATCAGCTCCTCGCGGCTGCTGACTTCACCGGAAAGTGCGTGGGTAAGGCGTCCAAACCATGAACGCTGGGTACTACTGGGGGGGTCCTCGCTCATCGTCCACAAACGCATGCCCGGGCGGGCGGAACGCCGGAGTGTAGCAAAATCGGCTTTCACATCGACCTGGGCGGAAAGCGGCGCGGAATCAGCGCATTGGCCGATGCGGTTTGACCGCAGGGGCGCAAGCCGCTATCATCGCGCGCCCCATTTCAGGCCCTGGCCCAGGCCAGACCCGGAATCGGGGTCGTTCCCAGAATAACTACATAGGCAAATCAACAATGTACGCAGTCGTACTCATCTCCGGCAAACAGTACCGGGTGACCCAGGGTGAAACCCTGCGCGTCGAAAAGCTCGTCGGCGACGTCGACAGCACGGTCGATTTCGACCAGGTGCTGATGGTCGGTTCCGGCGAAGGCGTCAGCATCGGTGCCCCGCTCGTTGCGGGAGCCGTGGTTGGGGCGAAGATCAAGTCGCACGGACGTGCCGACAAGATCCGCATCATCAAATTCCGCCGCCGCAAGCATCACATGAAGCAGCAGGGGCATCGGCAGCACTACACCGAAATCGAGATCACCGGCATCAATGGTGCTTCGAGCAAGAAGAAAGCGACCCAGGAGTAAGTCATGGCACACAAGAAAGCAGGCGGCTCAACCCGCAACGGTCGCGACTCGAATCCGAAGTACCTCGGCGTGAAGATGTCCGGCGGCCAGGCATGCAATGCCGGCAACATCATCATTCGCCAGCGTGGCACCAAGTACCGCCCGGGTACCGGCGTCGGCGTCGGTCGCGACCACACGATCTTCGCCATCGTCGATGGCGTGGTCGAGTTCAAGACCAAGGGCGTGGACAAGCGCAAGCACGTAAGCGTGGTGCCGAATTCGGCCAACTGACCGGCCATTGCCCGCGAAATGACAGAGCCCCGCCCTGCGCGGGGCTTTTCATTTGCGCAGGTTGTCGAGGCATTGCCCACGGCAGCGGCTTCAGCAGCGCCATCGTCTTCGCGCAGGGAGCACGCGCGGTTGTTGTACGCTTCCGACCATTCCCGATTCTCCATTCCCCATTCCCGGCACTTCCCATGCAATTCGTCGACGAAGCCACCATACGAGTCCAGGCCGGCAACGGCGGCAACGGCTGCGTCAGCTTCCGCCGCGAGAAATTCATCCCCTTTGGCGGTCCCGACGGCGGTGACGGTGCCGACGGCGGCAGCGTCTGGCTGCTTGCCGATGAAGGCCTCAACACCCTTGTCGATTTCCGCCATCAACGCATGTTCCGCGCCATGCGCGGCGAAAACGGCATGGGCCGGCAGATGGCCGGCAAGAGCGGCGCGGACATCACCATCCGCGTGCCGGTGGGTACCGTGGTTTCCAACATCGATACCGACGAGCAGATCGGCGACCTCACCGAGCACGGCCAGCGCCTGCTGGTCGCCCAGGGCGGACGTGGCGGACAGGGCAACATCCACTTCAAGAGTTCAACCAATCGGTCGCCACGCAAAGCCACCCAGGGCACGCACGGCGAGGAGCGCGAGCTGCGCCTGGAGCTCAAGGTGCTGGCCGATGTCGGCATGCTCGGCTTTCCCAACGCCGGCAAGTCCACCTTCATCCGCGCCGTCTCGGCGGCAACGCCGAAAGTGGCCGATTATCCGTTCACCACGCTGCAGCCCCATCTTGGCGTCGTCCGCATCGAGACCGACAAGAGTTTCGTCATCGCCGATATTCCCGGCCTGATCGAAGGTGCCGCGGATGGCGCCGGGCTCGGCGTGCAGTTCCTCAAGCATGTCGCCCGCACGCGCCTGCTCCTGCACATGGTCGATATCGCGCCGATGGATGGCGAAACCGACCCGGTCGAACAGATCCGGGTCATCGAGAACGAGCTCAAGGGCTTCGATCCGGAATTGCTCAAGCGCGAACGCTGGCTGGTCTTCAACAAGATCGACCTGCTTGCGCCCGAGGAGCGCGAAAAGACCGCCAAGGCGATCATCAAGAAGCTCAAGTGGAAGCAGCCCTGGTATCTGGTTTCCGCGATCAGCCGCGAAAACACCTGGCCGATCTGCCTCGACATCCAGCGCTTTTTCGACGAGCAACGTCGCGCTGCGGTCGAGGCTGCCTTTGCGGCGGGTGAGGGCTGAGGCGTCGATGCGAGGACGCTCGTGGTCCTTGCCGGTCGATGCGCCGATGCGCAAGCAGGTTGCCTATTTGGGCGCGCACGCCGCAGCAGCAACAAAAAAGCCGGCTTGCGCCGGCTTTTTGCTTCGGGCAAGGGCGACTGGCTCAGCCCAGCGCGCGGATGCTCGCGTTCAGGCGGCTCTTGTGGCGGGCAGCCTTGTTCTTGTGGATCAGGCCACGCGCTGCATAGCGGTCAACGATCGGCGTGGCGCTCTTGAAGGCAGCTTCGGCACCAGCCTTGTCCTTCGCGTCAATTGCCTTGATCACTTTCTTGATCGCGGTACGAACCATGGAACGGGCGCTGACGTTGCGCTGACGAGCCTTTTCAGACTGACGCGCACGCTTCTTCGCGGACTTGATGTTGGCCAAGGTAAAACTCCAAAAGCGGGGGGCGGAAAAAGGGGCGGAATTATGCCGGTGCCGGCCTCCCGAGTCAAACGGTGCGCTCGATGAAGGCCCCAAGCATGCTGCGCTCGCTGCTGACCTTCAGCGGCGGCACCCTGGTATCGCGCATTCTCGGTCTGTTCCGCGAGATGGCGATCGCCTGGGCTTTCGGGGCCTCGGCCGCCACCGATGCCTTCTGGGTCGCCTTCCGCATCCCCAACTTCATGCGCCGGCTGTTTGCCGAAGGCTCGTTCTCGGTCGCCTTCGTGCCGGTGCTGACCGAGGTCAAGGAAACCCGTCCGCACGCCGAACTGAAGGAACTGGTTTCGCGCACCGCCGGTACGCTCGGCTTGATCCTGCTGATTGTCACTGCCCTCGGCATGATCGGCGCGGGCTGGGTGACGCGTGGCTTCGCCCCGGGCTCCATCGACGAGCCGGCAAAGTTCGCCTTGACCACCGACTTGCTGCGGCTCACCTTTCCGTTCCTGCTGTTTGTCTCGCTGACCGCCTTGTCCGGCGGAATCCTCAACAGTTTCAACAAGTTCGCCTTGCCGGCAGTGACCCCGGTGATCCTCAACCTGTGCATGATCGCCGGTGCGCTGTGGCTTTCGCCGCATCTGGATGTGCCGATCATGGCCATGGGCTGGGCCATCCTGGCGGCCGGCATCCTGCAGTTGCTGATCCAGTTTCCGGCCTTGCGCAAGCTAGATTTGCTGACCTTGCCGCGCTGGGGTTGGCGCCATCAAGGCGTGCGCAAGATCCTGCGCCTGATGGTGCCGACCCTGTTCGGCTCCTCGGTTGCCCAGGTCAACCTGCTCCTCGATACCCTGATCGCCTCGTTCCTGATCACCGGTTCGCAGACCTGGCTCGCGCAGAGCGATCGCCTGCTGGAGTTTCCACTTGGCATCTTCGGCGTGGCGCTGGGCACGGTGATCCTGCCGACCTTGTCTCGACATCATGTCGCAACCGATCGACAGGGCTTCTGCAAAGCCCTCGACTGGGGCCTGCGCACGACCTTGCTGATTGCCGTGCCGGCCATGCTCGCCCTCGTCCTGCTGGCCAAGCCGCTGCTGTTCACCTTGTTCCAGCATGGCGCCTTCACTGCGCACGATGTCGAGATGGCCTCGATGTCGTTGTCGGCGCTGGCCCTCGGCCTGCCCGCATTCGCCCTGGTCAAGGTCGTGGCACCGGCGTTCTATGCCCGCCAGAACACCCGCACACCGGTGCGCGCCGGCATCATCGCGATGATCGCGAGCATGCTGCTCAATGTGTTGTTCCTTGCCGCCCTGTTGCTGTTCTGGGACAAGGCGGAAATGGCAGGCAGCGGATGGTTCGCGCGCCTGTCGACGATCCCGGGCCTGCACATGGCCCTGGCCCTGGCCAGCGCCTGCGCCAGCTATCTCAATCTCGCCCTGTTGTGGCATGCCTTGCAACGCGACGGCGTCTATCAGGCGCAAGCGGGTTGGTCGCGGCACCTGGCACGCCTCGTCCTTGCCTGCCTGGTGATGTCGGGCATCCTCTGGCTGGGCCTCGAACACTGGCCGGACTGGGCCAGCGCCCCGGCCTCGACGCGGGCGATCCGCCTGGCCGCCCTGGTCGCCGCGGGCGGTGGCGGTTTTGTCATCGCGCTGTTCGTCGCCGGATTCCGCCTGCGCGATCTGCGCGCGCCGTGAGGCGGATCGGCTGAAACCATTGGCCCGGCAAGCCGTGCCGTTGACAGCGGACGAATCCGCCGACACGGCGACCCGCCAGACCGACTTCGCTCCGCGCAAGGCGCAGCCAACCGTTATACTTCGCCAATGTTCCGGCTCTTTCGCGATAGTCTGGGTGCCTGCCTGGCGCCGCAAGGCAGTGTTGTCTGCATTGGTGCTTTCGATGGCGTGCATTGCGGCCATCGCGCGCTGCTCGGACGCGTGCGCGAACGCGCCGATGCGCTGGACGTGCAGGCGATCGCGGTCAGTTTCGAGCCGATCCCGCGCGAGTTCTTCGCCCGCTCGACACCGCTGCCGCGCCTGGACAGCGCCCGCGGCAAGATCGAGCAGATCCGGGAATGCGGCATCGATGACCTGCTGCTGATGCGCTTCAACGCCGCGCTCGCGGCCATGCCAGCCGAGGAATTCGTCGAACAGATCCTCATCAACCGGCTCGAAGCGCGCGAAGTCTGGGTCGGTTCCGATTTCCGTTTCGGCCATGAGCGGCGCGGCGACATCGACTTGTTGCGCGAAATGGGCGAAGCCCACGGCTTCCGCGCCGAGGTATTCGCCGAATTTGCCCTGGCCGGTTCGCGCGTGCGCAGCAGCGAGATCCGCGAACTCCTCGCAGCCGGCGAATTCGCCATCGCCGCACGCCTGCTGGGACATCCGTTCCGCATTGGCGGCCATGTCGTCCATGGCCGGCAGCTTGGACGCAAGCTCGGCTACCCGACCGCCAATATCCGCCTGGGTCGACGCACCTCGCCGATCAACGGCATCTTTGCCGTGCGCGTGCATGGCGTGGCCGCGCAGGCCTTGCCGGCTGTCGCCAGCCTTGGCGTGCGACCGACCGTGGACGGCGTCGAGCCCTTGCTCGAAGCGCATCTGTTCAACTTCGATGGCGATCTGTACGGCCGCCGCATCAATGTCGAATTCGTCGCCAAATTGCGCGACGAGGAGAAATTCAGCACGCTGGAGGCGATGGTCGAACAAATCGATCGCGATGCCGCCGAGGCGCGCAAGGTGCTGGCAGCATCCCAACCCGATTCCCCACCCGATGCGGGCACGCACCCCGTTCGCATCCGTTCCAGCGGAGTTCTCGCGTGAGCAAGGATTACAAGAACACGATCAACCTGCCGAAAACCGATTTCGCGATGAAGGCGAATCTCGCCGCGCGCGAGCCGGGCATTCTCGCCGACTGGTACGCGAAGAACCGCTACGAGGAAATCCAGAAGCACAGCGCCGGACGCCAGCACGCCTTCATCCTGCATGACGGCCCGCCGTATGCAAACGGCGTGATCCATATCGGCCACGCGGTCAACAAGGTGCTCAAGGACATCGTCGTCAAATCCAAGCTCATGGCCGGTTTTCGCGCGCCGTACGTACCTGGTTGGGATTGCCACGGGCTGCCGATCGAGATCGCCGTGGAAAAGGAATTCGGCAAGGTCGGGCAGAAGCTCGATGCCGTCCAGTTCCGCCAGAAATGCCGGGAATACGCGGCCAGGCAGATCGACCTGCAGCGCGTTGACTTCAAGCGCCTTGGCGTGCTCGGCGACTGGGATCACCCGTACCGGACGATGGATGCACAGTTCGAAGCCGACATGCTGCGCGCACTGGCGAAGATCTACGCCAATGGCCACATCACGCGCGGCTTCAAACCGGTGCACTGGTGTTTCGACTGCGCATCGGCGCTGGCCGAGGCCGAGATTGAATACGCCGACAAGGTATCGCCCGCCGTCGATGTCGCCTATGACGCCATCGACCCGCAAGCGCTGGCGGCAAAGTTCGGCGTCAGCGTGGATGCGGGCACGCTTGTCGCCGTGCCGATCTGGACGACGACGCCGTGGACCTTGCCCGCCAGCCTCGCCGTCTCGCTAGGCCCGGATCTGGAATACGTGCTGGTCGAAGGCCCGCCACGCGAGGGCCGGCGCATGTTGCTGGTGATTGCCGAGGCACTCGCGGCAAAGGCGCTGGCCCGCTATGGAGTTGATTCCGTCAACGTGCTCGGGCGTGCAAAAGGTTCCGCTTTAGCCTCCGTTCTGCCCTCGGGAGACGGTGGCCGCCGGCCGGATGACGACCCCATGGATGGGGGAGGTAGAACGGCGTCTGGAACAACCGTCGATGGTTCGGGCGAAGGGAACACTTCCGGCACTTCCGAACCCTCACCCCACCCCCTCTCCAATGGCGAGAGAGGCTCGACGATGTTGCGGCATCCGTTCTACGAGCGTGATATCCCGCTCCTCGTTGGCGATCACGTGACTGCCGAAGACGGCACCGGTGCCGTGCACACCGCGCCGGGCCACGGCGTGGAGGATTTTACTGTTTCCAGACTGTACGGCTTGATCGAGAAATACAGCGCGGCGGAACTCAATCCGGTAGGCGCCAATGGCGTCTACCTGCCCGGCACGCCGATCGTCGAGGGCCAGTTCATCTGGAAAGCCAACGATTCCATCAGCGAACTGCTGCGCGACAATGGCCACCTGCTCGCGCACGCGAAGTTCGAGCACAGCTATCCGCATTGCTGGCGGCACAAGACGCCGGTCGCCTTCCGCGCCACGCCGCAGTGGTTCATGAGCATGGAGAAAGAGGGCCTGCGCGCGACCGCATTGAAATCGATCAAGGATGTGCGCTGGATTCCCGCGTGGGGCGAGGAGCGCATCACCGGCATGATCGCCGGCCGCCCGGACTGGTGCATCTCGCGCCAGCGCACCTGGGGCGTGCCGATCGCGTTGTTTGTCGACAAGGCCACGCAATTGCCGCATCCACGCAGCGGGGAGTTGTTCGAGCAAGTCGCCAGGCGCGTCGAGAAGGACGGCATCGATGCCTGGTTTTCGCTCGATGCCGCCGACCTGCTCGGCGACGATGCCGACAATTATGAAAAAGTATCCGACGTGCTCGATGTCTGGTTTGATTCCGGCGTAACCCACTTTGCCGTGCTCGACCAGCGCGACGAGCTCGCCCGCAAGCCCGGTGACAAGGTCATGTACCTGGAAGGTTCCGACCAGCACCGCGGCTGGTTCCATTCCTCGCTGCTGACTTCATCGGCGATGCACGGCCGTGCACCGTACGACGAGGTCCTCACGCACGGTTTCGCGGTCGACCAGAACGGCCGCAAGATGTCGAAATCGCTGGGCAATGTCGTGGCGCCGCAGAAAGTGGTCGATTCGCTCGGTGCCGACGTGCTGCGCCTGTGGGTCGCCTCGACCGATTACCGCAACGAGATGACCGTCTCCGACGAGATCCTCAAGCGCGTCTCCGATGCCTACCGGCGCATCCGCAATACCGCGCGCTTCCTGCTCGGCAACCTCGATGGCTTCGATCCGGCCCGCCACCTGCTGCCGCTGGAGAAATGCCTGTTGCTCGATCAATGGGCGGTGCAGCAGGCGCATGATGTCCAAAGCGCCGTGATCGCCGCCTACGAGCGCTACGATTTCCCCGAGATCATCCAGCGCGTGCAGAATTTCTGCACCAACGAGATGGGCTCGCTGTATCTCGATATCACCAAGGATCGCCTGTACACGATGCCGACCGACAGCGTTGGCAGGCGCAGTGCGCAAAGCGCAATGTTGCACATCCTCGAAGCGCTCGTGCGCTGGCTGGCGCCGATCACCAGCTTCACGGCCGAGGAAATCTGGCCGCTGCTGCCGGGCAGGCGCGGTGAATCGGTGCTGTTCGAGACCTGGTACGAGGGGCTGGCCGCCTTGCAGGCTGCACCGGCACAGCGCCAATCCTGGAACGAGTTGCTGGAAATCCGCACCGCTGCATCGAAGGTGCTTGAGGGCATGCGCGCGGCCGGTTCGATCGGTGCGTCGCTGCAGGCGGAAGTCACCCTTTTTCTCGATGCGGCGCTGCGCGAGCGTCACGCCCGGGTTGCCGAGGAGCTGCGCTTCTTCTTCATCACCTCCGAGCTGAAAATCGCCGACATCGCCGACAAGCCCGCCGATGCGGTGCGCGTGGAAGGCCTCGATGCCTGGGTCATGGCCAGGCCGAGCACGGCGGCGAAATGCGTGCGCTGCTGGCATTACCGCGACGACGTCGGCAGTCACACCGACGACCCCGAGCTGTGTGGCCGCTGCGTGGAGAACATCGAAGGCCCCGGCGAAACCCGCCACTGGTTCTGAGTGGCTGACCCCGCAACCTTCCGTTCGTCCTGGGCGCAGGCCGCAGTCGAAGGGTCGCAACGCGCACGCATTGGCTCCGCGGTTCGACCGCTGCGTCAAGGCAACGCCGAGCAAGTGGCGCAATCGTCACGACGCCTGTCTGCGTGCATCTCTTTGTTGCGCTGACTTGAATGCAACCGGCCTTGGATGCCCGGTGCAAACGGATCGAGGTGACGCCGGCACAGCGAAACCCCGGCGAGGATGCCATCCAATCCGCCCGGCCCGCTCCGGTTGGTGCATGCAACCCGACAGCCGAAAGCGTCGCCGCTTGCGCAATGGCCCCGAACTTGCTTTATGCTGCCGCTCGCGCAACGCAGAATGCCGGCGGCGGCTTCGTCGGTGACCCAACTCTCCACGGGAGCGAGGAATGCTGGCGGAAGTGCGAACGATAGGAACCATCCACGGCACCCGCGTGCTGTCGCTTGATGCGAGTGGTCGCATCATGGACTGGATTTCCTGGCAGGACGCGACCTGCCTGTATGTGCGCGGGGCGATTGCCTGGACGCTTGGCGATCCCTGCCTGACCATCCACGGCGGCACCAATCGCCACTCCGGCGCGCAAAGCACGCTCGACCTGCACCCGATCATCGCCACCACCGGCCATGCCCGGATCGGCTCGATCGACCCCGCGCCCGCCCTTACCAATGTCGCCTTGTTCGCCCGTGACCGCATGATCTGCATGTATTGCGGCAATCATTACTCGCGCGGCGAGCTGACCCGCGATCATGTCATCCCGATTTCCAAAGGCGGTCGGGACAACTGGCAGAACGTCGTCACCGCCTGCCTGCACTGCAATGTCAGGAAGGGCTCACGCACGCCGCAGCAGGCGCACATGCCGCTGCTCGCGGTGCCTTACCGCCCCAGTTGGGTCGAACACCTGATTCTTTCCAATCGCAACATCCTCGCCGACCAGATGGAGTTCCTCGTCAACCATCTGCCACGCGACCGGCGACCGCATTGAGGCCAGGGAGGCGATTCACCGGCGCCCGCCCCGCGAGCCACGTTCGATGACAAGCAAGGACCCCGCTCCCGACATCCCGCCGGTCAGCGCCGAGCGCATCGCGCGCCTGCGCTGGCGCGTCACCCTGACCCGCCACCCGTCGGCAATCCTGTTGCTGGTGCAATTGTCCGGCCTGCTGCTGTACCCGTTCATCGAAGGACAGCCCGCCGGCAGCATTCTCTTCGGCGTGTTCAGCGTGCTGGTGTTGTGCCTGACCATCGCCATGGTTCATCGAACCTCCGGGCACGCCTGGTTCAGCGTCGCCCTGGCGGTGCCGGCAATCACCATCAACGTGCTGCATGCCGCGCATGACTCCACCGCCCTGCAGGCCTGGGCCGCGGCGCTGGAAGCAGTGTTTTATTTCTATGCGGCCGGCAGCCTTATCGTCTACATGCTCGCCGATCGCCGGGCGACCACCGACGAGTTGTACGCGGCCGGCGCCACCTTTACCTTGCTGGCGTGGGCGTTCACCTATGTCTTCGTGTTGTGCCAGGTGCTGCAACCGGGTTGCTTTGCCGCGACCGTTGATCCGCAGGCGCCACGGGCGTGGACCGAGTTGATGTTCCTCAGCTTCGCCCTGCTCTCAAGCACCGGCATCGGCGATGTGATCCCGATCACCGTGCACACGCGCGCGGTGGCAAGCCTGGAAATGTTCGTCGGCGTCATGTACCTGACCCTGGTCGTCTCACGCCTGATCGGACTCACCCTGCTGGATCGAAGATCACGCTGAAAGCGAAGCCGGTGCCGTGCCAGGATCAGGGCATTTCCCGCACCCGAGGCTGAATGCGCCCGACCCGCGTCATGTTTCGTCAGCCGGTTTGCCTTGCCCAATGCGGCCAAGGGCCTGAAAATAGCCGAATGATCGACAGCAACCGCTATCCCCGCCTTGCCCGCATTGAATCGCCGGCCGACCTGCGCCGGTTTCCGGAATCGGAACTGGGTGACATCGCGCAAGAACTGCGCGCCTATCTGATCGAATCGGTCGCCACTTCGGGCGGGCATTTCGGCGCCGGACTCGGCGTGGTCGAGCTGACCGTTGTCCTGCACTACCTGTTTGACACGCCGACCGATCGCCTGGTCTGGGATGTCGGCCACCAGTGTTATCCGCACAAGATCCTTACCGGTCGTCGCGATCGCATCACCACGGTCAAGAAGAAGAATGGCCTCGCCCCGTTCCCGCGCCGTGATGAAAGCGAATACGACAGCTTCGGCGTGGGTCATTCCTCCACCTCGATCAGCGCCGCACTGGGCATGGCCATCGCCGCGCAACGCAAGGGCGACGCGCGCAAGATCGTCGCCGTGATCGGCGATGGCGCGATGACCGCCGGCATGGCCTTCGAGGCGCTCAACCATGGCGGCGATGTCAAGCCTGACATGCTGGTGATTCTCAACGACAACCAGATGTCGATCAGCGAGAACGTCGGCGCGCTGACGCAGATGCTGGCGCGTTTGATGGCCAGCCGCACGCTCAACCGCATCCGCGAGAGCGGCAAGAAGATGATGCGACGCGAGGGCATCCTCTGGCGCTTCACCAAACGCTGGGAAGAACACGCCAAGGGCATGTTCATGCCGAGCACCTTGTTCGAGGAATTCGGTTTCCATTACACCGGGCCGATCGACGGCCACGATATCCCGCAACTCGTGCACGCGCTGAACACGCTGAAGGAGCTCAAGGGGCCGCAGTTCCTGCATGTGATCACGACCAAGGGCAAGGGCTATGCCCCGGCCGAACGCGCGCAGATCGACTACCACGCCGTCGGCCCGTTCGATCCGGACAAGGGCCTGGTGCGAAAGAGCGCCGGCAAGCCGAGCTACACCGAGATCTTCGGCGACTGGTTGTGCGACCAGGCAGCCAGCAATGCGCAGCTGTACGCGATCACCCCGGCCATGCGCGAAGGCTCGGGCCTGGTGCGATTCTCCAAGGAATATCCCGATCGCTACTTCGATGTGGGCATCGCCGAGCAGCATGCGGTGACCCTCGGTGCCGGCATGGCCTGCGAAGGCGCCAAGCCGGTCGTTGCGATTTATTCCACTTTTCTGCAGCGTGCCTACGACCAGTTGATCCACGATGTCGCACTGCAGAATCTCGACGTGCTGTTTGCCATCGATCGCGGTGGCCTGGTCGGCCCCGACGGCGCGACGCACGCGGGCAGTTTCGATCTGTCCTATCTGCGCTGCATCCCGAACATGGTGGTGATGGCACCGGCCGACGAAAGGGAATGCCGGCAGATGCTCAGCACCGGCTTCGCCTACCCCGGCCCGGCCGCCGTACGCTATCCGCGCGGCAACGGCAGCGGCGTCGCCATCGACCAGGATCTCGCTACCCTGCCAATCGGCAAGGCGGAACTGCGTCGCAACGGCCAGCACATTGCCCTGCTTGCCTTTGGCGCGCTGGTGGCACCGGCAGCCAGGGTCGCCGAGGCAATCGGCGCAAGCCTGGTCAACATGCGATTCGTCAAACCGCTCGACGCGGCGATGATCCTCGAACTCGCCCGCAGCCATGAGGCGCTGGTGACCCTCGAGGACAACGCGATTGCCGGCGGTGCCGGCAGTGGCGTCGCCGAGCTGCTCGCCGCGCACGGCATCAGCATGCCGATCCTGCATCTGGGCCTGGCCGACAGCTATCTCGAACACGCCAGTCGCGAGGAATTGCTCGCCGAATCCGGCCTCGATGCCGCCGGCATCGAAGCCGCCATCCGCAATCGCTTCGCCAGCCTGATTCCGGTCAGCCCGATGCGCAGCACGGGCTGACCCACGCCAAACGCGTTCGATCACGGGTCGAACCCGCCAACGGCGAACAGCTCTCTGCTGCCGTGGGGCGGTGTGGCCAGGTCAGACAGCCACCGCTGCGCCAGGTCGGCGCTGCGCGCTGACACTCAGAATCGGACAGGCTTTTCCACCATCACGACGGCTCGGCAACCTTGGCAGCCTTCCGATCTGCCAGATACTTCCTGTAGTCGATCGGGCGGATTTCATTGATGCGGCACTTGTCCTTGCCGACCACCACCGAATCGAAGCGCCGGCTCACTGAATTCGCCGTCGAGGTCAGGCCGATCGTTTGCGCCCAACGCAAATCCTGGCAAGGTGCGTCGACGGTGAGCAGGTAGGCTTCGTTCAAACGTGGCCAGACCACAACCTTGTAGTCTCCAACCAGCTCCCAACGCTGCAGATCCCAAAACCGGAATCGATCAATCGGCTCGCCAGCGTAGGGAAGGTAGGCGCTCAAGGCCTTGTCCTGCGTCTCGGCAGTCTGCGCGGAAGCCGTCGTTGCCAGCAGCAGCGCAAACAGTGCAATCAGGGGTTTCGACATGGTCATTCTCCAGCGAGGTGTGAGGATGAGACCCGGAAATGACGAATTCAACCAGCAAATCGTTGCAGTTCGGCGTCAACCCGTTGCGGCCGGTTTCGCGACCCGCACGCCAGTCGGCGCTGCGCAGCGCACCCGGAAAGCTCGCAACAACAGGCAAAACCACCCTTGCAGCCACGTCAAGGCTTGACGAATCCAACCTCAATGGCTCTAATACGCGCCCCTTCGCCGCCGCCTTCAGCGCCCCGGCATGCAAGCACAAGGGCCGAGTAGCTCAGTTGGTAGAGCAGGGGATTGAAAATCCCCGTGTCGGCGGTTCGATTCCGTCCTCGGCCACCATAAAACAACGGTTTACGCTTCGTTGACCGAATCGATAAGTCCGATTGCACGGATGTTCTTCTCGGAGTCGACCCAGGCGAGCTCGTGGCGGCGCTGTCCGCTCGCTCAGTCGTTTTCACTGCTCCCGGATATCTGCTCGGCTGGCGTCGCCTTGCTCGACCGCCCCTTGTCGATGATCAGCTGTGCAATCGACTTCCCCAACACTTTCGGGCCGCGATTCCATTGGTCGAGAGCTTCCGCGTCCGTCATTGGTGTTTGACGGATTGGCAAACTGTGCAAGCCGAGATGCAAGGGTTTCTTCTCCATGTGCATATCCTATTGTGCTTGGCGCGACCGCTGCCTTGAGTGATGAACGTGAGGCGAGCACTCCGCGGGTGAGGGCTGCCGCGGCGAGGGCAAAAGCCTATCGGCATGCCGCCGAAGTCCGGCCATTCGGAATCGACGGTCGAAAAGGATTTTCGCGCCATCGCCCACGGATTCAGGATTGCCCGCATCTCAATTTCTGAGACCCGCCTCGCGAGATAATGTCGCGTGAATTCGAAACCGGATGGCGACAAGGTTGTTCAAGGTCCATGGACCTGGAACCTTTTAGGGCGAGCACTCGCCCCCGCCCAGAGGGCCGGTCGATATCTTCCTCCCGATACCGCGTGTCTCGTCATCGCCAGCCGCTATAGCGAAGACTACGAGCCTTGCTCACGACACCGCTACTTGCGCCCTGAGGACCGTCCCGTATTGCAGTTGAACTTGCCCTACCCCGATATGCCGACGCTCGGGCAGATTGCACGCAAGCAAGCTGGTCATCCCTGGGAGCCACGGAACTACATGCCGCAAAACCTGCCGCCGGCCATCTTTCGCTATCTCTACGGCTGGAAGAATTCGGACTTCAACCACATCGATCCGGAACGCCTGATGCAGGATCCGGATTGGTACGAGAATCTCGACCCTGAATAGCAATCGGAGATACCCACTTTGCCAACGCGAAAACGAAAGGAGAAATGCCAATGGCTACCATGACAAGACGCTTCACCGATGCCTTCGATTACGCCCGCATCGCTCACGCTGCCCAATTCCGCAAGGGCTCGAACATTCCCTATCTGTATCACCTGCTTGGCGTGGCCAGTCTTGTCATTGAATTTGGCGGCAACGAGAATCAGGCGATTGCAGGCTTGTTGCATGACGTGATCGAAGATTGTGGTGAACCGCATCGCGCCTTGATCCGCGCGCAATTCGGCGACGACGTCGCCCGCATTGTCGAGGACTGTACCGATGGCACGGCCGAACAGAAAGCCGCCAACCTCGATGCGGAGTCGAAGCAAGCGGGCTGGACTCGACGCAAACTGACCTACGTTGCGCATCTGGATCAGGCCGACGCCACGACCCTGCTGGTTTCTGGCTGCGACAAGCTGCACAACGCTCGTGCGATTCTTGTCGACTTGGAAAACCCGGATGTGGGGAACACGGTCTTTTCCCGGTTCACCGGCAAACGCGAAGGAACGCTGCGCTACTACCAGTCGCTCGCCGAAATATTCGCAAACCGGAAAATCTCGATGGCTGCCGAACTCGAGCGCACGGTTGCGCGAATCCACGAACTTGCGGGTGCGACTGATCGCGTTGGCCTGGCTACCGCACAGCAATCCGGTTGACCGCCACGACGTCAGCTGCCGTCCCGCGTATGCCGCTCCGATGGGCTCGCGGGCTTCACTCGAATCGGTCGTTTGACAAGGATATGCAAGAACTCGCCGCTCTCGTCATGAGAGTGGATCCCATGATATTTCACTGGATTCCCGTCAACATCGACATGCGTTTTCCGACGAGCAAACAATCGTCGCAGGCGGAATGAGAGCCGGGCGAAATATCTCCTCATCCTTCACCCCCGCGACGATAACGAGCCCGGCTCATGGCGCTTTGGTCTTGCACATCCAGTCTCTGACGCAGTCCAGGTTGTCCCGGTCGATGACCCGCCCCAGGCTGCCATCATCGTTGCCAGCACGCAACGAGTTCTTGTCGCGAGTGACGAACAAGGCTTTGCCGTACATATTTCCAGGCACACGACGAAATCGGGATGGAAACAGTTCTCGTGATCGGCGCGAACGGTTGGGACCGAATAGCGTTTGCGATCGGGGTTGCGATGGCACCAGACGACGAAATCCGCGTCATCGAGTGCTCTGGCGAACTGCAGCTCCTCCTTGTTCAGCGACAGGGTTCGGTCATAGGTGGCTTGCCGCCACTCCTTGTCGCTGAAACAGTAGGTACGCTCCTGGATTGAGGCCTGCTGTTCGATTCCCGGCAGATCTCCGATATGCGCCAGGTCACCCTCCAGCGGCGGCAGGACTCCATGGATATTCTTGCGCGTTGAGGCCAGCTGTTGGCGCTCGTTGAAAACTGACCAACTCTGCTCGTTGAAAATTGACCGGGGATGAGCGCTGAGGGAGAGCTTCCCCGCGTGGTTGGAGTGCAACTCCGAGCGTGGGCCCGAGGGATCAGAATGGTTCTTCGATCACCTGCGCGTGGGCTCGAACGTGCCGGTCAGGGTTTCGTTGAATTCCGATTTCATGTCGCGACTTCCGTTTCGGGAGTTTGTATCGCGACCAGGATTCACGATTGAACTCGGCCTCAATCTCCGGGGCAGAACCTTGCGGCGTTGCGCATTTCGGTGAATCAGGCGAAGGCCCGGCAGCCGCCGCTGCCGAACAGGATGGAGATCCGGAGTCGCGGGGCCGATCCGCAATCGCAAGCCCTGAGATCCCCGTGCCCGATAGTTCACGCTCGCCCCAACGTGAGCGCGCCCATGTCTGCTGTTGTCGAGTCGGTCGGTTCAACTTCGGAGCTGCAGGGATCTCGGGTTGCCCACTTTTGTGGACGCTCCAATCGCTGGGTCTGGCGCGGTCCTCCGGCATTCAAGCTCGATCCGCCTTGCCTGCCCGAAGCCGATCCCGAACAGGCCAGTCTGTTCTCGCCGGCTGGCGCGCCCATGGACGACTGGCTCGATGCGCTGGCGGTGCGCGATCGTGTGGATGCGCTGCTGGCGGCGGCGCGCGTGCCAGGCAGTCATCGGCGTGGCTATGCGGAGCATCTGTGCGATGGCGTATTGATCGATCCGGGGCTGGTGCTCTGGCTCGGCACGCCGGGGCGGCTGCGGCGCTGGCGTGATCGGATCGACGCCCTCGGGGCGGAATCGGGTGCGTTGGTCGCAGTATGCGATCGAGCACGCGCGTTGCTGGATTACGCGATGGCGATGCGCAATTGGCCACGAGCGGCCTTGCTCGCCTTGCAACGGCAACGGCCATCCGGGCGTGCATTTGACGTGACGATGTTTCCACCCTTGCCGCAGCGGCTCGGCGAATTGCGGCACACCCTGCTGCCACTCGCGATGCGGACGCGCGCCCTGCTTTATGCCGCATTCGCGAATCCGACCCGCATCGAGCATGGCGCGGGTTACTGCCTCGTCGAGGTGCTCGGTGCATTCCGTCTCAATTTCGACTGGCAACGGCGCTTCATCACCGTCTCGCAACGTCATGTTTCGGACTACGAGTGCGTGCGTTATGCGCAGGCGGATCTTCTCGCACCGCTGCCATCGGACGACTGGTGCCTGCCTTTCGCCTGCCGCCTGCGCCAGGATCTGCGCACCGCGCTGGGATGGGCGTGGGCGCATGAGGACATCGAAGGCCCGGCGTTCACCTGGCTGACCGAGGTGGTCAAGCAGATCGCCCGGCAATCGTGCCTGATCGATCATGTGCGCGCGCATATCCGCGAGGCCTACCCGACCGATCGCCGCGTGTTGCACGATCTTCGTACCTGCACGATCGGCCTGTGGCGCGGTCGAGGTGTGCGCAGCGGCCGCTACATCTGGGCATGGCGCCATGCCGACCTGCTGCGCCAGCGCGCCGGGGAAGCGCCACGGCTGGCACCGCTGTGGGGCTTCGCGGTGAGTCTGAAACTGATCGGGGTGCGCGACGATTTCCACGTGTTGCGGCAGCGGCTTGCCGAGTACGGCGTGACCACGGCGGGATGGAGGCTGCTGTGCCGCGGCTCGCGTGCGGTGTATCGACCGTTCAACGGCATGGGCACCAATCCGCAACAAACCTGGGAAAACCTGATCGCCTATGTGTGCCTGCTGCAGCGCGCACAGGCGACCGAACCGATGCCGGCCTGCTTCGTGCGCGCCTTGTTTGCGCGGCACTGGTATGCAGAAACACCCGATGTGGCCGCCTTGCCGCTTGGCCTGGTGCGCGGGGCAATTGCGCAAATTCGGCGCACGCTGCCACTCGGCGAACTGGATGCCTTTCTCGAACACGAATTGACGCCGGTACTGGGCTGGATCGCACGCACGCATCCGGTTTTCGACAGCAATCAGCAGCGTGCGCCATGGCGCTGGTTTCATGCGCGCTACCTCGCCTGGTGCGAGAACAAGCGCCGGACGGTACTCAAAGTGGATTGGGCGCACGGCATCGATGGCCTGCGCTGGCGCGGTTTCGATGTGGTGCCGCTGCGCGACAGCACGACGCTGTGGCAGGAGGGCGAGTGCATGCGCACCTGCCTGCATACCTATGTCGAGGCCTGCGCCAGTCGCGCCTATATCATTTATTCGATACGCGCCGGCAATCGGCTGCGGCCGGTGGCGCATATCGGCCTGCATCTGCTCGCCGATGGCACGGGCAGACTCGATCAGGTGAAAGGCTTTGCGAACTCGACCGTGGAGCCGGCGCTGCTGGAGTTTGCCAAGCGCCTGGCGCGCTGCAGGCATGTCGGGTAGGAAGTTGCCGAATCTTCGCCGCAGCTTGGCGATTCATCAAGGCAACAGGCCGGAGAGTTGCGTGTGCGGCGCTCCATTGGCGTCACGCACCCTGCCCTGCTTTGCAGGCGCAGGCTTCAGCCGTGATGCTTCTGTATCGTCGACGATGCTGGAAGTTGGGGTTGCCCAGCCCGGGCAAAGCGGGCGCGATAGGCTGCGCGATCATCCATTGCGGCCGTATCCGCTTCGTTCATCCGTGATCAGGGACACTCCAGCCCGGGATGATTGAGGCGGAGATTGCCGATGAACGTGACAATCCTGTTTGGTGACCGCGAGAAGAAATCCTCGGTGGATCAGATTGCGCAGCGGGCGCGCGAGGCCGTGGACTTGGTGCTTGCGCGCATTCGCGAGAAACACGGCTCGATGGCCACGAGCGGCCCGATCTGGCATAGCGTCGCGATGCAGATTTCCTGCCGCGAGGAAGCCGAATACCTGAGCCTGCTTTCGGCCATCGAAGGCAAATGCGCCGAGCGCCGAGTTGCCGTAATGGGCGTGCGTTGCGCGTGATGCGGCGCGATCCTCAGGGGCGATGACCGCCGCTGATGCGATCGTGATCGGCAAGATCCTGCCAGGTTTGCGTGGCCTGGAATCCGTGCTGCTCAAGCAGGTCGCGCACCGCAACACCCTGGTGGTAGCCATGTTCGAGCAGCAGCCAGCCCCCGCCAGCGAGATGGCGCGGGGCGGCGTCGATGATCTTCCGGATCGCATCGAGGCCATCGACGCCTGAGGCAAGCGCCGCAGGCGGCTCGAAGCGCAGGTCCCCTTGCGCGAGGTGCGCATCGGCGGCGGCGATGTAGGGCGGATTGGAGACAATCATTTCGAACATCCGCGAACCCAGGGCTGCGCACCAGTCACCCTCGGCAAACTCGACATTGTCGATGCCCAGCCGCCGTGCGTTGGCGGTGGCAACGGCCAAAGCGGCACGGCTGGCATCGGTAGCCAGCACGCGCGCATGCGGGCGATCACCGGCAATGGCAAGCGCGATGGCACCCGAACCGGTGCCCAGGTCGGCAATGCGGAATCCGACACCTAGCGGGATGCGCGCCAGCGCAAGTTCGACCAGCAGCTCGGTTTCTGCGCGCGGGACAAGCACGTCCGGCGTCACCAGCAGATCGAGTGTCCAGAAGCCGCGGTGGCCGACCAGGTAAGCGATCGGCTCGCCACGCTGGCGTTCCTTCATCAGCTCATTGTATCGATCAACTTGTGCCTGATCGGGAACGAAATCGGCGTGCGTGAACAACCATGCGCGCTCGCGCTGCAGCACATGGCCGAGCAGGATCTCGGCCTCGTGCCGAGCTTCGACATCGCCGCGTGCCGCCGCCGCGTGCAGCAATTCGCGAACGCTCACCATCACTCCACCGGAGGCGGCGGTGCCGGCATATCGATCGCCACGGGCCGCTCGACCCGCCAGGTTCGCCAGTAGCCATCGCGCATCCACGCAGCAAAACCGTTGCGCACCCAGCCGACCACGGCCCAGGCCAGCCACAATGCCCAGAACAACATGATCACGTTGTAAACCCACAGCGGCAGCGAAATCACACTCGCCACCGGCAAGGCATCGCTGCTGCGATCGGCAAACCATTGCAGGTGGTTGGCCCAAGAACCATTGCCGCGCACGACCATGTCCGGGCTGCCGAGCAAACCGTTGCGGATGCTCTCGAACAGGCAGACCAGGGCAATCACGGTCAACAGTGCCAGGCCGAGTTGAACAAGGTTGAATTTCCAGTTGCTGGCGGCTGCGTTGCGCGCGCGCCAGTCAAGGGCAAACAACCAGCCGACGACGACCAGCAAGGCCAGCCACGAGAACGTCGAAAAACCCAGCACGAGCAACAACCAGTGGTGGAAGCGCAGCGCGGCCTTGCGCCAGCGCGAAAGCAACCAGGCCAGCACAATCGCAACCAGCAGTTCGCCCCAGAACAGGACGGCCGGGCCGACGGCCGGTCCGAATGCAGCGAGCAGCCAGCGGTCATTCGGCAGGTTGACCGCCAGGTTGATGTTGGCTGCCGGCAATCCCGGCACAACTACCGGCGTGTCGATTCGGATTGACATTTCCGCATTTTCTCTAAAACGTACTTCGTAATTCTGCACTCCGGGAGCGATCGGCAAACTCAATTTTCCATCCATCGTCCGCGCGCCGATCGTCGCACCATCGCGACTGACACCGAGCAATTCGGCCTCTTTCGGCAGCACGATGACTTGCTCGCCACCCTGGCTGGCGCGCAGAGCGAAGCGCAAGGTGTGCGTGCGTGCGCGCAGGCCGAAATCGCTGGCAAGGTCGAGCGAATCGATCGCCCGCGTCGCGCCATCCGCCGCAACGGGTTTGGTCACGCGCAAGGTCAGCGTTTCGCCGGGCAAGGGATGGAACTCGAACTCATGGTAGTCGCTGCCCTCGGCAGGATCCGTGGCGGCGCTCTCGGGCACGCCGCTGAATTCGACGTGCCAGGTCGGACTGACGAGGATCTTCCAGACTTCGGCGTGACTGCCGAGATCCGGCGCGGTCAGGCTCAGCGTATCGGACTTGTCGAGCGTGCTGCTCCAGTTCGCCTGATCCTCGCCATCGGCCATGCCGATCGTCAACCTGCCATCGCGCACCTTGAGGCCGGGCGTCGACACGTGCTCACCGGCGATTGTTTGCAGATCGACCGTGAAACCGCCTTCGCTGGGGGCGAGGCGCTCGACCGCGTTCTCGATGCCCCAGTCCAGATCGAGGCTGATCGATCGCTCGACACGCACATACGGCGGAAAGCGTTGCTCGCTGGCAACCACGCTGGAATCGGCATTCGTGCGCGCACGCACGAGGGTCAGGGTATCGGTCAGCAGGCGCGCATCGGCGATGCCGCTGGCTTGCCAGGCCTCGCCCGAAAAGCGCAGCTGTTCCGGCCTCATCGGAAACGCAACCGCGATGCGATCGCCGCTGATTGCAAAGTTCAACTCGACGCGGTGCACGCCGCGATTGAGGGCGATCCAGGACTTGCCCGCACTGAGGACGACACCTTCGCTGGCTGCGCCATCAATCGTGATCGAGCGCGCCGACAGCACCTTGTCATCGGTCGGAATCGGCACCGCCATGCGGGCGAGGGTATGCACTTCCAGTGCGACCTTGAGGTTTTCGCCAATCACGGAAACTTCCGCGTTGGCAAGATTGGCACATTGCGGCACACACTCCGGCGCTTCGGTCAGGCGTGCCTGCAATTGCTGGAGCATGTTGTCGGATGGGTAATCCGTCGCCTGCGCGAGCGGCAACCCGAGCATCGCCAAGCCAAACAGCATCAGCCCGGCCAGTGCTTTCGCCCTGCCCGCAGGCCGACGCCAGGGCGTGTCGCGAACGATGCGCCAGAGCAACACGCCAAGCACCCCGACCAGGATCACGCGCAACAGGCGCAGCATCCACGGCGAGGCAATCACCAGGCGCACCTCCTGATCGGGCAGCACCGGCCCGCTCCAGCTCAACTGATAGCGACTGCCAACCTGCCAGCCCGGCTCGCCGCCACCAGTCTGCACGACGGTCGACTGGCTGTACTGTCTGATCAGGTCGGACTTCCTGATGCGCGAGCCGGTGACAACAATGGACTCCAGCTTCTCGCTATCCGACTGGGAATATTCCGCAGCCGGAGCAGACGCTGGCGCTGGCGGTGGTGGCGGCGCCATCACCGGCTGGTTGGTCACTATGCTTTTGCGTCTCTCCGCGAACATGCCGTTGTCGAAAGCAGGCGCGTCGAATCCACTTGTGGTACCCGCCTCAAGCTGCGGATACAGGGCCATGCGCAACTGGCTGGCCGCGAACGGCACGGCGAAGATCAGCAAAAGGATGACCGCTGCCGCGCGCAACCAGCGCGCTGCCGTTGCCAGGCGACCATTCGGCAAGGCACGGGCGATCAGGGCCAGCGCGAAAACCGCCAGCAGGGTCCACAACGGCGCGCCACCTTCCTGATATCCGAGCAGGAGGAAGACGACGGTTGTTGCCGCCCCGATCCAGCCAAACAGGCGTGCGCCAAGCAGGACGATGATGGCAGCCAGAAATACATCGAGCAGGGTCCAACGCGACATCCAGCTGCCGCTGGCCTGATCGCTGCCGGGGGCGGCAATCAGGCGATAGCCATAGGGTAAATGCAAGGTGGTCGAGACCTGATCGAAGGTCTGCTGCCAACCGCTGACCGGCATGGCTCCCTGGGCTGGATCGATACGCAGGCCGGCGCTGAGGTTGACCTGAGGCGTACGCCATTCGACACCGCTCATGGCCGACGCGGCCCCGCGGGTGATCAGCAAGGCACCGTCGTCACCATTGCTGCCGGCGGCATTGGCGCGCTGCAAGGTGAACGGCGGGGCCAGATCGAAGCGCCAGCCGCTCAGCATCTGCCCGTTGATGCGATCTCGCGCAAACCAGCCTGCCCCGGAAAAATCCAGCCAGGCCTCGCGCTGCAGAGTGAGACGATTGCCGAGCGCGTCATCGAGGCCGCGCGTGCGTTGCTCGATGTCGAGGCTGTCGCCATCGTTCATCGCGTAGGCCGGCAGGCCACTCCATTCATTCGGCACATCGGCCTGGCGCGGATCGACCTGAATCGCGCCGCTGATGCTGGTCACGCGCAGCGCCGGCACCGACTCGTAGCTCCAGATTTCCTGTTTCGCCCAATGCTCGGGAATGCGTGCGGTCAATTTTCCGATCGGCGCGAAAGCGCGTGCGGTCAGGGTGATGGTGTCGTCACCCGGCTGCACCTGCACATGCAGGCGGCCCTCGTCATCCAGCCGCACCGCCCAGCTTTCGCTGTCGAGAGCAAGCGGCACGAATCCTTCCGGCAAGGCCGGGCCGAATACCTCCTCGCGCGCCTGGCCGGAGGCGTAGATGCGCAGTTCGGTGGTCAACTCGCCGGGAATGTCATCGCGAAACATTCGGAACACGCGCAGCTCGACACTGTCGGCTTCAATGGCCGTGGCCGCGCCGCGACCGAGCGTGAGTTCATTGCCGGAACGCTGCAATGGCGCCACCGGTTTGCCATCAACAACCAGCGCGACCAGTGCCACCGAGCTCGGCACCTGCAAGGTCTGCGGGCGCTCGGACCAGGCCATGCGTGCGCGCAGTTCGTGCTCGCCCACGCCCAGCCAGACATTCGGTCCGCCACGATCGACCACCGGCAGCGCCTTGCCATCGACACTGACCTGCTGTGGCCAATGCTCCTGGCTGCCGGGCAAGGGCACCCAGCCCTCGACCTCGACCTGCCAACGCTGACTGATCGATGCACCCTTTGCATCTGCATCGATGCGCAACACGCCGGGCCAGGCGCAGATGAAGTCAGCCGGTGCCTGGCCCTGGTTGCCGGCCAGCAAGGGACAGGCGCGGAACTCCTGGTCCTTGAGCACCCAGCCCCGCCAGGCATCGAGATCAAGCGGAATGGCCGGCGCGGCCGCATGGCCCAGGCCCGCAATCGTCATCGCCAGCAACAGGATCAGTCCACGCATGAGCAACTCCCTCCAGGCATGCAGCATTCTTGTGCAACGACAACGGTCGCTCGACGGGGTTGCCGGTTGTTGCGCGTGTCGCGCTCAGTGCGTGACCAGGCGCCAGGCTTGTTCGAGACAGGCAAGGATGAAACCGGTCAGGAAAAACAGATAGCTGTAGCGCAGATAACGGTACTTGTGATGCGAGAGGTAAGTGCCGAGCGAATAGATGTCGGCGGCCCAGGTCTTGTACGGCGTGCCGTCCGGCATCAGCACCTTGTTGATCTCGGCCAGGTAGCGCTCGCGTGGAAGCTCCGCGAAATGGCCGAAGAACAGGATGTTGAAATGCGCCGGCAACGCGTCATCCTTGAGGCGGATCGGCCGGTATTTCGGCAACACGGCGAGAATGGCCAGGAGCAGCGCGACCAGGGTGAAACTTGCCAGGATGAGTACCGAAATGCGCAGTTCCGGATCGGTCAGGCGACCCAGCGAGAGGGTCAGCACGATCGAGGACACGGTGATGATGATGTTGGCCTTGGTATCGGCCATTGCCGACAACTGCACATGATGCTGCTGGGCCGTGCGCAGGACATTGTCGGCGGTGTTGCGTTCCGGAATCTGGGCGTAGGTCAGCGGCGGTCGCGGTTGGTCACTCATCAGGGGGAGTTCCGTGGCGGAGGCGGCAGCATCTTAACCCGGACAATTTGACGTGCGGGGAGTGGGCCGCGACGAGGAACCCTGGCTGCCCGCTGCACCCATGCATTCGTCATCCCTGCGGGACAAATCAACTACCGGGAGTGGCAATCCGGAATCACAAAAAAAGGCCTGCATTCCTCCCTGGAATGCAGGCCGTTCCCGCGCTGGATTCAGGCTGCGACGTCAACTTGTTCGCTGGCGACCGCGTCCGCTGCACCCTTGGCTGCGGCGTCTGCTTGTTCGCTGGCGACCGCGACTGCGTGGATGACGGCGGCAATGCGTGCTGCGCTCTGAATCGTCAGTACCGGAACCTCGTGCTTGCGCAGGGTCTTCTCGTGGGATTCCAGGCACATGCCGCAGCCGTTGATGGCCGACACGGCCAGCGAGGCCAGTTCGAAATCGACCTTCTCGCAGCCGGGATTGGCCATCACGTTCATGCGCAGGTTTGCACGCAGCTTGCCGTATTCGGCGTCGCCGACGAGGTGGTTGAAGCGGTAATAGATGTTGTTCATGCCCATGATCGCGGCAGCGGCGCGCGCCGCATTGGCTTCGGCCTCGCTCAGCGTATCGGCAAAATGCCGGTTCACGGCCGCGGTCAGCGGCGCGTGGCGCGAGGCGATCGCGCTGGCCAGGGCGATGATTCCGATCTGTCGGGCATTGAGGCCGGGCGCACCGGTTTCGCTCAGTACCGAATCGAGGTTGAGGCGCAAGTCCTTGGCGTAATCGGGCAGGCGCGTCTTCAGTTCATTGAGATTCATGCGTTTCTCCTGTGTGCATGGGCAGCCGCGATTGGCCGGCCGAAGTCGGATCAAGTCCTGGGTGTGAAAAAAGGGGGCGACGGGTTCGGGGAGGAACCCGCCGCCCGGGACGACGTCGAGGGGAGGGGAGGTACGACGCCGTCCTGACTGTCGGGTGACGGGTCGGCCTGGCCGCACCGCATCACCCTGGAGAACGTTCACCTGATGTAGGGATGGCTTTCCCGATCTCAAGTGCCGTGACAATTCGTCACGAAGGCTTTCTCGGCGATGGATCAGGCAGCCTTGAGCACGTCGTCGCCCTTGTTCCAGTTGCACGGGCAGAGTTCATCGGTCTGCAGGGCATCGAGAACGCGCAGGACTTCCTGCGGGTTGCGCCCGACGCTGCCGGCGGTGACGTAGGCAAACTGGATCACGCCTTCCGGATCGACCAGGAACGTCGCGCGCTTGGCCACGCCTTCTTCCTCATCGAGGATGCCAAGTGCCGTGGTCAGGCGCTTGGCCGTATCCGCCAGCATCGGGAACGGCAGGTCGTGGAGGTCCTTGTGATCCTTGCGCCAGGCCAGGTGCACGAACTCGCTGTCCGTGCTGGCCGCAAGCACCTGGGTGTCACGGTCGGCAAACTGGCTGTTCAGGTCGCCAAAGCCCTTTATCTCGGTCGGACAGACAAAGGTGAAATCCTTCGGGTAGAAAAACACCAGCAGCCACTTGCCGGCATAGGTCTTGTTGTTGATGTTGGCAAACGCCTTTTCCACGCTTTCGGTGGAAACGGTGGCCTTGAGGTTGAATTCCGGGAACTTGTCGCCGACGGTCAGCATGGGTATCTCCTTGCGGGGTTGGGGAATCGAGGGACTGGCCAAGGCCACTCCATGCCGGGCATTCTGGCAGGCGGCTTTCAATCAATCCAATTGATTGTTACCATGCTTTCGATAGCCATGACCAATCGAATAAAGTCTCGATGAATCTTCGTGATCTCAAATATCTGGTCGCTCTCGCCGAGCACAAGCACTTTGGCCGCGCTGCCGAGGCGGCGTTTGTCAGCCAGCCGACCTTGTCGACGCAGATCATGAAGCTGGAAGAGGAACTGGGCGTTGCCCTGGTCGAGCGCACGCCACGCAAGGTGCTGCTGACCGAGGTTGGCCGCGAGATCGTGCAGCGCGCGCGCGACGTGCTCAACGAGGTCGAGCAGATCCGCCTGATCGCGCGGCGCACGCTTGATCCGGAATCGGGCACGCTGCGACTGGGCATCTTCCCGACCCTGGGTCCTTACTTGCTGCCGCACGTCATCCCGCAGATCCGCGAGCGCTTTCCGCGCCTGGAACTGCTGCTGGTCGAGGAAAAGACCGAAGTCATCCTGCGCCAGCTGCGCGAGGGCCGCATCGATGCCGGCATCCTTGCCCTGCCCGTGCACGACCAGCAACTGCATGTCGAAAAGCTGTTCGATGAACCCTTCGTGCTGGCGGTTCCGGAGGACAATCCGCTGGCCCGGCACCGCTCCATCAAGCTCGATGACCTGGCCGACCAGAACCTGCTCCTGCTCGAAGACGGCCACTGCCTGCGTGACCAGGCGCTCGAGGTGTGCCAACTGGCCGGTGCCGGCGAGAGAAGCGGGTTTCGCGCGACAAGTCTTGAAACATTGCGGCAGATGGTCGCCGCCAACGTCGGCATCACCTTGCTGCCGGTGCTGGCGGTGAAGCCGCCGGTTGCCCGCGTCGAGCACGTGCGCCTGGTCGAATTTCTCGGGCGTCCACCGGCCCGGCACATCGCCATGCTCTGGCGCAAGAGCTCGGCAATGCACGGTTTCCTTGGCGACTTTGCCGAATTGTTCCGACAATTGCCGGATGGCCTGCTCGATCCGGGAATCGACCCGACCTGACCGCCTGTTGACGCCAGTGCATGATGATTGAGCTTGCCCCCTCGATCAGCTAGCGTTGGCGCTCCATTTTTCACCAATCGCTTGACCATTCCAGGAACCAACGTGAACGACAACGCCCCCGCCATCGTGATTTCGAGTCTCGACCTCCAGCGCATCGAGGAACTCCTTGAGCAGCCGCCGCATCGAGACTCGCCGGGCAGCGCATCCCTGCGTGCCGAGCTGGCGCGTGCAAATGTGCTGGATCCGGCTGAAATGCCGGGCGATGTGATCACCATGAATTCGGTGGCGACCTTCGTCGACGAGACCAGTGGCGAATCGCGTGAAATCAGCCTGGTCTATCCGCGCGACGCCGATACGGCGGCGAACAAGATTTCGGTGCTGGCACCGGTCGGCAGCGCCATGCTCGGGCTGCGCGTCGGCCAGTCGATCGACTGGAAGGTTCCGGGTGGGCGCAGCCTGCGCCTGCGCGTCACCGGCATCTCTTTCCAGCCCGAGGCCAGCGGCCAGTTCCACCGCTGAATCCGCGAGGAACCCATCGAGCACGT
Source organism: Lysobacterales bacterium (assembly GCA_016707485.1). GTDB lineage: Bacteria > Pseudomonadota > Gammaproteobacteria > Xanthomonadales > Rhodanobacteraceae > Dokdonella. The sequence continues at coordinate 1,482,818 of JADJHN010000002.1, read as the reverse complement.
CAATCGATCTGATCGAAGCAATCAATTTCCAGCAGAATGGTCGCGGTGCTAGGGTTCCTGAATCGAGCCGCAACCACGGCCGATCCCATCTCCAGCCGCATGCCAAGAGGTGAACCACCATGAGCAATCTGAAAGGCTCGCGTACCGAAGCAAACCTGAAAGCCGCGTTTGCCGGCGAATCCCAGGCCAATCGCCGTTACCTGTATTTCGCGCAGAAGGCCGATGTCGAAGGCCACAACGATGTCGCGGCGGTGTTCCGCTCGACCGCCGAGGGCGAGACCGGCCATGCCCATGGCCATCTCGAATACCTCGAGAAGGTCGGCGATCCGGCGACCGGGCTGCCCTTCGGCGACACGGTCAGCAACCTGAAATCGGCGATTGCCGGTGAAACCCACGAGTACACGGACATGTATCCGGGCATGGCCAAGGCCGCGCGGGAGGAAGGTTTCGAGGAAATCGCCGACTGGTTCGAGACCCTGGCCAAGGCCGAGCGCTCGCACGCCAACCGCTTCACCCGGGCACTGAGTGAAGTCAACACCTGATCGACCTGCCTGATCGCAACCTGCGGCAACGGGTTGCGATCGGCACCATCGAGAACGCGCGTCTGGCCAACCGGCGCGCTCCCCGCAGCTTCGGTGCGACTGCAAGGAATCCCATGGCCAACGAATCCGCAGGTCCGCGCGAAGGCAGCCTCGATGCACCGACGCGTCATCCGCTGGACTGGAAGAACCCCGAGTTCTACGACCAGGCGGCCCTCGACAAGGAACTCGAACGCGTCTTCGACATCTGCCATGGCTGTCGTCGCTGCGTCAGCCTTTGCCATGCTTTCCCGACGCTCTTCGACCTGGTCGATGAATCACCGACCATGGAAGTCGATGGCGTCGCCAAGGCGGATTACGCCAAGGTGGTCGATCATTGCTACCTGTGCGACCTGTGCTATCAGACCAAGTGCCCGTATGTTCCGCCGCATGAGTGGAACGTGGATTTTCCGCATCTGATGTTGCGCGCCAAGGCGGTAAAGCATCGCAATGGCGAAACCGGCATGGCGGCAAAGCTGCTGTCCAGCACGACCACGGTTGGCCAGCTCGCTTCGATTCCGCTGGTGGTCAACGTGGTCAATGCCGCGAACCGGGCCCGGTCGACGCGCGTCCTGCTTGAAAAGGCCCTCGGCGTCGATCGTGAGGCACGCGTGCCCGAATATCACGCCGACAGCGCACGCCGGCGCCTGCGCGATTTCGATGGCCATGCCAACACGATCAGCGCCGCCGGACGCACGCGCGGCAAGGTCGCCCTGTTTGCGACGTGCTACTGCAATTATTCCTATCCGCAGGCGGTCGAGGATCTTGCCGCGATCCTGCGCCACAACGCCATCGCCGTGAAACTCGTCGAGCGCGAAGTCTGCTGCGGCATGCCCAAGCTCGAGCATGGCGACCTGCAAACCGTCGCGCGCTACAAGGAGAAAAACATCCCGGTGCTCGCCGCAGCCGTGCGCGACGGTTGGGACATCACCGCGGCAATCCCCTCCTGCGTGCTGATGTTCCGCCAGGAACTGCCGCTGATGTTTCCCGATGACGAGGACGTGCAACTGGTCAAGCGCCATCTGTTCGATCCGTTCGAATACCTCTGGCAACGCCATCAGGCGGGCCTGCTCGATCTCGAATTTGCCAATCCGCTCGGCAAGATCGCCTATCACGCGCCCTGCCACCAGCGGGTGCAGAACATCGGTCCGAAAACCCGCGACGTGCTCAAGCTCGTCGCCGGCACCGAGATCGAGATGATTGAACGCTGCTCGGGCCATGACGGCACCTATGGCGTGAAGAAAGTCAGCTATGCCATCTCGCGCAAGATCGCCAAGCCGGTCGAAACCCGGGTCAAGCAAGCAGAGGCCGCGCACTTCGCCAGTGATTGTCCGATGGCCGCCGCGCATGTTGCGCACGGCATCGGCGACAACCCGCGCGCGGAAAGTCCAATCTCGCTGCTGCGCCACGCCTACGGAATCTGACCATGCAGAAGCTGACCCGGGCCGACTTGTACCGCCTCGAAGACTATGCCGCCGCGCGCCCCGCGTTCCGGGCGCAGGTCCTTGCCCACAAGCGCAACCGCAAGGTCGCACTGGGCGCGCACATCAGTCTGCTTTTCGAGGATCGGCTGACCGTGCAGTACCAGATCCAGGAGATGCTGCGCATCGAGCGCATCTTCGAAGCCGCGCCGATCAACGAGGAACTCGATGCCTACAACCCGCTGATCCCGGACGGCAGCAACCTCAAGGCGACCATGCTCATCGAGTTCGACGATGTCGAGCGGCGCAAGCTCGAACTGGAAAGGATGTTGCGGATCGAAGACCAGCTCACGGCAACGGTCGCCGGTTATCCGCCGGTCAAGGCGATTGCCGACGAGGACATGGATCGCAGCAACGAAACCAAGACTTCAGCCGTGCATTTTCTGCGCTTCGAGTTCAGTCGCGAGATGATCGCCGCGCTGCGTGCCGGAGCCGCCTTGCACTTTGCCAGCACGCATCCGCATTGCCTCGAACAAACCGACGTCACGGGCGAAACGCGTTCCGCCCTGCTCGCCGATTTCGATTGAGCGCATTGACAGGCTTTCAAGCGGCCGAGGATGCGCGCCGCGGGATCGCCGCGGCAACGCGGTCAAGCGCGGCCTGGATGTCGCCAAGCAGATCCGCCTGGTCCTCGATGCCAACAGAAATACGCAACAGGCCATCGGCAATACCGGCGCGACGCCGTGCCTCGGCGGACATCGCGGCGTGGGTCATGCCGGCCGGATGGCAGATCAGGCTCTCCACCCCGCCGAGTGATTCGGCCAGGGTGAAAAATTCGAGGCCCTCGACGAATATCCGCGCCGCCGCTTCACCACCTTCCAGCTCGAAACTGAGCATGGCGCCAAACCCGGATTGCTGGCGCCTGGCCAGGGCATGGCCCGGATGGCTCTGCAAGCCAGGGTAGTGCACCACGCGCGTGGCGACATGGCGATCGAGCAGGTCGGCCAAGGCGCGTGCATTCGCCTCGTGCACGGTCAGGCGTGCCTTCAAGGTGCGCAGGCCGCGCAGGGTCAGGTAGCTGTCGAAGGGTGCACCGGCAACGCCCAGGCAGTTGCACCACCAGGCCAGCTTCTCGCCCAGCGCCGCCTCGCGCCAAAGCACGGCACCGCCGACGACATCGGAATGGCCATTGATGTACTTGGTTGTCGAGTGCACGACGATGTCGGCATGGAAATCGAACGGTCGCTGCAGGATCGGCGAGAGAAAGGTGTTGTCGACCACTGCCAGCGCACCGACCGCATGCGCCGATTCGACAATGTGGCGGATATCGACAATGCGCAACAATGGATTCGACGGCGTCTCGATCCACACCAGCCTGGGCTTTTCGGCGAGCGCGGCGGCCAGGGCCAGGGGATCGTGGAAATCGATGAAGGCCACGCGATAAAGACCACGACTGGCCTGCGCGTCGAACAGGCGCCAGGTTCCGCCGTAGCAATCGTGCGGGGCAACCAGCAGATCGCCGGGTTCGAGCAGGGCGGCGACCAGGGTGATCGCGGCCATGCCGGTTGCCGTGACCACGGCGCCGGCAGCGCCTTCGAGATCGGCCAAGGCGCCGGCCAGCGTGTCGCGGGTCGGATTGCCCGAGCGCGAGTAATCGTAGCGACGTTTCTCGCCGAAGCCGGCAAAGCTGAAATTGGTCGACAAGACCAGTGGCGGCATCACCGCGCCAAAGCTCGGATCACGATCGACGCCGGCGCGCACGGCACGGGTGGCGGGATTGGAGCTGCTCATGCGTCGATCTCCGTGGCAAGGCTGGCTTCCAGGATGGCCGCAATCGCGCTCTCCTCCTTGATGAAGGCATCGTGGCCGTAGGCTGACGAGACCCTCGCCAGGCGGGCGTGGCTACCGATGCCGCTGACGAAATCCCGCGCCAGGGAAACCGGCACGAGCAGATCCTCGTCGATGGCAACCACCATGGTCCGAGCGCGGATCGCGGCAGGCTCGCACTGGTGATGATCGAGCGAGCGCGTCAGGCAGAGGAAACTTGCCGCACTGAAGCGGGAAACAAAACGCTCGCCATGCACGGCCAGCCAGCGCAGCACGCCGCTGGATGGGTCGGACTCGCCGAAGCGGCATTCCAGTTCGGCCGGCGTGCGATAGCCGAGCACGGCCAACTGCCGCGCCCGCGCCAGGGCGCTGCGCCGATCCTGTGGCGTGCGCGCCGACTCGACCCCGGCACGCTGCAAGGTGCGCAATGCCAAGGCCCACGGACTCGCCCGATGCGCGGCGCCAATCACGACCAGCCGTGCCAGGCGGCTGCCAAGCAGGCTGGCCAGGTGCTGGGCCACGCAACCGCCGTAGGAGGAGCCGATCACGGCATCGACCTGGGCGAGGCCAAGATGATTGAGCAGGAGCAGGATCGCATGCGCCTGATCCAGGCTGTCGACCGGTACGAATTCCTCGTCGTTGCGCGGGCCGCTGGAAGCATCGGAACCGCCGATCCAGTCGATCGATATCAGGCGTAGATGGCGCGGGTCCAGCGCCCGGCCCGGGCCACACTGCGCGGCCCACCAGCCAGCCAGGTCGCGACTGGCCGAAATGCCGCCAAGGACGATGACCAACGGCGCATGCTGCGCGCCCCAGGATTGCCAGGCCAATGCGCCATTGTCGAGTTTCAGGCCACAGGCGAGGCTGAATCCGCGCAACGGCAAGACGCCGCGCAAGGGGGAAGGACAAGTGTCCTCGACAAGCTGTTTGCTGATTGGTATCGCCGTCATGACGCCCTCTGCCGTTGCGTACAGGGAGCGGCGACGCTCCGCAGGGCGGAACGCAGCTCATCTCCCGGGATCATTCCCGCTGGAGTTGGCACCGTCAGCGCATGCTGTGGTTGCCTCGGCATCAAAGGGCCAGTCCCTCCGCCGATCTCGATGAACGACGCCGACTCTACACATCATGAAATTGGACGTCAAGACGTATGGACGTCTATTTGTATCCATCAATCGAAGACGATGACGGAATGCAGTGGCGCCGATTCGCGCCAACGCGCGCGACCACCCAGCGCGGCAATCTCGATCAGCAGCGCGGCACCGACGATTTCCGCGCCGGCCATGGAAACCAGGCGGGTCGCAGCCTCCAGGGTGCCGCCGGTAGCCAGCACGTCGTCGACGAGCAGGACGCGCTGGCCCGGACTGACGGCATCGGCATGCATCTCCAGGCGATCACTGCCGTATTCGAGCAGGTAGTCGGTGCCGATCGATTGCGCCGGCAACTTGCCCGGTTTGCGCAGCGGCACGAATCCACTGCCCAGCGCGATGGCCGCGGCCGCGCCAAAGATGAATCCGCGCGCCTCGATGGCGCAGACGCAGGAAACCTGCAGATCGCGGAACGGCCGTACCAGTTGCGTGATCGATTCGGCAAATGCCGCGCCATTGCCCAACAGCGGAGTCAGATCCTTGAAGCCGATTCCGGGCTTCGGGAAATCCGCCACGTCACGGATCCATTGACCGAGATTCATGCGCCTCCCGAATTGCGCTGCATTGGGATGACTGACCGGCTCAGGGCGTCGCCGCACCGGGCAGGTCGAAAAAACGACCATCCGAAGGATCCACCTCGGCGCTCAGCGCCTGGTCGATCTCCTCCACAATCGGCCGCGCGCGCTCGATGTCGATATCGGCGACCATGACGCTGACCAGGCCATTGACCGGCAATTCACCGGCCGCCCCGGTCAGGAAAGCGCCATTGACGAAGGCCATCACGCCCACGCTTTCCAGCGCCATCCGGACCAGGTTGGCATCGATGATGGAAGCGGCGCGATAGACAATGTGCATTCCCGCCAACCTTTGTACGCGATGCCCCATGGTACCCGCGAATGCGCTGGATCCTGAGCGCCACTCGAACCGTTCCGCGCAAGGGCTTGAAAAATCTGCGTGAAGTCGCGGTATGATCGGGCAGCTTTCGCTCGGCGGGGGGCGATACGGAAGCGACAAGGGGAAACACGCAGTCAGGAAGATCTGCGCATGGCGCCGAGGGACAGCCTTGTTGACGATCCGCAGGATTCCCGATTTGAATGACCAGGGCATGATGGGCGATGCGTTCGCCGAGCGAATCCGCGAATGCGTGCTTGAGCTGCTGATCGCGCGCGGTCCTGGCCGCACGATCTGCGTCAGCGAAGCCGCACAGACGCTGGCAACCCGCAGCGGCTATCACTGGCACGACCTCATGCGCCCAGTCCGCACAATCTCCGCTCAACTGGCCGACTCCGGCACGATCGAAGCCTTGCAGCAGGAGGAAATCGTCGACATCCGAGTCGCCCGCGGCCCGGTACGCCTGCGCCTGCGCGCCCTGCCCGGACAGCGCAGCGCCCAGGTGGGCTGACCGCGGGATGACCCGCCTTCCGGCTGTTGAAAGCCGCAATTCGGATATCGATTGCCGCAAGAATGATTGATCCTGCGTCGGCAGAGTCCGCGCTTTTCCTGGCACCGCTCCCGGGACAATTGACCACGTCCCGCGGCGGCGTGGCCCGTGCGATGGGGGACATTTGCATGCGCATCAAGGATTGGCGGAGGCTTCGAATGCGCGAGGAATGCGGATCGGGCAGGACCATGCGAATCCGGATCGAAACCGCGTGGTGACCGCTTGGCGCCTGCCCTGGCTGCGTTGGCTGCCGTTGCTGTTGCCGGCCCTGCTGGCGTTCGCCGCCCTGCTGCCGCTGTTGCAGGCCGGCTACGTCGCGGACGACTGGGCCATACTGGCGCTGGTGCGGCACGGTGCGTCGCCGTTCGAGTATTACTTCGCCGATCACACCGCGACCTATTCCTATCGCCCCAACGGCATGCTGGTCTGGTATCTGGTCGCCGCCGCCTTTGGCGATGCGGCGCTCCCGCAATACTTCGTGCAGATCGCCCTCCACGCGCTGAACGCGGCCCTGCTTGCGCTATTGCTGCTGCGCCTCGACTGCACGCGCTGGACGGCGCTGTTGATCGGCAGCGTGTTTGCCCTGCATCCGGCGGCAGTGGCGACGGCAGCCTGGTTGGCGGATCGCTTCGATCTGCTCGCCGTCAACGGCTGCCTGTTGCTCCTGCTCGCCGTGCACGCCTGGATTCGCCGGGGTTCGGCGTCCACCGTGTGCGCCATCGCGCTGGCCGCAGCGTGGGCCATCGGGGCCAAGGAAACCGCCATCGTTGTGCTGCCGGTCGCGCTAGCCTGGCTCCTGCTCGGACGACGTCCGCACAGGTTGATGCCCATGCTCGCGGCGACCTTGCCGTTCCTTGCCGCACTGGGGCTGCGCTGGTGGATTTTCGGCGGCTCCGGTCTCGACAAGGTTGCGGGCGACCCACTGCGGGCGCTGCAACTCGTCTGCGGCATCGGCTACTGGCTGTGGCGATTGCCGGAGGCCCTGCTGCGCATGCCGCCCCTGGCGATGACGACACTGCTGGGTGGGTCAATCCTGCTGTTCCTCATCCTCTGCAACGCTCGTCAATTCCGGCGTGCCCTGCAGCATCGGCACGCCGCACACGGCTTGAACGCCTGCCTGCTCCCGATGGCGGGCGTGGCCCTGCTGCTGTTGCCAGCACTGCCGCAGGCACCGATCAGTGCCCTGGTTCTGGGTGGCGGCGATCCGCTGGCGTTCGCGGTCAATCACCGCTTCTACTATCTGGCCCTGATCGGCCTGGGTCTGTGTCTGGCACCGATCCTGAACCGGCTCGCCGAGATTGGCTGGCATCGGTCGCTTGTCGTCGCGACCGCAGTGCTGGCAATCGCCTGGCTGGTTGGTGACTGGCGTCATGCCACGCAACTGCGACAGTCCAGCGCCAGCCCTGGCCGCATGCAGCTGGTCGGGGCCATCGCCGATGCAGCGCGCGCGCGCACGACGAAGCCAGGTTGCCTGATCTACCTGGACAGCCTGCCGTCGGGGAATTCCGATGTGCACGCCTTCATCGACCTGGTGGCAAAGAGCCAACTCGATCCGGAAAGCGAGGCGATGTCCTGCATCGTGCTCGGCAATGCGCCAGCCACCTTTGCCCTGGTCGCCGACACGGCGGAGTCAGCGCCCCTTGTCGCGCGCATTCCGCTGCGCCAACTCGACGGCGCTCGCCTCGCGCCGCGACCGGTCATGAACGGTCGCCTCCGGCTCATCTTCCCCGACGCCATCAGCCCCGGGCAGGTCGATGCCTTGCCCAATGCCATCCTGCTGCGCTGGAACGGCCATGCCTTCGACCTGATCGGCGCGCACCCGGCTCCTGCCGGGGAAAGGTAGCGCCCAGGTGGCAATGCAACGGCATCGGGATCGGCCAGCAATCGATGCAAGGCCGCATCGCTTTGTGCAATGACCACGCCGAACTCGGGCAACAGGCCACGAATGCGGGGGCAAGATCAGATGGGAACCACGCCCAACCACGCGGACAGCTGTCGACTCTGCTTTAAGGCAACGCTGATCAAGTGGCACAACCGTCATGGCCTTCAGAAGGCCCGCCAGTCGTGTTGGGTGGCGAAGTGAAGGCGGGTCGCCTTGGCGAGCCGCGCAGTGCGCATGTCGAGCCTTCTGAGCGCCACCTGCTTCCATGAAATCAATGGGCTAGGCGGCACCTGTCTGCGCGCAGCTCTTCGTTGCGCTGCCTTGAAGGACGGTCGGTCCATCTGCGTCAGCCGGCCGCGATCTGCACGCAGACAGGTGTCGTGGCGATCCGTGCCACTTGATCAGCGTTGCCTTAAACTTGCCGATTGACCCATTACCGCCCGGCGCGGCTTCATCGGCATGACTGAAACGACCACCCCGACCAATTTCATCCGCCAGATCGTCATCGCCGATCAGGCCAGCGGCAAGCATGCCGGAATCGTGCAGACGCGTTTTCCGCCGGAACCGAACGGCTACCTGCATCTCGGTCATGCCAAGAGCATCTGCCTGAATTTCGGCATTGCGCGTGATTTCGGCGGAACCTGCAATCTGCGTTTCGATGACACCAACCCCGCGCGCGAGGACATCGAGTATGTCGAGGCGATCCGCGAAGACGTGCGCTGGCTGGGTTTTGAGTGGGCCGAGCAGCGCCACGCCTCGGATTATTTCGAGGTGTTCTATCGCTGCGGGATCAAGCTGATCAAGGACGGCAAGGCCTTCGTCTGTGATCTCGATGCCGACGAGGTGCGCGAATATCGCGGCACGCTGACCGAGCCGGGGCGCAATTCACCGTTCCGCGAACGCTCGGTCGCCGAGAACCTCGACCTGTTCCAGCGCATGCGTGCCGGCGAGTTTGCCGATGGTGCGCGCACGCTGCGGGCGAAGATCGACATGGCCTCGGGCAACATCAACATGCGCGATCCGGCGATTTTCCGCATCCGCAAGACCAGCCACCAGAACACCGGCGATGCCTGGCCGATCTACCCGATGTACGACTACGCACACTGCATCTCCGACGCGGTCGAGGGCATCACGCATTCCCTGTGCACGCTGGAATTCGAGGATCACCGGCCGCTGTATGACTGGTGTCTCGACCAGATCGACCTGCCGGCCAATCCGCAACTTGCCGAATCGATCATCGCCGCCGGCTTGAGCTACACGCCACGCCGCCCGCAGCAGATCGAATTCGCCCGCGGCAATCTCGATTACACGGTGATGAGCAAACGCAAGCTCATGGCCCTGGTCCAGGACAGACTCGTCGATGGCTGGGACGATCCGCGCATGCCGACCCTGACCGGCGCACGCCGGCGTGGATTCCCGGCAGCCGCCATCCGCCTGTTCTGGGAACGCGCCGGCATCAGCAAGCAGAACTCGGTCATTGAATACGGCGTGCTCGAAGGCTGCGTGCGCGAAGTGCTCGATGGCACGGCGCCGCGGCGCATGGCCGTGATCAATCCGCTGAAGCTGACCCTGCTCAATTTGCCGACGGATCACGCCGAGACCCTGAATTTCCCGAATCACCCGAAGAATGACGTGTTCGGCCGCCGCGGCGTGCGTTTCTCGCCCGAGCTGTGGATCGAGCGTGATGATTTTCTCGAAGAGCCGGTCAAGGGTTTCCATCGCCTGATGCCCGGCACCGAGGTGCGCCTGCGCGGCGCCGGCATCATCCGCTGCGAGGAAGTGATCAAGGACGCGGCCGGCCAGATCATCGAGCTGCGTTGCTCGATCGATGCCGACAGCCGTCCCGGCTGCGCCGGTGCCGAGCGCAAGGTCAAGGGCACGATCCACTGGGTCGATGCACGCACGGCCATTGCCGCCGAGGTGCGCTTGTACGACCGCCTGTTCAATGTCGCCGATCCGGATGACGACAGCGACGGCAAGACCTACCGCGATCACCTGAACCAGGAATCACGACGCGTCATCCATGCCTGGCTTGAAGCCGACCTGGCCGAGGCCAGTGCCGAATCGACATGGCAGTTCGAGCGCCTTGGCTACTTCGTGGCCGATCGACATGACCACACATCGGCGCAGCCAGTGTTCAATCGCGTCGTCACCTTGCGCGACAACTGGACCAAGGCAGCCGGCCAGTGAGCACGTACGCTGCCATCGAACTGAGCTTGCCGGAGTGGATCGACGCCGAGATCGATTTCACGGTGCGTTACGCGGATGATGATGCACGCATGGCGCTCGCCATTGGCCTGGCCCGGCGCAATGTCGAGCTGGGCACGGGAGGTCCGTTTGGCGCGGCGATCCTGCGCAGCGATGGCGAGCTGATCGCGGTTGGCGTCAATCGCGTCGTGCCACAGCAATGCTCGGTTGCGCATGCCGAAATGTTGGCCTTCATGAGCGCGCAGAAGCGGATCGGGCGATTCCGCCTGAACGAGGATGGCGCACGCTACCTGCTTGCCACCAGCGCCCAGCCCTGCGCGATGTGCTACGGCGCGAGCTTCTGGGCGGGCATCGACGAACTGGTGATTGGTGCACGCGCCGAAGATGTGATGCAGCTCAGCGAGTTCGACGAAGGTCCCCTGCCCGCCGACTGGATCGGCGAACTCGAGAAGCGCGGCATCGCGGTCCGTCGCGATGTTCAGCGCCAGCCGGCGCGCGCGATCTTCGAGCTGTACCGCTCGCTGGCCGGGACAAGCTATTGAGCCATTGCGCCGAATCCACGCGACGGCCCGACCCGGCATGAACGCATCCGCGCGCAGCATCCTGGCCTATTGCCGACCCGGCTTCGAGAGCGAATGCGCGCAGGAACTCGCCGCCAGGGATGCCGAGTTGGCGACCGCCGGCTTCGCCCGCAGCCAGCGCGATAGTGGATTTGTTGAATTCGTCTTCCCCGATCCGGCCGCGCGTGCCCGCTTTGCCGCATCGGTGCGCTGGCAGGATCTGGTTTTCGCCCGCCAATTACTGCAAGTCGGCGCAAGGATCGATGGCTTGCCGCGCGAGGATCGCCTGGGCCTGCTGATGCCGGCGATCCGTGCAACGGGCCGACGTCATCGCGATGCCTGGATCGAAGCCCCCGACAACGACGCCGCCCGCGAACTGGCCGGCCTCTGCCGCTCGCTGAACAACGCGCTGATCGCGGCCATGAAACGCGAGTCGTTGATCGATGCGCAATCGCCGACGCGTCTGCATGTCTGCCTGATCGACGCGCAAACCGCCTTTGTCGCCGAGGCCGACATCGCCCGATCATCTGGCTGGCCCGGAGGCATCCCGCGCCTGCGTTTTCCCTCCGCCGCGCCCAGCCGCTCGACGCTCAAACTCGAGGAAGCATTGCTGACCCTGCTCGATGCCGGTGAACGCGAACGCTGGTTGAAGCCCGGCATGAGCGCAGTCGATCTCGGCGCCTCGCCCGGTGGCTGGACCTGGCAACTGGTGCGTCGCTCGATCAGCGTCACTGCCGTCGACAACGGGCCGATGGATCAGGGCCTGATCGATTCCGGCCTGGTCACCCATCTGCGCGCCGACGGATTCCGCTATCAGCCGCAGGATCCGGTCGACTGGATGGTCTGCGACATGGTCGAGCAGCCGCGCAAGGTCGCCGCGCGCATGGCTGAGTGGCTGGCTGACGGCTGGTGCCGCTTTGCCATCTTCAACCTCAAGTTGCCGATGAAGAAGCGCTACGACGAAGTCTGCCTGTGTCGCACGCTCGTTCAGGAAACCGTGTCCGCAGCCGGCAAGCGGGTCGAATGGCGCGCCCGCCAGCTTTATCATGATCGCGAGGAAATCACCGTCTTTGCCCGGATCCCGTGATCGACCGCCCTGTGGGCGAACGGCTTGCCGAGTGCGAGCCGTGCAATACCAGCGTCAAATGGCATCGCTAACATTTCGAATCGGTTTCACATACAGCGGGGAAAATCATGTTCCGAATCACCAACATCCTGATGGCGAGCTTGCTGCTCGCAGCGGGCGCGACCAGCGCGCATGCCGGAGTCGTCATCAGCCAGGTCTACGGCGGCGGTGGCAACAGCGGCTCCACCTACACCCACGATTTCATCGAGTTGTTCAATGCCGGCAGCACGGCGCAGGACCTGACCGGCTGGACCGTACAATATGCGTCCTCTACCGGTACCGCCTGGACAGCCACGCCGCTGACTGCCATCACCCTGCAACCCGGTCAGTATTATCTGGTGCAGGAGGCGGCAGGTACGGGCGGCACGACGCCGTTACCGACTCCCGATGCCACCGGCTCGCTTGCGATGAGCGCTTCTGCGGGCAAGGTGCTGCTGGCCAAAAGCAGCGTCGAACCCGACGGCACGGCATGCCCGTCCGGGCCCGATTTCGTCGATTTCGTCGGCTTCGGAAGCAGCAATTGCCCGACCCCGACCGGCGCCTTGTCCGCCGTCAACGCGGCAATCCGCAAGGCGGGCGGCTGCACCAATACCGGCGTCAACTCCGCCGATTTCAATGTCGCGCCTGCCGCGCCGCGCAATACCTCCACTGCAATCGCGCAATGCCCCGGCGGCGGCACGCCGACCATCAGCGTTGCCAACATTGCCCTGGCCGAAGGCGACGGCGCGACCACACCGTTCCAGTTCAGCGTGCAATTGAGCGAAGCCGCGCCGAGCGGTGGCGTCAGCTTCAACTACACCACGGTTGACGGCACGGCCTTGGCCGGCACCGACTACACCGCCGCCACGGGCAGTGGTTCCATCGCCGCCGCCGGCACTTCGACCACGATCACCATCGACGTGCTCGGCAATACCACGCCGCAATCCGACCGCAGCTTCAGCATCAGCCTGACCGCAGTCAGCGGTGCCCTGCCGACCAGCCTGAGTGCAACCGCGACGATCGAGGACGACGATGTCGGCACCTACGCCATCCACGACATCCAGGGCGCGGGCGACAGCTCGCCGATCGTCGGCCAGCGCATCAACACGCTCGGCAACATCGTCACCGCGGTGGGCCCGGCGGGTTTCTACATGCAGACCCCGGATGCCGACGTCGATGCTTCGGCGATGACTTCGCAGGGCATCTACGTCTACACCGCTTCGGCACCGACGGTTTTCGTCGGCGACCGGGTCGGCCTGACCGCGAATGTCGTTGAATACTTCGGCTTGACCGAACTCAACGGCGTCAGCAACCTGGTCGTGCAGGACAGCGGCAATCCATTGCCGACCGCGATCACCTTCGATGCCACGACGCCTTCGCAGGATCTCCTCGCCCTCAGTTGCGGCACGACCAACTTCGAATGCTTCGAGGGCATGCGCGTGCAGATCGACAACGGCATCGTCGCCCGCGCCAATCCCTACTTCAGCTCGGATCCGTATGCGCAGATCTTCGCTTCGGCATCCGGCACGCGCTCGCTGCGCACACCAGGTCTGCTCTATCCGCTGGTCCCGGGCGTCGACAATCCGGATGCCGGGCAGTTCAACGGCAATCCACACATTTTCGAGGTCGATGCCGACGCCCTCGGCGCGGTCGCTCCGAACACGCCGATCACCGGCGGCAGCCGTTTCAGCGCAACCGGCGTGGTCGCCTACAACTTCGGAGATTACGAAGTCTGGCCGACCAGTTTCACGCTGACCGAAGCCAACCCGATTCCGCGCCCGGTCAAGGCCGGCCAGCTCGGTGCCGAACTGCGCATCGGCAGCTTCAACATGCTGCGTTTCTGCGACACGCTGTCCAACACCACGTTTGCCTGCGGCAATGGCGGCGAACCCAACCAGGCCGCCTTTGATCTCAAGGTTGCAAGACTGTCGGACTATGTCGTCAACGTGCTGGAAACTCCCGACGTGCTCGGTGTGGTCGAAGTCGAGAATCTTGGCGTACTGCAGATCCTCGCCACGCGGATCGCGGCCGATTCCGGGGTCACCTACGCCGCCTATCTCGAGGAAGGCAATGACGGCGGCGGCATCGATGTCGGCTATCTGGTGCGCAGCGATCGCATCAGCAACGTCGTTGTCACCCAACTCGACGCAACCGAAACTTGGTTCGACCCGGATGACGGCCAACTCGACACCCTGCACGACCGGCCTTCGCTCAAGCTGGAAGGCACGTTCGGTGGACAGGCGTTCGCGACCATTGTCGTGCATCCGAAATCGCGCAGTTGCGTCGACGCCCCAAGCGGAGCCAATTGCACGCAAGCCGATGTCGATCGCAACCGCCTCAAGCGCTTCACCCAGGCCAAGTCGATTGCAGCCCGCGTGCAAGCCGAGCAGCTTGCCCAGCCGAGTCGTCCGTTGCTGGTGATTGGTGATTTCAACGACTACCAGTTCAGCGACGGCTTCGTGAACATCACCGGCCTGATCCAGGGCACCTACGACAACGACAAGAATGTGCTCGACCTGCCAGGAGGCAACATCGTCTCGCCACCGCTGTGGAACGCGGTGACCTCGCTGCCGGCCAACGAACAATATTCGTTCCTGTTCACCGAGCAGTTCGGCGCGATCCTTGGTTACACGCAGGCCAGTTCGTTCGACAAGGGCCGCGATGTGCCCATCATGCAGGTGCTCGACCACGCCCTGCTGAATGACGCGGCACGCACCTGGTTCGTCGATTTCGAATACGGCCGCGCCGACCTGGATGCGGCCGATGCCGTCGGCAACGCCAGTACCACGGCTGTCGGCGTGTCCGACCACGACGGCCTGGTGGTGCGCCTGGCGACGGATCGCATCTTTGCCGACAGCTTCGGCGGCGACCAGTAATTCAGCATCTCCTCCCCTGCTCAATGCGCAGGGGAGGCGCTGAACCACGGATCCGGAAAGCCGCGCCTTGGCGCGGCTTTCTTGTGCTCAATCGGCCGTGGTTTGGTAGAGCTGCTTGCGCGGGGCACCGGTGATTGCGGCGGCCATGCGAGCGGCGCGTGCGGGGGCCATCTCCGCGCAAAGCAGAGCAAACACGCGACGCCCCTCGGCAAGGGTGGCGTCGGCTTCCTCGCCACTCGCGCCGGCAACCAGGATGACAAATTCCCGCGCTGCTGATTGGGATCGGCGCTGATGCGTTCAAGCAACTCCGCCAGTGATCCCGAGAGGACGGTTTCTAAACACCTTGGTCAGTTCGCGGGCGATCACCGCCTGGCGCTGCGCGCCAAACACCACGGCCATGTCACGCACGGCATCGAGGATGCGATGGCTCGATTCGTGGAAGATCAGCGTGCGTGATTCGGCAGCCAGTTGTTGCAGGCGCTCCCGTCGCGCCGACGCCTTGGCGGCGAGAAAACCCTCGAAGATGAAACGATCGCTGGGCAATCCCGCCACCGACAAGGCCGCAATGGCCGCGCACGGCCTGGGCACCGGCGACACGGTGATGCCGGCTTCACGCGCGGCGCGCACCAGGCGGAATCCGGGATCGCTGATCAAGGGTGTGCCGGCATCGGAAATCAGGACGACATTGCCGCCTTGCTGCAAGACCTCGATCAGGCGCGCAACCTGGTCGCGTTCGTTGTGCTCGTGCAAGGCGATGGTCGGGACACGGCTGCCAATTCGGGTCAACAGCGCTCCACTGTGCCGGGTGTCCTCGGCGGCAATCAGGGCTACTTCGCACAGGATTGCTTCGGCCCGTTTCGAGAGGTCGTCAAGATTGCCGATCGGTGTGGCGACCACCCAAAGTCGTCCCGACTGCTCGTTCATGATGGTCTCCGCAAGGCTGTGGTGATCGAGAATAGCCGAGCGTGCCGGATCACGCGTCGATCCTCGCCACGGGCCGGCGGACGGCTTCCGGGCTATCATTCGAGGGTCGCCGCTGAAAATACCGCCCATGCCCTTTTCCGCACGTCTGTCCAACTGCCTGAAACTCCTGATCATGTTGACCGCGCTGTCGCTGGGCGCCTGCATGAGCAGCGATCCGATGACCCGCGCCGACTCGCCGCAAGCCCGCCAGGCCGAACAGCTGGCAAGCGAAGGCGATCTCGATGCCGCGGCCAGGCAGTTCCTGGCCCTGGCCGAGGGCAGCAGCGGCAGCGCAAGTGCGCACTATCGCCTGCGCGCCGCGGAAGTGCTGCGCGAGAATGGCGATCTCGATGGTGCCGCGCGGGCGATCAGCGAAATCCGCCGCAATCGCCTCGACGCGGATGAATCATTTCGCCTCGACCTGATCGATGCCGAGGTTTCGCTGAAGCGCGGTGATGCCGAGCGTGCTTCGATGCTTTTGGCCACGAATGAGGATTCGATACCGGAGCGACTTCGCCTGCGCTACAGCGAGTTGCGCGCACGCACGGCCAATGCGCGCGGCGACCGTTTTGCCGCCGCCCGCATCCGCGCCACGCTCGATGCCGAGCTGGACGGGCACGACCGCGACATCAACCGCGAGCAAATCACCGAATTGCTCGGCACGCTCGACGACGCGACGCTGAAAGGCCGCGCCTATTCCCTGCGGCCGGATGATGCGTTGCTGCCGTGGATCGAGCAGGCCCTGAAGCTGCGCGGACAAATGTTGCCGCGCGATGTGCCGCGACCGCAACGACCGGTCGGCACGCTGATCCCGAATGCCGACAACGACCTGCGCCGGGAAGGTTTCCATGCGCCGCGCCAGGTGGCCCTGATCCTGCCGCTCAATGGACCGGTCGCCGGTGTTTCGCAATCCATCCTTGATGGCTTCTTCGCCGCTTATTTTTCCGATGACAGTCGCGAGCGGCCACAGTTGCGCACCTACGATGCCGGGAAATCCCCGGAGGATGCGCTGGCCGCTTATGCACAGGCGGTCAGTGACGGTGCCGATTTCGTCGTTGGCCCGCTCTTGCGCGAAGCCGTCGGCGCCTTGTTCCGCCAGGCATTGCCGGTGCGCGTGCTTGCCCTCAATCACCCGGATACCGGGGAAGTGCCGCCGCATGGCAGTGCCGAATTCGGATTGTTGCCGGATGCGGAAGGTGCCCAGGCTGCCGAACGCATGCTCGGCCTCGGCATCACGCGCGCGGCGTTGATCGGCGCGCAGACCGATTGGGCGGAACGTGCCGGTCGCGCGTTCCGCGCGCAGTTTGAAGCGCGTGGCGGAGCGATCGTGGGCGAATCGCGCTTGCCGGAAAGTGCATTCAACTACAAATCGGAAATCCTGCAGGCGGCGAGCGCGATTGCCGACACCAGTGCCGGCGAGGGCAGCGCACGCATCGCCCCCGCCGATGCCGGGATCTTCATCAGCATGCGCCCGCAACAGGCGCGCCTGCTCGTCCCGCAGCTCAAACTGGCCGGAATCAATGCGCCGGTGTTCGCCACCTCGCATGTCAATGCCGGTGAACTCAATGCAGCGCTCGATCGCGATCTCAACGGCGTCGAGTTCTGCGATGCGACCTGGTTGTTTTCGCCAGTGCCGGCGCGCCCGGACCACAATGCCATCGCCCGCGAGCTGGCCAGCGCCAACGGCGTCGGCGGCCGCCTGTTCGCCTTCGGCATGGATGCCTATGCCCTGCTGCCCTACATGGACTGGTTGCTGGCGCATCCGGAAACCTACCTGGATGGCGCCAGCGGACAACTCGCCGCCGACAGCTTTGGACGCATCCATCGCGTGCTGACCTGGGCGCGCTTTGTCGACGGCGTCGCCCAGCCCGTGCAGGGCGCGCTTGATCCACTGCCGATCCAGCAAGGCGGCGATTGATGCGCAGCACCGGTTCGCAATTCGAGGATCTCGCCCTGGCCCATGTCCAGCGCGAAGGGCTGGTCCTGCTGGTGCGCAACTTCAACAGTCGCTTTGGCGAACTCGACCTGGTCCTGCGCGATCGCGACACGGTCGTCTTCCTGGAAGTGCGCTATCGGCGCTCGCAGGCATTCGGCGGCGCGCTTGATTCGGTGGGTGCCAGCAAGCGTGGTCGCCTCGGCAAGGCGGCCAGCCTGTTCCTGCAAGCCAACCCCGCGCTCGCCCACCATCCGTGCCGATTTGATGTCATGGCCATCAGCGGCAGCGCTGCCGCGCCGACGTTCGACTGGCAACGCAATGCCTTCGATATCCAGTGAGGAAATCCTGATGCGCTTCCGTCTGCAACCCGTGCTGTTGATGCTCCTGCTGCTGCCCTTGCTGAATGGCTGCATCGCAGTCGTCGCCACTGGCGCGGTGGCAACCGGATCCTCCGTCCACGATCGCCGCGGCTTCGGCACCGTCGTCGACGACAAGCGCATCCAGATGGGTGCCTACGACACGATCAACAAGGACAAGGAACTCGTCCTCAAGAACCGCGTCATGATCGCGGTCTACAACGGCGTCATGCTGTTGATGGGCGAAGTGCGCACGCCCGAACTCAAGCAACGCGCGCAAACCACGGTCACCGGCTTCGAAGGCGTGCAGCGCATCGTCAACGAAATCGAGGTCATGGAACCCGAAGGATTCTGGACGCGGCGCAACGACAACAAGATCACCGCTCGCGTCAAGCTGGCCCTCGCCGATGCGACCAGCGTGCCCGGCTTCGATGCGACCCGGGTCAAGGTCAGCACGGCGCATCGGGTGGTCTACCTGATGGGCATCATCAGCCACGCCGAGGATGAGATTGTCACCGAGATCGCACGCAACGTCCCCGGCGTCGAGCGCGTGGTCAAGGTGTTCGAGTACCGTGGTGAGTGACGGGGACTCCATATTCGTGCGTTGCGATCACCCAATGATTCCTTACCCGGGGTGCGGCAGAGTGGTATCGATGACGGCCTTCGCCAATGTTGCGCATGCGCAAAGCGATCCGGGGTTGGTCGGAATCGGTGATTGGGTGGGCGATCTGGAAATCCACTTCGCGCAAGCTCCGATCGAAAACCATCCGGTCACGATCCAGGTGCCCCGACGGCTGCCTGCAACGCGGCCCGAGAATCGATCCTGAGCTGACCCCGATTGTCCCGAGGGGATGAGCTTGTTTGCTACCTGGTTTGCCTCTGCCGGGGATTCCACCCGCCGTATGCGATGAGAACCTCGAACCCGGCGAGTGCGCGGTGTAACTCTGCCGCACCACCCTTTGCCGTACCCAGCACGAGCCGGCTGCGCCGCGAGTCGGGCATGTCGCCCTGTTGGTCATCCTGCTTGCGTTGATCGGAATCGTGCGCTCGCGCCAGCGCAGGTTGCCAATCTGACAAGCTGCGCCGCATAGTGCAGCGCATGCTCGATGTCGAATCCCAGCAGAGACTTTTCGATCGATTGCGCGACCTGTTCGTCGATCGACGCGCATACAGCGTCGATCCCGCCGAGTGCGCGGTGTATGCCTACGACAACTCCAGGCGCGAGGCGATTCCGGATGCGGTGGTTTTTCCGACCACGCATGAGCAGGTCGGGCCTTTGTTGCCTCTGTGCGAACCGGCCGCTTGCCCCGCGCCCGGCACCACACGGCCGGGCGGCGGCATTGTCGCCAGCTTCGAGCGCATGACCCGGATCCTCGCCATCGATCCGGCCAATCGACTGGCCGTGGTCGAACCCGGCGTGCTCAATGCCGATCTGCAAATCGCCTTGAAGCCGCACGGGTTTTTCTGGGCACCTGATCCCACCTCGGCACCGTTCTGCTCGATCGCCGGCAACATCGCCTGCAACGCCGGCGGACCGCGCGCGGTGAAATACGGCGCCACGCGGGACAACGTGCTGGCCTTGCGCGCTATCAACGGACGCGGCGAGGAGTTCCGCTGCGGCAAGCCGACCAGCAAGGGCGCCACCGGCTACGACCTGACGCGCCTGCTGATCGGTTCGGAAGGCACCCTCGCCGTGATCACCGAAGCCACCCTGAAACTGACGCCGCTGGCCTCGGACAAGCGCACCTTGCGCGCCACCTATGCCGATATTGCCTCCGCTGCCGCCGCAGTGGCCCGCATCATGGCCCAGCCAGTCACGCCCTGCGCGCTCGAGTTCATGGACGACGAAGCGCT
Organism: Lysobacterales bacterium; assembly: GCA_016707485.1. GTDB lineage: Bacteria > Pseudomonadota > Gammaproteobacteria > Xanthomonadales > Rhodanobacteraceae > Dokdonella. The sequence goes on along the minus strand of JADJHN010000002.1, from coordinate 1,462,666 downwards.
GCGCCTGGCGCGCAATCATGCCGGCGAATCCATACCCGAAGCCGGTGCCCTGCTCATCGTTGAAGTGGATGGCGAAGCCGACGCCCTGCCAGCCGCCGTTGCGACCGTCAGCCGCGCCGCGCGCGGAGATGGCCTCATCGAACTGCACGTCGCCACCGATGCTGCCGAAGTGACCCGGCTATGGGCCGCACGCAAGGCATTGTCGCCTGCCCTGCGCACCCTCGCCCCGAACAAGATCAATGAAGATGTCGTCGTCCCGGTCAGCCGCGTTCCCGAGCTGATTGCCGGACTCAAGGACATATCGGCACGCCACGGCATCCCCATCGTCACCTTCGGCCACGCCGGCAACGGCAACATCCACGTCAACCTGCTCCATCACCCCGAAGATCCGGAGCAGGCCGCGCAGGTGTCAGCTTGCCTGTCCGCCGTCTTCGACCTCGTCTTCGCCCTAGACGGCAGCCTCTCCGGCGAACACGGTATCGGCTTGAGCAAACGCGAATTCATGCCCCGCGCTTTGGACCCGGTTGCGCTGGACCTGATGCGGCGGATCAAGGATCAGTTTGATCCTGATGGCATCCTCAATCCGGGGAAGTTGCTGCCGGATTGATGGAGGGGTTCTTCTTGTCGCGACGTTGGGGATTTATTTGCGCCTGCGTCGTGCGGCACTCGTGCGTTTTCTCCTTATCGGCGAACCTGCGGCTCCCTTCACGCCGCTTCGCGGCGCGGCATCCCTGCCTTTTTTCACTCGCCTCCCGGCGAGCGAGTCACTTCTCTTTGAGTGGCCACTGCGCCGCAGGAGCGGCGCGAACAGCGCAGCTGGCCCGAAGGGCGAAGGGCAGGATGCCCGGAGTCAAGAAAGTAACCAAGAGAAAGGCCACCCCGATGCAGCGGTCTCCGGGTTCCTGCCCTGCGACTGCGCGAAGCGGCTCCGGGGGTTGACTGACAGTCCATCCTTGGACTGGCAGCCAACTGGCTCGCATCCCTGCGAGCCACCCTGCGGGCCTATCCTCCGCCACTTCGCCGCTGCATAGGGGCCCCACTCACTGCGCATCCTGCGCAGCAAAGACAAAGCAAAGACGTAGCAAGGCCAAGAAGATTCGGCGAGTAAACGGCCTTGCAAATTTACTTCCCCCGCAAGGCGGGGGAAGGTGCCCGGCAGGGAGGATGAGGGCGCTGGGCTGCGGCTGTTGCCGAGGCTTTGGTTGCTGCAGTTTCGGAGGCTGTGACTGAGACTTTGCTGTGACTGTGACTGTGACTGTGGCTGTGGCTGTGGCTTCGGCTTCGGCTTGGGCTGCCTTTGCTGTTCGCTCTGGCGCGCACGATGCGCGCTCAATGGGGCCCCTATGCAGCGGCAACGTGACGTAGGGAAAGCCCGACGGGTGGGCGCAATGGATTGCGCCCAGTTCGACGTCAGTCCAGGGATGGACTGTCGGCGAACCCCCGGAGTCGCGTTGCGCAGTCGCAGGGCAGGAGCCCGGAGACCGCTGTATCGGGGTGGCCTTCTCTTTGGTTACTTTCTCTTGGCCACCCAAGAGAAAGTGACTCGCTCGCCCGGAGGCGAGTGAAAAAACGGCAGGGATGCCGCGCGCCGGAGACGCGTGCTCCGCGCGGATGCGCCGCTTCAGCGTCGCAAAATCGGAACTACGTCACCGGTAGCGAGTGAAAACTCGGCAAGGATGCCGCGCCGCGAAGCGGCGTGAAGGGAGCCGCAGGTTCGCCGATTAGGAGAAAACGCTCGAGTGCCGCACGACGATAGATCGCAAAAGGACCCGCCATCGCGACGAAACCAATCCCGCCGTCAAAACTCAAATCAACCCAACCCCGAAAATCTCGATATCAAGGCGAGCACGAGCGCCGCGTACGCTCCAGCGAGTGCGTCGTCGAGCATCACGCCGAAGCCGCCCTTCACGGATCGGTCGGCCCACGAACAGGGCCAGGGTTTCCAGATATCGAACAGGCGGAACAGCAGGAACCCGGCAACGATCCACTGCCAATGCGCGGGCCAGACCAGCAACGGCAACGGCAACAAGGCGATCCACTGGCCGACGAACTCGTCCCAGACGATCACCCCAGGATCGTTGATCTGTAATCGACCGATGACGAAGTTCGATGCCCATACGCCGAGCGCAAAAGCCACAACGATAATTCCAATCATCCATGCCATGGGTAGCTCGCGCATGAACCACCACGGCAACAAGGCCGCTGCCGATCCGGCTGTTCCCGATGCGAACGGGCTGAAACCGGAACCGAAGCCGCTGGCGATCCAGCCGGCAGGATGGGCCAGGATGGCGCGGCGCTGGGCAGAATCGAGCTTCACGAGAAATGCTCCCAGCCCGCTCGGGGCAATTCGAGTACGCGGCCTTCCGCATCGAGTGCGCGAACGCCGCTGTCGGCTACTACACGGCCCACGAGGGTGATCGGTATCGCGTTGCGGGCAACGGCTTGCTGCAACAGGGAAGTCCGCTCCGGTGCCACGGTGAAGGCCAGTTCGTAGTCGTCCCCGCCCGCCAGTTGCAGTGCGTGGCGTTGCTCCATCGGTACCCGATCCAGCAACGCAGGTGAGGCCGGCAAGCGCAGGACATCGATTTCGATTCCGACCCCGCTGGCTGTGGCGACGTGACCGAGGTCGGCGAGCAACCCATCTGATATGTCGATGCAACTGCTGGCGAACTCGCGCAGCAGGATGCCCAGGTCGACGCGCGGTTGGGGGCGATCGAGACGGGCGCGCAGCGAGGCGTGTGATTCTGCGGAAATGTCCCCGTTCGAATCCCGCTCACGCAAGGCGGCGGCCGCATCACCCAGGGTCCCGCTGACCCACACCGTGTCGCCAACTCGCGCGCCGTCACGACGCAGAGCGCGTCCTTTCGGGACGAAGCCGTGAACCGTTACCGTGATCGTGAGTGGCCCGCTCGTGGTGTCGCCGCCAATCAGGCTCACGCCGTGCTCCGCCGCCAGGGCAGCAAAGCCGTCGGCAAACCCTTCGACGAAACCGGTATCGGCAGTTGGCAAGGTCAAGGCCAGCAATGCCCATGCCGGAGTTGCACCCATCGCGGCAAGATCGCTGAGGTTGACCGCCAGCGATTTCCAGCCGATATCGGCTGCCGTCGTGTCGCGCGGGAAATGCACACCAGCGACCAGGGTGTCGGTGCACACCGCCAGTTCGCAATCCGGTGGCACCGCCACCACGGCGGCATCGTCGCCGATGCCTAGCACCACATCGTCACGCAGGTGTGCGCAGCGCTGGCGGATCGACTCGATGAGCGAGAATTCGGCCATGCGGACGTCGAACCCGGGTTCAGGAGCGGCGCGACTTTTCGCGGTACTCGACCGCACGCCATTCGCCGGCAAGCTTGTCGAGCACGCCATTGACATAGGTGTGGCCCTGATCGGCGCCGAAACGCTTGGTCACTTCCAGCGCCTCGTTGATGATCACGCGATAAGGAACATCGGGTCGATGGCGCAATTCGTAGGCGGCGATGCGCATGACCGCACGCTCGATCGGATCGACCTCGGCAATCTCGCGGTCGATATGCGCGCGGATGCCGGCATCCAGCTCGGCCAGATTTTTTTCCACCCCGCGCAGCAAATCCTCGAAGTATTCGAGATCGGCGATTTCCATGTCCTGCTCGTGACGGAACTGTTCGATCACCTGGATCATGCGGTTGCCGCCGACCTGCCAGGCATAGATGGCCTGCAGGGCACGTCGTCGCGAACGCGAACGTGCGGCAAGGTCGACGCCCTCGGGGCGGTGCGGGTGGTTCACAGGTTTCTCCATAGATCGATCATTTCCAGCGCCGCAAGCGCGATTTCCTCACCCTTGTTGCCGTGCTTGCCGCCCGAGCGCGCTTCGGCATCGGCATGTTTCTCCACCGCCAGCACGCCGTTCAAGACCGGAATCCGGTGCTCCACGGCGACGCGCATCAATCCCTCGGCGCAGCCATCGGCAACGTGCTCATAGTGACGCGTATCGCCGCGCACCACGCAACCCAACGCCAGGATCGCCCCATGCTGGCCCGCTGCGGCCAGCTTCGCGGCAACCGCCGGAATCTCCCATGCACCCGGCACACGTACCAGGTCGATCGCCTGCTCGGACACGCCGTGTTCGATCAGCGCATGGCGCGCACCCTCGATCAGCGCATCGATGATGCGCGGATTCCAGCGACTCGCGATGATCGCGAGGCGGGTGTCGGCGTGGGCACGCACGGTACCGTGGATGACGGCCATCGGATCCTGAAGGGAAAGGGCGCGGCCGATATCTGGCCAGCTGAGACGCACAGTCTAACGGACACCGAACCCTTGCTAAAGCTTGGCAGACTATCGGCTCAGATCACCTGACATCAAGTTATCGGAATCATCGGGGTAGCCAAAGATCGCTTGATCGACTACCCCCGGCAATACCGAGGGCTCTTGAGATGGGGATTCCTCAAAGGGACCCATTTTGCGATCGAGGGGTCAATGGCTATTCGCGAGCAACCCCGTCAGTTGTTGAGCGTGTTGTAGGCGTATTGGGTTTCTTCCCACGCTTCGTCTGGAAATTCACCGTGAGCTACTCTCCTACGAATGAGCCATCCATTCTCAAATATGAGAGTCGCATTGTAAGCGACACCTGCGTCACCTCCAAAAATGTCGAGCTCGAATCCAACGGTCCTGGATTTCAAGAAAATTTTTCGAGGGTCACCAAGATCGCTATATGCTGACAACGGAACAAACAGTCTCTCTGCGCCTCTTTGGACGACAACCAAAGTAATCATAGTTGGAGCTGCTGAGGAGCCCTCACCGCCCCATCTGAACCCCTCTTTGTACGGACTGTCATCCGTCTTGCGTGTTTTCACTGAAACTTTGATATCGACACCATCAACATGCGTGGCGAGAGTTGCCGTGCCATTAGCAAAACTGACAGCAGTGTCGACCATACCTTTTTCGCGCATGACTAGAGAATGCGCCTCTTCGTCGGCGGACGTTAACGATGACAAGAATATTATTAATATGGGTAGAATGTATACTTTAATTTTGTCATCTCCCAAAACGGAACTATAGTTGGAAGCAGGAATTCGACTCTCACACGCCTACGCCTAGGGGGTCACGCCTAGGGGGTCACACGCCTAGGGGGTCAGTGACGCCTAGGGGGTCAGGCTTGTTGACCCCCCCCCCCGCCCCGCGGCTCACCCGCCCCTAGGGGGTCAGTGACACTCCCTCGTGACGCCTAGGGGGTCAGGTCTTGTTTTGACACATCACTCCTCGTGTTCTTCCCGCTCCCGTCGCGCAATTCGGCTCACCGATGCATAGTGAAGTCCAAAGTGTGCGCCAATTTTGGCCAGAGTGAATGCCCCGCTCGCGTAAGCGGCCTGGATCGCGGCGTCTCGATCTTTCGAAGCTCGTTCAATCTGCGCCAGCGAAGTCCACGCCCGCTGCCCCTTTGGGACTTCGCGTGAGGGTGCTGCTGCCTTTCGGGTGGCGTGCGCGATAAACGCGTCATCCCCCAGAAAGATCTGGCCGGAGGCCGAGTCTTCCGGCTCGAACTCGCCGCTTCCCTCTGACACGAAGCGCGCGTAGGCGCGGCGCGCAGGGCCCGTCTGCGTGCCAAACAGGTCCAAGGTGGCGTCCACCTGCAAGGGCGGCAACGCTGCCGCCTTGCCCATCACTGCCGGGTAGCTGCTCCACGGCCAATCAGCCGCCGAATCACACATCCCGGCTTGCACGGGATTGCGCACGATGTAACGGGAAACTTCCAGCAGGTATCTGTCGCGATCTACCAGAATGGCCCTGAATCGACCTTGCAGGACATGTCCGACCCGACGATGTCGACGGTTGAACCCCTGGGTATAGACACCGTTGACCTCGCGCATGCCGCGCGAGAGCGTCGGGCGGCGCGTCTCGACCAGCAGTTGATAATGGTTGTCCATCAGGCAATACGCCCACAGCGCCCAGTCGAAACGGTCGCAGGCACGCACCAGGCTATCGAGAAAGGCCTGCCGATCCCCATCGTCGAGATAGATCGCTTCGCGCGCATTGCCGCGCGCCATCACGTGATAGAGCGCACCGGCGAATTCGATGCGAAGGGGTCGTGCCATCGCTAGAGTTTAGTCGCGCGAATGTTGCAAAACAAGACCTGACCCCGTGCATGCGTGCGATGCGAAGGGGTCGTGCCATCGCTAGAGTTTAGTTGCGCGAATGTTGCAAAACAAGACCTGACCCCGTGCACTGTTTCTCAGTCGAACCATCCCACCACTTCACGCCGCGGACCCGGCCACGGCTGTATTCATAGATTGTTCCTGGGCTATTCGCCCCCGATCCGTAGACCTTCTTCACTCGACCCAGCCCGTCGTAGTCGAAAAGCATGGTGGTATAGGCCACGATTGGATTGGCCAGTTCCTGGGAAATCCTCGTGGTCTGACCAAATGGAGTGTATTCGTAGGTTACCGAACTATCGGGATCTGCGGCCCTGCACAAGCGACCGTTCGCACTTGGGCTGTTGGGGAACGATCCGTACACGTTGTTCACGCGGCCCATGCCGTCGTAGTCAAAAACATGATGGAACTCGCCGGTATCGGCTCGGACAATACCAAGGATATGCGCGTGGTCTCCCCGGAGGGTGTGTAGGTATATTCCATATTGCTGTCAGGATTGCTCGCCCTGCAAAGTCGGCCGATGCTGTTACCGGTTGAGCAATCGTATTCAAACGAAGACAACTTCTGGCTGGCGGTGGCGCTGGTGAGACGGTTCAGGGCATCGTAGAGGTAGCTGGTGGTGACATTGTCGGCGCGCTTCATCCAGTTGCGCCGATCATCCGCCAGATAGCTCAGGTAAAGACCTCTCATCTCGATGCACGTATTTTGGCTAGCTCCTACTTTTGAGGTCGTTGATCAAATGCCCGGTTGCAAGGAGCACAAGCCCCATAAACAATGATAACGCCCCGGAAATCACTGAGAGGAAGACAATAGGCTTCGCAGCACTGATCCCGGCAAATACTGCAGCGGTGCTGCATACTGCAAGCAGCAGGCACGCAATGAGCCACTTGAATAAATAACTGGCTTTCATATTTATCTCACATGCAGATTCGAGTGGTATAGCAGCCCAGTACTCCTGCGCCTCCCATCGGACCTTCCGGACTTCCTCCTACGCCAAAAAAGCCTCTGGCTACCGACGTACCACCGGTACTTTGCATCACCTGTCCCTGTCCCGCTATTCCCGCGCCCCCGATCCAGTACGCGCCTACGCTCGATTCTTCTCCCGGACAAATTTCCCCAGTTCCCACGCTGCCGACAAGCCCCAGCTCTCCTTGCAGAGGAATTCCAAGGCCACCGCCATTACATACCGTGCCATAAATGCATATATTTCCTTTGGTATCAACAGCGATGCCAGAGTCAGCCGACCCTACCATCACGAACACTTGACCAAAACCACCAGCACCCATTGAAAAATTGTACGTAACATCTCCTCGCTGGTGCGCGTAAAACGATTCGCGCATTGGACCAGCTGGATATGTCCACGCACCAATCCCCTCCAAGCCCATCGGATCAATGCGGCCCACCGGATTCCCACCCACATACCCATACGTATTCAACCCACCCGCCAACCCGATCGGATCGGATTGTAGATAGCGCCCGGTGACCGGATCGTAATCCCGGAATCCGTTGTACCAGGTTCCCGTTTCGGTATCGCGAACCTGCCCCGGGAAACCGAGGTTCAGGCCACCGAACCCATCCAAGGTCACCGTGCTGTCGAACGCCTGATTGGATGCGCGCCAAACCACCGCCTTTGTCGCATTGGTTACAACCTCGGGCCTTCCCAGATGATCGCCGTGGATGAAATAAGGCACGTTTTGCTTCATGACCGCAATGGGTTCGCCACCGAGCCATGCAAACTGGCTCACACCATGCACCGTGTCATAGTCGACCAGCGTGGTACCCGATGGATCATAGGCGTACAGGCTTTGGACAACATTGCCACCCGTGTTGACCCGCTTGTACATACGCTGTCCCACTGGCTACCCGACGTTGAACACGGACGCTTACAAACGATCGAACTAATGTGACTCCGGAATACATGCATTTACTTTACGTTTATATTCATTAAGTTCATCTTTCGCAGCCATGTTCCCAAGTTTCGCCGATGACTCTAGCCACGCTAGCGCTTCTCCCATGTCAGCACAATGCTTATTGTTTCTAAGCGCGAACCATAGCCAGTGCTGCGCGATCGAATGCCCACCCAAGGCCGCGCGAAGCAACCAGTACCTTTCCATTAAAGAGGCATTCTTGGCCTGATAGTGTCTGGATAGGCGAAATGCTGCATCGCAATCCCCGTTCTCGGCATGGTCAGTGAGTTCCTTCACTTGTCTGTCTTGCAGAACAGCTCCCATTGATATGGCAGTCGCGTCCGGCACGAAAATTATCGGCGCTGTCTCCGATTCCGGAAGATTCGGCAGCAATGCCTGGGCACTGAGTACGCATGGATAGCAAGCCAAAAGACAAGCAACTGTCAAAGCTCTATTCATTATTGACCTCCAGGATGAAAATCAATCCACCGGCCGGGGGAGATATCAGTGGCGAGGTATTTCTCCGTCGAACCATCCCACCACTTCACGCCGCTGACCCGGCCACGGCTGTATTCATGGATTGTTCCAGGACTATTCGCCCCCGACCCGTAGACCTTCTTCGCTCGACCCAGCCCGTCGTAGTCGAAAAGCATGGTGGTATAGGCCACGATTGGATCGGCCAGTTCCTGGGAAATCCTCGTGCTCTGACCAAATGGAGTGTATTCGTAGGTTACCGAACTATCGGGATTTGCGGCCTTGCACAAGGCGCGGCGAAACGCATGTTGCGGAATCTTTGCGACCGGTTCACCGCGCGGATCGGGGCGACGCAGCGGAGGCTGCGTCGACCCTGGCGTGCGGATCAGGGATTTTCGAAACCGTGCTTGAAGATCAAGTCAGGCAAGGCCGGCACGGTCACGTTGTAGCCGCAACTCGTGTTATAGGCCGACGCCAGCCCATTGATCTGGGAGGCGGTGTAGCCCGATGCGGCGGCGGCGTTGATGATTGCCTGCGCGGCAGCCTTTTGTGATGAGCTGCCGCTGGTCATGGCCAGACCCAACAACATGGCCTTGTCCATCGCGTCGCGACCGACTGCAACCCAGGCGATCAGGTTGCACGAGGCCCAGTATTGACCCTGGGTGTGGATCGAAGATCCGATGTTGCCCGGGTAGGTGTGGCCGATGTTCCAGTTGGTCACGCGACCACCCCAATATTGGTTGTGGCCATCCCAGTGGAACATCCAGAACCATTGCGGATCTGCCGGCGTCCAGTGTCCTGTCGAGCGGTTGTAGGAACTGGCGAAATAGTCACCGACGCCTTCGGAGAGTCCTTCGACTTGCGACAGGCCGCCATTGGTGATCCAGTCATGCAGGCCGTGGCCAAGCTCATGCAGGATTACGTCGGCATCTTCGGCATCGTCGACACCGCCTTCGCCAAACTGCAACTGGTCGCTGCCCGACGAGAACGATGAATTGTCATCGCCATTGAACCCGTGCGGATCGAAGCGCACGCCGCCGGCCACCGAGTTCGGCACCACCGTGACTCCAAGTGTCTGGTTCAGGTAACGCATCTGCTTGTCGATCAGGAAATAGACGTTCGGGCCCTCGAACTTCTGGTCGGCACGAGTCACGCTGAAATCCGGCGTGGTCGGCGTCGGGCAGTCATTCACGCCGCCGCTCGGCGCGGCCCAGTCCTGACAGCGTGCCCATGGGCCTTCGAGCTTGTAAACGCCTGCGCTCTGGGTAATGTCGCGCAAGGTCACGCTGATCAGCTGCGCGGTCAGTCCGGCCGAATCGGCGTCGTTGGCGTCGGTCAGTCCGCCAGTTCCATAGGTTGCCGTGGCGGTGGTCAGCGGATCAGGATCGAACACCGTGGCGGTTCCATCGACGTAATACTCGGTGTTGCGGTAGTCGAGAATCTCGCCGCTGCCGGCATCGGCGACGATCTCCCACTCGCCGGCCTTTTGCGCATCGCGGATCACGTATACCCAAGCCAGTCGGGTCGGCTGCGTGTCGGCATAGACCATCAACCTGGGCGCCAGCACATCAGCTGCGGACGGCGTGCCGAATACCTGCACGACCTGCTTGCGCACATCGTCGGCATCGCGCGCCGGCTGCAGCGGGATGGCCTCGATCGATGGCCTTGCCTCGCTGCTGACGAAGATCACCTCGCCATCGGCTTTGACCGAAACGGCGATGTCGCTGCCATAGACCGGCACGCCATCCAGGGTTTGTTGAAAGCGCACCACCGAAAACCCGCCGTCGTTGCGTTGATAGGCGGTTGCCAGCGTCGCCGGACTGTTGGCAATGCCCAGCTGGGCGGCGCGTTCCGCCATGAATTCACGCGCCATCGATTCGGCGCTGCCGCGCACGCTGGCGCGAAAATCAGGCTGGTACAGGGCGGTCGCGCGACCGTCGGCGGCGAACCGGCCTTCGGCCGTTTCCAGTGCCGCAGTGGCATTGAATGCCGGCTTGTTCTGCAATGCGTGCCCGACCGGCTGCGCGGACAGTGCCGAGCCGCAGACTCCGCCCAGTGCGATGGTGATTGAAGCAAGCAGGATGATGGATGGTTTGCTCATGGAATCCTCGTTGATCAGTCGGCACACCCCGGTGCGCGACGGTGGAGTTCAAGCGCTGCCGGGAATCGGGATTGCTCCGCAGTGCGTGGATTCTGCCACCGGATGGCCGGGATCCGCTCATTCCCGAGGCGGAACCACGGTCGATCGGCCCTCATGTTGTTGTGCGCAATACTCGCCCGGGCCAGCTTTGCTACCCTGCAAAACCCCGCGCAGGCGTGTATGATTCGCGCCCCATTCATCCATCCATCCGCATTGAAGGATATATGACGCAATGAGCAGCACCCTGTTCACCTCCGAATCGGTTTCCGAAGGCCATCCCGACAAGGTCGCCGACCAGATTTCCGATGCCGTGCTTGACGCCATCCTGATGCAGGACAAGCGCGCCCGCGTCGCCTGCGAAACCATGGTCAAGACCGGCGTCGCGATCGTCGCCGGCGAGGTGACCACGAGTGCCTGGATCGACCTGGAAACGCTGACGCGCAAGGTCATTCTCGACATCGGCTACGACAGCTCGCAGGTCGGCTTCGATGGCGAGACGTGCGGTGTGCTCAATCTGATCGGCAAGCAGTCGCCCGACATCAATCAGGGCGTCGATCGCAAGAAGCCGGAAGAGCAAGGCGCCGGCGATCAGGGCCTGATGTTCGGCTATGCGACCAACGAAACCAAGGATTTCATGCCGGCGGCGATCTACTACTCGCATCGCCTCGTCGAGCAGCAGGCCAAGGTGCGCAAGAAGAAGAACTCACCGCTGCCGTGGCTGCGTCCGGATGCCAAATCGCAGGTCACCCTGCGTTACGAAAACGACAAGGCGGTCGCCATCGATGCCGTGGTGCTTTCCACCCAGCACGATCCTTCGGTCAAGCAGAAGGATCTGATCGAAGCCGTGCGCGAGCACATCCTCAAGCCCGTGCTGCCGGCCAAGTGGCTGCACAAGGGCACGCAATACCACATCAACCCGACCGGCAAGTTCGTCATCGGCGGCCCGGTCGGCGATTGCGGTCTGACCGGGCGCAAGATCATCGTCGACACGTATGGCGGCTGGGCTCGCCATGGCGGTGGCGCGTTCTCGGGCAAGGATCCGTCCAAGGTCGATCGTTCGGCTGCCTACGCCGCTCGCTATGTGGCCAAGAACATCGTGGCTGCCGGCATTGCCGACCGTTGCGAAGTCCAGGTCAGTTACGCGATCGGCGTGGCCGAGCCGACTTCCATCTCGGTGACCACCTTTGGCACCGGCAAGATCAGCGACGAGAAAATCGAGAAATTGATCCGCCGGCATTTCGACCTGCGTCCGTACGGCATCATCAAGATGCTCGATCTGGTGCATCCGATGTACCAGCGCACCGCCAGCTACGGCCACTTTGGTCGCACGCCGGAAGTGGTCAAGCTCGCCGATGGCTCGTCGTTCACCACGTTCTCGTGGGAAAAAACCGACAAGGCCGATGTCCTGCGCGGCGATGCCAAGCTGAAATAAGCGTTCTGACAATGCCCGTCACTGCATGGTGACGGGCATTGCGGTACTTCGCCGCAGCCGGCGAAGTCGATTGCCTGGCGAGCATGTGCCTCGCACAATGCCTGTCCGATCCGTTGCTTGCAGGCCAGTCAACCGTGACCTCCCCTCTCGCCGAACTGCGCGCCGGAATCGATCAGGCCGATGACGAGCTGGTGGCCGTGCTGGCGCGGCGGATCCGCCTCACCGCCGAAGTGGGTGCCTTGAAATCCCGGCACGGTCTGCCCCTGTATGTCCCAGAGCGCGAAGCGCAGTTGCTTGCCGCCCGTCGTGAAAAAGCAACGGCCGCTGGTGTCGATGCGGATTTGATCGAGGACATCCTGCGCCGGGTCATGCGCGAGAGTTACAGCGCGCAAGGAACCGATTTCCCGGCGGCGGGTGACTGCAGCCGTGCCGTGGTCGTGGTCGGCGGCGGCGGTGCCCTTGGTCGCTGCCTGGCTTCGTTCTTCAGGCGTTCCGGTTACACCGTGCGCATCCTCGAGAAAGACGACTGGGGGCAGGCTCCGACCCTGCTTGCCGACGCCGGCCTGGTCCTCGTTGCCGTGCCGATCGAACACACCTTGGCGGTGATCGCGAAGCTGCCGCAGCTGCCGGATGACTGCATCCTCGCCGACATCACCAGCATCAAGCAGGCCCCGCTGAAAGCCATGCTGGATGTGCACGGCGGCCCTGTGCTGGGCCTGCACCCGATGTTCGGCCCCGACATCAAGAGTCTTGCCAAGCAGGTGGTCGTGGTTTGCGCAGGCCGCGACGCGCAGCGCTGCCAGTGGCTGATCGACCAGTTCGGCATCTGGGGCGCAGTCGTGCGCGAGGAATTGCCCGACCGCCATGATCGGGCCATGGAGATGATCCAGGCCATGCGCCACTTCACCAGCATGGTCTACGGGATCTTCCTGCAGCGCGAGAACGCCGATCTCGATGAACTGATGCGCCTGAGTTCACCGATCTATCGCCTCGAACTGGCCATGGTCGGGCGCCTGTTTGCGCAATCGCCGGAACTCTATGCCGACATCATCATGGCCGCGGACGGCCTGCCCGCCCTGCTCGATCAATATCGCAGCGTCCTTGATGGTCTCCTCAAGCGCGTGCGCAACCATCAGCGCGCCGAATTGATCGAGGATTTCAACCAGGCCCGCGACTACTTCGGCGAGCTCGCCCCGGCCCTGCTGCGCGAAAGCAGCGAACTGCTGCGCAAGGCCCATGATGCGAGCAGTCCGCTCAGGGCTGTTGACCCTGGTCCGGGCACTACGCGGAAGGCCTGATCCAAGCCCGCAACCGGCAAGATTCGTCGCCTTCAGGCGTCCCGCGCACACCTACGCTGCGACGGGCAGGGTGAGGCAAACCGTCGCAGTCAGTGCCTGCACGTACAAGGATGCTTTTGATCGGTGTCGCATCCGGGCGAAGTGACGCATTCGCATACCGAGTTTGGCCTCGTTCTTGCTTTGATCGGCAAAGTGCTCGAACCGGCGTGGCTGTTTGACCCGAATACGGCGAAATCTGCCTTGGCCGAATGCGGTGGCGACAAGGATGCCGGTCAAGCCATGGCGGAACGGCGGCCACGCAATCTCTGCAACCACATGCCAAGAGACCTTCATGAGTCGCGACATTCTCACCCTTGATCCGCCCCTGCTGGCTGATGCCGCTGCCCTGGAGTCCTATCTCGGCAGTTATCCGAACGTGTTTGTCGAGCAAGGTTATCCGGCGATCAGCCTGGACGCCTGGCGTGCCCTCGGCGAGGATGCGGGCGAGCCGGCCTATGCGACCGCGCGCAGCCTGGGCTTGCCGCTCGTGCGACTCGATCGGATTTCGGCGGATGCCGACGCGCTCGGGCTGATCCCGCCAAATCTGGCTCGTCGTCTGCGCGCGGTGCCGCTGCGCGTGCGCAAGGGCATGGTCGCCGTGGCCATGGAAGAACCGGGTGGTCCGGATGCGCAGCGCCTGCTCGACTTCCTCAGCCGGGAGCGGGTATTGCCCATGGTTGCCTCGCCGCTGCAGATCCGCATGGCGATCGGTCGCCACTACGATCAGGCCGAGGATCGGGCAATGGCGCGCCAGCTCGGCCTCGACACCAGCATCACCGACGAGCAGTCCCCCAGCGAGCAGGAAGCACAGCGCCTCGCCCTGGAAATGCCGGTGGTCAGCATGGTGCACACCCTTATTGCCGAAGCGGTGGCGCGACGTGCGTCGGATATCCACTTGCGTCCGGGCGAGGACGCCACCGACGTGCTCTATCGAATCGATGACGAACTCGTACCGGTGCGCCGCCTGGCGCGTGCATTGAACCCGGCCGTGGTCAGCCGCATCAAGGTGCTTGCCGGCATGAACCTCGCCGAACACCGCAAGCCGCAGGATGGGCGCACGACATTCCGCATCAATGGCGATCAGAGCGTCGACCTGCGCATCTCGCTGCTGCCTTCCGTGCATGGCGAAAGCATCGTCATCCGCCTGCTGGATACCTCGCAAAGCCTGTGGAATCTGGACCAGCTCGGCCTCAGCGCCGCCGATCGGCAGCGCATCGAGGATGTCATGGCACGCAGCCACGGCATGTTCCTCGCCACCGGGCCGACCGGTTGCGGCAAGTCGACGACGCTGTACGCGATGCTGCTGGAGCTGCGCAAGCAACGCATCAACATCCTCACCATCGAGGATCCGGTCGAGTTTCATATCGCCGACATCCAGCAGATGCAGGTCAATCGCGCGGCCGGCTTCACCTTCGCCAGCGCGATGCGCAATTTCCTGCGCCATGATCCCGACGTGGTCATGGTCGGCGAGATCCGCGACCGCGAGACTGCCGACATCGCCGTTGAAAGCGCCCTCACCGGTCACCTGATGCTGAGCACGCTGCACACCAACACCGCCGCGACCACGGTGACCCGCTTGCTTGACCTCGGCGTGGAACCCTATCTGTTGCGCACTTCGCTGCTCGCGGTGATCTCGCAGCGCCTGGTGCGCCTGACCTGCCAATACTGCAAGCACGAAGAGGACGTTCCGACGCACATGCGCGAGGAACTCGGCATTGCTGCCGACGAGGTGTTCCACGTCGGCCGCGGCTGCCATCACTGCGAGGGCCTGGGCGTGTTCCGGCGCCAGGCGGTGTATGAACTGCTGGTGATGTCGCCGCGCCTGCGTCGGCTCGTCGTGCCCGGTGCCGACGCGGAGGCCCTGCATGCGGCGGCAATCACCGAAGGCATGGTGCCGATCACCCAGGCGGCCCTTGCCCTCGCCCGCAGTGGCGTGATTTCGCTGGCCGAGGCCTGGCGAGTCCGCGCCGACTGAGCATCCTGCGCAGGCAATGGGTCTGGCTGGCTGCCACCGGTGCGTGCGGTGCGGCCATATATCCCTTCATCGCGAATAAGCGATATACTGCGCGACCTTTTTGCTGCCGAGGGGCGCTGCAGGTCAGTTCCGCAACGGAACCGGACACAGGCTCGGCAGGTGAATTCCTTCCAACCGCGCCCGCCCCAATGCAACGGAGCGAACCGCATGAATGCCGTCGTCAAGAACTCACCGAACACCGATTACAAGATCGCCGATATCAAGCTGGCCGACTTTGGCCGCAAGGAAATCGACATTGCCGAGCACGAGATGCCCGGCCTGATGTCGATCCGCAAGAAACACGCCGCCAATCTTCCGCTGAAGGGCGTGCGCGTCACCGGATCGCTGCACATGACGATCCAGACCGCGGTGCTCATCGAGACGCTGAAGGACATCGGCGCCGACGTGCGCTGGGCGTCGTGCAATATCTTCTCGACCCAGGACCACGCCGCTGCCGCGATCGCCGCGACCGGCACGCCGGTGTTCGCGTGGAAAGGCGAAACCCTCGAGGAATACTGGGACTGCACGCTCGATGCGCTGACTTTCCCGGGCGGCAAGGGTCCACAGCTGGTGGTCGATGATGGTGGCGATGTCACCTTGCTGATCCACAAGGGCTTCGAGCTGGAGAACGGTTCGAAGTGGGTCGACGAGGCCGCTTCCTCGCACGAGGAGCAGGTCATCAAGAACCTGCTCAAGCGCGTCGCCAAGGAGCGCCCGGGCTTCTGGCACGAGGTGGTCAAGGACTGGAAGGGTGTTTCCGAGGAAACCACCACCGGCGTGCATCGCCTCTACCAGATGCTGGAGGCCGGCAAGCTGCTGGTGCCGGCGATCAACGTCAACGATTCGGTGACCAAGTCGAAGTTCGACAACCTCTATGGCTGCCGCGAGTCACTGGCCGATGGCCTCAAGCGCGCGATGGACGTGATGCTGGCCGGCAAGGTCGCGGTCGTCTGCGGCTACGGCGATGTCGGCAAGGGTTCGGCGCACAGCTTGCGTGCGTACGGCGCGCGTGTCGTCGTCACCGAGATCGATCCGATCAACGCGCTGCAGGCGTCGATGGAGGGTTTCGAGGTCAACACCGTCGAATCGACCCTCGGTCGCGCCGACATCTACGTCACCACCACCGGCAACAAGGACGTGCTGACCATCGAGCACCTCAAGGCGATGAAGGATCAGGCCATCGTCTGCAACATCGGCCACTTCGACAACGAGATCCAGGTCGATGCGCTGAACAAGCTGGCCGGCGTGAAGAAGGTCAACATCAAGCCGCAGGTCGACAAGTACGTCTTCGCCGATGGTCATGCGCTGTTCCTGCTGGCCGAGGGCCGCCTGGTCAATCTCGGTTGCGCCACCGGCCACCCGAGCTTCGTCATGTCGAACTCGTTCTCCAACCAGACCCTCGCCCAGATCGACCTGTGGGCGAACAAGGACACCTACGAAGCCAAGGTCTACATCCTGCCGAAGAAGCTCGACGAGGAAGTCGCCCGCCTGCATCTGGAAAAGATCGGCGTGAAGCTGACCACGCTCACCGCCGAACAAGCCGCATACCTCGGCGTGCCGGTGGAAGGGCCGTACAAGCCGGAGCACTACCGCTACTGATCTTCGAGTTGGACATTGCTGGAAACAGGACGGGCGCCGCGAGGCGCCCGTCTTGTCTGGTGCGTCGGGCCATGAAGCGCACGAGTGCCGCCGCTGCATGCCACGGTCGTGATCGTCCGGTACGTCGGATCAGCCGTGATCATATACATCCATCGCGATGAAGCGATAAACTGACTGCCTTGTCGACCAGGATTGCGCAACGATGTCGATCAGCCTTGAATTCTTTCCGCCCAAGACCGACGAGCAGCGCCAGGGCCTGGAGAACGCCGTCCGCCAATTGAAAAGCGTGGCGCCGGACTATGTATCGGTCACTTTTGGTGCGGGCGGCTCGACACTGAATTACACGGTCGAGGCGGTCAGGAACCTGCGCGAACAGCACGGCCTCGATGCCGCACCGCACCTTTCCTGCATGGGCGGCTCGCGCGCGGAGATCCGCGCCCTGATCGCGGAATACCGGGCACTCGGCATCCGCCGCATCGTTGCCCTGCGCGGCGACCTGCCCTCGGGCATGGCCAGCATCGGCGATCTGCGCTATGCCAGCGAACTGGTCGAGTTCATTCGCGCCGAAAGCGGCGAGCATTTCCATATCGAGGTGGCCTGCTATCCGGAAGTCCATCCGCAGGCCAGCGATGCCCTCGCCGACCTGAGCCACTTCAAGCGCAAGATCGATGCCGGTGCGAACGGCGCGATCACCCAGTATTTCTACAATGCCGACGGCTATTTCCGCTTCGTCGACGCGGTACGCGCGCTGGGTGTCGAAGTGCCGATCGTGCCAGGCATCATGCCGATCGCCAACTTCAGCCAGTTGCGTCGCTTCTCGGAGATGTGCGGTGCCGAAATTCCGCGCTGGCTGGCCAAGCGCCTCGGTGCATTCGGCGACGATGCCGCGGCGATCCGCGAGTTCAGCAGCGATGTCGTGGCCGAGCTGTGCCGCAAGCTGCTCGCCGGCGGTGCGCCAGGCCTGCATTTCTACACATTGAACCGGGCCAGGCCAACCCTGGCTATCCTCGAGCGCATCGAACGCTGAGAGGAGTTGCCGCGCCAGCGGGCGCGACCTCAGGCGATGCCGAGACCCTCGATCTGTCCGATCAAGCCGGCATCGTATCCGGCCAGCTCCGCAAATGCGCGCCCGCGGGCGGCGTAATCGCGGAACTGGTCGAAGCTGGGTGCGCCGGGTGAAAGCAGGATGGTTCCGCCGACCGGCGTCTGCTTGCGGGCCAGCGCCACGGCTTCGGCGAGGTTTGCCACGCAGTCATGTGGTCCGCCATACGCAGCATCGAGCAAGGCATGGATGCGCTTGCCATTGGCCCCGTTGGCGATGATCGAGTGCGGCGGCTGCTGGCGCACATGCTCGGCAAACACGCGCCAGTCGAGGCCGCGATCATGGCCACCGACAATCAGGCTGACCTCGCTTCCCTGCACGCTGCGCAGGGCTTCGATGGTCGCTTGCGGAGTTGTCGCGATGCTGTCGTCGATCCAGCGCAGGCCATCGCGTTCGCCAAGCGTCTGCAAGCGATGTGGCAAGGCGCGGAACGTGGCCAGGCTTGCCACCGCAGCGAGCGCATCTTCGCCCACGGCCTCGAGTGCGGCGAGTGCCGCGCAGGCATTCAAGGCGTTGTGCAATCCCGGCAAATGCAGTTGCGATCGATCAAGGACATGCTGCGCGCCCCGCATGATGTACCCGCCATCGACATGCCAACCCTCGGTCGTCCCGAAATACCGGCGCTGCGGATGGCCGGCCGTATGGCGCAGCAACTCCGTCTGCGTGGCATTGATCAACAGCGTTTCCGCCACCGAGGCCAGCGCGAGCTTGTCCCCGACATAGCGCTCGCGACTGCCATGCCAGTCCAGGTGTTCTTCCTCGATATTGGTGATCACCGCAAGCTGCAGACGATCCGCTTCGCGGGTCTGGAAACTCGACAGCTCGATCACCCACCAGTCGGGTTCCTGCGGCGGATCGAGCAACTCCAGCACCGGCAAGCCGATATTCCCGGCCAGCGCCGTGCGCCGGCCAAGACTGCGCATCAGGTGGGCAATCAGCGCACTGGTGGTGCTCTTGCCCTTGGTGCCGGTGACTGCGATCACGCGAGAGTGCGCATGTTCGGCAAACCACAGCGCCGTCGCCGAGGTGAAGCGCGTGCCGTTGCGCTGCGCTTCAAGCAACTCCGCCCGATAGGCACTGATGCCCGGCGACTTGATGACGATGTCGAATGCTGAAAGATCCGCCGCCGTCGGTGCCTCGGTGACATGACGATCCTGCGCTTGATGGCTGGCCAGGGTTTGCGCCTCGGCAGCGCTGCAAAATACGGTCAGCGGCAACTTCGGCAAGCGCCGGCGCAAGGTCGCATGCGCCGCATGGCCCTCGCGCCCCAGCCCCCAGATGGCGACGCGAAGCCTGGCGAGATCGGCAATGCGCATCACTCAATCCTGCCCGATCAAGGCCAGCAGGCGGGGCGGAATGCGCTGTTCGCCGGCGACCACCAGCAAGGGGGCGATCGCCAGTTCGGCGGCATCGAGCCGGGGCAGGATTTCATGCGCGAAGCGCTCGATGATGGCGTCCTCGCGCCACTCGGCCCGACTTGCCAATTCGGCCATCGCAGCGCGCGACTCGCGTCCTTCGCCGACGCACTCGAACGGCTTGTGATCGCGGTATTCGATCAAGGCATCGAAACCGCCAACTTGCGCCGGATCATCGAGCAGGTTGCGCCCGAAGATGCCGAGCAGGCGTGGCTTGGGCATGAACGGCGCAAGGGCGAGGAAGACGAAATGGCACTTGGGACACTGCCCGCACCAGCGATCCGAAGGCTTCGGCCCGAGGATGCGGAAATTGCGGTTGCAACTCGAAAACACGTCGTCATAGCGGTTGCTGCGCGCGAATCGTGACGCCACCGCCAGCTCGGACAGCGGTCGCAGCAGCGAGTAGTAATGCAGATCTGCGGCAACGCGCGTGCGCACGAGGTCGGCAAAGCTGCGCTCGAACTCCCAGCCCTTGCTCCACTGGTGGTTGATCGGCACGCCGTCGTATTCAAGGGTGGCGCTCGATGCCGAACGCTCGTTGGAGAAGGCGATCGCGTCGTGGCCGTAGAGGATGGCGGCAACAACGAGGATCGCCGAGTTGATCGCCGTCACCGGGATGTGCCCGTTGAAGGCACCGGCCCGGTTGTAGTCAAACAGCAGCGGCGAGATCGAGCGGGCGATGTTGAGCATCGGCAGGCCGGTGCGCCGGGCGCAGGATTCGATCAGGCCGGAACTGCCGATCCAGACCGCCGTGGCGTTTTCACCCGCATGCTTGAGAAGCTCGACGCTGACCAGCGAATCCTTGCCGCCGCCAATCGGCACCAGGGTGCTGCGCGGCAGTCCGAGTGCAAGACCTCGCTCACCCGCGGATTCCCGACTTGTCTCACCTTCATCCCCGCGAAGGCCGGGATGACGGGAATGAGCGGGGAAGCGGATGCGTGCGCGCAAGTCAATCTTGTTGTGGAAACCGAACTCGCCGAGTCCATGCACGTACAAGGCATCGAGAAACGCCACCGACGCGGCATCCAGCTCGGCACTTTCAATGCGGATCTGCGCGGGCACGCCGGCCTTGTAATAACTGACGCCGGCAATCCAGTGCAGCAGATCGAGTGCCGCATCGAACGCCGCCTGGCGCTCGCGCGGCAAGTCCGGCGCATGCGGAAATCCTATGCACTCGATCAACTCGGGGCCATCGTCGAAGGCATAGACCAGGCGCACCTCGCCAGCCGCATAGTCACGGCGGACAAAGCGGAAGGCCTGCGCCTCGCGTGGGTCAACGGAATTCACAGGCACACCTCGCCAGCCGGTTCACGCAAGTTGTAGCGCGACGCCATCACCGCGCCATACGCACCGGCTTCGGCAATCAGGATCACGTCGCCTTCCCGGCATGCCGGCAGGCGCCGGTTGTTGCCGAGCACGTCACCGCTTTCGCAGATCGGGCCGACGATCTGCACCAACTCCCCGGCCGGCGCGTCGAGGCGACTCAGGTTCACTATCTCGTGCCAGGCTTCGTACAGGGCCGGACGAATCAGCGAATTCATGCCCGCGTTGACGCCGACATAGTGCACATCGCCCTTGCGCTTGGTCTGCGTCACGCGCGCCAGCAGCACGCCGGCCTCGGCGACCAGATATCGACCCGGTTCCATCCACAACTGGAATTGCGGATAGGCCTGCTTGACTTCCGCCAATGCCTCGCCGAGCGCGGCAAGGTCCAGCGGCACATCGTCGGGCCGCGATGGCACGCCCAGCCCGCCACCCAGATCAAGCACTTCGATGCGATTGAAGCGTTCGGCCAGGCTGGCTAGCTGCACGTGCACGCTGCGCCAATGTTGCGCATCGAGGATACCCGAGCCGAGGTGCGCGTGCAGGCCGACGATGCGCGCGCCATGTCGGCGCGCGTGGCTGCGGAAGGTTTCGACCTCATCCAGCGCCACGCCGAATTTCGATTGCGCACCGCCGGTCCTGACCTTGTCGTGATGGCCGCGACCGATGCCCAGATCGACGCGCAGGAAAATATCGTGGTCGGCGAAATCGGTTCCCCACTCGAGCATCGGGTGCAGGCCATCGAGGGTCACGCGCGCGCCGGCGGCGAGCGCCGCCCGGTATTCCTCGCGCGGCGCGAAATTCGGCGTGAACAAAATGCGTTCCGCCGGCAGATCCGGCAGGGCAGCGCGTACCGCCAGCACTTCGTTCCATGAAACGCATTCGAAAGCAAAGCCTTCGGCATGCAGGCAACGCAGGATTTGCGGATGCGGGTTGGCCTTCAGCGCGTAATGCCAGCGATCGACCATGCCGAGTCCAAGCAAGCCTCGCGCCTGCTCGCGCACCTGGTCGAGACTGTAGACGTAGCGCGGCGTCGCCGTCGTCGCAAGTTCAAGCAGGCGGGCACGCTCGCGCTGCCACCACGGCGGCTGGCGAATCGAAGTCGCCTCCTCGGCCAATTCGCGCCAGCTCGGGCCGAACACCGAGGCATCGTCGA
This sequence comes from Lysobacterales bacterium, assembly GCA_016707485.1. GTDB lineage: Bacteria > Pseudomonadota > Gammaproteobacteria > Xanthomonadales > Rhodanobacteraceae > Dokdonella. Next base: position 1,440,639 of record JADJHN010000002.1, on the reverse strand, counting down.
CACGCATGACCTCGGCGCGGATCAACATGGCATGCAAGCGCGGGATCAACGTATCGACCACGGCCTCATCGATCACGAACGTGAGGTTGAGATTGTTCGAGGACTGCGAGATCAGGTGCACATCGAGCGCACCAAACTCGGCAAGCACGGCGGAAAGCCGGTGCAGCATCGCGCGCATGCCGCGTCCGACCAGGGTGATCGCCGCACACGGCGCAATCACCTTGACCCGGCAGAATGCTTCGAGATCGACGCACAAGCGCGCCAGCACGTCGGTGTTGAGCAGGTTTTCCGACGGATCGAGCGAGACGGTGACATTGGTTTCCGCCGAGCCGATCAGGTCGACCGACAAGCCATGGCGCTTGAAGGCCTCGAACACATCGGCAAGGAAACCGACCTGCTGCCACATGCTGATCGATTCCATCGACACCAGGGTAATGCCCTTGCGCGAACTGATCGCCTTGATGCTGGGTGTCGTCGATTGCGTGTTCCAGAGGATTTCGGTACCCGGCAGTTGCGGCCGGTTGGTGTCCTTGATGCGGATCGGCACGCGCGCGTCACGCACTGGATGGATGCAGCGCGGATGCAGCACTTTCGCACCCGTCGTGGCGATTTCCTGGGCCTCGGCGTAATCCAGCCTGGCCAACAGGCGCGCATCCGGAACCTGCCGCGGATTGGCGCTGAACATGCCCGGCACATCGGTCCAGATCTCTACCGCTTCGGCTTTCAGCACGGCACCGAAATACGCGGCCGAGGTATCCGAACCGCCACGGCCGAGCACCGCTGTCTTGCCATCGCCGCTGCGCGCGATGAAGCCCTGGGCGATGAAGACGTCACCGCGCGCCGCCAGCTCCGCGGCAATCTCCGGATCATGGCGAACGCGCACAGAAGCCGACAACCAGCGTCCCCACAGGCTCTGGTTCGGCAAGGCTTCGGCCTGCAGGTACTCGCGCGAATCGAGCCAGTGCGTGGTCAAGCCCAGCGCATTCAGATACATCGAACCGAGCGTGCTCGAGGAAAGTTCACCAATCGCCAGGACCTCGGCCTGCCAGTCGAAAGCGCCGCTGCCACGGCGTGGATCGGCCAGCAGATGCTCCAGCCGCATCATCCAGGCATCGATGGCGTTGCGCCTGGGCAGACCCAACTCGCCAAACAGCATGCGATGGCGCGCCACGATCGTCTCGCGCAGTTCCATGCAACGTGGCAGGTCGGCGCAGCCATCGCCAATGCCCTTCAGCAGATCGGTGATGCCCGACAGCGCCGAGACCACGATCAAAACGCGTTTGCCGGCCTCGCGATGCGTCGCTGCAATACTCGCGATATTGTCCCAGCGCGGGCGCGTGGAGACGCTGGTACCACCGAACTTGACGACAACCCAGGGGGCGTCGGCGGTGAGGGAGGTATTGGGCTGGTTCACGACTTGAGGATCTTGGCGGGCTCGGGCAGCGAGTCAGGCATTCTTCGATGCATTGCAACAAAAGGCAATCGGCACAACGCACCGACGCACCCGCACCTGTTCTCGATCCACCAGGATGCCCGGATTCACTGCCGCATGGGCGTGACCATCAAGCCGGGCTGGCACCGCTCAATGATGGTGTTCGTGCCTGTCGTTGGCGCCCGGGTCGGCAGCCTGCACCTCGAAAATCGCCGGCACCCGCGTGCCATCCGAAATCAGCAAGGTGATCTCGATGCGGTCGCCGGGATTCACGTCCTTGCGCGGCTGCATCAACATCAGGTGCATGCCGCCCGGGGCGAACTTCACTTCCTGGCCCGGCGCGATTTCGAGGCTGTTGAGCTCACGCATCCGCGCCACGCCATTCTCGATTACGGTCTGGTGCACGGAGACAGTACGGAAACGGTCGCTTTGCGCCGCAAGGATGCTGACCGGCGCATCACCGGTGTTCTTGATCGTCAGGTAACCGGCAAGCATGGCCGCGCCCGGGGGCGCCTGCGGTATCCACGCGTTCGATACGCCAAGCTGCGCGGCAAACAGCGCCGATGGCGCCAGGCAGAACAAGGCAATGATCATGAGCAGACGGGGCAGGGATTTCATCGGCATCTCCAGAATGAACGCCCATGATAGCGGCAGCCGACCCCGCAGGCCTGCCACCGGTTGCCGCAGCCGCCAGCGCATCGCGACCGAACCCGGCTTCCTCTACTGGATGCTGGATGACTGAATCCGGACCGGAAGCGTGCGGGAAATTGCTTTGGCTTTGCCGCGCACGCAAGAACATGGATGTCCGAGGTACGAGCCCGTGAATGGACATTGCGGGAGACATCCCGCCCCGCTTGCCCTTGTCTGTTTCGCCGGATCCGTACCATGATGGTCGAAGGCCGACAGCCGACATCCACCGCCGGAACATCCCATGACCCTGCTCGAAACCATCACCCACGATACCGTCCACGAACTGCGCCTGGCGCGACCGCCGGTCAATGCCTTGAATCCTGAACTGGTCGGCATGCTGCGCGATGCGGTGTTGTCGGCACCCGGCAAGGGCGCGCGCGGCATCGTGCTTTCCGGCCACCCCGGCATGTTTTCGGCCGGACTCGACGTGCCGAGCCTGTTGCAACTGGATCGCCCGGCCATGGGCGCGTTCTGGAAGGTATTCATTGGCCTCTGCGAAGCGCTTGCACGCTCGCCGATCCCGATTGTCGCGGCGATCACCGGCCACAGTCCTGCCGGTGGTGCCGTGCTCACGCTGTATTGCGACTATCGCATCATGGCGCGTGGCGATTTCCGCATCGGTCTCAACGAGGTGCAGGTCGGGCTCGTGGTTCCGGCGATCATCCAGGCCGCCATGCGACGCCTGCTTGGCGCGCATCGCGCCGAACGACTGATGGTCGCCGGTGCCATGATCGATGCCGAGGAAGCGCATCGCATCGGCCTCGTCGACGAGCTGGTGGAAACCGAGCTGGTCGTCGGCCGCGCCATTGGCTGGCTGCAGGACCTGCTCCGGCACCCACCTGAAGCCATGAGCGAAACCCGGCGCATTGCCCGCGCCGACCTGCACGCCGAATTCGACCGCGTCGACAAGGCCAGCGACGATGAATTCGCCAAGCGCTGGTTCAGTGTCGAAGCGCAACACGTGCTCGGCGACCTGGTCGCCAAACTCAAGGCCAAGCGTGGCTGATCAAGACACGCTGCGGCTGTCTCCAGCTGGCGTTCGATACGGCCGCAGCAGCGATTCGTCGGCGAGCACTCCTGCGGGGACGAGATAACGCGGCTCGCGGCCTGCGGCGAGTTCGTGGCGGATCTGCGTGGCGGAGATTTCCAGGGCGGAAACACGAATCTCGATCACTGCACCGTTTGCACTTTGTCGCAGTTCCGCCGGGGAATCCGTCCGGCGCGTGCCGATTTGTCCGATCAACTCGGCCGATTCGATGATTTCGTGGCCGGCGCGCGTGAGCACGCCGATGTGGGCGAGGTCGAACAACTCGCGCCAGCGATGCCAGCTCGGCAGGCCGGAAAACGCATCCGCGCCGACCAGCAGCACGACCGGGCGCGTCGCACCGATTTCCTTGCGCAAGGCGACCAGCGTGTCGACCGTGTAGGAAGGGCCGTCGCGGCGCAGTTCGCGCTCGTCGAGGATCAAGCGCTCCTGGCCCTGCAATGCGGCACGCAGGATGGCCACGCGCTGCGCCGCGCTGGCAATGGGTTGCGCACGATGCGGCGGCACGTTGGCGGGCATCAGGTGGACATCGGCACCGAGAAATTCCGCGGCTTCCCAGGCCACGCGCAAATGGCCGAGGTGCACCGGATCGAAGGTGCCGCCGAGAAAGGCCAGCGGTCGGTCGGTCGCGGTGCTCATCGGCGTATCGTGCGTGCCGCTCAGGAGCCGGCGGCAAGCAATCCGGCACCACCGCGGGGCATCGCGATTGCCGTGACCAGGCGTTCGATCTCGCGCCAGACATCGCCCGAGCCGCGGCCCTTGGCAATACGGTCGATGCGACCGAGATGGATGATGCAGCGCTCCCAGTGCGCGGCATCGCCGGCTTTGAGCGCGCGCTTGAAAGCGGCCTGTCTGGCATCCCAGATGCGCTCGGTCTTGAATGCCTGGGCGAGATTGCCGCCGGCGTTGGCCAGTCGATAAAGCACGCGCAACTGGTTGAGCAGCCAGCCGAGCAGCGGGATCGCCTCGGCGCCCTCGGCGCGCAAGCCCTCGACCATGCGCAAGGCACGTGCCGCATCGCCGGCAATCGCCGCATCGGTCAGGCGAAAGGCATCGAATCGTGCATCGTCTGCAACACTGCGTTCGAGCAAGTCGATATCGAGCAGGCTGTCGCCAACCAGCAGGGCGAGCTTGTCGATTTCCTGTGCCGCCGCGAGCAGGTTGCCCTCGATGCGTTCGGCCAGCAATTCGATCGCGTCCGCCGTTGCCCTGAGGCCACGCGATTGCATGCGCGCGGAAATCCACGCCGGCATTTCCTCGCGCTTGAGCGGCCACACCGGCATGGCCACGCCAAGGCGCTCGACGGCGCTGTACCAAGCCCCTTCGTGCGCCTTGCTCCATTCCTGCGCGGTGATCAGCAGCAAGGTATCCGGCGGCGGATCGGCGCACCAGGCACTGATCGCGGCGGAACCCTCCTTGCCGGGCTTGCCGGTCGGCATGCGCAACTCGATCAGTCGAAGCGTGGAAAACAGCGACATCGCCGCGCCCGACATGGCCAGTTCGTTCCAGTCGAAGCGATGGTCGACATCATGGATCTCGCGCTCGGCAAAGCCCAGTTCGCGGGCACGCGCGCGCAAGCGGTCGGCGGCTTCCATGACCAGCAGATGCTCGGCCCCGGCAATCAGCCAGACCGGCTTGAGCGGAGAGGCGCCGAGCAATCGAGGAAGATCGGTGATTCGTGCAGACATTGGCTGATTGTACGGGACTCGAACACGGGTTGACCCCTCGGCGAATCCGCAGGTTTGCCTGGGGTGCGACGTCGCGCAGGAGTCGTGCTGGCCGGGAACGCCGATCAATCCGGCGCGCGCGTGGTCTCGATGAAGACATCCACGCGCAGGCCCACCGGCAAGTCGGGATGGCCTTCGAGCAGGATCAGCGCTTCGAGGATCTTGGCATCCTGTTTCTCGGCCGGATCACCCGAACTGAGATTGCGCCGGCCCATGCGCTGGCTGACATGGATCACCGAGCCGGGAAAACTTTGCCCGGCAAAGGCATCGCTGCGCACGTCGACCGTCTGGCCGACGCGGACGCGGGCGATATCCAGCTCGTCGATGTCCGCACGCACGCGCAACTGACTCGTGTCGCCAATGCGCGCCAGCGGCACAGGTGACAGCGCCACCGCCGTTTCACCTTCACGCAGGTCGCGCTTGAGGACGACACCGTCGATTGGCGAGCGGATTTGCGACTTGCCGAACTGGGCACTGGCACGCTCGCGGCTGGCGACCGCCGCGGCCAGGCGCGCCTCGCCGGCATGGATATCCTCGATGCGTGCCCCAGCCTGAAACAGGCGCAGTGCCGCGGCGGCGCGCTGGCGTTCAGCCGTGGCCATTTCCAGTTCGGCGCGGCTCTGGTCCCAGCGTGACTGGCTGATCAACTTGCGCTGCAACAGCGGCTGATCGCGTCTCTGCGCCGCCTCGGCCAGGCGTTCCGCGGATTCAGCAGCGGCAAGTCCGGCAGTGGCTTCGGCAATTTCCTCGGCACGCGCGCCGTGGCGCAGGCGATCCAGTTCGGCCTGGCGCAGGTCCACTTCGGCAGCCGCCGCGGCCATGTCCGCGCGCAGGTCGGCATTCTCGATTTCGGCGATCAGCTGGCCGGCGCTGACCACATCGCCTTCCGCGATGGCCACCCTGGCCAGGCGTCCGGAAATCTGCGGGATGATCACGCGCTCCTCGCTGACCGGCTCGACCAGGCCACCAGCAACCACCCGCGAGGAGTCCATGCCGGCGCGATCCGGGGCTGCCGGATCGGCACTCCCCGCATGGCAAGCGGCAAGCACGAACACGGCCACGCCGAGCGTGGCAGCGCGCAGGACAGGCGAGTGGCGGCGGCACGCGGCAAGGACAGGAATCATGAGTGCCATCATGCCTGATTGCCGTGCCGGCGACGGTCATCGACGAGGCGACCGTCTTCCAGGTGCAGGACCCGATCGGCATACGGCTCGACGCGCGGATCATGGCTGACGATGACCACGGCGCAGTTTTCCCGGTGCGCCAGCGCCTGCAGGGTGGCGACGACATCCTGGCCACTCTTGCCATCGAGCGCGGCGGTCGGCTCATCGGCAAGGATCAGGCCGGGCTTGCCCGCCAGTGCCCGCGCAATGGCCACGCGCTGTTTCTGGCCACCCGACAGTTCGGCCGGAAAATGATTGGCGCGATTGCCCATGTCGAGGCGCTCGAGCAATTGCAGCGCCGCCGCCTGCTGCTGGCGTGGCGGAAACTGCTTGAGATCGAGCGCGACGGCGACGTTTTCCCAGGCGCGCAAGGTCGGGAACAGGTTGTAGTGCTGGAAGACGAAGCCGACATGGGCAAGGCGCAAGGCCGACAGCGCTTCGGCATCGAGCGCATGCAGCGCCTGTCCGCGCAGGGAGACTCGCCCCTGGCTCGGCCGCAGCAGGCAGCCCATCACCTGCAGCAAGGTGGTCTTGCCCGAGCCACTCGGACCGAGCAGCAAGGTCACCTCGCCGGAGCGCACGTCGAGCGAGATGTCACGCAGCGCCGACAAGGCGGTCGCGCCCTTGCCATAGGTGACGCCGACATCCTCGATGCGCAGCAACGGCTCGTTCATGCAAACACGCTGCTTGGATCAATGCGCACGAGGCGGCGGATCGAGATCAGTGCACCAAACGCGCACATCAGCACGGTGAGCGCGGCAAGCACGACGAGCAGCCACCACGGCACGATCACGGCGACGTTGCCGTAGGCGCTGATCGCCACGATCGCATACGCGGCCAGCGTGCCGAGGCTGAAGCCGAACGCGGCGCTGATCGCCGCCTGCTTGAGGATGACCCGGTTCAGATACGACGCCGGCGCACCCATCGCGCGCAGCGTTGCATACTCTGGCAGGCGATCCACCGTGGTCGCGTACAGGGTCTGGCCAACGATGACGATGCCGACCACCAGACCCAGCAAGGCCGAGAGCAGCAAGGCGGAACCGGCACCGGTGGTGATCAGCCAGTATTTCTGCGCCTGGCGGGCAAAATCGGCGCGCTTCCAGACATCGACACGACCCAGGCGCTCAGTCAGGGCATGGCGCACGACCTCGACATCCGCGCCCGGCTCGAGGCCGACCAGCAGGTAGGTGGTCTGCTCTGGCTGGTATCGCGAATAGGCCAAGGCATTGCGATGGGTCATCCAGACATACGGACTCTGGGTGAAGGTGCGCAAGCCGCGGGTGAAGCCGACCACGCGCGCACGCTGCGAATTGATCTCTATGGTGTCGCCAATGGCCTTGACGCCGAGCTTGTCCGCATACAGCCGATCGATGATGACCGCATCCTGCTGCTGCAGGTCGGCAATGCGGCCCTCGACCAGGTTCCAAGGCTGCAGCGCTTCCGATTCAATCTCGAAACCGACCAGGGCGACGCTTTCATTGCCGCCATCGGGCTTTTTCCAGAAGCCGAACTGCAGCATCAGTTTGCCGACCGAAGCGACGCCTGGCACGGCCAGGGCCTGGAAGCGACGGCGCTCGTCCATGCGTCCGGCAATGTCGACATTGGTGGTGCCGGCCGGGGTGATCCACAGGGCGGCACGGGAATGATCGACCAGGCCCGACGTGGTGCGCGCGAAACCGACCAGCAAGCCGAGTTCGACGCCCATCAGCAACACGGCAAAGCCGACGCCGATCAGGGTGACGATGAAGCGCGCGCGATCATGGCTGAGGTTGCGCCAGGCCAGCAGGCTGGTGCCGATGAGAGCGGGTGGAGGCGGCACCGGTACGCTCAGTGCGTGGCGTCACGCCCGATCGCTTCAATCCTGCGCAGCATTGCCTGGACCATCTCGCGCTGCAATTCGTCGGTGAGCAGATCCTGCTCGGCGGCAATGCCGAGGGCCTGCGTTGCATCGAAGGTGAAATCGCGGGTCAGCTCGATGGTCTGCATCGCCAGCAAGGACGCGCCGCTGGCGCTGATCACATCGAAATCGACGTGGTAGCGGATCGTGTACTCGTTGGCGCGGGCGTTGCCACCCACGGAAAGGACATCGGTACGGATCGTGTTGCTGCCGATGCGCAGCACCGCGCTGCGCCCGGCGGAACCTTCGACAACCTCGGCGCCAGCACGGATCAGCGCCTTGCGAAGATCGCGGCCCAGCGGATTGAGCGAATCAACCCCTTCGATGGCAACCCGCTGCATGCCGCTCGCCAGGCGCACCTCTTCGCGCAGGTGGAAGCCGCAGGCGGAAAGCGCCAGGCCGAGAATCGCGGCGGCGACGAGACGATGGAGTTTCATGGGAACCTGATACCGGGGCAAAGGCAAAGCATAACTGACCTGGCCCGGCGAACGCTGCATCAGCACGCCCAGGACGGACCGCATCCCGTGGCGTGTCCTTCCTGCCCGCATCGCCCTTCGTTCCGACTTCCTGTCGTCACGGCCCGATTGCCCGGTCTCCATTTCCGATTCCCGGGCTAGACAACGATATTGACGATCTTGCCAGGCACGACGACTACTTTCCTGACCGTCTGGCCTTCGACATACGGCAGCACCGACGGCTCGACCAGCGCCGCGCGCTCGCACTCCTCCGTCGTCGCCGCAACCGGCATCTCGATCGCGCCGCGCAGCTTGCCGTTGACCTGTACCGCCAATTTCACTGCGTCGCGAACCAGCGCGGCGGGATCAGCCTTTGGCCACGGCTGGTCCTCGATCAGGGTTTCCCTGTGGCCAAGTGCCTGCCACAGCGCGTGGCAGGCATGCGGGGTGATCGGATTGAGCAGCAGGACGATCGTTTCGAAGGCCTCGTGGCGCACCGCCCTGCCCTGGTCGCTCATGTCATCGAACTTCGCCAGCGCATTGAGCAGTTCCATCAGCGCGGCAATCGCCGTGTTGAAGGCATGCCGACGACCGAAATCATCGGAAACCTTGTTGATCGTCTCGTGCACCTGCCGACGCAGGTTTCGTTGCGCGGCATCAAGCCGGCTGGCATCGACCTGTGGATGATCCGGCTGCGCCACATGCGCATGCAGATCGCGCCACAAGCGCTTGAGGAAGCGCGACATGCCTTCGACGCCGGCCTCGTTCCATTCCAGCGATTGATCCGGTGGCGCGGCGAACATCGAGAACAGGCGGACGGTGTCGGCACCATACCTGCGCACCATCAGTTCCGGATCGACGCCGTTGTTCTTCGACTTGGCCATCTTCTCGGTGCCGCCCACCGTCACCGGTTGACCGTCCGACTTGAGCACCGCACCGACAATGCGGCCCTTGTCGTCGCGTTGCATCTCGACTTCAGCCGGATTGATCCATTCCTTGCGACCCTGCGCATCCTCGCGATAGAAAGTTTCGGCGATGACCATGCCCTGGCAGAGCAGGTTGATCGCCGGTTCGTCGCTGTCGACGAAACCCGCGTCGCGCAGCAGCTTGTGATAGAAGCGGAAATACAGCAGATGCAGGATGGCGTGCTCGATGCCGCCGATGTACTGGTCGACCGGCGCCCAGTAGTTGGCGCGTGCATCGACCATGTCGCTGGCACCCGGCGAGGTGTAGCGCGCGTAGTACCAGCTCGATTCCATGAAGGTATCGAAGGTGTCGGTCTCGCGCTCGGCGGGGCCGCCACACTTCGGGCAAACGGTCTTGCGCCACTGCGGATCGGCCTTGATCGGCGACTTGACGCCGGTGAACTCGACATCTTCGGGCAGGACGACGGGCAGTTGGTCGTCGGGCACCGGCACCGCCTCGCATTTCGCGCAGTAGATGACCGGGATCGGGCAACCCCAATAGCGCTGCCGCGAGACGCCCCAGTCGCGCAGGCGGAAATTGACCCGCCGCGTTCCCTTGCCCAGCTTTTCCAGTTGCGCGGCAATCGCATCGAATGCCTGGCGGAAATCAAGGCCGTCGAACTCGCCGGAATTGACCAGGAAACCGTAGTCGGTAAATGCGCCTTCGCTGATGATGGCGTCCCGGAAATCATCCAGCACATCGATTTCGCCAGCCGGCTCGACCACGTCGATCGCGCGGCTCTCGCCCAGCGCGACCGACATCGCATCCTTGTTGCCGGCAGCATCGCGATCGAGCTCACGCACCGCGTCGCGCACGCCGACGCTGACGATGACCATGCGGATCAGCAGATCGTACTTCGTGGCAAATTCCCAATCACGCTGGTCATGCCCGGGCACCGCCATGACCGCGCCGGTGCCGTAGTTCATCAGCACGAAATTGGCCACCCACACCGGCACGCTTTCGCCGGTGATCGGATGGATCGCCTTGAAATGCGTCTCGACGCCCTTTTTCTCCTGCGTCTCGATATCCGCCTCGGCGGTGCCGCCGTGGCGGCATTCCTCGATGAACGCGGCGACTTCCGGCTGCGTCAAGGCGGCCTTTTGCGCCAGCGGATGCTCGGCGGCCACCGACAGGAAGCTCACTCCCATCAGCGTGTCCGGGCGCGTCGTGAACACCGTCACCGGAGTCGCTTCGCCTTCGATCGCGAACTGGATCTCGAGGCCTTCCGAACGCCCGATCCAGTTGCGCTGCATGGTCTTCACCGAATCCGGCCAGCCGCTCAGCGTGTCGAGGCCATCGAGCAGTTCCTGCGCGTAGTCGGTGATCTTCAGGAACCACTGCGGAATCTCGCGTTTCTCGACCACCGCGCCGGAGCGCCAGCCTCGGCCATCGATGACTTGTTCGTTGGCGAGCACGGTCTGGTCGACCGGGTCCCAGTTGACGATGGAATTCTTGCGATAGACCAGGCCCTTCTGCATGAGCCGGGTGAACATGCGTTGCTCATGCACGTAGTAATCGGGCTTGCAGGTGGCGAACTCTCGCGACCAGTCGATCGCGTAACCCATCGCCTGCAGCTGCCCGCGCATGTGCTCGATGTTGGCATAGGTCCATTTCGCCGGCGCGGTCTTGCGCGCAATCGCCGCATTCTCGGCGGGCAGGCCAAACGCATCCCAGCCCATCGGCTGCAGCACGTTCTTGCCCTGCATGCGCTGGTAACGGCTGATCACGTCGCCGATCGTGTAGTTGCGCACGTGGCCCATGTGCAGCGCACCGGAGGGATACGGCAGCATCGACAGGCAGAAATACTTGCTTCGGCCCGGATCCTCGACCACCTCGAAGGCGCGCGTCGTCGTCCAGAAGTGCTGTGCGGCGGCTTCCACCACCTGCGGATCGTAGATGTTCTCGGTCATGTTCAGGTTGCTGCCGGACTCCGGCAATGTGTCAAAAAATGTGCGCCAGACTAGCGCAGCGGGCGCATTCGCGCCATGCAGGAGCCGCCGGGCCGTGCCGGAAGCTGGATTTACCGGGCGTGCTGGCCGCGCTATAACTCATCGTGGCGTATCGATGCCATCAAGCCACTGCTTGCCGCTCGACAGGGGAAACCGATGAAACTCCGATTGCTCACCGCCGGCATGCTTGGCCTGCTCGGCGCGAACGCGAACGCGATGGCGGACACGGCGGCATCCGGCCCCGTGGTCGTGCATTGCGCGCATCTCTTCGATGCCAACAGCGGCACGATGCGCGGCGAAACAACGATCCTGATCGACAACGAACGCATCTCCGCGTTGCTCGATGGCCACGTCGTTCCGGAAAAGCTGCAGGCGGAATTCAACGTTCCCGGCATGACCTGTCTGCCCGGCCTCATCGACAGCCACGTTCATCTGACCGGCGAAACCAGTCCAACCGGCTACACCGATCAGTTCCGCTGGAACGTCGCCGACTACGCAATCCGTTCCACCGTCTACGCACGCCGCACGCTCGATGCCGGATTCACCACGGTACGCAATCTCGGCGACGGCGCAAATGCATCGATCGCCCTGCGCAACGCCATCAACAAGGGCATCGTGCCGGGGCCGCGCATCTTCACCGCCGCTGGCGCGATCGGCACGACCGGCGGTCACGCCGACGATACCGACGGCTACCGCGCCGACTTGCAGGGCGATCCGCATGCGAAGGATGGCATCATCAACGGTGCCGACGACGCGTGGAAGGCGGTGCGCCAGCATTACAAGGACGGTGCCGATCTCATCAAGATCATGCCTTCCGGCGGCGTGCTCGACGAAAGCAGCAGCGTCGACAACGCACAGATGACGCTGGAAGAGATCAAGGCCGTGGTCGCGGCCGCACACGATTATGGTTTCTCCGTTGCCGCCCACGCACATGGCGCGGAAGCCATCCGGCGCGCCGTCATCGGCGGCGTTGATTCGATCGAGCACGGCACCTTCATGAGCGATGCCGACATGAAACTGATGAAGGAACACGGCACCTGGTACGTGCCGACCATCATTGCCGGTCGCTACGTCGCCGAGAAAGCCACCGTGCCCGGTTACTACCCGGAACAGATCGCCGCCAAGGCCCTGCAGGTCGGCCCGCTGATCCAGCAGACCGCGGCGCGCGCCTACAAGGCCGGCGTCAAGATCGCCTTCGGCACCGATGCCGCGGTCTATCCGCACGGGGAGAATGCGAAAGAATTCCAGTACATGGTCGAGGCCGGCATGCCAAACGCCTATGTCCTGCAGACCGCAACCACGCATGCGGCCGAACTGCTCCGCCGCTCGCGGGATCTCGGTTCGCTCGAAGTCGGCAAGTTTGCCGACATCATCGGCGTCGAGGGCGATCCGCTGAGCGACATCAAGGTCATGCAACACGTCATGTTCGTCATGAAGGGCGGCGTCATCCATCCCAGGCAAACCCCGCCTGCAGACTGATCCGGGCCATCACCCCGAATTCCCGGGCGGCTGGTGAGATCGTCGGCCGCCTGTGCCATGCTTGCGCAATGTTCCTGAAATCCTCGACAGGAGACTGCGATGAACGTGAATTCGAAGACGCCAATGGCCTTGTACAAGGCCAATCTCGAACTGGTCCTGCGCATCGGCACCTTGCTCCAGGAAAATCGCCAACGCTGGATGCAGGCCGGCGCCGCGGGAACCAGCGAGGCGGTGCAACGCACCCTGGCTGAAACCGAGCGCATGCTGACCACCAACGACTGGAACGCGCTCGCGAAAATTCCCGGCGCTGAGTTCTGGAATTCCTTGGGTGCCGGCGCCGCGCCCTTGCAGGGCACGGTCGAAACCGCGGTGCGCAGCCAGACCGAATTTGCCGAAGGCCTGAAGCAAGCCTTCGCCGAATGGCAACAGCAGTCGGCCGAGGCGCTTGGCGGCCAGGGCGCGCACGCCTTGCCATGGACATTCAGCGAAGTGCTGCAGGCGTTCAATGCCCCTGGCCGTGGCAGCGCCGGCGAGGCCGCAGCCAAGGCAAAAACGCAAAAACCGGCAAGCGCATCGAAAGCAGGCAAAGCCGGCGCATCCGCCAAGGCCGCTCCGGCGAAGAAGCCGGCGGCAAAGCCGAAGGCACCAAAGCCCGCGAAGAAATAGCCCAGGTCCGCAGGCAAACCGATGCCTGCCGGCTGACGTATCATCGTGCCGGGGACAGGGGGGCATATGCGCGGATTTCTGCTCGCACTACTGTTGGCGCCATGTTGCGCAAACTCGGCCGGACTCGAAGGCAAGGTCAGCCTGATGGTCGACGGCAAGGCCTTGCGCGCCGAAGAAGCCGCCGAAGCGGTGGTTTATTTTCGCCCCGCGTCGCCAGCCCGACTGGAGCCTTCGGTCAGCGAATACTCGATGAGCACCGAACGCAAGCAGTTCGTGCCGCATATCCTTCCGATCGTGGTCGGCAGCGTGGTGCGTTTTCCGAATCAGGACGCGATCCTGCACAACGCCTTCTCGACATCACGCAACAATGCCTTCGATGTCGGCCTCTATGCCCAGGGCGAAGGCCACACGGTGACCTTCAGCCATGCCGGCTATGTGCGCGTCTACTGCAACGTCCATCACTCGATGATCGGACACATCCTCGTTCTCGACACGCCCTACTTCACCCATCCCGATGCACAAGGCCGGTTCAGCCTGGCCAATCTGCCAAAGGAGCGCGGCGACCTCGTGGTCTGGCATGACCGCGCCAAACCCTGGCATGTCAAGGCAACGCCCGGCGAGACTGCCGCAGCGGAGGTCGTCCTCGACCTGAACCTGCGGCGCATCCCGCAGCACATGAACAAATTCGGCAAGCCCTATGGAACGAGCGACAATGCAGCCTATTGAACGGCACCGGCAGGCGGGGCAGATCAGCGTTCCTTTGGCCGTGCGCCTGTTTCTCGGCATGGCTTTCCTGATTGCCCTTGCCGTCGGCAGCGCCGTCGTCGTGACCTGGGTGCAGGGCCGCGAGATAGCACGCCAGGCCGTCGACAAGGCCGTCGACACCAGCGCCGCGGTACAGCGCGAGTTCGAGCAACGACGCCTCGACCAGCTGCAATTGGCGGTGCGCCTGATCGCCGCCGATTCCGGATTCATCAAGTACATCGCCGATGCCTCGGGAAGTGGCAACCTGCCGGGCCTTGGCGGCGAGGAAAGTGTCGACGGCGGTACGCGCGACACGCGGTCGATGCGCGACCTGCTGCTTGAGCGGCAGCGTGATTTCGGCATGGATCTGGCGATCCTGCTCGACTCCTCCGGCGAAGTGTTGGCACGTACCGATGAAAATGATGCCTTTGCCGCATCGCTGGCCGAGGATCCGATGGTAGCGCCGGCGATCAGCGCGGCAACACCGTTCAGTGGCTACTGGCGGGAGGGTGATCGTCTTTATCAAGCCGCCATCATGCCGCTGGCGCGTGACCAGGACCTGCTCGGATTCCTGCTCGTCGCTCTGCAAGTCAACGATGCGCTGTCGCAGGCCGTGGCCAAGGTGAGCGGCGCGGAACTGGCATTCTGGTTGCCGACCGACCAGGATGCCGTGCTGGTCGCCAGCTCGCTCGATGCAGCGGCCGCAGCGGAACTTCGCGCCGCGTTCGCCAGGCACAAGGCGCAATGGCTGCCGACCATGCAGGCCGGCGGCTCGATCGATCATGTGCCCTTGCATTTTTCCGCACAGGAATGGAGCGCGCGCATCGTTCCGGCTGCTGCCACAGGCGAAGGCAAGCTCGGCAGCGTGGCGATCATGAGCCCGACCGACCAGATCACCGGCAGCTATGGTGCCATCCTCAATCGGGTCGTCCTGGCCGGTCTGGTTTCGATGCTGATCGCAATCCTGCTGGCAATCTTTTTCGCCCGGCGCATCTTGCGCCCGATCGCGCACATGGCAAAGGCAGCCGAGGCCGCGGCAGCGGGTGATTACCGCACCCATGTCGGCATTGAAAGCAGCGATGTGCTCGGACGCCTTGCCAGCGCCTTCGATTCGCTGCTTTCGGACCTGCGCGAGAAAAACGACATCGAGGGTTATGTCGGGCAGATGGCCCGATTCCTGCCGGAACCCGGCAACGAATCCGGCTTGCCCGCGGAAAAGGCCGCATCGGCAGCGCCGCAGCATGACTCGGCGGCCTTGCTGGAAATCGAGTTCCGCCATCTGCTGGGCCCGGTCACGGCGCAGACCGACATCGGCCAGCGCGCCCTCGCCTACGGCGGGACCGAGGAGCTGCTTGCCGCATTGGCTGCCAGTGAGGGAGTGGAACTGCTGCAAATGGACGGCGCACGCTGGCGCATCCTGCTCCGCGGCCAGCAGCGCCTGCATGAAGCCGCACGCTTCTGGGTCACCCTGTTGCGGGATTGTGCACAACTGAACATTCCGTTGCCTGCCGGGGCACTGGTCGATGGCGATATCGTTCGCGCCGATCGCAACATCACCCTGGGCACGCCGGTCGCGCATGCCGATTACCTGCTGTGCGACGCCCCCGTCGGGCAGTTGCTGTTCACGCGCGGCACCGGTGAAGCGCTCAAGGCGGAGTTGCCAGCCTCTGCACTGACCGTCCTCGACGGGATTTTCAGCGGCAGGAAATACTACGCCCTCGTCGCGGCGGCGTTGCCCGAGCCTGAAGAGCGCAGCGCCATCTCCCGCAGCAAGCGCACCATTGCCACGAAAGCCGCAGCAACCCCGGCACCATCACGCGGCAACGCAATTGCCGTCGGAAGCGTCCTCGGCGGCCGCTACCGGATCATCTCCGCCCTCGGCGAAGGCGGCATGGGTATCGTCTACAAGGCGCACGACATCGAACTCGACGACGTCGTTGCCTTGAAGATGCTGCGACCCGGCCTGCTCGTCGATGTCGAGCAGCTTGATCGCCTGAAGAGCGAAATCAAGCTCGCACGCCGCATCACCCATCCCAATGTGCTGCGCACCTTTGATTTCGGCGAGGTCGACGGTCATCCATACATCTCGATGGAATACGTGCGTGGTCTGACCTTGCGCTATCTGCTCAGCGAGGCGAAACGCGTGCCGTACTCGGCTGCCTTGCGCATTGCGCGCCAGCTCGCCGCCGGCCTTGCCGCCGCGCACGAGGTGGGCGTACTGCATCGCGACATCAAGCCGGAAAACCTGATTCTTGAAGCCAACGGCAACGCCAAGCTGATGGATTTCGGCATTGCCCGACCACTGCGGCGCAGCACGCCGGGCCATACCGAAGCCGGGACCTTTGTCGGTACCCCCGACTATTGCTCGCCCGAACAACTTTCCGCAGGCGAGGTCGACGAGCGCTCCGACATCTACGCATGTGGCGTGCTCATGAGCGAAATGTTCTGCGGCGGCAAGCCTTTTGCCGGCGGCAACACGATGGAGATCTACCAGGCCCAGGTCAGCGATGCGCCCGTTCGGCCTTCGAGCTTGTGGGCCGGGATCCCGCCGGAGCTGGAAACGGTGATCCTGCGCTGCGTTCGTTGTGCGCCCGATGCGCGTTTCGCCAGCGCCGCGGAACTGGGCCTTGCCCTTTCGCGGCTGCGTAGCTGAACCTGACATCGGCAACGCTTTGCAAACCCCGGGGGCAACAGCATGAAGACTGCACATCGGCAACTGGCGCACGAGGCAACCGGATTCGTCCTGATCGTGTTCGCCTTCATCGCCAGCACCTGTGTCGCGCAACCGCCCGGTGATGATGCGTTGCTGCTCTCCCAGGATCAGGATGAGGCTGCGTCGGACACGCGCTTCATCGCCGATCTGTGGCTGAACCAGGATCATGTTTCGGGGCTGCCCAACAACCGCGAAAACCTTGATCGCACGCGTGGACGTTTGCGCTTCGGCCTCAGCGGGCTGCTCGGAACAAGCTGGGATTTCACCACGACCGCACGCATTGCCCAGGGCAGCGACGACAATCGCGACAACCGGCGCAACAACGACAACGAGCGCAGTGACGGGATCGGCATCGATCAGGTCCTGCTGCGCTGGCACGCCAGCGAAATGGCCATCTTGCAGTTCGGCAAGGCACCGCTGCCGCTGGATCTCTCGCCCATGCTCTGGGACCCGGATCTGCGCCCGGCGGGCATCGCCTACGCACACGCGTTTGCAATCGGCGAAATCGATCGCCTGCATCTGCTGACCGGCTACTTTGCCGGCCAGCATTTGTACGGCGACAACTCGCGCATCGCTGCCGCACAGGTCGCATGGCGCTGGCGTGATGGCGCGCCGACGCGGGCCAGCGCAACCCTGTCGTGGCTCGGTTTCTCCGACCTCGGCGCGCTGGCCCATCAGGGACTTGGGCGCACCAACGCGCTGGCCAACGGCACCTTTGTCAGCGACTACCGCCTGCTTGACCTGCAACTGGCCGCCCACACCGAGGTGGGCAATTGGCCGATCGACCTGCAGCTGGACCTGGTGCGCAATCTCGGGGCCGATTTCGCCAGGGACGGTGCCCGCCTGAGCCTCAGCGCGGGCGATCACCGGCAACCTGGTGGCGTGCAATTCGGCGTGGCGATCGAACGCATCCAGCGGGAGGCCGTCCTCGCCGCCTTCAGTTCGGACGACTGGTGGTTTCACAGCAACATGCACGGCCAGCTCGCCTGGATCGCCTACGGCATCGACCGCACCTGGAACCTGCGCCTCTCGGCATTCCGCGAATTGCGCGACGGACTCGATGAACCCACGCATCGCCTGTTGCTGGATCTCGCCGCCGACTGGTGAGCGGGTATGGGACGACCGTCACGCCGACCCGTCATGCGCGCCCGCAGCGCATGATGGCGTCAGCCGGCCGTGGTAGTCGCTGTCGCGCGCCGGCTCAACGAACCCCATGCATCAGGCGCTTGAAAAAAGGCGTCAGCAGCAGCACCAGGATGCCGCTGCCGATGCCGATCTTTGCCGAGAAGACAAACAGTGCGTCGTACTTCGACAAGGCTTCGGCGACATTCAACACCGCACCTTCGGGAATCTCGATCGAGGACAACTTGCCGAGTTCGGCCGCGAGGATTTCCGAATACGAGGTGCCGAGGAACCAGCCTCCCATCATCAGGCCGACGACACGTGGCACCGACAACTGGGTGACCGCCGAAAGGCCGATCGGCGACAGCATCATCTCGCCCACTTCGAGGACGAAATAGGCGAGCACGAACCACCAGATGTTGGTCAGGCCGTTCGCCTGCGGATTGCGCGCGCTCCATGCCAGCACGAGGAACGAGAGGCCGGCGAGTATCAATCCATACGCCGATTTCGCCGGTTTGCTCGGGTTCCAGCCGCGCTGCTCCAGCCACGGCCAGGCCCAGGCAAAGATCGGCGCCAGCACGAGGATGAAGAAGGCGCCGAGAAAGGTCAGTTGGCTGGCCGTCCATTCGATACCCAGCGCCTGATGATTCATCGCACGATCCGAAAACAACACCCACGAGCCGTAGGTTTGTTCGTACAGGGTGAAGAAGACCAGGCAAAAGCCGATGAAGGCGAGCACGGCGAACATCTGCTCGCGCTCCACCTTGCTGCAATGCTTGAACATGAACCAGAGGATGCCGCCAAACAGGCAGATCGAGATCAGATGCATCGACAGGACGACGGGTGTCGGCTCGAAGAAACCGGGAATCAGCACGAGAATCAACGAATGCGCCTGGATCAGGATCCAGATCACGAACAAGCCGGCGAGTGCACCGAGATAGATCAGGTGCTCGCGCGTCAGCGGCCCGAGCAGGCGCTGGCGCAGTTTCCCCGGTTCGCGCGGCTCGGCGTGTCCCAGCAAGTGCTTCTGGCCGTACAGGAAATTGGCCAGGCCTGCGATCATGCCGATGCCGGCGGCACCGAATCCCCAACCCCAGCCCCAGGTTTCGCCGAGCCAGCCGCAGAGCAAGGCCGACACGGTGGCGCCGATGTTGATGCCGGCATAGAAGATGCTGAAACCCGAATCACGGCGCGGATCGTTTTCCGCATAGAGCTTGCCGACGATGGTCGAGATGTTCGGCTTGAGAAAGCCGACGCCCATGATGATCAGCGCCAGCGAAAAATAGAACACCTGCAGGGCACCTTCATCGCGCGTGACCACACCATCGACAAGCGTCGCCTGGTTACCTTCCATGGCCATGCCGAGATGGCCGAGCACGAGCAGGATGCCGCCGAACACGACCGCCTTGCGCATGCCGAGCCAGCGATCCGCGATCAGCCCGCCAATGACCGGCATTGCATAAACCAGGCCGCCATAGGCACCGATCAGGTTGTAGCCGAAATCGTCCGTGAACAGGTGGTATTTGATCAGGTACAGCAGCAGCAAGGCCTTCATTCCATAGAATGAAAAGCGCTCCCACATCTCGGTGAAGAAACAGATGTAAAGGCCCTTGGGATGACCGAGGAATTCCTCTGGCTGCTCGGCATACACGATGACCGACTCGGACGGCATGCGTCTTCCTGGATTCGGGCGAGGCCGGAGTATAGCGGCATGCACGCGCTTCCGAGCTTGCCATTCACCTTCAAGTTCCTTCGACCCGGCCCGTCAGAAGGCGGTCAAGACACCAAGGAATTCCTCACCATATCGAGCCAGCTTCATCTCGCCGACGCCGCTGATCATGGCCAGTTCGGACAATGACTGCGGTTGCTCGCGCAGCATCTGCAACAGGGTGGCATCGGCAAAAATGCGATAGGCTGGAACACCCTGCGCCTTGGCCAATCGGGCGCGTGTATTGCGCAGGGATTCCCACAGGCGCGATTCATGAGGTGCGATTTCCAGCGCCTGGGTCTTGCGTTCGCTGCGCAGGGTTTTCTTCTTCGTCCTGCGCTCGATCTTGTCGGCGACGTGGCGCATGCGCACCTCGACTTCGCCGCGCAGGACCCGACGACTGGCGTCAACCAGGCGCAGGGTTCCAAATCCTTCATCATCCGGTGCCAGAAAGCCTCCCGCTACAAGCTGGCGGAAGATCGCACTCCATTGTCGATCATCAAACTCGGCACCAATGCCGAACGTGCTCAGTCGATCGTGATCGAATTTGGACACTTTTTCACCATCAATGCCCCGCAAGACATCGATCAGATGCCGGGTGCCGAAACGCTGACCGGTTCGGTAAACGCAGGAAAGTGCCTTTTGTGCAGCCACCGTCGCATCCCAGGTTTGTGGTGGATCGAGGCAGTTGTCGCAATTTCCGCACGGGCCGGCAGGCGTCTCGCCGAAGTAGCTCAACAGCAGGGGGCGTCGGCAGCCAATGCTTTCGGCGTAGCCGATCAATGCATCGAGCTTGCTGCGCTCGACCCGCTTGCGCTCCTCCGCGGCATCGGATTTCGCGATGAATTGCGACAAGGTGACGACGTCGGCGAGGCCGTAGGTCATCCAGGCCTCGGACGGAAGGCCGTCGCGACCGGCACGCCCGGTTTCCTGGTAATAGCCTTCGAGACTCTTCGGCAGATCGAGGTGGGCCACAAAGCGCACGTCCGGCTTGTCGATGCCCATGCCAAACGCAATCGTTGCGACCATGATGATGGCGTCCTCGCTGAGGAAACGCCGCTGGTTTTTCGCGCGACCATCCGCGCTCATGCCCGCGTGATACGGCAAGGCACAGAATCCATCGTCGGCCAGGGCGGCAGCAGTCGCATCGACCTTGGCCCGCGAAAGGCAATAGACAATGCCTGATTCATCGCGATGACGGGCCAGAAAGTCCTTGAGTTGCCGGCGCGGATTATCCTTCTCGACGACGGTGTAGCGGATGTTCGGCCGATCGAAACTGGCAACGAAGCTGCGCGCCGCCTGCAGACCCAGACGTTCGATGATCTCCTGTCGCGTCGGTGCATCTGCCGTCGCCGTGAGCGCAATGCGCGGCACTTGCGGATAGCGTTCGTGCAATACCGTCAGTTGCCGGTACTCCGGGCGAAAGTCATGCCCCCATTGCGAAACGCAATGCGCCTCGTCGATCGCGAACAGACTCACCTCGACCTGTTCGAGCAGGTCGAGAAAGCGTCCGGTCAACAAACGCTCTGGAGCGACATAGAGCAGCTTGAATGCACCGGCACGCAGCCGCTGTTCGACATTGCGCTGGGCAACCGCATCCAGGCTGGAATTGAGAAAGGCGGCCCCGATACCCAGCTGATGCAGGGACTCCACCTGATCCTGCATCAAGGCAATCAGCGGCGACACGACGATCGCAGTACCCGTGCGGATCAAGGCCGGTATCTGGTAGCAGAGCGATTTGCCGCCACCGGTGGGCATCAAGACGAGTGCATCGGACCCGCTCGTGACGTGCTCGATGATGGCCTGTTGATCACCGCGGAACGCGGCATAGCCGAATACCGAATTGAGTATCTGCAAAGGAGTTTCAGCCATGGCGTGATGCTACCAGTTGACGCCAGGTCTCATGGACTCTGACTGGCTGGCCGGAAATCTTCGACGGTGCAGACGTTGCCGCTTGCTGGCAGGAAGCATCAACGCGGGAACAGCAAAAAGCCCCGCCCGATTTCTCGGGCAGGGCTTGGGGTAAAGCGCTCAGCGGTGACCAACACCGAAGCAGCAACGCCCGGACCGCCCACGAATCCTGCGCCGCCTATCGCGCGCTTGCCTGGCTTCCAGCCAATAAAAAGCCCCGCCCGATTTCTCGGGCAGGGCTTGGGGTAAAGCGCTCAGCGGTGACCTACTCTTGCATGGCTTGAGCCACACTACCATCGGCGCAGCTGCGTTTCACTTCCGAGTTCGGGATGGGATCGGGTGGGTCCACAGCGCTATGTTCGCTGAGCAAGCGGTGGAGACAGCGCACGGGTGCGCCAGTCTCGCGTATGGTCTTGGGACGTAATAAGTCGTTTTGGCTCGAGAGTTTCAGTGTGCTGAGGCATTGCGAAGCAACTTGGAGTTATATGGTCAAGCCGCACGGATCATTAGTAGTGGTTAGCTCGGCATTGCTGCGATACACACCCACCCTATCAACCACGTAGTCTTCATGGTTCCTTCAGGAGCCTTGTGGCTCGGGAGGTCTCATCTTGAGGCGCGCTTCCCGCTTAGATGCTTTCAGCGGTTATCGCTTCCGAATGTAGCTACCCGGCAGTGCCACTGGCGTGACAACCGGAACACCAGGGATTCGTCCACTCCGGTCCTCTCGTACTAGGAGCAGCCCCTCTCAAACCTCCAACGCCCACGACAGATAGGGACCGAACTGTCTCACGACGTTCTGAACCCAGCTCGCGTACCACTTTAAATGGCGAACAGCCATACCCTTGGGACCGGCTACAGCCCCAGGATGTGATGAGCCGACATCGAGGTGCCAAACTCCGCCGTCGATATGAACTCTTGGGCGGAATCAGCCTGTTATCCCCGGAGTACCTTTTATCCGTTGAGCGATGGCCCTTCCATACAGAACCACCGGATCACTAAGTCCTACTTTCGTACCTGCTTGATCCGTCGATCTCGCAGTCAAGCACGCTTATGCCTTTGCACACAGTGCGCGATGTCCGACCGCGCTGAGCGTACCTTCGAGCTCCTCCGTTACTCTTTGGGAGGAGACCGCCCCAGTCAAACTACCCACCATACATGGTCCCCGATCCGGATTACGGACCCAGGTTAGAACGTCAAGCACATCAGGGTGGTATTTCAAGGTTGGCTCCATGCGATCTGGCGACCACACTTCAATGCCTCCCACCTATCCTACACAGACGAACTCAACGTTCAATGTAAAGCTATAGTAAAGGTTCACGGGGTCTTTCCGTCTTGCCGCGGGAACGCTGCATCTTCACAGCGATTTCAATTTCACTGAGTCTCGGGTGGAGACAGCGCCGCTGTCGTTACACCATTCGTGCAGGTCGGAACTTACCCGACAAGGAATTTCGCTACCTTAGGACCGTTATAGTTACGGCCGCCGTTTACCGGGGCTTCGATCAAGAGCTTCGCCTTGCGGCTGACCCCATCAATTAACCTTCCGGCACCGGGCAGGTGTCACACCCTATACGTCCACTTTCGTGTTTGCAGAGTGCTGTGTTTTTGATAAACAGTCGCAGCGGCCTGGTCACTGCGGCCCAAGAATGCTCAGCTCCGCATGGAGCCACACTCCTGGGCGCACCTTCTCCCGAAGTTACGGTGCTATGTTGCCTAGTTCCTTCACCCGAGTTCTCTCAAGCGCCTTGGGATTCTCACCCTGCCTACCTGTGTCGGATTACGGTACGGTTCTATCGCAGCTGAAGCTTAGAGGCTTTTCCTGGAAGCGTGGGATCAGTGACTTCGGCTCCAACGAGCCTCGTCTCGGTGCTCGGCATAAAGCCACGCGGATTTGCCTACGTGACATGCCTACCTCCTTTCCCCGGGACAACCAACGCCCGGTACACCTACCCTTCTCCGTCCCCCCATCGCACTGCGATAAAGTGCTGGAATATTAACCAGCTTCCCATCGACTACGCGTTTCCGCCTCGCCTTAGGGACCGACTCACCCTGCGCCGATGAACGTTGCGCTAGGAAACCTTGGGCTTTCGGCGGGGAGGCTTTTCACCCCCCTTATCGTTACTCATGTCAGCATTCGCACTTCCGATACCTCCAGCAGACCTTACGATCCACCTTCACAGGCGTACGGAACGCTCCTCTACCGCTTACTCCAAAGGAGTAAACCCCGAGCTTCGGTGCATGGCTTAGCCCCGTTAAATCTTTCGCGCGGGCCGACTCGACCAGTGAGCTATTACGCTTTCTTTAAAGGATGGCTGCTTCTAAGCCAACCTCCTGGCTGTCTATGCCTTCCCACTTCGTTCACCACTTAGCCATGACTTTGGGACCTTAGCTGCGGGTCTGGGTTGTTTCCCTTTTCACGACGGACGTTAGCACCCGCCGTGTGTCTCCCGTGCTCGCACGTGTTGGTATTCGGAGTTTGCAATGGTTTGCTAAGTCGCAATGACCCGCTAGCCATAACAGTGCTCTACCCCCAACAGTGATACACGAGGCGCTACCTAAATAGCTTTCGAGGAGAACCAGCTATCTCCGGGTTCGATTAGCTTTTCACTCCTATCCACACCTCATCCCCTACTTTTGCAACAGGAGTGGGTTCGGGCCTCCAGTCCGTGTTACCGGACCTTCACCCTGGGCATGGATAGATCACCCGGTTTCGGGTCTACGCCGTGCGACTGTGCGCCCTATTCAGACTCGGTTTCCCTTCGCCTCCCCTAGACGGTTAAGCTCGCCACACAACGTAAGTCGCTGACCCATTATACAAAAGGTACGCCATCACCCCACGAAGGGGCTCTGACTGCTTGTACGCATACGGTTTCAGGTTCTATTTCACTCCCCTCTCCGGGGTTCTTTTCGCCTTTCCCTCACGGTACTGGTTCACTATCGGTCGGTCAGGAGTATTTAGCCTTGGAGGATGGTCCCCCCATGTTCAGACAGGGTTTCACGTGCCCCGCCCTACTCACTTTCATCGCATCAGCCCTTTCAGATACCGGGCTATCACCGTCTATGGCAGGCCTTTCCAGACCCTTCTCCTAGAACTGATGCAACTTTTGGGCTGTTCCCCGTTCGCTCGTCGCTACTGAGGGAATCTCTGTTGATTTCTTTTCCTTCAGGTACTGAGATATTTCAGTTCCCTGAGTTCGCCTCCACGCGCCTATGTATTCAGCGCGGGATACTCCTTGCGGAGTGGGTTTCCCCATTCGGACATTCCCGGATCAATGCTTGTTGCCAGCTCCCCGGAACTTTTCGCAGGCTGCCACGTCCTTCTTCGCCTCTGACCGCCAAGGCATCCACCGTATGCGCTTAGTCGCTTGACCATATAACTCCAAGTCACCTCGGAGCCATACAGCAACAACTCATCTCAATTACTTCGCCTACTTGCCTCAACGACACGTTCGACTCGTTCGAGCCAAAACGCTTATTACGTCCCAAGTTTTCAAAGATCACGACACAGGCCTCAACGCCAGGTCGTTCTTAAAAGTGTGTACGCAGATACATTCAGAGTGGTGGGTCTGGGAGGACTCGAACCTCCGGCCTCACCCTTATCAGGGGTGCGCTCTAACCACCTGAGCTACAGACCCAACGGGTAGATGCCGCTTCGAGTCATCCATGACGCATTCGCCGGTCGGCTCCTGCCTCCCCCGCGTGCTGCCGGAGGGCAGCTCGCGACCACCTGAGCTACAGACCCAAAAACAAGGATTGAGACAGATGGTGGAGCTTGTCGGGATCGAACCGACGACCCCCTGCTTGCAAAGCAGGTGCTCTCCCAGCTGAGCTAAAGCCCCAAGCGTTTGTCTGCGCCAAATCTCCAGCGCACCAAAACACGACGCTTCCGCGCCCGTCTCGCGACCGGCCGGAACTCTGAATGCAGGTAACTTGTGTGGACGCCTTACGACGGCGAAGCCGTTTACTTAAGGAGGTGATCCAGCCGCACCTTCCGATACGGCTACCTTGTTACGACTTCACCCCAGTCATGAACCACTCCGTGGCAAGCGCGCCCCTTGCGGTTACGCTACCTGCTTCTGGAGCAACCCACTCCCATGGTGTGACGGGCGGTGTGTACAAGGCCCGGGAACGTATTCACCGCGACAATGCTGATTCGCGATTACTAGCGATTCCGACTTCACGGAGTCGAGTTGCAGACTCCGATCCGGACTGAGATCGGCTTTCTGGGATTGGCTCCACCTCGCGGTATCGCAACCCTCTGTACCGACCATTGTAGTACGTGTGTAGCCCTGGCCGTAAGGGCCATGATGACTTGACGTCATCCCCACCTTCCTCCGGTTTGTCACCGGCAGTCTCCTTAGAGTTCCCACCATTACGTGCTGGCAACTAAGGACAAGGGTTGCGCTCGTTGCGGGACTTAACCCAACATCTCACGACACGAGCTGACGACAGCCATGCAGCACCTGTGTTCCGATTCCCGAAGGCACTCCCGCATCTCTGCAGGATTCCGGACATGTCAAGGCCAGGTAAGGTTCTTCGCGTTGCATCGAATTAAACCACATACTCCACCGCTTGTGCGGGCCCCCGTCAATTCCTTTGAGTTTCAGTCTTGCGACCGTACTCCCCAGGCGGCGAACTTAACGCGTTAGCTTCGACACTGAGCACCTAAGTGTGCCCAACGTCCAGTTCGCATCGTTTAGGGCGTGGACTACCAGGGTATCTAATCCTGTTTGCTCCCCACGCTTTCGTGCCTCAGCGTCAGTGTTGTCCCAGATGGCCGCCTTCGCCACTGGTGTTCCTCCCGATCTCTACGCATTTCACCGCTACACCGGGAATTCCACCATCCTCTGACACACTCTAGCTTGCCAGTATCCATCGCCATTCCCAGGTTGAGCCCGGGGCTTTCACGACAGACTTAACAAACCGCCTACGCACGCTTTACGCCCAGTAATTCCGAGTAACGCTTGCACCCTTCGTATTACCGCGGCTGCTGGCACGAAGTTAGCCGGTGCTTATTCTTTGGGTACCGTCATTCAACCGAAGTATTAATCCGGTCGGTTTCTTCCCCAACAAAAGTGCTTTACAACCCGAAGGCCTTCTTCACACACGCGGCATGGCTGGATCAGGCTTGCGCCCATTGTCCAATATTCCCCACTGCTGCCTCCCGTAGGAGTCTGGACCGTGTCTCAGTTCCAGTGTGGCTGATCATCCTCTCAGACCAGCTACGGATCGTCGCCTTGGTGGGCCTTTACCCCGCCAACTAGCTAATCCGGCATCGGCTCATCTCATCGCGTGAGGCCCGAAGGTCCCCACTTTCACCCGTAGGTCGTATGCGGTATTAGTCCCGGTTTCCCGAGGTTATCCCCCACAACGAGGTAGATTCCGATGCATTCCTCACCCGTCCGCCGCTCGCCGCCAGGGTTGCCCCCGCGCTGCCGCTCGACTTGCATGTGTTAGGCCTGCCGCCAGCGTTCACTCTGAGCCAGGATCAAACTCTTCAGTTGAACCTTCTAACCGTCGGGGTTGCCCCCTAGGTTTGTTCCTGAACGTTTAACCCAAGCATCTTCAAACTATGGCTTATAGCTTTTGCTTGATTCTTGCTTGGACGCTCGTAGTGCTTTGGACTTCCATCCACCGCAAGGCGCCCACACAAGATACCTGCGCACACTGTCAAAGATCATTCGCGACGCCGGAATCTGCATCCCGACAACCGGCAACCTTTCGTCGCCAGCGAGCCGCACATCATACAACCAAATTCTTGACCGTCAACACCCCGCGAAAACTATTTTCGCCATCCCGCGGATCCGACTGCCTCCCCCCAAAACACCGCACTTCACTCTTGCCTGCGTTCGCGGGGCGCGCATCCTAACCGCAGCAGCGGGAGAACGGAAGGGGTTTCGACATGGAAATCGGCACGCCCGCTACGGCAAGCCCGCAAACCCTTGTTTCGACTGACGCCGGATCACGATTCCTTCATCTTCGGCGCATTCGATTCAGGAGGATGTTCAAGCGATAGGGCGTGCTGGTTCCGCTCATCGAATCCGCGCAGCTCGTGCGCACAGGCAAGTCCGCAGCGATAAGGCACCAGCAAGGGAATGCCGTTGCCGGAAAGAGCATCTTCAGCCGGTACGAAAACTCGCATCACTTCCGCCTTCGCCAAGTTGGCGCTTGTTGACCGGGCACCAGTCAAACAGCGGTGGCGGCAATGCCGATGATCGGGCATGTCGAAAGCCGGGAAACATGTGGCGGAACGCAGGCATAGCGGTGCAGCGGAACGCTTGAATCAGACCTCGATCATCTCGAAATCGGACTTGGTCACGCCGCAATCGGGGCAGGTCCAGGTTTCCGGCACATCTTCCCAGCGCGTGCCCGCCTCGATGCCATCATCCGGCCAGCCATCGGCTTCGCTGTAGAGAAATCCGCAAACCACACACATGAACGTGCGAAACGGTGTATCAGCCTGGGTCATGATCACTCGGTATGAATGGAGGATGCGCGCAAGCGCAGCGCATATCATTGTGTCAGCTTGCGCATGCCGCGCAAAGTCGAAAGCTACGAACACATGCCCAAGCTCCGCGGTCTTTACGCCGTCACCAACGGTCCGCGCGACGACCTGCGACAAGCGGTCGCGGCGGCACTGAACGGTGGTGCCCGCGTGATCCAGTATCGCGACAAGACCACCGACCAGGCACGGCGCCGGACCGAAGCAACCGCGCTAGCAGGACTCTGTCGAGATCACGCGGTTCCCTTGATCATCAATGATGATATCGAACTGGCTTGCGCCTGCCGCGCAGCGGGCGTGCATCTTGGCGCGGACGATGCCGATATTGCCTCAGCCCGGATTCGCCTCGGCCAGCAGGCCATCATCGGCGTCTCTTGCTACGACTCGCTCGATCGCGCTCGATCCGCGGTCAAACACGGTGCCGATTACGTGGCCTTTGGTGCCTTCCATTCGTCCTCGACGAAACCGCTGGCGCAGCGGGCATCACCGGAGATTCTGCGGGCAGCGAAGGCACTCGGGGTACCGATGGTGGCGATTGGCGGGATCACCCCCGACAATGCCGCAGCCCTGATCGATGCCGGTGCCGATTGCGTGGCCGTCATCTCGTCACTGTTCGACGCGGAGGATATCGAAGCGGTCGCGCGAAAATTCAGCCAGCTTTTCCCCTGATTCCATCGAGAACTTCATGAGCTCAAATCACCAGATGTTCCAGCGCGCCCAGACCCTGATGCCGGGCGGGGTCAATTCGCCCGTGCGTGCGTTCAAGTCGGTCGGCGGCGAACCCTTCTTCACCGCTCGGGCGGACGGCCCCTATCTATGGGATGTCGAAGGCAAGCGCTATATCGATTTTGTCGGCTCGTGGGGGCCGATGATCGTCGGCCACAATCATCCCGCCGTGCGCGAGTCCGTTGCCCGTGCGATCGGCCACGGCTTGTCGTTTGGAACGCCCTGTCCGGCCGAGATCACCATGGCCGAAACGATCAGCAAGCTGGTGCCGTCGATCGAAGTCTCGCGCATGGTCAATTCGGGCACCGAAGCGACGATGTCGGCGATCCGGCTGGCGCGAGGCTTCACCGGACGCTCGCGCATCGTCAAGTTCGAAGGCTGCTACCACGGCCATGGCGATGCCTTCCTGGTCAAGGCCGGATCCGGGGCGCTGACCTTTGGCACACCCACCTCGCCCGGCGTGCCCAAGGCGCTGGCCGACCTGACCCTGACCCTGCCGTTCAACGATTTCGACGCCGCCACACGAATGTTCGACGAAGTCGGTAGCGACATCGCCGGGCTGATCGTCGAACCGGTTCCGGGCAACATGAACTGCATTCCGCCGAGGGATGGCTATCTGCAACACCTGCGCAACTTGTGCACAAAGCATGGCGCGTTGCTGATCTTCGACGAGGTCATGACCGGATTTCGCGTCGCCCTCGGCGGCGCGCAGGCACATTACGGAATCACGCCGGACCTGACCACGCTCGGCAAGATCATCGGCGGCGGCATGCCGGTCGGTGCCTACGGCGGCAAGCGCGAGATCATGAACCAGATTGCGCCCGCCGGACCGATCTACCAGGCCGGGACCTTGAGCGGCAATCCGGTGGCGATGGCCGCCGGTCTGGCCATGCTCGAACTGATCCAGGCACCCGGGTTCCATGCAGAATTGAGCCGGCGCACGCAGCTGTTGGTCGATGGCCTGCAGGCGCTTGCCGATGGCGCAGGCATTGCCTTCAGCACGACCCGCGTCGGCGGCATGTTCGGCCTGTTCTTCAGCGACGAGAAGATTGAAACCTACGCCCAGGCGACCGCTTGCGACACGGCCCGCTTCAATCGGTTTTTCAAGGCCATGCTTGATCGTGGAGTTTATCTGGCGCCTTCGGCATACGAGGCGGGGTTCATGTCGATGGCGCACGACGAGCAAATCATTGCCGACACGCTGCAGGCGGCACGCAGCGCGTTCGCGACCTTGAACAGCGCCTGATGCCTTGTTGCTCTGCGCACACGCATGCTATTGATGCCGATGTCCTGTGGAGGGGCGCGTTGGATACAACCCAACTGATCGCAGCGGCGCGGGCCGGTGACAAGGTCGCCGAAGCGCAACTGTTCAAGATTACCTATGCCGACTTGCACCGCATGGCGCAGCGGCATCTGCTGCGCAGCGGAGCGGATGTCGGGGGCGCGCAATCGCTGGTGCACGAGGTCTATCTGCGCATGGTCGGCGCCAATGCCGGCCCGAACGATCGCCGGCACTTTTTCGCGCTCGCCTCGCGCGCGATGCGCCAGATCGTCGTCGATCACGTACGCAAACGCGGCGCAATCAAACGCGGCGACGGACTCGCGCCGCTGTCGCTCGATGCCATGGCCGAGCCGGCCCTTGCCGCAATCATCGGAGGACGTGACGACGAACTGCTCAGTCTCGACGCCGCACTCGAGCGTCTGGAGCAGTTCGACGAAAATCTCGCCCGGCTGGTCGAGCTGCATTTCTTCTGCGGGCTTGGCTTTGTCGAGCTGGCCGAGGTGCTTGAGCGCGCGGAACGCTCGCTCAAGCGCGACTGGACCAAGGCCAAGGCATTCCTCTACCGCGAGCTGGGACATGCCGACGCCCAGCCCGGATGAACGCGCACGCTGGCATCGCCAGTCCAGCGAACTTGATCGATTGCTCGACCTCGACCCGACCGCGCAACGCGAACGTCTGGCCGCGATTGCACAAGACGAACCCGCCCTGGCTGCTGACTTGTCCGAGCTGCTCGCCGCGGCCGGATCCAATGACGGCTTGCTGGACACCGGCCTTGGAGTGCTTGCGCAGCAGGCGCTCGCGCAAGCCGAGCCAGCTCCCTCCAGCGAGATCGGCGAACAGGTCGGCCACTGGCGCATCGTGCGTCCACTCGGACGCGGCGGAATGGGCGAGGTGTTCCTCGCCGAGCGCCACGATGGCGGCTTCATGCAGCAGGCCGCGCTCAAGCGGCTCAAGCGTGGCATGGACAGCGAGGAAATCCTGCAGCGCTTCGTGCAGGAACGGCGAATCCTCGCCGGTCTGAGTCACCCCAATATCGCGCGCCTGCTTGACGGGGGTGTCGATGCCGATGGCCGACCGTACTTCGTAATGGAGTTCGTCGAGGGCACGCCGATCACCGACTGGACACGCACGCACAACCTGCCGCTGCGCGGACGCGTCGCCCTGATGCGCAAGGTCTGCGATACGGTGGCCCATGCGCAGCGCCAGCTCGTCGTGCATCGCGATCTCAAGCCATCGAACATCCTCGTCGATTCCGGCGGCGAGCCGCGCCTGCTCGATTTCGGCATCGCCAAACTGCTCGGCGATGCCCAGGATGCGCACGAAACCCGCACCGGCCTGCGCGTGCTGTCGCCCGCGTACGCCGCGCCCGAACAGATCCACGGTGAGGCGATCAGTACCGCCACCGACGTGCATGCGCTTGGCGTCGTGCTCTACGAACTGCTGACCGGGCTGTTGCCGTATCCTCGGAATCGTGCGCTGACCACCGGCAGTGTCGTTTCGGCCGAATACGATTCGCTGGTGCGACCAAGCCAGGCATTGCGGCGCCTCGATGCTGCCGAATTGACGCAATGCTGGGGCACTTCGCCAGCGGATGCGGCGCGCCTGTCGCGCCTTGTCGCCGGCGACCTGGATCGCATCGTGCTGACCGCACTGCGCCCCGAACCCGAACGCCGGTATCCCTCCGCTGCCGCACTCGGTGCTGACCTGGGTGCGTTTCTCGATGGTCGCCCGATCAGCGCACGCCCGGATTCCTCCGGCTATCGGTTGCGCAAGTTCATGCTGCGGCATCGCATCGGCACTGCTGCCACGGCACTCGCTTTGATTGCGCTGATAGCAGGCTTCGGCACCGCCTTGTGGCAAGCGCGGATTGCACGCGAACAGGCCAACGAAGCGAACCTTCAGCGGGTACTGGCCGAACAGCACCTCGAACGCGCCGAAGCACAGGCGCTTCGCGCCGAGGAAACCAAGCGATTCGTCGTGTCCCTGCTCAAGTCCGGCAATCCGGAACTCTCGCGCAGCGGTGCCCAGACCACTGCCGTCGACCTGATCCGCTACGCGGCCGCACAAGTGGATGCACTCGACGACGCGCCTGATACCCGGGCCGAACTGCAGGTGGCGATCGGCAACAGCCTGATTGCGCTCGGTGCAGCGGAGGAAGGATGGACCCGGATGGATGCCGGCATCGCGGAACTGCGCACGCTCGGCGAGGACGCCTGGCCGGCGTTGGCCGATGCACTGCATTATTCGGCCATGCACGATACCGCCCGCGGGCGTTTGGCGGCCGCGCTGGCAGCCAGCGAAGAATCCCTCGCGCTGTTCGATCGCTTGGGCCCGCGAGCAGACCTCGCCCTGGGCCGCATCGCGACCCTCACGACGCTTGCCAAGAACGCCCAGTTCCGCGGCGACCTGCCCGCCAGCCAGCAACTCTACGAACGCATTCTCGCCGAACGTCGTCAATTGCTCGGCACCGACGATTCGCGACTGGCGGTGGACTGGAACAACCTTGGCGCGACCGCCATCCGCCGCGACCGATATACCGATGCCGAGCGTGCCTACAGCGAAGCCAGTCGCCTGCTGGCGCTCGACCCGCAAGCGCCCGAATCCCGGCAGGCCTGGCTGCACCTCGGTCGCGCCGCCGCATTGCTCGGCCTTGGCCGCTACGATCACGCCGAGGCCGCCGCGCTGCAGGCGCTGGAAACCGCCGAGCGCACCCTGCATTCCGATCACACCATCGTCGCCAGCGTCAGGCTGCTGCTAGCACGGCTGTATCGCTACAGCCAGCGGCTCGACGAAGCCGCCGCCATGGCCGAACGTGCGCGCAGCATCCACGCCGCTGCCGGTGCCACCCAACTGGGCTGGGCCGAAGCGCAACTGGGCCTGATCCTGCTGGCTCAAGAGCGCAACGCCGAGGCGCTGGCCGTGCTGACCGATGCCGAACAACACTTCGCCAGCCTCAGCAACCGCGAGGAAGCGGACTATTTCCTCACTGCCGCTGCGCTCGCGTTTGCGCGCCTGCGCGAGGGCCAGGACGATGCGTTGGCGGCGCTGGACACGGCGCTCGAAGAACTGGTGCAGCGCCATCCCGAGCCGGGCAATGCGTTGGCCGAAACCCTGGGCCTGCGGGCCGACGCGGCGGCGCTGCTCGGCCATGACGATCTTCCGCGCTGGCGCGAACGCCAGCTTGCCGCATTGGTTGCCCTGCTCGGCCCCGAACACCCGCGCAGCCTCGCCGCGAAGCAACACCTCTGACATTTGCCGTAGGTCGGCTCAAACCGCGCGAGCGGTGGAGCCGACACCACGCGACACCCAAATCCTCTGACGCGAACGCCAGCTTGCCGCATTGGTTGCTCTGCTCGGCCCCGAACACCCGCGCAGCCTCGCCGCGAAGCATCACCTCTGACATTTGCCGTAGGTCGGCTCAAACCGCGCGAGCGGTGGAGCCGACACCACGCGACACCCAAATCCTCTGACGCGAACGCCAGCTTGCCGCATTGGTTGCCCTGCTCGGCCCCGAACACCGACCCGCGCACGCAAACCATCCGCGCCGGCACCCGATAGCGCCCCGCAACCGCCTTCGTGGAGCGCAACGTGCTCCGCTCAGAACCAACCCGAAGCGACAAGTCAAAGCCGCGCTGCAAGCTCCACATCGGTCGAGGCTTGCTACGGCATCGTCTCGAAGCCATCGGCGAAGATCGGCGTTTCCGGCGCCAGCCGCTGCTCGATCGCGCCGATGCTGCACCCGCTGCCGGCCGCACGAGCATCATCGAGCGCATCGCGCGGATTGAAGCGGATCTGCGCGTCCAGGCAATGCGCCTGCGGGATCGCATGGCGAACGGGGCTGCCGGCCAGGGGCAGCATCACGCCCATGCCGGTGTCGGTCCAGGACAGTGGTGCCAGCTGCGGGTCGATGTTGATCTGGTTTCCGGTGGGGTCGCCGCCGATCGTGCACCGGTCATCGGTCCCCACCGCCAGATAACCCAAAGCCAGCACCGCGGGGTCGAAGGCGCAGTCCCACGGCTGCCCGGCGGCGGTATTGCCGGCGATGACGCTGGCCGTCACCACCGGGGCCGCACCGGCAGCGGCGGGCAGGAGCTGCAGACCGCCAGGCGCCGTGGTGGCGGCTTCGGACAGTGCATGGTTGCCGGCGACGGTCAGATAGGAAACAGCCATGTCGCGGCCCGCGACGGAAAGCGCGGCGCCTTGCGCAAAGGTATTGCCGGCAATGGTGCCGTTGCGCAGGATCGACGGCTCGTTCCGGAAATAGACGTTTGGGGAATAGCGGCTGACAAAGCCGGCGCCGTAGGTGCTTTCCCCCGGTCCGTGGTTGTCCACCAAAGCAAAACGTTCGAGATGCAGGCTGCTCGAGTAAGGCAGGAATTCCTCAATCAGTCCGTTCGGGTGGCTGACCCGGTCCGGCGACAGGTATGCGTAGATCGTCGCCGCGCTCCCTGCATCCACGATCTCGTTGTCACGCAGCACCACGTTGTAGAGCAGGGTACGACCCGCCATGATGCGGATGCCGCCGCCGGCGAGACCGTCGTTGAACGGATCCGACGACAAGCGCCCGCCACGCACCGTGGCATTGACCAGGGCGAACGCCAGCGGCCGCGTGTTCCACGGATTGCCATTGTCTCCGAAGCGCCCGAACACCTCGAGCACCCGATCCGATTCGCCGACGAGGTTCACCTGCCCGACCTCGCCCTGGCCGATCAGCGCCAGGCTCAGTGGCGGGCGACCCGCGGCGGGCGCGATGTCCAGATCGCCGCCATTCGCATCGTTGCCGGCCACGATGCCGCGATCGAGGTGATAGGTGCCCGCAGGCACCTGCACCATCCAGCGCCCGCCGCTGGCCGTGGCCTCCATCACCGCCGCACGCAGCGTGCACTGGCCGTTGACCGCCGCACAGCTTCCATTGCCGGGATTGGCGTCGGGCAGATCGGCGGTGCTGTTTACCTGCAGGTCGTAGCGAACCTGGAAGGCGCCGATATCGCAGCCCAGCGCCGGTCGCAGCACGCCACGCGCATCGGTGGCGGTGCAGGGGTCGCCCATGCCGGTGGCCAGGTGCTTGCCCTGACCGATCGCCGGGCTGCCGGGCAACAGCGCATGCAGCGGCAGGCCGGCGCCGAAATCGAAACGCGGGGATATCTCGGGATCGACGTTGAACAGCACCTGGGTAGCCGATTGTCCCGAACATTCGCCCGGATTGCCGTACGAGATCAGGCTGTATGCCAGTTCCGCCCAGCCGGTGGTGTTCGTGCTGCAGGAGATCGAGTTCATCACCGTGCCCCGGTAGTTGCCCCAGATCACGCTGTTGCTCATGCGCAGGCGCAGCACGCCGGGGTTGGTGACGACGAAGACGCCATCAGGACTGTTGCCGGTGATGCTGGCATGGTTTATCCGCACCCGCCCGCTCATCCAGACGCCGCCACCTTCCACATCGGCGTGGTTGCCGCTGATCGTGGTGTTGACCAGGGTGATGCGCTCGGGCTCGGCGGTGGAGCCGTTGACCAGATGCATGCCGCCGCCGACCGTCACGGCGCGGCCATCGAGCACGCTCACGTTTTCCAGGCGCAGGCCGGGGGCTGATGCGCTGCCCTGGAGCACTGCGTGAAGGTTTCCGCCGTCCTGCGCGATGCCGTCGCGCAGGATCGTGTTGCGCAGCGTCACCTGGGATATGAAGCTGTCGAGACGCACCGTGCCGCCACGGCCGTCGCCGATGGCACCGGCGTTCTGGCTCACGTCGCCGCCGACCAGGGTCAGGTTCTCGATCGTCAGCTGGTCGACACCGGTCCGGATGTCGATGACGCGGTCGCGGGGCTGGGCGATGACGACCGTACTGCGCGCGTCGCTGCCGCGCAGGATCAGGTTGGATCGAATGTCCAGATCGCCGGTGGCGTTGCTGTCCTCGTTCCAGTAGGTCCCGTCAATCCCGCCAAGGTAATAGATGCCCGGCGGGACCAGGATGATGTCGGCGACGCTGGCAGAACCTGCCGGACAGCCGTTGACAACGGTGTTGGAATTGGCGGCGGTGATGGCACCACGCAGCGTGCAATCGTAGGTGCCGGCAGTGTTCTGCCAGGTGTTCACCTGGATAGTCGCCGCCGGCGCTGCCGATGCGAGCAGCAGGGCGCAGAGGGCCGGAAGGGTGCGGATCGGGGACATGTTCGGGGCGCTCCGAGCCACGGGAAAGGCTCCGGTGCGCACAAGAACGCGAAACCGCTAAACATCGTGCCAACGGACACGGGCTGCCGAAATACCTGGCACGATTTCCGACAACCTTGCGTTCTTGCCGGCGGAGCCACCTTCCCGAGGCGTTCGCCATGCTTGCCGTGCCCCGTTCTTTCCGCCCCGGCGCCACGCTGGCGGTCGCTTTCGCCGTACTGCTGGCAGTGATTGCACATCCCGCCCAGGCAGTCGATCGCTGCGTCGCCACGATCGCTCAGTTCAACAGCGCCTGGACTCTGGCCCGGAGCGAGCCTGTCGTGATCAAGATGACGGCCGGCGCGTGGGACATGACCGGCAGCGCTGTCGATCCGGCGACTGGCAATTACAAGGCTTTCAATGAATCGGTCAGCCTCCAGGGGGGCTACAACAACGGCTGCACGTCGCGCAGCGAGAATCCCGCCGCCACCGTGCTGACCGGCACGGATCTGCAGTTCAGCGGCTGGCCGAACAGCCCCCCGCTGCGGGTTGACCGACTGGCGTTCCGCAATGTCCGCGACCTCATCTTGTTCGGCGGGGACAACACGGACCTCGAGCGGATCTGGCTGGATCAGGTCACCAGCACCTACGTCGTGGGCGATCGCACCACGATCAGGAACAGCGTGGTCACGCGCAGCGGCGGCGGCAGCGGACTCCACAATTGCGCGATCGAGATCAACACCTATGACCTAGAAACGGCCACGATCGAACACAGCACCTTCGCGCAGAACATCGGTGATGGCGCACTCTGCCTGATCCGGTCGGATCTCCCCGAAACCGATGACTGGCGTCTGTTTGCCTCCAGCAACGTGTTCTGGGGAAACCTCACCGACATCCGACTGCGCAAGCGCGCGGCGGTCAGTTCCATCGACGCACGCCTGTACAACAACGTCCTGGGCAATGGGGTCAATGCCAACCGCCCACTGGCAATGCCCCCGGTGGCGACATCGACCGGCGATCCGCAATTCGCCAATCCAGCCGGAAACGACTGGCATCCTTCGTCCACTTCGCCTGCGATCAACAGTGCCCGCGTCAACGTCAACCTGCTGCAGCAGAAGGACTTCGATGGCAATCCGCGCTGGTACGGCGAGGCACCGGATCGCGGCGCGTTCGAATCCAACATCGGCACCACGGCCAGCGTGCTCGGCGTCACCAACGCCAACGACTCAGGTGCCGGCTCGCTGCGCCAGGCATTGATCGACGCCAATGCCGCGCCCGGCGTCAACCGCATCCACTTCAACATTTCCGGCGCCTGCCCGCGGGTCATCACGCTGGCTTCGCTGCTGCCCACGATCGCGCACCCGGTCGTCATCGATGGCTATACCCAGCCGGGTGCCAGCCGCAACACGGCAGCAGTCGGCAACAACGCGACACTGTGCGTGGTTCTCGATGGCGCCAACCAGATCACTGGCGCCTACGGCCTGAACGTCGCCACCACGGCCTCGCCCGAAGCCACGGTGAGCATCGAGGGCCTCGGGTTTTCCGGCCACTCGATTGCTGCGGTGCAATTCGCCGGTGGCCGCGATCATCGTCTGGCCGGGTCCCAGGTAGGCGGCAACTTCGGCAGCTACAGCGCGCTGCCCAGCGGCACCGGCGTGCGCATCGGCGGCAGCACCCAGGGCGTGCGCATCGGCGGGCCGGAACCGGGCGAGCGCAATGTGGTCACCCATGCGCTCGGCGCGGGCGTCAGCATCACGGGGTCGGGCAGCACCCAACCGACCGACACCGTGATCGAAAACAACTACATCGGCACGCTCAGCGGCGGTGACATCCGCGGCAACGAGCGCGGCATCCTGATCAACGGTCCCGGCCACGTCGTTAAGGACAACGTGGTCTCGAACAGCACCTTGAATGGCATCGAG
Organism: Lysobacterales bacterium; assembly: GCA_016707485.1. GTDB lineage: Bacteria > Pseudomonadota > Gammaproteobacteria > Xanthomonadales > Rhodanobacteraceae > Dokdonella. The sequence goes on along the minus strand of JADJHN010000002.1, from coordinate 1,402,402 downwards.
GTAAGCGGCAGCTACGCGGTGAACAACCGCATCACGGGGAATCGCATCGGCATTCCGGCGCTGTGCGCCGGCACCTGCGCCGACCGCGGCAACGGCGGGCACGGCGTGCGCATCGCCAACTCGGCCAGTGCCACCCTGGTGGATGGCAATCGCATTGCCTTCAGCGGCAGCGATGGTGTCGTGATTATCGCATCGGCCTCCAATCCGATCCGGCGCAACCGCTTCCACGACAACGCCGGCATCGGCATCGATCTGGGCGATGACGGCATCGATTTCTTCAACAACAGCAACTCCAACCCACCCGCGAATGCGGCAAACGGCAATCAGAACAAGCCCAGCCTCACGGCGCTCGAAGGCAGCGGCAACATTGCACGGGCGAGCGGCACCCTGAATTCGGCCAACGGCTGGTATCGGATCGATTTCTACGCCGTGCCGCAGTGCAATCCGATTGTCATCGGCAGCATTCCGATGGGTTCCTGGGGCCAGGGGCAGGAGTGGCTCGGTTCGACCTTTGTTTCGATCGAAGATGGTTCGCCCGGCGTCAGTGATGGCACGACGACGTTCAGCGCTGCGCCACTGACTGCGCCGTCTGGGAACAGCAACTACTTCAACACCCCGCGCTGGGTCACGAGCACCGCGACACGTCTGCTCGGCGACCCGAATGACCTCGTCTTCTTCCAGCGTGGCACCTCGGAGTTCGGCCGCTGCCGCAGCAGCACCGTTCTCAGCGACACGATCTTTGCCGACGGGTTCGAAACACCATGAAGGCGAATGCCGTCAACGCCAGTGGCCTGTTGCCACTCTCCCAGAGCCGTCCCGCGGGCGCGTGTCGGTGAGCAACCGCGACGGTGACCGCGTTTCGGAAATCGGTGCGGGAACCCGATCGGTGACGGCGACGATCCCGGTCGGCTCAACTGCCAACGGCATCGCGGCCAGCAACAACGGCGCACGGGTCTTTGTCGCCAATCCGTTCAGTGCCGGCACATCGATGATCGACATCGCCAGTCGGACCGTCGAGGCGAGCATGAATTTCGGTGCGGGCGAGCCACACGGCCTCGCCATCACACCGGACGACACAGCCGCTACCTCGCCGACATCAACGATGACCGCGTGTGGGTGGTGGATACCGCCTCACGGAAAATCAGCGCAACACTGCCGTCACCGGTCCACGGTCAACTCACCCCTTCGGCGCCCGCAACCAACGTCGTCATGCGCAACCGGCTGATCGCCTCCACTGCCGGCCAGACGTCCCCGCCCTTGCCGGGCAATGCCATGCGGGCACTGCTGGCCTGGGTTGGCCTGCGTGGAGTGGCGCCGAGGGTCAGCCGGCGATGCAGGCAACGAGCGCGGCGTCAGTCTCGCGCCCTCGGCTCATGAGGCTGGATTCACCTCGATGGCGCACGAAGAGCAGGTCATTGGCGACACGCCGAAGGTCGCCAGAGAAGCATTCAAGGTGCAGGTGGCATAGGTTGGCATGCACAATCGAACCTGCATTCCTGCGGAGATCAAACCATGCGTCTTGAAACCTTGGCCGTGCATGCCGGCGGTGAATGTGATGCGGCTACCGGCGCCATGGCGCCGCCGATTCATCTGGCCACGACATTCCGCCATGGCCCGGCGGCCGAAAAAATTGCCGGCTATGAGTATCAGCGCGAAGGCAATCCGACCAACGATCGCCTTTGCGCGGCGATGGCCGGACTGGAAGGCGGTGCGGCGGCGCTGACGTTTGCTTCCGGCATGGCCGCGATCAGCGGCCTGCTCGAATCGTTGCCGCCGGATTCGCATATCGTGATACCGGATGATTGCTACACCGGCCTGCGCGTGCTCGGTGCGGAGTTTCTCCCGCAACGTGGAATTCGCGTGAGCACGCTCGACATGACGGATCTGGATGCGCTCGATCGGCTTTGCCAGGCAGGGGTCGACCTGATCTGGGCCGAAACGCCATCGAATCCGCGCATGCAGGTCAGCGATATCCAGGCGCTGGCCGGAATCGCAAAAGCGCACGCAAGCGTGCTGGTTTGCGACAACACGTTTGCCTCGCCGGTATTGCAACGCCCATTGCAACTGGGCGCCGATATCGTCATGCATTCGACGACCAAGTATTTCGGCGGCCACAGCGACGTGCTCGGTGGTGCGCTGGTGTTCGCGCAGGCTGGCGATTTGCATCAGCGTGTGGCGCATCGCCTGCACATCACCGGCGCAACGCTTTCCCCGTTCAGCGCCTGGCTGACCTTGCGCGGTTGCCGCTCACTGCCGGCACGCATGGCCATGCATTGTGCCAATGCGCGCGCAGTCGCGGATTTTCTCGACGCGCATGCGGCCATCGAGCGCGTCAACTATCCGGGACTCGCCAAGCATCCCGGGCACGCGATTGCGGCGCGCCAGATGAGCGACTTCGGCGGCATGCTCAGCATCCAGGTGCACGGCGGGCGCAACGCGGCAATCAGGATGGCTGGCCGCTTGAAGCTGTTCACCAATGCCACTTCGCTTGGCGGCTGCGAATCGCTGATCGAACATCGCGCCTCGGTCGAGGGTGCCACGCCGACGTCCCCGGACAACCTGCTGCGCATTTCCGTGGGTCTCGAACACCCGGATGACTTGATCGCCGATCTCGCCCAGGCTCTCGAATAGACGCGGCGCGCTCGATCACCTTCCACATTGGCCGATCAGGGTGCCGACAAGGGGCACACCGACTGCGCCAGCGTATCCGCACGCAGGCCGGGTTCAATGGTCGTTGCGGCATTCGCTTCGGCGGCGGCGATGGCTTGCGGGACATAGCCGGCGATGATGCCGGCCAGCAGCGGATTGCAGTTGTTGCTGGTGGCGTAATTGGTGATGGTCACCACGGGCGGCATGAGGTCATCGCTGTAGACGCCGTCGACACCATCGGCCTGCATGAGGTAATCGAGCAGATAACCCAGCGTGATGGCGGTCAGGTTGATCGTGCAGTTGCCGAGCGCCGTGGTCGTCACCGGAATTGCAATGTTGTTGGCGCTGCCGGGGCCGGAAACTTCGCCGCTGACAAAATTGCCGGAAAACGTGCCGGCATGCATGGTCACGGCACATCCATCCATGCCGCCGCCGCAGCCGTTGACCGTCTGGCAGATCGTGTAGCCCACCCCGGATTGGCTTCCCGATCGGGGCGGGATGCAGGCAGTCGTGCCTTCGATGCTCGTGCGCACCGATTCAAGAAACTGCGGCTTGGTTTTTGCCGAGACCCAACACGTCTCGAAACCGTCGTGGATCAGCAGGTCACCCGCGCTTGACGGTGACGCGGCGACAGCGAACGCAGCAAGCCCTGCAAATCGAATGGTGTTGAGCATGATTTCCTCCTCGGAAGATCGCCGATTCTGGGCAAACGCGAACGAATGCGCCATGCCCAAGGCAACGCTGATCAAGTAGCACAACCGTCATGGCGTTCGGAAGGTTCGCCATGCGTGCTGCGTGGCGAAGCGAAGGCTGGTGGCCTTGGCAAGCCGCGCGGTGCGCGTGGCGGGCCTTCCGAGCGCCACCGTTTCAGATATGAATCAATGAGTTCGGCGACACCTGTCTGCGAGCGAATCTTTGTTGCGCTGCCTTTAAGGACGGCCAGTCCATCTGCGTCAGCGCGCCGCGATCTGCACGCAGACAGGTGTCGTGACGGTTGCGCTACTTGATCAGCGTTGCCCTAGTCGAGAAAAAGATCGGGCAGCAGGGGTTTCCCTGGCGAAACCGCGTAGCGGTCAAGATCGCGCACGCCCTGCGCCGCCAGCACTTCATCATCGATCAGGAACCCGCCGGTCTGCGCGCGGCTCGGCAGGGTCAGGATCGCATGGGCGGCATCGGCGACAATCTCCGGCGTGCGCGCATTCTCGGTGCTGACTCCGGGAATCATGTTCAATGCATCAGTCGCGATCACCGTGCGCGGCCACAGTGCATTGACCGCGATGCCGAGGTCGCGGAATTCGGCAGCCATGCCCAGCACGCACAGGCTCATGCCGTACTTGGCCATGGTGTAGGCCACATGCGGCGAAAACCACTTTGGATCCATCGACAGCGGCGGCGACAAGGTCAGGATGTGCGGGTTGGGGGCTTGCAACAGGTGCGGCAGGCACGCCTGGGAACAGAGGAAGGTACCGCGCGCATTGACCTGGTGCATGAGGTCGAAGCGTTTCATCGGCGTGTCCAACGTACCGCGCAGCCAGATCGCGCTGGCATTGTTGACGAGGATGTCGATGCCGCCGAATCGATCGACCGCCGCCGCAACGGCAGCACGTACACTTTCCTCTTCGCGGATATCGACCTGCAGCGGCAAGGCCTGGCCACCGGCCGCCTCGATTTCGGCGGCGGCGCTGTGAATCGTGCCGGGCAGTTTCGGATTGGCCACGGCACTCTTGGCGGCAATGACGATGTTGGCACCATCGCGTGCCGCGCGCGTGGCGATCGCCAGGCCGATTCCGCGCGAGGCGCCGGTGATGAACAGGGTCTTGCCTTTCAGGGTGCTCATGTCGATCTCCTTCAACCGCCCTGGAAGCGCGGCAGGTAGTGCATCAATTGCTTGAGCCGCTCGACGGGATCGGACATCTGCAGCAGCAGTTGCCGCTCCGTCTGCTCCAGTGCAAGCGCTTCGGCAAGCCGCCAGGCGACCCAGCTCGCGTCATCATAGCGGGCACGTTCGATGCGCGCGTATTCGCCACCGGCCTGCTCGTGGAAGCGTTCGAGGATGGTTGCCAGCAGGCCGCATTCGGCGGGAACCGCTTGCGGCTCGCCTTCCTCGATCCATTCGACCTGCGCATGGATCAGGCCGTTGTCGCGCACGCGCGTGTGCTGCACGCGGAAGCGACGCTCGCCGCGGGCGAGAATGCCGAGCAGACCATCGGCCTGGACATTGAAATCGACAATGCGGGCGCATGTTCCCACCGCGGCTGGCGTCGCCGGGTCGCCGACCTCGCCACCTTCAAGGATGAGGCAGACGCCAAATCCCGAGTCGTTGCGCGCGCAATCGCGGATCATGTCGAGATAGCGGGGCTCGAAGATGCGCAGGCTGAGCGTGCCTTGCGGAAACAGGGCCGAGGACAGCGGAAACAGCGGCAGGTCGAATCCGCTCATGCCGCGATCAAGCCTTCAGTCGATCCGCGAACCGACGCGGCGCCGATTCGAATCCGCCATTCGACATGAAGACGACGTGGTCACCTGGCCGGGTCGCTGCGTGCAGGGCATCCAGCAATGCATCGACATCGGCGACGGCCTGCGCGCGACCGTCGAGTTGCGCGATCACCTTGTCGGCGTCCCACGGCAATTCCGGGCGACGCAGCAGGAATACCCGATCGGCTCCGCTGAGCGACGGCGCCAGTTGCGCGGCATGCGCGCCAAGGCGCATGGAGTTGGAGCGCGGCTCGATGGCGACAAGGATGCGCGCATTGCCGACCTTTGCGCGCAGGCCGGCCAGGGTGGTCTCGATCGCGGTCGGGTGATGGGCAAAATCATCGTAGACGACGACACCGGCATGCTTGGCAATCTGCTCCATGCGCCGCTTGACGCTGCGGAACTCCGCGAATGCCGCCAGCACGCTTGCCGGATCCGCGCCGAGTGCCTGCACGGCGGCCAGCGCGGCGAGCGCGTTCATGACATTGTGCCGGCCGAGCAGCGGCCAGTGGATTGTTCCGATCAGGCATCCGCGATGCGTGACCTCGAACACCGAGCCGTCCGCCTCGAGCAGGCGTGCACGCCAGTCGCCGGTGTCCATGCCGAAACTTTCGACACGCGACCAGCAGCCCATCGCCAGCACTTCGGCCAGGTGCGCATCCTCGGCATTGACGATGATCAGGCCGTTGCCGGGAATGATGCGCAGCAGATGATGGAACTGGCGCTGGATTGCCGCGACATCGGGAAAGATGTCGGCATGGTCGAACTCGAGGTTGTTGAGGATGGCGATTGATGGGCGGTAATGGACGAACTTCGAGCGCTTGTCGAAAAACGCGGTGTCGTATTCATCGGCCTCGATGACAAACGGTGCACCGGCTCCCAGACGTGCCGAAACCGGGAAATTGCCGGGCACGCCGCCAATCAGGAATCCCGGATCAAGTCCGGCCGCCTCCAGCAACCAGGCGATCAGCGAGGTGGTCGTGGTCTTGCCGTGGGTGCCGGCCACGGCGACCACGCGGCGCGGGCCCAGCAACTGCTCGCCCAGCCATTGCGGGCCGGAGATGTAAGCGAGGCGCCGGTCGAGCACATGTTCGACGGCGGCATTGCCTCGCGACAACGCGTTGCCGATGATGACCTGATCGGTGTCGGCGGAAATGTTGTCGGCCGTGTAGGCGGACTTGAGCGTGATGCCGAGCGCTTCAAGCTGGGTGCTCATGGGCGGATAGACATTGCTGTCGCTGCCCTCGACGTCGTGGCCCAATTCGCGCGCCAAAGCGGCGATGCCACCCATGAAGGTGCCGCAGATTCCGAGGATATGGAGTTTCATCGCGCCAGTTTAGGACAACGTCGGTCAGGGGGTAGCGACAAAGAGGACCCGGCTGAGGGCGAAATCCGCGACCGACCAGGCCAGCGCCAGCGCAAACCCGAGCCAGAACGGTGCTTCGATGGCCTGGCGGACATTGTGCGCATCCACGGCGATCTTCCAGACGAGTACGCCAAGGCCCAGCCAGGCAACGAGGATCTGCTGCGGACTGAGCACCGCCTCGGCACCGTCCGGCTTGCCGAACAACCAGGCCAGCGGAACGATGACGATCGAAAAGATCATCGCGCAGCCGACCAGGGCGATTGCCGTCTGCACGAAGCGGGCAAGCATGCCGCGGATGCCCAGTGCGATCCAGCACAGGGCCAGCAACAGGGAAGTCGAGAACAGGCTGCGCGCGAGTGCGTTGTCGCCGATATCGAGCAGGTTTGCCGAGCTCAGGTCGAGGATGACGCTGGCGACGAGCATGCCGATCAGCAAGCCGGGCTTGTGCGGAAGATCCTGCGGGCCACCGCGGAAGCGGCAAAGGTTGATGATCTGGCCAATCAATTCCGACATCAGTGCTGGCAACTCAAGTCCGCACCTCGCGACACGGGTTGCCGGCGCACCACACAGGGCCCGTGGACAGGCCGACGCCCGGCATCGACATCAAGCTGGCAGCGCCTTGCGAATGCGCTGGAAGACCTCATCGAGCTCGCCAACCCCGTCAACGGTGACCAGCTTGCCGATCTCGGCAAAGTGGTCGGCCACCGGCGCAGTCTGCTCGGCATACACGCGCAGCCGTGCGCGTACCGTTTCCGGCGTGTCATCGAGGCGACCCTCGGCCGCCGCTCGACCGGCGATGCGCTCGACGATCAGTTCATTCGGGACTTCGAGCTTGACCGCGACATCAAGCGGCTGGCCGAGGCGTTCGAGCAGCGCTTCGAGCGCGGCACACTGGGCGACATTGCGTGGATAGCCATCAAGGATGAAACCCGCCTTGGCATCGACCTGCGCCACGCGCTCCTCGAGCATGCCGAGGACGATGTCGTCGGAGACCAGGCCGCCGGCATCCATCACCGACTTTGCCTGCATGCCCAGCGGCGTCCCGGCCTTGACCGCGGCACGCAGCAGGTCGCCCGTGGATACATGCGGGATTCCCAAGGTGTCACGGAGTCTGGCCGCCTGGGTGCCTTTGCCCGAGCCGGGCGCGCCGAGTAGCACGAGTCGCATACAGTTCCTTGAAGTGATGCGCACGCGCGGAAATCCGTTGACGCTGCGCTAGACTTTGAGCGGTTGAATCCAGCGTAAAGCTATCCGCTGGAGGCATTTCAGTCAAACCTTCACACTGCCCCATTCCCTGTCACCAAGGAGCCTCCTCGATGCAAGGCAACCTGCTCTATGCGCAGTCCGGCGGCGTCACCGCCGTCATCAACGCCAGCGCCTGTGCGGTCATTGAAACCGCACGCAAACACAAGGTTCGCGTTTACGCGGCGCGCAACGGCATCATTGGTGCGCTGCGCGAAGAACTCATCGACACCTCGAAAGAATCCGCCAGCGCGATCGCGGCATTGCGCCACACTCCCGGCGGCGCGTTTGGCTCTTGCCGCTTCAAGCTCAAGTCGATCGAGCAGAGTCGCCCGCAGTACGAGCGCCTGATCGAGGTCCTGCGTGCCCATGACATCCGCTGGTTTCTCTACAACGGCGGCAACGATTCGGCGGACACCGCCAACAAGATATCGCAGATCGGCAAGGCGCTTGGCCATGATGTCAAGGTGATCGGTGTGCCGAAAACCGTCGACAATGATCTGGCCGTGACCGATTGCTGCCCCGGTTTTGGTTCGGTGGCCAAGTACACGGCGGTGTCGGTGCTCGAGGCGAGTCTGGATGTCGCCTCGATGGCGGAATCCTCGACCAAGGTCTTCGTCATGGAGGTCATGGGTCGTCACGCGGGCTGGATCGCCGCTGCCGCCGGGCTTGCCGGAAAAACCGCCGATGACGCCCCGCACATCATCCTGTTCCCGGAAATCCCGTTCGACGAGGAAGCCTTCCTGGCACGGGTCAAGGCTACCGTCGAGCGGGTTGGCTGGTGCACCGTGGTCGTCTCCGAAGGCGTGCGCAACAAGGACGGCAAGTTTCTCTCCGAAGTCGGCACGCGCGATGCCTTCGGCCACGCCCAGCTCGGCGGCGTCGCCCCGCTGCTGGCCGACCTGGTCAAGCAGAAGCTCGGCTACAAATACCACTGGGCCCTGCCCGACTACCTGCAACGCTCGGCCCGGCATATCGCCTCGAAGACGGATGTCGAGCAGGCTTACGCGGTCGGCAAGGCAGCTGTCGAATACGCGCTCGCCGGAAAGAATGCGGTGATGCCGGTGATCGTGCGCAGCTCCGATGCGCCATATCGCTGGAAGATCGAGCCGGCCGCGTTGAGCAAGGTGGCCAACCACGAGAAGATCCTGCCCAAGAGCTACATCCGCCGCGATGGCTACGGCATCACCGAGGCCGCGCGCCGTTATCTGGAGCCGCTGATCCGCGGCGAAGATCCGCCACCCTCGGGCAAGGATGGCCTGCCGAAGTACGTGCGCCTGAAAAACGTGGCAGTCAAGCAGAAGCTTGCCGCATACAACATAAATGACAAATAGAATTGTTTCCTGAAAACCGCACAATGCAGCGCACGCACGCGGGTGACAGCGACACCATGGTCGGGCCGATCGGGGTTTGGCTGCTGGTGTCGCTGGGGTTCTGCATTTCCCTGGCCTTGCTCTATCCGGGCCATTATCCGTTCGATTCCGCCTATCAATACTGGCAGGCCCGCAGCGGCGAGTTTTCCAACATCACGCCGGTGCCCATGATCGGTCTCTGGTCCGTGCTGCTTGCCGCCTTTGGAAATCCGGCCAGCCTGCTGTGCCTGAACCTCGGCATGTTCTGGGCCGGCATGGGCTGGTGCCTTGCTGCCAGGAAGTTCTCGTTCGGCTGGCTCCTGGTCGTGGTGCTGGCTGGCGGCCTGAGTCCGCTGGTACTCGTGCAGATGGCGCATCTCCTTTCCGATGCACACATGACGGCCGTGCTCGTGCTTGCCGCGGGATTGCTCGCAAGGCATCGCCCCGGCCGGTCACGTGCGGGCATCTGCATGGCCCTCGCCTTGATCGTCTACGCGGGTTGCATCCGGCAGAACTCCCTAGTCGCGGTGATTCCGCTGGGTGCAGCCGCGACGTGGATTCTGTCGACGATGGCCACCTCGCGATATCGCCTCGTGCTTGCCGGCGCCCTTGCAACCGCCCTGATCGGCATGATCGCAAGCATCGCTTTCGATCGAGCCCTCGCAGATGAACGCCGTCCCTTGTGGCCCATGCTGGCGCTGTGGGATCTGGCCGCCATGTCGGTGGCCACGGACCAGCTGCTGCTGCCGCCCTTCACCCATGGCCCGGGACTGGACGTGCAGGAACTTCGCGACAGCGGGGCCTTCGATGCCGCCTCCGTGACGCACTTGTTCGTCCGCTCGCGCTCAGGCGTCGGCAGCGGATTGGTGCGCCCCTATCCCGCCGCGCAACAACGGGAGCTGGCCGCCGCCTGGTGGTCGGCGGTCCGCGAGCATCCGCGCGAATACCTTGCACATCGATTGAGGACGACCCAACTGGTGTTCGGCAGGCACGATGGGGCGACTGCAGGGCTGGCCTATTACACCGATCGCTCCAGCTACCGCGACAATCCGCCATTGCCGGAAATCCTCAATCCACGCGCCCATCAAGGGTTGCTCGATCTGGCGGCGCGCCTGCGACCGACCTGGGTCTTCAGTGCTTGGCCATACCTGCTGGCCCATCTCGGCGTGCTGATCCTCGCCTGGCGAGGCCGTCAGGATCCACGGGCGGCGCTGGTTCTTGGCGTGACTTCCAGCGCGCTCGTATATGCCGCCAGCTTCATCATCCTTGCACCGAGCGCGGAGCTGCGCTTCGTGACCTGGCCGATTGTTTCCGCAACGCTGGCCATTGCGCTGTGGTTTGCGCCAATGCCGGCCCGGCACCCGGACGCACGGTCGGGCGGGGCACCTGGATCAGGCCCGGCGCGGCCCGCCGCGGGTTGATCGCGGCGGCAAGGTGGTCTCGACCCACTCCTGCTCTCGCCCGCGCCCGAAGCACCGGCATGCACTCGAATCCGCATCGCCACCGCGCCTCCGCCGGATGCTGCAGCGCAAGGCTGTGATGCCCGCGCAGGCACGGCTATACTCGACCGGTTAGGGATGCCCTGATCCCTGCCTCGTTCCGGCCAAGAATGGAAGGAGGCATGCGCATCACGAGCATCCATGGTGGGGTTTTCAGTGGTCCTTTTCCTTTGCTTGCCTGCTCCCTGGGAGGAATGATGTTGCAGCAACATGGTTTACTGTTTTCATTGATTTGCGCGGGTGTCGCCCTTCTCTATGGCGCATGGTCGATCCGCTGGATCCTCTCCAAGCCGGCCGGAAACGAGCGCATGCAGGAGATCGCCGCGGCGATCCAGCTGGGTGCGCGGGCCTACCTCAACCGCCAGTACATGACGATTTCGGTTGTCGGCGTGGTCCTTTTCCTTGCGATCGGACTTGCCCTGAACTGGCTGACGGCGATCGGCTTCGCCATCGGCGCCATCCTCTCCGGCCTCGCCGGCTATATCGGCATGAACGTCTCGGTCCGAGCCAACGTGCGCACCGCCGAAGCGGCACGCAGCGGCATCGCCGCAGCTCTGGCAGTGGCCTTTCGCGGCGGTGCGATCACCGGAATGCTCGTGGTCGGCCTCGGCCTGCTGGGCGTCGCCGGCTATTTCGTCCTGCTGGCGAAGCTGGGCTACGCCTCCGATGAGGCCCTGCATGCGCTGATCGGCCTGGCCTTCGGATCATCGCTGATCTCGATCTTCGCCCGCCTCGGCGGCGGCATCTTCACCAAGGGTGCGGACGTCGGCGCGGATCTGGTCGGCAAGGTTGAAGCCGGAATCCCCGAGGACGATCCGCGCAACCCGGCGGTGATCGCCGACAACGTCGGTGACAACGTCGGCGACTGCGCCGGCATGGCCGCCGACCTGTTCGAAACCTATGCGGTGACCCTGATCGCGACCATGCTGCTCGGCGGCGTCATGTTTGCCGGCAACCCGAATGCAGTGCTGTATCCGATCGTGCTTGGCGGCGTTTCCATCCTTGCCTCGATCATCGGCACGTTCTTCGTCAGGACCAGCGAAGGCGGCAAGATCATGAATGCCCTGTACAAGGGAGTCATCGTCTCGGCCGTGCTCTCGGCGATTGCCTTCTGGTTCGTCACCCACGAACTCTTTCCGACCGGCCTCGATGTCGGCAACGGCGTCGGCATTTCCGCGAACAGCATCTTCTACTGCTCGCTGGTTGGCCTGATCCTGACCGGCGCCATGGTCGTAATCACCGAGTACTACACGGCCACCGAATATGGCCCGGTTCGCCATATCGCCCAGGCATCGACCACCGGACATGCAACCAACATCATTGCCGGCATCGGAATTTCGATGAAGTCGACGGCATGGCCGGTGCTTTCCGTGTGCGTGGCGATCTGGGCTGCCTACTTCTTTGGCGGCCTGTACGGCATTGCCGTCGCCGCTACGGCGATGCTGTCGATGACCGGCATGATTGTCGCCCTCGATGCCTACGGCCCGATCACCGACAACGCCGGCGGCATCGCCGAGATGGCCGAGCTGCCAAGCGAAGTGCGTGCCGTGACGGATCCGCTGGATGCAGTCGGCAACACGACCAAGGCAGTGACCAAGGGCTACGCGATCGGTTCGGCCGGCCTCGCCGCGCTGGTGCTGTTTGCCGATTACACGCACAAGCTCGCCGTGGAACACCCCGACAACATCTACACCTTCGACATCTCCAACCACTACGTGATCATCGGCCTGCTCATCGGCGGCCTGATTCCGTACCTGTTCGGCGCCATGGCGATGGAGGCAGTCGGTCGCGCGGCTGGCAGCGTGGTCGAGGAAGTGCGCCGCCAGTTCCGCGAGATCAAGGGCATCATGGAAGGCACGACCAAGCCCGACTATTCGCGTGCAGTCGACCTGCTGACCAAATCGGCAATCAAGGAAATGATGGTTCCGTCGCTGCTGCCCGTGCTCGTGCCGGTGATTGTCGGTTTCGGCATCGGCTGGATTGCCGGTCCGATGGCCGGCGCCCAGGCCCTGGGTGGCGTGCTCATCGGCACCATCGTCACCGGCCTTTTCGTGGCGATCTCGATGACCACCGGCGGCGGCGCCTGGGACAATGCCAAGAAGTACATCGAGGATGGCAACTTCGGCGGCAAGGGTTCCGAAGCGCACAAGGCCGCCGTCACCGGCGACACCGTCGGCGACCCGTACAAGGACACTGCCGGCCCGGCCGTGAATCCGCTGATCAAGATCATCAACATCGTCGCCCTGTTGCTGGTGCCGCTGCTCTGATGTGCTGATTGCATGGCTTCATCCGCACAAGAAAAACCCCCGGATTCCGGGGGTTTTTTCTGAACTCAAGTACCACCCGGGAAACCCGCGCCGCTCGTCCCGCCTGAGCAAGAGAAGCCTTCAGGCCGCAGTCGACCGCTTTCCTCAGGCGCACGATGCTCGACACCGCGTTGCGACAAGAGGATCGCCCACTCAGGGCTTTCGCGAAACCAGCCCGCGCAACTTGCCCATCGCATCACCTAGGCGATTGAAGCGCGCACCCAGTCCGTATTCGCGCTTGAGCATCGCGATGTCTTCCTGTTGACGCGAGGCGATCTGCGACTCCCAACGCCGCTTGACCTCATCGTGATGGACGCGGGCGCGCAATTGGCTGCGGTAATCCTCGGGCAGCACTTCGCGCAGCAGTTCGGTCGGCTCGCGCATCAGGTAGCGGCCTATTTGATCGTACAGCGCCTCGCTGACCTGATCCGGCGCAACTGTCTTCACCGCCGTGGCGAAGTCGTCGAAATTCGTGAAGCTCATGCGCAACTGGCCAGTCGCGGCATCGGCGCTGAATACGGCGGTCAGCGGCACGCGACCCTTCGCCTTGAAGGTTGCCCCGACGATTTCACCAGACGCATCCTTGCTCGCCGCCAAAGGCGCACCCAGGCGATGGCGCTGGAACAGCGCCGAAACGGCTCGCACACGCGCCGAGCCCTCGACCTGCACGTTCGGGCATTCCGAACTCGCCACGGTGGCAAAGAATGCCAGGGTGATTTCCCTGGAAGACGGCTGGCGCGCCTCGCGAACGTCGTATTCGTGCTCGACATAGGCCACGACATCACCGTAGCCGGCCAGCGCATGGCGGATGGCGATCTTCGGCTGCAGTTGCCTGAGCTTGGCCACCAGTTCGGTGAGATAGGCGAACAACTTGCCCATGGCCGGCTCCAGCGCCGTGCGATACGCTGTCTCGCGCGCAGCCTTCAGTGCAGCCGCGTCGTCGTCGTTCGACTTGCGCCGTTGCGCTTCACTTTCAAGTTCGTCCAGCAATCCCACGATCTGCCCCCTGCCGATGGCGTACAGCCTGCTGCGGAATCTTCGCCCGCGACCATGTGGTGCAAGGTGTCCGCCTGCCGCATCCGCCCGTGGACGATAGCCCCGACCCATCAGCGAAGCAAGATTCAAGGCCGTACCGCTGCAAGCCGAGCCTGCGGGCGTTGCCCACCCACGGCGCCCGGATTACCGGAATACTGAGGCCAGCCCCGATACAATCACCGGTTCCCATGCCGCCACCTACTCCGTCCATGCACGCAGCAGCCGAATCAATACTTGTCCTTGGCTCGGCCGGCTTCATCGGTTCCGCCCTGTGCACGCACCTGGCAAGACAGAGCCATAAGGTCCACGCACTCGGCCGCTCGCAGGCCGACGGCACCCAGGCCGGCATCGTCCACATGCGCGGCTCGATCGAGGATCGCCACCTGCTCCGCGAGGCGTTGGGTCGGTGCAATCGGGTTGTCTATGCCGCATCGATGACGACGCCCGGCGTTTCGGCACGGGATCCTTCGCTGGAGGTACTTGGCAACCTGCTGCCGCTTACGCGCCTGCTCGAATGTGCCGCCGAGTTCCCCGGGCGTCGCATCGTCTACCTGTCATCGGGGGGTGCCATCTACGGTGATGATGCGGCCAATGCAGCCGAGTCCAGGCCACTGCGCCCGCGCTCCTACTACGGCGCCGGCAAGGCGGCCGCCGAGGCTTTCCTGCACGCCGCCGTGGCAACGACCGACTGGTCGGCGGTCATGTTGCGACCGAGCAATCTCTATGGCCCGGGTCAGCGTGTGACCAAGGGATTCGCCATCGTGCCGACCATGTTCGATCGCGCCAGCGACGGCAAGGCATTCCAGATCTGGGGCGATGGCTCGACCGTTCGCGACTATTGCTACATCGATGACCTTCTCGAAGCCGTGACCGCCGCGTTGTTCTCACCACTGCAGCGCCCAGTCAATGTGTACAATGTATCCAGTGGCCAGACGGCATCCATCCTCGAACTGATCGAAGCCTGCCAGGTCGCCAGCGGTCGCAGCATAAACGTGGAGTTCCAACCGGCGCGTGGCGTCGACGTGGCCTGTGTATCACCTTCTCATCAGCTGATCGCCGACGAGCTGGGCTGGCAGGCGCGTGTCGATCTCGCCAGCGGATTGCGAAGGACCTGGGCTTGGCACCAATCATCAACGCTTGCCTGACCCACCCATCGAGACCTCGCCAAATGTTTCATCCCAGCATGCCCCCTGAAATCGACGTCACCGTGGTCGTACCCGTGTTCGGCGGCAGCGACGCCCTGGCAGAACTGCATCAGCGCCTTGCCGCCAGCATGACGAAAGCCGGATTGTCCTGGGAGCTGATCCTCGTCGATGATCGCGGACGCCCGCAATCGTGGCCCGCGATCCGCTCACTGGCGAACAATTTTCAGGAAGTGATCGGCCTGCGCCTGAGCCGCAATTTCGGCCAGCATGCCGCGACGATCTGCGGCATCGAGCACGCGCGTGGGCGCTGGATCATCACCATGGATGATGATCTTGAGCACCCGCCGGAGGCTATTGCGTCGATGCTCGAAGCCGGCAGCGACGAAACGCCATTGGTCTACGGCTTGTTTCCGCAACGTACCCATACGGGCGTGCGCAACCTCAGCTCGGAGCTCATGCGCTGGACCCTCAAGCGCGCGTTTCCCGAACTCAATGAACACTACTCGTCGTTCCGCGCCATCCGTGCTCCGCTCGCCCGCCAACTGACCGGATTCCGCCTTGCCCGGCCCTACATCGACGGCATGCTGTCCTGGATGACTTCGTCCGCAACAACCGTTGAAGTCACTCACGGCGAGCGCCGGCACGGCGAAAGTGCCTACACCTGGCGCAAGCTCATCTCGCACGCGGTCAATATCTTCGTCACCTTTTCGCATCTGCCCCTGCGCATCGCCAGCTACGGCGGTGCGGCGATCGCGGCAATCAGCTTCCTGTACATGATGTACGTCGTGTATGGCTACTTCAGCGGCCATATCACCAACCCCGGCTACACCTCGCTGATGTCGGTCATCCTGTTCGCCTGCGGCATCCAGTTGCTGATCCTCGGCATCATTGGCGAGTATCTCGGGCGACTGATGGGCGCGACCTATCGCAAGCCGGTCTATCTGGTCGAGGCCCACGCCGGTTGTAGGAGCGGCTTGGACACGAATGGCACTGACTTGAACCCCAAGAATGCGAAAAGCCCTTCCCTTCCCTTGCGGGGGTGCGCCGGAAGAGGGAACGCGAGGTAGCCGCGGCCGGGGGAACCAACCCTCCCCCCCCCCCCCCCCCCCCGCGGGGTGGGCGCACTTTTGACGCAAACTCAGCCTGCGTCAGCGCCATTCGACTCAGATACCGATTCCAAAGCATGAATCACGAGCACGAAGTGCCCGGCATCACGTGGCCGACGCGTGCCCGCGCCATGGCGGGCGAATTCGTTCGTTTCCTCATCATGGGCGGGGCGAACACGATAGTCGCCTACGCAATTTATCTACTGCTGCTGCAATGGATGCGCTACGAATTCGCCTATTCGATTGGCTACGGCATTGGCATCGTGATGGCCTATGGCTTGAGCGCAATCTTCGTGTTCCGCAAGCCGATGCGCCGGCGCTCGGCACTGCGATTTCCGCTGGTTTATCTGGCCCAGTTCCTGATCAGCCTGGGGCTGCTTCGTCTCGCCGTCGAGGTGATCGACATCCCGCAATGGCTGGCGTTCGGGTTCGCGGTTGTCCTGACCATCCCGGTGACCTTCCTGCTGTCACGCTGGGTTCTCCACTCCGGCTGATCCACTGCCGACCGGACGACGACCACAAACGACGTATTGCGCTCCGATCGGCAACCATCGAAGCAAACGATCAAACCGGCGTGCCCATGGCCGATCAAACGGCATGAAGAACAGATAGCGCCGCGTGACGATCTCGAAACCCTGATTGCGCAGCAGTTCGCGAACCTCGCCGGCCCGCAGCAGCACCGCATCATGATCGAACGGACAACGCCACACCGCCCAACGCGTCATCGGATTGACCGGATTGTGCTCATATATCGCGAACAGCCCACCCGGCTTGGTCACCCGCCAGGCCTCGGCGACAAACGCTGGCCATTGCCCCGGAGGGACATGGTGCATGACGCAAACCGTGCTGCAGAAATCGAAGCCTTCCGAATCGAACGGCAGCGACTCGTCGCGCTGCACGCGATATTCGACCTTTGCATTGGCCTCCCGCGCAATCTCGACCGCCTCGGCCGAGACATCGACGCCGACCAGACTACCGATGTCATCGACAATCAGGGGATGCGACACCCCGATGCCACAGCCAATGTCCAGACATGCTGCTTGCATCGGCAGCACACTCGGCTCCGCACGCAGCAAATCCAGCATGTCGATGGCTTTGCCACGCGCAAACATGTCCACGTCCAAGCCGGCAAATGCAATTGAATCATTCACATTGCGCCGATAGCTCGAGGGATAACTTTCCGAGGCCCATCAATTGTCGATCATTTCGTTCGACTAGCCTGCTGTATGCAAAGTTGACTGCTTGGGCGAAACTACTTCCCCCCAGCGCCAGCATACCCAATTTCCATTGATTCGATCGAGAGGAGTTTTTTGATTGAGCACTTCGAATTCCGACGTTCAAGTGGAAATCTACCGGCTGTGGCGTTGGTTTGGCGTGCTCGTCTGGATCATTGTCGCCGTGGCAATCCTCTCGCATTTCCACGATCGACTGTACTCGACAAGCATCGACGTCGGATTGCACGGCACCTTGGTTGCTCGGCTCATGGAAAGCTCGAACCTGCCGACCGTCGACGAAAACCTTTCGGAAATGGCGACTTATCCACGCATCGCTCATAACATCGCCGCCGCGGTAGGTGTGGAGGTCGATTCGGCACTGGAGGGCATGCAATACATCGCCTATCTCTCCGTTGTTCTATTGTGGTCCGCGATTGGTTTCAGCTTTCTGCGTCTTCCGCCGCGAAGGCGCTTGATTGCGTTCAGCGCATTGGCAATCGCGCTGCTGGCAAATCGACAATGGTTCGGGCTGGAGATTTTCGGCAGCGAACTCGTCGCGACCTATTTCTTCGCGCATTTTGTCGCGCAGGCGCTGGCGCTGTGCCTGCTTGTCATTGCCTTTCAACTGGAATGGCGCAGACCCGATTCATTCAATCACCTTCTCTTGCTCGGACTGGGTGGTGCACTGCTCACCAGCGTCCATCTGTTACCTGCGGTCGAATTGATTGGAACGCTTGGTGCGCTGGTGCTTCTGGGAGCACTCTCCGATTCACGTGAAAAACGAACATGGCGCTTCATTGCAGGGGCGGGCATCGCGCTTTTCAGTCTCGGATTGATCGTGGTCAACCCGGATTTCCTCGCCATGTACCGGCTCAGCTCGAACAACGGCCTAATGGCGCTGAAATACATTGACAGCGTTCGCGGCATGGCCGTGTTGTCGATTGCAGTTGCCTTGCTGTCGCTCGGCTTGATCGCACTCTGGTGGCGAAAGCAGAGAACCGCGCCTAGTTACGAAGGGCTCTTGCTCAAGTATTTCGGCGCATTCGGTTTGACGGTTGCAGGATTGTGCGTGATCCAGATCCTGCTTTACGTCGGCTTCTCGAAAGGCTCTGAATATGCGTACTTCAAATACGCCAATGCACTCCAGTCTATGCTCGTGCTCGATGTCGTTCTGCTGATCGCGCAGCTCGGAAAAGATCACGCCACAGACAGTAACCGCGGCCCGAGCGTTTTCGCGCCGAGCGCCTTGGCACTATTGGCTTGCGCATGCGTTTTTTCGAAAGCAGACTTCGTCTTTACAGAGAAGATCGTTGCCGCCGAACGTGAAGCGCGAGCATTCGCGAAATCGGCCGGACAACCGGCTCCGGGAACTCACGATTTCGCCATCGGCATTGCGGAAATCGGCAGCTTCGGAAATTACCTTGTTTCACGTTTTTCCCTGGGTACGCCTGCGCTGGGCGACGCCTATGACATTCTTCTCGGGAGTTATCCGAAGGACGCGACGCGGATCAACCGCATACTGGGCAGCAGCGGCTCGCTCCCATGGGATATTGCAAAGTGCCGTCGCGGCGTTGCTGGTTCGATGGTCGTGGTGGATGCCGCTTGCGCATATGGTGAATTCACGATGCTCAAGTGCATTGACACGATTGAATTCACTTCGAGGGGAGCTTTCGACAAGGCCGGCAGCGGTTTCACCGCGCCGGATTCCAACGGTCGCTGGAGCGAAGGAATGCAAGCAACGCTGATCTGCGACCGAGTCGATCCGACGACCAGAGTTGCCTATCTGGATACGGCTGGGCTGGTTTCGGACACGCACCCGCAGCACATGACCGTCTGGGTGAATGACAAGAATCCGCAGACAATCGAATACTCGACAAAATCACCCGCACGTACGGTCGAACTGGCATTGCCCGCTGACGATTCATCCCAACTGACATTCCGATTCGAATTCCCCGATGCGATCAGTCCGGCCGAGCTTGGAATGAATGGCGATCAGCGCAAGCTCGCCGTCTTCATGTACAGGATGCGATTTGAATAGGGTGCGCCGACGGCTCCGTTGATCGCGGCGAAATCCGGCGTATTCTGCTATGAAAGGGCTGCTTCCAGCTCGGCCTGAAGATCGGCAACATCCTCGACACCCACCGAGAGTCGAATCAAGCCATCGCTGATCCCCAGCTTCTTGCGATTGGCAGGCGGCACGGAGGCGTGGGTCATGATCGCCGGGTGTTCGATCAGGCTTTCGACGCCGCCCAGCGATTCGGCCAATGCAAACAGCTTGCAGCGTTCCAGCATGCGTCGTGCCTTGCGCAGGCCACCCTTGACCTCGATCGAAATGATTCCGCCAAAGCCGTCCATCTGGCGCCTGGCCAGGGCATGTTGCGGATGGGATTTCAGGCCCGGGTAGATGACGCGTTCAACCGCCGGGTGCTTGTCCAGCCAGTGGGCGATGGTCATGGCACTCTCGCAGTGCGCGCGCATGCGCAAGTGCAGTGTTTTCAAGCCTCGCATGGCGAGGAAGGAATCAAACGGACCGGCCACAGCACCGACCGAGTTCTGCAGGAAGGCCATCTGCTCGGCCAGCTCGGCATTTTCACCGGCGACAACGATGCCACCGACCATGTCGGAGTGGCCATTCAGGTACTTGGTCGCCGAATGCAGGACAAGATCGGCACCGTGCTCGAGGGGACGCTGCAACATTGGCGAGCAGAAGGTGTTGTCGACGACAAGAATCAATCCATGCTTGCGCGCGAACGCGCCAATCTTCGCCAGATCCACCAGCTTGAGCATCGGGTTGGTCGGCGTCTCCGCCCAGATCATGCGCGTATTCGGCTTCAACGCCGCCTTCAACGCCGCCGAATCGTTCAAATCAATGAAACTGAAATCGAGGCCGGCCGATCGCCTGCGCACGCGCTCGAACAGGCGATAGGTGCCGCCATAGAGATCATCCATGGCGATGACATGGCTGCCCGAATCCAGCAGGTCGAGCACCGTGCTGGCGGCGGCCAGGCCGGAGGCAAATGCATAGCCTTGACGGCCGCCTTCCAAGCTCGCCACGCACCGCTCATAGGCCATGCGTGTGGGATTCTGCGAGCGTGAATATTCGTAACCCTGGTGCACACCCGGGCTCGATTGCACATAAGTCGAAGTGGCATAGATCGGCGTCATGATCGCGCCAGT
This sequence comes from Lysobacterales bacterium, assembly GCA_016707485.1. Classification (GTDB taxonomy): domain Bacteria; phylum Pseudomonadota; class Gammaproteobacteria; order Xanthomonadales; family Rhodanobacteraceae; genus Dokdonella. The sequence continues at coordinate 1,381,836 of JADJHN010000002.1, read as the reverse complement.
CGATGGATCCGGGCTTTGCCCGGCGTGGATGGCGCGGGTGCCCAAGCCATGGGCGCGGAGTGACTTCTTCATGTGATTTCAGCCTGAAATAGGTGTGCGTATTTTATGCGATTGCCTGCACGCTGGCGTCCGGTCTGTTGATCCGGAATCGCCGCACCGGGCTTCTGCCGATTTCGAACCACATGATGCCCTCCGACACCAGATCGATCACCAGTTCAAAGTGATCTCGTCCTTCCGGGTAGGGAATTTCAAATTCCACCGGCGTGCGCACGCCTGCACTTACCGGTTGATCGGAAATTTTGCCGCGAAAGTAGTCGGCGTTGATCAGACGTCCGTCGCCATCATGAAGATGGACGCCGATATTCACCGCCCCCAAGCCGCTGAACGAGGGCCGCCATGTGGTACTCCCCGCGTTGGCGATGCTGCCGGTAAAGGTCGTGCCGAAATCGGATGGTGCCGCGTGCAATTCGATGTCAGCCAGCAAACCATGTGTCGAACGGCTGTCGAGATGTGCAACCGGATCACCTTTGGCGAGAAAAAACGTGCGGCGATTCTCCTGCTCGGAGGCAATATGCCTGGTCAGATTTCTTCCAGCCCTGCTCAACCAGGGATTCGCAAGAAACTTGTTGAAGCCGGCGAGATCCGACTTGACCGCCCGCGAACTGTAGAGCGCCATCTCGGCATGCGTGAAACCCGCAGCCTTGCCGGCGGCAATCAGGTTTTCTACCAGTACATCTGCTTCAATGACGTCATGCATGCGCATTTCGTACTGCGACTGGCTGGAACGAGAATGTGAAGGGCCAGGCTCATGCAGCGCGGCAATGCCACCGGGCTTCAACACCCTGGCAAATTCCGCAATGGCGTGCTCCTGTTTTGGAACATGATGAAGCGCATCAAAGCAGATCACCCGATCAAAACTGCTGTCGGCAAACGGCAGATCTGGGCCTTCCAACGGGACGAACTCGACCTTCAGCTTGTTGCCCAGGGCATCCGAGCGAATCAGTCTCTCACCGACTTCCAATGCTTTCCTCGATACATCCACGGCCGTGACTTCGCAACCGAGCAGCGCAAGCAGTCTCGACATCCAGCAGGTGCCGGCACCGAAATCGAGGACACGAACGGTCGGAAACAGCATCAGATCCGGCAGGATCGCGGCAATTCCCGCGCAAAGCTCGGCCGCCTCATGCGGAGAAGCGAATGGCTTGCGTGCGACGGGCGAATCGAGATCCAGGGTCGAAAAATACTTGTCGGCACGCGCCGCGTGTTCTGCGAAAGAATATTTCTCCACCAGATCACGGAAATCAATGAGCGACATGAGTGTTCCACAAGTAAGATGATTTTTTCCATGTTCCGTGAAAGCGGCACGTCACGGCAACGCTACCATCAGCAAGAATCATGGGGCCTCAAAGCCATTGCGAAAGATCTGATCGGGCACATAGACCCCGCTGTTGAGCAGATCGCGACGGAACATGGGCCAATCCACAAGCTGGGCTGCATTGCTGCTGTTGAACGTCCAGGCGTAGACGGTGACATATGAACCTGCATGCCCGGGGACAATGCTGTTGGTTCCCGCGCCGACCACTTCGAACTTGCCATTGCCATCGATATCGGCAACAGCAGGCGAATTGTAGAAACTGTCGCTTCCCGTCCACAGCGACAATTTCCCCGCAGGGATCGGGCAGCCTGTCGCTGCGGTCAGTTGCTGGCCGGCACGATTCCAGATGACGAACTCGTTGGCGGCATTGAGGATGATTTCCGGATCGGAATCACCGAGCAGGTTGGCCGCAACCGGCGAGGCGACAGTACCCCAGTGCCACGAGTTGCCGGCACAGTCCGCAGGAATGCTTGGCTGCAACGGCCAACCCGGCAGTTCGGTTCCGTTTGGGCGGAATGCGTGGACGACACCGTCGACATCATTGTTTCGCAGGGTATTCATGATCGAAACGAGGCCGTTGATGCCGGAGAACTTCGCCAAGGCAGGCGATGCGGTGCGCGAGGATTCCGCGGGCGTGGCAACCGGCCAACCCGGCAGGTTCTGGCCGTTCGACTGGACACCCAGCATCTGCTTGGTAACCGGGTGGACGATCGCACAACTGGGCAGGTCCCAGCATCGCCCACTGCCCACCGAAATCGCAATCTCGCCTATGCCGCGAATGTCGCCAATGGCCGGCGACGAGTAGACAACGTCGTCATACAACTTCGGGAACCCCGGAAGTTCTCCGCTGCCGTTGCCCTGCATGGCGCGCAGCAAGCCACCGTCAGGCAGGGTGATCCCCGCCAGTTGGTGGAAATTGCTGTCCGCGCCGACAACGATATCCAGGCTCCCATTGCGATCGAGATCCACGATCGAGGGCGAGGACCAGATGGAGTCGACCACATATTCCTGCACGCCCTTCTCCCACCAGACCGTGCAGTCGTGGCGCAAGACCCGGAACTTGAAATCGAAACTGGCCACGGCGATCTGCATCTTGCCGGGCTGCGAGGGATCAAGCCGCCCTACCGCTGGCGAGCTGTACATGCCTTGCGGGTGTACGGGATTCAACGCGGTGAACGAGCACTTGAGCTGGCCGGTGGAACTGATGACGTAGATCCCGCCACCGTTGACATTTCCGGCACCGGCACCGACGACAACCTCCAATTGCCCGTCGCCATCGATGTCGGCCACCGCCGCCTTGCTGTGAACCGGCACTGTCCCGGTTGTATACGACCACATCAGGGTGCCATTGGAACGCACGGCGACGACTCGTCCCTTTTCCGTGCCGAAAACGATCTCAGGACTGCCGTCGCCATTGAGGTCGACGATGGTAGGACTCGAGTAGAACACCCGATCGGGGCCAAGCTCCGTCAATACCGAAGGGAAGCCCGTTTGGCACGGTGGATCGTTGGGCACGCCCAAATTGCTGCGTGTCGGACACGCCAGGCTAACGGCGGCCTGCGCCTGCATCCCGACTCCCAGCAACAACAGCGAACAGAGCAGTTGCTTCATGTTGAACTCCAGAATCCCTGGCGATGGCCATATTCAATGTTTGACAATTTGCACCCTCGATGATCCGAATTCATTGACCATGATCCAAGCTCCAGCTATCAACCAGCAGGTGCCAGATAGAGATCAAGATGGGAGCTTCCGTTGCCACCGTGTCGTTTGTCGCCCTGCTCCCACTGTGTCATGACCTCCTCGTAGTTCGAACAGGCAACCAGCTTGTCCGGTGACACGATCACTTGTATCTGACGACTGTAGGTGAACATCAGATCCACGTAATCACGACAGTCAATCGCCGCGTTTTCGCGCATGGCCAAGGGATGGAATTCGGTCGCGATCCTGGGTTTGAACCTTGCAAACAGGTCTTTGGCCCCTCGCCATGCGAAGATTTCATGGCCTTCGATATCCATCTTGACGAAATCGAGACGGCCCAGCCCGGCGCACATCCAGTCCAGCGTCCGCGTTGGCGCAAACAACGATGGCCGGCGTTGCGATGTTTCGACCTTCCGAAAAGCGCATTCGATGTGTTCGATCGGTGGACAGGCCGAGAGTGGCCGATGGTGAAGCCTCGAACGGAACCCTCGAGTACGCCTTGAAACCGTTCTTTTCGATACCGAGATAGGGCAGTTGGAGTCTTGTCTTCGAGTTCTTCGGCAATCACCTTGCTCAAATGAATCATCGGGAATATGGGCCAGCGATGCCATCGATATTGGCACTGTCATCTTGAAACGTGACCCGCGCGCCGATCCCTGCGCAGAAGCGCGCCACATGAAACGGTGCTTTCCGTGGGCGCTACCTTGCCCAATTGCGCTGCCAACGTCCCTGTTCGAGGGCCTGACAACTGCCGCAACCATCCAGCTTGATGTCGGGATTGGCTCCGGTTTCCGCCGACAACGCGCTGAATTCTTCGGGCGCAATGGAAGGAGTTTGCAATCGTCAAGAGCCGACAGGCGTATCCGAACAACTGCGCCTGAGGCACTGCCGGATAAAATTTCCATCCTGCGCATCTGCATTGCGACCGAGGACAACCCGCTAGGCAATGGCAAGATCGGCAGGTAGTTGGCAATCAGGCGTCCGGATTCAGCCGATCTCAGTCGATGGTAATGCGGCCGCAGTAACCATTCTGCAGGGAAGGAGGCGTGAGCGGATGTTGCCATTGGCGGGATCATGCTGCTGAGAGAGGCTCAACGCCCGTCTTTCAGCATTTGTGGAGTTCAACGCGATCGATTCGAATCCGGGCTGGTGAATCGAGTCGTATCCTGAATTCGAAGTCCGCTGCAGGCTCGTCGACCTTGAATCGTGCGCGCGCCAGCAACGTAGCCTGGGCTTCCGAGAGGGGCTCTCCCGACACAATGCTTTCGGACCGCAGGATGCGTGTGCCGCCTGAACATGCCACGTCGGCAACGAACCTGCTTCCATGCTCCGCTTCACCGTGCCAGTGGACTTCATAGAAACCCGTGTCCAGAGTTGTGTATGGGCCATAAAGCAGATAGCCGGCACCGCCTTCCGCGGGTACTTCTGATTTCAATGAAGGCAAGAAATCCATTTGCGAATGCAACGCTCGATCCGCAGCTTGCCAGACCTTCCACGGTGCGCCCGCAGGCGGTCGTGCAAAGCGGCTGTCTTCGGTGGTTCGCTTTGCGATCCAGATTCCCATTGTTGAAACAGGGCCGCTTGGTTTCCGAACAACGCTCCATCCGAGCTTTTCGAGCAAGTTGTGCAGATAGGTATCCTCGAATCCGAGTTCGAGCCACCCGAGACGACTCGCAAACCACAAGCTGAGCCCGTCAACGCGTAACCCCCATGGGTACGGCACAGCGGGTGTATTTTCCGGAACGATGGGTTCTCCCGCAAACACGACTGCACCGCCCGGCTCCAGCAAATCCGGCAGCTTGCGCAGAAGGCCTAGATGATCGGCGCAGTGATGGAAGGACTCGAAAAACAGGATCACATCGTAGCTGCCTTGCACATCCAGGCTATTCATGTCGGAAACGATGGTTTCGACATGCCCCGGCAAATCATGGGTCCTGGCGCGAATGTAGGACAGCAGGTTCTCACTCATGTCAACACACGTTACCGAGTGCCCCATGCTTGCCAAGTGATAGGTTAGTGGCCCATAACCCGAGCCAATTTCGAGAATCCGCGCATGCATGGGCAGCGAGAGGGTCTTGATGAGGTTGCCGTAGGTCATCAGGTAGTTGCCAACAACTACCGGATCTTGCGATGTGTACGGAAATGGATACCTCATCATCCGCGCCGTGTCGAACGGCGTCTCTTCGCTGGCAACTTCGTAACTGCGACCAGTGATCGCCTGGTACAAGGACAATTGGGCGTCGCGATAGGCTGGGGTTGTGGGGTCGGAAGGAAAGTCTCCAATCACTGCACGAGGATCGAGCACGATCTGGTCAAGCAAAGCAGCGTATTCAGCGTGGGATCGCTTTGAAGCCGCATCGGCGGCATCAAGCTCGGAACTCAATTGCTCCACGGATCGGAGAATGCGCATTGACAAGTGTTATCCGAAATTCAGGTTTGCGAACGTGCGCTGCATCCACCGTGCTGCTTACTGCACCCGCCGACGCAGATAGTTGAGCAAATCGATGCGCGTGATCAGACCGAGGAATTTCTCCCCGTCCATGACAATCGCAACGTGGCCGGCATCAAACAGGGGCAACAGGCTTTCGATCGGCGACTTCACGTCGAGCTTCTCGAGCCGGCTGACCATCGCGGTCGATACGGGATCGCGGAACTTGGTCTCGTCGGAATAGACATGCATCAATACGTCCGATTCGTCGAGGATGCCCACGATGGCATCGCCTTCCATTACCGGCAGCTGCGAAACGTCATACAGCTTCATGCGATTGTAGGCGGTGACGAGCAGGTCTTTCGGCGACACGATCACGGTGTCGCGCTGCGAGTACGGGCGCAGGATGAGGTCGCGCAGGTCGCCATGGCGCTGGCGTTCGAGGAAACCGTTGTCGAGCATCCAGTAGTCGTTGTACATCTTCGACAGGTACTTGTTGCCGGTGTCGCAAACGAAGACGACCACGCGCTTGGGTTCGATTTGTTCCTTGCAGTATTTCAGCGCGGCGGCAACGAGGGTGCCGGTGGATGAGCCGCCGAGAATGCCCTCTTTCGCGAGCAACTCGCGCGCGGTCAGGAAGCTTTCCTTGTCGCTGATCGCATAGGCTTTTTCCACGCGCGAGAAATCGCTGATGCTGGGCAGGAAATCCTCGCCAATGCCTTCGACCATCCAGCTTGCGGACTTGTCGGAAAGCACGCCGTCGTTGATGTACTCGGCAAGGATCGAGCCGACCGGATCAGCGAGGATGAATTCGGTTGCCGGCGAATGTTCGGCAAAGTACTGCGAGAGTCCGGTCATGGTGCCGGACGAGCCGCAACCGAACACGATTGCATCGACCTTGCCGTCCATCTGGGCAAGGATTTCCGGGCCGGTGCTCAGCTTGTGCGCAAGCGGGTTGTCGGGGTTGCCAAACTGGTTGATGAAGTACGCACCGGGAGTTTCCCCGGCAATCCGCGCGGCAAGATCCTGGTAGTAATCGGGGTGGCCCTTGGCGACATCGGAGCGGGTCAGGATCACCTCGGCACCCATCGCCTTGAGGTTGAAGATCTTCTCGCGACTCATCTTGTCCGGCACCACCAGGATCAGCCGATAGCCCTTCTGCTGGGCGACCAGGGCAAGGCCGATGCCGGTGTTGCCGGCGGTGCCTTCGACCAGGGTGTCGCCGGGCTTGATGCGGCCATCACGTTCGGCCGCCTCGATCATGCTGAGGCCGATACGGTCCTTGATCGAGCCGCCGGGGTTGTTGCATTCGAGCTTGAGGAACAGCTCGCAGCTGCCGGTCTCGAGACGCTGGGCCTGAACCATCGGCGTGTTGCCGATCAGTTCGAGGACGCTTTGCTGGATCGACATGCAGGCTCCGCGTGACTACAGGGGATCCCGGCATGATAACCCAAGGTGGATTTTGCGAGCCCTTGATCGAGAGGGGCATGTCAGCTGATGCGGTGGCCTGAATCCGGTGTCACCAGCTTGAATCCGGAAATCGGCAACGCGACTGCAGTCGCTGTCCGCGATTGATTTCCAGATTGCGCCGCTGCGTGCTGACCGGCAGCGGCGCTGCAGGGATTCCGGGAAATCAGTTTGCGCGGGGAGTGTGCATGTGCGCCCACATGGTGGTGAGCTTGTCTTTCGCGAGAAGCTTTTCCTTCTTGAGCGTATGCAGGGTGACGACATCCATCGGCAACACGCCGAGTTCGGCATCGCGCACCTTGTCATCGAGTTCGCGGTGCTTGTGATAAAGCTGGCGGAACTCGGTGTTGCCATGCATCAAGGATTCCAGATCTTCTCTCTCAGCTTGTTCGAACATCAGGCTACCTCCTCTCGGGACGGAAATGCAGACACCATGACGCGACGCCGGAAGGCGTCGCGTCATGGGTTGCAGGGACGATGGAACAGACACGCTATGGCCTGGAATCAGGCCGCCTGAGCCGCTGAGGTCAGCGCTCGGATCGCAATCGCATGGCGACACGGGTGAGCGCCACTGCCAGGCACCCGACCGTGCGTACCGGCCGGCTGGAGCCGATGTCACTGGATGAACGGTCTTCTGTGCTGAACTCATGGGCTAGGCAATATCCCATGCGGGTTCCAGAGAAACACCGGGTCGCATGGGGTTTAGAAGCTACTCCTTTGGCTACCCCTTGGCAACCGCTTTCCCGGCAGTTCTTGAATTGAAAATAATTCGTTAAGCTATTGTTTTTCAACAAGAATAATGTCAACCCGTCGATTCTTTGCGCGTCCATCCGCATCCGTATTGGCGGCAACCGGCCGCTCCGAACCGACCCCGACGGCGGTCATTCGGGAGGCATCCACGCCCAAGGCGACGAGCGCATCGCGAACGGCCTCGGCGCGCTTTTGCGAGAGCACCTGGTTGGCATTGGCACTGCCGGTCGAATCGGTATGCCCCTCGATGCGGATCAGTTTGCCGGGATCCTGGGCGACAAATTCGGCCACCTTGGCCAGCGAATCGCTCGCCTCGGCACGCAGTCGGGATTGCCCCGGCGCAAATGCCACATCGTCCAGTGACATTTGCATGCCCTGGGTGCCGCGCGTGGCACGCATGCTGGTGATGCGCGTACGCAAGGCATCGGCGGCAGCGCCAGCAAGCTCGGCCTCCCGGCGCGCGAGGGCAGTTTCCCGTGCCTGCGCGTCGGCAAGCCGTTGCGCCTGATCGGCCTCCTCGCGCGCGGCTGCCGTCTCCTGCTCACCCAGCGTGCGTGCTTCCTCGGCCTGACGCTCGGCTTCTTCGAGGCGGATTTGCGCCAGCAGGCGTTGCTGGTCGAGCTCACGCCGCGCCTGCTCGGCTTCGTGGCGAGCGGCTGCAAGCTGCAGGCGGCTGTGTTCACGCTGCAACTCAGCCTGCTGGTCCTCCAGATCGAGGACATTGGCGGTCGCCCAGGCGATATCGACCTGGCGTTCGGCCATGTACAGCAGGTGCGCGCGTTTCTTGCCCTTGCCGCTTTCGCCGAGGATCACCAGGGCAGCGCGGGCGCGGGCAATCTCGGCCGCCGCATGACGGCCGAGCCTGGCATCCGCTTCGAGCTGGGTCAGGCTGCGCGACAGGCGTTCCTGATCGACATCAAGCTTGGCTGCCCGGGCTGACGGTGCCAGCGAGAGCATGCCAAGCAAGACCAAAGCCAACACGCAGGGCCGGGTCATGGCGCACCCCCTGGGGCAGCGCCTGCAGCCTGCAGGACCCGGTTGATCTCGGCGTTGTCTCGCTTCAGTTGATCTATCGACTCGCGCAGCTTGCCAAGCCTGGCCTTGATCGCGGCCAGCTCGCTGTTGGCGGCGGATTCATCGGCCAGATTCACGGCCAGGTTGAAATCGTGTTCCAGCATCGCCGTCTGGGCTTGGCTGAAGCGCTCTTCGGCGAAACGCAGCTCAAGTGGCGCGAAAGTTGCAGCGCCTGAATTGCGCGCGCTGGTCAGGCGCTGCTGGGCATTGCCCAGCAGATCCGGCGGTGGTTTTGTCGGCCCGCAAGCAACCAGGATCAGGGCCAGCGAAAGAACGATTGGGCCATGGATTTTCAAACCGCTTGGTGTCATAAGAGTACTCTGCGCCCGGGGCGATCCCCTATTGTGGGAAGGCTGCCAGGCATTCGCAATGTTCACGGCGATTTTCCTGCCGAGTTTCCGAGGATTTGATCAGATGGACATCGGATATTTTCTCAAGCTGATGACCGAGAAAGGCGCGTCGGACATGTTCCTGACCACAGGCGCTCCGGTGAACATCAAAGTCGAGGGCAAGCTCTATCCGCTTGGCAATACCGGGCTTCCCGGCGGCATGGTCAAGAAGATCGCCTATTCGCTGATGGATGAGGGCCAAGTCCCGCAGTTCGAGAGCAAGCTGGAATTGAACATGGCCATTGCGGTCAAGGATGCCGGCCGCTTCCGCATCAACGTGTTCAAGCAGCGTGGCGAAGTCGGCATGGTCATTCGCGCGATCAAGAGCGAGATCCCGAGCATCGAACAGTTGCGCCTGCCGCAGTTGTTCAAGGAACTGATCATGGAGCCTCGCGGCCTGATCCTGGTGGTCGGTGCCACCGGTTCGGGCAAGTCGACCACGCTGGCGGCAATGATCGATCATCGCAACACGAACACTTCCGGTCACATTCTGACGGTCGAGGACCCGATCGAATACCTTTATCGTCACAAGAAATCGGTGGTCAACCAGCGCGAGGTCGGCCTCGATACGCACAGCTATTCCGAGGCGCTGAAGAATGCGATGCGCGAGGCGCCCGATGTCATCCTGATCGGCGAGATTCGCGATGCCGAGACCATGGAGGCAGCCATCTCGTTCTCGGAAACCGGTCACCTTTGCCTGGCCACACTGCACTCGAACAATGCCGACCAGACCCTCGAACGCATCCTCAATTTCTTCCCCGAGGCCGCGCATCGCAACATCCTCATGAACCTGGCCCTGAACCTGCGCGCGGTCATTTCGCAGCGCTTGGTCATGGGCAAGGACGGCCGCCGCCTGCCGGCCGTCGAAGTACTCCTGAACACGCCACTGATCCGCGACATGATCCGGCGTGGCCAGATCCACGAGATGAAGGAAGCCATGGATCGCAGCCTGCAGGAAGGCATGCAGACCTTCGACCAGGCGCTGTATGCGCTGTACAAGGACGGCCGCATCGAACTGGAAGAGGCATTGTCGAAAGCCGATTCACGTGACGGCCTTGCCCTCAAGATCCGCCTTGCCGAAGGCGGCGAAACGCCGATGGACGAAGGCTTCGAGGATTCACACTTCTGATTGCAGCCGGACGGCCTACATGGCCGCCGCGACCGGTGCCGAACGCTCGTCGGCCAGCATTTCCGCATCCGCGTCATTGATGGCGACGGCGATGATCAGGCTGTTCATGGCCTTGATCAGCCCGGTGCCGTTCTCCAGCTTCACGCCTTCGCCGATCCGCGCCAACTCGTCGGCAAACAGCTTCAATGCCTCCGCGTAGTCGGCATGGCCACCGCCGGCGTCACCGTGCATGGCCCAGAGAGATCGCCAATGCCGATGAAAGTGGCCGGCCAATTGATGCACCATGCCCAGCGCGGGATGCGGCAGTGCGCCTTCGAGGACAAAGCTCAGCTGATCCTGGACTTCCCACGGCGTCATCACCGCCGGCACATTGAACGACTCGAGTTTCAAATCGACCGTTGCTTGCGGATTCGGTTTCCGCTGATGTGCTTGCCACCCCGGTACAGCAGCGTCGTGCGGACGACCCGCGGCGATCAGATTCCACAATCCGGAACCGCCAACGGAATCCGCAACCAGGTGGATGCGTGAACTCTCGTTGGTATTGACGACGCGATGCGGCCGCCAGGTATCGAAGATCCAGCACTCACCTGCCGCCATGTTGATCGAGTCGTGGCCACAGTGAAAGCGGACTTCCGGTTGCGTGACGATCGGTACGTGGACGCGCATGTGGTCGCGCCAGTAGTAGTCGATGTCGACATGGGCGGTGACTTCGGCATTTCCCGACAAGCGCATCAAGCGGCTGCGTCCCCAGACGCCGCCAATCTCGCTCAGCACCTGGAGCAGATACGGACAGCGCTCAAGTTGCGGGGTGGGCCTCATGGCACCCTTCACCGCATCGCTTTGCGGATTGCCATCGCGGGCGATCAATGGCACCGCGGAATTGCCCTTGAATCCCTGCGGATGGGGCCGCCATACCGATTCGCCAAGTGCGGCGATTTCCGCGGCAAGGAGGTCGGCGTCAAAGCGCAGGGGCAGTTGCAGAAAGGGAACCTGGAGCTTCATGTGTCTGATCCAATCGGGTTTTTGACGATGCGACGCGACGAATCCGGCGCAGGGCCGGGAATCATAGCAAGGCCGGTCAGCCTGGACTGCGCGGGCGACGCCGGAGCGGCAGTGTCATCGCTGGAAGGCGATGGCAGGCATGCGACAATAGCGGTTTGCCCCGCGGAATTCACGCGCCGATGATCATATCCAACCGGCACCGGTTCATCTTCTTTGCAGTCCCGAAAACCGGGACGCATTCGGTTCGCCAGGCGCTGCGCCCGTTCCTGGCGGAAGACGACATGGAACAGGTCGGCCTGTTCGTGCAGAAGCGCATTCCGCTGCCGCAGCTGGGCGAGCTGGGCCATGGCCATCTCAGTGTCGCGCAGGTTCGGCCGGTACTTGGCGAGGAGATTTTCGGCAGCTATTTCAAGTTTGCGTTCGTGCGCAACCCGTTTGATCGCTTCATTTCCTATTGTGCTTTCATGAGCCGCAACAATGGGCAATTCGAGGCGAATCCGCAGGCCTTCATGCGTTTCATCATCCGTGACCGCCCACCCCTGCAACACATCCTGTTCCGCCCGCAACACGAGATGCTCTGCGACGCCGACGGACGCCTGGCCATGGATCAGCTCGGCCGCGTAGAGACCATGCAGGCCGATTACGATGCGATCTGTGCACGGATTGGAATTCCTTCGCTGGCTCTTGAACAGGTCAACGCTTCGCGTCATCGCCATTACGCCGAATACTACGATGACGAACTGCGCGAGCGTGTCGCGGCCATGTATGCGCGCGACCTTGAATTGCTTGGTTACCGCTTCGAATCAGACCACGCGGTTCAAACAGGATAATTCCAACGCTCGATGTGTCGACGCAGGATCGGAATGGCCGGTTCGAGATATTCCCGGTATTTCTCCCAACGAGCAACGCCGCGGCGGTTGATCGGCTCGACAACCTGCTGGTAGCTCGGCGTACCTATGAATCCTCGATCCTTCGCGCGCTCGTGGAAATTGACCATGCGCTCGTCCCAGTCGATGCCGATGAAGTCCGCGATCCGCCGCGATTGTGCGTCAATGTCGTCAACGACATCCTCGTAGCGCAACTCAAGCACATCCGGAGACAGCACGCTCGCTTGGTCAACCCAGAAATCAAAGGTGTCGGCGTAGCCCTGCGCGGTCGACTCGATCGTCGCGCACATGGCAATGTAGGCCGGCGCACGAAAGGTCTGCATGAAGTTGCTGAGAACGACATCGCAGGGATGGCGCAGGGCAAGGATGATCTTGGCCTTCGGGAAAAGTCGGACGATCAGCGGCAAGCGCATGATGTTGAGTGGATTCTTGTCGACCAGGCGCAGGTTCGGATCGACCCGGGCCTGGGTTTTCACCAGATTGGCGTACGTCGTGCGCAGGCGGGCGCATTGCGCGTCGTCAAGCTCGCCGAGACCGACGGGATAGACGAAACCCATCCTGTGCATTTCGTCGACGACATCCTGGATGAACGCGCGCTCGTCCATGCTGGCCAACTTTGGATGCGCATCGAGCATGGTTTCCAGCATGGTGGTGCCGGAGCGCGGAAAGCCCACCACGAAGATCGGTGATTCCTCCGCACTGGGAGCCTTGACGGGCTTCCAGGCGGCAACCTGTCCCGCGGACAGCGGCTGGCGGATGATGCGCAAGGGATCCGCACCCTCCTCGAAGATCTGCGGTGCGCGTTCGCGCAGTTGCGCCAGATGCAGCGCACGACCGTGGACCAGCCACATCATCGCCGAGGCAGGATCACCCAGTCGATCACATACGCGGGCCAGTTGCGACGGCAGTTGCGGATCGCGACGGACCAGATCAGCGTCGACAACAAGCTTTTCGTAGAGATGACGCGCGCCTTCCAGATCGTCACCGCGCGCGGCCAGATCGGCGCGCAGGATCGTTGCATCGGTGCCGAGCCCAACCCGGTCGAGCGCCTCCTGCGGTATCTGCTTGAGCAGCGCGCGCGATTCCGCGACGCGATTGGTTCTTTCGTAAAACGCCGCCCGGCGCAGATCGACGCGGGTGTTGTTCGGCATCATCTGCGCCGCCAGCTCGAGTGCACGCCCGGCTTCTTCGGCGCGCGTCAATCGGGTCAATGTCCAACCGAGATCGGTGAGTACCTCGACGTTCCCGGTTGCCCATCGCTCCCAGTCGACAAGCAGTTGATCGGTCTGTTCGAAATCGGCGCATTCAAAGCACGCGGCGATCGCAAGCACACGGATTGCTGCGTCGTCCGGCGCAGTCTCCAATGCCCGCAGCAAAAAGCGACGTGCTTCGCCGTAGTTTCCCTTGTCGAAGCTCAGCGAACCGAGGTTGAACAGCGAGTTCGCATCTGCGCCATCGCGCTCCAAAGCAGAGCGAAATGCCTGCTCAGCCTTGTCGGCCTGTCCGGCCGCACGCAACACGGTGCCCAGATTCGCCCAATTCTCGGCTTGTTCCGGGGACAGGACGGTCAGGCGCTCGAAGAGCTGGATCGCTTCAATGGTCCGGTGTTGGGCATCGAGACTCATGGCCAGGAAGAGCATGGCCACCTGGTCTTCCGGTCGGGTCGCAAGGATTTCCCGGCAAAGCGTCTCGGCCTGCTTGGGATTGCCCGATTGATAGGCTTCAAACGCACGTTGCAACATCGAATGGCTCCTGCTTTCGGACGCTGGCCGCGCATTCCCCGCACGGCAGCGCACTCTCACAATGAAAAGGCCGCGTGGCTTTCGCCACGCGGCCTCCTTTTACGCGCTTGAAACGTTCGCTTAGAACTTCACGCCAACACGAGCCCAGTAGTAGCGGCCGACGACGTCATAGGTACGCTCGTCGGTGTTGCCGTTGAAGCCGTACTGCCACAGGATCGGCGGCTGCTTGTCGAAGACATTGTCCACGCCGATTTCAAAGCGCGTGTTGATGGCTTCGGCATTGTATCCGGCCGTCAGGTTGTGGAAAGTCGAACCGCCGATGCGGAACGAGTTGTCGAGCGGATCGCCACCCGGCGATACAACCTGCGAGCCGTCACCGGCCGTGTCGTAGTCACCGAAACGGGTCGGACCGACAAAACGCATGCGCCATCCTGCATCGAACGCGCCCATGTTCCAGCTGATCGCACCCAGACCGCGCCAGCGTGCGTAGTTGCCATCACCGCCAGCCGAAGACGAGGTGTAGGTACCTGCGCGATGGTAACGCGTGGTGATGTCGCCTTCGATCACTTCGGCGTCATACTTGGCGACGTAGGTCGTATCCAAGGAGACGTTGAAGTTGCCGAAGCGGGTTTCCGGCAGACGATACTTGATGCTGAAGTCCACGCCATCGGTATCGATGCGACCGATGTTCTGGGTCAGGTTGCTGACGAAGGCGATGTCGCCATTGCCGCCGGCACCGAGCTGACGCGAGAACAGGTTGCAGAAACGGCCGAAGGTGAAGCACTGGTCAATGATGACCTGGGTACCGATCGCGCCGATGGTGTCGGTCAGCCTGACCTTCCAGAAATCCAGAGAGGTCGACAGGCCCGGCAGCCACTGCGGGTCATACACGGCACCCCAGGTGAAGGTGCGACCCTTTTCCGGCTGCACGAACGCGTTGGCACCGTACAGGGCCTGAGTCTGCGCAGTCACCTGCACGAAGCCCGGTGCCAGACCGGCGCAAGCCGGATTGGACAGGCGCGGATCACCCGCAACGAGGCCGCTGCAAGGATCATTATAGGTATCGGCGCTTGGCGTGGTGCCACCGTACAGGTCGCTGATGGTCGGCGAACGGAAGACTTCAGCGATCGTGCCACGCAACATCAGGTCGTCGATCGGACGATACTCGATGCCGATCTTGGAATTGGTCGTGGTACCGAATGCCGAGTAATCCGAATAACGTGACCCCAGGGTCATGTTGAGGGACTTGGCAAACGGAAGGTCGGCCAGGATCGGGATGAACAACTCGCCGTAGAACTCACGCACGCTGAGCTGGCCACTGGAGGGCGAACCGCAGGCGTCGGTGAAGGTCAGGCAGCTGCCCGCGTTCGGATCGCGAATGGTCGAGACGAAGTCCGGCTGGAAGTACTGGTAGTCCTTCCGGTATTCGCCACCGACCGCGAGACCGACCGCACCGGCCGGCAGATCGAAGATTTCGCCGGTGAGGTTGAACTGCGCGCTCTTCTGCGTCGAATAACTGTGCGAACGCACGGTCAACTGGAGCTGATCGAGCTGGGCACGGGTCAAGGCACCGGCAGCCGTCGTGGCGTCCAGGTTGAACAGGTTGAGCGGTGTGCAATCGGCGATCGGAGCCGTCGGCGTACCGCAACGTGCGATACCGTCGGCGTCATAGAACGACGGGCCGATGGCGTCGGCAAAGGCCGGCAGGTAGTAGTAGCCGGTGTTGCCCGTATCCTGCGAGGTACGCGCCCAGGTGATGCCGGCATCCCACTGCCAGGTGTCGCCGAAGCTGCCACGCAAGCCGGAGCTGAACTGGTCGGCCTGGGTTTCGAACATGCCTTCACGATTGCCGCCAAAGACGTCGCGGATACCACCCGAGGAAATGTTGACGCCAAACGGGTTGTAGACACTCTGCGCGGAAATCGGCGCACCGAGCTGGGCGACGATCAGCGGCAGCGGCGCGATGATGTAGCGCGAACGGGTCTTGTTGGTGAACGCCGTCACGTACGCTTCGACCGTATCGGTGAGGCGGTAATTGCCGTTGACGAACAGGCCACCGCGTTCCTGCGGGGTCAGCTCGAGGTTGAACGGCGAATAGTTGTAGGTGTCGTTGTTGTCACCGCCACCCACATAGCAACGGAACTGCGAAGCGTCGGTACCTTCGGCACCGTGGATACGGGTGACGTTGACGTTGGTGCTGCTGCCCGGGCAGAAGATGCCGACGGCCTCCGCGGCGGTACGCCGAATGGAGAAGCGACCGTCTGGAACCGAGCCGGAGCCGAGGGAAATGACCGTGCCGTAGTAGTTGTACAGGGCCGGATTGGAGAAGCTGCGGTCGCCGGCGCCGATGGCGTCCTGCTTGTTGTAGGTGGCACCGATGTTGATGCTGCCACGGTCGCTCGAATGACCGAGGTTCATCTGGAAACCACGACGCTCGCCGTCGTCACGATCGGAGATGCCGTAGTCGAACGAGGCCGAGAGACCCTGGTAGTTCTTGCTCAGGATGAAGTTGACCACGCCACCGATTGCGTCGGAGCCGTAGATCGCCGAGGCGCCATCCTTGAGGATGTCGATGCGCTCGACCATGTTGATCGGAATCGAGTTGACGTCCGCATAAGCAAGACGACGTCCGTCGACCAGCAACAGGGTGCGCTGCGAGCCGAGGCCGCGCAGGGATACCGTCGAAGCACCGCTACCACCACCGTTGTTCACGGACGGGTTGGTTGCCGCGCCCGAGATTGACGGGCTTTCCTGGATCAGGTCACCGATGGTGAGCTTGCCGCTCTTCTGGATATCGGCTTTCTCGATCGAAAACACCGGGCTTGCGCTTTCGACGTCAACGCGACGAATGCGTGAACCGGTCACTACGATGGTTTCCAGCCTTTCGCTGCCCTGCTCGTTGTTGTCCTGGGCAAATACCGGAATGGAAGTCAGACCCACGGCGGCCGTGGCACTCGCATACAGCGCGAGTCGCACAGCTTTCAGAAGCTCGTTGTTCGTTAATCTCATTACGCTCTCCAACGTTTTTAGAGTGGTGTTACAGGTGACACGGATTCGGGACGTTGCGCGGAAAGGAACTATGAGGCACTCATTCCCTGCTGCTGGGTAGCCAAAAACAGACCAGATGGCTGCTGGCATTGGCGGGATACTAACAACATTCTCACGTTATGGGAATCCCTGATTGCGGCCTTAACAAGGCCCGCAAATTCGACATTTAACTCATCATATTCAGCAAGTTAGATCTCGGGTGCCGGAGGCGGAGCAGATCCCGATGGATCGATCCGACTTCCAGCGGACGAGGATGCTGCGCAGACGGCCCCAGGCGCAAACGGCACCAGGCAGGGGAAGACGGGAATCGAAACAGGCTGCGCGCTCAATGACGTTGACGGCGGCATGCCAACGACCGGAAGAAACCATGCCGTGGCCGGCGAGCGGGATGGCTCAGAGATCCTGCCGATACTGCACGTAAGGCATGCGCGCCTGGCTTGGATCGGCCTCGCGGGGTGCCGATGCATCAAGCTGGGCAGACCACACGTTTTGCGCGCCAACGGTGACTTCGCCGCGCCAAGGGGTGCGCCAGGACACGCCGAGGTCAAGGCCACTCCAGCGACGAGTGCCAATCTGGCCGGGGACCTCGATGCTGCTGATCCTGCCAACTATGCTGCCACGCAAGGGACCGCTGGCCAGCCCCAGTCCGAGCGAAGCCTGATCCAGATCGAGCCCCGAATTCGTCAGTCCGTACCAGATTGGCGAGACCCTGGAGCGACCGAGGGCAGCACTCAGATCGACGAGCTTGTCCTGCCCCAACTGCCAGACTCCCCGCGCGTTCACCTGCCGCAATGAATTCAAGCGGTAATCAACCAAGCCGGGCATGTCGACCAGGGCCAGGTCAATCGGGCCGGCATTGGCCACAAAGCCTGACAGCAACGGCAATGGCTGGTTTTCGACATTCAGCCAGGACAAACCAAACGATAGATCCGGGCCGTACCCGGACAAGGATGTCCAACCCAGCCCAATGCTCGCGGCCAACGCTTCGGCCGGGGCCAACGCGTTGGCGTCAGCGAAACACGATGCCGACAGACAACTTGGATGGGCTGCAAAACCTTGCGAAAGCGGCAAGGAGGCCTCGCGACCAAGCGCCAGATCGGCGCGCAATCCGTGACCCATGCGCAAACGCAGCCCCGCAGAGAACAGATCGGTGGCATCGACGATGCGCAGATCCGAAACGCCACCAAATGACGGCGAGGGCGGCAAAGCCGGTGCCCCTGCATTGCGCGACATCGCGACAAGGGCGAGCAGGCGCCCATCCTGGCTGGCCCACAAGGGAACGACCTGTGCGGAACTGCCGGCAAGCGGCGCATCCACCTCGATCGACAGCAGGTGGTCCACCAAGGGGCGCTGTGCATCGACCAGGGTCGCAGGTGCGATCTTCTGCGCGACGGCATCAACCGACAGCAGCAGGGACAACACGATGATGGCAAGGCGCGACAACATCTCGATCTTGGCGAATCCGGTCGGGACTACAGGTGACTGTGACGAGCCTCGCAAGTTCCCTGCAATCCTTGTCTGGAGCGCGGGTTTCACGGCGGCCTTCTGCGGTTGAGTTTATCCGCATTCACGGAAAATAAACAGTCTACCGGGTCTCAACTATGCGCCGGTAACGCTTGAATCAATGGAAGTTTTCGGTTGCCGGTCAGGGGCTTGCGGTAGTGCTGCCCATGCCTCGCGCAAAGCCTGTCGATGGGCACTTGGGCGACGGGTACCGGTTCGCCCTGCCGGCTGGTGATTGCCGTCGAAGCAGGAGCCCGCCTACTGGGCGGTTGCTGGACCAGGTGCCTGCGGGAACTTGGCGAACTGGCCGGCAAGATCGACCTCATCCAGCAGGTAGTCGCGATTGCAGAACTCGCAGGTCACCTTCAGCTTGCCCGACGCGTCTAGGCCGGCAAAAGCCTCCTCGCGCCCCAGTGATCGCAGCATGTCCAGCACACGCCTGCGCGAGCAACTGCAGCGAAAGCGCAGCGAGCGCGCGCCCTGCAGGATCACCTCTTCTTCATGGAACAGGCGCAGCAGCAAGGTTTCAACCGGCAGATCGAGGAGCTCGTCCTCGCCCAAGGTCGCCAGCAGGTGGCACACGCGGTTCCACGCGTCGGCATCGCTTGCCGCCGCCAGTCCACCCGCTTCGGCAACCCGCTGCAGCATGATTCCGGCGCAACGACCATTGCGCTCGACCAGCATGAGGCGGGTTGGCAACTGTTCGGAGCGCTCGAAATAGCCCTCGAAGGCACCGGCCAACTGGTTTGCTTCAACCGCGACCAAGCCCTGGTAACGCGTTTCGCTTTGCGTGTTCTCGATGGTGATGGCGAGCTGAGTCCCGGGCTGGGCGAGATCCACATGCGCATCGTGCCCGTCGTCTTCGCAGCGCGCGATGCCCCGCAGATCGCCGGTATGGGTGCATTCGGCAAACAGCAGGCGCAACGCACCACTGCCGCGCAGGTGAATCGACAGACTTCCCTCGAACTTCAGCGCCCCGGCAAAAAGTGCGCTGGCCACAAGCGACTCGCCGAGCAGTCGGCGCAGGCCGGCCGGGTAGTCGGCGGTGGCGAGGACCTGCTGCCAGCTCGACTGGAGATGCACGACTTGCCCGCGCACGCCGGCACTCTGCAGGTGGAACGAATAGGCCTTGTCGTCGTTCACGGTCATGGCATGCGGGTGATGGATACGATCCAGCGAAATGCGGGCGGCGATGACGGATGCAAGGCAGCAGAGCGTTTGGCGCTCGCGATAGGCCTGCCTGGTTGCCACCACCCATCCGATGGCTCTGGACAAGCGCGGTGTTCGGGAGCAATTTCAGCGCTTCGATACTTCACGCATGGATACCGATCCGCCGCTGGACTGGCCGGCAGATCGTTCCACCGCTGGAGCATTCGAGCAGCGGATCGAGCCAATATCGGCGTTGCGGACAATCCAGCGGACTGGACAGGGCTCCCGCCCTTTCAAGCACAATTGAATCGATTCGCATCCATTCGTTGCCAGACTTCGAAAACCGAATTTCCCGGGGAAACACATGAAATCGAAAACCATCGTGCGCACGGCTCTCTCCGCCGCAATCATCATTGCCATTGGCAACGCCCATGCTGCGACCGGCAACTTGCTGATCGTTGCTCCCGCAGCGGTTACACCCGACCAGTTGACCGACGCGCGTGCGGGCGACAGTCATCTGCTGCTGCTTCGATCAGGCCTCATTGACCCGGTTATAGAACGCATCGATTTCTCCGCTACGGGCGCTGCCGCCGATGTGCCATCGGGGCGCTACGCCATCGTGCAGTTCAATGACGATCCGGCGAAGGCGCGAGCGCGGCTGGAGCAGCGCGGCGTGCGCTTCCTTGGCTATGTCCCGAACAACGCCTATCAGGTTCGCCTCGACGGCAACACGCTGCGCGAATTGCATGCCGATGCCGACGTGCGCTGGGTTGGCGTCTACCAGCCCGGACAGAAGCTGGATCCGGCGCTCTGGACCAGCGCCCGTGCAGATTTGATACTCGCTCCGCAAGGGGGCCTCGAAATCGACGTGTTCGGTTTTGCCGGCGAATCGGCCAGCCGGATCGCAGCCGCCCTTGCGAAGGTTCCCGGCACCACGATCGTATCGGTTGCGGAAAACGACTCCGTGCCGTTTGCCCGCGTCCACGTCGGCGAAGAGGGGCTTGACGCCCTGGTCCGTGCTGCCACCGCCGAGGACAGTGTCGCCTGGGTTGCACCGCACCTTCAGGAATACGTCAACAATTCGGGCGGCATCAGCGCAATCCAGGGTGATTCCCCGACCGCCGGCACACCTGGGTCCGGTGCCGTCGAGGCGGGACGTCAGCCGCTCTGGGACCACGGTCTGTTCGGCACGGGTCAGATCATCAGCATTTCCGATTCCGGCCTGGATGCCAATGAAGCGTGGTTCACGACACTCAACAAGGGTGCCGGCGACCACATCGAGATCACGACAGCCGACACGCCGGTACCGCCGGCCCTGGGCGTCAGCCACGCCGACAACAAGGTCTATGCCTACTGGGTGCAGCCAGGCGCAACCGCATATGACAACACCGCCACGTGTCCCGGCGGCAACCCGACCGGCTTTCACGGCACGCACACCAGCGGCACGATCGCTGGTGATGCCGGCGGCGCGGTGGGCGCCACCACCTACAGCGCATCGACGCCGACTTCATCGGGCCACGAACTGGCCGATGGCATGGCGCCGAATGCGCAATTGCTGTTCCAGGATATCGGCAACGACACCACGGGCTGCCTGTCCATTACCAATCTCGGCGGCACGATCAGGCAGGCGCACAGTGCCGGTGCACGCATCCACAGTGCGAGTTGGGGAAGTGCGAGCGCGGGCGCCTACAGCGGCAGCGACCGCATCGTCGACAACACGCTGTCGCTCATCGAAGACATGATCTTCGTTGTCTCGGCGGGCAATAACGGCAGCGGTGCAACCACGACAGGATCGCCAGGAAATGCCAAGAACGCGATCACGGTCGGCGCGCTCGGACATTCCGGCAGCAAGATAGTCGCGAGCTTTTCAAGTCGCGGGCCGACGGTCGACGGACGCCTGAAACCGGACATCATGGCCCCCGGGAGCAGCACGGTTTCTGCATCGGGTGATGCCAGCACCACGGCCACGATCGAGGCCGCCGTGTCGAAAGGGCTATCCGGAACATCGATGGCCGCACCGACGATCGCAGGCAATGCCGGACTCGTGCGCCAGTTCTTCACCGAAGGTTTCTATCCACGCGGAACAAAAACCGTCGCCGACTCCTACAACCCGAGCGGGATGGCGTTGAAGGCCGTGCTCCTGAACGGCACCAATCCCGTGCTCGGTTCGGGACCCTCCAATCAGTTCTTCAACGGCAACTACGGCTGGGGCCGCGGCTGGACCGACTCCAACCTCTGGTTCACGACCACGCCGAGTGCATTCGGCAACGACAATCGCCGCCTGCGCATTTTCGAGCGCACCAACGTGGCCGGCGTGCAGACCGGCGACACGCAGGAGTACACGATCGCCAACGTTGCGGCGGGTCAGGAGTTGCGTGCGACCCTGACCTGGTATGACCCCGAGGCAACCAGCGGTGCCGCGCTGAGCCTGGTCAACAATCTCGACCTCGAAGTGGTCGGACCGGGCGCCACGCTGTATCGCGGCAACGTCTTCACCGCCGGCGAATCGACCACGGGCGGCAGTGCGGATATCCGCAATACGGTCGAGCAGGTGCGCCTGACCGCGCCGACCGCCGGCAGCTACACGTTCCGCGTGAAAGGCACGGCGGTACCTGGCGGTTCGCGGCCGAACACGAATCGGCAGGGTTATGCACTGGCGGTATCCGGTGCATTCGGCCTGCCCAACACGCCGGCCTTCGCGGCTCCAACGGGACTCAGCGTAGCGCCGGTGGCAGGCGGCACCCAGGTTGCCTTCAGTGCCGCTGGTGGCGCCCAGGGCTTCCAGCTCTATCGTGCGGCCGGCACGTGCGCGGCGGCGGCAGCCGGCGATTTCCGACTGGTGGGTTCGTCCGCATCCAGCCCTCTGCTCGATACCACGAGCCAGGGCGGCTATCCGTATGCCTACAAGGTTCGTGGCGTCAGCAACGATATCGAGGGTGATGCATCGGCCTGCATCGATACGACAGCCGGTGGCGCATGCAACCTGCAACCGTCGTTCGATGGCACCAGCGTGGTCGGTGGCGCCTCGCTCAATGCAACCTGCAAGGTGCCGCTGAACTGGGCGGCCGCGACATCGAACTGCCCGCTTTCTCCCACCGTCAGCTATTCGGTACAGAGATCCTCGGATCCTTATTTCACGTCGCCGGCCACGATTGCCACGAACGTGGCAAGCGCGAGCTATGAGGATTTTGCAGTACTGCCCGCAGCGCCTTACTACTACAAGGTTCTGGCAACCGATTCGCAAGGCAACAGCGCACCCATCAGCCAGACCGTCGCAGGCACGGCGATCGGGCCCAGCGGCGTCGATGGCAACACTTACCTGGATGATGGCGATACCCACGTCTACTCGAACCTCGCTGCTCCCTGGCAAGTCACCAACACCGCGGCCACCTCGGGCACCCTCAGCTATCACAGCGGTGCCGATGGGGCGAACTATCCGGCCAGCAGCTGCGGCGCGATGACGACACCGCCAATTGTCGTGCAGCCCAGCGCCACGCTCGACTTCAAGATGAAGTACAACATCGAGACCGGTTGGGATGTGCTCATGCTGGAAGTCTCGACCAACGGCGGCGCCAGCTGGACCGATCTTCCGCCCAATGGTGGCTACCCGGCCTCGGGTACGGTGACCAATGCCGGCAATGCCTGCGGATATCCGGTTGGCAAGGCCGGATTCGCCGGCTCGACCTCCGCGACGCCGACCAATGACGCAGCGGTGGCTTCGTTCCAGAACTTCTCGGCAAGTCTCGCTGCGTATTCGGGCCAGACAATCCAGTTGCGCTGGCGCTTCTCGTCGGATGGTGGCTACGAAGTGGGCGGTGCGTTCGTCGATGAAATCCGCCTGAGCAGTGCCGATCGGATCTTCGTCGACGGCTTCGATCCGGCCAACCCGGCCTACGTGTGCACACCGCTGTAGGAGCGCACGCGCGAGTGTGAAGGCAGCAGAGGGGCGCGGATCCGCGCCCCTCTGCATTTCTGCAGCCATTCAGCGTTCACTGGATGGCACAATCGAAGCAATGGAATCCCGAAAGTCTCCGAGACGATCACTGCCCCGCCGCATCTTCCGCTGGCTTGGCCTTGCCGCGTTGCTGTGGATCGCCTCGAGCGTGCTGCTCGTGTTGATCCTGCGCTTCGTGCCACCGCTGACCTCGGCCTTCATGATCGAACGCCGCATGGAAGCCCTGATCGAGGGTCAGCAGGATTTCACCCTGCGCTATCGCTGGACGCCGCTGGTCGAGGTTTCCGCGAACCTGCCAATCGCCCTGGTCGCGGCCGAAGACCAGAAATTCCCGAACCATCACGGCTTCGATGTCGATGCGATCCAGTCCGCGCTGGCCGAGGCCGAGGACGGCGCGCGGCTGCGCGGTGCCAGCACGATCAGCCAGCAGGTGGCGAAGAACCTGTTCCTGTGGAATGGCCGCAGTTTCGTGCGCAAGGGGCTGGAAGCGTATTTCACCGCCCTCATCGAACTGCTCTGGCCAAAGCAGCGCATCATCGAGGTCTATCTCAACATCGCCGAATTCGGTGACGGCATCTATGGTGCCGGTGCGGCCAGCGCTCACTTTTTCCGCAACACGCCCGCGCAACTGAATCCACGCCAATGCGCCCTGCTCGCCGCCGTGCTGCCCAATCCACGCAAACTGCACGTCGAGCGGCCTTCGGCCTACGTGCAGCGCCGCGCCAACTGGATCGAGCGCCAGGTCCGCCAACTCGGCGGTGCCGACTGGCTGGAACCCTGATCGCCTTCGATCACGATTGCGGCCTTCGCATGGCCTGTTCTTCCGCGGCCATGCTCGGCATGTCGCCGCCAGCCGCGGAATGCCCGAGTACCGCTTCGGCGCTGTGCGTTGCCGAGAGTCGCTTCATCAGTGGCAAGACGGCGATCGCGATCAGCGCACAGACCAGGGCGGCGATGCCGAGCCGATTGAACAGACTGGTGTAGATCGGAAGGGTTTGCAGCGGTTCGGTGATGTCCTGCGGCACGCTGGCATAAGTGGCGACGACACCGCCAAGGTATTGCGAAACACCGGAGGCGACGTAATAGGCACCCATCATGAAACCGCCCATGCGCGCCGGCACGTAGCGCGCGATCATCGCCAGACCGAGTGCGCTGACCAGCAGTTCGCCAAGCGAGATCGCGCCATAGCCCCAGACCATCAGCCACGAGGAAACCTTGCCGCTGGCATCGGCAAAATGGCCGGCCGCGCCATAGATGAAGAAGCCTGCCGCGACGATGACGAAGCCCAGTGCAAACTTGCCGGCGATCGACAGATCCTTCTTGTTGCGCCCGGCGACTGCATAGACCCAGGCGAGAATCGGGCTGAGGATGAAGATCCAGATCGGGTTGAAGGCCTGGAACTGTGCCGGCGACCAGTCCCAGAGATGGTTGCCGAACACGTTGAACGCCGGATCGATATTGCGCAGCGCAAACAGGCTCAATGACGTCGACATCTGCTGGTAGAAGATGAAATAGAACATCGTCTGCACGACCAGGACCAGGGCGGCGATCAGGCCGGCCCGCTCGCCGCGTTGGCCGGTGGCAATCAGCCAGCCGAAGATGCCGACAACGGTAATGGCGGCGATGTAGACAAAGGCACGCGCAACGCCCTGATGCTCGAGGATGTAGGCCGAAGCGAAAACAGCGACGACACCCAGGCCGAGAACCATGCCGAGCTTGCCCCAGTCAAGCGGTCGCGCATCGGGATCCGAACCGATATGCGACATCGCCTTGCGCATGAGGGAATAGTTGGCCAAGCCGAAGACCAGGCCGATCGCGCAGACCGCGAAGGCGACATGCCAGCCGAGTTCGTTGCCGTACTGCGCGTTGACGTAGTCCTTCAGCCAGGGCGTCAATAACTGCGAGATCATCGCGCCGAGATTGACTGCCATGTAGTAGATCGTGAAGGCGCTGTCGATTTTCGAGTCGTCGCCTTCGTAGATCTTGCGCACGAGGTTGCCGGCATTGGCCTTGAACAAGCCGTTGCCGACGACGACCACGCCAAGCGCGCAGAACAGGAACCACACGCTCTCGCCCGGCACGACCATCAGGCCGTAGCCGATGGCGAGAATCACCGCGCCGAGCAACATGGTGCGCCGGGTGCCGAGGATCTTGTCGCCAACCCAGCCACCGATTGCCGGCGCCACGTAGATCAACGCCGCTGCCGCACCCCAGACCAGGGTGGCGCGTTCGTCGGCGAAGCCGAGGCGCTGGACCATGTAGTAGACGATCAGCGCCTGCATGCCGTAATAGCCGAAGCGCTCCCACATCTCGATCAGGAAGATCGTCGAGAACGATTTCGTCTGGCTGCTGCGAGCGGTCGCTGCATTCATCGTCGTTGCCAAGGGTTGCGGGAAAGTGGGCGAGACTAGCGCATGCGTCCTGGTTGCGCTTGTGCGAATGCACAACGTCGCAGTCCGGCGCGGACAGCGCTAGACTGGTGTCCCGCGATTCCGCGCGGGCATCGAATCCCTGCGGAGGCTGCCATGCTTCAGGTCAAGCACCTACTCGATGACAAGGGCCACGAGATCCTCGCCATCGCCCCGGGTTCGCCCGTGATCGACGCAATCAAATCGATGGCTGAACACCGTATCGGTGCTTTGCTGGTGATGGAGGGCGGCGAGCTTGTCGGCATCATCAGCGAGCGCGACTACGCGCGCGGCATCGTCCTCAAGGGGCGCTCGTCGGCGACGACCCTGGTCAGCGACATCATGGGCAGCGGAATGATCACGGTCGGCCCCGACGACAGCATCGACCACTGCATGCGCTTGTGCACAAACGAACGTGTCCGATATTTGCCGGTGCTCGACAAGGGCAAGGTCGTCGGCGTGCTTTCGCTCGGCGACCTGGTCAAGGCGGTGATCAGTCAGCAGAGCGAGCAGATCGAGCAGCTGCAGCGCTACATCGCCGGTTGAACGCTCAGGCGGTGCCGGCCCGCTTTGGCGCGTCGGGTTGATTTTCTGGACGCGCGCGGTCGAAGGCAGGCAGGCTGAGGCATTCCTGCTCGATGCGTGAAATCACCGGGTAGGCGCTCATGTCGATATCGTAGCGACGCGCGTTGTAGACCTGCGGAATCAGGCACAGGTCGGCCAGGGTCGGCGTATCGCCGTCGCAATAAATGCCGGTACCGGAGTTGTCATCGAGCATCTGCTCCAGTGCGCGGAATCCCTGCACGATCCAGTGCCGCGCCCAACGCTCACGTTCGACTTGTGGCGAACTGAATTCATGCTCGAGGAATTGCATGACGCGCAGATTGCCGAGTGGATGGATGTCGCAGGCAACGACCTGGGCAAGTGCACGCACGCGCGCACGCTCGCGCGCCGTGGAGGGCAGCAGCGCCGCGCCGGCGGGATAGGCTTCCTCCAGATACTCGATGATCGCCATCGATTGGCGGAACACGCGCGAACCATCGAGCAGGGTCGGGACGCAGGCTTGCGGATTGATGTCGCGATAGCTGGCAGCATGCTGCTCGCCGCCATTGTTGACGAGGTGCACGGGCACTATTTCGTGCGGCAATTGCTTGAGGTTCAGTGCAATCCGCACGCGATAGGCGGCGCTTGAACGCCAGTAGCTGTAGAGCTTGATGCTGTCGGACATGGCCCACCCCTGCATTCCGGAACGGTCGACGATCCCGCAATCACCGCGCAACCCCGCGCGGATGTTCAGGCTGGCGAATACCTCTCGACAACCTGCTCGATCGCGCCGAACACCGATTTCCCTTCGCCATCGGTCATTTCAATCCGCACACGATCGCCAAACTTGAGGAACGGGGTCGCCGCCTTGCCATCGCGCAGCGTCTCCACGGTGCGCTGTTCGGCCAGGCAGGACGCTCCCTTTGCAGTGTCCTCGTTGGCAATCGTACCCGATCCGATCAGGGTTCCGGCAGCCAGTGGTCGGCTTTTTGCAGCATGCGCGATCAGCTCGGCAAAGCTGAATTGCATGTCGACACCGGCTTCGGCCTCGCCGAACCAGTGGCCGTTGATCCAGGTGCGCATGGGCAGGTGCAGCTTGGAATCCCGCCAGAACTCACCCAGCTCGTCCGGCGTGACAAACACCGGCGACAGCGCCGAACGCGGCTTCGATTGCAGGAAACCAAAGCCCTTGGCCAGCTCGCCGGGGATCAATCCACGCAACGAGACATCGTTGACCAGGCCGACCAGCTGGATGTGCGCGGCGGCGCGAGCCGGGCTGATGCCCATGCTCACGTCATCGGTGACGACGACGACTTCGGCTTCAAGATCGATACCCCACTCCTCGCTGGCGGCCAGGATCGGGTCGCGCGGTGCGAGGAAGCCGGCGCTGGTCGCCTGGTACATCAGCGGATCGGTGTAGAAACTCTGTGGAACTTCCGCACCACGCGCACGGCGCACGCGCTCGACATGCGGCAGGTAGGCACTGCCGTCGACAAACTCGTAGGCGCGCGGCAACGGCGAGGCAAGCTTGTCGACATCGAGCGCAAAGGCATTGGCGGCCGCGCCGGATTGAAGCTGCTCGAACAAGGCATTGAGGCGAGGCGCGATGTTGCCCCAATCCTCCAGGGCGACTTGCAGGGTTGCGGCAATGCCGGTCGCGCGGACGCCACGGCCGAGATCGCGATCGACCACGATCAAGGTACCGTCTCGGCCACCTTCCTTGAGACTTGCGAGTTTCATTTCGGCTCGGTTTCCTGGTTTCCTGTCAACGACGCTGCGGGTCGAAATGCTTGCGCAATCCTTGCCAGCATTCAATGTAGTCGTGTTGCAGCTGCGGCGATTCGAGGGCTTGCCGGGACGGCTGGATTACCGCGCGGGTCTCGAACATGAAGGCCATCGTATCGGTGATGTGATCCGGTTGCGAGGTCTGGCTGCGCGTCGCCTTCTCGAACGTCGCGGCATCCGGACCATGGCCGGTCATGCAGTTGTGCAGGCTGCTGCCGCCGGGCACGAAGCCGCCGGCCTTGGCATCGTATTCGCCGTGGATCAGGCCCATGTACTCGCTGGCGATGTTGCGGTGGAACCAGGGAGGCCTGAAGGTGTTCTCCGCACAAAGCCAACGCGGCGGAAAAATGGCGAAATCGATATTCGCGGTGCCCGGCGTGTCGCTGGCCGAAGTCAGCACGGTGAAGATTGACGGATCGGGATGATCGTAGCTGATCGAGCCCACGGTGTTGAAGCGGCGCAGGTCGTAGCGATACGGCACATGATTGCCGTGCCAGGCGACGACATCGAGGGGCGAGTGCTTGATCACCGCAGTCCACAACCTGCCCTGGAACTTGCTCAGCAGTTCGAAATCGCCTTCGACATCCTCGTACGCCGCCACTGGCGTCTCGAAATCCCGGGCATTGGCCAAGCCGTTGGAACCGATCGGACCGAGATCGGGCAGGCGGAATGCACTGCCGAAGTTTTCCGCAACATAGCCACGCGCTGCGGCGTCGAGCAGGTCGACGCGGAAGCGGATACCGCGCGGAATCACGGCAATCTGCTGCGGCTCGATTTCGATCACGCCCAGTTCGGTGGCCAAACGCAGGCGACCCTGCTGCGGAACAATCAACATTTCCCCGTCGGCATTGCAGAAGAAGCGGCCCTGCATCGAGCGATTGGCCACATACACATGGATGCCGATGCCGCACTGGGCGGCGGCACTGCCGTTGCCGGCCATGGTTTCAAGGCCATCGATGAAATCGGTGGGAGTGGCAGGGATCGGCAACGGATCCCAGCGCAGCTGGTTCGGATCGGCCGGAACCTCGTCGAAATGGTTGTGGAAGCGCCCGCGCTCAAGCATGACAAAGCGCGTGTGCATGGCGGCCGGGCGAATCCGGTACAGCCAGCTCCGGCGATTGTGCGAACGCGGCGCGGTGAATGCGGTGCCGGTCAACTGCTCGGCATACAAGCCATAGGCGGCGCGCTGCGGCGAGTTGCACCCCTGCGGCAGCGCACCGGGCAAGGCCTCGCTGGCAAACTCGTTGCCGAAACCGGTTTGATAGAGATCACGGTTCATGTTGAAGACTCATGGATGGTGAGCCCCTCTCCCGACGGGAGAGGGTGCTGATGGCTAGAGCACGCCACGGCGCATCTGGTCGCGCTCGATGGATTCGAACAGGGCCTGGAAGTTGCCTTCGCCGAAACCCGGATTGCCCTTGCGCTGGATGATCTCGAAGAAGATCGGACCGACGCAGTTCTGGGTGAAGATCTGCAGCAGCAGTTTCTTCTTCGTCTCGGCATCGGCGTCGATGAGGATCTTGTTCGTCGCCATGCGCGGCACGTCTTCGCCGTGGTTCGGGATGCGCTCGTCGATCACCTCGTAATATGCCGCCGGTGTATCGAGGAACTCGACGCCTTGCGCGCGCATGGCCTCGACCGTGGTGTAGATATCATCGGTGAAGCAGGCAATGTGCTGGATGCCTTCGCCCTTGTATTCGTTGAGATACTCGTTGATCTGCGATTTCTCGTCCGAGGACTCGTTGAGCGGAATGCGCACCATGCCGTCGGGGGCGGTCATCGCCTTGGAGACGAGGCCGGTCTTGGCACCCTTGATGTCGAAATAGCGGATCTCGCGGAAATTGAACAGGCGCTCGTAGTAGTCCGACCACTTTTGCATGTTGCCGAAGTACAGGTTGTGGGTCAGGTGGTCGATGAAGGTGAGGCCGAAGCCTTTCGGATTCTGCTCGGCACCGGCAATCGGCTCGTAGTCGGCCGCATAGATGTCGCCGGCGTCGCCATAGCGATCGACGAGATAGAGCATGCAATCGCCAATGCCCTTGACCACAGGCGCGGCAACGGCCTTGCTTGCCGCCTTGTGCGCGATCGCTTCGCCGCCGTTGCCGATCACCTTGGCACAGATCTTGTCGGCCGGCTGATTGACGCGAATGGCAAAACCGCATGCACTCGGACCATGCGCATTGGCAAAGTCGGCGGCAAAGGAATCGGCATCCTCGTTGACGAGGAAGTTGACGCCGCCCTGGCGATAGACCGTGATCGGCCTGGACTTGTGCCTGAGCACCGCGCTGAAGCCCATCAGGCGAAAATAGTCGTGCAGCTTCTGCGGCTCCGGCGAGGCGAATTCGACGAATTCAAAACCGTCGATTCCCATCGGATTATCGAACGTCGTAACCTGCATGCCGGCGTTGGCGGATTCGAGCGGCGCGTTCATGATGACTCCTTGATGCCTGCGCAAATCGCGCATTGAACCACCCACCTTAGTTACATGTGCAACCACTTGCAAGAGACGCGCGATGGCCGGTCATGCCCTGCTTGAACTTGAAACCTTCCTGCCGTACCGGCTTTCGGTGCTTTCCAACACCCTGAGCCAGGCGATAGCCAAGGTGTATGACAAGCGATTCGACCTTTCCGTGACCGAATGGCGGGCCATGGCCGTGCTCGGCAATCGACCGGATATTTCCGCTCGTGAAGTCGCCGAGCGCACGGCAATGGACAAGGTCGCCATCAGCCGCGCCGTGGCGCGCATGCTGAAGAAAGGTCGCATCGAACGCAGCACGGCGCGTCATGACAAGCGCCAGTCGGTGCTGCGCTTGTCCGAGGAAGGCTGGAGGATCTACAACCAGGTCGCGCCACTGGCCCTTGAGCACGAGCAACGCCTGCTTGCCCATCTGGATGCCGAGGAGCGCCAATGGCTGGCGCGGATCCTCGATACCTTGTGGAAGGCCGAATTGGCCGAGTCGATCGACTGAGGCGCGATTCCCTGGCACTGACGATTCGGACGGACGAGCCGGGCGATTCAGAAACAAGGTCGCAGGGCGGACCTTGTGCAATCCACTCGTCTCACCCGCGTGCAGGCATTCGTTGCCGGCACGGGATGAGTTCATTCCCCCATGGATCCCGTGTCATCGGCCATCCATGGCCGGCACGGGATGAGTTCATCCTGAAATCACTTTACGCCGTGCATGAGTTTGTTGATGAGGGGGGCGATCAGGAACAGGAAGACGCCGGAGCCGACCAGCACCCAGAAACCGAAGGTGTAACCGGACAACGCAGACTCCACGCTCATGCCGCCTTCACCGCTGACATGGCTGGCGAAGATGCCCGAGAGGTTGTTGCCGATCGCGGTGGAGAGGAACCAGCCGCCCATGCCGAAGCCGACCAGGCGCACCGGCGCGAGCTTGGTCACCATCGACAGGCCGATCGGCGACAGGCACAGCTCGCCGATGGACTGGATCACGTAGACCATGAACAGCGTCCAGAAGGGGATCTTCAGGGACTGCGGATCCACCATGCTCGAAAGCGCGATCATCAGCAGCAGGAAGGCCAGGCCGTTGAAGATGATGCCGAGGCCGAACTTGCGCGGGATCGACGGATTTACTTTCCCCAGCTTCACCCAGATCCATGCGACGACCGGTGCCAAGGTGATGATCGCCAGCGAGTTGACCGACTGGAACCAGCCGACCGGGAAGATCCAGCCGCCGAAGTCGCGATTGACGATGTTCTGCGCAAGGAAGTTGAACGAGCTGCCGGCCTGTTCGAAGAACATCCAGAACAGCACGTTGAAGGCGAAGATGATCAGCATCGCGATGGCCATGTCGCGACGCACCGCGCCATCACGAAAACCTTCGCGCAGGATCAGCACGCACAGCGCCACGAACAATCCGGTCAGCAGCCACTGCAACTGGCTGGCGTCGATGGAGAGAAGGAAAAAGATCACCGGGATCGAAACCAGCGTCCCCAGCAGGGTGTACACCACCCGCTGCATGCCGCCGCTGCCTTCCGCCGGGCTGCCGATACCCGCCAACTGTCTGCGGCCAAACCAGAACCACACCAGGCTGATCAGCATGCCGATGCCCGAGGCGATGAACACCACCTTGTACGCCGGCATGTCGGGAGAGCCGCCGAACATGCGCTCGGCCAGCCAGCCGGTCAGGACCGGCGCGATCAGGGCGCCGGCGTTTATGCCCATGTAGAACAGGGTGAACCCCGAATCGCGGCGCTCGTCGCCGGTGGCATACAACTTGCCGACCATGGTC
Source organism: Lysobacterales bacterium (assembly GCA_016707485.1). Taxonomy (GTDB): domain Bacteria; phylum Pseudomonadota; class Gammaproteobacteria; order Xanthomonadales; family Rhodanobacteraceae; genus Dokdonella. The sequence continues at coordinate 1,349,248 of JADJHN010000002.1, read as the reverse complement.
GAGATGTTCGGCTTGAACAGGCCGTTGCCGGCGATGATCGTGGCCAGTCCAAACTTGAACATCTGTTCGTTGGGCAGGACGATCATGAACAGGCCGGCGGCCATGATGACCGCGCCCAGCAGGATCGAGCGCTGGTAGCCGATCACGCGATCGGCGACGTAGCCTCCAAACAGCGCGGCCGCATAGACCAAGGCGAGGTAGGCACCATAAAGTCGACTGGCCGGTGCTTCACCCGCACTGTCGCCAGCGTAGAACTGGGCAACGATGTAGAGCGCCAGCGCCCAGCGCATTCCGTAGAACGCAAAGCGCTCCCAGAACTCGGTCATGAAGAGCATCCACAACGGTCGCGGGTGCCCCAGGCGATCCTGGAATTGGTGGGGCGGCGGTGCGGGTGTTGCTGCGTCGGTAGCGCCGGTCATGCATTTCTCCGTCGAGGATCAGTGGCTCAACTGGCGAGGATCACCGACCGCATGCTGCGCCGTCAAATGCGCCGTCAGATGCTGCAACGCAGTATCGCGGGCCCACGTCGGGCCCAGGGCAACACCGATCAAGTGGCGCAATCGTCGCGACGCCTGTCTGCGTGCAGATCACGGCGCGCTGACGCAGATGGACCGACCGTCCTTCAAGGCAGCGCAACATGGAGCTGCGCGCAGACATCGCCCCAGCGCTTGCTTTGCAATGAAACGGGCGGCGTTCATAAGGCCCGCCAGCCGCGCCGTGCGGCTCGTCAAGGCCACCAGCCTTCACTTCGCCACCCAACACGGCCGGCGAACCTTCTGAACCCCATGACGGTTATGCCACTTGATCAGCGTTGCCCTGGACACCGATCACCGTGCGCACGTCGAGCAATTCCGGGAAGAAGGTCAGGTCCAGCGCCTTCCTGAGGAAGCCAACCCCGGATGATCCGCCGGTGCCGCGCTTGTGGCCGATGATGCGTTCAACCGTCTTCATGTGGCGGAAACGCCAGAGCTGGAACGATTCCTCGACATCGACCAGTTGCTCGCAGAAGTGGTATTCGGACCAGAACTCGTCGGCGTTCTCGTAGATGCGCTTGAACACCGGCACCAGGTCCTCGCGGCGACGATGCGGCAGCGACCAGTCGCGCTCGATGCAATCCGCCGGGATGGCATGGCCGGCGCGGGCGAGATGGCGCAGGAACTCGTCATACAGGCTCGGTGCCTCCAGCACGGCGCGCAACTCGGCCTGACGTACCGGATCGTGATTGAATACTGCAAGCATGTCGGCGTTCTTGTTGCCGAGCAGGAACTCGATCATGCGGTACTGCTGCGACTGGAACCCCGAGGCCGGTCCGAGCACATGGCGGAATTGCTGGTACTCCGTCGGCGTCAAGGTTTCCAGCACCGCCCATTGTTCGAACAACTGGCGCTGGATCTGCTTGACCCGGGCGAGGATCTTCAGGCACGAATCGGTCTGGTCGGTCGCCAGCAACGTGGTTGCGGCGCGCAACTCATGGATGATCAGCTTCATCCACAATTCGCTGACGTGGTGCTGGACGATGAACAACATCTCGTCATGGTGTTTCGGCTCGCTGAGCGGCTTCTGCGCAGACAGCAGGGTGTCCAATTGCAGGTAGCCACCATAATTCTGGCGATCACGCAGATCGACCTCGATGCCTTGTTCGAGTTCGCGTCGGTTTTCCATATCGGTTCGTGCGGTGTCGGGAGTGAACGTGCACGCTACCCGACGCGCCCCCGCTGCGCCAGCGCCCCCGAGCACGGTTGAATTGCTGCAGTGAGCCTTGCGCGTCGCGGCGACGCTTGCTATCAAGTCACGGTAGTTTCACGATACCGGGAAGCAATACGGCGCAGTATCGAGCAATCCGGCACTGGATCCGGATTCCGCACGACACGTTCGCACCGCTCCCCGGAGCCGGTCGGCAATGCCGATGTCGCACAGCGACGACAATTGACACCTCCGGTCCCGACAGACCCGCATGCGCTGTCTTCGCGAAGCGCGATCCAGTGGAGAATTCCGTGCCAACAGCCGCCACGTTTGAAATCGAATACGTCCAGTATCTCAATGCCGAAGGCAAGCTGGTCCGCGACGACCTGCCCGCCTTCGCGCGAGATGTCAGGCAACTGGTCAAGCTGTACCAGGAAATGCTCATGGTGCGCATATTCGATGCCAAGGCGATCGCCCTGCAGCGCACCGGCAAGCTCGGCACTTATGCGCCCTGTCTTGGCCACGAGGCGACCTACCTGGCCATTGGCAGCGCCATGCAGGAGGACGATTGCTTCGCCCCGAGCTACCGTGAATACGGTGTGCAGTTCCATCGCGGCGTGAAACCGCGCGAACTGCTGATGTACTGGGGAGGCGATGAACGTGGCAACAATTTTTCCGGCCCGGCGCATGACTTCGCCTGGTGCGTGCCGATCGGCACGCAGTGCCTGCACGCAGCCGGTGCGGCGCTGGCCTTCAAGACGCGCAAGGAGCCGCGCGTGGCGGTCTGCACGATCGGCGATGGCGGCTCGTCCAAGGCCGATTTCAACAGCGCCATCAATGTTGCCGGGGCGATGACGCTGCCGCTGGTCGCGGTGATCGTCAACAACCAGTGGGCCATCTCGGTGCCGCGCAGCGCGCAGACCGGGGCAAAGACCCTCGCCCAGAAAGGCATTGCCGCAGGCCTCGAATGCGTGCAGGTCGATGGCAACGACTTGATCGCGATGCGTACGGTGATGGATCACGCGCTCAAGCGCGCCCGCCACGGCCATGGCGGCATGGTCATCGAGGCGGTCACCTATCGGCTGTCCGACCACACCACGGCGGATGACGCGCGTCGTTATCGATCCGAGCAGGAAGTCAAGGATGCCTGGATGCGCGAGCCCTTGCGGCGCATGAAGGCTTACCTGATGTCGCTGAACGCGTGGACCGAGGAAGAAGAGATCGCGCTCAAGGAGCAATGCACGAAATATGTCGATGGCGAAGTCAACGCCTATCTTGAAACCCGTGCGCAGCCGATCGAAAGCATGTTCGACTACACCTATGCCGAACTGCCACCGGATCTGCTTGTCCAGCGCGACGAAGCCATCTTCTGGGAAAAGCGCGGCTGAAGCCCCGCAGCCTGAAAAGGTGCGCAACACGCATGGCACTCGCGACATCTCTGCCAGACAAACATCCAATGCAAACCGACGAATCCAGACCATGGCCCAAATCACCCTGATCGAAGCAGTCACCCAAGCTCTGGCCTGGGAAATGAAACACGATCCCAGCGTCGTCGTCCTCGGCGAGGATGTCGGCGTCAATGGCGGCGTGTTCCGCGCCACCCAGGGCCTGCTCGACAAATTCGGCGCGGAGCGCGTGATCGACACGCCGCTCGATGAGACGACGATCGGCGGAATCACCGTCGGCCTCGCCGCACAGGGCATGAAACCGGTTGCCGAAGCGCAATTCAGAAGGCTTCATCTACGCCATGCTTGAACAGATCATCTGCCACGCCGCGCGCATGCGCAATCGCACCCGCGGACGCCTGACCTGTCCGGCCGTCTGGCGCGCACCTTGGGGCGGCGGCATCCGCGCACCGGAACATCATTCCGAGGCAAATGAGGCCTTGTTCACGAATGTACCGGGTTTGCGCGTTGTCCTGCCCTCCTCGCCGGCACGCGCTTATGGCCTGCTGCTTGCCTCGATCCGCGATCCCGATCCGGTCATCTTCTTCGAGCCCAAGCGCATCTATCGCCAATACAAGGAGGAAGTGCCCGATGACGGCGAAGCCTTGCCGCTCGATGTGTGCTTCGTGCTGCGCGATGGCAGCGACGTGACCCTCGTCACCTGGGGTGCGCAGGTCAAGGAAACCCTGGAAGCGGCCGAGGCGCTGGCGAAAGAAGGCATCAGCGCCGAAGTCATCGATGTTGCGACACTGAAGCCGCTCGATTTCGACACCATCCACGAATCGGTGCGCAAGACCGGGCGCTGCGTGATCGTCCACGAGGCGCCGCGCACCGCTGGTTTCGGCGCCGAGATTTCCGCACGTCTGGCCGAACATGCGATGTACGATCTGGTTGCGCCAGTTGAACGCGTGACCGGCTATGACACGCACATTCCGTTGTTCCGCCTTGAAATGAAATATCTTCCGTCGATGGAACGTATACTTTCCGCGGTTCATAAAACCATGGAGGTCTCATGATCATTCCGGCCGGGCAATTCTTGTTGCGAGTTGTGCTGCTTGCATTTCTGGGCGCGTGTGGATGCGCCATCGCCGGTTCGAATCCGAATCCGCCGTTGCTCACGATCACCCCGGATTCGCCCCCTGCCAATCAGGAATTCGCAGCGGTCTTTCATTTTTACGGGAATCCTAATGTCGCAGGTTTCTGGGGCGAAACGCATCCCCAATACCGAATCGATGGAAACATGATCATCATCTCCTTCGACCCCGGCTGCGGATTTCTGTGCCCTCCCGGAGATCCCGAATACACGGCACATCCGTTCACCATGCCGGCGTTGTCTGCAGGACCCCACATTGTTCGTTTTGCCGTTGGGCTGGATCCGACCGCCCCGGTGCTAGGTGAATTCAACATCAACGTGGGTACCGGCGTGGCTGGCCCGACACAACTTCCTGTGGGTGGTCATTGGACTCTGCTGCTCGCTGTGCTGGTGATCCTGCTTGCGACAGCCCAGTCGCGCCATACACGAAAAAACATGAAGGCGGTGGTCTGAACATGCCGACAAAAACATTCCACCTGCCCGACCTCGGCGAAGGGCTGCCCGATGCCACCATCGTCGAATGGTTCGTCAAGACCGGCGATGTGGCCAGGCTCGATGAACCGCTGGTTTCGATGGAAACGGCCAAGGCCGTGGTTGAAGTGCCTTCGCCCTTCTCCGGCAAGGTTGTCAAGCAGCACGGCAAGGAAGGCGACGTGATCATCACCGGAGCGGCGCTGATCGAGATCGAGATTGATGCCAGCCTGCCGCAACGTGCCGATGCGCAGGAAACCGGTCACCATCACGGCCCGCCGAAAGCGAGCGCCGGCGAGCCAACCCCGAACCCGAATGATGGCAATCGAGTGATTGCGTCCGACGAGGGCGGTGCGATCGTCAAGAACGACAATTCGGGCCGCGCCGATTCCGGCACCGTGGTCGGCGCCATGGAAGCCAGCGATCGTGTGCATGCCGAGCAGACCTCGAACGTCGGCGGAGTCAAGGCCGTGCCTGCCGTGCGTGCCCTGGCCAAAAAGCTCGGCGTCGACCTGGGCCGGGTCAAACCCAGCGGCGCCGATGGCGTGGTGACCTTGAAGGATGTCAAAAGCGCTGCAGAATCCGGCAGCGCCCGCATCGGTGCCTCGCCGGCTACGCCCCGCCCCGCTGCGGCAACCAGCTCCGCCGCAACGACACCACCGGCCCAACGCGCCACCAGCGAACGCACCGCGCTGTCCGCATCCGGCAAGCCCATGCGCACGACACCACCGACACAACACGTCAGCGGTCAACCCGAACAACTCAAGGGGGTGCGCCGCAACATGGCGCGGGTGATGGCCGCCGCGCACGCACAGGTCGTGCCGACCATGGTCAGCGATGACGCCGACATCCACGCCTGGCTGCCGGGCAATGACATCACCGTGCGCCTGATCCGCGCCATCGTGCGTGCCTGCCAGGCCGTACCGGCGCTGAATGCCTGGTTCGACGGCGAAAACCTGACCCGCACCCTGCATCCCCACGTCGATATCGGCATCGCCGTGGATACCGATGACGGCTTGTTCGTGCCGGCCTTGCGCAATGCCGACGTGCTCGATGCCAACGGCATCCGCCAGGCGGTCAATCGTTTGCGCGACCAGGTCATCAACCGCAGCATTGCCGCCGAGGAACTCAAGGGTTACACGATTTCGCTGTCCAATTTCGGTGTCTTCGCCGGCCGCTACGCGACGCCGATCGTGGTGCCGCCTACGGTTGCCATCATCGCCGCCGGCAAGGGGCGCCACCAGATGACGCCGGTGATGGGCGGTTTCGAGTCGCACAAGGTGATACCGCTGTCACTGACCTTCGACCATCGCGCCGCGACCGGCGGCGAGGCGGCGCGCTTCCTCAAGGTCATGCTGGACGATCTGGCGAGGCCGACCTGATCCTGCGGCTGGCGGATTCGCAAACGCCGCGACTCGGCGGCGTTGCGTTTGAAGGTCAGGATCAAGAGCCACCCCTCATCCGCCCTGCAGGCACCTTCTCCCACAAGGGGAGAAGGGGAAGATGTGATTCCCGATTCAGCGACTGGCTGCGCCTGCGTCTTCGTAACCGACGACATCCAGATCGAAACCGGCCAGGCCCACCAGTTTGCGCGGCGTGCCGAGCACGCGCAGATGGCGCACACCGAGATCGGCGAGGATCTGTGCACCGAGTCCATGGCGGCGCCATTCGCTGGCCGGATCGTTGGCCGGCTTTGCCGTAGTTCCGGCCAGGCAATCGAGCAAAGCCTCGGCTTCGCCGGCCTCGCTCAGCACCACGACGACACCGCGATCCTCATCGGCAATGCGGCGCAGGGCGGCGGTCACGCTCAGTCCCAGGTCATCGCGACGCAAATGCAGCACATCGGACAGCGTGTTGCGCACGTGCACGCGGGTCAATACCGGCTGGCCATCGGCGACGTCGCCACGGACGAGAGCGAAATGCAGGGCCTTCTGGACGAGATCGCGATAGACGACAAGGTTGAACGTACCGAACTCGGTATCAACCACCACATCGCGCAGGCGCTCGATGGTGTTTTCGGTTTGCAGGCGATAGCGGATCAGGTCGGCAATCGTGCCGATCTTCAACCCGTGCTTGCGCGCGAACGCCTCCAGCGCCGGTCGCCGCGCCATGGTGCCGTCGTCGTCCATCACCTCGACGATGACGCCGGCCGGTTCAAGCCCGGCCATGGTGGCCAGGTCGCAGGCCGCCTCGGTATGCCCGGCGCGCACCAGCACGCCGCCGGTCTGCGCGGCGAGGGGAAAGATGTGCCCGGGCTGGGCCAGGTGTTCCGGGCGCGCATCGGCGGCAACTGCAGTGCGGATCGTGTGCGCGCGGTCGTATGCCGAGATGCCGGTGGTGACGCCTTCGGCGGCTTCGATCGAGACGGTGAAATTGGTGTGGTGCGAGGAGGTGTTGTTGTGCACCATCGGCTTCAGGCCGAGCTGCCGGCAGCGCGCCGCGGTCAGGGTCAGGCAGACCAGGCCGCGCGCTTCGCGGACCATGAAGTTGATGTCCTCGGGACGCACCTTTTCCGCAGCCATGACCAGATCGCCTTCATTCTCGCGATCCTCGTCGTCCAGGATCACGACCATGCGGCCGGCGCGGATGTCAGCGAGGATTTCGGGGATCGTGTCGAAGCTCATTGCGTGTTTCCATAAGATATTCTTGTCATATGAGGCAGAAACCTACATTGCGGGGGTTTCGCCTGCACGGAATTCGATCAGGCGTTCGGCATAGCGCGCCATGCGATCGACCTCGATATTGACCGCGTCGCCGACGCGGCGCGCGGCGAACGTCGTCACTTGCTGCGTATGGGGAATCAGGTTGACGCCGAAGTGCAGTCCGTCGACTTCGTTGACGGTGAGGCTGACGCCATCGATGCAGATCGAACCCTTGCTGGCGATGTAGCGTGCAAGCGTGGCGGGCACCTCGAAGGTCCAGCGCTGCGAACGCGCATCGCCGTGGATATCGATGACCCTGCCCAACCCGTCGACATGACCGGACACCAGATGACCGCCGAGCCGATCACTGAGGCGCAAGGCCTTTTCCAGATTGACCGGCGCACCCGGCTCGAGCGCGCCGAGCGTGGTCAAGCCGAGGGTTTCCCGCGAGACGTCGGCAGCAAAGGAATCTTCGGTCAGGTCCAGCGCAGTCAGGCAGACGCCGGCCACGGCAATGCTGTCGCCCTGGCGCACGTCATCAAGCGCCAGCGCTCCGACATGGAAAACCATGCGCCGATCGCCACCGCGCTCCTCACTGCTGAGCAGTTGGCCAATCGACTGGATGATTCCGGTAAACACTCACGCCTCCAGGGGTCGCAACAGCAAACGCCAATCCGCGCCGATCATGCGCTGATCGAGCACTCCCAGCTTCCAGCGCGCGGCCATCTCGCCAAGCGCGGGCAGCGTCAGCAAGGGACGTGCGTTGTCGCCAAGCAGGACCGGCGCCACATACAGCAACAGCTCATCAACCAGGCCAGCGGCAAACAAGGCTCCAGCAAGCGTCGGCCCGGCTTCGACCTGGATCTCGTTGACCCCGCGTGCGGCAAGCACGGCCAGCACCGCTGACAGGTCGAGCCGCCCTTGGCGGATTTCAACCGCGGCGAGCTCGACTCCGTCGAAGCGTCCATCGATTGGCCGCGCCCCGGCCCCATGCAGGACCAGGGTCGGCAGCGAACCATCAAGGACCTGCGCCGTAGCCGGAGCACGCAGCTCGCGATCGAGGATGACGCGCAGCGGCGGCAGCGGTGCCATGTCGGCATCCGTGGCATTCGCCAGGCGCACGCTCAGCGCCGGATCGTCGGCGAGCACGGTGCCGATGCCGCTCAGGATCGCCGAACTTCGAGCGCGCCAGAGCTGCACATCGGCGCGCGCGGCCGCTGCGGTAATCCATTTGGACTCGCCGCTGGCCAGCGCCGTGCGTCCATCAAGGCTCATCGCCAGCTTGACCCGCAACCACGGCCGGCCACGTTCGATGCGCGAAAGGAATCCCCGATTGATCTCGCGCGCGGCACCGGCCATCAGACCGCTCTCGACGAGGATTCCGGCCTCGCGCAATTTGGCTGTTCCGCGACCATCGACCCCGGCGAACGGATCCGCATGCGCGATGACGACCCGTGCGACGCCCGCGGCGATCAAGGCATCGGCGCACGGCGGCGTGCGCCCGAAGTGCGCGCAGGGTTCGAGCGTCACATAGGCGGTGGCGGCGCGTGCGTGATCACCCGCCTCGTTCAAGGCAAAAACTTCGGCATGTGCGCCACCAGCACGCCGATGCCAACCACTGCCGACCATTTCCTCGCCGTGCGCGATCACGCAGCCAACGCGCGGATTGGGGTCGGTGGTGAACAAGCCGCGTTCGGCCAGGCGCAGCGCAAACGCCATGTGCGCATGGTCGACGGCGCTGAATTCCACCGCGCTCACGGCAAGCCAGCCATGCCGCGTCAGCCCCTGGCCTTGCGTGCAGGAGTTTCCTCAAGCAAAGGCAGTTGCAGGGTTTCCAGTCCGGGCAGGTCGCGTTCGAGCTTTTCGATTTCCTCGCGGAATGCCTGCACGTCCTCGAAACTGCGGTAGACGGAAGCAAAGCGCACGTAGGCGACCTGATCGAGCTTCTTCAATTCGCGCATGACCAGTTCGCCGACATGCATCGAGGCAATCTCGCGCTCGCCACTGCGCCGCACATCGTCGATCACGCTGCGCACGGCCAGGTCGACCTCGTCGCTGGCAACCGGACGCTTCTGCAAGGCCCGACTGAAACTGGTGCGCAGCTTGCGCTCGTCGAACGACTCGCGACGGCCATCGGACTTGACCACGGCCGGCAATTTCAATTCAGCCGTCTCGAAGGTATTGAACCGCTCATTGCACTGCTCGCACTCACGCCGCCGCCTGATCGTCGTGCCATCGTCGGACACGCGCGAATCAATCACGCGGGTATCTTCGTGCTGGCAGAAGGGGCAGTGCATCAGAGTAGCGGGAATGGAAAATGGGGAATCGGGAATTGGATTGGAGCTGCCTGCGCAATCCTGGAGTGATGCGGCACGGGTGGAGGAAACCGACTTCTACCGATTCCCCATTCCCCATTCTCCATTCCCGGCATCTCAGCCATACACCGGGTACTGCCGGCATTGCGCGGTTACCTTGTCGCGTACCGAGGCGATGACCCTGTCGTCATTGGGTGCATCGAGGACGTCGGCGATCCAGTTGGCGAGGTCGATGCAATCGCTTTCGCCATAGCCACGCGTGGTGACGGCCGGCGTACCGATGCGCAGGCCCGAGGTGATGAACGGTGAGCGTGGATCGTTCGGCACGGCGTTCTTGTTGACCGTGATATGGGCCTTGCCGAGTGCGGCTTCGGCATCCTTGCCGCTGGAGTCGCGACCGATCAAGTCGATCAGCATCAGGTGATTCTCGGTGCCGCCGGAAACAATCTTGTAGCCGCGCGCGATCAGGGTCCTGGCCATGGCTTTGGCGTTGACGACCACCTGCTTCTGATATGCCTTGAACTCGGGGCTGAGGGCTTCGAGGAAGGCCACCGCCTTGGCCGCGATCACATGCATCAGCGGGCCGCCCTGGATGCCCGGGAAGACGATCGACTGCAGCTTCTTCTCGCCTTCCTCGCCGAGTCCCTTGGCTATCACGAATCCGCCGCGCGGCCCGCGCAGGGTCTTGTGCGTGGTCGAGGCGACCACATGCGCATGCGGCACCGGGTTTGGATAGACGCCGGCCGCAACCAGACCGGCGACATGGGCCATGTCGACGAAGAAGATTGCCCCGACCTTGTCGGCAATGGCGCGCATGCGTGCCCAGTCGACAACCTGCGAATAAGCGCTGAAGCCGCCGATCAGCATCTTCGGCTTGTGTTCGATGGCCAGGCGTTCGACTTCGTCGTAATCGATCAGGCCATTCTCATCGACCCCGTACTGCACGGCATGGAACAACTTGCCCGAGATGTTCGGCTTGGCACCGTGGGTCAGGTGACCGCCGTGGGCGAGGCTCATGCCGAGGATGGTGTCACCCGGCTGCAGCAAGGCCAGATAGACCGCCTGGTTGGCCTGCGAACCCGAATGCGGCTGCACGTTGGCATAGTCGGCACCAAACAGTTCCTTGAGCCGCGCCATGGCCAGGCGCTCGGCGACATCCACATGTTCGCAACCGCCGTAATAACGCTTGCCCGGATAACCTTCGGCGTACTTGTTGGTGAGCACCGAACCCTGCGCCTCGAGTACGCGTGGACTGGCGTAGTTCTCGGAAGCGATCAGTTCGACATGGTCTTCCTGGCGCACGGCTTCGGCGGCAATGGCCGCGGCCAGCTCAGGATCCAGATCCGCGATTCGCAAACCTTTGGAAAACATCGACATACTCTCGGCAACCATGACGGAATGCGCATGTTACCGCTTTGCAGCATGAAGCATCGAATCGGCCAGCCTGCGGGTGCCGGGGACTCGTTCATCGAGGCACGGTCAAGGCAGGCGCATGAACCCCATCATCGCCGTTCGGGCACCTTCCCCCCAATGCACCATGGGCAGGAAAAGCAGGCTTTCCCTATTCCCCATTCCCGAGTCCCGGCCCCAGCAGCTCGATAGCCATGACCAGCGCATCCTCGCGCCCCCGCTTGCCCGGGTAATAGTTCGGCCGTCGCCCGATCTCGTTGAATCCGCTGCTGTGATAAAGGGCAACAGCGGCCGTGTTCGAGGGGCGCACTTCGAGGAAGACGCGCTCGGCATGATGCCAGCGGGCCAGATCGAGCAGGCGGGCGAGGATGCGGCGGCCGAGACCGTGGCCCTGCTCGGCCGGCGCAATGCAGATGTTGAGGACATGCGCTTCGCCGCCGGCGACCGAGAGCACGCCGTAACCGATCACCTCGCCCGCGCGTTCGAGCACCCAGCATTCGTAACCGGAGGCCAGGCAATCGCGGAAGATCGTGAACGTCCATGGATGCGGATAGGCGCTCAGTTCGATCCGCGAGACAGCCTCGAGATCGCTCGCGCGCATGGCGCGGAAACTCGAAATCGGGTCCTGCAGGTTGGCAGCCATGGGCGTTTCGGCTCAGCCGCCGGCGCGATGCTTTGCCTGCGCGCGCGACAGGCGCTTGATCTCGCCCCAGAGCGAGCGCTTGGCCTCGGCACTGCCGGCGAGCACGGCGGGTTCGCTGCTGATGATCCAGTCCATCTCGTTCTGCCGTTGAGCCGGAATCCCGGCGCCCAGCATCCGCATCAGGGTTTCGCCGAGGATCAGCAAGCCCCGCGCGGCGGCGACGGCTTCGAGCCGGGAGATATCGGCCATTGCCGCATCAAGCCCGGCCATGCGCAGGCCGCGCAGCAAGTCGTCAAGCAGGCGTCCATGCCGAGCCTCGCTGCAGACAATCAGGATGGTCGACGCGCCCGCAGCAGGCGCTGGCGGCACGGAACTGCCGGCAGCGACGCCGGCCTGCGGCTTGTCGTGCGCTTGGTGCGCGGCCGATTGCACGGCAGGCGCGGCGACGGCGGTACGCGGCACATAGACTTCAATGCCGATTTCAGCGAGCAGGCGCAGGCTGTAGTCATCGAGCATGCTCATTGACCTCGCTCTGCAGCAGATCGGCGTGGAACTCGGCAAAGGCCTGATCGACGGCTCGCGACAAGGCCACGGCGGTCGCGCCAAGGCTCTTGTCGGCGGCGGCGACATCGGCATGATAGATCTCGTCCAACTGGGGCGTGCCATCGGGCCGATCAACGCGAATCCGCACCACCACGCTGGCGAGGAAGCCGCCATCCACACCTGGCACACGCTCGAAGCGCAGGATGCTGCCGCTGATGCGCAGGGCCGCCTGGCTTGCCGCGAGCTCATCGGTCACCAGCGGCGCCACGGCGGCGTCGCGCAGTTCGATCAGCAATCGGCGTTGCAGGGATCGGGTCGGCGGATCGGTCCACAACTGGTAGTGGTACTGGCGCAACTCGCTGCCCGCGGGATCGAGGGCATAGATGAGGGCGCGATCGGCATAAAGCCCGTCGGCGGCGAACAGGTTGACCACGATCGGCGTGTTGAAAACCTGCACCGTGCTGACCGGCAGCGGCTGTGGCTCGGCCATGCGGAAATACGTGTGGTCGGGCACGCCCGGGATATTGCCGCAGGCGGCAAGACCGAGCGCACACAGTGCAGCGATGAGGGCTCTCATTTGCCGTCGTCCTCCAGCTTGTCGGGTTCCGGCGAGCGCAGCAGTTGTCCCGGGTTGCGGCGGATCTCGCGGCTGAACTCGTCGAGGTTGCGCGTGGCCGATTCCAGATGATGGGTGATCACGTCCATGCGGCTGGACAGGCTGGCCATGACGGTCGCCAGATCGGTCATCGCACCACGGATGTCACCGCGATTTTCGCGGGCGATATCGGCCAGTTCACCGACCGTCTGGTCGAGCGTCTTGCGGGTATCGCGCAGCTCGCCACTGAGCCCTTGCACATTGCCGAGGATGCTGGCAACGGCGGCGCGGTTCTGCGGCTTGAGCAGGTCGTCGAGCGCACCCGACGCATCGTTGAGCTTGCCCAGCAGGGTCTGCGCCTGGCCGAGGATTTCCGGGGTGTTGTTGTCGAGCGAGCCGGTGATCGAATCGACGCGTTTGGAAAGCAAGGCAATCATCGGCGTGATCTGCTCGCGGGTCAGCGCGGAAACCTGCCCGGCCAGTTCGCCGACCGCGGCGAAGACGTCCGCATTCTCGGCACCGCCGATCTCGGCACCGCGCGCCAGCATCTGCTTGCTGGCACCTTCCTTGATGCCGATCGACATGTCGGCAAGCAGGCCGCTCGACTGCAAGCGGGCGACGCTGTCGACCGGAATCGTCCAGTCGCGCTTGACCGACACGGTGACCTTGTAGCGGGTTCCCTCGCTGCTGCGCTCAGGCTCGATGGCGGCAACTTCGCCAATCCGATAACCCTCGTAGAAAACCGGCGCGCCATAACGCAGGCCGGTGACATTCCGGTAATGCACGAAATAATCCGTGGCCGCCCCGCTGCGTCCGGTGATCAGGGCAAGGCCGACCAGCAGCAGCACCAGCGCCGCCAGGACCACTGCACCGACCGCCACATAATTGATCGTGTCGCGCTTCACCCGATCTCCCCCATTGCCATCGGCCGCATTCTACCGTCGGATCGAAAATCCATGTGCGCAAGCCCGATCATGCACCTGTCCCGACCAGGCGCCGCAGGTAGTCATCGGCATCGACCTGGATCTCGCGCGGACGTCGGTTGAGCAGATCCTGGATGCGCTCGTTGTCGGCAGCGCGCACCGCGGCCGTGGTGCCCGTCATCAGCACGTCGCCCTGGTCGAGCACGGTGATCGTGTCGGCGATCTTGAACGCACTTTCAAGCTCGTGGGTGACGACGACGATGGTCATGCGCAAGGCATCGCGCAGGCGCAGGATCAACTCGTCCAGTTCGGCGGAAACAACCGGATCGAGACCTGCCGAAGGCTCGTCGAAAAAGAGCAGCCGCGGATCCATGACGATGGCCCGCGCCAGTGCCGCACGCTTGATCATGCCGCCTGAAAGCTGGCCCGGCATGAGGTCCTGGAAGCCGCCGAGATTGACCACCTCGAGCTTGATCCGGCTCATGATGCGGATCGTCTGCTCATCCAGATTGGTGAGCTCGCGCAACGGCAAGGCGACGTTGTCGCCGACCGTCATCGAAGTCAGCAGCGCACCACCCTGGAAGGAGACGCCGATGCGCTTGCGCACATCGAGTTTCTCGCGGTCGCTGGCAGCGGCCAGGTCGATGCCGAACAACTTGACCGTGCCCGACACTGGCCGGTTGAGGCCGAGCATGTGCCGCAGCAAGGTGCTCTTGCCGGAACCCGAGCCACCCATGATCACGCGGATCTCGCCGGCGTTGACGCTGAAATCGACGCCATTGAGGATGCGCCGCTTGCCGTACCAGGCTTCGAGCTTCTCGACTTCGATCAAGGGCGCGGCAGTGGTCATGTCTAGCGATTGAGAAAAAAAGAAAAGATCATGTCAGCGACAATGATCCAGCAGATCGAGAGGACGACCGCGCGTGTCGTCGCGCGACCAACGCCCTCGGCACCACCGCTCACCGAAAAGCCGGTGCTGACGCCGATCAAGGTGATCAGCAGGGCAAACACCGCACTCTTGGCAAGTCCCTGGCCGATATCGCCGGGATCAAGCAGCGACATCGACTGCAGCATGTAGGCACTCGGCGTGACGTCGAGTGCCGGCGCGCTGTACAGCGCCGCGCCGAAGATCGCGACCGCATCGGCGAACACGGTCAGCAAGGGCAGCATGATCAACATCGCGATCAGCGCCGGGGCCACCAGATAACGCACCGGATTGATGCCGATCACGGCCAGCGCGTCGACTTCCTGGGAAACGGTCATCGAACCTATGCGTGCGGCAAGCGCCGAACCGGAGCGACCGGCGACGAGGATGGCGGTTATCAGCGCGCCGAATTCGCGGGTCACCGACTTGGCCACGGCAATGACAACCTGCGATTGCGCGCCGAACTCGCCGAGCGCCGAGACGAACTGGATGCCCAGCATGATGCCGACGGTGAAGGCAAGCAGGCAGACGATCGGCAAGGCATCGACACCCACCTGGCGCATCTGCTCGAACACCGCGCGCAGGCGCAGCGGCTGGCCAAGACGCCAGCCCCAGACTGCCAGGTACAGCGACTCGACCAGCAGCATTGCCGCATAGCCCATGCCGCTGAGCGCACCGACCGTGCCACGGCCGATTTTCGCGAGGGGCCGGGTCAGGGTTTCCAAGCCGACGCGCCGTTGGCTTCGGGAATCGCCGCGACATCGGCAACGATCGGAAACACGCGATCGAGTCGTGCCAGTTCAAGCACGGCGCGCACCGCATCGCTGATGGCGACCAGGGCAAAGCCGGTGCCTCGCGAGCGCGCATTCTGGAACCCTTCGACGAGGGCGGCGATGCCGGAGGAATCGATGTAAGTGACTTCGCTGAGCACCACTCCGACGCGGGCATTTTTCTGCAGTGCCGCGAGTACCGCTTCGCGCACCTGCTGCGACCAGGACAGGTCAACCTCGCCGCGCAGGCGGATCAATATGCATCCATCGGCCGATTCGTGTTCGATCCCGTTCATGCCTGGTCTTCCCCGCTTGCCTGGTTGGCGCTGACTTTCTTGTGCATGACCATGCAGTTGCCGCGCCCGTCGGGACGTTGCTGCATGGCCCAGTCGTCCATCACCGTATCGATCAGGGCGATGCCGAGCCCACCACTGCGGCATTCGCCTAACGGCTTGGCGCGAACGCACTGCGGATCGACGACGGGCGCCGTATCGAGCAGGCGGAATTCAAGCTTGCCGGCATCGCGGGTGACGCGCAGGTCGATGTCGCCCGAACATTCCGGCCCGTAGGCGTGCCGGATCACGTTGCAGCAGGCCTCATCGACAGCGAGGACGAGTTTATCCCGGATTGCCGCCTCGACACCGGCATCATCGAGCGCCGTGCGCAGCAGCGAGCGAATCCCGCGCATCTGCTCCGGGCGCGCCGGGAAACGCCGCTTGAGCAACACTTCCGGGCCATGCGACTGCATGCGTTCAATCAGCAGCAAGGTCGTGTCATCAACCAGGCGCAAGTGCTTCAACTCCGAAAACATGCCGCGCAGGCGCGGCTCGGCCGAGGCCCCGGCGTGACGGGAAATCAGCTCGCGAACGCCCTCCGAGCCGATCGTGCGGCGCTGCGCATCGCGCACGTCGGTGACGCCGTCGGAATAGCAGTAAAGCGAAGCATCGGTCAGATCGATGCGGTGCCCGTCGAAGGTTTCCCCGGCCAGGATGCCCAGCGGCGCGCCGCCCGAGAGGAATTCGGTGAATTCGCCCCGCCGGTACAGCAGCGCCGGGGGAAAGCCGGCCGCGGCAATCTCGACCTGCTGCGCGTTGCGATCGCAATGGCCGACCAGGGCGCAGACGAAACGCCCATCGAGGCTGCCCTGGCAGAGTTCCTCGTTGACCTTCTGCAGCCATTCCGACGGCGGTGTGCCGTCCTTGCCAACCCAGCGCAACAACGAAGCCACGCGCACCATGAGCAAGGCGGCGTCCAGTCCCTTGCCGGAGACATCGCCGATGAAAAAACCGATACGACCGTCGGCGAGGTCGAAATAATCGTAGAAATCGCCGGAGATCTCGTGCGCCGGCAAGTTCATGCCGATCAGCGGAAAGCCGTCGCGCCGACGCTTGGGCAGCAGCGATTTCTGCATGCGCCGGGCGAGGTCGAATTCGCGGCGCATGCGCGCCTGCTGCACCAGCTCATGGGCCATGCGCGCATTGTTGATGGCCAGCGAGGTCGGTGCCGCGACCAGGCGCAGAATCTCGGCGTCGTCTGCGCTGAACGCACCTCCGGTGCGCTTGTTGACCACCTCCAGCGCACCGATCGGCCCCTTGGCCGTGGCCAGTGGCGCGCACAGCAAGCTGCGCGTGACGAAGCCGGTATCGACATCGTTGCTGCGGTCGACGCGGGCATCGCTGAGCGCATCGGCGACGACCTGGTTGCGGTTTTCCGCAACCGCGCGGCCGACCACGCCCTGGCCAAGCGGAATGCGCAAGCCGGTGATGTCGATGGGGCCGACGCAGACCCGGCATTCGAGCATGTCGCCGTCTTCCTCGAGGAGGAACAACGAGGCGGCCTCGGCATCCATGAAATCGGCAATGCGGGTGACCGCTTCGCTCAAGGTCTGGCGCAGGTCGAGGGAAACGGCCAGGGTTTCGGAGAGATCGGCGAGAAAGGCAAGCGCGCGCGCTTCGCTGGCGACGGCCACCGGCATGGACATGGCCGGCTGCGGATTCATTCTTCGCTGCGCTCGGTGCCGCGCAGGGCACGCTGTTCGCGCCAGCGGCGCAGGCCCCACAAGGTCATGATCGGCCCGGACAGCACATAGAGGATGCCGATGCCGAACAATACCCGCGGCGGATCAATGGCCAGCGCAACCAGTATCAGCAACGCCGCCGGAATCCAGATGAAGGGCACGCGATCCGAGGTTGGCCAGGCCTTGAAGCTGAAATAGCGAATGTTGCTGACCATGAGCAGGCCGGCGAGGATGGCGATGACCGGGGTGACGAACTGCACATCGATGCCGCTCAAGTCGAATTTCTCGACCGTCCAGACGAAGGACATGCACAGACCCGCCGCCGCCGGACTGGCCAGGCCCTGGAAGTAGCGTTTGTCGGCAACTCCGACCTGGGTATTGAATCGAGCCAGGCGCAGCGCCGCGCAGGCCGCGTAGATGAAGGCCGCCGCCCAGCCGAACTTGCCCCACAGCGGGCCATATTCGGCCAGCGAGGACAGCGACCAGGTGTACATGACCAGAGCCGGAGCGAGACCGAAGCTGACCAGATCCGACAAGGAGTCGTACTGCACGCCGAACTCGCTCTGCGTGCCGGTCATGCGGGCGACGCGACCGTCGAGGCCGTCCAGGATGGCGGCAATGAACACCGCCAGCGCGGCTTCCGAATAGCGCCCGCCAATGGCCGCGACAATCGCGTAGAAGCCGGCGAACATCGCCGCGGTCGTGAACAGATTCGGCAGCAGGTAGATCCCGCGCGATCGCTTGCGTGGACTGGGGGATGTTTCTGCCATGCTCGGGACCATTCGGAAAAGTGTGTCGAGTTTAACTGATCGTTGCGATTTGCCACCGAAGTGCTTGTCAGACAACGAAACTAGTGCTATCCAGTGCGCTCATTTAGGGCCCAACAGTCGGCTCGCACCGACGCGGAGAACATGATGAAGCCCAGTTCGATTGTACTGATCCTCGCTTGCCTGAGCGCCGTCCCTGCGGTGGCCCAGCAGGTCTACTCCTGGACCGACACAAACGGTACCAAGCATTTCTCGGATACCCCGCCGCCGCCGAATACGGCGTCGGCAAAGAAGCTCATCGTCCACAGCGGGGTTACCAGCACCGCTGTCGAGGCCGAGGCCGAGCAGCCCAAGGCTGGTCCGAGCATGGCTGCAGCCGCCGGCTACAGCGAGGATGACATCAAGCGCAACTGTGCCGCCGCGCGCAGGAACCTCGAAATCTACAACGCCTCGGCACCCGGCGACGACGCTCTGCCGGAAACCCAGGTGCAGTACCAGATGAACCTGAACAAGGCCAAGGAACAGATCAAGCTGTTCTGCGGCTGATCGTTTGCCGGGTCGGCCGCCGGTCAGCGCGGAAATCCGCGGGTAGTCCTGCCGACATGACCATTGCGTGTCGTGCGCCCGCACATCCGGGCGCGGTGAAAACCCACCTGCTTCTGTAGAATTGCCGATCCATTGCGATCGAAGCAGACCCATGCGCCTGTCCCGTTTTCACCTCGCCACCGTCAAGGAAGTCCCCGCCGATGCCGAAATCATCAGCCACAAGCTGATGTTGCGCGCCGGCATGATCCGCAAGCTCGCTTCCGGCATTTACACATGGTCGCCGCTTGGCCTTCGCGTCTTGCGCAAGGTCGAGGCGATCATCCGCGAGGAGATGAACCGCGCCGGCGCGATCGAGCTGCTGATGCCTTCGATCCAGCCGCAGGAACTGTGGGAGGAAACCGGGCGCTGGGAGAAATTCGGCGGCCAGTTGCTGAAGATCAAGGACCGCAAGGACGCCGGCTACTGCTACGGCCCCACGCACGAGGAAGTGATCACCGATTTCGCCCGCCAGGAGCTGAAGTCATACAAGCAGTTGCCGATCAACTTCTATCAGATCCAGACCAAGTTCCGCGACGAGATCCGCCCGCGCTTCGGCATCATGCGGGCGCGCGAATTCCTCATGAAGGATGCCTACTCGTTCCACATCGACGCCGACAGCCTGGCCGCCGAATACCGCAACATGTACGACGCCTACACGCGCATCTTCACGCGCCTTGGCCTGCGCTTCCGCGCCGTCGATGCGGACACCGGCGCCATCGGCGGCAGCGCCTCGCACGAGTTCCAGGTGCTTGCCGATTCGGGCGAGGATGCCATCGTCTTCTCGACCGGCTCGGATTATGCGGCAAACATCGAAAAAGCCGAGGCACTGGCGCCGGCCGGCAAGCGCCCCGCGCCCGCTGCAGCAGTGGAAAGCATCGACACGCCCACGCAAAGGACCATCGAGGAGCTGACCGCCTTCCTCGGCATCGAAGCCAGCCAGTGCATCAAGACCATCATCGTGCGCGGCAACGATGGCCTCGTCGCCTTGTGCGTGCGCGGCGACCACGAAGTCAACGAAGTCAAGGCGGCGCGCCTGCAGGAGCTGCCCGGCGAATCCACGCTCGCCGATGAACAGGAAATCGTTCGTGCAATTGGCTGCATGCCGGGCTTCATCGGCCCGGTCGGACTGCCGGACTCGATTCCGGTGATCGTCGATCGCGATGCCGCGCTGGTTGCCGATTTCACCTGCGGCGCGAATGCCGCAGGCAAGCATCTGCGCGGGGCGAACTGGGAGCGCGATGCCCGCATCACGCGCATCGCCGATTTGCGCAAGGTCGTCGAAGGCGACGCCTCGCCGGATGGCAAGGGCCATCTCGCGATCGCCCGCGGCATCGAGGTCGGCCACGTATTCCAGCTAGGCAGCAAGTACGCCGAGGCGCTCGGCGCGAGCGTGCTCGATGACCAGGGCAAGGCACGCATCATGTCGATGGGTTGCTATGGCATCGGCGTCAGCCGCATCGTCGCTGCGGCGATCGAGCAAAACCATGACGAGGCCGGCATCCTCTGGCCCGCACCCATGGCGCCCTGGCAGGTGGTCATCTGCCCGATCAACATGGCCGCCAGCAGCACCGTGCGCGAGGAAGCGGAGCGGCTTTACGAGGAGCTCGCCACGCGCGGCATCGAGGTGGCCCTGGATGATCGCGGTCTGCGCCCGGGCCCGATGTTTGCCGATGCCGAGTTGATCGGCATTCCGCAGCGCATCGTCATCGGCGAGCGTGGCCTTGCCACAGGCACTTTCGAGTACCGCCGCCGTGACGAGGCTGAAAACCGTTCCCTGTCGCGTGATGCGCTGCTCGCGCTGTTTGCCTGAGCGGCCTTGAATCATCCCGCCATGCCGAGGATTGCTCGCCGCGGGGTGAGGTGCATCAAGGGAGTACCGCATGGACGCCGATGAGCCGGCAACGCCGCAGGCCGAACGCCGGCGGCAACTACTCGGCGGCGAACTGCGTGCGATCGTTCCGCTGGCGCTCGCGGTGCTGCTGGTCGTGGTTGCCGTGATCGTGCTGGGACGCGAAGCCGAACGTCACCTGCAGACGATTGAAGCGACGATTGCCGGGCTCGGCATGTGGGGTCGCGTGGCCTTTGTCGGATTGCTGGTGGTCGGCACTTCGATGCTGGTTCCCGAATCATTGTTCGGTCTCGTTGCCGGCGCCTTGTTCGGTCTCGGCTGGGGAATCGGCCTGCTGCTGGTCGGCAACCTCATCGCCGCCGCCCTGCAATACGGCCTCGCCCGCCGCCTGCTGCATGCGCGGATCCAGCGTGCGCTGGAAACCCGGCCCCTGCTTCGGTCGATCCAGTCGGCGGTGATCCGCGACGAGTTGCGCCTGCAAATGCTGCTGCGCCTGACCCCGCTCAATCCGGCCTTGATCAGCTATCTGCTTGGCGCGGCGGGCGTGCGTTTTGCCGGCTTCATGCTTGCCAGCCTGGTCCTGCTCAGCCACTACGCAATCGAGGCGTATATCGGCCACGCCGGCAAGCAATGGCTGTCGCGTGGCTTTGCCGGAACGCGAGAAGACTGGCAACACGGTCTGCCGATCTATGCCGCTACTGCGGTCGGCGTGCTTGCCATCATCCTCGTATCCAAGGCCGCGCATCGCGCCGTGCTGCGCGCGATTGCCGAGAACTCGGCCGGCCCGGCCGCCACGCGCAAGCCGTAGCGGCCCTGGCGGAAGACCGCGTGCCTCAAGTGCCGGGACCGCAATCCAGGCACGGCGACGGCGGCTTCGTGGCCATGCCGAGTTCCTTGAGCAGCGCGCGCAAGGCAGTGCGCAGGCCTTCCTCGATGACCGGGTGATAAAACGGCAACTCGAGTACTTCGGCGACGCTCTTGCGCAATTGCACGACCCAGGCCAGCAGGTGTGCCAGATGCTCGGCGTCCGGGCCAAACAACTCGGCACCCAGCAGCAGGCCGCTGCCGCGTTCGGCATAGACGCGCAGCAGGCCCTGGTTGACCTGCATCACGCGCGCACGGCCCTGGTTCCCGAAGGAAACCTGGGCGCTTGCGAAATCGATCCTGTCGGCAAGCAGCCGTGCATGTCGCGCACCGACAAATGCCGCTTGCGGATCGCAGAAGACGATGCCCATCGGCGTGCGTCGCGGCTTGCGCAATACTTCCGGAAAGCGCCCCGCATTGCGTCCGGCCAGATGGCCCTCGTCGGCAGCCTCATGCAGGATCGGCCGGTCCGCGGCCGAATCGCCGGCGATGAAGATGTGCTTGACGCTGGTCTGCATGGTCAAGGGATCGAAAACAGGCACGCCGCGAGGGTCGCATTCAATGGCAGTGTTTTCCAGGGTCAGGCGATCGACATTCGGCGTGCGCCCGGTTGCCGCCAGCAGCCAGTCGAAGCGCTCGCTGCGCGGACGACCCTCGTCGTCGATGAAATCGATGCACACGGCATCACCATCGCGGCTGACGCGGACCTCGCGGGCATCGAGACTGACCGGCATTTCCGCAGCCAGCGTGCGCACTGCGACTGCACGAACCGTGGCATCCTGCAAGCCGGCGATGCCGCCACCGCGCCCGAACAGGCGCACGCGAACACCAAGCCGATGCAGGGCCTGGCCGAGTTCGACGCCGATCGCGCCAGCCCCGAACACGGCGACCGATTGCGGCAGATCCTGCCAGTAGAACACCTCATCGCTGCTGATCAGGCGATCGCCCGCCGGCTTCAGGGCATCGGCCATCAGCGGCCGCGAGCCGGTGGCGATGACGATGCGCGCCGCCTCGATGCACTCGATGTCCGCTGCCGGTGCCTGATGCGCATCCGGCGCATCCAGAATCAAGCGATGATCATCGGCGAATCGTGCGCAGGCGCGCACGATGTGGCTCTGATCGAAGCCGGCCACCGTATCGACGGCAAAACCGACGAAGCGATCACGTTCCGCCCGCACGCGTCGCATCACTGCCACCCCATCGACCTTGCCGGCATCGCTGCCGATGCCGAACTCAGGCAGCGCCTGCAGGCGATGGCGTGCCTCGGCGGGCGCGATCAGCAGCTTGGAGGGCATGCAGCCGACGCGCGCACAGGTGGTACCGAACGGCCCGCCTTCGATCAAGGCTATGCGATCGGTGTGCTTGCGCACCTCGCCATAGGCGACCATGCCGGCGGTTCCGCCTCCAATGATCGCGACATCGACCTTGCGGGTTTTCATTGCCTGATACCTCGCTTGCAGGGATCGCCCGGCCTGGGCAGCGCATCGGCAACAACTGCCCGACGATGAACATCGAATAAGCCTCGCAGACTTCGATGCTGCGTCGCAGCAACGAGTCCCGTATGATGACGCCCGCGAAAATCCCGGCGCTCATGTGCCCGGCGCGGATGTCCTCATCAAGGAGTTTCCATGGCTTTGCAGCTCGTTTCCACCGGCAAGGACGTGCCGAACGAAATCAACGTCATCATCGAGATTCCCAAGGATGCGGAACCGGTCAAGTACGAGGTCGACAAGGCCAGCGGCACGATCTTCGTCGATCGCGTGCTGTCCACGCCGATGCGCTATCCGTGCAACTACGGCTACATCCCGCAGACTTTGGGCGGTGATGGTGATCCGCTCGACGTGCTGGTCATCCTGCCATTGCCGCTGGTACCCGGCTCGGCAATCCGCTGCCGGCCGGTTGGCGTGCTGCGCATGAGCGACGAGGCCGGTGCCGATGAAAAACTTGTTGCCGTGCCGATCCCGAAGGTGTTCGAAGGCTACGCGCATATCAGCGACATCGAGCAGGTCTCGAAACACTGGCTGGAGCGCATCGGCCATTTCTTCGAGCATTACAAGGATCTGGAAAAAGGCAAATGGGTCAAGCTTGAAGGCTGGGGCAATGCCGACGCCGCCAAGCAGGAAATCCTCGCCAGCGTCGAGCGCTACCGCAACTCGGAAAGCTGAGTTCAGGCGAGGAGATCCTGGAAGTCTGGATGCTTGTCGATCCACGCTTCGACATACGAGCAGGCCGGCACCACCTTCCATCCTTTCGCACGCGCCTCGTCCAGGGCAAAGCGCGCCAACTGGCCGGCAATGCCGCGTCCGCCGAGACTCGCTGGCACGAGGGTATGGGTGATCGTCATGGTGTTGCCCGCCAACTGGTAGTCGATCACGCACTCCTGCCCTTCGACCACGGCGACAAATCGCATGGCGGCGGGCTCATGGACAATCTCTATACTCATCGGAACTCCCTGGTGGCATCCACAGTGGATCCAGCGAGGGTTTCCGTTTTGCGGGCGCGGGTCAAGCGCAATTTCCCGCCTGGGGGAATTGCGCTTCAATCCATTCATTCCACGCCGCAATCCGTCATCGAGCACTATTCCTTCTCGAAACGCCGGATCTCGTCGAGGATCGATTGCGCCCTGCGCAGGCTGCTGCCGGTCATGTTGCTGTCCATGGCCTCGCGCAGCCGCGTGCGGCCACTGCGCCGGGCCCATCGATGGAAAGCCCACGTGCCGAGCAGGCCGACTGCTCCGCCGGCGATGCACCAGCCGATCGCAGCGCCCATGTTGGCGTAGAAATCGACGCCGGCCAGCCAGGCGAAAAAGCTGGCCGCGAAAGGAATCCAGAACAACCACCACGACAGGCCAATGATCATCCCGCTGCGGATGTAGAACCTTCGCAACCGTGCAAGCTGCTTCTGGATCGTCAATACCGGTGCCGCATAGTCGAGCCGCTGGATCATGCCCAGCGTGATGCCGGCGAACATGATTGCGAGCACGCCATAGACATGCACGATGATTCCACTGACGAACAGGCTGATGACTTCGCGCTGGCTGCTCCATGTCGAAACGCCCAGCACGATCATCAATACACCAAAAAAGATCTGCGCGACCTGGCCCCGGAACAAGGGTCGCAAGCCGCTGCGCGCCTTGTCCGCGCGCGAATCGCGGAAGAGTTGCAGATTCAGCGCGTGCTGCTGTTCGAGGCGCCGATCGAGGGTTTGCCAAGCCGCCTTCATGTCGTCGAGTTCCATTGTCGTATCCATGTCTGATCAGCCGGTGAAAGAAGTGTCGTTGCGGATGCGTTGCTTCAGGCGCGATATGCGCGTTGCCACGTTGGTTTCGCTGAGGCCAAGGATCTCGGCTATCTCGCGATAGCTGCGCGTTTCGAGGACAAGCAGCAACAAGGCGCGGTTGAGCGGGTCGAGTCGCGCCATGAATTCCTCCAGCGCACGGACACGCTCGTCTGGCTCGTCGATGCCACCGACAAGCGCCGCTTCGTGGGCGGATTCGTCGAGTGGCAGGCTGTGCCGATCGCGCCGCTCGGCATCGCGCAGATGCGAGATCGCCACGTTCAACGCGATGCGGTACATCCAGGTCGGGAACGAGCGCGATTCGTCATAGCCGGGAAACGCCCGCCACAGCTGCGCACGAATCTCCTGGGCCAGGTCGGCCCGATCATCGGCCAGTCGCGCGTAGCTGTTGGCAACCTTGAAGACGATCTTGCGATGCTGCTCAAGCAGTCCGCCAAATCGCTCGCGGGGTGATGCCGTTGCCGTGACTGCCATGGTTTGCCACATCCTCTTGCCCGCCCGATTGTGCCCGTGTGCCTGCATGATTCGCGGCACGGCGAAAAAAATCACAGGGCGCCGAGGGGCGGGAATCGGGAATCGAGGGTCGGACCGTGGAGACAGGATGTCAGAACGAACAGCGCAGCCGGTTCGCAGAGAGCTCCGCAGACGGCGAATCACTGGAAACGAGAAACCGGGAGCCTGGTCATCGGCGAAGCAGCATCACGAAGGTTGCCATCGCGTCGCCCATTCCCCATTCCCCAACTCCCGACTAACCGCGCTTGAGCAGCTCGCGCAGTTCGATCAGGGCTGCGTTTGCACGCGAGATGTAGTTGGCCAGCACCAGCGAGTGGTTGGCGAAGAAACCGAACGGCGAGCCATTCAGGACCATCGGGCTGCTCAGGGGGTTTTGCGCCTCCTCGATTTCGCGGATCACCTGCTCGAGGCTGATCATGGCGTTCTTGTCGCGCAGCACCGGGCCGAAATCGACGCGGATCGCCTCCAACTGTTCGCGAATGGCCCAGGTATAACCGCGCGCCTCGTAGAAGTTGTCATCGATCTTTGTCCACGGGGTCTTGACGACGCGCGAACCGGCGGCGGGCCTGGACTGCTGGGCATTGGGATCATTGGCCAGATCGGTGTCGATGCGCATCTGCCCGACACTCGCCGAAAGACGTTGCGACAGCGAACCAAGCCGCGTCGAGACAACCGAAAGAAAATCGACCAGGTTATCGGCGCGCGCATAAAACTGCGCATCATCCTTGTCGGCGTCGGCGAGGCGTGCGGAGTAGCTGTCGATTCGCCCGATCGCCTTGCGATACTGGCTTTCCGAACTCGGCAGCAGCCAGCGGTCGTTTGGCGAACTGATCAGGGGTTCCGCCTCCTGCAGGTCCTTGTCCTCGACCGACTGCGTCTGCGAACGGCTGAACTCGTTGCGCAGGGCGCGGGTCAGGTCGCGCGATGCGGTGACGACGCCAAACTCCCAGTTCGGGATATTGTCCAGCAGCACGCCCGGTGGCAGCTTGTCATTGCTCAGGTAACCGCCACGCTTGTCGAGCATCACCTCGAGGCTGCGGATCAGCGCCGTGGTCGTCGCCGAACCCACCACCACCGGCTGCTGGCGCTCGGTGGCGCGCTGCTGGGTTGCCTTGATCGGATCGAAATAGCCGGGCTCGGTATCCCACCACCACATCATAGCCAGGATCGAGAGGCCCATGGCAAGCAAGAGGGCCAGCACGCCACGGACGAACCATGACGAGCGGCGGACGGCAAGCGCTGATGATTCCATGAAGCCTCCTGGGCACGACCCGGATCTGCCTGGGCCGGTTCATTGGCAATGCCGGGCAGGATCTTCGAGTGCGCATCTTCGCACGGCGCAAATGAATCGTGCAGACCTGGGAGCCGCTGGAAATCCGGCATTCGCGCCGCCTTCATTGTCGCGATCGTGTCCTGGCCATGACTCGACGCTGCGCCGATTGCCTGGTCGGCGATGGCCGGATCCGGGAACTCCTGCAAGGCTTGTAGGAAATTTCCTACAGGCAGACGCGATGAAACCCTGACGACAGCCGAACCACGTTGCCTGATGCTGTCGCGCTCATCCACAACGACGCCGCGTGGCCACAACGGATCAACCCGCGGCGGCATGGGTACTTCCAGGAAACCTGCAACATGCGCAAAGAAGCACGCGACACCCTCGCCACGATCAAGACGCTGACCCGCCTCGAAGCATGGATCCGCTGCGCCAAGGCCGAACTCGCCAGCACCCCCGGGGACGAATTGCTGGCCGAGTTCATCCGCGTCAATGAACGTCTCGTGCAGATCGAGCGCAACAAACTGCTTGCCGCTTGAGCGGCAGCCACGCGTGTGCGGCGCGGGCACCATGCGGCGCCGATCCTCTACAATCGCCCCCCCGGGAACGCGCCTCGGCAAACCGATGCGCGCCCTTGCGATCGAGGCGACGATGTCCAGGCAAAACCAGCTTGCCGAGCAATTCCGCGCGCTCCATGTCCGCGGAAACCCACTGCTGCTGTTCAATATCTGGGATCCGGGTTCGGCACGTGCCGTGGCTGCGTCCGGTGCCAAGGCGCTTGCCCTTGGCAGCTGGTCGGTTGCTGCTGCCAATGGCCATGCCGACGGCGAACGCATCCCGCTCGATTTCGCCATCGGCAATCTGCAACGCATCGTCGCCGCCGTTGATCTGCCGGTTTCAATCGATCTGGAAAGCGGCTACGGCGAGAAACCCGACGACGTTGCCGCCACGGTTACCCGGGCGATCAAAGCCGGCGCAATCGGCTGCAACCTCGAAGACAGTTTTCCCCAGGACGGCCGCTTGCGTGAACCCGCCGACAATGTGCGACGCCTGGCGCGCGCCCGCGCCGCCGCGGAAGCAGCCGGCGTGGCGTTCTTCATCAACGCACGCACCGATGACTTCATGCAGGCACCCGCCGAAAACCACAATCTCGCGCTGCTGCGATCGGCACTCGAGCGCGGTCGCGCCTATGCCGATGCCGGTGCCGACGGCCTGTTCATCCCGGGCCTCGTCGATCCGGCCCTGATCGAGCGCGCGGCCCGCGAATCAGCGCTGCCGCTGAACATCATGAAAAGCGCCGGCGCGCCGTCCCTGCACCGCCTCGGCGAACTCGGTGTCGCCCGCGTCAGCCACGGCCCGGGGCCCTATCGCGCCTTGATGAAACACCTTGAGGATGCGGCCCGCGAAGCGCTGATCTCCGGATAACGCCGCACGTCCGCGCACGCTCGCCTAGTCCTGCTTGTCCAGCGTCCGCACCGCTTTCAGGGTCTCGCTGACATGGTGATCGGGGCTGAGATCCGAATGCACGTGCACGATCGAGCCCGCAGGCGAAATCACGTAGGAGGTGCGATCGGACCAGCCCGGCTTCTTCATCAGCAATGCATCGTACTGCCCGGCAATTTTTGCACCGGGATCGGCCGCAACGGGAAACTTGCCGCCGCAGTATTCGGTTTCCCTGGAGAAGGCGGCAAGTTCATCGACGTTGCCGGCAGTCACGCCGATGACGCTCGCACCCGCCGCCTTGAACTCGTCGATGGCTTCCGAAAACAGATGTGCCTCGATGTTGCAGCCCGGCGTGTGTGCGGCGGGAAAGAAATAGAGGACGACCGGCCCCTTCTTCAAGGCATCGGCAAGCGAATAGGTAAACGGCTCGCCGGCGAGGAAGGCGGCGGCGGTGAAGTCGGGCGCTTGGGACCCGATCTTCAAGGCTGCCTGCAAGGGCGACGCCGGCACCAGGGCAGCCAAAGCGAGAAGGACGGCAAGTCGATGGAAAAGCCTCATGACAGGAGCTCCGCGGCGGGGAAGAAAGCCTTATACACCCGCAAGGACAAACGAGGGCATTGATGGCAACCGGTTGCGTGTTTGCCTCAGCGCGCGGACTTGCCGCTGCGCGCATCAGGCGGGGCCCGGCGTGGCGTCGGCTTGGCCGGCTCGCCTTTCTTGCCCAGCTGCTCCAGCAAGGTGCCCATGTCTTCGGCATGCTCTTCCTCGACTTCGAGGATTTCCTCCATCAAGCGTCGCGTGGTCGGATCGGCGGACCCAAGGTAATCGACTATCTCGCGATAACTGTCGATGGCAATCCGCTCGGCGACGAGGTTCTCCTTGATCATGTCGACCAGATCATCGCCTTCCACGTAATCGGAATGGCTGCGCGTCAACAAGCCATCGGGGGAAAAGTCCGGTGCGCCACCCAGCTGCGTGATGCGCTCGGCAATGCGGTCGGCATGGCCTTGTTCCTCGTTGGCATGCGCAAGGAATTCAGTCGCCACGCTGTTGGCGTTGATGCCCGAGGCCATGTAGTAGTGGCGCTTGTAGCGCAGCACGCAGACGATCTCGGTTGCCAGTGCGGCATTCAGCACCTTGATCACCGTGTCCCGATCGGCCTTGTAGCCCTCGGTGATGGCACCGCGCTCGATGTGTTCGCGGGCGCGTTTGCGGATGTTCTCGATATCGGAAACAAAGGGCTTTTTCGTGGCCATGCTGTCGGCTCCTCGGGTCAGGGACGGTTCGGACGTCGCCACGCGCGGGAGAATCACTGCGCTGGCGACAATGACCGAGGGGCCATTCTCCTCGGCGTACTGCAGCGCAGGCTGAACAAGCGGCCGAGAGCGCGATTACCGGGGCGCTAGCCGGTGATTCCGGTCAACCAAAGCGCCAGCAGCGGCGCCAGATTGAACAGGATGATGCCAATCTTGTACGCCGCCATTCCCGCATAGTGCACATGATCGAACTGTTCCGGCGACAACCGGAACCAGCGTGAATGCAGCTTGCGTATCGCCTCATGGGCGAACACAAAGCCGAAAAACCAGACCAGCAGGATCGCGTAATTCACTGCCAGCGAACAAAGCAGGAATTGCTGGATGGCCATGACGTTCATGAACTTCTCCGGAAATATCCGCCATGCGAATCACGCCGCCGCAGCACTCCTTCCGCCGCGAACGGGCTATTGATAGACATCCCCGCCGCTGGCACGGAACTCGGCGGCCTTCTCCGCCAGGCCGGCGTCAATCGCGGCCTGCTCGTCGGTGCCGAGTTTCGCGGCGTAGTCGCGCACGTCCTGGGTGATCTTCATCGAACAGAACTTCGGCCCGCACATGGAACAGAAATGGGCGGTCTTGTGCGCCTCTTTCGGCAGGGTCTCGTCATGGAACTCCTTGGCTTTTTCCGGATCGAGGCCTAGGTTGAACTGGTCGGCCCAGCGGAATTCGAAACGCGCCTTGGACAGCGCGTTGTCACGCGCCTGCGCAGCCGGGTGGCCCTTGGCGAGGTCGGCGGCGTGCGCGGCAATCTTGTAGGTGACGATGCCGTCGCGCACATCCTGCTTGTTGGGCAACCCGAGGTGCTCCTTCGGCGTGACGTAGCAGAGCATGGCTGTGCCATACCAGCCGATCATGGCCGCACCGATTGCGCTGGTGATGTGGTCGTAGCCGGGCGCAATGTCGGTGGTCAGCGGCCCCAGTGTATAAAAAGGCGCTTCGCCACATTTTTCCAGTTGCCGTTCCATGTTTTCCTTGATCAGGTGCATCGGCACATGGCCGGGGCCTTCGATCATCGTTTGCACGTCGTGTTTCCAGGCGATTTGCGTGAGCTCGCCAAGGGTATCGAGTTCGGCAAACTGCGCGGCGTCGTTGGCATCGGCAATGGAACCGGGACGCAGGCCGTCGCCAAGCGAGAAGCTGACGTCGTAGGCCTTCATGATGTCGCAGATTTCCTCGAAACGCTCGTAGAGGAAGGATTCCTTGTGATGGGCCAGGCACCACTTGGCCATGATCGAGCCGCCGCGCGAAACGATGCCGGTGACACGCTTGGCAGTCAGATGGATGAAGGGCAGGCGCACGCCGGCATGGATGGTGAAGTAATCCACGCCCTGCTCGGCCTGTTCGATCAGGGTGTCTCGGTACAGCTCCCAGGTCAGGTCCTCGGCGACGCCGCCGACCTTCTCCAGCGCCTGGTAGATCGGCACCGTGCCGATCGGCACCGGCGAATTGCGGATGATCCATTCGCGGGTTTCGTGGATGTGCTTGCCGGTGGACAGATCCATCACCGTGTCGCCGCCCCAGCGGATCGACCAGACCATCTTTTCCACTTCTTCGGCGATCGAACTCGACAAGGCCGAATTGCCGATGTTGGCGTTGATCTTCACCAGGAAGTTGCGGCCGATGATCATCGGCTCGGATTCGGGATGATTGATGTTGTTCGGGATGATGGCGCGACCGCGGGCGACTTCATCGCGGACAAATTCCTGCGTGATCAGCTTCGGCAGCGAAGCACCAAACGATTCCCCGGGGTGCTGCTTGAGCAGATGCTGTTCACGGATGCGCTCGAGATTCTGGTTTTCGCGGATGGCGATGAATTCCATCTCCGGGGTGATGATGCCCTGGCGCGCGTAATGCATCTGCGTGATGTTCCTGCCGGCCTTGGCCCGGCGCGGCTTCGGCACGTTCGGGAAGCGCACGTGATCGAGCTGCTGCGCACCGGCATGCCTGCGCGTGAACGGCGAGGTGAAATCGACCAGCGCCTCGCTGTCGCCACGTGCCGCGATCCAGGCCGCACGCAAGGCCGGCAAGCCTGCGGCGAGATCGACGCGGTAATCCGGATCGGTGTACGGCCCGGAGGTGTCGTAGATCGCGAACGGCGCGTTCTTCTCGACGCCGAACGTGCTTGGCGTGTCTTCGAGCCGCACTTCACGCATCGGCACGCGAATATCCACCCGGCTGCCCTGGACATGGATCTTGTGCGATCCCGGAATCGGGCGCACGACTGATTCGGAGAGTTCGGCGGCTTCGCGCAACAGGGGAGCGGGGACGGCGTTCATGGATTCGAATCCTGCGTTTCGTGAATGTGGCACGCGATAGTCGGCGCGACGATGGGTCTTCACAAAAGCGGGCGTCGACGAACGCGCGCTGGCGTGCGTCTGACGAAGCTCCCTACGCCGGTACCAACCGGATCAGGTTCCAAGGGACTCTCTCAGCCGACGTCGCGGCACCCCCGCTTCCAGACGCGCATTCAAGCATGTTCGTGCCACACAGGCCAGCCATTGCCGGAATCGGCGCTGGGTCGACCGCATTGATCTGCGGAAGCGTCGCAACCGGCTGAATCGGCGCATGCCCGCGCAGCACTTCGGGCAGATCGGCGGATCGCAACACGGGCACAGACGCGGCACAATGGATCCACGTCGCCAGGAGTTGCCATGGATACCCAGCATCCCGATCTGCATCCCTTGTTTGCCGCGCATCTGTCCCTCCTCAAGCAGCGCAGCGATGCAGCCCTGGCACGCGGCGGCTTCGATCACCTGGTCATCCCGGCCGGTTCGCTGCGTTACCAGTTTCTCGATGACCGCGATTATCCGTTCTTCGTCAATCCGCATTTCAAGCACTGGTTGCCGGTGACCCGCGCGCCCGGCTCCTGGATCATCTACACGCCCGGGCGGCGTCCCAAGCTGATCTACCTGCAACCGGCCGATTATTGGCACGTGGTTCCCGATTCGCCGGCCGGTTACTGGGTCGAGCATTTCGACATCGTCATCATCCGCCAGGCCGACGAGGCGCTGGCCGAGATGCCGAAGGACCCCGTCCGCTGCGCGATCCTCGGCGAGGAGAACTCGGCGCTGGATCGCTTCGTGCCGAACAATCCGCGCGGCGTGCTCGATTTCCTGCATTTCCATCGCTTCATCAAGTCCGAATACGAACTGGCAATGATGCGCGTGGCAAGCAAGATCGGTACGCGTGCGCACCGCGCGGCGGAGCGGGCGTTTCGCGCCGGCGAATCGGAGTTCGGCATCCACATGGCCTACCTCGCTGCGGCCCGGCAGACCGAAAACGAATTGCCCTACACCAACATCATCGCCCTCAACGAACATGGCGCCGTGCTGCACTACCACGATTTGCAGCACGCGCCACCGGCACACAAGCACGCGTTTCTGATCGACGCCGGGGCCAGCTTCCACGGGTATGCCAGCGACATCACGCGGACGTATGCGGCGGACGATGCAGGGGAATTCCAGGCCCTCATTGACGCGGTTGACGCGGTCCAGAGAAAGCTTGGCGGGAAAGTCCGCGCGGGGCTGGATTACGCCGCCCTGCATATCGATGCGCATCATCAACTGGCTGGCGTGCTTGCCGAGCATGGCTTCATCCGCATGAGTGCCGAGAGCGCGGTCGAAAGCGGGGTTTCCTCGACCTTCTTCCCGCACGGACTTGGCCATCCCATTGGCTTGCAGGTGCATGACGTCGCCGCATTCGCCGCCGACGATTCCGGCAGGACGATCGAGCGCCCGCCAGGCCATCCCTATCTGCGCTTGACGCGCACGATCGAACCCGGTGCCGTGGTCACCATCGAACCGGGTCTGTATTTCATCGACATGCTGCTGGCCAGGCTTAAGGTCGCCCGCGAAGCACGCGACATCGACTGGAAGCGCGTCGATGCATTCCGCAAATTCGGCGGCATCCGCATCGAAGATGACGTGGTGTGCACGACTGCGGCAGCCGAGAACCTGACCCGCGATGCCTTCGCACTGCTTGACCAGGCCTGAGCAATGCGCATTCGCGACATGGACTGAACGACAAGCCAATCTGCGCCCATGCGGCTGGGCAATGTGCAACCAAACGGCGTTCGCCTGCGTCCTTTGACCAAGGCAGCGAGGCCATCGCCGCCACCCCTGCGGAGACCGACATGAATCCCATCGACTCGAATCGAACCTTTTTCAGCTTGCTGTGCGGCCTGCTGCTGTTCGGCAGCCCGCCGTTGACGCACGCCGAGGACGCTGCGAAAAAGAGCTACAACAGCGACCAGGTCAGCGTGAGCTGGACGGATCCGGCGCAGTTCACCGAGGCCAGGTATGGCCGACCGTTCCGCCAGCCCGAGCCTGAAATCTGGCTCACCGAGTTCCAGAAGCTCGTGGTCAAGCAGGCCGGTGCCGTGCTGCCGCCCGGCCAGCACCTTGATGTAACGATCACCGATGTCGATCTGGCCGGCCAGGTCGAGCCCTTCCGCGGCTCGGCCGCGACCGACGTGCGCGTGATCAAGTCGATCTATCCACCGGAAATCAATCTCAGCTACACGCTCACCAGCGCCGATGGCCAAGTCATCGGGCAAGGCGAACGCAAACTTCGGGACGCCGCATTCCTTGATCGCGGCTCGGCCAGTCGCAGCGATTCCTACCGCTTCGAGAAACGCCTGTTGTCGGACTGGATCAGCAAGGAATTCGGCAAGCGCTCGAACAAGTGAGCGCCTGATGCTGCCGCGCGCGACGACGGCCGACGGGCAATTCCTTCACTACAGGCGGCGCGCCTGGTTGATGACGGCAAGCCCATCCGGCAAGGCAGCCGGGGATATGTTCCGGGCCAGCACCATGGCCTGGAACTTCTCGCCCATCTCGCCCGGCAAGGTCAGGCGCTTCACTTCCTGGGCAAGTCGATAACGGCCGATGTCGTCGGCATCGGCGCTGGCCTGCTCGAAGTGTTGCGCCAGGCCATTGGCGATCAGGAATTGCGCCTGCGTGGCATAGCCGGCGACGGCGAATCCGGCCTGGTTGCCAGCCTCGGCCAGGCCGGTGAAATCGACGAAGGCGGTGATGTCCTGCAAGCCCGGCAGGAACAGGGCATCGGCATGCGCGCGATGGCGGTAGTGGCAAACCAGGGTGCCGTCGTCGCGTTCGGCCCGGTAGTACTCGTCGCGCGGGTAGCCATAGTCGACAAACAGGGCGATGCCAGCCTCGAGGCTGCCCAGCACTGCCTGCATCCAGTACGGCAATTGCGCGAGGATCTCGGAGCGATAACCCTCGGCAAATCTGAGCCCGAGATCGCGCTCGACATGACGCACTGCGCCGGCTACCAGCGCATCGGCCGGGCGATCGCAGCGCACGAACTCGCCTGCCGCGTCGACGGTCACATGCTCTTCGAATACCTCGCCGTCGTGGATTGCGAAGCGCGTGGCCGGCAAGGCGTCAATCACCTCGTTGGCAAACACGACGCCACGCCAGGCCTGTTCCGGCGGACGCTCCAGCCATTCGATGCGCGCAAAAAGCTTCGCGGGCAATGCGCTGCGCAGGCGCTCATGTTGGCGCTCGCGCAGATCGGCGCTCGGTTCGAGGATGCGATAGCGTCGTGGCAAGGCGTTGGCCTCAGCCAATGCCCGCATTGCCACCTCGGCAAATGCCCCGCTGCCGCCGCCAAGTTCGCAGAAGTCCGCCTCGCTGCCCAGCTCGCGCAGGCACGGCGTCAGTGCATCGGCCATGCATTGGGCAAACAGTACGCCCAGTTCCGGCGCGGTGACAAAATCACCGGCGGCGCCGAATTTCGTCCGTCCCGCGCTGTAGTAACCCAGTGCCGGCGCATACAGACAGCGTTCCATGAAACGTGAAAATGCTATCGGTCCCTGCGCGGCAATCTCGGCACGAAGCAGGGCGGACAGTTGAGCGGTAAGGGCGAGTTCGTCGTCGCCCGGTGTCGGCAAGGTGGGATTCACGGCTGGCTCGCTGCGCCGAGTTGCGGCACTCTTGACAGCATACCGACGCGCACGGAGAAGACCAATGACGGAACTGCCGAACAGCCGACCAGTGGTGCTGGTTACCGGAGCGGCGCGACGGGTTGGCGCGGCCATTGCGCGCACCTTGCATGCGGCCGGTTACGACCTTGCCCTGCATTGCCGGAACTCGCGCAGCGAACTCGATGCCCTGATCGCCGATCTGGAACAGCAGCGTGCATCCAGCACGCTCGCCTTGCAGGCCGAACTGGCCGACGTCGAGGCCCTGCCTGATCTCGTCACCGACACGATCGACCGCTTCGGCCGCCTCGATGGCCTGGTCAACAACGCCTCGACGTTCTATTCGACACCGTTGCAGAGCGTGACGACAAAACAATGGGACGAGCTGTTCGCCTCGAATGCACGGGCGCCGTTCTTCCTGGCGAAGGCCGCGGCTTCGCACTTGCGCGAACGCGCCGGGGCCATCGTCAACCTGCTCGACATCTATGCACAACGCCCGCTGCCGGGCTATTCGGTCTACTCCATGGCCAAGGCCGCACAGGCGGCGATGACGGCGGCGCTGGCGCATGAGCTTGGCCCGCAGGTGCGCGTCAACGGCGTCGCCCCGGGCGCGGTGATGTGGCCGGAAAACGGCACGAGTTACGCGAACAAGGATGAAATCATCGCGCGCACCCCGCTGAAACGCGCCGGCACGGCCGATGACGTCGCCAGGGCCGTGCTCTGGCTGCTGCGTGACGCAAGCTTTGTCACCGGGCAGATCGTGCGCGTGGACGGCGGACGCTCGCTGGCGATCTGAGCGTAGCTTGGCGGCCACGGCGGCTGGCTTTCGGGCCGTTTGCTGACCGGAATAGGGAACAGGATCAGGATCAAGATCCCCTCATCCGCCCTTCGGGCACCTTCTCCCGCAAGGGGAGAAGGAACAACACTGCTATTCCCTATTCCCTATTCCCAGCCTTCAAGCCTTGACCTTGAAGGCCTCGGCAACCATGGCCTTGTCGAAACCCTGGCCGGCATCGCCTTCGGTGGCATAGCGGTACAGCGCCGCCGCATAGACCCCCTGCAGGGCGGCCTGGATCAGGATCAACAGCAGCAAGGCGATGACCACCGCGACAATGGCGGTGATGGTGATGGCAAGGACGCCACCCGAAACGGCCAGCACGATCAAGCCGCCGCCAACGATGACCAGACCAAAGAACAGCAGGCCGAAGACGAGGCCGATGCCGGTGTTGCCGATCAGGTTCTGGCCCCAGGTCTTCTTGAGCAGTTCGGCACTGCGCTTGACCGCATCGATCGGGCCGATGTCCTGGCTGACCAGTACCGGCACGACGAGGAACGAGGCCACCGTCCAGGCCAGGCCGATCAGGCCGATGACGAATCGCCCGATGAAACCCGCGCGCTCCTGCAATGCCCGCAGGATCACGCCGACGGTGGCCGCGATCACGGCGTAGCCAAGGATGGTCGGCAGCTTCGACATGGCGATGCGAAAGCCATCGGCAACGGTCGGATCACCGCCGTTGAGGCGGATCATGGCCGCGCCGATCAGCGCCGAGTTGAAAAAGATGATGACGAAGTACTGGACCACGTAAAACGCAAACATGAAGAGGTAAAACACGGGATTCATGTGTTCGCGATCCATGCCGCTGAACATCCCGGCAAACATGGCTGGCACGAAGAACGTCGCGGCAACGATGATGCAGCTGATCGCCGAAAGCAGCGGAAAGATCAGCAACTCCTTGTCGGATCTGAGCACCGACGCACTGGCCTTGACCAGTGACCAGCTCTGCGAAAACTTCTCGAACATTTCGACTCCCTCGGTCGCGAAAGATGGGCCGCCTTCTGGCAGCTTGAAGAGTATAGCGGCGCGCGAACGGCGCTGCCGACACGCGGCCTGGTCGCCGGGTTTGCCGATCAGTCCAGGCTGACACGATCCACTGGCGAGTCGTGCTGCGCATGCGCGCGCCAAAGCTCGGACATGCTCTTTCCACTCTGCGGATGCCGCGCAAACGGCGCGATCTCGGCGAGCGGGGCAAGCACGAAGGCATGCTTGAGTTCGTCGCGCGGAATCTGCAGATGGCCCGGGCCATCGACGATCAGATCGCCGAACAGGACGATGTCGATGTCGAGGGTGCGGCTTGAATAGCGCTCGACATCGCGCCGCCGTCCAGCGTGATCTTCCAGGTCGTGCAGCCAGCGATCGAGATGCGCCGGCGTCCACTGCGTATCCAGGCCGACCGCCAGATTGAGGAACGCCGGCCCATCGAAGCCGACTGCTGCGGTGCGATGGACGCTGGAAACGAGCAGATCACCAAACTCTGCATGCAGGGCCTTGATCGCCGCACGCAGATGGCGAACGGGTTCGATATTCGAACCCAGGCTAAGATAAACCCGGTTCGTCTGCGCCGACAAATCGCCGGTCATTGCGAGCCTGGCAGGGCAGATCGCGACGCCACGCGCCCGCGCTCGATTTGCACGCCTACCGATCGTGACCCGGTCACCGCGCCGGGCTTGGCCAGGCGCAGGCGGACGTGCTGGACATTGAACTCGTCAAGGATGATGGTCGCGCATCGTTCGGCCAGGGTTTCCACGAGCTGGAATTCCGCAGCTTCGACAAATGCGATCAGGCGTTTCGAGACGGCTTTGTAGTCGAGCGTGTCCTCGATGCGATCGCTTGCCGCCGGTCGCGTGTTGTCAAAGCGCATCTCGATGTCGAGGGCGACGACCTGGCGGATGCGCCGCTCCCAGTCATAGATGCCGATGACGGTTTCGATGCGCAGGTCCTCGATGAAAACTATGTCCATGCCGTCTCCACTCCGGAATTTGACGGTGCCGTGCCCAAGGCAGACAGGCTTTGCAGGTCCCAACGCGGGAACACCCTGATCTGCGGATCGTTGCATTGGCCGGCATGCAGGCGGATCGAGCCGGCCAGGGCAATCATCGCGCCGTTGTCGGTGCAGAATTCCAGGCGCGGGAAATAGGTCTTGAAGCCATCCCGGCTTGCCGCTTCCGCCAGTTGCGCGCGCAAGCGCCGATTTGCGCCGACGCCGCCAGCGATGACCAGTCGCTTGGCACCGGTCGCCTGCATGGCGCGGCGACACTTGATGACCAGGGTTTCGACAATGGCTTCCTCGAAATCACGGGCAATCGCCGCGCGCACGGCATCGCCGTGGTCGCTGCGTTGCCAGGCCAGCAACACCTGGGTTTTCAGGCCGGAAAAGCTCATATCGAGCCCCGGCCGATCGGTCATCGGCCGAGTGAAACGAAACTGGCCGGGCGCGGCGGTTTCCGCCAGCCTGGCCAAGGCCGGGCCGCCCGGATAGGGCAAACCCATGAGTTTGGCGGTCTTGTCGAAGGCTTCGCCGGCGGCGTCATCCAGCGTATCGCCGAGCAGCCGGTAGCGGCCAATCGCCTCGACCTCGATCAGCATCGAGTGCCCGCCCGAGACCAGCAGGGCGACAAACGGTGGCTCTGGGGAATCCTCTTCCAGCATCGGTGCGAGCAAATGCCCTTCCATGTGGTGCACGCCGATTGCCGGGATCTCCAGCGCCCAGGCCAGCGAGCGCGCGGCAGCGGCACCGACCAGCAGGGCGCCGACCAGGCCCGGCCCGGCCGTATAAGCCACGCCGCCGAGGTCGGCCACGGCCATTCCCGCCTCGGCCAGGGTCTGCCGGATCAGCGGCAGCAGCTTGCGCACATGGTCGCGGGACGCCAGTTCCGGCACCACGCCGCCGTATTCGGCATGCAGCTCGACCTGGCTGTACAGGGCATGCGCCAGCAAACCGCGTCCACGGTCGTACACGGCCACGCCGGTTTCATCGCAGGAGGTCTCGATGCCAAGCACCGGACCGGGTTTTGCATTGATCGAAGGCATGAAATAGAATGCGCGGCTCGCCCGAGAGCCCGGGTTGTCGAGTTTAACAGCGGAGAGACTATGCCAAGCGTCAAAGTTCGCGAGAACGAACCCTTCGAGTTTGCCCTGCGCCGCTTCAAGCGCACCTGTGAAAAGGCCGGCGTGCTGGCCGAAGTGCGCAAGCGCGAGTTCTATGAAAAGCCGACCCAGGAACGCAAGCGCAAGCGCGCGGCTGCGGTCAAGCGTCACCTGCGTCGCGTCGGTCGCGATGTGACCAAGCGTCAGCGCATGTATTGATCAAGCGGTTGCGCGGTCGCTTCGGCGCAGCGCACGACCGATTGATCGCCGGATCGGCTCCGCGCTGATCCAGCAACATCCGGGCTGAAACTTTCGGCCGGCACTGCCCACGCAGCGCCGGCCGTTTGTGTTTGTGGCACACGCATCCGGCAAGCTGCAAGCCCCCAACCAATCCATCAACGAGGTGCACGATGTCACTCAAGGCCCGCATTACCGATGACATGAAAGCCGCGATGCGCGCGGGCGAGAAGGAACGCCTCGGCGCCATCCGCCTGATCCTTGCCGCGCTCAAGCAGCGCGAAGTCGACGAACGCATCGTGCTTGATGATGCGCAAATCCTCGCCATCCTCGAAAAGATGCTCAAGCAGCGCCGCGACTCGATCGAGCAGTACAGCATTGCCAACCGCGAGGACCTGGCGGCCGTCGAGCGCGCCGAAGTCGCCGTCATCCAGGCTTACATGCCGACGCCACTTTCCAGCGAGGAACTGGACCGGATCGTGGCCAAGGCCATCGCCGACTCCGGCGCCACCAGCGTCCGCGAGATGGGCAAGGTCGTCGGACTGGTCAAACCGCTGGTCGCCGGTCGCGCCGACATGGGCCGTGTGTCGGAGCTGATAAAAGCGAAACTGGGTTGATGCCGGCTTTTGGAGCAGGGAAACCTTTCCCTGCTCCATCGGCCTCACATGGATCGGCCGCGATCGCGGATTTCCTTCAAAACGTCATGGATGCTGAACGCAATGATCAGCAGTTCGCACCAGACTCGCCAGAACAACAATCCTACCGAAGTTCCGATCACCAAACCGATGATCATGGCTATAAATGTGCCAAATCTTGCGGGAAAGCTCATGAATCCATTGCCTAGCACCGCAAATGCAGCAAAAAGATAGATCAGTGTCATACACAATATGCCGACGATACCGATCCAGAAAATAATCTTGATCAGGACTGGCGTAACCATCTTGTCAAAGGTGACGAGATCTTTAATTTGAAGCGACATGCGTTTTCCCCTTGTTGAACATGTTTGTTGTGCCGCTCCCCTGACTCGCGGCAGTTGTCCTTATACCAACGAAGCCCTGACCGCGCCATTTCTCTATCTATTACAAGAAAAATTCTTGCCGCCCCTCATGTACATTGAAGGCTTGTCGACAACGCTCCCAAACAGCAAGCACGACTCATGACTGGCCGCATTCCCGAACGCTTCATCGACGAGCTGCTGACCCGCATCGACATTGTCGATGTGATCCAGGAGCGGGTGACCCTGAAAAAGGCCGGGCGCGACTGGTCGGCGCGTTGCCCCTTCCACGACGAGCGTTCGCCATCGTTCACGGTCAGTCCGGCCAAGCAGTTCTACCACTGCTTCGGCTGCGGCGCGCACGGCAGCGCGATCCGCTTCCTGATGGATTACGACCGCCTGGAGTTCCCCGATGCGATCGAGGAACTGGCCGCGCGCGCAGGGCTCAAGGTCGAGTACGAGGGCGGCCAGCGCGACAAGCCGCGCGAAGATGCCAGCGACCTGTATGCCTTGCTGGATGCGGCCGCCACGTTCTATCGCGAGCAGTTGGCGCGCAGCGCCGGCGCACGCGCGTATTTCGAGCAACGCGGCCTCGATGTGGAAACACTGAAGCGATTCAATCTCGGCTACGCCCCGAACCAGTGGGATGCGCTGAAGACCGCGCTCGGCACGACGCCGCAACGTCTCGCCCTGCTCGACAAGGCCGGCATGCTGGCCAGCGGCGATCGCGGTGGCAAGTACGACCGCTTCCGCGACCGGGTGATGTTCCCGATCCTCGACCGGCGCGGGCGCACGATCGCGTTCGGCGGAAGGATTATTTCCAGCGATCGTCCTGATCGCGTGGATCAAGAAGCGGACAGCCCTGCCCGCACTTCCGACAAAAGTCCCGGCCCGAAATATCTCAACTCGCCCGAGACGCCGCTCTTCCACAAGGGTCGCGAACTGTTCGGCCTCTGGCAGGCACGCGATGCCAATCCGAAGATCGCGCGCCTGCTGGTTGTCGAAGGCTACATGGATGTGATCGCCCTGCATCAGTACGGCATCACCCAGGCCGTGGCCACGCTCGGCACGGCGACGACCAGCGATCATGCGGAAATCCTG
Source organism: Lysobacterales bacterium (assembly GCA_016707485.1). GTDB lineage: Bacteria > Pseudomonadota > Gammaproteobacteria > Xanthomonadales > Rhodanobacteraceae > Dokdonella. The sequence goes on along the minus strand of JADJHN010000002.1, from coordinate 1,307,665 downwards.
TTCAGGAACTCTGCAGACGTCTACTTCTGCTTCGATGGCGACCGCGCCGGTCGTCAGGCCGCATGGCGTGCGGTGGAGTCTGTGCTGCCGCGCATGCGCGACGGCCGTCAGGCGTGGTTCCTGTTCGTGCCGGATGGCGAGGACCCGGATTCGCTGATCCGTGCCGAAGGCGTCGACGGCTTCGAACAGCGACTCAGGCAGGCGACCCCGCTCAGCGAGTTCTTCTTTGCCGAGACCGGCAAGGACGTGAACCTGGCAACGATCGACGGCAAGGCACGACTCGCCGAGCGCGCGCGGCCGCTTATCGGACAGATTCCCGATGGCGCGTTCCGGGATCTCATGTACACCGAGCTCGAGCGCCGGAGCGGGGCGAGGACGGTACTTCCTGGCGGCACCGCCCAGGTCGACATCCGCGCCACCGCTCGCCTTGGCGGCGGGCGACCTGCACAACGCTCGCTGGTGCGCACGGCGGTCGCCCTGCTCGTGCAGAGCCCGGCCCTGGCCGCCGAGATCGAGCCGCCGTGGACCTTTTCCGAACTGCGCCAACCCGGCATCTCCTTGCTGGTCGAGCTGATCCGGCTCTGCCGCGAGCGCCCGACGCTGACCACCGGTGCCCTGCTCGAACAGTTTGCCGGGCGCGAGGAAGCGGTCGCCCTGAACAAGCTGGCCACCCTCGACTTGCTCGTCGATGCCGGCCAGGGCCGCGCCGACTTCATCGGCGCACTGGCGCAACTGGACGTCCAGACGTCCCAACAGCGCCTTGACGATCTGATTGCGCGGCAGCTCGCTGGCGGCCTGTCCGACAGCGAACGCGACGAATTGCGACAGTTGATGGCAAACAAGCCCGCGCACCGCAAACGCTGAGCGTGTCCGCCGGCACATCCTGCTTGACAACACTGCGCCGGATCGTATCCACTTGCTGCATGCGCACAATCATCATGACGACGACGATGACTACACCCCTTCGGGTGCGGTCCGTCGTGCGCAGATAGATTCCCCGCACCGACACCGCAGCCCGACAAGGCTGCGGGATGCGTGATCCCGACCAGCCCTGGAAAGCGCGGCGCCACCCACCGGAGGCCCGATGAGTCCGTTTGCCAAGTTGTCAGCCACGCTTGCTGCCGTGCGTCACGATATCGGTGCGCTTGCGGCGGGGAATTCCGAGGCGGTCATCGCGCACAAGTTCGGTGGCTCCTCGCTCGCCGATGCGTCGTGTTTTCGCCGGGTCGCGGCCATCCTTCTCGAACGCGACGATGCAACCCAGGTCACCGTGGTCTCGGCCATGCAGGGCGTGACCAATACGCTGATCGCCCTTGCCGCGACTGCGGCAACGCGCGATCCCGCCTGGCAGGCGCAATGGAGCGGCCTGCGCGAGCGCCATCTCGAAACCGCGCGTGACTTGCTCGATGATCGCTCCGGCGCCGTGCGGGTCTGGCTTGAAGCGCGCTTTGCCGATCTTGCCGACACCTTGAAGGCCCTTGCCGTGCTCGGCATTCCGGCACGCGAGGCGCTCGATGCGATCCAGGGCCTTGGCGAAGTGTGGTCGGCCACCCTGCTTCGCGCCCACATCGAAGCGCTCGGCGAGGAGTGCGCCCTGCTTGATGCACGTGAGGTACTGGTCGTCAGCCACGGTGAACTGGGTGTCAGCGTCGACTGGCAGGTCAGTGCCGCGCGCCTGGCCGAGTGGCGCGCACGGCATCCACAACGGCGCATCGTCATCACCGGCTTCATCGCCCGTGATGAAGCCGCGCGCGCGACCACGCTCGGGCGCAACGGCAGCGATTTCTCCGGCGCGATCTTCGCCGCCCTGTTCGAAGCCCGCGAACTGCATATCTGGACCGATGTCGATGGCGTGCTCTCGGCTGATCCGCGCCTCGTGCCGGAAGCCGTCTCGCTGAATGCGCTGTCCTACGAGGAAGCCTGCGAGCTGGCCTATTTCGGTGCCAAGGTCATCCATCCGCAGACCATGCTGCCGGCCATGGCGCTGGGTGTGCCGATCCACATCCGCAACACCTTCAAGCCGGCGCATCCGGGCACTTGCATCGCCACTGTCGGCGATGCCGCCGAAGGCCCCGTGCGCGGACTCTCGCTTGCCGATCAACTGGCCATCGTCAACGTCGAAGGCGCCGGCATGATCGGCGTGCCGGGCACGGCCGAGCGCGTATTCGCCGCACTGCGCGAGGCCAGGGTTTCGGTGGTGATGATTTCGCAGGGCTCCTCGGAACACTCGATCTGCGTGGTCGTGCGTGGCGCCGATTGCTCGCGTGCCGAGGTGGCCCTGGATGCGATGTTCAAGCGCGAGCTTGGCCAGGGCCAGATCAAGGCGATCACGGTGACACGGGACATCAGCGTGCTCGCCGCCGTCGGCGATCGCATGGCCGGCATGCCCGGTGTGGCAGCGCGCCTGTTTGCCACGCTCGGCCGCGCCCAGGTGAACATCCGTGCAATTGCACAGGGTGCCTCGGAGCGGAACATTTCGGTGGCACTGGACAGCGCCGACGCGGCGCGCGCCTTGCGTGCCGCGCATGCCGGATTCTGGCTATCGCCGCAGACCCTGTCGGTCGGCGTGATTGGCCCCGGCAATGTCGGCCGCGCCCTGCTCGACCAGTTGCGCGAGGCGATTCCACGCCTGCGCCGCGAAGCCAACTTGGACTTGCGCGTGCGCGCGATCATGTCCAGCAGCCGCCTGCTGACCAATGAACGCGGGGATCTCTCCGCCGACTGGTCGGCGCAACTGGCATCGAGCGACCAGGCTGCCGATTTCGAACGCTTCAGCAGCCACGTGCATGCCGCGCACCTTCCGCACGCCGTCATCATCGATTGCAGCGCCAGCGACGAAGTTGCCTCGCATTACCTGGCATGGCTGCGCGCCGGCATCCATGTCATCACGCCAAACAAGCAAAGCGGTTCGGGGCCGCTGGCACGCTGGCAGGCAATCCGTGATGCCCGCGCCGGCGGCGGCGGGCGCTTGCGCTACGAGGCCACGGTGGGCGCCGGTCTGCCGGTGATTTCGACGCTGCGCGACCTGCTCGATACCGGTGATGAGCTGATCGCCATCGAGGGCATCCTCTCCGGCACCCTGGCCTGGCTTTTCAACCGCTACGACGGCAGCCAGCCGTTCTCGGCGCTGGTGCGCGAAGCGCTCGCGCTCGGCTACACCGAGCCGGATCCACGTGATGACCTGTCCGGACTCGATGTCGCACGCAAGCTGGTGATCCTCGCCCGCGAGGCCGGGCAATCAATCGAACTTGCCGACGTCGAGGTGCGCGGACTGGTACCTGCCGAACTGCTCGAACTGGACAAGGAACAAGCCATTGCTTCCCTCGACACACTGGATGCGACCATCGCCGAACAATACGCCGCGGCACGCGCACGGAACTGCGTTCTGCGCTATGTCGCTCGCCTCGACAGGGACGGCCAGGCCCGAGTCGGCCTCGTCGAATTGCCCGAGACGCATGCTTTCGCCAACTTGCGCCTGACCGACAACAGCGTTCAGTTCACGACCCGGCGCTACGCCAGCAATCCGCTGATCGTGCAAGGTCCCGGCGCCGGTCGCGAAGTGACTGCGGCCGGCATTTTCGCCGACCTGCTGCGCCTCGGCGCAGCGCTTGGGGCGCGCCTGTGATTTCGGCGACGGCCCATGCGCCGGCCAGCATCGGCAATGTTGCGGTCGGCTTCGACATCCTTGGCCAGAGCATTGCCGGCATCGGCGATCAAGCCACGGTGCGGCGCATCGACGAGGCCCTGGTGCGCATCGACGCCATCCGTGGCTGCGTGCGCGACTTGCCGCTGGAGCCCATGCAGAACACCGCCGGGCGCGCATTGCTGGCAATGCGTGAAGCGCTCGACTTGCCGTTTGGCTTCGCCATCGAACTGGAAAAAGGCATCGCGCTCGGTTCGGGCATGGGCGGCTCGGCAGCTTCATGCGTCGCCGCCCTGGTCGCTGCCAACGCCCTGCTCGAAGAACCCTTGAGCGCGGCGCAGCTTTATCCTTTTGCACTCGATGGCGAGGCCGTGTCGAGCGGCAGCCGGCATGGCGACAACGTCGGCCCGATGCTGCTCGGTGGCCTCGTCCTCGCCGCACACGGGCGCTTGCTGCGGATCGAGGTGCCGGAAGTCTGGCACAGCGTGGTGGTGCACCCCGATGCCGTGCTGGAAACGCGGCGCGCACGTCAGGTACTGCAAGGCACGTTTGCGCTCACCGACTTCGTTGCACAAAGTGCAAACCTTGCCCTTGTCCTCAGCGGCTGCCAGCGTGGCGATGCCGAGCTGGTCCGCGCGGGGCTGGCCGACGTGCTCGTCGAGCCACGCCGCGCGCCGCTGATCCGCGGTTTCCATGCAGTCAAGGATGCCGCACTCGCCCACGATGCGATGGGCGCGTCGATTTCCGGTGCCGGCCCCAGCGTCTTCGCCTGGTTCGAGACGCGCAGCCGCGCCGCAGCGGCGGCGGCGGCAATGGTTGCCGCGTTCGAGCAGGCCGGGCAGGCCGCCAGCGCCTTCCTCTCGCCGATCAATGGCCCTGCCGCGGCACTTGTCCGATGAAATATTCCAGCACGCGCAACGCAGCCACGGCTGTCGATCTCAGCCATGCCCTGGTGGCCGGGCTGGCCGCCGATGGCGGCCTCTACGTGCCGAAGGCTCTGCCCACCTTCACGCCGCAGGATTTCGCTGCCGACGAATCACTGCCAGCCATCGCCACGCGCCTGCTGCAACCGTTCTTCAGCGGCGATGCGCTGGCCGACGAACTTGCCGCCATCTGCACGCAGGCATTTGACTTTCCAGCCCCGTTGAAAGCCCTGCCGGTCGCCCAGACCCATGTGCTCGAGCTGTTCCACGGCCCGACCGCGGCGTTCAAGGATTTTGGCGCGCGCTTCCTTGCCGCCTGCATGCAGCGCCTGCATGCGGTTGGTCCAGCGCCGCTGACCATTCTCGTCGCCACCTCGGGCGACACCGGCGCCGCCGTCGCGGCGGCCTTCCATGGACTGCCGGGGCTGCGCGTTGTCGTGCTCTATCCGGATGGCCGCGTGTCACCACGCCAGGCCCACCAGTTGGGATGTTTCGGTGGCAACGTCCGCGCCCTGCGTGTGGCGGGCAGTTTCGATGATTGCCAGCGCCTGGTGAAACAGGCCTTGTCGGATCGAGAATTGCAGGCGTGCGTCCCCTTGAGTTCGGCCAACAGCATCAGCCTTGGTCGCCTGCTGCCGCAAATGGCCTACTACGCGTCTGCCTCGATCGGGCATTGGCGACGGACCGGCACGCCACTCGATTTCGTCATCCCCACCGGCAATCTCGGCAATGCGCTGGCGGCGATACTGGCCCGGGCCTGCGGCTTGCCACTTGGCGAAATCGCGCTGGCCACCAACGCCAATCGCGTCCTGCCGGAGTTCTTCGCCGGCGCGGATTATTCGCCACAAGCCAGCGTGGCAACCCTGGCCAATGCCATGGATGTTGGCGCGCCCAGCAATTTCGAACGACTGCGTTGGCTGTACCCGGATGCTGATGCCTTGCGCAAGGCGTTCAAGGCCCGCGCCGTCGATGACGAGGCCATTCGCGCAACGATCCGACGAGGTCCGTCGCGCTATGCCGAAGTGTTCTGCCCGCATACCGCCTGCGCCGTGCGCGTGCTTGAGGATCTCCGCGAAGCAGGCGCGACCGGCCACTGGGCGGTTGTCGCCACCGCACACCCGGCGAAGTTCGAGCAGATCGTCGAACCCCTGGTCGGCCATGCGCTCACGCCCCCGGCCGCACTTGCCGACCTGCTAAAACGTCCCGCGCACGCTGAAGCGCTCGCGGCGGATTATCCGGCCTTGGCTGATGTGCTGCTTGGCAAATCGTGACCGGCGTGGGCTTCTGCAGTCAATCGGGCCTCTGCAGGAGCCTGGTTCCGGGTCCAACCCCGATTCGGCCTGCTTTGCCGATTCCCGATGGCGGCACTGTCCGGGAGCGGCCCGTACGCGCAAGTTACTGAAAAACAAGATTTTTCATCTGACTTCTGGGCTTATTGCGCACAAAAAACCGGGCATTGCAAGGGTTATGCCGGATTTTTTTCTCCGACCCAGTCGCTTTGTAGAACAATCCTCTGTACAGTACGCGCACTGTGTTTGCCAGGGTCACTGTGAATCGTGGCCCGATGTGGTCGAATTTCACGATTCCATCGTTCCGATTGCGCGCTCCTTAGCAACCTCAGTCTCGCCCCCAGGGGATTCCCGGGGACGTGAATACCATTTCATTTGAGTTGTTAGGAGTTTCGATATGTCCAATCGCCAGAACGGTACCGTCAAGTGGTTCAACGATGCCAAAGGCTTCGGCTTCATCACGCCGGAAAGCGGCCCCGACCTGTTCGTGCATTTCCGCTCGATCCAGGGCAGCGGCTTCAAGTCCCTGCAGGAAGGCCAGCGCGTGACCTTTGTCGCCGTGCAGGGTCAGAAGGGCATGCAGGCTGACGAAGTCCAGGTTGCCTGATCTTCGCGCCATTGCTTGATCAAGAACCCCGGGCGGAAACGCCCGGGGTTTTTTTATGACCATGGATGGTCTGTATGCCTGCAACGCAGGACGACTGGATGGATGCAGGAGGTAGAGCAACGCAGGAGCAGTTGCCGAGCACTTGCCTGCGATCGCTGCGAATTGCCGGCATGCCGCCACTCAGGCATACCCACCGGAACATCCCGCACGTGCGGGAATTGAAGGCTCGGCGCACAAGACTGCCGCGCACTCCGGATATCTCAGGGGTTGTCGAATCCGTTGGCGAAGATCAAATCGTTCGTCGCGGCACAGATGCCCGCAACTTGCGCGTGGCTGACACGGATGTCGTCGATCCACCAGCCTTCGGCAACCACTCCGGAATCGGTGCCAAAGCGGAAGCGCAACTGGATGCTTTGCCCCGCATAGGCCGCCAGGTCGATCTGCTTCGGCGTCCATGCCAGGTTGGTGCCGGTAAAGGCGCCGCTGCCGCCGGGAAATCCGCAGGCATTGCCGCTGTTCGTCAAGGTCGACGGATAGCCGCCAAGCGGCGTGAGTGTCGTCCAGGTCGAGCCGCCATCGGTGGATATCTGCACGACCCCACCATCCCAACCCGCTTCGATGCCGTAACGCGTCCAGAATTCGAGCGTCGGCGCGGTGCCATTGCTGAGCGTGAGCGGGCCGGTCCCGATCGACAGGCATTCGGAATTGTTGTAGCCCGAGTAGTAGCTGCGCTCGCCGGAGTGCGCCTGGGTATCGACGATCTCCCAGGCGACATGCGCGGGTGAGTGCGGCAGCCTGACCTCGGCCGGTTCTTCGTTGCCCGCCAGGATCGGCGTTCCGATTTCGGCACCGCTGAAATAGTCGCCATCGCCAACCGGGCCGGCTGCACTGGCGGTCAGGCGGATGCTGTTGCCCTCGATGGCACCGTTGCCATCATCTGCAGCACGCACGACATAGGTGTAGGGCGTGCTGGAAGCGACCGCCGCGTCGGTCCAGGACAATGCGCCAATCCCGCTGGACACCAGATCTGCAGGCGTTGGGGTGAAGGTCGGGTTCCCGGAGCGGAAGATCTGGTAACTCGAGGTCGAACCACACAGGGACTGCGCCGCCTGCCAGGACACGTCGATCGCGCAAGACGACGTGCCAGCCGACTGCACGCTGGCAATGCCCGCGAACAAGGGCGGCGCCGTGCAGACCCCGGTCGTGCTGGCCTCGACGCAGGCACTGGCAGCGGAAGCGCATTCTCCAGACGCCGCCACGCTGCGCACGCGATATCCATAGGTGACCTGGCCCGAGGCCGCGAGGTCGCTGTAGCTGGTGGCGGTCAAGCCGCTGGCGATCGTCTCGCTGGTGCTGCCGCCACATCCACCGAGGATGCGGTCGACCGCATAGGTGGCACCCGGTGTTGCACTTCCGGTCCAGGCCAGATCGATGCGCTGATCGCCATTGCCCTGCGCAAGCAATCCGCTCGCCGCGGCCGGTGCCCGGCACAGTTGCGGCTGCAGGACGAAAAATCCGCGATTGATGTCGCTGACGCCGACGACACCGCTTTCGTAGTAGGGGTAGTTGCTCCAGGTGCCGTTGAAGTTCGCGCTGTCGTTGGCCGGATACGTATCGAAGAATCCGGCCTCGCTGAGGGTGCCGCCATCGATCGCGGAAAGATCGAGGATGCGCAATCCGCTCTGATAATTGGACTGGTAGGCGTAGCCCTCGTGCACATACAGGTTGTGATCGGCCGCGCCGGTCACACCATCGTGGAAGAACTCGAGATGCGGCGCGGTGAGGCTCTGCACGTCCCAGACATAGGTGCGCGTGTTGTGGCCGTCGTTCTGTTCGTCCAGTTCGTCGTCGACGAGGAGGTAACGCCGATCCGCGGTAAGCCAGCCCTGGTGGGTATAGCCAAACCCGGGATAGCCGACGCGCGCCAGCTGCAGCGGATTGGACTTGTTGCTGACGTCGACGATCGTGACAGTATCCTCGTTCGCCGCAAAGCAGATTTCGTGGCCGACGAACGCCGTATCCGGGCCGTCATAGTTGATGCACTGGGCATCGTGCGTGTAGCCGTCGGCACTGAAGCAGCCGGCAAACGTCGGTGCCAGGGGACTGTGCATGTCGATCATGTGCAGTCCGGCCGCACACTGCTGGGTGCCCTGGCGCGAGCCCACGGCATAGGCGAACCCGGAGGCCTCGTTGACCACGATGTTGTGCGCGCGACCGAAGTTTCCGTACCACGCATCCTCGGTGAAGGCTACCGGTGGTGTCGCCACGTTGCGCAGGCGATGCAGGTCGAACACCTGCAATCCATGGTTCTGCGCCTCGGAGACAATCAGCGCGTAGTGACCGAACGTCTTGATGTCGCGCCACGTCGAGTTGATGCTGTGTGTCGCCAGGTTGCCGATGCGCAGCGGGTGGTCCGGATCGGAGATATCGACGAACGCAGTCCCGTTGTTGAGCCCTACCAGGGCGTACTCCTTTCCGGTGTCCGGATCAGTCCAACCCCACATGTCATTGCCGTTGCCGCCCGCGGTCGTGCCGAGGGCGACAAGATCCAGATGCGCAAGCAGGTCAACGTTTTTGCAGGCGTAGCCTTCGGCAAACCCATCGATACACGGACTTGCATGGCGCGTTGCTGCCATGGCAACGGTTGCCCCCCACAACAGCAGCGGCAACGCCGCCAGCAGTCCCGACCTGACCCGCATGCGTGCACCCTCCCCGGCTAACGGACGGGAGAAACTAGCATATCGGCGCGGCTCTGGTTGCAATGGCGCTCGCAGCGCAGTGACACCCTCTGCAGCACCCTCTGCAGTCGATCAGCCGCCATGGAAATCTGACTGGACAGTTCACCAGCCGCCAGGAGCTGCAGCATGCATGAGCACCCTGACGCGGCCCGTCCACCGGGCCTCCGTATTCATCGGGCGTAATGAAAATGTCTGCATCCGCTACATGCACCGAGTTCGTATCAACAAGAAGCATCTCATCGCGAACATCGCAACCAGCACCTGGCACCTGGCGATGGTTACACCCATGAACATGGACGTTTCGAGCGAACCACGCTTGCGCCGCTTGCCAATCACCAGGCGTTCATTGCTGGCCCAATCAATCTGTACAGGCAATTCGTACTGCGCCATCTTGAGCAGTGCAGTCATGCTCCATGTCCGACAGGCGATAGACAATCACGCCGAAATTGCCGTAGCCGAAATCCGAAGTCGGGACCAGATGCTGGCCCTCCGGCGACAGGCATTGGTCACCGAGCTTGCTGAACCGGGCAAATGCCTCGACCGGCACCGGCTCGGTCGCATGGGCGGCGAAGGCGATCAAGACACAAACAAGCGGAAGATGCCGAACATCAAGAACAAACATGATACTTTCTTTTTCCGTTTATATGGATACGTGTAGCAAGGTCAAACGTGCTTCGTTGCAACTGGAAGCGTACGGACATTGTTCGTGAATGGTTGGTCAACCAGTCCACGCGATTCAGGAAAGCAGGTTGGCCATCAAATCTGCCGAGGCGGCACGCCGCCTGGCTCAAGCTCATTGCCCACCGAGCCGATGGCGTCGGCAATCAACGTGCTGATCTGCGGCATCTGCATTGGCGGATGGACAGGCAAGAAAAAGCCGCGCCTGGTTGCCCGGGCGCGGCTGTTCTGTCAAGACTGGATCGGTTACTGGACCGGCAGTTCGAAGCCGTCGGCAAAGATGACATCCGAGGTCGAGCAACCCTGGACCTTGACGTCATCGATGTACCAGCCCTCGCGCCCGACCGAGGCATCGCTGCCGATGCGGAAGCGGAACTGGGCGTTGTGTCCGGCGAACGGTGCCAGATCGACGATGACCTTGTTGAACGGCTGCGAATTGCACCATGCCTGCATGCCGCTCAGGGGATTCGCACTTGAGTTCACAGCGCCGTTGTACGGTCCGACCTGGATCTGCGCGCCGCTGATCTGGGTGAAGGCACCGCCGTCCATGGAGGCTTCCAGCAGTCCGCCATCCCAGCATGCGCTTGTGCCACTGTTTTCCATATTGCGCCAATGCTGGAACTGCAGGTTCAGATTGGTCAGCGTCGTCGGCACGGCGATGGTCGGCGAAACCAGGCGCTGGTCGGAAGTTGCTGCCGGATCGACCGCGAACCATGCATGGGTGGGACTGTTTGCCCGTGCCGTGCTGAGGGTCCAGGTGTCGGTTCCGGTGCCCGCACTATGGGTCCATCCCGGTGCGCCGGATTCCATGTCGTCGCTGTAGACCACATTGGTGAACGATCCCACCGAGCAATCGCCCGGCGCGCTGATCGTGCGGAACGTGAATGTTGCGCTCGGCGTCGCCGTACCGCAGATGTTGTTGGCAGTGACACGCCAATAGACCTGCGTATTGGTTGGCAATGCTGCAGCCGGGACATAGCTGGCGCTGGTCACGGTTGCCGAGTCGATGATGGTGCTGAACCCGGCATCGGTCGCAATCTCGATCAGGTAGCTGGCCGCCTGGCTCGACGCTGCCCAACTGAAGCTGGGCGTGGCCGATACGTCAATGGCATTGTTGGCGGGCGCGGTCAGGGTCGAGGCCGACGGCAGCGCTGTCGCAACGGTCACCTTGAACGCGAGATCCTTGTCGGTGCCGCTCGAACTTCCGCGCAGAGTCAAGGTGTTGAGCCCGGGCGTAGCCGCATTGGTTACCGTCAGGTTTGCCTGCGATGTCCCCGGCGGATTGACCGGCGTCACCGTGTAGGATCCCGAGAAGCCAGCGGCAAGGCCGGCTCCGAAACCGAGATTCACCGGTGTCGTGTATCCGGAAATGGATCCGACCGTGATATTCACCGGGGCAAGTGCCAGCGGGGTCGCATTCGCCGCACAGACGCTCTGGTTCAACGCTGTGCCGGACATCGTGAAGCTCGGGATTGCAGCGAGGTTCTGCACTCTACCGACATACGATTTCTGACCGCCGCTCGGACGGTTGTCGGTCCAGCTCATGACCGCCTCGGTCGGGCCCGCGGCAATGCCGTTGTAGTCGCCCCACTCCTGGCCATTGGTGATGTTGACCGAGGTGGCTGCCGAGATGCGGGTTTCATCAAGCCATGTCGTCCCGCCGTCAGTCGAATAGTTGTAGTAGAAATCGACGCCGGTACGGTTCGGGGAATTGCGCGTGTCGTAAAAACCAATATGCACGGCACCGCTGGTATCGACTTCCAGCCACGGGTGGTAGCGGTCGATCGTGGCGATATCAGCTTCCGAATGCGGTGTGGTGGTCAGTGCCCAGGTGGCGCCGCCATCATCCGAATAGGCGACCTGGATCCAGGCATGGTTGGTCGCGGTGGTGCCGCCACTGCTCGGGTGCAAGGCCGTGTAGGCAGCATAGATACGCCCGTCGTGGGTACCGCCACTGCGGTCGGTGTCGGCCGCGATATAGATAAAGGCACGCCGCGATTCCATCGACGGGATCGGGAAGTCGAAGGTGTCGAACAAAGGCTGGACGACGACCGGGGTGCCGAACGTGGCGCCGCCATCGGTGGACTTCACCATGTAGATATTGGCGGTGCTCGCGCTGCTGCTCGGCCAGATGTAGTAGATGTTGCCGGCGCTGTCGGTGGTGATGTCGCTGCCGATGCCGCGAGCCGCGCTCGGGAACGAAATCGGTGTCGACCAGGTCACGCCCTTGTCGGTCGAACGCGAGAAGAACATGACGTTGCTCTGGTGCCAGGTCAGGTAGACATTCTCCAGATACGGCGAGCTCGGCGACTTGTCGACATGGATCCATTCCTTGTCGGAGCTGCCGGTGGAGACGATGATCACCGGTCCCCACGTTTGACCGTTGTTGACCGATCGGGACAGGCCGGCGCGCAGGCCACCTGACGAAGGCAGCGTTGCCGCATAGGCAACCGTGCCGTCAGCCGACCATTCCATTGCCGGATCGCAGCATGTGCTCGGCAGGACACCGGCGCTGAACCAGGTTGCACCACCGTCGTTGGAATAGTTGTGGTTCTGGCCGCCCGGGCCATTGGAGCCGGCAATCACGATCATCGGATTGATCGGGTTGTACTTGATCGAGGTTTCATTGTCGCCGATGGCCATGGGCGTCTCGCCATTGACCGGCACGGAAAACGGCATGGATTTCACGATCGGATCGGTGGTGTAAATCAGCGGCGGCGGCGGATTGGCCGGGTCGGGGTGGTAATAAATGCCAAGCCCGCGGCGGTGCAACACGCCATCCTGCAGCAGGCCGCCATAACGGATGAGGAAATCCTTGTCGAGCTCGCGCGGATAGTGTTCGCCAATGGGGTAGCCCTCGGCCGCAGCTTCCTTGCGCCGCTCGATCTTGAAGAACGCGGGAACGCCGTGGCGGAACTCGTCGTCGTTCGGCAACAAGGCGACATCCGCTGCGGTCAGCGCATAGTTGCGATCGTCCCAGGGACCGAATCGGCGCAGTTCGGCGTAATCGACACTCTGGTCGACGCCCATTGCCTGCTCGATGGTCGCGCTGTCAATCTGATTGGCACCGCCCTCCTCGTCGGAATCGACAGCGCCTGCCGTCGCCATCGCGCCCAACAACAGCAGCGACAGCAGCCAAACCCACGTTTGCTTACCTGGTTTCATCGAACGCCCCATATCTTGAGTTGACAACCCCCCTGGTGAGGTTGTGACCGTGGAGACTAATCCGCCTGCGGACTTAGCGCAAATCGGTCACGGGCAGGATCACGATTCCCGGGCAAAAAGCGCCGGTCTCGTCACACTTTGCACGTGGCCGGGCCAAGCGGGCCCGTATTGTCCAGTGCCGACGCCCGATCCTGTTCAGGTTGGCCCTAGCGTGGCAAAGCGAATTCTCCGCTTGCAGGAATTGCCTGTTGGTATCGGCAACGCCGCGGCCATCCAGGCGGCACGCCGCATTCTGCCCGTAGTGCGCGCGCGAAAACGAAGACGCCGACCATCAGGTCGGCGTCTTCGTTACACGGCAAGATCCGCTGTCAATCCGGCTCAAAACTCCCAGGCGGCACCGACATGGAAGGTGCGACCGATGGCCGGCTCGAGGCCACCACCAAAGACGCGGGCATAGTAGGTCCGGTCGGAGATGTTGGAGATGCCGCCGAGCACGCGGATTTCCGGAGTCACCCACCAGTCTGCGGAAAGATCGCCAACCGTATAGGAAGGTACCTCGGCCGGAATGTAGGTTGGCTGCGCGGGCGTTGCGTTGTCCAGATTAGAATCCTGCCAGTACTGGCTGGCCACCGAGACCACGGACAAGGCGAGCTTGAACTTGTGATCCTCGCGATAGGAAACACCGACCCGGGCCAGATGATCCGGCGAGAACGCCGGCGTGTTGCCCTTGAAGCCTTTGGCCGATGCGGTGAATTCGGAATCGAGCAGGCTCAGGTTGGCGAATATCGAGAGGTGGCGCGCGGTTTTCGGATCAATGGCGGCGAGGAAGTCATAATCGACCTGCCCTTCGAATCCGCTGTGCCGCGTGTCACCGGTATTGACGTTGATGGTGTTGCCCGGAGGCGCGCCTTCGATCTGTTGCGACTCGATGCGATCCTTCACCTCGACGCGGAACAGGCTGACGTCATAGAACAAGCCGTTCGCAGGAGTGCCATGCACACCGGCCTCCCAGGAAAGGACATGGGTCGGATCCGGATCGTTGATGGGATCGGGCGAGGTGTTGCCGAAGGGCGAGCCGACATCGAAGTAACGCACCGGGCGCCAGCCCTGCGAGACATTGAAATACGTCTCGTTGCCGCGACCGAAATCGTTGCCGAAACCGAGTCCGAACAAGGGCACGTTGTGGGTGACTTCCCGATCGACCAGGCCGCGGGTCAGATTCGGCGGACGAATCGACTCGTCGATCTGCACCTTCTCGCGCTCGATGCGCACGGAGGGCACGAAATGCCAGCCGCCTTCGAAGCGGAAGACGTTCTCGGCAAACACCGCCCCGTAATCGGTCGAGCGGCTTTGCCGCAGGCGTGCGCAATCCTTTGACGCCGGCGTCGCGCAGGCAATGCCGTGGCGTTCGTAACGACCCGGTGTCAGCCCGTCGGTGGTGAACTGACGGAAGGGTGCATCGGAGTGGTACATCGTCGTGCCGACGGTCAACGCATTGCCACGTCCCCAGCGATGCAGCACGCGCGCATCGACGCCGTAAAAGCGGAACTGGTCATCCTGCAGGGTCGCCGTCGTCGGTGCGGCACCACGATCCTGCGAGCGCGAGGCATTGTCCTGGTAGCCGCCCCAGAGCTTGGTCACCAACTCGGTGTCCTCGCTGAAGAAACGATCATCGGTCAGCGCCAGCACATAGCGATCGGTCCACAGCTTGTTGTGCGGGGTGGTCGTCTGCCCAGGATCGGCAATGAACTGCGGGTAGCTGAGTTTGCCGGGATCGCCGGTCTCCAGCTGGGCGACATGCAGGTCCAGCGACGTGTGCGCGGTGTCACCGGATTCATGGCCCAGGTGCAGATCGGCACCGCGCAAGGTCGAGTCGCCATTGTCGCGCTCACCGTCGCTGCTTCGATAATGGGCATCGGCAAGATAGTCCCAATTTCCCGACGTACCGGAAACCTGGTTGAACGAGCCGAACAGCCCATTGCTGCCGAACACGGCTTCGGCATAACCACCCAGCTGGCGATCGGTGATCGGCTTGCGGCTGACCATGTTGACCACCGGCGGCGGCTCAGGGCCATACAGCAGCGAGCTGCCGCCACGGATCAATTGCACTTCGGAAATCTGCTGCGGCAGCGGCAGCATGTAGATCGTCGGATAGCCGATCCAGTCCGACATCAGCGGAATGCCATCGAGCATGACCGTGACGAATTCCGATTCCTGCGGATTGCCGATGCCGCGATAGCTGAGGTTGGCCTGGCCGGGGGACTGCTGCTCGGAGACGAACAAGCCGGGAGTCTGTGCAAACAGCGCGCGCAGGTTGTTGTCGACCACGGTCGGAATCGAATCGAGCCTGGTGATCGAAGTCTTCTTGGTCACCGTGATCAAGGGACCATCGACTTCTTTCATGATGTGTTGCAGTTTTGGTCGGCTGTCATCCTGCGGGCGGCGCTCGTGGACTTCGACCTTCGGCAGTTCAGTGCGGTCCTGGGCAGAATCGGAAGGGCCGGCAGCATCCTGGGCACAGGCAGACCCAACCAGACACTGGGCAATCGCGATCGCGAAGGTGCCCGTGACAATGGCTATGTTTTTCATTTGTTTTTCCCCGGGGCGAATCATGGCGAATGCCGGCACCCGCTCTGGACGCCGGTTCGATGCGCTTTATCGCAGCAGCGGGGCCGGGCCGACACCGCCTCGGGAACTAGGTCTGCAGACCGAGCGACGGGATCAGGCTGCCGCGGATGCAGCAGGTGCCCGCATTGATTCCGCTGGCGTCGCGGCAAGCCGGCAATGGCGGCCCTTTCCTGCCGGCAACTGCCATGGCCACGAGCAGCCTGCCTCAAGGCTAATGAAATCAACAACCTGGATTCCGTGCATGGCCATTGCCGGGGATCGCGGTGAACGGCCCCGCGTGAGCGGTCAGGCCAAAAGGCCGTGCCTTGGCGCGAATTTCACGGAGAAGACGCGTCTCGATGTCGACAAGCAACGCTGCAGGGATGGCAGCGGCAACGATCCAGATCACCGGTCAGCACGGGGATCCCGAACCACGGAATTTCCCTGCCGTGTTGTACCCGCCCCGCCCCATTAGCCTACTTGAAGATCTCCTTGTTCTTCGCATAGGGAATCGCCTGCTGGCGGGTAACCAGGCCGCGCTTGACCAGATCCTGCAGGCATTGGTCGAGGGTCTGCATGCCGTGCTGGGCGCCGGTCTGGATCGAGGAATACATCTGCGCGACCTTGTCCTCGCGGATCAGGTTGCGGATGGCCGGGATGCCGACCATGATTTCGTGCGCGGCAATGCGGCCGCCGCCGACTTTCTTCAGCAAGGATTGCGAGATCACCGCGCGCAGCGACTCCGAGAGCATCGAACGCACCATCGGCTTTTCACCAGCCGGGAACACGTCGATGACGCGGTCGATGGTCTTCGCCGCCGAGCTGGTGTGCAGGGTGGCAAACACCAAGTGGCCGGTTTCCGCGGCGGTCAACGCCAGGCGGATGGTTTCCAGATCGCGCAACTCGCCGACCAGGATGTAGTCGGGATCCTCGCGCAGCGCCGAGCGCAGTGCCTCGGTGAAGCCGTGCGTGTCACGATGCACCTCGCGCTGGTTGATCAGGCACTTCTGCGAAGTGTGCACGAACTCGATCGGATCCTCGACGCTGAGGATGTGCGCGTACTCGTGCTTGTTGACGTGATCGATCATTGCCGCCAGCGTGGTCGACTTGCCGGAGCCGGTGGGGCCGGTGACCAGGATCAATCCCTGTGGCTGCTCGATCAGTTCGCGGAAGATCTTCGGGCAACCGAGATCTTCCAGCGACAGGACTTCGGACGGAATCGTGCGGAACACGGCAGCCGAACCGCGATTCTGGTTGAAGGCATTGACGCGGAAGCGCGCCAGACCCGGAATCTCGAAGGAGAAGTCGACCTCGAGGAACTCTTCGTAATCGCGACGCTGCTTGTCCGACATGATGTCGTAGATCAGCGAATGGATCTGCTTGTGCTCGAGCGCGGGGATATTGATGCGGCGCACATCGCCGTCGACGCGGATCATCGGCGGCAATCCGGCGGAAAGGTGCAGATCGGAGGCCTTGTTCTTGACCGAAAACGCGAGCAGCTCGGCGATATCCATGTGTACTCCCCAAATGGCGCGTTTGCGCGCGTGGCTGCGGTAGCCCGGAGTATAGCGTGGCCGATTCCAGCCATTGCAAGGAGCGGCGCTGGAACAAGCTGGCGGCCGGCGCCAGCGCAACGGAAGCGCCACAGGCGGCGGCTTGCCGGAGATTGTCGTCCCGGCCCGGCGTCGCCAGCACGTGCCGGCTCCCGACTCCGGCGTCCCTTGCTATGCTTGCCGACCGAAATTGCGCCCAGGGTTGATGATGTCTTCGAGTCCCCACGCCCCGGTTTCCGATGCGCTTGCCTTTGTCGGCGGCGGCAACATGGCGCGCAGCCTGATTGGTGCTCTGGTACGCAGCGGCATCCCGGCCAGCGGCATATCGGTCGCGGAACCGAACGAATCCTTGCGCCGGCAACTGGCTGAGGATTTCGGCGTCAAGGTGTTTTCCGAAGGTTCCGAGGCGGTACGCGGGGCCGACATTGTCCTGCTCGCGGTCAAGCCGCAGGTGATGCGCACGGTCTGTGTCGACATTGCCGACGCGGTGGCTGCGCGGCGTCCGCTGATCATTTCCATCGCGGCCGGCTTGCGCATTGCGCAAATCGACCGCTGGCTCGGTGGCGGATTCCCGATCGTGCGCTGCATGCCGAATACACCGGCCCTGATTGGTGCGGGCGCGACCGGCATGATCGCCAATGGCAAAGTCGATGCGGCCGCCCGCGCGCAGGCGCAGGCTATCCTCGGCAGCAGCGGGCTCAGCGTATGGATCGAGCGCGAAGAGCTGATGGACACCGTGACGGGCGTATCCGGCTCCGGCCCGGCCTATTTTTTCCTGATGATCGAGGCGCTGGAAGACGCCGGCGTCGCCCAGGGCTTGCCGCGCGAGACAGCACGCACACTCGCCATCCAGACCTGCCTGGGCGCGGCGCGCATGGCCAGCGAGGATGACGAACCGCCCGCGCGCCTGCGCGAACGCGTGACCTCGCCGAATGGCACGACGGCGGCGGCGCTCGATGCGTTTGCCAAGGGCGGCCTGCGTGAGCTGGTCGCCCGCGCCGTCGACGCAGCTACCGCGCGCGGTGCCGAAATGTCGCGCGAACTCGACTGAGGATGCCGGCCATGCCCTATCTCGCCAATGCCGCGCAAATCCTGATCGAGTTCATCTTCGGCATCCTCGTTGGCCTGATCGTCCTGCGCATCCTGCTGCAACTGGTACGCGCCAATTTCCACAATCCGATTTGCCAGTTCCTGTACAGGGCGAGCAATCCGCTGTTGATGCCGCTGCGCAGGATCATCCCCGCCTGGCGTCGCCTGGATATTGCCGGAGTCGTGCTGGCCTGGGCCTTGCTCATGCTCAAGCGCGCACTGATCTTCGCCATGCTTGCCAGCGTGCCCTCGTTTGGCGGACTGATGCTGATCGCCCTGGCCGACCTCATCGGCTTCACCCTGATGGTGATGCTGATCCTGATCTTCGTCCGCGTGATCCTGAGCTTTGTCGGCAGCGACAGCTACCACCCGGTGGTCCCGCTGGTGTTCCAGTTGACCGAACCGATTCTGAAACCCGTGCGCAAGCGCATGCCGGCGCTGGGCGGACTCGATCTGTCGCCGATGATCGTCGTGCTGGCGATCTTCCTGTTGCAGGCGCTCGTCGTCGCGCCCTTGCTCGATCTTGGCCTGCGCCTGGGCAGCGGCCCTTGATCCGCTGCCACGCCATCCCGACCATCGCAACATCATTCCCGCACGAGGCCCGCCATGAACACCCTGCTTCGCAACCTGCTCGGCCTGCCCTTGATCGCCAGCGCCAGTGCCGCCGCGGCGGATTCCAGCGGCACCGAAACCTTTGGTGATTACCTCGTCCACTACAGTGCCTTGTCCACGCAACTGCTCAATGCGGAAATGGCGCGGCAGTATGCGATCGAGCGTTCGCCCAAGCGCGGATTGCTGAACATCTCCGTGCAGCAGGTCGCCGCCGACAAGACCACCACCGCGGTGGCGGCAAGCATCACTGGCGAGGCCAGCAACCTGACCGGGCAAAAGACCGCGATCACGATCCGCGAAATTCCCGATCTCTATGTTTCCTACATCGGCCTGTTCGATGTGGTCGCGCCCGACACCTACACCTTCACCCTGACGATCAAGCCTGAAGGTTCCGGGCAGAGCTTCAACCTGCGCTTCAGCAAGAACTTCGTCGCCGAATGAGTCCGCGTCGCACTTGCAGCAGCTGAGTGTCAGCCCCGGCCACACTGGCCTGCGTTGGCGACTTCGGCAATGCGCCGATGCAGGGCGTCGAGACCGTCGAACAAGGCCGCCGGCCCGGGTTGCAGGATGATCGGCGCCTTGATTTCGTACAGATGCCGGTTGCGCACTGCCGGGATGTCCTGCCAGCCCGGTCGTGCTGCGACCACATCCGGCCGGAATTTCTTGCCGCACCACGAAGCGAGGATCAGATCCGGCTGACGGCGCGCGATTTCGCCGGGATCGGCAATGATTCGATCGCGCGCCAGGGATTTTTCCGCCAGTTCCGGAAACACGTCATCGCCGCCGGCAATGCGGATCAACTCGGCGACCCAGCGGATGCCGCTGATCGGCGGTTCGTCCCATTCCTCGAAGTAGACGCGCGGCCGGCGCGGCAAGGCGGCAGCGGATTGCCGGACTGCGGCGATATGCTCCTCGGCCTCCACCGCGTAGCGTTCGGCTTTCGCGGCGGCGCCGACCATGGCGCCGAGGCGGCGGACATAAGCGAGGATGCCGTCGACCGAGCGATGATTGCTGATCCAGACCTCGATCCCGGCACGGATCAGATCCCGCGCGATGTCGGCCTGGATATCGGAGAAGCCGATGACCAGATCGGGTTCGAGATCGAGGATCGCGCCGATTTTCGCGCTGGTGAATGCGGAGACCTTCGGCTTCTCCTTGCGTGCGCGCGGCGGACGCACGGTGAAACCGGAGATGCCGACAATGCGCTGTTCCTCGCCGAGCGCGTAGAGAACCTCGGTCGGCTCCTCGGTCAGACAGACGATGCGCTGCGCAAACCGATCCGGATTCGCCATCAGGGGTAGAGCAGCCGTCGGCTCCAGACGCCCGCGTGCGCTTCATAACGCTGGCGATCGTGCAGGCGGAAGCGGGCGCCGTACCAGAACTCGAACAGGTCAGGGCGCAGGCGATAACCGCCCCAATGTGGCGGTCGCGGCACTTCGCCGCCGGCGAAGCGCTGCTCGAATTCGTCGACGCGTGCGTCGAACACTTCGCGCCCGGGCAGTTCCTGCGATTGCAACGAGGCCCAGGCACCAATCTGGCTCAGCCGCGGGCGCGTGGCGAAATAGGCATCGGAACTGGCCGCATCGAGCTTCTCGACGCGCCCTTCGACGCGCACCTGGACCTGATCGCGCAGGGTTTTCCAGTGGAAGGCGATCGCCGCCTGCGCATGCGCGGCAAGCTGGCCGGCCTTGGCACTTTCATAATTTGTAAAGAATTGCAGACCATCATCATCGAGCTGCTTGAGCAGGACGATACGCGAAGAAACCCGGCCATCGGCAGCAACCGTGGCAAGGCTCATCGCCGTCGGTTCCGGATCCGCGGCGGCGTGCGCTTCGGCGAGCAATCCGCGCAGGGTTGCGATTGCTTCGAGATAGATCGGGCTGAATTCGGCGGGGCTGGTTTGCATGCGTGGATGCTAGCACGCGGCCTTGCTCGCGCAGCGCGGCAGATCAGCGTCGCGGCGTCGCAGCCTGCATCGCCCGCGCCAACACTTCGATGTTGATGGGCTTGGTCAGATACTGGTCGGCGCCGGCATTCAGGGCAACCTTGCGCGCCTCTTCGGTCGGCGTCGCCGACAAGGTGACGATATGGCCGCGATAGCCCTTGGCACGCAGGCGAAACACCGCCGTATTGCCCGACAGGCCCGGCAACTCGACATCGACCAGGAGCACATCCGGCGGATCGGCGAGCGCGCTTTCCACGGCAGCACCGGCATCGCCAACAATGCGCACACGGAAGCCGAGATCGCTCAGCCAGGCATCCAGCAGGTAGCAGATGTCGGGGTCATCGTCGACCACCAGCACGCTGCGGATGCGTGACGATCCGAGGGCAGGAGTCTCATCCGTACCCGCCTGCGGCGCAGCGACCACGCTGGCGAGGCCGGGCAGGACGATGTGGAAGCACGAGCCTTCGCCGAGGCGGGACTGCAGATCGATGCTGCCATGCATCTGCGAAACCAGGCGCTTGACGATGCTGAGGCCAAGCCCGGCACCGCTGCCGGCGGCCTGGCGAACGCGATTGAAGGCGACGAAAACCTGCTCGTGCAACTCTTCGGCTATGCCGATGCCGCTGTCGCGCACTTCGATCGACAGCGCCCCGTCCTGCCAGCGCAGGGCCACGCCGACTCCGCCCTTCTTCGTGTAGCGAACCGCGTTGGCGATGAGGTTGACAAGGATCTGGCGCAAGCGCAGTTCGTCGAGGACCGGCGTCTGCGCATCGAGCAACTCGACGCCGATCGTGAACTCCAGCCCCTGATCCGCAGCCAGTGGCTGGAACATGCCTTCCAGATCCTCGACCAGGTGCGCCAGATCCACGCGCACCGGCTCGAGCATGCTCGAGCGGGTGTCCGCACGCGCATATTCGAGCAGGTTCTCGGCCAGGGTGAACAGGTAATTTGAATTGCGCCGAAGCGCGCGCAAGGCGTGGCGAACGGAAGCGGATTGGGACGCTTGCGTATCGAGCAGATGCAGGTAGCCGAAGATCGATGTCAGCGGCGTGCGGAAATCGTGACTCAAGGTGGCAATCAAGGCGTTCTTCAACGCATTCGCCTCGGCGAGTCGCATGCGCTGGCGCTCGAGTTCGCTGCGGATCTGGCGCAATTGCGCGATCGCCTTGCTCTTCTGCCCGCTGATCAAGGCGGCTTCGTTGCCGACCTGCTGCTGGGCCTGCTGGCGATCGTGCTCGCCCTGCGCATCCAGCAGCAGCACCTGGAATCCCGGCTCGCTGTCTCCGAGCAGATGCACGTGCGCACTGCGTCCGTTCGGCATGTGCACGAAGGGAAGATCGATTGTCTCATCCAGCGGCATGCCGAGGAACAGGTCGCGCAACTGCCGCGCGGCGGCATCGGCGTGGTCGGGATCAAAGCCGAAGCGTGCCGGATCACCGTGCAGGTTGACCAATTGCCAATTCTCATCGAACTGCAGCAAAAGCGGCTGCGCGCGCTCGAACAGGAACTGCGCGACGTGGTGCTCGACGCCGGCGGAAAAGGTCGGCATTTCGTGTTTTTCGCTCATCTGGCCAGCCTTTTCGCAAGCTCCAGGAAGGCCTGCTCGACACCGTCCCCGGACAGCGCGCTGGTTTCGATCACCGGCATGGTCTGGCGCAATCCGGCCAGCGTCGACGGGCCGACCTCCCAGCGCTCCACCAGATCGAGCTTGTTGATGATGAGCACCGCCTCGGCATCGGCCAACACGCTGCGCGATTGCAGCAACAGGTCGATTGCCGTGCGCAGGCTGGCCTCGCGCGTGCCATCGGCGACCAGCAGCAGGCCGCTGGCACCGCGCAGATAACTCATGTTGAGCGCATCGAGCACGCTGCGCCCGGCGATATCCCAGACCACCAGTTTGAGCACGCCAGGCTCGCCGAGATCGACTTCCTTGCTGTCGACCTTGACTCCGACCGTGGTCAGGTAGGTGTCGGAAAACGTATTGCGCATGTAGCGCGCGACCAGGCTGGTCTTGCCGACGCCGAAGTCGCCGAGCATGCAGACCTTGCGTGCCGGCGCAGTCATCGGGTGACCTCCACGACCTGCACGCGCAGCATTGCTGCGCGGATCGCGGCGGTTGCATCGGCGGCCGTGACCAGCGTGGCCTCATCGAGCAGCTCGGTGGCGACTCCGGCGTTGCGCAGATTGTCGCGCAGCCAGCCTGCGCGTTGCTCGCGCAAGCGTGCATTGAGCTCCGCCGCGCCCGTCGCATCGCTGCAGCCGTGGATGGCCAGGTGCAGGCGCACACCCGCCACAGCCGCCAATGACTGCGCCTCGCGCAGCGACGTGGCCAGATGCCGAAGCAGGTCGCCGCTGGCAGCCAGGGGCACGGTGTCGTGGCTGAAGGACAGGCTTGCCTGCTCGATTTCCGCAACCAGCGCATGCAGGGCGTCCCGTGCCGCTGCCTGTGCGTCGACGGAAACGCTCGCTGGCCGGGCGACCGGCATGATCTTTGGTGAGTCGGCAGTCGCCAGCACCTGCCAATCGACCGCCCGCACGCCGGCAATCCAGGCTGCCTGTGTGCGCCGTCGATCGATCCATTCGCCTGCGGCCTCGCCGCTGACGACGAGCACGCCATCGGCAACACCCAGGGATACGCTCGCCGGCGCATCGAGCAGGCGTCGCGCGCGCTTCAGCACGATGGCATCGTCGCTGGAAAGATAGCCGGCAACCTCGACGCTGGGCTGCACTTCGCCCAGATCAGCCCGATCGAGCAGCGGCTGCAAGGGCTCGGCATCGGCATCGAGCAAGCCGTGCACACGCAATTGACGCCATGGCCTGGCATCAATCGCGGTGAGCAGGAATCCGGGATGTGCGCGCAGGCCCGCTTGCAGCGCCTCGACGCGCTCATTCCAGCGCGCGATGTGCAGGAAATACCAGCCCAGCGCCAGCACGATCGCCAGACCGATGAGCAGCAGCGGCCACAGCGAGGGACGCTTGCGTGAACCCGCATCGGCGTCGCCCAAGGCAGAGCTGGCTGCCACCAGGGCAGCCGGTTCGAGGTTGGCGGAAAGGCCCAGGCGCGCGATGCTTTCGTCATCCAGCGTGTCCCCGGCTGCATCGGGGAATTGCGCATGGATCTGCTCAAGGCGATCACTCAAGACCACACGCAGGGATGCCGGCGGCACGCCGCGGATGAAACAGGCGAGCGAGGCACGAGGGCCATCGAGCACCCACAGGAGGTGTTCGCCGATGCGCACGGCTTCCAGCGACTCGGTACCTTCCCCACCGACCGAATCGCGCACGAACTGGGCAATCGCGGTGAGCATGCCGGCAATCGCGTCGGCATCCAGATCGGGCAGGCCGGGCGCAGATTCGCGATGCAGGACCAACCCCGAGTCGCGCTCGATCAGGAACACGTGATCGATCTGGTAGCGCAAGCTGTGCTTGAGGACGATCTGGGCAAACGGCACACCGCTGCGCCAGGCCTCGATGCGCCAGCGCATGCCGCGCGGGCTGAAGCCGTGTTCAAGCACCTGGTTGAGATCGCGCATCATGCCGCGCAGCGCTTCGGCAATCGCCTTGCGGATGATCGGGCCGATCACCGGGAACAAGGCATCGACAATGCTGGCGCGATTCCTTTGCACGGCATTGCCGAGCGCCGCGGCCACCGGCGATGCCAGCGCGCGACTCATCGGCTCGGCCGGGGCAGCCCTGACCAGACCCGGCAACTGCGCGGCCAGCTCGCGGTTGACGCGTTCGAGTTCGATGATGCGCTGTTCCGCCGTGGCAAGCTTGTCGCGCTCGTCGGCGAGCAGCAGGTGCCTGAGTCGTTCGAAGTCGCTCATGCCGGCGCGGCGCTGACGAAGATCAGCGTGATGGCAAATCGAATTCGCCCTTCAGACGCAGCGCGAGCTCGGTGAGCAGTGCCGACAGATCCTCGCGCCCGACCTTCTCCGTGCGCAGCTCGGAGCTGGCACGCGAAACGGCGCTGGCGGCCTCGCTGGCGCGCTCGTTGAGCGCCGAAGACAGTTCGGCCAGCGCATCGCGCAGTCGCTCGTCGACGGCCTTGAGCTCGCCATCCAGTCCATCCAGCGCACTGTTGATTTCGGAGCGCGCGGTGCGGGCCGCCTGCTGGGTGCGGGATTCAAGATCATCGACGGCCTGGTTGCGATCACCGACTTCCTGGCGCAACTGCCGCGAGAGTTTCTCGAACTGTTCGTCAAGCCGTTTGTCGACCTGTGCCAGGCGCTTGTCCTGGCTGTCGCGCAAGCGGCTCATCTCCGCCTCGAGGCGCTGCCCCATTTCCTGGAAACGGCGTTCGTAGTCGCGCATCTGGCCGCCAAAGAGGATGTCGCGGATCTGGTCGACATTGCCGTCGGCATCGGCAGCGGATTTCTTGGGCTCGGACATCGTGCTTTTCCTCGCTGGCGCCGGGAGCTTCCTGGCGGCGACGGCAAGTTTATGCGAAGCCGGCCGGGATCCGGGTGTCTTGCGCTTGGATTTGCCGCTGGCAGCCATGTCGATACTCCCCTTTGCCTTGTCAACAAGTCATTGAAAAAGAATTCCCTCAGATCTGCTCGAGGCGATAGCCATGCTGGTAGACCGCCGACAGCCGCCAGCCGTACTCGCCATTCAGGTCGAGCTTCTTGCGCAGGCGGCTGACATGGGTATCGACCGTGCGCGTGGACACCGAGGCGTTCATGTTCCAGACGTTTTCCAGCAGGGCGTCACGGCTGACGATGCGCCCGCTGCGACGAAACAGGAAACTGGCCAGGTCGAACTCGCGCGGGGTCAGCTCGACCTCCTTGCCATCGTAGGAAATCCGCCGCCGCCGCGTATCGACCCGGTACGGGGGCATGTCGTACTGGCCGCTGTCGGCCCCTTCGATGCCGATCCGTCGCAGCACGGCCGCCACGCGCGCGATCAGCTCCTGCTGCTTGGCCGGTTTGACCACGTAATCATCGCCACCGGCATTCAGGCCGCACACCATGTCGGTGTCGCTGGCGCGCGCGGTGAGGAAGATCACTGGCAGGCGCGAGTTTGCCGAGGAGCGGATCCATTCAATGACTTCCAGGCCGCTGGCATCGGGCAGCATCCAGTCGAGCAGGAGCAGGTCGATTGCTTCGGAACCCAACCGGCGCCGGAATTCGCCAGCCGACTGGAACAATCGGGTGCGATAGCCCGCTGTTTCGAGCCAGTGCAGGATCAGACCGGACTGCTCCGGATCATCTTCGAGAAAGCCGATCACAAGTTCGGAATTGCCCATTCGACTCGCCCGGACTGTTCATGGATACGCGCACTGATCGCACTGGACACGGAATGCACACGACGTCTGCGATGGAAGCGGAAGCAGCTTCACCGCCGAATGAGCGAACGACGCGTGGATTCAAGCGGAAGCCGGGAACGCCTGCAATGGATGAACGATCCGGGCTGCCGCCATGCTGCCGGGTCGACCCGGCAGCGATCCGCTCACGGCGATGTCACTCGACGACGAAGGTGATCCGCAGGTTGACCCGCCATTCCTGGATGTGGCCGGATTTATCGGTGACCACCTTGGTTTCGCTGACCCAGGCGCCCTGGATGTTCTTGACCGTCTCGGCGACCTTCTTCAGCCCGCTCTGCACTGCATCCTCGACGCCCTTGGTGGATGAACTGCTGAATTCGATGACTTTGGCAACTGACATGACGCAAGTCTCCTTTTCCACGAGTGGTTCGGCGACTATAGCAAAGCGTGGTCAGCGAACAAGATTGCCGTTGGTTCAGGTCGCCATGGCCGCAACCGGACGCGGCTTTGCCGGCACGTAGCGCAACCAGACCAGGAACACGATCAAGGCATCGAGCACGATCAGTGCCTGCCAGAGATACTCGTGGAACCACTTGAACCAGACCGGGCTCCACATGCCGAGGTAAAACAGGCTGACGATGCGCACCACGTTGAGGATCTGGATGGCGAGGAAACCGAAGAAGAGGCCGAACAGCTTGTGCTTCCACGGTGCCGGGAAGGCGAGGATCGCGGAAATCAGGATGATGACTGCCTCGACACCGTTGCAACCCCGCTCGATCGAGACAATGAAGCTGCCGCTGGCATTCTGGATCAGCTTGCCGTTGGAGATGGTGCTGCCATCGAAGAGATGGATGACCCAGGCACAGATGTCGGCCAGTACCGAGGTGAACGGCACGATCACATGACGCTCGACCGGCCCGGTCAGTTCGGCGACAAAGAGAACCACGAGCAGGACCAGGAACAACAGGATGAAGCGAAACATCGGCAGCAGCGACCCCGGGGAAACCTCAAGTGTAGTCGACTGCCGGCCAGGCTTCACCGGTTGCCGCGGGAATCACCGCAAACCGGCGTCATGCACTAGCATCGACACATGAATCCTGCCTCCAACATTTTCCTGATCGGGCCGATGGGCGCGGGCAAGACCTCGATCGGGCGGCGTCTGGCGGCACAGCTCGGCCTGCGCTTCATTGATCTCGATCTGGAGTTCGAGCGGCGCACCGGGGCGAGCATCGCGCTGACCTTCGAAATCGAAGGCGAGGCCGGCTTTCGCAAGCGCGAGAGCGAACTGCTCGGCGAGCTCGTGGGCCAACGCGGGGTAGTCCTGTCCACCGGCGGCGGCGCCGTGCTCGATGCACGCAATCGCGAGCTGCTGCGCGGCAACGGCTTCGTGGTCTGGCTCGACACCGACGTCGACGCCCAGCTCGAGCGCCTGCACGCGGATCGGCAACGACCCCTCCTGCAAGGCGTGGATCGCCGCGAAAGACTCCTGCACATGGCTGAATTGCGCAACCCGCTGTATGCCGAAACCGCCGACCTGCGCGTCGGCGCATCAGGCTCGGGCAGCAGCACGGCAATGGCCCGCCTGGTTGGCGCGCAGATCGCCCGAACCTGGCAACAAGCTGAAACGGAAACCAAGCATGATCGAGCTTGAAGTCGCTCTCGGCGAACGCAGCTACCCGATCCACATTGGCAGCGACAGCCTGCGCCAGGCCACGCACTGGCGATCGGCGCTGCGCGGTCGGCAGGTGCTGGTACTGAGCAACAGCACGGTTGCGCCGCTGTATCTGGAGCGCGTGCTGGGCGGGCTCGACGGCCTTGCCCACGCCAGCCTGATCATCGAGGACGGCGAGCAGCACAAGACCTTCGCAAACGCTGGCCGCGTGCTCGATGCGCTGGCGCGTCTCGGCGCCAACCGCGATGCCACCTTGATTGCCCTTGGCGGTGGCGTGATTGGCGATCTTGGCGGATTTGCCGCCGCCTGCTGGATGCGCGGCATCGATTTCGTGCAGATGCCGACCACCTTGCTGGCCATGGTCGATTCCTCGGTCGGCGGCAAGACCGGGGTCAACCTGGCGGCCGGCAAGAACCTGGCCGGCGCCTTCCACCAACCCCGCGCCGTGGTCATCGATACCTCGACCCTGGCGACCTTGCCCGAGCGCGAATTCCTTGCCGGCCTCGCCGAAGTGGTCAAGTACGGTGCCATTGGCGATACCGCGTTTTTCGCCTGGCTGGAAACGCATGTCGATGCCCTGCTCGCGCGCGACGCCACGGCACTGGAAGCCGCCATCGCCAGCAGTTGCCGGCACAAGGCCGGCGTGGTTGCCCGCGACGAGCGCGAACTGGGCGAACGCGCCCTGCTCAATTTCGGCCACACCTTTGGCCACGCCCTGGAAGTGGAAGCCGGCTACGGCGAAATCCTGCACGGCGAGGCAGTGGCGATCGGCATGCGGCTCGCCGCCTGCCTTTCCAGCCGACTCGGCCTCGCCGCATCGAAAGATGCAGAGCGCCTGCAGGCCTTGCTGCAGCGCTTGAAGTTGCCGACGCGGATTCCGCCCGGCCTGCAGCCGCACCGCCTGCTCGAGCGCATGCGCCTCGACAAGAAGTCGGTCAGCGGCCAGTTGCGCCTGATCCTCTGGCGCGGCATCGGCCAGGCCGAAGTCGTCGGCGGCGTTGCCGAAAGCGCGATCGAGGAAGTGCTGGCCAGCGACTGACTGCGCCGCGACATCGCGGCCGCACTGCGGCGCGGCATCGATTCAGCGCAGGCGGATGCAATGCAGGCTAAAATCCTCGCATGCGCATTTACATGCAAACCCAAGCGGATCTGGCTGAATCGCCGCGCTTTTATCAGCTTTCGCTGCAGCAGGACCTGCTCGGCGGCTGGACGCTGTATCGCGAATGGGGCCAGCAAGGCTCGCGCTCGAGCCTCAAACGCGAGGTCTATCTCGATCACGACAGCGCCATCAGCGCATTCGAGAAGGCACGCGACCAACAGGTCAAGCGCGGCTTCCGCATCGTTTTCAGCCAGGGCCTGGACAACAGCCATGCGTACTAGGGCAACGCTGATCGCGATGGCTCTGGCGGGGGCGGGAGCACTGCCGCTGGCGCAGGCGTTCGAACCCGGCCACGAACGCATCTGCACGCCCTCGGCCGATGGTCAAACCTTTGAATGTCGCGACAAGGCGGGCGGGCAGCCGGAAGCCTCGCCGGTGAAACCCGCCGCAGCGGTCGCCGCACCCGTCCGTGCTGCCGAGTCCGTGCCCCCTGCTGCAGCGCCGGCGGCGAGCAAGCTGCCGAATTATCTGATGCAGAATCCCTCTGCCACGGAGCCGGTGCATGTCGTCGAAGCGCCAGCCGAGGTTGCCCCGGCGGCGTCCGTCATCGAGACAGCGGCGACGGATGACCCCGCAAGGGCAGTGGCGCCGGCTCAGGCTTCGCCTGCAGCCGCAGCACCGATACACCCTGTCGCAAGTGTTCCGGCACCGGATATCGAAGCGGCTGCTTCCGCCAAGACTCCGGCACCGGCGGTCGCACCAGAACCCGCAGCACAAGCGTCACCGGCGATACCGGCAACAATTGCTCTGGACGCGCCTGCGCCGGCACCCGCCGAACCACGCCTGGCATCACCGGCAAGCGCGCCCGCAACAAGCCGGGATGTGGCGGACGCCGGCGCCTTCCGCGCCTTGCCGGGCAGCCATTACACCCTGGTGCTGGCCAGCGTGCGCGATCCCGCCGCACTCGATGAGCTGATCCAGGTCTTTGCAGCGCAGCCTGGCCAGCTTTACCTGCTCAAGCTCGGCATGCCGGACGGCGACTGGTACAGCCTGTGCTGGTCGGACTTCGCCAATCTCGATGCTGCGCGCGCCGCCCGCGCCAGCCTGCCTGCCGAAGCGCCAATCCGTTCGGGTTGGCCACGTCGCATCGACCTGCTGCAAAAAGAAATCGCCCGCTGAATCCCTGGAGTTGTCCGTGACCGAACACCGCTTCCTGCGCGCGCTCAAGCGCGAGCCTGTCGACACCACGCCGGTCTGGATCATGCGCCAGGCAGGCCGTTACCTGCCCGAGTATCGCGCCACGCGCGAGCGTGCCGGCAGTTTCCTGGCCCTGGCAAAGACACCCGAGCTGGCCTGCGAAGTCACCTTGCAACCACTCGCGCGCTTCGACCTCGACGCCGCCATCCTGTTCTCGGACATCCTCACCATCCCCGATGCCATGGGCCTTGGCCTGCATTTCATCGATGGCGAAGGCCCGAAGTTCCATCATCCCCTGCGCAGCCGCGAAGCGATCATGAAACTCGGCGTGCCGGATATGGAAACCGACCTGCGCTATGTCACCGATGCCGTGCGCCTGATTCGCCGCGAACTGGCCGGGCGCGTGCCGCTGATCGGCTTTTCCGGCAGCCCGTGGACGCTGGCCTGCTACATGATCGAAGGCGGCGGCTCATCGAGTTTTTCCAGTGCCAAGGCGCTGATGTGGGAAGACCCGGCGACGCTGCACCACCTGCTCGAGGTCAACGCCGGTGCCGTCATTGCCTATCTTTCCGCGCAGGCGGCGGCAGGCGCCCAGGCGTTGATGGTGTTCGACACCTGGGGCGGCATGCTCGGGCCGGATCCATTCATCGAATTTTCGCAGCGTTATCTCGGCATGATCGCGCAGGCGCTGAAAGCCGATCCGCTGACTCGCGAGATTCCACTGATCCTCTTTTCCAAGGGCGCCAACGGTCATCTCGAAGGACTCGCCGACAGCGGCTGCGATGCGCTCGGCGTGGACTGGACCATACGCCTCGCCGAAGCGCGTGCGCGGGTCGGTTCACGCGTCGCCCTGCAGGGCAACCTCGATCCGGCCACGCTCGCCGCCAACCCGCAGGCAATTCGCGCGGCGGTCAAGGCAACCCTGGATGATTTCGGCAAGGGCAACGGACACGTCTTCAACCTCGGCCACGGCATCACCCCGGACATCGATCCCGCGCATGTCGCCGTGCTCGTCGATGCCGTGCACGAATTCGGACGTCGCTGAGTGATGCGCATGCTCCTGTGCGGGGTGATCGCCGCCCTGCTGTGCGCGGTTTCGCCCGGCTTTGCCGACGAGGCAACTCCGCCTGCCCCGGCAAACGCCATTGGCACGCTGGAGACCATCGTCGTCAGCGGCGAGCAACCCGGTCCGGGCCTGTGGAAGGTCAGCAAGGGCGAGCACGTGCTGTGGATACTCGGCACGCTGAATCCCCTGCCGGAAAAGATGACCTGGACGGCCACCGAGATCGAAGCCACGATTGCCGCTTCTCAACAAGTGATCATGGGCCCCAGTGCCAGCTTCAACGTCAAGGGCGGCATGCTGCGCGGCGTGTTCCTGCTGCCTTCGTTGATGGGCGCGCGCAACAATCCCGGCAAGGAAAACCTTGTCGATGTCGTGCCCGCGGACCTGTATGCGCGCTGGTCGGTGCTCAAGGACAAGTACATCGGCAAGGACAATGGCATTGAAAAGCGTCGACCGATCTTTGCCGCGCAGGAACTCTACGCCGAAGCCATCCGGCGTTCGGGCCTCACCCTCGATACCGACGTCGGCAAGGCTGTGCGCAAGGCCGCCAAGCGCAGCAAGGTCGAGTTGGTCGAACCGCGTATCGAACTGCGCATCGAGAAGCCCGGGGCCGCGGTCAAGGAGTTCAAGAAATCCGCACTGGATGATCTGGACTGTTTCGCGAAAACCATGAGCCGCCTGGAAACCGATATCGAGGCGATGAAGCTGCGCGCCAACGCATGGGCGCAAGGCGACATCGAGGCACTGCAAGCGCTGCCCTACACCGACCAGATGCAAGCCTGTGCCGACGCCATGCTCAAGGCCAGCGTCATCGAGGAGCGCGGCCTCGGCGACCTGCAGGAGCGCCTCGCGACGCTGTGGCTGGCGGCCGCGCAAGAAGCGCTGGACAACAACGCCAGCACGTTTGCCCTGTTGCCGGTGCGGCACCTGCTCAGCAATGACGGCATGCTGGCCCGCTTGCGCGCACGCGGCTATTCGATCGAGGCGCCCGAGTAAGTCAGGCAACCTCGCCGTGGCAGGGCAACCAGGCACCGTGCCTGGCCGTGGCTTGCGTGGGTGGAAGCGCCGATGACAGCCGCCTCGAACCGGTCATCGTGCGCCCGCGGCATCAACGGGCGGGCGCTTCGCCATCAGCGGACGGTGATTGCATGGCGGATCTCGCCAGCCACGGTTCCAGTGTGGCTTCGAGCACCGCGGCCTTGATTGGTTTGCGCAGGAAGCCATCCATGCCGGCCTCGCGCGCTTGCGCCTCCTCGTCACCGGTGGCGCGCGCGGTAATCGCGATGATCGGCAAGTGGCGACCACTTTCCCGTTCGCGTTCACGCACCAGCCGGGTCAGTTGCAGGCCATCGATGCCGGGCAGGTCGAGATCGACCAGGGCAAGGTCGACACCGGCCTCGTTCAACATCGCCAGCGCCGCCAGTCCGTGCGCGGCATGGCTGTGCCGATGCCCGCCGGCTTCGAGCATTCCACCGATGACGGCGGCAATGGTCGGATCGTCCTCGACGACGACAATGTGGGCGATGCCGGCCGCGCCGGGCGCAGCTGCCGGCTCGGCCGCCGCTTTCGACGACGCCGGATGGCGCGCTCGCGAACGGCGCTCGATCGGCTCGCCGGCCGGTGCCTCAAGAGGCAGTTCGACGGTGAAGCGGCTGCCCTCGCCGAGCGCGCTCTCGACCGTGATGTGGCCGCCCATCAGCTCGACCAGTTCGTGGCAGATCGACAGACCAAGGCCACTGCCGCCAAAGCGCCGCGCCACCTCGGATGACTGCTCGAATCGGCCAAACAGGCGCTCGCGCATGTCGGCGCTCATGCCGGAACCGGTATCGCTGATGGTGAAGCGGATGCCGACATCGCCGCAACCGGTCAGGGCGAGGACAACCTGCCCACGTTCGGTGAACTTTATTGCATTGTTCACAAGATTGAACAAAACCTGCTTGATGCGCAGCGCATCGCCGACCACCCAGGCCGGTGCCGTGGCTTCGACTTCCGAACGCAACGCCAATCCCTTCTTGCGCGCCAGCGGTTCCTCCAGTTCGATCACTTCACGCAACAGGCAGGCTGGCTGCAGGGGTCGATGATCGAGCTGGAGCTTGCCGGCCTCCATGCGGGCCAGGTCGAGGCTGTCATTGACCAGGCGCAGCATGAGATCACCGGAACGGCTGATCGCCTCGACGTAGCCGCGCTGCCTTTCGTCGAGCTGTGTGCCGCGCAGCAATTCGGCCATGCCAAGCACGCCGGTCATCGGCGTGCGGATCTCGTGGCTCATGTTGGCGAGGAACGCGGACTTGGCTTCGGCCAGCTGTTCGGCGGTACGCCGCTGTTCCTCGGCCAGCGCCATCGAGTGGCGCTGGTCGACGCGATCGCGCCAGGCGCGAAAGGCCAGCCAGACCAGCAGCACGGCCATCATCAGGTAACCGGAAAAGGCCCACGGCGTGAGCCAGGCCGCAGCGGCGACTTCAATGGGAACCTCGACCGTGGTCGGACTCCACACGCCGTCCGCATTCGCGGCACGAACCTGCAAGCGGTAACTGCCGGAGGGCAACTGCGAGAACACGCGCTCGCCACGCGCGCCGGTCTCCACCCAGTCGCTGTCGAATCCTTCCAGCTTGAAACGGTACTGGTTGCCACCGGGATTGAGGAAGGACAACACCCGCGCCTGCACGGACAAATCCTGGTCGCCATGCTGCAAGGCAATCGGCCGACTGGCATCCAGTTCGAGTCGACTGCCCTCGCGACGGATCGACATGGCCGTCAACTGCAAGGGTGGCGCTGGCGAATCGAGCGAAATTGCAGCGGGATCGAAGGCAAATACGCCGGCACGCGAACTTGCGTAGATCGTGCCATCGCCGGCGACGGCGAAATCGCCGATCAGCTCCGCGCTCGGCAGGCCATCGCGCTCGCTGAACTGGCGAATGCGCCAATTCCGGGCATCGATCCGCCACAAGCCGCGCTGGCTGGCCGCCCAGACGCTGTGGTCGGCAGCCACATGCAAGGCGCTGACCTGCATCGCCGGCCAGCCTTCGGCACTGGACAGGCGCTTGCTCAAGGACAATTTTCCATCTTTCCATGCGTACTCTTCGAGTGCGCCGAGGCGGTGCACCCAGATTGCTTCCGCACCATCAAAAGCCAGCGCGTCGATTGCCCCGACCGGCGCTCCCGGAACCGTCTCGAAGCGCCCTTGCGTGGCGTTGTAGCGCTCCAGCCCGGCGGCCGTGGAGATCCATGGCTGAGCGGTCGCATCGAAGCTCAGATCCGAGATGTCGGCATTGCCGAGCGTGCCCAGCGCCACCGACCAACTGCGGATCGCCGCGGTCGCCGCATCGATGCGGGCCATGCCGCCGCCACGCAGACTCGCCCACAGGCTTCCATCCGTGGCCCGCAAAAGGCGATTGACGTAGCCGCGCGGCAAGGCCTGCGCCGAATCGGCGGCGACCGGCAGCTCGAGCATGCGCGACCCGTCGAGGTCATAGCGGCGGATGCCGCGCTGATGGCCGACCCAGAGTTGCTCGCCTGTCTGCAGCATGGCGCGAAGCTGGCTGCCGCCGGCCTGCAGGCGCGCGCCGTGGCGCTCGACGGCACCAGTGCCGCCATCGATGCGGTCGATGCCATCACGACCGCTGCTGACCCAGATGCCACCATCCGCGGCGACACTGATTGCCTCGGTCTGCGTATGCAGAAGGCTGTTGGCCTGGCCGGGGCGGTGCCGCCAGACCGCAAAGTTTTTCCAGCGCGCAGGCAGGCGCGCGATGCCGGCATCGAACATCGCCACCCAGAGCCCGCCCTCGCGGTCGCGCAGCACATCCATGACCCGCGCGGAAGGCAGCTCGCCCGCCAAGGCATCGCTGCCGCCGTAGCGGTGCTGCTCGCTGCCGGTCAGGTGCAGCAGGCCGCCGGTGGTGCCAAACCAGTAGCGATCGGCGGCGGCGGTGGTCATGGCCATGGTCGGCATGCGTGAGGGCAAGTCGATGATGCCTACGACCGCACGCAGGTCGGCAGCGACCCGGGCCACGCCGAAATCCGTGCCGACCAGCATGCTGCCATCGTCCTGCGCGCGCAGGCTGCCAATCGACAGGTTTTCGGCGCGTCCCTCGAACGGCGGCAAGGCGACATGCACGATGCGGCCATCGGTCTCGCGCACGTCGAGGCCGAGATCGGTGCCGATCCACAGGCGTCCCGATGCATCCGCGGCAAGGCTGATCACGGTCGTCGAACGCAGGCTGTCGGGGCGTTCCGGATCGTGCTCGATGCGCTCGAAGCTGCCGTCCTCGCGCAGGCGATTGAGGCCGCCAAGGTAGGTGCCGACCCAGATCGTGCCGGCGCTGTCTTCGGCAATCGAGAACACGGTGTCGCTGCTCAGGCTGTGCGCATCGGCGGGGTCATGCCGGTAGCGCCGGAAGCGGCCGTCAGCCAGCAACTCGTTGAGTCCGCCGGCCTCGCCGCCGCACCAGACGCGTCCGTCGCGGTCGATCAACAGCGCCGACACGTCATTGCTGGCCAGCGAGGAAGCGTCATCCGGATCATGCCGCCAGACGCGGAAATCCACGCCGTCGTAACGCGCCAGGCCATCACGCGTGCCAACCCAGATGAAACCATCGCTGCCCTGGCGCAAGGCGTAGACGCCGCTGGAGGGCAGGCCATCGGCGACGCGCAGCAATTCGAACCACGGTTCCGCCGGTGGCGGTCCGGCGCAGGCGCACGTCGACAGAAAGAATATTGCGAAGAAGATCCCGCTTCGTCCCATGCTGCGTCCCCTCCCAGGTACGCGGCGATGGTGCCACGTGCCGCGCCCGGGCGACCAGCCATGCTCGTGCTCACGCTAGAATCCGGCGCATGCCGCACTCCCGCCTGCCCCTGCGCCTGATCCTGCTTGGCTTGATCGCCATCGCCGTGGTCGTCGTCATCTGGCTGGGCATCGGCATGATCAACGGCCTGCTCGAGTTCCGCGAGCGCCTGCTCGACTTGCCCGCGCTGGTGCGCGTACCGCTGATCGCGCTGGTCGCCGCAGCCTGCGCCGGGCTCGCCTGGCTGGCCTGGAAGCTGTTGCGGCCGACGCGGCGGAGTGCGCGAGCAGGCGGCAAGCCGCTCGTTGCGGATCGGCAAACCATCGAGACGCGGGTCGCCGACCTCGCCGCACGCAATGCCGATGTGGCCAGCCTCGAACAGGAATTGATCGAACTCGACCGCCGCCGCCTCAGCGGCGAATGCCATGTCGCCGTGTTCGGCGAGATCAGTACCGGCAAGTCGAGCCTGATCCGCAGCCTGGCCAGCGCGGCAGCACCCGAGGTCGATGTGCTCGGCGGCACCACGCGCTGGGTCAGGCACTACCGCGGCAGCTTGCCCGACGGACGCGAGCTGATGCTGGCCGACATGCCCGGCACCGGCGAGGTTGCCGGCAGCCAGCGCGAGCAACTGGCGCGCGACGAGGCGTTGCGCGCGCACGCCGTGATTTATGTCGTCGCCTCGGACCTGACCCGCGCCCAGGATGCCGAATTGCGCTGGCTGGCGGACTTCGGCAAGCCGCTGATCCTCGCCCTGAACAAGCTCGACCAGTTTGACGAGGCCGCACGCGCAACCTTGCTCGATGCCTTTGCCGATCGCTATGCCGGCGTCTGCAGGGCCATCGTCGGCATCAGTGCGGGCGGCAGCGAACGCTTCGATCGCCGACTGCCTGACGGTCGCATCGAACAGGTCACGCGCGAGCGCCGCGCGGATGTCGACGACCTCCTCGATGCCCTGATGGCCGTCACCGCCGGCGGCGCGGCAACACTGGAAGCAGGTCGCCAGGCGGCGGTGCTGGCGCATGTCGATCAACGCAGCCAGCACCTCGCCCGCGACGTCGCCGAACGCGAGGCCGAAGCGACCGTCGTCCGCTACACGCGCCGCGCCGTGATCGGGGCCATGGCCGCGGTTGCCCCGGGCAGCGACATCATCATCCAGGGTGCGCTGGGCACGGCCATGGTGCGCGAACTTGCCCGCATCCACGATGTGCCGGTGCGCGAACTCGATGTCGAGCACCTGCTCGCCCGCCTTGGCCTGACCCTGCGCAACGCGACGGCCATCGTGCTGGCCATTGCCGGCAATGCGCTGAAGGCCTTCCCGGGGCTGGGCACGCTGGGCGGCGGCGTCCTGCATGCCATTGCCTATGGCCTGGCGTTTGATTCACTCGGCCGGGCCATTGCCCAGACCCTTGCCGCACACGCGCGCCTCGACCAGGCCGAGGCCGAGTCAGCCATGCGCAAGCTGCTCACCGAGCCGAGTCGCGAGCGCGTCGAGCGCGTTACCCGCGTGGTCATCGACAGCCTGCGCAATCGCAACGCGCCGGCGGCAGGCGACGATTGATCGCCCTGCGCAGACAATTCGTCTCCCGCGCACGACTGGCGATGCCGCGACGGATTTGCCAAGCTCGGCACATGTCGCGCCAAACCCTGGCCACGGTCACACTCGGTTCCCTGCTTGCACTGGCGGCGAGCGGCGTGGCGCGGGCGACGGGTGCGCAAACCTTCGTCCTCGATCCGGTGCATACGCAGATCGTGTTCTTTGCCGACCACCTCGGTTTCTCGCACGCCATCGGCCGCCTCAAGGTCAAGCAAGGCTGGTTCACCTTCGACGCCGATGACTGGAGCACGGCGCGCGCCGATGTCGTCATCGACATGACCTCGCTCGACATGGGCGATGCCGAGTGGACCGCGAAGGTCGCCGATCGCGCCTTCCTCGATGCCGGCAACGCGCCGACGGCACGCTTCCTCGGCAATGCGCTGGAAAGGAAAACCGCCGACAGCGGCATCCTGCATGGAGAGCTCTGGCTGCGCGGCGTGCACCACGACGTCGACCTCGCCGTCACCTTCAATCGCCAAGGCACCGATCCCTATGCCTTCAAGAGCAAGGCCGGCTTCAGCGCAACCGCCACGCTGGATCGTTTCGACTTCGGCATGAGCACGTTTCGCGATGTCGTCGCCGGCCCGGTCGAGCTGCGCATCGAGGTCGAGGGAATCCGCAGCAAGCACAAGGAGATCGAAAACGATGCCGATGAAAAGCAGTGACACGCGATGGGGCAGCGTCATCCAGTGGCTGCACTGGCTGATGGCCCTGGGCATCCTCGGCAACGGCGTGCTCGGCCTGGTCATGGTCGACATGTCCCGCGGCATGGACAAGCTCAACACCTATGCGATCCACAAATCGATCGGCCTGACCGTGCTCGCCTTGCTGATCCTGCGCGTTTGCTGGCGCATGCTCGACCGCGCCCCGCGCGACGAGCCGATGCCGCGCTGGCAAAGCCTTGCCGCACACGCCACGCATGGCGTGCTCTACCTGTTCATGCTCGCCCTGCCGCTGAGCGGATGGATCTACAACTCGGCCAACGGCAATCCGCTGCAATGGTTCAAGCAGTTCAACCTGCCGGCGCTGCTCGACAAGAACGAGGACCTTGCCGAGATCGCCAGCGAGGCCCACGAGATCCTGTTCTGGATTCTCATCGTCGTGCTCATCGCCCACGTTGGCGGTGCCCTTGTTCACCACTGGCTGGAGCGCGACAACACCTTGTTGCGCATGCTGCCGTTCGCACGCCTGCGTGCGCGAAAAACCGGAGAAAACCCATGAAACCCATCGTTTGCCTGCTTGCCTCGTGCGTTCTCTGCAGTGCCGCGTTTGCCGCCGACTACCAGGTCGAAAAGGGCAGCACGCTCGGTTTCAGCAGCACGTTCCAGGGTGAAAAGTTCAGTGGCAATTTCGCCAGGTTCGAAGCACGGATCCGCTACGACGCGGCCAACATCGAGGCCTCGAAATTCGATGTCAGCATCGATCTGGCCAGTGCAAGCACCGGCGACAAGGATCGCGACGACACCTTGCCAGGCTCGGAATTTTTCAATATCGCAAAGTTCCCGAATGCTCGCTTCGTCACGCGCCAGTTCAAGCGCAACGGCGAGCAGGTCATTGCCGAAGGCACCTTGACGCTGAAGGGCATCGACAAGCCGGTCGACCTGCAGGTCACCTTCGTGCCGAAGGAGGGCGGTGCCACGCTGGATGTCTCGACCGTGCTCAAGCGCCTCGATTTCGACGTCGGCAGCGGCGAGTACGCGGATACCTCGACCATCGGCAATGAGGTCGAGGTCAAGGCGCACCTCGAGCTCGGCGCGAAACCGTAAAGGCCCGGCGGCCAGTGCATCCGGAGCGCAACTGGTGGCAGCGCCTGCGCGGGCGCTTCACGCGCTCCGCAGCTGCAGTCGAAACGCGCCCTGTGCCTGGCGAGGGCCATCATGGCCAGGCCGAGGAAAGCCTGCGCGCCCTGCTCGACGATCCACAGGTACCGCAAGCCGTGCGCAGCTCGCTGGCGGCCGACTTCGAGCGCCTGGAGGCGATGCTCGGCAAGCTCGAGCGCGATGAGCTGCATCTTGCCGTGTTTGGTCGCGTCAGTGTCGGCAAGTCGGCGCTGGCCAATGCCCTGCTTGGCGAGAACGCGTTCGAAGTCGGCGTCCTGCATGGCACGACACGTGAAGCGACGCCGCGACGATGGCAGGAGGTCGCCGGCAGTGGCGTGCACCTGATCGACACGCCCGGCATTGACGAGCTCGACGGCGAGGCCCGCGAACAACTGGCCAACGAGGTTGCCGCGGTCAGCGACCTGGTCGTTTTTGTCGTCGATGGCGACATGACCACGCGCGAGCGCGAGGCGCTGGTGCAGCTCGCCCGGACCGAGCGCCCGCTGCTGCTCGCCTTGAACAAGGCCGATCGCTACGACGACGAGGAACTCGCGCGCCTGCTGGCGCGATTGCGCGAACACGCGACGTCACTGGTGCAGCCCGAGGATGTGGTCGCGGTCAGCGCGCAACCTCCGCCGCTGCGTCGCCTGTCGATCGATGCCGACGGCCACGAGCAGGCGGAGATGATTCCGCAAGTGGCCAACATCGATGCCCTGCGCAGTCGCCTGATCGAGGTGCTGACCCGCGAGGGGCGGACCCTGGCGGCGCTCAATGCCAGCCTGTTCGCCGGGCGCCTGACCGATGCCGTGGCCCGGCGCATCGTCCTCGCCCGTCGCGAACTGGCCGCCAAGGTCATCCGCCAGTACTGCATCGCGAAAAGCATCGCCGTCGCCTTGAATCCGATCCCGGTCGCCGACCTGCTCGCCGCCGGTGCGCTCGATGCGGCGCTGGTCATGCACCTGGCACGGGTCTACGGGCTGCCGATCACGCGCCGCGAAGCCGGTGGCCTGATCACCACGATCTGCGCGCAACTGGCTGCGCTGATGGGCGCGATCTGGGGCATCCACCTGGTTGCTTCGGCACTCAAGGGCATCAGTGCCGGCATGTCGACCGTGCTCACCGCAAGCGCCCAGGGCGCGCTTGCCTGGTACGCCACGGAAATCGTCGGCCGCGCCGCCGACCGCTATCTGGCCGCCGGAAAATCCTGGGGTGATCTCGGCGCCAAGCGCGTGGTCAGCGACATCGTCGCCAGCCTCGATCGCGACTCGATCCTGCGCGAGGCCCGCGGTGAAATCCTGCGCCGGCTGCGCAACCGCGATGCGCTGGAACCCTGACCACCCGCGAAGCGGGCACGCGCGCTCAACGCACGGCGTCAAGAAAGCGGCGGATCGCCGCCACATCGAACGGCCAATCCAGCTCCCGCGCCGAGCGCGCATCGTGCAGGACCGGGACGCGGCTGCCGTAGCGCAACTCCAGTGCCGCATCGTCATCGATCCAGACGCTGGAAAAGTCCGGCGCCACTGCTGCCGCAAGCAGGGCGATGGCTTCGTCACACAATTGGCAATCGTCGCGCTGGTAGAGGATCAGGGACATCGTCGGCACCCGGCCACGGACAAGGCCAGACAGCATAACGGCGCGCTGCGGAGGCTTGAAAGGCGACAACCCGAGTCCGATCGGCGCACGTCGCCCGGCATGCGGCGCGACCTCGGCTGCAGCACTGCCCGGCCTGGGCGTGCCGGCAGCGTAGAATCGCGGCTTCCCTCCTGAAAAATCCTGCTCATGGCCGTCAGCGTATTCGACCTGTTCAAGATCGG
The DNA here is from genome assembly GCA_016707485.1 of Lysobacterales bacterium. Taxonomy (GTDB): domain Bacteria; phylum Pseudomonadota; class Gammaproteobacteria; order Xanthomonadales; family Rhodanobacteraceae; genus Dokdonella. The sequence continues at coordinate 1,266,507 of JADJHN010000002.1, read as the reverse complement.
CATTGGTCCATCGTCATCGCACACGGTCGGGCCAATGCGTGCCGCCGCCCGCTTTGTCTCGCGCTGGCTGGATGAAACCGGCATGTTGCCGCGCGTTGCCGGCATCCGCTGCGAGCTGTTCGGTTCGCTGGCGCTGACCGGTCGCGGCCACGGCACCGACAAGGCGGTGCTCTGCGGACTCGAAGGATCCATGCCGGACAGCATCGACCCCGGATTCGATCCCGGCGACGCTGACACGGATTCGCGAGAGCGGCCGCATCCGCCTGCACGGCAGCCACGAGGATCACCTTCAACGAGAAGACCGACCTCGTCTTCAACAAGCGCCAGAAGCTGCCCTATCACACCAACGGCATGCGTTTTTCCGCCCACGATGCCGCAGGCAACGAACTCGCCACGCGCGACTACTACTCGGTCGGCGGCGGCTTTGTCGTCAATGCCGATGAAGCCGCCGTTGATCGCATCGTCGCCGACACCACGCCCTTGCCGCATCCCTACCACAGCGGCGACGAACTGCTGGAAATCTGCGCGCAAACCGGCAAGACGATTGCCGAGGTGGTACTGGAAAACGAGAAATCCTGGCGCAGCGAAGCCGAAGTCCGCGCCGGCTTGCTGGCGATCTGGAAAGCAATGCAGAGCTGTGTCGCGCGCGGCATGCGCGAAGGCGGTACCCTGCCCGGTGGCCTGCACGTGCGCCGGCGCGCCCCGGAACTGCTGGCCGGATTGCACAGCCGGCCCGAGGAAGCCTTGCGCGATCCCTTGACCATCCTCGACTGGGTCAACCTGTACGCGCTGGCGGTCAACGAGGAAAACGCCGCCGGTGGTCGCGTCGTAACCGCACCGACCAATGGCGCGGCCGGTATCGTTCCGGCTGTTCTCCACTATTACGAACGCTTCTGCCCGACCGCGACCGAAGACGGCATCCTCGATTTCCTGCTCACCGCAGGCGCGATCGGCATCCTGTACAAGGAAAACGCCTCGATCTCCGGCGCCGAAGTGGGCTGTCAGGGCGAAGTCGGCGTGGCCTGCTCGATGGCCGCAGGCGGCCTGGTCGCCGCGCTTGGCGGCAGCGTGCTGCAAGTGGAGATGGCCGCCGAGATCGGCATGGAACACAACCTCGGACTGACCTGCGACCCGATCGGTGGCCTCGTGCAGATTCCCTGCATCGAACGCAACGCCATGGGCTCGGTCAAGGCCATCAACGCCCAGCGCATGGCCATGAAGAGCGACGGCAAGCACCATGTCTCGCTCGACAAGGTGATCAAGACCATGCGCGAAACCGGCCGCGACATGCGCGACAAATACAAGGAAACCTCCCGCGGCGGACTTGCGGTGAATGTGATCGAGTGCTGAGCCATCAGCTCCGGTTATTGATCCAGCCCGCAAACAGCATGAAATCCGTTCGGGCTGAGCTGCGGCAACGCGATCAAAGCATTGGCGTCGAAGTGAATCACGGCGTCTAGACAGCGCGCCGCTTGTCGTCCGCATGACGCATGGCGCGCAAGGACTGGATGACACGCTTCGTGTCTTGCTTGTTGCGCGGCAACGCGTCGTTGGCGTAACGCGCCACGACCTGCGCAGGCGTCAAGGTCTCGCGTGATAGCTCCGCAGCCGTCTGCACCGAGCGGCGGATCACCTCGGCCTGGGATACACGCCAGGTCTTGGCAAGATGCTTGATGCGCTGATCGGTCTGTTCATCCAGCGCGTAGGTAGCGCGAATCGACATGCGGGCCATGGCAGCCACCGTTATGGTGTGTCGATATGGTAATTCTAGGATGGCCCGGGCCTCGGCACGGTACGGCGAGACCATGGAATTCCGGCAAGGCGGAACGGTTGGAGACAGTCGCGCGCGTACCGCGAGGATCTGTGGACGCAGAGTTCTGAAGCTTATGAAACAAGAAAATTGTCAAGCCAAGGAACACCACTGTCGAATCGTCCAAATTGTCGATCCGACGGAAGTGTTGACGTTGGCCACTGCAGGTCAATTCGTTACAAGAGCTCGACGAATTTGATGTGATTATTGCGAATCCCGCACATTGGTGGTGCCGGCACCCGGATTCGAACTGGGGACCTACCGCTTACAAGGCGGTTGCTCTACCAACTGAGCTATGCCGGCATGGCATGGGGCGCGCATTCTAGTGGAGTGCCTGTGAAATACCAATGCGCGGGCCCGAGGCCGGGTTCGCCGGCAAGGCGGATGCGCTTCGCGATTCACGCGGCGGCGACTCAGAAGCAATCGATCGTGCGTTCCTCGATGCCGTTGCTGTTGGCAACGTGGCTGCGCCAGTCAAAGCCGCTGGCGACATCGCGGGCAAAGTCGATCCAGTACACCGGCAGTTCCTCGGTGCGCTGGATCAATTGCGGTTCGAAGCCCATGCCGGCGATTTCCGCCTTGCGCCGCTCGGCATTGGCCTGCTCGCGGAACAGGCCCAGCGAGATCGTGTTGAGCTGCTCGCCGGCGGTGACGACGTAGTAGTCGCGCACGCCCTTTGCGGAAAGGCGGCGGGCCACGCCCAGGGCGTCCTCGCGGGTCTTCATGGCGGCGAGGAAACACCCAGAAGCCGCGCGATTGGGTGGCCCGCTCATCGCGATACTGGATGCGCTTGACCAGAGGAGTCAGCGAATTGAGGCTGGCGCGCATGTCCGACTGGGTCTGGAACGGACCGATCGAGGCACAGACATCCGAGCTGCTGGCTGCCGCCGCGGCAGCGTCGACCGGCTTCGTCGGGTTCGCTCCCGCCCGCGCGCCATCGCGCTCGGACAGCAAGACCAGCGCCGGCACGCCGGGATCGGTGATCGCAGGCGCGGGCACGCTGGCGTCCGGCGCAAACGCGATCCAGAACGCGCCACCGATATTCAACGCCAACAACAGCAGGAACAGGACTCTCGGGAACATCCGGACTCGACGGGAAGACAGCGGGCGGGGTGCAATCCGCGGATTCTAGCCCGGATAGGGTTCTGCGATCCGGGCAGCGGCCCGCTATCGATGCCCGCGCTCGGACCACAGGGCCAGTCCACGCAGCACCAGGTCCCGGCCGCGCTCGACATCGGGAAGCAGCGCAAGCCATTCGTCGAGGCCGCCGCCATCACCGACGACGGCGACCGGGGTGCCGATTCGTTGCGCCACCTGATGGCGAAAACGCTCGATCAGGGCGACGCTGGAAAGCAGGCAACCCGACCAGGCGGCGTCGGCGGTGTTGTCGGCGATCTCGACCAGTTCACCGGCGTGTTCGCCAATCCGTGCCGTGGCGGTGCCCAGCGAGCGGCGCATCAGTGTCGGCGACGGTGCGATCAATCCGCCAAGGTGCTGGCCCTCGGCGGTCAGTGCGTCGAGCGTCAGCGCGGTGCCGCAACTGACCAGGATCTGGGCGCGTGGCGCGGCGGCATGCAGGGCCGCCATGCCGAGAAAGCGATCGACGCCCAGCCGCTCCGGTTCCGCGTAGGCGTTGCGGATGCCCAGCGCCTGCGCCGGACTGCGCACGAATTCCGCGGCCTGCTCGAAATGGCTTTCGAGCAGGCGGATCAACTCCTGTTCCAGGGTGCTCTTGACAACGCTGGCGACCAGGATCCCCTCGGGTTTCGGCAGCGCCGTCCAGTTGTTGCTCAGCGCCGCTTCGAGCGAGGTATCGGCATGCGCGAAGACACCGCCCATCGAACGCCGGCCCTGTCCCCAAAGCGCCCACTTCAGGCGCGTGTTGCCGAGGTCGATCAGCAACTTCATGCGCCCGCCCCGGAAACCTGCCGCACGCTGATTTCGCCACTGTCCACGAGGTACTCCCCGGTCGCGCCACGCACCCGCAAGGCACCGCTGCGATCGACGCCGGCAGCCATGCCCGCGCGCTCGGCACCCGCGCCGATGACGCGGATCGCCCGGCCCTGCAGGACATCGTGACGCGCGAATTCATCGACGAATGCGGCAAATGTCGCCTGCTCGAACTCATCCAGCACTTCCAGCACGCGGCCGAGCAGGCGCGCGGCGAGAACATTGCGCCCGGGCAAGGGCACGCCGGGGATCGATGCAAGGTCGGTCCAGGCCTGGTCGATCGGCGTGCCAGCCTGTGCATCCAGGCGCAGGTTGAGGCCGATGCCGATGACCGCATGGCACGGCCCGAGTGCGTCGCCGCCCAGTTCGACGAGGATCCCGGCCAGCTTGCGCCCATCCACCTGCACATCGTTTGGCCACTTCAGGCCAAGCCCGCCATAGCCGAGATCGGTGAGCGCGCGAACGATGCCGATGCCGATGGCGAGACTCAGCCCGGCCAGCGCCGCCATGCTCGAACTGAAAGAACGGAAAACGGAAAATGTCAGACCACCGCCCAGCGGCGCATGCCAGCTGCGTCCACGCCGGCCACGCCCGGCCGACTGCAATTCGGACAAGCAGGCGGTCGTGGCGGACATTCCAGTTTGCGCACGTCGCAGCAATTCACTGTTGGTCGAATCGATCTGCCAGAACACCTCGATCGGACAGGATCGCGCGAAATCTTCGCGCAAGTGGGCGGCAATCCGCCGCCCATCCAGCAACTCGAGCGGTGCGTCGAGGCGATAGCCGTGGCCGGCCCTGGCCGTGATTGGCGCACCGAAGGCGCGCAGTACCTTGACCTGTTTCCAGATGGCCGCGCGGGTCACCCCGAAACGGCTGGCGAGGGCGCTGCCCGAGGTGCCGGGAGCCTCGGCCATTGCCTGCAGCAGGTCGCGCAGCTTGACGGTCACGGCTTGCCTCCAGCGCCCAGGCGCGGCTCCTGACCAAGCCACAGGCGCAACAGGTTGCCGCGATGGGTGCAGACGATGAGCAGCGCGACGGCGATTGAAAACACCAGCATGGCATCGGCCTGCGGATGTCCGAAATACTCGGCGAGCAGCACGAATACGGGAAAACCCAAAGCGGCGAGCACCGTGGCAAGGCCGACGAAACGGGTGCTGGCGACGACCAGCAACCAGAGCACGACCATCATCCCGGCCAGCATCGGTGCCATCACCAGGATGGCACCAACGGCCGTTCCCGCGCCCTTGCCGCCGCGGAAGCCGAAATACACGGGCCAGCAATGCCCGATCACGGCCGCGAATGAACACGCCGCAGCGACCGTCACCGCATCGAACGGCGTCGCTGCCGTGCCGCCGATGGGCGCGAGGCCGAGCAACGCGGCCAGCGCACCCTTGCCGACATCGATCACCACGACCCCGAGGGCAAAGCGCCAACCGACCACCCGCAATGCATTCGTGCCACCGGCGTTGCCGCTGCCGGACTGGCGGATATCAATGCCACGCAGCCGCCCGAGCAGGAGGCTGCCCGACAAGGATCCGAGCAGATATGCAACCACCAGCTTGGCCAGCAACAGCGCCATGCAACCCCCGGGAAACCCCTGCGCGTCGACGCGCTCAGGGCATGATGTCATCCGCCACGGCTTTCGGCATCAACGAGATGACGATGGCCCCGGCACCGGCATGCGCGCCAATCGCGCTGCCGGCCTCGAGCAATTCGGCGCATTCGACATGCGCCAGTTGCGCGATCAGTGCGTCGCGGACGCGGGCCCCTTCCGCGGCGTTGTCGCAATGCATGACCTGGGCGCGCCAGTGCTGCCTGCGATCAATGCGGCGCAGGATGCGGGCGACGAAGCGCGCGGCGAAATCGCGATGATCGCGGGCCACGCCAAACACGTGCATGCGCCCGTCGCCGCCGCCAATGCGCGCCATCGGCACGAGGCCAAGCCAGCGCGTGATCGGCAGGGTCCAGCCTGGAATGCGGCCGCCGCGCACCGCCGAAGTCAGGTCGCGCACATAGGCCCAGGTGCAGGTGCGCTCACGCAGCGCCTCGACTTCACGCACGATGGCGGCTGCGTCGAGTCCCGCCAGGGCAAGCTCGGCGGCATGCACGGCGAGCAGGCCCTGGCCACCGGAGACGTTTGCGGTATCGACCACGCGCACGTGCCCGCCGAGCGCGGCGCTGGCCGCTTCGGCGGACTGCAAGGTGCCGGAGACGGCGCGGGAAAGGCCGATGTAGACCACTTCCTCGTGGTGGCTCAGGAGAAACCCGAACATGCGCCGGAAATCCCCGACCGGCGGCTGCGAGGTGCGCACCGCTTGCGTGCTCTCGCGCAACATCGCGTAGAAGGCATCGGAGGACAGTGAAACCTTGTCGAGGAAATCCTCGGCACCGACGTTGATGCGCACCGGCACGACGTTCAGCGGCAGGTGTTCCAGTGCATCCGCCGGCACATCGGCCGCCGAATCGGTGACGATGACGACCTTGCCACGCGTGTGTGCGGCACGTTGCTGCGACTGCATGTCATCGGCCTTGCGCGCACGCACTTCGCCGAATGCGGACAAGGTCTCGAACAACAAGGCAGGATCATCGACATGCATGTGCACGCGCAGCTTTTCGCGCGTGCCGGCAAGCACCTGGCTCGATCCGCCAAGTCGGTCAAGCGCCTGGCGCACCGCGTTGCGATCGATCGCCACGCCCGAAAGCACGCATTCGCTGCACCAGCGATGGGTTTCGCCGGCGGCCAGTTCCTCACTGGCCACGACGCCCACTTCCGCTGCGGCAGTCGACCTGGAATAAGCACCCGCCGCGCGACCGCTGCGGATGTACTCGTCGATGCCTTCGAGCAGGTGCAGGAAACCTTGCGCACCGGCATCGACGACGCCCGCCTTGCGCAATACGGCGAGCTGGTTCGGCGTATTCGCCAATGCGGCACGGCTTGCCGCAAGCGCGTGGGTGAAAGCCGTGCGCAAGTCATCGATACCCTGGTCGCAGGCTTGCCGCAGCGAAGCCGCAAACGCACTGATCACAGAAAGCATGGTGCCCTCGCGCGGCTCGGCGATCGCCTGACGGGCCTGGCTGGCACCGAGATCGGCGGCATTGGCCAGCGGGCACAGGGTCAAGCGCTGATGCGTGCCGAGGACTTCGCCGAAGCCCTGCAGGAATTGCGCAAGGATCGCCCCGGAGTTGCCGCGCGCGCCGTCGATGGCCTCGCTCGCCACGCGTTCGAAAACCGCCCCGGCATGGTTGCCGCGCATTCCTCGCAGGGCCTCGCGGACACTGGCCAGGGTGAAGCCGAGATTGCTGCCGGTATCGCCATCCGGAACCGGAAACACGTTGATGCGGTTGAGCAGGTCACGCTCGGCGATTACCCGGCCAATACCTGCAATCAGGGCTTGCTTGAGCACGCGACCATCAGTGTCCGCGTGGATTCTGGCTGTCATCGGCTGACGGAATGGCGAAAGGTGAATGGAGTTTAGCCTGAACGATTCCGGCCCCGCGCAAAGGCCCATTGCGCGACTCCGGCAGGGCAATGCAGCTTCCGCGCCGGGTGTCGGCGAAGTCCTCGGGCAGCGAAGTGGCCACAAGCGGACACTGGCAGCGTCCGCGAGTGTCCGCAGGTGTCCACTGGACAGGTGATGTGTCATGAAATTGTCCGCATGTCATTGAAATTACAGGACAGCGAAGTTCTGGCACGATAGCTGCTATGACTTTCGGGCCATCCAGCGCGCGGCACACCGCGCTCCCGGAAATCCACTCTTGGTGGTTTCAGCCCGGGGATCATGGGAACATTCCGGATCCCGCGCAGATTCCGCACGTTGCAGCCTCATGGAGACGCCGCATGAATTCGCCGAAATGGATGCTCGCCCCTGCCGGTCTGGCCTTGCTGCTGGGCGTCGCTGCCGCACAGGCCGGCGAAATCTCGATGGACGTGCGCGGGCTGGCCGTGGCAACGCAAGGGCCAGCCAGCGACGACGCGCCGGCACAGCCCAGCCAGTCGAGCACGGATGCCGGCAGCTACGAAATGCCGGCAAGCCAGTCCCGACGCTGGCGCATGATCTCCCCCGGCTCAAGCAATCAGGGGCTTGCCGATGACGCCGGAACGATTGCCGAAGCGCCTGCCACCTCGACCACAGGCAGTTCCAGCAACGCATTGCCAACGGCATCGAAACCACGCAATCGCTGGCAATCACTGGTTCCCGGCGCAATCCGCTGACACGCGCCACAAGTTCCCGCGCGGCGTAAGCCAGGGTCGGCGTTCGGCCAGTCCCACCGTCGACTTCGGCCAGCGCATTGCGCAGGCAACTTGCACCCGGTTCGAACAAGTCGTCTGGCGACGGAACCGGCCAGCTCTGCCCGCTCGGGTTGCACAGTCCCGGCAAGCCATCTAGCCTAGCTGATTATCTTCACGACTCCCTGCCAATGTTGGTTCCCGCTGCCCTCGCGCGCCTGTGTCGGCGCCTGATCCCGCTCACCCTGCTCTCGATCCCGCTGCTGCCGCTGTCGGCCTTGGCGTGCAGCGGTGTCCTGCATATTGAAATCGAGGCCGGCGGTGTCTACGCGCTCGATCACGCGGCAATTGCCGAACGCCAGCCCGATCTCGCCGATTGCGCGAGCGACCAGCTCAGCTTGAACAATGGCGGCAAGGAAGTGCCGATACGCGTTCTGGATGGCGGCGATGGCAGGTTCTCGGCCGGGGATTCCATCGAATGGATCGGCCAGCCGCTGCACGGTCCTGAAAGCTGGTTCAATTCCTACAGTGTCAACAATGTCTATCTGCTCTCGGCCAGCAGCGGTGCGCATGCGCGCATGCGCGACGAGGCGGCCAGCGGCAGCGGCGCCGCCAGCCTGCTGCGCAGCCTGCACCTCGAGCAGGAAAACATGATGATCCGCCTCGACCAGAATCAGCAGAAGCCGGGCGAGGAACCGGATGTCTGGCATTGGGCCAAGCTGACCCAGGCCGATCCGGCGCCGTTTGCAACCCGCTTCGATCTGCCCGATCTCGCCGCGCACGGCGCGGATGCCGCATTGCGCATCAATTTCCGCGGCATATCCAGCATCGTCGTGCCGATGAATCAACAGAAGGATCGCCCAAGCGACCATCTGGTCGAGGTGCGCATCAATGGTCACCTGCTCGATCGCATCGGCTGGAATGGCCGTGACGAGTTCGCGCAAGCGCTGAAGGTGCCGTTGCAGGATCTGCGCGCCACGGGCAACGAGCTCGTGCTGTCGATCCCGAAACGGACCCTGGCGTGGAATCCGGCGCAGACCGCGATCGACGTGGTCATGTTCAATTGGATCGAGTTCGACTATGCGCTGGCCGCAACACTGGCCGCCGACTCGCCGCCGCTGCAGGCCGCAGATTCTTCAAGGCGGCCGCTCGAGCTGCAATGGCGCGGTGCCGGGACGGCCCCGGCCTTGTACGGCGAAGACGGCGTGCGGCGTCCGCCAACAGCCCTGGGCGGCAATCGCTATCGCTACGCCGGGGCAGCGCCAGGCATCGATTTGTATGCGGCAACGACTCCCGCCACGCCGCTCCTGTTGCGCGCATCGGCGAAACAGGACTGGCGCAGACCGACGCAGGGCTATGACTACCTGATGGTCAGTCACGCCAGCCTGATCGATGCCGTGCGGCCGCTTGCCGAGTTCCACGAAAAGCGCGGAATGAAAGTGGCGTTGATCGACATTGCCGATGTCTACGACGAGTTCAACCACGGCATCACCCATCCACAAGCGGTGCGCGCCCTCGTCGATACCGCTTGGCATGACTGGCCGCAACCGCGCCCGCGCTTCCTGCTGCTGGTCGGCGATGCCAGCTTCGATATCCGCAGCAAGACCTACAACGATCTTGCCTACGCCAAGTTCGCGAACAGCCCGCAGGAACTCGTGCCCGGGCATTTTTCCGGAATTCCGGCAACCGCCTATTCGGCCGACAGCAAGAGCATGGGCAGTCGCAACCTGATCCCGACCTGGCAATTCCCTTCGATGGAAGGCCAATCGGCCAGCGACAACTGGTTTGGCGCGGTGGATGGCGATGACTACCACCCGGTGGTCGCGGTCGGCCGTTTTCCGGTTGTCGAACCGGCTGAAGTCAGCGCGATCGTGAAGAAGACCATCGATTACCTGAGCAGTCCGCGCCCCGGCAGCTGGCGCCGCGATGTCATGTTCATCACCGACGAGTCCTCGCATTTCAAGAATGCCTCCGACCAGATTGCCGGCAGCATCAGCAAGCAGGGCTTCCTTGCCGACAAGATCTACGCCAGCCCGGACGAGGCCGACAACCTGGCCCACCAGAGCGCGATCAAGGATGGCCTCAATGACGGCCAGTTGCTGGTGCATTTCATCGGCCATGGTGGGCGTTACATCTGGCGCACCGGCCCGCCGGACCTGCGCAAGAACCACGACCTGTTCACCCTCGATGACGTCAGCGAATTGAACAACAGCGGACGCCTGCCGATGGTGCTGTCGATGACCTGCTATTCGGCGCCGTTCGACAACCCTACCGAGGATTCGATTGGCGAGCGCTTCCTGCGCGAGGCCGACAAGGGCGCAATCGCCGTATTCGCCGCCTCGTGGCGCAATGCGCCGTCGACGCGCTTCAGCGAGAACCTGGTCAGCGAGCTGCTGGTGCCGGGCGCGACCATTGGCGAAGGCATCGTGCGGGCGAAGAAGAGCATCGACGACCGCACCCTGGTGGAAATGTACAACCTGCTTGGCGATCCGGCCGTGGTGCTGGAACGACCGCAGGCGAAGGCGAAGATGCAGGCCGATGGCGATCGCTGGAACCCGTCCGTGCTGATCGCCTTGCCCGACCCAGGATTTTCCGGCCAGATCAGCCTGAACTGGCTCGACGATGAGGGCCAACTGCTGGGCACTTCGAACTATCAGGCCAGCCAGTCAACCATGCGCGTGCCGATCCCGCGTTTTGCCGACGGCAAGATCGCCGGTTTCGTCGGTGCATATGCGAACGATCCGCACAGCGGCCGCGATGCCGTTGCCGGAATCAAGCTCGAACTCGCCGCGCGTACCCGCAATACCGGCATGCGTTGGCCGTGGTCGGGGTCAGCGGGCTCCGGCGGCAAGCCGTTGACCAGCGACACCATATCGCGCAGTTCCTTCGAGCGAACGGCGGAAGCCAAGGTCGATTGAGATGGCTTCGACTGCGGCATTGATCGAACTTGCGCGACCGGCGCAATGGATCAAGAACGGTTTCGTCCTGCTGCCGCTGTTCTTTGCCCACGCGCTGTTTGATCGAGCCGCGCTGAGCGGAGCGCTGTGGGCGACGCTGGCATTCTGCCTCGCCGCCTCCGCCGTGTATGCCTGCAACGACACGCGCGATGCGGCACGCGATCGCCTGCACCCGGACAAGCAGCAGCGGCCGGTGGCGCGTGGCACCATCACGCCACGCGCTGCGCTTGCATTCTCCGCCTTGCTCAGCGTGGCTGCCCTTGCCGTCGCCGCGATGACCAATGCCGGCGTCGTCGCCGTGATCGCAACCTACCTGCTCCTGCAACTGGCGTATTCGCAGGGACTCAAGCGCATCGCCTGGCTCGATGTCGGCATCGTCGCCAGCGGCTTTGCCTTGCGCATCCTTGCAGGCGGCCTTGCCGCCAGCGTGCCGCTGACACCGTGGATCCTCGCCATGGGCTTCCTGCTCGCGCTGATGCTTGCCCTCGGCAAGCGCCATGGCGACCTCATCCATGTCACCGATCCCGCCGCGCGCACGGCCGCACGCTATGACGTGAGCACGATCGAATGGGTGCTTGCCGGCCTCGCCGGCGCGGTGCTGGTGGCCTACGTGTTCTATACGATCTCGCCCGACGTGGTCGCCCGCCACGGCCACCGCGCCCTGGCCTGGTCGACACCCTGGGTCGCCCTGGGCGTGCTGCGTTATCTGTTCCTGGTGTTCAAGCGCGGTGCTGGCGGTGATCCGAGCCGCCTGGCGCTGCGCGATCCATTCCTGCTTGGCGCAACCCTGGGCTGGTTGCTTACCTTGATCTGGGTGCTCTATCGCTGAGCGCCCCATCGTCGCCGCATTCCGGCGACAATGACCGCTCTTGAATCGGGGATTCGCGTGCCGGCATTCGCCTACCAGGCTCTGGACACCAACGGCAAGACCCAGCGTGGCGTGCTGCAGGGCGATACCGCGCGCGCGGTTCGCGGCATCCTGCGCGAACGCGGCCTGAATCCGCTGGCGGTCGATGAAGTCGCCGAGGGCCGCAAGGGCACAGCGCCGTTTGCACGGCGCGGTTTGTCGGCCACCCAACTGGCCCTGCTCACGCGCCAGCTCTCGACCCTGGTCGCCGCCGACTTGCCGATCGACGAAGCCCTTGCCGCGCTCTCCGAGCAGGATGACAACGAGCGCCAGCGCGCACTGACGGTGGCCTTGCGTGCGCGGGTCATGGAAGGTGCCAGCCTGGCCATGGCCATGGCCGATTTCCCGGACAGCTTTCCCGAGATCTTCCGCGCCACCGTCGCTGCCGGCGAGCAATCCGGCCATCTCGCCCGTGTCCTCGACCGCCTCGCCGACTATGCCGAGGCACGCGACGCGCTGCGCCAGACCCTGCTTTCCGCGCTGACCTATCCGCTTCTGCTGACCCTCGTCGCCATCGCCGTCGTTGCCGGTCTGTTGACCTGGGTCGTGCCGCAGATCATCGGCGTGTTCGAGAACATGCAGCAGGGCCTGCCGCTGGCAACGCGCCTGCTCATGGGGCTTTCCGATTTCCTGCGCCACTGGGCCTGGCTGCTGATCGGGCTGGTCGCGCTTGGCGTGCTCGCAATCCGGCTTGCCCTGCGCCGCGAAGCGGTACGCTACCGCTGGCACCGCCTGCTGCTGCGCCTGCCCTTGATTGGCCGCCTGACCCGCGCAGCGAACACGGCGCGAGCGGCGCGTACCCTGGCCCTGCTGGCCGGTGCCGCGGTGCCCCTGCTGGATGCGCTGGCCATTGCCGCGCAGGTGGTGCCGAACCTGCCCATGCGCGAATCGCTGCGCCACGCCGCGTTCAAGGTGCGCGAGGGCAGCGGCTTCGCCCGTGCGCTTGCCGAGAGCAAGCAGTTCCCACCGGTTGCCTTGCGCCTGATCGCCAGCGGCGAACGCTCCGGCGAACTGCCGCGCATGCTCGAGGAAGCCGCCACCCAGCAGCAGCGCGATCTCGATCGCTGGCTCGGCGTGCTCGCGGCGACCCTGGGTCCGGCCGTGATCCTGCTGGTTGGCGCCATGGTCCTGTTCATCGTCCTCGCCATCCTGCTGCCGATCTTCGATTTGAATCAGATGGTCAAATAGCGGGAATGGAGAACAGGGAATGGAGAATGGTCGAAGCTAAAAGCAGATTCCGGCACTTCTCATATCCTGTTTTTATTTCCCGCTTTTTCCATTCCCCACTCCCCACTCCCCATTCCCGTCCCCGATGATCCACTTCGACAATGTCAGCAAACGCTATGCCGGAGGCCATGAGGCGCTGAACGGGCTCAGCTTCGAGGTGACGGCGGGCGAAATGGTCTTCGTGACCGGGCATTCCGGTGCCGGCAAGACCACCTTGCTCAAGCTGCTGGGCTTGATCGAGCGGCCGACGCGTGGCGAGATCGTGGTCAACGGCGCGGCGCTCGCCCGCGTGCGCCAGCGCGCGATCCCGCAGGTGCGCCGCGGCATCGGCATGGTCTTCCAGAACCATCGCCTGCTGATGGATCGCAGTGTCTTCGACAACGTCGCCCTGCCGTTGACCATTGCCGGCGCGGGTGCCGAGGAGACTGCCAAGCGCGTGCGTGCGGCACTCGACAAGGTGGCCTTGCTGGACAAGGAGCGTGCCGCTCCGGCAACCCTGTCGACCGGCGAACAGCAGCGCGTCGGCATCGCCCGCGCCCTGGTCGGCAAACCGCCGTTGATCATTGCCGATGAACCCACCGGCAATCTCGATCCGCAACTTTCCATCGAGATCATGAACCTGTTTGCCGAGTTCCAGCAGGTCGGCACCACGGTGCTGATCGCCAGCCATGATCTGCACCTGATCCGGCACATGGGCAAGCGCGTGCTGGTCCTCGATCACGGCCGCCTGATCGACGACTTCCGGCCACAGGCAGACTGATGGCAAAGCCCCGCAAATCGGCCAATCGCCTGCGCGAAACGCCAGCGGCAAACCAGAGCCTGCCGCGCGAACGTCGCCCGTTGCGTGCGCGCTGGAGCGCGTGGATCCGCCAGCATCAACAGAGTTTTCGCGCCAGTCTCTGGCGCCTGCTGGCGCGGCCATGGTCCACTGTCCTGACCGTGCTGGTCATGGGCATCGCCCTCGCACTTCCATTGCTGCTCTTTGTAGTGCTCGACAACGCCCGCGCACTCGCCGGAGGACTGCGCGAGGCGCGCGAGTTCACGATCTTCCTTGACAGCACACAGGACACGGAAGCCGCACGCCGGTTCGCCGCCCAACTCGGCCAGCGAGCCGATGTCCTCGATGTCGTCTTGCGCACGCCGGAACAGGGACTGGCGGAGTTCCGCCAGCTCTCCGGGTTTTCCGAAGCGCTCGATGTACTCGAAGGCAACCCCTTGCCCAGCGTGCTCGTGGTCACCCCGCGGCTGCAGGCGGGCAACGACGAGCCAGCCCTGCTCGCCGAGTTGCAGGCCGATGCGCGCGTGGACATGGTCCAGTACGACGCCGAGTGGCGCAAACGGTTGTCGGCGATCCTCGGCTTTGGCGAACGCGCGATGCTGGCACTGATGGTCCTGCTTGGCCTGGCGACCTTGCTCGTGGTCGGCAACACCGTGCGCATGGACATCCAGAGCCGGGCCGAGGAAATAGCCGTCATGCAACTGATGGGGGCCGGCGACGGCTTCGTGCGCCGCCCGTTCCTCTACGCGGGCTTCTGGTATGGAGTCCTTGGCGGTGTACTTGCCGTGCTTGCTGTTGGTATCGTCGAACTTGTCGTGCACGCCCCGCTGCTGGAACTGCTGGCCAGCTACCAGAACCGCTTCAGCCTGCATGGCTTCGGCTGGCGCGACGCGATGATGGTAGTCGCCGCCAGTGCCGTACTGGGCTGGCTTGGCGCCTGGATTGTCAGCACCCGCCACCTTTTCGCCGGACGACCCCGACATTGAGCACGAAATCCACCCTCACCCGCCACCTTTCCGCCGACGAACCACGTGTCCTCGTCGTCGACGGATCGCGCGTGGTGCGCCGGCTCATCGAGCAGATGCTGAAATCCAACCTGCCCGGGGTGACCGTGCTGGCCTGCGAGACCGGCGCCGAGGCGATTGCCCAGCTTGCCGACGGCGTGGTCGATTTCGTCACTACCGCGCTGCGCCTGCCGGACATGGACGGCCTCGAACTGGCGCGGCGAATCCGCGAAAGCTCGCCGCAGGCCTACATGCCGATCGTCGTGGTTTCCGGTGACGTGCAGGAACGCCTGGTGACGCGCTCGCTGAGCGACGACGTGACCGATTATTTCGACAAGTCGCTCGGTTTCCTGGCCCTGGCGGAATTCATCCGCGGTTACGTGCAGCCGACGGAATCGACCTCCGGCGAAGTGCTGTATGTCGAGGACAGCCGCGTGGTTGCTCTGGCAACGCGGCGCATGCTCGAAAAGCATGGCCTGACCGTGCTGCATGTCATCAGTGTCGAGGATGCCCTGGCCTTGCTGGAAACGGCGCAGTCGATGAACCGCATCGGAGCCGACATCGTCCTCACCGACGTCAACCTGAAAGGCGAGCTGACCGGCGGCGACCTGCTCGATCGGATCCGCCACCAGCTCGGCTATGGCAAGGGGCACCTGCCGGTCATCGTCATGACCGGCGATGACAACCCCGACAACCAGGCCGCCTTGTTGCGCGCAGGAGCCAACGACCTCGTCGAGAAACCGATCGAGGAACGCCTGCTGGTGACCAAGCTGCTGTTCCAGTTGCGCGTCGGTCGCCATCTGCGCGCACGGCCCGGCAATGCCGCCCGATGAGTGGCGAGCGGCTGCAACTGGAAACGTCCTGGAAAGAACGCCTCGGCGATGTTTTCGCGATGCCCGAGTTGCAGCAGCTGGCGGCGTTCCTGCGTGCCGAGAAGGCCGCCGGGAAGGTCATCTACCCACCCGGTTCGCAGATCTTCGCCGCCCTCGACAGCACGCCCTTTGATCGGGTCAAGGTGGTCATCCTCGGCCAGGACCCCTACCACGGTCCCGGCCAGGCACATGGCTTGTGTTTCTCTGTCGCACCCGGCGTGGCAGTGCCACCATCGCTGCAGAACATCTTCAAGGAAATAGCGCGTGATCTGGACCTGCCGCGCCCCACGCACGGTTGCCTGACCTCGTGGGCGAAACAGGGCGTGCTCCTGCTGAATACCGTGCTCACCGTGGAACGGGGCCTTGCCGGCTCGCACCAGGGCAAGGGCTGGGAAATCCTCACCGATGCCTGCATTGAAACCCTGAATCGCGAGCGCGAAGGACTGGTCTTCCTGCTCTGGGGCAGCCACGCCCAGGCCAAGGGCCGCCTGATCGACAGCCAGCGCCACCTGATCCTCAAGGCACCGCATCCGTCGCCGCTCTCGGCACATCGTGGTTTCCTCGGTTGCGGACACTTTTCCCGGGTCAATCGTTATCTGGAGCAATCCGGACGCAGCCCGATCGACTGGAGCCTGCCGGCGCTTGTCGATGCCGGCACCACCTGAACGGGATTGTTCACGCCTGCTTGGCGGACTGCTTACGGCCGATTAACGGATTCCCGGTTACAATACCGAGCGGTTCAGTTATCTTCGAGACTCCCGCCCGCACGGGGGAACTCCCGCCGCCTTTAGCACTCTCACAAGGGGAGTGCTAAAATTGCAGCACGAATGAGGAGAGGGTGCATGACCAACGCCATTGTTGCCGCCAATTTCCCGGTGCCGAGCCCGCTCGGCAGCCTCGATGCCTATATCTCCGCCGTGCATCGCGTGCCGATGCTGAGCCAGGAAGACGAGCAGGCGCTGTCACGCGACTACCTCGAAAACGAGAACATTGAATCCGCCCGCAAGATGGTCATGTCGCATCTGCGCTTTGTCGTGCATGTGGCACGTGGCTATTCGGGTTACGGCCTGCAGATTGCCGACCTCATCCAGGAGGGCAATATCGGCCTGATGAAGGCGGTCAAGCGCTTCGATCCGGATCAGGGTGTGCGCCTGGTGTCGTTTGCCGTGCACTGGATCCGCGCCGAAATGCACGAGTTCATCCTGCGCAACTGGCGCATCGTCAAGGTCGCCACGACCAAGGCGCAACGCAAGCTGTTCTTCAACCTGCGCAAGTCGAAGAAGCGCCTTGGCTGGATGAATCACGAAGAGGTCAACACGGTTGCCCGC
This sequence comes from Lysobacterales bacterium, assembly GCA_016707485.1. Lineage (GTDB taxonomy): Bacteria > Pseudomonadota > Gammaproteobacteria > Xanthomonadales > Rhodanobacteraceae > Dokdonella. The sequence continues at coordinate 1,249,446 of JADJHN010000002.1, read as the reverse complement.
GAACTCGGTGTGCCGGCGGCCACCGTGCTGGAAATGGAATCACGCCTGAGCGGTCGCGACATTGCCTTCGACGCGCCGACCGACGACGACGAGGATGCACGGCCATCGCCGGTGATGTTCCTCGAGGATCAGCAGAACGCCGATCCGTACATGTCGGTGGAAAGCGAATCCGAGGAAGAATCCGCGCTGGACACCTTGCACAGCGGCCTGGCCAGGCTCGACGAACGCTCGCGCGACATCATCCAGCGGCGCTGGCTGGTCGAAGGCGAAAAGGCGACCTTGCAGGAACTGGCCGACGAGTATGGCGTCTCCGCCGAACGCATCCGCCAAGTCGAAGCCAACGCCATGAAGAAGATGCGCGCATTGTTTGTGGCTTGAGTGCCGGGAAACGGGAATGGGGAATGGTTGAACGCCTGAGCTACGCGCTCTGCTTCGCCTTTCCCCGCTGCTGATTTTCCGCTTTACCATTCCCCATTCCCCATTCCCTGTTCCCGTACAACTACCCCATCTCCACCGGGTCGACATCGATCGACCAGCGGACTCGGCGGGCGTGCTTGAGGGCGCGCAGTGTGGTCAGCCAGTCCGGCAGGAATGCCTGCATCGTGGCGCGCTCGGCGGCTTCGACGAGCACCTGGCTGCGCTGGTAGCCGGCGCGGCGCGGCATCGGTGCCGGCAGCGGGCCGTGCACGACGATGGCTGGTTGACTTGCCCGCGCGGCATCGACGGCGGCTTGCAGGAATGCGGCGACATCCCCCGCTGCCTGCGACTCGGCGCGCAGCAGCGAGAAGCTCGCGAATGGCGGCAGGCCGGCGCCGCGGCGCTCGCCGAGCAGGCCCGCGGCCAGCGCCGGATAGCCGCCATTGATCAGGGCGTGCAGCAAGGGATGCTCGGGATGATGGGTCTGCAGGATCACCGCACCGGGACGTTCGGCGCGACCGGCACGACCGGCAACCTGCACGACCAACTGGCCGAGGCGCTCTGCGGCGCGGAAATCGACGCTGTACAGTCCTTGATCCACGCCGGTGACGACGACCAGGGTCAGGTTGGGCAGGTCATGGCCCTTGGCCAGCATCTGCGTGCCGACGAGGATGCGCGGGCCGGCGACATCGAGTTGATCGAAAATCGCATGACGGCTGCCGCGGCTGCGCGTGCTGTCGCGATCGACGCGTACCACGGGCACCTGTGGGAAGCGCTGCTGAAGGACTTCCTCGAGGCGCTCGGTACCCTGTCCCTGCGCCGCCAGCGCCGTGCTGGCGCAGGCTGGGCAGGCGCTCGGCACGCGCTCCTCGGCACCGCAATGATGGCAACGCAGGCGCGCCGCGCCGCGGTGCAGGGTCAGCGGCCGGTCGCAACGCGTGCACTGCGCACTCCAGCCGCAGGCATGGCAGAACAACACCGGCGCGTAACCACGGCGATTGCGGAAAACCAGCGCCTGTTCGCCACGTCCGAGACACGCCTCGATCGCCGCCAGGGTGGAAATCGCCAGGCCCTGGTCGAGCCGCTTGCGGCGCAGGTCCATGATCTGCAGCGACGGCGGCCTGGCGGCGCCGGCACGCTGGCTGAGGCGCAGCAGGCGGTAACGCCTGGCCTGCGCGTTCGCCAGGCTTTCCAGCGACGGCGTCGCCGAACCGAGGATCAGCGGCACGCCGAGGGCACGCGCGCGGACCACGGCAAGGTCGCGGGCGTGATAGCGGAATCCATCCTGCTGCTTGTAGGAGGCGTCGTGTTCTTCGTCGACGACGATCAAGCCGGCGTTGGGCAGGGGCACGAAGATGGCCGAGCGCGTGCCCAGCACCACGCGCGCCTCGCCACGCGCGGCGGCCAGCCAGGCGGCGGCGCGCTCACCCTCGCCGAGTCCCGAGTGCAGGATCGCCACATCGAAACCAAGGCGCTCGCGGAAACGCCGCGTGGTCTGCGGCGTCAGGGCAATCTCGGGCACCAGCACGAGTGCCTGGCGGCCTTGGCGAATGGTTTCGGCAATGCTGGCCAGGTAGACCTCGGTCTTGCCACTGCCGGTGACCCCATCCAGCAGGAAGGTGGCGAACGTGCCGCTGCAGGCGCCCAGCGCATCCACGGCGGCGCGTTGTTCGTCATTCAAGAGTGGCGCGGCCACCGCCGGGGCGGGGATAGGCCAGGCCTGCAAGCGACAGTCCTGCAGCCAGCCACGATTCTTCAGGGTGCGTGCGGAATTGCGCCAGGCGGGCAGGCGCTGATCGAGATCGGCCGTCGCCAGCGCGCCGCCGCCGAGCAGCTCCAGCAAGCGACCAATGCGCGTGCCCGGCGCAGGAGTCGCCACGGCCAGTCCTTCGCGTCCTTGGGGTGTCAAGGCAATGCCGGCAATGCCGGCCGGCGGCAGCGCACCCCCCCGACGCAGCACGGCCGGCAAGGCCGCATCAAACACTTCGCCAATGGCATGCTGGTAATAGCGCGAGGCCCACTCCAGCGTCGCCACCAGTTCGCCGGTGAGCAGAGGCTGCGCGTCCAGGATCTCGAGCAGCGGCTTGAGCTGGTCATCGGCCAGGTCACTGCACGGGTCGTGGCTGAGCACGACGCCGACGCGGTCACGCCCGGAAAACGGCACACGCACGCGCGCGCCTATGGCCGGCGCGACAACGCCGGGCTCAAGGCGGTAATCAAACAATCTGGGCAGCGGCACCGGGACCGCCACTCGAACGATGCGCGGCATTTGCCGAGTGTACCCGGCGAGCGGAAATCCGCTTCCATCGACTTGCCGCGACTTCCTCACTTGGAACCGAGAATATGTCGCCAAGTAGTTGCCTCGGCGAAGGAAAATCCCTTATCCACAGCTGCTGTGGATAAGTCTGTGGATCAGGCTCCCGCAAGTCGGTTCCGGGGGCCATCCGATGCGCCCGTTGTCATCTTGGCGAAACTTTGACCACCCACCTTTTATCCTTCTCTTTCATGCACTTGCAAATTGCGTTGGCGGGCATTCAGGGACATGGACGGCCCCGTCTGGGGTGCTGACCCGTCGGCACGCAACTGTGCAAAACACACTTGACAGGCTGGAAAAACGCGGAATCCCAGCGCTGCCGCGCCATTGCGCGGTTTCCGCCAGCACGCGCGTCGTGCCGCGGCGTCCGTCGACGCCGCGCCCGCGCTCAGGTCACGGCAAGACTGATCAGCCCGGCAAAAGCCAGGGCAAAGGAAAGGATCACCGAGTAGCTGATGCCGATCATGCCGTACTTGATGAAGGTCATCGTCCAGCCCTGGCGATAGACGCGCTTTTGCATGAGGAACAGATAGAGAAACAACCAGATCCAGGCCATCGCCGTCAGCCAGCCCAGCGGCTGGCTCAGCCACACTCGCGCACCGGCAAGATCGCCGAGCAGGCCGAGACCGAGGATGACCAGCACCGACATGAAGATGAAGGCATGGCTGTGCAAGGCCACCAGCAGGTGCTCCATGTACAGCCGCCGCTTGAACAGGTAGAAAACCTTGAGCAGCACGGCAAACAGCGGCATCAACACGAACAGGGTCTGCGGCAATACCGAGAAGAACCCGGCGAGCAGGCGCCCCGGATCCTTGTTCACGTTATCGAGGTTTTCCTGCATGTGCGCCAGCGTGTGGTTGAGCCGCGCATTGAGCCCGTCGGACAACCAGGTGATGTGCACCGGGTTGCTCTGTGCATCCCAGGGTTGCCCGCCGAACAGGTTGATCGTCGCCGCACGCTTCTTCGCCGGGGTGGCGCCCGGCTCCGATGCCGGCATCTTCGCCGCGCTCTCCAGTTCTGCGAGGCGATCGACGCCACGCTTGCGCGCCCTTTCGATTTTTTCCTCGAGCCTGGTCCGTGCCTTTGCCGACAGGGCCGGAACCTCCAGGGCGACATGCAATTCGGCGACGGTCGCGGCAACGGCCTTGGTCACCTCCTCGGCGGTCGCAGCCGCTTCGATGTCGTCCTGCACGGCGAATTTGAGCTCGTCCGGCTTGATCTCGGGCAAGGCCATCTGCATGGAAAAGAAGGCGATGATGGAAAGGAAGAAAAACAGGCGGAACGGCGTCACGTAGCGGGCGCGCCGCCCGGCGACATATTCCGTGGTCAGGTAACCGGGGCGGAAATACAGGTCCCACAGCGAGCGGAAGATGCGCGAATCGACATTGAAGACAATGTCGGCAAGATCGGACATGACCTCGGACAGGTGCCGGATCATGCCTTTCTCGGACTGGCCGCAGGCGTAGCAATACGGCCCGTGCGCCGGCGCGCCACAATTCGGGCAGGTGCGCAGCGGCGAGTCCGGCAAGGGTGCCGTGAATTCCGCGTCAGCCGTTGCCTGCGCCGACAACGGCGACGGCGACGGTGGCAGTGGCGGTGGCGGCAGTTCGATATTCGCGCTCATCGTGGTCCCGGCATTCCTCGGTCGCGCAGCCAGTTGCAGGTGTCGCGCACCAGCGGCCCCAGCGGCATGCTGCGGCAGCCCGGTTCAGGCTTCGCCGTGCTCGAATCGACACACGGATGATGACAGGTGCCGGCATTCATTCCAGCAGGTGCCTGTCGCGGAATCCGCTCGCCCAACCTCACGCGCATGCGCCTGGCTCCGTTTCGTGGTGGCGCTTGCGCGCTCGCAGTGCCATCGCCCGCGCGCGTCGTCAACAAGCCCGTTGCCCGCCGCTATACTCCGCGCCCGCAGAAAGCATTCCCGATGACCGCCATTCTATCCAGCCACCGGCCACGGTTGGCCAGCGAACTTGATGCCACGATCCGCCTGGCCGCGCCGCTGGTGCTTGGCCAGCTCTCGGCTATCGGCATGAACCTGATCGATACCGTGCTCGCCGGTCATCTCGATGCGCACACGCTTGGCGCAGTCGCCCTCGGCAGCAATGTCTGGACGCTGGCAATCATCACCATCATCGGCGTGATGATGGCCCTGCAGCCCTCGGTTGCGCAGTTGCGCGGCGCCAGCCGCGAACACGAAATCGGCGCCGTGTTCCGCCAGGCGCTGTGGCTGGCCGTGCCGCTCGGCATCGGCCTTGGCCTTGCCGCGGCATTCCTCGGCCCGCTGCTGTTCGGCCTGATCGGCGTCGATGCCAGCCTGGTCGCCGACGCCGGCGCGTTCCTGCGGGCGATTGCCTGGGGCGCACCGGCGTTGTCGGTGTTTTTCGCCCTGCGCGGCCTCAGCGAAGGCATGGGCATGACCCGGCCAACCATGTATTTCAGCCTGCTCGGATTGATCCTGCTCGGCCCCTTCGGCTATGTGCTGATGTATGGAGCCTTCGGCATCCCGCGCCTTGGCGCCTTCGGTTGCGGCATCGCCACGGCCATCGTGCTGTGGCTGCAATGCGCGGCGTTCGCCGTGTATGTCGCGCGCCGCGCGCGCTATCGCGACCTGCACCTGCTGGCGCGTTTCGATCGACCGCATCGGCGCACCTTGCTCGATCTGCTCAACATTGGCGCACCCATCGCGGTGACCCTGCTCATGGAAGCCGGCTTGTTCGTCGCCGTCGCCCTGACCATCGGCAAACTCGGTGCCGACGTCATTGCCAGTCACCAGATCGCCATCAACATCGCCTCGGTCGTGTTCATGGTGCCGCTGGGCATAGCCATGGCCACCACCGTGCGCGTCGGCTATGCGCGCGGGCGCAACGATGGCCACGGCGTGCGCCAGGCGGCGGCAGTCGGCTTGCTGCTGACGCTGGGCATGCAGGTACTTTCCGCAACCTTGCTGTTCAGCGTGCCGGAACAGATTGCAGCGATGTACACCAACGATGCCGCGGTTATTGCCCTGTCCGCGCAATTGCTTGTCCTGGCGGCGATTTTCCAGCTCTCGGACGGAATCCAGGCAGCCTCCAACGGTGCCTTGCGCGGGCTCAAGGACACGCGCCTGCCGATGCTCATCTCGGGTTTCGCCTATTGGGGCGTGGGCATGCCGGTCGGCCTCTGGCTGGCCTTCCACAACGACCTCGGTGCCGCCGGCATGTGGATCGGGCTGATTGCCGGACTCAGTGTCGCGGCCATCCTGCTGACCTCGCGCTTCTGGTCCATTGCACTGAAACTGCCTGCCAGCGCCTGAGCGGCATGCCGATCGACGCATGCCGGCAGGCGCGCGTTGGGCTACCCTGCCGCTCAAGGCAGTGCGGAGTCGCTGCGCATTACTTGTCCGGAGTCAATGAATGTCCACCTCGCAACCGGGTTTCTTCATGCGCTTCCTGCGTGGCATCTGGAACACCCTGAATTTCACCCGGCGCCTGATCCTCAACGGCATCCTCGTCATCGTGCTCATTGCCGTGTTCGCGGCGTTGTTCCGTTCGGCGCCTATCGTGCGCGAGCAAACCGCGCTGGTGCTCGATCCGCAGGGCGCCATCGTCGAGCAATACAGCACGGATCCCGGCGAGCGCGTGATGGCCAGCCTCACCGGTGATGCAACCAGGGAAGTGCAATTGCGCGACCTCCTGCGCGTGATCGATACGGCCGCCAGCGATCCGAAGATCGCCCGCATCGTCCTCGTTCCCGACCAGATGTCGGCCGGCGTCTCGACCATGCGTGAACTCGGTCAGGCACTCGACCGCTTCCGCGCCACGAAGAAGGATGTCGTGGTCGTTTCCGAAAACATGCAGCAGGGCCAGTACTATCTTGCCGCGCATGCCGACCAGATCCTGCTCGATCCGCAAGGCTCGGTGCTGCTCGAAGGCTTCGCCAGCTACCGCAGCTACTATCGCGATGCGCTCGACAAGCTCGGCGTCGAGGTGCATTTGATCCGCGTCGGCCAGTACAAGTCGGCTGGCGAACCCTACATCCTCAACCAGGCATCGGATGCCGCCAAGCAAGCCGACCTGTACTGGATGGGCGGCATCTGGAAGGAATTCCTCGACGAGATCGCGGCACTGCGCGAGCTCGATGCGACCGCGCTGACCGACGATGTCGCCCACCTCGACACCCTCGTGACGCAGTTCAAGGGCGATCTGGCCAAACTCGCGCTGGATCGCGGCCTGGTCGACAAGCTGGCCACGCGCAACCAAGCGCGCAAGTTGCTCAGCGATCTCGGCAAACCCGATGACAGTGGCGAGACGTTCCGTCAGGTCAACTGGTCGAACTACCTTGGCATGCACGTCGCCGACAACCTGCCGGATCCGCGCGCGCAGGTCGCCGTCGTCGTCGCCCAGGGCGACATCGTCCAGGGCGAGCAGTCGCAGGCGGTCGTTGGTGCCGCCACCACGGCACGCCTGTTGCGCGAGGTGCGCGATGATGACCGGATCAAGGCGGTCGTGCTGCGCGTCGATTCGCCCGGCGGCGATGCCTATGCCTCGGAGATCATCCGTCGCGAGATCGAGCAGATCCAGGCAGCCGGCAAGCCGGTGGTCGTGTCGATGGGCGATGTCGCCGCCAGCGGCGGCTACTGGATTTCCATGAACGCCGACGAGATCTGGGCACAACCGACGACCATCACCGGATCGATCGGCATCTACGGCATGCTGGTGACGATTCCGCAGACGCTGGAGAAAATCGGCATCCACACCGATGGCGTGGCGACCACACCGATCGCCGGTGCCTTTGACATCCGCCGCCCGCTCAATCCGCAGGTCGAATCGATCGTGACCAGCGTGCTCCAGAAAGGCTATCGCGATTTCATCGACAAGGTCGCCACCGCCCGTGGCAAAACCCCGACGCAGATCGACGAAATCGCCCAGGGCCGGGTGTGGAGCGGATCCCAGGCAAAGCAGCGCGGACTCGTCGACAAGCTCGGTGGCCTGCACGATGCCATTGCCGCCGCCGCGGTACTCGGCAATCTCGGCAGCGACTACCACACGCACTATGTCGAGCCGGAACTCAGCACCTGGGAACGATTTGCCTTGTCGCTCGGCAACAGTGAAGCTGCCGCCGGCCTCGGCCGCTGGTCGGGCCTGGCATCGCTGTCGACGCGCTGGCTTGGCCACGACGAGATCAGGCGCACCCTCGCCTTGCTCAACGAACTTGGCGGCAACCGCCTCGGCGTCGTCGCCCACTGCACCTGCGGCTTGAACTGATCCACCGCACGGCGGCGGCAATCAGCCGCCGCTTTGCGCGTCGATCTCCTTGTCGCGCTCGGCTTGTGCCTTTTGCAGCTCCTGCTCGACGGCCTTGGCCTTCTCCAGCGCCTTGAGCTGATCATCGATCACGGTCGGCTGGCGGACCTCGACGGCCGGTGCCTGATCAGTCTGCGTTTGTGCCGCAGGCGCGGCATCCGGCGCCGATGAGGAACAGGCGACCAGGAGCATTGCCGCGCACAGGCCGGCAGCGCACTGCAGGGATTGTCGTAACATGTCCACCTCGATCGAATGCCGGGTCTGGCGCGGACACCCAGTCTGCCGTGCGAGCCGGCCACGGACAAGCGCAACCGATGAACGCATCACGCTGGCGACTCGATGGACAACTGGCCCTGGTCACCGGCGCGAGCCGCGGCATCGGCCTGGCGACGGTTCGCGAACTGGCCGGACTCGGTGCCGACGTTGTCCTTGTCGCCCGCGACGAAGCGCATCTCGACCAGGTGCGCGACGAACTTGCCGAGGAGTTCCCGCGCAGCACCCTGCGCGTGTTTGCCGCCGATGTCGGCGAACACGAGCAACGCCTGCAGGTTTTCGATTTCATCGCCGATCTCGGCCTCGAGCTGTCCCTGCTGGTCAACAACGTCGGCATGAATACACCGAAGCCGACACTCGATTACACGGTCGGCGAATATCGCCGCATCATCGAGACGAATGTGTACTCGGCATTTGAAATGTGTCGCCTTGCCCACCCGCAACTCGTGCAACATGCGAATGCCGGCATCGTCAACGTCGGCTCGGTGTCCGGGCTCACTTCGGTGCGCACAGGCTCGGCGTACGGCATGAGCAAGGCCGCGCTGCACCAGCTGACGCGCAACCTCGCCACCGAATGGGCCGAAGACGGCATCCGCGTCAACGCGGTGGCGCCCTGGTACATCCGCACGCAACGATCCGAGCCGGCCCTTGCCGACCCCGACTATCTCGACGAGGTGCTTGAACGCACACCGATGAAACGCATCGGCGAACCCGAGGAAGTCGCCGCCGCGATCGCCTTCCTGTGCCTGCCGGCGGCGGCGTACATCAGCGGCGAGTGCATTGCCGTGGATGGGGGATTTTTGCGTTACGGTTTCTGAATTGGTGCGGGATTCGGCATTCTCATTCTCATTGAGGCACGCTCCTCGGTCGCGCGGCATCCCTGTCATTTTTCAGGCGCCTCCAGGCGAATTGGCCGCCCCGTTTACGTCGCTTCGCGGCGTAGAACTGCGGCCAGTTCGCCGGGAGGCAATCGAAAAACCAGAATGCCGCGCCGCAAAGGGGCGTAAATCCACACCCCATGATTGATGTCCGAAAACGGCGAGTCCAAGCCATCAAACGCTGCTAGATTGCAGCCATGCAAACCGGAACCACCCCGACAACTCTTGATCCCGCAACCTGCGAACAGGCCCGGCTGACTCGCGATGCGCGCTTTGACGGCCTGTTCTTCACGGCCGTGAAAACCACCGGCATCTATTGCCGCCCGGTGTGTCCCGCGCCGACTCCAAAACCGGCCAACATCACCTACTACCCGAGCGCTGCCGCCGCTGCCGCTGCGGGCTTCCGCCCGTGCCTGCGTTGCCGGCCGGAGGCCGCTGCCGGCTCGCCCTTGCACCATGCCAGCAGCGAGCTCGTCGGTGCGGCGCTGCAGCTGATCGAGCAAGGCGCGCTCGACGGACAATCGGTGAGCGCACTCGCTGCGCGCATCGGCGTTGGCGAGCGCCATTTGCGCCGCCTGTTCGACAGCGAGCTTGGCGCCAGTCCGCAGGATGTCGCGGCAACGCGTAGACTGCTGTTTGCCAAGCAGTTGCTCGGCGAAACCCGCCTGCCGATCACTGCCGTTGCCGCGGCTGCCGGCTACGCGAGCTTGCGTCGCTTCAACGCGGCATTTGTCGATGCCTACGCCAAGCCACCGCGTGAATTCCGCCGTGGCCAAGGGCGCCCGTCTGACGAGCGCGCCATCGAGCTGCGCCTGCCGTATCGACCGCCTTACGATTTCAAGGGGATGCTGGAGTTTTACGCGCGCCGTTGCATTCCGCGGGTCGAGTCGATCGACGCGCACGGCTATCGGCGCAGCATCAGCATCGAGGGCGAACCCGGCTGGTTCGAAGTGTCGGCGATCAAGGGCGACAGCGCCCTGCGCCTGCGCGTGCACGAGGTGCGTCCTCTGCATCTCGGCACCCTGGTCAACCGCGTGCGGCGCATGTTCGATGTCAACGCCGATCCTGCTGCGATCATGCGCACGCTGGGCCGCGAGCCGCGCTTGCGCATGCTGGTCAAGCGCTGGCCCGGGCAACGCTTGCCCGGCACCTGGGACGGATTCGAGTTGGGCGTGCGCGCCGTGCTTGGACAGCAGATTTCGGTGGCTGCGGCGCGCACGCTCGCCGCGCGCATCGTCGACCGCTACGGCACGGCGCATCCTGCCAGTGCCGACGGCGGACTCGGCGCATTGTTTCCGCAGCCCGCCGATCTTGTCGATGCGCCACTGGAGTCCATCGGCCTGACCCGCGCCCGCGCAGCAACGATTCGCAGCCTGGCGCAAGCCTGCGTCGAGGGGCGCGTGGATTTCCGCGCCGTGCAGACACTGGATGCGACGCTGACGCGACTGTGTGCGCTGCCGGGTATCGGCATGTGGACGGCGCAATACATGGCCATGCGCGCGCATGCGCATCCGGATGCGTTCCCGGCCGGCGACCTGGTCCTGCGCAAGATTGCAGGTGAAGGCACGCCAATCAGCGAACGCGCCATGCACGCGATCGCCGAAGCCTGGCATCCCTGGCGTGCGTATGCGGTGATGCTGCTCTGGCGCAGTGCCGGTTGATGGGAATCGGGGCTCGGGAACAGGGAAAACAAGCAAACCGGGAAATAGATGATGATCTACGACACAATCAAATCGCCCATTGGAATGATCGTGCTGGCCGGAGACGGCGAGGCGCTTCAACTTGTCGGACTGCCGGAATCCCGTCATCCCGTCCCCATCACGTCCGCATGGACACGCCGTCCCGATTTGTTCGTCGAGGCCAGGCGGCAGTTCGACGCGTACTTCGCCGGCGAGTTGACCGATTTCGACCTGCCGCTGGCGCCGCACGGAAGCGAATTCCAGCAGCGCGTGTGGCAGGTGCTGCGCACGATCCCGTACGCGGCGACGATCAGTTACGGAGAACTCGCGCGGCGCGTCGGCAATCCGCGGGCGAGTCGCGCGGTCGGCCTTGCCAACGGAGCCAATCCGCTGTCGATCATCGTGCCCTGCCATCGGGTGATTGGCGCCAACGGATCACTGACTGGCTATGGCGGCGGACTTGCGGCAAAGCGGCACCTGCTCGACCTGGAGCGACATCACGCGCCGCGCGAGCACTTCACGTTGTCGTGATTCGGCGCGGGCTCATCGCGGACACTGGCTGGCGCGCTGGCGCAGGGCCTGAAGTTCGTTGCGGCGCTGCGCCTGGCTGTCGCTGAACGCCAGGCGCAGGGCGCGCTCGGCCTCGTCGATGCGCGTACCGAGGAATTCACACAATTGCGATTTGTTGATTTGCACGCAGGGATCCTCGACCCAGGCGAGCAGCGCACCGATCCGGCCATGCCGCGAATGATCCACGGGCGCTTCGCGCAAGCCTGGTGCCGAAACCCCGATGCCATCGCGACCGCCATAGGCTTCCGCCAGCGAATCGCGCGGAATGCCAAGCACGCCCAACGGCACCGCACGCTGTTCGCCATGCCCGCTGTCGCCCAGGTAGCGGCTGCCGTCCTCGCGCGTGCACAGCGTCGCCGTCACGGCGGGTTCGGATTCGGGCACACGTTGGGTCGCGACATCGACATTTGCCGGTGCAGGTGGCACCTTGGCCTCGACGCGGGGTACGACGTTCGCCTCGGCTGGTGAGGCATCCGGCAATTCGATGCGGCGGCTGTTCTCATTGCTGCGGCAGGCCTGATCCTGAAAGCGGATGACGCCATCCGCACCGACGCAGCGATAGATCGACGCCGCGTCCGCCGCTGCAACAAGGTGCCCGGAGAACAGCAAGACAAGCAGGGCGGCACGCGAGTTGCGCATGACGCAAGCATATGCAATTGCCCTGCATGAACGAAACAAGGGCGACCGAAGTCGCCCTTGCCGGCATCTGCCAGTGGAAAGCGGGCTCAGCGCCGGGTGTCCTTGGCCACCGCCTGCGCATCATCCAGTGCGCGCCGGGCGTTGGCCTTGGCAATCTCATGGCTGGCATTCGCCTGATCCTTGCAGGCGCCGGACTGGCCCGCAGGCAACGCCTCGCATTTCTCCAGGGCCACCTTCAAATCGGCATCGGCCTTGGCGATGGCGACGTCATAGTCGGCATCGGCCTGCGACTTGATGGTATCGGCACGGACTTCAGCGACATCGCCCTGCGCCTCGCTGGCCGCATCCATGGCTTCGTCGGTGGCGGAGTTGATCTTCTCATTGGCCTTGGCGTCGGCTTCAGCGACATCCGCGCGAGCGGCTTCGCGTGCCGCATCGAGCTTCCGTTGCGCCTCGGCAGATTGCTTCGCTGCATCCTGCTGCGCCTCGGCGAGATCCTCGGCGGCCTGCTGGCGCGCCTCGTCAACCTTCCGTTGTGCCTCGACTGCGGAATCCTGCTGGTTGCAAGCGCTGAGGCCAAGGATTGCAGCAAGGGTGGAAACGACCAATACGGATTTCATCGTGTTGTTCTCCAATTCGTTGGCGGCTCGCCCGGGGCATGGACAACGACCCGGACGCCACGCGGCGTATTGGAACTTTGGCATCGTGAACGGACTCTGTGCGGGGCGGAGGCGGTTCAGCGGGCAGACACGTTCAGCCCTCGATCGCGGCGCTCAACGCACGCGTTCGATCGCAGCGGGAAGTCCCTCGATTCGCGCATATTCGCCGCGTTCAAAGTAGTCGCGATCAGCCAGCATCTTCTCGAACATGGGCGTGGCATCGTTGCCCCAGATGAGGCAATTGCCGAAATGCAGGGTCGGCACGCCGAATACCCCGGCAGCGATTGCTTCCTCGGTATTGGCGCGCAACTCCTCCTTGACCGCCGCTGCCGCAATCGCCGTCTCGATGTCGACAATACCGAAATCATCGGCAACGCCGGCCAGACTTCGCGCATCGTCTCCGGCCAGGCCACGCAACCAGATGTGCCGGAAGATCGTCGTGATCGCCTGCCAGCTCGAACCGCAGGCGATGGCAAGGCGCAAGGCCGGGAGCGGATTGAACGGATGCGCCGGCGGGAAACGCAAGACGACGCCGCTGGTTTCGGCCGTCCATTGCGCCATGCGATAAGTGAATTCGCGTTTGCCGGGAATTTCGGCCGGACCGAGCTGGCCGTGATGACGCAACAGCGCCGCGAGAACGATGGGCCGCGGCGTGATGGGGTGGTGTTGCGCGAGTTCACGAATGCGCGGCAATTGCAGGTACGCGAACGGCGAGATGAAGTCGAAATACCAGATTGCGTTCATGGGCATCAGTGCAGCGTCTTGTAGATTTCCGGGTCGAATGCGTCGACCTGGATCACTTCGTCGCGCGTGTCGCGGGCATCGTTGAGTCGATTGTATTCCTCCTGCGTGATCACGCCTGCGGCCAGGCCGAGATCATCGAGCATGTGCCCCGGCGCGCGATCCAGTGCACCGGCGCGCACTGCATCGCGCAGCCTCGTTTCAATCGGCAGTGCCGCCACGGCCTTGTCCAGGGCGGCTTCCAGCGCACCCAGACCGGGCTGCTCGGGAGGTGGCACGAAGACGTCGGCAGTCAGCGTCTTGCGCGCTTCGCGGTCTTCCAGGATGTCGCGGGCAACGCGCCCGCCAATGCGGTCACTCGGCGGCCGGAAGCGTGCACCCAGCGGAAAGATCAGCCCACCAAGCACGCTGGCGGCGATGCGGTTCGGCAGATTTTCAAGCACGCCAAGCAAGGCTTCCTGCACACGATACAGACACAGTTCGACCGACCAGCGCACCAGCGCGTAGTTGGCCGTGGTCTTGGCCTCATCGTGATAGCGCTTGAGCGAAGCCGAGGCCAGGTACAGATAGGCCAGCGCATCGGCAAGGCGTCCGGAAATCTTTTCGCGGCGCTTCAGCGAGCCGCCGAGCGTGCCCATGGCGGTATCGGAAACAATCGTGAATGCCGCGGAGAATCGCGACAGATGCTGGTAGTAGCGCGCCGTGTCTTCGGTCTGCGGCGCCCCGGCCAAACGCGATCCGCTCAAGGCCAGCAACAGGGCGCGCAGCGAACGCGTCACCAGCAGATTGACATGGCCGAAGATGGCGAGGTCGAAACCCTTGAGGTCCTTCTCGGCAATGGCCGCGATCTCCTTGTGCACGAACGGGTGGCAGCGGATGGCGCCCTGGCCGTAGATGATCATCGATCGGGTCAGGATGTTGGCACCTTCGACCGTGATGCCGATCGGTACCGCGTTCCAGGCGCGCGAGAGCGTATTGCGCGGGCCGCGCTGGATCGCGCTGCCGGCGCGGATATCCATCGCATCGCTGACCACCTGGCGCATCGCCTCGGTCAGGTAGGCCTTGGCGATGGAGCCGATCACCGCCGGCTTTTCGCCGACATCCAGTGCGCCGCAGGTCAGGTTGCGCGTCGCAGTCATCAGGTACGTCATGCCGGCTATGCGCGCGAGTGGCTCCTCGATGCCCTCGAAGCGACCGATCGGCGTATCGAATTGTTCGCGCACGGTGGCATACGCACCGCAGATGCGCGTCGCCATCTGCGCGGCACCGATGCTCAGCGCCGGCAGCGAGATCGAGCGGCCGGCGGCCAGCGATTCCATGAGCATGCGCCAACCGTTGCCGACACCTTCCATTTCGCCGATCACCGCATCAAACGGAATCCAGACATCACGCCCGACCGTGGGCCCGTTGTGGAACGGCACGCCCATCGGATCGTGGCGCAGACCGATCTCGACACCGGGCGTGTTGCGCGGGATCAGCGCGCAGGTGATGCCGCGATCCTCGACGTCGCCAATCAGGTGGTCGGGATCCTTGAGGCGAAAGGCGAGGCCGATCAGGGTCGCCACCGGGGCCAGGGTGATATAGCGCTTCATCCAGTTGCAACGCAGGCCGAGCACTTCCTTGCCATCGATCAGGCGTTTCTCGACGATGCCTTCCGATTGCGTCGCCGCGGCATCGGATCCAGCCTCCGGCCCGGTCAGGGCGAAACAGGGAATCTCGGAACCTTCGGCCAGGGCTCGCAGGTAGCGCTGCTTTTGCGCCTCGCTGCCGTAGTGCAGGAGCAACTCACCCGGCCCCAGCGAGTTCGGCACCATCACGGTGACGGCGGCAGTCACCGAGCGGCTCGAAATGCGCGTGACGATGCGCGATTGAGCCAGCGCGGAAAACCCGTGGCCGCCGTACTCCTTGGGAATGATCATGCCGAACAGGCGGAAGTCCCTGATCTGCTGCCAGGTTTCCGGTGACAGATCGCGGCGCTGGTAGACATCCCAATCATCGATGGTGCGGCAGAAATCGTTGACCGGGCCATCGAGGAAAGCCTGCTCCTCATCGCTCAGTGGTGGCACCTTGAAATCGAGCAGCTTCTGCCACTCGGGCATGCCCGAAAAAAGATCGCCATCCCACCACACGGTTCCGGCTTCGAGGGCGATGCGTTCGGTATCGCCGAGGCGCGGCAGGACCTTGGCGAATACCGGCATGACGAAGCGCGAGATCAGCTGGCGCCGTAGCGGGGCCAGGCCAAACACGGCGGCAATGACGATGAGTGCGCTGCTGACAAGCATGAATGCACCCGGCGAATGCACACCCACGATGCGCCAGCCAATCAGGATCATGGCCGCAGCGCCAACCCAGCCAAGGAAACCCAAGCCGCGAAAGGCGAGGACGAGAAAGACGATCACGGCCAGCGTGAATGCAATCCACATGGGGCGAGCTCCGAGATAGCGATCAACCGATTATGCGCCAGCGCGAATTCTCGAGCCCGCGCCCGTACCAACGCTGTCTACCCGCGCAGGAACAGGCGATAGGCCGGATTCGCACTTTCGTCACAATGTGGATAACCCAATCCGCCGAGGAATTTCCGGAACTTGGCCATGTCCGCGGCAGGCACCTGGATACCGACCAGGATGCGGCCGAAATCGGCGCCTTCGTTGCGATAGTGGAACAGCGAGATATTCCAGTCGGGGCTCATGGCCGAGAGAAAGCGCAGCAAGGCCCCGGGACGCTCGGGAAACTCGAAACGGTAGAGCAGTTCGCTTTCGGCGCTGGCCGATCGACCGCCAACCATGTGGCGCAGATGCTGCTTGGCCAGTTCGTCGTTGCTCAGATCAAGCGTGGCGAAACCATCCTTGCGCAGTGCGCGCATGACACGCGCGCGATCGGCATGGTCCTTGACCTGCAAGCCGACGAACAGGTGCGCCTGCTCGATATCGGCAATGCGGTAGTTGAACTCGGTGATGTCGTGGCCTGCCAGCGCGTCGCAGAAACGCAGGAACGATCCGCGCTGCTCGGGGATGGTCACCGCCAGCACGGCCTCGCGCGATTCGCCGACTTCGGCACGCTCGGCAACGAAGCGCAGGCGGTTGAAATTCATGTTGGCGCCGCAAGCCACCGCGACGACGGTCTTCTGCCGCGCAGCGTTTTTGGCCACCCACGCCTTCATGCCGGCAATGGCCAGCGCCCCGGCCGGTTCGAGGATGCTGCGCGAATCCTGGAACACATCCTTGATCGCCGCACAGACCGCATCGGTGTCCACGCGGATGATCTCATCGACCAGCTCACGACACAGGCGAAAGGTTTCCTTGCCAACCTGCTTGACCGCAGTGCCGTCGCAGAACAAGCCGACGTCCTTGAGCACCACGCGCCGACCCGCGTCGATCGATTGCGCCATGGCATCGGAATCGCTGGCCTGCACGCCGATGATGCGGATCTGCGGGCGCACTGCCTTCACATAGGCGGCAATTCCGGAAATCAGGCCGCCGCCGCCAATGGCGACAAAGATGGCATCGATCGGCCCGGCGTGCTGGCGCAGGATTTCCATGCCGATGGTGCCCTGCCCGGCAATCACATCCGGGTCATCGAAGGGATGCACGAAGACCAGTTTGCGCTGCGCGGCCAGCACGTCGGCCAGCGCCTTGGCCTCGGAATAGGATTCGCCGCCGAGGATGATCTCCACGCGATCGCCGCCAAAGGTGCGCACCGCATCGATCTTCACCTGCGGCGTCGTCACCGGCATGACGATGACCGCCTTGCAGTCCAGCCGCGCCGCCGCCAGGGCGACACCCTGCGCATGGTTGCCGGCCGAGGCCGCGATCACGCCGCGCCTGAGCTCGCGCGCATCGAGTCCGGCCATCTTGTTGTAGGCACCGCGCAACTTGAAGGAGAACACCGGCTGAGTGTCCTCGCGCTTGAGCAGGACCGTGCAACCCGTGCGCGCCGACAATGCCGGAGCGATCTCCAGCTCGGTTTCGCGTGCGACGTCGTAGACGCGGCTGGTCAGGATACGCTTGAGGTAATCGAGAGACATCGGGCCATCCGCAGGCAAGGCTGCAGAATACCCCGAACGTTCCTGACTCGGCGAAGCCTCGCGAGATTGGCAGACGCCAACCCGCGGGCATGCCTATTCCGGGAGCTTGAGATCCTTCATCGCCCAGATGAATTCCAGCGAGAGGACACTTGCCGTGCCGTTCTCGACGCGGATCCTGCAGTTGAGGTTCTGCGTGAATTCCGTGGACAGGCCACGATCAAAGACGACCTGGGTGCTCAAATGCCAGATGTCGCCGGCACCCTCTTCCAGCTTGGCGCTGGCGGCGAGATTGCGCGCATCCAGATCGAAGGATTTGCCGGCCAGGCGCTGGTTGACCTCGCTGACGCAGGCGTCGGCAGCGAGCTTTCCCGGCCCTGAGCCGGCACAGGCGGCCAGCAGCAGAAGCAGAAAAGTCAGAAGTATCGGACGCATCGATGGTCTCCCCCGTTCACGGCTATCGCGCTCGTGCAACGTGATGCCGCTCACGGCATCACGGCTGTCGGGAGTATAGGCATTGCGCCGGACAAACCCATGTTGCAGCGCAATGGACATCGTGCAACTCAGTAGTGCGGCACGCCGGCATCGATCTCGCTGGACCAGGCCTCGATACCGCCGACGATGTTGTGGACGACGCGGAAACCCTGCTCGCGGAAATGCTCGGCGGCGCGCGCACTCGAGTTGCCGTGATGGCAGAGGAAGGCCAGCGGCGTTTCCTTCGGCAGCTTGACCAGGCGCTCATGCGAGGAGGCGTCGAGGATTTCGGCACCGGCAAACGGGGCGATCTTGCGCTCGTCAGCCGAACGCACGTCGATGACCGTGATCCTGCCCTCATCGAGCAGACGCTTGAGTGCGTGCACATCCAGTCCATGCACCTTTGGCGGAGCGGCCGGCAGGTCGATCGACAGGCCTTCACCCTGCGCGGTTTCGGTCCAGCCGATGTGTGCGCCCTTGGCGCGCTTGGCACTGGCCGGATCAAACAGCACGTCGATGCCGTTGGCGACGGCGCGGATCTCGCTGCCCTGGATTTCGCGCAGCTGGAATTGCGGCTGGAAACGCGCATCGATGGCGAGGAACAGACCCATGCCTTCGGCGTCGCCCAGGGCATTGCGGATCTGCACGGCCGCCGCATCGCTGATGGTGATTTCCGGTGGCGTGCGATCCGGTTGTGGCAGGCCGAGCAAGGTATGCAGCTCACCGCTGGCGGCCATGCCCTGGACGATGTCGGCACCGCCCACCAGCTCGCCATTCACATACAACTGCGGAATCGTCGGCCAGTTGCCGAAATCCTTGATGCCCTGGCGGATTTCCTCGTCAGCCAGCACATCGACCGTCGCATAGTCATCGAGAAGCTCATTCAAGGCCCCCGCCGTGGCCGCCGAGAAACCACAGCTCGGGGCGTTGCGCGTGCCCTTCATGAACAGAACAACACGGTGCTGGGCAAGCATCGACTCGATGCGCTGACGGACGGGTTCGGCGAGAGACATGAAGGTTCCTTGGGCAGAAATCGGAGAGAGGGTTGCGCCCATATGGGTGCCGTCGGCCTTGATGCAAGGGCCGCAACCATCTCCGGGCGAATCCGGCGGCGATAGCCGGCCGGCATCTGTATCGACCGCAGATATCTGGTCAAGCGTCTGAAATAAGGGATAATTCGCCGCTCAGGGGAATACGCACCGTCAGGGGATTCGACATGATCCGCAAGTTGCCGTTTTGCATTGCTTTCGCTCTCGCCACCTCGGCCAACGCGCAGCCTCCGACCGAGCCGGTTTCCGGCGAGGCCACGATTCCGCTGACCTATGTCGGATCGAATGCGCGCGTGTCGCTCGGCGTCAATGACGATGGCGACGTGCTTGGCGAGATCCTCGCCATCCTCGGCAAGACCGATGAATCCGCATGGCTCGGCGAACTCTGGCTGGGCCAGGGCGGCGCCGGTGGCGTGCAGCTTGGCTACAACCGCCTGCGCGGCGCCGCCGACAGCGACAAGGCGTCGGTGTGGAAATTCTTCGCCGCCGGCGACCAGAACATGTTCAAGGACCGCAAGGCCACGCTGGGGCTCGGCTGGGAGCGCAACGACCTGTTTTTCAGCGGCTACGTCAGCCATGCGACTTCAGGCACGCGCCTGGTCGATACGCGCCTGCTGAGCGACACCACCACACTCAGCGGCAGCGATGCGAACGGTGCCTATACGCAAACGCAGACCATCGAAACCCTGATCCGCTCTTTCGAGCACCCTTACGAGAACGGCGTCGGCCTGCGCCTGGGTTCCTATTTCGACGAGCCCTTGCTGCGCGTGCGGGGTGGTTTCGATTACGAGAAGGGCAAGTTCGGTTCCAGCCAGACAACACTCTCGCTCGGCATCGACAAGCTGTTTCGCAACAGTCCTTTCAGTCTCTCCGTGCAGGGCGAACACGCGCGCAAGTCGGGTGATTTCGAAATCGACAAATCGGATACGCGCGGCTGGTTGCTGCTGCGCTACGACTTCGGCAAGAGCTATCGGGCGCGCGAGCCGTTCCAGTTGGTCGAAGTGAGGACGCCGGCCCCGGCGGCAGCCGCAGCCGCCGAGGCCCAGGTCATGCGCAACGAAGTCCACCTCGATGGCGATGCCTTCTTCCGCTTCGACCATGCCGACCTCAATGCCGATGCCATTGCCGCCCTCGATGAACTGGTCGCCAAGCTCAAGTCCGATGCGCGGGTCAGTCGGGTCAGCGTGGTCGGCCACACTGATTCGGTCGGTTCGGAAGCCTACAACCAGAAACTGTCCGAGCGCCGCGCCGCCAGTGCCAAGGCGCACCTGGTCAGCCGCGGCATCCCGGCAGAGCAGATCGACACGCGCGGCGAAGGCGAACTCAACCCGGCATTCCCGAATGACAGCGCCGAAAACCGGCAGAAGAACCGCCGCGTCGACGTCGAGTTCCTGACCATCGAGGAGACCACCGTCGCCGCCGCCGAACCCGCACCACAAGCGGACACGGTGGAATGGGTGCGCGAGCCGGTCAAGGCCAACCCGGCATGGATCGAGCGCGCCTTGCGCAATCCGGCCGAGCACAAGCGCACGGTCGATGTGTACCGGTTTGTCGAATCAACTTCGACGACCACGCTGGGCCCGCGCGAGTACCTCAATGAAGGGCCGAGCGCCGCGGATGATGCGATCACGGTCGACTTCGAATCCTCGGCCAACCTGATCGACGTGCTCGCCAACGACAGTGATCCGGATGGCGACGTGCTGACCATCACCGCGGTTTCCGTGCCGGCGCATGGCACGGCCACGATCACCGGCGGCGGCATCAGCTATACGCCGGCCGCAGGTTATTCGGGCAGCGACAGCTTCACCTACACGATCAGCGACGGGCATGGTGGCACGGCGACTGCAGCGGTAACGGTGACCGTGAACCCCGCCGCCGATCCGAACCAGCTGCCGATCGCGGTCAATGATGACGGCGGCGTGCTCAAGGGTTATGACACCGATATCGACGTGCTCGCCAACGACAGCGATCCCGACGGCGATTCCTTGACCGTGATCGAGGTCGAACATACCGGCCCGGGCATCGCCACGATCACGATCAACGACGACAACACCGTGCATTACCAGTCCATCCACGGTTACTCGGGTCCCGACACGTTTGAATACACGATCTCCGATGGCCACGGCGGCACGGCGAAAGCAACCGTCACGATCTACGTCTACGAGATCGTGCCCGGCTGAGTGTGGAGTCGGCACGGTTGCGCGCAACGCAACGGTGCCGACTCAATTCGCGGTATCGAGAATCGAGCGGGCGACCGGCAGGATCGCCGTGACCCATCGCGCATATTGATCGGCCGATGGATGCAGGCCATCTTCGGCGAGCATGTCGCGCGCTTCCTCGCGCGACAGCTTCGTCACATCGACCCAATGCGCACCGCGCGCAAGGCAGGCATCGCGGGCAATTGCGTTGAAGGAATCGATTTCCTCGGCA
Organism: Lysobacterales bacterium; assembly: GCA_016707485.1. Lineage (GTDB taxonomy): Bacteria > Pseudomonadota > Gammaproteobacteria > Xanthomonadales > Rhodanobacteraceae > Dokdonella. Next base: position 1,228,017 of record JADJHN010000002.1, on the reverse strand, counting down.
ACCCTTGCGGCATCGACTTGGCGCTCGGTGGCAAACCGCGTCGTGCCCCAGTCCGGTATCGAAACCACGATGAGCTTGCCGGCATCGCCAGCGGCCATGTCCACGGCAAAGTCGATCAGGCTGCCCAGTTCGCCAGCATAGTTGCCAAGGTCGCGCCCGCGGTATTGATTGTTGACGCCGATCAGCAAGCTGACCAGGGAATATGGCGGGGTGAACTTGCGCGCACTGATCGCCTGCTGCAGCTCGTCCGTGGTCCAGCCGGTGGTCGCGACCATGTCGATATCGCCAACATCGACAGCCTGCTCGTGCAGGCGCGCACGCAACTGCGTCGGCCAGGTCTTGTCGCGATCCACGCCTTCACCGATCGTGTAGGAATCGCCCAGGGCGAGAAAGCGCAGCGGTCGTTCGGCGCGGGTCGTGGCCATGGCACCAGCGTAGCTCAGGCAACCTGGCGCGCGCGCCGTGAACCCTCGGCGGTATGCAGCAAGGCCGTCTCGATGCGCTCGAACACTTCGGCAATGACGGGTGCTTCGGGCAGCAAGGTGATGCGGAAATGATTCCGATAATCCACATTGAAACTGGAACCCGGGACAATCAGCACATTCCCGGTTTCCAGCAGATGCAGGGCAAAGCGCTCATCGTCGAATGCGTCAATGGCTCCCACACGCACACCGGGGAATGCGTACAGCGCGCCGGCCGGGGCGACCACTTCGAGAAATTCGCTGCGCGCCACGGCATCGAGGACGGCATGGCGTGATTGCTGCAGACGTCCACCCGGCGCGGTCAAGGCGCTGATCGTATCGATCCCTTGCAGGGCCGCCTCGATCGCCCATTGCCCCGGCACGTTGCCGCAAAGGCGCAGCGCGGCGAGCAGGTCGAAGGCGTGCAGCATGTTGCCGATACGCGCGGCATTGCCGGAAACCGTGAACCAGCCAACGCGATAGCCGCAGGCGCGATGCACCTTGCTCAAGCCGCCAAAGCTGATGCAGGGCAAGTCGCCGGCAAGTGCGGCAAGCGGCTGGAACACCGCGTCGTCGTAGAGGATGCCGTCATAGATTTCATCGGCCATCAAGACCAGGCCATGCCGCTCGGCCAAGGCCACGATTTCCGAAAGCAATTCGCGCGGATAGTTGGCCCCGGTCGGGTTGTTCGGATTGATCAGCACGATCGCCCGCGTCCGCGGCGTGATCAAGGCGGCCATTTCCTCGACATCGGGCAGATGCCCTTGCGTGGCCCGACAGGGGTAGTGCACGGCCTTGCCGGCATTCAAGATCGTTGCCGCCGTCCACAAGGGGTAATCAGGGGCCGGGATCAGTACCTCGTCACCGGGTTCCAGCAAGGCACGCAGGCAGAGGTCGATCAGCTCGCTGACGCCGTTGCCGATGAACACCCGTTCCGCCGTGGCACTGGCCGAACCACGACTGCGTTGCTGCGCGGCAATTGCTTCGCGCGCCCGCGGCAGGCCCTGCTGCTGGCAATACGCTTCGCTCAGCGGCAAAGCCTGGGTGACCGCCTCACGAATATGTGCGGGCGTTGTGAAGCCGAAGGCACCCGGATTGCCGATGTTCAAGCGGATGATTTCGCGGCCTTCGGCTTCGAGTTCGCGGGCGCGATGACTGAGCGCGCCGCGGATTTCGTATCGGACTTGATGGAGCCGTGAGCTGGTCTGCACAGGTCGCTGGGGCATGTCGGCAACAGGATTAACGGCGGGCTTGCCGCATCTTAACAACACCCATGCTGCACTGCACACGGACAAAACAAGGGTATCCACGCAACCAAATACGCCACCACGGCATCCAAGGAAACCAAGCGCCCGCCGATCCGCTCATACCTTTGGCAGATGCGGATGGCGCATCGCAACAGCACACTTTGTCCACCTTCCAGGATTGACAGACTGAGTTTTGGTGTTATAGTTACCTACAACACTACTTGGTCGCCCCCAACCATGTCCCGCCTGACTGCCCTGCTCCCCCTCTCCCTTGTCCTGGCCACCGCCCTCACGGCGTGCTCGAGCACCAGCGCGCCGCCTGCCAAGGACGCCGCCAAGGTCGAAACCAAGGATGCCCGCCCCGTTGAAACCGCGCGCGTCGAGCAAGGCGAATTGACCGCACGCTATGCCGCCACCGCCACCCTGCAGGCCGAACACGAGGCCAAACTCATCAGCGAGGTTCCCGGAACCGTGCTGGACCTGCTGGTCGAAGAAGGCGATGCCGTGCGCAAGGGGCAGTTGCTCGCCCGCATCGATGCGGCGCACAGCCGCCTGCAACTGCGCGAAGCCAACGCCGACCTGCAGCGACGGCAGAACGATGTCGCCCGCGGCGAAAAGCTGCTGGCGCGCAAGCTGATTGCCGCCAACGCCCAGGATCAAGCCGAATCGGAATTTGCCGTGCGTCGCGCCGAGGTCAACCTGGCCCGCGTGCGGGTTGAAAAGAGCGAGATCCGCGCACCGTTCGACGGCATCATCACGCGCCGCTGGATCAAGCAGGGTCAATTGCTGGCCGCCAACGCCGCCGTCTTCGACATGGCCAATTTCACCGACCTGCGTGCCGAATTGCGCGTTCCCGAACGTGATGCGGTGGCGATCGCCGCCGGTCAGCGGGTGGATTTCACGGTCGATGCGCTGGGCAGCCGCCAGTTCGAGGCCAAGGTCGAGCGCGTGGCGCCGGTGGTCGATCGCGACAGTGGCACGGTGAAGGTGACGGTACGCGTCGACAATCACGATCACAGCCTGCGCCCTGGACTGTTCACGCGCATGGACATTGCCTTCCTGCACGTGGCCAACGCGGTGCTGATGCCGAAAACCGCGGTGCTTGGCAGCCGCGGCGCGGAAACCGCCTACGTCATCGAGGATGGCAAGGCGCACCGCCAGCCGATCCGCACCGGCCATGACAGTGGCACCCGCGTGCAGGTGCTCGAAGGACTTGCGGTGGGTGCGGAAGTGGTCGTCACCGGCCAGGCCTCGCTCAACGAGGGCAGCCTGGTCGAAGTCCTGCACGACGATGCCGATGGCCGCCTCGCCCAGACCCGCATCCTCGCCAGGACGGACAACAGCGGCAGCTGATTCCCCGTCGTCGCTGCCGCGGCGCGCAGCAAGGCCGATTGCATGGGTAGAATCGCGCCGATGAGCGAAACCTTCGAACCTCCCTTGCGCCGAATCGGCTGGCATGGCGATCTCCCGGCGGTGCCGGCTGATCCGCCGGGCCTGCGCCTGGCGCGGGTGATTGCCCAGCATCGCGCCGGTTACGAATTGCACGATGGCGAGCACGCCTTCAATGCGCAACCGGCGCCGCGCTTCATCAAACCCGGAACCAATCCGGTCGAGCGACCGGCGGTCGGCGATTTTGTCTTCGTCAGTTCAACCAGGCCGCCGTCGATCGAGCAGATACTGCCCCGGCGCAGCGAACTGGCGCGCGCCGCAGCCGGCGAACGGCACCAGCGCCAGTTGATCGCAACCAACATCGACACGGTCATGCTCATCTGCGGACTGGATGGCGATTTCAATCCCGCACGCATCGAGCGCTACCTGATGCTGGTCGAGGGCAGCGGTGCCAACGCAGTGATCGTGTTGACCAAGGCGGATGTTTCCGGTGAAGTCGCGGCAAGCGTCGAAGAACTGCGCAAGCGCGTCCCGGCCAGCATCCCGATCCATGCCGTCAACGCGAAATCCGCTGACAGCATCGCCCCGCTGCTCGCCTATCTCGGCCCCGGCAGCTCGACCGTGCTGGTTGGTTCCTCCGGTGCCGGCAAGTCGACCCTGACCAACAGCCTGCTTGGCGAATCGCGCCAGGCCACCAGCAGTGTCCGTGAAAACGACAGCCGCGGTCGCCACACGACAACCTCCCGCGCCTTGATCCAGTTGCCGGTTGGCGGCTGCCTGATCGACACGCCGGGCATGCGCGAAATCAAGCTGACCGGCGAGGAGACGCTGGACGGCGATCAGTTCGGTGATATCGAGCAGCTCGCCCAGGACTGCCGCTTCGGTGACTGCAGCCACCTGAGCGAACCTGGCTGCAGCGTGCGCACCGCGCTTGCGGACGGCCGCCTCGACGGCGCGCGCTGGCACAATTACCTGAAACTCCGCGACGAGCTCGCCAGCGCCGCCGACAGCCTGGAAACCCAGCTTCGACGCAAGTCAGAAAATCGCGTCCTGAGCAAGGCGCTCGGGCGTCGACTGGACGAAAAATACGGACGCCATTGAGCTGCATGGCAGGCGCACGCCGCTTCTCGCGGCTGCGCTATATTGCGGGCAGCCGTGAGCCGCGAATCCCGTCATCTCGAACGTCACGCCGAGCTGGATCGGCAACTTGTCGCCGCGGTCAAGGGCATCCGCCTGCTTGGCTCGGTGAGCTGGCCGGCCTCGGTACAGACCGCTTTCCTCGAACGCTGGCGCAAGGGCATCGTCAGCATGCCGGTAGTCGATTACGTGCGGCCCGACCTGGCCAATGTGCGCGGCACGATCATGGCCATCCACGATGCCGCCGATGCGCAGCATCCTGTTGGCGACTACATCCGCCGCAGCGCGGAATCCTGGCGGGTCGCCACCGAACTGCTCGATGCACTCGGCACGCCGGAATTGACCACGCATTCGATCCGGCTGTTTGGTCGCCCGGGTTCGCGCGTGCCGGGCAGCGAACTCAGCAATCTCGATGCGGCCAGGCATTTCATCAGCCTCGCCAACGAACTCGACAGCGAAGTGCTCAGCAGCGAAGCGGACTACTGCATCCCCGCCGACGTCCTGCGCGAGGATCTGCAGCAGCAGCTCGACGCCTTCTTCGGCGACGGCACGGTACGCGTTGAAGTCGATGACCAGTTGATCGCCAAGGCCGCAGCCGGTGCTACCCGCATCCGCCTCCGCTCTGCAACCTGTTTCAGCGAATACGATCGCAACCAGTTGCTCGAACACGAAGCCTATGTGCACACGCTGACCGCGTTGAACGGTCGACGCCAGCCGCGGCTGGCCTCATTGGCCTTGAGTTCGCCGCGCATCACGGCCACCCAGGAAGGCCTGGCCGTGTTTGCCGAACTGATGACCGGGTCCCTCGACATCGAGCGCATCAAGCGCATCAGCCTGCGCATCCTCGCCATCGACATGGCCCTGCATGGTGCCGACTTCATCGAGGTATTCCGCTATTTCCTCGACACCGGGCAGACCGAGGCCGACAGCTTTTCCTCGGCACAACGCGTGTTCCGTGGCTCGCCGCCCGGCGGCGGTTCGGCATTCACCAAGGACACCGTCTATCTGCACGGACTGCTTTCCGTGCACACCTTTTTCCGCTGGGCACTGAAGCACCGCAAGTTGAACCTGTGCCGGAACCTCTTCGCCGGCAAGATGAGCCTGCATGATGTCGTCGCCCTCGAAGCGCAATTCGACTCCGGCTACATCGTCGGACCGAACTGGCTGCCGCGCTGGATCCGCCACGCCAACGGCCTCGCCGCGATGCTCGCCTTCTCGCTGTTCGCCAATCGTATCCGCCTCGATCGTGTCGAGGCCGAGGACCTGGTCCTCTCGCTGTAATCGCCAACCGCGGCGCAGGCTTGCCAGGCTGCGCAGATTGCCATGCAGGCCTGCGTGATATAGTAAAAAACCCAGCAATTACGCCATCCCAGAGGCAACCAACCGCGCCATGTCCAGCGATATCGAACTCCTCAAGCAAGCGGCCCTCGACTATCACCGGCGCGCGCCGGCCGGCAAGATCAAGGTCGTGCCGACCAAGTCCGTGGTCACCCAGCGCGAGTTGTCACTGGCCTATTCGCCCGGCGTCGCCTTCGCCTGCGAGGAGATCGTCCGCGATCCCAACACCGCTGCCGAAATGACCTCGCGCGGCAACCTCGTCGCGGTCATCACCAATGGCACGGCCGTGCTCGGTCTCGGCAACATCGGTCCGCTGGCGGCCAAGCCGGTCATGGAAGGCAAGGGCATGCTGTTCCAGAAGTTCGCCGGCATCGATGTTTTCGACATCGAAATCAACGAGTCCGATCCGGAAAAGCTGATCGATATCATCGCCAGCCTCGAACCCAGTTTCGGCGGCATCAATCTTGAGGACATCAAGGCGCCGGAATGCTTCATCGTCGAACGAACCCTGCGCGAGCGCATGAAGATTCCGGTCTTCCACGACGACCAGCACGGCACCGCGATCATCGTCGGCGCGGCATTCCTGAACGCGCTCGCGGTGATCGGCAAGAAGCCCGACCAGATCAAGATCGTGCACACCGGTGCCGGTGCCGCCGGCATTGCCTGCATGGACATGCTCGTCCATCTCGGCGTGCCGAAGGAAAACATCTGGGTCGCCGACCGCGCCGGTGTCGTGCACAGCGGGCGCACGGATCTCGACGAGAACAAGCGCCGCTACGCGCGCGACACGCAGGCACGCACGCTGGACGAGATCATCGACGGTGCCGACATGTTTGTTGGCCTGTCCGGCCCGGGCGCGCTGACCCAGGACATGGTCAAGCGCATGGTCGAACAGCCGATCATCTTCGCCCTCGCCAACCCGACGCCGGAAATCCTCCCCGAGTTGGTAAAGGCAGTGCGCCCCGATGCCATTGTCGCCACCGGCCGTTCCGACTATCCCAACCAGGTCAACAACGCGCTGTGTTTCCCCTATCTTTTCCGCGGAGCCCTCGATGTCGGTGCGACCGTGATCAACGAGGCGATGAAGATCGCCTGCGTCAAGGCCATCGCCGATCTGGCCCGCCGCGAGATGTCGGACGTCGCCGTGCGCGCCTACGGCGGGCAGACGCGCTCGTTCGGGCCTGAATACCTGATCCCGCAACCGTTCGATCCACGCCTGCTGGTCGAGCTGTCCTCGGCGGTGGCCGTCGCGGCGATGGAATCCGGCGTGGCCAAGCGTCCGCTCGAGGACATCGAGGCCTATCGCGAGCGCCTCAACACCTTCGTCTTCCGCACCGGCCTGGTCATGAAACCCGTGTTCGACCGCGCGCGCAGCGACATGAAGCGCGTCGTCTATGCCGAGGGCGAGGAAGAGACGATCCTGCGCGCAATCCAGCATATTGCCGACGATCGCCTGGCCTGGCCGATCCTCATTGGTCGCCCGGCGGTGATCGAGTCGCGCATCGAGCGCATGCGTCTGCGCATCAAGCCCGGCGTGCACTTCGAGATCTGCAACATCGAGAGCGATCCGCGTTTCAAGGAGTACTGGATGCTCTACCACAGCCTGCTCGAACGCCGCGGCGTGACGCCGGACGGAGCCAAGGCGATCGTGCGTTCGCGCTCGACGGTGATTGCCGCGCTGATGCTTTATCGCGGCGAAGCCGACGCCTTGCTGACCGGCCTGATCGGCCGCTATCACAAGAAACTGCGCTACATCCAGGACATCCTGCCGCTGGATCCGAATGTGCACGCACCCTCGGCGATGACCGGCGTCATCAACAACAATGGCGTGTTTTTCTTCCTCGATACCCACGTCAAGCTCGATCCGGACGCCGAACAGATTGCCGAGTCGACCCTGCAAGCTGCGCTGCGCCTGCGCCTGTTCGGCGTCGAGCCGAAGGTCGCCTTGCTCTCGCATTCCAATTTCGGCAGCCATGAGGATGCTTCGGCGGCAAAGATGCGCCACGCCCTGGAAATCATCCGCGCGCGCGCGCCGGGCCTCGAGGTCGAAGGCGAGATGCACGCCGACACCGCATTCAACGAGGAAATCCGCGACCGCCTGTTTCCAAACTCGCTGCTCAAGGGCCGCGCCAACCTGTTCGTCTGCCCCAACCTCGACGCCGCCAACATCGGCTACAACATCACCCGCGTGATGACCGACGGTGTTGCCCTTGGCCCGATCCTCATGGGCGTGTCGAAACCCGCGCATATCCTGACCCCCGCCGCCACCGTGCGTCGCGTCGTCAACATGACCGCAATCGCTGCCGTCGAGGCACAAATCCGCGCCGCACAGGAAAGCCAGAGCGCCTGAGCGCGAGCCCTCGCCCGGCCGCACCCCGCCGGCACGCGCATGCACGAATCCGGCCGGGCGGCTAAACTGCAAGGTCTTCCGCGAGGGTGCGAATTCCGCGCCCTCCACCCATCGAACATCTGCGCGCACGCCGAGGCAAGCCCATGAACCAGCTCCAGGACATTCTCGATCAGGATCTCGACCCGGTTGAAACGCGCGAGTGGTCCGAGTCGCTGCAATCGGTCATCAACAACGATGGAACCGAGCGCGCGCACTTCCTGCTCGAACGCATGGTCGAGGAAACCCGCCGCGCCGGGGGCCATCTGCCCTTCCGTCCGACCACCGAATACATCAACACGATTCCGCCGCACATGGAGGCCAAGAGCCCCGGCGATCCGGCGATGGAATGGCGGATCCGCTCGCTGGTGCGCTGGAATGCAATGGCCATGGTCATCCGCGCCAATCGCAAACCGGGCGATCTCGGCGGGCACATCGCCAGCTTCGCCTCGAGCGCTACCCTGTACGACGTCGGCTTCAATCACTTCTGGCGCGCGCCCAGCGACAGCCATCCCGGCGACCTGATTTTCCATCAGGGCCATTCCAGTCCGGGCGTGTATGCGCGCTCGTTCCTCGAAGGCCGCATCAGCGCCGAACAGCTCGATTTCTTCCGCATGGAAGTACGCGGCAAGGGCCAGGGCTTGTCATCGTATCCGCACCCGTGGCTGATGCCGGAATACTGGCAGGTGCCGACGGTGTCGATGGGCCTTGGGCCGCTGCAGGCGATCTACCAGGCGCAGTTCATGAAGTACCTCGAGCATCGCGGCCTGATCGCACCGAGCGATCGCAAGGTCTGGTGCTTCATTGGCGATGGCGAATCGGACGAACCCGAGACGCTCGGCGCCATTTCCCTGGCCGGCCGCGAAGGCCTCGACAATTTGATCTTCGTCGTCAACTGCAACCTGCAGCGCCTCGATGGCCCGGTGCGCGGCAACGGCAAGATCATCCAGGAACTCGAAGGCGTCTTCCGTGGTGCCGGCTGGAACACCATCAAGCTGTGCTGGGGCGGCTACTGGGATCCGCTCCTTGCCCGCGATACCAAGGGCGTGCTGCGCAAGCTGATGATGGAAACCGTGGATGGCGAATACCAGAACTGCAAGGCGTTTGGCGGCGCCTATACGCGCGAGCATTTCTTCGGCAAGTACCCGGAAACCGCCCAACTGGTTGCCAATCTTTCCGATGAAGACATCTGGCGCCTGAATCGTGGTGGCCACGATCCGCACAAGGTCTACGCCGCCTACCACCAGGCGTTCCACACCAAGGGCATGCCGACCGTGATCCTGGCCAAGACGGTCAAGGGTTACGGCATGGGCACGGCGGGCGAGTCGCAGAACATCACCCATCAGCAGAAGAAGATGAATGATGACGCCGTGCGCGCCTTCCGCGACCGCTTCAACATTCCAATCTCGGATGCCGATCTGCCCAGCGTGCCGTTTTACCATCCGGGCAAGGATTCACCGGAAGTGGAATACATGCTGGAGCGGCGCAAGGCGCTCGGCGGATTCCTGCCGCAGCGTCGCATGAAATCCGAGTCCCTGCCGACACCGGAACTCGACACCCTTGCCCAATTGACCAAGGGTACCGGCGAGCGCGAAATCTCCACGACGATGGCTTTTGTGCGCGGCATGAACCTGCTCCTGCGCGACAAGGTACTGGGTCCGCGCATCGTGCCGATCGTTGCCGACGAGGCGCGCACCTTCGGCATGGAAGGAATGTTCCGCCAGATCGGCATCTACGCGCCGTTCGGCCAGAAATACAAGCCCATGGATGCCGACCAGTTGATGTTCTATCACGAAGACCAGTCCGGCCAGGTGCTGCAGCAGGGCATCAGCGAGCCGGGTGCGTTTTCGTCGTGGATGGCCGCAGCAACCAGTTATTCGATCAGCAACGTGCCGATGCTGCCGTTCTACATCTACTACTCGATGTTCGGGTTCCAGCGCATCGGCGATCTGGCCTGGGCGGCCGGCGACATGCGTGCACGCGGCTTCCTGCTCGGGGGTACATCCGGGCGCACCACGCTGAATGGCGAAGGGCTGCAGCACGAAGATGGCCATTCGCATCTGCTCGCCGGCGCCATTCCGAACTGCCACAGCTACGATCCGACGTTCTCGTTCGAAGTGGGCGTGATCCTGCAGGACGGCGTGCGCCGCATGCTCACCGAGCAGGAAGACTGCTACTACTACATCACCCTGATGAACGAAAACTACGCGCATCCGGACATGCCCAAGGGGGTCGAGGCCGGCATCATCAAGGGCATGTATCTGCTCCGGGAAACGGGAGCAGGGAATGGGGAGAAGGGAAAAACCAGAGCCAAGAACGTCCCGCAAGTGCAGTTGATGGGAAGCGGCACGATCTTGCGCGAGGTGATGGCCGCAGCGGAATTGCTGGAGCAGGAGTTCGGCGTGGCCAGCACGATCTGGTCGTGCCCGAGTTTCAATGAATTGCGCCGCGAGGGCTTCGATGTCGAGCGCTGGAACCGGCTGCATCCGATGGAGAAGAAGCCGCGCCAATCGTGGGTCGCCACTTGCCTTGAAGGCCATGCCGGCCCGGTGGTCGCCGCGACCGACTACGTGCGTGCCTATTCCGACCAGATCCGCGCGTTCATTCCGGAAGGCCGCAAGTTCATCTCGCTGGGTACCGACGGGTACGGCCGCAGCGATTCGCGCGAGGCATTGCGTGGCTTCTTCGAGATCGACCGCTACTGGATCGCGCACGCTGCCATTGCCGCCCTCGCCGCCGAGGGCAAGATGAACCCGCAGGATGTGGCACGTGCGATCAAGCAGTGGAAGCTTGATCCGGACAAGCCGAACCCGCTCACGGTCTGAGCTGCCGCAGCGGCGCACACGCGGATGGATGTCCGCGTGTGCCTGCTGACGCAGCGCTTGAATCCCAACATGGAACCCGGCATTCGCGAAATCGCGCAGCACTATCTGCCGCTGCGCAACCATTACTGGTATGCGCGCATCAAGCTTGCCACCGACCCGCTGTACGCGGGCGTCGGCGCGGTGCTGGCGCGGACCCGAGAGCCCCTGCTGGATCTCGGCTGCGGAATTGGCTTGCTTGGCCACACCTTGCGCGCGCAGGGATTTTCCGGCGACTACCGCGGCGTCGATATCGATGCGGCAAAGATCGCCTCGGCCCGTGCAGCCGCCACGCGCGCACGGCTGCCTGGTGCGCGCTTTGAAACGATCGATCTGGCCGGTGGATTTCCCGCTCATCGCGGCAGCGTGGCCCTGCTCGACATCGTCCAGTTTCTGCCGCCGCCAGCCCAGGCCGTGTTGCTCGAAAACGCGATTGCCTGCCTCACCCCGGGTGCCGTTCTGGTCATGCGCAGCGGTTTGCACCGCGAAGGCTGGCGCCTGTCCTTCACACGCGCAGTCGATCGGTTTGCGCGCTGGACGCGCTGGATGAATGTCGGACCGCAACGATATCCGCGCCGCGACGAGCTCGAACAACGCTTTGCCCGGCATGGCCTCACGGCAAGCTTCACCCCGCTGCGTGGCCGCCTGCCGTTTGAAAACTGGTTGATCTGCGCCCGCCACGAACCCGGGGGTTGATCTGCAGCATGCGGCCCGCGCAAAGTGAAAGGCCCGGAATCTCCGGGCCTTTCAGCAATGCTCAGGGAACAACCAGCAACAACCAGGGCGTGTTGTTGTCCACGCGAATGAACAGTTGCGTCAGGCGCCCCTGTTCGCTGCTGCCACTGACCAGCAGCCCCGCATCAAGGCCGGCGATGTCGATGAAGCCGTCGTTCGCCTGCGCCGATGCCGACTGCCATGCGAAATCCAGCAGCCGCTCGCTCAGGTCGAGCCTTTGCCAGCGCGATCGCTCGGCCTGGTCCAGATCATTACGGGTGAGGGCGCGCAGGAAATAATCGTCGCCGAAACGCGCAAGCTGCAACGAGAACAAGCCCCTGCCGTCCGCGCTCTGTCCCGTGGCCACGTCGACCGGCACCATGCCCAGCACGTCGAGCAGGTTGGCGTCGACGCCCAACCGCGCTGCTACGTAGTCGGAACCGGAGCCGACCAGTTGCACGATGCCTGCGCTGCCTGGGTCGAAGCCGTCGCGGAAGAAAACGAGGACGTTGGTGTCGGTGGCCGAATTGTTGCCGGGAACCGGATCGCTGGCATTGGTGACGCTTGCCGAGGCCGTGTTCACGATTTGCTCGCTGGCGTCGAACGCTTGCACCGTTGCCGAGTAGAGATACGATGTCTTGCCGCCCACTGGCAGGGTCGCCGTGTCGGACAAGGCATTGCCGGCGCCGTTCGCACTGCCGCAGGTCGCACCGCCGCTGCCGGTGCAAGTCCATGATCCGCCCCCCAGCAGCACCGGCAGGATGTCGCTGACCGACGCGACTGCAAGGCTGGGTCCGCTCGGATTGCTGACTTCGATGAGATAGTCGAGCGAGTCGCCGACCTGGATGAAGTTGCGACTGTCGGAGATGGTCACGGCCACGTCTGCCGAGGCCGCCAGCGTGTCGGTATCCGTGGCCGAATTGTTGCCCGGCGTCGGATCGGTGACACCGCCCGGTGCTGCCACGGTGGCCGTGTTGGACAGCGAGCCGGTCGCGGCCGCCGAGATCGCGCAGCTTGCCGTGTAGGTCGTGCTGCCGCCGCTCGGCAGATTCACCGTGTCGTTGATGTTGCCGGAGCCGGCCGCCGTGCAGGTGCCGCCGCCCGCGCCCACGCAGGTCCAGGTGCAGGTCAGCGACGCCGGGAAGGTATCCGCCACGGTCGCGCCAGTGGCATTGCTCGGTCCGGCATTGCCGGCGGTGATCGTGTAGGTCACCGAGCCGCCCGGGGTCGCCGTGGTCACTCCATCGGTCTTGGTGATGCCCAGGTTGGCCGAGGCCGCCAGCGTGTCGGTATCCGTGGCCGAATTGTTGCCCGGCGTCGGATCGGTGACACCGCCCGGTGCTGCCACGGTGGCCGTGTTGGACAGCGAGCCGGTCGCGGCCGCCGAGATCGCGCAGCTTGCCGTGTAGGTCGTGCTGCCGCCGCTCGGCAGATTCACCGTATCGTTGATGTTGCCGGAGCCGGCTGCCGTGCAGGTGCCGCCGCCCGCGCCCACGCAGGTCCAGGTGCAGGTCAGCGACGCCGGGAAGGTATCCGCCACGGTCGCGCCAGTGGCATTGCTCGGTCCGGCATTGCCGGCGGTGATCGTGTAGGTCACCGAGCCGCCCGGGGTCGCCGTGGTCACGCCATCGGTCTTGGTGACTGAAAGATCAGCATTGATCGTGATGCTCTGCACATTGATGCAACCGACAGCGGTCACGTTCTGGCCGTCCGGATTGGTCAGGGTGACGTTTTGCAGACCCACCGCTGCCGCGGTGATGTTCAGCGTCACCTGGGTCGGTGAGTTGTAGGTCACGCTGTTGACGACCGCATTGGTGACCGTTGCCGACAGATGGCTGAACGGCAGGGCGGGCGGCGGGAGATTGCTGCCCGGATCGTAGAAGCCCGACCCTCCACTCGAAGTCGCCGCAATCACGACGTTTCCGGTCGGGCCATTGAAGGCGATCGGCGAACCCGAGCACGTCGGCGTCGCCGGCGGCGGTGCCAGCAACTTGCCGACGCGGACCGCGTAACTGTTTGACGCCTGGTTGTACTCCTGGATCGTCCACACGGTCATGTCGTCGATCGGATCGACGCTCGTGAACGAATAATCGCCCCAGCGCCGCCCACCAGCTCCGCCGGGATCCGAGGGAGGGTTGTAGTTTGCGGTCGATGTCCCGAAGGTCGTGACCCCGGTACCCGGCGAGCCATTCATCGAGCCCAGGGCATCGCCGGACAGACGGCCCGTATACGCCGGTGTTGCACCGATCACGCCCGCCGCGGTAAAGCCGATCACGGCATGCCCCTGGCCCGTCACCGCGATCGAGGGGATGAAATACTGGCGCGCTGCGGCCCGCGTCGCGGCATTGTCATAGACGGTGCCCGACTGCACGACCGTCGGGGTCGTTGTCAGATTCTGCAACTCGTACCAGCGCGATGCATTGCGTGATTGCGCAGCCGTGCTGGCGACGCCTGCTGCGGTCACCCGGAAATTATGCGCGGTCCACAGCCGACCATTGCGCATCATCGCCTCGTACAGGCGGTCGTCCAGGGCATCAAGCCGCCCGTTGGCGCCGCCCGTGTTGCCGAGATGCTCGACCCGATCGGGAAACGTGGTGGTTGGAACAGTGATGCTGATGTTTCCGGAAACGGTCGGTGTCGCCGAGCCGGGATTGGAAACCCGACGCAGCATCAGCGTGCTGAACGTTGCATTGTCCACACCGATGAAATAACCCTCGGTCGCGGCTACGTCGAAGTTGTCGACGCCACGCGGCGTGTACGGACCCGCACCTGTCCCGGCCGCGAGGTTCGCGAATGCGGTCGTGACGATCGGACCCGCGCCAAGGATCGAGGATTTCTGCACGACATATCCGTTCGTGCCGACAAACGAGCCCGCGCTGCTGAACATGTTGCCGCCGATGTAAAGCGCATTGACGTCGATGCCCAGCGCCGGATAGTCGAGGAAATCGCTACCTGCGCTGCCGACAAAATAGAAGAAGGTCCAGACGGTGCTGGCGCTGATCGTGCCATTGCTGGCCGCATCGCTGACTGCAATCATCACGCGGTTTGCAAGCGTGGCCGAACAAGTCGCATTGGTGCAGGGGACATCGATGATCAACAGGATCCAGCGCCCGGTCACGCGGTCGTAGCGGATCTGCGGATCGCTGGTGAAAGTGAAGACAACCGGAGGACTGACAGGCGTCGTCACCGAAGCGAAAAACACGTCGGGATCAACATCGAGCACGCCATCGGCGACGCCGGCCTTGGTGTAGCTGCGCAGTTGCCCGTTGACGAAGGTGACGAACTGGGCGGGGCCGACTGTGCCCATGCTGTCGGGCGGAAACGCTCCGGTGTCGGCCAGGGTCGGACCATCGAAGGCAAGACTGGTCGTATGGATGGCCGGGCTGGGCAGGGCCTAGACACCAGGATCTGCGGGCGGATATTGCGAAATCTCCGGAGCGTCGGGATTCTGCGGAAGACGGCTGCGATCCGGCCATTCGAGTTCCCGATCCGGGCGTGGTCGACGAGGAGGAGCGGCGGCCTGGCGCGCCATGATCTCGGCGCTGGTTTCCTGTCGGGCTGCCGTGGTCGGCAGGCGCTGCCCCGCTGTTTCGGCAGCGTGGGCCACGAGCGGAAAAACCATGAGTATCAGCAGAAATGCAGCGATCGAAGCGATACCGCGACAATGACGGATCATGTCCCTACCCCTGTAGATTGTGATGTTCGGAACACCAGGATCGACGCGCCTCGGGACTCGCGGGACCGCCGGGCATGCAGCCCGTGGAGCCAGTGGTCTTTCGACGACGAAATCTGGCGCGAGTCTACGCCCACGGACTGGTTTTTTATTGCCTGAAGGCGGATATATTTTTCGGCCCTTCGACCGATTCCGAGCCTTGGCGTCGCAACGGTCCGGAACGGCCGGTCGGCACCTGAAGCAGGTGCGGATGCCGGCCAGCGCAGCACATGAAATGAATCGGCGAGGCGAACGCTCTTGCGGCGGCAGCCCCGGGAACAACGTGGCAGTCTCGCCGTATGGGTACGGCTCAGTAACTCAGGAACGCATGCCAGAGCGGCAATGTAATCATCGAAAGGATGATGCCGTAGCCGATCAGGGCGGCCGCCAGCTCGGGGGCCAGTCCCGCCAGTGCCAGCAGTGCGCCCGAGGTGACCATCGGTGGCATCGCGGTCAGATAGACGGCCACCAGCATGATTTCCCGCGACAGGCCAAAGAGGTGCGCAAGGCCAAAGGCCAGCATCGGCATCAGCACCAGCTTGGCCAGCAAGCCAACCGCCAGCGGCAGCACATGATCGCGCGACAGGCGAAACTTCAGTTGCATGCCGAGGGCGAGCACGACGATCGGCAACAACGCGTCGGCCAGCAAGTGCAGGCCCTTGTCGAATACCGGGGCAAGCTCCACCGGAACCACGCTCAAGGCCAGCACCAGGGCGATGAACGGCGGAAAACGCAGCACGCGCCGGATGATCGTCGAGAGGCGCAGGCGTTCGCCGCCGCCGTAGACACTGATGACGAACAATCCCCAGGTGGTCAGGATGAGAAAACTGCCGAGCTGGTCATAGACCACCGCATAACGCAGCGCGCCGGCACCGACCAGCAGCGGAATGAGCGAGTAACCAATGTAGGAGGTGTTGCCGAGTGGAATCTGCAACAGCAGATTGGCCGTGCTCGGCTTGTCGAAGCCAAGCACGCGGCCCAGGGCGAAAACCAGCGCGGCGGACACCAGCAGGATGATCCACGGGATGGCGACGAGTCCGATCAGCTCGCGCTCGAACTGCAGTCTCGGCGCATACAGGAGGATCGCTGCCGGCAGGCAGACATTGAGCACGACCAGGTTGAGCGTCGCCGAGGCGTTTTCGGGGACGACCCGAAAACGGTTGAGCGCGTAGCCGATTGCCAGCAACACCAGGATGATCGCAAAGGTGGCAAAGACCGTCATCGACGACTGCATTCCCGACTGAATCGCGCGCCATGCTCGCAGAATCGCGGCGGGCCCGCACCGGCTTTCGATGTCTCGATGACGACAGCGGTCGAGCCGGCATTCCGCGTCGCACGCCAGGAGTTCCGAGGACTCGGCTAACATGATTGTTTCAGCAACAGGTTCAGAACATGTCTGCACGCAATGCCAGCGACTCGCCCGCCGTCGTCATCGTCGGCAGCTATGTGCACGATCACGTCTGGCAGACGGACCGATTCCCGCAGCCGGGCGAGACCCGACGCGCCATGGGCTTCAGCACCGGACCCGGCGGCAAGGGATTCAACCAGGCGGTCGCCTGCGTGCGCCAGCAGGCCCGTGCGTTGTTCATCGGCGCGCTGGGCAACGATGCGCTGGCGCTGGCGGCGCAAGACTTTGCGCGCCACGAAAATCTCGCCTGTGCCTGGCTGATCCTCGATCACGTACCGACCGCGGCGGCCGGCATCGTTGTCGATGCCGGCGGGGCCAACCAGATCATGGTCAACCTGGCCGCCAACGAGCACCTTTCCACCGACTTCATCCGCAGCCACGGGGCACGCTTTGCCGAAGCCCGCGTGCTCCTCGTCCAACTCGAGAACAATCTGGATGGCGTGCGTACGGCGCTCGCACTGGCCAGCGAACATGGCCTCCTGCGCGTGCTCAATCCGGCACCGATGCATGCCGGGATGGATGCCGGAATGCTCGCCCTCTGCGATCTGATCACGCCAAACGAAACCGAATTCGCGCAACTGGTCGAGCGCTTCTGCGCCAAACCGCTGCGTGCCGGCGAGGTGGCGAAACTCGCCGATGCCGAACTGCACGCCCTGTGCCGCGAGCTGGGTGTACCGAGCATGGTGGTCACGCTGGGCGCGGCGGGCTGCTTCGTCTCGCATGCCACCGGCATGTTGCGCGGTGATCAGCGCGATCACTATCGGGTCGCTGCCGAAAGCACCGTCGTCGTTGATACCACCGGTGCCGGCGATGCGTTCAATGGAGCGCTGGTTGCGATGTTGTCGCAACCGACTCATGTCGCATTCGCCGATGCCGTGCGTTACGCGAACCGGGTGGCCGCCATGAGCACCGAGCAAGCCGGGGCCGCCTCCGCGGTTCCCCACCGCGCTGCGGTCATCTCCCGCTTCGGCGAGGATTAGCAGGCTGCTAGGGAATCCGCCGCCGCGATTGGCGCAGGCGCAACAACGTACGCCGACGCGACGAACGTCGCCAGAAATAGCGGACGACGACGGCAAGGATGATCGCCGCGACCACCAGCACGATGACCTTGCCGCGATCCAGCCATTTCAGCAGCCATTCGTGGTTCTGCGCACCGTAGTAACCCAGATAGACCCAGATCGGCGCGCTGATCAGCGCGGCCAACGCATCAAGCAGGAAGAACTGCATGAACGAGACGCGTCGCGTCATGCCGGCAGTCAGGTAGATCGGTGAGCGCAAGCCCGGCAGGAAGCGTGCGACAAACATCAGGCGATTGCCGAAACGACTGAACTTGGCCTGCACCATCGCGTAACGCCGCGGCGTCAGCAGGTAGGCCACCCAGCGCAAGCGCAGGGCACGTTCGCCGTAATGACGGCCGAGCACGAACATCAATACGTCCCCGGCGAGAATGCCGACGATGCCGATGGCGACCATGAGGTGCACATTGGCATAGCCGAGGCCGGCAATCACGCCGCCGGCGACCAGGGTGATGTCCTCGGGGATCGGCAGGCCGAAACCGCAGATCATCAGGACGATGAAGACGGCCGCATAACCATTCTGGGTGAACAGGCTGACCAGAAAATCGAGCATGACGATCAAGCGGCCAGTCGACGCAGGCGTCGACGACACGATCCTTGGCTGCGGCAGGAAAGGAAATTCAACTGGGGGTCATGTCGAGTGGGAATGCCGCGGATTCTAGCAGGCGATCCGTTGCGCCGAAGCGCCGTGGCTGAACGCCGCAGGCTACAATGCCGTCGATGCGTATCGGCCATTTCCTGATCGACCCGCCTGTCGTGCTTGCGCCGATGGCCGGGGTCACCGACAAACCGTTCCGCCAGTTGTGCAAGCGACTGGGCGCGGGTCTGGCCGTCTCGGAAATGACCACGGCCGATCCGCGCCTGTGGCATACGCGGAAATCCCGAAGTCGCGCCGACCATGCCGGTGAACCGGATCCGATCAGCGTGCAGATCGCCGGCCATGATCCGCGCATGCTTGCCGATGCCGCCCGCTACAACGTCGATCTCGGCGCGCAATTGATCGACATCAACATGGGCTGCCCGGCAAAAAAAGTATGCAATGTGTATTCCGGATCGGCCTTGCTGCAGGACGAGGGCCTGGTCGCGCGCATTGTCGAAGCCGTGGTCAGTGCGGTCGAGGTGCCGGTGACACTGAAGATCCGCACCGGCTGGAATCGCGACAATCGCAACGGCGTGCGCATCGCGCGCATTGCCGAGGATGCCGGCATCGCCGCGCTCGCCGTGCACGGGCGCACCCGAGCCGATCTTTACCAGGGCGAGGCCGAGTACGAAACCATCGCTGCAATCCGCCAGGCGATCCGCATTCCGTTGCTCGCCAACGGCGACATCGATTCGCCGCAGAAGGCCGCCGCGGTGCTCAAGACAACCGGTGCCGATGCCGTCATGATCGGTCGCGCCGCGCAGGGGCGACCGTGGATCTTCCGCGAGATTGCGCACTTTCTCGCAAGCGGTGACGTCCTCGCAGCACCCTCGCCGCTTGAAGTACGCGACATCCTCGTCGGCCATCTCGAAGCGCTTTATGCGTTTCACGGCGAACTGCCCGGCGTGCGCATCGCACGCAAGCATCTGGGTTGGTACGCCAGGGATCGTGCCGAGAACGCGGCCTTTCGCAGCGTCGTCAACGGCACCGATTGCGCGCAGACGCAACTGCGCCTGACCCGCGATTATTTCGATCGACTTGCTGACTCGCAGCCTCTGGCCGCCTGATCACACTGCTCAGGGCAGCGCCTGGAACGGACACAGGTTCGACCAGATTTCGCCAAGCTGCGCGGTCGCGTAGCTGTGCCCGCCGCTGAATGTCGTGAACCAGAGATTGCTCGAAAGCACCCAGCCATTGTTCTGGAAGAAATTGCGATCACTGGTGGCGTTCGGCAGCAGCGGATCGGAACTGCCGACGTGGATGTCGATGGGAATGTGTCGTGACGCGGCGGCGATCAACGCATTGCACTGGCTCGCATTCAGTCCCTGGCACGCCAGGCCTTGCAGCACCCCGGCGCTGACCGAATACGCGGCAAACGTGTCGATCGACAGCGGCGCACCGAAA
The DNA here is from genome assembly GCA_016707485.1 of Lysobacterales bacterium. Taxonomy (GTDB): domain Bacteria; phylum Pseudomonadota; class Gammaproteobacteria; order Xanthomonadales; family Rhodanobacteraceae; genus Dokdonella. Next base: position 1,208,244 of record JADJHN010000002.1, on the reverse strand, counting down.
TCGTTGAACATGATGTCGTGCATGACATGGCCACCGGCCGAGAAGCCCCAGCCGATCCGGCGCGAGCGGTCGATGTTGTAGGCCGCCTCGGCATCGGCGATCGCTGCCGCGAAAATGTCGTAATCGCTCGGATTCGGCGGCGGCGCAATCCAGCCACCGGAACCGCCCGTGGCCACCGGCGCAATGACGATGAAGCCCTGGGCATCGGCAATCGATGCCCATGCGTTGCGCACCGCTTGCGCTGCGGTATTCGCTGCGGATGGACTGCCCGCCTGACCATGCAAGGCGAGCACCAGCGGCAGCGGATGATTGGGCGAGTACGAAGGCGGCGTGCGCAGATGAATCGTGTGGCTGCCATATCCCGGCACATTGACGACCCGCGTGACATTGCCGATCGCGCCACCGCTGCCGTTCGACGGCAGCCGCGTGATGCCGGCGCCAGGCTGGAAGCCGTCGATGAAGATCGCATCGGGATGGGCACAAACCCAATCCGGCAGTTTCACCGTCGTGGTCGCTCGCGCTTGTCCGCAGCAGCACGCAAGCAGCAAAGCCCAAATGATGATGCCCGCGCAATTCGGATATGGTTGTTCAATGTGATGAGTCATGGTTCGCATCCGGGAATCAGGAAAGAGGCCCAACCGATGACCGCGTCCAGTTCGATCCGGCGCACCCTGACACACTCCCGGCCATCGCCGACGCGCACTCAATCACACTATCCCTGTGATGCCAGCCACGGTTTCAGTGCGCAGGCTGCCGCGGCGTAAGCGTCACAACGCTCGGGCCTGCGCGTCTTTGGCGGCACGCTTCCGATTTTCGATTTCCTCGAGCATCGCCAAGGCCTGCTGCACCGCCTCGACCGACCCGGCAACCTCGATCCGCCCGTCCATTGCCAGCATCGCGGAGTCGACAGCCACTTGTCCGAGCAAAGCCATGAGCCGGGCGATGGCTGATCCCACTTCATCCGGTCGGTGGAATCCGACGCTTTGCAACAACACGGCACCATCCCCATCCACCAGCTTGAAATAAAACAAGCCATCCTTTTCGCGATAGCGCTTCCATTGCGGCGGAGCGGAACCGGCTGACCCCGCATCGATGCGCGTCGGCGCATTCGACTTTGCAGCCAGGCGCGATGTCAGGCCAACCGCTTCGCGCAGTGCGGCAATCAGCGGGGCACTGCGCTCGCGTGCCTTCTTCGCACCCGCGAGCAGACGCTCCTCGATCTCGTCAGGCTGGCTGATCAAGGCATTGTATTGCTCGCGCGGTGCGGCAAGTTCGGCATCGATGCGCTCGAACAGTTTCTGCTTGGCGTCGGCCCAGCCGATGCCATCGGCAAAGGCCTGACGCATTGCGGCGGTTTCCTCGCCACTGGCGAAGGCCTGGTAGATCGAGAAGATGCTCGAGCCCTCGGTCTCCTTGGCCTGGCCCGGCGCGAGCGAGTCGGTGATGATTCCGAATATGGCTTTCTTCAGATCCCTCGCCGACAACCACAACGGAATCGTGTTGTTGTAGCTCTTCGACATCTTGCGTCCATCGAGACCCGGCAGGGTGGCGACATCCTCGTCGGTAACCGCTTCGGGCAGAACGAACGGATCGCTGTCAGCTTTCGTTGCCGCCCGATATGCCGCCCCGTACAGATGGTTGAAGCGCTGGGCAATGTCACGCGCCATCTCGATGTGCTGGATCTGGTCACGGCCGACCGGCACGCGCTGCGCGTTGAAGATCAGGATGTCTGCAGCCATCAACACCGGGTACATGAACAACCCCGCGTTGATGCCGGCATCGCCATCCTCGTTGTCGCCGACATTGCGATCGACCGCCGCCTTGTAGGCGTGCGCACGATTGAGCAGCCCCTTGGCGGTGACGCAGGTCAACAGCCAGGTCAGTTCGGGAATCTCGGTGATGTCCGATTGCCGGTAGAAGTAGGCACGCTCCGTATCCAGGCCCAAGGCCAGCCAGGTTGCCGCGATCTCGAGTCGCGACTGCGCGATGCGTACCGGATCCTCGCACTTGACCAGGGCATGGTAGTCGGCGAGGAAATAGAAGGATTCGACATCCGCGCGGCGACTGGCCGCGATCGCCGGACGGATCGCCCCGACATAATTGCCAAGGTGGGGAGTACCGGTAGTGGTGATTCCGGTCAGCGTGCGGATCTTGTTGGTCATGATCGAACCCGGGGTACAGAACGCGCAGTTTAACGAATCCACGGGTTCCGGCCGCGGCGGCCGAAGCAGGTTCGGGTAGCCGTCCGGTTAAGGCAAACCCCGCTTGCCCATGGCGCACGTTGAACCTTCCTGCCAACCGCACCTGGAGGTGTCCCATGCGTAGCCTGCTCAGTCTTGCCCTGCTTGCCTTGATTCTTTCCACCCCGGCGCACGCCGGCAATCTGCTCGATCTCTCGGTGATCGACCGCGACAGCGGCATCACCCTCACGACCTATGTGAAAGGCGGCAAGCTGTATGTCCCTGGCACACCGGGACACCGCTATGCCGTGCGCCTCAGCAATCGCACCGGCGCGCGCGTGCTGGCCGTGTTGTCGGTCGATGGGGTCAATGCGGTCAGCGGCGAAACCGCCAGCGCCAACCAGAGCGGTTATGTGCTTGATGCCTGGGAATCGACCGAGATCAACGGCTGGCGCAAGAACCTCAACGAGGTCGCCCAGTTCAATTTCACCACTTTGTCAGACAGCTACGCCGCGCAAACCGGGCGACCGGCCAATGTCGGCGTGATCGGCGTCGCCGTGTTCACCGAACGCGAGCATCGCTGGATCGCCGAACCACGCAGCGAACGCGTGCCCGCGCCGAGTGCACGCCCGTGGGCGAAGGATGCAGAAGCATCGTCCGACCAGGCGGCTGCTGCCGCCCCGCCAGCCTCGGCCGGCAAGGCACAGGAAAGCACGGCGCAAGCCGATACGGCGCTGGCACGCAGCGAGCCGAAACGCGAACGCCTCGGTACCGGCCATGGCGAACGCGAATGGTCGCAAGTCGGCACCACCCGCTTCGAGCGCGCCAGCAGCCAGCCAGCGGAAACCCTGGCCATCTGGTATGACAGCTATCGCAACCTCGCCGCGCGCGGCATCATCCCGCGCCGCCCGCTTGCCAGCCGCGAACCGAATCCGTTTCCGAACGGCTTTGTCGCCGATCCCCCAGCCCGCTATCGCTATCGCTGAACGCTTGCATCGTCCATGTAGCTCCGCTGCGACGCGGCCGCCGGTTCCGAGAGGACGGCCGCGTTGCTTTTCACCCGGCCTTGCCCGCTGGTTGATTCAGCCCGCGACCACCATTCGCCGGCAGCCCTTCGACTGGCTCGGGACAGGCTTGCCCCAAGGACCATTCCAACGTGGGTACGACCGCTCCGAATGAACGGACTTCGTGCTGTCCGGATCAACAAACTCCATCCTTGTGCGGATCAATGCCCCCTCCCGCCTCCCATGAAAGCTCGGCCTCGAGGCCGCTTTCACCCATTCCGTTCGCATGCGACCATGTTTTGCCGTGGTGCCAGCAAACGTAGCCCGGCGCCGTCCGATCAGTTCCGGGGGAATCCATGACCAGAAATACCTGGGGCGCCAATGCGTTCCGCATCCTCGCTTGCGCCCTCAGCGTCTTTGCATTGGATGCCTTGGCCGCCGATCTGGCGTCGTCGGCCTGGCAAGACAGACCCGGACGAGCAATGCCGGTCGGCATCGATGCTCCCGACGCCTATCGCAGCCTCGATCTCGATGTGGCATCGCTGCAATCGGTTCTGGCGCGCCACGGTGGCGGGGTCGGGCTGACTGTGTCGTTGCCCAGTCCGGATGGCAAACAGATCGAATTCATGCTGTCGGATTCCGGCGTCATGCCCGCCGAACTCGCCGCCCGTTATCCGCGAATCCGCAGCTATCTCGGCATTGACAGTCAGGGCCGCCATGCCCGCATCGACATTTCACCGCTCGGCCTCAACGCCATGGTTTTCGATCGCGAGGGTGCCTGGCTGTTGCGCCCGGTCAGCTATGGCCAAGGCACTGACTATGTGAGCTTCCGCCGCAGCGATGCGGCATCCGGCGCTCCGGCATTCATCTGCGGCACTGCGGAGATCCGCCTGCCGGATATTTTCGGGCTGCCGTCGATCAATACGACCACCGGAACCACCAAGCGCAACTATCGTGCGGCAGTTGCTGCCAATCACAACTATGTGACCGCCATTTCCGGATCCAGCACGCCAACCGTCGAATCGGGTCTGGCGGCCGTGGTGCTGGCGGTCAACCGGGTCAATGAGGTCTACGAAAACAACCTGGCGATCCACCTGACCCTCGTCGCCAACAATGACCTGCTGATCTTCCCGGATGCGGGAACCGACCCGTATCAGAACGGAACCGGCGCAATAAACCAGAACACCGGCATCATCAATGGCCTCATCGGCAATGCGAACTACGACATCGGCCATGTATTCACCACCGGCAGCGGCGGCGTTGCCGGCCTGGGCGTGGTATGCAACACCAACCAGAAGGGGCGCGGCACTACCGGCTTGAGCAATCCCGCATCGCTGCAGAGCGACATTTTCTATATCGATTATGTCGCCCACGAAATGGGCCACCAATTCGGCGGCAACCACACATTCAACAACAGTTGCAGCGGAAACAGAGCGTCCTCGGCCGCCTACGAGCCGGGCAGCGGCTCGACGATCATGGCCTATGCCGGCATCTGCTCCCCCAACCTGCAATCGCACTCGGATCCCTACTTCCACGCCGAGAGCCTGCGTGAAATCGGCAATTTCACCAACGCTTCCGGCGGTTCGTGTTCGGTCAACGAGCCGAATCATCCCGCCGTCACCATTGCTGCGCTGTCGAATTACATCATTCCCGCAAGCACTCCGTTTTATCTCGGCGGTTCGGCCTCCAACGCCGCGCCGGGAAGCAGCCTGACCTTCGGCTGGGAGCAATACGACCTCGGCGCGGCGACCAGCGGCGGCAGCCTCGCCAATGATCCGGGCAATGGCCCGATCATCCGTTCGCTCAATCCCACCGCCAGCCCGATCCGCACGATCCCCAACTTCGAGAATCTGCTCAGCGGCGCAACCATGGAGGGTGAAATCCTGCCGACGACGACTCGCAGCTTGACCTTCCGCCTCACCGTCTTCGACAACGTCGCCGTCGCCGGCACAACCCAAAGTGCCGACTCGCTGCTGCAGGTCGATGCGGCATCGGGGCCGTTCGCCGTGACCGCCCCGGCGGCCAGCGCGGTATGGGATCCTTCGATCAGTGCCACGGAAACCGTAACCTGGAATGTCGCCAATACCGACCTCGCGCCGGTTTCGTGCAGTGCGGTCGACATCGACATCCACACCGGTGGCCGCTTCTCCGCCAGCACCGCCGTGCTTGCCACCAGCGTGCCGAACAATGGCAGTGCGCTCGTCGCCGTACCGAACGTGCAGTCCACCACCGCCCGCGTTCGCGTGCGCTGCGCGGGCAACATCTTCTTCGCGATGAGCCCGGGCAACTTCACCATCATCGGCCCGGATCTGATCTTCGAGAACAATTTCGACTGAATCGAGCTGCCAGCAAGGCGCCCGGCCATGATGCAGGGCGTCATGCCGTCGAATGCCGTCGTCGATGGGCCGCAGCCGATACTCCTTCCGTTCACCCCGAGCGCAGGCCGAAGGCCGTAGTCGAAGGGCCGAGCTGAAACCCTCACCGTTCAGGTCCGGGAGGGAGGATAGGCATCGCCAAGGCAGTGTCCAGAACCCCGTTTCTGAACGAAACCGTGTTTTTTGCGACCCCTTCGGCCAGTTTCCAATATCGGTTGAATCGATATTGCTTTACCCACGGCTTCGGGCCAAGATCGGCCCAGTCTGGTCGCAACGACCTTACTCAGGGGTTACTGCAAGGACTTCGCATTTTCCACCCGGCTTGCCGTAGTGGCGGCCGGCTCAGCAGTTTACTTTACATTTTTATTTGGGGATAAACATGAATTGGACATCCACCATGGCGCGCTTTGCCAAGCGGCGAGCAACGCCATTGGCAAGTGCTCTTGCATTGACCCTGATGACAGGCCTTACGTCATCGGCTGCCGCCACCAGCTACAACCCGATCATCAATTTCTCGGCGACCCTGCCAAAGCTGGCGTCGACCAGCACCTTGCTGGCATCGCCGGCGGAAGGGCCCGCCTGGTATACGGTCGTCTTCAAGGAAGCGCCGCTGGCAACCTACGCCGGCGAAGTCGCCAACCTGCCTGCTCCCGGGCACATCGAGCGCAACGGTGTCAGCAGCGCCAAGATCGACATGGAATCCGCTGCCGCACGCGCCTACGTGGGCTACCTCGAAACACGGCAACAAGCCTTTGTCGACGAGTTGAGCGGCAACCTGCAGCGTCCGCTGCAGGTGATGGCACGCATGCAGCACGCACTCAATGCGGTGATCGTGCGCCTCAGCAATGCCGAAGCATCCGAAGTCATGAAACGCGCGGACGTGATGTTCATCGAGCGCGAACACGAACTGGAGCTGGCCACCGATCGCGGCCCGGCCTTCATTGGCGCCACCTCGATCTGGGACGGCATGACCGCCAGCGGCGTGGCAACCAAGGGTGAAGGCATCCTCATCGGCGACATCGATACCGGCATCAACTGGGAAAGCCCGGCGTTCGCCGCCGTCGGACCGGTTGATGGATACATCCACCAGAACCCGAAGGGCAATGGCACCTATCTCGGCCAATGCGCGCCGGGCGGCATCGATGCCGGCAAGTGCAACGACAAGCTGATCGGCATCTACAATTTCGCTGCCCCCGGAACGACGGGCACGGATACCCAGGGTCACGGCTCGCATACCGCCAGCACGGTGGCCGGCAACACCTGGAATGCAACCTTCTCCAGTGGCGCGTTCACCATCTCCGGCGTGGCGCCTCACGCCAACGTGATCGCCTATCTGGCCTGTCCGTCGACCTGCCCGAGCACGGCAACCGCGCAAGCCGCCAACCAGGCTGTGGCTGATGGTGTTGACGTCATCAACTATTCGATCAGCGGCGGTACTTCGCCGTGGACCGACGCAACCTCGACGGCCTTCCGAAACGCGGTTGCCGCCGGCACCTTCGTTGCTGCCTCGGCCGGCAACACCAGCACTTCGGTGCCGAACCCGCAGGGCCAGGTCAACCACATGGAACCGTGGGTCGAGACCGTGGCCGCCTCGACCGAGGATCGCATCATCGCCGTCAGCCTCGACCTGACCAGCGAAGCGAGCCCACCGGCCAACACGCAGGACATCCCGCTGCGTCCAGGCGGCGCGCCGCTGCCGACCCAGAATGTGGTCGACGTTCCGTTGATCAAGAGCCCCAATTTTGCCAACGGCGCGACCGACGGTTGCGCTGCTTATCCGGCCAACACCTTCGTGCGCAGCGGTGCACCGAGCGACCGCATCTTTGCGGATGGCTTTGATGACACCCCGTTGCCACCGATTGCCACCGGCGCGATCGCCGTGCTGCACCTTGATGGCACGGCCAGCGCCTGCGGCAGCGGCGCGCGACGCACCGCTGCCCTCAATGCCGGCGCAGTTGGCGTCATCTTCGTCGATGCGGTTTATCTCAACCTCGGCGCCTCGGGTACCTCGTGGTCGATGCTGATGAGCAACTGGCTCAATCTCGAAGCCGGCTCGAATCCGGCCACGGCAACGGTCTCCATCGACATCGCCGCGCAGGCCTTCCCGAGCCAGGGCGACGTCGTTGCCGACTTCAGCTTCCGCGGCCCGCGTCTGGTCAGCGGACAGGGCATGGTCAAGCCTGACATCACCGGGCCGGGCGTGGACATCCTCGCCGCCGGTGCTGCAAGTGTGGTCGGTCCGAACGGCGTCTACCTCAGCAACGGCACGTCGATGTCGAGTCCGCACATGGCGGGCGCAGCGGCATTGATGCGCGCGTTGAACCCGACGTGGTCGGCCACCCAGGTCAAGTCCGCGCTCAACCTGAGCTCGAACAACTTTGGCGCGGTCAACTCGGATGGGTCGCCCGTACGCCTGTGGGACTACGGCTCCGGACGCGTCAACCTGACTGCCGCCTCGAAGGTCGGCTTGATCATGGATGAGACCGCGGCAAACTTCCTCGCGGCCAACCCGGCAACCGCCGGTGACATCTCGACCTTGAACCTGGCCAGCATGGCCAAGGCGAACTTCGTCGGTGATACCACCTTCACGCGCACGTTCCGCCGCGCCCGTGCCGGCAGCCAGACCTACACCTTGTCGGCGGTGGGTTTCCCGGCAGGTGCAATCGAGTTCAGCCCCGCTTCGTTCTCGATCAATGCAACTGGATCGCGCGCGATCACGGTTACCGCGCATGGTGCACTGTTGTCTCCTGCACAATGGAATCTTGGTGAACTGGTCCTCACCCCAAGCGCCGGCGACGAGCCGACCTTGCACCTGCCGATCGCCTTGAACCCGGCTGGCCCGATCATCCAGGTCACCCCGGCCAGCGTGTCCGGCAGCTCGGATACCACGGTCAGCAATGACTTGACCATTGCCAACATCGGCAACCCGACGCTGACCTGGTCGGTCACGAGCACCGGCACGGCACAGGTCACGCCACTCAACACGACGACATCGGGCAGTGGCCAGTTGGGCGGTCTGTATCTCGGCGTGTCCGAAGGCAACTACTGGTCGCAGAATTTCGACATCACCGGCACGACCAGCGTAACCACGCTGCGCGCAAACGGCTTCATGATTCCGTCGGGCAACCTGACCACGGCCAACACGCCGTCGGTGACCTTCAGCATCTATGCCGATAATGCGGGTCTGCCGGCCGGCGCCCCGGAAGGCTTTGGTGCCGCACCCGTGTGGACTTATACAAACACCATCGGTACCGCCGCCACGACGGGCATCACCGGTACTGCCGGTGCTGCGCAACTCGTGCTCAGCGCACCCGGTGTTCCGCCGCTCAACCTGTCGAGCGGACGCTACTGGTTGACGGTGTTCCCGAGCATGAACGGCAGTGGTGCCGGAACTTCGGCCAACCCGCTGTGGGCATGGCGCGTCAGCTCCGACCCGCAAATCGGCAATCCGCCGGTCATCTACGCGCCATACGATGATCCGACGCAGTTCCAGTCGGATCCGGCCACGGTGAACATGTCGGCCTTCGTCCAGGGCACGGTCAGTTGCGTCCTGCCTTCCTGGGTCAGCCTGAACCCGACGTCCGGTTCGCTTGGTTTTGCCGGCTCGCAGGTGGTTCCGGTCGTGTTCGATGCCGCCGGCCTCAGTGCCGGCACCTACACGGCAACCCTGTGCATTGGCAGCAATGCGACCAACCTGCCAGTCGTCACCGTGCCGCTCACCTTCAACGTCCCGAACGGCGGTTCGCAGGCGCCCACGCTGAGCAAGGCGTTTGCTCCAACCAGCGTTGAAACCAACGTCACCAGCACGCTGACCATCACGCTGAACAATGCCGGTCCGACTGCTTCAACCTTGAGTGCGGATCTGACCGACACCTTCCCCAGCGGCCTCGTGGTTGCGACCACTCCGGCTGCGGCGACAACCTGCCCCAGCGGTACGGTTACGGCCGTAGCGGGATCGGGTTCGGTGTCCCTGAGCACCGGCGCGCAGATTCCCGCCGCCGGCAGTTGCACGGTCACGGTTGATGTCACGGCTGCCACAGCGGATGCCTACAGCAACACGATTGCTGCGGGCGCCCTGCAAACCAGCTCGGGCAACAATGCAGCGGCGGCAAATGCGACTCTTACCGTCACCGTACCACCGTTACCGACCTGCCCCATCGAGAATTTCGACGGCGTGACCACACCCGCACTCCCGGGTGGCTGGACGTTCACCAATGTCGATGGCACCGGAACCTGGGCCACCGTGACGACAGCAGCGGATAGTGCGCCGAATGCCGCTTACACGCAGAATCTCGGAGCGCTAGGCGAGCGTCTGCTCGTTTCGCCCGCGTTTGCGCCGGGTGCGGGCAGCACGGTCTCGTTCCGCAACCGCTACAACATGGAGTCCGGTTGGGATGGTGGCGTGCTTGAGATCTCGGTCAATGGCGGCGCTTACCAGGACATCATCGCGGCAGGTGGCTCGTTCGCCAGCGGCGGCTATTCGGGAACGATATCGGCGAGCTCGAACCCTGCCCTCGCCGGTCGCGCGGCATGGACGGGCTCCAGTGTCGGTGCGTTCGTGACCAGCAATGCAATCCTGCCGGCATCTGCTGCGGGACAGCCGGTCCGTCTGCGCTGGCGCATGGCCGAGGATGGATCCTTCAGCGCTACCGCACCGAATGGCTGGTGGGTCGACACGGTCACCTGCGGCACGGCACCGCCGACGGTCACCAAGACCTTTGCCCCGGCAGTGACCGAAGTGGGCACGCCGAGCACGCTGACGATTTCGCTGAGTCACCCGGCATCGGTGGCGACGCTGACGGCCAACCTGGTCGACGTATTCCCGGCCAACCTGGTCATCGCACCGACTCCAAATGCGGCGACCACGTGTCCAGCGGGCAGCGTCACCGCAGTCGCTGGTTCGGGCTCGGTCACGCTCGGCACGGGTGCGCAGATCCCGACCACCGGTTGCACCATCACGGTTGATGTTTATTCCGCAACGACGGGCTATTACACGAACACGATCCCTGCTGGCGCGTTGCAGACCGATACCGGCAACAGTCCGGCAGCGGCGACCGCAATCTACCGTGCCCTGGCACCTACACCGACGAACTACAACACCGGCTTTGAATCCCCGTTTACGGTCGGCGCGCTCGGCACACAGCAAGGTTGGGGAACCACGGGCACCGCGGCCAATGCGACGATCTCGTCAGCACTCCCGGCAAATGGCACGCAGCACCTGCGTGTCACTTCGACTACCGGGTCGTCGGGAACACCGGTCGGGGCGATCGCGCCTACCCAGCCGATCGGCACGGGCACCCACTCGGTACTCAGCGCCAAGTTGCGTATCGTCAACACCGGGGCCGGCGCAACGTTCGAGTTCAATCCCCAGGATCCAGCCGCCGGGGTGGTCAGCACGCTGCTGCGCTTCGACCGTGCAGCTGCGCGCCAGATCCAGGTGCCGAACTTCACGACCGGCCTGTACGTTCCGACTGGCGCGACCTGGCCGTTGAACACGTACTTCGACATCAGTCTCGCCTTCAACCGCTCGGCGAAGACAGTACAGATCTGCATGAATGGCACCATCATTCACGAAAGCGCGACGGCAGTCTCCTCGCCGTACATTGCCAACGCCGTGGTCAAACAGGTCGGCCAGTCGGGCAATACGGCCGGCAATACGGTCAATGTCGACGATCTCGTCATCAGCAGTACCGACACCCCGCCGGTCTGCGCGCCGCCTGCACCGACCGTATCCAAGGCCTTCGCACCGGTTGGCGTGGAAGCGGGTGTGCCAAGCACGCTGACGATTTCGCTCGGCAACAGCGCGGCAACCGCTGCCACGTTGACGGCGCCGCTGACCGACACGTTCCCGGCCGGCATGGTGGTGGCGGCTACTCCGAACGCCTCGACCACGTGCACCGCCGGCGTGGTCACGGCGACGGCTGGCAGCGGATCTGCGTCGCTGGGGAGCGGCGCCCAGATTCCACCGGGCGGCTGCACCGTTAAGGTCGATGTGTCGTCTGCGACCAACCAGGACTATACCAACACGATCTCCGCTGGAGGTTTGCAGACGAGCAACGGCAATAATGCATCCGCCGCGTCGGCCATCCTGTTGGTCGGCAATCTGGTGGTCAGCTCGGCGCCGCTGAGCATCGTGGTTCCTGCCGATAGCAATGGCGTCTACTTCGACTTCCTCGCCGGCACCACCAGCCCCACGCCGACTGCCGGATCGGCTTGGAACCCCTACGGGTCGACGAATCTGACGTTCTTCTGGCCGAATTCGGCAACGCTTGCACCTGCGGGCGTTTCGGTGACGGCCGGGGGCAACTACTCGTTGCTCACATCCGGAGATACCGTGGGTCCGTCCTCGCTGTACTCCAGCTCCGGCGCAGCCACTGCGACGGCGAACTTCCGTGGTGTGACTGGCTATCTCGGCATCCGTTTCACCAACACGACGGTCACGCCGAACATCGTCACCTACGGTTATGTGCATCTGCAGACGACCGGCGCAACCGGTCACCCGGCTACGGTGCTTGGGTATGCCTACAACCGTGCCGGCCTGCCCATCACCATTCCATAATCTGCCCCAATGGGCTGTTGATTCGAAGGGCGCCTAAAGGCGCCCTTCTTTTTGGGCGCAGGCCACCCCGACAGTCCTGCACCGATCCCGATGAACGGCGCCGCGCATGCACAATCCGCATTGAAAGGCAGTCGGACGCGGCAAGGATCACGGTTGCGCACACGCGATTGGCGCACAATCCCGACATGTGCCACTGACAGGACCCCGCGCCATGCGCAGCTTGCTCCGGTTATTTCTCGCCTTCGCCCTCGCCACCGGCTCGGCGGCCGTCATGGCGGGCAACGCAGCGACCACCCTCAAGTGGTCGGCGATTTCCGATATGGCCAACACTCCGGTTGGCTCAAGCATCGAGGTCAGCGGGTTTCCCGCAGGCCCCGGCGTATTCAGCGACATGCGTTTTCGGCGCATCGATGTCTATGCCCCAGACGCCCGCATCATCCTCGTCGATGCCGCCGGCGAGCATGAAGTGCCGCGCAGCCAGCGCATCCATCTGTTGGGCTACAGCCCGGATGGCTCGGTCCGCGTTGCCATTTCCTTTGCTCGCGATCTGAAGGGCGAACCCTACGCTGCCGGCTCGTCGGCGAGCGGACCGTTCGAGCTGCGCAGCGAACGTGTGGCGGATGGCTGGAGCATGCATGCGGTCAAGTCCGAGGATGCCTTGCCGCCCGGTGTGAAACTGGACTTCAGCGCGAACGAGGATTCCCTGCCCAACCCGTTCGCCGCAGCATCGCCGCTCGATCATCTGCTGGATGCGCAATCACCTGCCGGGGTGCTGCGCAACGCAGTGGTGGCGGTCGATACCGACACCACCTTCATGAACGAGCGCTTCAGTGGCAATACCACCCAGGCAACGGCCTGGATTGCCGATCTGTTCACCCAGATGAACCTGATGTACCAACGTGATCTCGATGTCGACCTCAGGCAGGGCACCACGTACTTGCGCGTGGCCTCGGATCCTTACGCCAATGCCGACACCTCGGCCACACTTGCCATGCTCAACGAATTCGGTAATTACTGGCAGAACAACTACAGCAGCGGTACCGGTGCCGTCAGCCGCGCATTCGCGATGCTGCTGTCGGGGAACTCGTCTTCCGCCAATTCCGCCTCAGGCATCGCCTGGGTCAACTCTTATTGCCAGACAGCGGGCAATGGTGGCAGCTACAGCGTCAACCAGATCTTCACCAACTCGGGAATCGGAGTTGCCTCAAGCGCGTTTATCGTCGGCCACGAGTTGGGTCACAACTTTGGCGCTGCGCATACCCACTGCTCCAATACGAACACGGCTGCCTATCCGACCGGTACCAACACGATCGATCGCTGCTACAGCGGTGAAAACGGCTGCTATTCCGGAACCGTGAGTTGCCCGACCGGCACACCCGATGCACCCAAGGGCACGGCCATGAGCTACTGCCACACCAGTGGCGTCAATTGCGGACAGAACGTGCAGAAGTTCGCCCCGGCCCACATCACGCTGTTGCGCAACCGGGTCGCCGCGAATACGCCAAGCTGCCTGACCCTCGGCAGTGATCTGATTTTCGCCAACGGATTCGAGTAGTCCTCAGACCGAACTGCCGGCATCGCGCAGGACGCGGATCTCGCCCTCGGCTGCAGCGGGTTCCGGCAGGCGCGCACTCGGCAAGCGTCGGTGCGCCAGCAAACGCGCCTCCCGCGGGTTGCCAACGCGAATGCTGCTGCATTCGATGACGCGACGCTCGATGAGCTGGCGGTCGGCGCGATGGATGGTTTCCGCGAGGTTCTCGCCATCCTTGCGCATGGCCAGGCCAAAGGTGAACGGCACGCCGGCCTGATTGTCACGCAGACGCTGCAGGCGGCCGACGAAGGATTCCAGCGTGGCCTGATCGCACCGGCGCAGGAGAATGACGAATTCGTCAGCACCCAGGCGCACCACGGAATCGTCATTGCGCACCATGCCTTCGAGCATGCGTGCGGTGCCGATGATGGCCTGCTCGCCAGCACGATGATCGTGGCTGTCGGTGTAGCGTTGGAAATGATCCATTTCGATGACGATAGCCGCCCAGCACGCAGCCGGCTCGGCAGCTTCCTCGAATACCTGCAGGTGCGGCCGCGTGTAGCAGCCGGTGAGGGGATCCTTGTTGCGGGTTTCCAGCAGGCGACGCTCGTTGCGCGAGCGCTCGCTGCTGTCGATCGCGCAGCAGAGTATGGATTTGCCGCCATCGCTGCCGAGGCGCAGGCGGTTGCGGTATTCCCAGACGCGCTCGCCGCCATCGCGCGTGCGCAGGCGGATCACGCCATCGCTCACGCCATCCTGATCGATGCTCGACAGGTAGCCGCCAAACGCCCCGCGCTGGCCCGGCGGCAGGAACTCGCCAAGGTTGCGGCCTGCCAGTTCCTCGGCAGTGTAGCCCAGTGCCTGGGCAAAGGCGGGGTTGACCGTGCGCAAGTCGCCGTTGAGGTCATGGATGAAGACGATGCCAAGGCTGAGCTCGATCAGATCGGCGGCGAAACGTTCGCTGTTTTCCAGATCGCGGGCGAGATTCATGCGCGTGCTGACATCGCTGACCGTCACCAGCCAGGCGGCGCGCGCCGGCTGTTCGATGCGGGAAAACTGCAGTTCGCCCCAGAACGTGCTGCCGTCGGCGCGCTGGTGCCGGGCAAGGCCGGCGGCCGGCAGGTCGCCTTGCGCCTCGTCCGGGGTCGCGGCGACCGGCAACAGCGCAGCCAGCGAAAGTTGCCCGAGATCGCCGAGTGCGTAGCCATACATGTCAGCGGCGGCCTGGTTCGCGGCCAGGATCCCGCGCGTTTCGCAATCGACCAGCAAAGCTGGCGACGGCGACATCAGGAACAGCGCATCGACGTTGATGGCCGGCGGCGCACTGCGCTCATCCAGGCGTTCCCCGGCACCCAGTGGCGCGAGGAACAGGCGCGGACGCAGCGACACCAGCACCGCAGCGATGATCGCGGTCAGCAGCAAGGCAATCAGGGGCCGTCCGAAGACGTGGCTGGTGCCGCCGATGACGACGACCAGGGCGCTGCTCAGGGCGAGTATCGCCAGGCATTTGCCAACGACCGCGGCAGATCGCAGCGGCGCATTCATTGCCGCCAGGAGTCTTTCGTCCGGGTCTTTCCGAAGAAACATATTTGCGCCACCCATGGCCAAGTGCGTGGACGGCAACGGCCCGGTTCCGGGATTTGCCGCCGCTGTCGAGCCCAACATGGCGCCCGCTCGATCGACGAAACCCGGCCCGCAGCGTTTCGCCGAACCCACCGTCACGTATCAAGCAAGCTGCAAGCAAGCAGCGTGCCATCCGCGAAGGCTGCAACCGCCAAGCGGCAGCCGGCCTGATCGTTTCGGCGACGGCGCACGCGCTGAGCGCGCGGCGCAAACTGTCAGGAATTTGCATTCACAGGACGATCCGATCAGCGGCAGGTGCCGATCAATCGCGCATCAGGGTGCTCTTGCCGAACAGGCTCTCGACCAGATCAACGGAGAGCACGGCGGTGCGATTGTGGTCATCGAACGCAGGGTTGAGCTCCATGATGTCGAGCGAGCCCATGCCGCCGCGATCGGCGATCATCTCCATGCACAACTGCGCTTCGCGGTAGTTCGGTCCGCCCGGAATGGTCGTGCCGACGCCCGGCGCAATGCCGGGATCAAGGAAGTCGACATCGAAGCTGACGTGCACGTGGGTGTTGTCGTCGATGTCGGCCAGCGCCTCTTCCATCACCCTCTTCATGCCGATCTCGTCGATGTAGCGCATGTCGTAGATGTCCAGCCCGGCATCGCGGACCAGCTTTTTCTCGCCGGTGTCGACCGAGCGGATGCCGATCTGGCGGATGCAGTCCGGCGACAGCGCCGGAGCGCTGCCACCGAGTTCGGTCAGCTCGCGCGGGCCGAGTCCGCACAGGCAGGCCACCGGCATGCCATGGATATTGCCCGAAGGGGTGACATCGCAGGTGTTGTAGTCGGCATGCGCATCAAGCCAGAGCACCAGCAGGCGCTTGCCGCGCTCGCGGCAATGCCGGGCCACGGCAGTGATCGATCCGATGGCCAGGCAATGGTCGCCTCCCAGCAGGACCGGCAGGCGATCCTGGGCCAGTTCGGCGCTGACCGCATGCATGACCAGGCGATTCCATTCCACCACCTGAGCCAGGTGGCGATAGCCCGAAACCGGACCGGTCCACGGGTTCATCGGGCCGGTCAGGTTGCCGCGATCAATCACCTCGATGCCGCGCTGGGTCAGGGCTTCGGCAATTCCGGCCACGCGCAAGGCCTCCGGGCCCATCGATGCGCCACGGTGACCGGCACCAATGTCGGTCGGTGCGCCAATCAGGGAAACCTGGGTCTTTGCGTGCATGGTCTTGATCCACAATCCGGGCGTGCAGGATAGCGTTCAGGCCGGCGCAAGGCGAACCACCCGTCGTGCACCGGGCATCACGCCGCGCCACTCCGGAGTTCGGCCAGCAATTCCTCAATGGGACGGGCAAGTTCATCGCGCAGCGCGCACAGGGCCGCGCTTCGCTGCGCCGGATCGGCCTTGCCGCGAACCGGCTCCAGTTGCCTGTCCAGCTGCGCGGCAAGGCGACCGATCCCGTCAAAGCCATAGGATTCGGCCGATCCGGCCAGGCGATGCACCACTGCAAGCAAGGCTGCCTGGCTGGCGGTATCACTGCAGTCCGCAGCCAAGGCCTGCCATGCCTGCTCGATGTCGGCGCGTTTGCCGGCAAGGGAGGCACGATAGCGGGCCTGCAAGGCCACGAATCGCGGATCGATTTCTGTCATGGCTGAATCCCCGCGGCACGCGGCTACGGCAATCGCGAGCCTAGCACCCGCGCCGCCTTCGTCACGATCTTTGACGCATGCCGGCGCAATTCCCTGGGCAGTCGAGGGGAGGCAATGGTAGCGTGGCCATCCCCCAGAAATGGACTGCAGACATGAGTGACTTGACTTCAACAATTTTTGCGCAAATGGATCAAGGTCATATTGAATCCATTGCCGGGCAACTGGGCATTGATCCGGCGCAGGCCAGCGACGCCATCCAGCAGGCCTTGCCCTTGTTGATGGGCGGACTGGCACGCAATGCAACCTCGCCGCAAGGCGCAAACGCCCTGCATTCGGCACTCGAACGCGATCATGCCGGCGTCGATATCGGCGGATTGCTGGGATCGGTGCTTGGTGGTGGCGGCAACCGCCGCGGCGGCGGCGGACTGGGTGATGTGCTGGGTTCCGTACTCGGTGGCGGTGGTCCTTCCGGTGCAGGCGGCGGAATCGGCGACGTGCTCGGCTCGGTCCTTGGCGGCGGTTCCTCGGCCGGCAGCGCCGGCGACGGCATCGGTGGTGCCATCCTTGGCCACATCTTCGGTGCGCGCCGCGATCATGCCGCACGCGGACTCGGCCAGACCAGTGGCCTCGGCGGCGCCGGCGCGGCGCAATTGCTGGCCATGCTTGCACCGATCGTCATGGCGGCGCTGGGCAACATGACAAAAAAGCAGGGTCTCGATGCAAACGCCCTCAGCGGCATGCTCGGGCAGGAAAACCATCGCCTGCAGCAGAGCGGCGTTGGCGGACTGCTCAGCGGCGTGCTCGACAGCGACGGTGACGGCGAAATCAGCATGGGCGAAATGCTGCAGGCAGGCGCGGGTTTGCTCGGCGCATTCGGCAAGCGCAGCTGACCGATCCTGCCCCTGAGCAGGGGTTATCGTCGCTGCAAGCCCCTCACCACGCGAGTGAGGGTTTGCGGCGAGGGTTCGCGCTCGACCTCAGGTATCTCCAGCCACATGCTCAGGGATGCCTGCTTCATCATCGTGGTGGTGCGCGACGATGGTGTTCGCGGTCAGATCGGCGCTGACGTTGCCGACCGTGGCAAAGACATCGGGGATGGTGTCGACCGCGAGCAACAGGCCCAGCGGATCCAGCGGCAAGCCCATGGCCGAGGTCACCGGCATTGTCGTCGCCATGAAGCTGACCTGGCCCGGCAGACCCACCGAGCCGAGACTGATCACCACGGCCAGCGCCGCAGCTGCGGCAATCTGCGCGGCTGGCACGTCGATACCGTATATCCAGGCGATGAACGATGCCGCACCGATGTATTGCACCGGGCTGGTGATGCGAAACAACGACACTGCCATCGGCAATACCAGGGCGGCCACGGCGGGCGGATGATCGAGACGCCCGCGCGCACTTTCGATCATCGCCGGCAACGAGGCGAGCGAGGATTGCGTGCTCGCCGCCACAACTTGCGCCGGCAGGATGGCCGCCGCAAACCGGCGCAGGCGCACACCACCGGCAAACACCGCCAGCGGATACATCAGCAGGGTGATGGTGACGTAGAGGCTGCACAGCAAGGCGATGTACCACCCCAGCGCGCTGATCACGCTGCCGCCGGCGGTGGCGCAGACGGCGAGGACGAGGGCAAACACGCCCAGCGGTGCCGCCCACAACACCCAGTGCACGATGACGATCATGATGTCGGCGACGGTCTGGAAAAACTCGATCATGCGTGCGCGCCGCACGGCCTCGATGCGGGTCAAGGCAAAACCGAAGAACAGGGCAAAAACGACCAGCGGCAACATCGCACTTTGCGCGGCTGCGGCAATCGCATTGGCTGGAATGATCGCCGTGAACCAGTCGCCGAAGCCCACTGCGCTGGCCGTCGTGCCCGCCTCCGGAATGGCCGCGCGCAGATGCTCGATGAGGATTGGATCACGCGGCAGCAAAGACAGCATCAGCGGTGCGGCAAGCGCCGCGAACATCGCCCCTGCCGCCAGCAGCAAGGCGAAGACGACCATCGCCCGTCGTGCCGTGCGTCCCGATGCGGCAGCGTCATTGGCCGCACTGACGCCAATGATGACCAGGGCCAGCACCAACGGCACCACGGTCATCTGCAAGGCATTCAGCCAGAGGCGACCGACCGGCTGCGCAATCGTCGCGGCGGACTTCGCCAGGGCCGGGTCGAACCAGGCAAGGCCGAGGCCAAGGATCGTACCGAGGGCGAGGCCGAGCAGGATTCGTGTGGTCATCGACATGGGCAGGAACTCGGCTCGGGATCAGGATCAAAGGCAGAATTGCCGGATATTCAAAAGCAGCCTGCTGCGCGTCGGCTTCATCGCGCAGCCGGATCATCAAGATCGGGAAGTCGCCATGTCTGGCGCAGGCGCTGGTACTCGGCACGCGGCAGCAGGACAAACACCGGCCGTCGTGCCGGGTCGAGCCAGGCCAGCAGTTCACGCATGACCGGCTCGGCCATTGCCGTGCATCCGGCCGTTGTCGAATCCTTGTTTGTCCACAAATGAGCAAAGATGCAACTGCCGCCGCCCGGCGTGCGCAGCGCATTGTGCGCGATGACGAAGCCGAGCTTGTAGCGCTGGTCGCCAGCGGCGTGCAAATCGCGGCGCATCGGCTCGGTTGAACCCGCGATTGCCTTTGCGCCCACTTTTCCGGCATCGACGATCTGGTTGTACAGCGGCGAGTCGCTGACATCGATGCAGTAGTCCGCTGCGGTCATCGGGTGGTAGTCGAGACCGGTCACTACCGATGAGGCATAGCCAAAGGCCGGCCCGATAGAGAAGATCCCGGCCGGCGCGCGCCCGTCGCCCTCGCGTTTCTGCGGGCCGGGCTGCGGCGCATGCAGGCCGAGCCCCCAGGCCGCGCCGGATTTGCCGATGACCACTGCGTGCGGCAGCGAAACCGCCTGCCATTTTCCGTCGTGTTGTTCGAACCGGCGCAAGCTTGCTTGCGTGCTGTCCCAATCCGGCGTGATGACCAGGATCATCTGTTGCGCGCCGGTCACGCTATCGGCCGCATCCGCCGCATGGATCGCAGGTGATAACAGACTTGCCACGCAGGCGATGGCAACGCCGACGCCGCGCAACATGCACCCCCCTCGCTCAATCATCGTTCAACCTCATGCCGTCCGCGCCAAGATGACAGTCCCCGGTGCCTGGAAAAGAGCATCGCCCAAACAAGGGATGCAATGGATCCCTATTCCCCATTCCCGATTCCCGAATCCCCATTGCCCGCCCCTCACGGCTCCATCAGGCTGTGAATGCGCTCCAGGTTCGACTCCAGCTGGTCGAGGCGGTTCTTGCCGCTTTCGCAGAGCAGGACGAAGATCATGTCGAGCAGATGGCGCAGGGCCGAGTGGTAGATCAGCGGCTCGATGTGCGCGCGGTCGTCGTGCGCGGAGACGAGCAGTGAGTGATCGGCGTGCGCGCGCAGGGGGTTGGCCGAGTGCCGGGTCACCGAGATCACCTTGCCGTGGCGCTCACGGAACTGCCGGCTGATCTTGCACAGGTTGGTCTGCTGGCCGTGCTCGGAAAAGACCAGCAGCACATCCGCCTTGGTCGCCGTGCTGATGCTCGCGGTCATCAGCACCGCATCGAAATGATGCACGGTGAGGATATCGAGCAGGGACAGGCGCATGGCGAAGGCGCGCGCCGGAATGCCATCTTCGCCAAGGCCGATGAGGAAGACCTTGCCGGCCTTGCCGATCAGCCGGGCAATCGCGTCGATGCCGCTCGCCGGATTGATCAGGCGGGTTTCCTGCTCGGCGCGGGTCTTGATGTACCAGAGATTTTCGGCCAGCGCCGCGTGCGGATCGTCTGCGCTCGGTTCAGCGCTGCCACTGGCGCTGTCGCCGGCATCGCCACGGGCAATCGACTCGCCGATGGAATACTTGAGATCCGGATAGCCCTTGAAGCCGAGCTTCTGGCTGAACTTGACCACGCTCGACTGGCTGATCTTCAGTGCATTGGCGAGCTGCTGCGAGGAGTAGTCGCGCAGCAGGTGCGCCTCTTCCAGCAGGAAGTCGGCGATGCGGCGTTCGATCGCCGACATCTGGTCGCGTTCGGCGCGGATTTTCAGCAGCGGTGACATTCGCCTCGACTCGCTCCGTTCAGGGGATCAGTTCAAGTCCGCGAATATCGCGGATTCCGAGGCCCGGTGCATCGGTCACGGTGATTTCCGATTCATTGAAGATGACTCCACCATCGACCGGATTGAATGCGCACAGCGAAGGCCCGTCGAGATCGATCTTGGTGATCGCATTCGATTTGGCCACCGCCACGTGCACGGCGGCGGCAACGCTGATGCTGGTTTCCAGCATGCAGCCGATCATGCATTCGACCTCGTACATCGCGGCAATGTCGGCGATGCGGATGGCATTGGAAATGCCACCGGTCTTCATCAGCTTGATGTTGATGATGTCGGCGGCGCGCATGCGGATCAGCTCGATGACTTCGGTCGGGCCGAACACGCTTTCATCCGCCATGATCGGCGTGTGCACGCGTTCGGTGACGTATTTCATGCCGTCCAGATCATTGGCCTTGACCGGTTGCTCGACCAGTTCCAGGCGCACGCCGGCATCTTCCAGCGTCTGCAGGGCATACACGGCCTGCTTGGCCGTCCAGCCCTGGTTGGCATCGAGGCGCAGCAGGGCGCGATCCTCGACCGCCGCGTAGATGGCCTTGACCCGCTCGATGTCGACGCCGATGTCCTTGCCGACCTTGATCTTGAGCGACTCGAAGCCGCGCTCGACCGCCGCCAGCGAGTCGGCCACCATCTTGTCGATGTAGTCGACACTGATGGTGATGTCGGTGGTGATGACCGGATCGCCGCCGCCGAGCAGGCGATACAGCGGTGCCTGGTAAAGCTGGCCCCAGAGATCGTAGACGGCAATCTCGACGGCGGCCTTGGCGCTTGAGTTCTTCTCCATCGAACCCTGGATCAGATGGGTGATCCGATTGAGATCCGCAATCTCGGCACCGAGCAGACGCGGCGAGATGTAGTGGCGGATCGCATCGATGATCGAGCCGTGCGTATCGCCGGTGATCACGGCCGTGGCCGGCGCTTCGCCATAACCGACATGGCCGCTGTCGGTATTGATCATGACGATGATGTCTTCGACCGCTTCGACCGTGCGCAATGCGGTCTTGAACGGTGTCTTCAATGGCACGCGCAGCATGCCGAAGCGGATATCGGTAATCTTCATGGATGGTTTGGCGCTTCCGTGGCTGGCAGGGGGCGGATGCGCACGATGCTGCGCATGCGATCGATATAGGATTCGCGGTCGTTGAACTGCAGCGGGACCAGGGGTGTCACCGAAACGGCATTCAGTTTCACGCGTACCCGACGGTCATCCACGGTGCGCACGGTGGCTCCGGTGGTGTCGTGGATGACCCAGGGCTCGCCGTTGATGCGGCCGATCACCAGCATCACGTGCCCGGGAATGTAGACAAGGTCGCCCGGCTCGGCTGCATGCGCGGCCTCGCTGAGCCGAGCGGGCGTGTCGGCTTCCGTGAAGACGCGTTTTGCGAACGCCGGGCTCACGCCCTGGTCGCTGGTGTTGCGCGGCATCATCACGCCCATGCTGCGATAGACCTCGCCCACGAAACCGCTGCAGTCGCGCCCGTTGTAGGCATGGCCCCAGCCGTAGCGCTCGCCGAGGAACTTGAAGGCCTGACGCAGGATGTTGCTGCGGGTCAGCGGCAGATAATCGGCGGCCGTGTCGGCATTCTTCTGCAACAAGGCCGGTGCGAAGCCGAGGCTGCCGTCGGCGGCGCGGGTCGGCAGTTCGATGACGTGGGCGGTGTAGGCGTGCTGGCCATTGACCGGCGTGTCGGCGGGCCAGCCCGTCCACAACGGAACGCGCACGCCCATGTCGAGTTGCAGCTCCGAGAGTGCCGGCGCCTCGCGGGTGAAGACGGTGCGTACGCTGGCGCCGGTGACGATGCGGTAAGGCGACTTGTCGACGTAGCCGAATACCTGTTCGGCCGTGCCGATGGCGACGGAGCGGGCCTCGATCCATGCCGCATAACTCGGACTGACCACGAACCACCAACGGCCGTCGGCGCTTGCGTGCGCGATCACGACAGGTGTGCCCGGAAATACGCCGCTTTCCTGGAAACGGTCGATGTCGGTGTCGTCGTCCGAGCGGAACACCCGCAAGCGGGTCGGCAAGC
Source organism: Lysobacterales bacterium (assembly GCA_016707485.1). Taxonomy (GTDB): domain Bacteria; phylum Pseudomonadota; class Gammaproteobacteria; order Xanthomonadales; family Rhodanobacteraceae; genus Dokdonella. Next base: position 1,185,188 of record JADJHN010000002.1, on the reverse strand, counting down.
TACGCAGATCGGCGCGCTGCACGACGAGTCCGTAGCGGGTCGCCTGCACGGCGGGGATGGCATCCAGTTGCCGGTTGGCGAGAATGGCCTGCATTGCATCCGCCGACACCGGCTTGCCGTCGACGTCATGCAACGGCGACGACGGCGCATCGCCCAAACCTTCGATCCAGTCCTTGACCTGCTGCCGGTTCAAGCGGGACGGCAGTTTGCGCAGGTCATGCATCGACTCATCCTCGCGCATGAGCTTCGCGTTTTGCGCCTCGATCTCGCTGCGTCCGAGGATCACCTTATCGGCTTGGTCCTGGCGCGCAATCCAGAAATCGGCTGCCAGCTGCGCTTCGCTGACGCCGAGGACGCCGGGCAGCAGCACCGGCGGCGGCGCTTCGCGCGCGACCGCGGTCAGGGCAGCAAGGACGCACAGGGTTGCGAGCAGGTTTCGAAAGACGTTCATCAGGGGTGTGCCTTCAAGGAAGGGCCAGCTTCGACAGGATCGAGGCGACCACCAGACCGAAGCCGGTGCCGAGGATATATCCGAGCAGGGCAAGCAGGATGCCGACCGGCACCAGCGAACGTGCATAGCTGGCCGCCAGCAAAGGTGTCGCGGCGACGCCGCCCACGTGCGCCAGCGAGGCGATCCCGCACAGGTAAAGGTCGAAATGGAAAATGCGCGCCGCGAGGATCAGAAGGGCGGCATGGATGAAGAGGATGGTGAGTCCGCACAGCAGGTACATCGGTGCTTCGCCAATGCCTTCGAAATTGCTTTGCGAGGCAAGCACCGCGACCACGCTGATCAACAAGGCGCCGGAAATGGAACTGGCACCCGCAAAGCGCGCCAGCGGGGTATGCGCGGCGATCAGGCCAATCCCGGTCGCCAGCAGAATGGTCCAGGTGGTTGCGGAAAACATGCTGGATACCGGCAACACCGTAGCCAGGGACGCGCTGCCAGCACCCACCAGCAAGGCCAGGCCGAGCCAGATCAGCACGCTGTCGGGCGTCGCCAGACCGGCACTGCGCAATTCCTCGACCCCCATATCGGCGCTGGATCGCGCGCGTGTCCAGCGGTTGAATGCCGGTGCCAGCGGTGCCACCGAAAATAGCACGACAACCCAGATCGAATAGCCCAGCGCGTCGGTCAGCAGGGACATGGCGAGCAACGAATCGGACATGCCGATGGCCTGCTTCACCGCAATCATGTTGGCCGAGCCGCCGACCCAGCTGCCACTGAGTGCGGCCAGCGGTTGCCATGCATCGCCCGCCAACCAGCCGCGATAGAGCAGGAACGTGACCAGGAAGGCAATGAACAAACACAACGATGTGCAAAAAAATACCGCCAGCACGCGCGGTCCCAGGCGGTAGATCGCGCGCAGATCGCAGTTGATCATCAGCAGAAACAACAGGGCCGGAACCAGTCGGCCGATCAGGCTCGATTGGGCGTCGCGGATCGCCTCGTTGACTTGCCACAGTCCGCCGACGGCGAGGGCGGTGACCAGCAGATAGGTCAGCACGATGGGTGGCATCACCTTGAACAAGCGCCAGTCGAAGCGGCGCTCCAGCGCAGGAAAAATCCCCGCACACAGGAGCATCACGGCAAGGTATGGCCATACCGTCTGGATCATGGAGACCCCGCGTTGTCATGCGCTGAATGGTGCATTGCGGAATAGATGATTCCCGGAGATATTGAGCGAAGCATAAATTATTGACCACCGATTGCAACCGTGTTACACAGCCGCCACAGATGCTTTCAGATGGAACCCCCGAGACGATGCACAAGCCAGCGACATCCCTGTCGCACGCCGCGCTCACCCGCCCATGGTGTCTGCGCCGCGGCATGCTGCTTGCGGCATTGTTGCTGACCCCGGGCATTTGCGCGGCCGCCTCGTCATCTGTCGATTCCATCATCACCAGTATCGACCAGGGCCAGTATCAATCGGCAGAGCGCGCGATCGCCGCGGCGCTGGCCAACACCCGGGTCGATGCCGCCACGCGCGCCGCGCTGGCCTTCGAACGCGAGCGCATGCGCCGCATCCTGCTCGATTTCACCCTCGATGAAAGCGCGCTCAAGGCGCAGCTGCGCAAGAAGATTCCCGATCTGAATGATGCCGAGTTTGCGCGCTGGCAGGCGCATGGCTTGTTTGAATCGCAAACGATCGATGGCCGCGTGTTGTACTTCAACCGCGCCGCATCGAACCTGTTCCGCCTGAGTGCCGAGGCGCGGACGCGGCGCAGCGAGCAGGCGCCGATGCGCGACGGGCCGATGGAAACCGCCAATGCGCATCATCGCGAAATCCTCGCAGCGGCCACCGCGGAACACGCGCGCGGCCTCGCGCCGCGCAAGCTCGAGGTCACCCAGACGCTCAGCGTGCATGCCGATGCCGTGCCGGCGGGCGAGGTCGTGCGTGCCTGGATTCCCTATCCGCGCGCCCTGCCCGGCCAGCAGGAGCAGATCCGATTCATCGAAAGCACGCCGGCCAGGGCGGTGATCGCCCCCGAATCGGCCCTGCAGCGCACCGCGTATCTAGAACGCAAGGCCGAAGCCGGCAAGCCGACCGAGTTCTCGATCCGCTACGCGTTGATCGTCTCCGCGCAAGCGCATGTCATCGATGTGGACAAGGTGGTCGCGGCGACGATCACGCCCGAGCTCGCGCCATTCGTGGCCGAGCGCCCTCCGCATATCGTCTTCAGCGAATCCCTGCGCCTGTTTTCGCGGCAGATCGTCGGCGACGAGAAAAATCCCTGGCGCATTGCGCAGAAGCTCTACGCGGCGGTCGATGCGATTCCCTGGGCCGGTGCGCGCGAATATTCCACGATCAGCAACATCAGCGACTACGCCCTGCGTGCCGGCCATGCCGATTGCGGCCAGCAAACCCTGCTGCTGATGACCCTGCTGCGCCTCAACGGCATTCCGTCACGCTGGCAATCGGGCATGGTTTATTCCGATGGCGATGATTACTGGAACCTGCACGACTGGGGCCAGCTTTACATCGCGCCTTACGGCTGGATTCCGATGGATGTGACCACGGGTCGCCTGCACAGCGAGGATCCACGCATCGCCGGTTTCTACCTCGGCGGCCTCGATGCCTATCGCATTGCCTTCAACGACGACTACGGACGCGATTTCGTCCCGGCGAAAACGCATTTCCGTTCCGAAACCGTCGACCTGCAACGCGGTGAAGCCGAGTGGAGCGGCGGCAATCTCTATTTCGACCAGTGGGACTACAACTTCACCTGGCAGGTTTCCCCTGCCGGGCAATAATCAAATCAACCGCAGACACATGCGGAAACCATGACCTGGAGGGGAAATGAACAACGTGATCGTCAAACGAACAATGGCACAACGTGCGCTTTGCCTGGCGTTGGGTGCCTGCCTGTCGATGCTCGCATCGACGGCGGTGACGGCGGCTAACTCCGACGGCTCGCTGGTCGGTCGCACGCGCCCGGGAGCGGTCATCACCGTGACCAGTCCGGACACCGGCTTTTCGCGCACGGTAACCGCCGATGCCAATGGCAACTACCGGTTCCCGTTCCTTCCGGTCGGCAATTACCAGTTGCAATCGACGGTGGATGGCCAGTCGCTGGCGGAACCCCTGAACGTGACCGTGAGCCTGGGCAATGCGACCACAGTCAATGTGGGAACAGCCACCGGCACGCTCGACACCATCGTCGTCAGTGCCTCGGCCCTGCCCATGGCGGTTGATGTCACTTCGGTGGAAAGCGCGACCAATATCGATCGTGAGGAACTCAAGCGCCTGCCGGTTGAGCGCGATCCGCTGGCCGTTGCCTTGCTCGCCCCGGGCGTGGTGCAAGGCGAGTTTGGCGGCATCTCGTTTGGCGGTTCGTCGGTGGCGGAAAACACGGTTTACATCAATGGCCTCAATGTCACGGATTTCTACAACCGCGTCGGTTTCTCGTCGGTGCCGTTCGCGTTCTACAAGGAGTTCCAGGTCAAGACCGGCGGCTACTCGGTGGAGTTCGGCCGCACCACCGGTGGCGTGATCAATGCGGTGACGCAGTCGGGCACCAACGAGTTCAAGTTCGGTGCCGAAGCGGTGTGGGAGCCGAGCTTTGCGCAGACCAGCGGCAACGACCACTACGATGCCGACGGCAATCCCACCTACATATCCAGCTACGACGAATACGATCGCCGCAACGTGAATGTGTATGCCTCCGGACCGATCATCCGCGACAAGCTGTTCTTCTTCGCCCTGTACGAGGCACGGGACTACCAGCCGACCAACACGACGAGTTCCGGCAACCTCATCAACAAGGGCAAGTCCGACGACGGCTTCTGGGGAACCAAGCTGGATTGGCAGATCAGCGACAACCACCTGCTCGAGTTTCTCGCCTTCGGCGACGGCAACAACACCGCCACCGACATCTACCAGTTCGATCTGGCCAACGGCCAGCGCAATGATTTCAACAACACCCGTTACCTCGACAACGGCGGCAGCAACTGGTCGGCGACCTACACGGGCTACCTGACCGATGATTTCTCGATGAAGGCCATGTACGGCGAAAACGAACGCGAGTTCGCCCAGTCGAGCCTCAACGACATCAACTGCAGCCGCATTCGTGACTTGCGGCCGGTCGGCGATGGCGACATCGGTTGCACCAGCACCTCGACCGTCGCCAGGCGCCTGGACAATCGCGAGGCGGCACGCCTTGATTTTGAATGGTCGTTGGGCGATCACCTGCTGCGCTTCGGCCTCGATCATGAGACCAATACTTCGGACCACACGCAGTTTTATCCGGGCCCGGAGCGCCTGCTCTATGAAATCCGCAGTACCAGCCCGGGCGCCACCCTGGCCAACGGCGGCGTTGTCCCCGAGGGCGTCACCGCCTATGTGCGCACGCGCACCAACGAGGTCGATGGCACCTTCGAGACAATCAACAGCGCCTACTACCTGGAAGACAACTGGTCGGTCACGCCCAACTTCGTGCTCAATGCCGGCTTGCGCATGGAGGCGTTCGACAACAAGAACTCGGACGGTGACAGCTACATCAAGATCAGCGACATGCTTGCGCCCCGCCTCGGCTTCACCTGGGATACCGTCGGCGACGGGCGCACCAAGATCTTCGGCACCCTCGGGCGTTACTTCCTGCCGGTGGCCAATGTCATCAACATCAAGCAGGCCGGCGGCTTTGCCGACGTGCGCACGTTCTATGCGTTCAACGGACTCGAGGGTTTCGAGTTCAACGGCAGCACCTACCAGCGCCCGATCCTCGGCGCGCAGATCGGGCCAGTGGATGATTCACAAGGTGATGGCACGGTTGGCGACCTGCGTGGCGAAGTCGACAAGAACATGGATCCGGTTTACCAGGATGAGTTGATCCTCGGCTTCCAGTCGATGATCGACGACAAATGGTCGATCGGCATGCGTGGCATCTTTCGCGACCTGACCAATGCCATCGACGACATGGAACTGACCTCCAACGGCATCCTCTGCGACGGCGAGCCGGGCTATATCGGCTACATCATGGGCAACCCCGGCCAGGATGCCACGGTGTACACCGACACCAACTGTGACGGCGACAATGATGCCTACGTCACCATCGATACGGCAGTCGCCGGATGGGCCTTGTACGACGATGATGGCAACTATGTCGGCGAAGCCGGCTACTCCAAGCCGGAACGCACCTACAAGGCACTCGAACTGCAGATCGATCGCGCCTGGGATGATCACTGGTCCTTCAACGCCTCCTACACGCTGTCCTACAGCAAGGGCAATGCCGAAGGCCCGGTCAATTCGGATACGGATTTCTCCGATACGGGCCGCACCGAGAATTTCGACGATCCCTGGGTCAATTACGGCGGCACCGGATACCTGCCGAATGACCGGCGCCATCAGTTCAAGTTTCGCGGCGCCTACGGGTTCAGCGAGAACTGGGCGGTCGGTGGAACCCTGGTCGTGCAGTCGGGTCGACCGGTCAACGCGTTCGGCGTCGGCAATCCCTTCGACGGCACCAACTACCACAGCAACTTCATCTGCGTAGCCAATTGCACATCCGAAAACCCGTCGGAACGGATCTATGAAGCCAGCCATCGCGGCGATGGTGGACGTCTGCCATGGATCTATGATTTCGGTGCCAACGTCAGCTACTTCCACTCCTTTGGATCAGCCGACATGCGCGTGAAACTGGCGGTGTACAACCTGTTCAACCAGGAACGCGTGACCGAAGTGGATGACGAGCGCGAAACCGATATCGGCTTCCTCAATCCACGCTATCGCCAGGGCACCGGCTACCAATCGCCGCGCTACGCCCAGTTGACCGTCTCGGTCAATTTCTGACGACCCGGCGAAGCGATCCGTTCACGCGGATCGCTTCGCCGCGCCAGTGCACCGACAACCTGGATTTGCTCATGGACGGCCGCACGCTGGCGGAATTCTCCAACGCAACGGTGGACCGCATCGACCTCGAATGGCTGGCCCGGCGCGTCGGCACGCCATGCCACGTCTACTCGGCCAGCGCGATCCGCCAGCGCATCCACGAACTGCAACGTGCCCTTGGCGGCCTCGATGCGCAGATCTGTTTTGCCGTGAAGGCGAACCCGTTGCGTGCCGTCCTGCGCTTGATGGCGGACGCGGGAATCGGTGCGGATATCGTCTCGGCGGGCGAACTGCAGCGCGCGCTCGATGCCGGCATCGATCCGCAGCGCATCGTCTTCTCCGGTGTCGGCAAGAGCATCGACGAGATGCGCATGGCACTCGAAGCCGGCATCGCGCGCTTCAATGTGGAATCGCGCGACGAACTCGATTCCCTCCAGCTTGTCGCCGCCGAACTCGATCAAATTGCCAATGTCGCCGTGCGCATCAACCCCGATGTCGATGCGCAAACGCATGCGAAGATCTCGACCGGAAAAGCCGCGAACAAATTCGGCGTCAGCGCCGATGAGGCGCGGCAATGGTTTGCCGATCGCCCGCGCTTGCGCAACCTGCGCATCAACGGCCTGCATGTGCATATCGGCTCGCAGATTCTCGGTCTCGATCCGTTCCGTGATGCGCTGGATAGGGTTGCCACGCTGCGCCGCGAGCTCGAAGCCGCAGGCCACGTGATCCATTCGATCGATGTCGGTGGCGGACTCGGCGTCCGCTATCGCGAAGCCGACGATGCGGCACCGACAGCGGCCGAATACGTCGGGGCGATCCGCCATGCCCTGCATGATTACCGTGGTCGCATCGTGCTGGAGCCCGGCCGCTGGCTGGTGGCCGAAGCAGGTTTCCTGCTGACCCGGGTGCTGCGCAGCAAGCAAGGGGATTCGCGTCGCTTCCTGATCCTCGATGCCGCCATGAACGACCTGGCTCGACCCAGTCTCTACGATGCCTGGCATGAAATTGTCGCGGTGTCGCCGCAGCCCCGAGCCGAGGTCACGTACGATATTGTCGGCCCGGTCTGTGAAAGCGCCGATACCTTTGCCCGCGACCGCACCCTGCCCGAATGCCGAGCCGGCGAATTGATGATGATCCGCACCACTGGCGCTTATGCCGCATCGATGGCATCGACCTACAACTCACGGCCACTTGCCGCCGAGGTGCTGCTCGACCGGGGCCGCTGGGCCATTGCGCGACGCCGCCAGAGCCACGCCGAAATGTGCCTTGGCGAGGCCACGACGCTCGATTGGCAGGCGCAATGAACGCCGTGCGCGCACCTCGAATCGCCCTCATCGCCCTCTTCTTCCTGGCCGGCGCGACTCTGGCCGCGACCGATCCGGAGCGCTTCGATCGCATCGTCGATGATGCCGTCCAGCGCTACCAGTTGCCGGGCATTGCCGTGGGCGTGATCGACAACGGCGAAATCCTTTACACGCGCACGCTCGGCGAACGCGAAGCGGGCTCAGGCAAGAAGATCACGCGGCAGACCCTGTTCAAGATTGCCTCGAACAGCAAGGCAATGACCGCCAGCCTGCTCGCACGTCTGGTCGATGCCGGCAAGCTGCGCTGGGAGGATCCGGTGGTGAAGCACTTGCCGGACTTCCGCATGTTCGATCCCTGGGTGACGCGGAACATGCAGGTGCGCGACCTGCTCGTGCACAACAGCGGCCTGCCGGAAGGCGGTGGCGACCTCATGCTGTGGCCGGAACCCAACCGGTTCACCCGCGCCGACATCCTTGCCGGCCTCGGCCACATCAAGCCAAGGTACAGTTTTCGTGCCGGCTATGCCTACGACAACCTGCTCTATGTGGTCGCCGGCGAGGTCGCCGCTGCGGCCGGCGGCGCAAGCTACGAAGAGTTGATGCGTTCGCAGGTGTTCGTGCCGCTAGGCCTGGATTGCCGCGTCGGCGCGTGGAAGTCCTCCATCGATGACGACATCGCGCAACCGCATGCGCAGGCCAAGGGGCGCAATGTCGTCACCTCGGCCGATGGCGATGAGGTTGCCGAGATCACTTCGGCCGCTGCCGGCGGCATTCGTTGCAGTCTCGATGCCATGCTGCGCTGGGCGCGCAACTGGTTGACTCCCGATGCGCAACAGAAAACCTGGTTGTCCGCCGAACAGCGCGCGGCAATGTGGACAGGCCACACGCCGATGCCGATTTCGGCGCGTCGGCGCGCCTGGGACAACACCCACGCCTGGCTGTATGCGCTCGGTTTCCGCCTCGGCGATGTCGATGGCGAATGGACGGTCTCGCATACCGGCACGCTGTCGGGCATGTATTCGATGATGCTGTTGTTGCCGGATCGCAAATCCGGTTTTGTCTTCCTGATCAACGGTGAAGCGGACGAGGCCAGAACCGTGCTCGGCGAGGCCCTGGTCAAGCAGTTCACCGCGCCGGATGATGCGCGCGGCATCGCCGGCTACGCCGCCGATCTCGCCGCCGATCGCGTCTCGACCGCGCAACATGCCGCGCCCGACACAGCCACACGCACGCCGGTCACGCCGGCACAATTGCACGGCCTCCTCGGGATCTGGCGCGACCCGTGGTTTGGCGACGTGGCAATCTGCGCCGACGCGCAACGGGTGCGTTTTCGCTCGGCCAAATCCCCGCTCATGCGCGGCACGCTGATGCAGGTGGGCCAACGCAACCTAGTCGACTGGGATGCCGAGGGCGTCGATGCCGAGGCCTGGCTCGATTTCACGACCGGCAATGCGCCGACGCTGCACATGAGCAAGGTCGATCCGCAAGCAGATTTCAGTTTCGATTACGAGGATCTCGCATTCACTCGGGTGGCCGATTGTGATTGATCGCCGCGCGCTGGCGCTCGCCCTGAGCGCCCTCTTTGCCGTGCAAGTTGGCCAGCTAGCACGCGCCGCCGATGGCGTGCTCTCAAGCGCCACCACGGCGACCGAAGCCGGTCTTGTCGACATCAGCGAACTGGTTCCCGACATCACCCTCGACATGCGCTATGCCGGCTCCGACAACTTTGTCGGTCGACCCATCGATGGCTACCGCGCCGCACGTTGCCTGCTCAAGTCGCCGGTAGCGCACGCCTTGGCCGATGTTGAACGCGAATTGCGCAAGCATTCTTTGCGACTGAAGATTTTCGACTGCTATCGCCCCGCGCGCGGCGTGCGCCATTTTGTCCGCTGGGCGAACGATGCCGGCGATCAGGAAACCAAGTCGCGCTACTACCCCAATCTCGACAAGTCCGAACTGCTGGGCGACTACATTGCGCCGGTGTCCGGGCACAGTCGCGGCGCCACGATCGATCTCACCCTGCAGCAATGCGATCATCCCGCTACAGCATGCCGAACGCTCGACATGGGCACGGATTTCGATTTCTTCGATTCGCGCGCGCATACCGATTCGACGCAGGTGAGTGCGGCGCAACGCAGCAACCGCCATCGGCTTCGTGAAGCCATGCTCGCCGCAGGTTTCCGGAACTACCCGATGGAATGGTGGCACTACCGCTTCGAGCCCGAGCCTTCCGCCGAGATTTTTTATGACGTGCCCATTGAATGAGCGTGAACCGCAATGCCGGCGCCGCCTGCACCAGCGCACAAGCCTGGCGCCACTCGCCCTGCTGCTCGGGCTTGCAGCCGCCGTGGGTGGATGCGCAAGTAGTGCCGGAACCGTGACCGATACCACCGCGATCGACACGATCATGCAGGCTTACCAGGGTGAGGTTCCGGGCGCCTCGGTGCTGGTCATTCGCGATGGCAAGGCCATCGTGCGCAAGGGCTACGGGCTGGCCAATCTGGAAGATCACGAATTGGCCACGCCGGCGACGAACTATCGGCTCGCCTCGGTGACCAAGCAGTTCACCGCAGCGGCAATCCTGCTTCTGGCCGAAGACGGCACGCTTAGCCTCGATGAGCGCATGCGCCAATGGTTGCCAGCACTGCCTGCAGCGACCGATGCCATCACCATTCGCGAGTTGCTGACCCATACCGGCGGCCTTGTCGACTATGAAGATGTGATGCCCGCCAACCAGGCGAACCAACTTCGCGATGCTGACGTGCTGCATCTGCTGGTAGCCCAGGATCGTCTTTATTTCGCGCCCGGCAGCCACTACCGCTACAGCAATGGTGGCTATTCGATGCTTGCCCTGATCGTCGAACGGGCATCCGGCTTGCGCTTCGAGGAATTCCTGAAGCAACGCATCTTCGAACCGCTCGGCATGCGCGACAGCCTGGCTTATGTCAACGGCGGTGCGCCCGTTCGCCATCGCGCCTACGGCTACAGCGAGGGTGCAAGCGGCTGGACGCGCACCGACCAAAGCCTGACCAGCGCGGTGCTCGGCGATGGCGGAATCTATTCATCGCTCGACGATCTGGCCCGCTGGGATGCCGCGCTCTACAGCGATCGCCTGCTCTCGAAGCAATCGCGTGAACTTGCCTTTCATCCGTGGACGGTCACCGATGATGCCGATGTCCGCTATGGCTTCGGCTGGCGCATCACCGGCGAATCGCTGTGGCACTCGGGGGAAAGCATCGGCTTCCGCAACGTCTTCGTGCGCTATCCGCAACGCAGCTTGAGCGTGATCATCCTGAGCAACCGCAACGATCCCGAACCGTACCGCCTGGCGCTCGCCATCGCACGCCATTACCTGATCGATTGACGGCACAAGCGCGGAACAATCGCTCCTCTGCAATTCGTGTGGCGGTATCATCTGCGATGGTTCCGCCCGGCAACAGCTTTTCGTGGAAGATTCCTTTCGGTATGTTGGAAAAAAGCATCGCGGCTGAAGCCGCTTCCTGCGAAAGGCCTCCCGTTCGCCGCATCGCATGCTTTTCCCGATTCCCGATTCCCGATTCCCGATTCCCGATTCCCGATTCCCGATTCCCGCTTGACGCCGGCGACGGTATCCTTGCGAATCTGGCGAATGTCGCCCTCGCAAACACACGACGCGCATGGAAATCTTCAAGAAATTCCGCATCGAGGCGGCTCATCGCCTGCCCAACGTGCCGCAAGGGCACAAGTGCTCGCGCTTGCACGGGCATTCGTTCGAGATCGAGATCCACCTGCGCGGAGCCATCGAGCCGACCTTGGGCTGGGTCTGCGATTTCGCGGAGGTCAAAGCCGCCTTTGCGCCGTTGTTCGACCAGCTCGACCACCACTATCTCAATGACGTGCCCGGACTGGAAAACCCGACCAGCGAAAACCTCGCCGTGTGGATCTGGAACGCGCTGCAGCCACGCCTGCCCCTGCTGGCTCGGGTGGTGATCCACGAAACCTGCACATCCGGCTGCAGCTACGCCGGTCCGCACACCTGACCTGCGTCGGCGATATTGCATACGCACATCAAAACCCCCATGTGCATGTTGATGATTTGCAACGGTTTCTGAATGACTTACATCTGGTTGCGCCGGTTTATGTTGCAACGCACCAAAATCTTTGCTAGAGTGCATTCCACCAACACTCTTAGAGAGGGAGTTACCCCATGTACGAGCAGATGAATTCGCAGTTCCTTTCCCTCGGCAAGAACTTTGCCGACGCCGCTGTCAAAGCGCAGAGCGTCGCTCTGGCCAGCTTCGAGAGCATTGCCGGCCTGCAGTTGAAGGCTGTCGAGAACCATGTCAATGCGTCCAACGCTTTCTGGGCCGAGGCTTCCGAAGTGCGTGACTTCGAGGGCGCCAAGGCCATCTGGCCGAAGGGCATCCAGCTGGCCAAGGAATCCGCCGAGAAGCTGTACGCCACCAACCAGGAAGTGATCGGCCTGACCCTGAAGACCAACGAGCAGATCGGCAACCTGATCAAGGGTTCGTTCGAAGCCACCAACGAAGCCGTGACCAAACAGGTCAATGCAGCGAAGAAGGCCGCTTCGGGCAAGTAATCGCCTCCAGCAACACGGATAGCGTTGCGGCTTTCCCCGGATTCGCCGCAACGCATTCAAACCGGACGCATCGCCGTCCGGTTTTTTTATGGCCATGGATGGCCTGTATGCCTGCAACGCAGGAGCAGTTGCAGGTGATGGCCATGGATGGCCGGTATGCCTGCAACGCAGGACGACTGCATGGATGCAGGAGGTACGCCTCCAAGGATGGAGGCGGTAGAGCCCTGTCGGGAACAAGGGCCGAGAGCAACGCAGGAGCAGTTGCCGAGCAGTTGCCGAGCAGTTGCAGGCGATGCCATGAATGGACTGTCTGCCGACAACGCTGGACGACTGCACGCGGATTTCAACTTCGACGGCTGCCATGCGACACTGCCGCGATCATGCCGAGCCTGACCATCACCAGCGGTGCCCTCGCCGGCCAGCAATTCAGTTTCAGCGAATCCGCAGTGATCGGGCGCGGGGCGTATTCCGACATCCGCATCGATGACTCCACGGTCTCGCGCCGGCATGCCGAGGTGACCTGCGGCAGCGATGGTGTCTGGCGCATCCGCGATCTCGGAAGTGCCAACGGCATCCTCCATCGCGGCCAGCCCTTGCGCGGCGAATTGCGCATCGAGGGCGCGGTCGCTCTGGTCATTGGTGAAGTCGCCGTGACCGTGACCACGACCGATGTGCAGGCAACGGGCCAGGGGACGGAGAGCTCGTTCCCGCAACTGGTCGGGCGCCTCGATCTGCTGGCCTGGATTGCCGCGCTGCCGGCGCGGCGCGAGGCAGCCGGCACATTGATCAGCCAGGTTCTCGGTGCCATCCGCGAGCGCTTCATCGGCTGCGAGCGGGTCAGCCTGTATGTCACCCGCCCCGGCAGTCGCAAGCTGATCGAGTATGGCCAGGAAGCGGCAAGCACCGATGCGCAGCGCCCGGTCAGCCTGGCCCTGGCCGAGGCTTGCCTGCGTCATGTCGATGGTGTCGCCGGTGGCACTTCGGCCATTGAACCGCTCGGCGTTGCCCGCGCACCGGCCGGGATCCTCGCCGCACCCGTCATCCTCGGTGGCGAGACACTGGGCATCGTGGTCGCCGAATCCGCGCGTTCGGATACCTGGAACCCGATGGACCGCTCGCTGGCCAAGGGCATTGCCAGTGTGCTTGCCGGCCTGCTCGAAGCCGAGCGCGGCAACCACCCGGATCGCCGTGTCGCCGAGCGCGACCTGCTCCTCGCCCGCCGCGTGCAACAGCATTTCCTGCCGCAAAACACGATTCGCCTGCCCGGTTACGAACTGGCCGAAGCCTACGTGCCGGCACGCGTGGTCGGCGGCGATCATTATGATTATTTCCATTTTACCGATGGCCGCGTCGGCATGGTCATTGCCGATGTCTCCGGCAAGGCGGTATCCGCCGCCCTGGTCATGGCCCGCTTCGGCATGGCCATGCGCCTGCTCGCAAACCAGGCCGGCACGCCACTCGACTTGCTGGTCACCCTGAACATCCTGCTTCTCGAGGAGCTTGAAGCCGGCATGTTCGTCACCGCCCAGGTCGTTGCCCTCGACGTCGACAGCGGCCGCGTCGAGATTGCCAATGCCGGTCATCCGGCGCCGCTGTTGCGCGCGGCAAACGGCTATGTCGAACAACTGGTCATGGAGCCGGGCGCCGCCCTCGGCGCGAACGCGCAGACACGTTTTGCCTCATCGACAATCACCCTGACGCCCGGGGCCTGCCTGCTGCTTTACACCGACGGTCTCGACGAGGCGCAGAACAAGGATGGCGAACAGTTCGGCATCGAGCGCGCCAAGGCAGCCATGCAGCGTGCCGGCAAGGCACCCGCGCTGCTTGCGGAGATCAACCGGCAAGTCGATGCCTTTGTCGGCTCGGCCGCTGCTGCGGATGACCTGACCTTGCTCCTGCTCAGCCGCGACTGAGCACGCCTCAAGCCAAGGCCAGCAGGCGCGAGGCAGCGGCGGCGAGGGCAGCCTCGACTTTGGCCTCGGCAAAAACGGATTTTTCCGCCGCCAGCAGCTTTGCTGCGGCGAGCGCAAGCGCAGTGTCCTTGCCGGATTCCCCAGCCGCTGGCTTGGCCTTGGCCTTGGGCAGCACGGCGTTGCGGTCGGCACCGATCACGAACAACTGGGTGAAACCGGCGACATCGAAAACCTGGCGTACCGTCGCGTTCAAGCCGCACAGGCGCAAGCTGCCCTTGCCGTCGATCGACTTGCCGATCATCAGCAAGACGCGCAAACCGGCGCTGCTGACATAACCGACACCGCCGAGGTCGACGATGAAATCGCGCGCCCCGGCGTCGATCAGGTCCTGTGCGGCCAATTCGAGATCGGCCGCGGTATCGGTGTCCAGACGCCCGGTCAGGCCGAGCACGCGCACCTCGGCAATGGTTTCCTCGCGGATCTCGAGCGCCATCTCAGCCTTCGCGGAAGACGAAGCGGGCCATGCCGATCTGGATCACATCCTCGTGCCGCAGCAGGCGTTGCTGGATGGTCTCGGCATTCACCCGCGTGCCGGACTTGCTGCCGAGATCGCTCAAGGTGTAGCCCTGCGAATCGACCGAGATGCGCGCGTGCTGGGGTTCGACACCGGGCCCGCCAATGCGGATCTCGTTGCTGGCTTCGGTACCGATCGAGATCGGCTTGGGCGGAAGCGGAATGGCCGTACGTCCGGCTTCCGGATTCTGCGGAACCAGGCGACCGGTGCGCAGCGACATCGTCGCACTCGCGCCGAATGCCGGCGGCTTGGCGGCAGGCGCGCCCGGCACCTTGGGCGGCTCGGGCAGCTTCAGCACCTGCAGGATCTGCGTCTGCGCGGCCGGGATTTCCAGCGCGGCGAGATCCATGGGGATGTCGATATCCTCGGCGATCGGCATTTCCTGCGTGCTCGCCGGACCCGCATGCGCTGCGGGCACCGCCTGCAGCAACTCCTCCTCGCTGGCGAACACTTCGAGGAAGCGCCCGCGCAGTGCCTCGCCCTGCTTGTGGGCGACGGCGCGTTC
Organism: Lysobacterales bacterium; assembly: GCA_016707485.1. Lineage (GTDB taxonomy): Bacteria > Pseudomonadota > Gammaproteobacteria > Xanthomonadales > Rhodanobacteraceae > Dokdonella. The sequence continues at coordinate 1,169,987 of JADJHN010000002.1, read as the reverse complement.
GGACAGCGAGGTCTCGATGGCCTGCAGGCGCTTCTTGTATTCCTCCTCGCTGAACTCGCCGAGCTTGCGGCGCAGCTCGATCTCCTGGCGATCCAGCTTGACCGCCTCGTGGGCGTGGCTGATGTCGGCCAGCGCGCCGCGCAAGCGCGCATAGGACTCGCGCGCCTGCTGGCGCAGCGGCTCGGACTTGGCCTCCAGGCCGGCCAGTTGTTTCGCGTAGTCGGCATTGACCCGACTGAACACGGCCGGATCAAAATCGGATTTGACCGACTCGAGACCGGCCAAGCGACCGCGCAGGATATCGGCCTCTTCCTTGAGCGCCTTGAGCGCATCGATGACACCGAGATCCACCCCGGTCAGGGACTCTGGCAACTCGCGGCTACTCACCATCTTCAGTCTCCGAGCCGCGTCAGGCGGCAGAAAATTCGACCTCGACCGCGCCAAAGCGCAGCGTATCCCCGGGCTTGACCGGAACATCGACGCCGGTTCCGATCCGCACATTGTTTACAAAGGTCCCATTCACCGTGCGCGCATCTTCGCGCACGAAGAAAAGCTGGCCCTGTCGAACCAGTCTGGCATGCCGCCGGCTCAAGCTGCGCGTCGGATCAACCTCGCTGAGATCGATCTCCGGATTGATGCCGGCCCGCGGATCAGGCCGACCGACGAGAAACTCGTTGAGCGCCGGATCGAGCGCGAACACGCTGCCTTTGGCATGCTTGAGTGCACAACCGCCACGCAATTTCGCGACCGGCGGCGATGCCCGCGGTGGCTCGATCGTGGTTCGCGAAGGCGGCGGCTCCAGCCTCGCCGATTGCTGGAGGGTTTCACCCGGTGCCGCCGGCGCGGCGCGCGCGGCGTCTCGAGGCGGGGCACTGGTCGGCTTGCGCTTTTGCGCCGCTTCGAGCAGGGCGGAGGCCAGACGCAACTCGCATTGCTGGTGGCGCTGCGCCAGCTTGCAAATGATGGCAATGCCGATTTCGACGTGCCGGGCGAGCAGGTCGGCGAATCCGGCCCGCTCGATCTTGAGCAGGCGCACCGGCTTGCGCACGATGGCCGAGCTGAAGCGCGGCTGTTCGGCCAGCATCGACGCCTCGCCGAAGAAGTCGCCAGGGCCATAGCTGGCGATCGGCTCGGCTCCGCGTGCCGCCAGCAGCAGATCGACCGTTCCTGCCTCGATGATGTACATCGTCGACCCGGAATCGCCCTCGGCATAAACCGCCTGGCCAGCCGGCAATTCAAGGTAGGCATCGGCAGCTTGACTCATTGAAGCGTGATCCCTGACGCAGCGGGGTCGAGCCCGGACTCCTGATTATGCCGAGCCAGCCATGCCAGCGGCAACCAAATGCGCCGCGGGCACCCGCCGATGCGGCGGGCGGGGTGACAATTGGACGCAGTGAGCGGGCAAAGCCTGCGGGCTGCACACGGCGCATGTCCCTGGGGCCGGCACCATCAGGCCTGGCGAGGAGCAGGGTCGACTTGCCCGAATCCGGCGATGCCCTTGCCGGGCCGATCCAGCGCCGCCCAGGGGGTTTTCTCGGTTGCGACTGCCAAACACCTGCTGATACAATTCGGCGGCTCTGCAGGCAGCATTTTTGCTGGCTGACCGTGATCCCAACAAGCATTCGAGCAAAACCAGGTGCGCAATTCCATCGCCCATGGCTGGCGCGTGGCGGTTCGCACCGCGCTTTTGCAGATCGGAGTGACCTTCGTGGTCGCATTGGTCGCTTCGATGTACGGTTGGCGGATCGGCTCGGCAACCTTCGTGGGCGGTGCCATCATCGCGATCGGCAACGGCTTGTTTGCCTTGCGCCTGTTCGGGCGGGGCGTTGCCCCGGCACGCGACGTATTGCGTTCCGCCTATGCGGCGGAAGTCATCAAGTGGTTCTGGCTGTGCCTGGCGCTGACACTGGCCATCGCAGTCTTGAAACTGCCTTTCGCCGGGCTGATCGCCGGCGTACTGGCAGCACAGTTTTCATTCTGGATCAGCCTCATTGCAATCAGGTAGACCGATGGCCAGCGAACACGCATCGCCGAACATGACCGAGTACATCAAGCACCACCTGCATCATTGGCAGGTGCAGATGCCGGGTACCGAGGGGCAGTTCTGGCTGATCAACCTCGACAGCGTCCTCATCAAGCTGCTCGCCGCCCTCCTCTTTGTCTGGTATTTCATCCGTGTCGCGCGCCGTGCCACGTCCGGCGTGCCGGGCAAGGTGCAGTGCGCCATCGAGATGCTGGTCGGCTTTGTCGACGGCATGGTCCGCGAAACATTCCACGGTCGCAGCAAGATCATCGCGCCGCTGTCGCTGACCATCTTCGTGCTCGTGTTCATGATGAATTTCATGGACATGCTGCCGGTAGACCTGCTGCCGTGGGCCTGGGCCGGCGCACACCAGATGACCGGCCACGATCCCGCCCACGCCTATCTGCGCGTCGTGCCGACCGCCGACATCAACACCACCTTCGGCATGTCGATCACGGTATTCCTGCTGATCCAGTATGTCGGCCTCAAGCACAAGGGCGTGGTCGGCTTCTTCAAGGAATTCTTCACTGCCCCGTTCGGCCCGTGGTTCGCGCCGTTCAACCTGCTCTTGCGCGTGATCGAGGAGTTGGTGCGGCCGTTGTCGCTGTCGCTGCGACTGTTCGGCAACATGTACGCGGGCGAGCTGATTTTCATCCTCATCGCCGTGCTGACCCTGGGTGCCTCACTCACCCACTTCTCGACCTACCTGCTGGGCATGGGCCAGTTCATCGCCGGCTTTGCCTGGACCGCCTTCCACATCCTCATCATCACGCTGCAGGCCTTCATCTTCATGGTGCTCTCGATTGTTTACCTGAGCATGGCTGCAGAGCACCATTGATTTTCGTCTCACCTTTTCCAACCAACCAATACAGTCAACACGGAGAGAACCATGGAAACCATCGCAAACGTTGCCCAGGTCGGCGACCTGCTCAGCATGACGGTCATCGCCGCCGCCCTCCTGATCGGATTCGGCGCGCTCGGAACGGCGATCGGCTTCGCCATCCTCGGCGGCAAGTTCATTGAAGGCGCATCGCGCCAGCCGGAACTCACGCCGATGCTGCAGACCAAGATGTTCATCGTCGCCGGCTTGCTCGATGCGGTGCCGATCATCGGCGTCGCCATCGCCCTGCTGCTGCTGTTTGCAAACCCGCTGCTCGCCACGCTCGGCGTCCAGTAATCATCCGTTAACCCGGCATCCGCGCGGCGGCCACCCGGCCGCCGTCACGCAGGAGCAAGAAAAATGATTCCCAATATCACTCTGGTGATCCAGGGCATTGTGTTCTTCGCCGTTGTCTGGCTGGTGATGAAATTCATCTGGCCACACATCATCGCGGCAATCGAAGAACGCCAGGCCAAGATCGCCGAAGGTCTGGCTGCAGCCGATCGTGCCCGCCAGGAACTCGCGGATGCCGATTCGCGCGTCGCCGACGAGATCCGCAAGGCTCGCGTCGAAGCCGTCGCGATCATCGACAAGGCCAGCCAGCAGGCGGGCCAGATCGTCGACAAGGCGCGCACCGATGCCATCGTCGAAGGCACCAAGCAGAAAGCCATTGCCGCCGCCGAAATCGAGAGCATGGCGCACCGTGCCCGCGAGGAACTGCGGACCAAGGTTGCCGCGCTCGCCGTCGCCGGTGCCGAAAAGATCCTCAAGCGCGAGATCGATGCCAGTGCGCACAAGGATCTGCTCGACCAGCTCGTGAGCGAGATCTGATCCCATGTCCAGCGCACTGACCCTGGCCCGACCGTACGCACGCGCCGCATTCGAGACGGCCGTGTCGAAAGGCAGCTTGGCCGCCTGGGCGGAAAAGCTCGCCTTTGCCGCACAGGTGGCCGCTGATCCGCGTGTGGTCGGCCTGCTTGGCAATCCGCGCCTGAGCGCGGGCGAACTCGCCTCCTTGTTCCTGCCGCATGCCGAAAAGGTCGATTCGGACTTTGGCCGCTTCATCAGCCTGCTGGCCGACAATGGCCGCCTGTGGGCGCTGCCCGAGATTGGCGCGCTGTTCGAGCAGCTCAAGCTGGAATCGGAACGCACCTTGAAAGTGCGACTGCGCACGGCAACCCGTGTCGAAGCGGCCGAGCTCGAAAAGATCAGCGCGGCACTCAAGCGTCGTTTCAATCGCGACATCGAGCTGAGCCAGTCGATTGATCCGAAGATGCTCGGCGGTGCCGTCATCGACGCCGGCGAGATTGTCATTGATGGTTCGGTGCGCGGCCGCCTGGCGCGACTCGAACAGGCGCTGGTCCAGTGAACGCATGGGCAGCCGGCAGTGGGCGGCGAGCGCATCGCGCCTACCACCTCGGCTGCTGACTCCCCACCGCACAACCCAATACTGAAACATCCGCGTGCGGCAAAGGCCGTACACGAACCGGGAAACCAAAATGGCCACCACAATCAATCCGTCTGAAATCAGCGAACTCATCAAGCACCGCATCGAAGAGTTCAAGCTCACCGCCGATGCGCGCAACGAGGGCACGATCACCAGCGTGTCCGACGGCATCGTGCGCGTGCACGGCCTCAACGACGTGATGTCCGGTGAAATGGTCGAGATGCCCGGCGACACCATCGCCCTGGCCCTCAACCTCGAACGCGACTCGGTGGGTTGCGTGGTTCTCGGCAGCTATGAGCACCTGCGCGAAGGCGATACAGTCAAGACCACCGGCAAGATCCTTGAAGTCCCGGTCGGCCGCGAATTGCTCGGCCGCGTCGTCGACGCGCTCGGCAACCCGATCGACGGCAAGGGCCCGATCAATGCCAAGCATTCGGCACCGATCGAGAAAGTCGCGCCGGGCGTGATCTGGCGCAAATCGGTCGACCAGCCGGTGCAGACCGGCTACAAGTCGGTCGACTCGATGATCCCGATCGGCCGTGGCCAGCGCGAGCTGATCATCGGCGACCGCCAGACCGGCAAGACCGCCCTGGCCATCGATGCGATCATCAACCAGAAGGGTTCCGGCATCAAATGCATCTACGTCGCCATCGGCCAGAAGCAGAGCTCGATCGCCAACGTCGTGCGCAAGCTCGAGGAAAACGATGCCCTCGCCCACACCATCATCGTCGCCGCCTCGGCTTCGGAATCGGCGGCCATGCAGTACATCGCGCCGTACTCCGGCTGCTCGATGGGCGAGTTCTTCCGCGACATCGGCGAAGACGCGCTGATCATCTATGACGATCTGACCAAGCAGGCCTGGGCCTACCGCCAGATCTCCCTGTTGCTGAAGCGCCCGCCGGGTCGCGAGGCCTATCCGGGTGACGTCTTCTACCTGCACTCGCGCCTGCTCGAGCGTGCCGCCCGCGTCAACGAGGAATACGTCGAGAAGCACACCAACGGCGCGGTCAAGGGCAAGACCGGTTCGTTGACCGCCCTGCCGATCATCGAGACCCAGGCCGGCGACGTTTCCGCCTTCGTGCCGACCAACGTGATCTCGATCACCGATGGCCAGATCTTCCTTGAAACCGATCTCTTCAACGCCGGTATCCGTCCCGCCGTCAACGCCGGCGTCTCGGTGTCGCGCGTCGGTGGCGCGGCGCAGACCAAGATCGTCAAGAAGCTGTCCGGCGGCGTCAAGCTCGCCCTCGCCCAGTTCCGCGAGTTGGCCGCATTCGCGCAGTTCGCCTCGGATCTCGATGCCGCCACGCGCGCCCAGCTGGAGCGCGGCCAGCGCGTCACCGAGCTGATGAAGCAGAAGCAATACGCGCCGCTGTCGATCGCCGAGCTGTCACTGTCGGTGTACGCGGCGGAAAAGGGTTACCTCGACGATCTGCCCATCGCCAAGATCCTGCCTTTCGAGGCCGCCCTGCACCAGCACTTCCACAGCAACTACGGCGACCTGATGAAGAAGATCGTCGAAACCGGAGACTGGAACAACGACATCGAAGGCCAGTTCAAGGCGGGCCTGGACGAGTTCAAGAATACGGGCTCCTGGTAGGAGCCCTTGGGAATCGAGAATACGGAACAGGGAATAGTTGGAAGCAAGGGCAAGAGCCTAGGTAGCGCGCTGTCGCTTTACCCATTCTCCATTCCCGATTCTCCATTCCCGGCTCTAAAAACCATTCCCCATTCCCCACTCCCGATTCCCACGAAGCGAGCATAGCGAGCAAGAGCATGGCCGGCGGCAGAGAAATCAAAACCAAGATCAAGAGCGTGCAGAACACCCGCAAGGTGACGCGCGCGCTGGAGATGGTCTCGGCATCGAAGATCCGCAAGGCGCAGGACCTGATGAAGGCCTCGCGCCCGTATGCGCGCCTGATGCGCCAGGCCATTGGCCACATTGCACGTGCCAACAGCGAGTACAAGCATCCGTTCATGGTCGAGCGCAGCGAGATCAAGCGCGTCGGCTACGTCATTGTCTCGACTGATCGCGGCCTTTGCGGTGGCCTCAACACCAACCTGTTCCGCAACCTGCTCGGGCAGATCCGCGCCTGGCAGGACAAGGGCGTTGAAGTGGACATGGTCTGCATCGGCCAGAAGGCGAGTGCGTATTTCCGCCGCCTCAAGGTGAACATGGTCGGCAGCGTCACCCATCTCGGCGAAAGGCCGCAGATCGACCAGTTGATCGGCGTCATCAAGGTCATGCTCGATGCCTACACCGATGGTCGCATCGATCGCCTGTCGCTGGTCTACAACGATTTCGTCAACACCATGACGCAGAAGGCGACGGTCGACCAGTTGCTGCCGCTGCCACCTTCGGACGAGCTGACCAGCTCACACTCCTGGGACTATCTCTACGAGCCCGATCCGGCTTCCGTTCTCGACCACGTGCTGAAGCGCTATGTCGAGTCGCTGGTCTACCAGGCAACCCTCGAAAACCTCGCCAGCGAACATGCCGCGCGCATGGTGGCCATGAAGAGCGCGTCGGACAACGCGACCAAGGCCATCGGCACGCTTACCCTGATCTACAACAAGGCTCGCCAGGCTGCGATCACCCAGGAAATCTCGGAAATCGTCGGCGGCGCGGCAGCGGTCTAGTGAAGCCGGGAATCGGGAATGGAGAATAGGGAATCGGCAAAGCAACAGGCTTTGCACTTGATCCACCCACTCCCTGCTCTCCATTCCCCATTCCCAATTCGAAAAATTTGAACAGCTCCATGGAGTCCCACCCAATGAACCAAGGCAAAGTCGTACAAATCATCGGCGCCGTCGTCGACGTCGAGTTCCCGCGCGAATCCGTGCCGAAGGTCTACGACGCGCTGACCATCGATGGCATGGCGATCACCCTCGAGGTGCAACAGCAGCTCGGGGATGGCGTCGTCCGCACGATCGCTCTCGGCTCGACCGATGGCCTCAAGCGTGGCCTCGTCGCCAACAACACCGGCGATGGCATCAAGGTGCCGGTGGGCAAGGCCACACTCGGTCGCATCATGGACGTGCTCGGCAATCCGATCGACGAAGCCGGTCCGATTGGCGAGAAGGAAAAATGGGTCATCCATCGCAAGGCACCGGCGTATGACGACCAGTCCTCCAGCAACGACCTGCTGGAAACCGGCATCAAGGTCATCGACCTGGTCTGCCCGTTCGCAAAGGGCGGCAAGGTCGGCCTGTTCGGCGGCGCCGGCGTCGGCAAGACCGTCAACATGCTTGAACTGATCAACAACATCGCCACCCAGCACTCCGGCCTGTCGGTGTTTGCCGGCGTCGGCGAGCGCACCCGCGAAGGCAACGACTTCTACCACGAGATGATCGAGGCGGGCGTCGTCAAGCTCGACGACATCCAGCAGTCGAAAGTGGCGATGGTCTACGGCCAGATGAACGAACCGCCGGGCAACCGCCTGCGCGTCGCCCTGACCGGCCTGACCATGGCCGAATACTTCCGCGACGACATCGACCCGGCCACCGGCAAGGGTCGCGACATCCTGTTCTTCGTCGACAACATCTACCGCTACACCCTGGCCGGAACCGAAGTCTCCGCCCTGCTCGGACGCATGCCGTCCGCCGTCGGTTACCAGCCGACCCTGGCCGACGAAATGGGCCGCCTGCAGGAACGCATCACCTCGACCAAGACCGGTTCGATCACCTCGATCCAGGCGGTCTACGTGCCGGCCGACGACTACACCGATCCTTCGCCGGCGACGACCTTCGCCCACCTCGACTCGACCGTGGCCCTGTCGCGCGACATCGCCAGCCTCGGCATCTACCCGGCCGTCGATCCGCTCGCCTCGACCAGCCGCCAGCTCGATCCGCTGGTCATCGGCAACGAGCATTACGAGACCGCGCGCCGCGTGCAGGGCACCCTGCAGCGCTACAAGGAGCTGAAGGACATCATCGCCATCCTCGGCATGGACGAGTTGAGCGAGGACGACCGCAACACCGTCTACCGCGCGCGCAAGATCGAGAAGTTCTTCTCGCAGCCGTTCACCGTCGCCCAGGTCTTCACCGGCGCGCCGGGCAAGTACGTGTCGCTGAAGGAAACCATCCGCGGCTTCAAGATGATCTGCGACGGCGAGTGCGATGCCTTGCCGGAACAGGCCTTCTACATGGTCGGCGGCATCGACGAAGCTTTTGCCAAGGCCGAGGCGATGGCGAAGAAAGCGGCGTAGCCGCTTTCCGAGAATAGGGAAAAGGGACTCGGGAATCGGCAGAGCGGATTTCGCTTTGCTTTTGCCTGGCTTCTAACCATTCCCCATTCCCCATTCCCGCGAACGAATGTAATGAGAGAGCATCCATGAGCACCATCCGCTGCGACATCGTCAGTGCCGAGAAGGAAATCTTCCATGGCAACGTGAGCATGGTCATTGCCACTGGCGAGATGGGCGAGCTTGGTATTGCGCCACGCCATGCGCCGCTGATCACGCGCTTGAAGCCCGGCCAGGTGCGCCTGAAACTGGAGAATGGCGAGGAGCAGTTCTTCTATGTTTCCGGCGGCATCCTCGAGGTGCAGCCGCAGGTGGTCACGGTGCTGGCCGATACCGCCGAACGTGCCGCCGATCTCGACGAGGCTGCCGCACGCAAGGCCAAGGACGAGGCGGAGCGCGCCATTGCCAATCGTGTCGATGCAATGGAAATCGCCGAGGCGCAGGCCCAGTTGGCCCAGGCACTCGCCCAGTTGCAGGCACTCGAACAACTGCGTCGCAGCCTCAAGCACTGACAAGAGACGGGAATCGAGAACAGGGAGTCGGGAGTGGGTAAAAGCCGAGCTTTTCAGAGTTCGGATTCCCGATTCCCGACCGCTTCGATGTAGTAAGCGGCTTCAGCCGCTTGTCCCCTCTTCGGGCGCGATGCTCTTTCCGCTACGTGCCGAACGGCATCGGGCATGAAAGCCCTTCCTGCAAAGGGCGTGAGGGCATTGAATCCTTCCCGATCCCCGATTCCCGGCTTCAACCTAGTCCCGATTCCCCGCTCCCGATTCTCCCAACGGGCGATTTCCGCTAAGGTTCACCGTCCGCCCCTGGAGATTCCGCCAATGCGCGCCACCTCGCTGCATGTGGTCATCCTCGCTGCCGGCGAAGGCAAGCGCATGCGCTCGGCACGCCCCAAGGTGCTGATGCCGCTGGCCGGCAGGCCAATGCTCGGCCATGTCATCGAGGTCGCCCGATCACTGGAGCCGGCGGCAATCCATATCGTCTATGGCCACGGTGGCGACCAGGTCCGCGCCGCCTTTGCAGATCCCGACCTGACCTGGGTGCACCAGGCCGAGCAGCGCGGCACCGGCCATGCAGTGAAACTGGCCATGCCCGAGATACCCGACCTGGCACAGGTACTCGTGCTCTACGGCGATGTGCCGCTGATCCAGCGCAGCACCCTCGAAGGCTTGCTTGCGGCGAAAGGAACATTGACCGCCCTGGTGACCGAGCTGGAAGAACCCTACGGCTACGGCCGCATCATCCGTGACGGCATTGGCCGCGTGCATGCGATCGTCGAGGAGAAGGACTGCAGCGTCGAGCAGCGCGCGATCACCTGGGTCAACAGCGGCATCCTTGCCGCCGAGGCGCGGCGGCTGCGCGTCTGGCTCAACAACCTGTCCAGCGACAACGCGCAGGGCGAGTACTACCTCACCGATGTCTTCGCCCAGGCCAGCGAAGAAGGCGAACCCGCCCAGGCCAGCCATTGCCGGAATCCACAGGAAGTCTTCGGCGCCAACGATCCCTGGCAGCTGGCCGCGCTGGAACGCCAGTACCAGCGCCTGCGTGCAACGGAATTGGCCACGCTCGGCGTGCGTTTTTCCGACCCGGTGCGTTTCGATGTGCGCGGCAAGACCACGGTCGGGCGCGATGTCGAGATCGACGTTGATGTCATCCTCGAAGGCCATGTCGAGCTGGGCGATGAAGTCTCGATCGGGCCGTTCACGCGCATCGCCAATTCCCGTCTCGCCGCCGGCACCGTGGTCAAGGCCCATTGCGACATCGAGGGCCTCGTCACCCACGGCCCGTGCGTGATCGGACCATTCGCGCGCCTGCGCCCGGGCACCGAGCTGGGCGCCGGCTCGCGCATCGGCAATTTCGTCGAAACCAAGAACACCCGCCTCGGCACGGGTTCGAAGATCAACCACCTGAGCTATGTCGGCGATGCCGACATCGGCAGCCATGCAAACATCGGTGCCGGCACGATCACCTGCAATTACGACGGCGCCAACAAGCACCGCACGACGATTGGCGACGGTGCCTTCATAGGCTCCAACTCCTCGCTGGTGGCCCCGGTCACCATCGGCAACCAGGCCACCATTGGCGCCGGATCGGTGATTACCCGCTCGGCCCCGGAAGGCGAACTGACCATGGCCCGCACCCGTCAATGCACGGTGCCCGGCTGGAAGCGGCCGAAGAAGGATTGAGCACGCGAGTCGCGGCCAGGATGCGGATTCCCGGCTGCGCTGTCGCTCAGGCGTGGCGAGCCGGTTGCGCCCTGGGCGCGGATACGGTTCCGGCCGCGCCAACGGCAATGCCACAGAGCACGGAAAAAACCGCCATCAGGGCTTGCGTCCGCAACGGGTAGTCAACCGTCGAATGCAGGAGGATCACGCCGATTCCCATCATTGCCGCAATCCCGCAAACCCTGACGGTCGATCCTGGGCGCATGCGCAACAAACTGAGCAAGGCCCGGGTCAGCGCCGCCAGCGCCAGCAGCATCACGATGACAGCCATGATGCCCCCCTCCAGCCACCATTGCGCGTATTCGTTGTGCGCATTGTTGACGTAGGCGTTCATGAGGAAATCCTCGCTGGCCCCTTGCTGGAACGCCGCCACAAAGGTGCCGATTCCCGGAATTGCCCATGAACGACTTGGCCGACTGTTGCCAGCGATGCCGCAAGTTGAACAGCAGGAAACCGCAGACAGCTCCGATGGCAAGCAGCAAGTGCGTGAGCAGCGCCTGATTTCCGGAGTACACGGTTGCCGCCGACAGCATGACCAGCGCGGCGAGGACGAGGAGGCCGGCGAGTCCATCGGCACCATCGATCATGTTGACCGCATTGATGATGCCCACCGTGGCGAACACGGTGAACGGAACCGACAGCGATCCGAGAACCAGGTTTTCATGGCCAAATAAATGGCCCAGGTAGTGCACGCGGATGCCGCCGAAATAAATCATGATCAGGGCGGCCAGAATCTGCGCAAGGATGCGCAGTCGCCAATCGAGATCGTATTTGTCATCGAGCAGGCCGACGACCACCAGCAAGGTGGCAGCACCGAGGAATCCGCCCAGCGGTGCATGGATCGCCGGCAAGGTCAGCACCGATGCCAGCACAAGACCGGCCAGCATCGCCACGCCGCCGGTCACGGGGGTTGGTTCAGCGTGATCCTTGCGCCCTGCCGGATGATCCAGCAGATTGAAACGGGACGAGACGGGAATCAGCAATTTCTGCACGATCAGCGTTATCAGAAACGCAACGATTGCGCCCCACAATCCAGACAATTGAAGATCCATGAGTTCTTGCTCCCGGCCTTCCCGGTAGCCAGATGGTATCCGATAAGCTGGGAAAAATGCGCATGTTCATGGCTGAGCCAATCGCAGCGCGTCGGCATTGACGAAACCTCGTTGCAGGGTCGCAGCATTTTCGCTGACGACTCTTACGGCCAGATGATACGGATGGAAACCTGATGAATGTCGCACTCGCTTGACCACAACCGAGGCAACGTGGCGATGCTGCGGATAGGCGGCGAATCCGTGCGACGATGGCACTTGCTGCGTTCATCCTCGACCGCTTGCCGATTGATCGACGGATCGATGTGTTCGTGCTGCGCAGCGCCCACGACCCATTGGAAACGGATGTGCTCATGCTGATCGGAAAGATCCTGACCCAGTTGATCTATCCGCTGACCCTGTGCCTGCTGCTGGTTCCGCTCGGCTTGTTGCTGCGCAGGCGCTGGCCCCGGCTTGGCATGGCCTGTTGCGTGTTGGGACTGGGCTGGTTGCTGCTATGGTCGCTGCCAGTGCCGACGTATCTTCTTGGCGAGAGTCTGGAGCAGCAATATCCGCAGCTGGCGCCGACCGAGCTGCCGGTGGTCGATGCCATCGTGATCCTGGGCGGCGGTGTCGAAGAGGACGAGCATGGCATCAACCTGCAAGCCGGGGCGGATCGCGTCTGGTTTGGCGCGAGACTTTTTCACGCCGGGCGGGCACCGTTGGTGATCCTTTCCGGAGGCAGCGCGGAAGAACTTGGCGTGGTCTGGCCGGAAGCACCGGCGATGGCTGCCTTCATCAAGAACCTTGATGTGCCCGAGGCGGCGCTGGTTCTGGAATCCGGGAGTCGCACGACGCGCGAGAACGCCATCAACACCCTCCCCTTGCTGCAGGCGCGCGGGATCAATCGGATCCTGCTCGTGACTTCGGCGCAACACATGCCGCGTGCGCTGGCCACGTTTCGCAAGCTGGGCATCGATGCCATAGCGGCACCGACGGATTTCGAGGCCAGCCCGCCGAGCGGAAATTGGCTGCTGCGATGGATGCCCCGCGCAGCGGCCCTGGAGCGCAGTTCGCGCGCGCTCAAGGAATACCTCGGCATGTGGGCATACCGGCTGCATGGATGGGCGTGAGTCATGCCGAGGCGTGTGCTGCGGCAATGGCATGCTTCGCTGTGGAAACCGCAAGCTGCGGCGCGATTGCTACACTTGTCGCTTGAATACACCGGGAGCGATCCATGGGATCCGCGACTCTGCCCCATCCGGATGACCTGCGCCCGGCCATCATCGGCCTTGGTTATGTCGGCCTGCCGTTGGCGGTGGCCTTCGGACGCCAGCTCGATACGCTGGGCTTCGACATCAATGCGCAGCGCATCGCCGATCTCGACGCGCATCGCGACCATACCCTCGAAGTCGACGCCGAAGAACTGAAGTCCACGCGCCACCTGCGCTTTTCCGGCAACCCGGCCGATCTTGCCGGCCGCAATGTGTTCATCGTCACCGTGCCGACGCCGATCGATGATGCGCGCCGCCCGGATCTCGGCCCGCTTGAAGCAGCCAGCCGCACGGTTGGCTGCGCAATCCGGCGGGGCGGCGTGGCGATCTTCGAGTCGACCGTGTATCCGGGGGCGACCGAGGAAGTCTGCGTGCCGATCATCGAGCGCGAATCGGGTTTGCGCTTCAACGAGGATTTCTTCGCCGGCTACAGCCCCGAGCGGATCAATCCGGGCGACAAGGCGCATCGCCTCGAATCGATCATGAAGGTGACATCAGGTTCGACCCCGGCCACCGCCGATTTCGTCGATGCGCTGTATCGACGCGTGATCAGCGCCGGCACGCACAAGGCATCGAGCATCCGCGTGGCCGAAGCGGCCAAGGTCATCGAGAACACCCAGCGCGACCTCAACATTGCGCTGATCAACGAACTCGCCCTGATTTTCCATCGGCTCGGCATCGATACCGGCGAAGTACTCGCCGCCGCCGGTACCAAATGGAATTTCCTGCCATTCCGGCCCGGCCTGGTGGGCGGCCATTGCATCGGCGTCGATCCGTATTATCTGACCCACAAGGCGCAGCAGATCGGCTATCACCCGGAAGTGATCCTGTCGGGGCGGCGCATCAACGACGGCATGGGCAGCCACGTCGCCCAGCGCGTGATCAAGCTGATGATCCAGCGCCGCATCCACGTCGCCGCGGCCAAGGTGCTGGTGCTCGGCCTGGCGTTCAAGGAAAACTGCCCGGATCTGCGCAATACGCGCGTGGTCGATGTCATCGCGGAATTGCGCAACTATCATGCACAGGTCGACGTGCACGATCCCTGGGCCGATGCCGCCGAAGCACGCCACGAATACGGAATCGAATTGATCGATGCGCCGGCCAGCGGGCAATACGATGCCATCATCCTGGCCGTGGCCCACCGCCAGTTCATCGAGATGGGTGCATCGCGCATTCGCGCGCTCGGCAAGCCGGGTTGCATCGTGTTCGACGTGAAACAAGCGCTGCCGCGCGAAGCGGTCGACGATCGACTCTGACCCGGACCTGGAGACAGCCCATGCGCGTACTTGTCACCGGCGCTGCCGGATTCATCGGTTCGGCATTGAGCGCGCGCCTGCTTGAGCGCGGCGATGAGGTGCTCGGCTACGACAATCTCAATGCCTACTACGACCCGGCCTTGAAGGAAGCCCGCCTGGCACGGCTCACCCCGCACGCAAATTTCAGCTTTGTGCGTGCCGCACTGGAAGACCGTGCGGCGCTGGAGGCGGCGTTTGCCCGGTTCAAGCCGCAGCGCGTGGTCAACCTGGCCGCGCAGGCCGGCGTGCGCTATTCGCTGGAAAATCCGCACGCCTACATCGACAGCAATATCGTCGGCTTCACCAACATCCTCGAAGCCTGCCGGCATGCCGGTGTCGAGCATCTGGTCTATGCGTCGTCAAGTTCGGTGTACGGGGCCAATCGCAAGCTGCCGTTCTCGGTGCAGGATGCGGTCGATCATCCGGTCAGCCTGTATGCGGCGACCAAGAAAGCCAACGAGTTGATGGCGCATACCTACAGCCATCTGTTTGACTTGCCGACGACCGGCCTGCGCTTCTTCACCGTCTACGGACCCTGGGGCCGACCGGACATGGCCTTGTTCCTGTTCACGCGCAAGATCCTTGCCGGCGAACCCATCGATGTGTTCAACCACGGCAAGCACACGCGCGACTTCACCTACATCGATGACATCGTCGAAGGCGTCATGCGCACGCTCGATCGGGTCCCCGCGGGCGATCCCGCGTACGATCCGCTGCATCCGACACCGGCATCCTCCTCGGCCCCGTATCGCATCTACAACATCGGCAACAACCAGCCGGTCGAGTTGTCACGCTATATCGAAGTGATCGAGGACAGCGTCGGGCGCAAGGCCGTGAAGAACCTGTTGCCGCTGCAACCGGGCGACGTTCCGGATACCTATGCCGATGTCACCGAACTGAGCCGCGACACGGCCTATGCACCGACGACAACGGTCGAGCAAGGCGTCGCCAACTTTGTCGCGTGGTATCGCGATTTTTATCGGGTTTGACGGAATGCAACAGCGCGACACCGGCAAGACCCCATGCGTTGCCGATCCGCCGGCGCCGTGCAACGCCTTGCCGGGTGGTTCGCAGCGATGATTGGCGACCTGCCATCGGTGATCTGGCAGCGCAATGATGACGGCGAGTTCATCGTCGCCGGAAAACCACTTTCGGAAATCGTCGCTGCGGTCGGCTCGACGCCGTGCTATCTCTATGATCGCGGCCGTATCCAACAGCGCATCAGCGCATTGCGTGCGCAGTTGCCGGAGGCAGTACAGCTTCACTATGCGGTCAAGGCCAATCCCATGCCGGCCCTGGTCTGCCGGATGGCTGCCCTGGTCGATGGCCTTGATGTCGCCTCGGCGGGTGAACTGCGCATTGCCCTCGACAGCGGCATGGATCCCGCGCGCATCAGCTTCGCCGGTCCCGGCAAATCGGATGCCGAACTTGCCCAGGCGCATGCAGCCGGAATCCTCGTCAATGTGGAATCCTTCCGCGAGATCAATGTGCTGGTCCGCGCCAGCGAGCGCACCGGCACCGCCGCGCGCGTCGCCGTGCGGGTCAACCTGCCATTCGAGCTGCGCGCATCCGGCATGAAGATGAGCGGCGGTGCGCGGCCGTTCGGCATCGATGCCGAGCGCGTGCCCGAGATGCTCGGGCGCATCCGTGACAGTGGCCTCGCGTTTGAGGGCTTCCACTTGTTTGCCGGCTCGCAGAACCTGCACGCCGAAGCGATCATCGAGGCGCAGACGCGCAGCTACGAGCTGGCCCTGGGCTTGATCGAACACTGTCCGCAACCGCCCAGGCTGCTCAATCTCGGTGGCGGCTTCGGCATCCCCTACACGCTGCGCGACACGGCGCTCGATGTGCACGCCGTCTGCGACAACCTCGCCACGCTCGCGGCACGCGCACGCCGCGACATGCCCGGCGCCCGCCTGGCCATCGAACTCGGCCGTTATCTGGTCGGCGAAGCCGGCATCTACGTTGCCCGCGTCATCGAGCGCAAGATCTCCCACGAACAGGTTTTCCTGATCGTCGACGGCGGCATGCATCACCATCTTGCTGCATCGGGCAACCTGGGTCAGGTCATGCGCCGCAACTATCCCGTTGCAGTCAATCGACTCGGCGCGGACAAGGAAATCGCCAGCATCAGCGGTCCGCTGTGCACGCCGCTCGATCTGCTCGCCGATCGCGCCGAACTGGATGTGGCCGAAGCCGGTGATCTCGTGGTGGTTTTCCAGTCCGGCGCCTATGGCCGCAGTGCCAGTCCGCGCGGATTTCTCAGCCATCCGGACGTGATCGAAGCCCTGGTCTAGGAGCCGGTCGGAGCCGCATCGGCCTCGGCTTGCAAGGCGGCGCGCTGGATCTTGCCGGTGGCGGTCTTCGGCAAGGCGGCACGAAACTCGATCAGGCGCGGCACCATGAAATCTTCCAGCCGCGCCAGGCAATGCGTGATGACATCGCGCTCGCTCAACGTGACGTCGTCGGCAACGACGAGGAATGCCTTCAGCGCGCGGCCGAGCACCTCATCGGGTACGCCAACCACGGCGGCCTCGATGACGCCCGGCAAGGCATACAGCACATTCTCGATTTCCTTCGGGCTGACCTTCTCGCCACGCGACTTGATGATGTCGTCCTTGCGTCCGACGAAGTAGCAGAAGCCCTGCTCGTCCATGCGGAACAAATCGCCGGTATGCAGGATCTTCTCCCAGGCATGGCGACCCGGCCCGAGCGCTTTCGTCGTGGCCTCCTCGTTGCGCCAGTAACCCTGCATGACATGGCCGCCGCGCACGACCAGCTCGCCAACGACGTTGGCCGCGACCGGCTTGCCCGCTTCATCGACAACCCAGACCTCGGTGCCGGGAATGGCAATGCCGACACTGTCCGGGCGCGTGGCAAGATGCTCCGGCGGCAGCCAGGTGCAGCGCTTGGATTCAGTCATGCCGTACATGGAAAAGATGCGCGCCTGTGGAAACAGTTCCTGCAATCTGCGGATATGCGCGGGCGGCAGCGCGGCGGCGGTATTGGTCAGCGTGCGCACGCTGGCGGCCCAGACCGGATCGAACTTGCGCAACTGCACGATCAGCGCCGCCATGGTCGGCACCAGCGGGAAGATCGTGACCTTCTCGCGAGCCAGCAACGGCAGCACCTTCTGCGGAAAGGCGAAGGATTTTTGCAGCACCAGGGTCGCCCCGACCATCACGCACATCAGCAACTGGTAGAGGCCGTAGTCGAAGGCCAGCGGCAGCACGCTGAGCACGACATCGTCGCTGCGCATCTGCAGGTAGGTGGTTATCGAGGTGGCGGCGAACACCATGTTCCGGTGCGTCATCATCACGCCCTTGGGCGTGCCGGTCGAACCCGAGGTATAGACCAGCATGGCCAGGTCGATGTTGATGCCCGGCGCGGCGAGCGGCGAACCTCGAGCAGTCGCCATGAATGCATCCCAGCCCAGGCTGTCCTCGTCGGTTTCGCCATCGACGACGATGAGGTGGCGCAGGCTCGGCACCTGCGCCGCCGCCTTCCGCGCGACTCCGAGCAGGCTGGCCTGGGTCAGCAACACGGATGCCTCGCAGTCGTTCAGCACCCAGGCCAGCTTGTCGGCCTTGGTCGAGGGATTGAGGACGCTGAACACGCCACCGGCGCGCAGCGTGCCGAAGATCCCGATCGCGGTCTCGATGCGGTTGTCGAGGAACAGCACGCAGCGTTCATCGCGACGAAACTGCAGCGCCCCGACCAGGCCGGCGGCGAAACGATCCGCGCCGGCATCGAAATCCGCATAGCTCAGCCGACGCTCACCGTTGACCAAGGCTATCCGCTGCGGATCGTTGCCTGCGGATCGCGTCAGCAATTCCTCGAAGCGGATCATTCCGCGTCGCCGGCCACGCCCAGTTTGCCGGACACGTAGCGCGTCAGTGGCCCGATGCCGTCGAAGTTCTCCGGCAGCACATCCTCGTCATCGACCATGATCGAGAACTCCTTTTCCAGCCAGGCGACCAGGGTCATCACGCCGATCGAATCAAGGATGCCGGCATCGAACAGGCTGTCCTCGATCTCGAGCCCGGCGTATTCCGGCGAGGGAAATGTCTCCAGAAGGTAATCGCGGATCCGGGTTTCAGTCGACTGCATTCGCCACTCGTTTGTTCATTGATCGGAAAAGCCCGGCAGTCCGGCGCTTCCAGCTTCCGGCACCGCGCGCGGCAGTTTGCCAGAACAGGGCATCGAGGGCATCCGCAAGGGCGATTCAGGGCGAAATCATGGCCAGAGCGGGCGCGAATGCGGGCATTGCATCGGCGCCCCTGCTTGTTCCTCCGGCAAGCGTTTATCATCGTGGTTTATCCGCGCCGCATGCATCCGCCATGCGCCGAATCAAGCAAGGATCGAGGCATGTGTGGAATCGTCGCTGCAACCGCCGAACGTGATGTCGTCGCCATCCTCATGGCCGGACTCCATGCCCTGGAATACCGCGGCTATGACTCGGCTGGCGTCGCCGTGTTCGATGGCCGGCAGATCCAGCGCACGCGCGCGGTCGGCAAGGTCCGAGAACTGGAATCGCGGCTCGCAGCCGATCCGCTGTCCGGCACCAGCGGCATCGCGCACACACGCTGGGCCACCCACGGCGTGCCGAACGAAGCCAATGCCCACCCGCACTCCTCTATCGATGCGATCAGTGTTGTCCACAATGGCATCATTGAAAACCATGTGCCCTTGCGCGAGGAACTGAAGGCCCTCGGTTACCGCTTCGATTCGGATACCGATACCGAGGTCATCGCCCACCTGATCCACCATCTCGGCCAACAGGGCATGGATCTGCGTTCGGCCGTGCGCGCGGCGATCGCACGCCTGCACGGTGCCTTCGCCATCGCCGTGCTCTCCCGCGATGAACCCGGCCATGTGGTCGGCGCACGCCGCGGCAGCCCGCTGCTGGTCGGCATCGGCATCGGCGAAAACTTCCTCGGCTCGGACGTGCAGGCGCTGATCAAGGTCACCAACCAGTTCATCCATCTCGATGAGGGTGACCTGGTCGAGATCACGCGCAAATCGATCGCAATTGAAAATGCCGAAGGCCAGGCGGTCGAGCGCACCGTGCACACCAGCGAGCTGTCGGCCGATGCCGTCGAACGTGGCGAGTATCGCCACTACATGCTCAAGGAAATCTTCGAGCAGCCGCGCGCGGTCGCCGACACCCTGGAAGGCCGCATCGCCGGCGATCACATCCTGCCCAACATCTTCGGCGTCGACTCCGATGCCTTGCTCAAGCGCGTGCGCCACGTGCAGATCATCGCCTGCGGCACCAGCTACCACGCCGGCATGGTGGCCCGTTACTGGCTCGAAGCCATCGCCGGGATTCCCTGCAGCGTCGAGGTCGCCAGCGAGTACCGCTATCGCAAGGCCGTGGTGCCGGCCGACAGCCTGTTCCTCGCCATCTCGCAATCCGGGGAAACCGCCGACACGCTCGCTGCGCTGCGCGAATCGCGCCGCCATGGCTATCTCGGTTCGTTCGCCATCTGCAACGTGCCCGAATCGAGCCTCGTGCGCGAATCGGACCTGGTGCTGATGACCCGCGCCGGCCCGGAAATCGGTGTCGCCTCGACCAAGGCTTTCACCACCCAGCTCACCGCACTGGCTTTGCTCGTGCTCGAACTGGCACGCATGAATGGCCTCGACAAGGCGCGGTATGCGCAACTGGTCAATGATCTGAGCAGCCTGCCACGCCACGTTGCCGATGCGCTGGAGCACGCGCCTGCGCTCGCCGAACTCGCCGAACAATTCGTGCAGAAAAACCACGCCCTGTTCCTTGGCCGCGGCGCGAACTATCCGGTTGCCCTGGAGGGCGCGCTCAAGCTCAAGGAAATCTCCTACATCCACGCCGAAGGCTACCCGGCCGGCGAACTCAAGCACGGCCCCTTGGCCCTCGTCGACGAGGACATGCCGGTGATCGCGGTTGCGCCGAACAACGAACTGCTGGAAAAACTCAAATCCAACCTGGAAGAAGTCCGCGCCCGCGGCGGCGAACTGTTCGTCATCGCCGACACGCGCGTCGAGATTTCCAATGGCGATTCCCGCGGTGCCATCATCCGCATTGATTCCGGCAACGATTTCATCGCCCCGGCGGTCTTTACCATCCCGCTGCAACTGCTCGCCTACCACGTCGCCGTGCTGCGCGGCACCGATGTCGACCAACCGCGCAACCTGGCCAAATCGGTGACGGTGGAATAATTGCGTTCTGGCGTTGAGGTTTGTGTAGACATGTCCGCGGCAACACTGCTTGCAACGCCAGGCGCCTGCCGTCCGCTTCTCGTCGGGTACTGGGCGCTGGCGAGGCCAGCCTGCTCAATCGGAAGTTTCGCCGGGTGTCGCCTCCCGCGCTTCGGCGCGGCGTGACTTCGCCACTTGCCGGGTGGCCCAGCGTTTGAGGACGCGGGCGCGATGGGCGCCTCCTTTCGGGTCGCGGACAACGGCCTCGACATGACTCAGCACGGCGTCCACGTTCACGTGCTCGTTCGACTGCGCGCCCCGGCCGGCCGACCACAGGTCGATCCATGCCTCGCTGCGTTCGCCGAGTCGCAGCACGGCCGGGAAATAGCGCGGCGGCTGATGTTTCGACAGGATGAAATCGAGCAGTGCAGCGGCAAGGGAAACCGGGCTGAGGACCAGGTCGCGTGCCGCATCGAGAAGCAGCTTCAGCTGGAAAACCGCGACGTCGCGGACCAGCGAGCGTCGGGGTGGGGTAATTTCAGGATCCATGGGCGAAGCCTGTGCGGAATACCGCGGCGTTGCAACCACCGCTGCATGCCGGGTCGCCGATGGGCTAACCGCGCAACGTACAATCATGGCTTCATTCCGCCCGGACCATCCCATGCGAATCTGCGTCTATTGCGCCTCCAGCCAGGAGTGCGATCCGCACTATCACGAAGTCGCCTTCAGGCTCGGCGCGCTGTTGGCGGCCGGGGGTTGCAGCGTGGTCTATGGCGGTGGCTCGGCGGGTTCCATGGGCGCAGTGGCCAATGGCGCGCTGTCTGCGGGCGGCGAGGTCATCGGCATCCTGCCGAAATTCATGGCCGATCTCGAATGGGGGCATCCGGGATTGACCCGCCTCGAACTGGTCGAGGACATGCGCGAGCGCAAGCATCGATTGCTGACCGGATCGGATGCGGTGATTGCCCTGCCCGGCGGTTGCGGGACACTTGAGGAACTTTTCGAGGCACTGACGCTGAAACGGCTCGGCTTGTATTTCAATCCGATCATCCTGCTCAACACACGCGGCTTCTACACGCCACTGCAGAGCTTCATGGAGGACGTGATCGGACAGCGCTTCATGAACCAGGAACACCTTGGCATGTGGTCGCTCGTCGACGCCCCGGAAGACGTGTTGCCGACCATCCAGGCAACACCGCGCTGGCGGGAAGATGCGCGCACCATTGCCGTGGTCAGGCGCTGATTCCAGCCCCAAACCGTTCGCGCTGGACCGAGCGTTCGAAGACCGCGGCGTCGATGCGTGCGTGTGCGGGGAACCCTTCGACTACGGCCTTCGGCCGCGCTCGGAGCCTGTCCCGGACTTGATCCGGGGGCGAACGGAGAGTGAAGGTCTTTGCCGCAGTCCTTCGGCTGCGGCCGTCAGTCGAAATCGCTTGATGTGCCGGTCAGCTCGCGTACGCCGCTGTCACCATCACCGAAGCCGTCGGCATCACCGTCGGCATCGTGGTTCGATGGGGCCTCGGTGCCATCGATCGCGGCGCTGCGGTCGGCTTGTTTTTCCCAGCGCGTCTTGATCGGGTTGTCGGATTCGGCTTCTTCAAGACTGCTCAACAAGGCGGCCTTGCGCTCGGCCGAGAGGTCGGTCCAGTGGCAGTCATCGATGGCGCCAGCCATCGAATAGAGCAGGTTGAGGCTGGGCCGGAAACCGGCGCGCTTGACCTTGAGGAAGGCCGCGACCGGTCCGATCCGGAACAAATCCTCGGCCGTGCGCACGCCGACCTGACGCAACCACGCAGCGGATTTCGGGCCTACGTTGCGGATCTTCGCGTCCTTGTCGCTCATGCGGCCGCCTCCGTTTGCGCCGAGGGCGAAAGCGATTGCAGGAATATTTCACAAAGCGCCTGCATGCCCCGCGCATCGTCGTCATCGAAGCGCCCCGGTTCCGGACTGTCGACATCCCAGACGCCAAGCAAGGCATCGCCGACGAACAGGGGCACGACGACTTCCGAGCGCGAGGCGGCATCGCAGGCGATGTGTCCGGGGAAGGCGTTGACATCGGCGACGACCTGGGTTTCGCGGGTCGTCGCAGCGGTACCGCAGACGCCGCGACCGAGCGCGATGCGCACGCAGGCCGGCTTGCCCTGGAACGGGCCGACCACCAGCTCGCGACCATCGAAGAAATAAAACCCGCACCAGTTGATCCGCGGCAGCGCGTGCCAGACCAGAGCGGCGAAATTGGCCGCGTTGGCAATGCGGTCACGCTCGCCGTGCAGGAGTCCGCGCGCCTGCTGGGCCAGCTCGGCATAAAAGACGGTCTTGTCGGCCGTATCGATGGATTTGGCTTCAAACGACATGGATCTGCTTCGGTTGCCGCGACGGTCGATCATTCTACCCGCCCGGCCCGGCATTCGCAGATCGACCCGGCAAAATGCGAAACTCGGGGGACGTGACGACCACCACATGCCAGGCATCGCCATCAAATCCGCGCAACACCACGCCTGCCGAGGAGCCGCAAGACTGATGCCGCCACGGTTGCACCCCACGCGCAACGAGGCGTTGTTCGATGTCCGCCGTTGCACCTGGATGGCGCTGCACTGGTGCCAGCGCGCCACGCTGCGGGCGCCATGATGCGCGGCATCTTCGTCACCGGCACGGATACCGGGATCGGCAAGACCCATGTCGCCGCCAGCCTGGTCCGCGCCTTGCGCGCGCAGGGCGTTGCCGCCATCGGCATGAAGCCGGTGGCCAGCGGTTGCGAGCAGACGGTGGAGGGCCTGCGCAATTCCGACGCGCTCGACCTGCTTGCCGCCGGCGCCCAGCCGATCGATTACGCGCTGGTCAATCCGTATGCGTTTGCCGATCCGATTTCACCGCATCTTGCCGCCGCCGACGCGCAGGCGACGATCGAGCCATGGCACATCGCCGAGGCCTTCACGCGCCTGCAGGCGCAGGCGGACTTCGTCGTTGTCGAGGGCGTTGGCGGCTGGCTCGCACCCCTTGGCGAATCAGTGATGCAGGCCGACATCGTCCGCGCCCTCGATTTGCCCGTGCTGCTCGTCGTCGGCCTGCGCCTGGGTTGCCTCAATCACGCCCTGCTCACCGCGCGCGCGGTCGAAGCGGATGGCTGTCGCCTGAGCGGCTGGATCGGCAATCGCATCGATGTCGACATGATTCGCGTCGAGGACAATATCGAAACCCTGCGACGGCGGATTCAGGCGCCGTTGCTCGGCATCGCCGAGCATGTCGGGCATTCGCGTTTCGACGACGGCATCATCGACCTCGACAATGCCGCACGCACCCTGCTTGCCGCGGCAAGCGACTGACCAGGAGCAGCGCATGACCCAAGCCCAGCGTTATTTCATCACCATTGCAGACCTGTCCGGCGCGCGCGGCGATTCCAGCGAACTCGGCTTTGATGGCGGATCACCGGAGCACCTGGCCCGGGTCCTCGAGGCGGCCCTGCGCGAATCCGATTTCTCGGCGCGCTGGCGGGCCATGCAGGAAAATCCGGACGATGTGGACCCGGCAACGTGTGCGGTGGATCCTGGTGCAACGGTCAGCGGCAGCCTCGAGGCGCAACGCAGCGAATTGATCGTCACCACGCGCCTGCCGCATGCCATCCTCAAGCATCGCCTCGACCTGTTGATTGGTCGCAACTGGAAACTGCGCGATATCAGCACGCCGTGATGAAACCGTCGCCGTGGCTGCGGGAAGCACGGCGCGGGAGCCGGTAGAATCGCCACCCCGGTTCCACGCACGCATCTTCCGTGATCGATATCGCCCTGTCCGCAGGCACCGCGAGTGCCGCCCTGGACGCCCTGCATCACGCCATCCGCAGCGAGCAGATCGAACTGCCGGCGGATGGCCGCGTGCTGTTCCTGCGTGCCCGCGACGGTCATTGGTGGGGCCGTCATTCGCGCCGCAACTGGCTCTGCGAACAAAGCTTCAAACCGTATGCCATGGCCCTCGAGCGCTCCGGCCTGCAGGTCGGCACCGCCACGGCGGAGCAACGGTTTCCGCTGGTCCTGCTGCTGCCACCGCGGCAGCGCGACGAGGCGCGTGCCTTGTTTGCCCGCGCCGCCGCGCATGTGGCAGCCGGCGGCATCGTTGCCGCGGCCATGGCCAATGACGAAGGCGCGCGCTCGGGCGAGGCGGATTTCCGCAAGGTCTTTGCTCACGCGCAGGTCATGTCCAAGCATCACTGTCGCGTGTTCTGGGCCAGCACCTCGCCCGAAACACTCGACCCGGCGCTGCTCGCGGATTGGCAGGCGCTTGATGCAGCACGCGCCATTGGCGATGGCCGCTATGTCAGCCGCCCCGGCTTGTTCGCCTGGAATCGCGTCGATCCGGCCTCGGCCCTGCTCGTCGCCCATCTGCCGACGCAATTGTGCGGCCGTGTCGCCGACCTTGGTGCCGGCTACGGCTACCTGGCCTGCGAAGCACTGCGGCGCTGCGCGGGAATCACCGCCATCGATCTCTACGAAGCCGAGGCGCGGGCGCTGCAACCGGCGCGGATCAATCTCGACAGCACGTTGCAGCAGCTTGATCGGGCGCTGGAAACATCCATCCACTGGCATGACGTCTGCACCGGACTGGCGCAGCGTTACGACGCCATCATCAGCAATCCGCCGTTCCACCAGGGCCGCGCCGACCAACCCGAACTTGGCCAAGCCTTCATTGCCGCAGCCGCAGCCGCGCTCGAAGCGGATGGCGATCTGTGGATGGTCGCGAATCGACATCTGCCCTACGAGCAAACGCTCGGCGCCCGCTTCGACAGGGTGGAAACGGTGGTCCTCAAGGATGGCTTCAAGGTATTCCACGCCCGCGGAGTGCGCCGATGAGACTGGTCCGGCTGATTGCCAATCTCGGCTATGGCAGCCGCAAGGAAGTGGCCATGATGTTTCGCGAAGGCCGCATCACCGATGCCGCTGGCGATGTGTTGTATGCCGATGACAAGCGCGGACATGCCGACATCCGCATCGACGGCGAGCCACTCGATGCGCCCGCCGGCCTGCACCTGATGCTGCACAAGCCGGTCGGCGTGACCTGCTCGACCAAGGATGCGGGGCGCATCGTGCATGACTTGCTGCCGGCACGTTTCCGCCTGCGCAATCCGGCCTTGTCGACGGTCGGCCGGCTTGATCGCGACACCTCGGGCCTGCTCCTGCTGACCGATGACGGTGCGCTGCTGCACCGGATCATTTCACCGAAATCACGCATTTCCAAGGTGTACGAAGCGGTGCTTGCCGAGGATCTGCGCGGCGACGAGGTGACGGTATTCGCCAGCGGCGAACTGATGCTTGAAGCGGAAAAAACCCCGCTGCTGCCGGCCACGCTGGAAGTTCTCGGCGCACGCCATGCACGGCTGACCCTGCATGAAGGCCGCTACCATCAGGTGCGGCGCATGTTTGCCGCACTTGGCAATCATGTGGTCAGCCTGCATCGGGCGAGCGTCGGCGGCCTGGCGCTTGGCGATCTTGCCGCGGGCGAATGGCGCGTGCTCGAAGCAAGGGACCTCGAAGCCATTTTCGCCAGCGGAGACTCGGCATGACGACGACGCAAGGGGACGCCAAGAATGCCGAGGCATCCTGCATCGCCGACACGCGCCGATGGATCGAGCGCGCCGTGATCGGGCTCAACCTGTGCCCGTTTGCGCGCGCCCCATACCTCGATGGACGCGTGTGTTTCCGCGTCAGCCATGCCGACAACAGCGATGCGCTGCTCGACGATCTTTGTGGCGAGCTGCAAACCCTGCATGCAGCCGACCCCGAAGACTGCGAGACCACCCTGCTGATTGCTCCGTTCGTGCTGGCCGATTTCCTCGACTTCAACGATTTCCTCGATGCCGCCGACGCGGCAATCGATGTGCTCAAGCTTGATGGCGTAATCCAGATTGCCAGTTTCCATCCGCAATATTGCTTTGCCGACAGCGCGCCCGAGGACATCGAGAACTGCACGAACCGCTCGCCCTGGCCCATCCTGCACTTGCTGCGCGAATCCAGCATCGAACGCGCTGTCGATTCAATGACAGACCCGGATGCCATCTACCGACGCAACGTCGACACCTTGCGCCGACTCGGCTGGGCGGGCTGGAAAGCCCTGTGGTCCGAGGCTGGCGACTGATCGGCGAATTTCGCCACACGGTGGGTGTCGAGCATCTCCAACCGTTTGAGCCGAGCGCCCCCAGACCGTTCGCGCCGGGCGCAGCGGTCGCAGACCGCGAAGTCGAAGCGTACGCGCGAAGCAACCCTTCGACTCCGGCCTACGCTCGGGGCGAACGGAGGAACAGGGGTGACTCTGGCTTGGCGTCCCGCTCCCGCGACGGAGACCGCTGCCCGGCGTGCATCCTGCCCGTTGATGGCGAAATCCGCATCGCGGCCTTGCCGCGCTGTCTCAGCTTGCCGGCCTGGAATCGGAAAGCTTGAGGGCGCTCGGCAGGCTGATGGTCGCGGCAATCGGCAAATGATCGGAAACCAGATGCGGCAGCGTGCGCAGCTCGTCGACCTTGAGCGAGGAGGAGGCGAGGATATGGTCGATCGCTCGATTCGGGGCCCAGCTTGGAAAGGTCTTCGGTGGCTGGGTTGGCGCTTGCAGCGAAGTGCGGGCAAACAGCGAGCGCAGTTCGGGACTCTCGATCGGCGTGTTCAGATCACCGATGAGCAAGGCGTTCGGATGCCCTTCAAGCAGCTCGGTGATATAGCCGAGCTGGTGCGCACGCGCCTGCGGACCCAACGCAAGGTGGGCGACCAGCACGACCAGCGACTGCTCGCCCTTGCCGTAGCGGGCCCACAGCACGCCGCGCCCGCGAATGCGCCCGGGCAAGGGATAATCCAGCACCTCATCGGGTTTCAGGCGCGACAGCAAGCCATTGCTCGAGGCCGCGACCTTGGCCACCTTGCGGTTCGGCTGATGGCTCCAGTACGGGAAACCGGCGCTTTCGGCAAGATATTCGGTCTGGTTGAGGAAACCCGAGCGCAGCGAACCGGAATCGGCCTCCTGCAAGGCGACCAGATCGAAATCGCCGAGCATGCCGGCCAGGCCATCCAGGTTGGCGCGCTTGCCGGTCGGCAATACGTGCTTCCAGCTTTGCGTCACATACTCGCGATAACGCTTGACGCTGCCGCCGGCCAGAATATTGCAGCTCAACACGCGCAGGGTCGTGGGGGTGGCCTCGGCGATCGAAGCAGGGTCTTGATTCATTTCCGGCAAGCGTGCCTGTTCAATCGTGGAATGGCAAAGTCTCACACATTCGACATGAATGCGAAGGCCGCCTTGCGGCGGCCTTGGCCTTGAACTTCGGCGGGTCGGGACTTACTTCTTGGCGCCCGCCGCCGTGCGCTCGGCGTGCGCCTTCTTCACCAGCGTATCGACCAGCGAAACCAGTTGCGGGTAACCGCCGGCCGATGCCGCGGTGATCCGGTACCTGCCGTCGATGATGATGGTCGGCGTGCCATCGACACCAAACTTCGGCACCAGGCTGCGCGAGCGGGCAAGCTTGCTCTCGACCTCGAACGAACCGGCGGTCTGCTTGAATTTCTCGACGTCCGCGCCGTGCTCGCCATAGAACTTGGCGATGTCATCGAACGAGCGGATCTGCCGATGGTCGCGATGCACGGCATCGAACATCGCCTGATGGGTCTTATCCTGCAAGCCGAGCGCCTGCGCGGTGTAGAACGCGCGGGCATAGGCTTCCCATGCTTCGTTGAAGATGGCCGGCATGTAGGAGAATTCGGCGTAGGCCGGCAGCTTGGCCTTGATCTCGTCTGCATACGGCTGGAAATGCGCGCAATGGATGCAGGCATAACTGAAGACTTCCAGCACCTCCACCTTGTCGCCGCTGGCAGTCGGCTGTGCCGGCTCGATCGGGAAATAGGTCTTGCCGGCTTCCGCGGCAACCGGTGCGGCAGCCGCTTCCTTCTGCTCCTGTGCACAGGCGTTGAAGGCGAGGGTGAGCACGGCGGCAGCGAGCAGTCTGGGCAGGTGTTTGAGCATTCTGGTTCTCTCCTGGGAATCGGGGTCGTCGTTCAGACAATGGATCAGGCAGCGAGTTGCCTCAGCCGCCCTTGGCTTCTTTGTCGATCAGGTAATGCACCAGCGGCTCGATCTTTTCGTAGCCGCCCGCGGATTGCCCGGAAAACCGGTACTTGCCATTGACGATGAAGGTCGGCGTGCCATCCGCACCATAGGCTTTGATCAGCTCTTCATTGCGCTTGAGCTTGGCCTTGATCGCGAACGATTCCGAAGTGGCGGTGAAATCCGCCGCGCTCACGCCGTATTTCGAGTAGAACTCGGCAAGCGAGGCAAAGGTGGGTGAACGGATGTCGATCTTGCGATCCACATAGATGGTGCGGAACAAGTCGGCATGGGTCTTTTCAACCAGGCCGAGCGCCTGCGCCGTGTAGAAACCCCGGGCAAAGACTTTCCAGGCCTCGAAGCCGAATTGCGCCGGCAACAGCACGAGTTCGGCGTTGGCCGGCAGACGCTTCTTCAGGTCCGCAACCATGGGCGCCACTTCGTTGCAATGCGGGCAGGCGTAGGAGAACACCTCGACCACCTCGACCTTGTCGCCGGTGGTGGTTGCCTGTGGCGGCTCGATCAGGAAATAGTTCTTGCCGGCCACCCAGTTGTCCTGCGCGCGGGCGTGGCTGCCGATTGCCAGGCCGAGGCCGGCGGTCAGGACAAGAAGGGCTTTCAACATTGCAGTAGTCTCCGCAGCAAAAGGGCGCGATCGGGTGATCGCGCAGTGTCAGTCAGGCATGCTGAACAACAACGGAGTCACTTGGCGCTGGCGGTCTGCACCTCGTGCAGGCCCTGCACATAGGAAGCCAATGCGGCGATGTCCTTGTCGCTCAGGCGCTTGGCGATCGCCGGCATGACCGCGGCATGCTCGTCGTCGCCCCAGGTCGTGCCATCGCGCCATTCGGTGAGCTTGAGGGCGATGTACTCGGACCATTGACCGGCCAGTTGCGCGTAGGCCGCGCCAGCCATGCCACGCCCGGAAGGGCCGTGACAGGACATGCAGGCAGGTACGCCCATCTTGCTGTCGCCGGCACGATAGAGTTGTTCGGCGCGCTGCACGTAGGCTTCATCCGCCTCGCCTGCACTGGCCCGCTTGGAGGCAAAATAGGCGCCGACATCGTGCATGTCCTGGGCGCTCAGCGTCGACGCGAACGGCTGCATGATCGCGTTGACGCGCTTGCCGTCCTTGAACTGGGTCAACTGGCGGACAATGTAGGATTCGTTCTGTCCGGCCAGCTTGGGATACATGGCCAGCGCCGAATTGCCGTCGGCACCATGGCAGGCACCGCAGACGGCAGACTTGCCTTCGCCGGCAGCGGCATCACCCAACAGGACGGGTGCGGGAGCCTGGGCACTGGCCAGGCCGGCGCCGAACAGCATCGCCAAAGCAACAACTCGCGGAAAACTCATACACTGACTCCGGATAGATGGGGATTCCACGCACTGTCGAAGTTTGCGGACAGGGCTGAGGCGACAAACCCCGAATTATCCGTGTCAGTCGAAGGCCGGTCAAACCCGGCCACCCGCAAATCCAACCAGCGAAGCTCTCCATGCATATCCTGCACACGGCAAGATTCCTCAAAAGCGCGGGCAGCCTGCGCGACATGCCGGCCGATACGGGCTGGGAAGTGGCTTTTGCCGGGCGCTCGAACGCCGGCAAATCCAGCGCCCTCAATGCCCTCGCCGCCCACAAGGGGCTGGCCCGGGTGAGCAAGACGCCGGGGCGCACGCAATTGCTCAATGTCTTCTCGATCGACGACGATCGCCGCCTGATCGACCTTCCCGGCTACGGTTACGCCAAGGTTCCGATTGGCGTTCGCGACCAGTGGCGCGGCATGGTCGATGGCTTCCTGCGCGTACGCGAGGCGCTCAAGGGCCTGGTCCTGATCATGGACAGCCGCCATCCTCTGAAGGATTACGACCGGCAGATGCTCGATTACGCCGAGGCCATCGGCAAGCCCTGCCACGTGCTGCTGACCAAGGCGGACAAATTGTCGCGCAACGATGCCACGCGCACGCTCAATGCCGTGCGCAAGGAACTTGGTGCCGATGGCTCGGCCGATGCCAGGGTCAGCGTCCAGCTTTTTTCGGCCACGGCGAAGACCGGGCTCGACGAAGCTCGCGCGGTCATCGGGCGCTGGCTGGAGCTGGCGGATCGCCCGGCGTCAAAAGATACCGCCGCGTCGCCGCGATAGGCGGTCTCTTGCGCGTCCCCGTAGCGGCCCCATATCGCCGGGCTGATCACGAGGATTTCAACCATGTCCGGTCCCAGCGCGGCAAACCAGCAAACGATCAACCGCCGCGAGCAACTGGTCGACTACATTGCCGCGGGCGAGAAACCCGCAAGCGCCTGGCGCATCGGCACCGAACACGAGAAATTCGGCTTCCGCCTGGATGATCTGCGCCCGCTGACCTGGGAAGGCCCGCAGGGCATCGGTGCCCTGCTCGAAGGCCTGACCCGTTTTGGCTGGGAACGCGTCATCGAAAAGGACAAGCTGATCGCCCTGTTGCGCGATGGCGCCTCGGTGACGCTGGAGCCCGCCGGCCAGCTTGAGTTGTCCGGTGCGCAGCTCGAGAACATCCATCAGACCTGCTGTGAAGTGCAGAGCCACCTGAAGGAAGTGAAGACCGTGGCCGACGAACTTGGCGTCGGCTTTCTCGGCATGGGTTTCCAGCCGAAATGGAAGCGCGAGGACATGCCGTGGATGCCGAAGGGCCGCTACGCGATCATGCGTCGCTACATGCCGACGGTCGGCGACCTCGGCCTCGACATGATGACGCGCACCTGCACGGTGCAGGTCAACCTGGATTTTTCCGACGAGGCCGACATGGTGCGCAAGTTCCGCACCTCGCTGGCCCTGCAGCCGATCGCCACGGCGATGTTTGCGGACTCGCCGTTCACCGAAGGCAAGCCGAACGGCTACCTCAGCTACCGCTCGCACATCTGGACCGACACCGACCCCGATCGCACCGGCATGCTCGATTTCGTCTTCGAGGACGGTTTCGGCTATGAACGCTACGTCGACTACCTGCTCGACGTGCCGATGTATTTCACTTATCGCGATGGCGTCTACCACGATCTTGCCGGGCAATCTTTCCGCAAGTTCATGCGCGGCGAACTCGATGCCCTGCCCGGCGCGACGCCGACGATGACCGACTGGGCCGATCACATGACCACCGCCTTCCCGGAGGTGCGCATGAAGAAGTTCCTGGAAATGCGCGGCGCCGATGGCGGCCCCTGGAATCGCCTGTGTGCGTTGCCGGCATTCTGGGTCGGACTGCTGTATGAGCGCAGTTCGCTCGATGCAGCCTGGGACCTGGTCAAGGATTTCACCCGCGAGGAACGCAACGCCTTGCGCGATGGCGTGCCCAGGCATGGCCTCAAGCTGCCGTTCCGTGGCGGCAGCGTGCGTGACCTTGCCACCGAGGCGCTGAAGATTTCCGTGCAAGGACTCAAGCGCCGCGCACGCCTGAATGCGCACGGCACCGACGAAAGCCACTTCCTCGAGCCGCTGATCGAGATTGTCGCCGCCAACGAGACCCCGGCCGAACGCAAGCTGGCCCTGTACAACGGCCCGTGGAATCACAGCGTCGATCCGATCTTCCGCGAGTTTGTCTACTGAGGCGGGAATCGGGAACTGCCGGACGCTCGATCAAACCGCCGACACGCCGCCATCGACGGCGAGCACCTGGCCGGTGATGTGCTTGCCGGCTTCGGAGGCAAACAACAACGTCGCACCTTTCAGGTCCTCGTCGTCGCCAAGGCGCTGCAGCGGCGCATGGGCCGTCAGCGCATTCACGCCCATGCTTTCAATCAGGCCCCTGGACATGCGCGTGGGAAAGAACCCCGGTGCCAGCGCATTGACGGTGATGCCATGTGCGCCCCACTCGCCGGCCAGTGTGCGCGTGAAGTTGATCAGGGCGGCCTTGCTCGTGTTGTAGGCAATCGTCTTCATCGCCCCGGGCGGATTGCCGCGCAGGCCGGCGATGGAAGCGATATTGATGATGCGCCCGTACTTGCGCGGAATCATCGAGCGCCGGGCAATCTGCTGGGTGAGCAGGAAAACGCCACGCAGGTTGAGATCGAAGACCTTGTCCCAGGCTTCCAGCGGATAGTCCTCGGCGGCCGCGCCCCAGCTCGCGCCGGCGTTGTTGATGAGGATATCGACATGGCCGAGCTTTTCCAGCGCCGCATTGACCAGTAATTCGATCGATTCCTCCTTGCCGGTGTCGGCGGCAAAGCTGTCGACAGCGATGCCGCGCGCGGCCAGATGCGCCCGCGCCTTGTCGAGATCCTCGGACTTGCGCGCCGAGATGAACACCCGCGCCCCGTAATCGCCGAGCGCCTCGGCCATCTGCAGGCCAAGCCCACGCGAGCCGCCGGTGATCAGGGCAGTGCGCCCATCGAGATCGAACATGTTCCGGGTTGCGCTCATGGATTCCGTCTTCCTCGGGCGGGGTGATGATGGCGGTTGTCGCAACGATTCATTGCAGCTCGGCCTGTTGCACGCAAATCCGATGGCTCATTCGCTTCGAGTCTCCATTTCCACCAGGCAGCGTGATGGCGGGAGGCATCATTGCAACCGATACGGCGCCAGGCAGCCAGTCCTCAAGCGGTTCAGCCTGCAGCCGAAATCGCCTGATTGCGGCCGCCGCGCTTCGCCCCATACAGGGCGCGATCCGCCGCCTCGATCCATTCGCGCAGACCCTGCGCAGGATCCGGCTGGCCAACGATGCCGATGCTCACCGTGCAAGTGAGCCCGGGCGCTTCGGGAAATGCAAGTTCGGAAGTCGCCCGGCGGATCCGCTCGGCGAAAATTTCAACCTCGCTCAACGGCAACGGCAACACGATCGCGAGCTCGTCGCCGCCAAGCCGGCCGGCATGACTTCCCGACGGCAGCTGACGCCGGATCAGCCCGGCGATTCCGCGCAACACGTCGTCGCCGATCGAATGGCCGTACTGATCGTTGATTTCCTTGAAGTGATCGATATCCAGAAGCAGCAGCGAAAGACCGGGCAGATCCGCGCTCCTGCGCCGCATCGCGTCAGCCTGAGCCTCCCAGTGACGACGTCCCGAAAGGCCGGTCAATGCGTCGATGCGGCTCAACTCCTCCAACTGATGGTTCTGCTTCTGCACTCGCCGGACCAATCGGGAACTGCTCATGCTCACCGCCAGCGTGTGGATGATGATGATCGGCAGGCAGGCGAGGATCACGCGCATGCTCGTGTGCGGAGCAAAGGAAAACCCGCTCAGCAGACCGAAGCCCAGCACGCTCAACGCGATCGCGGGCAACGAATACAGCCAAAGACGACGCACGCCGGTACTGACCTTGTCTGCCGTGGTCACGCCGAGCAGCATGGCCGAAGGCAACAGGTTGAAATGCATCAGCGGGACCCAGCTTCCGGCGATCGCCGAATCGATGAGCAAATTGTGCAATTCAGTACGGAACGGGTCCTTGCTGCGGATCGCGCGCGCATAGGCCAGGTGGGGCCACAACCAGCAAGTCAGCAACATCCACGCCCAGGCGATCCAGGATGACTGCAATTCGTGCATGACGACCGCCAGCGGCAAGGTCGCCAGGCCCATGCCAAGCATGCGCAAGCGGTAGGTCCGCTTCGGCAGGGATTGCTGGCCGCTCGTGCGGATGACGTCCGCTTGGTTTGCGGCGAGGGCATCCACCGGCACCCTGTTCATTCGCTGGACTCATTCATGGTGACGCGAGCATAGCGGCTGCGTCCGTCGCGAAGGAATACGCGTTGCGTTTGCTCACACCCTTCCATGCTCGGCGCGCTGCCACCGCTCGGGCTATCATGAACGGCATCGATTTTCCGGAGTAGTCCGTGTTTGATCTCGCCGAGCTCGGCCCGCAGCACTTCGATGACCTGATCGGCACCAGGTTCGCCATCGCGGACTCGGAACTTGCGCTCACCCTGCGGGCGGTCGAACGCTACCGATCGCCGTCACCCCGAGGACCGGCTTTCAGCCTGACCTTCGCTGCGCCAGCCAACACGCGCGGCACCCAGGGCACCTATCGCCTCATTCACCCCCGGCTCGGCGAGCTGGCGATGTTCCTCGTGCCGATCGCTCCGGTGGATGGCGTTCCCCAGTTCGAGGCAGTGTTCAACTGAGCGGGAATTCGGGATTCGGATTGGAGAACAGGCGATCGTCATGAGCACGATCCTGCTTGCCCTGCTCCCCGTTCCCCATTTTCCATTCCCGGCCCCCACCCCAGAAAGTCATACACCCCTCGGTTCTCGATGAGCCGGAATCCGAGTCGCCGATACATGCGCTGTGCGGGATTGGCAGGCTCGACGTGCAGAGTGAGGGGGACGGTGCGTCTGGCGGCTTCGTCCTGCAAGGCGCGGATCATGCAGGTGCCGATTCCGCGATTGCGTTCGGTCGCTTGCACGGTGATTTCCATCAGGCGGATTTCCGTGGCCGTCGCGTGCACATAGATCCTGCCGATCGGCTGCCCGCCACGCTCGATGATCAGCAACTCCGCGCCGGCATAGTGCCGGGCGTAGTGATCACGTTGCAGTCGGCATTGGGCATCGAGGAAATCGCGCTTGGCCTTGTCAGGCCAAGGCAACGGGGCGAGTTCGTCATGGCGGACTTCGGCGTAGAGCGCGGTGATGATGTCGAGGTCGTCTTCGGCTTCGACACGCACGCCGAGACTGCCCCCGACTGGCGCAAGCGCTTGCGCCAGCAGCGGCGCAATCGAAGATTTCGTCATCAGGCCGTCAAGGGGCGCACGGTGAAGCGGAGCCAGGCAGCGTTCAGCTCGATGCCGTCGCGCGTCGTGATGAGACCGCTGTCCTCGCCCGGCACGGACAGTGATTCGATATCCGGGACGCCGGCATCCCTGGCAACCACGAGCAGATAGCGACCACTGGCGAGAACCGGGCGCGACGCGCCGAGCAAGGCGGCTGCACATACCCTGGTCGAACCCGAAGTCGCCCCGACATGCTCGGCGCGGAATCCGGCCAGACCAGCCGAATCGGCTTCGAATGAAAATGGCTTGCTCGAAGGCGACGCGGATTGCGGTTGATGACTGGCGACGCGGAAAGGTTTCACCCCTGCACTGGTATCGAACATGGCATCGATCGACAGGACACCAGGATCCACCGGGAAGGCCAGCGCGTCAATCGTGATGCGGACACGCTGCGGGGCATTGCAGGCATCACTGGCGCAGCGCTCGATCGAACGCCAGCGCGCTGTTCCACCCTGCTCCTCCAGCCGCGCGAGTTCCGCTCGCAAGGGATTCTTCTCGGGATTGCCGATTGCCGCGTAAGCGCTGGGCAGAGCCAGTGAACAGGCTGCTCCCGTACCGAGAAGAGCGGTTCTGACAAAATCACGACGTTGCATGGAAATCACCCCTTGACTCAGGTACGTGGCGGGAACACGCCCTGCAGGGCGATGCAGAAGTAGAACGTCAGGTACGGCATCATGTTGTTGTGAGGCTGGTCGCCGCCGGCCGGCGCAAGCGATTCCGGCGCGGCAATTGCATTTGGAGTGTCCTGGTACAAGGTTCCGCTCGTGGACAGGGCCAAGCTGGCATCGCCACTGACAACGTTCGTATCTGCAATGTCGAGCACGTTCGCGCGAAGTTGATGGGAGTGCAGGGGCATTTCCGATTCGTGCAGGGTGACCGTTTCGCTGCCACCGGTTTCGCCGAGATCGTGCAGGCTCAGGCCCGGTCCTTGCCGGGGATGCATCGGCGCGCGCCCCTGCAGATCCGGCAGGGCGAAGTTGGACATGCCGTTGCCACCATAGGTCGTTCCCAGCAAGGAGAACAAGGCGGTGTTCTGCGATATCGGCAGCAACTGACCGTCGCACCAGGCCCAACCTCGCGGAGCGAAGTTGAACGGGAAGATGCGGATTTCCGCGACAAAAGGGTCAGCCACGTCTCTTTCCTCAGGTTGGGCTCGGGAAAATCCCGAACAGGGAAATGATGAAATTCAGGCACAGATAAGGCTGGAAATTGGTATGGGGCTGATTGCCGCCGACGCCTGAAATCGCGGTTGGGCTCATGTTTCCGAGCGGCTGATCATTGATGTAGGGCACGACGTTGAAGGAGTTCGCCAGCGTCGTGTTGCTCGGGCTGAGCTGATCGCCGGCCACTGCCGATCCGAACAATGGATGAGCATGTGCCGGCATCTGGCTGACGGTCAGGGTGATTTCTTCGGCCCCGCCGGTCTCCGCGAGAATGAAACCGTTGCCTTGATGAATCGGCAAGCGTCCACGCAGATCTGGCAAGGCGAAGGTCGACTGCCCATCGCCGCCATAGGTCGTGCCGATCAACTGGAACAGGGTTTCGTTCTCCGAGATCGGCAGCAACTGACCTTCGCAGAACATCCACCCCGCGGGAGCGAAATTTCCGGCGAACATGCGAATCTCGCCTACATAAGGTTGGGCCACGGCAATCTCCTAGGTCGGGCTCGGGAAGATGCCCTGCAGGGCAATGCAGAAACTCAGGGTCAGGAACGGCTGCATGTTCAGATGCGCCTGGCTGCCGCCCGTATTCGTGACGCTGCTCGCCTGCAACGGGGTCAGGTTCTGCGGGCTGTGGTAGGCATTGTTGGCGCCGCCGAGCACGCGCGCGTTGGGACTCGCATTGCCGCCGGTGGCGACCGTCGATACGGCCAGTGCGTGCAGGTGGGTCGGCAATTCCGCGATCGATACGGTATGCGCCTGCTCACCTGCGCGCTCGCCGAGCGTATGGCCCGAGCCGGCATGGATCGGCACGCGCCCCTGCAGATCAGGCAAGCCGAAATTTATCCGGCCATCCCCCCCGAATGTCGTGCCGAGCAGGGAGAACAAGGCCTGATTCTGGTTGATCGGCAACAACTGCCCGTTGCACAACGCCCAACCCCTCGGCGCAAATACGAAACTCATCAGGCGAATTTCGGACAGAAACGGCTCTGCCATGATCAGTCTCCTAGTCGATGGCTGATGGTGCTGAGATTCATGGGCAGGTGACTCCCGTGCCCGAGTAAGTGCCGGTCACGCCATGCGCAAGACCAACCGGCGCCCCGCCCTGGCTGTTGCGCGGAACCAGGTAGGCGTTGATCGTCGCGTCGCTCGCCGCCGCAGGGCCCGCGTAGCCCGGCAGATTGATATTGACGCCGGTGCGTCGGTTGCGGATGCGGAAATCGATGTCGCCGAATCCCGTCGGGGGCACCGCATCCTTGCCGCCCAGGTAGATCTCGTTGGCGAGCGCACCAGCCCCGCCGATATTTGCGCAAGCCTGGTAGGTATCGCCGACGACCGTGCCGATGTTGTAGTGAATCGCGTTCTTCGAGACGCCGAGCGTTCCGGGGGTATTACCCGGTTCGGCGATCAGATTGCCGGTGACATTGGTGTTGACGATGCCGCCCTGGGGCGTGGCGCCGCCGCCAGCGAGAACCTCGATGCCGAAATTGTTGTAGCCACGAATCTGGTTGTTGGTGACGTTCCAGCTCATCGTTCCCTGGCCCACGGTCTGCAGCTTGAGCGCGCTGCCCTCGGCCGAGCCGGAGTTGGGAGTTCCGGCCACGCCGATCGTGTTGTTGGCGAAGGTGCCGGTCAGGGTGCCGGGTCCCTCGCTCTTGACGATCAACACGCCCGGCCCGACCGCGTCACGGAACGAGTTGCCGGTGATGTTCATCGTCACGCTGCTGCCGGCCAGACCGCTGGTGAACAGGGACAGACCGCCGCCGCCCGTTGCGATTGCCGGAAAGTTGTTGGAAAACTCGTTGTTGGTGAGGACAAGGTCGCCGGTTCCGCTTCCGATATGGTTGAACTGGAACAGGTCACCGCGCGCGGACGTGAAGGTGCTGTTCTGCACGGTGACATTGATGATCGCCGTACCGGCCGCCTCGAGGGTGACGCCGTCGTTGCCGTCGCTGAGGCTGTTGGAGCCGATCGTCGTATTGTCGAACGTCAGTCGATTCAAGGATCCCGAGGTATTGACGAGCTTGAAGTTGTCCTCGAATCCGCCACTGATGCCGGAGTTCGTGATGCTCACCGAACCGGTCAGCTCACCGAAGCGCACGCTGCCTTCATCGGCGGCGGCGCTGTTGCCATTTGTACCGTTGATCGCGGTGTTGGCAAGACTGAAGCCGTTGACGGTCTGGCCGCGAATCGCGAAATCGTTGAAATCGTTGAGTTGCATCCACGAGAACGACGGATTGAGCGTGCTGCTCAACGAGATGCCGATATCCTTGTGTTGGATCCTGCCGCCTGATCCGGCAACGGTGTTGCCGGTCACGATCAGTCGGCCGCTTGCGCCGGTGTTGTCGAGGACGATGCCGCTGCCGGCGCTGAACCCCCCAGTACCGGCGCTGACGCTGCGGAAGTTGAGGCCGGCGGCGCCGATTGTCGTATTGGCGACATTGATCGCCGTGGCGATCGTCGTCGCCGCCGTGCTCGCCGTGTGGGTTGCCG
This sequence comes from Lysobacterales bacterium, assembly GCA_016707485.1. Classification (GTDB taxonomy): domain Bacteria; phylum Pseudomonadota; class Gammaproteobacteria; order Xanthomonadales; family Rhodanobacteraceae; genus Dokdonella. The sequence continues at coordinate 1,130,940 of JADJHN010000002.1, read as the reverse complement.
AGACGGTGCCGCCCGCGATGGCGGTGAAGGCCGGGTTGATTCCGGTGGAGAGGCTCAACGCACCGGAGAAGTTGATGGTCGCCCCGGAGTTGCTGTTCAACAGGATGCCGGTGCCGCTTTCGGTGATGGTACCGGAGAGCGTCACCGTGTCGCTGCCGCGGTTGGCAATGACGACGGCATTGCCGGTCTTGGATGTGATCGCACCCGGATAGTTGACGTTGCCGTTGCCGCCATCCACGCGCAAGGCGGTGCCCGACGCTGCGTTTGGATCCGTGATTTGTCCGCTCGTGGCGAGGAAGGCGGTCGACCCGGGGCCGCCGAACGCGTTCACCAGCGAGATGCCGGTGGTGGTGGAACTTGCGCTTTGCACGTTGCCGAGCGGCAGGCTGACCGAGGCGTTGTTGACATCGATGGCGGGGCCGGCAATGGAGTCAATCGAACCCACGCCGGAATTGACGGCGATGCGGAATCCGCTGCCGGCGGAGGCGTTGAGCGCTCCGGTCGAGCTGACAGCGAGGCCGCTGCCGGCATCATTGACGATATCGAGATCGATGAACGAGAGCTCGCCGATCACGTTCGAGAGCAGCATGCCGCTGGCGCCGACGCCATTGCCGACCGCGCCGATCGTCGTGACACCGCCGCTCACGGGATCGATTGGATTGCCGGGCGTGGCGTCGAAAATCGCGCCGTTGACCATGATTCCCGTGCCGCCGCTGGCGCCGCTGATCGTGTTGTCGTTGAACGCCGTGATGGTCGCCGTGCCGAGCGTGCGGTTGACATCGATGCCGGTGCCGGTCGCGGTAACGGCATTGTTCTGGATCGCGATCCGCTGGGTTCCGGTCGAGCCGAGATTGATATCGAAACCTTCCGCAGCTGCGCCGCGCACGTTGTTGCCGGCAATCGTCACGCCGACATTGTTCGCGCCCGTTGCAGTAACGTCGATCGCGTTCGGGTTGCCCTGCAGGTCGAGGCCGCGGACTTCGACGCCGACACGGTTGCCGGCGCTTGCCGGTATGGAAACGGCATCGGCGGAAGCGGCGTTGATGCGCGGCCGGGTGCCAGCGGCAACCAGGGTGCCGAACGGGGCCACGGCAAGGCCATAGCCTTCGCCCCAGAGTCGCTGACCGTCCTGAAGCACGATGCCGCCGGTGTATGGCGTCGTCGCGGAAATCCCGTTGAAGACGAACAAAATCGCGCCCGCGCCCGAAGCGGTTTGTGCCGCAGCAAGGGTTTCAAAGGCATTGTTCGAGCGGCCGTCGCTGCCGGCTCCCGGGTTGTTCGCATCGACCAGGTTGTCGATGTACCAGATGACCGGGCCGACCGTGATGTTGATCGTGCCGACTACGGTTCCGGGTGTGGGCGTATTGCCGTCGGTAACGGTGAAGGTAAAAGTGTCGGTGCCGGAGAAGCCGGCGGGCGGCACATAACTGAAGGCGCCAGCGGCATCGATCGTGTAGTTGCCGCCATTCGCACTGTTGCCCGTTGCATCAACGACACTGGGCGCCACCGGCCCGTCCGGATCGGTCGGCGCGGACTTGGCCAAGGCGCTTTGCGCATCGCTGATCGAGACCCGGCCCGGAATGGCTGCACCGGCGACCTGCAGTTGCGTATTGCCCGCAGTCGCATACGTGATGGTCGGGTTGGTCAATACCGGCGGCGCATTGCGGTGGGTGATCTCGATGGTGAACGACTGCGCGAGTGAAGCGTTCTGGCCGCCGTTGGCGGTACCGCCATCGTCCAGCACATGCAGGCTGATCGTTGCCAGGGTCGGCGTGCCCGATGGCACGATGGCTGGAGTGAAGCTCAGCACGCCGGTCGCGGAGACACTCGGGCCGGCGGCAAATGCGCTCGCCGCCGAATTGCTGTCGATGACGAAGCTGATGCTCTGTCCGGCTTCGTTGGCCGGACCGGTGAAGATGCCGGTTGCCCAGGGATTGACGGTCACCGCACCGGCGTCGTCGAACAGCGCCTGATCGGCTCCGACGCTGAAGCCCGGGATGTCGTTGACCGCCGTCACGTTGATGACGAAGGTCTGCACGGCCGAGGTGTCGCTGCCGCCATTGGCGGTGCCGCCGTTGTCGGACAAGCTGACTGAAATCGTCGCCGTGCCGTTGGCATTGGCGGCGGCCGTGTAGGTCAGGGTGCCGTTTGCAGCAATGGCCGGGGCGGCACTGAACAGGGCGGCATTGGTATTGCCGGTGATGGCGAAGCTGACGCTCTGTCCCGACTCGTCGGCCGGTCCAGGCGAAATGGCGCTGGCCCAACCCGGCACGCTTTGCGCGCCGGCATCTTCGAGCACGGTCTGGTCGCCGCCCTTGACGAAGCTGGGCGCGTCGTTGACGGCATTGACGGTGATCGTCAGGGTCTGTGCGGCGCTGGTGTTGTTGTTGCTGCCGCTGTCGACGAGCACGACATCGAAGCTGGCCGTGCCGGAGGCGTCCGCAGCAGCGGTAAAGCTCAGGTTGCCCGTCGCCGAAATCGCCGGAGGCACGCTGAAAACGAGGCTGCCGCCGGTCTGCGTGACGGTGAAATTGAGCGTCTGCAAGCCGCCGTCGTTGTCGTTGATGGATGTTGCCCAGTTGGCGATGGCCTGTGCCCCGGCATCCTCGTTGATGCTGACGGCGGCACCGGCGGTGAAGCTCGGCACGGTGTTGACGCCGACCACGCTCACGGTCGAGAAGGCGACATTGCTGTTGCCGGTACCGTCGTTGGCGACGAAACCGACCACCCGCGCAGTCTCGTTTGGCGCGGTCGAGGTATTCAGGTAAGTGACCGTGCGCAATACCGCCTGATAGTTGGCGGTGCTGTCGCTGCCGCTCAGCGCGAGGACGCCGGTGCCGCTGTTGTAGGCCGCCACGATCGATGTGCCCGCAGTGCTTGCCGCGAGGCTTTCGAGTGCGCCATCCAGCAGATTGCTGATGCTGATCGTCGCGCCGGCCAGATTGGTGGAGTCGACATCAGTGAGGCTGAGTGCTGCCGGATCGACAATGGCCACGGCCGGATCGGCTTCGGTGTAGGTCGTGGCGAAATCGTTGCCCGCAGCCGGGCCGTTGAGATCGAGCACCGGCAGATCGTTGACTGCGGTGACCGTGATGACGAAAGTCTGGGTCGGCGAGGTGTCGATGCCGCCGTTCGCGGTGCCGCCGTTGTCGGCCAGCGCCAGGCTGATGGTTGCCGTGCCGTTGGCATCGGCCGCCGGGGTGTAGGTGAGGATGCCCGAGGCCGAGATGGCCGGGGCGACACTGAACAATGCTGGATTGGTGTTGCCGCCGACGTTGAATGTCAGCGTCTGGGTCGACTCGTCAGGCGGACCTGCCGAGATCGCGGTTGCCCAGGAATTGACTATCTGCGCGCCTGCATCTTCGGCCACCGCCTGGTCCGCGCCCCTGGTGAAGACCGGGGCATCGTTGACCGAAGTGACATTGATGACGAAGGTTTGCGCGGCACTCGTATCAAGGCCACCGTTCGCGGTACCGCCGTTGTCCGCCAGGCTGAGGGTGATCGTCGCGCTGCCGTTCGCATTCGCGGCAGGCGTATAGCTCAGGTTGCCGGTTGCCGAGACACTTGGCGCAACGCTGAACAAGGTCGGGTTGCTGTTGGCGGTGACGGCAAAGGCGAGCGTTTGCGCGGATTCGTCGACTGGCCCTGCGGAAATTGCCGTGGCCCAGCCGGCAATGGCCTGCGCCGGCGCATCCTCAAGCACCGTCTGATCCGCCCCCTTGAGGAAACTCGGCGCGTCGTTGACGGCCGTCACCGTGATCGTGAAAGTCTGCGACGGCGAAGTATCGACACCGCCATTCGCGGTGCCGCCGTCATCGTGCAGGCTCAACGTCACCGTGGCCGAACCGTTGGCGTTCGCGGCCGGCGTATAGGTCAGCGCTCCGCTCGGAGACACGGCCGGTTGCGCACTGAACAAGGCGTTGTTGTCATTGCTGACGATGAAATCGAGCAGCTGACCGGATTCGTTGGGCGGCCCCGCCGAAATCGCCGTCGCCCACGGATTGATCGTCTGCGCCCCGGCGTCTTCAAGCACGATCTGGTTCGGCCCGGCGCTGAAGCTCGGCGCATCGTTGATGCCGGTGACGGTGATGGTGAAGGTCTGCGCGACCGAGGTATCGATGCCGCCGTTGGCGGTGCCGCCATCATCGCCGAGGCTGAGCGTGACGAGGGCGCTGCCATTGGCACCGGCGGCGACCGTGTAGGTCAACGCACCGCTCGGCGATACGGCCGGTTGCACGCTGAACAAGGCGTTGTTGTCGTTGCTCACCGCAAAGCTCAGCACCTGTGCGGATTCGTCGGCCGGGCCGGCCGCGATTGCCGTCGCCCAGGGATCGACATTCTGCGCCGCCGCGCCTTCGAGCACGGTCTGGTCCGGCCCCTTGGTGAAGCTCGGCGCATCGTTGACGCTGTTGACGGTGATGGTGAAGGTCTGGGCGGCCGAGGTATCGATGCCGCCATTGGCCGTGCCACCGTTGTCATGCAGGCTGACCGTCACGTTTGCCACGCCGTTGGCATTGGCGGCGGCGGTGTAGGTCAGCGCGCCAGTTGCGGAAATCACCGGTGCCACGCTGAACAGCGCGTTGTTGTCGTTGCTGACGATGAAATCGAGCGCCTGTCCCGCTTCATTGGCCGGGCCGGCAAGGATGGCGCTGGCCCAGGCAGTCACCGATTGCGCGGGCGCATCTTCGTTGATGACCTGATTGGCGCCAGCGTTGAAGGAAGGCACATCGTTGACCGGGGTGATCGTCACGGCAACATTTGCCGCCGCCGAGGTGGCCTGGCCGTCATTGACGCTGAAAGTGAAGCTGTCGCTGCCATTGGCATCGGCATTCGGCGTGTACAGCACGGTGGCCGATTGCGGGCCGGTCGGCGTGATCGCACCGAGACTGCCTTGGGTGGGTGCCGTGACGATGGCAAAACTCAGCGTATCGTTTTCGTTGTCGGTGCCGGTCAGGGTCAGCGTGACCGTCTGGTCTTCAAGCGTGCTGGCACTGCCGGCAAGTGCGGTCGGCGCGTTGTTCTGCAGATTGGTCACGTCGATGCGCATGAACACGCGGTCGTTCTCGATCGCGGCGAAAAACGCGCGCAGGTCGATGGCGCTTTCGCCGCTGCTCGAATCACCCGCCGGATCCGTGGCCAGCGGCGCAACGCCGCTCCAGTCGCCAACCTGACCGTCAACGACGAAATTGGCTGCCAGGGCAATGCCGCTGCACAGGAAAATCATGGCCGCCACGCGCAGCAAGCCACGCCGGCGGGCAATCCGGGCACCCACCAGGACAACCAGCAGCGCCAGCAGGATCAGTGCGGGAATGCCAAGCATGGGAATGGCCAGCGCGGCCAGGCCGAAGCCAATCGGCGGCCCGCCAATCGTGCCGTCGCTGCTGATCAGGACATCCTCGCCAGTCGCGCTCGTCGCCACGACGAAAAACACCAGGGATGGCGCACCCGGTTGCGACAACTGGCTCAAGGCATCGGACAACTCGATGACATCCGAGCCGGCCACGCCGTTGTCGGCACCGACGGCCGAGCTGCCGGCAATCACGGTTTCACCGCCGAATGCGCCGCCCGCGCAGCGGGCGCGGGTGACCTGCACCACTTGTGGGGTCAGGCCGCCGCTGGCGGTGACCCGCAGGCGGACATCGGCGCCGTTGACCAGGCCGACAGTGCAACCGCTGCCGGGATTGGCATCGGCATCCACGTACACCGAATAATCGTAAGTCGACTGCGCAAATGCACCGGGTGCCATGCCAAACAGGCAAAAAGCAGCCAACAAGAGCGCGAAGAGGCCCTTCGACTTCGAATTCATCTGCTGATCCCCTGCTGATCCCGCGTTATCCGGTCCACCCGATTGCTGCGGACGACCGGCAATGGGTCAGCGATGCCGCACGACCCGATTGCGACATTCTGTCACAGTTACGATTGTTTGCGAATCAGCGCGAATACGCACGCGCGATCAAGCACCTGCTGCTGCGCAGACCCGATCGGCGCGAAGTGCCGGCAATCTTCAGCGCCGCGGCGCGCGGGTCAATTCGACGCCATCGACGGTCATGCGCCAGCTGCCGTCGATCTTGCGCGGTGGCGAGGACACCCGGAACGCGGTCGTCATCGGCCCGATGCCGACCTCGAAATCATCGCCATGAAAGGCGTGCAACGGACCATCGATCTTGATCGAGGCGCCTTTGCGCAGGCGTTTGTAGGAAACGCTGCCATCGCGCGTGATCAGCAAACTCATGCCGTCGGCTTCCCAGCGCCCGACATATTCCGCTTTCGCCTGCGGCACCTCGATGCCGCAAGCTGCCAGCAGCACCAGCAACAGGGCGAGGACGACAAGTCGGCCGGCGCGCATCATCGGTCGGGTTCCTGCGCCGGATTTGCGCGCATGGCAGCAGCCGCGCCGACTGCCGCGTTCGCTTCGGCCAGTGCAGTCGTTGGCGAGGGTTTGCGCAACTGCCCGATCAGGGCATCCAGCGGCAGGGGGCGACTGAACAGGAATCCCTGGTAGTTGTGGCAACCCAGCGCTTCCAGGCTCGCCCGCTCGGCCGTGGTCTCCACGCCTTCGGCAATCAGGTCCAGATCGAGGGCCCGGCCAAGCGCGATGATGGTGCCGACGATCGCCCGGTTTCCGGCATTGGAATCGAGATCGCGGACAAAGCTCTGGTCGATCTTGATCGACGCCACCGGCAGTCGACTCAGATACGCCAGCGAGGAATAGCCGGTACCGAAATCATCCACGGCAATCTCGACGCCGCGTTCGCGCAACACGGTCATCCGTGACGCGGCCGCATGGTTGTTGCGGATCAAGGTGGACTCGGTCAGCTCAAGGGCAATCCAGTGCGCATCGATGCCGGCCGCGTCGATGTCGGCAAACAGCGCCTCGACAAAATCCGGATGATTGAATTGCACCGCGCTGACATTGATCGATACGCGGCGGAATGCCGACGGCAGGCGGTGCGCGTGCAGGCGGCGGATGTCCGCGCAGGCGCGACGCATGACCCAGCGGCCCAGTTCCAGCATCAGGCCGGTTTCTTCGGCGACCGGGATGAACAGCGCGGGCGAGGGCTGGTCCCGATACGGACTGTGCCAGCGGATCAGCGCTTCGGCGCCCGTGCATTCACCGGCCAGGTTGTATTGGCCTTGATAGTGCAATTCGAACTGGTCCATGGCGGCGAGGGCAAGCTGCAGCTCCTTCTCCAGTTGCCGGCGCAACTCCAGGCCGGCGGACAGGTGGCTGTTGTAGTACATCGCGCAATTGAGGCCGGCGAGCTTGGCTTGATACATCGCCGTATCGGCGCGCCGCAGGATCTGTTCGGCAGCGCCATCCCCGTCGGGAAAAATCGCGATGCCGATCGAGGGCGTCACGTGCAGGCGGTGCTCGCCAGCTTGCAGGGCATCGGAGAATGCCGCCCTGATCGCCACCAGCAGGCCATCGACGCGCAACCGGAGCTGAGCTTCATCCCCGGCCACGGCGTCCACCAGCATGACGAACTCGTCGCCGCTGAGCCGGCCGACCATTCCATCGTCGCCGACAATAGCCTTGAGGGTGTCGGCAACGGCGACCAGCAGCAGGTCACCGATGGCGTGGCCCAGCGTGTCGTTGACCATCTTGAAGCGATCGAGATCGAGGAACAGCAGTGCACCGAAGCGGCCCTCGCCACGTGCACGCAGCAGCCCGGCATCAAGGCGCTGCATCATCTGCCGCCGGTTCGGCAACTGCGTGAGATCGTCGTGCAGCAACTGGAACAGGATGGTTTCTTCGGCCTTGCGCCGCGCCGCGACCGCCTGCAACAGGGTCTCGTGCTCGATCGAGGCCTGGCAGCTGAGGGCCAGGCGGATCATCAACGGCTTCAGCAGCTCGATGACCGGCGCCTCCAGGGCATTACCGATACGCTGCACGGTCATGGTACCGAAGTCGCCGAGGCGAAACGAATAGCAGTGCCGGTCGGCACCTTGCCCACAACGCTGCCGTGCGTCGCAGACGACCGTGCTGACATCGACGGCGCAGGCTTCCGGCAAGGCCCACGCAGTCGCATTGCGCGGAACACTGAGGAAATGTTCAAGCCGGCGTTCCGCTGCAGGTGACTGCAACACGGGTTCGCCTTCGACATTTTTCAGAAAATGAAAATGCACGGATGTCAAACCGAGCCGACGCAAGGCAATGCGCGAAAACGTCGCCAGCATTGGCTGCAAGCGCAAGCTGGTGCCTATGGCCATGCCCAGCTCATGCTGGATCGACAGGTATTTGAGCGTGTTGTTCATGGTCGGGGCGACCTGCCGAGCAGTGCCACGACAGTCGACTTGTTCATCAGCTCGATCACCCCGGCCCGTGAGCTGGCAATCTCGCCAAGACTCAAGGCACCGAAAATGTCCTCGCAATCCGCCAGCGTGGATTCGATGACGGCGAGTTCTTCGGTGATTGCGGCACCCAGGAACAGCGCGCGGCTGATGCAATCGAACACCAGGGCCACGCTGGCATTGGCGGCATGCTCGTGCTGTCGGGATTCCCGGCAGGCGGCCAGCGCCGCTTCGCCCGCCGATGCGATCAGGGCCGCAGCGTCGCCCTTGAGCAGAAAGACCGTGGCGTTTTGCGGCAACTCGCCCACGCAGATCAGCGCATCGCCGGCTCGCTTGATCGGATCGCGGACGAGGAAATCTCCGTCCACACCCTCGATCCCCAATGGATAGGTCTTGGCAATGGAAAAGAAATCGGTATCCGCGAATTGCTGCCCGGAGTGCGCTTCAACCTCCTTGCGATAGACCGCGAAGGCGGGCTGGTAGTTGAGTTCGGCGAGGACGTTGCCCTGTGAGCGGGTGACCAGGAAAGGGCCGGACAAGCGTTGCCAGCCATGCGCCACGCCATGCGCAATGGCTCCGGGCAAGGCCACGAGCAAGGCCGCATCCTCAAGCACGCCGGCATTGCACAGCAGACAAGGACGCTGCACGAGATCGCCATGGCCGGCACCGCCACCGACGACGACCGCGTGGCCGCCGACGATGGCATACAGGCATTCGACAAAGGCCTCCAGGTGCGGGCACAAGCCGTCGAACAGGACCATCAGCGATGGCGCGGCTTCAAGCAGGGCAGCCGAGGCCAGCAGCTGCGGCTCGACTGCGGCGCGATCGGACAGGCGCCTGACCACGACGATTTCCAGCCGCTCCGGAAAGCCCATGATCAAGCTGCCATGACGGTGCCATTGCGCACGCTGGACGAGGCCCGGAAAAATTCCGCCGAAGACCGCTACGTCAAGCGACTCGAGCCAGCTCGAGAGCAGCGCCGGATCCCAGTCGTCGGCCTCGCACGCGAGCAGCAGAAAGCTGCGGCATCCCTCGCTGCGCAGGCGCGTGATGGCCGCGTCCAGCGCCGCGATCGAGGCTTCTTCCACCAGCAGCAAACGTCGACCTTCCACCGTCAGCCCTCGTGTGCGTGGATCCGGCGGCACGGTTCGCCCGGTCCATCCCGTGCACTAACCTCACTCCAATACCGCTGCGGTCGTTGCAATGACCGCGTTCCACCTCGTGCGCCCGCATTCACCGGCTGGCTTCCGTCGCGGGTGAAACGGTAGCAGATTCGGCAGCATCAGACATGTGGAAATTCCGGCTTGTGCTTGCGCCCGACGCGTGCGGCCAGTAGCCAGATCGGCCAGCTTGCCAGCAGCAGGGCCATGGCCATGAGGCTATTGTCGCGGTCACTGATGATCGAGGCGACGAGGAAGGCCAAGGATCCGGCCAGTGCCAGGCCCGGCACGAACGGATACAAGGGAACGCGAAACGGCCGCGGCAGATCCGCCGCGCGGCGGCGCTGGACAAACAGCGAGGTGAATACCAGCACGTAGTTGGCGACAAAGAAAAAGGCCAGCAAGGCAACCACCGTTGCAAACGTGCCGGTCAGGATCAGCATCAGGGCAAGTGCGGTTCCGGCAAACAAGGCATTGACCGGCGTGCCACCGGCGTTGATCTTTCCCAGCGCGGCCGGCATCAGGCGATCCCGACTCATTGCATAGGGAATGCGCGAGGCGGCCAGCGCCAAGGCGTTCACCGAGGCGATCAGCGAAACGATCATCAGCACGCGCAGGACGGTATCGCCCATCGGCCCGAACAATCGACTTGCTGCCGTCGCCGCGACAAAGGGATCGCCAGCCATCGCTTCAAGGCCGAGCACGCGAAGGAAGGCGATATTCAGCGCGAGATAGATCAGCAGAACGAGGATCACGCCGCCGATCATCGCGCGCGGGATTTCCCGGCCCGGGTTCCTGATCTCCTCGCCGAAGTACACGGGTGCCGTCCAGCCATCGTAGGTATAGATGGCCGACTGCAGGGCGACAACGATGCTGGCGACCATCAGCAACCCAGCCAATGGCGCGGTCGGCGGCGGCACGACGGCATCTGCCGCAGGCACGGCCATGACCAGGGCGGCAATCGCCAGTGCCAGCAGGGCAACGCCCTTGATGGAGCTGGTCACCAGTTGCACGAGATTCCCAACGCGGATGCCGCGCCACTGGATCAAGGCAAACGCCACCACCACGCTGGACGCGGTCCAGGCTTCCCGACCTTGCAATGCCGGCAGCAGCGGGCCGACATATTCACCGATGACGATGGCCACGGCGGCAAGCGAACCGACCGTGCCGAGCCAGTCGGTCCAGCCCGAAACAAATCCGGCAAACGGGCCGAGCGCGTCATGCACCATCGGATACAGGCCGCCTGAACGCGGCCGCAGCGTGGCCAGTTCGGAGACGGTCAAGGTGCCGAGCAAGGCATAACAGGCTCCGAGCACCCAGACCAGCAAGAACCAACTTTCCGATGGAACCCGCGCGGCAACCTCGCCAGGCGTGCGCAGGATGCCCATGCCGATGGTCGTGCCGACCATCACCGCCAAACCGAAGGCCAGACCGAGCACGCGCAGCAATTTGCCGCCCGTCGAAGTCGCCGTAGCCGGAGTCGATATGGACACGCTTGCATCCCCCGCATGGCCGATTGGCGCTGTTCCCCGCGCGCCACTGCAGACTAGCGGAATGGCGGACGCCGTGCATGCGGGATGCGCCGGTGCCGGCCTGGCTGACCAGACGTTGCATCGCCGGTCGTCGGCCGGCGGACTGCCCCCGAACGGTCACACGATTCCATTCGACGAGCTTGATCCGCCCGCGTTGCTTTCACCGGCGAATTCGCGCATCACCCGCGCCGGCTGATTGGCGGAGATCGGCGCAGGGCGCGCGGGTGAACGTCGCAATCACCGCCGTTGCCGCGATAGACCACCGCGACTATTCATCGAACCCGTATCGAACCCAATGGCGGACCGCATCGCCAAGGCGTTCCTCTAGTGCCAGGCCAATGCTCTCCCAGGCATCGAGGCGGTGGCGCAAGGCGCGTTCGCGGGCGGCCACAAGCGCGGCATCGGCGTTGAAGTGCCAGGCTTCGATCTGTTCGTACTCGTGTTCGATCCAGTCGCTCAGGCGCTCGATCCGTTGCTGCCACTGGTCGCGCAACCAGCAGCTGAGTGGTGCGTGCAGCGGATAACCCAAGTCAACGCCGGCGGCCTCCAATGCGGCGATCGCTTGCGGGTGAATGCCGCGGAACCACTCGAATCTGCCCGCCGCGCGCTGACGGATCTGCGTCGGCGCGAGAACCTGGGCCATTGCAAATGCCGATTTCAGATTCTTTTCGACAGCGCGTGCTTCGCGCACCCGATCGGTTTCCAGCAAGGCAGCGCGATCAAGATCGAAGAATGCGTGAAAACGTGGATGCAAGGCCTGCATGCGCGCCCACGGATCACGCGCATAACCCATCTTCAGGGTGTCCTCCTCGCGGCAGGGCAAGATATAGACAAAGCAACGCCCCGTCGACAGCGTGCGCCAAGGCGGCTCGTCCATCATCCTGGCTGCAACGATCAGGCGCTCTTGCGGGCGCTGGTGCTCCTGCGTTTAGCGGATTTTTTTGCCGGTGCGGCTTTGCTGGCGGCCTTGCGTGGTTTGGCCTTGCTGCGTGGGGACTGGGTCTTTGCCTTGGCCGAGGATTCCGACTTGGCCGGCGTGCGCTTGTGCGTGGCCAGGCTCTTGCGCAGCAGCGACATGAAATCGACCACGTTGGTGGTGGCATCTGCGGGCGGCTCGGGCTCGTCATCGACGCGTCGGGTAACGCCTGCCGACTTGACGCGTTGCTCGATGACCTTGCGCAGGCGATCGCGGAACTCATCCTTGTAGTCTTCCGGCTTCCATGCGGAGGCCATCGACTCGATCAGCTTTTCCGCCATGTCTAACTCGGCCTTGGAGATGCGCACGTCGCTGGCTTTCGCGGCTGGCAACTTGTAATCATCGACATCGACAATCTCCTGCGGGTAGCGCAGAAGATTCATGACCAGGGCATCGCCTTGCGGAAATACCGCGCACAGATACTCGCGGGTGCGGATGACCACCCGACCAATGCCGATTCGACCGGTCTTCCTCAATGTTTCGCGCAGCAGTACATAGCCCTTGTCGGCTTTCTTTCCCGGTACCAGCACATAGGGTTTCTCGTAGTAGGCCGGGGTGATCTCCGTGGCGTCGACAAAGGCCTCGATATCGATCGACTCATGGCTTTCCGGTGCGGCCGATTCGATGTCCTCGGGTTCGAGCACCACATAGTTGCCTTTTGCATATTCAAAGGCCTTGACGATGCTTTTCCACGGCACCTCTTCGCCGGTTTCGGAATTGACCCTTTCGTAGCGGACCGGGTTCTTGTCGCGACCGTCCAGCATGCGAAAGTGCAGATCCATCTTGCGCTCGCCGCTCATGACCGAAATCGGCACATTCAGCAGGCCGAACGAAAGCACGCCATTCCAGATGGGTCGAGCCATGACAGATCTCCACGGAAACCGGCCTTCATCCTAACCCGCGTTTGCGCAGCGAGCCTGTCCGCACAATCCGGTGATTTCCTTCTGATTCATGCGCGCGCTGCTATCACTTCGGGATCGTCTGTCACGCTCGGGGAGTGGTTGCGGATGTCACTGGATAGCTATCGCAAGAAGCGGAATTTCTCGTCCACTTCGGAACCCGCCCGCGGCGGTCGACGCGGTGGCGGAATTTTTGTCGTGCAGCTGCATCACGCCTCGCATCGCCACTATGACTTTCGCCTCGAACTCGATGGCGCACTCAAGAGCTGGGCGGTGCCGAAGGGTCCGAGCTTTGATCCCGCAGTCAAACGTCTGGCGGTCGAAGTGGAGGATCACCCGATCTCCTACGCCCGCTTTGAAGGGGATATTCCCAAAGGCAATTACGGCGCCGGACACGTCCAGGTTTTCGATCATGGCCGTTGGGAACCGCTGGGCGATGCACGCAAGGGCCTCCAGGTCGGCGAACTCAAGTTCATCCTGCATGGCGCGATCCTGCGTGGTTCCTGGGTGCTCGTGCGCACACGCATGCAGGGCAGCAAGCAGCAATGGCTGCTCATCAAGCACGCCGACGAATTCGCCTCCAAGAGCGAAGCGGATGACTTCGTCGATTCCGGCAACGGCCGTGCGCAACGGGAACGTGCCGCGCCCGCGGTTGGTTCCGGTGCCCGCACCAATCCGGGCACGCGCAGGAAGATGACCGCCCTGCGCGGCGCGACCCAAGAACGCCTCGACCATGGATTCTTCGAGCCGGAGTTATGCGAGGCGGCGGATAAACCCCCTTCCGGCGAGAGTTGGCTGCATGAAGTCAAATGGGACGGTTATCGCATCCTTGCCAGCATCCTGCGCGGGCGCATCCAGCTCTGGTCACGCAACGGCATCGAGTGGACCGGCAAACTTCCGGAACTGGTCGAGGCGCTGGCGAACCTTGAACTCGACGATGCGCGACTGGATGGCGAGATCATCGTGGTCAACGACGGCCGCGACGACTTCAATGCGTTGCAGGCACGATTTTCGGATGCGTCTGCGGCCCCGGTCCACTACATGTTGTTCGATGTCGTGCATGCCGAGGGGCAATCCTTCGCCAGCGTGCCCTTGATCGAGCGCAAGGCCTGGCTGGCCGATCGCCTGGAACGTCATGCGCATGCGCTGCTGCGCTATTCCGATCATCAGCTCGGGCATGGCGCTGCGGCATTCAAGCAGGCGATCGTCGGCGGCCTCGAAGGCGTGGTCAGCAAGCGCATCGACAGCATCTACAGCGGCACGCGCAGCGGGGCATGGGTCAAATCAAAAGGCCGCTTGTCGGATGAATTCATCGTCGCGGGTTTCACCGAGCCCAAAGGCAGCCGTTCGGGCATCGGCGCCCTGCTGCTGGCCAAACCCTCCGCCGACGGCCTGCGCTACGTGGGTCGTGTCGGCACCGGCATCGGCAGCGATCAGCTCCTCGATCTGCGCCGCAAGCTGGACAAATCCATTGTGCGCAAACCATCCGCCGATGCCGGATTGATGGCCGCGAGAGATCGCCCGCTGGCGATCTGGGTCAAGCCGCAACTCGTTGTCGAAGTGTTCTACCAGGGTATCGGCGGTCAGGGTTTGCTGCGCCAGTCGGCATTCAAGGCGCTGCGCCCCGACAAGAAGCCCGCCGATGTATTGGCGACAACCACCGCTGCGGCTGCGCAGGATCGCGACACGCAAGCCGTCGTTGCCGATCCACCGGCAAATTCGGCAGCGCGGCAGCCGACAAAAAAGAAACCGGCGAAATCAACGGAGTCCACCATGTCGAAGGACAGCGTGACAATCACGCATCCGCAGCGGATCGTGTTCCCCGGCTTGAAACTGAGCAAACAGGATGTCGCCGATTATTACCGTGCGGTGGCGGAATGGATCCTTCCGGGCATCGCCGGGCGGCCCTTGTCGGTCGTGCGCTGTCCGGGCGGTATCGGCAAGGCCTGCTTTTTCCAGAAGCATGTGGCCAAGGGTGTGGGCGATCATGTGCATGGCGTGACGATCAGGGAGAAGGATGGCGAGGATCGTTATCTGTGCATCGATGACCGTCAGGGCCTGCTCGAACTGGTGCAGTTGAACGCGCTCGAATTTCATCCCTGGGGTGCGCGTTCGGACGATCCTGAACACGCCGACCGCATCGTCTTCGACCTCGATCCCCACTCATCGGTGACCTGGGATAGGGTCACGGTCGCCGCCCGGATTCTGTGCGAACAGCTCGCCTCGATCCATCTGCAATCCTTTGTCCGCACCAGCGGCGGCAAGGGATTGCATGTCGTGGTTCCAATCCAGCCGGACGCAAGCTGGGATGAAGTGCGCGATTTCACGCAATCCGTGGCGGTGGCGCTGGCTGCCCTGGAGCCGAACGAGTTCGTCAGTGTGGCCGGCGAAAAAAACCGCAAAGGCAAGATCTTCATCGACTGGCTGCGCAACGGGCGCGGTGCCACCAGCGTCGCCTCATATTCGTTGCGCGCCCGCGAGTCGGTCGGGGTGGCCATGCCGCTGGCCTGGACTGACCTGAAACGGATCCAATCCGGGGATGCAATCCACGCGGGAAACGCCATCGAATGGATCAAAAAGCGCAGGAAGGATCCCTGGGCAGCAATGGACGAGGTGATCCAGAAACTGCCGCGATTCTGACCGCTCAGCGCTGCCTGGCGGGATTTGCGGCGGAAGCTTGCGGATCGTCTTCAGCGGAGTGGGCATGCGGCTCAGCCACATCGAGCGGATCGGCGAGATGCCGCGTCAACGCCGCACCCACCAGCACGATCAACGAACTGTAGTAGACCCAGATCAACAACAGGATCAGCGAACTCGCCGCTCCGTAGGCATCGGCACTCGTCGTCGAAGCAAGATACTTGCCCAGCGCCCATTTGCCGATCTCGAACAACACGGCCGTCAGCAATCCGCCGAGCAGGGTGAATCGAAAGCCGATTCGCGCGTCCGGAACGTAGCGGAACAGCAGACTGAAGCCGAGCGCGAAAACGGCAATGGTAAGCAGTTCGTTGATGACCAGCCAGACCGCGCTTTCGCGGCTCAGGATCAAACCCATCGCGCTGCTGGCGACCAGGGTGGTCATGAGCAGGAAGCCGATGACCGCAAGCATGCCGAAGGACAGGATGCGCCGCCGGATCCAGGCCCAGATGGCATTGCTGGAAACGCCGCTGGTTCCCCACACCGCATTGATCGACGCCTGCAACTGGGCGAAGGCGGTCGAGGCGGATATGGCCAGCACTACCAGGCTGGCAATGCCGGAGAAGCTCGCCTGAAATGGACTGGCATCTGCATTCTTCATCACCGCGAGCGCGCTCTCGCGAACCTGGCCACCGAGGAGGACGCCCAGTTGATCGATGAGTTGCTGTTCGGCGCCCGGCGACAGGCGCGAAGCGGCCCACAAGGCAAGCACAATGATCGGAGCGAAGGAAAGCGCCGCGTAAAAGGCGGTCGAGGCGGCCAGCGTCAGCGGGTCGCGATCGATGAAATCGAGCACGCTGGCCCAGAGCCGGCGTCGGCGCGGGGCTGGCGAAACCGGCTCGGTGCGGTTCGCTTGCGACGCGGCTGCAGTGGCATTCGCCTCCACTCGAACACCTATCGCCGCATGCAACCCAGCACGTAGGCAACCGCTCCGACCATGGCCACGGCGCCGAGCGGCTTGGCCCGGATCATGCCGCGTACATCCGCCAGCAGTATTTCCGTCTCGTTGCGGACTATCCGTCCGAATGTGGCCTTGGCATCTTCGATCGAGTCGATCACATCACCCAGTTGCGGGGTCGGGTTGGCGACACCTGGGCGGGAAAAATCCGCTGTCGCTTCGGCAAATGAAAGGTCGCTGGAGTTCATGGGCTGCTACCGGAAGTGAGGATGCTCGATGCTAGTGCGGCGCTCCTGAACCATGGGCGAGCGAAGCCCGGCTCGTCCCACTTTGAGTACGCGCACGTGCACTGGGCACAGGGCGCAGGCATTCCGGAAGACAACATTCGCGCATGCGCAGGGTTGCGCTTCCGCCTGCATTCATCGTCAGCCAACAACGATAGCGGCGCGCTCACGGTTGAGGAGGCCAAGATGGATCTCAAAAGCGGCTCTCCATACTGGATGCTGAAGAATGCACAATCTGCATTCCTTGCGCCGTTGGCGGCGAACCATCGATGCGATGTGCTGGTGGTTGGTGCCGGAATCAGCGCAGCCCTGATCGCACGCAGCCTCGGTGAGGCTGGCATGAAAGTCTGCCTGCTCGAAAAACGCCAGGTCGGCTGGGGCAGTACCTCGGCAAGCACCGCCCTGCTGCAATACGAGATCGATGTCGAGCTGCAGGCGCTGGCACAACGCTTCGGCATCGAAGATGGCGTGCTCGCCTACCGCAGTTGCGAAAAGGCCGTGATCGCGTTGACTCGTCTAGCGCGCAGCTTGCGCAAGGTCGACGTGCGCTCGATGCACAGCCTGTATTTTTCAAGTCACTGGTATCACGAACGCCGCCTGCGCCGCGAAGCGGCCTTGCGCCAGCGACACGGCTTCAAACTGGAATGCCTCGATGCCGATGCATTGCAGGAACGCTTTGGCCTCGATGCCGGGGTCGGCCTGCTTTCCGCCACGGCGGCTGAAGTGGATCCGGTGCAATTTGCGCGCTGCCTGCTCGACCGGGCGCAACGCGACGGCGCGGAGATTTTCGAGCGCACGCAAGTTGTCGAGATCACGCCGACGGCACGCGGGGTGAACGCGCGCACTGCCGCCGGCCACGTGATCCGCTGCAAGCATCTGGTCATCGCAGCGGGTTACGAATCACAGTCGTTTCTCGATCAGCGCGTGGCACGCAATCGCAGCAGCTACGCCCTGGTTACCGATCCGATCCCGGAAACGATCGGGGCACTGCAGAATTGCCTGGTCTGGGAATCCGCGCGCCCGTACCTGTACGCGCGCAGCACGCGCGAAGGTCGGTTGATCGTCGGCGGTGAAGACGACGCCCTGGATATTCCATTGCGCCGCGATGCACGCTTGTCGAAGAAGGCGCAGGCAATCTGCGCCCGGTTCCAACGCCGCTTCGCCGGCATCAAGTTGCCGGTTGCCTTCACCTGGGCCGGCACGTTCGCGGAAACCGCAGATGGACTGCCGTTTTTCGGTGCGCATGATCAATATGGACCACGCGTTCATTTCGCCATGGCCTACGGCGGCAACGGCATTACCTACAGCGCAATCGGTGCGGAAATCATCCGCGATCACCTGCTGGGATCAGTGCATCCTTGTGCGACGCTGTTCGCGTTCGAGCGGTTGCGCCGGACATGACCCGCGGCACGCGTCCGGTACCGGCCATCGACAGCAACGCCGAGGACGCCCGTCTCGTCGGCCTCGTGCATGTCAGCGACGACGATCCCGGCATTCGCCGGCGTCGCGCAGGCAAGGGCTTTTCCTACGTGGACGCCGAAGGCAACAGGATCGCCGATCGCCTGGTCATCCAGCGCATTCGCAAGCGGGCCATTCCTCCGGCCTATGCCGATGTCTGGATCTGTTCCAATCCCCGTGGCCACCTGCAGGCAACCGGGCGCGATCGGCGCGGGCGCAAGCAATACCGCTACCACCCGCGCTGGAGGGCCGTACGCGATCTCGGCAAGTTCTCGCGCGTGATCGATTTCGGCCAACGCCTGCCGCGCCTGCGGCGCGCGCTCGCACGTGACCTCGGGCTTGCCGGATTGCCGCGCGGGAAAGTCCTGGCCATTGTCGTCAGCCTGCTCGCGGAAACCCTGATCCGCGTCGGCAATGTGCGCTATCGGGATGAAAACAAGTCGTTCGGCCTGACCACGCTGCTGGCCCGACATGTTGCTTTCTTGCGCGGTCGCGCCCAGTTCCGCTTTCGCGGCAAGGGTGGCCTCAGGCACGCGGTCGCAATTGATGATTCCCGGCTCGTTCGACTGCTGCGTCGATGCCAGCAATTGCCGGGGCAGACGTTGTTCCAGTACATCGACGATGAAAATGAGTCGAGGCCGATCGATTCGGGCATGGTCAACGATTATCTGTTTGCCGCCATGGGCGGTGCTTTCACGGCCAAGGACTTCCGCACCTGGGGTGCCACCGTCAAGGCGATTGCGGTGTTGGCCGAAATGCCGTTTCCGGACCCGCCCGACCCGCGAACCCTCGCCACGTGCGTGAATGAAGCCATTGGCCATGTCGCCAACACGTTGCGCAACACGCCGGCCGTTTGTCGGAATTCCTATATCCATCCACGCGTAATCGCAGCCTGGAAGGCCGGCGAATTGCATCAGCATTTTGCAGCCGGCGACCTGCGCTTTCCGCGCAAGCTGGAACGCGCAACGCTGCGCTTCCTGCAATCGTCTTCGGCCTGACGATTGCTCGCCTGGCACCGGCCTCAGGCGCTCGATGACACCGCTTTACGGTTCTTGATCACGCCACGGATATTGGAAACGGCCAGCCCGAATTGCAGGACAACAAGGGCATGCGCGTGCACCGGGATGGCCCAGGTCACCCACAGCACATTGCTGACCAGAAAAAGCAGAAAGCCGAGGTTTCGGCGCTGACGTTGCCTGGAAGAAACCAGCCATCCGGCGACCAGGGTGGCCAGCATGGCTGGCCATTGCACTGCGTTGAGCATGGCTACTGTCCGGCCAGGGTCACCGGCGCACTGTACGCGGCCGTAGATGAATCCTCGAACCATCGCGGCAACGGCCAGCAGGCACTGACCAGCGGCGATTGTGCAAGCGATGCCGCAACGGGATGGGCAAATCTGGAGTATAAGTATTGCTCCCCTGGAGTTGTTCCGATGCTCAGAAAAGGAACCTTGCATGCCCGCGACGCGCAAGCGCTCGAAGATGGCAGCTTTTATTCGATGACCTTGATCAACAAGCCGCCGCACGGGGTCATGGTCTGGGCCGGAAAGCTGCGCGCAACCGCCAGGGAGAAATCCGCGAGCGAGATCGATGTCAGCGACTATCACGCAGCGGAAAAGGTGAGTTTTTCAAAATGGGCGGATGTCTGGGAGTACTTCGCCAACCGCGAATATGCAGAGCTCGCCGCACGACTGCGCAAGGACGCCGAGGCGCTCTATCCCGGCGAATGACTGGAAAGACCCCGGTTGCGGGATTGCCGAGCTAGCGATAGATCTGATAGAGCAGCAGGTAGACGACGACGCCGGTCACCGAGACATACATCCAGAGCGGCCAGGTCCAGCGCGCAATGGCGCGGTGGCGGGCGTCGCGCCGGTGCAGGCCAAGCCAGGCCGTGACCAGGATCAGCGGGATCGCCAGCGCGGCGAGCACGACGTGGCTGATCAGCAGGAAGTAATACACCGGGCGGATCCAGCCGTGGCCCCGGAATACGAAGATCGGCGCGACGTAGTGGTAGGTGATGTAAGTGACCAGAAACAGCCCGGAGACGACAAGCGCGGCAAGCATCGCGCGCTTGTGCCGCTCGATGCGCTTGTGCGCGATCATCACCCGCGCATACAGCAGCAGGATCATCGCCGTGGCATTGAGGGTTGCATTGACATGCGGCAGCAGGTTTGGCAGATCCATCGCGGGATAGTCGTCGGGTGCAGGTGGAGAGGCGGTCGCACGCACGGTGCCGGGCAACCCCGACCGCTGTCAAATCCGCCGGCCACGTGATCCGGATCAAGTTCCCCCGGGGCCGCCTCGCCTAGAGTCGATCAGCAAACCCGCTGCGCCGAATCCACATGCGATATTGCGGGCTGACCGCTTGTCGCCATGATGTGGGCGCTGCACCGCGGGATTGCCCGCATCCGCCATGACCCATTGCGTTCGATCATGAAAAAACCTGCTCGGCAAATCCTTCTTGTTGCATCACTGGTGCTGCTTGCCGGCATCCTTGCCCTGCTGGTGCTCAAGCGCCCGGCCACGTCGGACTGGGCTTCGGCACCGGCCGAGATCCAGGCCATGCTCTGGCCCGGCCCGCGTGATGTCGCCGATTTCACCCTGCTCGATCAGCATGGCGCGGCTTTCGACAAGTCACGCCTGCGCGGCCACTGGAGCCTGCTGTATTTCGGCTACCTGCAATGCCCGGACGTCTGCCCGACCACGCTGCAGTCGCTTGGCCGGCTGCGCACGCTGATGGCCGAATCCGGCGCCGCCGCCGATATTCCACAAATGATCTTCGTCAGCGTAGACCCGGGCAACGACACGCCGGAGCGCATCGGCCCCTACCTGGACTTCTTCGACAAGGAGTTGATCGGCCTGTCAGGCGATGCCGGGCAACTGGCGCGGCTGGCCACATCGCTCGGCATCATCTATGGCGAACACATCGAACCGAATGGCGTGCGCAGCATGGAACACACGACTTCGGTCATTGTTGTCGATGCCGAGGGCCGCGGCGTGGCCGCTCTGGCCGGTTCGCACCAGCCTCGCGTCCTGCTCCGCCAATTCGATGCGTTGAAGGCTTACCTCGCCCGCTGAGTGCCCGCATTGCCGGCGCCTGCCTCGACGCGGGCGCACGAGCGCGTGTTGATCAGGGTGAATCGAGCGGCCGGGTTTTCCAGCAATATCCCGCCGCCAGCACGGCACTGAGCAAAAGCACGGCACCGCCCTGGTGCAGCGTGCCCAGCCAGACCGGCACCACCCACAGCAGGGTGCAGATGCCCAGCGTGACCTGGATCATCGCCATCAGGGCGATGGCGTGGCGCGAACGCCGCTGGTCGCGGTCCTGCCCTTGCGCACGCATGCGCCACCAGGCCCACAAGGTGACCGTCAAGGTGGTCAGGCCGAGGATGCGGTGCACGAACTGCACCGTCACCGGATTCTCCAGCAGGTTGCGCCAGGCCGGCTCCAGGGCAAACAAGCCGGGCGGCACCAGGTGGCCTCCCATGAGTGGAAAGGTGTTGTACATCAGGCCGGCGCGCAGGCCGGCGACAAAGGCACCGAACACAATGGTCACGGCAACCAGGGTCAGCAGGCTCCGCCCCGGCCAACGTCGTGCCAGCTCGCTGGCCCCGACCTTCACCCGCCTCGACAGCAAGCCCAGGGCAACCCGGAACATCAAGGCATAAACGATCAGGGCCAGGCTCAAGTGCGCCGCCAATCGGTAGGGACTGACGCGCGGCACGTCAACCAGGCCGCTCTTGACCATGAACCAGCCCATGTAGCCTTGCGCGCCACCCAGGGCGAGGATGCCGAGCAGCGGCCAGCGCAGGCGTTGCGGAATGGCACCACGCAGCCAGAACCACAGCAGTGGCAAGGCAAACCACAGGCCGAGCAAGCGCGCCAGCAGGCGATGGAAAAACTCGAACCAGAAGATGACCTTGAATTCGGACAGGGCCATGCCCTGGTTGACGGCGGTGTATTGCGGACTCTCCTGATAACGACTGAACTCGGCCTGCCACGCCGCATCGCCAATCGGCGGCAAGACGCCGGTCACCGGCTTCCAGTCGACAATCGAAAGGCCCGATTCGGTCAGACGCGTCGCGCCACCGACCATCACCAGCGCCAGCAGGACAACGCAACAACTCATCAGCCACCAGCCGACCGCACGCGGTCGCACACGGGCATCGACCAAGGAATCCTGACTTTGCGCCATCACCGCCATTTCCTGCTCCACCTTCAACGTTCGAGACCGCGCAG
Organism: Lysobacterales bacterium; assembly: GCA_016707485.1. Classification (GTDB taxonomy): domain Bacteria; phylum Pseudomonadota; class Gammaproteobacteria; order Xanthomonadales; family Rhodanobacteraceae; genus Dokdonella. The sequence continues at coordinate 1,108,509 of JADJHN010000002.1, read as the reverse complement.
GATCTCCGACCTCGCAGCTTCTGTCATCCCCGGTCAGGCCATTTGTCTCCTCGACTTGATCCAGGTCATGGTTCAGGATTGAATGGACCGTAAAGATACGAGGCCGGCCAGCCCGGCAACTGGCCAGACAACGAGGCGGAGAAGTCGATGGAAAGCACAGACACGCAAGACGAAAAAATCCCGAAGATGCAGCAGCTGCTCGATAACCCGTTCCTGCTCCTGTTCATCGGGGTATTGGTGCCGATGGTTGTCTACATCCTTTGGGGCGTCATCGATATCCTGACCATTCCGGTCGCCAAATAAGCGCACATTCGCGTCAATCGGGGAAAAATCATGAGCGCAATTTTACCTCCCACCGAGCGGCTCTGGTGGAAACACCCATTGGATCGCGTGGAGGGCACCTGGATCGCGATCGCCTTTGTCTGGTGCATGATCATGTTCTTCATGATGATCTACTGGCACATCTACGGTAAGCAGAACCTCTCCACCGAAACCTACAAGACCACCACGGAACTGTTCGCGTCGAAGACCCAGGCCATGGTCGACAAGTACACCGTGCGCACCGAGACCGACCTGGAAACGCCGGTGGTGGCACCACCGCCCGGCAGCGACGTGTACATGATCGCGAGGCTGTGGAATTTCTGGCCCATCCTCGAACTGCAGAATGGCCAGACCTACCGCCTGCACCTGAGTTCGATGGACTACAACCACGGTTTCTCGCTGCAACCGGCCAACATCAACATCCAGATCGTGCCCGGCTACGAACATGTGGTGACCGTCACGCCGAACCAGACCGGAACCTACTCGGTGGTCTGCAACGAATTTTGCGGTATCGGCCACCACACCATGGTCGGCCGCATCTACATCAAGGGGGAGACCGGCAATGTCCCATAAAACCACATACCGGACCTGCCCACGTTCGGGACTGCAGTTCGAGTCCCAGGCGGAAAAGCTGGTCCTGGCAAACGCCGTTGCGGGCGTGATTTTCCTGCTCATCGGCGGCATCCTCGCCATCGGTGTCGTGCTGACACGCTGGCCGACCATCCACTGGCTCGAAGCCAGCACGTTTTACCAGGTGCTGACCGCGCACGGCCTCGACATGCTGGTGTTCTGGATCATCTTCTTCGAGATTGCCATCCTTTATTTCTGCTCATCGACCCTGTTGCGCTGTCGCATCGCCACGCCAAAAGTGGCCTGGGCCGCGTTCGCGCTGATGGTGATCGGCTCGGTCATGAACAACGTCGCCGTCTACCAGGGCGGTTCCAGCGTGATGATGACCTCCTACGTACCGATGATGGCCGCGCCGTCGTTCTACCTCGGACTGATCCTGTTTGCCGTCGGTGCCTTGATCGGCTGCTTTGTCTTCTTCGGCACCCTGGTCGTGGCCAAGCGCGAAAAGACCTATCAGGGTTCGGTGCCACTGGTCACCTTCGGTGCCATCACCGCCGCGATCATCGCCGTGTTCACCATCGCCTCGGGCGCGATCATCCTGATCCCGACCTGGATGCTGTCGATGAACTGGATCGAACATGTCGATCCGCTGATCTATCGCGTCATCTGGTGGGCGTTCGGACACTCCTCGCAGCAGATCAACGTCGCCGCGCACATCTCGATCTGGTATTTCGTCGCCGCCGTGGTGTTTGGCGCCAAGCCGATGTCCGAGCGGGTCAGCCGCGGAGCCTTCCTGCTCTATATCGTGTTCCTGCAACTGGCCAGCGCGCACCACATCCTCTCCGATCCCGGCATGAGCACGGAGTGGAAGGTGCTCAACACCAGCTACTTCATGTACTTCGCCGTGCTGGCCTCGATGATCCATGGCCTGACCATTCCCGGCGCGATGGAAGTGGCACAGCGCGCCAAGGGCTACAACAAGGGCCTGTTCGAATGGCTGCGCAAGGCACCCTGGGGAAATCCGTCGTTTTCCGGCGTGTTCATCTCGATTATCGGCTTCGGCTTCCTCGGTGGCATTTCCGGCGTGATGATGGGCACCGAGCAGTTGAACATGATCATCCACAACACGATCTACGTGCCGGGCCATTTCCATGCGACCGTGGTCGTCGGCACGACGTTGTCGTTCATGGCCCTGACCTACTTCCTGATCCCGGTATTGTTCAAGCGCGACATCATCAATCCCGGCCTGGCCAAGTGGCAGCCGTACCTGTTCGGTCTGTCGATGTACTTCTTCTGCCTGGTGATGATGGGTGCGGGCACCCTCGGCGTCTCGCGCCGGCATTGGGACATGGCCTTCAGCGGTGCGGCCCTGGCCTATGAATGGCCGGGTGCGGCCTACCTGATGATGGGCCTGGTCGGCATCGCCGGCATCGCCGCCATCGCCGGTGGCGCGATCTACATCTACCTGACTGTCGGCTCGCTGCTCTGGGGCAAGCGTATCGCGCAGACCAAGATCAGCTCGGAACCGACGCCGATCCCGGTCGGCGCGCCATCGGCCGCCGTGCAGACCTACGGCTCGCTCGGCTTCGCCGCGCCAGGCACGTTTGTGCTGGCCATGGTGTTCCTCGCAGCATTCGTCCTTTATTACTTCATCAACTGGAAGTATCTGTCGACCTTGTGGGGGTTGAGCTGATTTGAATCAGCCGTGCCGCTCCGAATCACGGGATCCGGAGCGGCAATCCGATCCAGCGGCTTGCCACGGGAGCTTATCTGCCATGAATACTGTCTGCGTCACGACAGAGCGTTCCGCCGCTGGCATGGCGCGGGAAGTCCTGAGTCTGTTCAAGCTGCGCATCGGCTTCCTCATCATGATCACGGCCGTGGTCGGTTATGTGGCCACGCCGGGACATGCCAGCGTCTTCCAGGTGCTGGTGATGGCGCTGGCCACCCTGGTCGCCTCGGCCGCTGCCGGTGCCTTCAATCATTATCACGAATACCGCAGCGATCGCCTGATGGCGCGCACGCGCACGCGTCCCTTTGCCAGCGGCAGCCTGCCCCACCATCCCGCCTGGCTGCTGCTGTTTGCCGGCATGCTGCTGGCCGCCGTGGCCGCCGCCTGGCAGGTGGTCAATCCGCAATCGGCGATCTTCGTGTTCCTCGGCGCATTTTTCTATGCCGTCATCTATACGGTCTGGCTGAAACATCGCAGCTGGACGAACATCATCATCGGTGGCCTTGCCGGCAGTTTTGCCGTGCTCGCCGGTGCTGCTGCCGCCGATCCGCAACTGGGTCCGCTGCCCTGGCTGTTCGCCCTCGTCCTGTTCCTGTGGACGCCGCCGCATTTCTGGAGCCTGGCCATCGCCAACAGCGAGGACTATGCCGCCGCCGGCATCCCGATGCTGCCGGTGGTGTTCGGCCCGCAACGCGCCGCCTCCATCGTCTTTGCCAGCACCGTTGCCCTGGTTGTCGCTTCGCTGCTGCCGGCTGCATTTGGCGCGGGCCCGGTGTACCTGGTCGGTGCCGCGGCTGGCGGTGCCTGGTTCATCCTCAAGTCCTGGCACCTGAAGCAGGTGCAAAACCGCAAGACCGCGATCGCCAGTTTTCTCGCCTCGCTGGTCCAACTCAACGCCGTACTCGTCGCTGCCTGTGTGGACGCGATGCTCTGACTGCTGGTCATGCACGACTGTCGCTTGAAATTGTCGCGGATTCTTTGCGCCGCCGCGTTCGCGCTTGGCTACGGCAGCCTGTGCGCGCAACCCATTGGCGACAACAGCAACCGCATCGCGCCGCCGGCCGTCGAAGCGCCGGCAAAGATCCCCTTGCCAGGACTCGACCAGGAGGCCGCCTTGCGCGACAGCCTGGCCGTGGTCGGCCAGCATCCCGGCGATTTCACCATGCGCGACCAGAATGGCAACGCGGTTGCGCTGTCGACATTCCGCGGCAAGCCCTTGCTGGTCAACTTCATCTATACCGGTTGCTACCGCATTTGCCCGACCAGTTCGCGGGCGCTGCGCAAGGCGGTCGACGCCATGCGCGGGCGCTTTGGTGACGATCAGTTCAATGTCGTCAGCATCGGTTTCGACCAGCCCACCGATTCGCCGATGGCATTGCGCGAGTTTGCCGCCAAGCAGTCGATCCGGGATGCCAACTGGACCTTCCTCAGTCCGGACAAGACCGATGTCGCAGCGATTTCGCGCAGCTTCGGCTTCAGCTTCATGGCCACGCCGATCGGCTATGACCACACCTTGCAGGTGAGCGTGCTGGATGCTTCCGGGCGCATCGTGCAGCAGGTGTTCGGTGATGCCTTCGGCCCCGATTCGCTGGGCGAACCGCTGAAGAAACTGCTGGGGGGCAGCCTGGTCAGTGGCAGCAGTTCGCTGACCGACATGCTCAGCAAGGTGCGCATCCTGTGCTCGGTCTACGATCCGGAAACCGGTCGCTACCGGGTCGATTACTCACTGTATATCGAGATCATCGGTTTCCTCACCTTCCTTGTCATCATGTCGGTCATGGGCGTGCAGGAATGGCGGCGGCATCGAGCCAGGAAACGCCTGCGCAACACATGAACGCGCAGGCAATCCGAAACAGCTGGAAGCGATTTGAAGATACTCTCGATCTGATATTTCCGGGTGGCAGCAATCCCCTGCGCAATCTCGGCGCGATCGCCTGCCTGATGTTCGCGATCCTGCTGCTCAGCGGCATCTACCTCTACGCCGTGTTCGATACCTCGGTCGCCGGTGCCTGGAAATCGGTGGATGCGCTGACGCGCCAGCAGCCATGGCTCGGCGGCTGGCTGCGCAGCATGCACCGCTATGCCGCCGACGGTTTCATGATCGCCACCGTGCTGCACCTCGTGCGCGAGTGGGTCATGGGCCATCACTCGCGGTTCCGCCGGGTCACCTGGCTGACCGGCATCCCGCTGCTCGCCTTCCTCTACGTGAGTGGCATTGGCGGGTTCTGGTTGAACTGGGACAGGCTTGGCCAATATGCCGCCGTGGCCAGCGCCGAACTGCTCGATGCCCTGCCGCTGCTGGCCACTTCGCTGAGCCGCAATTTTCTCAGTGCCGAGGCCGTCAGCGATCGCCTGTTCTCGCTGCTGGTGTTCGTGCATCTCGGCGTGCCCCTGCTCCTGCTGTTCGGCCTCTGGTTCCATCTGCAGCGCATCACCCGGCCCAACATCCTGCCGCCGGGATCGGTGTCGATCGGCGTGCTCGCCAGTCTCGGCATCATCGCCGTGGCGGTGCCGGTCATCAGCACGGCACCGGCAGAACTCGGACTGGTGGCGACAGCACTGCCGCTGGACTGGATCCTGCTGCACCTGCTGGTGCTGGCGGATGTGCTTTCCGCGCGATCGACCTGGATCCTGATCGCGCTCGTGCTTGCGTTGCTGGTCGCCGCGCCGCTCTTCTCCGCCAGGGCCACGGCGGCGGTCGCCGTCGTCGACGCCGACAACTGCAACGGCTGCAGGCGCTGCGTGGAGGATTGCCCGTACTCGGCAATCACCCTGGAACCGCATCCACATGGCAAACCCGGGCAACAGATCGCCGTGGTCGCCGCCGAGCGTTGCGCCAGCTGCGGCATCTGCGCCGGTGCCTGTCCATCGGCGACGCCGTTTCGCAGCGTCGTCGAGCTGGTCAACGGCATCGACATGCCACAGCTTTCCGTCGACACGCTGCGGCGGACGCTGCTCGATGCGCTGGCCAGCGCGCGCGTGCCGCAGATCATCGCCTTTGGCTGCGCACACGGACTCGATGTCGAGGCTCTCGGCGAAGCGGATGTTACCGGCTACAACCTCCTGTGCACCGGCATGTTGCCGCCTTCGTTCGTCGAATACGCGCTGCGGGCCGGTGCCGTCGGTGTGATAATCAGCGGGTGTGCCGAAGGTGCCTGCGAATTCCGGCTCGGCAACACCTGGACAGCGCAGCGTCTGCGTGGCGAACGTGAGCCGCACCTGCGCCGCAACGTCTCAAGCAGGGACTATCGCGTCGTGTTTGCCGGCGATCGCGATCGCGGCAGGCTGGACCAGGCAATCAAGGAACTGCGCGGCAACGCGGCTACAGGAATCAACCCATGAAAAAGTTTGCTGTCTGGCTTGGACAAGGCATCCTCTATGCGGCACTGGCCACCGTCATCGTCGTTTTCTCGCGCTGGCCGGCCTATCAGAACCTCGCCGCGGATCGGGCCTTGATCAAGATCAGCATCAGCCACCAGGGCCAGTTGCTTGGCGACTGCGTGGAACTGACGCCGCAGGAGCTGGCCAAGCTGCCGCCCAACATGCGGGCGCCGAAAAGCTGCCCGCGTGAACGCTCGCCATTGACCGTCGAGGTCGATGTGGATGGCCAGCTTGCCCATCGCCAGGTGGCCAAACCATCGGGGCTGTCCGGCGACGGCGCCGCGGTTGTCTATCGGCGCCTCGAAGTACCCGCGGGCAAGCACCACATCGAAGTGCGCATGAAGGACAACGCGCGCAGCGAGGGTTTTGATTACACGCGCAGCGAGGAAATCGACCTTGCCCCGGCGGAAATCCTCGTCGTCGATTTCGATGCCGCCACGCGCCGGATCATCCTGTTGTGAGTGGCGAGGCCGCGGCAACCCGGGAGCCATCGCACGCAGGCGCTGCCATCGTGCCGACTTCGCGCTACACCTTGTCCCTGGTCCGCCAGTCCGATCGCAGCCTCGTGCGCGGCTGGCTCTGGTTGGGCCTGCTCGCCCTCGTCGTCTCCGGGTTTTATTCGATCCTGCTGGTCGCCTCGCGCACGCCCGGCGTCAACGCCTGGTTGCCGGTCGCCGATTTCTTCCGCGTCGCCCTCGTCGTGCATGTCGACCTGTCGGTGCTGGTCTGGTTCCTCGCCTTGTCCGGCATGTTGTGGAGCCTGAGCTGTCGACCGCGTGCCACACCGCTGGCCTGGCTGGCGATGCTGCTTGCCTATGCGGGCACGCTGCTGATCGGCATCGCACCGTTTGTCGGTGGCGGCGAGCCGATCATGGCCAATTACATTCCGGTGCTCGATGGCAGCGTGTTCCTGGCGGGCCTCGGCATCCTTGGCGTGGCGGCCGCCCTGCTGGTCTTGCGCAGCCTGATCGCCGCGCCTGCGCTGGGCCTTGAGCTGGATGGCAGCGGTGCCTTGCGCTTTGGCCTGAATGCCAGCGTCGTTGCCACCGCAATCGCCCTGATCGCCTTTGCCGCCTCGCTGTGGCTGACCCCGGCCAGCCTCGAAGGCAAGGCCTATTACGAGATTGCATTCTGGGGCGGTGGCCATGCCCTGCAATTCACCTGGACCCTGCTCATGCTGGTGGCCTGGCTGTGGCTGGCCAGTGCGGTTGGCGCGCGCCTGCCGTTGAGTCCACGCATTGCCCTGTTGTTGCTCGCCCTGGCCCTGGTCAGCGTCTTCATGACCCCCTACGCCTACCTCGCGCATGACGTTGCCACTGTCGAGCACCGCGACTTGCACACCTGGGCCATGCGCCTCGGCGGCGGGGTTGCCATCGTGCCGATCGGTCTCGCCGTGGTCGTCGGCCTGCTGCGCTCGCCACGCTCGCGTGAAGCCGGGCATGACGCCCTGCGCGCGGCACTGGTTGCCTCGATGCTGCTGTTTGCTGCCGGCGGCGTGATCGGCATGTTCATCAGCGGCAGCAACGTGAAGATCCCGGCGCACTACCACGGCTGCATTGTCGGCGTGACCCTGGCGCTGATGGGGCTGGTCTACCTGCTGTTGCCGAAACTGGGCTACCAGACCCCGCAAGGCCGCCTGGCGCACTGGCAGCCGGTGCTCTACGGCGGCGGCCAGTTGATGCACATCATCGGTCTGGTCTGGTCTGGCGGCTACGGCGTGCAGCGCAAGGTTGCCGGTGCCGAGCAGGTACTGCACAGCAAGGCGGAGATTGCCGGCATGGGCCTGATGGGCCTTGGCGGACTCATCGCGATCATCGGCGGCTTGATGTTCGTGGTGGTGGTCTGGAATTCATTGCGCGGCAATGCCGGAAAAGCGGCGAGGAGCCTTTCATGATCGTTCATCTGCAAAATGGCCTGCGCCGCCTGTTCATGCTCGTCGAAGGCCTGTTCAACAAGGCGTTTGGCGATCGCCTGAATCCGTTCTACCACCTTGGCTCGATCGTCTTTTTCCTGTTCTGGATCGTCGCCGGCAGCGGCCTCATCCTCTATGCCTTTTTCGACACCAGCGTCGAGGGTGCCTATGCATCGGTGCAGGCGCTGACCCATGGCCAATGGTATTTCGGCGGCATCCTGCGCAGCGCGCATCGCTATGCCTCGGATGCCATGGTCCTGCTCATGCTGCTGCACATGCTGCGTCACTTCGCCTTTGACCGCATCCACGGCTTCCGCACGTTTTCCTGGTTGACCGGCATCGCCCTGATCTGGCTGGTCTACATCTCCGGCATCAATGGATACATGTTGCCATGGGATAAATTGGCACAGTATGTCGTCGTTTCCAGTTTCGAATGGCTGGACTGGCTGCCCGGGTTCGGCGGCACCCTGATCCGCAATTTCATGGATCCGACAAGCGTCAACGATCGCCTGTTCTCGCTGCTTGCCTTCATCCACATTGGCGCACCCCTGCTGTGCCTGCTGATGATGTGGGTGCATATCCAGCGCGTACCCAAGGCAAGCACGCAACCACCGCGCCCGATCACCATCGGCCTGCTGCTGACCCTTTTGCTTATGTCCCTGCTGGTGCCGGTGCACAGCCAGGGCGGCGCTGCCGACCTTGCCTACGAAGTGGTCTCGGTCGGCCTTGACTGGTTCCTGCTGCCGGTCTATCCGCTGATCCATCACTGGTCGCTGGGCGCAGTCTGGGCGCTGGTCGTGATCGGCACCGGCGTGCTCGTGGTGGTGCCGTGGCTGCGCCGGCGCCCGCGCACGGCGGGTGCGCAGAGCATCTACCAGATGTCGATCCATCCCGGACCCGAGCATGCCAGCGCGCGACAGGGCGAAACCCTGCTCGAAGCCGGCCTGCGCGCCGGCCTCAGCCTGCCCTATGAATGCAGAAACGGGGGTTGTGGCGTGTGCATGTGCACCATCCTCAATGGCCGCGTCGATCACGGTGCCTACCAGCCCAGCACCTTGACCGCTCAAATGCGCGCCGAGGGCAAGGCATTGATGTGCTGCGCGGTGCCGCTGGAGGACATCGAGTTCGAGGTGCCGGTCGACAGCCTGCGTTCGGGCGCGGCTTCGACGATCAAGCGTTTCCAGGGCCGGGTCGAGCAGATGGAACGCCTCAGCGATACCGTGATGCGCGTAATGGTTTCGCTTCCGGGCAGCCAGCGCATCACCTTCGTCGCCGGCCAGTACATCAACATCCTCCTCGACAACGGCGAACGCCGGGCCTTTTCCTTTGCCAATCCGCCGCACGACAACGCCCTCATCGAACTGCACGTGCGGCTGATTCCCGGTGGCCGTTTCACCACCCACGTATTCGAGCAGATGAAGGTCGGCGACAGCATCGATTTCGAAGGCCCGCTTGGCCGCTTTACCCTGCATGCCGGCACGCGGCCCATGCTCATGGTCGCCGGGGCCACCGGTTTCGCGCCGATCAAGAGCATCGTCGAGGATGCCTTCCATCGCGGCGTGCAACGGCCGATGGAACTCTACTGGGGCGTCAGCGACGTCAGTGACCTGTACATGCTCGACCTCGCCGAAAGCTGGGCGCGCGAGCATGCCAATTTCCGCATCGTGCCGGTGCTTTCCAATCCGGCCGATTCCGATGTGTGGCGAGGCCGCACCGGACTCGTCCACGAGGCCATGCTCGAGGACCATGCCGACCTGACCGGCTACGAAGCGTATGTGTGCGGCTCGGTGAAGATGGTCGAAGCGGCGGTGCCGGACTTCCTCGCCCACGGCCTCGGCACCGATGCCTGTTATTCGGACGCATTCAATCCGGCGGCCCCATCGATACCCGGCAATGCACCGGCTGCGGAGGAAGGGCGATCGACTTGATCGGGGTCAAGTTGACACGCGGTGCGCTTGTCGTACTGTAGCGTTTCGTTCGTCGAGGCAGTCCAGGGCATCTTCGCAACACGCGGATCGGCATCGCATCGCGTTGCCCGGAACGGCGTTCCGGGGCCACGCATCCGCGCCTGCGTGATGTCCTCGTGGATTGACCACAACGAACGAATCACCCACTCGACAAGCCAGCCATCCGGGAGATCCACATGCACACCACCGACCCAGCCCGCCGTCGCTTCCTCCTCCGCAGCGCAGTTGCCGCTGCCGCACTGCCGATGCTCGCGCTGGTGCCGCACCATGCCCTGGCCGCCATGCCACCGCTGCCGGTGACCAATGCGCAAGCCAAGGCGCTGCACTACATTGAAGATGCCAACAAGTCCGATCAGGCCACGCGCAAGCCGGACAGCTTCTGCGACAACTGTCAGTTCCACATTGCCGCCACCAATGGCTGCTCGATCTTCCCCGGCTTCTCGGTGGCCCCGAAGGGCTGGTGCTCGGCCTGGGCGCTGAAGAAGTAATCCTTCCACCACCGATCCAGACTCCCGGTCCATCCGGGAGCGCTTGACGCAAATCAATGCGCCTGCGCGATCGGCAGCCGAGCATTCTCGGACTGCCGATCATGGAGCGCGCCATGCGTCCGATTCCCTTGCGTGCGGAGCTGCACCACCTGGCCTGGCGGCTGTGCCTGGCCGCCACCGTGCTGGTCTGCACCACGTCGGCCCTGGCTGATCCGGTTCCAGCCACCCTGCGCGATTTCCATCTCTCCGGCACCCAGGTCGGTGACGCCCACGCCGGGTCGTTCCTGCCGCCGCGCGCCTGCGCATCCTGCCATGCCAATACCGGCAGCAGCAGCGAGCCGTATGCCAGCTGGAAAGGCAGCCTGATGGCCAATGCGGGTCGCGATCCCTTGTTCTTTGCCCAGCTCGCCACGGCCAACCAGGATGTCGCCAACGTCGGCTACTTCTGCCTGCGTTGCCATGTGCCGATGGCGGTGGTCAGCGGCACCGTGGAAACCGCCGATGGCAGCGCCCTCAACGATCGCGACCGCGATGGCGTCGATTGCCATTTCTGCCATGCCATGGTCGATCCGCGTTACGTGGAAGGCAGCAGCCCGCCGCGCGACGCCGAGGTGCTGGCCGCACTCGAATCGGTACCGGCATTCACCGGAAACGCGATGTTCGTGCTCGATCCGGATGGCATCCGCCGCGGCCCGCGCAGCGATGCCCTGCCCTCGCATGAATTGCTGGTCTCGCCCTACCACCGCAGCAGCGCCCTGTGCGGAACCTGCCACGATGTCGGCAATGTCGCGGTATCGCGCCAGGACGATGGCAGCTACCGCTACAACGCACTGGATACGCCGCCGGAAAGCGAGGATCTGGCCAGCCACTTCCCGCTGGAACGCACCTATACCGAATGGAAGCTGTCGGCATTTGCCGCCGGCGGCGTCGACATGGGAGGGCGTTTCGGCGGCGAAGGCGGCGCGGTCGTTTCGACGTGCCAGGATTGCCACATGCCGGTGCGCGCCGGTTATGCCTGCAACATCGTTCCGCCGCGGGCAGATCTGCGCAGCCACGATTTCGCCGGCGCCTCGTCGTGGGTGCTCGACATCATCGGCCGCTACTACGCGGATGATCCGGCCGTCGACCAGGATGCGCTGGCAGCAGGCATGGCCGCGGCCAACGACATGCTTGGTCGCGCCGCTTCGCTGCAGCTGGCCCAGGATGCCGGTGGCGTGCTGCGCGCCCGCGTCATCAACGAGAGTGGCCACAAGTTGCCGACCGGGCATATCGAGGGCCGTCGCGCCTGGGTGCAGGTGCGCCTGCGCGATGCCGGCGGCAACCTGCTGCGCGAATACGGTGCCTACGATCCGCTCAGCGCCGAACTCGATGAGGACGGCACGATCGTCTATGAAATGGCCGTTGGGCTTTCCGATGCCGCCGCCGCCGCGACCGGCCAGGCCGCCGGGCGCACCACCCACATGGCGCTGGCCGACACCATCGTCAAGGACACGCGCATCCCGCCGCGCGGTTTCCACAACGCCGACTACGCCGCGGCCGGCGCACCCGCGGTCGGCCGCCACTACGCGGATGGACAATATTGGGACGATGCGCATTTCTGGATTCCGGCGAACGCGGCCAGTGCCGAAGTGAGCGTGCTCTACCAGACCGTCACGCGCCACTACATCGAGGCCCTGCGTGATGCCAACCACAGCGACCATTGGGGCCAGACCCTGCATGATCTCTGGGAAGAGAGTGGCCGTGCCGCACCCATCACCATGGCCTCGGCGACGATCGCACTGGGCGGATTCCTGCGTGGCGACTACAACGGCAATGGCGTGCTCGACAGCGGCGATGCCGGCGCACTGGCCGAATGCCTGGCAGCCGGCGCCGATTCCGAGAGCTGCCGGGCCGGCGACTTCAATGGCGATGGCCGCGTCGATTGCAGTGATGCGGCGTCAATGATCTCGGCATGGACCGGCCCCGATCCGGCGCCGGTATTCGACGCCTGCCGCGGCAGCGTGGTGATTTCGGTTCCACTGCTGAACCCGCGCCTGCTGATCGTGCTCGGCCTGCTCCTGGTGCTGGTGGCAACGGCGACACTGCGTTGGCGCAGGCGAGTCGGCGACTGAGGGAGTGCCGCCGCGCCGGCACCACGCGAACCGCATTCGCTTGACCGCCGTCAATGCGCCTTCGTCGGCAGCCGGCCACCATGCCTGCACGCTGCCGCAATGGCGGCTGGCTCATCAACCATCCGCGTCATGAGGAAACCCGAATGCTGTTCACCACGTCCCAGCCGATCACCCAGTCGATGGCGATCGCCATCACCCACGCCATCCAGGAACTCGATGCCGACGCCACCGTCCGTGCCGAAATGTCCAGCCAGTCGATCCTGATCGATGGCGATGTCACCGTCGACCAGGCCAAGGCCGCACTGGCCAAGGCCCATTGCGAATACGTCACCCTCGAGCAACCTGCCGAGCCGGTGCATATCCAGGGCGGACATACCTGCTGCGGTCACTGCGCCTGATCCACGGCTTTCCGCACCTCGCCGCCGCGCATCGCCGCAACCAGTTCCACTGACGACCCGACTGCGCTCGATCGATGCGCAGTCCGGTTGGCCGCGGCTCAAACGGAGGCGCTGGAATCCCCAGGCCGGATCGTGCCCAGCCGTTGGCGCACGCGTTCCTGCAGATATTCGAAGTACAGGTCGATGTAGCTGATGCCGTTCTCGTGATCGATGAGGTACGGGTTCATCAGGGTGTGGCGCAGGATGACGATGCGGTCATTGCCTTCCTCGCCATCGAGGGTGGCTGAATCCAGGCCCAAAGCGTCGCAGATGCGGCGCATCTCGACCTCGCCGAGCGCCTCGGCGCGCAAGGTCGTCATCGAGCCGAAGAACTGCTTCAGTTGCAGCGGGTGGCGCGGATCGGCGCGCATGTCGTCGTGCAGGCCGCGAACAAAGGCGTTGGCTGCGGCAATCCTGCCATTGCCACGCGGGTTCAAGGCCAGGCAAACCAGGTTGCTGTCCGGCTGGAACGGCACCAGGGCGGCGACGCAATCCTGATTGTCCGCGGCGAATCGCGTGGCGCGCTGGTGAAAGGCCTCGGCGGCGAGAATGGTCTGTCGGGTCAATCGGCCAAAGTGCAGGTGGTTGAGTGGCAGGACGCGATGGGTGACGAACACCGCGGCGGCATTCGCGCCGGATTTGGAGCCTTCCGGGATGAACTGGCCAAGCCCGCGATAGCGTTCCAGATAGCTCTTGCTGGCTGCGCCGGTGAAGACATAGTCGGCTTCTTCCGAGAGCAGCGCGGTGACGCGGTGATCGCGACAGACAAAGGCACCGGTGCCGAACGGCAGGTAGCCGAGCTTGTGCGGATCGATGGTGATCGAATCGGTGTCGGCGAGGGCGGCGATCGCGGAATACACCTCCTCGTTGGGAAATGCGTTGTAGCCGCGGGCGATTTCCGCGCGACTGCGCAAACTGCCATCCTCGTTGCGGAAGACGGTGGCCAGATAGCCGCCCCAGGCCGCATCGACATGCACGGAATGACCGAGTCCGGCGGCGCTGGCACGCTCGCGTGCCTCAAGCATGCGATCGACCGGGTCGAAGGTGCCATATTCGGTGGTGCCAAGCACCGCAACCGACAGCAGCACCGGTTGGCGTTCACGCTGGCAGCGTTCGAGGATCGTTTCCAGCGCATCGACATCGAGGCGCATGCCGTTTTCGGGCAGCAGGTGCATTTGCGCACGACCCAGTCCAAGCAGCTTCAGGCCCTTGCTCCACGAGTAGTGCGCGGTCACCGGGGCCAGCACCAGCGGCACGCGCAAGGTCGGATGGCGGGCAAAAAACTCGACCAGGCCGAGATGCTCGATGCGCGCCTCCTGCACGCGCCGCCGCCACTGGTTGCGCAGTGTCGATGACTGGCCGGCCAGCCAGCGCTGCCATTGATCAAGCAACTGCGTGCCGGCGCCCGGATGCAGGTTGAACGCGGCCCAGTCATCCTCGGGCAGGACCAGATCAGGTACACCAGCCGCACGCAGGGCCACCGGAAAGGCTTTCAGGGCCAGAGCCAGGCGCAGCGCCTGATAGTTGGCCAGGGTGCCGCCGGAAGTCAGGTGACCAAACGCACAATCCGGCTGCAGCGGATCGTGCGGGTAACCGACCATCTGCGCCAGTTGCAGGCCGACCTGAACCTCCATGTCCACCGTGACCGGTGCCGAATCCTCGCTGACATTGTTCGGGTTGTACGGCAGCGTCAGGATCTGCGCGACCAGGCCCGGCAGCAACAGGTCCGAGACCATGTGCCCCATGTAGCGCGGACTGTGAAAAGGCACCGATCGCTTCAGCGCCGCCGAGAGCTGGTGCAGTTCCCGGCGCATGCGCGATTCGAAGGCCAGGTAATCCGGGTGGCGCGAGGCCTCGGTCGAAATGGCCGGCGGATCCTCGGGGTGGAAGTTGCGCCGCCAGTAGACGTGATCGCGCAGGAACTCGACGACGAGCTTCTCCAGCAGGCCGTCGTTCTCGCCGTACGGTCCGAGGAAACAGGCATCGATGCGGTGGCGGGTCAACGGTGATTCTGCGGGCATGCAATTTTGCTCGGTGCGCCAATCCAGGGGATGAGCAGCCGCAGGAAATCCGCGCCGTGGATCCGTGCCCGGTTTTGCTCGCCGCTACGATCGCAAAGTCTGACGCGAAGCCGGAAAACCAGCCTTGATTCAGATCAGAAAGGGCCACTCGCCCATGCAAGATATGCACCGAAATCGGATCATTGCGAGAAATCAAGGCCACGAATCCATTAAACTGTGACGTAGTTGGCACGAAACTGGCAAAGACTGTGACGTGGTTCCGCGACCCTGACGGAAATCACCGCAGATCGCGCCGCGCCGAGTCGGGCCAACTGTGTTCAGGGATGCGGGATCAATCAACTGTCTGGCGATGGATTCGCTGCACGGGGGACCAGGAGGAAAGCCGGAGTGCTGGAATCCTGGGCGTTTCATCAAATATCGACGTGCGTTGTTCGGGGTTGTCAAAAATGCGCACTCGGCGTCCATCCATATCGCCACTACAGAGAGAGTCCTAGATCATGCGTACATCCATCACCACACGCGGCACGCGTCTCGCGGCCGTGACGGTCGCTTTCGGCGCACTTTTCGGCGCACACAGCGCCAGCGCGCAGACTGCGGTCGTCGATCTCAACGTCACCTTGAGCCCGGTCACCCTGCTTTACTACTTTTCCACGGTCAACGTGACGGTGCCCTCCTCGGCCATGGCCGGCATGCTCTGCGGCAGCGGCACGGTCGGTACGATCTATAACGCTTCCGCCGCCAACTGCGACATGGGTGCCACCGGAGTCCTGAATGCCACGGGCAGCGGCACCGGCTTGACCGCCAATGGCGCCATCGGCGCCAACCCCGGCGGTACCAGCGGAGCGGCGGTACCGTTGACCCTGCAGAATGTCTGGGCCGTCCGCGCTATCGGCGGTACCAGCACCAGTACCACGGTGACCATTGCGCTCGGAGCCAGCACGACTCTGACGCGGGCCTCGGGCACGGAAACCATCGTCATCAGCGCGCCAACCGTTTCGACCGCCCCCTCCGTTTCCGGAAGCGGCACCACGGCGGTGACGTTCGCCGACCCGGGACTGGTCACTGCCCAGCAAGGCAATGTCGGCCTGATCCTCAACATGACCGCGGCGACGGCAGCGGGCGTGTATTCGACGACGACAGCCGCTACCGGTGACAGCAATTACACGCTGACCGTCAGCGGCACCTGAGACGCGGCCGCCGCGCTCGCGCAGGGCTGATCGATGGCAACGGCCGTGCTTTTTTCCATGGTTGCGGCGCTGGGGTTGGCGGCATCCGCCGGTCCCAGGGTGGTAGCCGGGATCCCGACAACCGCAGCGCTCCAGCAATGGGGTGCCGCGGTCATGGAACCCCTGCAGGCCAACCTGCGCATCGAGCCGATCCGTCTCGACGACCTCGCACCGACGCCGGCCGTGGCCAGCGGCTCCGCCCAGGCGACCGCCGTTGCCCTCGGGCCGGCACGGCTGGGGGCCACGTATTCATTGCCGGCGCTGCCGATCAATGCGGTGGTGTCGCGGGATTTGAATCGGGTCTGGCGCTTGACCGTTCCCTCGGCAAATCGCAGCCGCTCGCGAGTGACCACCCAGGTCGAATCGCTGCGTGGCGAAGCGGGACGCCTGAGCCTGGTCGGGCGCGAGGAGGTCTCGATTCCGGTTGCCGTGCTTGAACGCCCGGCAATGACGCGCATGGATGAAGCCGGCAACCGCATCATCGAGGGCGGCGTTGCCCTGCAGATACCGACCGCGAGCTTGCAGCACGCCGGCCAGTACGCCGGCCGCCTCGTCCTCCGCACCGAAGGTTTCTGAATGAAAACGCGAATTTGTCTCCTGTTCGGCCTGCTTCTCCTGCTGACCGGTTCACTGGCGACAGCGCAGGTCGGCTTCAGCCCGCAGTACTTCGATTTGTCGCTGGCCGAGGCCGAGGGCACGCATGCCTATCGCCTGTTCAACCTGACCCAGGATGCGAAACAGGTGAAGGTCAGCGTGGTCAGTTGGGATTTCGATGACCATGGCGAGATCCGCATCCTGCCAAGCACCGATACCTCGCTGGACCAGTGGGTCGTGGTCAATCCGGTCGAATTCACCATTCCGCCCGGCGAATCCCAGGCCGTGCGTTTCTCGATCCGGCCGGCCGTCGCGCTTGCCAATGGCGAGCACCGGACCATGCTGGTCTTTGATGAAGTCCTGCAGCCCCAGGAGGCGCCTGCGGCAAGCGCTGCCGGTGCGCAGACCGCGCTGCGCGCGCGCTTCCAGTTCCGCAGCGCAATCTATCTCCAGGCAGGCCCGGTTTCACGACGCGCCGAAATAACTTCGACCACTGCCGATGCCACGACCCTGCGCATGCAGGCCACGGCAAGCGGTTCGGCGAATACCCGCCTGGATGGCCAATTCATGATCTGGAAGGCGACCGCCTTCCCCGGTCTCGATCATGTGGCCTTGCTCGGCAACCTCGCCGCAGAAAAACCCGAGCTGCCAGCAGGCATGCTTGCCGCAGGCCGCTTGCCGGGACAACCGATCCTCCCCGGCAGCAGCCGCAAGTATGAAATTGCCCTTGGCACGACGCTGGCGAAGGGCCGCTATGTCGCGGTCTTGCTGGGGCATCTGGGTGACGATGCCCTCAGCCGGCAGTTCGCCTTCGACGTTTCCGGGCACTGAGGCGGGCATGGGCCAGGCACTCGCTGGCGTGCGCACGAGAACTTCGCAACGGCAATGCGGCAGGCGTGAAGGGCTGTCGCCCGCGCTGCTACCCGCTGGTCTGCGCACATGAACGGGCCCGCCGCCCGCATGCGCCCGCGAACAAACCCGCCCTGGGCCATCCGCTGCGTCTTTGCCCTGGCGACCTGCGCACTGGGCCAGGCCATTGCCGCGGATCTTTCCGCCGGGCCGAGTTATCCCTATTTTCGCCAGATTGCCAACAACGCCAGCCGCGAGCAGGCGCGCCTGCTGCTCGCTGCCGGCATGGTTGACGGTCGCGAATCGAAGACCTCGATCGCCCTGCGCCGCGACAGAAGCGATACGGAGTACGGGGTTTCCCTGGAATCCCTGGTCAAGGCACTCGATCTGGACATTTCCACGATTGAAGGGGGCGCTTTCGCGATTGAAACGCCGCTTGGCCGCGCCACGTTTTCCGCGGCCGAAACCACTTCAGATCGCGGCGCCACGTTTGTCGCGTTGCCGCTGGCCGCCACCCGCCTCGGCTGCCGCCTGCGTTTCGACGAAGGCGAATTTGCCCTCGTCATTGATACGCCGTGGCGGGACCTTGCGAATACTCCGGCGCGCCAGGCAAAGCCGTTGGCGATCGACGTGCATGCCCCGAATGCCAGCCTGTCGCGTTGGCGCAGTGAAACAATCAGCCAGAGCAATGGCGGTGACGTGACCACATCCGCCCTCACCGACCTGGGCGGGGCGCTGGGATCGGGTTACTGGCAGGCACAGATCCTCGATGGCATCGAGCGCCGTCCGCGCATCAACGAACTGGTCTGGGTGCTCGACAAGGGGCCGGCGCGCTGGCTGTTCGGCCAACAACGCGTTGCGGTCAACCCGCTGTTGCCCGGTTTCGACCTGAGCGGTGCGCAGATGGCGTACACCAATTCACCCGAATACCTTTATTCGCAGGCACCGCTGAGCGGCCAACTGGTGCCTTATGCGGCCAATCCGCTGACGGTCTTGCGCGGCGAAGGTCCGCCCGGGGGCATCGCCGAATTGCAGCTCGATGGCCAGATGCTGATGCGCCAGACCATCGGCCTCGATGGTCGCTACGAGTTCCGCAACGTGCCAGCCTCGCCGGTCAATGCGATCCGCCTGGAAGTAGCCATCTTCGAGTTCCGCGACATCGACGTGCCAACCCGGGTCGATCGGGTCTATTCGCAGGCCAGCAATCTGCAATTGCCCGAGGGCACCTGGGTCAGCTTCGCCGGGGCCGGATTGAACGGGCGGCGCCTGGACTCCAGCGATGCGGCACGTGGCAGCGCCGGCTTCTATCAATTCCGCTACGGCGTGAACTCCTCGCTGAGCGTCGATGCCGTCGTCCAGGGTGTTGACGATCGCCGCTACGGCAGCCTTGGCGCGGCGGCGAGTCTCGGTCCACTCGGTGCCTGGGCCGCCTATGCCGCGCGCAATTCAGCCGGGGCCGGAGCCTGGAATATCCTTGGCGATGGCGGTCGCAACGGCTGGTTCTGGCATGCCTATGCGCAGCATCTGGATGCCGGATTCATCGAGGGGCAAGACGCCACGGATCTCGACGCGACAGCGGCCACTGAATCCACCTTTGCCGAAGTCGGTCGCGCGCTCGGCAGTTCGGCGCGCGTCTCGGTCGTCCACGGCACGCTCAACGATGCTGCCAATGGCAATCTCGAATACACCAAGCTGGCCGCAGACTGGCGCCCGTTCCAATCGCTCTCGCTCAGTGCACGGCCGGATTATCGCGGCGAGTACTCGTATTCGGCGAGCTGGTATCCCGCCGCCCGCGCGCATGTCTCGCTGACCCGCTACAAGGATCGCAGCGAGACGGCCGCCGAGTACGATCTCAACCCGGCGTATCGGCTCATGGCCACCCATCTGCACCAGCAAGACGTCGGCAATCGCGCCGGGCTCTTCCTCAAACGTCAGCCGTTTGGCGTGCGGCGCGCGAACTGGACGCTGGGCGCACTCAGCGCCAACGATGCGCTGGGCTATTACTTTGAAGGAGCCATGGAAGTGCGCCCGGGACTCAGTGCACGCCTGAACGTGCTCAAGGATCCGTTGATCCAGGGCAGCGGCACATCGAGTCCGACGGTGACCCTGAACGTCGTCGCCGACTTTGCCGTTACCGGATCGGGACTGGCACGTGGCGGCTACAACGTGGCCCTGCAGCAGATCGGCGGCATCTCCGGCGCCCTCGGCGGTGACCTGCCGCCGGGCCTGGGACGCGACACCCTCGCCCATGTCGGGGTCAGCGTGAACGGCCAACTGCGCACCGAAACCGATGCATCCGGGCACTTTTACCTGGGCGACCTCAAACCGGGCGTGTACCGGATTGGCCTGGAACCCGACAACCTGCCCATCGAACTTTCCGCCAGCGGCGCCGCGCGCAATGTCGAAGTGCGTTCCGGCGCGAACACGCGGGTCGATTTCGGGCTGGAACTGCGCCTTGGCTGCGCCGGGCGCGTCGAGGGTCATGGCGATTCCGCAGGGTTGCGAATAGCAATTCTGGGCAGCGACGGCCAGTTGGTCACCCAGGTTCGCCCGAGCGCGTCCGGGTTCTATCGCGTCGACGCCCTTGCACCCGGCCGCTATCGCATCGAATTGCGCACGGCCGACACTGGCGCGACGCTTGCAAGTCTTCCCATGGCACTGACCGATCGCTTTGTATTCGGCCAGGATTTCCGCACGGGCGCGCCCGCCGGCGAGGCCCCTGCAGCGACACCTGACCCGCAGCCTTGAGTGGCCGAGGATTCCCGAAGTGAACAAGATTGCCCAGCATGCTTCGCTCACCCTTTTGCTTGCCCTTCTGCTTGCCGGCTTGGCGGGCACCGCGCATGGGCAGGTCGTCAATGGGGGCTTTGAAACGGGCGCGCTGACACCCTGGACTACCGGCGTGCAGAATCAAGCAGCCGTCGTGCAATCATCGAATTTCAATCCGGGTCCCGTCGCCGCGCCGGGGGGAACGCGGTTTCTGGCGATCTCCAACGGGCCTGGGCAGCGATCAACGGCTGTGCGCGACATTGATGGCAACAGCACCACCGACTACGACCTGACCACCGTGCAACAGACCGTGACCTTCAACTCGACGGTCAGTCCTGCGCGACTGGTCTTTGCCTGGAATTTCCCCACCAGCGAACAGGACCAGCCCGGCCTGTACGACGACGTTTTCGACGTGCTGACCACGATCAGTGGCAATACCAGCCGCGTGTTTTCCGGCAGCTCCTGCAAGAACGATGGTTCCAGCTTCTCGCCGTATCCGAACGTGCCCTGTTTCAGCAGCACCGTACTCAACTGGACCATCACTGGCGCAGCGCCGATCAGCAATACTTCGCTGCGCTACGGCGTGGGCCAATGGCAGAACGCCTGCGTGGAGATTCCGGGCACGGTCATTGGCAGCAATACGGTAACGCTGCAGTTCCGCATGGGCGATCAGGGCGACGCCACGTACGACAGCGCCCTATTGATTGACGAGGTCTCCGTTCGCGACACCTGCAATGCGGCGGCAACCACCCTGGAACAGGTCACCACGTCCACCGGCGGACTCGTCGAGGCGAAGAACGGGGGCCTGATCTTCACGCCTATCGACAACGGCCCGGCATTCAGCACCGACAACACGGGCACCGCATTTGCGTTTGCTTCCAGCGGAAACTACACCGGCGACAATCCCAATGTGCTGCAGCAGGTGTACGTCCGTGACGGCACCAACTACACCCGAGTCACCGGATTGACCATTGCCGCCGGTGGCAGCGTGCAGGGTGTCAGCCTTTCCGGACCCACCGCAGGCGCGCTGCATGGACGCTATGTCGCTATTGCCGCGACCTTGAACGCCGCGGCCTCTCGGCAGATCTATCGCTGGGATCGGCAGACCAGCACGTTGACCCAGGTGACGAATACCAGCGCTTGCGAAAACCGTAATCCGTCGATCAGCTCCGACGGTAATCGCATCGCCTGGGAAACAACCTGCAGTGCCTATACCGGGCAAGGTTCGACGAAGAAGGTGGTCTACAGCAATTTCTCCGGCGTAACCTGGTCGGCGCCGGTCAACTTCATGAGCGCAGGAACGCCAGCGACGACCTGCACCGGCAGCGAACCGCGTCTGAGCCGTGGCGACACCGGCAACTTCATTGCCCTGGTGTCCAATTGCCTGCTGAGCGGATCATCCACGCCGGTGACGTCGGAAATTTGGCGATACAGCATCTCCGGAACTTCCTGGCGACGCATCACCACCGCCACGAATGCATCGACCAGCAACTTCAGTCCGACCATCGACGCGGCAACCACGGCCAGTACCAATGCCGGACGCTACATCTACTTCATTTCCGATGGAAACTACTTCAACGTAACCGGCGGCACCTCGCCCGAGATCTACCGTTACGATGCCTCCGGCACCGGCACCGGCACGCTCAAACAAGTGACCATCTCCCAGGCCGGCAACGGCTATGTCGGCGTGCGCCAGGCGGCAGACGGTGGCGGCCAGTATTTCGCCTATGAATACATCAACGGATCGAGCGGCCAGTTCGAGGTCGGTACCGGGAGTTATAACGGCACGTCGCTGACCCTGAAACTGGGCGCGAGCATGAACCTTTCGCTGGGCGTCGACGTCGGCTTCGACTCCAGCAATGTCCCGAGCGTGATTTTCCTCTCAAACAGCGATCTCATGTCGCCGTCGCAAAACGCCGACGGCAATACCGAAGTCTACCGGGCGAGGACACCGTGATGAAAAGGCTCGCAGCATCTCTCCTCGGCATCGGCGTGTTGTGCATGGCATTGCCGGCAGCCAGCCTGGCCCGCGAAAGCACCGGCTTCGACCAGTACGGCTATCAGGCCTACGCCAGTGGCAGCGCCCAATGCACCTACGCTTATGTCGATGCCAGCGACGGGCCGATTCTCGATTTGAGCGCCGCCTCCGCCGCCGCACCTGCCAGCGATGATGGCGCTGCCGTAGTCGCCCTTGCGGCGCCGTTCGAGTTGTACGGCGTCCCCGTCAATGCCCTGGTGGTTTCCAGCAACGGCTACCTGGCCGCAGGCAACGACCTGACTGACGAAGATGGCGGAGATTTCAGCGCCGATTGTCCGCTGCCGGCAATCGCCGACAACGCGGTGGCCAGCCAATCGCGCATCTACGCCTACCATGCCGATCTCGACGGAGCACCCAACTCCGGCACGATCCGCTCCCGCTATTTCGGCAGCTGCCCGCGTCCCAGCGCATCCGGTCTGGATGAGGCCTGCAGCGTGGTGCAATGGCAGGACTGGGCGCTGCGCGGGCAACCCGGCGCGCTCGACATGCAGGTCGTTCTGTATCACGCCAGCTTCGAGATCGCCTTGCAGTACCAGGCGCTCGACGCCAGCCTCGGCGCAACCGCCAGCATCGGCACGCAAGGCCCGGATGCAACCTCCGGCAACGCGTTCGCCTGTCGCGGCAATCGGGCGCTGCCCCAGGCAAGTGCCGTCTGCCTGTTCGATCCACGCCACCTGCCGCCGCTGCCGATCATCGACTCGCTCTTCGCCGACGGTTTCGATTCGCCTTAACAGGCTGTGGTGCAACTTCCTTGCTGGTCATCCCGGCGAAAGCCGGAATGACGGCTTGATCAGGGTTGCCTGAGCAGGCGGTCACGGCTATGCGGGGCCAACCGGCGAGACAAAGCCGCTCGGCTTGATGGCGAGCACGGAGCATTGCAGCTGTTCGAGGACCGCTTCGGCGGTATTGCCGATGAGCAGGCCCGCTATGCCGGTGCGCGCGACCGTGCCCATGATCACCAGGTCCGCCGCCAGCTCCCGCGCCATCCCGGGAATGGCCGTGGCGGCAGCGCCTCGCTGCAAATGGAACTCCGGAGCAAGATATTCATTGCCATCCTTTCCAACCCGATCTCCGAGCTGCCGGCGCAGCTGGTTGAAAGCGGCCTCATGGCCTGCAAGCACGCCGCTGACGTAGTCGGTGCTGGCCGCCTTGGGATCGTTGGCCCAGATCTTGATCATGCCTTCACCCGGCGCATCCCAGACATGCAGCACATGCAGCGCGGCAAAATCGGAGAATGCGAGCGCGCTGGCAACGCCAAGGATCTGCTGGTTGAGATCCTGCTCCACGGCATCCGGCAGGTCGGGGTCGAAATCGACCGCAGCGAGTATATTTTCGTATTTCTCCTTTTCGTTCTCGCGCGTCAACCAAAGCGGACACGGGCAATTGCGCAGCAACTGCATGTCGATGCTGCCGAACAGCCGCTGCATGAAGCCCGGATTCTCGGCCGGCTTGATGAGCAGGTCATGGCCATTGCGCAAGACCATGCGGATGGCTTGCAGGAAGGTCCTGCCGACCAGCACATCGAGGCGGATATCGAGGCGCGTCCGGTATGGCTCGATCAATGCCTCGAGCTGCTTGCGGCGCTCTCCGACCATGACCGCCTGCAGCTCAGCCGAGGCATGGCCGCCACTCGCCGCAATCATGCCGGCGGCCACGCCCGGAACCACATCGATGACGGTCAAGTCCGCCTGGTTGTTTTCCGCCAGCGACACGGCGCGCAGGATCGAAGCCTGCTGGGCCACGCTGCTCTCGGCCACGTACAGGATGTTCTTGAATGCATTCATGCCGATCATGATTCCGGATTGCCTGGTTGCGTGAATGGTACGACGCGCGCGACCGAAGTTCCCCGATCGCGGCTTTTGCGGCGAATCCGCGGCTGCCGTGCGGTGATCAGATCTCCGTTCCGACCAGGCCGCGCCGGCGTGCCACCAGTGTCACCTCGGCGCGCGAGCTGACGCTGAGCTTGCGGTAGACATCCTTGAGATAGCCCGCGGCCGTGTGCCGCGAGAGGCCGAGCAGGCTGGCGACCTCGGCAACCGTGTGGCCCTTGGCGATCAGGCGCAGCACGTCGGTCTCGCGTGCGGTCAGTGCGGGCGCACCGTGTTCCGCGGCGACCGGCTGGAAGTGGCGCAGGAGTCGCCGCGCGATCGAAGGCGACAGCGGCGGTTGTCCTGCGGCAATCCCGCCGAGCATCGCGGCGAGATTCTCCGTCGACTGATCCTTCAGCACATAACCTTGCGCACCGGCATGCAAGGCGGGAAACAGATGCGCATCATCGTCGAACACGGTGGCGACAATGCACAGGGTGCCTTGCGCCTGCAGGCGTTCGATCAGGTGGATGCCCGAACCATCGGGCAGGCCGAGATCGATCAGGGCCAGCGGCGGCGCACGCTCGACATGCGCCTGCGCCTCGGCAAGCGAAGCCGCCACGCTGATAGCGATGCCGGGAAACGCCTGGGCCAGGGCGCGTGACAACCAGTCTCGGCTGCTGGCCAGGTCATCGACGACAAGGGCGCGCTCGAAGCCGCTCATGCGAGGTCGCCGAGCGGCATCGTCAACAACACCTTCATACCGCCCTCCGTGCCGGGCCTCCAGTCGATCGCGCCTGCGAGTTCGGCGGCACGCTCGCGCATGTTGTCGAGGCCGCGACCGCTGGATCGGGGCGCGCTTTCGGGGCCACCGCCGTCATCGGTCAGATCCAGCAGCAACCGGCCGTCGACGGCCCTGGTGCGCACCCGTACGCGCCCCGCCTGCGCGTGGCGGATCACGTTGCTGATCGCCTCGCGCACGATCCGGTGCAGATGCAGCGCACGCGCCGTGTCGAGCTCGGTATCCGGCAGGTCCTCGTTGAGCTCCCAGACCAGTTCGAGGCCGACGGCGGCGAGCCGTTGGGAGGATTCGGCACGGATTTCGGCCAGCGTGTCGGCAAGCGATCCGGGCGTACCGCGCGAGCGCGTGACCACGTCGCGCAGATCCTGCAGCAGGGCGCGGGCGCGATCGGCCTGTTCGGGCGATTCGGCGGAATGAATCATGCCGAGCAGGCGCGCACCGATGTCGTCGTGCAGATCGGCATGGATGCGCTCGCGCTCGGCCAGGGTGGCCTGCGCACGGGCGAGTGTTTCGCGTTCGACCATGCGCTTTTCGGCGTCGTCGTGAAAGGCCGCAAGCTGGCGCCGCTGCGCGCGCAGCAAGGCCAGCAGGATCATTGTCGCCAGGCCCGCGAGCAGGGCAAATGCAGCAACCACGAAATCGAAAATGGCCAGACTCATGCCCTTGGCGTCGCCAGCAAGGCCTCGGCTTTCGCATGCTCGCCGAGCTTGCGATGGACCTCGGCCAATCGCTCGGCGGCGGCTTTCGTGCGCGCATGTTCGGCGCCGAATATGTCGAGCAGGCGCTGATGCGCCTCTTCAAGTTCGACGCGCGCTTCGGCGGTCCGGCCCATGCGACTGAGGCACCAGCCTTCATTGCTCATGAAGATCGCGGTCATCGCATGATCGTTGCCGACTGTCGCTCGCGCGTGCTTCATCAATGCGGAGAACTCGGCACGCGCGGCCTCGTAACGACCCGCGTTCATCAGCAGCATGGCCAGATTGTTGCGCGGTGCCAGCGTAGTCGGATGCACGACGCCACCACGGGTCTGGATGGCGATGATGCGGCGATAGGCAGCCTCGGCTTCGTCGACCTTGCCGCGCTCCTCCAGCAGGTAGGCGAGCGTGTTCATCGAGGCCAGCGTCTGCGCATAGTCTTCGCCAAACTGCGCCTCCATGCCCCTCAGCGATTCGCGGGTCAGCGCCTCGGCTTCGTCATACTGCTTGCGCGCCATGAGGATGTTGGCCAGGGTCTGCATTGTGGTCAGCGTGCTGTCGTGCTGGTTGCCAAGCACTTCACGTTGCAGGCGCAAGGCTTCGGCTGCTTCCTTCTCCGCCTGCACGGTGTCGCCGCGCGCGGCAAGCACGAGGGCAAGCTTGTTGCGGCTGGCCAGGGTCAGCGGCGCGCGTTCGCCGAGTTCCTCGATGCGCCCGTCGAGTACCTGGCGCGTGAGCTGCTCGGCTTCATCCAGCGCGCCGCGATCGCGCAGCACGCCGGACAGGTTGCTGCGGGCAATCTCGATGGTCTTGCGCAGGTCGACACTGGATTTCAGCGTTGCCGGGTCGATCGCCTGTGCGGCGGCAAGGACAGCCCGGTATTGCTGTTCCGCCGCTTCCGGGCGACCGGCCTCGTCTTCGATGCGTGCCGCGGTCAGGTCAAGCGCCAGGCGCGTGGTCGGCGATGGTGCCGGCCAGGTGGCGCGTGCCTGGGCGAGCGTCGACGCGGCCTCCTCGAACTGGCCAAGATCGATGTGCAAGGTCGCGCGCCGATGCAGGAGGTTGGCTTGTTGCGCTGCGGGTGCCGCGGTTGCCTGGCCGAGGCTGAAGCCGCGCTGGTTGAGCGCGAGCGCGGCTTCGTATTGGCCAAGGGCACGGCGCGTGTGCGATAGCGTGGTGGCGACGGCACGCTGCACGCCGGGTTCGCCATCGAGGCGCTGCATGTCGCGTTCTGCCTGGTCGACCACCTCCTCGACGGTGAGCTTGCGCCCGGCGGACAACTCGGGATCGGCCGAAGCAAGCATCTGTTCAAGGAATGAACTGACTGCGGCGGCTTCCCGCGCCCGCTGGTCGGCTTCGGCGCGTGCGTGCTGCTCGGCCAGGGCGAAGTGCAGCGAGACGATGCTGGCCGCGCTGAGGATGAGGACGATGCTGGCCATGGCCGCAGTCAGCAAGCGATGGCGGCGGACGAAGCGCGATGCCCGATACATCCGGGTCAACGGCCGCGCCATGATCGGCCGGTGCTCGATGATGCGTTGCAGGTCGTCGGCCCAGTCGGCCGCGCTCGCGTAACGCTGTTCGCGCTCGCTGGCCAGCGACTTCATGATCACCGTATCGAGGTCACCCCGGGCGGCCGGGCTCAGCGTGGCCAGGCGCGGCGGCTCGTCGTGGCGCAGGATGTGCAGCGCCTCGAAGATCGTCGAGGTGTTCAGGCGCGGATGCGGCAGGCGTCCGCCAATCAGTTCGTAGGCGAGCACGCCGAGTGAATAGACATCGCTGCGCGCATCGATCCGGCTGCTGTCGCCGGCCAGTTGTTCGGCGCTCATGTACGGCAGCGTGCCGAGCACCTGGCCATCCTGGGTCAGGCCTTGCGCGCCGTCCTCGCGCAGGCGGGCAATGCCAAAATCAAGCACCTTCGGCCGACCCTCGTCATCGACGAGAATGTTGCCGGGCTTGAGATCGCGATGGATGACGCCGCGTTCGTGCGCGTAGTGCACCGCACGGGCGACTTCGATCAACAGGCGCAGGCGCGCAGCGAGATCGAGGTTGCGCTCCTGCGCATGGCGCACCAGGTCATCCCCGCGCACGTATTCCAGCGCCAGCCACGGCACATCGACATCATCGATGCGCGACTCGCCGGCGGCATACAGGCGGGCGATGCCGGGATGCTCCAGTTGCGCCAGCACTTCAATCTCGCGACGCATGCGCTCGACCACCGCGCTCGACAATCCACGCACAACCTTGAGCGCGACCTGGCGTTGCGGATGGATCTGCTGGGCTAGATAAACTCGGCCCATGCCGCCTTCGCCGAGCAGGCCGAGGATGCGGTATGGCCCGATCGAGAAATTCCCCGCCACAGCGGCCTGAGGCTCGTCCAGCCGCAGCGTGTCGGCTCCATTTTGCGTCACGGTCTGCCCCTCATTGACAGGTATCCTGGTGAATGCCGCGTTGGAAAAGCTGCTTGCAAGCAGCGTGCCCGGCGCCTGGCTCGGCAAGCAGCGCTTTCCCAGCCACTCAAAGGCGCTCGATCGATGCGACGAGGAACAATTCGCAGGCACCCGCGCCGGTATCCTCGCGGGTCAGCGAACTGCGCCACTGGAATCCATCGCTGCGCCTTGCCTCGACCAGTTGCCCGCGCAGGTGCACGAGCGCGCCCTGGCGGACTTTCGCCAGCTCGCGGGCGACCCCGGCATCGGCCGGGATCATGTGCATGTTGGCGGCCGAGCGTTCGATCTCCGGCAACGGGATGGGCGGCTGCCGGCTCCAGCGATAGCTGAAGAAGCGCACCGACTGGCTGATCTCCAGTTGCTCGATCACCGCGCTGTCGGACATGCGCTTCCAGCCCAGCGCGAGATCGGTCGGCGACAGGTCGCTGCCATCGTCGATCGAATAGTTCTCGCGGGACAGCACGCGCGCCTCGATATCGAAATCGGCCAGCGGCGTCAGCTGGTAGTCGCCGTGGGCGATCGGCGCCGGGTTGGCGGGCTCGCGCTGCAGGGGTTCGGCATCGACCAGCACGCCGGCGGCGTGCGAGATCGGCCGCTGCAGCCACCAGTTGCCGGCCGCGCAAAGCGCGAGCGCGACGGCGAGGATGAGCACGCCACGCTGGACGGTCATGCTTCCCGCTGCTTGCGCAGGCGCCGCTGGAAGACTTGCATCTCCCTGGCTGCCTGGATATCGCCGCGCTGGCTGGCGACCGTGGCACCCTGTTCCCAGGCCGCGATCGCGGCATCGACCTCGGCGCAGGCGGCCAGCGCGTTGCCGAGCATCTTCCAGGCGGCCGAATACTGCGCGTCAAAGCCCGTCGCGGCGCGGAACTCGGTCGCCGCTGCCGCGGCATCGCCTTCGGCAAGCAGGGCATTGCCGAGGGAAAAGCGCAGCAGGGCGCCGTCGCGCGGGCCGGCGAGTTGCTTGCGCAAGCGCGCGGAAAGTGGACTGTCCATCGGTGCGATGATCGCCTGTCGATGACCTCAGGGCAACGCTGCTGCCAGGGTTCGATGGATGTCATGGGTGACCACGCCCAACTCGCGCGAAGGCAACTCGAAGAATTGCGGCCGCTGCAGGGTCAGGCGCATGTCGGCAAGGCCGCCGCTCCAGTGCTCACGCATGGTTGCCGGGGCAAATGCGTAATCCTTGAACTGCTCCTCGTGGTGCTTGGCCTGATAGATCAGGTGCACGATGTTGAACACCCGATCACACAGCCAGGGTTGCAGGGCATCCTGCAGCGCCGGCGGCAACGCGCCACCGGGCAACTGCTCGATGAGCATGCCGAGCGCGTTGCGCAGCTTCTGCTCGCGCGCGATCGTGTCCGTGCCGAACCGGGTGCGGCTGGAATACTGGATGTCCTTCTGGCGCTCGAGCACATCCATGATCGTCTTCGGCGGCAGACCACGCGCGCTCCACAGATCTACCTGCAGCACCAGGCTGTCGTGTCTCGGCACGCCGGCGAGGACATGATCAAGCGGGGTATTGGAGACTATGCCGCCATCCCACCAGAACTCGCCGTCGATTTCGATGGCTGGGAATGCGGGCGGCAAGGCAGCCGAAGCCATGATGTGTTCAGCGCACAGCGTTTCATGGGCGGAATCGAAATAACGCACGTTGCCACTGTTTACATTTGCTGCACCGACGGAGAGACGCACCTCGCCGTGGTTGATGCGATCGAAATCGATCAGCCGTTCGAGCGTGTCCTTCAGCGGTGCGGTGTCGTAGAAACTGGTCGCCTGCGCGCTGCCATCCGCAAACAGCAGCGGCGACACGCCGCGCGGTTCGAAAAATCCGTCCTGGCCGAGGCCCAGGCTGCCCAGCGCACTGGTTGCCGACAGGCCAGTGGCCAGCACGTTGCCCGGCGGCATCCAGACCGCCATCGCCGCCAGCGCATCAAGCGGCCAGGCAATCGATCCGGCGTGCCGGGTAATCCGGTTCCAGAACGCGCGCAAGCGATCGATGCGATCGGCAGGTGCATTGCCGGCAATGATCGCGGCATTGATCGCGCCGATCGAGGTGCCGGCAAACCAGCCCGGCTGGATATCGGCCTCGTGCAGGGCTTCGTAGACGCCACACTGGTAGGCACCGAGCGCACCGCCGCCCTGCATGACCAGGGCGATCTGCTCGTATTCACCGGCATGGTCGCGCGCACTCCTGCGCCGGCCGCGACGCGCACTGCTGGCGAGCCTCCCCGGCGAATTCACTGCATGTGCCAGCCGTGGCTGACGGTGATGCTTTGCCCGGTCAGCGCATTGGTCTCGAACGCAGCGAGGAACAGGGCGAGGTTGGCGACATCGTCAACCGTGGTGAATTTGGCATCGACGGTGTCCTTGAGCATGATGGTGCGGATCACCTCATCCTCGCTGATGCCGAATTCCCTGGCCTGCTCGGGAATCTGCTTTTCCACCAGCGGCGTGCGCACGAAGCCTGGACAGATGACATTGGCGCGCACGCCCTTCGGGCCGCCTTCCTTGGCCAGCACCCGGGCCAGCCCAAGCAGGCCGTGCTTGGCCGCGCAATACGGCGCCTTCAGTTTCGAGGCTTCGTGCGAATGCACCGAACCCATGTAGATGACCGCGCCGCCGTCGCCACGCCGGTACATGTCCTTGATGCAGGCACGCGTGGTCAGGAAGGCGCCATCGAGATGGATCGCCAGCATCTTCTTCCACTCGGCAAGGCTGAATTCCTCGATCGGCTTGACGATCTGGATGCCGGCATTGGAGATGAGGATGTCGACCTTGCCCAATTGCTTGATGACCTCGGCGACGCCGTCATCGACTTCGGCCTCGTCGGTGACATTCATGGCCACGCCGATCGCCTTGCCGCCGGCGTCGGTGATTTCCTTCGCGGTCGCCTGCGCGCCGGCCAGGTTCAGATCGGCAATCGCGATCGCCGCGCCATTCTTCGCATAGACCTCGGCGATGCGCTTGCCGATGCCGCTGGCGGCGCCGGTGATCAGGGCGACCTTGCCTTCGAGTTGCATGGGAGACTCCTTGGTGATGATGGGATTTCGCGTGGCGAATGTCGGCGCCATCGCGCGCCGATCGGACGGGCCATCTTGGATGCATGACGCTGTCGATGGTTCCGGCTTGGCTTTGCGAGCGTTCGCGTGCGTTCATCGGAACACGCGCGGCGCGCGACGTCGATTGTCCGAAAGTACGATCAGTCCTCGCGCCCGACCGCCTTCGGATCGACGCCGAGGTCTTTCAGTTTGCGATACAGGTGGGTGCGCTCCATGCCGACCATTTTGGCCAGCTTGCCGACGCTGCCACCGGCCTCGTTGAGCTGGTGCAGCAGGTAGGCACGCTCGAACTGCTCACGTGCCTCGCGCAATGGCTGGCTGAAGTCGATGCCCAGCGCCGCGTTCTGCAGCGGCGGGCCGGAAGCCGTGGCCGCCACCGTGCCCAGCGCAAGTTCCACTTCTTCAATGGTGACTTCCGCAGCCGTGCCAAGGATGAGCAGGCGCTGGACGAGGTTGCGCAGTTCGCGCAGGTTGCCGGGCCACGGGTAGTTGCGCAGGCGGTTCTGCACGGCGACGGGAAACTGGCGGTAGGGCAACTTGTCGCGATTGGCAAAGAAATCCGCGTAGTAGCGCAGCAGCTCGGGGATGTCCTCGATGCGCTCGCGCAATGCCGGCACCTGCAGCGGCACCACGTTGAGCTGATAGTAGAGCTCCTCGCGGAACCTGCCGGCCTGCACCGCGGCGTCGAGATCCTGCGCCGTGGCCGCGATGACGCGCAGGTCGATCGGCACCGCATCCGGGGCGCCGCAACGGATCAGGCCGCGCCGTGAGAAGGCGCTGGACAGGCGCAACTGCAATTCGGGATCGAGGTCGGCGACCTCGTCGAGGTAAAGCGTGCCGCCATTGGCCTGCTCGATCAGGCCGTACTGCACGCTGCCGTTGTCCTCGCTGCCGAACAAGGCGCGCGCGGCGTGGTCGCGGGCAATCGAACCGGGGGCGACGGTGACGAACGGACCGTTGCCGCGCCCGCTCTTCTCGTGCAGCCAGCGCGCCAGGGCTTCCTTGTCGGTGCCACGTTCGCCACGCACGAGGATCCAGGCATCGTGCGCGGAGAGTTTTTCCATCTGCGCCTTCAGCGACTGCATGGCGCGGCTGGTGACGACCGGATCCAGCGGCATCGCCAGCTGGCTGCGCAGGCCTTCGTTTTCGCGGCGCAGGCGGCTGGCTTCAAGCGCGCGTTCGACGGTCAGCAGCAACTTGGCCAGGGATAGCGGTTTCTCGACGAAATCATAGGCACCGAGGCGGGTCGCCTCGATCGCCGTCTCGATCGTGCCATGGCCACTCATCATGATGATCGGGCACGGCAGGCCGCCGCGCTCGTTCCATTCGCGCAGCAGGCTGATGCCATCGAGATCCGGCATCCAGATGTCCAGCAATACGACATCCGGGCGTTCGCCGCGCCGCGCCTCGCGGGCGGCGGCCGCCGATTCGGCGACGCTCACGGCGTAGCCTTCATCCTCGAGGATTTCCTTCACCGTGCTGCGGATGTCGGGCTCGTCGTCGACGATGAGGATGCGTGCCGAAGGCATGGGCGACTCGTTGCGAAAAAGAGACAGGAGCATAACGCATGCGGCGCTGCATGCATGCAGCAAAACCGCCGTCGGTCTGCCTCAGTTCGCTGCCGGTTCGGCCGGAACCCTGGCATACGGCCAGTAGCCTGGCGGATAAAGCAGGGCGGGCCGCAGCGGCTCGGGCGGCGTCTGCCCGCGCAGGCGCTGGATCCAGGTACCCGCGGGCTCGATCAGCAACCACGAGGAGCGAAACGGCTGCACCAGTTCGGCATAACGGAGATCGGCGGCGCTCAAGACATCGACGGCATGGATGATGCGCCCGTCGGGGTGCGCGGCCGACCAATGGTCGAGGCTGCCGCCCTCGACGATATCGAGCGGCTGCTGCAAGCGCCCGAGATAGTGGAACTGGCTTTCGTACACCTGGTAATGGGCTACGGCGATGCCTTGCTCCTGCAGCGCGGCAATGCGCGCGGCGGCCGGGCGCAGGTCGAATTGCACCCAGAAGGTCTGCGCAAAGAGCAGATAGGCCAGGCACGCGGCGACCATGCTGATCGCGCTGATGTGGCGCACTGCACGGGCATCGTTGCGTGGCGTCAGCAGCAGCAAGACACCGAGAACCCCGGCGGCGAAGACAAACCACCGGCTCGCCATCGACATGTCGACCAGGGCCGGATAATCGACGCTGCCATCGGCCACGCGCAGTGGCAGCATCAGCAGGAACAGGGCCAGCGCAAACATGGCTACGGCCAGCAGCCAGGGACGACTTGCCGCCGACGCGAGGCGACGGCTGCGCGAAAGCTGCGCGAAACCGGCGGCAATGAGGATGGCCATGCCAGCCAGTTCGGGCACGAGGTAGTAGGTCTGCTTGCCGCTGACCAGTGAAAACGCCAGCAACACCGGGATCAGCCAGCAGGCGAGCAAGCGCGTGCCGGGTTGTCGTGCGGGATTCGCTGCGGCAAATACCGCCTGCCAGGCACGCGGCCAGAGCAGCCACGGCAACAGCAGGGCCGGCAGCATCGAGCCATACCACCACCACGGTCGCGCGTGGTCGAAGCTGTCGACGACGCGGCCTGCGGTCTGCATGAACAACAACTCGTTGCGATAGACCTCGCCGCCGGCGAGGCTGGCCGGAATTGCCCAGGCCACCAGCGCGGCACATCCGGCGAGCACGGCGAGGCCGCCAGCGCCATACCACGCCGCCGGCGAACGCCTGGCCCAGGGATGCCAGAGCGGGCCGAGCAGGTACGGAAACGCGACATGCAGCAACATCACCGGACCCTTGCTGAGCAGGCCGGCGGCAAGCGCCACGGCAAACCAGCCAAACAATGGCCGCCGCTCGAAATCGCGCCCGACCAGTGCATTGATCGCGCCCAGCACGCACAGCGTCAGCAGCGTCTCGTACATGATCTGCAGGCTGAACAGGAAGGCGTAGCTGAATGCGGCGAGCAGCCACGGCGTCAATTGCGCAACCATCGGCGCATCACGGAACAACACGCGCGCCAGGCGTTGTGCCTGCAGCAGCACACCCAGCCCGATCAGCACCTCGAGCAGGCGCGGCCAGACATCACCGACGCCGCCCACCGCCCAACCGGCATGGATCAGCCAGAACAGCAATGGCACCTTGTGGCTGTAGGGAACCCCGTTCGCATGCGGAACCAGGAATTGACCACTGTTCCACATTTCCCAGGCAACGCCGAGGGTGCGCGTCGAATACAGCGGCATGAAGCCGGTCTGGAAGATCGCCAGCAAGGCAGCGGCCAGCCACAGCGGGATCCAGGCCGCGGAGGAGAAGTGCGTGAACGGCCCGGCGGCTCCAGGCGCAGGCAGGCTCATGCGCGCATGAATTGGCTGAGCCAGCGTCGATAGAGCAAGCGACCCTGCAGTTTTCGCAGCAGGTTGCGAGGCTTCGGCGCGAGCGTGCCGAGCCGACCGCAGATGAGATCCTCGGCGGCTTCCAGCACGCGCTCGCTGGCCTGGCCGTTGCGGCTCGGATGCGTGCGCGCGGCGAAATCCCGGATTTCCCCGAGCAGGCTTGCCGGCGCATCGAGAGCCTGGCGCAAGGCCGCCTCAAGCATTTGCGGATCGCCGATGTCGATCATGCAGGGTTTCGGCGAGCGGTTGCGAAAGGTCACCACCGGCTTGCCCTGGACGAGGAATTCGGCGACGACCGAAGAGGTATCTGAAACCAGCAGGTCGGCCGCGGACATCATGCGGGTCAATTGATGGGCCTCGAAGAATTGCGCATTCGCGCCACTCAGCGCGCGATATCGCTCCCTGACATCCTCGTCGGCCTTCGGGTGCAAGGTCAACAGCCAGTAACGCTCGCCACTGGCAACCTGCCGGGCAATCTGCGCGTACAGGGCGTTGGCCGAACTCAGCCCGTGCGTGAATGTCGCCGCGTACATGCAGACCTTGCGTCCGTTGGCCGCCGGCAACTCCTGCCGTTGGCCGTGCATGGCAAACAGCGGATCCAGTTTCGGCCAGCCCGTCTCGACCACGGCGAAGTGACCGTGGCGCCGGGCCAGTTGCTGAAACGGTTCGGTGGTCGAGGGACCTTGCGTGCAGTAAAGGTCGAACCATCCGCGAATGCGGAAATGGCCGCGATCGGGCGGGCGTTTGTCGACGCTGAAGCCGTGGAAGACCTGCACCTTGATGCCGGGAAAGAAATGCGGCACCCAGTTGCCTGCGGAAAACACGGCGCGCGGCGCGAATGCCGCAACTTGCGCGCGATCGCGCAAGACGTGCTCGTCGGCTTCCATGTAGGCGGCCAGCGGCGCGCCGACGAACCAGGCCGCTTCGCCGCCGCTGGCGGCAATGGCCCGGGCGAGCGGGCGCAGGATCGGCAAGGCATACAGGTTCGCCGCAATGAGCAGATAGCGTTTCATGCACGATGCAGTCCGGCCGCAGACATCGGCCTCGAATCCGCAACACCCCGTGTCCGAGAAAGGGATAAAGATAATCCGTCCGCAGGTTGCGCGCTATTCCTCGTCGTCCGGTTCCGCGGTGGCCGCAGCCGCGTCCGGAACATTGCCGCCGCGGCAGGCCGGAGCCACCGCATCGGCCTTGAACATCAGCCATTCACGACGATTGGCGTGGCCGACGACAACGGCCTTGTCGCGATCGATGCACGGTGCCATGACCCGATCGAGGATGAACACCCAACGTGTGTCGGGCTTCGCCGCTTGCCAGCGGATGGCCTCGGCAAGCTGGCGGTTTTTCGGTTTCTTGAAGCCGAACTCGGTGACCTCGCGATCGGCCAGCAACAGGTTCTGCTCCTTCCAGCCGACCAGGGCGATTTCGGCATCGGCCCCGGCCACGGCACCGGCGTCGCGCATGATCCTTGCCGCCGACGTCGAATCGTTGAGCACCGGGTAGGCCCAGAATCCCCAAGCCAGCCAGAGCCCCGCCAGGGTCATGCCGAGGCCGATCTCGCTGCGGCGGACGCGAAACAGCGCCAGGGCGAGTGCCGCAATCGCGCCAATGCCGACCAGCAAGGCCCACAAGCCCGCGCCGCCGTGGTCAAGTCCGCGCTCGATCACCAACGCCCGGGCGGCCGGGATCCAGCCATTCCAGGCGCCGATGCCGGCGAGCAGGAAAACCGCCGCGAGCATGGCAGTCAAGGCAAACAAGGCGCGGCGAAACCAGGTGCGCTCGAGCAATCCGTCGACAAACGGTGCGCTCAACAAGGCTACCCAAGGCAGCGCCGGCATGATGTAGACATCGCGTTTTCCACTCGGCACCGAAAAGAACACGATGATCAGGGCCACCCAGGCCAATGGCAGCAGAAAGCGCGCATCGCGGGCTTTCAGCCGTTCGATCCAGCGCGGCACCACGCCGAACAGAACGATGCCCAGCGGCAACCATCCATAGGCAATGACTTCAGCGAAATACCACCAGGGCTGATGGTGATCCCAGGATTCGGCATAGCGCGCGGCGGTCTGCCGGAACAGGATGTCATCCAGATAGGCCTGGTATTCCGGCGCGCCACTGGCGCGCACGCTGAGTACCATGGGCACGATCCACAGGGCGATGGCGCCGAGGAAAGCCAGCGCCCCGCCCGCCCAGCGCAGGAAACCACCGCGGAACTCCGCCAGCTGCGACCAGTGCCGCCAGCGCGCAAAGGCAAACGGCAGGATCATCAGCAAGGCCAGCACGCCGACACCCTTGCTGATGACGCCGAGTCCGGCGGCGAAGCAGCCGAGCCAGTACGCGCGCCAATTCGGGCCGAGCAGGAAGTGCCGCAGCAATCCGTAATTGGCCAGGGTGATGAAGAATGTCACCAGCGGATCGATCTGCGCGCGCTTGGACTGGTAGGCAAACTGGAATGTGGAGAGGACGAGGATGGCCGCCCACAGGCCAATCCGATGTCCCCACAGGCGGCGGCCGAAATCGTAGGTCAGCAGCAGCGTGCCGAGGGCGGCCAGCAGCGAGGGCAGCAGGAAGGCAATGCGCCAGTTGTGCGTCAACTCGTACGACGCCGCCTGCAGGATCATGAAAAGCGGCGGCTTGTCCGAATACAGTTCGCTGCCGCGATGGGTTATCAGCCAGTTGCCACTCTCGACCATGTGCCTGGCGGCGAGCGCAAAGCGCGGCTCGTCGGCTGGCCAGGGATCGCGCAGACCGATGCCGGCAGCAAGCACGACCAGGGCAATCAGCAGGAACAACCAGAACTCGCGGCGATCTTGCGGCGTTGCGGGCGCGGGATGGAGAGACTCGGCTATCACTGGGCAGCTCGATCAGGCAATGGATCAGGATAGCCCAGGGCAACACCCGCTGCGCCATCAGTGATCGCTGCGGCCACCATCGCCACCCAGCGGCAGGCGCAGGATGAAGGACGCGCCGCCCCCTTCGCGCTGCATCGCGCGCACGCTGCCACCATGTTCCTCGGCAATCTTCTTGACCACGGCCAGGCCGAGCCCGGTGCCGCGCGCCTTGCTCGAAGTGTAGGGCTCGAACCAGCGCTCGCCAAATCCCTCGGGCAAGCCGGAGCCATTGTCGCTGACGATGATGTCGACCCAGGCGTTGTCGCCTTCACGGGCAATCTCGGTGGCCACGACAATCTGCGGCTTGCGCTGATCACCGATGGCCTCCAGCGCATTCTTCAGCAGGTTGTGCATGGCCTGGCGCAGGCGCACGGCATCGACTTTCACCATCGGCTCGCCATCGACGAACTGCCGGCTCAGGCTCAGGCGCTGGTCGCTGCCGTACAAGTCGAGCACCTCGGCGACCAAGGCATGCAGGGCCACCGGGCGCGTGGTCAGTTGCGGCGGCCGCGCGTAGTCGCCAAAGGCATTGACCATGGTCTTCAATGCTTCGACCTGGCTGACGATCGTATGCGTGGCGCGATCAAGCAATTCGCTGTCGTCGGCGGGCAGGCGGCCGATGAAGCGCCGGCGCAGGCGTTCGGCGGCGAGCTGGATCGGCGTCAGCGGGTTCTTTACTTCATGCGCGAGACGCCGCGCGACCTCGCCCCAGGCGGCATCACGCTGCGCGCTGTTGAGCACCGTGAGGTCATCGAACACGGCGACGAAACCACCATCGCCCGGCAGCGCGGCACCACGCAACATCAGGACGCGCCGGCCGCTGGAGGATTCGACGACGATCTCCTCGCGCCACTCGCGCAAGCCTTCGCGCATGTGCCGGGCGAGTGGATCGGCAATGCTGGCCAACTCGGGGTGGTCGCGCTTGATTTCGGCGAGGGTGTGTCCGCCGTAGTGGCTGATCGAGACGCCGAGAATGGCCTCGCCGGCGCGGTTGGCCACGCGCAGGACGCCGGCATGATCGAAGCCGAGCACGCCAGCCGACAGGCGTTCGAGCACGGCACCCAGCCAGACCCGCTGCGTGTCGATTTCCTCGGCGCTGCGTTGCGCGCGCATGCCGGCCAGTTCGAGTTCGCGGCTCATCTGGTTGAATGAATTGACCAGCTGGCCAAGCTCGTCGTTGCTGGCCACCGGCAAGGGTGCCTCGAAGCGCCCGGCACCGATGGCGCGCGTCGCATGGATCAGCCGGCCGACCGGCGCCAGCAGGCGTCGCGAGACGCCGAACGCGGCAAGCACGGCAAACAATACCGACAGGGTAAGCACGAAGGTCAGGATCAGGCCGAAGGTCAGCTTCAGCGAGCCACGCAGGTATTTCAGGCGCTGGAAGTCGAAACTTGCCTTCTCGATGCTCGTGGTCAGCGGTTGCAGGCGTTCGGGCAGCGGGAACAAGCCCTGCAGCAGGCGCGGCTTGCCGCCGCCGGAACCTGATCCGATCGGCATGACGACACGGATCAGGAGCAGGTCCCCGAGAGGTTCTGCCGCGGCGAAGCGATCCTCGCCACTGACCCGCATCAGGGTCGCCGCATCGGGGAATGAGGGATCGAGATAGCGCGGATCGGAACTGGCGATGGCGAGCACGCGACGATCGGCATCGAACACGCTGAGTTGGGTCGCACCCAGCGGCTCGATTTCGCGATCGAGGCTGGCCTGCAGGTTGCCATCGAAGACGCTGACCAATTCGTCGGCGAGTCCGCTGGTGCCCGCTTCGGCCTTGCGCAAATGCTCGTCGATGACAATGCGGCCCACTTCGAGCGCGTCGTCCAGTGCCGTCTGCAGGCTGACATCGAACCAGCTGTCGACCGTGGCATTGATGAAGCGCAAGGCGAATCCATAGACGACGACTACCGGCGGCACGGCGAGCAGGACCAGGGTCAGCAGCAGGCGGCGACTGAGCCGCGCGCCCGGCGCCTCGCGGCCGAGATCCCGGCGCAGCGACCACAAGCGCCGGCCGATCAGCACGAACAACACGAGCAGGGCGAGCACGGCCGCGCCGAGCACCCAGCGATAGGCATCGACGAAGGCACCGCTGCCGCCCGCCGCCTGTTCGGCCAGCTTCAGCGAAGCAATGAGCAAGACGAGCACGGCGAGCGTCGGCAGCACGCGTCGCCCGATCAGGTTCAACCAGCCGCGACGATCCACGCAAACTCCGGTGCAGTGAGGCGCCAGGCCGGCTCGAGCATGGCCGGCAGTCGCAGGGCACCCGGCAAGGCCGAATGATCGAGTTGCACATCCAGTTGCAGGCGCGTTCCCGCGGCCAGCCCGGCGAAGGTCGCCGGCAGCGGCAGGCGCAGCGCTGCCAGTGCATCGGTCAGGTAGGCGGATGCGGCGAAACTGCGCACGGAATCGCTGGCGCTGTCGCGCAACTGGTAACGCCGGGTCAACGGGAAATAGCGCAGCTCGATCTGGCGTCGATCATCCAGCGCGCCGGCAATGCCGCGTGCGCGCAGGCGCATGTCGAAGGTGATTGGAATGCCATGCTCGAGCGCATCGTTGATCGGCCCGTTCAGGCGGCAATCGAGATTGACCTCCAGACGCATGCCGTCGGCCCCGGCGACCAGCCGCGCCTCATGGACCTGCA
This sequence comes from Lysobacterales bacterium, assembly GCA_016707485.1. Taxonomy (GTDB): domain Bacteria; phylum Pseudomonadota; class Gammaproteobacteria; order Xanthomonadales; family Rhodanobacteraceae; genus Dokdonella. The sequence goes on along the minus strand of JADJHN010000002.1, from coordinate 1,068,370 downwards.
GGCTGCCGGGCGCTTGCTCGCGCAGCGCGTCGCAGCCGCCGAGGAGGCCGGCCAGGATCACGCTAACTGCAATCTTTTTCCACAAGCGCATAATAAAACCCGTCCATTCCCTTGTTCCCCGGCAGGTTCTGCCGACCATTGCCGGCGACGCGCCCGTGGCGCTCGGCAATCGGCAGCGCGCGGGCATCGGCATGGGCATCAAGCAGGCCCGCAACCACCACCTCGTTCTCGGCGCGGAAAATCGAGCAGGTTGCGTAGAGCAGCTTGCCGCCCGGCGCGAGCATAGGCCACAGCGCTGCCCCGAGTCTCGCCTGCATTGCCGCCAGCGGCGCAATGTCGGCGGCGCGGCGGTGCAGCTTGATGTCGGGTTGACGCCGGATGATGCCGCTGGCCGAGCACGGCGCATCGAGGAGGATGCGATCGAACGGCTTGCCATCCCACCAGCCTGGCGGACGCGACGCATCGCCGTGCAGCACGTTTGCACTCAAGCCGAGCCGGGCCAGGTTTTCGCGCAATCGCGGCAGGCGCCCGGCATCCGCATCGAGGGCGGTCAGTTCGACCGCGGCGCGCTCGAGGATATGCGCGCTTTTGCCGCCCGGCGCGGCGCAGGCATCGAGCACGCGCTGGCCGGCGGCAACATCGAGCAGGTCGACAACCTGCTGGGCGGCACCGTCCTGCACCGAGAAGTGGCCTTCGGCAAATCCCGGCAGGCGGCTGACATCCGTGCTTTCCGACAGGATCAGGCCATCCGGCAAATGCGCCGGAGATTCCGCGACCACGCCCGCAGCGGCCAGGCGCGCGATCAGGTCCTCAGGCGAACTGCGGCGTCGATTGACGCGCAAGGTCAGTGCCGCCGCGCAATTGTTTGCGGCGAAAATCGCCTCGGCATCGCGTGGCCAGTCGCTGCTGATGCGCTCGATCATCCAGCGTGGATGCGCATGGCGGCTGACGGCATCGAGGTCAGCTGCCGCCAGCAGCGCCGCGCGTTCGCGCAGGTAGCGGCGCAGCACGGCATTGACCAGGCCGGCATGGCGCGGCTGGCCGAGCAGGCGCGCGGCATCCACGCAGGCGGCGACCACGGCGTACTCGGGCATGCCCATGGTCTCGATCTGCACCAGGCCAAGCACAAGCAAGGCGTGGATTTCCCGAGCCTTGGCCGGTAACGCACGTTCCAGCAAGCGTGCCAGCACCACGTCGAAACGCAGCCACCAGCGCGAGGCCGAAAACAGCGTTGCCGACAACAATGCGCGATCGCGCGGATCCGCACTGCGCGCCGCGCGCGCGTCGAAGGCCGAACGCAGGGAAACGCCATCGAAGACGATCCGCGCGAGGGTGCGCGCGGCATCGGCGCGGATCGCGGCGCCGACGCTGTCGATCGCGCCGCTCACGCCTGCGAGCCTGGCAGGGTATCCGCGAGCGCCGGTCGCGCGTTGAGCCAATCGCGCACCGGCATGCGCCGGCCACCGTCGCGCTGGATTTCGAGGATGCGCAGCACGCCATCGGCACAGGCGATATCGAGGCCCTGCGCGCCAACGCCGATCACCCGACCGGGCAATGCCCCCGGCGCTGCGGCGAGTGCCCGCGCCGACCAGACGCGCAGGCGTTCGCCCGCCAGTTCGGTTTCGGCGATCGGCCAGGGATTGAAGGCGCGGACCTTGCGCTCGAGGGCAATGGCCGAAGTGTTCCAATGCAGCCGCGCCTCGGCCTTGTCGAGCTTGTGCGCGTATTCGATGCCCGTCTCGGACTGCGCCCGCGCTCCGGGCAGGTTGCCGGCAACGAGTCGGGACAGACCTTCGCCAAGCACCTCGGCACCGAGCAGGGCAAGGCGGTCATGCAGGCTGCCGCCGGTCTCGTCATCGGCAATCGGCGTGCGTCGCTCAAGCAGCACCGGGCCGGCATCGAGGCCGGCTTCCATCTGCATCAGGGCGACGCCCGATTGCCGATCGCCGGCGAGAATCGCACGCTGGATCGGTGCCGCACCGCGCCAGCGCGGCAGCAGCGAGGCATGCACGTTCCAGCAACCGTGCGCCGGAATCGCCAGCACCTTCGACGACAGGATCAGACCGTAGGCGACCACGATCATCAGGTCAGGCGCAAGCGCGGCCAGCTCGCGTCGCGCCGCGGCACTGCGCAGGGATTCGGGTTGCCTGACTTCGATTCCCGCCGCGAGGGCGGCCTGCTTGAGCGGCCCCGCCGCCAGCTTGCGGCCGCGACCGGCCGGGCGGTCAGGCTGGGTGTACACCGCCACGACCTCGCAATCGGGGCGCAGGCAGGCATGCAGCGCCGGCACGGCGAAATCCGGCGTTCCCGCGAACACCAGGCGCAGGCGTGCGGACATCGATCAGGCGCTGGCGCTGGCAGGTTCGGCGTGGCGGCGTTGCTTTTCCAGCTTCTTGCGCACCATGTCGCGCTTCAGCGGCGACAGGTAGTCGACAAACAATTTGCCGATCAGGTGATCCATCTCGTGCTGGATGCACACCGCAAGCAGGCCATCGGCCTCGAACTCGATCGGCTTGCCTTCGATATCCTGGGCGGCCAGTCGGATGCGCTCGGCGCGCTCGACGTCGGCAAAGATCCCCGGCACCGACAGGCAGCCTTCCTGGCAGGTCTCGGTGCCTTCTTTTTCGAGGATGCGCGGATTGACGATGATCATCGGCGCGTTCTTTTCCTCGGAAACATCCAGCACCAGCATCTGCACGTGGCGATCGACCTGGGTCGCGGCGAGGCCGATGCCCGGGGCGTCATACATCGTCTCGAGCATGTCTTCGGCGAGTTTTTTCAGGGCGCTGTCGAACGTGGTCACCGGTTGCGCCCTGGTGCGCAGGCGCGGATCGGGGAATTCGAGGATGTTGAGCAGACTCATGGTGCTGTTCCGGTAGTTGCCGGCCTTTCCGGCGGACATGCAGGCAAAGCTTGGGGCAATGGGCGCGCGGTCAAGTCGCGAAGGGCGCAAAGTCTACGCGTTTCGCCCTTTGCAGGCGATTGCCGGCGCCGGTTTTCGCCGGCAATCGCCAGCGATCGGCGCCCAGGTGACGGCACAATTGGCCCGCGCCGCAGGCGCGGCCCGGTTTCCTGCACGGGCCAAGGTTTGCGACAAGGTTCAGGTTTCCAGCGAACGGTCGTTTGCGCTGCTGAAAGTTTGCTATACACTCGGCAAAGCCGTAGGGGAATCAGGTAATTGGCCGCCATGCTTAAAAAACTACTTTCGATTTCAGCAGGTCTTCTGCTCACGGTTTCCGTGTTCGCCGCACAGCAGTGGGTCAACAACGCGCCGCACAGCTACATCGTCAAGAAGGGCGATACGTTGTGGGACATCTCCGCAAAGTTCCTGATCAAGCCATGGCACTGGCCGGAAATCTGGCAACTCAACCCCAGGGTGCGCAATCCGCACCTGATCTACCCGGGCGACGAGTTGATCCTCTCCGACGGCAGTGTCAGCCACGGCGACGGCTCGGTCGGCCCGCATGTCCGCGAGAGCTCGCTCGACAATGCCATCAAGCCGATCCCGCTTTCCGACGTCAAGCAATTCCTGAAGAACTCGCGCGTGGTGGACGAGGACGCGATCCGCAACGCGCCGCATATTGTCGCCGTCGAGGAAAACCGCCTGCGCGGCACCGCCGGCCAGTTGGTCTACATCCGTGGCCTCAGCGCAAATGTCGGCGACCAGTTTGCCATCGTGCGCCCGATGGGCCGCTATTACGACATGCCGCCGGAAGACGAGGGCAAGGTTCGCGAAACCTACCGACAGGAACGCGATGGCCGTGACGGACGCAAGAGCCTGCTCTGGCGCCATGGCCCGATGGAATGGAGCTTCAAGGGCCGCGTGCGCTTCCTCGGCTACGAAGTACTCGAATTCGGCACCGTGCAGGTGACGCGCACCGGCGATCCGAGTTCGGCACTGGTCACCTATTCGGATTTCGAGGTACGCGAAGGCGATTTCATCCTGCCACTCGATCCGACCCCGTACGATGACCAGTTCGTGCCGCATCCGCCGGCACAGGCACCCGACAACATGCGTGTCATCGCCTTTACCGACGCCCTCAATGCGGTAGGCCCGCTGCAGGTGATCGCGCTGTCGCGCGGGGCAGAGGATGGCGTCGACAATGGCACCACCTATTCGATTTATACCGATGGCGAGGTGGTGCACGACAACACCGACTACCCCAAGGGCAAGACACGCGCATTCTTCAACCCGCACGATTCCAAGGTGCAGTTGCCGCCCGAGTTCATCGGCCATGTCATGGTTTTCCGCACCTTCAAGCGGGTCAGCTACGGCCTGGTGATGGACAGCGTACGTCCCGTGCACATCGGCGATTTCCTGCACGATCCCGACACGACGCCCTGAGCTTCGCTCTCCGGCAAGCAAAAACGGCGCGGTGGATGACACCGCGCCGTTTTTGTCTGCAGACATTGCGACTACACTCGGCTCCTCCTGTGTTCGCCCCACGGAAGTACCTCGATGGCCATGGAAGCCTGGCTGATCCTGTTGCGCACTCCCGGCCTTGGCCCGGCCGCACTGCGCCAGCTCATCAGCGCTCGCGGCAGCGCGCAGCAGGTGCTGCAACACCTGCGCAGCAACAAGGCGGCGGCAGACCTGGATGACGAAGCGCGGCGCTGGCTGGATGCCCCGGATCGGGCGCGCATCGATGCCGACCTGGCCTGGCTGGCAGAACCGCAGCACCAGTTGCTGGGCTGGGACGATTCCGACTATCCGTCGCTGCTGCGCGAAATCCAGGGCGCTCCAGCGGCCCTGTTCGTCGCCGGTGATGCAAGCCTGCTGTGGATGCCGCAGGTCGCCATTGTCGGCAGCCGCAGCGCCAGCGACGGCGGCCTGGCGATCACCCGCCGCTTTGCGCGCGCCCTGACCAATGCCGGTTTCGTCATCACCAGCGGCATGGCCGATGGCATTGATGCTGCCGCGCATCGGGCGGCCCTCGATGTCCAGGGCCGCACCCTCGCTGTGCTGGGCACCGGCCCCGATCTCGTCTATCCGCGCAAGCATCACGCCCTTGCCGGGGAAATCGCCGCAAGCGGCGCCCTGGTCAGCGAGTTTCCACCGGGCACGCCCGGCAAGGCTGAACACTTTCCGCGCCGCAACCGCATCATTTCCGGACTGGCCCTGGGCACCCTGGTGGTCGAAGCCAGCCTCAAGTCGGGCTCGCTGATCACCGCCCGCTACGCGACCGAACAGGGCCGCGAGGTGTTCGCGATCCCGGGGTCGATCAACAGCCCGCTGTCGCGCGGCTGCCACCAGTTGATCCGCGACGGGGCACGGCTGACCGAGACGGTCGACGAAATCATCGACGAGCTCTCCGGGCTGGCCGCCACCCTGGGCGATCGCCTGCGACTGCGCCTGCACGGCGAGTCGGCTGCATCAGCGGCCATCGCGGCGGAAACGCCGGCGGCCGGCGGGCAACGCGATGCCGATTACCGGCGTCTGCTCGATGCCCTGGGTCATGAGCAAGCAGACCTCGACACCTTGACCGAGCGCACCGGCCTCGACGCGGCGGCGCTGTCCTCGATGTTGCTGCTGCTTGAGCTCGACGGCGAGGTTGTCGGTGCGCGCGGTGGCCGCTACATGCGCAAGGTGCATGACTGAGCGGGTCCGGCTGCCCTGTCTTTGCCGATTCGATTGGGTATAGTGCGCCGCCGCAGGCTTGACACTCCGCGAAGGCATGTGTCCTGCTGAATAAGGGATGCACGCCTGCAATCGACCATCCCGTCCAGACTGCATTGTCGTGCAGCATCGAAACCCGGCGGCAAGGACCGCAACATGGCCAAGAACCTGCTCATCGTCGAGTCGCCCGCCAAGGCCAAGACGATCAACAAATACCTCGGCAAGGACTTCCAGGTCCTTGCCTCGTACGGTCATGTGCGCGACCTGGTGCCCAAGGAAGGCGCGGTCGATCCCGATCGCGACTTCGCCATGAACTATGAGCTGATCGAGAAAAACGAAAAGCACGTCGACGCCATCGTCAAGGCCGCCAAGCAGGCTGATTCGCTGTATCTGGCAACCGACCTTGATCGCGAAGGCGAGGCGATTTCCTGGCATATCGCCGAGATCCTGCGCGAGAAGAAGCTGCTCAAGGACAAAGCCGTGCACCGCGTTGTCTTCTCCGAGATCACCCCGCGCGCGATCAAGGAGGCCGTCGCCAACCCGCGCCCCTTGTCGATGGAACTGGTCAACGCCCAGCAGGCCCGGCGCGCGCTGGATTACCTGGTCGGCTTCAACCTGTCGCCGGTGCTTTGGCGCAAGGTCCAGCGCGGGCTCTCCGCCGGTCGCGTGCAGTCGCCAGCCCTGCGCATGATTGTCGAGCGCGAGGAGGAGATCGAAGCCTTCATCCCGCGTGAATACTGGACCATCGAAGCCGATCTGGCCCACCCGGACCAGGCCTTCACGGCGCGCCTGCTCAAGCTCAACAACAAGAAGTTCGAGCAGTTCGACCTGACCAACGCCAGCGATGCGCATGCCGCACGCGATGCCTTGCACAAGGCGGCGCAAGGTCGCCTCGTCGTCGGCGAAGTGCAGTCGAAGGAACGCAAGCGGCGGGCATCGGCACCGTTCACCACCTCGACCCTGCAGCAGGAAGCCGCGCGCAAGCTCGGCTATGCAACCAGCCGCACCATGCGCCTTGCCCAGCAGCTCTATGAAGGCATCGCCATCGGCGACGAGGGCGTGGTCGGCCTGATCACCTACATGCGTACCGATTCAGTGTCGATCTCGGACGAAGCCACCGCTGAATTGCGCGAGGTGATCGTGCGCGAGTTCGGCCGCCAGGCCCTGCCCGAACAACCCAACACCTACAAGTCGAAATCGAAGAACGCCCAGGAAGCGCACGAGGCGATCCGACCGACTTCGGCGGCGCTGACGCCCAAGCGCGTCGCCGCCTTCCTTTCGCCCGACCACGCCAGGCTGTATGAGCTGATCTGGAAGCGCACGGTCGCCAGCCAGATGCAGCACGCCACCCTCAACACGGTATCGGTGGATTTCCCATGCGGCGCGGATGCCGCGTTCCGTGCCACCGGCACCACGGTCATCGACCCCGGCTTCCTTGCCGTCTACGAGGAAGGCCGCGACCAGAAGGCCGCCGAGGACGAGGACGAGGCGCGCAAGTTGCCGCTCATGAAAGTCGGCGAGGCGGTACCGTTGCGCGACATCATCACCGACCAGCACTTCACCGAACCGCCGCCGCGCTTCTCCGAAGCAAGCCTGGTCAAGGCGCTGGAGGAATACGGCATCGGCCGTCCGTCGACCTATGCCAGCATCATCCAGGTCCTGCTCAACCGCGAATACGTGATCCTCGACAGCCGCCGCTTCAAGCCGACCGATGTCGGGCGCGCGGTCGGCCGTTTCCTGGCCGGGCATTTCGCCCGCTATGTCGACTACGATTTCACCGCCAGGCTCGAAGACGAGCTGGATGCGGTCAGCCGCGGCGAAGAGGACTGGGTACCGTTGCTGGCGCGCTTCTGGAAACCGTTCAAGGCGCAGATCGAAGACAAGATCGAGACCGTCGACAAGTCCGAAGCCAGCGGCAGCCGCGTGCTCGGCGTCGATCCGAAATCCGGCAAGCCGCTGTCGGTGCGCCTTGGCCGCTACGGGCCGTTTGCGCAGATCGGCACCAAGGAAGACGAAGACAAGCCGAAGTTCGCCAGCCTGCGGCCCGGCCAGAGCATGCACACGATCACCGCCGAGGAGGCGCTGGAGCTGTTCAAGCTGCCGCGCACGCTCGGCAGCAACGAGGCAGGCGAGGACATCGTCATCGGCGTCGGCCGCTTCGGACCCTTCGTCAAGATTGGCTCCACGTATGCCTCGCTGGGCAAGGAAGACGACCCCTACACCATCGAGTTGCCGCGTGCGCTCGAACTCGTGCGCGCCCGCGCCGAACTGCTGGCCAACCGCACCATCAAGGATTTCGGCAACGGCATCCAGATCCTCAATGGCCGTTATGGCCCCTACATCACCGATGGCGACAAGAACGCACGCATCCCCAAGGATCGCGAGCCGCCTTCCTTGAGCGAGGCCGAATGCGTCGAGTTGCTGGCCGCGGCGCCGTTCCGGCCCAAGCGCGGCTTCGGCAAGGGCGCCAAGGGCAAGGCGGCAAGCAAGAAGACCAGCGCAAAGACCACGGCCACGAAGGCCCCGGCAAAGAAGGCGGCGGCAAAGAAGACCGTGGTCAAGAAGAGCGCGGCGAAAAAAGCACCAGGCAAGAAGACGCCGGCGCGGAAATCCGCCGCCAAGAAGGCCGTCAAGAGGGCCCCCTCCGCACGCAAGCCTGTCGAAACCGCCGGAGCCAGCGAAGGCTGATGGGTACCGCCATTGCCGGCGCCGTCGCCGCGCTTCGGCGCGGGGGTGTGATTGCCTACCCGACCGAGGCGGTCTGGGGACTGGGTTGCGATCCGTTCAACGAATCCGCCGTCCGCCGCATCTTTGCCCTCAAGCAGCGGCCGGCAGGCGTCGGCGTCATCCTGATTGCGGCGGATTTTGCCCAGGTCGAACCCTTCCTCGGCGACTGCCCGATGCCGGCGATCGCCCGCGCCCAAGCCACCTGGCCCGGTCCGAACACCTGGATATTTCCGCGAAGCAAGCGTGTTCCTGCGTGGATCGTCGGCGAACATGCAGGCATCGCCGTGAGAGTCACCGCTCATCCCATTGCCGCTGCCGTGTGTCGCGGCTTTGGCTCCGCGATCATTTCGACCAGCGCCAATGTGCATGGGCAGCCGCCCGCACGCAGTGCCGAGGCGGTGCGCCTTGCCTTCGGCGATCAACTCGATGACATCGTCGACGGCGAACTCGGGGGACTTGAGCGGCCCACAGCGATCCGCGACGCTGTCAGCGGGGAGACAGTGCGTCATTAGGAGTCTGCGCGGCAGAAGCCGTCCGGCTGCGAAGCCCGCCACGCGGTCCACCTGCCGCCGCTCCTTGACCCATAAATCCACCATGGACCTGCGAATCGTCAAAAAACTGTCCTCGCGTGGCAGACTTCCCGCTTGGAACATTTCTGCCGCGCAGGCTCCTTGGAGGGAAGATGTCGGCGTCAGTTGATTCGGGCCGGCCCGGGGATCCGGCCACGTTGTTTTCGCTGCTCGGCGAAGCCGACCACGAGCGCCTTTTTGCCTGGCGCAAGGGTCGCGGCATCAGCGTGCGCGCATTTCTCGGCGACGTGGCGCGTGCGGCCGCGCTGTTGCCGGCATCGGGCAGCGCAATCAACCTTTGCGAAGACCGCTATTCCTTTGTCGTCAGCTACTGCGCCGCGGCCAGTCGTGGTCATGCCACCTTGCTGCCTTCATCGCGAGCGATCCAGGCCATCGCCGAAGTCCGTTCGGCCTATCCGGGGGCCTACCTGCTTGGCGACCAGCAAGCCTGCGCGACCCATGCGGACATGATCCGCCTGCCGGAATTCGACATCGATGATCGCCACACCGCGCTCGCCGGCCTGCCGATCGAGGTCGGCGCGGCACAAGTCGCGGCGATCGGCTTCACCTCCGGCAGCACGGGGTTGCCCAAGCCGAATATCAAGACCTGGCAGAACTTCAGGCTTGGCAGCCGCCTGAACATCGAAGTCCTCAGCCGCGTCCTTGGCTTGACGGATGGGCAGACCGCGAGCGTGCTGGCCACGGTGCCCGCGCAGCACATGTACGGCATGGAGCTTTCCGTACTCCTGCCCTTGTTCGGCCCGTTCTCGGTGCATTCCGGCAGGCCGTTCTTTCCCGCCGACATCGCCTGCGAACTGGCATCGCTGCCGGCACCCCGCGTCCTCGTCACGACCCCGGTCCACTTGCAGGCCCTGCTGCGCGAATCGCAAGCACTGCCGCCACTTGCGGCGATTGTCTGCGCCACCGCACCGCTGTCCCGCGAACTGGCCCAGGCCGTTGAATCGAGGTATCAGGCACCGCTCATCGAGATGTTCGGCTCGACCGAAACCTGCGTCATCGCCCATCGCCGCACAGCCAGCGAATGCGACTGGCAAACCCACCCGTCGGTCGCGCTGAGCCCGCATGCGGAAGGCACCCTGGTCAATGCCGACCACCTTTGCGCGCCCGTGCAGTTGCAGGACATCGTCGAACTGGATTGCAGCGGACGATTCCGCCTTTGCGGCCGCAATGCCGATTTGCTCGAGATTGGCGGCAAGCGGGCGTCGCTCGCCGATCTCACCCGACGCCTGCAATCCATCGATGGCGTCGACGATGCGGTGGTCTTCCAGCTGGATGCGGAACCAGGCTCCGAAGTGCGCCGTATCGCTGCCCTGGCGGTGGCCCCGGGGCGTTCACAACGGGATTTGCTGGCGCGGTTGCGCGAAGCCGTTGATCCGCTGTTCCTGCCGCGGCCGCTGCGTCTGGTGGCGAGCCTGCCGCGCAATGAAACCGGCAAATTGCCGCGCGCCGCCTTGCTTGCCGCGCTCGGCGCAGAGCAGTCTTGAGAAATACCGGGAATTGCCGGAGTCCGCTCCTGCGTTGCAGGCATACAGACCATCCATGGCATATCGCCTGCAACTGCTCCTGCGTTGCAGGCATACAGACCATCCATGGCCATAAAAAAGCCCCGAGGGCCAGGGGGAGCCCTCGGGGCGGGGATCGGGAACCGGTCTGGGGAGTGACCGATTCCCGGGGGATCCATCCAGGGAGGTGGATGAATCCAGGGGTGCCGTTGCGTGCACCCGGATAGTCAGATGCAGGTTGATGGCGGAAAGTTTCCCGGGTTCGGCAGAAACCGGGAATCATTTACGCATGATTCATTTTCGCGGCGCGCTCGGTCAGGGCAATGCCCCCGATCGCGTCAATGCGCCTGATCCCAGTTGTCGCCGACACCAATATCGACAACCAGGGCCACGGCAAGGTCGGCAGCAGCGCTCATGCGCGTGCGCACGCCGTCGCGGATCTCCTCGATGCGCTCGGCGCGGACCTCGAAGACCAACTCGTCGTGTACCTGCATGAGCATGCGTGCATGGTCGTCGCGCTCCTGCAGCCAGGCATCGATGGCGAGCATGGCGCGCTTGATGATGTCCGCTGCGGTTCCCTGCATCGGAGCATTGATGGCGGCACGCTCGGCACCGGCACGCTGGGCCTGGTTGCGTGAGGCGATGTTGTCGAGGTACAGGCGCCGCCCGAACACGGTTTCCACGTAGCCGTCCGCATGCGCCTGCTCGCGCGTGCGCTCCATGAATTCACGCACGCCGGGATAGCGCTGGAAATAGCGCGCGATGTAATCCTGCGCCTCGCCGCGGCCAATGCCGAGCTGGCGCGCAAGGCCGAATGCACTCATGCCGTACATCAAGCCGAAGTTGATGGCCTTGGCCGCCCGACGCTGCGCGCTGTCCACCGCATCGAGGGCCACGCCGAAGACTTCGGCGGCCGTGCTCCGATGCACGTCCTGTCCGCTGTGAAACGCCCTCAGCAGGCCTTCGTCGGCGGACAGGTGGGCCATGATGCGCAGCTCGATCTGCGAATAGTCGGCGGCGAGGATCTTCCAGCCCGGCGGCGCGATGAAGGCCTGGCGAATGCGTCGGCCTTCCACGGTCCGCACCGGGATGTTCTGCAGGTTCGGATCGGAAGAGGACAAACGCCCGGTCGCCGCCGTCGCCTGGTGGTAACTCGTGTGCACGCGACCGCTGCGCGGATTGACGATCTCGGCAAGTTTTTCGGTGTAGGTCGAGCGCAGCTTGGCCAGACCGCGGTATTCGAGGATCAGGCGCGGCAGCTCGTGCGCATCGGCAATGGCCTCCAGCGCCTCTTCGTTGGTCGAGGGCTGGCCCTTTGGCGTCTTCACCAAGGCCGGCAATTTCAGTTCGTCAAAAAGCAGGGCTTGCAGCTGCTTGGGTGAGTCAAGGCTGAACTTGCGCCCGGCAATGGCGTGGCATTGCGTGGTCAGCTCGTGCATGCGCGCGGCCAACTGCCGACCCTGCATGCGCAATGCTTCGACATCGACAAGGACGCCGCGCTGCTCCATGCGCGCAAGCACCGGGATCAACGGAATCTCGATCTCGCCGTAGACCTTGCACAACGCCGCATCCGCTTCGAGCTTTGGCCACATTGCCTGATGCAGGCGCAAGGTGATGTCGGCATCCTCGGCCGCATAACGGCTGGCGCTGTCCAGATCGACCTCGGAAAAGGAGATCTGCTTGCTGCCCTTGCCGGTGACATCCTCGTAATGAATGGTCTGGTAGCCAAGATGGCGCTTGGCCAGCGTATCCATGTCGTGTCGCGACGCGGTCGAATTGAGCACATAGGATTCGAGCATGGTGTCGTGGACGACCCCACGCAGGGTGATGCCATGCGTCGACAGCACATTCATGTCGTATTTCGCGTTCTGGCCAAGCTTTGCCCGCTGCGCATCCTCCAGCAGCGGCTTCAGCGCCGTCAGCACCGCGGTGCGATCGAGCTGCGCCGGCGCGCCCGGATAATCATGGGCGAGCGGGACATAGGCGGCCGTGCCCGCCTCCACCGCAAAGGAGACGCCGACGATTTCCGCGCGCATCGAATCGATCGAGGTGGTTTCCGTATCAAACGAGATCAGTTCTGCATGACGGAGCTGCCCAAGCCAGGCATCGAATCGCCCGGCATCGACAATCAGTTCATGCTTGCCAGGCTTGCCGAGCGCGGCATCCGGCGCTGCATCGGCGGCGGCGGCCGCGATGGTTGCCGGCGGTGTGGCAGTGATGTTGGCGGGCGCCTCGCCCGACTGCCCGGCGGCTAGCGCATCCAGATCCTTGAGGGCGGCATTGAACTCGTAGCGCCGGTACAGGTTGCGCAAGCTATCGCGGTTGGCTTCGCGCAGGACAAGATCGCGGACGCCGACATCGAGTGCGACATCGGTCTTGATCGTCACCAGCTGGCGTGACAGCGGCAGATGGCCAAGCGCCTCGCGCAGATACTCGCCAACCTTGCCGGCGATTGCGGCGGAATTCTCGATCACGCCGTCCAGCGATCCGTACTCGGCAAGCCATTTGGCGGCCGTCTTCGGTCCGCACTTGGCCACCCCAGGCACGTTGTCGACCGCGTCGCCGGTGAGGGCGAGAAAATCCACGATGCGCTCCGGTGGCACGCCGAACTTCTCGATGACGCCTTGCCGATCCATGGTCGTGCGCGTCATCGTGTTGACCAGGCGAATATGCGGCGAGACGAGCTGGGCGAAATCCTTGTCGCCGGTGGAGATGACCACCTCGATGTCCAGCGCTTCAGCCTGACGGGCCAGGGTGCCGATCACATCGTCGGCTTCGACACCGCCGACCCTGAGAATCGGAAATCCCAATGCGCCGACGATTTCCAGCATCGGCTGCACCTGCGCCTTGAGGTCGTCCGGCGTTGGCGCGCGATTGGCCTTGTACTCGGCATACATTTCGTCGCGAAACGTCGGCCCCGAGGCATCGCTGACGAAAGCAACGAAATCAGGCTGTTCCTTCAATGTCGCGCGCAGCATGTTGACCACGCCGAACAATGCGCCGGTCGGCTCGCCGGCAGCGTTGGTCAACGGCGGCAACGCATGGAATGCACGGAACAGGTAGGACGATCCGTCAATCAGGACAAGGCGCTGGCGTGAGGAAGACATGAAGACCAGGGACAGGAGCGGGTCCGCAGCTTGGCCCCCGATGTGCCTGATTGCAACCTCGCAGGATGCCGAAAGGCCCGCCCGGCACCGCTGCCTTGCGCCACCCGCGAATCAGCAATCGCGGGCGACCGCCTCGAACTTCATGGCCTGCTCGACAGCCGCTGGCCGGGGGTGAAATCCCGCAGATATCGCGGGTCAGTTGGTTGTCTTCGAATGGCGTGCGAAAGAGGACATCGTTGTTGACCAACAAGGCAGCCGACGGGTGACCGACCACGCCGATATCCGGATTGACGCGGTAGCGGATCGAGTTGCTGCCGGTTTGTGGAACGCTCGCCGGCAACGGCACAGGCAGTTCCGGATAGAGCCCGGCAGCCATGCCCCAGCCGCCGCCGCCGGTTGGGCGGCAGCAGGGTGGAGCCCGCATGGCCCTGGACGCGGATTTCAGTGATGGGCGGATCACTCAGCCAGGCAATGTCGGTGCCGACCTTGCCGATCACGCCGTTGAACCAGGGCAGGACGACGTCGGGACGTTGCACCCTGACGATGTCTTCGGCAATGGCTGCGCGCCGCGCAGGCTGCCACAGGCAATCATGACGACAAGATGATGGCTGCGCGTGCGGATTGTCATGTGATCTGGAACCCTCAAGGGTCCGTGCAGCAGGCTGCGGGGATCTGCGATCCGCCCAGACCGGGGAGCGAAATCCGTGGCCAAAGCGATGCTTCCCGATAGGCAAACCGGTTCGGAAAACCCCGATTGGTCGTTACCGGCGCCGATTGCAGCCGGGTAAACTGCGCCACTCGACAGACTTCGACGTACCCATGGCTGAATCCGGCGAGCACGACGTGACCCAGTTGATCGCCTCCTGGCGCGCCGGCGACGATGCCGCGCGGGAGCTGCTGATGTCACTGGTCTACGCCAACGTCCGGGCCATTGCCGGGCAATCGCTGCGGCAGATGCCCGGGGCCACGCTGAGTGCGACGGATCTCGCCCACGAGGCGTTGATCCGCATGCTTGGCACCGATGCCCCGTGGGAAAGTCGCAAGCATTTCTATCATGTCGTCGCCCAGGCAACCCGCCAGGTGCTGGTCGATGGTGCACGCAAGCGCATGGCGCAAAAGCGTGGCAGCGGGGCCGAGCACGTCGAACTCGATGCCGCGCTCGATCTGGGCACCGTGCAAAGCGACAGCACGCTGGTGCGACTGAATGGCGCGCTCGACGCGCTGGCCGACAATCACTCCCGTCGCGCGCAAATGGTCGAACTTGTCTATTTTGGCGGCTTGAACCGGATCGAGGTCGCCGCGACCCTCGATGTATCCGAGGGCACGGTCGATCGTGACCTGCGCCTCGCCCGCGCCTGGCTGCGCGCCGCGCTGGAGGCATGAAGTGTCCGCCGCGGATCCGCTTGCCGAGCATTTCGAGCGCTTGTGTGATCTTCCAGCGGAGCAACAGCGTCGCGCGATCGATGAACTCGGACTCGACCCGGCTGACCGTGATGCACTCATCCGGCTGCTTGCAGCGGATCAGGGTGAGGGCGATCCGATCCGCCAGGCAATCGTCGATGGCGCGGTCAATGCGGAGCCGCGCCGTTCCGTGCGCTTTGGCGCATGGAAGCTGGTTCGCGAGCTGGGTGCCGGCGGCATGGGCACGGTGTTCCTTGCCGAACGCGTCGAGGGACAGTTCGAGCAATACGTGGCGATCAAGCTGCTGCGCGGCTTTCCGACCAGCGAGAGCATGCGGCGACTGCGCCAGGAGCGGCAGATCCTGGCTGCACTCGATCATCCGAACATTGCCCGGCTCCTGGATGGCGGGGAAACCGACGATGGCCAACCGTGGCTGGCGATGGAATATGTGGCCGGATTGCCCTTGCTCGAATTTGTCCGTCTGCACGCGCCCTCGATGCGTGAACGCCTGGCCCTGATCGACGCCATGCTCGACGCCATCGAGCATGCACACCAGCATCTGATCATCCATCGCGACTTGAAGCCGGCCAACGTGCTGGTTACCGATGCCGGCACCGTCAAGCTCCTCGATTTCGGCATTGCCCGGCTGATCGCGGTTGGCGAGCACGACCAGCGTTCCACTTCGACGCGCATTTTCAGTCGCGGCTATGCCAGTCCCGAGCAACAGGCGGGCGGCACCATCACCACCGCCAGCGACATCTTCAGCCTCGGTGTCATCCTGCGCGAGATGCTGACTGGCCGGCGCAGCGACGAAGGCGCTGCGGATGCATTGATCACTCCGCTCAGGCTCGACGCGGACATGGCGGGAATCATCGCCAAGGCCACCTCGGCAAGGCCGGAAGATCGCTACACCGGCGTCGGGGAATTGCGAGACGACCTTGATCGCTACCGCGATGGTCGCCCGGTGCGCGCCACGGCGATGACGCGTCGCTACCGGCTGCGCAAGTTCATCGGGCGACACCGCATTGGCGCGCTGCTTTCCATCGCTGCCATGCTGATATTGGCGTTGTTCGTCTGGCGCCTCGATCGCGAGCGCGAGCGCGCCGTCCTCGCCGAATCCAGCGCACAACTGGCCCTCGCGGCGTCGGAACGCGATGCGGCCAGCGCCCGCGCTTCGCTGGAATTCCTCACCGATGCACTTTCCGCGGCCAGCCCGGATGCGGCGATGAGCACGCAGGTGCGCGTGCGCGACCTGCTTGATGCCGCGCGCAGGAAACTCGAGGCGCGCGACCGTTCCGACGGCAGCTTCACCCAACGCATGCAGAGGCTGCTCGGGTCCCTCTATTCGCAGCTGGGCGAAATCCGGATTGCGCGCGACCTCCTGCATGACGGACTTGCCGGGGTCGAGCCCAAGGACAGCGTCGATGCCCTGCGCCTGGCCAACGACTACGAGGACTACTCCATGGTCCTCGGCATGCTTGAGGAAGGCGACGAGGCGCTCGCGGCCGCGCAGAACGCAGCACGATGGCGCGAACAATATGCCCCGAACGACAAGGTGCTGAGCGTGCGCTCCTTGCAGATGCTGGCCATGGTCGTGCATCGCGCCGGCAAGGATGAAGAGGCGATCGACATGTTGCGCCAGGCCTACCGGCTCGGCATTGACGAGGCCATTGCCGACATCGACATCCGGCTCGAATCGGCACAATTGCTGGCCTCCCTGCTCGCCACCCGCGGCGATTGCGAGGAGGCCTTGCAGGTCGCCGACGACGGCCTGGCTCTGGCGGGTGGAGAGCTGCCGGCGGACGCGCCGGCCAAGTTGCCGTTGATGCGTGCACGCGCCCTGGCCTTGAACGCATGCGGGCGATACGCCGACGCGGAGGCTGTGTTTCGCGCGGCCATCGCCTTGCAGGAACGTGTCACCGGCGGCGGCGGCTCGCGGATGATGGCACTGACCAACGACCTTGCCCTGACCTTGAACGAACTGGGCCGCTACCAGGAAGCTGCCGAAATGCTGTCCCGAGCCGACAAGGCCGTGGCGGATATCGGCCTGGGCAAGATCGACAAGGCGATTTCCTGGGTGAATCGGGCGGGTATCCTCGAGAACGCCGGTGACTACGAGGCCACCATCAAGGCACTCGACACCGCCATTGCGCTGCTCGACGAAGACCATGTCGAGACCGAGAACCAGGTTCGTCGCCGCATCGAGCGTTCCCAGGCACGCACGTTCGGCCTGGTCGGCAGGCACGAGGAAGCATGGCGGATCCTCAGCGATCTGCGCCAGCGCTGTCGCCGGATCGAGGGCGAAGATTCCGGCGAATACGCGATGATCACCTGGCAACTCGCCTTGCTGGCCGGAAGGATGAAGGACCCGGCTCGCGGCTTGCCCCTGCTCGACGAGGCCGAGCACCTGTGGTCGGCGCTGGTGCCGCCTGCGCATCAGGTGTTTGCGCACATCTTGCGTGTGCGTGCCGGCTTCGCCATCGTCAAGGGCGACTATGCCGGTGCCGAGCACATGCTCGGCCAGGCCATCGCCGCCTTCGAGGCTCGTGCCTCGTCGGCGGTCGATCTGGCCATTGCGCGCAGCGAACTGGCCGAGCTTCGCGAGCGTGAACAGCGGCCGGCGGAAGCCCGCGAATTGCTCGCCCTCGCCATGCCGGTATTGCGCTCGACCGTGCTGCCGGCGGAAGTCAGTCGGGCGCGTGCCGAGCGACTGGCCAGCCGCGTCGGATTCAAGGCCACACCTTGAGACTTGATTTCCTTCAATGAAACTTCATTGCAGCGGGTATAGAGTCCAACATGCCTGTCCCTGAAACCCGTCGAGGTTCGCCATGAAGCTTCCTGCCCTGCTTTGTTCCATAGCCATCGCCTCTTGCCCCGTGCTGGCCGCTGCCGCCCAACCCGCCAAGACCGCGCTGCCGCCGCCCGACATCGACGCCAAGGGCGTGCAGACGACTTCCACGCCGAGTCCCGACCAGGAATCCATGAAGCCGGCGATGCCGGACACGCGACCCGTCCGCGACAAGGCTTCGCGCTCAAGCGATCGTTCGGCGGCCGACATCGAGGCAAGCAGCGATTCGGTGACCGAGCGCCGCGAAGGCAAAGATACGGTTCGCGAATATCGCCAGAAGGGCAAGCTGCGCATGCTGCGCATCGTTCCGCAGGATGGCCCGATGCAAACCTATCTCGACCGCAATGGCGATGGCAGGCTGGACAAGGACCCGCTTGAAGGCCCGGTCGCGCCGGTCTATTTCACCATCTACGAATGGAATTGACCGGTAGAGCCATGTGCGCCGCCACGATCACCAGTCACGCGGCTTGAGGTAATCGGCCAGGCGCGCTTCGGCACTGCCGGCTTCGGGTTCGTAGGCATATTCGAAGCGCACACGCGGAGGCAGGCTCATCAGGATGGATTCGGTCCTGCCTCCCGATTGCAGGCCGAACAAGGTGCCACGGTCATAGACCAGGTTGAATTCCACGTAGCGTCCGCGCCGGTACAACTGGAACTCGCGCTCACGTTCGGCAAACGGATTTGCCTTGCGGCGTTCGACGATCGGCAGGTAGGCATCGAGGAAACCATCGCCGACGCTGCGCAGGAACTCGAAGCAGCGCTCGAATCCGCCTTCGTGCAGGTCATCGAAGAACACGCCGCCGACACCGCGCGTCTCGTTGCGATGCTTGATGAAAAAGTACTCGTCGCACCATTTCTTGTAGCGCGCATAAACGTCATCGCCAAATGGCTGGCAGACGCCGCGCGCGACCGCGTGCCAATGACGCACGTCTTCATCAAATGGGTAGAACGGCGTCAGGTCAAAGCCGCCACCGAACCACCAGACCGGTTCCTTGCCGTCGGCCCGCGCCTCGAAGAACCGCACGTTCATGTGCGTCGTCGGCACGTACGGATTGCGCGGGTGGAAAACCAGGGACACTCCGGTCGCCGTCCAGTTGCGACCGGCCAATTCGGGGCGATGCTGCGTCGCCGAAGGCGGCAAGGTCGTACCCGAGACTTTGGAAAAGCCGATCCCGGCTTGCTCGAACACTTCGCCATCAGAGAGGATCCGCGTCCTGCCACCGCCACCTTCATTGCGTTGCCAGAGATCCTCGCGGAAGCGCGCGCCACCATCGGCGGATTCAATCGCCGCACATATCCGGTTCTGCAAACCATCCAGATAGGCTTCAACGAGTTGCAGGCGATTCGATGCTTCCGGCATGGCTCAAACGCAGATGGAAAGGGCGAGCAGGTTAGCAGCTGGCCACCAGACTGCCCATTCCACGAGCCGGCAGCCACGCAAGGAGCGCGATGCGCTATCACTTGCGACGGCCCTTCCAACTGGTGCGACAGGCCGTCGGCTTGATGCAGTCGGTACAGCCGAGCTTGTCCGACCACGTTACCTGGGTCGGTGCGCCGTCCTTACCGTGGTCGTGCGGACGGCGGCAAAGGTCTGGCCGTCTCCCTCGCCGTAGCCGCCCGGGCAGCTTCCGGCCGACGCACTGCACCGTGTCTGGCTGATGAAGGTGGACGGTTCCAGCGGCGCACCGGTTGTGGTCTGCGGGTCGACCCGTGTCGGTCGCCCAAATGGGTCGTAGCTTGTCAGCGTGCGCAGGCCGGTCGGCGCGATGACCACATTGTGTTTTGTTCAGCAAGAAATCAATGACCCCTTTGATCGACCCCTTTGATCGTTCATCGATAAATCAATGACTTTGATCGCTTTGATCATCCCTTTGATCTAGCGGTTGCAGCAGGGGATACGGACGCAAAGCCTCAATGGCTTTCAGAATCCCTGAGTAACCACGTGGCTGCGGTGGATCAATATCGAAAGTGGCTGCAACTAGGACGTACTTGCCTATCGCCTGGTGAATTTGCTCTTCGGTCATCCCGGTTTCCTGACCGGCGAGCATGAGAACAATTGCATTTGCTGTGACGCCTGATTCTGCACTGCTCGGATCAATATACAAGGCCAATACGCCGCCGTCGGCCCGATGTAGAACGCCGCTCACGGACACTGCATTTCCGTTGTAAACCTTCGGCGTTGCAAGCAGTCGAACCAGGGGGACATTTCCTTTCAACTGCGCTAAGCCAGGCGTAGATAACATTGCAAAGATACAAACGATAGCGATCAAAAGAATTTTCATGACTCAAAAACTTCCTTCATTGGTCATAGACGTTGTGAACTGGGTAGTGCATGGTCTTCGGGAAGTACAAGAGTTTATTGCTGCCTATCGGCACCACCCACCCATTCCTTTGGTCGAACAGAAGTCCTTGCATGTCGCTCATACTGAAAGACAGGCCGTTCACTCGCTTCCGGTCACCAACAGTCCCTTGACCGAGCAATCGAACATCCGTCGATTTCATCCGGTAAAAATTATCTGCTGGATGATTATGGATGTCCGAAACGGCAGTGAGTCCCGATGGACAGGACAGCCCGGACGGGTTGCAACCAAACTGTGAGCGGTCGGTATGAACGTCTGAGAGCACGTAATGCGTTGGCCCGACTTCCACCATGTCTCTACAGATTAGCGCGCAATGTTCGATGGAGCCATACGCTTCGAAGTCCGAAGCAATCCCCCGAACGAAACCAAGCTCTTCTGCGTTCGCTTCATCTGGTTGTGGCAACCCTTCTCTATAAGCTCGGCTGCCGTCGCCAACGCGTCTCACGCCCTCCCTAATCGGTAACACCTCAACCAAAGGCTTCGACTCAATCTTATCCGCCGGCTCCTGTAGCGCCCTTTTGATCTTGTTGAGCAGATCGGCCCCATTCCTTGGCCCCATGCCCGGTGACGCCCCACCCGAAGTCATCCCAGCCAGATTGCTCCTCGGTCCCGCCAGGAACGCTTTTTCGCTGGCCGCGATGCATAAAACGCCACCCATGCAGTTGTTGTTCGCGTTGGCGATTATCCGATTTGTCCGCATGTCCAACTGGCTCATGTACCCGCTCGGATCCCTCCCGCTTAACGGATTATTGAGGATGTACGAGTACGGATTCAGGCTCTGACTGTTGCTCGGAAACTGGATAACCGGGTCGACCGAGTAGAACCGGCCCAGCTTGGGATCGTAGATGCGTCCGTTCATGTGGATCAGGCGTACGGCATCGAGATGTTCGTGACCCGTGAAGCCGCGCAATGTGGTCGGGGCCAGCCCGAGCACGGCAGGTTGCCTCGGGGAAAAGTCGCCGTTGGTCACCTCGCCAAAGCTGTCGTAGCCTCGCTTGTTGGTCGCGCTTCCGGTGGCGCTGGCTTGGGCCAAGGTGGAACCCAGTCGATCACGAAGCTGCGCCACTGGAACGAAACTGCCGCCATCGGTCTGGCGCACCGTCACCGGACCGAGTTCGTGGCGGAGCGTGGTCGAGGTGTTATCGCTTGATTTCTCGTAGCCACGCGGGCCGAATCGGGTGGTCAGACTACTGCTGCCGCTGAGCGACACTTCCATGTAGCGGTTGCCATCCGCTCCGTAGCGAAAATCCGAGCTGCCCGTCGCGTAACGCTGCAAACGCCTTGCCTGGTTCTGGAAGTCATACACCGCTGCCGTCAAGCTATTGCCACCATTGACATTGCCATTGGCATCGCAGGTGAAGGTGTCCGTCCCATTCGGGCCGGTATCGCCCTTGGTTACCTGCGTGACGAAGTGCGGCCGGCCCGGACAGCCCGCACCGCCGTATTGATGCTCGACGCCATAGTCGCTTTTGTATGTCAGATTGCCATCGGCCGTGTAGGCATAGTTCGTAGCACCGGGCCCGTTTGCGGTCATGCGCTGCACATCGGAAAGGCGTTGCAGGCGATCGTAGTTGTACTGCTCGTAGACGGTGCCGCCGTTGAAACGGCCCTGGCGCTTGAGGTTGCCGAAGCTGTCATAACCGAATCAGCGAAAGCGAATCGACGCGCAGCCGCCGAATAGATCCCGTGGCCCGACCGGCCCCGTTTTTGCGATATACAAACCTGGCAGCGACGTACTGCCCGATCTTCCGCACTTGCCGCAGGAGCCCATCATGCGCACTCATCGACTGCCTTGCATTTTCCTTTCCGGACTCGTCGCGTTTGCTTCCGCAAGCGCGTCACATGCGCAGGACGCGCCCATGCCGGCTTGTTTCACGCAGACAGAGATCGAGGATCTCGAACCGAGGTTTCCGATACTGGGCGCCTACGCCGACGAACTCAGCCGGCTCGCGGCCGATGACCCGCGCGTGCCTCGAACGGACGTGTATCTGCTCACCCGCCAGATGGTCCTGCTCGAACGCATGCTGCGCCGACTCCAGCTCCATGCCGACTACGGTTGCGATTCTGCGTTCAATGCCGTGCAGCGAGACTTCGCGGTCCTGCGAAAAACCAACACAGCGTTCATGCACGGCAACAGCGAACTGGAAATTGTCCGACTCGATTCGGATCGCGCCCAGGAGTTGCTCGCAAAGATCGAGGGTGAGCTGGCCGCATTCGCCGAACCGATTGCGGCGCTGCAGCCAACCATCATTCCATAGCAAGTCGCTGAAATTCGTTGGGGCGAGTGCGCGACAAGATCAAAGCTGCATCAAATACAACTTGAATAAAATACATTAGGCATTTCAAGGAACCTTGTAGCCCAGCAGCCAAGCGACGAACTGCTCGATTTTGCCCGACTTCTTGCCAAATCAAGCCGCCCAGCCGCCGATCACGATCACGGCGATGACGGCGATCCAGGCATACAGGGCGCGGCGCAGGATGATGCGGGTATCGGCGAGTTCGGTAAGCGGATCGTTGACGTCGTCGATTCCGGCGTCGCCGGCAGCGACGTCGGCGTCAACGCCGGCGCGGGCGATTGCGCCGAGAAACCCGAGATCGAGCGTGAAATAACCCTGGCCGTGGGCCGCATGGTACTCGCGCCAGGCACGCACGCTGGCATCAAAATCGGTGACCAGGGCCAGCGTCCAGGCGAGCAGGTGCGCGGGCAGCCAATCGAGAATCAAGGCGGCGCGCTCGAAAGTCGGACGCAAGTCCCCGGCTGCCTCGGCAAAGGCGGGCGAGCGCGCAAGCAAATGCACGAGGCGGTAGGCAACCGCACCGAACGGACCCATCAGGGTGAACCAGAACAACACGCCGAAACGGCGCGACAGGGCCGCCGCAAAACCGGCTTCGACCAGCGCTGCGGCATTGAATGGCAAGACCTGTTCACTGATGCCATCGTTGAGCCGTTGCGCCGCCGCGCGCCGACGTTCGCTGTCCGGCGCCTTGAGCACGGCGTCGATGTCTTCATCGAGGTCACGCGGCCCCCAGCACTGGTAGAGCACAACAACCATGAAGGCCAGTTCGAGAATGCCGAACCAGTGCCGATGCAACCCTGCCTGGATCAGCGCCGTGACGATGAGCAGCAGCGCGGTGATCCACACGGTTCGCGATGACGTGCCGCGGGCCTGCCCATCAGCCGGCGTGAGCAGGTTGCGCAACCAGCCGAAGCGGCGGAAGCGCAACAGATCCGGCAAGGCGTGCATGCTCAGCAGCACAAGGAGAATCGCTATCAGGGTCTTGGCCATGAGATCCAGCGCGCGCAAGGATGTTGCGGATTGTAGCGGGCGCAGGCGGCGCGTCCAGTCATCGCCAGGTGGACGGTGACTTGAGCTCGGACAGCTCCAATCCACTGGCCTGCTTGAGCCAGTGTTCAATCAGCCGCCAGGACACCGACAGCGGCGGCGGCAGGCCGAGCGCGCCGGACTCCACGTCGCGGACAAACTCATCGACTTCGAACCAGCGCGCTTCATCAATCTCGTCGCCAACCTTGATGGTCGGGTCTTCGGCACGCGCGGTGAATCCGAGCATCAGCGATGAAGGAAAGGGCCATGGCTGCGAGGAATGGTAGTCGCTGTCAACCACGCGCACGCCGGCCTCCTCGAATACCTCGCGGCGCACGGCGTCTTCGAGGGTCTCGCCGGGCTCGACGAATCCAGCCAGGGTCGAGAAGCGTCCCTTGGGCCAGGTCGCCTGGCGCCCGAGCAGGCAGGCATCGCGCCAGGTGACAATGACGATGATTGCCGGATCGGTACGCGGGTAATGCTCGATCGCGCAATCCGGGTTGCTGCAGCGGCCGCGATGTCCAGCCCATTCGAGCATGAGCGCACTGCCACAGGCGCTGCACCAGCGCGTGCGCGCCTGCCAGTGGGCGAGGCCGCGCGCGTAGGCGAACAAGCCCGCCTCGAACGCCGGAAGGACCAAGCCGGCGCTGCGCAGGTCCATGAATTGTCCGCCACCGGCTTCGGCAACGCGCAGCGCGGTTGGCGCATCCGGTGCCAACAGGAAATGTGCTGCCTGGTTTTCGTCGACGCCAAGCAAGGTCGGTGCGGATTCCGCCCGCCATTCGCATTGCTCGGCGCGATCCAGCTCGCGCAAGTGTCGCAGATCCGGTGTCAGCAGTGCCTTGCCGTCGGGATCGAGGACGATGAACCGCGTTTCGGGCGCATGCAGGGCTTGTTCAAGCCAGGCATGATCCGGCCGGCGTTCGCTGCAGCGGTCCAGGGCCAGTCCGGCAAAAACGTTTCGGCGACTGCGCAGCTCGGCGCTCATGGCAACGCTGTTCCGCCAGCGACCCGACGCGGGCTATACCGCAAACGATGACCCGCAACCGCAGGTGGTCTTGGCATTGGGGTTGCGGATGACGAACTGGGCACCGGTCAGCGATTCGGCGTAGTCGATCTCGGCTCCGCTGAGGTATTGCAGGCTCAAGGGATCAACCAGCAGGAACACGCCGTTGCGCTCGATCGCAAGATCATCCTCGGCGCATTCCTCGTCGAAGGTGAAACCGTACTGGAAACCCGAACAGCCGCCGCCACTGATGTAGACGCGAAGCTTGAGATCGGCATTGCCTTCCTCGGCGATCAATTCGGTGACCTTGCCCGCAGCGGCCGCGGTGAACACCATCGGCGCTTCGCTGAAGTCGAGATAGGTGGGGGTCGGGGATTCGCTCATTTGGACAGCATGCAGCAATCAGCGCGGGTGAACCACTGAAATCGTGGCGGATCGGGCAGTTTCAAGCGCGCGCCGGCTCGGCATCGATACCCTCGCTGGTGCTGTCGTCATCGGCAGTGCTGGCCCCGGGGCCGCTCAGCTGCCGTGGCGGCTCGGGCTGATAGATCATCTTGCCGCTGAGCTGGGCACCGGCGGCCATTTCCAGCACCTTGTAATAGACATTGCCGTCGATGCGCGCCTGCGCGGCCAGCTCGAGGCGCTCGGAGACGATGATGTCGCCCTTGACCTGGCCATTGATGACCGCATTCGGCGTGCGGATCTCGCCGCTCACCCGTCCCTTTTCGCTCAAGGTGAGCACGGCCTGGGCACCTTGCGCGGTGATCGAGCCTTCAACCGCCCCATCCATGTGCAAGCCGCCATTGAACTCGATGTCACCGCGGATCGTGGTGCCTTCGGCAATCAGTGTGGTGATCGCCGACATCGAGCGGTTGCTGCGCTTTTCACTGCCGAACATTGTCTTTCTCCTCGGCCTCGGCCGCGTCATTCCACGGAAAATCCTGGTTACTGCGACCGCCGTCGCCCTCGGTCATGGCACGGACGCGATTCGGTTCAAACCCGTCGGGCAGCATGATGGTGCCCTCAACCTGCTGGAAATACTTGAACGCATAGTCGATTCCGGCATTGCCGGGCTGCTGTCCAAGATCCTTCCATTCGAGGGTCTCCAGCGCGCCATTGCGGATCCCCGAGACCGCCAGGGTCAGCTTGCCTCGCGTCTCCGGGCCGCGCTTGAAGTTCTGCGTCAGCGTGGCGGAGAAGTTCCACGCCCGCGAATCCGGCACCGGCTTGAGGCTTAGCGCGTGCACCGCCAGGCCTTCGCGCTTGGCGCCGCCAACCAGGCGTCCATAGAAGGCGAGATCGGCGCGCACGCCGGCAATCTCCTCCTCGCGATCACGCAGGGTTTGCTGCAACTCGGTCAGCGCGGCCTTGGCGACCTGCTCGGAACGCTCGAGCACGACGATGCGCATCTTCAGCGCCGAGGTATCCATGCTGTCCATGGGTTCCTGCCCGACCTGCGGCTGCCGTGCCACCAGGAACAAGCTGGTCGCGACCACGGCGAGGGTCAGCGAGCCCACCCACAGCAGCGCCACGAACAGCCATATCCGCCGCGAGCGCGACGGGTCGACCTGGCGAATGACGAATTGCGGGGAGGCCATGGGTATGCAGAAACCGGGGCGAGCGGAACGGACTGCGCTTATAGCCACCGGCGCGGCGCAAGGTCAAGCGCGGCTATACTTGACGCCTGTTACCGCGCAGATCGAAGTGATGCTCTGGCTGAAGGCCTTCCATGTGATTTTCGTCGTGACCTGGTTTGCCGGGCTGTTCTACCTGCCGCGGCTCTTCGTCTACCACGTCGAGGCAAGCGAAAGCGTCGTCCGCGAGCGCCTGAAGATCATGCAGCGCCGCTTGCTCATGATCACCCATGTCGGCGGCATGCTTGCCGTGGCCTTTGGCACCGCCTTGATGGTCTGGTGGCTGCTGAATGCGCCGGCATATCTGCACAGCGGGCTTTGGTTCCACCTCAAGCTCGCGCTGGTGGCCTGCCTGATTGCCTACCATTGCCTGCTGGTGCGCATGGTTCGCCAGTTCGCCACGGACAGTTTTTCCCGCTCCAGCCGCTGGCTGCGCATCTTCAACGAGATCCCGGCCCTGCTGCTGATCGGGATTGTCGTGCTTGTCGTGGTCAAACCGTTGTGAATACGGGTCCGCAAGCCCTGCGCTGGTATAGTTCGACCCTGCCAGGGGGTATGCATGCAGGTTAGCGAGCCGTCCTCTCGACGTCCGCGGTTACGCGCGGCGCACGTCACCCAGATTCCGCTGCGCACGGCCGATCTGTGCCAGCGCGGCAAGCGACTGTGCGAATCGGGTTGGGACATCAATGCCGCCCTGCTGCTGGCGCAAGATGCCGAGGCCCTGGCAGCGATCTGCCGCCAGCTTGAGGAACGCGGCACAGCCAGCCGCCTTGAGCATTTCGCCGAGAACCTGTGGAGCCTGCTCGAACCGCCGATCGTGCCGGATGCCTACCTGCTTGAGGAACTGGCCGCGCGCTTTGCCGCGTTCGAGGCCGGCAGCGCCGGTGATGCTGATGCTGCACTCGCACACGACGAGCTTCCATCCGGCTTGTTCGGGTATGCGGCGACCGAGGACAACGGTTTCCCGCTGCTGACCCGACCGCCATCGCGCTATTGGTCACGCTTTGCCGCATTGCCAAGGCCGGACCGGATTGGCCCGAGCTTTGTCGAGGCGGCGCCAGCGAGCGCCGCGATTGAAATCGACACCGCCCCCATCGAGCCGCCTGCGCCGGAGCCGCCAGTCACGAGCGCCACGCCCGAATTGCCCGTCGTTGCCGTCGCCGCAGCGCCGGTCGAGAGCCCTGCCGCAACCAGCGCGCCATCCGCAATCGATATCTCCGCCGTGCCTGTGGTCAATGCTGCGATCAGCGAGCGCCCACCGGAGTCCGGCATCGACAGCACGGCGCGCATCGCCTGCCACCTGCACGCCGGCAGCGACCTCGCCGCCGCCATTGACCTGCAGCTCGGCATGCTCGGCTTTTCCCTGGTGCACCTGGATGGCGTCGATGCGCTGAAGGATTGGCTGGGTCGGTCCAAGCCCTCGCTGATCATGCTCGATGGCGAGCACCAGCAGTACATCGAGGAAATCGGTGCCCTCGTGCAAGCGGCGCGCAACCGCGACAACCAGCGCATCCTGCTGATTGCCCACGGCGCCGGAAAATCCGACCTTGCCGCGCGCCTGCGCGCAATGCGCGCCGGTTGCGATGCCTATGTCGTGCAGCCTGAGACGGCCGATGCCGTAATCGGGCGCATTCGTGAACTTGATCTGGGTGCCGAGGCAGACCCATTCCGCATCATGATCGTCGAGGACGACCGCTCGCAGGCGTTCTTCGCCGAATCGATCCTGCGCAAGAACGGCATGCACACCCTTGCCGTCGGCGAAGCCTCCGCCGTGCTCGACAAGCTCGACGAGTTCGGCCCCGACCTGATCCTCATGGATCTCAACATGCCGGTCTGCAACGGCATCGAACTGACCGCGCTGATCCGCGAGCGCGAGGCCTACCTGTCGACGCCAATCGTGTTCCTCTCCGGCGAAGGCGATACCGAGAAGCACTTCGAGGCACTCAGCGCGGGTGGCGATGACTTCCTGACCAAGCCGATCGCCCCGCGACATCTGATCAGTGCGGTGACCAGCCGCGTGCGACGCGCGCGCCAGGTTGCCCGCCATCGCAAGCCGGTTGCGCGCGAGACGCTCAAACGCGGCCATACGCCTGCCGAAATCAGTGCCCGCATGACCGAGTTGCTGGCCATGGAGGATGCCGCCACGCGCAGCGGCGGCATCCTCTTCATCGCCCTGGAGTCCGAAGGCGACCTGCGCCGCCACCTTGGCAGCCCGGCGTTTGCCGAACTGACCGATCAACTGGCCGCGCAGATCGAAGGCCAACTTGGCAAGAACGACATGCTCGCGCGCAACGGCGACAGCGACTTCCTCCTGCTCAATCCGGATCGATCCGGCACCGCGCTCGAGGAGTTTTCCGCGCAACTGCGCAAGGCCGTTGCCGACCACGTGTTCATGGCCGCCAATGAGCGCCAGGAAGTAAGCATTGCCGTCGGCATCTGCACCTTCCTCGCCGCGGTGGGCGATGCCCGGGCAATGATCGAGGCGGCCGAGCTGGCCTTGCTCGACGCGCCGCCAATTGCCGAACCCGCGAACAAGGCCAACGTGGTCAGCATCGCGCAGGTGCCGACGGATCCGCTCGCCGAGCTGCTGCGCCAGGCCCTGCGAGATTCCAGCCTGCGCGTGGTTTTCCAGCCCATCGTCTCGCTGCACGGCGAGGAGGAAAAGCAGTTCCAGGCGCTGTTGCGACTGTCGAGCGCCGAGGGCCGCGTGTATTCGGCGGCGGAGCTGATTCCGGCTGCCGAGAATGCACATCTGATCGGCGAAGTGGATCGCTGGATGCTTGAAAGCTGTCTCGACACCATCGCCGAGCATCGCCGCAGCGGTGACAACGTGCGCCTGTTCGTCAACCAGTCCGCGCGCAGCGTGCAGGATCCGGAGCGCATCGAGTGGATGCGCCAGGCGCTTGAATCCCGGCGCATTCCGGCTGCGCAGATTTCCATCGATTTGCGCATGGAAGATGCCGGCAAGCACCTGGCCGGCTACATGAGCTTTGCCCTGGCCATGAAGCAGTTGGGTGTGAGCCTGACCCTTTCCGGCGTCGAAGGCGGCGACCAGGCAACCGACATGCTCATGCACCTGCCGGTGGATTTCATCAAGCTCTCGCCGCGCTATACCAGTGATCGCGGCGGCGACCACCGCAACGAGCTGCGCGATCTGGTCAACCTGGCCCATGCCAGCGGTCGCCGCGTGATCGCGCCACGGGTCGAGGAGGCACGCGTTGCTGCCTCGTTGTGGTCCTCGGGAATCGATTTGATCCAGGGCAATTTCGTGCAGCAGGCGACACGCGACGCCAGCTACGATTTCAAGGTCGCCCACGCCTGACCCACCCATGCCCATTCGACGAAGCCATTCCGCGCACTCCAACCGGTCGCCTCGCTTGCGCAACCTGATGATTGCCGGATTTTCGTCGTGCAGCCTGCTCGTGGCGCTGGCGATGATCGTGCTGCCGCAGCCGCCGGTGCTGTGGCTGGGCATTGGCCTGGTCGTCCTCGCCGCGGCCGTGATCATGCTCAGCCTGCTTGGCCGCGAGGCGGAAGCCGAGGTCGCGACCGAGACCCCGATGGCAGCGCCGGCAGCACGCGAGCCGGCCATTCCGCCGGCCATCCAGCGCGAACTGGAATCACTGCGCGCGATGCAGGGCGACCTGCTCGCGGCGCGCCAGGAGGCCGAGGCAGCAACCATGGCGAAGGGCGAGTTCCTCGCCACCATGAGTCACGAAATCCGCACGCCCCTGAACGGCATCGTGCCGCTGCTCGACATCCTGCGTTCGACGCCGCTGCAACCCGATCAGCGCGAATACCTGGCCACCGCGTACCGCTCGGCGATGGAGCTGCTGCGCATCGTCGATGACATTCTTGACTTTTCCAAACTCGAGGCAAGCAAGCTCGAACTGGAATCGGTCGGCGTCAATCTCAAGGAACTGGTCGATTCGGTAGCCAAGCTGATGCAGGGCAGCGCCACCGCGAAAGGCCTGCGCCTCGGCGTGGTCATCGATCCCGCCGTGCGCCTGGCGGTTCGCGGCGATCCGGTGCGCCTGCGCCAGGTGCTGACCAACCTGGTCAGCAACGCCATCAAGTTCACCGAACGGGGCGGCGTGACCATCCAGATCGGCAAGCGGGGCGAATCGCGCACGCACCACGAAGTCACCTTTGCCGTTCGCGATACCGGCATCGGCCTTTCCGAGGAAGCGGCTGCCCGCCTTTTCAAGCCGTTCACCCAGGCCGACGCTTCGACGACGCGGGTGTTTGGCGGCACCGGGCTCGGCCTGGTCATCTGCAAGCGCCTCGTCGACCTCATGGGCGGCAAGCTCGGCGTGCGCTCCGAGCTTGGCCGGGGCTCGGTATTCTGGTTCAACGTGCCGCTGCAAAAGGCCATTGGCGACGTGCGCGCGCGCGCTGACCTGGCGGGTGTGCGTGCGCTGATCCTCGGCGGTGACGAGGCATTCCTGCGTCGCTCCGGGATGCTCCTGACCCAGCTCGGCATGAGCCACCTGCACAGCAATCTGGCTGTCGATGCGCTGAGCAAGCTGCGTGCGGGTTCGACCAAGGGCGAGCACTGGAACTACGAATTCCTGCTCATCGACCTGGCCAGCGTCGGTGCGGCGACGATCGCCTTGCTGCGCAATATCCGCCGCGATCCCTCGCTTGACCAACTGCGCATTGTCGTCTCCGGCAGCCACGAGGCTGTCCAGGATCTCGGCGCCGACGAGCGCATTGCCGCGGTTTCCGCGAGTTTTGACGAGCGCGAGTTGCGCGAGACGCTCAGTCGCCTGCTCGGCATCAGCCATGTCGAAATCCATCGTGAAGGGCCGCTGCTGCATGTTGCCGACTCGGCACACGACGAGACCGAAGGCAGTCCGTGGCCATCCCTGCACGGACGCGCCTTGCTGGTCGAGGACAATCCGGTCAATGCACGGGTTGCCGGCAGACTGCTGTCTCTGTTCGGCATCGAGGTCGAACAGGCTGCCGATGGCCGCCTCGCACTCGAAAAACTGGACAGCAGTCAATTTGATTTGGTGCTGATGGACTGCCAGATGCCGAACATGGACGGCTACACCGCCGCCCGCAAGCGGCGTGAAGACGAGGCCAGTCGTGGGCTGCCGCGCATTCCGATCATCGCCATGACGGCCAACGCCATGGTGGGCGATCGCGAAAAGTGCC
This sequence comes from Lysobacterales bacterium, assembly GCA_016707485.1. Taxonomy (GTDB): domain Bacteria; phylum Pseudomonadota; class Gammaproteobacteria; order Xanthomonadales; family Rhodanobacteraceae; genus Dokdonella. The sequence continues at coordinate 1,037,095 of JADJHN010000002.1, read as the reverse complement.
TTGCCGCCGGCATGGATGATTACCTGACCAAGCCGCTGAACCGCCAGTTGCTGCAGAAAACACTGATGCATTGGCTGGCAAAGGCCGCGGCGCCGGGTGCGCCAAGCCCCGCACCTGCAATGGCGTCGGCACCAGCAGCGCCTGCGGTAATCGCGGCCCCAGTGGTCGAAGCCGCAGCGACCAGCCAGGCACCACCCGTCGATCAGGCCACCGTGCAGGAATTGCTGGAGATCATGGGCGACGGATTTACCGGCCTGGTGCAGGTTTATTTCGACGACACACCCAGGCTGCTCGCACGCCTGCGCGAAGCTGCGGCCAGCGGCCAGCACGATGCCATTGCCGAGATCACCCACTCGCTGAAATCATCCAGCGCCAATGTCGGTGCCCTGCCCCTCGCCGAGTTGGCCAAGCGCGCCGAAAGCGATGCCCGGTCCGGTCGCAGCGAGCAACTCGGATCGCTTGGGCAACGCCTGGACAGCGAATATCAGCGCGTGGTCGAAGCCTTCGCGGGGATCGGCCTGGTCCCCGGCTGATCCCGCTTTTTCAAGTTGCTTTCAACTGCCGATCTTGGTCAGCAGGTAGTTGGCCTCGCCGAGTTGCTCGATCAGGCCGAGCTGGGTTTCCAGCCAGTCGATGTGTCCTTCTTCGGATTCCAGGATGTCGATAAACAGCTTGCGGCTGACGAAATCGCCGCTGCTCTCGCAATAGCTGATCGCCGCCTTGAGGTCAGGCAGCGCCTGCTTTTCCAGGCGCAGGTCGCACGCCATCGCTTCGCTCGGCTTCTCGCCAATCAACAGCTTGCCGAGTTGCTGCAGGTTCGGCAGTCCATCGAGAAAAAGGATGCGCTCGATCAGCCGATCGGCGTGCTTCATCTCGTCGATCGACTCCTTGTACTCATGCTCTGCTAGCTCCGCGTAACCCCAGTTGCGGTACATGCGCGAATGCAGGAAATACTGGTTGATCGCAGTCAACTCGTTGAGCAGCGACTTGTTCAGATGCTCGATGACCTTGGCATCGCCTTTCATGCTCACTCTCCATTCCGGAAACGGGTTGCCACCAAAGTGCGGCAAGAGCACAACTATAGCGCCTTGGTCGATTTCACGAGGCGGGACTTTGCCGAGGGTGAGGGTCGGGACGCGTGCCGGGAGGCGGCTGCAGCGTTTCCGGGTTGTGCAGCGTGGAGGGCGACCGGCTGAAATCCGCTCCTGCGCGTTCTGCACTCCCGCCATCCATGGCGGGCGGCTCGATTCTGCGGCAGGACGAAGTGCGCTTGCCTGGCGCTGCTCAGGCGGCGACGGCAAACGACAGGGCAAAGTCGCGCTGCGCGCGCGGCCGGGCCTCGGCCAGGATCTCGCGGGCGACGTCGGCGCAACTTCCGCAGCCGCTGGCGCAGCCGGTGCGCATGGTCAATTCTTCGAGCGTATCGACACCCCGCGCAGCTGCTTCGCGGATGGTCGTATCGGTTATTCCATTGCAGATACACACGTACATCGCCAGAACCCTTGGGGAACTGGCGCCATTCAAATGCAAATGCGAATGATTGTCAACAACCTTGGTGCAGCACGCGCCAGTCACCGCGAAAACGCAGGCTCCGGGTCAAGGTCCGTGCCGGTCTGCGATTCAACCAGGGAAATCTTGCAAAACGCCTCGGCCAGTGGCTGCAGATGGCGCAGGGCCTGCTCATAGACGTCGCGCTTGAACGCGACAACGTGCTCGCTCGGATACCAGAAATCGACCCAGCGGAACAAATCGAACTCGGGTTTCTCGTTGGCATCGAGGCGAAAATGTGTTTCCTCGCCGGTAAAGCGCAACAGGAACCAGACTTGCTTCTGTCCCACGCAGGTCGGACGCACGTTGCGCCGCACGAAGCGATTCGGCAACCGATAGCGCAGCCAGCCCGGCGTTGCTCCCAGCACCTCCACATGTTCGGGCTGCAGTCCCGTCTCTTCTTCGAGTTCACGATACATGGCTTCGATGGGCGTCTCGTCCGTACGCATTCCGCCCTGAGGAAACTGCCAACCGTCACGATTGACCCGGCGCGCCCAAAACACGCGGCCATCATCCCGGATCAGGACAATGCCGACATTCGGACGATAGCCATCTGGATCAATCACGCGGAAGCTCCTTGTTTGGCAGGCTGGCGGCCTGGCCATGCGCAGCGAACACCTCGCGAAGGACCATTGCCGACAGCGACATCCCACCACCAGCAATGATTCTTCCATAGCCGAAAGGATGGCAGCAAGGCATCCCTGGCTTGGGCCACCCACCGCCAGGCCCGCGCAACGCTTGACACACACACCGCAACCTCTAGAATCCGTGACCCCTCAGTGCCTCCGGCACGCACAGCCTACGCGCAGCCACTTGCAGCACGGCCCGCGCAGCGCGAGGGTCAAGGCAGTACAATCAAGAATTCTGGCTATGTAGCTCAGCCGGTTAGAGCACGGCACTCATAATGCCAGGGTCAATGCGGTAAAATCAGGAATTCTGGCTATGTAGCTCAGCCGGTTAGAGCACGGCACTCATAATGCCGGGGTCGGTGGTTCGAGTCCACCCATAGCCACCAGAATTTCTAATAAAAACAGCTTCTTACGCAAAATAAGCCTGCCAGAAATACGGGCATTCTTGTGCCCACATCGCCGGCACAATCAAGAAATCAGCCTTGCAAGCCAACCCTGCTCTCCTGGGCCTCAGATTCGTCTGTGCCTACCTTGTGCCCGGTTGGCGCCCAAACCTCACAGGTTCCAGCTCGAGTTTTGATTGAAATTGACCCTGGCACGCTGTGCCTTAAGTTTCGTTTCAACTATCAAAATCTGAGGGATCCAAGCCGATAACCTTTGCATTCTCGTTTGCAGCTCGTATCAATCAAAGTTGATGTCATCCCGGCCAGAGGTCAGATCGCGAGCGCCTTTAGCAGCGCGTCTTTGGCGTCCAGGTAGTAGTGGATCGTGATCTTTGCGGCCATGTCATCCGGAAGATCGTTCAGCTGCCGGCGACTGCTGATGGGCATCAGGATGCTGGCGGCGCCTTTTTCGACCGCGATTTCGACAACGGCTACAGGGTTGAAGATAGTCTCGATGGAGCCACCCAGATTCAGGCCTCCGGCGACTGCCAGGCCTCCTTTGATGCTCTTCTGCAGAAGCGATGAGCAAAGAGCAAGCAACACGCCAATACCCACGCCACCGCCACTCTTGGCACTGTCGAAAGCCCTTAGTTGAATCGAGAATTCGTGCTGCCGTGGCTCTCGATCTCCGACGAGCTCCTTGGCGCGGCCGTAGAGGTTCTGTTCCGCACAACGGACACTCTCCCTAAACGGCGGCGGCGCAGGCTGATTCAGGATTTTGACGCTGCTTCCCGGCCCCTCGGTAATATCGATCTGATACAGCCCGGCGTTTTCGTCTCCGCCACCCGGGCCAATCACCCACACTTGGCCTGGAGGCAGCGGATCGGAAGTGATGCTGTTCTCACTGAAGAGCTCCGGCGTGGCAACAAATTTTTCCACGCCGTGCTCGCCCATCGAATAACTGAATTGGGTGTTCCGGAACTCGGCTGAGCCGATTCGCTTCTGTTGCTCCTTGACTCGCCTCCGGCATTCAAGGGCAAGCCTGAGCGCCCACTCCAAGACCTCGTCCGAAACCGGCGTTTCGGGGTTCGGCGATATGAGTTTGATAAGGCCACTCACGGTTTTCTGGACGCCGGTTGTGTCGCGGCCGCTTAGGGCGCCTCCTAAATGAATGCGACCCTGAAACAAGTTCTGCCGGCTCTGGCGCCGAAGCTGATTCCAGCACTCCGAAAGGAAGTCACTGACCAAGCCAAAGTTGTTCGTCAGCAGATCGCGGTTTACCTTCGGCAGATCCCAGCCCGGCAGGTAAGCGTGGATTCGATCCATAAATGCGGTGTCATCACGCATTTCTGGTGGCAACGGGCCGAAAAGATGGCCTACTCGCTGTTGGTGCTGAACATCTACGTCAAAGTTGCCGACCATTACCACGCCGCCATCTGCACGGATGCTTTCCTTGCCACGGCTGAACTCACCAGACTCCATATAGCCCTTCATGATGTTCACGCCATCCTTCTGATCGAAGGACACGCCGGAGATCTCGTCGAAGCAGACCACGTCATACTGGCAAACAAGGCCGCGCTGGCCACTGGCGTTGTTGACGAACATGCGTGCTACGGTCGCTTTGCCGCCCGAGATCAAGTGGGCATAGGGTGACACCTGCTGGAACAAATGACTCTTGCCGGTCCCTCGCGGGCCGAGCTCTACCAAATTGTAGTTACGCTCGACGAACGGGACCATTCGCAGCAGCATCATGTCGCGTGCGCGGGGCGTGAGTTTTTCCGGCTCCATGCCGATGCTTCTGATCAGGAAATCCTTCCACTCCTCCGTAGCAAAGGCTTCTCGACCCTGATAGAGCGAAGGCAGGACTTCGCGTTTGGACAACTGAATCTCGCGAAGCGAATCGATTCCGAACGGTCGGCCATTCTTTTCTTGCGCGATTGTCGGGTCGTAGGCGAGCTCAACCTCCGCATAGAATCCGCCCGTAAGCATTCGCTCATTGGCGTGAACCATCTTTTCGCTTATTCGCACGTCCTTCAGCTGCAAGCTGGGCAGCGTTGCAAGGAACGAGTCAGTCGCTGCATCCAGACGGGCCGTGATGATGTCGATCAGTTTCACATGGCCCTTTTCCTTCGCCCGGGCCTTGAACAACTCATGCTCGCCAGCCCGAATGGTCTTTTCGCCTAGCTGACGTTCGACTATTTTGAGACCCTCCGCAATCTCCTCCTCATCGACTGAGGCGCAGTAACGGCCCAAGAGGAACTCGGCGACATAGGTGGGAACCGGGTATTGACCCTTGAATTTGCGCACAAGATCCTTGCGCACTACGTAGCCCTCAAAGGCTTTAGTGGCAATTGAATCGACGGCGTCGAGCTGTAGAGTCATTGAGTCATTGTCCAATTGAAGTTGGCAGGGAATGGATCACCTGCCCAGAGGAATCGAGCAATACCACGTTTGCCTGTGTACCGATGTCGGAATCTTCCTCAAGAAACAGTGTCACGTTGCCGTCAGGAGTCGTCTCCCTGGCTTGTCGGTCAACCAGCAAAGACGTGGTTGGATCGGAGAGGCTTGTTCGAACGTCCACACGCACTGCGTCGCAGTTGCCGCCTACGGAGACGCGGCACTTGGCTCCCGTCCATTTTGCTTCCAGCAATCGGCTCAAACCACCCGATGGATTGGCTGATGTAATGCGCAAAACTGGCGTCACCATTTCCTGGAGTGATATGCCGCCATGGGAATATTCGATGCCGGCACGAAAACTTCCCGCACCCGGTGGGCTAGCCATCATCACCGAGGGATTCCAGTACCACTTGAAAACCGTGCCATCGGTCTGGGCATCGGGCTTCAAAGCAGCGCAACGACTCCAGCGGGTCTCGGCCAGAAACGCCTTGAGCTCGACCTTCGGTAATCCAAGCGGCATCAGTAGCCAGCCATGATCCGTCACGATGATGATCTCGCTCCATCCAGCCTGTAGGAGGCTACTGATCCGGCTGACAAGATCACGAACCTCGGCGCCGACACTGCGAGCCAGCTTCCAGCCCTCCGTGTGACCACGCTTGTCCAATGTGCCGGCTTCGGTCCATGCCCACCCGGCGGGATCGCCTGTTTCGTCCGGCCCGAGAAACTGCCAACTGCGCGACTTTAAAGCGCTTTTGAAGCGATCATGGGTCAATACCTGTCCAGTGGAGACCAGTCGTGCCGAGAACTCGTCGCTCGCCTCACCACCTTGGATAATATCGGCAATAGGTGAGGCTGCCGGCTTGGCGGTTGCCGTAACTGACGGAATCGCCGACCACTCCCAATCTTGCGAGCATTCCATCTCTTTGGCCCCCAGCCTTTCCGAAAGCTGATGCGCAACGTCCATTCGCAAACCGTCGGCGAAGATGATCACCCGTCCAGCGGCCGATTCGATGATCTTTCCGCGCTTGGTGGTTGCTTGCCCTTCGGTATGAATGAGCTGCTGCAAGTGGCGAGAGGTCGCGTCCAACCAAGGCAGGTAGATTGAACGCAGAGTCCCCAGCAAAGCGGCGTGCACGTGGGGAGAATCACACCCCTCCATAGTTGCCAGTGCAGCAGCATCCACCCGCCAGCCCTCGTCGGCGTAGGACTGCGCGTAAGCATCAGACGTTGGAGCGCCAGGGACGTTTTGGCAAAGCACTGCAAGTTCCGCCAATGGCCTCAGGGCTGCAGCCAGCGGACTGAGACCAAGCTTGTGCCATGGATAGTCGCGCCGAGCGCAATGTCGCTCTTCCAGGTCTATCACCATCCGAATCGCTTCGACCTGCGGGCGGTCACGCAATGCCTCTAGCGCATGCTGAAGTTGAAGCTCCTGACTTTCGTTGATGCTTGGCCAGACCTCTGGAGAATCGAACATCCCGGGATTCAGGGGTGCGGCCTGATTCAACCATTTCACGATGCCGCGATAGTTGGCCGGCGACTCCTGAAACCGCGCCCAGGCGTTTGCCCAAGCACTGTTGCGCTCCGCCAACCGCTTCGCAGCGGCCAGCGGCCCATCCTTGATCGGATCGAAACTGAATTCTGCCTTGCATTGTTCGCAAAATGCCTTCCATTCAGAACTGGAAAGCTGCTGCTTGAATGCCTCTGGATCGCTCAGCCAACGCAGCAGCAAGCCGGTAGCATCGGGCGCAACCAAGCCATGAAAAAACTCGGCATCAAGACGACGGCCTTTCAGCTTGGAGAGAGGCTCGTTGATAACGACGGGTAATGCTCCGGCGAGCGCGTCAAGGGTCGCATGGTCCCTGGGCACTTCAAGACCAAGGCCGCCGTTCTGGGCCACGAGGAAGCTGTGCGGCGTCCACTCCTTGCGGTTGGCGTTGAGCCACATCACACCTCGATACTGCAGCTCAATCAGCGCTGCTAGCGGTTGGGGGCAATCTTCTGCGGATCGCAACGAATCCTTGCTGACACCGGGCAGATAAAAGATCGGGGTGATGCCTTCCGCCGTTGCACCCTCCACGTTTCGGGCTTCGATGCAGCGCAGCCACAGCGCGGGGCCCGTGCGACTGTCCGGAGCGTAATCCCCCAGACAAAAGAGTTCCGGCAAATCTTGACGCAATTCCTCCACGACGCCTTCCCACATGGAATCGGGATCGGGCCACAGGACAGCGCAAGGCGCCGACTGGTCTCCCGCGGCGAATGAGTGAGCAGCAGTCCGTAAGGCGGCAACCAGGCTTTGAGATATGGTGTTGCTCATGCTGATTTTCCTGCAGCCGGACCGCGCTTAGTCCTGGCTTTCAAAACTTCCTTTGCCATTTGTTCTACTCGGCTCGCCGTCTTCGCAATCAGACCCATGACCACCACCAAATCCCAGCGTGACGTCAAATCAACCTTCGTCTCCACCTCATGCAACAACTCCCAGGCCGAAGGCTGGCGTCCATCCGCAAGCAGAGCCAGCACCGCTGACTCCACTTGCGCCGCAAGATCAGACTGAAGCAGCAGCTCCTGCTGTGTCGGCGGAGTCAGGTTCATCGTTTCATTTTCTGTTTGAACTCATTGCTGTAATGACACGCATTCCAGCGATTGCCATCAGGCGCTTTGCCTACTCCTGCAAAGTCCTGCTTGGCCTCATCCCAACCCCAGAACCAGGGAAATTCCTTCTTGTCGCGCGCAGGCTCCTTGCCGCGGTCCTTGACCCACTTGATGTTGGGCTTGGAGCGCAGGATGCCGGCGCCCTTCTTGCCACCCGGAATGTCCTGGGCAAGGAACGGTCGGATATTCATGCGTACACCATCGTTGATATCGGGGTGCCAGCCGATGGCTTGTTCGGAAAGCGGCTTCCAGCGAACGAAGAGATCAAAAGGAGGTTCGCCCTCCAGGATGAGCTTGAGACGGGACTGCAACTGCCTGGCAGCTTGCAAGCGGGCATCACTGCCAGCCTCGCCAGCATCCACGGCTGCTTGCTGGCGCTGAATCCAATTGCCCAGATAGGAAAACGTCAGCTTTTCCAGATTGGCGTGCGTGAGCTTGTGATAGTTCACCAACGCGCTGAAACCGCTCTTGTGCCCATCCCAGACTTGCCAGATAAAGGGGCGATGATGGAAGAGCGCGCAATGCTGCTCGAAGAATCCGATGCGCAGCCAGTCCTCCAGCGAAGCATCAGCGTAGTCGACCCGGGCGAGCAATTCTTCCTGCCGGGCCGCGCTCCAATCCTTGCCGTAAGCATGTGCAAGCAGCTCGCGCAGGCGCTCGGCAGCTGGTCCTTCGCCTTTGGCGGCACTGATAGGCACGATGCCATCGTCGTCCGCCAGCGCTTCCAGACCATCCGGGCCGAGCGCCGGGCAATCGGGGAAACTGGAACCGGTCTGGCGCGGCCACTGGTAGCCGAGCAACCGCGCCACGGCCACGTGCAACGGCTGGTCTGCACCGGCAGGGTGGCCGTTGAACAGCCATTGCGTCGGGTCGCTGGAAAACGGCTTCGGCAATCCGTGCGGATATTTCTCCGCCGCCACCTTCTTCCAGTGCGTCAGGTCGAGGGTCAATTGGAGAAGCGTTTTAGGCGACTTCAAATTCCAAGTAGGATTTATTCGCTTCAACGTTGCCTTCAGCCCGCCTTTAAGTGCAAATGCAATCAATGCGTTTAGGTCATTAATGTCATTTGGCACAATTGCAAAACAACTTCCGTCGTATTTCTCTCCTGTGAAGATCGTTGTGTGCGCTGCGATCTGATTGACGATAACTCCAGATCGCCCCCAAAGCGGCTTTCCTCGACGCCAATTCTGTGCAGAGTGGTTGAGATGTCTAACAGACTCCGCTAACTCAGCCATTTCTCCTTCTTCATTTTCCCATCGCACGACTCGCTCACGACCTCCGTACTCCATTGTTACGGCGGCAGAACTTTGGAGCGGTTCCCATACATCACCTAGCCTTGGAACTTCCCAGAAGTTCGACTCGAACCTAACGCCGTCGCCAGCAGACAATCCGTTCCGTGAATCCGCGATTGATTCGATCTGAACTGTTCCAGTGGTTGCCGACCGCTGCTCCGCGTGGGTCAAAAGTCGGTAGTCTGTCTCATTGCGCCAATGTTCTTGGGGAAGGAGTGTGCTTATGCTGCTGAGCAAAGCACTCGGCTTCCCTTCAAGAGTTTGCGCGCTCACGTCCAGACACATCGCTACGTTCTGTTCGGTGTGATCCGCTGGCGATGAGATCAGCAAAACGGGAGTAACTCGGATTTTAGAAACAAAGGCATTCAAGCCAAGGCGGGCCAATACCTTGATGCTTGCTGTATCTAGGAGATGCTTGCGAAATTTACGATTGGATCGAACGAATGTCCATTCTCCCGGAAGCACGAAAGCTAGGCAGCCGGAATGCGGCAGGAATGCGCAGGATCTCTGGAGGAAGCACAATGCTAATTCCCTTCTCGCCTCAGAATGGTTCTGCTTCACGTATTGTTCTAGCAATTCAACTTGCTGTTCCAATCCGAGAAATGGAGGGTTGGTGGCGACGAGCGTGAACTGGCCGGCGAGAATTTCCGCCGCCTTGGCCAGGCCGCGCGCGGTCACGGCCATTTCATGCGCGGTGTCGTCCTTGGTCTCCTGCGCCAGCGCCTTTTCCAGCAGCGGCTGGAGTTCATGGAACGCGGCCACCAGCAAATCGCCTTCGCCGGCGCGCGGGTTGATGAGGCTGCCCAGCACCGCCGCCTTTTGGAACAATCGGTAAAGCCGCTCCATGCCGCGCTGGAGCTTCTGGTTGTCGCCGGCAATCGCCAGCCAGTCGGCTTCGCGCGTGTTCGGCGCGAGGCCGGAGCAGGCCAGGTTCATCGCCGGCAGCTTGCAGTGGCCCACGCGCCGCCACGCGGCCAGCGCCAGGTTGAACGCGCCAATCTGCGTGCAGCGCGGGTCTATCTCCAGGCCGAACAGGTTGTCGCGGATGACCGCCGCCACCGCCGCCGCTTCGTCCAGCTTTTCCTCGGCCAGGCGCAAGGCCACCAGCCGCTCGAACATCGCCACCACGAAATGCCCGCTGCCCATGCATGGGTCGAGGCACTTCAAGGGCTTGGCCGACTTCGGCCAGCCGTCGAACGTGCCGGCGGCGGGAGTCCACTTGCCGTCCTTGCCTCTGAATGAAGCGGAGATATTTCCACGGACAGCCTGACAGCGCGACAGCTTCGCGGAGCTCGTCTTCGCTCGATGCGCTTTCCGCCAACCGTGGATCCGCGGTCAGAATCTTGCCGGCGTGCCACGCACCGAGCGTGTTGTCCAACAAGAAATCCACCATATAGTCCTCGGTGAACAGCTGCGTGACAGATGGCAGTTCGTCTGCACCGATCTTGTTGCCGGATTTGTTGACGGCTTCTTTTTGGTCCGCCTGCCAGAATTGATAGCACCAGCCAAGGCTGTCGCCGGCGGTAAATACCTCGACGGGCAAGTCGATCACCAGCGCGACAAGCGGCTGGCGATCGTTGATGGAAAGCTCGACTGCGCCCGCCGGGTCATCGGCGCGGAAAATCTCGGGTAGTTCCTTCGCGGCGAATCGCGCAGCTACTGCCCAGCCATCCTTCAATCCTTCCGAAGGCGCCAGCTCCTCACAATCTTCCAGCGAGGAGACCGCTACCTGATGCTCGGGAGAGATGAGGAGATTGTTCTCCAGCAGGTAGCGCGCGAACAGCATGCGATGCCACTGGTCGTAAGCAAGCTTTTCGGCGAGATGTTTTATCTCGTAGACACCCGGCTTGCTGCGACTCTCAGCGTCGCCCAATTGCCGCGCCTGAGCGCGCAGTTTGCGCCGAAGTCCGCGCTGCGCCTCATCCATGTGCCGGTAGGGGTCCGGCTCGTGCACCGCCAGCGCTTCGAGCGCATGGCGAGCCCCGCCTCGGCGACTCTGCGCGCTTGCTTTACGGCGTTTTCCAGCTGGCGCCGCAGAGCTGTGGGTAGGCCGCTCATAGAATGACGGGGCCGTCTTTGAGCTTGACTTCCACATGCTTGCGCACGTCTTCCAGCCATTGATCGAGCTCGGCCTTGCTCTTGATAGTGGCTCCAGGCAGCACAACGCGTACCGCCTCGGGTGTCGCCAGCTTGTTTGCCTCTTCCAGTGCTCGGGCAAATCGTTGCGGCACAGCATCGAGTAGGTTGCGACGATCATTCAATGGTCTGGCGCGCAATGCTTCCAGTATTTCGTCGTCGGTGCCAATAGCCGCCCTGGAGGGGGGCTCGAGTTGGCAAGCCGTGGCGATGGTGGCGCGCTGTTCGTCCGTACACGCCTTCCAGACTGGCGCGGTTGCGAGCTTGGCGTCGCCAGACTTGAACGCGCTGGCGAGCTCATCCTGCAATGTGCCGAGTGCGATTCGCAGCGCCGTCGTGAGTTGCCTGGTCAGTTCCGGGACTGGATCCGGTTCCGCTATCAGGCTGCGACTATCCATCATGGCCGCGATAGATACTCCGCAGGCGTCGGCTTCCGTCAGGCCTTTGGCAAATCGCTGAAAGTCTTGTAAGCGCCCCCATGCAGGCAAGCGTTTGGTGATGGCATCAGCACTTTTCTTCCATTCACTGATCCTCCCGGCGAGGTCATCCTTTTGCTCGTGAATCTTGAGCAGTTGGGCATTGCCGCTTAGCATCTGCAAAGCGCTTACACTCTGAGTGCCGGGTCGTTCTGGCCGGGGAGCGTCACCGCCGGCGGATTCAGCTAGCTCGAGCAGTTTCTTCAGAAACTCGAGGCCTGCTTCCGACTCCTTGCCACTCTGGGTAGTGATGCCCACTTTCTGAAAGAGCGCCTTCAGGTCCAGGCGCTGCTTCACATCCAGGGGTGGAACGTCCACGTAAAAGCTCGCCGCGCCTACTTGATTCTGGGGCAAGGAGGCCTGAGCCGGTTGCCCGTTGTGCGTTGCACGCAGATTGCCTGCGACCAACATCACCAATAGGGCGCCATCAATGGCGTCTTGTGGCCAGCCATAAGGCGCAGCCTTGAAATGATCGCGAAGCTCCTTGCCCTTCTTGCCCGCACCGATAAAGTCGATAACTCGACGACAAACCGGATGCTGGGTGGGATTGCCTTGGTAGCCAACCTGAGCGAGTGCGCCTACATCGCCACTTCGGGCTCGAGTAACCACCTGCCCCCAATTGGCATGGTCGGCCTCGGAGAAAAGCGGAAACAACCGAACCAGTGCGCTGTTGCCTGACTCCTGTACCTTGTCAGCGAGCTCGATACCGTGAGCGTCTTGTCCGCCGCCAAGAAAGACCTTGGCACCACCGACTATCTGGCTGAGCAAATGCTGGATACGGTGCTCGGCAGTCGCCAAGTGTGTCTCTATCACCTTGCGCGCCTCAACCGACTCCGGCGTACTGGCCGGACCACGCGCCTCCAGCGTTTCTTCGGCAGCCACGTGAGAAGCAATCGACTGCTTCAATTCTTCGTGGTGGAGTCGCGGCAAGTAGCCAAAAAGCATGGCGCTATCAACACCGGCTTTGCGAGCATCATCGAGGACGGACTTTTCGTCGTCATTCCAGCCATCGCGCATCCAAAGCACGACATCTTCGCTGCTCGAAGTGGGCCGACTCGAGGTCAGCTCCAGTATTGGCCTGCGCTTGTCAGAAGAAGTCCCCAGTTGCCATGACACGGGTTTCAGTGCTTGTTTTGCAACCTCTCGCAGCAGTTCCGCACGGCGGGAACTGACGCGTTGATCATCACTGAGCGCGGCGGTGCGGCGGCGGTTGAATTCATGCGTCCAAACAACACCCTCGCGGGTTTGCAGTCGAAATTCGGATTCCACGGCCATCAGGTGACCTTCTTCGGCCAGCTTCTTGAGCAGCTTGGGGACTTGCTGTTCCAGCTTCGGTCGATCGTTCTTCAGATCTGTAATGAGTAGGTCGACCAGCATTTCCGCATTGGCACGCACGCCGTCATCAGCACCTGGCGTTCGTGGCAGCTTCCCGATCAGGAAAATTAGCGCACAGATGCTGGAGCGCAGATCGCCCTCAGAAGTGCCATCGCGCTGCTTTCGGATGATCTCGTCATATTCTTTTTCCAGCTCGCCGGAATTGAGGAGGTCAGTGGAGATCTGGTCGTAAATGAAGTCTGTCGGCACAACGGTGCCCACCGAAGCGGCAGCATTTTGTTTCGTTGCTTCGAACACGATCTGCAGTTGGGAGCGAAGCTGCGCCTTGGTGCCGGAGTGATCAGTGTTGCGTAAAACTCTTTCCCAAAAGCGACGGCGGGTTGGTAGCAAGGGATAGTCGGCGACGAAGAACTCATCGTCTTCGTGCTTGGCAGCGAGGCGGGTATTCTGCAGATGGCGAGCCAATTCACCCTGATTGGCATCCATAGCGGCCGAGATGGCGCCTTCCTTCTCCGGCTTTTTCCGCAATACCGTCTTGCGGATGACACTCTCTACATCGGTATCCTTGAGTTGAACAGGCACCGTAAAGCGCGCCTGCAACCGCTGCAGGCCGGGCGTGTTGTTCAATGCTGACTGGCCCGTGCCAACGAAAAGAAGCCTACTGCCGAGATCTGTGCAGCAATGCTCAGCGATTTCCTGGACGTCGTTTGCCCGCAGGACCTTCTCGCCGATGAACTGCTGAATCTCGTCGACTACGAGCAGCGTGCAGGGGAGCTTGCCGTCCGTGCCGAAAATCTGCTTCAGCACTTCGAGCGCATCGTCGATAGTAGGAGAATTGTTATCCTTGAACTGATCCCGGATTGCTTCCTGAGCATTGGCTGTGGTGCCGTATTTCGGCTCAGCCTGCAGGAGAGCATCGGCCAATGGAACAGAAAGCTTGAGGCTGCGGACTTCAGTCGCTAGCTGGCGGCTTTTCTGCGTGAGTGCTGCTTCCACTTTGGCTTCCAGACCAGATGATCGAAGCCACAGCATAAAATTGGCGTGCGCAAGGTTCTCTGGCAACCCGGCAGCACGCAATATCAGTTGAATGAATGCGAGACGGACGTTGTCCATGGAGCCAGCACCCAGCGTTCCGGCAGCTGCCCGCAACCCGCCGAGTGGCGTGCTTCGCGTCGTCAGCTCCGTCAACAGATCTGAGATTTCCGATGGTAGAGTTACCAGCGAACGCGCCGTCGCGCCATCGGCAAAGTGGTAGTCCTCCCAGAGGTAGCGAAGCACCTTGACCAGATGGGACTTGCCGCTACCGAAGAAGCCACTGACCCATACGGCCTTCTGTTCCTTTTGACCGAGCCCGCTCAAATAGGCACTAAGAATCCGCGACATGCCGCGCGCGTATTCACCTTCACAGACGAAGTTTTGTAGCTCGAACCGGAGCGTCCTGATCTGCGTTTCATCATGCCCAATCTCCGAAACCTTCGAGACGCCATTGTTGAGCAGCTCAATCGTCGTAGGATCACGAAAATAAAGTTCACGATTTGTCATGGGCTGATAAAACTCTCTACAGAAGTGATGGGGACGGCCATGTAGTTGAAGCCGTCACGAGCGTCCATGAAGCGATAGACATTTCCCGCATATTCGCCGGGAAAGAGCACCAGCAACCGACCTCGGACGCTGTCTTCAATTCGTTCGATCAAGCTAGATACCCGGATGAAATCAAACAGTGTGGCAAGCCCGATGATGGTTACGACACTGGAGGCATCGACATCCTCAGCTTGACAGGCATGACGAACTCGATAGACGGCGAGGTCTTCCAATTCGGCGTTTGCGCTGAAGTGTTCGGGCTCCGCGAAAATCCCCTCACGGTATTCGTGACCCGCGATCCACTCCGGGAGCAAGTCAGTAAGATCAACGATCGACCAGCCGTGATTCGCGGCCAGTGTTTCCGCCTCAAATTTAGGCAAGTGCGCCCGAACTCGTCGCTCTTCAGCCGGTGGATATACAGCAAACCAAATTCGCTGCTTTCCCGAGGTGTTCGTGGACCAGGGCAAGCGCACCTGTCGGGCGTAATTGGTTAGAAGTCGATCAATCGCGCTCATTCAGGCCACTCTGGAATTTGGCAAGCATCGGGAAGTTGATTTCAACGACCTCACCGATCGCACGCAAGTTGAGAAGTCCAGCCCGATGAGCCTCTTGACCCATCGATTTGGCACGATCACGCGTCAGGTCCAGGAGGCGGCACCAGGGATTCGAGAAGACGGCCTCGCCATGGTAACCGGCGATGTCTCCGAGAAAGAGTGCCATGGTGACGGCGGCAGCGACTGGCCTGATCCGCCGGCGCTCTTTTTTCACTCTACCTTCGAGATAGCCTGCTTGCGTCCAGGAGGATGCTGCATTGCGCGCGATCTTGTTCCGGTTGAGCTCCGAATACCGATCCGGGAAGGATGCATCCAGCGCCAATGCCAAACTAGCCGTCTCAACCCGCGCCCCCTCAGGCGCTTCCTGGATCGGGGGTGTTGTTGCGCGAAGTAGCGGATCACGCGCCCATGCAACCATCAGCGCAAGCTGCGGAAGGCTTGCAGCGTCATGTTTGTGGAGCGTCCGCAGAAGTCCGAATAATGGGGTTGCTTCGTCAAGGGCATACAGCTCGCGCAAGTGCCTTAACGACTTCTGTCGAGTGCTATCCGTGGTCTTTGAAAGAACGTTCGCGTCGAGTATGGCGTCCCGGTAGTCGTCAGTGGACGATCCGAAGGGAACATCAAGCAAAACCGCCTCGAGTTCGGCCAGCATCATGGTTCGACTGATGTGAGCGCCACCAGCGGAAAATTTCAACCCGAATGCTTCCAAACCGGGAGAGGCAACTGGGAAATCGTAGGTTCTAGTCAGCAGATCCCGCTTTGGGTCAGTCATTTAGCTTCTTACTCGTATCGACTCTTCAAAATCAATGGGCAAGCCATAGCTGCATCTGTTTGACCAATGCCCCCTGGACATCCGCGCCGTGAAGTCCCGCTTTCATGGCGAGAAACTCTCTATATCAGCAGCATCGAGAGAGTAACTCACCCTCGATCTTCCGTCGTGGTGTTGTCTTTTCGGCCAGTCAACTTGTTGTCTTGCAATTATTTGGCCAAATCGCTTCTGCCAGACAAAGCAGGAGCCTATTGACTAGGCATGCCGATTGAGTTGCTATCCATTCTTGGCAGCAATCAGGGGGCGGCCATGGGGCAACAAACGACAGCGCGAAAATCCATCACCAAGCCAGTGCTGGTAGGATTCGAGAAATATTTCGAATTTGCGACCGCGAAGGTCCGATACCAAGAATTGACAAAGAAGTTTGGATCGAAAGGCCTCTCGATCAAGTGCGCAAATCCAGAGTTTACATTGCTGGCTACACCTGACTATCTGGCGCTCCTGGACTCATCCA
Organism: Lysobacterales bacterium; assembly: GCA_016707485.1. Taxonomy (GTDB): domain Bacteria; phylum Pseudomonadota; class Gammaproteobacteria; order Xanthomonadales; family Rhodanobacteraceae; genus Dokdonella. The sequence continues at coordinate 1,020,832 of JADJHN010000002.1, read as the reverse complement.
CTGGATTTGACTCCGAATTTCCGCCACCAAAAGCTTCGCCGTCCGCTGCGACATCCAAGCAATCTACGGGCGCAAATGCGCGCGCGGGAAAGAGTCGCCCAGCCATTGCGCCGAGATCGAGTTCACCACCTCAAATAGTTCAGGCGATTGTGATTCGCCCTTCTGGCGTAAAGGCCCAGACTGCCAGCTCGAATATCACGCCAAGAAAAGTCTTCGAACGTCAGAGGCTGGACCAGATGGTCCTGGAGCTTCGGAACGCATACCAGCAACTTCCCCCGGACATCGCAGTAAGCTGGACCGGCAACATCGTGAAGCGTCTTGGAATTTCTTTTACCAGGCGCATTGGGAACGTCGTTGACCTCAGTATTTTTGTGCTTGAAAAGACTGGCGAACTTGTCATTGACTTCACAAAAGCTGTCTGGAAAGGACAAGGCCAAGCGCACATCAAGAAGAAGAGCCTGGCCGGAGCGGCAGCGGGCGCTGAGACATTTGAAAAGGCAGGCCATGCATTGAAAGGAGTGGTGAACGAACTTCGCACGAGGCCCGCCGACATTGCCCCGGAGCTTCTGGTATCAGCACTCGCGTTTTTCGTGGTTGGCGGCGGGCTTGACGGCGATGGTGGAGTACCCGACCTGGACATCCAGCTATTTGGAATTGGTGGCCATCGATCGCTATTTTCTCACTCGATCATCGCCGGCACTCTCATTGAGACAAGCCTCTACGCTCTTGTTGATCTGGTGACCATCGCACATAAACACTTGCCGCCTGACCATGATCCGCTCTGGGACTCTATACACGATCGGAGCCAGTCCTTGGTGAGTGGGGCGACACGAGGCGCGAGTGCCGGACTGGCCTATCACCTCGGCGTGGATTCAATCGTCCAGCCAGCCGCTTACCACGATCTTCCGTTTCCCGCTCCAATGGAGGTTCACCAAGGAATTTCGGGGGCAAACGCAGCAAGTGAGGGAATCGAGGCATCACGCGCTAAATCCAAAGCATCGCCGCATAAAGCACGCTCACCCGGCAAACCTAAGTCCGCGACCAGTGACCTGAAGGAGCAGGAAACAGATGCAACGAAACTCGCCAGACTCGTTGTAGGCGGTGCAGTTGCCATTGCTGCGTGGTTGTCGTTTTGATCGAAATCTTAGGCTCCAAGTCGATTCGTTTGTCGCGGCTTCGGCAACCCTACTTTCTCGAACACCACAAAACCGAGCCATCCCGGACGCAAGTGAATGAGGAAAATGTCATCGATCTACCACGGCGTTCTAGCTTCGGGCAACACAATAGTGGACGTTCATGCATCTATCACGTCCATCTGTTGATCGAAGGCCTGTCGGATCAAACCAACAACGTAGGGCAGCTGATCAGGTGATTCAAGCTGCACTTCCACATCGCCATTTCCCCATCGACTGAGTCCAGTGACGTCGCGGCAGAGCTTATTTGGGTCATCAATTTCATGGAAAGGAAGATTGAGCGACAACAGCAGGCGCTTGGCTTGCGGAATGACATCGACGAAGTTGGTTTCCGCTTTGTATGCGACGTATAGTTTCAAAAATTCTTCGCTGACGCATGGATCGAAATCGATGATCTGCAGACGCAACTTCTCGAAAAGCTCACGCATGGATCCGACGGCTAGGTGATGGTGGTCGTCAATGCTGTACTTCTGTCCACCTTGCGCGGCAACCGGACGGTAGGTATTCAGGATGTCTGCCGAAATCGCCGGCGCGCTCCACACCTTGGCCGCGCGCGCGGCCAGGCGTTCTGCGCGCTGGCGAATGGCAGTTTCGTCCCACGTGTCCACACTGCCCAAGCCTTGATTGAGCATGAGTGGGCTGACCTTGAGGCCTACAGGATCACCATCGTGATTAGTCACATCGTCGCGCTTGTACTTGAACGGACGGTCGCTGTATTCGCTGTTGTATCCGGTAAGCGTCAGATTGCCCAGAGTGTGCAGCCAAGTTTGCTGAATGCGTTCGTATTCAGGGCCGAGCTCCTTCTTCCAGGCATCCGACAGCTCAGGGTTCTGCGGCAGGATGTGCTCGACGGTGTAGTTCTCCACGGTGACGAGCTCCTTGCGCCGGAAGTTCTCCAGCTTGCGCAGCCAGTACATGAGGTTTCGGAATTTGTATAGATTACGAACCTTGATCTCGCGCTGAAACTCGTCGTCGTCGGGGAACCGACGATAAGAGGGCAACAGCATAAAGGCGGCCGTAAGGCTTTCCAGATAACGATCTTTCTTGAGCGAACGAGATAGCCCGGCAAAAGTACGGTTAAGCGAATTGGTGGGTATTGCGCATACAGTGCGGCGAAATACATAGCTCTCAGTCAGTCGCACGGCCTTATACAAGTCATCCGCACTCAGGTCGTCGCTGCAGTAGTCGTGGTAGGCATCCAGCAAAAACGGATATACGACGTCCATCTTCAGTTCGCGGAGATCGTGAAATGCTTGCCGTAACCGTGCATGCTGCTCCGCGCCCAAAGCCATGGCACAGTAGTAGCCTGCGTACGCGTGAATCTCGGCCACGAGCTCGCGGATGTCTCCCGCCCGGTCTCGCGCATAGATCTTGAACGCGTTGTACACCTCACGCACATTGGGGATTTCACCGGTTTTGGCGGTGAGGTAATGACGCATGAAGCGGTCGAAGTGCACGGCGTACCCGGCCTGACCGAAGCCTTTTTCCATTGGCCGCCAATACGTCGTATAGAGGTCGGTCTGTAGCGCAGGTTCCAGCCCCATCAGGATGTAGTTGCGGATCAGGTCTGCCTGACTGAGCTCCAGGCCCGTGGAATTCATGCTTTCGAAGATCAGCTGGGGATTGTCCTGTTTCCGATCCAGTGAAACGTCTACAATAATCAACTTATCCAAGCCAGTGCAGATGGCTTCTAGTTCGCCCTTGTTGTCCTCGATCAGATCCTGAAATAGCTTGTAGTTCTCCGCGATTCGAGTGCTTGGCTCTTTGGGCATGGGTGCCTGGCGCAGAATTGCCAGCAACGTGTCTTTGTCGGTTTCCGACAGCAGCAGCTTGAAATGGCGCTCACCTTCTTCCTCCACGTTGAGTAGGTAGTAGTTGCGCAATTTGCGTGCGGAAAACGCATCCATCAGCTCAGAGATGTTGTTGTTCTCGAAGTGTTCGGCCAGTGCGGCGATCAGCAAGGTGGCGGTGGTGAGGCGCTGCTGGCCGTCGATGACGAGCAGCGACTCTTGCTTCACCACGTTGGAAAGACCGCGCTCGATGTAGACGATGGAACCGATGAAGTGCCCACTGATTTTTGATTCGCGTCCCGCGCGAAGAAGATCCAGCCAGAGCTGGTTGCACTGCTCCGCCGTCCATGAATAGTTGCGCTGGTAGATCGGAATAATAAACTGCGGAGCGTTCTTGAGAAATTTGAGTAGCTTGGCTTCGGTGGCTTTCATGGGGTCCCCTGCGAATGCTCAGACGCAATTGTTTTTCAAAATAGTTGATTGGTGCGCGACACCTGATAGCGCACGGGCTTCGCGCTCTTTTCGATGCGGCCCTCCTTGACCGCGCGCTTGAGCCACTCATTCAACTGAGCTTTCACCAGATCGAGCTCATTCTGGAGCGCTTCGACCGTGGCAGGAGCCTCGCGTGTGGCGGTTGCCAACTTGAGCAAAAAGTGTTCGTAAAGGTCGAGATTCCCATGTGGCTCCAAATTGTGCTCGACCGTGATTGCTGCCTCGCTACCTTGGCCGACTATCGACGCATTAGCGCGATCGGGCAGCGTGGTTTCCACCTCCGATTCCAGAGCCAAAGAAGGTGTCGAGTCGTTGACATCCGAAAGGTTTGCATCGAAGAGGGAATTGGGTTCGGTTGTAGCCTTTGTGGTTGGCGCCTGCATGAGTGCATCGAAATCTAGATTGTACTCAGGCAGCCACTGGGCGCCTTGATCGACTAGCGCTGCATTTCCGGAGGCGTGATCGGTGTGTGACTTGATCCATAGCGGTATCCAGCCATGCTTAAGGTTCTCGATCGCGCCGCTCCAGGTGCCACCTTTGCTTTTGCTGGTGCTGATGACAACTGCCGCATCCGCAAGACAGTAGATGTATTTGTTGCGAGCCATGGCATTTCCGACGTCAAACCCAGCCTCGGGATTGAAGGGGGAGATCAAGACCAAGTTGCCATCCATAAGAGCGGACCGATACGTGGCTGAATTGCTCGCTCGTAGCAGACTGTCGGCTAGGACGCCGATGACAGTACCCTCGCTTGCGAGCGCGCCGAGCATGGCCGCTTCATCCGCGCCACGAGCGCCACCTGAGACAACGGATTTACCGCCCAACGCGATTTTCTCACCAAGCTTTTCGGTAAATGCGAGATCCTCGGAGGTGATGTCGCGGGAGCCGACAACGGCAATGCCACCGCGATCAAGCAGCGTGCGATTGCCGGTGCCAAACAAGACGGGTGGTGCATCCGTCTTGAGCAACCGCTTGAGCCTGGAGGGATAGTCGGGATCGGATCTTGTGATCACCCACAGTCCAGCTCGCTCCCATTTCTCCAGTGCGATGCCCATGACTGCGCCACGCTCCAGCAACTGTTGAATGCGCAACGCGTCAATCGTGCGATCGTTCCAACCGTGCAGCAATGCAGAGACATCGCGAGCACGTAGAAGTGCCTCCGGTGCCTGTTCCTGATCTTTCAACCATCGCGCAAAGCGCCCCCACTCGCGTGGCGCAAGGGGTTTGGCCTCGCCTTTGCCTGGCTTTCCGAGCCAAGCGGTCAACAACAACACAGCTTGGCTCTGTTCACTCATCTGCATTTCAATCTCCGGTACTGCTCTCAGCAAGCGCCAACGGCCACACGGCATCACAGCCGGCCTGTCGAAGCAGCGCTGCCGCGATGGTCATGGTCCACGCAGAATCGATCACGTCATCGACCAGCAAGACTGGCCCCATTGGCGGATTGGGAGTGACGGCGAATACGCCATCCAGGTTGCGACATTGATGGAAACGATTCTGTTGCGCCTTCTGCGGTTGATTGTCTCTCACCTTGGCAATCACGGCATGGAATGGCAAGTCCAGGCGCTGAGCGAGCCGGCGCGCGAAATCAGGAACCAATTGAGGATGTTTACGCGATGGGATGCAAGTAACCCAAACCGGTGCCGGGTCGGGCTGCCAGCGTTGCCGAATCATTTCCACAGCAGCATCAACCAATTCATCTCGAAAGTGGCCTGCGTGCTTATCTTCTTTCACGAACGCCCCCCAACCAGCGTCCCCCCAACGCGACAACGTTCGACCACTTTTGGCACGAAGCGTCAGTGGAAGATTGCCTCGAAAGCCGTACTCGAGGAATGCCTCTGGCGAGACCTGCTTCTTGGTCTCCAATGGAAACTCGGCGTGACGTAGAAACAATGCGGCTTGGACGGCTCGTTCATGACTGAAGGACTCCGAGACCAGTGGACCACCAATGCACGACTCGCAGCGTCCGCAAGGGTGCGGCTGGGGGTCGTCCAATGAGCGAGCCAGGAAGACCATCTTGCACTCATTTGTGTCGATGTAGTCCTGAACCTCCTGCCATTCCTGTTCGCGCTGCCGGGTGAGGTTGTCGATCCTTTCCTGATCCATTCGGTAGCGAATCGCGGTGCGTACCCATTTGGTTCCATCTTTGAATACAGGGGATGGATTCTCCACGGAGAGTAGCTTGAGAACCTTCTCGATTTGCGTCTTTCGCAGGTTTATTGCAGCTTCAATGGCACTGGTGGTCATGCCGTCGCTGTTAGCGAGTGCGTCGAGAATGGATTGAACGTGCTCCTGCTCTGGAAATGCCGAACCGCGAAAGTAGTCATGGATATCGGTGTCTTCATGGCCGGCCAGCAGCACGCCCACGGCACGATCAATCGCACGGCCTGTCCCTCAAGGTGCTGGCGGTAGGTATCCGAATCGTTGAAGCCATCGTCGGCAACGCCGCTGTAGTAAGCCCTAGCTTCGATGCCGCTGTCATTCAGCCATTGCGCGACTCGATCGGCATCTCGCTTGGTCAGGACATAGACAATGCCGGTACCCGGCAGCTCGCCCAGATGATCGGCAAGCCACGCGAGGCGTGCCGACTGATCAGGTAAACGAGTTGTCTGCAAGTGCAAGCTTTCGCGGGTGAGAGGGCCGCGCAAAACCTGCATATCACCAAGTTGTCCGACGACGTCGGCAATGACTCGATCATTCGCTGTGGCCGTTGTGCCAAGTACCGGCATGTTTGCCGGCATACGTTTGATGACGTTGATGAGCCGACGGTAGTCTGGACGGAAATCGTGACCCCAATCGGAAATGCAGTGTGCTTCGTCGACAACGAGCAGACCAATGCGGTTGGCGATGCGCAAGAGAACGTTGTTGACGAAGTCTTCGTTGGCCAAGCGTTCGGGTGAAATCAGTACGGCATCGGCGCCACCCTCCACGATGTCAAGGATCAAAGCGGGCCAGTCATTTTGGTTGGTGGAATTGAGGGTAACTGCCCGAACACCAAGCCGATGGGCACTTTCAACCTGGTTTCGCATCAAGGCCAGTAGCGGCGAGACAATCAGCGTCGGGCCTGAACCACGGTCGCGAAGGATCCGCGTAGCGATGAAATACACTGAACTCTTGCCCCAGCCTGTGCGCTGCACGACGAGTAGTTTTCGGCGTTGATTAGCAATTGCGTCAATGGCCTCCCATTGGCCATCCCGGAACGTCGCGGCGGAATTCCCTAACGCCTGCCGAAGCAAAGTTTCTGCGTGTTCGCGATCTGTCGTTGTCATATGTCATCCCTTACTCGCGTGAGCGGACAAAGCCTTCTCACACCGCTGCTTGAAGCGCAATCAGATTGTCCAACCAGGATTGAAACAAGACGCACATCGATGACTTTCGTTGCGCCGAAGCACCGCGCCGACCTAGTCGAGCGAGGAATCCACAATGTGCTCGACCAGCTCCTCGATACGGCAACCAAAATAACTGCAAAGCCGATCAAGCGTGTCGGAGCGCACGTGCGTGCCCCGGTTGAGCATTCGAGAAAGCGTGATGCGCCCGATGCCGGTGGATTCGGCAATTTCGATCAAGGAGATGCGACGTCCTTCCTTGAACTCTCTATCAGCTATCCGTTCTTTCAGCTTGAACCTGAGCATGAACCTGAATCCTTGCTGAATCACTATAGAATCAAATGATTCGTTAGTATTGCGCTTTGTATCTCGTGTGGTACAACGTAGATGTGAATCGAAAGCGATTCACCAACGTCACATACGGAACAAGGAGCGCACCGATGGAACAGACATACCTTACCACCGACCAGCTCTCTGCACTCATTCACTATGACGCCCGGACGATTCGGACCCGTCTGAAAGACGCCGTCCTGCTGGAGGGTATCCACTATATCCGGCCCTTCGGCGGTCGGAAGCTTCTCTTTATCTGGGAATCAATCCAGCGTGACATTGGCGAAGCATCAGGCAGCCGGTCAGGCGTCCCGGTCGGTGGGCGTTCCGCTTCCCGGCACGCGGAAAACATTCCGATGGCCAACGGAGCGATGGCTCATGGCTAAGGTCCGCTCGCGGGCGGACAACGGATTGCTGTTCCTCGACTTCTACTATCGAGGCGTCCGCTGTCGGGAGCAAACCGCCCTCCCGTCGACAGCGGAAAACAAGCGGAAGGTGGAGTCGTTCCTGAGTCGGATCCTCAAAGACATTGCGCAGGGGCAATTCGACTACGCAGCAACGTTTCCAGGAAGCCCACGCGCGGCGAAGTTTCCAACCTTGGCTGCTGGCAATGTGTTGCAGACGAACGCCACTGCGCAATCGGGAAACAACGTGGGCGCGGAAGTCGCATCCACTCCAAGCTTCGCCGACTTCTCGGTGACCTGGCGCACCGAAATGGCTCCGCAATGGCGGCGGCTGCATCGGCTGGGCGTGGATGCCATCTTCGACAAGCATTTGTTGCCGACCTTTGGTGCCCTTCCGGTGAGTGAGGTCAAAAAAGTCGACGTGCTCACCTTCCGGTCGGAGCTTTCCAAGATGCCCGGGCGTGGTGGCAAGAAGATGTCGGCCGCACGGATCAACAAGATCATGTGCATGCTGCGTCAGATGCTCAACGAAGCGGCGGAGCGGTTCGAGTTTGCGCCGGCCTTTCGTGGCATCAAGCCGCTGAAGATGCGCCGTGCGGAGGTGCAGCCGTTCTCGCTGGAAGAGGTTGAGCGAATCCGCACCAACATTCGTGTGGACTACTGCAACTACGTCACCACGCGATTCTTCACCGGCATGCGCACTGGCGAGATCAACGGCCTCAAGTGGAAGTACGTCGATCGTGAGCGCGGGCTCATCTTGGTGCGCGAGACGCTGGTCGGGGGCGAATCGGAAGAGAACGCCAAGAACGAGCAGTCCCTCCGCGACATCCCGATGCTGCCGATTGTTCGGGAGGCGATCGAGGATCAGTGGCGGTGCCGGGATCCGGAAAACCCGTATGTCTTTACTGGGTCGAGCGGTGGTCCTATCGATACGCACAATTTTGCGAATCGGATCTGGTATCCGCTGCTGCGCTACTTGGAGCTGGAGAAGCGCCGCCCTTATCAGACGCGGCACACCACGGCCACGCTGATGCTCGCGTCAGGCGAGAACCCCGAGTGGATCGCGCGGATCATGGGCCACGTCAATACGCAGATGTTGTTCACGGTCTACTCGCGTTTCGTGCCCAACCTCACCCGCTCCGACGGCCTGGCCATCACCGGCTTGATCAACAGCCGGGACGAATCCCCTGCCCCTGCACCGGCAAAAGCCTTGACGTCGGCCGACATCGAATCGATGGACGCCAAGACGCTGCGCAAAGTTCTGAAACAGATCGCCCTTGCAACCGAAGGAGCCAAACGGAATGACACTCATGGACACCTTTAATCCCAGCGTGGAAACCAGCAACGTCTGCGTCGTCATCGACAACCACGAATCGACTTGGCATGAAGATGTCGCGCCCTACCGGCTCAATATTCTGACGCGGGATGCAATCCGCAGAGCCGCCACCTGGCTCCCTCCTCGCTTTGAGGACAGCCCGCAGATCAGGAAAGCGTACGTCACTCTGTTGGCCGCAGCATTCAACGACGATACCCAGTGGGTGACGGCCGAAATCTACGACGCACAGGACACGATCGTATTCGAACTGATTCCCGACGTGTTTGGCGCCGACAAGACCATTGTCGAGCGGCTGCGCAAGGTTGTCGGTCGCGTGGAAGCGAGCCCGTTGTTCGATTTCCTGTCGGACGTTTTCTCTTTGAGGATCATCTATCGGCACTTCTGGAAATGCCCGGCCTCACAGTCGCATCACCACGCGTATCTCGGCGGACTGGCAATTCACTCCATCGAGATGGCGGAGCGGGTGGCGGAAACACCGGGGCTGAATTCGACCGATCGTGATATCGGAATCGTCTTCGCGCTGTTGCACGACATCGGAAAACTGTGGTGCTACGGAGAGATCGGATCGACTCCGTACGAGACGCTGGGCCACGAACTGACCGGACTGATCAAACTCAACGATGCACTGAATATTCTGGACGGCAAATGGCCGGATTTTGCCGTCGCACTTCGTTCACTGCTGTCCGGCCAGTGGAAGTCCAAGGGTGCCAAGCCTCTTCTCGCTGTGGCAAAGCTCGTCCAGGCCTACGATCAATCGAGTGCGGAACTGGATCTGCGCAATCGCAATGGACACCGCCATCAGCCGTGGAATGCGAAGCCGTACAAGAACAATGATCAGGATCCCGACGACGACCTGTAGCAAGAAGTGGTTCTAGTTGGTTCTGGTGAACGTTGCAGGTACCAGGTACAACCACACTCTCGATTGAGACGGGTAGAGAAGCCTTCTATGGCCAAGTACAACAAGATCGCGCTTGATGCTGTTCGTCACATAAAGGCGGGTGCCGACCCTCGAAGCGCCTGGGCTCTGTCAGCGGCGGACGCTTACCCTGATCAATCCAGCGCTCGGGAAAAGGTTTGCCCACGTTCCACATTCCTCGGACTCATTGATGCGGGTGCTCTGGTTGGAATCCCAGCCGCATCGGAGCTTTCAAAATCGATCAACGCACGCTACGCGCTGGAAGCTATCGATGCGCTGAGAAGTGAGCCAGGGCTCGCCGAGCGCCCATCGCAACTTTGGGAGCGAACCTCGGGAGCACCCAAGCAGCAGAACGGGCAGTTGGAAGTCGTGCTGGCATTGTGGAACGCGGGGTTGATCACCGATTCCCCCGCACGTTGATTGTGCTTGCTGGCGACCGTTGAGGCTGCCTTCGCGCAATGGTCCGATAGGGTACGATCCCTGAAAAGGGAACGGGTGAATCGCGTGCCGGAAATTGGAAGCAAGCTCAAGTCGAAGCTAAAGCACGATGCCGAGTTCTATTCGGAACCGCAAAGGGTGCGATTGCACCGAGCCATCAGCTGGCTGGGACGCGCAGAAGCGGAAGTCAGCGACGATGACGCGAAATTCATCTTTCTCTGGATCTCATTCAACGCGGCCTACGCGAAGGAATTCGGTCTCGACGAATCGGAGAGAGATCGACTCGCCCAATTCATCCAGGTGCTGCTATCGGCCGATTCCGAGAAGCACTTACACCAACTCCTCTTCAAGCAGTTCTCCGGTCCGATTCGGACACTGCTCGACAATCAGTTCGTGTTCGAGCCGTTCTGGCGTGCGCTGCGCGAGCACGATTCAAGCAACCGCTGGGAAGAGAAGTTCGCGGGTAGCAAGAAGGCCGCCTTGGGCTCGATCATGTTGGGCGACACAGCCAAGGTCCTCTCTATCGTGTTTGATCGACTCTACGTGCTGCGTAACCAGCTGGTGCATGGCGGCGCGACGTGGAACAGCAAGGTCAATCGCGAGCAACTGAAGGGCGGCACCGCCATCATGATGGCCATTACGCCCATCATCATTGAGCTCATGCTCGAACATCCGGAGCTAGATTTTGGCGAGATCATGTATCCGGTGATCTAGCTGGGTTCGGAACTAGCTGGGCTCGGAATCAGTGTGCGCGTGATCGCGTATCCAAGATGAGTCCGCCAGCGCAAGATCACCAGCGCAGCGATGAAACAGATCGAATGGTCGACCAAAGTGATCTGGGAAAAGCGCGGGTCGAATTGATGACGTGCCCATTTAGACAGACTTGCGCTGTGTCGTAGTAGCTGTCACTCATTTCATGATCCTGTATTCCAAACGCCCTAGCTCGGGGGCGTTTGGGGTGCCGGTTCATACGATTTCTTAGCCGTTCACACTACGACGTTTGCATGTATGAACCCATCCAGTAAATATTCCCCGTCATAGTGGCTTATATGCCAGTACGGGCCATCTCCTTTCAAGCCTTCTACCCAGTAGTCGGTATCCAATCTCATCAGTCCCGGCGGAGTGACAGCCGTAACCTCTGATGTGGTATCCGCCTTCCTATGTACAGGAACCCGCTCCTGGGATAAATCAAGGAAGAACCGTCGATGGGGTCCAGTTTGGGTAGCCTGCAATGTCCGGTGCAACGACAGAGTCACATCAAGCGTTGCCGAAAAAATGTACTCGATCTTGTCGGCGAGCACCTCAGCATCCAACTTGGCCAGATCGTACTTTACGACCCACACGCCATCCCTTCGTCTAAATATCTCTGGCGTCAATCTCCATACATTCCAGAATGCAGTGTTGTCCGCACCCGACACCAATAAATGCTCATCTACTCTCGCGTGGTCGTAGACGATGAAGTCAGTTGGCTCCCGTACGTTCGTTTCAATGAACTCCTTGTTTCTCGCGTAATAGGGGGCAGATGACAACCTCGCCAACAGGCCTCTCGGCTTATCATCAGCGTACTCGCTGATGTCATATCTTCGCTCAATCTCGATGAAGAGCGCTTTGCGACATGCGATTGCACATGCCTCATGGTCATTATTTGCAAGCGCCTCCTGAGCTTCCTTCAGAAGCTCCTTGGGCTCACCATCTCTCAATACATCAATAGCGCTGATTGAGGCGAATGGCCGGCCGAGAAGCGATGTAGAGGCCTCTTCAAAAAATTCACGCACCGCAACCAACAGTCGTTTGCATTCATCCCGTGCGGGTTGAATTCCGTGGTGCTTTGAATCAATTCTCACCCTATTCAGCCTGAGCAGCTTGGCTTTGAATGGGAGCTCTTTCGGAGAGACATGTTCGTTGATTAATACAAAATATCGATCGAACTTGGTGTTCTGATCAACGTCGCACTGAAGATGGTCCGCTAGGCCGACTAAGAATGCTTCAACCGCGTCTTGCATCAAATTTGCGTCGGCGAAGAGGTGCATATCATTCGCCGAGCGCATTGACCCGGCAGCCAATTCATAGAGGTGGCGGCTCAATACAACTCTTCGAATCGTTTCAATTTCCATCTTCGCTAGTCGTCATCTCGCTTTTCCCTCCAGGCGACTCTGTAGTGGAGAAGCCAATTCGATGTACGAACGTACGGCCTCTTGAGTTGGCTCAAGACCAATTAGGTGCGCCACATCATTCCTAAGGCGGCGAAGTTCATGATAGAGAGTTACTTCACTTTGGTCGATCACTCCCGCCTTTACGAGCGACTCCGCCAACCTAGCGGCAGAAACATAGGAGGCCATTGGTCCCTTTGTCTTGTCTTGAAGCAACGCGGCGCGGGCTGCCGCCTCAAGTCGAACCCAGGTTTCTAGAACTGCAGAGCGCGGATGAAGTTCTGCGAGTTGGAACAAAAACGTTTTGGACGCGGTGTCTACAATGCGAGAGGACGCAGCGTCCTGCGGCGCGAGCTCTGATTCCTTGAGCTCCCTTACATCACGCTCAAATTCTGCTTCAAGTGGTCCAGCTTTTAGCCGTTTGATGAACGGAGCGAGCTTGACGATCTCGTCCTTCAACAGCAGTACAAGGAAAATTGACGCCACAGGCCAAGCCAACGATTCGACAATGCTTGCAGTGAATTCGAGACCATTCATGGCATGACGCCTAGTACCTATTCAATCCGACAATTGGATCTATTCCATAAGCATAACATCGCTCACTCTTGAATTGCTTCAGGACATTTCGTTCGAGAACTATCAAGTTAAGCCCGTCGCACCGCTTGTTCGGCGATCTAGCCCTGAGTGAATTTCTAGCTGGGAATCTGTCGCTACTTCGCTGGGCTCTGACTTGCTATTCTAGCCAGTCGTACATCGAAGCGCCGCCAAAACTTTGGGAATTTCTCGTGCAAGGGACTTCACCATCGAAGCTCTGCTTCGGGTCGCCTGCAGTCGGCCATGAGCGAACATCAGTTTCATTCGGGACAATCGTCCCAGCAGGAATCGCAAGGCCAACCATTATTATGGGATCACTGCGGCCCGTCTTCGATGAGCCGACGTGAGTGCAATTTCGTTAGGAGCGACTTTGAGTTTCTTAAAAACAGTTTCAATATCGGGATATCGTGGATTTGATGAAGTCCAGACGGTTCGTCTTGCGATGCCGGTCGGGCAGCGTGAAGGAAGCGGGCTTACCGTCATTACCGGAGCCAATAATTCGGGAAAATCAACCGTCATCGAAGCGTTGCGAGCCCGCTCTGGCTCTCAGCTCCCGACGTTTTCAGAAGGCGTCCGCAACAAGCATGCCGACTTCGTTCGCATCACGTACACCTTTGAAGATCGTACAGAGGTCATCGAAAGCCGCACGGTGGGAAGCAGTCAATCTGTGCTCGTGATCGAGGGCGAAGAAGCCGCTGAACGGGGTGGTGCGGTGGAGAGCGATCCTATCCGAGTTGTGCCGTCGCGACGAGGATTTCAACCTTTCTTCAGTCGCTCCGAAGGAACACTTGTTGACTATCAGCGAAACGGTGGCCTACCGGCGCGCCGCCTGTCTGAACTGTCCTCGTTCGAGATGCGCCTTTTTGATATCGAGAAGTCTCCATCTAAGTTCAATAACTTGCTAGAAGAGCTCTTGGGATACGTTCCCAACTGGACGATCGATCAGTCATCAGAAGGCAACCATTACATTCGGCTTCGAAATGGGAGCGCGAGCCATTCCAGTGATGGCGCCGGTGAAGGAGTCGTAAGCCTGTTCTCGATCGTTGACGCTTTGACCAGTTCGACGGATGGCAACACTATTGCCATCGATGAGCCAGAACTGTCGCTCCACCCTGCCATCATCCGCAGACTCGTCCGCGTCATCGTCCGCGCGTCGGCAAGCAGACAAGTCGTCGTTGCGACGCACTCACCATATTTCATTGACCCATTGGCCATCGCACAAGGCGCGTCTTTGATCCGAGTAACGTCAGAGGGCAAGGGTTCTGCCACGCACCAGCTAAGCGAAGATGGTCGCAAAGCTTTACTGAAGATCCATAATCCAGGGAAACCTAACACCAAGGCGCCGCACACGTTTGGTCTAGATGCTCGTGAATTATTCTTTCAAGACGACGGCATCGTGCTAACCGAGGGGCAGGACGACGTTATGCTGTATCCCGTCGTTGCTTCCCAGCTACCGATCGGCCACGTTCCTGGCCACCTTTTTGGCTGGGGTGTGGGTGGGGCTGGCAACATGCGACACATGTGTCAACTGCTTCAGGACATGGGGTATAAAAGAGTAGCCGGCCTCCTTGATAGTGATCAGAAGGTGACCATACCAATACTTGAAGAAGCGTTCCCGTCTTACAAGTTCTTCGCTATCCCAGCGAAGGACGTGCGTGACAAGGATGCCGTGGAATCACGAGGCGCCGTGACAGGGTTGCTGCACGATGGTAAGACTCTTCGCGAGGAATTCCGCAATGAGATGCAGTGCATATTTGAAATAATTCAGAACGAATTCCGTATCGATTACGAGCTCTGAATGGCAAAACACGCAACGTCCGCATTGGGTCGAATTCTGAGCTTTGAAGTAACCGCCGAACGGCCGGCAGTATCCTAGTCAATCAGGTCAGCTCACCGGCTTCACGATCACGGCTAGTCGGTTTAGACGCTCGACTTCATTGGTACGCGTATGCAAGAGGGTTAACGCGTGCTGATGCTGTTGAAATTGTGCGCGCAACCTGAGCACGTTGTGCTTGTTGAATCAGCAGCTCATTTTCGACCCCAATCCGAAGGGATGGCATCCGTTGACCTCTTCGTACATTCTGTTCAGACAATGCGCGCGGAGCATCGGTGATGACTTGGGAAAGAGGGTTCGTGGTATGTCATGAGAGAGTCGCCGGTGCGATCGGTCGTCAATTGGAAGCGCAATCCGTCAGCATTCGATTGATCTCGCGAGATGGCGAAACTGCGTTCGCGTTCGCGGGTCGAGTAATTCCGAGTTTCGATTCCGACTCATATTTCGTCTGCTCGGTCGATGGCCGAAATTCCGGCTATTCCCACAGCAGCTTGAACGCGTATCGTCCTTCCCAGTTGGTTCCAAAGCTGGGATTGACGTTTGGTATCGCTTTAGCCGGGAACTTTCGCAAACTGCACAGAGAATTGCCTGACTTGGCTGGTCCTTGGCGCGCACTTGGTCCCGAGTCCGAGCGCGAAGTCGCCGACGGTGTGGTCACATTCCGCTGGGATCTGGATGACTGCGAGATAGACGACCCTCAACTTCGCACACATACCGAATTGCTCAAGGCGATCCACCAGTTGCTGGAGGAACGCAGCATTCCCTGTCGCGTTGTCTTTTTCGACGAGGGCTGGCCGGTAGTCCTTGGCGATCTCCCCGAAGGGGGTGAAGTATTTGCTGGTCCAGCAACTTACCTGGCGCTGCGATGGGAATCGAAAGGAGATCCATACAGTGTCGTTGCCAACGATGCGGAGTTTATGGTTGATGGCGACGACATTCCCGATTCGGAGCTGTGGGCACTGTGACTTTCTGGTGATCCGGACCTACGAAAATGTCGGTTTGCCGTGGGGTGGTGGTCTTGCTCATGTGTTCTCGATGCTGTCCGCCAAAGCGAGCAAGATTCCATCTGATTGACGACCGCTCTCAATTCCTGAGAACGCGCTTCGTTATTCTCCGCCTAGTGGTAATGGGTTCGCCGGCCCGCTTCGCTCCGCCCCGTACTCAGATGTCGCCAGCGAATAGGTTTTCGCATCCGCCCTGGCGCTAGCCCTGGGTCAATAGGAATAGATATGAATCCAAATCTTGTCGACGAAAGTCCATTGGTCGAAGCATTTCGCAATGCCGAAACAGTGACTCATCTCGAATCGCTGATGCGCCTTGATCCTACAGCGACCAACTGGATCTTCGAGATGGCCTGTTCACCAATGGGAGACTGGATCGAAGAGGTCCCGGCAACTGCATCGAATCCCAGATGGTCAGCTCAATGGCCCACAAATGAATCTGCATCGGTGTTCGATCGTTTGACGCCACCCATCAACGCTGTCGTGTCACTTTCCGCCCATCTGAGAGCGATGCAAGTCGCGCATACCGAAGCGGTGGGTGGCCCAATGGATGGCGTCGGGTATCACGTTGTGGCGTATCGAGATCGAACGGTCCTCAGTTTGCTCTATTAGTTGTCGGACGCGAAAAATCGAAGGGTGGACCGCGCCGAATCTCAATTGGTGAGACGGATCGACCCGAAAATTCCGACAACAGAAATCGTCCGATCTATCAATCGCTGATGCTACGGGTGACGAGGAGCCGCATGACCGCCCAAATTCCCGAGACACTAGTCTATGAGGGTCGTGAGCTTTCGATGTGCGCCGAACCTCTCGGAAACTATTTCGCTCTGGCCGGATTGGATCCACCCTTCGAGTGGACTTCGACCGCACTCTGGCGTGGCTATGTCGGCACTTGGGAAATTGTCGACGGTCGTCTCTATCTGACCGGAATCAATGGAACGCTAAAGACCGCTGAGGTCGCAAATTTGGCTTCGCTCTTTCCGGACTTTCCCGAACGCGTCTTTGCCCATTGGTATTCGGGAACGACTCGTTCACCGGAAGGGAAACTCCTTGAATATTTCCACATGGGCTATGCCAGCATCCATGAACGTGACCGGTACTTCGAGTTTGAAAAGGGTGTTGTTCTGCGGACCTGGGCGCACGAGAACGGAACCTCAGGCGAGGCGACCGAAGCGGATGGCTATGCGGTCCGTGCCGCTACGATCTTTGACCGACAAGCAGACGACGGAGATGACCTTTCGTGACCTATTTGGCGATCTATCTGACTATCGGTTCCAGCTTGGCGATTGCACTCTATATCACCCAACAGATTTCAGAACACAGGAGCTCACTGCGTCTCAGTCGTGAGGTTTCCAAAGCGCTCTTTCCTCGACGGCATACATTCCGCTATCACCTCATCAATCACGTAACTGTTCCTTTAATTTCCTGCGTGGTGGTAGCGATCACTTGGCCCCTTGCGCTATTCATCAAGGCGAGAATGTGGCTGGGCTTGGAAGACGAGGATTCCTGTGCGACGAAGGTAGCTTTGGAGCCAGAATTCCAAATCTTGAGGGAGCACCTGCATGAGCGCCTATCCGTAGAGGAGGTTGAATGCAGGGAGCGCGTTTTTGATCCCTTGGGTGCCGTGCCGAACATTCCATTCGGTTACCTGCATGCGCAATGGACTGCCGTTCGCAACGCACTTGGGCCAGCCGATGAAATCTGGTCGTTCTCTGTATGCGAAGCGTCCGATTGGAAGCGGCTCGAGGAGCGATCCGGTTACGTTGTAGTACGTCCGGATGGAATCGGACCGGCAGTGCTGACCTCGTGGAAAATACCTGACTAACAACGAACCTAGTTCGAGGTAGCCGGTTCCTTCGCTCCAGTGGACACCCTGATCTAACCTCGGTTGTCTCAGCCAAACCCGGCCCCCGAACCCCTTCGTTACAGTCGCCGTTCGCCCGAGCATGCGAGATGGCCCACAGCCTCGCGTCGATCCAGACATGCCATCTTCGCTTCACTTGGTCCAAGGATTGATCCATGAATGCACAGTTTGAAAGAAAGCGGTTTTGCGAGCTCGATGCTGTCCGTCTGTATTGCCAGTTTGTGAATGAACTGGACGTCGAACCTTTTCTGGAAAAGCTGGCTCCGGATGTCCTCTACACCTCGCATTGGGTGCTGGAGGATTTGAATACGAACGATGCAGTTGCGAACCTTTTGCGGGGAAAGGTTGAGAACATGCGGCGCTCTTCGACCCGGATGCATGAGGCATTGATCGGAGTTGCGACATCCGGCTGGCAATATGGAAAGCCGATTGTCATCGTCACAAAACCCGGCTCGAAAACGCATGAAGCGACCGTGGACTTCAAGATTCAAGATGGATTGATCTCCACCGTCGCATTCATTTCGCCGGGGATGCAAAAGGCCGCGTTACTGACGGATCCGGACAACTACGTCTACGAAGACCCGGAGAAAGCACAATCTCAGCCGGCAACTCCCATTCCGCGCACACCTGAGCCGCCAGATCTCGACCCGGCCGACATCATCGCGACATTCGCCGACGTAGAAGAAGTCCTCTACGCTCCGCTGACCGATGAGGTCATTGGTCAATGCCCAAAAAGGATGATGGGCGATTTGGAAGTCAAGCTCGTGCCGTTCGGCTACGCGCAAATTCAAGATATTGACCATCCCGGATTGGCCAGCGTCCTTGAGGCCGCCCGGATGCGAGAGGTCTACTTGTTTGCACTCTCCTATCCGGCAACCAAAGGGCTGATCGGCGTTATGACCTTTCCCCGCGCGCAAGTGCCGTGGGCCAGCATCAAGATGACCTCTGAGGAATGGTATCTGGAGGGTGAAAAGACACCCAACATGGTCGGAATCGACTTCGATGCCGCGTGTGAGCTGCGTTTTCTCCACGCGGG
This sequence comes from Lysobacterales bacterium, assembly GCA_016707485.1. Classification (GTDB taxonomy): domain Bacteria; phylum Pseudomonadota; class Gammaproteobacteria; order Xanthomonadales; family Rhodanobacteraceae; genus Dokdonella. The sequence continues at coordinate 1,002,131 of JADJHN010000002.1, read as the reverse complement.
TCCAATGATTCGCAGGCTGGCCACAGTCGTCGCTCGACCCCGGCCGTCGATGGCCATCGCAGATTTGGAAAGCCGCTACTTGGCGATCCAGTCGGCGGCATCGGAGCCATTGGAAATCGATGGGGAGAGTGTTTCGACGTGGTCTCGCTTCTTGTTGCGAGGCTTCGCTTCTGCACGCCAGGTTGCGCGCAACGGAGTGATGGATCGACTCGTCGTTGGTTCTTCCGAAAGACACCTCGCGGAGCTGGCCCTTGAAGCATGGCCAACACGAAAATGAAACCGCGCGAAAGCCGGGGGACCTGATCATCAAGATCGCGAATTCGGGTTTCGCACGGCAGAGATTCGACGAGTTGGAAAAGATCCGGTGTCAGTTCGCTATGAGCACGTTCGCGTTCTCTCGGTCGCATGAGGAAAAGTGCTTTCCACCGTCTGCATGCGGCTTTCACTGACAACGACTGCTTGGTACGCATCCGGATTCAACCCACCGTGGCAGAATGGCGGTGACCCATCGCAGTTTCAGGATCAAATCGCATGGACACTATTTCTCAAACATTCGCCAAGCATTTCGCGAGCTGGGATATCACCCTCCCCGAAGAGAATCTTCAATCTAGATCTTCGGGTCACGTAAAAGAACGAGGGTGGCTCATACAGTTTTGCTTCGGCAGAGATGTTGACGGTGAATATATGGACTACTACGCATCTCACCGCATGACGAGCGACCGACATATGCGACTTTACGAGAGCGGGACGAAGCTGCGGTTGGATTCACTTCGAGGCATGCGGCTTACAAGTGAGGATCCCGTGGAAGACAAGCGGCTCGAGGAGGAGTTCATCAAGATAAACCATGGGATTGCGAAGGAACTGGTTGAGAAGGGATTTACACTTTTCACGATGAACATGACGCTCAAGGCAGCGGGTTGACGCAGGATGCCGAGGCTCCATTTCGCGTGCCCAGCTATTCGTGACCTGGTTCCAGAGACCGATGCACCGGCTTTATTGGAAAGTGACGCGGACGTGCTTGCAGCCGCGTTGTCGGCACTCGTCGAAAGCCTCGGCAATGAGGTTTCCATTACCTACATGGTGGCCGAGCTTGCGCGCACTGCCAAGGACTGGCCTGCCTGTGTCGAAGTCGAAACGCCGCACGGAGTCATCTCGATCATCGAAGACCGCTTTTCCCGAACTTGGATGTGCTGCGAACGCGGCCAAAATGCTGTCAACGCGGCAATCCGCGTAGACGAAGGCACCGATCCGGAAGCATTGATGGATATCGGCAGCAGATTCCTGTCTGGAACGATCTGAGCTGCTCGTAATGACCAAGAGGTTGACTGCTTGCGAGGAATGAGCCCAAGCCGCAAGACCAACTGCGACGTCCAAAGTCGCTTGGAAACCAGATGGCAAATCGCTCATTGCTGAAGACGCAGATCAGGCAGGCGTGGCGCCTAACTATGGCGATCGACTACGCCGCGCAACGAATCAATTCCGAACGCAGTCTGCAAGCATCTCTCTGGTCAAACTTCAAAACATTGCTGTCGCCCAAGATGCGGCGCATGTTTTATCGAGCCCTGCATGTCTGGGGCTCTCAGGGTTGCCGATGTTTGAGCAATCATTGCGACATGATATGTCGCAATCTTGGTACATACTCATCATTCCACTGACTTATATCGACTATTGCCATGACAGATTTCGCCGCCTCACTGGTCCAGAACCTTAAGGATCTCAACGCCAAGGAACGGGACCATTTGATGCGCTTTGCCTACCTGGGCGCCGCCAATAAGTACGAGGAAAACAAGGATCTTTGGTTGTCCGAACAAATGAAGGCCGCGCTCGAGCCGCAGCTTTCAAAAACCCATCTCGACTCTTCTACTAGAAAATGCGTTTTCGCAGGCATGGACTACCACTTGGATTGGCTATATGCCGCGCTCGTTCGCACTTATTGTGAGGGTCAGGAGTCGGGCCCACTGGACGACGGCTCCGAATGTAAGGATGACTCCCTGAGACCGGTCATCGGCATTCAGGAGGACCTCGACTTGCTCGTTGTATACGCAGACGACCAGGATCGCATAGTCATACTTTGTATCGAGGCAAAAGGGATCGCACCCGTCGATAAATTGCAACTTGCGCGCAAGTTGGTGCGACTGGATCGCATCCTCGTTGCTTCGGGGGCGAAGGACAGGCTGCAGTGCAGACTCGTATTGATCGCTCCTGCGGGGAGAGCGCCCGAGTCCGACAGTAGTTGTTTGGAATTTGTGCAATCCCCACCCGGTGAAGTGAGGCGCCAAGAGATGCGCGATAGCCTGAAGCTGCTTTCCACAGACATCGGATGCGAGAAGATAAAGGATGTCTTTGTCGAGCTGAAGGGTTTCCCGACGAATTTGCAAAGGGTTGTGCGTACACGCCTTGCTTCGCCCGATGCCAGCGCAAAGCAACCGTTCACCAGCTGGAAGATCACGAAACGATGATCCCGCGGCTCTCGAAGTCCCGCATCCAATCGGGGCGGCAGTGCCACAAGCGGCTGTGGCTGGAGCTGAAACAGCCGGGTACTGCCCGCTGGGGTGGAGCTGCTCAAGCCCGCCTCGATGAAGGCACTCGGTTTGGCGAACTCGCCCAAGACTTGCTCGGCGGTGGCTTGCTGATCGCTGCCGATCATCTGCATGTGCGTGAAGCGCTGGCTGAGACGCAGGCCGCATTAAAGCGGCCACATACCGAAATTCCGATGTTGTTTGAGCCTGCGTTCTCGTACGAGGATGTGCGTGTGCGCGTCGATGGGTTCGAGCGCGGGGATCGAAGCGATACATTGATTGAGGTTAAGTCGACCACGTCAGTCAAGGATGAGCACATTTGGGACTGCGCAATACAGACGTGGGTGGCCCGCGGAGCGGGACGTCACGTTAAGAAAATCGTTCTGGCCCACGTCGACAACCAATTCGTCTATACGACGCCTGGCGACTATGTTGGGCTGCTGACTCAAGTAGATATCACGTCAGCCGTTGAGGCGCTGCAATCAGACATTCCTCGCATTGTGGCGGAACTGAAGGAGGTCGCTGCCGGACCGAAACCCGCGATTGCAACAGGGAATCACTGCACGACACCGTATGGTTGCCCATTTATTGAGCACTGCCAATCCGGGGAATCAGAACCGCCGCAGTTTCCGGTAAGCCTATTGCCTCGAGCGCGTGCGCTGATTGGGCGACTCGAAGGCGAGGGATATCGCGACCTTCGGGATGTCCCAGATGCCTCGTTACCGAATGACCTGTTCAAGAGAATCGCAGCGGCGACTCGAGACGATCTGCCTTTTGTTTCGGCGGATTTCCAGGCCACGCTCGCAGCGATCCCTTACCCTCGGTACTTCCTGGATTTCGAGACTGTCAGTTTCGTGATCCCCCGGTGGCTGGGAACGCGCCCATTTCAAGCACTCCCGTTCCAGTTCTCGTGCCACAAAGAATCTGCCGACGGTGCCATCGAACACTCGGAATTTCTGGATGTTTCTGGGGGCTCTCCATTATCGGCGTTCATTGACCATTTGCTCGACGCGGTCAAGGAGCCCGGGCCCATCCTGGTCTGGAACAGAGGCTTCGAAGCTTCGCGACTGCGCGAACTGGCCGGGATGTTTCCTGAAAAGAGCGAGTCGCTATTGGAGGTAGTCGAACGAATGGTCGACCTACTGCCTCTTTATAGGTCGAACTACTACCATCGCGATATGCGTGGCTCATGGTCGATCAAGGCAGTACTGCCCACCGTAGCGCCCGAACTTGCCTATGACGATCTGGACATCTGCGGGGGTACCGAGGCGCAGTCGGCCTATATGGAAGCGATCCATCCCGACACACCTTCGCACCGTCGCGATGAGTTGAGAACGCAACTTCTTGCGTACTGCGAACGCGACACCTACGCGATGATGCGTTTGATGACGCCCTAGGCAGCCTACACAGCTTCATATGAACTTGCCTTGCCCATTGACCGGGAGCTCAACTACTTCGATGTCATTTCGCATTGCGTATTGCATGCACCGTGGAAAACCGGTTCAACAACAGGACGCGCTGCTTGTACAGGGGGAGGTTCGACAATCCAAGAATCTGCTCCCTGTCGAGAAGGAATTCGACGACGAGGTACTGATCGCGCTCGCCGATGGTGTGGCTGCCAGTCCGAACGCACAGCTTGCCAGCCGGTTTATTCTCGGCGAGCTGCCCCGCGTACTGAACGAGCACGCCCAGTGGTGCCAGGACGGGCTCATGAATGGCCGTCATCTGCGCGAAGTCCATGCGCGACTATGCGAAGAACTTGCACGCCGACCGCAGATGTATGGCAGCTCCAGCACAATTGTCGCGGCGCAATTCAAAGGAAGTCGCGCCGTAGTCTTGAATACCGGCGACAGCCGCGCCTACCTGCGCAAATGTGATGGAAGCATCCGGCAACTCAGCCAGGACCATACCGAACTTCAGCGTCTGCGTGATGCAGGTACTGCGGACGCCACAATCGAATATGCAAGTTTGTACGGCGCGCTGTCGGACTGCTTGATCGCGGACTCGGAGGAATCTGACTTCGCCATCCATCTGGTGACACTTACCCTGGCGCCGGGCGAGCTATTGGTGTTGTGTACGGACGGAGTTCATGACGTCCTGGGCGACGCGCCGTGGCAGACAATGATGACCCAGCACGCGGATCCGATCACCTTGGCAGAGGCTGCTCGATCTGCTCTCTTGGCGGTCGATGCCTACGACAATTTTTCCGTTATCGCCGTCATGGCTCAGGCCTGACAAGCGACTGGCCTAGGTAATGGATACTCAATGCACCAATGCGCTGTTCAATCGCTACGCGTCAGTCCTGCCTGCATCGCGGAATCGAATGTGGCAACGGTTGGTATGACCTCATCAATACACTCTGTGCTTGTCTCGAGCAGGACGCGGACAGATCAGAAGTCGACTCAATGGTCATCGTTCAGATCAAAGAAAAGTTCGGTGGCCTGCGTTTTTACGTCAGCAAGGCCACGGAGCGTCAACGCGGGATGATCCAACTTGCAAGCGCGTTGTCTGAGCGCACTTGCGAGTGCTGTGGCGCACCGGGGAGAGCGAGCACTATAGGGCGCTCTCAAACGACACGGTGTGAGACGCATTCAACCAAGGCTAGGCCTTACGGACGCTAATCGGGACAAGGGAAGAATTCAAACCCATACAGATCCACGCGATGCAGAGCTGCGCCTTCCCAAATGCGTTCAATGGTGCACAAACCCGATTGACGTTTTGCACGCACCGGGCTTCAGGGCGACCTCTGCCGAGAGTAGATCGATGATCCGAGATGCTGATCGCTGCTGTCCGGTCACAGCAAGTTGCCTCAGTACGTTGGCAAAATCTCCCGGTGTCAGTTGACTCAGATGATCGAGCCTTTGAATTGCTTCTTGCCAGCGCCCTGACTCATCGTTTTTGTCGTCCACGATGCGACCGAGCATGATGCGCTGCTGCTCGCGTGTGAGGTAATCGAACTTCACCTTGAAATCAAAGCGTCTAAGGGAAGCGGAATCCAGTCGATCGATCAGGTTGGTCGAGGCGATGAATATACCGTTGAAGGATTCCATCTGAGTCAGAAGTTCGTTGACCTGCGTGACTTCCCACTGCCTGTGTGCACCGGATCGGTCCTGAAGAAAACTGTCGGCTTCGTCAATCAGTAGGATTGCGTCTTCCTGGCGCGCCGTGTCGAAGGCTTTGCGCAGATTCGCTTCGGTTCCCCCAAGGTAAGGATTGAGGATATCCGACGCGCGGCGGACGACCACTCGTCGATCAAGGGTTCGGCCAAGATGATGGGCAAAGGCGGTCTTTCCGGTTCCCGGTGGACCATAGAAACACAGTCGTGCCGACTTCGTCTGGCCGAGCCCCTGCGCTATTGCCCCTAGCTCTCGATCGGTATTGAGGAGTGCCGGGTCATAGTATTCGGGCAGGTCAGAGGCGGAGAAATCAACTCGACACCCCATCGCACCAAGTGACGTGGCCACAACGCGCTCCACTTCGGCGTCGCGTATCGACACCTTCCCGGAGCGCACCGTGCGAACTACCCGAGCGGCGCGTTCAATCAGCGCCGGCGTCAGCGATTCGATAGCTACAAGCCGCTCGACACACGCCGCGGAGAGTTCATCCGCTTTGAAGTGGCGCTCAACCATGCGCTGCCGGACGCGTCGAGTCGGTGTCCGGAACTCCATGACGAGATCGAAGCGACGCAGATACGCGTGGTCGATGCCATTGATCTGATTGCAAACCCAGATCGCGGGTACCGGGTTAGATTCAATAGTCTCGTTAATCCAGCTTTTGCGCAGACCGTCAGGCCCACTTCCTCGGCCTCCTGAAAATCCGAATAGGCCACCCAAAGGGTCCTCAAGACCACCAAATACGTCCTCGACCTCATCGAAGAGCAGCGCTTGGTTGCGTCGACCCGCCAGCAAATGCTGGGTTGTGCCGTAGGCGCGGAAACGCTTCTGGCCGCTGATGGGCTCGCCACTGGAATCCGAGTTAGGTACTTCGTAGAGCGTGATCCCCAACGCTTCGGCGATCGCTCGAACAAATTCCGTCTTACCGGTTCCGGGCTCCCCATAGATCAGAACATTCGAGCCCTTCTTTCGTCGCGCGACCGACTCTTCCAAATAGCGACGGACAAGGTCCATGTCGGAAATGTGCGAAAAATCTGCAAGCGAGAGGGTCGCCTTGGGTGACACGCGTGCCAGATGGCGAAGGATTCTCTCTTCATTGAACCGCTGGGCGAGCAGGCTTTGAGCAATGTCGTCGTCAAGTGCGATCGGATTCCAGCTACCGAATACTCCGTGATGACTGGAGAGAAAGCCACTCCGCCGCAGTGATCGCTCCCGTGAGAGTGCTTCGCGGACATGGGCGAGTTTGCACCCAGTAGCGAAGTGGAGCCCGCGTAGCAGATCACGCTCAGATACGTGCGTCAGCTGAAAGAGATCCCCAAACTCCGAGGTTCTCGATACCACCACGGCCACTCGAAGTACCGCGCGTTCCGTGGCATTGAGCTTCAGCAACAATCCAAGCTTGTCGATGTTCTTGGATAATACGTCCGGTTTGCCGCGGAACCTTGCTTCAAGTCGGTGATGCTGCTCGGTGCACGCATCGCGCAACTCACTGACCGTGACTGCACGATCGAAGCCACCACTGCGCTCTGCGAGACCGATCAAGGTCAGGATTTCTGCGTCCCGGATGCCCTCGCGGCCAACCAGGCGTCCGTGCAAGCGCTGTCCCTGAATCATGCGCAGTGCATACAAAGCCGCCTCGCGAGAGATCCACGTATCCAGTGGGACGCGTTCCAGGGGACTTCCAGAAGGGCGGGAACCCAATGCAAGTTGGTCATCGAATAAGCCCATGCGCTTTCTCTCTGATCGTAGGGAATCAGCATATGCGCGAGAACCGACATATTGTGTCGGTACGCGACTACACTCTGATAGCCACAATCATCAAGAGGTGGGCCATGTCCGAGCCAATCATTCGCCACCTGACTATGCTGGGGCTCATCCCTGCGCTTCCCCGAAAAATTACTGCTGGGCAGCTGCACGAGAAGCTGAAAGCGCAGAGCTTTGAGACCCATATCCGCAGCATCGAGCGCGACCTGCACAAGCTCTCCCGGATGTTTCCACTGATCTCCGACGAGGCGAAGCCCGCCGGATGGTCATGGAGTGAACGCGACAAGGCGCTTTCATTCCCACCCATGAGCAATGAGGCCGCGCTGATATACGAGCTGCTCTCGCGCTACCTCAAGCCGATCGTGCCTGCATCGATGCTGGCAGCCATGGAGCCAGAATTCGAGCAGGCGCGAAGAACATTGAATCACCTGCGCGAGTCACCGGTTGGTCGATGGAATCAACGAATTGCCGTCCTACCTTTTGGTCAGCAATTGATTCCTCCGCCAGTCAATCCAGACGTCATGTCGGTCGTCAACGAAGCCTTGCTGAATTCCCGCCAGTTTGAAATCCACTACCGGGGAATGGGAGACAAGCAAGCAAAGCCCATGGTGTTGAACCCCCTCGGCATGGTCTATCGGGAGGGTGTTTTCTATCTCGTAGCAACGGCCTGGAACTACACAGACCCTCGTCACCTTGTCCTGCACCGCATGTCGAAAGCATCACTACGGCCTGAGTCAGCCATCGTGCCGGAGGGATTTTATTTCGAACGCTATCTCCGTGAGGGAAAGTCGTTTGAGTATCCGCTTGGCCGAAAGATCAAGCTGGAGCTCAAGGTCGACGATTGGTTAGCGAGGCATCTTGGAGAGTGTCGGCTTGCTGTGGATCAGCAGATACGACCGATTCCGGGGGAGGAGCACTGTCGCATCGTTGCCACGCTCGATGACACTGACCAACTCTACTGGTGGCTGCGCAGCCTTGGGCCTAGCTTGGAGGTCCTGAAACCGCTCTCACTGCGCAAGAAGATGGCAGAAGATGCGCTGGCACTTTCGCGCATCTATCCGTGAAGAGGTAAGCAGACTCAAAATTCGTATTCAAAACAGGCGGGCTATCAAGCACAAGCAAAGAAGGCCATGCTCGGCGAGTGCCTCGATCAATTGGCCAGCGCATGACAGAGCGCCTACAACCACCTATTGCGAAAGCTGCCTACCGCATCAGCTTCATGCTGCTTTTCAGTTGAGCGAAACTCTTGCCAACTGGATCCCTGGCCAATTTAGGTCGATTAACTCCACGGCGGCTCGGAGCGCGCTCGTTGCAATCGGTTGATTGCCGGGCCCGGAGAGAGCGATCTCAAAGGTCCTCTCCTCAAACGTCGAGGTCATCATCATTGTCAAACGCTCCATCGCGTCGGCAGAGCGGATAGAGAAGAACGACGCGTGACCCAATAGAAGATCGCGGCTGTGTTTCTTGGCGATGCAATGTGCCATTTCCTTACCTTCCAAAGAAAGTTCCTCCAAGGAATCTATCGATCGAAGCAACCAGCCCTGTTTGGACTTCAGGTTCACGTGCACGCAGCGTTGGTGTCTCCAGAAATTCGAGTCCGCCTCTCGAAGCCAGACAAGGTCGAGTTGGGACAGTTTTTCGACCGTCCACTTCTTCGACTTGAGGTCCTTGGCCAGCATCACAAGCATTTTTCTGGATTCCGCTTTGGGCCGATTTCGCAGCGTGTTGAGCTCCGCGTGCCATGACGGAATCATTTCCAGTGCCAATGAAAGCTGCGCTCTCGCGACCGTCGCAACGATCGAGACCAATGGTAGGTGTCGGAAGATGACGCTCCAATCAGCAGGTGTCCTGGGTCGCTGGTCGGTTGGGAGCAAAGCGATCACACGCAGAAGACGCCGAATGGCCGACCATGAGTCATCCAAATGCCAGTCGATCGGTGCCATAGTTCGGCTAGCACGTATTTCTGCTTTTCCAACAGAAAGAAACTCCCCCAACGCAGGAATTAGCGGGTGCCCCTCGTCGATCGCGTAGATGACACGCCACGCCGACAATACTCGCGGCCATCGCTCCTCCGAGTGCGCGCAATGGACTGCATACCGGACAAGAAACGGAAATGCGTCGGCCGCTTGCTGCCTGTTCCTATGTTGCGCCGCGCCTGGCGAACACGAATGCAAGTATCTATCCCAGTAGCGTGGAAGAGCGTCTTCCATATTCCTGCCAATGGATGATGGCGGCCCTGGGAATCAGCAACTAGGGGAGTTCCGGGAGGTATTTCTGGATTCTGCGTGCAAGAATGGCGAAGAAACATTCTCCTCCAACCGTCTTCGAGTTGGCAGTCTCCCAACATCAGCTCGCTTGCGAGTTGACGTCGCATCTTGCGATCAGGTATGGAGGCGAACGCTCCATTGACCTCGCTTCCCAGCAAAACCTGCTCAGCGCTTGCTAGCAGGTGTGCCCATAGGTCGCATGAATCCGTATTGCCGTCGAGCAGCGAAATCGGTTGGTCGACGGGCTTTACTTTGACTGGCATTCTCGGACCAGATGAAAGTGAGATACCCATCCTGATCGGTATATACGACAACTTGTGTCGTATATAGGAGGCGCTTTTTAGGTCTTTGCTTGAACCAGTCAGCTATGTTCTGACGGACACTCTACGGCAGGCTCCCCTAGACGCAAGTTTGGGCTGGAGTGTAAAGAGCCTATGCTTAGAATACCTTCGCCCACCTTGCGGTCTTCCATGAACTATTTTCAGCAAGAATTCCTACGCTGGCTTGATGTGAACCGCCAAAGCTTTGCAGTTCAACCGCTCTTCGAAGCATTTGATGGGAAGCGATTGCATTACCGCTTCGAGCACGCGACTGCAAGCATAGCTCTTTTGATTTCGACGATTGGCATCCGTGTTGACGTGTTCAAGGGTGAGGTTACCCCATATACACCTTGGGACAATTTGTTTTGTCTAGAAGCATGCAAAATCATTGAACGCAAGCATGATGATTACTCTTCTCCCGGTCATACGTGCGCAACACATGTTGGCGCGACTTATGCGCCGCATACACATGAGGCATTGATCTTTGTCGAACACTGCTTCGAACCGTTGCGTCTATGGATTGCCACCGAACTACAGCCGGCGTATTGGCTAGTATTCGGGGAAGACTCGTATTCAACCAACGCGTACTTACAGCTAAAAGATGACGCTGAGCTAACATCGGCTGAAGACGAAGAAGGAGTACATTATGAATCCCGCGAGCGCCTTTGGAGTGGACGTAAACGGCGCTCTAAAACGCGCATCTAGCCACTACGACGCGACTCATCGCAAGTGCCTACCATCCAGGGACAGGGTGACTGCCGTGTTAAATGTAAAGTGAGGGCTTTCCGATCGGGTAGTCATTGCGGCAGCGCGCACCCACCGCTTACCAGTCGTCGTATGCTTCGCTAAGTCCGCTGGCGCGTCAACTAAAAGATCACATCCCTTTTTCATCCGCGTCCATTCGCGCTTGATTCAGGTGATCTCTCGCTTCGCGGAGTTCCGCCACCGCGAAAGGCTTTGGTTCCCCGTTCTTCAAGTGTGGAGCCTCCTCCAAACCCGGAGCGGTTCACTAGGTCCTGAGTGTCAGCGCTCACGATCTGGTCAGTCGAGAGCGAGCTGCACTGATCAATTGTCTCCGTCGTTTGCACCGATTTCTGTAACAAATGCGTCCTCTTGCTGAGACAGAGAAGCGTCGGCCGTGGCGATCCACGGCTCTCCAACATCTTGTTTTTCAATGGTTCCGGAAAATATAGTTTTGATATCAAGCGCTGCGCGAATTCTGCTCCACGGCCAGCTATCAATCGGCAGTTGCACCCGAACCTCTTCCGTCGACAAAAGCAATTCATGTTCCTTCCTTTTGTTACGAATCAGACCTACCACCATCATGTCGACATGCTTGGATTTTGTGACCTGCTCTCGGCCAGCGGAAAAATCTTCCGCAGTCGGCTGAATTAACGCTTGCTCCTTTCCCGCCACGCGTGCGCACATCTGGAGACCTGTTGATGCAGTAGCCTTCGCCAGACTTTGCTGCAAATTTATGTAGGCTCGATCGGGGCAAACTTGCGCCAATGGCAGAGGCTTCTCGGATTGTGAGTTCGCGCGAGCCTTGCTCAGGGCAGAGTTCAACTGATCGATTATCTGCATCGCCCGTTCCGGAATATTTGAGAACATCGTCTTCTGAAGCGCATCCTCCATTGGCTTGAGAATAAGATGAATAGCGCCCCCGTTTAAATATACTTTCGATTCGAGGTCGTTCGGAATTAGTTTTTTTAGCTGAATTATGCAAGACCCGACAGCGCCCATAGTTTGCAGCTCAGCCTCGTCAAGCATGATGGCGCCGGAATCATCCAATGCACTATGTGAAAATTCAAAGATGAAACGCGCATCCACATCGAGGTCCGTGTTCTCCACGCCAGTATCCTTGCCAGTCCACGACGAAATTCGTCTCAACAAGTAGACACGATTGCTACGGGTACAGAGATCGATGCTGGACCGGGAATTCCGGGAAATCACAGACCATCAAATGCGAAGCATTCGCAACGGCGGTTGAATTCGAGTACAAAAATTTCCGAAATCAGTACACCCCTCATGGGAGCTCCAACTCCCATGACACTAACGCCTTTGCGGCCTAGGAGCCGATTGCCGCAACGACGCAAGGCGAATTGGGTGCTGTACGTTGCTGGTAGAGTCGCCATGGTCAGCTACTTGGACTCCAGAACACGCTCATGGAGCCACACCAGCGCCAACACCCATATCAATGCAGCCCGAGCATTGCGCGTCCGACCTGATTTCGACGCGGCGCGCTCCTCGCAAACCGGGATCTCAAGGGCCCAGATTGATTTCGATACCTCGACCACTACGGCATCGACACCAATTGCTTCGTAAACCACCCGAGCCGCCGCCACTTCCAATTCGCACACAAGCGCGATCGACTGGGAGACATCCATCATGCGACTCGCAAAGCCTCGCCTCGCCCAAGCCCGTGACAGAATGTAGAGAGATTCGGTTGGATCGTCATTTAGCAATTCAAGAATAGCCTTCGCACTCGGTAGCCTCCTCGGGCTGCTGAGCACAGCCCGGGGATGTTGGAGCCCGGGGATGCTCCAGGGTACCTTTCCACTTTTCATCAACAGCTGTGCTGCGGCGATTTCCAGTCGATCGACCTGTGGCCTTGAAAGTCCCGAGTGCATCATCGCGTCGGTGAGCTGGCCGCTTCTTTGCATCTCGCGGGCAAATCGATCAAGGTCTGCTGGTTTGAGTGTTCGTTGTCTCGGTATCGCTGGAGGTTCGGTCAATCGCTCTGTTGGCGTTTGCGATGCTTCCAATCCCAGTTGATCAAATACGACAGCGACTCTTTTTCCCCCACGCGCGCCGCCTCGCCTCAGCCAGGCCATGTCCAGACGTTGTGGCTGTAGGTCCGTCGCTTGCAACAATTCCGACCTTGCCGTATAGCGCCCGGCTACAAGTGAGTGCGCGACAACTATGGAAGGGTCGCTAATGTAATGAGTAATCGGAGTACTAATCGTTGCGTGGCCCGATGAGGCCAAGGCCGCTCGCACCTCAGTGGCACCCCTTTCTGCATCCATGGCGCGGCGATGCCTGGCCATTATTCTCGATTTGCGGAACCAATAGACCCTCGCATCCGGATCATCACTCACCCACCGCACCAGCGACGACACCCTGCTTAGTACATGACCGCGATTGAATCGACGCACTCCTCCTTTATCGGCGGCAAAAAGTGGACGTCTTTCCCAGCCGTCTTCGGCTCCTTTTACCTCGTTGGAGAGCCAATCACGGATCCAGCCTCTGGCATGACTCCATCGCTCACCTTCAAGTGGAATAAATCCGATAGCCGCTATGGATTTTGCTTCCCCGTAGTCACCTGTCCGGCGCACATGAATATAGTCCCGCACATCCCCCAGTAAATGCATGTCTCCGAGAGCGAGTCCGTGGATCGTAGCTGGTCGTGCACCGCTGGCATCCATAAGCAAACATGCAATCACGCGCAGCTCGTAAAGTCGCACCATCTCAGGAGACGCGTCCGGTCGTTTGCGCTCTGTCTCCAGATCCTGACGGAGAATACGGAGCACATGTGCAATCTCATTGTCAGTAAGTAGGCCCGCGTCGACGTGTAGGGTGCGCGGTCCTGCCGCCCGCTGGAGCGCCGAAAAGTCGACTGGCAATGTCTGATGTTCATTTTCGAGATATCGCTGGAACAAGCGAAGTGCTTCCATCGTATGTGGGCGAGCGGGCCGCGGCTTGCCCATGATTACAGCAAGATAGCTGTGCCGTAGCTGTTCCGCGTCAAGTGACAATAGATCCGACGACCCCACGACGTCGATCAGGTCGCGTCCAAACCGGGTAACCTCCCGATGCAGGGTGCGATGCTGGAGCTCCCGTTTCACTTTCCCGCCAAATCGCAGCCGGTACATCGCGAACCCGACAAGCAGTCCAACGACGGAAGACTCTCCCACTTCCGCACACAGCTTCTTAAGTTCTTTGGCGAGAAACCCTCGCCAGCCTCGCTTTCCATCGCCGCGCTTCCCAATGATTGCGGGTAGCAAGTCAGGATTGAGAATGGCCGTAAGGTTGCGATAGAGGCCCACTGTCAATTTCAAACTAGAGGGGAGCGGACTTCCCCGTTCTTCAGCTTCGTGCAGAGGCCGGATGCTTTCCACTTCTTCAGCGTGGGGTGCGATACGTGTTTGGACCGGCCAATTGTTATCGCGTGCAAGACACCTGTCGACGGAGACAGATTCCGTATGCGTTTGGTCGAGTAGAACCAGCCTTTCAGGCCCTGAAAGTTCAATGCGAGCACTCGCTCTCATCGTGTGCAGAAAGTGATGCAAATAATCTCCAGAGGACTCACACACTGACTGGAGGTGCTCCTCCAACCACCGCTCGATCTTCCCAGCACTCGGGGCGCGGGCAGTGGGGGTTTCTCGGCCTCGCAGCATTAAGAACAAAGCAGGTATCCCACTCAAAACCATGGGATATGGCTTGCGGTCGACAATGGCAGGGACCCTCAACCAATCACCAGGCTCATTTCCACGCTGCGCCTCTGCGGCAGCAGACATAGACGCTTGTGCGAGGTCGATATTTCGGTACGGTGAGAAGCAGATGACACTCAACGCAGTGAGCACGCTACTGTCATGTGGTCGACGCGACTGAGCGCGCAGTAGAATTGCGCATCGAAGCGCTTCGCTTTGGCGCACTGCCAGTCCGAGCCCTGGCAGAAATGGACTTGGCTCTGCCATCACACTCAGCAGCGGTCGTCGTGGAATGAACCCTTGGGTTAATCCTTCACGATGACTGTTCTTTATCAGACGATGGAGAAGAATTCTGGCGGTAACGGCCTCATGAGCACTGATCGGCTCTGAGTCGCCTTGGCGCACGCGATCACAGATCAATCTGCATGTCTCCTCCTCGATTACGGCGATCGAACTTTTGGCAACCGAATTTGAACGCACCAACCTGCGATGCTCTACGTCCAAGCGCAAAGACGGTAAGGTTTCAATAATTGCACGAGCGAGCCGAGGCAACACCTCGATCTCGATGGCCCGGCCTCGCTCGGCAATTTGCTGCTTCACTTGCCGGATCTGCGCCGTGTGGTCGGTTTCATGCTTTGCTACGATCGTTGCCCAGTCTTTCATCTGACGCATTGGGATTCCGTCCCAACTCCAAGGCGAGATTCGTTGTCCTTTTGGGAACCAGCCGTCGTCAATCAGATAGCTATCGAGTATCGGTCCCATTTGAGCAGCAAACTGCCGTGCGGACAGAGGTGAGAGGTCGGCTAGTGCGTGTGTCGGGGAAAGTACCCATCCGAGTTGCGCGTGGCGAAGTTGTGGATCGATCGGGCAACGGTGAAGATATTGATTCACGCGGTGTCGATAGAAATTTGGCAAGACCTTCAACTCTTGAGGCATGCTCTTCCTCAGTTCGCTTGCATCGAAAGTTGCTTCTTCCCCGCCGGCACCGGGCACGCTAAAAAGCGGTGCCTCACTTCTCAGTATCGCCATTGCCAAGGATGACGCGGCGGCATCTTTCCTGGATGAGCTAATGATAATTAGCCGATCAAGAAACGCCCGGAGTTCGACCAGCCACCGTTGACCTGTGGCGGCAATGCGTGCTTTTCTGAGTACGTCAATTTGCTTGTCCTGCAGCACGATGAGCCCGTAATCAGCAATGATGTCATCGAGCCGAATCTGACCCAGCGCGTTTACAGGCCGGTGACCAGTGACGGCACACAGGCTAGCTGCCAAGAAGTTTCGGTGAGCTCGCCACTCTTCTATCTCAGTGCGGTCTTTGCGGTGAGCGAGTGATCGGCTCTGATGTCTTAAGTCGGCAGGCCATCTTTGTGCCGCAGCATCGGCTAAGACCAAGCGGGAACCAACGTACACCCTCGCGGCGCTGACCTCAGGCAGCTCGAAGTCTCCAAACCAGGCCCTTTGCATCTGCGTGATAGCACCGTTCAATTCTGAAAGCGGGAGCGCTGAATAGTAGGTTGCCGCGGCGGACATCGAAAATGTATCGCCCATTGCCAGCTGGGCCATCTCCACGCCGAAACGAGCGTTGAGATGAGCCGCCATCGCAAGACGTATTGGACCCGCACCCAGCGCAAGACCAGGATCTAGTGAGGCGATGGCGTCACGCAGGCGATAGGGAGCGGCAATTCCGATTCGTTGAGGCAACACGCAATGCCCCACTATCGGACCCTGCTTCCCCGACAAATTGCGCAACAAATCATGAACAGATGGGGGAATCGGCCAGTCGATGTATTCAACAGTGGCTTCGAGGAATGGCGCCATGTCGTCACTTGGCTGAACAGCGTTGGGCGGCCTAAGTAATTTGCGTCTCAAAATTGGACGAATAGTGCTGAGCTGGAACATGGCCTTGCCATCCTCTCCCCAATGCACCTCGTCGAGGTCGAGTTCCCGCAACCCTGTTGCCAAGGTAAAAGCCAACGCGACGTAGCGCTCAGACCCCGGCATGTTTCCCGATTCCTGCAGGCGCAACGCACTCGCAACCGTGCGATGCGCCAAACGAGTGACTAGCTCAGGGGGAATCCAGAAATCTGGGGGAACCAAAACATTTCCATGGCTGGCACGCACCAACTCGGTGGCTTTGGCCCGTCTGTATTCAGTTCGGCCCGAGCGTGGCCATCCGTTTGGATCTGGCTCATCAGAGATCACGCATCCCACGGCAAGACTATCGTCCAGATCGTCGGCAGCGGATTGCGTGGGAAGCTCAACGCTGGGAGCGTCTAGATCGGGCACCAGTGTGCGAGGGGCGAGCGCTCGTCGTAATCGCGATTGATCTCGTTGTAACCAGTAGTAGAGTCTGTCCCTGAGCTTCGTGCGCCAGAGGTGCTCGAAACGAAGATGCAATCCGCTGCTGGTCGTCATGTGGAGTTCAACGCGGGAAAGCATGTCCGGCACACTCGAGGCGTCTGCGAGGATGACGCGCAGAACACTATCGGAATCATCCATTGCGCCTCGAATCACCTCCCCCAAAGGGACCACGAGTCGCTCGCCGCCAGCTTCTTCCAAGGCCGCGTTGACCAAAATGCATGTGAGCAGCCGAAGCCCGGGGGATTTCCGGGCCTCAGGTTGCTCGACCCGAAATGATTGCCCGATTCTGAACAGAGTTGCCGAAACCGGGTAAGTAGCGTGGATTCCGGACGGGACTGAAAGCTGATGACCATGGGTGCGCGCTACCCACGACGCGAGGTCTGCGCCATACCGATTCGCGTAGAGTCTCAGCTCACGCAAGACAACGCCGTCGATCTCACTACAACCCTGGATCAAGTCCAGGAGCGTCGAAGCTAAAGGCCCCGCCCAGGACGGTCGGACGTCGACGCCATCCAGAAGCGTAAACGCTTCGATACTCGGAGGCTCGACTTGCAGCGTTGGTTCGGAGGACATGGCACATGGTAGTGCTAGGGTCATCGCCGCCGCAACGTTCGCGACAGACTTCTATCGCATATCAATGCACTCTCTTTCCGTACCGTGGCGTATGGGACTAAATTTGGTTAGATCAGTGCTATTTATTATTAGCTGCTCAAAGCTATTGTTTCTAATGCTTTTTCAGAAATCTAGTTGGCGTCGTGAATTTATCGTTCATATGGTTTCGATGATCTGCGGTTGAATGAATTACTTCATCGATTACGCTCTCATAATGCCGGGGTCGGTGGTTCGAGTCCACCCATAGCCACCAGAATCCGATTGAAAATCAGAGATTTAACGACAAGAAGCCCGCCATCAACGCGGGCTTTTTTGTGCCCAAATCCCAGGCACTGAAGTGCCAGGGTCGGCTTTCCCACGCTTGCACGATCCCGATTCGGCGATGCCCCAAAACCGCTTGTGCCCGGTTCCGTGCCCAAAGTTTGCAAACAGATTTGCGCCCAATGTGTTGCTGCTCGTTGAAAATTGACCATAAATCGAGGGTTCTGCTCGCTGAAAATTGACCAGGGTGTTCTGACCTAACCTGCCGGCCTTTTGGACTGGCAGGGAGACGAGGTGCACACCATGGCAACGTACGCAAAGGTGCGACGGATGCGGCTCCGCGAGGGGCTGTCGATTAGTGAGATCGCCAGACGGACGAGTCTGTCGAGGAATACGATCAAGGCGTGGCTGCGGGCGTCGACCCGCAGTGAGATGAGCTACCGGCGCGAGGCGGGTCCGAAGAAGCTCGACGGGCATCGAGAGTGGTTGCGACAGGCGCTTGAGATCGATGCCCGTCGGCCAAGGAAGGAGCGGCGCACGGCGCTGCGGCTGTTCGCTCAACTGCAGGCGGAGGGCTTTGACGGCAGCTACACCCGGGTCACGGAGGCGATCCGCGCCTGGCGTGCCGAGTCCGGCGCAGTGACGGCGCGCTCGGCCTTTGTGCCGTTGCGCTTCGAGTGGGGTGAGGCGTACCAGTTTGATTGGAGCGAAGAAGGCATCGTCATTGGCGGCGTCTGGCGCAAGGTGCAGTTGGCGCACATGAAGCTGTGCGCGTCACGGGCCTTCTGGCTGGTGGCCTACCCGGCGCAGAGTCACGAGATGCTGTTCGATGCACACCTGCGTTGTCTGACCGGGCTGGGCGGCATCGCTCGACGCGGCATCTACGACAACATGAAGACGGCAGTGGACCGGGTGCCGGGCCGCGGCAAGGCGCGGATCGTCAACGCGCGGTTTACCGCCATGACGGCGCACTATCTGATTGATCCAGACTTCTGCAATGTGGCCTCGGGTTGGGAGAAGGGGCGCGTGTCGAAAAAGGCGTGCAGGACGCCCGCCGCCGCATCTGGCAGCGAGCGCAGGAGCAGCGCTTCGTAAGCTTTGCTGAGCTCAACGTGTGGCTGGCCACGGAGTGCATCGAAGGCCGCAGTGCCACGCATCCGGACTTTCCGGGCATGAGCATTGCCGAAGCGCTGGAGCACGAGCTGCCGCACCTGATGCCGATGACAGCACCGTTTGATGGCTACATCGAATCACCCGCGCGGGTATCGAGCACCTGCCTGGTGTCGGCGGCGCGCAATCGCTACTCGGTGCCCTGCGCTTATGCGGGTCACCGGGTCAGCGTGCGGCTGTATCCGGAGCGCATCGTCATCGTGGGTGACCAGGAGGTCATCGCCGAGCACCCGCGGGCGACCGAGCGCGACCACGTGGTCTACGACTGGCAGCATTACGTGCCGCTGATCGCGCGCAAGCCCGGCGCGCTGCGCAACGGCGCGCCGTTTGCCGACATGCCGGAGCCGCTCAAGCGGCTCAGTCGTGCGCTGCTGCGTCGCGCAGGCGGTGATCGGGTGATGGCGCAGGTGTTGGCGGCGGTACCACGGCATGGGCTGGAGGGGGTGTTGGTCGCGGTTGATCTCGTGCTCGATGCAGGGCCTCCCAGCGCCGAGCACGTGCTCAACGTCCTTGCCCGACTGAGTGAGGGGCCGCCACCGGAAGCGGTCCGCACATCGCTCGTTGTTGAAGAGCCACCGACCACCGACACCCGTCGCTACGACACCCTGCGCGAGGAGATGACCCATGTCTGACCTGATCACCGAGCTCAAGCAGCTACGCCTGTACGGCATGGCCAGCAGCTATGCCGAGGTACTGCAGAACAGCGCCGGCGGCGGCACCGAACAGGCCGAGTGGCTGCTGCGCCATCTGATCACCGCCGAGCAGACCGACCGCGGTCTGCGCTCGATCCGCTACCAGATGCATGTGGCCAAGTTCCCTGTGCATCGCGATCTCGCTGGATTCAATTTGATCGGTCCAAAGTCGATCGCCAGCAGATCAGCGTGTTTGCTACCGCCGAGTTCACTGAGCGGGCCGAGAACGTCGTCCTGGTCGGCGGCACCGGGACCGGCAAGACCCACCTCGCCACCGCGCTGGGCATTCAGGCGATTACCCGCCACGGCAAGCGAGTTCGGTTCTATTCCACCGTCGATCTGGTCAACCAGTTGGAGCAGGAAAAGGCGGCGGGCCGATCCGGTCGACTGGCCAACCAGCTCATGCATCTGGATCTCGTCATCCTCGACGAACTCGGCTACCTGCCGTTCTCGCAGGCCGGCGGCGCGCTGCTGTTTCATCTGCTATCCAAACTCTACGAGCACACCAGCGTCATCATCACCACCAACCTGGTGTTTGCCGAATGGGCCAACGTGTTCATCGACGCCAAGCTGACCACGGCGCTACTCGACCGACTGACCCACCACTGCCACATCGTCGAGACAGGCAACGAATCCTACCGATTCCACCAGAGCAGCGGCCAGGCCAAAGCCCGAATCAAGTCGCGTGAGCAGGCCAAGCAGAGAGCATCCAAGGAGGTGATCGAAGAACCCTTCTGATCCCCTCCGACCCACGCTCGGAGTTACACTCCGACCACGCCGAGGAAACCCTCCCCGGCCTTCATCCCTGGTCAATTTTCAACGAGCAGAGATGGTCAGTTTTCAACGAGCGCCAACAGGCGGGCACCGTGATGGCGATGGAAGCGTGCAGCGGGGGGCATCACTGGGCACGGCGCTGCGTCGAGTCCGGGCTTGCGCCGCGGATCATGGCGGCGCAATTCGTCACCCCGTTCCGCAAGGCGCGTGCGACCAAGAACGATCTCACCGAGGCATCGTAGCGCGTGCGCGCTTGCCTGCAGTCCGGGCAATGAAAAGCCCCGCCCGATTTCTCGGGCAGGGCTTGGGGTAAAGCGCTCAGCGGTGACCTACTCTTGCATGGCTTGAGCCACACTACCATCGGCGCAGCTGCGTTTCACTTCCGAGTTCGGGATGGGATCGGGTGGGTCCACAGCGCTATGTTCGCTGAGCAAGCGGTGGAGACAGCGCACGGGTGCGCCAGTCTCGCGTATGGTCTTGGGACGTAATAAGTCGTTTTGGCTCGAGAGTTTCAGTGTGCTGAGGCATTGCGAAGCAACTTGGAGTTATATGGTCAAGCCGCACGGATCATTAGTAGTGGTTAGCTCGGCATTGCTGCGATACACACCCACCCTATCAACCACGTAGTCTTCATGGTTCCTTCAGGAGCCTTGTGGCTCGGGAGGTCTCATCTTGAGGCGCGCTTCCCGCTTAGATGCTTTCAGCGGTTATCGCTTCCGAATGTAGCTACCCGGCAGTGCCACTGGCGTGACAACCGGAACACCAGGGATTCGTCCACTCCGGTCCTCTCGTACTAGGAGCAGCCCCTCTCAAACCTCCAACGCCCACGACAGATAGGGACCGAACTGTCTCACGACGTTCTGAACCCAGCTCGCGTACCACTTTAAATGGCGAACAGCCATACCCTTGGGACCGGCTACAGCCCCAGGATGTGATGAGCCGACATCGAGGTGCCAAACTCCGCCGTCGATATGAACTCTTGGGCGGAATCAGCCTGTTATCCCCGGAGTACCTTTTATCCGTTGAGCGATGGCCCTTCCATACAGAACCACCGGATCACTAAGTCCTACTTTCGTACCTGCTTGATCCGTCGATCTCGCAGTCAAGCACGCTTATGCCTTTGCACACAGTGCGCGATGTCCGACCGCGCTGAGCGTACCTTCGAGCTCCTCCGTTACTCTTTGGGAGGAGACCGCCCCAGTCAAACTACCCACCATACATGGTCCCCGATCCGGATTACGGACCCAGGTTAGAACGTCAAGCACATCAGGGTGGTATTTCAAGGTTGGCTCCATGCGATCTGGCGACCACACTTCAATGCCTCCCACCTATCCTACACAGACGAACTCAACGTTCAATGTAAAGCTATAGTAAAGGTTCACGGGGTCTTTCCGTCTTGCCGCGGGAACGCTGCATCTTCACAGCGATTTCAATTTCACTGAGTCTCGGGTGGAGACAGCGCCGCTGTCGTTACACCATTCGTGCAGGTCGGAACTTACCCGACAAGGAATTTCGCTACCTTAGGACCGTTATAGTTACGGCCGCCGTTTACCGGGGCTTCGATCAAGAGCTTCGCCTTGCGGCTGACCCCATCAATTAACCTTCCGGCACCGGGCAGGTGTCACACCCTATACGTCCACTTTCGTGTTTGCAGAGTGCTGTGTTTTTGATAAACAGTCGCAGCGGCCTGGTCACTGCGGCCCAAGAATGCTCAGCTCCGCATGGAGCCACACTCCTGGGCGCACCTTCTCCCGAAGTTACGGTGCTATGTTGCCTAGTTCCTTCACCCGAGTTCTCTCAAGCGCCTTGGGATTCTCACCCTGCCTACCTGTGTCGGATTACGGTACGGTTCTATCGCAGCTGAAGCTTAGAGGCTTTTCCTGGAAGCGTGGGATCAGTGACTTCGGCTCCAACGAGCCTCGTCTCGGTGCTCGGCATAAAGCCACGCGGATTTGCCTACGTGACATGCCTACCTCCTTTCCCCGGGACAACCAACGCCCGGTACACCTACCCTTCTCCGTCCCCCCATCGCACTGCGATAAAGTGCTGGAATATTAACCAGCTTCCCATCGACTACGCGTTTCCGCCTCGCCTTAGGGACCGACTCACCCTGCGCCGATGAACGTTGCGCTAGGAAACCTTGGGCTTTCGGCGGGGAGGCTTTTCACCCCCTTATCGTTACTCATGTCAGCATTCGCACTTCCGATACCTCCAGCAGACCTTACGATCCACCTTCACAGGCGTACGGAACGCTCCTCTACCGCTTACTCCAAAGGAGTAAACCCCGAGCTTCGGTGCATGGCTTAGCCCCGTTAAATCTTTCGCGCGGGCCGACTCGACCAGTGAGCTATTACGCTTTCTTTAAAGGATGGCTGCTTCTAAGCCAACCTCCTGGCTGTCTATGCCTTCCCACTTCGTTCACCACTTAGCCATGACTTTGGGACCTTAGCTGCGGGTCTGGGTTGTTTCCCTTTTCACGACGGACGTTAGCACCCGCCGTGTGTCTCCCGTGCTCGCACGTGTTGGTATTCGGAGTTTGCAATGGTTTGCTAAGTCGCAATGACCCGCTAGCCATAACAGTGCTCTACCCCCAACAGTGATACACGAGGCGCTACCTAAATAGCTTTCGAGGAGAACCAGCTATCTCCGGGTTCGATTAGCTTTTCACTCCTATCCACACCTCATCCCCTACTTTTGCAACAGGAGTGGGTTCGGGCCTCCAGTCCGTGTTACCGGACCTTCACCCTGGGCATGGATAGATCACCCGGTTTCGGGTCTACGCCGTGCGACTGTGCGCCCTATTCAGACTCGGTTTCCCTTCGCCTCCCCTAGACGGTTAAGCTCGCCACACAACGTAAGTCGCTGACCCATTATACAAAAGGTACGCCATCACCCCACGAAGGGGCTCTGACTGCTTGTACGCATACGGTTTCAGGTTCTATTTCACTCCCCTCTCCGGGGTTCTTTTCGCCTTTCCCTCACGGTACTGGTTCACTATCGGTCGGTCAGGAGTATTTAGCCTTGGAGGATGGTCCCCCCATGTTCAGACAGGGTTTCACGTGCCCCGCCCTACTCACTTTCATCGCATCAGCCCTTTCAGATACCGGGCTATCACCGTCTATGGCAGGCCTTTCCAGACCCTTCTCCTAGAACTGATGCAACTTTTGGGCTGTTCCCCGTTCGCTCGTCGCTACTGAGGGAATCTCTGTTGATTTCTTTTCCTTCAGGTACTGAGATATTTCAGTTCCCTGAGTTCGCCTCCACGCGCCTATGTATTCAGCGCGGGATACTCCTTGCGGAGTGGGTTTCCCCATTCGGACATTCCCGGATCAATGCTTGTTGCCAGCTCCCCGGAACTTTTCGCAGGCTGCCACGTCCTTCTTCGCCTCTGACCGCCAAGGCATCCACCGTATGCGCTTAGTCGCTTGACCATATAACTCCAAGTCACCTCGGAGCCATACAGCAACAACTCATCTCAATTACTTCGCCTACTTGCCTCAACGACACGTTCGACTCGTTCGAGCCAAAACGCTTATTACGTCCCAAGTTTTCAAAGATCACGACACAGGCCTCAACGCCAGGTCGTTCTTAAAAGTGTGTACGCAGATACATTCAGAGTGGTGGGTCTGGGAGGACTCGAACCTCCGGCCTCACCCTTATCAGGGGTGCGCTCTAACCACCTGAGCTACAGACCCAACGGGTAGATGCCGCTTCGAGTCATCCATGACGCATTCGCCGGTCGGCTCCTGCCTCCCCCGCGTGCTGCCGGAGGGCAGCTCGCGACCACCTGAGCTACAGACCCAAAAACAAGGATTGAGACAGATGGTGGAGCTTGTCGGGATCGAACCGACGACCCCCTGCTTGCAAAGCAGGTGCTCTCCCAGCTGAGCTAAAGCCCCAAGCGTTTGTCTGCGCCAAATCTCCAGCGCACCAAAACACGACGCTTCCGCGCCCGTCTCGCGACCGGCCGGAACTCTGAATGCAGGTAACTTGTGTGGACGCCTTGAAGCGGCGAAGCCGTCTTCTTAAGGAGGTGATCCAGCCGCACCTTCCGATACGGCTACCTTGTTACGACTTCACCCCAGTCATGAACCACTCCGTGGCAAGCGCGCCCCTTGCGGTTACGCTACCTGCTTCTGGAGCAACCCACTCCCATGGTGTGACGGGCGGTGTGTACAAGGCCCGGGAACGTATTCACCGCGACAATGCTGATTCGCGATTACTAGCGATTCCGACTTCACGGAGTCGAGTTGCAGACTCCGATCCGGACTGAGATCGGCTTTCTGGGATTGGCTCCACCTCGCGGTATCGCAACCCTCTGTACCGACCATTGTAGTACGTGTGTAGCCCTGGCCGTAAGGGCCATGATGACTTGACGTCATCCCCACCTTCCTCCGGTTTGTCACCGGCAGTCTCCTTAGAGTTCCCACCATTACGTGCTGGCAACTAAGGACAAGGGTTGCGCTCGTTGCGGGACTTAACCCAACATCTCACGACACGAGCTGACGACAGCCATGCAGCACCTGTGTTCCGATTCCCGAAGGCACTCCCGCATCTCTGCAGGATTCCGGACATGTCAAGGCCAGGTAAGGTTCTTCGCGTTGCATCGAATTAAACCACATACTCCACCGCTTGTGCGGGCCCCCGTCAATTCCTTTGAGTTTCAGTCTTGCGACCGTACTCCCCAGGCGGCGAACTTAACGCGTTAGCTTCGACACTGAGCACCTAAGTGTGCCCAACGTCCAGTTCGCATCGTTTAGGGCGTGGACTACCAGGGTATCTAATCCTGTTTGCTCCCCACGCTTTCGTGCCTCAGCGTCAGTGTTGTCCCAGATGGCCGCCTTCGCCACTGGTGTTCCTCCCGATCTCTACGCATTTCACCGCTACACCGGGAATTCCACCATCCTCTGACACACTCTAGCTTGCCAGTATCCATCGCCATTCCCAGGTTGAGCCCGGGGCTTTCACGACAGACTTAACAAACCGCCTACGCACGCTTTACGCCCAGTAATTCCGAGTAACGCTTGCACCCTTCGTATTACCGCGGCTGCTGGCACGAAGTTAGCCGGTGCTTATTCTTTGGGTACCGTCATTCAACCGAAGTATTAATCCGGTCGGTTTCTTCCCCAACAAAAGTGCTTTACAACCCGAAGGCCTTCTTCACACACGCGGCATGGCTGGATCAGGCTTGCGCCCATTGTCCAATATTCCCCACTGCTGCCTCCCGTAGGAGTCTGGACCGTGTCTCAGTTCCAGTGTGGCTGATCATCCTCTCAGACCAGCTACGGATCGTCGCCTTGGTGGGCCTTTACCCCGCCAACTAGCTAATCCGGCATCGGCTCATCTCATCGCGTGAGGCCCGAAGGTCCCCCACTTTCACCCGTAGGTCGTATGCGGTATTAGTCCCGGTTTCCCGAGGTTATCCCCCACAACGAGGTAGATTCCGATGCATTCCTCACCCGTCCGCCGCTCGCCGCCAGGGTTGCCCCCGCGCTGCCGCTCGACTTGCATGTGTTAGGCCTGCCGCCAGCGTTCACTCTGAGCCAGGATCAAACTCTTCAGTTGAACCTTCTAACCGTCGGGGTTGCCCCCTAGGTTTGTTCCTGAACGTTTAACCCAAGCATCTTCAAACTATGGCTTATAGCTTTTGCTTGATTCTTGCTTGGACGCTCGTAGTGCTTTGGACTTCCATCCACCGCAAGGCGCCCACACAAGATACCTGCGCACACTGTCAAAGATCATTCGCGACGCCGGAATCTGCATCCCGACAACCGGCAACCTTTCGTCGCCAGCGAGCCGCACATCATACAACCAAATTCTTGACCGTCAACACCCCGCGAAAACTATTTTCGCCATCCCGCGGATCCGACTGCCTCCCACCAAAACACCGCACTTCACTCTTGCCTGCGTTCGCGGGGCGCGCATCCTAACCGCAGCAGCGGGAGAACGGAAGGGGAGCTTCGATTATTTCTGCCGGGCGAGCTGCGTGCCGCAGGCCAGCTTGCATATCCGCTCACGCGGCGACGAGGCGCACGCGTGAAAAATTGCGCTTGCCGACCTGGATCACACCTTCAAAACCGGCACTGAAAACACGCTGGCCATCGACCACGACTTCCGCATCGATGCGAACGGCACTTTCCTTGAGCTTGCGGTTTGCCTCGGAATTGCTGGTCGTCAAGCCGCTGGCCGTGAGCAGAGCGGCCAGCCGCAGCCCTTCCGCCGGCACGACGATCTCGCTGAGCGGCAGCTGGCTGGTGTCGCCCTGGCCACGGACCACCGCATTCCAGCCGGCAATGGCCTGCTCGGCGGCGGCGGCGTCATGGAATCGCGCCGCCAACTCGCGGGCCAGGCGCAGCTTGAGGTCGCGGGGATTGAGCTGGCCGGAGGCGATATCACTCTTCAAGGTCTCGATTTCGGCCAGCGTAATGTCGAAACTGAGCAGTTCGATCCAGCGCCACATCAGTTCATCACCGATCTTCAGCGTCTTGGTCACGATATCGATGGCCGGCTCGTTGATGCCGATGGTGTTGCCCAGGGACTTCGACATCTTGGCGACCCCATCGAGGCCCTCCAGCAGCGGCATGGTCAGGACCACCTGGGGTGGTTGCCCGTAATGCTCCTGCAGGCCGCGCCCCATCAACAGATTGAACTTCTGGTCGGTGCCGCCGAGCTCGACATCGGCCCGCAAGGCGACGGAGTCATAGCCCTGTACCAGCGGATAGAGAAATTCGTGGATCGAGATGGATTGCTGGGCGGCGTAGCGCTTGGAGAAGTCATCGCGCTCGAGCATGCGTGCGACCGTGTGCTGCCCGGCCAGCTTGATCATGTCCGAGGCACTCATCACGCCGAACCATTCCGAATTGAAGCGGACTTCGGTGTGCCTGGCGTCCAGCACCTTGAACACCTGTTCGGTATAGGTGACGGCGTTGGCTTCAACGTCTTCGCGCGAGAGCGGTTTGCGCGTGACGTTCTTGCCAGTCGGATCGCCGATCATTCCGGTGAAATCGCCGATCAGGAAGATCACCTGGTGGCCCAGGTCCTGGAACTGGCGCATCTTGTTGAGCAGGACGGTGTGGCCGATATGCAGATCCGGCGCCGTCGGATCGAAACCCGCCTTGATCCGCAGCGGGCGGCCGAGCTTGAGACGCGCCTCCAACTCCTCGCGCTTGATGATCTCCTCGGCACCCCGGCCAATCAGATCGAGGGCGGATTGAATGTCGGTCATGGATTCCTCTGCGCGGTCGGTAGGTGCGCCCGGAAAGTCGCTTTCCGGGACGTGAAAGTGAAGGATCAGTTAATTGTTCGTTAATCGAGAAATGTTTCGCAACCCCGCGTCACTGTTGACATTGACGGCGCTTGCAAGGGGCCGTTATGTTACGCGGCCAGTACACGGAACGCGATTGTGAGCGAAACGAATCCGCCTCCCCAGCACGCGAACCACATCGCCAGCCAGGAGTCCCTCCGGCGATCCGCGCTTACCTCCGAATTCAAGCGCTCACTGCGCAACCAGACCTGGACATTCATCCGCAATGTCGCGGCGGCCCCGCGTCGTGGACACTGGATTCTTGGTGGCAGCGTGGTGCTCCTGACCGTGCTGGTCGGCGTCATCATGCCGACCTTTGCCAGCGCCACTCGCAGTGATTCGGCGGGCACCGCATTGACCACGATGCAACTTCCGCTGCCACCCTTGCCGGCCAGCGCCAGCGCGGATGCCGCGATTGCAAGCCTGGCCGCTGACGGCAGCAACGAGCCCGACTGGAAAATCGCGGTGGTCAAGGCCGGGCAGTCGCTCTCGGATATCTTTCGTGAACAGGGTCTGGGGCCAGGCGACCTGCAGCGTGCGGTGGATGCACAGGCGGATGCGACCGCCTTGCGGCGGATCCGGCCCGGCGACGAATTCGCCTTTGATATCGATGCTTCAGGCAGCCTGCGGGCATTGCGCTTCGACCGCAGCGATGCGGCACGCGTGACCTTGAACTTTGCCACCGGCACGGTCACCGAATCGGTCCAGGATCGCGCCCTCGAGCGCCGCGTGGAAGTCGCCCATGGCGTCATCAACAGCTCCTTGTTCGATGCCGGCGACCAGGCGGGCATGAGCGACCTGATGACCCTCCGCCTCGCCAACGCATTTGGCTATGACATTGATTTTGCTCAGGATTTGCGCCAAGGTGACAGTTTCAGCGTGATCTACGACCAGGTTTACCGGGACGGCGAGCGCCTGCATGGGGGCGACATCATCGCCGCAACGTTCACCAACCAGGGCAAACGCTACACGGCCATCCGCTTCACCAACGCGAAAGGTGAAACGCTCTACTACACGGAAGATGGCCGGCCGTTGCGCAAGGCCTTCCTGCGCACCCCGGTCGAGTTCACGCGGATCTCCTCCAGATTCTCGGCCGGCCGCATGCATCCGGTGCTTGGCAAGATGCGCGCCCATCGCGGCGTCGATTATGCGGCACCGAGTGGAACGCCGATCCGCGCTGCCGGTGCCGGCAAGATCGTCTATCGCGGCAAGCAGGGTGGGTACGGCAATGTCGTGATCCTCCAGCACCAAGGCAAGTTCACGACGCTTTATGGGCACATGTCGCGCTTCGCCGCCGGCAAGGTTGGCCAGCATGTCAGCCAAGGCCAGGTGATCGGCTATGTCGGCATGACCGGACTGGCGACCGGCCCGCACCTGCATTACGAGTTCCGCCTTGCCGGCAAGCACCGCGATCCGTTGACGGTGACCCTGCCCAAGGAAGAGCCCTTGCCGGCCAGTGAACTGGCCCGCTTCAACAAGGGCTCGGGCGTGCTTCTGGCACGCCTGAAGATGGTCGACGCCGTGCACCTGGCCCGCCGGGATTAGTCAACGCCCATGTCCGAGCTGTTTCTTGGGTTGATCTCGGGAACCAGCGCGGATGGCATCGACGCGGCACTGCTGCGCTTTGAGCCCGCTGTGGAAGACCTCGTCTCGGCAGCAGAATCAGCGCTGCCGGACGATCCGCCATTCGCGATGCAGGTCGTCGCCGCCGAGACTTTTTCCTATCCAGCGCCAATCCGTGCCCGCTTGCTGGCCCTGACCGCAGCGGATGCGGCCATCCCGCTCGACGAATTTGGTGCCCTCGATGTCGCCGTTGGCGGGTGCTTCGCGGAAGCGGCAACGCGTTTGCTTTCCCGTGCCGGGGTTTCCGCCAGCAACGTGCGGGCAATCGGCTCCCACGGCCAAACCGTGCGCCACCGGCCGCAAGGAGCGCATCCGTTTTCCCTGCAGATCGGAGATGCGGCAGTCATTGCCGAGCGCACCGGGATTGCGACTGTCGCCGATTTCCGCCGCGCCGATGTGGCCGCCGGTGGTCAGGGGGCGCCCTTGGCCCCCGCTTTCCATGCGGCTGCATTTGCCCACCTCATGCCCTGCGCCCTGCTCAACCTCGGCGGCATTGCAAACTTCAGCCTTCTCAATGGAGCCGACGACATCCTCGGCTTCGACAGCGGTCCGGCCAACTGCCTGCTGGATGCCTGGAATGCCCGGCATTGCGGGACGCCCTGCGATATCGATGGCGTCTGGGCCAGCTCCGGAAGGGTCGATCCGGGTCTGCTCGATGCCTTGCTCGATGACCCTTATTTTGCTGCTGCAACACCGAAAAGCACGGGGCGTGAATATTTCAACCTGGACTGGCTCGAAGCGCGGCTCGGGCATGCCGAGATCAAGCCCGCCGACATCCAGGCCACCCTGCTTGCCCTGAGCGCGCACAGCATCGCCGATGCGCTGCAGAAGAGCGGCTCAACCGTGCAGCGCGTGCTTGCCTGCGGAGGCGGCGTCCACAATCGTGCCTTGATGGAAGCACTGGCGGCCGCGTTGCAGCCAATTGAACTGACCGATACCGGCAGCGTCGGCATGGATCCCGACTTCGTCGAGGCAGCCTTGTTCGCCTGGCTGGCACGGCAACGCCTGGCGCAGCTGCCTGGCAATGTACCGGGCGTTACCGGCGCGTGCGGGCCGCGCATCCTCGGCGCATTGCATGCGCCCTCGCGCTGAGCTTCACGCTCACTTCCCGGATTTGTCGGGCGACTCGAAGGTCGGCCCGGATTCAACCTCGCGGAATGCCTCGATGGCCTCGCGGAAAGCCTGGTTTTCGCTCTGGTTCCAGACTCCGCGCATCGTCGCGATGTCCTGGCGATCTTGTCCGCAGGGGTGCTCGCTGCTCAAGCCGACCACGTAGCGCAGGGCATGCAAGGCAAACTCGTTGATCGACCAGCCGCGCCGGAGCGCGAGGTCGCGCATGCGCTCCTGGATCACGGGGTCAATGTTCTTGATCTGCAGATCGGCCATCGGTCAGGGGACCACATCGGATGCATGGCAATTGTCGCAACTTTGCGACTGCTTTTCATTGCGCAAACTCTCAGGGTTCGGCAATCGGGCGGGCGCCGGGGGATTCCGGCTTCATCCGATTCCACAACCAGGCGAGGATGAGCAGGGTCGGGATGACCGAGACGCTGCTGATGACGAAAAACACCGTGTAGCTCGATGCCTCGACAATGTATCCGGCGAAGCCGCCGATCAGCTTGCCCGGCAAATTGGCCAGCGAGGAAAGCAGCGCATACTGGGTTGCCGTGTAGCGCCGATCCACCAGGGTGGCGAGAAACGAAACAAGCACGGTCCCGGCAAATCCCTGCGAAAGATTGTCGCCGGAAATCGTCGCCACAAAGGTCCACAACTGCCCCGGATACATCGACATCAGGATGAACAACAAATTGGAGATGGCGACTGCAATCGCAGCAATCAGCAGGGAGCGGCGCACACCGATGGCCGCGACCGTGATGCCGCCGAGGAAGGCGCCAGCGATACCCATCCAGACGCCGTAGAGTTTCGACACGGTGGCGATGTCGCTCTTGCTGAAGCCGGTGTCGAGATAGAACGGTCCGGCAATGCTGAGCATCTGGTCGGGCAGCTTGAAGAGGCCGACAAAGGCCAGCAGGACCAGGCCCAGCATCCAGCCGTGCGTGCGGAAAAATTCCGCGAACGGCTTGACGTAGGCATCGACGAAGCCGGGTCTAGCGCCTTTGCCGAAATCCTCGCCAAGCGCTGGCTCGGGCGCGAACAGGGTCGCCACTGCCGGAATCAGGGCGAATCCCGCCATGGCCAGATACCCGCTGCGCCAACCGGCAAAATCCGCCAGATACAGCACCAGTGCGCCGCCGCACAATTGCAGGCCGATTCGATAGCCCAGGGTATAGGTGGCCGCAAGCGCTCCCTGCATCTCGACCGGCGCAATCTCCACGCGATAGGCATCGACCATGGTGTCCTGCGTGGCGCCGGCAAGTGCCGTGAAACCAGCCAGAGCCAGGAACAACGGTACCGATGCCGCCGGCCCGGTGACTGCCATTGCGGCCAGACCCGCGGCAATGGCCAACTGCGCGGCAAGGAGCCAACCGCGACGACGTCCAAGGCGCCCGAACAAAGGCAAGCGACGGGAATCGAGCAGCGGTGCCCAGACGAACTTGAAGACGTAGAAGAACGTCAGATAGCTGACCAGGCCGATCGGGCCAAGCTGCCAATCCGCATCGCGCAACCAGATTGCCAAGGTATTGCCGACCAGGAAAAACGGCAGGCCACAGCCGAACCCGAAGAAGAACAAGGTCAGAGCCGAACGGTTTCCAAACGCCCGCACGGCCTTCTGCCAGCCGCGGATTTCCGGCACTGGGTCTTTGCTCACGGGTGGTAATCCACGACAAACGGAGCATGATCGGAGAAGCGGTGTTCGCGCTCGATCGCGCAAGACTTCAGGCGCGCGCGCAGCGCCGGCGTGACCAGCTGGTAATCGATGCGCCAGCCGACATTGTTGGCCCGCGCCGCGCCGCGATTGCTCCACCAGGTGTAGTCCTCGCCCTCGGGATTGAGCTGGCGATAGGCATCGACCCAACACGCATCCCCCGCCTGGCCCGCCATGCACATCGCGTTGAGCCAGTCGCGCTCGTCGGGCAGGCAACCGGAGTTCTTCTGGTTGGATTTCCAGTTCCTGATGTCGAGCGCACTGCGCACGATGTTCCAGTCGCCGCACAGCACGTAATCGCGGCCACTGTGCAGCCACTCGTCAAGCACCGGCCTGAGCCATTCCATGACCTCGAACTTGAACCCCTGGCGCAGGTCGCCGGAGGAGCCGGATGGAATGTAGAAAGAGACGACGCTCAGATTTCCGAAGCGCGCCTCGATATAACGGCCTTCGTCATCGAACGGCGCCCAACCCAACCCGCTGCGCACCTCGTCGGGTTCACGCCGTGCGTAGATCGCCACGCCGCTGTAGCCCTTCTTCGTCGTTGCATCCTTGTAGAAGCAATGGTGGCCTTCGGGACGGAACACGGGATCGTCGAGCTGATCCTCCTGTGCCTTGGTTTCCTGGATGCAGGTGACGTCGGCCTGCTGCCGCTGCAGCCAGTCGAAGAAGCCCTTGCTGGCGGCGGAGCGGATGCCGTTGGCGTTGAAGCTGATGATGCGCATATTCGGGAATGGGGAATGGGGAATGGGACGAAGATCGATGCAAACTGGCGAAATCATCGTTGCGACATGGGCGAACAGACGGCTGGAGCGCGTAACCTTTATAGGCTGCGCGGAGTCTTGCACAATCCTTCCCTCGAATTCGATTCCACCAAGGAAACCGGCGACGCCATGCAGGACTATCAACGCGAGTTCCTCGACCTCGCCATTGCCCGAAACGTGCTGCGCTTCGGCGAATTCACCCTCAAATCGGGTCGCGTCAGCCCGTATTTCTTCAATGCCGGCCTGTTTGATTCAGGCGCGGCACTGAGCACGCTGGGCCGCTGCTATGCCGCCACCGCAGCGCAATCTCGGGTGCCGTTCGACCTTGTCTTCGGCCCTGCCTACAAGGGCATCGCCCTGGCTGCGCTGACGGCCGCCGCGCTGGCAGAACACCACGCCATGGATTGCGGCTATGCCTACAACCGCAAGGAAGCCAAAACCCATGGCGAAGGCGGCGACCTGGTTGGCGCAACCCTCTCCGGGCGAGTCTTGATCGTCGATGATGTCATCACTGCCGGCACGGCCATCCGCGAATCGCTGACCCTGATCCAGCGGCACGGCGCCGTTGCCGCTGGCGTGCTGATTGCCCTGGATCGCCAGGAACGTGGCCATGGCGGGCAATCTGCGGCCCAGGAAATCACCGCGGAATTCGGCATTCCGGTGATTTCCATCGTCACCTTGGGCGATTTGTTGGCATATGCCGGCGAGCACGCTCGACTGGCCGCAGAGCGCCAGCGACTCGAGCAGTATCGTGATCGTTTCGGGGTGTGACCGGCAGCGCTTCGAGTGCGTCACGGACTCGCCTATACTCTTGTGGCCAGAGGAGTCCCATCGATGCGCAAAACGAGTCTTCGCCTGAGTCTGATCCTGCTCGCCTCGTCCGTCGTGATTTCGGCATTTGCCGCAGGCAACGTCCGCTACAAGTGGCGTGATGCCGATGGCAACCTGCACTATTCCGACAGCTTGCCTGCCGATGCCAACGTGTATGGCTACGACATCGTCAGCGCGCAAGGCATCGTGGTCAAACACGTGCCCGCAGCGATGACGCCCGATCAGCGTGCCGCGGCCAGGATCGAGGCCGCCGAGGTGCGCTCGGCCAAGGATGAAGCAGAACGCCAGAACCGCGAGGATCAGCAACTGCTCGCCGCCAATCCCACCGAGGCCGATCTGCTTAACTCGCAGAAGCAGCAGAT
The DNA here is from genome assembly GCA_016707485.1 of Lysobacterales bacterium. Lineage (GTDB taxonomy): Bacteria > Pseudomonadota > Gammaproteobacteria > Xanthomonadales > Rhodanobacteraceae > Dokdonella. The sequence continues at coordinate 968,138 of JADJHN010000002.1, read as the reverse complement.
CGAGATGATCGACCTCAGCATCAAGAGCCTCGACACCGGGCTGCAGAGCCTCGACCGCAATTTGACCGACCTGCTCGGACGCGCGGCCGACCTGGAGCGTGACAACATGGCGGTGCCAGCCAGGCTGACCGCGCAGATTGCCGACGTGCGCAGCAAGATCAACGCCCAGCACACGCAAATGGAGCGTCGCCAGGCCGAGCGCGAAAAAACCGCGCAAGGGTTTGCCGAAGAGCTCGATCGTTATCGCGCCTTGCGCGACAAGTACAAGAACCGCTGAGCCGACTGGTCAGTTCGCCCGACTGACCATCACCTGTTGCGAAGGGGACCATGGCCCCAACGACCGGCTCGTGCCTAGCCTGTTTCGATCCCGCTCAGAATGGCAGCGGCAGGGCCTTGTCCAGCAACTGCAACTGTTCGCGGAACGCCGCCTGGATGCGTTTCAGCGCCGCTTCGTTGTCGGCATCAAAGCGCAACACGAGCACGGGCGTGGTGTTGGAGGCACGCACAAGTCCCCAGCCGTCCGGCCAGTCCGCGCGCAAGCCATCGATCGTGGTCAGCCGCGCGCCCTCGAAACGGGCCTTGGCCTTGAAGGCGTCGATGAACTTGTAGTGATCGCCCTCGCGCATCTCGATCTTCAGTTCCGGCGTGGATACGCCCTTGGGCAAGGACGCAAAGATTTCTTCCGGGGTCCGGTCATCGAGATCCGAGGCAAGAATTTCGAGCAGGCGGGCGGCGGCGTAGATGGCATCATCGAAACCGTACCAGCGCTCGGCGAAGAAGAAGTGCCCGCTCATCTCGCCAGCCAGTTGCGCGCCGGTCTCGCGCATCTTCGCCTTGATCAGGGAGTGCCCGGTTCGCCACATGATCGGACTGCCGCCGTGCTGCAACACGAGCGGCTGCAGGTGCCCGGTGCATTTGACGTCATAAATGATCGCCGCGCCCGGGTTACGGCTCAACACGTCGATCGCGAACAGCATCAACAGGCGATCCGGGAAGATCACCTCGCCCTTTTGCGTGACCACGCCAAGTCGGTCGCCATCGCCGTCGAAGGCGAGGCCGATATCCGCGCCGGTCTGCTTGACCGCCATGATCAGGTCTTGCAGGTTGCCGAGATCCGACGGATCGGGATGGTGATTCGGGAACGTGCCATCGACTTCGCAGTAGAGCTCGTGCACTTCACAGCCAATCCCGGCCAGCACGTTCGGGGCAATGCCTCCGGCGACACCATTGCCGCAATCGATGACCACCTTGAGCTTCTTCTCCGCCTGGATGTCATCGCAGATCCGCGCCACATAGTCGCCGCTCAGATCCATCACCTGCAATCCGCCCGCGCCACTGCTGAAATTTTCCTCGGCAATGCGCACGTAAAGATCCTGGATCGCCCCCTCGGACAACGTCTCGCCGCCGAGCACGATCTTGAATCCGTTGTAGTTCGGCGGATTGTGGCTGCCGGTCACCGAAACGCAGGAACCGGTCTGCAGCTGATAGGCACCGAAATACGTAAGCGGCGTGGGTGCCAGGCCGATGTCGATGACATCACACCCGGCTGCACGCAGGCCCTCAATCAGGGCCGCGGACAGTTCGGGGCCGGACAGGCGACCGTCCCGGCCGACGACGATTTCACGCAGGCCACGATGCCTGGCCTCGCTGCCGATGGCCCGACCAATCTGGCGCGCCACGTCGTTGCTCAGCGATTCGCCGAGCACGCCACGGATATCGTAGGCGCGAAAGATGCTGCGATTGACCGTGACCTTCATCTCGTCTGGTTTTCCTTTTTCCGGTTTGGCACTGGCTGGCTTTGGCGCGACCGCGGCTGCCGGCTTGGCATTGACCGGCTCCTTTTCGAGGATCTGCGCAAAGGTGATTTCGTCGGCGGCAGGGCGCTTGCCGCGGCGCAAGGCGTCGGTCGCACCCTGCATGCCGACCTGGCGCACCCACAAGGCGAAGAAACCGCCGAGCAGGCACAGCAGCGTCGCCGGAATCAGCACCCACAGGTTGTGGGTGAGCAGGATGCGGGTTTCCGGGTCGGCGACGGCCACGCGCAATTGCGAGCCCTCGATCGGCACGCCAAGGTCGCTCATCGAACTCCCGCTCGATGAACCGGCGCCAGCCATCACCGTGTCGCCACGGCCATCGCCCTGGCGCAGATCGATGCGTGTCCCCGATGAATTGATCTGTTTCATCGAGTCGATGATCAGTGCCGCAGGCAGGGCCAGGTACGCATAGGCGATCGGCTTGCCGTCGCGCGCGACGGGAATCGCCAGGGCCAGCTCCTGGGCACCGCCTTCAACGTTGCGGATCTGCACCGGCGCGGGCTTGTTGGTGATTTGTGCCTGCATGAGCATCTGCGCGCGCGAATAGCCAAACGCTTGCAGGTCCTCCTTGCGCACCTCGACCAGGTCAGCCGCATAGAACTCGGCAATGATCAGCTCGGGCCATTCGGCGCGCATGGCCGCGGCCGCCGCCTCGGTTCCGGCCGCATCGGCCTCGCCGAGAGCAGTCTGCACCGTTTCCGACTGGGCGATGCCAACGGCTTTCTCGTCAAACTCGCGAATCTGTTGGGCAATGACTGCAACACTTCGATTTCGCGCCGCTTCGGCGGCCTCGAAATTGCCGCTCTCGCTCCATGCCAGCGAGCTTTGCCAGAGCAGGAAGAACCCCAGCAGCATGAGGAGGGTGGCGATCGCCAGCGGCAGGAGAATCTTCAGCCCCGGCCCGGCCTTGGCAAGAGCCAGGGCAAGGCGTGATTTCTTCTTCTTTCCGGTAGTGCTCGCCGGCTGCTTTTCCGCCGCCATACGGTTTGCCTCTGGTTCGTCACAATGTCCAAACGGCTGCTAGTGTAATGCCAGCAGCAGACCTCGCAGCCTCGCCCCGCCCGATCGGCTCACTTGCGCCCGGAACTGCCAAAACCGCCGCTGCCGCGCACGCTCGGGGCAAATTCCTCCACGCACTGGAAGCTCGCCCGCACGATCGGCATGAAGACCAATTGCGCAATGCGTTCGCCCGGATGCAGGGTGAAGCGTTCGCTTGAGCGGTTGAGGCATGAAATCATCAACGGGCCCTGGTAGTCCGCATCAATCAAGCCAACGCCATTGCCGAGCACGATGCCATGCTTGTGGCCGAGTCCCGAGCGCGGCAACACGATCGCGCAGAGCAGGGGATCACCGATATGGATGGCCATGCCGCTGGGAATCAGCGCAGACGCGCCAGCTTGCAGATCCATGGGCGCCTCGATCATCGCGCGCAGGTCCATGCCGGCCGACGCAATCGTGGCGTAATCAGGCAGCGCGAACTCCGCGCCCAGGCGGCCATCGAGGATCTTCAACTGCACCGGCACGCTCATGCCTTCGGCGTCTTTGCATGCACCGCCGCATGGCGCGCGGCGACACGTTCGATCAGCGATTTCGCGAGGACATCCTTGTCGGCCATGGCAAGTTCCTCGCGCCCCCCTGGCCAAAGCAGCAACAGCGCATTCTCGCCGCGTTCGAAGCCCAGCGACTCGCCGACCCGGTTGGCGGCGATCATGTCGAGCCCCTTGCGCTCGAGTTTGTCCCGCGCATGGCGCTCCAGATCATCTGTTTCGGCGGCAAACCCGACCAGGAACGGATGCTCCGGCAAGGCGGCGACTTCGGCAAGGATGTCCGGGTTTTGTACCAGCTCCAGCGCCAGGGGTTTGCCGGATTTCTTCAGTTTCGAGGTGGCAACGGCGTGCGGCCGATAGTCACCGACGGCCGCTGCCGAAATGAAGATGTCATGGCTGCCGGCGGCGGCGATGACGGCATCGCGCATCTGCCGGGCGCTGCGCACGTCGACGCGCTGCACCGCTGCCGGAGTCGGCAATGCGACCGGACCGCTGATCAGCCGCACCGATGCACCGGCCTGCACGGCGGCGGCGGCCACGGCGAAGCCCATCTTCCCGGAGCTGCGATTGCCGATGAAACGAACCGGATCGATATCCTCGAAGGTCGGCCCCGCGCTGACCAGCACGCGCAGACCATCGAGCGGGCGCGGGCCGCGCGCGGCGACCAGGGCCGCCACCAGTTCCTGCGCTTCGGGCAGGCGACCGGCCCCGGTTTCGCCGCAGGCCTGGTTGCCGACAGCCGGGCCAAACACGCGAACCTGGCGTTGGCGCAATTGCGCAATATTGGCCTGCGTCGCGGGGTTCGCCCACATCTGCTGGTTCATCGCCGGGGCCACGGACACGGGAGCCGTGGTCGCGAGCACGAGCGTGCTCAGCAAATCGTCGGCATGGCCGTGGGCAATGCGCGCGAGCAGGTCGGCCGAAGCCGGCGCGATCAATACTTCGTCGGCCCAGCGCGCCAGTTCGATATGCCCCATCGCCGCCTCGGCGGATTCGTCCCACAGGCTGGTGCGCACGGGATTGCCCGAGAGTGCCTGGAAGGTCGCCACGCCGACAAAACGCGTGGCGTTGGCAGTCATCGCCACACGCACTTCGGCACCGGCATCACGCAGGCGGCGCACCAGCTCGGCCGCCTTGTAGGCGGCAATGCCGCCGCTTACGCCAAGCAGCACGCGGACGCGATCGAGTGGGGCATCGCTCATGTAAGACATTTCTGACAATGCAAAGAGCGTCAAGCTTACCTAAATTCGCGGCAAAGGCTGCTGACCAAGGCGCATGACGATGGATAGAGTCGGCATTCCCCGGCTGCCGGCATCCGCAATCATGAGCATACGTGACTGGCCCGACGGCGAGCGTCCCCGCGAAAAGCTGCATGCGCGCGGCAGTCACGCCCTCTCCGATGCCGAGCTGCTCGCCGTCTTCATCGGCTCCGGCCACCGAGGTGCCAGCGCCGTCGACCTCGGCCGCGACCTGCTGCTGCGCGCTGGCGGGCTGAAGCCGCTGTTGCATGCGAAACAGAAATGCTCGGGACTCGGCCCGGTTGCCTGGTGCCGGTTGCAGGCGGCGCTCGAAATCGGCCGCCGCTATCTCGACTCGGAACTTCGCGAAAGCGAGGCGTTGACCGATCCGGCAGCCAGTGCGCGCTTTCTCAAGGCGCGGCTCACGGCCTATCCGTATGAAGTATTCGCCTGCCTGTTCCTCGACAACCGCCATCGCGTGATCGCCTTCGAGGAGCTGTTTCGCGGCACCATCGACGGGGCCAGCGTACACCCGCGCGAAGTCGTGCGGCATTGCCTTGCGCACAATGCGGCAGCGGTCATCTTTGCGCACAACCACCCATCCGGCGTATCCGAGCCGAGCGCCGCCGATCGCGCCATCACCCTTCGCCTGCGCGATGCGCTGGCCCTGGTCGACGTGCGCGTGCTCGATCATTTCGTCATCGGCAGCGGCAATCCGACCTCGCTGGCCAGCCGCGGCTGGATCTAGGGCAACGCTGATACCGGCAAGCCAAGGCGCAGGGCAAAGGTGTCTCAGACGGCGGGTCGCGCACTATACTCGGGGCAGGATCCAGCGAGGGGCGGTCAGGCCAGGTGATATTCGCGTTCCCCAGAACCTTTCCGGCTGATGAGGTCGAACTGGCGGTCGTCGACGTCGATGCTGCGTGCCGGATTGCCGGCGCGTGCATGCAGCCGCTCGAGAATGTGCTCGCCGGGCGCCTGGGGCAATTGCGCCCCTTGTGGTCGACGAACGCGAACGCCGAGGTATTGCTGGCGCGCTGCGCCGATGTCATCCGCATCGCCTACGCGCGCATGGCGCTCCGGCATGGATCGCTGAGCGAGGATTTCCACGCCTACCACAACGAAACCCACATCCTCGACATCCTGGGCGGGCGCATCGACCGCCTCATTGCCACGCACGGCGTATTCGCCCTCGGCCTGCGCGACTGGTGCATCCTCGGCCTGTTCGCTGCCTGCCACGATCTGCGCCAGCGCGAAGAACCCATGTACGAAGCCGGCGTCGGTGCCAACGAGCGCGCCAGCATCGAGGAGACCTTTCGCCTGCTCGATCACTGCGGATTTTCCCGCTCTGCCGATGCCGACATCTACCTGGCGATCGACCTGACCATCGGCGGCAGTACCTTCGACGCGCGGCCGCCGCCCGGCAGTGCCGCCTTCAATGCCGCCGAACTGGTCCAGTCCGGCGGTGCGCTTGCGGCCAAGCTGTCGCAGAAGCTCGACAAGCATCGACCGGACTGGCGGAACGATCCGCGCATCGTGCATGCGCATGATCTCGCCTTGATCGCTGCCGACCTCGACACCGCCAACGTCGCCGAACCGTTCGACCGCTTTGCCAGCAGTGCCGAGAATCTCTGCCTCGAGCGCGAGATGCTGTGCCTGCGCAACCTCGATGGGGTCGAAAGCGCGCAACCGGTGCTCGGCTTCCTCACCGACGGACAGGATCGCTTCTTTTTCGACTTGCACCGCTTCAACTCGGAACTTGGCCGCCAATCATTCGGGCCGGCAAAGGATGACAACGCGGCGCGACTGAAGTCGCTGAGCCTGGGCTTGCGCGCCCGCATTGCCATGCGCGGACGCCCGCAAAGCGGTCGCCAGGTGCTCAAGGCCTATGCCGAAACCGTTGCAGGCCTTGTCTGATCGCGCTTCCCGGGGTTTGCGCAGCGCAAAACTATACACATGCGACGGAGCTGTTGCGGATGCACGCACCTGGCACAGGAAGACCCGGTGATGGCGTATCCAGTCCTTTGCAAAACAATGACTTATGCGAACGCAGCACATCCGGATTGTGGCAAGTGCTTGATTTCAGTGGGGAGTGGCGGCGCGGTGCCGAAACATTCCCCACAGAGTTATCCACAGACTGCCCCGCCCGCCAGGCCACTGCTCTCGACCCATTGCAGTCACGCAGTCGCCGGCACAGGATTCTGCCGCGGCGGTCGCGGCACCCGGGTTCGTCCCGGCCGGCTTTGGGAAACCGGGCGCGCCCCCTACAATAGCCAACCCGCTGCCGATTGAATCCCGCCGTGAAAGACGCCTTGCGCGAGCTGATCCATGGAGCGCTCGCAACCCTGCGTGCGCAACAGACCCTGCCTGATGCGGTGACGCCGAGCTTTGTCGTCGAGCGCACGCGCAATCGCGAGCACGGCGATTTTGCCTGCAATGTCGCCTTGACCCTGGCCAAGCTGGCCGGTCGCAAGCCGCGCGACATCGCCACGGCGATCGTTGCCGCCATCGATGATCCGCGCGTCGAGCGCATCGAGATTGCCGGCCCCGGCTTCATCAATTTCTTCCTTGGCGCGGCAGCGCTGCATGCCGAAATGGCAAACATCCTCGACAAGGGCAGCAACTACGGTCGCAATGCCAGCGGCGAAGGCCGCAAGGTGCAGATTGAATTCGTTTCGGCGAATCCGACCGGCCCCTTGCATGTCGGCCACGGGCGCGGCGCGGCCGTCGGCGACAGCCTCGCCCGCGTGCTCGATGCAAATGGCTGGGCCGTGACGCGCGAGTTCTACTACAACGATGCCGGCGCGCAGATCGACAACCTCGCCTTGTCCGTGCAATCGCGCTGCAAGGGCATCGAACCCGAGCAGGATGGCTGGCCCGCCGACGGCTATCGCGGCGATTACATCAAGGATGTCGCGCGCGATTTCCTGGCTGGCCGGACCGTGCACGCGGATGGCCAGGATGTGCGTGCCAGCGGCGATGCCGAGGACATCGATTCCATCCGCCGCTTCGCGGTGGCCTGGCTGCGCCGCGAGCAGGATCTGGATCTGCGCGCATTCGGTGTCGAGTTCGATGTCTACTTTCTTGAATCCTCCCTCTACAGTGAAGGCCAGGTCGAGCACACGGTGCGCGAACTGATCGCCGCCGGGCATACCTACGAGAAGGATGGCGCGCTGTGGCTGAAAACCACCGACTTCGGCGATGACAAGGATCGGGTCATGCGCAAGTCCGAGGGTGGCTACACCTACTTCGTGCCCGATGTCGCCTACCACGAGGGCAAGTGGCGGCGCGGCTTCGAGCGCGTCATCAACGAACAGGGCGCCGACCATCACTCGACGGTGAATCGCGTGCGCGCCGGATTGCAGGCGCTCGATGTCGGTATTCCCGAAGGCTGGCCCGAATACGTGCTGCACCAGATGGTCACGGTGATGCGCGGCGACGAGGAAGTGAAGCTCTCCAAGCGCGCCGGCAGCTACGTCACCTTGCGCGACCTCATCGACGAAGTTGGCCGCGACGCGACGCGCTATTTCCTCGTTGCGCGCAAGACCGATTCGCAGCTGATCTTCGATATCGACCTGGCCCGCGCGCAGACCAACGACAATCCGGTTTACTACATCCAGTACGCGCACGCCCGCGTCTGCAGCGTGCATCGCCAGCTCGCCGAGCGTGGCCTGGCCACCGATGCCAGTGCCGGTCTTGGCGCACTGCATCGCCTCGACAGCGAACACGAACGCGCGCTGATGAGCGAACTGTCGCGCTACCCGGAGGTCCTCGAAGCGGCCGCCGCCAATCTCGATCCGCAACTCGTCGCCCAATACCTGCGCGAACTTGCAGCGGCGTTCCACGGCTACTACAACGCACACCAGTTCATCGTCGATGATGGTGTCCTGCGCGATGCGCGTATCGCCCTGGCCGACGCGGCGCGCATCGTGCTCTGCAACGGCCTTGACCTGCTCGGCGTGTCCGCGCCCGAAAGCATGTAACGTTCCAACACCCTTGTTGCCGCATGACGCCGGAAGCGTCGTGCAATCACCGATTCCAGGAGTTGAGGCAATGGCTACACGTTCACGCAAACAGGCGACTCGCGGCGGCTCGCGTACGGCGGTGCCGGCGTGGATCTGGCTTGGCGTCGGCGTCCTTCTCGGACTTGCCGTCGCCCTGGTCTTCCTTGGCAGCGACTGGGCGCCGATGTTGCGCAAGAACGCCGGCCCGCAGCCGAATCCCGAAGCCGTTGCACCGCGGGAAAGCGATCCGCCAATCGTCGAGGCCAAGGACAAGCCGCGCAAGAATTACGATTTCTACTCGGTGCTGCCGGAAATGGAAGTGGTCATCCCCGACGCCGAGATTTCCGCCAAGGCGCGTGCCGAGGCACAGTTGCCGGCCAGCACGACCGCTCCCCCGGTGTCGGCGACTTCGCGCTATCTGCTGCAGGCGGGTTCGTATCCTTCCGCAAAAGCAGCCGACGAGGTCAAGGCCAAGCTCGCCATCCTCGGCTTCATCGCCCAGGTCACGCCGGTCACCATCAACGGCAAGACCTGGAATCGCGTGCGCCTCGGCCCCTATGCCAGCGCCAGCGAACTGGAAGTCGCCAAGGCGGCGCTTTCCGACAATGGTTTCAACGCCATTGCGCTGAAGGAAGAAATCAACCGCTGATCGGCGCTGGAAATGCTGGCTCAACGGGTGCGCCTGGCCATCGCGCAGGCGACCCTGCCAACGATGAAAAACGCCGAAGCCCCCTTGCCGTCAGGCGCGGTTGACGCGACACGAAAAGCACCCGCGCTTAGCATTGTGCAGGTGGATGTAGGCGACCAGATGATTGTCGAACAGCCGTCCAATCTCGGCACGCACGATCATGCCTTCGCAGACGGATGCGTCGATGATCTGGTGCGCGGCGTCGTATGCGCGTACCGACATGAGGCGCCGCGTCACGTACTCGGTCAGTTCACCGACCTCAAGCGTGCGCTGCCTGGCTCCGCGGCGGACGAAGATCGGACCCGACGCATGGTAAGGCGAGGCGGCCGGTTGATGAACAAAGGGCAGCAGCAGCAATTCCTCGCCTTCATTGGCATCTTCGAGGCTGACGCGGCAAGGAAAGCCCGGGTTCGCCGTGGCGACATGGCGCTCCGCGCCGATGCGCGAAAGCTGTTCATCGGACAGCTTGAAGAGTGGCTCGAACGCAGCGTGGTCGAGGCCGACAAGTTGGAACGAGTGCACGGTGGCTCCTGCAGGGGCTGAGGTCGGCGCATGCTGGCGCACCTGTGCCTGGCGTGCTCGCCATTTCCGGACATGCAATTCGTTTCGCGGGCAACCCACCTGCCCATTGCACCCGCTTGCGCCTGCGTGATCGAACGCTCAGGTGCGCGTTTGTTCGATGCCATCCTGGATCGCCGTCTTGAGAACGTCCAGGTCAATATCCTTCAACGCCTTGAACTTGATGCAGTATCCGGTGACATGCGCGTTGCCGATGGCATGTGCGTACTTCTGATTCAGGTAATGCTTGTCGTCGATGCCCATGATGTAGACGGACAACCCGGTCGTGTTCGCGCTGATCCCGACCTGGTAGAACTCCCTGGTCTTTCCGTCGGCGTATTTCTTGCGCAGTGTCCCAAAACCGATGTTGGGATTGGAGACAACCTTGCCGCTTTCGTCGGTTCCATCGAGAAACCAGAGCCTGCAACCGGGATTCATTTCCAGGATGGCGCCGTGAAGTTTCCGCATGTCGCCCTGTTTTGATCCGGCGATGGATGCAAGGTACTGCTCGATCTGCTCGTCTATGCTCATGGCATGCCCGGCGAGTTCTTGTCGCCCAACCGCGGGGCCGAAACCGCAATGGACGCTACCTGCCGCACCCACCGGGTTGGGCGATGATCAGTGGGGACCACATGCCGCCATGAGCCGTCGGCAGCCTGGAGCGGCTGGCCATTGTCCTGGTCAATCAGCAGGACCTGCTTGTTTCCGATCATGGGATCCAGCTCGGAAAGGGTGAACGCTGATTGACACCCGTCCACCACCGTGGACGTCAAATCCTTGCTGCGGAGTGCCTCGGTCGGGACACCGGCCGCCTTGGGGATTTCACGAAGGTCATGGCCGCCATAAGAGGCGGTCTTGTCGGGCGAAGTGGCAGACACACTCTGCCTCTGCAAGGCTGCAACTGCCTGCCCGGACAGTTGCACCACCTTGCCATCGGGCAAGGTGACCGGTGGAATGGCCGCAAAAAGCGAGCCGCTCACGGGCAGGAACAAGGCTGGAAGCAAGTTGCGCAGCTTCAATGTCATGGAAGCCCCGGAAGCCTGACGTGGGGTCATTTGTATTCGAGCTGCTTGCGATGCTCGTCGGCGACCCAGGCTGAATCGACTTCACCATTGAATCCGGCGACAGCATCGATGTCGCAGAACGGGCATAACGCTGTTTCTCCACCTGATCCCTCGTCAACCCACTCCGTTATTCTGGATGGCTGAAATTCCTTCAGGCAGTACACGCATACTGCGATCTGGCTGCTGGCCAGGGCCTGGCGATTGAACGACAACTCGGATGTTCTGGACATGCGCGTTTGCACCTGGGTCATGACGTGCCGCCAAGCGGCGGAGGCTGCTTTCGGGAAGCTGGATGTCCGATGCGCCCGCCTTCGGACGCGACCGGGATCGCCCACCTGGCGCGAAGTGTAATCGCTGCATGCCGCAGGAATCGACATGGCCGATTCCGCCCATGTTGGCAATGTCCGCGGAACCCCACGGACGACCTGCATTGAACGTGCTGCCGCGGAATACTTTCATGCTTTGTCCCATACCAGATTCAAGCCACCGAGTTGTGGCGGCTGCAAAGCCCGAATCTTGCGTCGCGTCATGAAACGGGATGTTGCATGCAGCGCCTGCTATTCGAGTGTGCGGCAACCGCATGATTGTCAGGTTCCGGGCGGCTGCCTGCGACAGCGGCCAACCAGCCGCGCCATAGCCGGAACCACCAGCCAGCACCACGGGAAAAGCAGCCCATTGAACAGCCAGGCCGGAGGCTCCCGTTCCTTGTTGTAGCGTGCAGCGACGAACCGAGCATCCCTACTCTGCTGCCTTGGGCGCACTGAGGCTTTTGCTGTAGAACCCGGATTGATCGAAGCAGCAAACCCGCTGCTTGCCGGAAGCAAGCATGTCACACGCATTCTCCACCCGGCTCTTGCGGGTCTTTGCTAGTTTGGCGGACTCGATCCAGTGTACCCAGTCGATACGGGCAATGGTTGTGGTGGCGTTCCACACCGTCCTGGCCTCCTCCGGGGCTGCGGCAAGGGCCTCGCGGAAGTCTGCTGGCAGCTTCGGTTCTGGCTCCTTCGCCACGGGGACCACTTCCAGCGTGATGGTGTCACCCACGTCCGCGCCACATGCCTCACGCAGCGCTTCGTCCACTTTCAACCAGTGACTCAACTGGCCATCCGGCTCCAAGGTGGCGCGGAAATGGTGGCCGTTGATGGTGCCCTCAATGCTCGTCCTGCCACGCCTGGGGAGCTTCTCGCTTGTGGATTTCGGGAAAACCAGAAACGTCCACGCTTCCTCGCCACCCGACCGGGCTGGACGAAGCAGCTTTGCCTTGAAGCGCAACCTCGCTGCATCCTGGCTCATTTCTGCTCCTCTGACATCTGTCGCTTGAGTCAAGCCGCACCGCGAAGCGGTGCCGGCCCGCATGATTTGTCAGTCCGTGCAGCGGAATCGGCTTGTTGACCTGACAAGTCGAAACCACGACAAAGTCCGCTACAACAACCCCGATATCAGACCCAATGCAACCATGAACAACATGACAGCAACGATGCGCTGAATGCCCGGCATGGTCATCTTCTTGAGGTAGTTGTTGCCCAGGACCGCTCCAACGAAGGCTGCCAGTACTGCCGCAGCCAACAAACCGAAATTGAAATGCGCGCTCTCCCGGGCAAGCGTGGTGGAGTAGATGGTGAGGCGGGCGAAGTCGATGAGGCAGGCAATGACCACGCCAGTTGCAATGAACGCCTCCTTGCTCAGGCCCGCGCGTGACAGGAACGCCGAGCGAAGCGCCCCTTGCATTCCGGAGAGCCCGCCGAAGAACCCGCTGAGGACGCCACCCAATGGCATGTACTGCGCACCAAACGACAAATTGCGAAACCGCGGAAGAAGTTCCAGCGAGGCGAAGAGCAGAAGGAGCAAGCCCACGATCAGCTTGACCGGCGTCACCGACACCAGCCGACCGAATGCGGAATAGGAGAACACGGGAGCGAAGCCGGCGAGCCAGACCAGGACCCATGCGCCAAGGAATGACATGACTATCGCCGGCAGGCCAAAGCGGACAACCGCCTGCCGGTCGGCATGCCGCCCGGTCAACCCGAGCTTGAACAGGCCGTTGAGGAAATGAACGACTGCGGTAAGGGCGACGGCCTGCTCGATGGGGAAAAACAGGGCGAAGGCCGGCAACAACAATGTGCCCAAACCGAAACCGGAGAAGAACGTCAAGGCCGAAGCCAGCAATGCCACCGTGCAGATGATCAAATAACTCATGCTGCAATCCCCATGATCTCTCCTTGCGCTCGAACACCTGAGTCAAGCCGAGCCGCGATGTGGCGTCGGCTTGGACGAATTGTCAGGGGGCGGCCCATGCGAGACACAGCCCACCTGCCCCGAACAGTACCACCCAGGCCAGATGCCGCCCTCGGGTGAATGCAAGCGGAAGCAGGCCCGAGAGCACAAGGCACCAGCCGACGGTCTGCGCAAGCGCTTGTGGCGAGGCAGCACCTGAGAGCTGAAACAGGATCGCGCTGATGCCCCAGGCGAACATGGTGGTGAGATGCCAGGCGAAACGCAGGGTGTTGCGCGTGAATCGGGTGCCACCGAACAGCTTGGGCAGATCCCGCCGGAACAATCGGACAAGAATGTAGCGCTCGCCAAGGACCGAGTGGGCAAGGCCGAGGAGCGCGATAAGCAAAGCGGCAATCTGCAACATCCCCTGTCAGGCCTCCCGTCAGCAGAGCCAAGCGGCGGCGGCCGCAGGAAAATGATTCTAGCGGAGCCAACCCTCAGCCGTCAGTTTGAGCGAATGGCAGCACGGCAAGATCACTGGACGATCAAGAGCCACGGACCCAAAGCATTTCGTGCCTCCTGCATGCTCAGGCCGTTCGCCTCTTCGATGACCTGGTGCGGGACCCACGCTGGAAATGGAATGCTCCTGGTCACATGATGACCGGACGGTGTGTGCTCTTCATGAATCTGCGAGAGCTGGTCGGCTGGCAAGTGGTTCGCAAGTCGAACCAGGGCAGGCCAGAGTCTCCGATGCACGAACGTTACCTTTCGGTTGACCAGGCGACAAACCAGAATGTCAGGCGAGTCGCTGATACTTTGAAAGACATCAAAGATCTGATGGCTCTTTGGATGGGCCCACCAACTCCCCCTGATCGACTCACCCGCAATTGCGTCCGCCAATCGAGGAATCGGTCCCTTCGCCGAAGCGAGAACGATGCCATGCTCTCGAATGAAAGACAGCGCTTCGTCGGCAGTCATGTGCGTCCCTTCATCCACCCAACACTTGAGTCAAACCGCGCCTGAGGTGTCGGCTTGAATGGAGGCGTCGGCTTGAATGGGTAAAACGAGACTTCCCACATATTTCGGCGTCACGAATCCCGAACGATACACGTGCCATGATGGTTTCTCTGCGCAACCGTCAGAAAAAATGGAGGCATCGGTGAGTGCTGTAACCATGGGCGTGGATCTGGCGAAGAACCTGTTTTCGGTGTGCCAGCTTGCGCCTGCCTCAGAAATCCGATGATCCACTCGTCGGTGTATCGCTTCTTCATGCCCGCTCTCCTCGGAAAACGGACTCCACTTAGATCAAACTGGTACTGAAACCTGGGGCAGGTCAGCCTGACGCCTGAGTCAAGCCGCACCGCGATGCGGCATCGGCTTGGACGAATTGTCAGGCGCTTTCTGAAGAACGCCGGAGAGTGCCTGTGAGTTCAGTGCCTGGTGAGACGGTATTGAAGACCGTTCCGTACTTCTTGACGTTCTCATGCAAAAGCTTGAGCCGGGCATCACTTTCGTCCGTGTCAACGAGGATCTCATAGGTGATTGCCTCCATTCGCGGCGGGATGTCTTGACGGACACCGTGGATCGTGACCCGCGCCGACCGCAGCTGGAACTTGAGAATAGGGGTGACGCGCTCGATGCCCTTGATCATGCAGGCTGCCAACGCAGCCAAAAGCAGCTCCGCGGGATTGAATGCATCCGTGCGCCCGGCCAGATCGGTATCTAGAACAACAGTGGCTGATTTGCACGTGGCTTCGCTGCCATGAGCGTCTGTTCTAGTAGCCCGCACCAGGAATGTCATCTTCGGTTGGCTAGGCATTGTTGCTACCTCATGGCCTACGATGGTTGGTAAAACGTCTAACACCTGAGTCAAGCCGCACCGCGAAGCGGCGTCGGGCTGGGCGAATGGTCAGGCTCCATCCGGCGTGCACCGGTTCGCGGGCACCCAAGCGATTTCGGATGGCGCGTTCCAATAGCGATCGACGACCACCCCGCGGGAATCCACCACAACGCCAAGGTAACGGACCAGCGGATCCCAAGCGACCACCCAAGTTACGACGCGAGTGTTGCCCACCCAGCCGTCCCGGCTCGGATCTCCCAAGCGCTGTGTGAGTTCGGCCAGCGTGGTGCGGCAGAGTTCGACAGCTCGGGCTGCTTCTTCGCCACCGGAAATTGTCTGCTCTTCCGAGGCAGGCGCGGTAGCACATCCCGACAGAACGGCAAGCACGAGGAGGGGTACAGCGGCTCTTTGCATAACGACCTCCTGAGATTGGCTGTGGGGCCTAACACCTGATTTAAGCCGACTTGCGAAGTGGCCGGCGACGTGCGCTAGCGTAGCGCCAAGCGCATGGAGCTGCCACGAGGCAGGTTCGGCTTGAATGAATTGCTAGACCCCATTGCCGAGGACCTGCAAGAGCTCAGCCTTGGTTCCCGAATCGATCGCCTTCAATGAAAGCTCATGCGCTTCCATCGAAGGCGGCGCGGAAACGATTGTTTTACTTATCCGCGCCCGATTCCTTTCCGCGGCGCTTTTCCGGTGGCAGAGTCTTGCCGAGGATGTGCTCGTCGCGGCCGATAACGTGCGCAGACGAACCGACGATCAGCGGATCTGGCCCGCGCACGACGCGACGGTTCTTGCCCGGATAATCCAGCGTGGAGAGGAAGTGCTGCATGCAGTTCAGGCGTGCGCGCTTCTTGTCGTCCGACTTGACGATGGTCCAGGGAGCATCAGCGGTGTCGGTATAGAAGAACATCGCTTCCTTGGCTTCCGTATAGGCGTCCCACTTGTCGAGTGATGCTTTGTCTATGGGTGAGAGCTTCCACTGCTTCAGCGGATCATGCTCACGCGATGCGAAGCGCCGCGCCTGTTCTTCGCGCGTCACGGAGAACCAGTACTTGTACAGGCGGATGCCGGAACGAACGAGCATGCGCTCGATGTCCGGGCACTCGCGCATGAATTCGAGATAATCGTTAGGCGAGCAGAAATTCATCACGCGCTCAACGCCTGCACGATTGTACCAGGAGCGGTCGAAGAACAGGATCTCGCCAGCCGACGGCAGATGCGTAATGTAGCGTTGAAAATACCATTGCGTTTTTTCGCGCTCGGAGGGCTTTTCGAGCGCAATAACCTTGGCGCCGCGCGGATTGAGATGCTCGGTAAAGCGTTTGATGGTGCCGCCCTTGCCGGCTGCATCACGCCCTTCAAAGATCATGACGATGCGTTCGCCAGTCTCTTTGACCCAAGCCTGCACCTTCAGAAGCTCGGTCTGTACTGCCTCAAGACTATCCTCGTACTCCTTCACTTTCATTTTGGTCTTGTAGGGATACTCGCCCGACTCGAAAGCGTGCCTGATCGCATCGGGGTTGTTGCGCATTTCGGCGATCGTGTAGCGCTGCTCCTCCTCCGTTGCGGTGGGCGCCACAACTGACGCAGCGTGCACCACTTCACTCGCAGCGGCGGCACCATTACCTTTGGCGCGCTCGGTTTTTTTAGCGGCGACTGCGGGTGCCGCTGCGTTGTCGGCCGGTAACGCCTTTGGCTTCTCAGGTGCTGACATGCCGAGGATTCCTCTTAGGGGTTGAGTGCTTTTCGAAGGGCTTCGATTCTATTGTCACGGTAACGGGAGTCACGGTAACTGGGCTGAGGCTGTTCATCGCAAGAAGCGTGTAGCAAGCACACCTCCGGCGGCGCCCCACCGCGCGCTTCCATTTGACCGAATTGTGACAGAGAGCTTGATTGCCGTTTTGATCTAGATCAACAGTTGGCAGGCGAACTAAGCATACGCGACGACGTGGCGCGAAACTATAGCTGGTGGCTACGTTTCGCGGACACATGCACACGATCCAGTTCTTTGATTTGAGCCTATTTTTCACGCTGAACCGCTGCACACTACAGCTCAACATACTTTAGTTTATCGCCACTTGGCTGTGCGACCGCGATGGCGTTATCCGAGTCACTCCGGCCTTGTTGAGCCATCTGGTGCTATCCGCAAACTGCAACTCGCAGCCTTGCGCGACAGCAGCGGCCAGAATCTGCTGAAACCAGCGGGAGTATGACCACTCCCTCGGCTTTGGTGAGTAGAGGGAGCTGCGGCCAGGATCCCAATGGATCTCCATAGCCTCGCGGTAGACGTAGGGAAACGAGTGCGCCGAAGGAACAACATGGAGGCGTCCCTCCAAATCGATTTCCAATTGAGTAATGGTGTCTCGTTCCATGGGGCCTAACGATGGAGCTAAGCGGCGCGCGGTAATCGCGTCCACTTGGACGAGTTGCTAGGCGCCGGCATGCTGAGAGCGCCTGATGTGTTGAGCCAGTTGCCATGTCTTGTTGCGTAGCGACTCAAACCGTTCGTTCAGAGCAACGTGGCCAAGTTTCCAGGCGAAGGTGCCGTTGTGAGTTGTCTGACCGAGAATGAGGTCGTTGATTGAGCCCACGCCTCCGTAGGCACCCAGCAAGTAATCAACGCCGGACGAGTCGCCCTTGTCCAGGCGCTGGGCTGCGGTGCGGATCCAGGAGCTCCAGCGAGAGGCGCCGTCACTGTCGAGCACCTCAGCAAGCTCGCTGAGGGTTTTGATCAGTTCTTCGATCGTCGGATCCATGACTGCCTAACGTAGCTGTAGAAAAACTCCCTGCAGCCTATCATTCGCCCTGCCCACCACAAAGCGGCAAATGAGGCGAAGCAACAATGGCGCGATACCGGCACTACGACCCCGAGCAGACCAAGATGATTGCCGTGTCCTATGGACGGCAATTGCTTCCCGGGACCTTTGAGCACGCGCTGAACTACCTGATCGACAACGAGATCGATCTCGGGCGATTCGCAGCGCGGTTCAAGAACGACGAGACCGGTGCGCCGGCTTACGATCCGGCGGTGTTGCTCAAGGTGGTGCTGTTCGCTTACTCGCGTGGCATCACCTCCTCGCGCACGATGGCGCGGGCGTGCGCGGAGAACGTGCAGTTCATTGCCCTGGCCTGCGATCAGCAGCCGCATTTCACCACCTTGGCGCACTTCGTGGCGACCTTGGGCAAGGAAGTCGAAGCGGTGTTCCGTGACGTGTTGATGGTGTGCAACACGCAGGGATTGATTGGTAAAGCGATGTTCGCCATCGACGGCTGCAAGCTGCCCTCGAACGCGTCAAAGGAATGGAGCGGCACCCGTGCCGACTTCGAACGCAAGGCGGCGAAGATGGAACGCGCCGTGGCTCATCTGGTCAAGGCACATGCCGAGCAAGATGCCAGCGAGGCGCTCGATCCCAGTCAGGACAAGCAACGCGAACACGAAGAGCGCACCCTCGCCACCTTGCGCAAGAATGCCGGCAAGCTGCGCTCGGCACTGGCTGCCACGAGCGAACGCATGGGTGCCCAGGGCAAGCCGATCAAGCGCAATCTGACCGATGCCGAAAGCGCCACGCTCAAGAGCGGTCGCGGCGTGGTGCAAGGCTATATCGGCGTCGCGGCGGTCGATGGCGCGCATCAGGTGATCGTCGAAGCGCAAGCACACGGCACCCCACAAGAACACGATCTGCTCAAGCCGGTGATCGACGGCGTGCGTAAACACTTTACGGCCATCGGCGAAGACGGCGCCGCCGATGACGCGGCCTATCTAGCCGATGCCGGCTACCACAGCGAACGCGGCCTGAAGGACCTGACCGCCGATGGCATTGATGGCTATATCGCGGACGGCAATATGCGCAAGCGCGACCCGCGCTACGCCGAGGCAAGCGTGCACAAGCGACCAAGCAAAGCGAAGACCTTCCTGCCCAAGGACTTTACCTTCGATCCCGAACACGGCACCTGTGTGTGCCCGGCCAACAAGACGCTCAAGCTCAACAGCGCCAACGCCATCATCAGCGGTCGCAATGCGATCGTGTTCAAGGGCACCGCCGCGACCTGCGACGCGTGTCCGCTGCGAAGTCAGTGTCTGCGCAAACCCGACGTCACCGCGGTGCGCCAAGTGGCCTTTTTCGTGGGCAGCGTGACAAACAAATTGCCCAACCCGCACTGCCGCGCCATGCGCGAGAAAATCGACAGTGACAAAGGCCGCGCGATCTATGCCCAGCGCATGGGATTGATTGAACCGGTGTTCGGTCACATCCAGCAACGCGGCCTGCGACGATTCACGCTGCGCGGACAGGCCAAGGTCGATACGCAATGGAAGCTGTTCTGCATTGTCCACAACGTGGCGAAACTGCAGGTCTACGGCAAGATGGCCGCGTAAGCGGAGATCCGCCCGAAAAACACGGCTCATGCAGCCCTATCGTGGGCAAATATCGACGCGTCAGCGAACACCGAAAAGTCGACGCCGCCGTTCACTACGATGAAACGAGAAATCCGCCAGCGCGGCGGATCGTTTTGCCTCTCGGAAAGGGGTTTTTCTACAGCTTCAACGCCTGAGTTAAGCCGCGCTAGCCAGTGTGACGAAGCGCTGCAGGAAGCAAATTGCCGGGAAGGAACCAGAACGGCATGGAAGCAGCGAAGGCAAAAAGGGTTACGCCAATGCGGGTGGGCCAGCGAGCCGCTCGTAACGATGCGATGAGCAGGAGCGTCACAACCTGAGCAAGCGTGCCGATAGGGAAAAGGATTGCCTCTTCGCCGTGTGCGAAAGCGTAACTTGGCACGATAGCCAACAGTGTGAGCCAAACTCTTGCTCGATTCTTCAACATGAGGTCCAACTATAAGTAGACCCCAAAAACGGGGTGTGGCGGGCATGGTCAGGTCGGGATTGCTGTCCGTCAAGCAAATTTCCTACAAGAAATCAGGACATTGCCGATTCCGCCAATGCTCGCTTTGCCTGAACATGGCTGCGTTATCTGCGATGGATGAGGGCGTAATGGAATACATGCAGCAAAGCGAGTGCGTAACAGACCTCGGGAAAACGCCGCAGGAACCTCGCCTGATGGACGAGGTTCGGCGAAAAATTCGGGTGAAACACTACAGTTTGCGTACCGAGCAAGCATATACGGCATGGGTGAGACGATTCATCCTGACCAACGGCAAGCGCCATCCGCGCGAACTTGGGGCCGAGGAAGTGGAACGCTTTCTGAGTGGCTTGGCCGTGCAGGGACAGGTTGCCGCAAGCACCCAGAACCAGGCGTTGTCAGCGCTGCTGTTCCTCTATCGCGAAGTGCTCGGGATCAAGCTGCCATGGATGCAGCAGATCGTGCGTGCGAAGCGCCCACGTCGGCTGCCAGTGGTGTTGTCGCAGGACGAGGTACGCCAACTGTTGGCCGCGATGGATGGGCGACCGTGGCTGATTGCGAGCCTGATTTACGGTACGGGGATGCGTTTGATGGAGTGTCTGCGGCTGCGTGTCAAGGATGTGGACTTTTCGCGCAACGAGATCCTTGTCCGCGACGGCAAAGGCGGCAAGGATCGTCGCACGATGTTGCCGCGCTCGCTGCATGAGCCACTTCTTCGCGAGCTTGATCGTGCGCGGCTTGTGCATGCGCGTGATGTTGCCGACGGCTTTGGCGAGGCGCGGCTGCCGCATGCTTTGGCGAGAAAATATCCTCATGCAGGACGCGAGTTCGGGTGGCAGTTCGTGTTTCCTTCAGCCAATCGTTCCATCGATCCGCTGGATGGGCGCGAGCGTCGTCACCATTTCGACGACGCAATCCTGTCGCGAGCGCTCAAGCGGGCCGGCACCACGGTTGGCATCTTCAAACCGATAGGAGCACATGTGCTGCGCCACAGTTTCGCGACGCACTTGCTGGAAGCCGGCTACGATCTGCGTACCATTCAGGAATTATTGGGTCATTCCGACGTGTCAACCACCATGATCTACACGCATGTGCTCAATCGTGGCGGTGCGGGCGTCATGAGTCCGCTGGATCGGCGTTGACGCTCACTTCGATGGGGCTTCGACGAAGCTCCGTCCGAACGGACCTTGTGCGGCGCTTCGACGGGCCGGGCCGGCGTGGCTTCCATATTGTTTGCGGGCCGGTTGAATAAGCCAACACGGCTGCCGCGCCCCGCTATACTTCGACGAAATCCCGTTTGCGTGAGCGCGCGTGCCCGAAACCATCGATCCGGTCTACATCACTGCCTACACCGCGACCTCGGCCTTGGGCCGCGGCGTGGGCGATCACCTTGCGGCCTTGCGCGAGGAACGTAGCGGGCTGCGCAACAACGATTTCACGCACGTCCCCCTGACCTGCGCGATTGGCCGCGTGGACGGCCTCGAGCAACGGGCCTTGCCGGATGCTTTCGCTGCCTACGAATGCCGCAACAATCGGCTGGCCTGGCTGGGTATCGAGGCGGATGGTTTTCTCGATCAGGCGCGGGCAGCGATTGATCGCTGCGGGGCTGATCGGGTCGCCTTGCTGGTGGCGACTTCGACTTCCAGCATCGGCGGTACCGAGGAAGGCTACACGCGGCTGGATGGCGAGCGTTTTCCGGCTGATCTGCTGCGCTCTGCCGTGCATACGCCGCATTCGCTGGGTTTGTTCCTCGAACAGCTGCTGGGCACGCGCGGCCCCTGTCTGACCACGGCCACGGCTTGTTCGTCGAGCGCAAAGATCTTTGCCCAGGCCGAGCGCATGATTCGCCTCGGCATCATCGATGCGGCGATATTGGCCGGTGTCGATTCGCTGTGCGGCAGCGTGTTGTTCGGTTTCAATGCGCTGGAACTGGTGGCGGCGGAGGCGTGTCGTCCCTTCGATATCCGCCGTCGTGGCATCTCGATTGGCGAGGCGGCGGGTTTCGCGCTCATCGAGCGCCAAGGCGCGGCGGGCAAGCCGCGATTGATCGGCTGGGGCGAATCCAGCGATGCGCACCACATGTCGACGCCGCATCCGCAAGGATTGGGCGCGCAACTGGCGCTGGAGGGTGCGTTGGCGCGAGCCGGGCTCGGCGCGGAGGCGGTCGATTACATCAATCTGCATGGCACGGCGACGCCGAAGAACGACGAGGTCGAGGCGGGTGTGGTGGCGCGGGTGTTTTCAGCGCGCACGCGGGCCAGTTCGAGCAAGGGCTGGACCGGGCATACGCTGGGCGCCGCCGGGATACTTGAAAGCACTGTCTGCTTGCTGGCCATGGAGCACGGATTGATTCCCGGCACGCTCAATTGCGCCGAACCCGATCCTGTCTGCGGGCCACAGATTGCCCTGCGCAACGAGTCGGCCGATGTGCGCATCGCCCTCACCAACTCATTTGGCTTTGGTGGCAGCAATTGCACCTTGGCATTCGCGCGCGGAGTACCGGCATGAACGTGCTGGAAGTCTGCATCGAGGGCATCGGCCTGTGGGCACCCGGCTGGCCTGATTGGCCGTCGGCTCGCGCCGGCCTGCGTGGCGAGGCGCAGGCGAATGCGGCGGTGGTCACACCAAGCCCTCACCTGCTGGCGGCCGCCGAGCGTCGACGCGCGCCCTTGCCGGTCTTGCTGGCCTGTGATGTGGCTGCGCAAGCTTGTGCCGCATCCACGCATGCAGCCGATACGCTGGCCTCGGTGTTTGCCTCCACGCATGGCGATCTCGTCATTACCGATTACATGTGCTCGACCCTGGCCACGGCACCGCGCGAACTTTCGCCGATCCGGTTCCACAACTCGGTGCATAACGCGCCGGCCGGTTACTGGACGATCGCCGCCCACTGCCATGCTGCTTCGACTTCGATCAGTGGCTGGTACGCGAGCTTTGCCGTGGCCCTGCTCGAAGCGGCGGTGCAGGCGCTGGCCGACAATCGGCCGATCTTGCTGGCGGCGTACGACACGCCTTCAGCCGGGCCGATCGTGGATGTGTCGCCGGCCGCTTGTGCGTTTGGCGTCGCCATGCTGATTTCACCTGCGGGCGATCGCCGTCCCACGCTTGGCCTTGGCCTGCACGAAGGGCGCGCCGATGAGGGTTTGATGATGGGCTTGCCCGCCGCCTTCAACGAATTGGCGGCAGCCAATCCCATGGCCGCGCAAAGCCTGCCGCTGCTCGCCGCACTCGCCGCCGCCCGCCCCGCCAGCCTGAAGATCGCTGCGGGTGCGCATTCGGCCCTGGCCATCGAGGTGCGCGCGTGAACGATAAAAGCCTGGGCCGTGTCGCCATCCTGATTCCCGCCTTGAACGAAGAACTGGCCATTCGCCAGGTGGTCGAGTCGGCGCTGGCGGTATTGCCGGATGTGATCGTGGTCGACGATGGCTCGACCGATGCCACGCTGGAACAAATCGCCGATCTGCCCGTCAACGTGATTCGCCATGCATCACCACGGGGCAAGGGCGAAAGCCTGCGCGACGGATTCCGCGAGGCCCTGCGCCTGGGTTTCGATGCCGTGGTGGCGATGGACGGTGACGGCCAGCACGATGCCGCCGATATCCCGCGCATGCTCGCCGCCGCACGCAAGTATCCGGATTCGCTGGTGATCGGCGCACGCATCCGCACGCGCGAGAACCAGCCGAATGCGCGTCGGCGCGCGAATGCAGTTGCTGACTGGGGCATTTCCTGGGGCTGCGGCATACCGGTTGCCGATACGCAAAGTGGACAACGCTATTATCCGAGAAAGGCGCTCGATCTGGTCGACCTGCCGGCCCAGGGTTTCGTGTTCGAGGCGGCGCTGCTGATTGCGGCGGTGCGCGATCTCGGCCTTGGCGTCGTCTCCGTGCCGATCGATACGCGCTACAGCAGCGAGTTCCGCCTCAGCCACTTCCGTCCGGTGCGCGATGTCACCTTGATCACGCTGTACACGATCGGCCAGGTCATTCGTTACGGCCATGTGGTGGACAGCTATCGGCGCTCGCATTCGAGCAATCCGCTGGTATTCGACCCACTGCCTGCAGGCGCGGAATCGACGTGAGTCATTTTCCACTTCTCCTGCTGCAACTGGTGGCCATCCTGGGCGTGTCGCGCATTCTGGCGGCGCTGCTCGGTCGCATCGGCCAACCGCCGGTGATCGGCGAAATGATTGCCGGCATCATGCTGGGGCCGATCGTGTTTGGTGCGCTGGCACCAACGGCGCAAGCCTTCCTGTTTGCGCCGGCGAGCCTGTCGGCGTTGAATGGGCTCAGCGAGATCGGCCTGGTCCTGTTCATGTTCATCGTCGGTGCCGAACTGCGCTTGCCGGGCGGTGCGCGACGACACCTGAGCGCTTCGGCGATGGTCGGCGTGCTCAGCGTCGCCCTGCCGTTCGCATTCGGCTTGGCGATTTCGCCCGCCTTGCATGGAAACTTTGCGCCGGATGGAGTGGCGTTCTGGCCCTTTGCACTTTTCATGGCGGCATCGATGGCGATCACCGCCTTCCCGATCCTGGCGCGCATCCTCAAGGAGCGGCGCATGACGGAATCACCGATCGGCCGCCTGTCGCTGACCTCGGCAGCGCTGGCCGATGTGCTGGCCTGGATCGTGCTGGCGTTCGTGGTGGCGTTGATTTCCAGCGGCGCCGGATGGTCGGGCTTTGCCATCACCATCCTCGGCAGCCTGGCCCTGGCCGGGTTCGCGTTTGGCGTGCTGCGACCGTGGCTCGGCAAGCTGCTTGCGCGCCATGCAGCCGATGGCCGACCGAGTACCGGCTGGCTGGCGATGATTCTCATCCTCGTGTTTGCGGCGGCGGCAGCGACCAGTGCACTCGGCCTGCACGCGGTATTCGGCGCCTTCCTGGTCGGCGCAATCCTGCCGCGCGACAACCGCCTGCTGGCTTGCCTGATCGAGCGTCTCGAATATGTTGCGGTGATCGTCTTGATGCCGGTGTTTTTCGCCCTGGCCGGACTCAACACCACGCCGGATGCGTTTGCCGGCGCAGGGTTGGGCGCGCTGCTGCTGATCATGGCCGCGGCGGTGTTCGGCAAGATCCTCGGCGGCGCGGCCGGCGCGCGCATGGGTGGCTTCGGCTGGAGTGATGCGCTGGCGGTGGGTGCGCTGATGAATGCACGTGCGTTGATGGAATTGATCGTCATGAAAGTCGGCCTCGACATCGGCGTGATCGGCAACGAGATCTTCACCATGCTGATGGTGATGGCCGTCGTCACCACCTTGATGACGACGCCGTTGCTGATCGCGTTCTCCGGCAGGCGGCGGGCGCACGCCGTGATTGAGCCGGAAAGCCAAACCTCCACGGGAAATCCACCATGAGCGAAAACCTGAAAGCGGATGTCGTGATCCTCGGCGGGGGCCTGGCCGGGCTCTGTCTGGCCTTGCAACTGCGCCAGCGCTTTGCCGATCTTGCCATCGTCGTGCTCGAACGCAACGCGCATCCACTGCCGGTGGCGGCACACAAGGTCGGCGAATCCAAGGTGGAAATTGGCGCGCATTATCTGGCCGACACGCTCGGCCTGCGCCCGCATCTGGATACCGCGCATATCCGCAAGTTCGGCTTCCGCTTCTTCTGGAGCGAGGGGCGCGAGGATCTCGAAGGCATAACCGAACTCGGCGTCAGCTCGGTGATGCCGACGCCGACCTGGCAAATCGATCGCGGCATTCTGGAAAACCATCTCGGCGAACTCGCCCGTGAACGCGGCATCGATTTCCGGGATGAGAGCATCGTGCGCGCAATCGATCTCGCTGAAGGCAATGCGGCCCATGTGGTGCGAGCGACGGTGCATGGCGCAGAGATGACATGCAGCGCGCGCTGGGTCGTCGACGCCAGTGGTCGCGCCGGCTTGATCAAGCGCAAGCTCGATCTTGCCGAGGACAACGGCCATGACTGCAATGCCGTCTGGTTCCGCATCGACGACAGGCTTGCCGTGGATGACTGGTGCGCCGATCAGGACTGGCGCGAACGCTGCGAACCGCGCCAGGAGCGCTGGCGATCGACCAATCATCTGTGCGGTCCGGGTTACTGGGTGTGGCTGATCCCGCTCGGCTCCGGCGCGCATTCGGTCGGCATCGTCTGCGACGCAACAATGCATCCGCTGGAGAAGATGAAAAGTTTCGACCGCGCCCTGGAATGGCTGCGCGAGCATCAGCCGCTGGTGGCCAAGGCCTGCGAGGCCAAGCGCGACAAGCTGATGGATTTCCGCTTCCTGCGCAGTTTTTCCTATGGCTGCAAACAGGTCTTTTCCGGCGACCGCTGGGCCTTGACCGGCGAGGCCGGCGTGTTTCTCGATCCGTTCTATTCGCCCGGCTCGGATTTCATCGCGATCAGCAACACCTATGTCTGCGAGCTGATTGCACTGGATCTTGCCGGCAAGCCGCTTGGCCCGTATGCGCGGATGTTCGAACAACTGTATTTTTCTTTCTACCGCAACACCTTGAGCCTGTATCAGAACAACTACGCCTTGTTCGGCGACGCCGAGGTGATGTCGATAAAGGTGATCTGGGACTACACCTATTACTGGGGCGTGCTTTGCCCGCTGGTTTTCCAGAATCGGCTGACCGACATTGCCCTGCTGGGCGAGGTGCAGAACGATTTCATCGAGGCATCCCGGCTCAATCTCGACATGCAGGCATTTTTCCGGCGCTGGGCGCAGGCGCGGATTGCCGACAACCGCCCGCTGATGCTGGACCAGCAGGAGCTGGGCTGGTTTGTCGCGATGAATGCGAGCCTGCGCGATGAATTGTCCACTGCCGAGGTACGCGAGCGCCTGCACGGCAATGTCGGCTTGTTGCGTGATCTTTCCGCGACGATAGTCGCGCGTGCGCACATCGCCTGCCCGTCACTCGACGCCGCCGGCCTGCCCTCGACAGCCGCGGCGGCAACCCCGTTGTTTGCCGAGGTTGCCTGATCGATCGACGCGGGCGCGGACAGGCGAGCCAACGATCGGCAAGACGCGCTCGATGTGCGAGCGCGGGACAAGCTGATGGCGATTGGGCCGGTTCGTGCGTGCCGTTGGTGCGATCACGGCATCAACGGCACGGCTTCATTCGAGATCGCCGAGTTGCGCGTCCATCGTCGGCGATTTGAGCCACGCGGCAATATCCTGACCGAGCACCTTGACCGTACGGCCAAGCACCGAGCACGAACCCTTGTAGCCGGCAAACGCTCCACCCATCGAGTTGCGCCGCCCGACGAACGTGCCCATGACTTCTCCGTCGCGATAAAGCGTGCCGGCGACGAGGGTGCTCTTGCGATGACCGAGGAAAGGATTGCCGGCGGAAACCGCATCCTTGATCTGCACGTCGAGCACCATTCCGGGCGAATCCTTCTGCACCGAATCGACGAACGTGATGCTGAGGCCCTGATCCTCGCGTGCATATTCCTCGGTATAGGCGGCGAGCTGGTTCTGGATATCACATTCCTTCTTGATCTTGCCCGCGATCATCGCTTCATCGGCGAAAGGAACAGGCTTGGCCATCGTGATCGGATCAGCCGCGATGGCACTGCCGGCGAGCAAGGCAGTACTGATGCAAAACATCCATTTGCAACGATTCATCTTTGTATTTCCCATGGTTCGGCCATTGATGGCCGGATGCCACAATGCCAAATCCAGCG
The DNA here is from genome assembly GCA_016707485.1 of Lysobacterales bacterium. Lineage (GTDB taxonomy): Bacteria > Pseudomonadota > Gammaproteobacteria > Xanthomonadales > Rhodanobacteraceae > Dokdonella. The sequence goes on along the minus strand of JADJHN010000002.1, from coordinate 940,664 downwards.
ACGTGCCGCAATTTCAACCCATGCCTCCGTTGATGCCGATCACCTGACCGTTGATGTAGGCGGCCTCGTCGCTGCACAGGAATCGCACCAGGGCAGCGACTTCAGCGGGCTTGCCGATTCGCCCTGCCGGCACGATGGCCTTGACCATGGCCGCGTCGAATGTCTGGCCCAGCATGCTGCCCTCGATCATGCCCGGCGCAACCACGTTGACGGTGATGCCGCGTGACGCCATCTCGCGCGCCAGCGATTTCGATGCTCCGTGCAACGCGCCCTTCGCTGCCGCGTAATTGGTCTGGCCGCGATTGCCCATGACCGCGGCGACCGAGGACACGCTGACAATGCGGCCGCAGCGCGTGCGTGCCATCGGCAGCAGCAAGGGCTGGGTCACGTTGAAGAATCCATGCAGCGAGACATCGATCACGCGCCGCCACTGCGCCTCGCTCATTCCGGCCATGGGTGCGTCATCGTGGATGCCGGCATTGTTGACGAGGATCTGGATCGGCCCATCCACCAGCAGCAATTCCAGCGCCGCGCGCGAGGCGGCGCCGTCGACGACATCGAAGGCGATCGCCGAAGCCTTGCCGCCCGTTGCCTGAATCCCCTCGGCGATCGCTTGCGCACGGGCGATGTTTGCATGCGCATGCACGATCACCTCGCAACCCTGTTGCGCCAGTGCCGTTGCGATGGCACTGCCGATGTCACCGCTGCCGCCGGTGACCAGCGCACGTCGAGGAGATGAGGTCATGGCGGATTCCTTGGCTGCCGATTCGTTGAGGGTCTTGTCCGGATGAGGCGAAAGCCCGAAGTACGCTAGCGCAACATCACCGCCGCACGGCCGGCCGCAATCTCGACGGCGGCGTGTTCAATGCGAAACGCGTACTGCCAACTCGACTCGCTGCCCAGCAGGCGCTCGCCGAACACCTCAAGCGGACCCGCAAGGTCATCGATGCGGGCAAGCGTGAAGCTGACCTCGCGCAGCGAGACGAGAAAACCGGGGGCCGCCGCCATGCCCGCTTCACGCGCCAACAGGGCACCGTGCACGGCCATCGCCTGGGCACCGTATTCGCACAGGTGCACGGCGCGCAGGATGCCGTTGCTGCGCAACGGATGGTCGGCGCGCCGATGCGAATCGGTACGCGCGCGAATGGTTTCCGCGGTGAACTCGATGACCTCATCGAGCAGGCACATCGTGCCCTGATGCGGGATCAGGTGTGCCCATTCGGCCTTAGCCAGCATCACGCGAGCGCCCCTTGCGTGCCATCAGGATGGAAAGACAAAAGTGGAAACCGACGCCAAGGCTGACGGTCAGGCCGATCGCACGCAACACCGGCAACGACGACCATGCGAGCAGGGCGAAGACAAGCAGGGCCGAGATCACGCAAACGAGCGTTGCGTGCAGGGTGCGCCGCGCTTCGGCTGCATCCGGCGTGGTGCGTTCGAAGAACAATGCGTAATGCAGGCCCAGGCCGGCGGCAAGGGTCAACGCAACGAGATGGAACAAGGACAACGAAGTGCCACCCGCGCGCAGCACGGCGAGCACGAGGATCGTCGCCAGGGTCATGGGTGCCAGCACATGCCAGGCACGGTGAATGTCGCGGAAGGCGATGAAGACGGTGATCACAAGGAGGACTATGGCAATGGCAAAGGCGTGCAGGATGCGTTCGCGATACGACGCGACCAGGGATTCCGAAGCGCCCTTGAGATCGAGAAGGCGCACCGCGCCATCGGTTTCGCGTGCGAGCGCATCAAAGGCGGCGGGATCCTGCATGCCGATGATCGTGCCGAGGCCGAGCCAGTGGCCGTCACGCTGGACCAGCATGGCTTCGATGCGCGCGCCGATCGGCGAGCGCGCGAATTCCGCAGGACTGAGCGCTTCCAGGGTGCGCGCCTTTTCGACATCGTCAAGGAAGGGCTGGAACAAGCCGGCGCGAAAAGGCAGACCCTGTGAGGCATCGGCAAGCATGGCGGCAAGCGCGGGGCTATCGGGCAAGGCCGCCTGCCTGGTGCGCTGCGTCGCCAGGCTCGGCAGATAGCGGCTCGGCAACTCGGCGGCATTGACCGCCCCTTGCTCGACCAGGGCGTCGATGCGCGGGGAAATCTTCTCCGAGAGTTCGAGCACGCCTTCCGCATCCGCGGCTTCGACGATCAGCAAATAGCGCACATCCGGTGCGCCGAGCGCCGCGCGCAGGCGGCCTTCGCGCTGCATCAGATCCTTCGGCACCGGGGTCAATGAAGCGAGGTCGTTCTGCCAGAACGGTGTCGTCGCCGACCACAGCATCAGCGCGGCGATCACCAGCAGCGCCGGCGGCAGCCAGCGCGGCCGTGGCAGGCCTTCGAGCCAGTTCCAGATCCTGCCCAGTCCGGGCGTGTCGGCAGCATCGCGGAATCCCGGCGGCAGCACGCGCGGCAGCAGGTAGCGCGTGCTGAATCCGGCGACCAGCAGGCCGCTGATCGTGAACACGGCCAATTGCATGAGGCCGGTCACTCCGGATGCGAAGAAGGCGAGATAGGCAATGCATGCCGAAGCAATCGCGGTCAGCAGCAGCGGCCACAGGCTACGCACGCTTTCCAGCGCGGTTTCACCGGCGCGACGATGGCTGAGCAGGCGGATGGGATATTCCTGGGCAACACCAAGCAGGGTGAAGCCGAAGGCGAGCGTGATGCCATGCATCTCGGTGAAGACCACGGCAATCGCGGCAACACCGGCAAGTGCACCCGAGGCAATCGGCAGGGCCGCCAGGCCGAGCACGGCAACGCTGCGATAAGCGAGCAGCAGCAGGATGATGAAGCCGACCGTGCTGATGCGGCCCAGCCATTCCGATTCGCCGCGCGTGCTGGCATTGACCAGCACGCTGAAATAGCCCGGCCCGCTGATCACCAGCCGGGCATTTGCGGACCCCGCCTTGTTCGCGGCAAAAGTCGATTCGATCGCCGCAATCGCTTCGCCCTGCGCGGCCGGATCGAAACCGGCGGCATGCGTCTGCACCAGCAGCAAGGCCTCGCCCTCGGGCGAAAACCAGACGCCATCGCGCAGCAGCGGCTGCTTTGGCGGCGACCACTGCTCGGCGAGTTTCATGATCTCGAGCGTGGGGTCGCGTGGCAGGATCGGCTTGAGCAGGGTTGCCGCCGGCGAGCCGAGATCCTCCACGCGCTGACCGAGTTCATCGGCCAGGGTTGCTGCATCCAGCGGCGTGGCGTCGAAGCTCGGGGTCAGCAGATAGCGATATGGCAGCAGGGCTTCATCAAGCAGGCCGGCGTCGAATTCACCGTTGACCACCTGGCTGAAATGCGCGTCCTGACGCAGCGCCGCGCTGAACCGCCGGCTCAGTTCGGCCAGTTGCTCCTCGCCATCACCACTGAGTGCCAGCAGCAGCAGGCGTGAGCCGGGACCCTCGCCGATCTGCTCCATCAACAGTTTCTGATCCGGTGTCTGCGCCGGCGGCATGAAGCTGCGCAGATCGGTGCTGAGCTTGAGCGTGTGGCCGGTGTAGACGGCGACCGCAAGCAGCACGATCACCCAGCCGATCAGCAGGGCCCAGCGACGCAGGCGCGGGCTCACGGCCCGGAATTCCCGCGTCGACACGTCAGCTCGACATTCTTCTGCGTCAACGGCTTCGGCAAGGTCAGCGTCGCCAACTCCTCGACCATGAGGATGCTGACATCGGCATCGGCATCAATGATGCTGAAACAACGCGCCTTGCTGCCGGCACCATCAACCTGCAAGGCTTCGATGCGCGTCTTCAGGCGCTTGTCCGTTGGCGACAGGCGCAGTTGCCAATGTTCTGCGCTACCGCTGCCCTGCACTTCGAAATCGCGTTGCAGTGCGGCGACATCTCCGCCGAGCAGGGCGCTGAAGCCACGCAGGAAACCTTCCAGCTCCGGTATGCGATCGAGCGAGATGCGCCGCGGCTCGCGCGAGCCGCGCTGGATGGTGACCTCGCCATCGGCGATCGTCGTGGTTTCCACGTACGGACTGTCGACGCGCTTGCCGAGCTTGCCCGGGCCGAGGTATTCGAGTTCGCCACGCGCAATCACGGCGCGGTCGTACATCTGCGAAAAGCGCACTTCGGTGTAAGCGGTGCGCGCCGGCAGTTCGCGTTGCAGGCCGTTGACCAGGGCCAGCGGGTCGACCTCAGCCGCGTTCGCCAGACACGACAGGATCAGCAACAACAGGCTGCTCGCGCGTGCTTTCGAGATTCCAGAAATCATAGAAATTGAACCAGTTGTAGGGATGGGCACGGACATGGTGCTCAAGCCGCGCGGCATAGCGTTGCACGAATGCGCGCAGTTCCGCCTCCCTGCCGCGCCGCGGCAGGTCGAGCCGTTCAGCCAGGGTCTCGAAGACGAGATCGTAACTGCGTCCGCCGCGATAGAGACCAAGGCATAGCACGACCGGCACCTTGAGCATGCTGGCAATGACGAACGGGGCGACCGGGAACTTGGCCGGCAGGCCGAGGAAATCGACTTCGATGGTCGCCTCGCCCGGCCGCGCGCGATCACCGAGCAGGGTCGCCAGGCTGCCTTCGTGCATGGCATCGTGCAGGGCGAGGACGACTTCGTGTCCCGGTCGCGAGGCATCGATCACGGTCTTTGCCATCTGCGGATTGAGCGCGTGGAAAAGCTCGGTCATCACCGGCGTCTGCCGCGTATTGAGGACGACACGCACGGTCACATCCGGCCGCGCCAGCGAGAGCACGCGCAACACCTCGAAGCTGCCGACGTGCGCGCCAAGCAGGAGCATGCCGCGATCGGGGCGCATCTGCGCGTGCAATTCGTCCAGGCCAGAAACGCGGATATCGAACTTGCGCAGGTGCTCACTGAGCAGATAGATGCGATCGAGGATGGTCGCGGCGAAACAATGAATGTGGCGCATGACCATCCACGCCGAGGCGGGTTTGCCGAACACCCGCGCCAGGTAGACATGCGAGGCGCGACGCTCCGCGCCGCGGCGCAGGAAGAAATACAGGGTGATCGGATACAGCAGCACGCGCCCGCAGGTGCGTCCGCAGCGCAGACCGATGTTGAAGATCAGCCACAGGGCGAAGCGGCCGCCGCCCTCGCGATGTTCGCTCCAGTGCTTGCTCATGCCAGCTCGGCCTCGCCACTGGCCAGGATCTCGGCGTTGCGCAGCACGCGAAAGCGTACCTGCCCGAGCGTCACCGCCACCTGCAATTCGGCCTCCTCGCCCGGCAGCAGCGGGGCACGGAACTTGACTGCAGCAATCCGCTTGATGACGCCACGTCCTTCACGTTCAAGCAGGGCGGCAAGGCGATCAAGCAGGATCACCCCGGCAACCACCGGCTCACCCGGGAAATGTCCTGGCAGGCTCGGGTGATCCGCCGGGATACGGATGCGCTCGATCCACTCTTGGCCGGATGCGTTCATTGCTCAGGGATTCGGTGGCGTGGAGGCATCGCCATCGCGCAACAGTTGCGGCCAGTTTCGCGCCAGCTGCTGGAAAAACTGGCGCGGCGGCGCATGCGGGATATGCCGAAGATACCAGCGCCGGATCGCATATTCGACGAGCATGAAAGCAGCCGGCAGCAGATAACCGCCAACGTGCAGCGCGGTCGTCGCCCAGGCATGCGCGCGCGCATCAGCGGGAAGCTCCGGCAGGACAACCCACATCAACCAGACAAAGGCCACCGACTGCATGACAAACAACACGGTCCAGGCCAGGGTCAGGCTGCGCGCATAGCCGGCAACGCGCGGTTGCGCGAGCCGCTCGCGACCTTCGATGGCAATGATGGCGCGCGCGATCAGCGGCGTGTGCGCGCCGGTCAGGCTGAGACCGAACACGCCGGCCAGGCCGAGGTTGATCGCCAGCGGCACCAGGTCCAGCGCCATGCGACCGAGCCCGTTGACGGCCAAGGTCCCCACACCGACGACCAGCAGCGTCCAGGTCAGCCAGGCAACATGCGAGCGTGCGCGCAGGCGCGGGCCGAGCACGGCGGAAACCAGCAACACCACGCAGATGGCCGACAACAGATCGCTGCGGGTCGCCCAGGCAATCATGACGAGGATCAGGTATCCGGCCAGCACCGCAAACAGCATCGAGCGGCGCAGGACAGCGGTAGCGGATTGTGGATCGGTTGGCGATTGCAAGGGGCGGTTCACACGGATCAGCAGGAGCAGGTGCCCGGGATGCGGGGCGGAAATGTAACATGGCCCACGCATGCCAACCTCTGCGGATGCGGGCGTGCCGGCCCGGTCCGCTCGATACGCCGCCCCCCGGCTGCGATCGATGGCGTTCCGGCGAGGGGATTTTCCATCCGTGCTTGGAGGTGTCGATGCATTCCGAAGTCGATTGCGATGTGCTGGTGATTGGCGGTGGCCCGGGCGGAACGACGGCGGCAACGATGCTCGCGCGCAAGGGCTGGAAAGTGCTCCTGCTGGAAAAGGACCAGCATCCGCGCTTCCATATCGGCGAATCGCTGCTGCCGTGCAACCTGCCGATCTTCGATGCGCTCGGCGTGGCCGGGAAGGTTCGCGAGCTTGGCGTTCTCAAGCTCGGCGCGGACTTCGAGGCGAGCGACGGCAACTACCAGACCTACCACTTCCGCCGCGCCCTCGGCAGTTCGCCGCCGCACGCCTGGCAGGTGCGTCGCGACGAGTTCGACCGGATGCTGTTCGAGCACGCACGCGAACAGGGCGTCGATGCGCGCGAGCAGGTCAAGGTGGTTGCCGCCGAAGCAAGGGGCATCGATTCGATCCATGCCACCGCGCATGATGCCGAAGGCCGCCAGGTCACCGTGCGCGCACGCTACCTGGTCGATGCCAGTGGCCGCGATACCTTCCTTGGCAGCAAGCTGAAACTCAAGCGCAAGAATCCGCGTCATCAGAGCGCGGCGATCTTTGCCCATTTCCATGATGTCGAACTGCGCCCCGGCGAGGACGCCGGCAACATCAGCATCTATCGCTTCGATCACGGCTGGTCCTGGTTCATCCCCTTGCGCGAGGGCATCATGAGCGTTGGTTGCGTGTGCAGCCCCGACTACCTGAAGCAGCGCAAAGGCGAGACCGGCAGCTTCCTCATGGCCACGCTCGCGCAGATGCCCGAGGCCTGGCAGCGCATGCAGCATGCGCGGATGGTTGGCGAGGTGCGCGTGACCGGCAATTATTCCTATACCTGTTCACGCATGGCCGGTCCCGGCTGGATCATGGTCGGCGATGCCTGGGCATTCGTCGATCCGGTGTTTTCCTCGGGCGTCTTCCTGGCCATGGATGGCGGCCTGCGCACCGCCGAGGTGATTGACGCGACGTTGCGCGAGCCGGCCCTCGAAGCTGTCTTGCAAAGGTCGATGGCGAAGCGCCGCAGGCGTGGCGTGCGCGTCTTCTCGTGGTTCATCTATCGCTTCAATTCGCCGGCCATGCGCGAGATGTTCGCGCAGCCGCGCAATGATTTCCGCGTCGAGGATGGCGTCATCTCGATGCTCGCCGGCGATGTCTTCGACAGCCGCCCGGTCATGCTCCGCGTGTATCTGTTCCGCCTCATCTACACGTTCGTCAGCCTGATGTCGCCGTTGCGCTGGCTTGCCGATCTCGGCCGGCGTCGGCGCGGCAGCCAGGTTGCCTTCAGCGGTGGCACGACGCCGGTGGATCCTGCCTGAGCAGGCGACGATTCCGGCCATGCGACCCATCCATTCCACACTGACCGAGGCGTCGTTCGCCGCCGTCGCCACGCCGCCCGGGCTGGAATCGGGCAATGTCCATCTGTGGCAGTGGCGGCTGCCCGATGCACCGGCACCTCGACAACTGACCCGCCTTGCCCGCGTGCAATTGCTGGCCTTGCTGAAAACCTATGCGGGCAGCGAGCTCGAACCGCGCCTTGCCTACGGCACGCACGGCAAGCCGCATGCGGCGACGCCGGGGCTTCCACATTTCAATGTCAGCCACGGCGGCGACTGTGTAGCGTTTGCCTTCTGCAGCGAGCAGGAACTGGGCGTCGATGTCGAACGCGGCTCGCCGCGGCGCCGGCATTCCGCACTCGAACTGGCGACGCGCTTCTTTGCCGCTGAAGAAGCCGCCACCCTTGCCGGGCTCGACGATGCGCAGCGCGAACGCGCCTTCCTGCAATTGTGGACGTGCAAGGAGGCCGTGCTGAAAGCACTCGGCCACGGCCTGTCGTTTGGCCTCGACCGCTTGCGCTTCGCGATCGGCAACGATGGCCAGGTCGAGGCCCTGCTGTCGATTGCCGCGGAGGCCGGTCGTCCCGACGAATGGCAGATCCACCGTTTCGCAGCCGGCAGCGGCCATGTCGGCTGCCTGGCCTGGCGCGGACCCGCGCGAACGCTGAGGACGTTCCGTCTCGAGGCGTTGCCCTGACTCAGCGTGCGCGCTGCTGCTCGATATGCGCCGACAGCGCGCGCAAGCTGCCGAAAATCTGCCGGTTGTCCGGGTTGTCCGAACGCAGCTGGAAGCCGTAATGCTTGGAAACTGCCAGCGCCAGTTCCAGCGCGTCGATTGAATCAAGACCCAGGTCGCCTTCGCCAAACAGGGCTGCGTCCGGATCGATGGACTCGGCCTGCACGCCCTCGATGTTGAGGCTGCTGACCACGAGTCGGGCCAGTTCCTGTTCAGCCGGTGTAAGCGATTTCGATTCCTGAACGTTGGTCACGGGATAGCCTGGAGTCAATGGATTCGGGCCGTGCAGTGTATCATCCATGATCGCCCAACCATCGACCGCGACCTTCTGCAACCAACGTGCGACCGATCGAAACGACATCCGCTGCCGCACTCGACTCCCTGCCGCCGCTGCAGGTGAGCTACGCGGAGGGCACGGCCGACGACCTGCTCGCGGAGCCAGGAATCCTCGCCTTGATCGGCTTTGGCCAGGTGCAAGGTGATCCCGATGATCCGCGATTCGTCCGCGTCGGCCTTGAACCCACCGAGCCTGGCCGCTTCGAGGTCTGGCGTGGTAGCCGGCCGGTGCGCTGTGGCCGGTCCGGCGCGCTGCGCTGGAGCAGCGACGGCAACTATCTTTTTTACGCGATCGAGATCGACGAGACTGCCGTCGGTGGCATCGAAGCTGCGGCCGAGCAGGCCTATGCCGCTGTCTGCCAGCTGATCGCCACGCATCGATTCGCCGATGGCGGGCCAGGCCATATCCTGCGCCTGTGGAACTACATGGACGCGATCAATGAAGGCAGCGGTGACGATGAGCGCTATCGGCACTTTTGCTGCGGTCGCGCCCGTGGCCTGGATCCGGCGGCACGCAACGGCTATTCCGCGGCGACCGCGATCGGACGTCGCGACGGCAAACGCGTCCTGCAGGTATACGGGCTGGCCGCCCGCGAAGAAGGCGTGGCCATCGAGAATCCTCGCCAGATCAGCGCCTGGTCATATCCGCGACAGTACGGCCCGGTGGCACCGACATTCGCTCGCGCCACGCGCACGCCGGCTGGCCAGTTGCTGGTCTCGGGCACGGCCTCGGTGGTCGGTCACCAAACGCAGCATGCGGGCGACACCCTGGCCCAGCTCGAGGAAACCCTGCGCAATCTCGACAGCCTGCTGGGCGCTGCCGGCCCGCACATTGCCGCGCGCGGCATCAAGGCCGCCCTGCTCAAGGTTTATCTGCGCGAGCCAGCCGAGGCGCCGGCCGTCGAGCAACACCTGCGCCGGCACCTGGCCGATCCGGTCGGCCTGCTGATCCTGCTTGGCGACATCTGCCGCAGCGACCTGCGCATCGAAATCGACGGCATCCAGGGCTGAGCCGCCCTGGCAAACCCGCCGGCCTGCAGGCCACCCGGATTTCAGACAGAATGTGAGCGGGTTCACACTGGCAACGTGCCCGGCATCCGCAAACCGATGCGATGGATTGGACGAATCCCGCTGCATTCGCGGTGCTAGCATTCGATTCCACAGTATTGCAACTGGCGCCTGGCGCCCCGGAGACACCATGAAAACGCGATTGGGACACTACGACATCGTTGCCGAACTGGGTCGTGGCGGCATGGGCGTGGTCTACAAGGGACACGAGTCCTCGCTCAACCGCTATGTCGCCATCAAGGTCCTGGCGGATTCGCTGGCGCACGACGAGGGCGTGAAGGAACGCTTCCTGCGCGAAGCGCGCAGCATGGCGGCACTGAATGATCCGCACATCATCCAGATCTACTACATCGGCGAAGACCAGGGCCAGCCTTTCTTCGTCATGGAGTTTGTCGAAGGCGAGTCGCTCGGCACCCTGCTCAAGCGCGAACACAAGGTCGCCGTCGGCCCGGCCGCGAAGATCATCTACCAGACCGCGCTCGGCCTCGCCACCGCGCACGACAAAGGTGTGATCCATCGTGACATCAAGCCCGGCAACCTCATGGTTTCAAGCCGCGGTTCGATCAAGATCGCCGATTTCGGCATTGCCCTGTCCAACCAGGACATGTCGAAGAAGCTGACCTCGACCGGCGAGTTCGTCGGCACCCCCGGCTACCTGTCGCCGGAAGTCTGTCTCGGTCACCAGGTCGATCAGCGCTCGGACATTTTCTCGCTCGGCATCGTGCTCTTCGAGATGCTTGCCGGACGCATGCCGTTCACCGATGAATCGCCGCTCGGGTTGATGCTGGAAGTCGTGCGCGCCGAGATTCCCGACGTGCGCCAACTGAATGGCGAGGTCGACGAGAAGATCGCCTGGATCCTGTCGAAAATGATTGCCAAGGAACCGGCCGATCGTTACCAGAGTTGCCACGAGCTGGCCGAGGACCTGTTTGCCCATCCGCTGGTTTCCAAACCCGGCCCCATCACCATCGTGCCCAAGGTGTCGGCAGCGGCGGCAACCATGATCGGCCAGAAAACGCCGGTTTCCGGCCAGCGCCCGCTGGCCAACACGCCGATCTCCATTCCCGGCGTGGCGGCCGCCAACACCCGCATTACTCCCTCGGCGCAGCCGATTCCGCCGGCCTACCCGGCGGATCCGGCAACCGCAGCCAGCCAGTCGGCATTCGAGCGGCGCTCGGTGCTTGATCGCCCGACCGATGCCGGCGGCAGGCGTACCAGTTCCGTGCTGCCACTGGCCATCGCGGCGATTCTCGTGCTCGGCCTGATTGGCGGTGCCTGGGCATTGCGCGACAAGATCCCCGGACTCGGCGGCGCCAACGTGGTCGAAACCACGCAGACCCCGCCTGCGCAGACGCCGGCAGGCAACAACGCCGCCGTGGCGACCACCCAAGCAGGTACGACGACGGCAAATGCGACCACCCCCGGCAATGCAGGCGACGGCACCACGTCGACACCGGCAGAGTCCACCGCAGCCACCGAGTCGGTGGCGGCAAACACCGAGGGCAGTGGTCCGGAGCCGCGCGCATCACAAGCCGATGTCGATGCCTTGCAGAACCTGCCCGCCGCCCGTGCCTCGGAAGAAGCACAGGGCAACGTGCCGATTCCGCGCGCTGAGGATTCGAGCAACGTCGCCCTGGTCAACAAGCCGAAAGTCAGCGAACCGGCCCGGCCGCGCATACCGACGATTGCCGTGGTGGTAGGCGGTGACGACGTGATCACCGAACCGGCCCGCGATGCCATCGTCAGCCTGCTGCAGCGCCGTGGTTTCCGCGTCATCGAAGCCGGCGAGGTTTCCGGCAGCAAACCGAACATGGGTTCGCTGCGCGGTCGTGCCGATGCCGTGGTCTTCGTCCAGGCCAAGCCGGTCGGCTCGCAGCAACTGCAGTACTACGGCCAGAGCTCGACCCTTTACACCGTGCAGATGGGTGTCAAGGCCTACCGGGTTTCCGATGGCAGCACGCTCTGGAGCAGTCGCATGGAACAGGTCAATTTCAGCACCTTGAATGCCACCGAGAAAGCCCAGGAAGCGATCGAGCCGCTGCTTGACGCGGTGGACAGCAAACTCGACGAGTTCCGCTCGCGCCGTCGCGGCTGAGCCCGTGCTAAAGACCAGGAAAGAGCGGGCGCATGCCCGCTCTTTTCGTTTCATGGCCACGCTCACCACCTGCCGAACGCGGGTGTATGATCTTTCCCGGGAATTGTCCGAATGCGGCACATGTGGAATTGCAGATCTCTTTCATCGGCTTGCTGACCAGGAGGAAAAGATGAACGCGTCATTTGTCCGCTGTACGCTTGCAACCCTGTTTTTTGCCGGCACACTGGGCGTCGCCCATGCGGCTCCGCTCACCTTCAATTTCACTTTCGACGACCCGGCAAGTACCGCTCAGGCCGTGGGTTCGATCACGTTCGAAGACAGCTTGCTGCTGAATCCGGGCACCAATGACTTTGTCCTGCCCAATCCGGCGGTTCTCGCCCTCAATGTCACCGTGAGTGGTTCGGCCAGCGGCAATGGCACGTTCACCCTCGCGGATTTCAACGAGGTCGTGTTTGATACCTTTGGCGGGACACTGGATTTCGGCAGCCAACTGGTCGGCCAGCCAACCAGCGGTGGCAGCTGGGGCACCCCTGACGGCAACAGTGGCGATTTCAACCTGTTCAGCGGGACAATGAAAGGCCCTTCCCGTTACCCTGCGCCGCCATCGGCGCCGACCGGCGCTATCGCTCCGGATGGCGTGTTTTACTTCACCTTGGGAGCGAATGGTGGTGCCGGTGAGCCGATGGAACTGGTGGGCATGGGTGTCACCGGTGGTGCGACAGCGCCCGCCACGCTGCCCATCGACCGCGGCGCCTGGTTCGCCCTGGCCGGCCTGCTTGGGCTGGTCGGGCTGCTTGCCTTCCGTCGCCGCGCAGTCGGGCATTGATCGCATCGCGCTGACGCAGGCGCAGGACACGCTCCAAGCAAACGGCCCGCGCATGCGGGCCGTTTGCATTGGCGGGATCAGCGGCTCGAGTGCGCAAGGACCGGGCTTGTCGTTGCTTGGCCGGACGTGCCCGACTGCAAGCCACGCCATTCCCTGCGACCGACATCGACGCGGTTCAGATCTGCGATGAGGCGAGCTTGACGTCGGCGTTTTTCCAGGCGTCCGCAAAGCGCTTCTCGACCTCGGCGGCTTCAGCGTTGCGTTGCTGCGCACGCAGGCTCTGCGCCAGCCCATGCAGCGACCAGCCGTTCTGCGGGTTGCGTTGAAGCTCGGCACGATAGACCGCTTCGGCATCGGCAGCCTTGCCGGCCCCCAGCAGCGCGGCACCCAGCGCGTGGCGGGTCGGTGCGTGCCAGGCAGGTGGTTCGTCGTAAGGGATCCGATCCTCGATGCCGACGGCTTCCTGCAGGGCGGCGATGGCGGCATCGCTGTCCTTGTCGAGCAGGGCCAGTTCGGCGGTGAGGCTGCGTTCGGCAATTTCCGCGGCGTTGCTGAGCGGGTAGCGGTCCCAGACCAGAATCTTGCGCAGCGCCGGGTCGGCGAGTAGCGGACGCAGCGCGGCGAGATGCTGCGCGGCATCGTCCTTGCGCCCCTGGCGGGCGGCGGCGATGCCCTCGGCGTAATGCCAGATAACGCTGACGTATTTCAGATCCGGGGCCGGATTCGGTGCCGCGGCAATCTCGTCCCAGCGCGCGAAGCGGACATTGTCGAACCAGGGCGTCATCCAGTAATGCTGCATCGCCTCGTATCCGGGCGTCCGCATGAGTTCGGCGTCGGCCGTGCGCTCGGCGGTGTGCCTGGCCGCCGCACGCGCAACCTCGCTGTTGCCCTCCATGCTCGCCGCGAACCAGAGGAAATGGTGGTTGTGCGGGACGTAACCAAGCGGATAGACGCCGCCGGTATTGCCGCGACACAAGTCCAGGTACGCATCGTCTGCTGCAATCGCGACCTGGTTTGCGAGCACGGCGTCGTGCCAGCGTCCAACCCGCGAATAGATGTGCGCCGGCATGTGCACGAGATGTCCCGAACCCGGAATCAGCTCGCGCAGATGGTCGGCCGCAGCCACGCCACGTTCGGGATGTGCCGACGCTTCGACTGCATGCACGTACAGATGCAGCGCTCCGGCGTGATCGGGATTGCGCTGCATGACCGATTCCAGCGTGGAGACGATTTCCTCGATATTGCCCTTGGGCTGGAATTGCGCGTCGTAGTAGTCCCAGGGCTGAAGATCCATGAGCGCCTCGGCGTGGAAGGTCGCGGCGTCGAGATCATCCGGCAATGTTTTCATCAACGTGGCCGTGGCCGCGGCATAGGCTTCGTCGAGTGGGCGCCGGTTCTCGGGTGGCTGCTCCGCATAACGCGCGGACAGGGTCTCGATGAAGGCCTGCTCGCGCGGCGTTGCCTTGGCGGCTAGAACCCGCGCCCGCTGCAGACGCAACCAGGCCTTGCTGTTGTTCGCCGGATCCATGCCGGCGTTGACGTGCGGACCGAGCACCAGGGCTGCGCCCCAGAGACACATGGCGCATTCCGGATCAATCTCCGCGGCGCGCAGGAACGAGCGCTCGGCGGCATCGTGGTTGAATCCGTAGGTCAGCATCAATCCCTGATCAAACCAGCGCTGCACCTCCGGCTGCGTGCTGCTGATCGGGAAATGATGGTTGCCGAGACCGGGGATCAGCGTCGCGCCGGGAATCGAATCGGCCAGTGGTGCCGCAGCGGGTGGTGCCTTCGCCTCGGGCGTGGCGCTTTCGGGAGGACCGCTGCATGCAAGCAGGCCGGCAAAGGCACTCATCAGCAGGAAACAGGACAAGCGATGCATGGCGAACCTCCGCTGCGACGTGAGGAACGCACCGTTCTACGCCTGTGCCTTGCGCGCTGCAATCGTTCGTGTGGATGTGCCATTGACGGCACCGCGTCCCGTGGTGCCTGCTAGCTGATCCTGGTCAGATTGGCGAACGCGAGCACCAGCCATTTCTGGCCGACACTTTCGAAATTGACCTGCACGCGCGTGTGCGCGCCGCTGCCTTCGTAGTCGACGACCATGCCTTCACCAAATTGCCCGTGGCTGACGCGCTGACCGAGCGTGAATGTCGGCACTTCCATCGGCAACGATGCATGGCCGCTCTCGCGCAGCGGACGACTGACCTGCACGCGCGGACGGATCTCGTGCAGCAGCTCGCGCGGAATCTCGTTGAGGAAGCGCGAGGGTCGTCCGTACATTTCCATGCCATGCATGCGCCGGGTTTCGGCATGGCTGAGGACCAGTTGTTCGCGTGCCCGGGTGATGCCGACATAGGCCAGGCGACGCTCCTCTTCAAGGCGACCCGGCTCCTCGACCGACTTGTGACTGGGAAACAATCCGTCTTCAAGTCCGACCAGGAACACCAGCGGGAACTCCAGGCCCTTGGCCGAATGCAGGGTCATCAACTGCACGCAATCCTCGCCGATGCCGGCCTGCGCTTCGCCCGCTTCGAGGGCGGCATGGGCGAGGAAGGCCGACAACTCGGACAAGCCCGCCTCGATGTCTTCCGCCGTGCGCTCGAAGCGACTGGCTACATTGACCAGCTCGTCGAGGTTCTCGGTACGCGCTTCGGCGCTGGACTTGTCCTTCTCGTGGTATTCGCGCAGGCCGGAGCGGACGATGGCGTTGTCCATCTGTTCGGCAAGCGGCAGCGGTTCGTCAATGGCGACCGACTCCGCATCGCCGGCAAGCCTTGCCGGGCGCCCGGCAACCAGGCAGTCGCGGGCGAGGTTATCGATCAGCGCCAGGAATGCGCGCAAGGCATTCTTCGCGCGCCCGGCCAGGGTGCTGTCGGTCAATTCGGCGAGCACGGCCTCCCACATCGAGGTGTCCTCGCGACGCGCACGCGCGCGCAACAGGTCGATCGTGCGATCACCGATGCCTCGCGGTGGCGTGTTGACCACGCGCTCGAATGCAGCGTCATCGTGGCGATTGGCGATCAGGCGCAGATAGGCCAGCGCATCCTTGATCTCGGCGCGATCGAAGAAACGCTGCCCGCCATAGACCCGATAGGCAATCCGGTGTTGCACCAGCTGTTCCTCGAAATTGCGCGATTGCGCATTCGAGCGATAGAGGATCGCGACATCGCCGGCAGGGTGTGCGCGGGTGTACTCGCGGATGCGCTCGATGACAAAGCGCGCTTCGTCCTGCTCGTTGTAGGCGGCATAGACCTCGATCGGAGCGCCGCTGCCATCGGCGGTCCACAACTGCTTGCCAAGACGGCTCGGGTTATGCGCGATGACCGCGTTCGCCGCGCCGAGGATGTTCGCGGTCGAACGGTAGTTCTGTTCCAGGCGGATCGTTTTCGCAGTCGGGAAATCACGCAGGAAATGCTGCACGTTCTCGACGCGTGCGCCGCGCCAGCCGTAGATGGCCTGGTCATCGTCACCGACCACGAAGACCTGGCCGCTGTCGCCAGCCGCCGCTCCTGTGCATCCCGAACCTGCGTTTGCACCGCCATGTCCGGCGAGCACGCGTATCCATGCGTACTGGAGGGTGTTGGTATCCTGGAATTCGTCGATCAGCAGATGCCGGTAACGCTCGCGATAGTGGGCGAGCAAGGCCTCGTCATGCAGCCACAGTTCGTGCGCGCGCAACAGCAGTTCGGCGAAATCGACCAGGCCGGCGCGCTGGCAGGCGCGTTCGTAGGCGACATAGATATCGAGCAGAGTGCTGGCCAGCGGATTGCCGGCGGCGTCGATCGCTTGCGGGCGTTTGCCCTCATCCTTGGCCGAGTTGATGAACCAGGTGGCCTGGCGCGGCGGGAAACGCGCCTCGTCGATGCCCAGCCCCTGGATGGTGCGCTTGACCAGTCGTTGCTGATCGTCGGAATCGAGAATCTGGAAGGTTTCCGGCAGCCGCGCCTCGCGCCAGTGGCGGCGCAGAAGGCGATGCGCAATGCCGTGGAAGGTGCCGATGCTCAAGCCGCGCGTGCCCTCGCCGACGAGGTTCTGCGTGCGCGCACGCATCTCGCCGGCGGCCTTGTTGGTAAAAGTGACGGCGAGGATCGACCAGGGCGAAACCCGTTCGACTTCGAGCAGCCAGGCAATGCGATGGGTCAGGACACGCGTCTTGCCCGATCCGGCACCGGCCAGCACGAGATAATGTCCGCGGGGTGCGCTGACGGCTTCGCGTTGCGCCGGATTGAGATCATCCAGCAGGTGGGAAACATCCATCGCGCCAGATTACCTGATGGCGCGGCGCTGGCAAGCAAGGCGCGATCGCATGCAGACTGCGAACGCTCCTTGCGCCATGTTGCGGATCAGCCCTTGCGCATGGCACCGGCGGCAACCAGGCCGAGACCGACCAGGGCACCGAGGCCGCCGAGCCACTGCGGCACGCTCTTTTCCTGCTGCACGCTGGCGGACAATTCGCCAATCTTCAGCACTTGCTTGTCCTTGGTGAAGTTGAGATTGCCGGTGAATGCCGCCGCACCGACGGCAATCAACAGGATTCCCGCAATGATCAGACCCATGCGCATGTGTTTTCCCCTTGCCAGATGAACGAGCGCCGAGCTTGGCAAGGTCAACCTGCATGCAAACCAAACCGTTCACGCAGGCGCCGGATTGCGTTCAGGTTAGCGCGACAGCTTAAGGCAACGCTGACCAAGTAGCGCAATCGTCACGACACCTGTCTGCGTGCAGATCGCGGCGCGCTGACGCAGATGGACTGGCCGTCCTTCAAGGCAGCGCAACAAAGATCCGCGCGCAGACAGGTGTCGCCGAACTCATTGATTCATATCTGAAACGGTGGTGCTCGGAAGGTCCGCCACGCGCACCGTGCGGCTCGCCAAGGCCACCAGCCTTCGCTTCGCCACGCAGCACGCATGGCGAACCTTCCGAACGCCATGACGGTTGTGCTACTTGATCAGCGTTGCCTTAATGTCCGTTACCCGGCTTGCCGCGCGGGATGGCGTGCATCAGGTGATCGGTGTAGGCGATGCCGATTGCCGAGAGGATGAATACGCAGTGGATCAGGGTCTGCCACATGACGCCCTGGCTGGTCAGCGTCGAACAGGTTTGCACGGTGCCGTTGATTGCCGCCTGGGCGGCGCTGACCAGGGCCTCGCCCTGGCAGAACGGCAAGCCTTCGAGCGTGCCGGCGGCAATGAAGGTCTTCAGCAGGTGGATCGAGGAGATGCCGATGATGGCCATCGCCAGCTTGACCTTGAGCACCGAGGCGTTGACGTGGCTGAGCCATTCCGGCTGGTCCGGATGACCTTGCAGGCCGAGTCGCGAGACAAAGGTTTCGTAACCGCCGACGATGACCATGATGAGCAGGTTCGAGATCATCACCACGTCGATCAAGCCGAGCACGATGAGCATGATCTGCTGCTCGCCGAACGAGGTCGCATGCAGGATCAGGTGCAGCAGCTCCTTGACGAAGAGGACGACATACACGCCCTGGGCGACGATCAGGCCGAGGTACAAGGGCAGCTGCAACCAGCGCGACGAGAAGATCAGCGCCGGAAAGAAGCTCAAGGGTGGTTTGACTGCCGACATGCGGGTTCGCTCTGGGAAAAAGAGGGGCGGATTCTAGGGCAACGCCGACCAGGTGGCACGATCATCATGGCGTACGCGTGCGTGAATCAAGCAAGGCGACACCCGGCAGTTCGAGCACGTAATCGGCACCCATCAACATGGATGGCGTGTAGTAGCCGCCGGGCGGGGTGCTGGCCAGCAGATGTTCGACAATGCCGAGACTGGCGCTGACCGTCAGCTCGTAGCCGTTCGGTGTGCGCAACGAGGCCGCCACCTGCTTGCCGTTGGCATTGCGCGCTTCGGCCCAGATTTCGCAGGCGCTGTTTTCACGACGCTGCCGGTCCGGTCCGGCGGTGCGGCCGGCCTTGTCCTGCAGGAATCGTTGCAGCGGTGCCAGTGCAAGCAGCCAGCGCAGATGGCGCAGCCAGCGCAAGCGCGCGATCGTTTTCGCCGGCACTGCCATGTAGGTCTCGATGTTGACGATGCCGGTGGAGACAAACGCCGTGTAGACATCTCCCCAGGGAATCGTCATGGCCGTTCGATGACTGCCATCCTGGCGCGTGAACTCGCGCATCTTCCAGGCCAGCGGCACCTCGCGCAGTTCGCCATCGATGCGCGCTCGCCCACCCTTGGCAAGGCCTTCGACGCTGGTTCGCGCCGTACCCGGGCTGGGGCCGCCGCTGGCCTCGAAGGCAAGCACCAGATGCGTGGCGTCCGCCAGGCGCTGCTTGAGCATCGCCGCCAGGCAGTCGGTGGGCACCACGTCGAAACCGGTACCCGGCGCAATCACGATGCCGGCATGCCTGGCCTGATTGTGCAGGCGATGGCAATGCGCAAACACGTCGATCTCGCCGGTGATATCCAGATAGTGGACACGCTGGCGCAGGCAGGCGGCCAGCAAGGGCTCGCAGGTGCGCGAAAACGGCCCCGCGCAGTTGAGCAGGATGCGCACGCCTTCGAGGTTGCGATCGATCTCGTTGGCATCATTCAGCTCGAACACGCGTCGCGTCAGCTTGAGCGGTGCGGCGAGTTCGTCGAGGGCATCGCGGTTGCGCCCGGCGAGGACCGGCTTGTGCCCGCGGCGCGCCGCTTCGGCAGCAATGAGACGGCCGGTATAGCCGTTCGCCCCGTATATCATCAATGCCTGCATCAGCGACCCCCGCGTTCGCGTACCTTTTGCATCAGTTTGCGGAAATAGAGATCAGGAAACCAGCGTTTCAGTCGCCAGCTCCTGCGCACCAGCGCACTCGGCAGGATCAGGAACTCGCCACGCTCGACACCCTTGTAGATCGCTTCGGCGATATCCGCTGCACTTTCCCTGGCGTCGCGCATCAGTGCCTTGGCCACCTTCAGGGATTCACCGTCAGGCGCGCGGAATCCTTCGAGCAGGTTGGTCTGGAAGAAACTCGGGCACACCACCGAGACTTTCACCGTGCTGCCATCCAGGTCGGCGCGCAGCCCTTCCGAGACGGTGACCACCCCGGCTTTTGCCGTCGCATAAGCAGCCATGCCGGGACCACCGGCAAGTGCGGCAAACGAGGCGATGTTGACGATGTGGCCACCGCCCTGCTCGATCAGCACCGGGCCGAACAGGCGACAACCGCGGACCACGCCAAGCAGGTTGATGTTGAGCACCCATTGCCAATCCGCCATCGACGCATTCAGTACCGAGCCGCCGGCACTGACGCCGGCATTGTTGATGACCAGGTCGACGCCTTCCCAGGCGGCCAGCACCATGTCGCGCAAGCCTTCGAATGAATCGTCATCGCCGACATCGACCTGCAAGGCCATGGCACCTATGCCGAAGCCGGTGATCAAGGCAACCGTCTCCTCGGCGCGATCCAGGCGGATGTCGGCGCAGGCCACGCGCCATCCGGCCTCGGCATAGCGAAAGGCGAGGGCACGACCGAGACCACTGCCAGCCCCGGTGATCAGGACGCGTCGTGAGGATTCCATAGCTGCACTCTGTTTGCCGGTTCACGTATGCTTGGTGGGCAAGCGACCGGGAACTGCCGCCAAGCGTTGCGGCGCGCGAGCGCCCGGTCGACTGCCATCCTAACCGGAGAAGCGATGCGCTGGCCCACCTGGACGCCGGAATTCGAATATCGCATCAGGATTGTCCTGCTCGCGATCGCCGTGCTCACCTGCGTCGCCCTGCCGTATGCGGTGATCCGCAGCAATGCCGAGGCCATGATGGAGGCCTCGGGCTGGGTCGTGCACAGTGCCGAGGTCAAGGAGAAATTCAACCGACTGCGGCTGACCCTGGCCGAAATCGAGAGCGTCATCCTCGGCGAGTTTGCGCAGATGCCGCGCGCCAGCGGACGAGCGGAATACAGCAGGGTGCGCGAGGAGATCGATCCGCTGCTGGCCGAGTTGTCCGAGGCCACGCGGGACAACATCGATCAGCAAAACCGCATCGGCGCGCTGGGCGCATTGATCGGCGGTCGCCTGAAGCTTTATGACGACGCCATGCGGTACATCCAGGCGAACAATTTCGACGCTGCAGCGGACCGGATCCGCCAAGCTGCCGAACTGTTCGACACGGGCGGATACTGGGCGCAGATCGTCGCCTTCGAGAATGAGCTCTACGTGCAGCGCACCACGCGGCTGGCCCGACTGGAGCGCAACAGTCGCTGGGCGATGAGCAGCGCCTTGATCGCCCAGTTGCTGCTGCTCGGCTCGGTCATGTTCATTTCCGAACGCCAGGCCAGCCAGCGTCGCAAGGCCGAATCGCGCGCGCGGCTGGCGGTCGAACGCTCGCGCATCATCGTGCAAAGCCTGCGCGAACCCATTGCCGTGCTCGATCCGGAACTGCGCCTGCTGATGAACAACGAGGCCTTCGCCGAGTTCTACGGCAACGAAACGGTTCAGCACGGCGACGTCAAGCTGCAGGAGATAGGCAACGGCTGCTGGCAGGATGCAGAGCTGCAACAGCGCCTGCTGGATGTCGGGGCGCGCGGCCGCGAGATCTGGGATTACGAATGCGCGCAGACCTGCATCGATGGCATCGACCGCATCGTCCTCGTGAATGCGCGCCGCATGGAGCTCTCCGAGGATGCCGGGAGCAAGGATCGGGCCGGAATCCTGCTCACGGTCAGCGATGTCACTGCACGCAAGCGCTATGAACAGCGCATTGGCGAACTCAACGAGGATCTGGAACGACAGGTGGCGCAGGTTTCCGAAGTCAACCGCGAACTCGAGTCATTCAGTTATTCCGTCTCCCACGACCTGCGTGCGCCGCTGCGGCACATCGCCGGCTTCGCCGACAAGCTCGGCATGCACATGGGAGCCTCGGCCGATGAGAAATCCCATCATTACCTTGAGGTGATCGCCGAGTCGGCGCGGCGCATGTCGAGCCTGATCGAGGATCTGCTCGAGTACTCGCGGCTCGGGCGCAGCGCGTTCCGTGTCGAACCGGTCAATTTCAACGCCGTGGTTGCCGAACTGGTGGCCATGTTGCACAGCACCCACGAGGCACGCTCCATCGAATGGCGAATCGAGGAGCTGCCGATCGTCATGGGCGATGCCTCGATGCTGCGTCGGGTCTGGCAGAACCTCATGTCGAATGCAGTCAAATACACCTCGCGGCGCGAACATGCCGTCATCGAGATCGGCAGGACCGAAGCCGACGGTGAATCCATTTTCCATGTGCGCGACAACGGCACCGGTTTCAACATGGCCTATGCCGGCAAGTTGTTCGGTGTGTTCCAGCGCCTGCACAAGGCCAGCGAGTTCCCCGGCACCGGCATCGGCCTGGCCAACGTGCGACGCATCATCGGCCGCCATGGCGGACGCACCTGGGCAGAGGCCGAGGCGGGCAAGGGCGCGACATTCTTCTTCTCACTGCCGGCCGTGGTCGGTACCATCGTCGCAGATGAGGCAAAAAAATGAATCCTGAAATCCGCACTATCCTGCTTGCCGAAGACAGCTCGGCGGATGCCGAGATGGCGCTCGACGCACTGCGCGAAGCCAAGCTCGCCAATCCGGTCGTGCATGTCGAGGATGGCGTCGAGGCGCTCGACTACCTGTTCTGCCGCAATTCGTTCTCCGGGCGCGCCAGGGGCAACCCTGCCGTGGTCCTGCTCGATATCAAGATGCCGCGCCTGGATGGCCTGGAAGTGCTGCAGAACATGCGTTCCAGCGAACACCTCAAGCGCGTGCCGGTGGTGATCCTGTCTTCCTCGCGCGAGGAGAGCGACCTCGTGCACAGCTGGAATCTCGGCGTCAACGCCTACGTGGTCAAGCCGGTCGATGTCAGTCAGTTCTTCAGCGCCGTGCAAACGCTGGGCCAGTTCTGGGCCGTGCTCAACGAATTTCCGCAGGAATAAGCGCAATGAACAGCCTGGCAATGGACGCTGCGCTGCGCGTGCTTCTGGTCGAAGACGACGCCAACGATGCCGAATTGTTGCTCGAGAGACTGCGTGATGACGGCCTTGCCATCGAGGCGCGACAAGTCGAAACGGAAGATGATTTCCGCGAGGCACTCGGTCAGTTCGAGCCGGACATCGTCATTTCCGATTTGAACATGCCGATGTTCAACGGCTACCGCGCGCTGGAGATCCTGCGCGAACGCGCACGCCTTGTTCCGTTCATCTTTGTGTCCGGCACGATGGGCGAAGACGCTGCCGTCATGGCCCTGCGTGCCGGTGCCATCGACTATCTGTTGAAAGAACGTCTTGCGCGCCTGCCATCGGCGGTCACCCGGGCAGTCCAGGAGGCACGCGCGGCACTGGCGCGCGAGCGATCCGAGCAGGAATTGATGCGGGCCCAGCGCTTCGAGAGCCTGGCCATGCTCGCCGGCGGCCTCAGCCATGACCTGCGCAACATCCTGCAACCCCTGCTGCTGGCAGCGGATGCAATGAAGGAACATGAAGACGAGCGCTTGCGCAAGCACGGTGCGCTGGTTGGCGACTGCGCCAAGCGCGGCCTGGAGATGGTGGCATCGATGCTCTCCTTCGCCCGTGGTGCCAGGCTGGAAACCGAGCGGGTCAAGCTCGCTGCGCTGTTCGATGCCATGCTCATGCTGTTGCGCGGCAGCGTTCCGCGCAACATCGAGATGGTCATCGAAAAGCCGGCCGATGATCTGGCCATTGAAGGCAATCACACCGAATTGCAGCAGTGCTTGCTGAACCTGTGCCTGAACGCGCTGCAGGCCATGCCCGACGGTGGCCGCTTGCGCCTTTCCGCCGAGCCGTCCGCGGTCGATGCGGACTTTTTCGCCGATGACGAGCTGCAGGCTCCGGGTGCCTACCTGAAGTTGCAGGTCTCCGATACCGGCATCGGCATGCCGGAGCACGTGCGCGACAACCTGTTCCGCCCGTTCTTCACGACCAAGGAAACCGGCACCGGCCTGGGCCTGGTGTCGTGCAAGCGCATCGTCAGCAATCACCGCGGTTACCTGCGCGTACTCAGCGAGTCGAACAAGGGCACGACGTTCGAGGTCTACCTGCCGCTGCGCGGCGTGGAGTCCGACAACGACGACACGCCCATCGAGGTCGGCCAAGGTGAACATGTTCTGGTTATCGTCGAGAAACTCGGCAAGCAGACCATGCTGACCGACACGCTCGAACTGAATGGCTACGCGGTGACCACCGCCGACAGCGGCTCGCAGGCGGTGCAGAAGATCCAGGCGCTGGGCATGCCGGACATCGTGGTCATGGATGCCGACTTGCGCCTGATGAGCAGCGTGCGCACCATCGCTGCCCTGCTCGATCATGGTTATTGCGGCCCACTGATCCTGCTCGTGCGCGATGGCGAAATGATCGATCGCGATGACTTGCCGCCGATCGAGCGCATGCGTTTCCTCGACAAGCCGGTGTCGGTGCGCGGCTTGCTGCGCAGCGTGCGCGAGGAGCTCGACGCAAGCCGTCGCCAGTCAGGCTGAGCGCGTCAGGACTTTCCCGGAACCGCGGCGAACAGCCTCTCGGCGCGCTGGAACAGGATCCACGAGGTGGCGATGTACTTGTCGCCGCCGCGCGGCCGATTGCCGCGATGGGTGTGCGTGAATCCCGCCGGCGCGATCAGCATGGCGCCGGTCTGCGGCACGATCTTGCGTTGCTGGTACAGGAACTCGGTTTCGCCGTCGGCGAAGCCGTCGTTGAGGTACGCCGTCCACAGCAACACGCGATGCAGGGTTTCACCATTGCTGTCTCCAGCCTTCGGATACAGCTCGCAATGCCAGTACGGATAGCCGCCCTGATCGGCAACATATTTCTGGATGTTGATGGTGCCGGGCCTGAGCACCTTGACCAGCAGGCTTTGCAGGCGGGCATCGGGCATTTCCTCGATTGCCTGCGCATCGAGTGCGCGCATCCTGCCGCTGTGCGGATCGGCCATCTGCAAGGATAGCGGCGCCAGCACGACATGCGGATACTTGCGCACGTAGCGCAGCAGTGCCGTCATCATCGCCGTGTTCAGCAGGTTGGTGGCGATCGACCATTCGGCGTAGTCGCTGATGCAGATATCCCAGCTGTCCTTGAGCTCGGTATTGACACCGCCGCCGGTGCGCCCGCGGATAGCTTGCCCGGAAGTCTCGAACTGCTGGATCATTGCCCGGCAGTCCTGCACGGCAAGCGCATGTTCCTGGACTTCGATGAAATCGTCATTCATGCGCTGTGCTCCTCTCCTGCGGGATTCAAAAGGTCTGGAAAAGGATGCCGGCGACCATCCCCGCCAGCGCGCCGACGAGAATATCGCGACGATCGTGGCGACCTAATACCAGCCGCGACCAGGCAACGGCAATGGCCAGGATCGCGATTCCTGCAGCGGCGGCGAAACTGCCGGGCACGAAGATCGCGAAGCAGGCAAAGGCAACGTGCAGAGACAGTTTGCAGCATGCCGCCGTGAGCAGGGCAAGCAGGATGACGGCCGCAGCCAGCAGCAGGGCGACGGTGATCGGCGAGTTGCCGGAATGCCAGGCCGCCAATGCCGCGGCGAGGACAAACACCCCCAGCAGGAACAGGTTCAGTCCGCGTCGCTCGTCCGGCGCACTGGCATCGACATGCTGCCAATGACCACCGCGCACCCGGCTTGCGCTGTAGGCCAGCACGACCAGGCCGAGGGCGACGATGGCAATCAGCACGAGCCACGTCGTCGAGCCGTCGCCGCGACTGTTCCTTGCCGCCAGCCACGCTGCCAGCGGCATGACCAGCATGGGATGGCCGAAGATCGACACGGCGCGGGCAAGGCGGATGAGTGCTGCCTGGCTTGAGGCGGATGACCACTTCATGGGTACGCGCAACGCTGCCTGCGCGCGGCAAGGTCGAATCGGCGACGGCGCGAAAAACCGGCGCTCCGGCGCTGGCATGGAAATGGCTCAGGCATCGATGGCTGGACTGGACTGGTCAGGCCGGCATTGTCGCCCGTGCCGGGAATTGCGCAATGGCGGCACCGGCGCAATTGCCGGGGCCCGCGCGGATTTGACGACAGGCAAAGGGATGCGATCATGCAGTTCTATGCGGATGCGGAGCTGCACGATGAAATTGCCGATGCTGGGCGCTTGCTGTCTGGGTGTTTTCCTGGCCGTGCCCGTGCCCACGCGTGCCGACATCGCGCCGGGCTCATCGGTGGACCAGCAGTTCAAGGCCATCTACGAGGAAGAATGGACCTGGCGCCAGCAGCAGTTTCCCGGCGCCGACGACGACAGGGAGGATGCCGCCCGCATCAATCACCTGCCGCACGTCGATGCCGAGACGCAGAAGCAGCGACTGCAGGTCTGGAGCGATGTGCTCAAGCAACTGGACGCGCTGCCGGCTGACGAACTTTCGGCGGCCGAACAGATCAACTTTGCCGTCTACCGGCCGCAGATCGGCAACTTCGCCGCCGACATCCGTTTTGGCGGCTACGAGATGCCGTTCAATTCGGACTCGTCGTTCTGGTCGGATCTCGGCTTCATGACGCGCAGGCCGTTGCGCACGGTCGAGGACGCCGAGGATTACATCGCGCGATTGAACGATGTCCCGCGTTATTTCGATGAGCAGATCGTCAACATGCGCGCCGGACTCAAACGCGGCTTCAGCGTGCCGCGGGCGGTGTTGCCCGGGCGCGATGCCTCGATTGCCATGGTTGCCGAATTGACGGAAGCGGCGGACAGCGAGTTCTTCAAGCCGCTCAAGGAACTGCCGGCGAGCATGCCGCTGGAACGCCAGGAGCAGTTGCGCGGTGCCGGGCTTGCCGCAATCCGCACGGCGGTGATTCCGGCGTACGCGAAACTGCTCGATTTCTTCCGCACCGAATACCTGCTCAAGGCGCGCAAATCCCTGGCGGCGGAATCGATGCCGAACGGCAAGGCCTGGTATCGCCAGCAGATCCGCGAATACACGACCCTGGACCTGAGTGCCGAGGACATCCACAAGATCGGGCTCGACGAGGTCGCACGCATCCAGGCAGAGATGCTGACAAGCATGCACGAAGCCGGGTTCAGCGGAAGCTTCGCCGAATTCCTCGCCTTCCTGCGCAAGGATCCGCAGTTTTACGCGAAGACCCCGGATGAATTGCTCATGCGTGCTGCCTGGATTGCCAAGCGCGTCGATGCGAAGTTGTCGCGCTTCTTCAACCTGCTGCCGCGCGGGCGCTTCGGCATCGAACCGGTGCCGGCCGACATTGCGCCGTTCTGGACGGCCGGGCGCGGTGGTGCCTCGACCTATTGGCTGAACACCCATGATCTGCCCTCGCGACCGCTATACAACCTGCCGGCGCTGACCTTGCACGAATCCGCGCCCGGGCATTCATTCCAGTTGTCGCTGGCCGAAGAGCAAACCGCATTGCCGCCGTTTCGGCGCAACGGCTACATTTCGGCGTATGGCGAAGGCTGGGGTCTGTATGCGGAAAAGCTGGGCGTGGAAATGGGCATCTACACCACGCCCTACGAGAATTTCGGCCGCCTCACCTACGAGATGTGGCGTGCCTGCCGCCTGGTCATCGACACCGGCGTGCACCACAAGGGCTGGAGTCGCGACAAGGCGCTGGCTTACCTGCGCGATCACACCGCGCTCAGCGAGCACGAGGTCACCACCGAAGTCGATCGCTACATCTCCTGGCCCGGACAGGCGCTGAGCTACAAGCTCGGCGAGATCCGCATCGTCGCCCTGCGCAAGGAGGCTGAAAAGGAACTCGGTACCCGCTTTGATATCCGCGCCTTCAACGATGCCGTGCTCGCCCAGGGCTCGGTGCCGCTGCCGGTACTCGATGCGCAGATCCAGCGCTTCATCGCCGACCGCAAGGCGGCCGCCGCCGTGCAGGGCGCAGCCGCCAGCGCGTACTAGTCGTGCAGCCACGGGCACGCGCTGGTCGCAATTCCGGGCGCGGAAACGACAACGCCCGCGTGGTTCGCACGCGGGCGTTGTCTTGAAGCTGGCGGACTGGGCGGGTTCGCCGCCGAGTCGCTGGACGACTACTTGGCTTCCTTCTCCATGAGCTTCTCGACCATGCTCGCCGGCACTTCGGCGTAGTTGTCGAATTCCATCGTGAACGTGCCGCGACCGCGCGTGGCGGAGCGCAGGAAGTTGATGTAACCGAACATTTCCGAGAGCGGCACAAAGCCCTGCACGAACGACTGCAGTCCCTTCTGGCCCTGCTCGCTGACCGTGCCGCGACGGCGGTTGACATCACCGATGATGTCGCCGAGGAACTCCGCCTCGGTCACCACTTCCACGCCCATGATCGGCTCCAGCAGCTTCGGACGACTGCCGCGATGGGCTTCGCGGAAGGCACCCTTGCCGGCAATCTCGAAGGCCAGCGCCGAGGAGTCGACATCATGGAACTTGCCGTCGACCAGGCGTGCCTTGAAGTCGACGACTTCGTAACCGGCAACCTGACCCTTGCGGCTCTCGGTGCGGATCGCATGCTCCACCGCCGGGATATATTCGCGCGGGATGCGGCCGCCGACGATCTCGTCGGAAAACTCGATGCCCGAACCTGGCTCGCCCGGTTCAAAGATCATCTTCACTTCGGCGTACTGACCGGAACCACCGGACTGCTTCTTGTGCGTGAAGACGAGTTCGATCGGACCACCAAACGCCTCGCGGAAACTGACCTTGGGCTTGCCCATGACCGCTTCGACGCCGAGTTCGGTACGCATGCGGTCGACGGTGATTTCCAGATGCAGCTCACCCATGCCCTTGAGCACGGTCTCGCCGGTTTCCTTGTCCACTTCCATGCGCAACGAGGGATCGGCCTTGGCCATCTTGTAGAGGGCTGTCGACATCTTGTCGATGTCGTTGCGGTTCTTCGGCTGCACGGAAACGCTGATCACCGGATCCGGGAAGCGCATGCGCTCCAGCAGCACCGGCGAGGATGGATCGCAAAGCGTGTCACCCGTTTCGGTGTCCTTCATCGAGACGAACGCGCAGATGTCGCCGGCGCGCACTTCCTCGATGTCCTTGGTCGAGTCGGCTTGCACTTCGACGATGCGACCGATGCGCTCCTTCTTGCCACGGGTCACGTTGAGCAGGGTATCGCCCTTCTTGATCACGCCAGAGTAGACACGACAGAAGGTCAACGTGCCGAACTGGTCGTTGATCACCTTGAACGCGAGCGCACGGGCCGGCGCGTCGTCGGTGACTTCCTGTTCGCCGATGATCTTGCCGTCTTCGTCGACCATCGAGATGCCGCCGTTCTCGCCCGGATACGGCAGATAATCGATGACGCCGTCAAGCAACTGCTGGACGCCGCGGTTGCGATACGAAGATCCGCAGAACACCGGCACCAGCTTGCCGCTGATCGAGCCCTTGCGGATGCACTTCTTCAGCATGTCCTGATCGAACTCGCCGGTTTCCAGCAGACGCTCGAAGGCATCGTCGTCCATGGCCAGGGCGGATTCGAGCAGGTCCTGGCGCAGCTTCGGCAACCGGTCGACCCAGTCGTTGTCGACGGTCGAGGCGAAGTTGAGGCGCGCGCGCAGGTCGGCCAGGGGCACGATCTCCCACTTGCTGTCCTTGTCGTCGGATTCCCAGATGTAGCCCGCATTGGCAACCAGGTCGGCGATGCCGATGAATTCATCGTTGCTGCCGAGCGGTACCTGGCAGATCAGCGCGTTCGCACCAAGGCGCTCGCGGATGCCCTTCACGCAATGGGCGAAACTTGCGCCGATGCGGTCCATCTTGTTGACATAGCACAGGCGCGGCACGTTGTACTGGTCAGCCAGGCGCCAGTTGGTCTCGGTCTGCGGTTCGACACCGGCAACGCCGTCGAAAACGACCACCGCGCCATCCAGTACGCGCAGGGAGCGATTCACCTCGATGGTGAAATCGACGTGTCCCGGCGTATCGATGACGTTGACCTGATGACCCTTCCACTCGGTCGAGACCGCCGCGCTCTGGATGGTGATGCCGCGCTTGCGTTCCTGTTCCATGTAGTCGGTCGTGGTCGAGCCCTTGCCGTCCTTGGTGTCATGCACGTCGACGACCTGATGCTTGCGACCGGTGTAATAGAGCACGCGCTCCGTGGTCGTCGTCTTGCCCGCGTCGATGTGGGCGATGATTCCGATGTTGCGGTAGAGCTTGAGTGCTTTCTGCCTGGCCATGATTTTTCTCTGGTACCTGATAATGATTGGCCGAGCAGAATCCCGATCGGTATCGACCGAGCCTTTCGACCACGAAAAAACACGACACCGAACGCGGCAGCATGGCGCGCGGAGAGCGCTGCTGTCGGGTGCATGTCGTGGAAACTGCCCGATTGCTTCAGTATCGATGCAGACCGAAGTCCGCCTGGGCATCCGGGCAAGGCCCGGATCGGCGCGCGATTTTACACGAACCGGTGATTTGCGTCGAATCCGGCGCAACAACCCCTTCCCGGGCGCGCCTTACTCCGTTCTGGCTCGAAGCAACCCCCTCCCGGCTCCGCAGTACTCCCCTTGGCAGGGAGAGCGTGGGTTCTTGACTCCCCTCCTTGCAAAGGAGGGGCCCCGCAGGGGTGGGGTGGTGCTTCTGGTGCCCCGCGGGGCCGGGTGCTTCTGGTGCCCTGCAGGGTGCGGCGGTAGCTCGGGGACCCGGACTGGAGGTGGCTCTAGCGCCCGGTTGGTCCGTGTTGCTTTTGCTCCCAACCAAATCCTTCCTTGATGGCCATCAACACAGCCTCGGGCTCCTGAAACACCCACTTGTTCTCAAAACGCAACACGTTGATCCCGAAATGCTGCAAGAACAGCGCGCGCTCCTGGTCATGACGCTGCGCCGTTTCGCTATCGTGAGCGGTACCGTCCAGCTCAATGGCAAGGCGCTCGCTGGGGCAATGGAAATCCAGGATATAGAGGCCCACGCTGTGCTGCCGGCGGAACTTGCGACCCTCCAATTGCGAGCCTTTGAGCAATGTCCAAAGCTTGGCCTCGGCAGGCGTCAGGTGGTTGCGGAGCAGTTTGCGGAAGGTGCGTAGTTCGGGGAGGTTGTTCAGTTGCATGGCCCACTCCCCAATTGTTTCGCCGTACTCCCCGGCGGAAGCAACCCCCTCCCGGCTCCGCCGTACTCCCCCTTGGCAGGGGGAGCGTGGGTTCTTGACTCCCCTCCTTGCAAAGGAGGGGTGCCCCGCAGGGGTGGGGTGGTGCTTCTGGTGCCCCGCAGGGGTGGCGTGGTGATTTCCTGCTCCGACCCGCTTGGCAGGTTCACGATCGTAACACCGGGGTTCCGAGCGAACCTGGCGACGACCCGCGTGCCAGGCTCCATTCGCCGGGATCGTCGCGACGCGCGCATGACTTCCATGCCTTGCGCAGCAACGCCCCTGTGCTAGCGTCCGGGTTCCTGAACCGGAATGGGGAGTCATCGATGAAACGCCCGTCTGCGCACTACCGTAGCCTGATCCTCCTGCCCTTGCTGGCCCTGGCCGCATGCGCACCGGCGCCGGTGCCTCCCGAGCCATCGGCGGAAACATCCGCCACCGCGACGGCGGCTGAAGCCGTGCCAGACGTCAAGGCACACCCGATCGAGGATTTCATCGACACCACCGGCGTCGCCGGCGCATCTTTCTCGCCGGATGAAAGCCGGATCCTGTTCTCCTCGAACAAATCCGGCATCTGGAACGCCTACACGATGCCGGCCAGCGGCGGCGAATGGGTGCCGGTGACTGCCTCGACCACCGACAACACCTATTCGGAAGCCTGGTTTCCGGCCGACGAGCGCAAGCTGGTCTCGCGCGACCAGGGCGGCAACGAGCTTGACCACCTGTATGTGATCGAAGCCGACGGCAGCGAAAAGGATTTGACCCCGGGCGAAAAGCTGAGGGCCACCTTCATCGATTTCAGCACGGATGGCACGGCGTTTTATGTCGTCACCAACGAGCGTGACGAGAAGTTCTTCGACCTCTATCGCTACGACGCAAAATCCTACAAGCGCGAGCGCCTCTTCGAGAACAAGGGAGGTTACGACATTGCCGCGATCTCGCCAGACGAGCGCTGGCTGGCCCTGTCGAGGTCGCGCACGACGGTCGACAACAACCTCTTCCTCCACGATCGCCAGAAAAACAAGACGATCGACCTGACCCCGCACACCGGCAATGCCAGCTATTCGGCAGAGACCTTTTCGCCGGATTCGGCCAGCCTGCTCTACACCAGCGATGAGGGCAGCGAGTTCAAGCGCCTGCGCCGCTATGTGCTCGCCGGGGACAAGCACGAGGACGTGCAATCGGCAGAATGGGACATCGACTATGCCCGCTACTCGCATGCCGGCAAGTATCTCGTTGTCGGCACCAATGTCGATGGCAGCACGCAAGTCGCGATCACCGACACGACCACCGGCACGCCGCTGGACTTGCCGGAGTTGCCCGCCGGTGAAATCCGTGGCGTCGAGATTGCGCGCTCGGAAAACCGCATGGCGTTTTACCTCAACGGTGACCGCCAGCCCAGCGAGTTGTACACGCTTGCTTTTGGCGACGCCGAGGCCAAGCGCCTGACCACGTCGCTGAGCCCGAAGATCGAGGCGGGCGAGCTGGTCGATTCCAGCGTCGTGCGCTTCAAGAGCTTCGATGGCATGGAGATCCCGAACATCCTGTGGAAACCGCATCAGGCCACTTCCGCGAACAAATTGCCGGCCCTGGTACTTGTGCACGGTGGCCCCGGCGGGCAGACCACGCGTGGCTACAACACGGTCGCCCAGTTCCTCGCCAACAACGGTTATGTCGTGCTCGGCATCAACAATCGCGGCAGCTCCGGTTACGGCAAGACCTTCTTTGCCGCCGATGACCAGAAGCACGGCCACGAGCCGCTGCAGGATTGCGTCGAGGCGAAGAAGTACCTGCAATCGCTCGATTACGTCGACGGCGAACGCATCGGCATCATGGGTGGCAGCTACGGCGGTTACATGACACTGGCCGCGCTGGCATTCCAGCCTGGCGAATTCAAGGTTGGCGTCGACCTGTTCGGCGTCAGCAACTGGTTGCGCACGCTGGAAAGCATTCCGCCGTACTGGGAAAGTTTCCGCGAGGCGCTCTATCAGGAAATCGGCAATCCGGAAAGCCAGCGCGACATGCTCGTTGCCATCTCGCCGCTGTTCCACGCCGACAAGATCACCAAGCCGTTGATGGTGCTGCAGGGCAAGAACGATCCGCGCGTGATTCTTGCCGAATCCGATGACATCGTCGCCGCCGTGCGCAAGAACAACGTGCCGGTCGAATATGTCGTCTTCGACGATGAAGGACACGGCTTCGGCAAGAAGAAGAACCAGATCGAGGGCTACGGCAAGATCCTCGCCTTCCTCGACACCCATCTCAAAGGCGACGTTTCGACCAAGGCACCTTGAGCAAACGCTGCACCGCTGCACACGATCTTCCACGCCGCCCCTCTTCCGTGCAGGGAGAGGGGCAAATCCCCTTTCACCAACGCGTGGCGTGCAAGATTCGTTGGCGGAGAATCGGGCTACTGGTAGCCCTTGGCCTGCAAGGCGAACAAATGCGCATAGTGGCCTTGCTGCTGGACGAGCTGCGCATGGTTGCCGTGTTCGATGATGCGGCCGCCCTGGATGACGATGATCTGGTCGGCCATGCGCACGGTCGAGAAGCGGTGCGAGATGAGGATCACGATGCGATTCTTCGACAACGCCCTGAAGTGCTCGAAGATGGTCGCTTCGGCTTCGGCATCCATCGCCGCTGTCGGCTCGTCGAGAACGAGGATGTCGGCCCCGGTGCGCATGAAGGCACGCGCCAGGGCGATCTTCTGCCACTGCCCGCCGGAGAGCTCACGACCGTCGTTGAACCATTTGCCGAGCTGGGTGTTGTAGGCAGCCGGCAGGCTTTCGATGAACTCGTTGGCCATGCCTTTCGCGCCGGCTTCGCGCCAGCGCGCCTCGTCCTCGAAATGACTGACATCACCGGCACCGATGTTTTCGCCAACCCGCATCTGGTAGCGCGCGAAATCCTGGAAGATCACGCCGACGCGTCGACGCAAGGTGGTCTCGTCCCATTCGACCAGATCGACGCCATCGAGCAGGATGCGGCCGCTGTCGGGCGCGTAGAGGCGCGTGAGCAGCTTGATCAGGGTGGTCTTGCCCGAGCCGTTCTGTCCGACCAGGGCCAGCGATTCACCAGGGCGGATATGCAGGTTGATGTCGTCCAAGGCGGGTTCGTTCGCGCCCGGATAGGTGAAGGTCACGTGCTCGAAACGGATGCCGTCGGTGGCGTCGGTGCCCTTGGTGGCGGTACCGGATGGCAGGCGCGTCGGCGTTTCCAGGTATTCGTACAAGGTGGACAGATACAGATTGTCCTCGTACATTCCGCCGACCGAAGAGAGGATCGCCGAGACCGCCGATTGCCCCTGGCGGAAGACCATGAAATACATCGTCATCTGGCCGAGCGTGATGCGCCCCATCACCGTGGTGAAGGCAATCCATGCGTAGGCCAGGTACAGGGTCAACGTGCCGATCAGGCCAAGGCCGAGGCCCCAGCTGTCACGGCGCAAGGTCAACGCGCGATCCGCCTTGTACAATTTGTGGAAAATGCTTCGATAGCGATCGAGCAGCAGCGGACCGAGCCCGAACAGGCGTACTTCCTTGGCACTGTCCTCGCGCGCAAGCACGGTCTCCAGGTAGAGCTGCATGCGCGTTTCCGGCGAACGCCAGCGAAACAGGGTGAACGCGTCACCGGAGAACTTCGCCTCGGCGATGAAGGCGGGCAGGCCCGCCAGCAGCAGGATCAGCATCGCCCACGGCGAGAAACTGATGAGCAAGGCGGCATAGCTGGCCAGGGCAATCAGGTTCTGGGCGAGGCCAAAAGTGCGGTTGACCAGCGACAATGGGCGGCTGGAAGCTTCGCGACGCGCGCGGGTCAGCTTGTCGTAGAACTCCGAATCCTCGAAGTGGACGAGATCGAGGGTCAGCGCCTTTTCCAGGATCATCTCGTTGACGCGCTGGCCGAGCTGGGCGCGCAACAGCGATTGGCAAAACGAGATACCGCGCTGCGCCGCCGCCATCGCCGTGACCAGCAGGCCTTCGAGGGCAACCAGCCAGAACACCGCTGCCAGATGCGGGGACTCGCCCGCGCGCACAAGCTGGGCCGCAGTCACCACCGCATCGACGATATGCGCACCTACCCAGGCGATCCCGGCCGGCAGCAGGCCGGCGATCAGGGTCAACGCCGCCAGGGCGAAGGTCAGGGCATGACTTGTACTCCAGACCAGCTCGATCGCGCGCCGGCTGAAACGAAACGCACCGAGAAAGCCGCGCGCGATCTCGGGCTTGGCGGACGTGGCGGCGGACTTGTGCACGATCATGTTGAATGGCGACACGGCAAATGGATCGAAGCCCGTGACATGGGGGCAAATCCGACGGCTGAAAGGAGTCCGATCGGAATGTCGATGAACTCTTGTTAGGGCCGGCGCCCAGCGTGGCCCTGATTGCTTTCGTCATGGGCGGCGCGCTGGACCGCCGCCGCTCACCGTGGCTGGCCCGTGCCCGCCAGCCTGCGCGCCAGCCACAGACCCAACATCAGTATGGATGCCAGGCCGCCGCTCAAGAGGATCTCGAACGGCCACAAATTGTGCGAAGTCGGGTTGAAGGCGACGCCGATGACGATGCGCAGGATCACGAATGCCATCAGTGCCGCCGGAATGGCGGCGGCAACACGCCAGCCACCGCGCCAGCGCCACAGCGCCCATGCCGGTGCGATGAGCCCGAGCATGCCCACCAACAGCATTGCCAGCATGAAGCCACCAAGGATCGAATCGCCGGCGCTGTCCGCGGCGATGGCGAGCGCCTGCGGATCGGGCCCGACGCTGCCCGCCTGAGATCGCAGCCGTGCAATCCACGCCGGCTCGGCGGTCGTCACCGCCGCATTGTCGACCACCACCATCCGCAGCCGATGATTGGCCACCACACGTGGATGGCTGTTGCCGGCGCTGACGCGGATCTCGTCGACCTGCAGGCCTGCCTTGGTGAAGGAGAACCAGGCCAGCGCCTCGCCGCTGCCCTGCGCGTACCGCGGCGAAGGATTGCTGTATGCATCGACCTCGCGCCCCTCGAAGTACGGACGCGCCCAGATCCGCCGCGGCGCATCGGTGTTGTAGGCCAGGCGCAGGTAGAAGACCTGACTCTCTCCGAGAGTGACCTCCTGACCCGGCGGAAACGTCTCCAGCACCTCGACCGTCATCGCCGCGTGCGTTGCATCCACCCGGCCCGCGCAGACGGCCAGCACGAACAGCGCCGACATCAACCTGTGCATCGCACCTCCCCTTTGTCCCCCACCGTCCGCATCGGGCGGGAGCGGAGCCCCTGCAGGCATGGCCCTTGCCGCATGGCCACGAGGCGGGACATCAGAGACGACAATCGATCGGCAATACCTGCGGCTCCAGGTCGGTGCGATTGCTGCCACTGTAGGTCAGGCCTTCGACCGGATGCGCCACGCCGCACAACCAGGAAACGGGTACCTGTTTCGCCGCCGCGACGACCCCGGGACGCAACGTGATCCACTTCTTGATGATCGCCTGATTCGCGCGATTGCCAAACTGCACGTTGATGGTGCCATTCTCGATCTCGACCTGGGCGATGTAGTTGCCGATGATCTGCTGCGCTGCCGGCAACCCCGCTTCGGCGTTGTCCACGGGCATGCGCCGGGTCTTCGCATGGAAGGCCTCGACGGCATCGCGTGCGAACTCGACAAAGGCCACCGACTCCTGCACCTGCGTGCGAATGATGCGGTCCTGGTAATTGGGCAGGGCCAGCGCCGCCATGATGCCGATGATCGCGATCACGATCATCAGTTCGACCAGGGTGAATCCGGAGCCTGCCTTGCGCATTGGAAATTCCTTGCTTGGTTCGTGCCGCGATCGTTGCATTACAGCAGCGAGGCCAGCTTGAAGATGGGCAGATACATCGCGATCACGGCGGCGGCAATGACAATGCCGATGCCCGTCTGCACAAGGGCCGGTGTCAGCGAGGACTGGAATTCGGGCAATGCCCCGACGCTGCGCCAACGCGCGCGCAATGCCGCCAGCGCATCCTCGCGATCGGAGATTGCCAGGGCCGCGTGAAACTCGCTGTCGAATCCTCGCGCCTCCTTCAGGCAGGCAATAATCTCCTTGCCCGTGGCTGCGGCCCGCAGGACTTCCGCGCAGGCACGCGAAAGCGCCTCGCCCCGATGCCATGCCCGTGCCGCTTCGACTGCGGTCAGTTGGGATGTTGCATCGACCGCGGCAGAACCAAGCCAGCCGGAAATCCTGTCGCTGTTGCCTTGGCGCATCTTCGCCCCGATCAGCGGCAGCGCCAGCAACAGTCGATCGAGAGGCCGCAGCAACGGACCGAACACGAACGGCACCATCCGCCACATGAGCAGTATCAGGAGCGCCAGGGCGGCGATCGAGATGAGTGGACTGGATGGTCCGATCATGGCAAGCACCAGGCGCGTGAATGCCGGCAATTCCATGCCCGCCGCGTCGAACATCTCGTGGAACTGCGGCAGCACGAAAATCGCATGGATCGCCAGCACGACCATCAACACAACGAGTTCCACCGTGATGACGCCGAGCGAGGTTCGCCCCTGGGCGCGCTGAATCCCTTGTCGCGCGAGCAGGCGCAAGGCCATTTCGCCACGACCTCGTGCTTCACAGCCAGCCACATGCGCGACGACACCTGGCACGGAGCCAGGGCTGCTTGCAGGCGGCACAAGCATGCTGGAAATTGCCGAAGTCAGAGGAAGGCCGGGATCCGCGTTCGACTGCGTGGGGAGAATCGATTCAGCCACCAGGATCTGCACGGCTCTTGCGGGCGCAATCGATTCCTCAAGCAAGGCGTGCAGACGCCGCGCGACTGCGCCGACCTGGCGGTGATTCCCGGATGCAAAGGTCATCGATGCTCCTGCTTTCATTCGCTGTGGCAAGCGGCTCAACCGCGACAGATCGACGGCAACCACTTCGCCTCGACCGGGTTGGCGGCAATGTCTCCCTGGGCTTGATAGGCAGCACCCGCAGCGGGATCCTGCTCGCCGCACGACCAGATGATCGGGCTGCCGGAAACGCTCTTGTTGAGCCAGGGCCGAAACGTCAGCGTGCGCATGATCGGCTGCTGGTCGGAATCCTTGCCCAGATCCATCAAGGCGACCATCACGCCATCGTGGACGCTGAGGCTGCGCACATGATTGCCGCGCACCGCTTCCGGTTCACGCAGGCCGGCCTCGCGGTTGTCCGTGGGCATGCGACCCCAGCGCGAATGGAACTCATTGATCGCACTCTTTGCGTCACCGAGGAAGAGCAGACTCTCGCTCACTTTGCTGCGCAGGAGATAATCCCGATATGCAGGAATGGCAATGGCGGTGAGAATGCTGATCACGGCAACCACGATCAGCAATTCAATGAAGGTGAAGCCCGCGCTGGATTCGTTCGCGCCACGGGCGGCCC
The DNA here is from genome assembly GCA_016707485.1 of Lysobacterales bacterium. Taxonomy (GTDB): domain Bacteria; phylum Pseudomonadota; class Gammaproteobacteria; order Xanthomonadales; family Rhodanobacteraceae; genus Dokdonella. The sequence goes on along the minus strand of JADJHN010000002.1, from coordinate 902,612 downwards.
GGCATTGCCGCCGCGGCTGCCGAGTGGAGATGCTCAAGGTATGGGAAAAATCCACATGCGATTCACCAGCGGATCCCACGCGAAATTCGTCGCCCATCATCAGCGCCATGCCTCGATCGCCTGCCGAGCCGACAATAGATCAATTCGCGCGATTCTGGAAGTTGCCAACTCGCGTCATGCCCGGCACCGACCTGGCGGTCACCTGATGCGGTTGTCCATGTCCATTGCCCGCACCCCCGCTTGATGTGCTTCTCGACTCTGACCTTTCCGCGTACCTTGGCGACACCATGACCTTTTCCCTGCCTCGGCGCCACGTGCTTCACCGCATCCTGCTCGGCCTCGTCGTCGTGGCGATTGCGGGTTACCTCGCGCTTGCATTGTTCGTGCATCCATCGAACGCACGCGACTGGTCACCCGACCAGGAGCGCCTGGCGACCGCGGAGTTTTCCGGCGACAGCGTGCGAGTGCACAACGTGCGCAGCGCGATTTACCGCTCGACCACGGACTACGATGTGCGCTGGCAAGAGCGCAGCTACGATCTGCGCCGGATTGAATCGGTCTGGTTCGTCGTCGAGCCCTTTGCCGACTGGCGCGGTCCGGCGCATACCTTCCTCAGCTTTGGGTTTGGCAATGACGAGTACGTCGCCATCTCTGCCGAGATCCGCAAGGAGCGCGGTGAGTCGTTCTCGCCACTGCGCGGCTTGCTGCGCCAGTACGAACTGACCTACATCGTCGGAGACGAACGCGACCTGATCGGCCTGCGCACCAATCACCGCCACGACGACGTCCACCTTTATCCCGTCCGTGCAGACCGCGATGCGGCGCGCCAGCTGTTCGTCTCGATGCTGGAGCGCGCCAACGCGCTGGCGGCGAAACCGGAGTTCTACAACACGCTCGGCAACACCTGCACCAGCAACATCGTCGACCACGTCAACCTGCTCCTGCCTGAACCTATCCCCTTCAGCTACAAGACCCTGCTGCCGGCCTATTCGGACGACCTCGCCTTCGATCTCGGCCTGATCGACACCAACCTGCCGCGCGAACAACTCCGCACCGCCTTCCGCATCAATGGCCTCGCCCGCGACCACGCCGACCACGCCGACTTCTCCGCAGCCATCCGTTCGCACCAGCGCGATTGAGTCTGATCATCGTGATGCAGCGGTTATCCATCACGGATTGTCGTCCGGAGCGGGTTGCCCGATCTGCCAAGGCTATTGATTTGCAGCAATGACCATTTGCCGCTGTCGCCCATTGGCAGCCTTGAGCCGGCGACCCTGCTCCATTTTCCCGCCTGCGGGCAACCTGCGCTGTTCCTCGCTGGCAGTTTCATCCCGCACGGGTAGTCAAGATAAGCGCGCGAGATGTCGTTGATCCAGGTCGACGCCACTTGTTGCAGTCAGTAACCCCAGCCGTCTGAACACCATTGCGATTCACATGGCCTGCCGTCGTAATCGCCATCCATCTGCGTGTCCGGACAGTGCTGGATGAAACAGGTCGCTTCCGCGCAGGACGTCATCTGCGAGCAATGCTTCCGACCGTCGCAGGTAAAAGTCGATTCGATTGAGGTTGTGCGCTGCGTGATGGATGCGGGTTGCGCGGGGACAGAGTCCGCGGCGATGTGGCTGCCAGCTATTTTCGCGGAGCCATACCCGCCCATGGCTGCAATGACCGCAAGGCCCGCCACGGAGGCGAGTGCGCCTCGCCAGGGTGACGCTCCGAGGCGCGGCCCCTGCCGCGCCTCGGAGGGGTTGGTTAGCGTGCGGCGTTGCTGTTCATCGTCGAGTTGCGGGTGGTGTTGAGGTATTGCGCCGGATCGCGCATGCCGCTGGTGTGGCATTGGCCGGTGACATGGCCGCGGTTGATGCCGCCGGAGAGCTGACCGTTGACCTGCTCGGTGGTGCCGTCTTCCGGATCACTGAGGACGAGATCGGTGGCGAACTGGCAGTAGTCGTTGGTGTACCAGTTGGTCAGCTTGAACGACGTCGTGTAGTAATTGACTTTGCCGCGCGATGCGGTCGGAATGCCGGCCAGCCAGGCCGATGCGCCGCTGTAGGTCAGGTTGCTGTTGGAGCCGCAGGCAACGCCGAACCAATTGCCGAGGGTGGCGAGGATACCGGCCAGGTTGGTGCCCTTGTACGGCGTTCCGACCGATTGCATCAGGCGATTGCCGGTGGCGTTGTCGAGGCCGCTCCAGTAGTAGGCGTAGAGGTGCAGCGAGGCCATGCCGCCCTGACTGTGCGCGACCGTGCCGAACGAGTTCCAGGTGGAACCGAAGGTGCGGATGCGTTGGGCAAACTCGTCGTTGCTGCGGTTCTGGTTGACGTCCAGAAAGGTCGAAGACGTACCGAACTGCGAAGCCGGCCAGACCCCGCCCGAGCAATAGCCATGCACGAGCAGCAGGCGCTTGCCGACGCCTTGCGTACTGCGCTCGACGGCCGGGCGCGGCCCCATGGTCATGCGTTCGTCGATGACGATCCCGGATGCCCGGGCACGTGTGCGCAAGGCGGGAACATCGAGCGCCATGCGTCCCGCCGAGGCCACGGTGATGAAGTTGTCGGCATCCTCGATGCGCAGGTTGCGCAGCTCGTACGGACCCTTGGTGCCTGCCAGCACGAACCAGCGTTCATCGAAGCCCAGCGACAGCACGCCGTCGACCGGGGTGACCATGCCGCCTAGCCAGGCAACCGCGGTCGGCTTGCCCTGCGCATTCGTGCCCCACACCTCTCCGATCGCACGATAGTGCTGGCCTGGATTGCGCATGGTCACCGGAACGCGAATGGACAGGCGATCCGCGTCGCCGGCAACGGCCAGCGCGCGCGTTGCACTCAGGCCAAGACTGGCATCGACTACCGGCAGCAGATGCTCGGCGGTGCGCACGAAGGCCTTGCCGCGTTCGTTGACGCCGCGTGCCTCGACCTGGGCCACGTAATTGCCGCCCATGCTGGCCGGGAAATCACCGGCAAACAGGCCGTCACCTGCCGCGCCGTCGTTGTGGCGCCCATCGTCGAACATTGGATAGCTGGCGACGGAACGATCCGGCGCGGTGACGCGGATGCTCGCCTGGTCGATGCGGCCGGCGCTCCTGCCGACATGCACGCTGCCTTCCAGCGAAGTGGTCAGCAGCGCGGTAAGGCCGAGGCGCTGGCCGACCAGTTGGCGCGTGTGGGTTTGCCAGGAGGCAAGTTCGGTCGCCGCATCACCCTCAATGAGGACGAAGCCGTCTTTCGCATCTGCCGGTGCGCGCAAGCGCAGCGTCCAGTTGTCGCCGGCGAGGTTGTCATAGTCGTAGCGCATGGCCGGAACGCGGGCCTGCTCGATGCCGAAATCGGTATCGATCACGCGGCTGGCCCGGGATGCGGCCGAGACCGCTCGCCCGCCTGCGCTGACCAGATCCACCTGCCAGTTGCTGTCGGCCGGCTCGAAGACGACGAAGCGCAGCGTGCCGTTCTCTACCGGCAAGGTGCCTTGCCAACTGCGCTCGGAGGAGCCGTTGTCGCTGAAATGCACCGGCAACAGGGCGCTGCGCGAATGGATCGTGGCATCGATCGGCGAGGGCGCGCGCATGCTCGCGATCTCGGCGGCGGGGCCGGACAGCTGCTTGGCGAATGCGGCGACGTCGCCCGGTTCCTCCGCTGCCAGCAACGGCAGGGAAACAAGCAGCGCAATCAGGGATGACGCAAGTTGGGTTCGATTCACAGCATTCCCTCCCAGGAAAGCATGGTTGGACAAGCGGGTTTGGCCTTGCACACGAAGGCCGTGCTGATGCCGCCATCGCACTGCGTGCCGCTTCTCCCCAGCAGTCGCGCAGCCTTCCCTCGTTGAGCGGATCGGCGCAAAGTCTGTACGCCTGCGTATGGATCAGCAAGACGCGCTGCAACATGCCCGCGTCCTGGCCGGCCTTGGGGGATAGACTGCCGACTTGCGTAGAAGTCGCTACTTCAACCCGTGGGGTCCTGCCATGCGTCGTTTCCTGTTGTTGACCGGTTTGCTCGCGGCGCTGCCGTGCCTTGCCGACAACACCTTCATCGTCAATACCCTGGGCGATGGCGGTGCCGGCACCTTGCGTGCGGCCATCAGCCAGATGCAGCCGAGCAATGGTGTGCAGACGATCCGTTTCGAGATCCCGGGCAGCGTCGACATCGTCATCACCTCGCCATTGCCCGCCCTGGTCGGCCAATCGATTGTCCTTGACGGCAATGCCAGTCCCGATTTGCGCATCAACGGCGCGGGCTGGCCCATGCTCAAGTTCGCCACCGGCGGCAGTGCACAGACCATCCGCTTCGATCACATGAACCTGCGCAATGGCTCCAACAGCGACGGTGGCGGCTGCGTCGACGTCAAGAGCACGGGCAGCCTGCAGGTCTTCGATTCGACCTTCGACGGTTGCTTCAGTTGGGGACCGGCCGCATCGGGCTCCGGCGGCGGCGCGATCAAGACCAATGGCAACCTGCGCCTGACCCGCACCCGCTTCACCAACAATGCATCTTCGGATGGCGGCATCGTCGGCCTGGTCAATACCGGTGGTGCCGTGTACTCATCCGGTGCCTCGGTGCTGATCGAGTCGACCCGCTTCATCGGCAACCACACCGATGCCAGCCCGAGCAGCGGCACGACGTGTCGCGGCGGCAGTGGCGGTGCTGTTGCGCTCAATGTACCGGCTGGCGGCAGTGCGTCGCTGATCGATGTGCAGTTTGTCAACAATGCGGCTTCATGCCCTTCGACCGGCTCACGCCAGGCCGGCGATGGCGGTGCGCTCTATCTGTTTGGCCAGGGCCCGACCAGCGTGGTCAGCCTGGATCGCGTGTACTTTGGCCAGAACGAGGCCTTCGAGGCAGGTGCCATTGCCGGCTACAGCGTGCGCCTGGTCGCGACCAACGCGACATTCTTCGAAAACACCGGTTTTTTTGTCGGCGCCATCTACATGCTGACCCGCACCAGCGCCCCCGCCACGACCATCCAGTTGCGCAACAGCACGTTTGCGCGCAATTCGACATCGTTCGGCGGGTCGGCGGCGCATCTGCAACTGCAGAACGGTGCCACCATCAGCGAGGCGCGCAATACCGTGTTCGCGCAGCCGTTGTCGGGCGCGGCCTGCGTGCCGGCCAGCGCCGACGTGCAGCTTGGCGGCCCGGTCTTCACCAGCGACAACAGCTGCTTCTTCTTCGCCAACGGCGGCATGGACTTGCTGACCCTGCAGTTTCCCGGCAATACCTTTGGCCTCCTCGCCGCGACGCAGACTTATGGAAAAGTGCCAACCCTGCACCCGCCCGTTGGCAGCGTGCTGATCGACAACGGCATCAATGCCGGCTGTCCTTCAGTCGATGCACGCGGCTTGCCGCGCCCGGTCAATGGCGGCCAGGCGACGCTCTGCGACATCGGTGCCGTCGAAGTGAATCCCGATCGCATTTTCGGCAGCGGCTTCGACGACTGAACCACGCGAAACCGCAATCGGCACCACACGCCTGGCCGGCGCTGCCACGCTGGCCTGCCCTGCAAGGCGAGGCTGGAAACCTGCACATTGCGCGCTGGCATGCACGTTGCGCACTGGAACTGTCGACGCCGATCGGTGACCATCGCCGTTGGAAACGTGCGACATCGACTTTGCAGCCGAGCAAGGAGCCAACGTGGCAGTTGAACGGGAGCGGTCCAGCGGCAAGCGGCGGCGAAACCCCTCGCGCCTGTCCGCCTGGCTCCTGCTGCTGGCGCTGACGCCGGCACTGGCGGACGTTGACGAGGTGCGCCGCGTAGCCGCGCCGGACTGGGTGGTGCCGGTCGAACGCGGCAACATCGATGACAAGTTGCTGGGGCAGATTTCCGGCGGCAGCTACTACCTGCTCAGTGACATGCAGATCAACGTGCAGGGCCAGCGCAGCATCTACCGGCGCATTGCGAGCCAGGCCATCAATGCCGCCGGCGTGGATGCGCTGGCGACCATCGAGATCGATTTCGATCCGGCCTGGCAAACGCTTGATATCAATTCGATCGACCTCATCCGCGACGGCCGCACGCTGCCGAAACTGGCCACGGCCACCCTGCGCATCCTGCAGCGCGAGACCGCGCTGGACCGGCGCATCTACGACGGCAGCAAGAGCGTGACGATCTTCCTCGAGGATGTTCGCGTTGGCGACATCGTCGATTACGCCTTCACCGTGCATGGTCGCAATCCGGTATTCGACGGCCGCGATTTCGGTGCCATCGGCCTGCAGTTCAGCGTGCCGGTGGCACGCATCCATGCGCGCCTGCTGACACCTGGCAAACGCGATATCCGGGTGACGCCGCGCAACAGCAACATCGAGGCACGCGTCCGCGATGAGGGCGGCATGCGCGCGTACGAATGGGACCAGCGCAACGTCGCGCCGCTGCTCAGCGACGCCGACGCACCAAGCTGGTTTGATCCGTATCCGGTCGTGCAATGGAGCGAATTCGCCGACTGGCCGGCGGTCGCGGCCTGGGCCTTGCCACTGTATGCGTTGCCGAAAACGCTGAGCCCGGAACTTGCAGCCGAAGTCGCGCGCATCGCCAAGGCCGAACCCTCGCCGGAAGGTCGCCTGCTGGCCGCACTGCGCTTCGTGCAAGGCGAGATCCGCTATCTCGGCATGGAGATCGGCCCAGGCTCGCATGCGCCGAATCCGCCCGATCAGGTGCTTGCGCGCCGCTTTGGCGATTGCAAGGACAAGACCCTGCTGACCGTCACCCTGCTCGATCACCTCGGCATCGAGGCGCATCCGGCGCTGGTCAACACCAACAAGCGTCGCGCCCTCGAGCAGCGCATGCCGCATCCAGGCCAGTTCGATCATGTCCTCGTGCAGGCGAAGCTCGGCGGGCGCACGTTCTGGCTCGATCCGACGCGAGCCACGCAGAACGCCGATCTCGCTCATCTGATGCAGGCGGATTTCGACCTGGCGCTGATCGTCGATGGCAGCAGCAAAGGGCTGGTTTCAATGAGCGAAGACCGCCAACCGGCGCCGGTGCGACTGGTCAAGGCGACTTTCGATGCCCGCGGCGGGCTCGACAAGCCGGTGCCGTTCACGGTGACCACGACGCTTGAAGGCGAGCGTGCCGAGGCCATGCGCAACACCCTGGCGACAACCAGTTTCGAGGAGCTGCAGAAGAGTTACCTGAATTTCTATGCCGGCTACTACAACGGCCTGAACATCGCCAAGCCGATGGAGGTCAAGGATGACGAGCGCAACAATCGCATCGTCACCGTCGAGCACTACCAGATCCCGGAGTTCTCCAGCTGGTCGGAAGAAAGCCGGCAACACACTGCCGATATCCCGACGCCGGATCTCGACGAGAAGCTGCGCGGCCCGAAATCGACCGTGCGCACTGCCCCGCTCGGCATCGCTCGCAACAGCGACCTGACCCTGGTCACGGAAACCCTGTTGCCGGAAACGTGGACGATCAAGCCGGATCGGGTGAAGGTCGAGGACCCGGCTTTCAGTTTCGAGCGCGCCATCTCGCCGCGCGGCAATCGCCTGGTCATCACCGACCGCTTCACCTCGCTGGTGGATGAAGTCGCCGCCGCCGACACCGCGCGTTATGCCGGCCGCCTCGCCGAAGCGCGCGATCAGGTCAACTACTACCTCTACTGGGGCCAGCCGACGGAGGCTGAAACGCGCAGCGGCCTGGATCGCGTCAATTGGCTGCTGCTGATGATTGGCGCGATGTCACTGGGTTTCTGGATCTGGTTGGCACTGAAATGCAATCGCCACGATCCGCCAGCGCGGCCAGGCACAACCAACGGCCTGCCGAGAGGCCTGGGCGGCTGGCTGGTGCTGCCCGGGCTCGGCCTGATCGCCACGCCGTTTTTCGCCGTGTTCACGCTCGTTTCCAACCTCGAGGCCTGGACAGCGGATACCTGGGCCAACCTGACCACCTTCGGCAACGAGGCGTATCACGCCTTGTGGGCGCCAGCCCTGGTTTTCGAGCTGAGCATGCAGCTGGGCGTTCTCGTCTTCGGCATTTTCGTGCTGATCCTGTTCTTCCGCCGTCGCAGCAGCCTGCCGAGGATCTTCATCGCCTTCCAGATCGCGGTACAGCTGCAGTTGCTGATCGATACCGCCCTGGTCAATGCAATTCCGCAGGTGGCCGCGGAACCCGGCGAGGGGGCCCAGGCCTTCGGGTCGCTGCTTGGCACGGTGATCTGGATTGCCTATTTCCTCAAATCCTCTCGCGTTGCCAACACCTTTGTCGTGCGCCGGGAAAAATCCACGGCCAGCGTGCCGCGCGTTCCCGCCGAGGCGTTTTCGCTGTAAGCAGCTGCCGTCGGTGACGGCAACGCATCGACGCGCTGCAGGCAGGCTTCACGCGCCCCAGGCCGCAGGCGGCGGCGCAAGCGCATGGGTCAAGTCGAATTCGACGCGGAACCAGCGGCCCTGGCGACGAAGTTCATAGGCAAAGCGTTTGTCGTCCACTTCCACGGCCCAGACATTGCCATTGGACACCTGCATGGCATTGGCGGTGAACAAGGCGATGGACTGCGCGTCGGCGGGAAACTCCTGGCGCGTCGCGCTGCCCGGTTTGACGGTGTCACCGCCATACCGGGTGATCGCATCCTCGCTGCCATCTGCATGGCGATGATCATGTTTCAGCCGCAGGCCCGGCGCGACGCGACTCAGCACCCAGGTGCGTGAGCGGTCGTCGCCGACATGGAACGGGATGCGGATCTCGTCGGCCGAGCATTTGCTGATGTGCATGACCATGGTCTGGCCGGCCATGTCCGCGTCGGCGGCATCGGTGGAGACCAGGCGTCCGCCGAACGCCTCGCCGCAGCGACGGGCGATGGCATCGAAGAACTGCTGCTGCGCGTCGTGCGCATTTGCTGCAGCCATCGGAACGGCGGTGTCTGCGGTTGCAGCCGGCTGCGCACATGCGGCAAGAAGCGTCGCCAGTGCCAGCAGTGCGGCCGTGGGCAAGCCAGGCATTGTCATGTCGGAATCTCCGCGTGCATGCGACCTGCACAGCGCGGGCCGGGCCCGCTACCTTGCCGCAAGCCGAGGGCATTGGGAACCCGGACGCATCGCTGACCTGACTTTGCCGCCCGCATGCGTGCGCGCCGATGCATCGGGCACGGGATGATAAAGTTCGCTGCCCGATTCCGCTGATCCTCGGAGTGCATGACGCCATGACCCATCCGGCACCTTATCCAGTCGGCACGCCCGGCACGCCGTGGGGCGAGATCGAGAAAGCCGCCTGGCTGGCGCGGCAGTCGCTCAAGCGCAGCTACGCCGACGAGGTACTGGCGGTGATCGACGCCTTGCACACGCGGTTTGACGTCGAGCAATACGGCCAGCTCGATCATCACCCCGGGCGCTACCCGCTGCTGGCGCTGCGCAGCCATGCCTGGGACGATGCGCTGCCGATCATCCTCGTCAGCGGTGGCGTGCACGGCTATGAAACCAGTGGCGTGCATGGCGCCCTGCAGTTCCTCGACCAGCACGCCGCCGCCTATGCCGGCAAGGTCAACCTGCTGGTCGCACCCTGCGTGAGTCCCTGGGCCTACGAGGTGATCCATCGCTGGAACCGCGAGGCGATCGATCCGAACCGCTCGTTCCGCACCGACAGTCCGGCGCAGGAATCCGCCGCGCTGATGAAGCTCGTGGCGCCGTGGGTCGATCGCGTCCTCGTGCATATCGACCTGCACGAGACCACCGACAGCGACGAATCCGAATTCCGCCCGGCACTGGCCGCGCGCGACGGCGTCGCCTTCGAACCTGGCGAGATTCCCGACGGCTTCTATCTGGTCGACGACGAAGACAAGCCGCAGCCGGCATTCCAGCAGGCGATCATCGATGCGGTGGCGCATGTCACGCATATTGCGCCGGCCGACGCCAACGGCGAGATCATCGGTTCGACCGTGTACTCGCCCGGCGTCATTCGCTACGCATTCAAGCGTCTTGGCCTGTGCGCGGGCGTCACCAACGCGGCGTACACGACAACCACCGAAGTCTACCCCGACAGCCCGCGCGCGACGCCCTGGCAATGCAATGCAGCACAAGCCGCTGCCGTATGTGCGGCCATCGATTACGGTCTGACACATCCACCGCAGGCCTGAGCACGGTCGTCGCTGCGGCCCTCATCGGGTCGCGCCCGTAGCCAGGCGAACGGGTGGCTCCTTGCGCGTCGCGGTGCAGATCAGCGGCAGGAAGACGAGGCTGGCGACCAGCCAGTCGATGGCCGCCGACCACAGCGAATGACTGGCGAAGTGCGCCCCCTGCACGGTACGCACGAGGCCGAAAAGCACGCCGGCAAGGAGACCAATGGCAAGCCCCGACCAGCGCCAGCCACGGTGACCGCCGGCCCAGCCGGCAAAGTACAAGGCCAGCAGCGAGAAGCCGGCACCGGCATGGCTGTTGGGCAGGCAGCGACCGGCGTCGGCGCGTGAACGCACGAACCAGTCCTGCACGTAGTCGGCATAGCCGCCGTAGCGCACGATGTCCCATGGACAATGCGCGGCGGTGACCTGCTTGAGGATGCCGATCAGCAAGGGGCCGATGCAGATCGACGCCAGCACGGCCCACATCACGCCGCGCCATGGACGCAAGATCTCGAAGCGCGGCGCGGCAAGCGCGGCAATGCCGGCGAGCAGGCCGATGCCGATGGGCACGGCCAGCAGCAACTGGTGGCCAAGCAATTCAAGCCAGGGCGAATGCCGCAGGCGGAAATCATGCAGGCGCGGATCGTAGAACAGATCCTCGATGCGCAGGTCCCATCCGGATGCGCGCAGGACCAGCGCGCCGGCGGCAAACAAGGCGCTGATCGCGATCACCTCGACCAGCAGGTAGCGCGCCAGTCCGGCCCGCTGCACGGGCGCGGGCGTGGCGACGCTCATTTTGCGCGCTGGCGACCGTCGGCAAACATTTCCCACGACAACTGGAACAAGGCCTGGGTGTCGCGTTCCAGTTCGCCGTTGCTGGCCGAGGTGGTCAGTTCGTCACTGGCCGCGTCATAGCGTTCGGTGCCGAGGGTCTTGCGGAAGCCCAGCACGGCCAACTCGCCATCGCGCAGCATGGCCACGTTGCGGTTGTGGTTGAAGATCGCGTAACCATCGCCCGGCTGCATGCGCAGGATGTCACGTCCCGGCAGCCAGGATTCATAGTTCAGGTGCAGCAGGCCGAGCACGGTCGGACCGATGTCGACCTGGCTGGCCAGGATCTCGATGCGTTGTGCCGGAATCATCCCCGGCGCGTGCACGATGAAGGGAATGGTGTAGTTGGATACCGGGATCTGCGCGCGGCCGTAGACGCGCGCACCGTGGTCGCCGGCTATGACCAGCAGGCTGTCCTTGTACCAGGGTTTGTCCTGCAACTTGTCAAAAAACCGGCCAATCGCGTAATCGGAATAGCGCACTCCGGCCTCGCGCCCGCCGCCCTTGGCCTTGATCCCCGGGATACCTTCGGGAAACAGGTAGGGTTTGTGGTTGGAAGTGCTCATGACCAGCGAGAAGACGCGCTCGCCGCGGGCAACCTGCTGGTCGAACTCCGCCAGCGCGTTGTCGAAGAGCTCCTCGTCGGCGATGCCCCAGATGGTGGCGAACTTCGGTTTCGGCATGTCGGTGCGATCGATCACGCCCCAGCCATTCGCGCGATAGTAGGAGTTCATGTCATCGAAGGTGCCGTAGCCGCCGTAGATGAAGGTGGGCGAATAGCCTTGCTGGCGGACGATGGTCGCCAGGTTGAAGAGATTCTCGTTGCCGCTGCGCTTGACCACGGATTCCGGTGGCACCGGTGCCAGCGAGGTCGTCAACGCCTCCATGCCACGCACGGTACGCGTGCCGCTTGCATACATGTGCGTGAAACTGAGGCTGCTCGCGGCAATGCGATCGATGTTCGGCGTCCAGCCCTTGCCGCCGAGGCTGCCGACGAATTCGGCGCCCATCGACTCCTGGAACAGGATGATGACGTGGCGCTTGCGGGGCGCTCCAAGGTCGGAATTGTCGACCGCGCGCGCCAGCGGGTTGCCCGTATCGGCAGGCCCGGCCAGCCAGCGCGTGTTGGATTGCTGCAGCAACCGGCGCACGCGCGCCACCGCCTCGGCCTCGGGCAAGGTCGCGTAGTAGCGCGCGTAGTCGATGCGCGCATTGCGCAAGGCACTGAAGAACGAATAGACGCCGTTCGCCGCGACTTCATCGACAATGCGGTTCTCCTGTGCGCTCTGGATCGATTCCAGGCTGATGGCACGCGTCGAAAGCACGGCGAGAAGGACAAGGACGAGGGTGACCAGGCTGCGGCGGGTGAAGCGCAACGGATCTCCGAAGCCTGCACCAATGCGTCGGCGCAACAGCCAGACAACGAGCAGGCCACCGATCGCGCACAGCGTGAGCACCTGATCGACCGGGTAGGAATCGCGGATGTTGCCGATCACCTCGGTCGGATAAATCAGGTATTCGACCGCCGTGTAGTTGAAGCGCGCGTTGAACTCATCGAAAAAGAAATACTCGGCGGCAATCAGGTAGAGCAGGCCGAAAGCGGTCGCGGCAAAGCCGAAGTAAAGGATGGCGCGGCCAATGCGCGAGCAATACCAGCGCGCCGGCAGCAACCAGATCCACAAGGCCATGGGCAGGCACAGGTACAGTCCGGCCAGCGCATCGAGCAGGAACCCGGCACCGAATGCGCGCGGCAGGTTGGCCGGCGTGATGAGCCCGGCCTGCAGGCTGACCGCCACCAGCACGATGCGCGTGACCAGCGAGGTGGCGAGAAACAGCAGCCAGAGCAGGATCAGGTGCCGATATTGGCCCCAGGGCGAACGCGCCGGCCCCTGACGCCAATCCGAAACGTGCATTTCCGACATCCGCAATTCGACTCCCGTTTGCCATTTGAGCGCGCCAGATTAGACAAGGCGGCGTCGAAGTCGCGTTTCGATCATGTCGAATTCTCGTCGAAGACGAGTTCGAAGCGCGTGCCGTGCTGCGCAGCGGATGTCGCCGAGGTGACGCGGATCAGCCAGCCTTGCTGTTCGCAGACACGGCGCGCAATGGCCAGGCCAAGGCCATGGTCGGCGTCCGTCGCCTCTGCCGTACCGGTCTGGTCGACCAGACGGCCATGGTGGAAGCGTTCGAAGACGAAGGGCAATTCCGCCGCGGCGATGCCGGGCCCGTCGTCGGCAAGGATGAGCGCCTCGCCTTCAAGGCGAATCGCGAGTCGGGCCGGCGCGGCATGATCGATGGCATTGCCGATGAGGTTGCGCAGGACAATCTGCAGGGCGTAGCGATCGGCGTGCAGGAAATGGCCGGCCGGCACCGCGTTGACGATATGCAGGCCGGCGGCGGCGGCGCGCGCGGCGAGGGTCGCGCAGACTTCCTCGATCAGCGCCCCGAGATCAAAGGCTTCGCGCTTCAGCGCCGCGCGCGGACGGCTGAGCGCGCGCGCGGCGGCAATGGTTGCGCCGACCTCGTCGAGCGCATGGGCCATGCGTTCGAAGCGCCGTTGCTGCTCCGGCGCAAGGCGTGCATCGAGGCTGATCATCTCGATATCCGTGCGCAGGGCGGCCAGTGGCGTGCGGATCTCGTGGCTCAGGTTGGCGGCGAATTCACGCTCGCGGGCAATGGATCGATCGACCCGATCCTGCATGCGGTTGAAGGCTTCGAGCAGGCGCCCGGCTTCGTCCTTGCGTGCGGCGCGTTGCAGGGTCGGGGTGCTGGCGTCGGGGTCCCACTCGGCAATGCGCTCGGCAATCGCATGCAGGCGACCGACGACGATGCCGGCAGTGGCGCGCGCCAGCCAGTAACCGGCCGCCAGGCAGATGATCCACAGCAGCAACATGATCAAGCCGAAACGCTTGACGCGCTCCTCGTTGTCGGTGGCATCGAACACCAGGGTCAGCTGGCCGGCGCTGGAGTCGGCGACAATCGCATGCAGCACGCGATCGCCGATCTCGATCTCGTGCGGCCCGGCCGCCAAGCCGCGCAACCGCGCAGGCATCGTGGCATCGGCAGCGGTGCCGGCCAGCCATGCCTCGGTGCGCGGCCCGATTTCGAGCGGTTGCCGCGTGGTGTCGAACTCGCCGGCTTCGATGCGCTCGATGAGTCGATGCATCTCGATCTGCACCAGTTGGTCGGCGAGCTCGTCTTCCTGCTCGTACATGATGGAAAAGGCGAACACGGCCATCAGGCCGACGAACAAGGCGACGGTTGCCGTCATCGCCCAGGTGACCCGCGAAAGCAGCGTGTTGCTCATGCGCGATGGCTGTCCGCGACCAGGCGCAAGCCGACGCCGTGCACGGTTTCCAGGCCGTGGAATCCGGCCTCGGCGAGCGCCTTGCGCAGCAGATGGATCTGGCTGCGCAGGGCATCGGTTTCCGGTGGATCGTCACCCCACAAGGCGTGTTCGAGCTCGACCCGTGGTACTACGCGACCGGGGTCGCGCAGCAGAAGTTCGATGAGGTTCCAGGCTTTTGGCGTCAGTCGCACTGCAACCGTGCCGACGTGCAACTGGTGGCGTCGCGAATCCAGGCGCAGCGTGTCGAACTGCCGCGTCGGCGTTGCCACGCGGCCGCTGGCGCGGGCGAGCAGAGCACGTACCCGCGCCTCGATCTCGACCAGGGCGAAAGGTTTGGTCACGTAGTCGTCGGCACCATGGGCAAAGCCGGCCAGCTTGTCGCCCATCTCGTCGCGCGCGGTCAGCAAAAGCACCGGCACGGCCAGGCCTAGCTCATTACGCAGGCGATGCAGAACGGTGAGGCCATCGATTGCCGGCAGTCCAACATCGAGAATGACCGCCTCGAAGCTTGCGCTGGCCAGGCGCTGCAGCGCGGTGCGCCCGTCATAGGCGGCATCGACGGCGAAGCTACGCGTCTCGAAGAACGCAAACAGGTTGCCGGCGATGGTCGGATCATCCTCGACAATCAACAGGCGAGGCAGCGGATTGCTCATGGCATCGCCATTCGGACGGGACGTGGCCAACTACTCTACGTTGCCTTCACGGCGAGCGGCGAATCCCCGTCCTGTCTCGCCGGACAGGCAGATCGACTGCCGCCCCACGCATCACAGCGCGTCGAGCATGGCCTTTGCCTGGCGGGTCATGGCCGTGGCGTAGTCCGGGTCCTTGGCCTTGCCGAGCACGCGCTGGTATTCAGGCAGCAGGTCAAGCAACTCCTCCTTGCTGTAGCATTTTTCCAGTTTGAGCGTGAACATGAAGGAACGCAGGCCCAGTGCGGCCACGCTGGATTCGTTCATGAACTGGCGAACCAGGCTGATCGGTGGCAGCTGCGATTCATCGGAAGATGCATTGGCTGCAGCAGGTGTCGGCGTGCCGCGTGACGCCAGCGTTGCGCCCGCCATGCCGGAAACCTCGAGCAGGCCGGAGGCGCTCAGGTCGCCGATAATGGCGTCGACATCGCCGAGTACCCGAAACTGTTTCCGCAACTCCTGCATGGACTGATGCCCGTTGATGGCAATCAAGACCGTGCGCTGGCGCGGATTCAGATGCAGCTTGCGCGCGGTGATTTCCGCCCGTCCGGCCATGGTCTTGTTGGGTACGTCGGTGTCACGCATAAGCTATTCCCCCTTCATTCAATCCCGGCGCAACAATATCGCCGGATTCACCCGTGCTGGTCACGGCATTCCCGCCGCCAAGCCCGCCCTTCGGCGTCCGCGCGACCTGGCACCCGCAAATTGTTGCAGGAATCGCGCCAACATGCGCCAGCCTTGCACCACATCTCCTGCCAACACGGGCAGAATCCCGCTGCCGGCTCCCGATCAGCCAATCCGGTTGCACAACATAACCGCACCGGCGCTGATCGGGAAGGTCGCCAGGATGGCAGTGGCCCTATGGTAACGATCGTTTCGGCTTGTCGCTGCGATGCATCCGGCGAGGACCGGCAAATCCTGGAAAACAATGTTTTCCGGATCGGGCAGGGGCCGGCAGGAACCACGGCCTTGGCCAGGCTGACCGCGATCATGGCGACCAGCAGCACCAAAAGGGTCGCGCATTGTCGAATTGGGCGCCGTGCACGCCGAACCCCGATTTCGCGTCGGCACCGGCAGGAGCCAGCACGATGGCAGACATGCCGACGCTCCATTCAGCTTGATCGCGCAGGGCGAACGATGCCCGCATGTCTGCGCGCAGGGGCGCAGCCACTGGCGGAGCGGCGCCATGCGCCCGAACCGCCGCGGGATCTCGGTGACCGCCAGACCGGATGATCGAGAACAGCAGGGCCAGGTGGTCGAAGCTGTCGCCGGGATCGGACAGGCCTTGCTGCCGCATGGGTCGGCGGACGGCTGGGCGGAATCAGGCGCGTTCAAGCATCTGCACGGCAAACCACCGCCGGGAATCGCTCCAGCTCCGCACCACGCGCAGGCCGGCCCTGGCCGCCATCGCGGCGAAATCCTCCGGGGCGTACTTGCAACTGTATTCGACCAGCATCGCCTCGCCCGCGGCGAAGGCAAAACGATGCGCGCCAATCGCCACGACCTGGTCGATGCGGCTGACGACATGCGTCTCGATGCGCCCGGCCTGCGCGTTGTAGCGGGCGCCATGTTCGAACTCGTGCAGCTGGAAATCGGCCTGCAGCTCGCGATTGATCCGCGTCAGCAGGTTGAGGGTGAATTCACGGGTTACCCCGGCGGCATCGTTGTAGGCGGCTTCGAGGATTGCCGGATCCTTCTGCAAATCGATACCGACCAGCGCCGCACCCTGACGACCCATTTCGATGGCCATCGTGCGCAGCAGGCCGATCGCCTCGCGCTGCTCGAAGTTGCCCAGCGTCGATCCCGGGAAAAACACCACGGTGCGCCGCGCTGCCTGATCCGGCGCGGGCAGGTCGACCGGCCGGGTGAAATCGGCGCTGACCGGCAACATGTCGACCTCGGGGAACTCCTCGCTGAGGTTCTCGATGCTGGCATCGAGCGCGCTCCGGGAAATCTCCACCGGCACATAGCCGACCGGCTGGTCGAGCGCATCGAGCAGCAGGCGCGTCTTGATGCCGGCACCGCTGCCGTACTCGACAAGCAGGGCTCGCGGCCCGATCGCACTGGCGATAGCGGCTGCGTTTTCCTCGAGAATCGCCAGTTCGGTGCGGGTCAGGTAATACTCCGGTTGCGCGCAGATCTCTTCGAACAATTGCGAACCGCGCGCATCGTAGAAATACTTCGAGGGAATGCGTTTCGGCGTCTGCGCCAGTCCGTGCAGCACGTCGGCACGAAATTCAGCGCTCGCCCGCGCGGCAGCGTCGGCTGGAGTTTCTCCTGTGGCATCTGGCGTCATCGGTCTTTCCCCAGGCGCAGCCCCATGAACTGCCAGCGATCGGCCGGGGCGAAGAAATTGCGGTAGCTCGCCCGCATGTGCGTGGCCGGCGTCGCGCAGGAGCCGCCACGCAACACGTATTGGCCACACATGAACTTGCCGTTGTACTCGCCGAGCGCGCCTGGCGGCACCCGATAGCCCGGATAGCTTACGTACGGGCTGGCGGTCCACTCCCAGACATCGCCGAACATCTGCCTCAGGCCGTGCGCGGGTTCTCCCGCGTGCGGATGCAAAAGACCGGATTCCACATAGTTTCCTCGCGCTGCATCGAAGGCGCTTGCCGCCGACTCCCATTCGGCCTCGGTCGGCAGGCGTGCGCCGGCCCAGCGCGCAAACGCGTCGGCCTCGAAAAAACTGACATGGCTGACCGGCGCGTGCGCATCGATGGCACGCAGGCCGCCAAGGCTGAACTCGGCATCCAGTGTGTCGTTCCAGTACAGCGGATGTGCCCAGCCGCGCTGGCAGACGGCATTCCAGCCTTCGCTCAGCCACAACGTCGGCGTGCGATAGCCGCCATCGCGGATGAACTCGGCAAACTCGGCATTGCTGACCGGCCGGTTGGCGAGCGCATGCCCATGCAGCAGGGCGCGATGGCGCGGTGTCTCGCAATCAAAGGCAAAACCCGCGCCGACATGGCCGATCTCGACGATGCCCTCGGCACCGCTGATGAATTCAAGCGGCGTGGCGGCTGTTGCATTCGGCAGCGGCAGCCGACGGTAGACCGGGCGCAGCGGATTCAGCGAGAACAGATGCTTGATGTCGGTCAGCAGCAATTCCTGATGCTGTTGCTCGTGATTGAGGCCTAGGGTGACCAGGGCAGCACGCTCGGCATCGATGCCCTGCGCCAGCAGATCGTCCATGCGCTCGTCGATGCAGGCGCGATAGGCCAGCACTTCGGCAAGGGTTGGCCGGGTCAGCAGTCCGCGCTGCGGGCGCGCATGCATCGGCCCGAGCGACTGATAATAGGAGTTGAAGAGAAACAACCAGTCCTCGTTGAAGAACCGGTAGCGGGCATCGCGGGCGAGCACGAACTGCTCGAAGAACCAGGTCGTGTGGGCGAGATGCCACTTGGCCGGGCTGGTCTCCGGCATCGATTGCACCACGCTGTCCTCGGCCGCCAGATCGGCAACCAGATGCAGGGTCGCCGCGCGCACCTGCCGCCAGGCTTCGTCAATCCGGCCCGGGCTGGCGCATGCTCGATCAATCTGCTGCATGGCGATGGCTCCACTTCGATGGGCGGCAGCATTGATGCACTTGCGCCCTCACCCTGCATTCTGCACAGGCAAGTCGAACCCGCAATGAAGATGCCCGCGTGCGCGTGGCAAACCTTCAGTCGCGCTCAGTAATCGAGGAACTCCACCACACCGGTTTCCAGGGAATACTCGGCACCGACAATGCGCAGGCCTTCGTTTTCGACCAGGTTTTCAAGGATTGCCGAACCCCGCCGCAACTGGTTCACCGACATGCGGATGTTGTTGTGCACCGCACGGCGCACCAGTTCGGCGGGATTGTTGGCGATCCCGGTTTCCATCAGCACCTCGACCGACGGGCGCACGCGGCTGACGATCGAGCGCAGGTTGTTCGACTGTTCTGCCAGTGGCAGGCAGAGTTCATCGATGGTGGCCAGGATCGCTCCACACTGGGTATGGCCAAGCACGACGACCAGGCGGTTGCCGTGTCGCGCCGCCGAGAACTCGATGCTGTCGACTTGCGAAGGCGCGACGATGTTGCCGGCGACGCGGATCACGAAAAGGTCGCCGAGACCCTGGTCGAAGATGATTTCAGCCGGCACGCGCGAATCCGAACAACCGAGGATGATGGCAAAGGGCTCCTGCCCGGTGGCCAGGTCGCGACGGCGCTGACTGCTGATTTCTCCGCTGCCGCCGAGTTCGGCGACGAATCGCCGGTTGCCGTCCTTCAATCGTTGCAGGGCTTCGTTCGCCGTCAACATTCGCGTCTCCCGGGAATCAGGTGCAGGAAGCGGGCGTGCTTCACCGCGGCAAGGGGAATGAATCCGCACGATTGTGAAGGATTCACGCAGATATCGAAACCTTGCGGGGCATTTCGCGCGCTGCAGGCCCGGCACTGGAACGTCCAAACTGGCTAGAATGCGCCGATGACAAAAGCCAGCATCGCCACCACGCGCGCGCCTAATCCGCTGCTCAAGCTGCTCGGGCGCGGGCTTGAAACCGCGCTCAATCACGCCTTGAGCCTCGATGCGGACAGCCGCGCTGCCCTGGCCTCGCTGGATGCGCGCGCCGTGCGCGTGGATTTCCGCGGTACCGGCCTGGCCATGCGCATTGGCGTCAACGGTGATCGACTCGCCATCGGCCCCGCGTTCGAGGGCAACAGCGATTTGCGCGTTTCGGCGACACCGGGCAGCCTGCTCGGCATGGCTGCGGCACGCCTGCGCGGCGACACCGACGGCGGCTTGCCGCCGGGCTCGGTCGAGATTGCCGGCGATGCCGAACTGGCGCGCCGACTCGAACGCCTCGCCACGCGCTTTGAACCCGACATCGATGAGGCGTTTGCGCGCGTCTTCGGTGACGTGCTCGGCTTCCAGGTTGCACGCGGCTTCCGTCGCGCCCTCGCCTTCGCGCGGGAATCGGCCTCGGCACTGGCGCGCGACACCGCCGATTACCTGGTCGAGGAAAGCCGCGACCTGATCGCCAAGGCGGAGATGGAAGAATTTCTCGATGACGTCGACGCGCTGCGCGAACGCGGTGATCGTCTCGAAGTGCGCATGCAGCGCCTCGTCGCGGCGCACAAGGCGTGAGCACATCCTTGCGCATGTTGCCGCGCGTGCTGCGCATCGCCGCCCTGCTGGTGCGTTACCGACTCGATGATGTCATCGACGATGCCCATCGCTTTCGCCTGCTGCGCTGGGCACGCCTGGTGGTGCCGCGCGCACGCGCCGAAATCGCCTCGCTGCCGCGCGGGGAACGCCTGGTCCTGGCCCTGACCGAACTTGGGCCGATCTTCGTCAAGTTCGGGCAGATCCTGTCGACGCGTCGCGACCTGCTGCCTGCAGACATTGCCGATGCCTTGACCGCGTTGCAGGACAAGGTCACGCCGTTCCCCGGCCATCTTGCCCGCAGCGCAATCGAGCAGGCGCTTGCTGCACCGATTGGTGCGCGCTACGCCAGCTTCGACGAGACTCCACTGGCCTCCGCCTCGATTGCCCAGGTGCACGCCGCGCAATTGCCCGGTGGTCGCGAGGTCGTGGTCAAGGTGCTGCGTCCGGACATCCGCGAGCGCATTGACCGCGACATCGACTTGTTGCGCGCGCTCGGCGAACTGGCCAACCGCGTACATCCGAATGCCGACAAGATCCGCCCGCTCGATGTCGTCGCCGAAATCGAATCGACCCTGCTCAATGAACTCGATCTGCAGCGCGAAGGTGCCAATGCCAGTTTGCTGCGGCGCAATTTCCTCGATTCCGATGATCTGTATGTACCCGAGGTGTTCTGGTCGCACACCAGCGCCGGCGTGCTCACCCTCGAACGCGTGCGCGGCATCCCGGTCGATGACCTGGCCGCCCTCGATGCGGCCGGCATCGATCGTGTGCGTCTGGCCGAGAAAGGCGTGCAGCTTTTCTATACGCAGGTGTTTCGCGACAATTTCTTCCATGCCGATGCGCATGCCGGGAACATCTGGGTGGATGCTTCGCGGCGCGACAATCCGCGCTTCATCGCGCTCGATTTCGGCATCATGGGCACGCTCACGGAGCAGGACCAGTTCTGGCTCGCCGAGAATTTCCTCGCCCTGTTCAAGCAGGATTACCGACGCATCGCCGAACTGCACCTGCGTGCCGGCTGGATGCCGGCGACGGTGCGCATGGACGAACTGGAATCGGCGATCCGCGCCGTCTGCGAGCCGTACTTCACGCGACCCTTGAGCGAGATCTCGCTGGCCGCGGTCATCATCAAGCTGTTCCAGACCGCACGCCGCTACGAGCTGACCCTGCAGCCGCAACTGATCCTGTTGCAAAAGACACTTCTGAACATCGAGGGCGTCGGCCGCCTGCTGCATCCGCAGATCGACATCTGGGCGACGGCGAAACCGGTGCTGGAAAGGATCTGGTGGAAGCGGCGCGGCCCGCGCGCCATGCTCAAGCGCCTGCGCCAGCGCGTGCCGGAATGGCTGGCCGCCGCGCCCGATATGCCGCAACTCGCGCACAGTTACCTCGAACAGGTCACCACCGGCACCCTGCAATTGCGCATTGCCTCTGAAGACCTGCGCCGCCTTGAGGCGAATTCGCGGCGCGGTTCGCCGCTGGCCGTGCGCCTGACCCTTGGCGCAACCTTCGCGCTGTGTGCAGTTGGTTTGCAGGTCTTCGATACGCAGACGCTGCGCGTCGGCGGAATCGGCGTGTGGGCGATCGGCGCGGCAGCAATCTCGGCGATCGCCTTCGTCAGCGCGCTGCGTTCGCGCTGATTCGACAGGCCGACCCGATGATCCTCTACAGCGACGAGCACATTGTCGTCGTCAACAAGCCGGCCGGCATCCCCGTGCATCGCAGTCGCCTGGTCAACGACGGTGACGTCTACCTGATCGACCAGGTGCGGGCACTTGTCGATGGCCCCCTGCACCTGATCCATCGGCTCGATCGCGCCACCAGCGGCGTGCTGCTGATCGGACGCAATGCCGAAGTGGCCGGCACGCTCGGCCGCCAGTTCATGCAGCGCGAAGTCGAGAAGACCTATCTCGCCGTGTGTCGTGGCTGGCCGGAGGAAGTGGGCGAAATCGATTACCCGCTGCCGGGCGTGCGCGAGAACAGCGATCGAAAACCGGCGCTGACGCACTGGAAACGCCTGGCCACGATCGAAGTGCCGATCGCCATCAACCGCTATCCGCAACAACGCTACGCCCTGATCGAAGTCTCGCCCGAAACCGGACGCTACCGGCAGATCCGCCGCCACTTCGCCCACCTGCGCCATCCGCTGATCGGCGACACCAGCCACGGTCGCACCGAACACAACCGCCTGTTCAAGCAACACTACAACGTTCACCGCCTGCTGCTGCACGCCTGGCGCCTGCAATTCGATCACCCGGTCGAGCCCAGGCGCATGCACATCGAGGCACCGCTCGACGGCGAATTCGGCGCATTGCTGGAACGCTTTGGCTGGACGACTGCGGGTACCTGAGGCTGGCGCTTCAAGGCTCTGGCTCGGGTGTCCGCCGCGGACCTATTTCACGAAGTCGAATGCACAACATGAGAGCCGGTGATCGGCTCGCCTGGCGAATTCCGCTCGACTCGAGCGTCAGGCGTTCGGCTTCTGGACCGGCCACTCGATGAACGCAAAGACCCAGATGCAGACGATGTTGACAACCGGAATCAGCAAGAGCAGGGACGTCGCTTCGGGAAAGCCGGCCTTTGCGGCGATTCGCCAGGCGGGAATGATGAAGACCGCCAAGCAGAGAAGTACGATCGACCAGTGCCAAGTGTCGAATGAGTGTGACCTGCCGCCAATTTCGGTACCGACAGTTAAGGCAACGTCCTTGTTTTCGAGCATGGCGCTCGGTGATGGCTGTGTGGATGGGACGCCTTGCTCGCGGAGGTTTTTTGCGAACTCGGCAGGTGTTCGATTGCCAATGGCACTGTGCGGTCTGACCTCGTTGTAATCCCGCCGCCAGAAAGCGATGAGCGCTTTGGCACACTCGATGGACGTGAATCAGTGTTCGTTGAGGCATTCGTCGCGGAATTTGCCGTTGAGCTTTCGATGCAGGCGTTCGGGTGGGCTTGATCGGGTTGGCCGCTGCTACCTCGGCGGATGTCCGGGCTAGAATGCCGGGATGCTCGAGATTGATGACAACCTGCAGATTGCCGATGACGAACTGGTCGAGCGGTTCGTGCGCTCGTCGGGGCCTGGTGGGCAAAATGTGAACAAGGTCGCCAGCGCGGTGGAGTTGCGTTTCGATGTGACGAATTCGCCGTCGCTGCCGGATGCCTTGCGTGCGCGCCTGCTGGCGCGTCGCGACCGACGCCTGACGGCGGAGGGCGTGCTGGTGATCCAGGCCAATCGCTTCCGTGACCAGGTGAAGAATCGCGATGATGCGCGCGCGCGCCTGGCCGAGATCATCCGCGCCGGCCAGTTCGTGCCGAAAAAGCGCGTGGCGACGCGGCCGACGCGTGCATCAAAGGAGCGCCGCATCACGGAGAAGAAAAAGCGCGCGACGATCAAGTCCGGCCGTGGCACGCAGAACTGGAGTGGTGATTGAGCGCCGAATCCCTGCCGCGACAGTTGCCGGCCTCGGTACCGCAATTGAAATCGCATGTCGGGCGACGCCTGGCGCGCTGGATCCTCCGCATCTGCGGCTGGAAGCTGGTTGGCGATTTCCCGGATGTCAGCCGGCTCGTGCTGATCGCCGCGCCGCACTCGTCCTGGTGGGATGGCGTCTGGGGAATGCTGGTCAAGGTGGCGCTCGGCATCGACATTTCCTTCATGGGCAAGCGCGAGTTGTTCGTCGGGCCACTGGGCTGGCTGGTGCGCACGCTTGGCGGCATCCCGGTCGAGCGCAGCAGCACGCACGGCGTGGTCGAGCAGATGAGCGAGCGCTTTGTGCGCCAGCCGAAACTGTGGCTCGGCATCGCCCCGGAAGGCACGCGCAAGCCGGTGAAGAAATGGCGCACGGGTTTCTGGCATATCGCGCATGCGGCCAAGGTGCCGATCCTGCCGGTTTATTTCCATTATCCCGAGCGCACGATCGGCATTGGCCCGCTGTTCCAGCCAGGCGCTGACATGGTTGCGGATCTGCAACACCTGCGCGATTTCTACGCACCGTGGCGGGGAAAGTACCGCAGCGTTGGCTGAGCGAAGTTGTGCCGGGCCTTGGCCCGAACCGAGCCGATCATTGAATGACAACGGGGAGTGCAGGTCTGCGCGCGCCGGGGCGACCAATGGCAACGGGGAATGCCGGCAAGGCAGAGCTGTCCCGCAACGGCATTCGAACTGCCAATGCGCGTGCGCCCGCACATGCCGGGCTGGCCGCCCGAATCGCACAATACTCGGGCGCATGGAAGCCCCGGCCGCCGCAGGTCGCGACGAATTGGTTCGATTGGTCCGATTGGGGGCGATTGCCACGTAGAATAGGCGATTCGACGTTTTCTAAATGGTCCGTATTACATGCCTCGACCTGCTGCGCTCGATTACGAGCAACTCCTTGCCTGTGCCCGAGGCGAGATGTTTGGCCCCGGCAACGCGAAACTTCCCGCTCCACCGATGTTGATGTTCGACCGCATCACGCGGATCGACGAAACCGGCGGCGTTCATGGCAAGGGCACCGTGCACGCCGAACTCGATATCCGCCCGGACCTGTGGTTCTTTGCCTGTCATTTCGAGGGTGACCCGGTCATGCCGGGCTGCCTTGGCGTCGATGCGATGTGGCAACTGGCCGGTTTCTATCTGCCCTGGCTCGGCGAGCCCGGGCGTGGCCGTGCGCTCGGCGTCGGCAAGGTGCGCTTCAGTGGCCAGGTGTTGCCGACGGCCAAGCGCGTGCGCTATGAAGTCGATGTGCGCCGGATCATGCGCGGCAAGCTCGCCCTGATCATTGCCGATGGCCGCACCTACGTCGATGATCGCGAAATCTATGCCGCCGACGACTTGCGCGTCGGCCTCTTCCAGTCAACGGACGGATTCTGAGATGCGTCGTGTCGTAGTGACCGGCATGGGCCTGGTGTCCTGCCTTGGCAATACCCTCGAATCGGTTTCGACCTCCCTGCGCGAGGCCATCAGCGGCATTTGCCATGTGCCCGAATATGCCGAGCTCGGGCTGCGCAGTCGCGTGGCCGGGGTTCCGCATATCGACCTGGAAGCAACCATCGATCGCAAGCTCAAGCGCTTCATGGGTGATGCGGCCGCCTATGCCTATGTCGCCATGCGCTCGGCAATCGCCCACGCCGGCCTCGGCGAGGAGCAGGTACGCAACATCCGCAGCGGCGTGATTGCCGGCTCCGGCGGCGGTTCGCCGCAATGGCAGATCGAGACGGCCGAATTGCTGCACAAGAAGGGCGTGCGTCGCATCGGCCCGTACATGGTGCCGCGGACGATGTGCTCGACGGTCTCGGCAACCCTGGCCACTGCGTTTGGCATCCTCGGCTTGAGCTATTCGATCTCGGCCGCCTGCGCGACCTCGGCACATTGCATCGGTGCCGGCGCGGACCTGATCCGCCACGGCGCCCAGGACGTGATGTTTGTCGGCGGCGGCGAGGAATTGCACTGGGGCATGACCTCGATGTTCGATGCCATGGGTGCCTTGTCGACCGGCCACAACGATCATCCGGCCCGCGCCTCACGTCCCTACGATGTCGATCGCGATGGTTTCGTCATCGCCGCCGGCGGCGGCATGCTCGTGCTCGAGGAATACGAACACGCCAAGGCCCGCGGTGCGCAGATCCACGCCGAACTGGTTGGCTACGGGGTCACCTCCGATGGTGCCGACATGGTCGCCCCGACCGGTGAAGGCGCGGTCCGCTGCATGCACATGGCGATGGCCGGCATCACCCGGCCGGTCGATTACGTCAACACCCACGGCACGGCAACGCCGCTCGGCGACATCGTCGAACTGGAGGCCTTGCGCGAAGTGTTTGCGGCCGATGTGCCGCCGCTGTCTTCGACCAAGGCATTGAGCGGCCACTCGCTGGGCGCGGCCAGCGTGCACGAGGCGATCTACAGCCTGATCATGCTCAAGGAAGGCTTCGTCGCCGGCTCGGCACACATCGACAACCTCGATCCCCGCGCCGAAGGCTTCCCCATCGTGCGCGAAAGCCGCGACGCGAAACTCGCCACGGTGATGTCGAACAGCTTCGGCTTCGGCGGCACCA
The DNA here is from genome assembly GCA_016707485.1 of Lysobacterales bacterium. Lineage (GTDB taxonomy): Bacteria > Pseudomonadota > Gammaproteobacteria > Xanthomonadales > Rhodanobacteraceae > Dokdonella. Next base: position 876,545 of record JADJHN010000002.1, on the reverse strand, counting down.
ATGCCAGCCTGGTGTTTGCGCGGGTGTGAGTTGGAGCGGGGATTGGGGATTGGGGATTGGGATAAAGCACTTCGCGCAGACTTCCTGATTGCGCGCAGCGGGTCACCCTGCGACAACAACTTCCTGCTGGCCACATGCTGCCTTCCCGAATCTCCAATCCCGAATCCCCAATCCCGGCTCCTAGTCATGCAGGATGCAGCGCGCGAGCTGGCGTAGCTGGCCGGGCTGGAGCAGCTCGATGTCGCGTTCCTCGACGCGGATCAAGCCCTGGTCCTGGAAGCGCCGCAGCACGCGACTGACCGTTTCAGCAGCCAGGCGCAGGTGGTTGGCGATATCGCCACGCGGCATGCTCAAGCGAAAACTGGTCGCCGAGAACCCACGCGCCGCAAAACGGTCGGCGAGCACGATCAGAAATGCGGCCATGCGCTCGTTGGCGTTGTAATCGCCGGCCAGCAAGGCTGCCTTGCCGATGTCGGCGCTGAGCAGGCGGAACAACTGCTGCTGGATGCCGGGCATGCGCGTGGCCAACACGGCCAGCGCCGGAAACGAGAAGCGGCACAGGTAGACGGTATCCAGGGCGATTGCATCGCAGGGGTAGCGGGCCGGATGGATCGCGTTGAGGCCGACCATCTCGCCCGGCAGATGAAAGCCGAGGACCTGTTCGCGGCCTTCCTCGTCGATCAACGAAGTCTTCACCGTTCCGGCACGAACCGCGAAGATCGACTCGAATTTCTCGCCGGTGTGGAAGATGTGGTCGCCGGCGTGGAACGGGCCGACATGCTCGACCAGGAAATGCAGTTCCTGCAGGGTCTGCTTGTCGTAGCCGCCAGGCAGGCAGATTTCGCCGAAGGCGCAAGTCGAGCAGAAATGCACGGCATCGCCATCGCCTTCGCCCGGATCCTGCAACGCGAATCGACCTATGCGCTTGCTGATGCTCATTGCCACCATCGGGATCACGCCATAGCGGCGCGTTTCAGCTTTGTCGCGAGATCCCATGACCTCGCGCACCGGGGGTGAATGATACGCAGGATGGCGGATTCCTGCGAACCCGCATGGCCGCAATGTGCCGTGGCATGTGCGCGCAGCAGGCGGAAAAAGTCAGGCGCTGCCTTGCTTCATGGCTTGTCGAGCACCCGCTTGATGGCGGCGATGAAATCGGGGTCGACCTTGCCCATGATTTCACTGCGCGCGGCAATGCGGCCTTCGGCATCGAGCAGGATCAGCACGCTGGTATGGCTGAACTCGCCATCGTCGAGTGGCCGGTACTGGATGCCGAGCACCGCGGCAATCTTGCGTACATTGGCGGCGTCGGTGCCGGTCAGGCGCCAGCGCCCGGTATCGATGCCGCGCTTTGCGGCAAGCGCCTTCAGGGCGGCCGGATCATCGCGCCTGGCATCGAAGCTGACCATCAGCACGGACAACTTCGCACGTTCTCCGGCATCGAGTACGCGCTCGCTCATGCGCGCGGTGTCGATGATCAGCGGGCACATGTAAGGACACGATGCGTAGAACATCGTCACCAGGCGCGGCTTTCCGCGCAGGCTGGCGAAATCCACCGGATGGGCATCCTGATCCAGCAGGGGTACATGCAGGTGGTAGACGGAATCGCCCGGCAGGCCATCCGCGCGCGCGGCCTGCGCGAACAGCGCCAGGCAAAACAGGCCGGAGAGAAACAACCCGAGGCGAATGCAGCGATTCATGGGCCTGCTCCGGCATTCGGGCGCACGCAACGGAAGCCGAGATTGCCGGTGACATCGGCACCTTGCAGCGATGACAGCATGGCGATGCGCATGAGGATGGCGTAATTGTCGCGATCCTGCATGGACAGTGCGCCGGCACCGCAGAACTTGAGGCTGTCGGGATCGCCCTGCTCGCGATTGTCGGCACTGACCATCAGTGCATTGAAATCATCGACCCACTCCCAGACCAGTCCGTGCAGGTCGCGCACGCCATAGGCATTGGCCTCGCCGCCGATGGTTCCCGGCGTCCCGCCGGAAGTCTGCGAGTACCAGGAAAGAATGCGGTTGCGCCATTCCGGATCGGTACGGGCATCGCGACGCGTGGCATCGGCGGCGGCGACATATTCCCATTCGTACCAGCCGGGCAGGCGCGCGTTCTCGCTCTCGCAATACGCCTGCGCGGCAAACCAGCTGACCTTGATCACGGCCTGGCGTGACTGTTCGGCGGTGATTGCATCCGCGGCCGGCCAGTGGTCAAGGTAGCGCGCCTCGGCGAATACCGAGGCGACCTTGTCGCGCCGCCACTCGGGGTTTGCCTTCACGAACGTGAGGAATTCCGCATTGCTCACCGGTTCGCTGCGCATGCGCATGGCGGCGACCTCGATATCGCGCAACTTGTCCTCGCCGCCAGGCAGCACCGACTGGAATGCACCGGCCGGAATGTCGATGTATTCGGCGGCATGCAGCGGCATCACCCCGGCCAAAGCCAGGGTGATGCCAAGCCGGATGGACAGGCGACGGATCATCGCGTCAGTGCGCCGCGCCTTCCGCACGCGGCGTTTCGGCGCGGATCTTGGCCACCTGATCGGCGCTGACACGGCCATCCTTGTTGCCCCAGCTGTTGAAGACATAGGTCAGGATGTTGGCGACCTCGTCATTGTTGAGCTGGCTCATCGGCGGCATCACCGAATCGTATTCCTTGCCGTTGACCGTGATCTTGCCGGCAAGGCCGTTGAGGACGATATGGATCGCCTGTTCCGGATCCTTGGCGATGAAGTCGGATTTCGCCAGCGGCGGGAACACGCCCGGAATGCCGGCGCCGTTGTCCTGGTGGCAGACCGAGCAGGTGCCGGTGAAGTGCGCCTTGCCGGCGGCAATCTGCTGCTCGAGGGTCAGGTTGCCACTGACCTCGGCACTGCGCGCTTCGCCGACCGACGCCAGATTGGCAGCCTTGTCACCCAGATAGACCGAATCGACTTCCTTGCCCGAATAAATCGCCTTGTTTTCTTCGCCTTCGACCTTGAGGATGGCCAGCGCACCCTTGTTGAAGGCGCGGAAGATCGAGTGGTCGACCAGCACATAGCTGCCCGGCACCTCGACGCGGAAGTCGGCCATCATCGCGCCGCCGGACGGAATCAACGTGGTCTGCACGTTTTCCTGGTAATGCGTGCCGCCTTCGTACCAGACCCTGTCGAAGATTTCGCCGATCACGTGGAAGCTGGAGACGAGGTTCGGGCCGCCATTGCCGACGTACATGCGCAAGGTCTGGCCGGTCTTCGCCTTCAGGGCCTTTTCGTTGATCAGGGCGCCCTCGGAGCCGTTGAACAACACGTAGGTCGGGTTCTCGTCGATTGCCTTCTGCATGTCGAAAGCCTGCAGGCCCTTCTGCCGGTACTTGCCGACCGTGTAGAAATCGCCCTGCATGACGTAATACTCGTGATCGACCGGCGGCAGGCCTTCCGGCGGCTCGACCAGGATCAATCCGTACATGCCGTTGGCAATGTGCATGCCGACCGGCGCCGTGGCACAGTGGTAGACAAACAAGCCGTGGTTGAGCGCCTTGAAGGTGAACTGCGACTCGTGGCCCGGCGCGGTGAAGCTCGATGCAGCACCGCCGCCCGGACCGGTCACGCCGTGCAGGTCGATGTTGTGCGGCATCTTCGAATCGGGATGGTTTTTCAGGTGGAACTCGACCGTATCGCCCTGGCGCACGCGGATGAAGCTGCCCGGCACGGTGCCGCCAAAGGTCCAGAAGGTGTAGCGCGCGCCTTCGGAAATCTCCAGCTCCTTCTCCTGCACCTCGAGCTCGACGATGACCTTGGCCGGCACGCTGCGGCCGGTGGCGGGTGGAACTTCCGGCGGGCTGGTCAGGATGGCATGCACCGGCTCACCTTGCGGCGGCCCGAGATCGCCCTTGGCCGAGCCACCGGTATCGTTGTTGACAGCCGCCTGCAGACCCTTGGGCGCGGAGGCCGTATTGTCGGGTGCGCAGGCTGCCAGCAGCAGGGTGGACAGCACGATGCCGGTAATTCCGTATCTCATTTGAACCTCTTCTCTGAAAGACTGTAATGGCGGGGCGGGAGGATGGGCGAGCGCATGCAATGCGCGCTTGATGCCGGTCAAGCCAGATACAAACCGGTTGCCACTGCGGCGTGGCAAGCTGTCGCAGAATGCCGACAATTTGATCGATGTCAACCGTTGTGACCTGGCGGCTGCCGAGAATCCAGTGGCTCGAAAACGAGGAAGGGCGATGCAATCCGTGGAAACCTACAACGACAAGGTCGTGCGCCAATTCACCATGGCCACGATCTTCTGGGGCGTGATTGGCATGCTGGTCGGGCTGGTCATCGCCGCGCAACTGGCTTGGCCGGCGCTGAATTTCGATATCGCCTGGCTCAGTTACGGACGCTTGCGTCCGCTGCACACCAACGCCGTGGTCTTTGCCTTTGGCGGCAGCGGGTTGTTCGCGACCTCGTATTACGTGGTGCAGCGCACCTGCCACGTGCGACTGTTCTCGGATCGCCTGGCCGCGTTCACCTTCTGGGGTTGGCAGGCGGTGATCGTCGCCGCCGTGATCAGCCTGCCGCTGGGGCTGACGCAGACCCACGAATACGCCGAACTGATCTGGCCGATCGACCTGCTGATCACGGCCGTCTGGGTGACCTATGCAGTGGTCTTCTTCATGACCATCGCGCGCCGCCGCATCCGCCATATCTACGTCGCCAACTGGTTCTTTGGCGCCTACATCCTGACCATCGCCGTGCTGCACATCTTCAACAACCTGCAGGTACCGGTGTCGTGGACCGAATCGTATCCAGTCTATTCAGGGGCCGTCGATGCCATGGTGCAGTGGTGGTACGGGCACAACGCGGTCGGTTTCTTCCTCACCGCCGGCTTCCTCGGCATCATGTATTACTACGTGCCGAAGCAGGCGCAGCGTCCGGTCTACTCGTATCGTTTGTCTGTTGTGCATTTCTGGGCGCTGATCTCGATCTACATGTGGGCCGGCCCGCATCACCTGCACTACACGGCGTTGCCGGACTGGGCGCAATCGATCGGCATGGTGTTTTCGCTGATCCTGCTCGCGCCCAGCTGGGGCGGCATGATCAACGGCATGATGACGCTGTCGGGTGCCTGGCACAAATTGCGCACCGATCCGATCCTCAAGTTCATGATCGTCTCGCTGTCGTTCTACGGCATGTCGACCTTCGAAGGCCCGATGATGTCGATCAAGACCGTCAACGCCCTCTCGCACTACACCGACTGGACCGTCGGCCACGTCCACGCCGGTGCGCTCGGCTGGGTCGCCTTCATCACCATCGGCGCGGTCTACAGCATGCTGCCGAAGCTCTATGGCGCCGAACGCATGTATTCGATCAAGGCCATCGATGCGCATTTCTGGATCGCCACCATCGGCATCGTTCTCTACATCACCGCAATGTGGATTGCCGGGGTCATGCAGGGCCTGATGTGGCGCGCGACCAATCCCGATGGAACACTCACCTACACCTTCATCGAATCGGTGCGCCAGACCTATCCGTACTACGTCACCCGTTTCGTCGGCGGCATCCTGTTCTTCAGCGGCATGCTGATCATGGCCTGGAATGTGCGCAAGACCTGCCAGATGGGTGCCGGGGCGCCCCTGGTTCGCGTACCCGTGCCGGCCCACGCCTGAGGAGATGACCGATGAAACATGAAATCATCGAGAAGAACATCGGCCTGATGGTGATCCTGATCATCCTGGTGATCGCGGTCGGCGGCCTGGTCGAGATCGTGCCGCTGATGTTCCAGGCGCAGACCATCACCGCCGCACCCGGGGTGAAACCCTACCCGGCGCTGCAACTGGCCGGTCGCGACATCTTCATCCGCGAAGGCTGCGTCGGTTGTCACTCGCAGATGATCCGCACGCTGGCTTCCGAAACCCAGCGCTACGGGCCGTACTCGGTGGCCGGCGAATCGGTGTATGACCGCCCGTTCCTGTGGGGCTCCAAGCGCACCGGGCCGGATCTGGCGCGGGTCGGTGGCCGCTATTCGGATGACTGGCACCGCGTGCACCTCAAGAACCCGCGCAATGTCGTGCCGGAATCGAACATGCCGGGTTATCCGTGGCTGACCGCATCGCTGCTCGATCCGAAACTGATCGAAAAGAAAATGCGCACGCTGGCCTGGATGGGGCATCCCTATACCGATGCGGATCTCGCCGGGGTCAAGGATGCCCTGACCGGACAGACCGAACTCGATGCGCTGATTGCCTACCTGCAGGGGCTGGGCGTGAAATCGCCCGATGCGACCACGGAGGCGCAGCCATGATTTCCGGCATCCTCACCAGCATCCTCATGCTGACCTTCCTCGGCCTCTGGGCCTGGGCCTGGAGCAATCACCGCCGCGTCGATTTCAGCGAAGCGGCGCATATCCCGCTTGAAGACGACAGCCGCCCCTATCCGGAGGACAAGCCATGAGCGCCGGATGGAGCTTCTACATCGTCGCCCTCACCGCGATCAACCTGATCGGCCTGATCTGGCTGCTGCTGGCAACCGCAGCCAAGCCGAAGAACGACAAACCGGCCACCGAAACCATGGGCCATGTCTGGGACGGCGACATCGAGGAGTTGAACAATCCGCTACCGCGCTGGTGGTTCATTTTGTTCATCCTCACTTTCATCTTCGGCTTTGCCTACCTGGCCTTGTATCCGGGCCTCGGCACCTTCAAGGGCAGCCTGGGCTGGAGTTCCGGCGCAGAAGTGCAGGCCGAGCTCGATGCGACCAACGCCAAGCTGGAAACGCTGTTTGCGGGTTTCCGCAACCAGCCGCTGGCCGACTTGATCGACAACCCGGCTGCCACCAAGGTTGGCCGCAATGTGTTTGCCAACAACTGCTCCGCCTGCCACGGCTCGGATGCGCGCGGTGCCACCGGTTACCCCAACCTTGTCGATGCCGACTGGCTGTATGGCGGCGAGCCGGAAACCGTACTCGCCAGCATCATGAACGGCCGCCACGGCTTGATGCCGCCCATGGTCGCGACCTTGCCCGGCAACGGCGTCGAAGAAGTGGCGAACTATGCCTTGAGCCTGTCCGGCCTCGCCCACGACGCGCGCCTGGCCAGCGTCGGCAAGCCGAAGTTCGAGGCCATCTGCGCCGCCTGCCACGGCGTCGACGGCAAGGGCAATCATGCCCTTGGCGCGCCCAACCTGACCGACGACATCTGGCTGCACGGCAATGGCAACCTCGCCGGCATCAAGAACACCATCACCTATGGTGTCAGCGGCGTCATGCCGGCCTGGGGCGCGTTGATCAGCGAGGATCGTGCGCGCCTTGCCGCCGCGTGGATCCTCGCCCAGGGCAAGAGTTCGGCCGAATCCGAGCGCGATGACGCGGCACGTTCCGGAGGCGCTCGATGAGCACATCGCGGTCGCCTGCCAGCGTCGGGGACGCCAGCCGGGAAACGCCGCGCGACTCGCTGGCCCGGCGGTTTGGTGCGGTGATCTGGCCGTCATTCTTTGCCGCAGGCGTGGCCACGATCGTGTTCTTCGCCATCGTCGATCCCGTCGAACTGGCAACGATCACCTGGCCCGATGTCGAAGTCACCCGCCTGGCCGGCTATTCCATCGGCTTCTTCATGTTCTGGTTGTGCACGCTGTCGGCCTGCCTGTTCACGGCCGTGCTGATCGCACCACCATTGCCGCCGCGGCAGCAGCCGGCTCACCGAGACGGACGTGGATGACTGCACGGCACGCGTATCGGCCGCAGCTCCTGCGGATGGCCTGAGCGACCCGCATTCCAAGGAAGCCCGGCGGGGCAGTCGGTGCGCCTGCCGCGACTGCGGGTCGCAGTTGATCAACCGACACTTGAATACGCCCGCGTCGACAGCGACATCCATGGCAAACATTTCAGTCCATCATTCAAGCCAATGATCCCGCGCAGGAAAATCGACATTGCCGTCATTGGCAGCAATGACTCCCTCTACGCGAGGGAGCCGAAGGTCTACCCGCGCGAGATCGACGGCCGCTTCCAGCGTTGGCGCACACTCGCCGTGTTCTGGTTGCTGGGCATGTTCTACGCTTTCCCGTGGATCAGCATCGGCGGCCAGCAGCTGGTCTTGTTCGATCTGCCGGCGCGGCGCTTCCATGTCTTCGGACTGACCTTCTGGCCGCAGGATTTCTACCTGCTGACCCTGCTCCTGATCATCGCCGCGCTGAGCCTGTTCTTCTTCACCGCCGTGGCGGGCCGCCTGTGGTGCGGCTATGCCTGTCCGCAGACGGTGTGGACCGAGGTGTTCCTGTGGATGGAGCGCAAGATCGAAGGCGGGCGCAATGCGCGCATGCGCCTGGACAAGATGCCGTGGTCGTTCGACAAGCTCTGGCGCAAGTCGACCAAGCAGCTGGTGTGGGTCAGCTTCTCGCTCTGGACCGGCTTCACTTTCGTCGGCTTCTTCACGCCAATCCGCGAGCTTGGCGGCAACCTCATGCAGGGCTCGGTCGGCGGCTGGGAAGGATTCTGGATCCTGTTCTATGGCCTCGCCACCTACGGCAATGCCGGCTACCTGCGCGAGCAGGTGTGCAAATACATGTGCCCGTATGCGCGCTTCCAGAGCGCGATGTTCGATCGCGACACCCTGGTCATAAGCTACGACGTCGCGCGCGGCGAACCGCGCGGGCATCGCAGACGCGACGTACCGCCGCGCGGCATGCGGGCTGGCGGCGACGTCCCGAGCCTGGCCGAACCTGCTTCTGCTGCCACCCAATTCCCGATCCCCTCTCTCCCATCCCCTTCGCTCGGCGATTGCATCGATTGCCTCGCCTGCGTGCAGGTCTGCCCGACCGGCATCGACATCCGTGATGGCCTGCAGATCGAATGCATTGCCTGCGCCGCCTGCATCGATGCCTGTGACGAAGTCATGGACAAGATGCACTATCCGCGCGGGCTGATCCGCTACACCACGGAAAATGCCCTGGTCGGCAAGCCGCAGCACCTGCTGCGTCCGCGCACCTTGATCTATGCCGCGGTTCTCGCCGGGTTCATCACCGCCTTCCTCTGGCTGGTGGGTTCGCGTGATGCCGTCATCATCGAGGTACTGCATGATCGCAACGCCTTGTTCCGCACGTTGGGCCAGGGCTCGATCGAGAACAGCTACAACGTCAAGCTGGCCAACAAGACCGATGCCGACATGCTCCTCTCCCTGCGCACGGAAACCGAACTGCCCTTGCGCATGATCGGCAAGCCGGCGGTGACCCTGGCGCCGAACGAGGTGTTCTCGCTGCCACTGACCCTGCGCGCCGATGCCGGTGCCAGCAGCGGTCGCCAGCCGATCACCGTGCTCGTCCTCGATGCCGACGGTGCCGTCGTCGCGCGCGGCAAGACCCACTTCTTCGCGCCGGAAACGCCATGAGCCCGTCCGCACCCGACAGTCCCTCGATGCCCTGGTACCGGGTGCCCGAGGTGTGGCTGATCCTGTTCCTGCTCGGAGCCACCGTGATCGGCTCGTTTGCCCTGCTCGCCGAGGCCATCGACACGCCCGACACGCACATCGTGGTGCCTGATGACGTGCCGCGACCCAGCCGTATCCCGCCCATCAATCCGGCTGCCACGGACACCGACAACACAGCCGGGGATCACGGGCCGGCGTCGTGAACGCGCAGGCGTGTTTTCATTGCGGCGAAGCGAATCCCGACTCGGCACCGATCCTCGCCCGTGTGCAAGGCCGGCAGCACGCGGTCTGCTGCCCGGGCTGCAAGGCCGCCGCGGAATGGATCGAGACGCTCGGCCTCGCTGATTACTACCGCCTGCGCAGCGGGCCGGCGCAACGCCACGATGGCGTCGCCGACCATGCCGCCTGGGATCGGCCGGCGCTGGCGCGCCTGCATGTACGCAGCACGAGCGCCGATCGCGCCCAGGTGATCGTGCTGGTGGATGGCCTGCGATGCTCGGCCTGCGCCTGGCTGATCGAACGTGCCCTGCGCGGCATCGATGGCGTGCTCGATGTCGGCGTCAATGCCCTGGCGCGCCGGGTCAGCCTGGAATTCGATCCGCGCCGGATCAAGCTGTCGAGCCTGCTTGCCGCGCTGTCGCGACTCGGCTACGTGCCGCATCCGCTGACTGCCGGCATGATCGATTCACAGCGCCAGCGCGAATCACGTGCCGCGCTCAAGCGCCTGGTTGTCGCCGGGCTCGGCACCATGCAGGCGATGATGATGGCCGTGGCCCTGTATGCCGGCGTATTCGACGGCATCGACCCGGCGGTGCGCGAGTTCTTCCGCTGGATCGGCTTCCTCGTTGCCACTCCGGTCGTGCTGTACTCGGCACAGCCGTTCTTCCGCGGTGCCGTGCGCGAGTGGCGCGCGCGCCGCCTGTCGATGGATACGCCGGTGGCGCTGGCCATCGCCCTGATCTACCTGGCCAGCATGATCAACGTCTTCGTTGGCGGCCACGAGATCTATTTCGATTCGGTCAGCATGTTTGTCTTGTTCCTGTTGCTCGGGCGGCATCTGGCCATGCGCGCGCGGCATCGCGCCGGCGATGTCGTCGATGCCTTGGCGCGCCTGCAGCCGGTACTGGCCGAGCGCCGCGAGGCGGCGGGCTACACGACGATTGCCGTGCATGAACTGGAGGCCGGCGACATCGTCCGCGTCGGCAGTGGCGCGGCGATTCCCGCCGATGGCGAACTGCTGGGGCCACGATGCCGCATTGATGAATCCCTGCTCAGCGGCGAATCCACGCCGATCGCGCGCGAACCCGGCCAGGCGCTGATTGCCGGCAGCCTGGTCATTGACGGGCCGATCGAGGTGATCGTGCGTCACATCGGTGCCGATACCGTGCTTGCCGGCATCGTGCGCATGGTCACCCGCGCCGCCAGCGAACGGCCGGCATTGGCGCGGCTGGCGGATGCGCGTGCGGCGCGCTTTGTCGTGCGTGTGCTCGCCGCGACCCTGATCACCGCCCTGGCCTGGGCCTGGTTTGATCCAGGTCGCGCCCTGCCCGCTGCTCTGGCCGTGCTGGTGGTCAGTTGTCCGTGCGCATTTGCCCTGGCGGTGCCCTCGGCGCTGACCCGCGCCGTCGCCGTGCTGGCCCAGCGCGGTGTTCTCGTCGTCGATGCCGATGCACTCGAGGCGCTGGCCAGGGCCGATCGTTTCATCTTCGACAAGACCGGCACCCTGACCGAGCCGAATTTCGAGCGCGCCCGCGTCGAGGTCATCCGCGGCAGCCTCGAGCAAGCCCTCGGCATTGCCGCCGCGCTCGAACAGTCCAACAGCCATCCACTCGGCCTCGCCTTGCGCCGCGCCGGCGCATCGGCACCGCTGAAGACCGCCACGGCGCTGCGCCATGTCCAGGGTGCCGGCGTCGAGGGCGACATCGAGGGCATCCGCTATCGCCTCGGCCGGGCCGACTTTTCCCTGCACGCTCCCGGCGCGGACACGGCGGGCGACGGCGATGCCCTGGTGCTTGCCGACCCGGACGGCGTCATCGCGCGCTTTCCGCCCAGCGAACAATTGCGCCCCGCCGCCGCGACCCTGATCCGCAGCCTCGGCGATGCCGGCATCAAGTGTGAAATCCTCAGCGGCGACCGCGCCGCGCGCGTGGCGCACATTGCCGGCCTGCTTGCCATCGACGAATTCACCGCCGCGGCGAGCCCCGTCGACAAGTTGGCCAGGCTCGCCGTATTGCGCGCGCAGGGTCATGTCGTGGCGATGGTCGGCGACGGCATCAACGATGCGCCGGTGCTTGCCGCCGCCGATGTCGCCATCGCCATTGGCGAGGGCAGTGCCATGGCGCATGCAGCCAGCGGCATCCTGCTCGCCTCCTCGCGTCTGGAAAGCCTGCTCGAAGCGCGTCACGTCGCCGCCGAAATGCTCGTGCGCCTGAAGCAGAACCTGAACTGGGCGCTGGCCTACAACCTGTCGGCGGTGCCACTCGCCGCGCTTGGCTTCGTGCCACCATGGCTGGCAGCAATCGGCATGTCGGCGAGCTCCATCGTGGTCATCCTCAATTCCCTGCGCATCGGCCGGCACGCCACGGCATGGCCCGACGCCCCGAGGCCGGTCAGCGAGGCGGTCGCATGAACATCATCCTGCTGCTGATCCCGATCAGCCTGGTGTTGCTGGGCGTCGGCATCTGGGCGTTCTTCTGGGCGGTCAATCACGCCCAGTTCGATGATCTCGACACGCCATCGCTGACTCCACTCAGTGAAGATCGCCCCGCCGCGCCCGACGCCGAGGAACCATGAACGGATCACTCACCGTGGCCGCTGCCTTGCTGCTGGGTTTCCTCGCCAGCGGCCATTGCATGCTCATGTGCGGTGGCATCTCGATGGCACTGGGCGTGGCCACGGCCAAGGATGCCAGCGGGCGGCCACGGCGCAGCCTCCTGCTCGCCTATCAACTCGGGCGCATTTTCTCCTACAGCGTGGCCGGGCTGCTGATCGGCGGCATTGGTGGCGGCCTCATCGCCATGCTCGATATCGAGCATGTGCGCATCGCCTTGCGCTTGGCCAGCGCGGCAGCGCTGCTGCTGGCGGCCCTGGTCATGCTTGGCGTGTTGCGTGATCCGGGCTCGGGCCTCGGCAAGCGCCTGTGGCCGAAGCTGGCCCCGCTTGGCCGCCGCCTTGTGCCGGTCAGCAACCTGCCGCGCGCACTTGCGTTTGGCGCACTCTGGGGATGGATGCCCTGCGGCCTGGTCTACACGGTGCTGCTGGTCGCCGCCTTGAGTGCCCAGCCCCTGCAATCCGCCGCCGTCATGGCTGCATTCGGACTCGGCACCCTGCCGGCGATGCTGGCAACCTCGTGGGGTGCGCCGCGCCTGTTGCGCCTGTCTTCCAGTCGTGGCTTGCGCCGCGCGGCCGGCTGCGTGCTGCTGGCAAGTGCCGTGCTCACCGCCGCCGCACCGCTGCTGATCGGCCACTTGCCGTGGCTGCAGGGCTGGCTGCCGTTCGACTGCGCGCCGACCGAATAGAATTCCAACAGCCTGCTAGAGACTTTCGTCGTCGGCCATTTCCGCCAGCGTCGCCAGCGCGGCTGGATCGAGGATGCGCACCGTGCGCCGATCGACCTTGAGCACGCCAAGTGTCTGCATGCGCGAGAACAGGCGGCTGATCGTCTCGATGACGAGGCCGAGATAGTTGGCCAGCTCCTGGCGCGACATGCTCAGGGTGATTTCATGCGGGTCATGGCCGATGCCTTCGAGGCGTTCGGACAGGCTGCGCAGCAAAATGGCCAGGCGCGAGATCGCCTGCTTGCGTCCCATCATTACCGGATGCCCGAGCTCGCGCGAAAACTCGCGGCTCATGATGCGGAACAGTTGCTGCTGCAAGCCGGGAATCCTTGCCGCCACCTCGGTCAGCGAGTCGAACGGAACCTCGCAGACGATGGTGCGCTCGAGGACTTCGGCGGTGCAGCGATGGCCGGCGTCGGACAAGCCGTCGAGACCGACCAGCTCGCCGGGAAGGTGAAAGCCGAGAATCTGCACATCGCCTTCGGCAAGCGTCGTGTAGGTCTTCAGCGAACCGGCGCGGACGATGAACAAGGACGGCTGCACGGCCCCTTCGTGAAAGAGGATGTCGCCACGTTCCAGCGCGGGCCGTTGCCGCACGACATGATCCAGCCGATCGAGGTCGTGTCCGCCAATCGAAGCCGGCAGGCACAGCTGGTTCAAGCCGCAATCGCCACAGGATTGGCGCAGCGCGCGCAGGTTGATGATGGAAGTGACGTTGGCCATGGCGCGGTCATTGTCACATGGCGCGCGCGGGGCTTCACCTCATTCCTCGCCAAAGCGTGAAAAAAGTGAAATGAATCCTCAACTCCGCGCGGCGGCGGATCAGAGTGCCTTCGAGTAACTTGGCGTGCCGCTTGCGGCAGTGCGGCCCAGATAGGCATCGAAACACATGGCGACGATGCGCAGAAGGAAGCGGCCGCGGGCGGTGATCTGCAAGGCGCGTGCGCCGACGTCGATGAGGCCGTCCTTCTCCAGCGTCTTGAGGCGCTCCATTTCGGCGGCGAAATAGCTGCGGAACTCGATGCCGTAATGCTGCTCGAAATCGCCCATGTCCAGCTCGCCATGGCACATCAGCTGCTGGATCACGTCGGCGCGGATCACGTCGTCGTCGCTCAGCAGCATGCCGCGCTGCACCGGCAGGTGGCCACTGTCGATCGCCGCATAGTAGGTCTGCAGGTCGCGCGGGTTCTGGTGGAAGCTGCGCCCGATGTGGCCGATCGAACTCATGCCGAGACCGATAAGGTCGCAGTCGCCGTGGGTCGAATAGCCCTGGAAATTGCGCTGCATGGTGCCGGCGCGCTGGGCCCGCGAAAGGTCGTCGTTGGGCAGGGCGAAATGATCGAGGCCGATGTAACGATAACCGGCGGCGTTCAGCGTCGCCACGGTCTGTCCGATCAGCGCCAGCCGCGTCGCCGCATCCGGCAGATCGGCGGCATTGATCTGGTTCTGCGCGCGGAAACGCTCGGGCATGTGCGCGTAGGAATAGGTGGCGATGCGGTCCGGCTTCAGCGCGATGACCTGCTCCAGCGTGCGCGCGAACTTCTGCGTGGTCTGCCTGGGCAGGCCGTGGATGAGATCGACGCTGATCGAGCGGAAGCCATACTTGCGCGCCGCCTCGATGACTTCGCGGGTCTGCTCGACGCTCTGCACGCGGTTTACGGCGAGCTGCACTTCGGCATCGAAATCCTGGATGCCGAGCGAGATGCGGTTGAAGCCGACGTCGGCGAGCATGCGCACGGTGGCGGCATCGCAAAAGCGCGGGTCGACCTCGATGCCGAACTCGCGATCCGGATCATCGGACAGGTTGAAGCCGGCCTTCAGCGCATCCAGCAGGCGCACCATCTGTGCGGCATCGAGGAAATTCGGCGTGCCGCCACCGAGGTGGACCTGGCTGACCGAGCGATCCTTGTCGAACAAGGGTGCCGTCAGTTCAATCTCGCGGATCAGTCGGCCGAGGTACTCATCGGCACGCGTGCGATCGCGCGTGATGATGCGCGTGCAGCCGCAGTAGAAGCACGGGCTCAGACAGAACGGGATATGTACATAGATTGACAATGCCCGCGGGATCGGATCTTCGTTCGAAGCCTGGGCAATGCGGCGCAGGTCGACCTCGCCGAAGCGCTGGTGGAACTGCGGCGCGGTGGGATACGAGGTATAGCGCGGGCCGTTGATGTCGTAGCGCGAAATCAGCCCGGCATCGAATACCGGGGCACGCGAAAGTTGCGGGTGAATGAGGGTGGGAGCTGGCATGACTGCATGCTGCCGCGACATCGAAGTGATCTCCTTGATCCAGGTCAACCGAGCCTTGGGCCAGCGCAGGCAGCGCTGTCGCCGCAGGCAAGGTCTCGCGCCACGCTTGCTCGACGCGTCGCAGGAAGGTTTCCGGCGCAGGCAAATGCGCCGCGCGACGGCGGCAGAGCATGCGCGGCGGCGGCCGGCGACGGCGGCGGACGTTCAGGAAAGATCGAGACTGTGCACGACCTCTTGCGGGTTCTGCGGATCGAAGTGGCGGCTGAAACCGAGGTCCCCGGCAAGCTCCTGCATCTTCTCGTTGCCCGGATCGTCGATCGAGAAGAGGCGCTTGAGGCCACGTGCGCGCGCCACTTCGATGAGGCGGCGCATGAGCAAGGTGCCGATGCCGCGATGCCGCCAATCATCGTCGACGGTGACCGCACACTCGCCGGCCGTGGGATCGGCACCGGTGGCGTAGCGGCTGACTCCGATCTCGACCTCCTTGCCGTGGTGGTCGATGGTCGCGATGAGTGCCACCTGTCGGTCGAAATCGAGGTCGGTCAGGCTCTTCAGCAACTCCTCGCTGGGTGCGTTGATGTGGCCGAGGAAGCGCATGCGCCGCGCCTCCGGGGACATGCGCTCGATGAAGTCGCGCTCAAGCTCGACATCGTCCTTGCGGATGGCGCGAATGAGCAATCGGGTGCCGTTGTCGAGGGTCTCGTTCCAGCGCAGGGATTCGACATCGCTGCGGGTCGATGCGGAAGGCGTCATGGGGCGAACTCCGTGGGGGTGAAAGCGCATGGTGCGCCGGCCGTGGCGAGGATGAATTGATCTGGATCAGATGCAGCGATGGCGCACCGCGGCTGGTTGGCGCAGGCCGGATTGACCCGCCGGGCGGTCCGCTGCGCTTGATCTGGATCAGGGCTGCCCGGTGCCCTTGGCCGGGTACATTGCTGTACTGTCCGCTCATGCCATTCCCGACTGAGCGCAGACAGCGATGAGCCCCGCAGCGGAACCCGCCAAGTCATCCAGCCCTGCTCGTGAAGAAGACGCTTTGCGTTTCGTGCGCAATCGCATCTTCGACGAGATCGCGGTAGGCGACCGGGTCAGCGCCCAACGCACCTTGACTGCCAGCGACGTGCAACTTTTCGCGGTGATTTCCGGAGACGACAACCCGCAGCAAACCGATGCCGGAGTGGGCGCGTCGTCACCATTGCAGGGCATGTTCGCGCATGGCATGTGGGGGGCGACGCTGATCTCGGGCCTGCTCGGCACGCGCCTGCCCGGCCCCGGCACGATCTATATGGGCCAGACCCTGCGCTTCCTTGCACCGGTGCATGTCGGCGACACCCTGGGTATTGCGGTGGAAGTGCGCGCCCGCGATCCCGCAACTCGCCAGCTCACGCTTGCCTGCACCTGCCGCAACCAGGATGGCGTGGTGGTCATCGATGGCGAAGCAACCGTGATCGCACCCGCGGAACGCATCGTGCTCCCGCGCGCGACCCTGCCCGAGGTACGCCTCGGCGACGGCGATGGCGTGCGCCGCCTGCTCGATGCCGTGCGTGATCTGCCGCCACTGCGCTGCGCGGTGGTGCATCCCTGCGATGCGACCTCGCTGGCAGCGGCGCTCGACGCCCGCGATGCCGGCTTGATCGTGCCGGTGCTGGTCGCGCCGCAGGCCAGGCTGGAGGCGATTGCCGCGAGGGCCGGACTTGATCTGGCCGGTATCGAGATTGTCGACGTCGCGCACAGCCACGCGGCCGCCGAGCGTGCCGCCGCCCTGGCCCGCGGCGGCCATGTCGATGCGCTGATGAAGGGCAGCCTGCACACGGATGAATTCATGAGCGCGATCCTCGCCAGCGCAGCCGGATTGCGCACGTCGCGTCGTGTCTCGCACTGCTACCTGATGCAGACGCCGGCTTATCCGCGGCCGTTCATCATCACCGACGCGGCGATCAACATTGCCCCGGATCTCGCCGCCAAGGCCGACATCGTGCGCAATGCCATCGACCTCGCCCGCATCATCGGCGTCGACGAGCCGCGCGTGGCGATCCTGGCGGCGGTGGAAACCGTCAACGCGCACATGCCGGCGACCCTCGATGCGGCAGCGCTGTGCAAGATGGCCGATCGCGGCCAGATCAGCGGCGGCATCCTCGATGGCCCGCTGGCCATGGACAACGCCATCTCGATTGCCGCCGCGCGCATCAAGGGTATCGTCTCGCCGGTCGCCGGCCGCGCCGACGTGCTGGTCGTGCCCGATCTGGAAAGCGGCAACATGCTGGCCAAGCAACTGGAATTCCTCGGCGGCGCGGACACCGCCGGCATCGTCCTCGGCGCACGCGTGCCGGTTATCCTGACCAGTCGCGCCGACGCCCGCGATACGCGAATCGCCTCCTGCGCGGTCGCCCTGCTGGTCGCCCGCCACTATCAGACCTCGCCACCATGATCGATGCCAGTTCCTGCATCCTTGTCCTCAATGCCGGCTCGTCGAGCCTCAAGTTCGCCCTTTACGATGTCGGCGCGGGCGAGCCCGGCGAACAGGCACGCTGGCGCGGCAAGATCGACGGAATCGGCGGCAGCTCGCCAACCTGGTCGGACAACCGCAGCGAACACGCCCGGGCACTCGTGCTTGATGCCGAGCGCCCGTTCCGCGCCGCGCTCGATGAAGTGCGCCAGCATATTGGCGAGTACACGCCGACCGGTTCGCTGCGCGCGGTCGCCCATCGTGTCGTCCACGGCGGCAGCCGCTATTTCGCGCCGACCCGGGTCAATGCGGACGTGCTCGAGGAATTGCGCCGGCTGATCCCGCTGGCACCGCTGCACCAGCCCTCGACGCTCGAAGGCATCGAATCGTTCTTCGATTCGCATCCCGATGTGCCACAGATTGCCTGCTTCGACACCGGCTTCCACCACGGCATGCCGATGGTCGAACAATTGCTGCCCTTGCCCTACGACGCCTGGGAGCGTGGCCTGCGCCGCTATGGCTTCCACGGTCTTTCCTACGAGTACCAGTCAATCGCCCTGGTGCGGCGCCACGGCGATCTCGCCCGTGGTCGCGTTCTCGTCGCCCACATTGGCAACGGTGCCAGCTTGTGCGCGATGCGCGAGCTGCGCAGCGTTGCCACTACCATGGGTTTCTCGGCCCTCGACGGACTGATGATGGGCACGCGCTGCGGATCTCTCGATCCCGGCGTCGTCCTCTCGCTGCTGGAAACCGGGCGTTTCAGCCTCGAGCGTCTGGGCCAGCTGCTGTACCGGGAGTCGGGATTGCTCGGCGTCTCCGGCGAATCCTCCGATCCGCGCGTCCTGCTCGCCACCGAAGGCCACAATCCGCGCGCCAGACTCGCCCTTGATCTGTATGTGCACCGCATCGTGCGCGAGATCGGCGCCCTCGCTGCCGTGCTCGGCGGTCTCGACCTGCTGGTGTTCACCGCCGGCATCGGCGAGCACAACGCGGTCATCCGCGCGCGCGTCTGCGCCGCACTCGGCCTGTTCGGCATCCGCCTCGACGATGCCGCCAACAGCCGCCATGCGCCGGTGATCTCGGCCGCCGACAGCGCCTGCGTGGTCGCGGTCGAACCGACCAACGAGGAATGGATGGCCGCGTTGCGCGCCAACGAGCTGACCCGGCCATGAGCGCGTGTGCGTTCATCCCACGATCCAGCGGAATCCGCCATGTCACCGCCGACCCATGATGTAGTCATTGTCGGTGCCGGCATTGCCGGCATCGTCTGCGCGATCGAGCTGCTCGATCAGGGCCAGCGCGTGCTCCTGCTCGATCGCGACCAGCCCGACCAAATCGGCGGCCTGGCCCGGCGCAGCTTTGGCGGCATGTTCGCGGTCGACACGCCGGAACAGCGGCGCATGGGCATCCGCGACAACACCGCGCTGGCTCTGGCCGACTGGCAGTCGTTTGCCGAATTCGATGTCGAGGCATGCTGGCCGCAGCGCTGGGCACGCGCTTATGTCGGCCAGTGCACCGAACACATGTACTGGTGGCTGCGCGGCAAGGGCATCCGGTTTCTGCCGATGCCGAACTGGGTCGAGCGCGGCCAGTTCACGCCCGGCAATTCGCTGCCGCGATTCCATATGGTCTGGGGCACCGGCAAGAAGCTCGCCGAAACCCTGATCGGACATTTGCAGCAACACCGCAACGTCGGCCTGCTCGATTTGCGCTTCGGCCAGTGCGTCAACGGCCTGCTGCGCGATGGCGAGCGGGTAACCGGTTGCCACGGCATCGATGAGACGTCTGGACGTCCATTCACGGCTCACGCCGAAACGACCGTGGTTGCCGCCGGCGGCATCAACGGCAATCTCGAACGCGTGCGCAACAACTGGCATTCCGATTGGGGCACGCCGCCGGAGATCCTGCTCAACGGCTCGCATCGTTTTGCCGATGGCACCCTTCATGATGCAGCCGCCGCAGCCGGTGCGCAGATCACCCATCTCGACAAGATGTGGAACTACGCGGCCGGCGTGCACCACTATGCGCCGAGCCAGCCATTGGCCGGGCTCAGCCTGGTACCGCCACGTTCGGCGCTCTGGTTGAACTGGCGCGGCGAACGCATCGGGCCGCAACCGCTGGTATCCGGTTTCGACACGCGCGAACTGGTCAGCCAGGTCTGCCGGCAACCGCGGCAGTACTCCTGGCAACTCATGAACCGGCGCATCGCCCTGAAGGAACTGGCAGTGTCGGGTGCCGAGCACAACCCCAGCATCCGTGACGAAAGCCGCCTCGGCCTGCTGCGTGATCTCCTGTTCGGCAATCGCTGGCTGGTCGATACCTTGATCGAGAAATGCATCGACGTGGTTGTCGCCCGAACCCTGCCGGAACTGGTCGAACGCATGAACGCGCTGCAGGGCGACGATGCCGTCGAGCTGGCCACGGTCGAGCGCGAAGTGCACCAGTACGACGCCCGCGTGGTGCAGCCGGAGCGCTTCCAGAACGACGAACAACTGCGGCGTATCGCCTTCCTGCGCCGTTATCGCGGCGACCGCCTGCGCACCTGCAAGCGTCAGCCGATCCTCGATGGCAAGGCGCTGCCGTTGATCGCGATCCGCGAATTCATCATCAGCCGCAAGAGCCTCGGCGGCATCCAGACCGATCTGGCCAGCCGCGCACTCGATGCCGCCGGCAAGCCGATCGACGGCCTGTACGCGATTGGCGAGGCCGCCGGCTTTGGCGGCGGCGGCGTGCACGGACTGCGCGCCCTCGAAGGCACCTTCCTCGGTGGCTGCGTGTTGACGGCCCGCGCTGCCGCCGCCGCACTCGGTGGCCGCAACCTGCTTGATCACTGATACTCACATCATCATTCGCGGGAGATGGGCACCATGAAGAAGACCGGAGCTTGGCTGGCGCGCTACGCGCTCGAGCAACTCGGCGTTCGCTATACCTTCGGCATCCCCGGCGTGCAGAACACCGAGCTGTATGACGAGCTCAACAACTCCGAAAGCATCACGCCCCTGCTGGTCGCCCATGAAGGCGGCGGCGCGTTCATCGCCGATGGCTTGAGTCGCCTGTCCGACACGGTCGGCACCCTGGTCGTGGTGCCCGCGGCCGGCCTCACCCATGCGTCCAGCGGCATCGGCGAAGCCTTCCTCGATGGCGTGCCGATGCTGGTGATCTGCGGCGGCATCCGCACCGACATTCCGTGGAAATACCAGTTGCACCAGATGGACCTGCATCAGTTCATGCGCGGCATCACCAAGGCCACCTACATGATCGAGCGCCAGGAGCAGATCGTGCCGATGATCTTCGATGCCTATCGCACCGCGACCACGGGCGAGCCGGGACCGGTGTTCATCGAATTGCCGGCCAACCTGCAGATGTTTGCCGCCGAAGTCGGCACGCTGCCGACCTGGCAGGCACCGGCGCTACCGGCCCCGGCCAGCGCCAGCCAGATCGATGCGGCGGTCGCCTTGCTGCGCGAGGCCAGACATCCGGCGCTCTTTGTCGGCTGGGGCACGCGTGATTGCCTGGCCGAGCTCAGCGCCCTCGCCGAACACCTGCAGGCACCGGTGGCGACCACCTTGCAAGGGTTTTCAATGTTCCCGGCCAATCACCCGCTGCATGTGGGCTTTGGTTTCGGCGAGGCCGCCGTGCCGGCAGCCCGCGCCGCCTTTGCCGACTGCGACGTACTGCTCGCCATCGGCACGCGCTTTGCCGAGATTGCCACCGGCAGCTACGGCGTCAGCGTGCCCGAACGGCTGATCCATATCGATATCAATCCAAAGGTATTCAACGCAAATTATCCGGCCAGGGTCGCCATCGAGGGCGATGCGCGGGTGATCCTGCCGCAGCTGCTGGCGGCCTTGCGCGAGGCAATGCCGGCTGCACCCGTCAACAGCGCCCTGCAGGCGAAGATTGCCGCCGACAAGCAGGCCTATCGGCAAAGCTGGTACGCCCACGACAGCAAAGGCCGGGTCAATCCGGCGCGCTTCTTCGATGCCTTGCGCGCAGCGAACCCGGCCGAAGCGGTGACCGTTGTCGATGATGGCAACCATACCTATCTGGTTGCCGAGCTGATGCCGATCCTGAGCGCGCGCTCGGCGATCGTGCCGACCGATTTCAACGCCATGGGCTATGCGGTGCCAGCCGCGATCGGGGCAAAGCTGGCGCGTCCCGACGTGCCCGTCAACTGCATCATCGGTGATGGCGGCTTCCGCATGACCTGCATGGAAATCATCACCGCCACGCAGAATCGCCTCGGCATCGTCTACTACGTGTTCTGCGACGGCGAGTTGTCGCAAATCGCCCAGGCCCAGGAAATCCCCTACAACCGCAAACCCTGCACGGTACTCGCGCCGGTGCAGATCGACGGCGTCGCCCACGCCGTCGGCGCGGCTTTTTTCAGGATTGCCGGCGATGCGGATCTGCACAAGCAGATTGCCGCCGCCAACGCGATTGCCCTCAGCGGCCAGCCGGCAATCGTCGAAGTCGCAATCGATTACAGCAAGCGCACCGCCTTCACCGAAGGCGTGGTCAAGACCAACTTCAAGCGCTTCACGCTTGCGCAGAAGGCGCGCGCGATCGGTCGCGTACTGGTGCGCAAGATCACCGGCTGAGCGCGCGCTCGCGGCGCCGATGCTTGCCAGCGCCGACCGGGCAGGCGATGGTGAGCGTCGACAAGCGCGTTCGCGCTTGCTATCGTCGCGCCCGTCATCGGGGAGTAGCGGCCTCCACAATGGAGGAGCCGACGTCAACATGCTTGGTCCACAGACCATGGCGTCGGCGGCATCTGCCAGGCGAGACCTTTGACCTTTGCATCATCCGCCGGGGCCGGCGATGGGTGCCAAGGTCATTGGTTTTCAATCGCCAGCCCCCGGAATGAATCTTGTGGAAGCGTTGATTGCCTCGTTCGGCCTCGTCGCCATCGCCGAAATCGGCGACAAGACCCAGTTGCTGTCGTTTGTCCTCGCTGCGCGTTTTCGCGGGCAGCATTGGCGCATCATCCTCGGCATCTTCATTGCCACGATCATCAACCATGCGCTGGCTGCAGCCGCCGGTGACTGGGTGGCGCAGAACATCAGTGCCCAGGCCATGCGCTGGATCCTGGGTCTTGTATTTCTTGCCTTTGCCGCGTGGGCCTTGATTCCAGACACGCTCGACGACGATGACGCCAAGCCACGGAAGTACGGCGCGCTGCTGACCACGGTGGTCCTGTTCTTCCTCGCCGAGATGGGCGACAAGACGCAGCTGGCAACGGTGGCGCTGGGCGCGAAATACACGAGTGTGCTCATGGTCGCGATCGGCACCACCTTGGGCATGATGGCAGCCAACCTGCCCGCCGTGCTCATAGGCGAAAAACTGGCCGAACGCTTTCCCTTGTCGAAGATGCGCTTCGTCGCCGCGCTGCTGTTCGCGCTGTTCGGCATCCTCATCCTGCTGCAATTCGACTTCGGCCTCGCGCTTGTGCCCTGAATGAGGCCGGCTGTGCTTCCGGCACCGGAAGATTCGTTGCCGGCTTTCCCGCTGGCGGGAGAAGCGCCCCGCAAGGCGGAACATGCAGGTTGCCGATCAACCGGGCAACGGGCTCATCGGCATCGAAGTTGCTTCAACGGTCACATGCACCAGCTCCTCGTGGATGGCCAATTGCTCGCGAAAGTCATCGGCGCACAACCGGCTGTACGTGACCAGGCTCAGCACGCAGGAGAACTTGCCCTTGCCCACTCGCCAGACATGCAGGTCGGTGATGATCGCGGTCGGGTCGCAGACGGCAATGACTTCGCGCACTTCCTCGACGACCGGCGCATCCATTTCCGCATCGAGCAGCACCTTGCCGGTATCGCGCAACAGACCGATGGCCCAGATGCTGACCAGGATCGCGCCGACGATGCCCATCAATGGATCGAGCCAGCGCGCGCCCCACAACATGCCGCCAACGAGGGCGATGATCGCGAACACCGAGGTCGCCGCATCGGCGAGCACATGCAGGTAGGCCGAGCGCAGGTTCAGATCGTGGTGATGCGTGTGACCGTGGGCATGTGCGGCGTGCTGAGTCGAGCCATGCGCATGGTCGTGGTCGTGATGCCCGCGCAGCAACCAGGCACAGACCAGGTTGACGGCGAGCCCGATCACCGCCAGCACGATGGCCTGCGAGTAATGGATCGGCAGTGGCGTGATCAGGCGCTCGATCGACTGGAACGCCATCAGTGCCGCCACGCCCAGCAGGAGGATGGCGCTGGTGTAGCCAGCGAGAATCTCGATCTTCCAGGTGCCGAAGGCGAACCGACGATCCGTCGCCAGGCGGCGCGCGCAGGCATAGGCGAATACCGCAAGGCCCAGTGCCAGGGCGTGTGAACTCATGTGCCAGCCATCGGCAAGCAGAGCCATCGAGTTGTAGATCCAGCCGCCACTTATCTCGACGATCATCATGATGATCGTCAGCCACATTGCACGGCTTGTATTTCGTTCGGCCAGTGGATTGCCGTCATCGAAGGCATGGGAATGCCTGCGTGCGGCAGCAACGTCCTCAAGTGTCATTTCGGGCAACTCGTGGGAATATACCCCCCAAGGGTATAGCAAGGAGTCTCTCATGTCGCACGTCGTTCGCAACCGGGCGAAGCTGTTGGCGCGAACTCGCCGCATCGGCGGACAGCTCTCCGCCATTGAGCGGGCACTCACCGATGGCGTGGAATGCGTGGCGGTGCTGACCCAGATCGCCGCCGTACGCGGTGCCGTCCAAGGCCTTCTGCTCGAGGTATTGAGCGACCATCTGGACGAGCATGTTGCCGGGCAAGGACGCCGCAGTCAGCGCGAAAAGGAACTCGCCAAGGTAATAGCGCTGTTTCGCGCCTTCATGAAGTAGTCGCGCAAGGCGCGCCCTGGCCCACCCCCCCTCGGGTCGAAAATGGCAGCAATCAGCGTGCGCTTGCCGTTGGCGATTTCGACAGCCGCAGAGCGTTGGCGACCACGGAGACGGAGCTCAGGCTCATGGCGAGGGCGGCGATCATCGGGCTCAGCAGAAGGCCGAATGCCGGATACAGCACGCCGGCGGCGATCGGCACGCCGAGTGCGTTGTAGAGAAAGGCAAAACCCAGGTTCTGTTTCATGTTGCGCACCGTCGCTTCGGAGATCGTGCGAGCGCGCAGGATGGCGCCGAGGTCGCCCTTGACCAGGGTCACTTGCGCGCTGGACATGGCGACGTCGGTTCCGGTGCCCATGGCAATGCCGATGTTGGCGGCGGCCAGGGCCGGCGCATCGTTGATGCCATCTCCAGCCATCGCCACGCGGTGTCCGGCCTCTTGCAGTGACTTCACCAGATCGGCCTTGTCCTTGGGCCGCACGTCGCCACGGACATCGTCGATGCCAAGGCTGCGCCCGACCGCATCGGCAGTGCGCTGGGCATCGCCCGAAGCCATGATCACGTGCACGCCGGCTTCGCGGAGCGCATCGAGCGCGGGTCGCGTCGAGGCCTTGATCGCATCGGCGACGGCGATGGCTCCGGCAAGACGGCCATCCACGGCCAGGTACATGACGCCCGCGCCTTCGCTCCGGAGGTTTTCCGCCTTGGCCGCGATGGCGCCGATCTCGACCTGCGATTCGCTCATCATTTCCCTGTTGCCCAGCGCGAGCTTGCGCGCGCCGACGCCGCCCGTGATGCCCTTGCCGGTATGCGATTGAAAATCGCCGGCCTCGTTCAGGGACAGGTTGCGCTTCTTCGCCTCGCCGATGATGGCTGCGGCCAACGGATGTTCGCTGCCGCGCTCGAGGCTTGCGGCAAGGCCGATGACCTCGTCTGCCGAGTAGTCGTTGGCGAGCAGGACTTCCCTGAAGGTGGGCCGGCCTTCGGTCAGGGTTCCGGTCTTGTCTACGATCAGGGTGTCGATCGTGCGCAGGTGCTCGATGGCTTCGGCATCGCGGAAGAGGACGCCCGCCTGTGCGGCGCGGCCGGTGGCAACCATGATCGACATGGGTGTCGCCAACCCAAGCGCGCACGGACAGGCGATGATCAGCACCGATACCGAGTTGAGGATGGCATAGGTCCAGGAAGGTTCCGGGCCGGACAGACCCCAGACGACGAACGTCACGATGGCCGCAGCGATGACGCCCAGCACGAACCAGAACGAGACCTTGTCCGCCAGTTTCTGCATCGGCGCACGCGAGCGTTGCGCTTGTGCGACGAGTTGCACGATCTGCGCGAGCATCGAATCCGCACCGACCTTCTCGGCGCGGATGACGAGGCTGCCATTGAGGTTCTGGGTAGCGCCGATGACCTTGTCGTCGACACCTTTCTCGACCGGGATCGCTTCGCCGGTGAGCATGGACTCATCGACGCTGCTGCGCCCTTCGAGGACGATTCCATCCACGGGCATCTTTTCGCCCGGGCGCACGCGCAGGCGATCGCCGGCCTTGATCTGGTCAAGGAGGACATCCTCGTCGTGGCCGGAATCATCGATGCGTCGCGCGGTCCTTGGAGCCAGGTTGAGCAAGGCCTTGATCGCCGCGGAAGTCTTGCTGCGCGCCTTCAATTCAAGCAACTGGCCAAGCAGTGTCAGCGAGACGATGACGGCAGCGGCCTCGAAATAGACGCCGATGCGGCCGTGCTCGGCGAACGAGGCAGGAAACAATCCGGGCGCGAGGGTCGCCACCAGGCTGTAGGAAAACGCCGCGATGACACCGGTTCCTATCAATGTCCACATGTTCGGACTGCGGTTGCGGAAGGATTGCCACCAGCGTTCGTAGAATGGCCAACCCGCCCACAGCACCACCGGCACGCTCAGCACCAGTTCCATCCAGGTGCGCGTGCCGATCGGCAACCACGGCAGGTAGTGGCCGAACATCGCCAGCAGCATCACTACCAGCGACAACGGCAGCGTCCACCGGAAGCGTCGCGAGAAGTCGCGCAGCTCGGGGTTTTCCTCATCGTCAAGACTCGGCGCTTCCGGTTCCAGCGCCATGCCGCAGATCGGACAGATGCCGGGGCCGGTCTGGCGGATCTCGGGATGCATCGGACAGGTGTAGATGGCGCCGACGGAGGTGACCGGGGTTTCGCTGCTCTTCTGCGCTTGCAGGTACTTGCCCGGATCGGCGCGGAACTTCTCGAGGCAACGCGCCGAGCAGAAGCAATGCATCGTGCCGGCATGCTGCAGATGATGAGCAGCCGTTGCCGGATCCACGCTCATGCCGCAGACCGGATCGATATGCGTGGCTGCCGCGCCGGGCTTCTTCGTCGCGCAACACGCTGGAGCGGATGCGTCTGCCGCAGGCGAAGGGTGGCCGTGCGTATCGTGGCTCATGGGAACTCCTTGAAGGTTGCGCCGGAAAGCGGCGATCCTGACCCGGCCAGTGTGAACCCTGGAGCCGGGTCCAGAGTCAAGCCCGTTCAGGCGGCAACCGGTTTCCTTGCGCGGGATGACCAGTGGATATGGACGATCCTCCAGTTTCCGGCTATTTCCTCGAGGATCATGGTTTCCGTGGACAGCAGGCTGGCGGGACGGTCGTTCTTGCGGTAGTGGATCTCGCTCTCGCTGCCGACCCAGACCAGCGCGCCGCTGCGCCTGACCGTTCGCTGCACGAGCTGGACGCGGGCATCCTGGAGGAACTCCATGTCGCTGACCGCGTGATGCGCCAGGTATTCCTGCCGGTTGCGTTCGGCACCCCCGCTTTCGAGGATCAGGACCCCGGCATCCAGCAACAATTCGACGGTCTTCAGGTCACCCGCCTGCAGCGCCGCGCTGAATCGATCCACCACGTCCACGGCGCTCTGCACGTCCACCTTCAGCATTTGCGATGCCTCGGCGGCATTGGCGTCGTGCTCGCGTGCTGGCGCTGCCGGTGCTGCGCAGGCGCAGACCGCTGCGACGAGCAAGGCGGCAAGTACTGGCGCGACAAGCGGTGTTCTCTCGTGCATGTTCGGCATTCCTGATTCGTGCGGACCAAGGCAACAGTGGCGGCGAGCCGGGCGTCTTCGACGTGATCAAAACCAGCGCGCGTGATCGGCGGCCTTGCCATACGCGCGTGTGCAGACTACGCCAAAATGTGGCGCGAACCTGCGCCCTTCCATGATTCCGGTGCAAGCCCGCATCATTGCCCGCGCGATGCCGCCGATGCTGCAAGCGGTATCGTCCTGGTCATGCGCGTGCATCTCGACCTCAAGCAGCGGTATCGACGACCGCATCGGCAACGCCGCGCAACGGGTTTCAAGGCACAACGCGTTTCGACGCGAGCCGGCCAGTCGGCATCGCGCAAAGGCATCCCGAAAGCCCGCTCATGCACGCGGCCGTGCTGCACTGCATGATTGAACTCCTTGCCGCTGCAACATATGCTGGCCTGTCAGGGGATGTACTTGTAGCAAAGGGGAATGAAATCATGATGGGAAACAACAATCGGCGATTGGCCGCTGCATTGCTGTGCGCTGGTTTTCTGGGGGTGCTGGCGGCGGGTGAGACGCAAGCCACGGATGTGCGGGGGTCCTCGCCGACGTGGGTCCCGGCTGCGGGCAACGCCACCCTGCAAGCCGCACTGAACGAAGAAGAAGTTCGCATGCGTGCGCAACGCGCGAATTTCGGCCGCTTTTTCGCCAATGCGTATGCGCACTACCCGCGCATCCCGCGTGGCACCCTGGAAGCGATCGCCTACACGCAAAGCCGCTGGGACAACCTGAATCCGGATGCGCGGGGCGCGAATACGGGACACCAGGACATGCCTCGCGCATGGGGCCTGATGGGTCTCTACCACGGCGAGGGCTTCGCCGATCAGGTTGCCCTGGCTGCCGACTTGCTGCAGCGTCCGGCCGGCGAGGTGATGACGAATCCCGCCGTCAACGTGCTCGCCGCAGCGGCCTTGCTGGACCGCGAACTGCCGGCTTCGCCCGTGGAAGAAATCGCGACGATCGCCGGTGCCCTCGAGCGCTATGCGGGCTTTCCTGCCGAGCAGGGTTCGGTGCTTTCCTATGCGCGCGCCAGCTTCGCGTTCGATGTCCTGCTGGCCCTTGATCGCGGCGTCAATGATCGCGGCATCGTGGTGCCCGAACGCGCGGTGAGATGGGAGTTGGCATTCGAGCCGGACATGCTGGTGAAACTGGACGCACCCTTCCTGCGACTGGATGTGCAGGGCGACACCATCGAGACCGCTGAATACCGCGTCGATCCAATCACCGAGCAACTGGAGCGGAAATCCGCGCCGGCCGGGGGCACTTCGCCAAGCAACAGCGACGGCGCAATCGGGGTGATGAGCACCGACTACGCACCGGCCATCTGGCTGGCTTCGCCCAACTATTCATCACGCGGCGGCAGCGCAGTGCGCGAGGCGGTCATCCACACGACCGAAGGCACCTACGCCGGAGCCATCTCGTGGTTGCGCAATCCTGCCAGCCAGGCCAGCGCCCACTACGTGGTGCGCAGTTCCGATGGCCAGATCACCCAACTCGTCCGCGAAAGCGACAAGGCCTGGCATGCACGCTCGCACAATCCCTATTCGCTGGGCATCGAGCACGAGGCGTTTGTAGGCAACAGCAGCTGGTACACGGCGGCGATGTACAACGCCTCCTCGGGCATCGTGCGCATGTTCTGCGCACGCTATGCGGGCATCACCTGTTCGAGCGCCTACAAGGGAGCGTCCAGCAGCGGCCACATGGTGCTGGACGACAGCGTCGACATCAAGGGACATCAGCACCTCAGCGACAACGACCACAATGATCCGGGCATCTACTGGAACTGGGCGCGCTACTACGACCTGATCAATCCGGGCAGCGCTGGCGGCACGGGTACAAAGATCGTCGACACCTTCGAATCGACGGTGGGCCACTTTGTCACCAGTCCCACTTATTCCGGCAGCACGGTCGGGGTGGCAACGACCTCCAGCGCGGTACGTGACTGCAACATCCGCAAGCTTGGCACCTGCTCGCTGCGCGTGGTGTTGATCGACAACGCCGCCAGCAGTGCAAGCTGGGCGGTGCGCCTGCTTTCGGGTAGCGGTACGCCAGGCAGCAACGTGCAGTTGGCACGCAATGGCCGGGTCGGCTTCTGGGCCTTTGCTGCCGGTACGGGCATGCAGGTTGGCGTCGGCATCGATGACAGCGACGGCACCGAGCGCTCGGTTTCGCGTTCACTGCCTGCCAACACGTGGACCTATGTCGAATGGAGCCTGTCCGATGCCGCGCAATGGAGTGCATGGGCCGGCAACAGCAACGGCGCCATCACTGCCGGCAACGTGACCCTGGATGCAATCTGGCTCTACCACGCGAATACCGCATACACCGTCAACACCTACATCGACGACGTGCAGATCCGCTACTGAAAACGCATCCCTGCGACGCATCGCTGACGGTGCGTCGCATGGATTCTGCCCGGGAAGGGACTCCCGGCGCACGCACCGGCCGACAGGCTTTCGCAGAGCGGTCATCCTGGCATATCGACCATGCAGAGGAATCCCGATCGACCGTGTGCTTTCGTTGTGGCGGAGCCCATGTCGAATTGGCATCCGCGGCGAAGCGTTCGTCGGCAATGGCATTTGCTTCGGCGGCAGTCCAGCCCCATGCTGACCAGGCATCGACTCACGTGCGCGGGAATCACGGAAAGTCCAGCGCCCGGCATCGGGCGGCCGGGTGTTCCGGCGATGTACGGGAAGCCTTCCATGCAATGGCTGCGCGCCAGGAAAAACTGAAATGTCGGGCTGCAATCAAGGCAATCATCACAGGTGGAGAACCCCATGAAGCGCGTGACCGGAATCGGTGGCATTTTCTTCAAGGCGAAAGACCCAAAGGCGCTGAATGCCTGGTATCGCGATCACCTGGGTCTGGATGTCTCGGAGTGGGGCGGCACCGTTTTCGAGTGGGGCGGTGCGGACAGCGCCCCGGGCATGACCCTGTGGACTCCCTTTGCCGAGGACACCGGCAAGATGGAGCCCGGCACGGCATCGTTCATGGTCAATTTCCGCGTGCACGATCTGCAAGCCCTGCTTGCGGCGCTGCGCAGCGAAGGCTGCAACATCGTCGGTGAACCGGAGTTCTCGGAATACGGGAAATTCGCCTGGGTCATCGATCCCGAAGGCAACAAGATCGAACTCTGGGAGCCGCCCGCCGGCCAGTGAGCGCACCGGGCAGTCGCCGCAAGCGGACGACTGCCGGCACTGCCGAGGTTGCCGCGACACGCCGACGCATCCTTCCCGTTGCGCCGCAGCGAGACGATGCCGCCGTGAGCGCAGCCGCATTGCCATCGGCCGGGTCGAATCCATGTCGCGCCGCGTCGATGCACAGGGCGCCAAGACGCGCTATCTTTGCCCCACGCGTCCACGGTCCAGGGGAATCAATACATGATCATTTCAACGGTTTTCTATGCCGCGGTGGCACTCTCGGCATCGCGTTTCGGCCCGAACAACATGGTCCTGGTCGAAGCTGCCGGCGATGGCGCGCGCATCACCGCGTATGGCGACACCCAGGTGGTCAAGATTCTCGCCCAGGATTTCGAGGTCGAGGATTGCCTTGAAGTCATGCGCGATGGCATGCGTCCGGGCCGATGCCTGTTTTCCGAAGGCGAGGTGATCACGTTGAGCCAGGATCCCAATGGCATCCGCATGAGGTTCCAGGGCGTCGGCAAGGACAATTTTGTCGAGTTCGTCGCCCATCCCCGCGAGCGTGAACGCGCGGCCAAGGCACTGGAAACACGCTGATGCGGCGGGCGTCGGCGGATTGATTTCGCTGGCACCGTAGCATGCCGAGCTTGACCGCCCTGACGCCCCGGCCCGCCGAGGCGTGTTCCTGTCCGCGGCCGATCCGCCTTTTCAATCAAAGCCGTTGGCGAAGATCACGTCGCTGCATTCGGAATATCTGCTGGGCATCCAGCACGACATGAAACTCGGTGCCAAGCGGGATGTTGGCCGAATCCTGGTTGTAGATGGCCCAATTGCTGCCGGTAAAGTAGACGCCGGTCTGGTGCGCATTCAATGTGCTGCCACCAATTCCCGTGGTGATCTGGAAGCGTGCGCAGCGACGGCCATTCAACAAGGGGTGATCGAGCCTCGTGGTGTTGCCGACGCTGTTGCCGGCGGTTGTCGTGTGCACGAAGGCATTCGCGCTCGGCTCCTGCCAGTAGATATGGAAGCCGCCACCCGCACCCATCGCGGTGGCATCCAGGTGCGATACAAACCAGCTTCCCGGGCCGCCAAAGGCGAAGTAGAAGACACCGAACGGATGCAGGTCATCGTAGATGGTGCCGCCAGGATCGCGCGAGTCTCGGCTCGCCAGGACAATCCGGTTCGACTGGCCGTCCAGACCCACCGCGCTGAGCGAGGTCGCATCACCCGAAATGTTGGCGGCGGTGACAGCGTGCAGGTATTGCCCGCTTCCCGCTGCCGGCACGAACACATTGAAGCGGGCGTCGTCCGGGAAAACCGCAAGGTCCTCGTGGCGCAACATCCAGCGAAGGGTCGCGGTTGAATAGATGGCACCGACGGGATGATTGTCGTAAAGGCCAGTGGCACCGTCCGGGTTCCAGTTCGAGGTCACCTGCAGATAGCGCGAAGCAAGGCCGTTGCTGGCCGGGTTGTCGATCACGCTGGAAGGATTGGGCGCGGCATTGGCGACGCGATGCAGGAAGGTCGTATCGCCAAACTCGAGCGCGCCGATGTCCACGGCGTTGGTGCTGCCCTTGAAGCGACGCAGACCCGCCGCATCCACACGCGCGATCGCGGCGGCGGTCAGCAGGCTGCCGAGTGCTGCGCTATCGCCCGCATCGATCGCCAGTGATCCCGCATTGAGCCAGGGGTTGCCTGGCGCGCCGCGCAGCCGGGGATCGATGCTGATCGTGCCACTGCCAGCCGTGGTGCCGCTGATGCTGCCGCCAAACAACAGATTGTGGTCGTTGCTGATGCTGCCGCTGCCGCCTTCTGCCAAGGCAATGCTGAGGATGGTTCCTGCCAGCAGGTTGTTGGCAATCCGTCCGTTGCCACTGGCGGCCGAAGCAATGTACACATTGATGCCCGAATAGGTGCCGCTGACGGTATTGTTGAAGGCCTGCAGGTCGAGCGCGCCAAAGTAGGCATCGGCGGCAATGCCATAGGCGTCACCGGTCCGCGCAAACGGCGTGACGATGTTGTTCACCACATATCCGGTCAGGCTGCCGCCACCACTGCCTGTCAGCGAGCCCTGACGCAGGTAAATGCTGCCGTAGCGATTGCCGCCGCGGACCCAGTTGCCGAATACCCGCGTCACATGGACGTGGTCCCGGGTGCTGACGAGGATGCCGGCCGACTCGTTGCCGCTCGCCTCCACCCGGTTGTCGTGGATGCTTCCGTTCGCGTTGCCGGTTCCATTGTCGATCACCTGGATTGCCGCGCGGATCGCGCCGTCGAAGGTGTTCCAGAAAAAACCGACGTCGTTCTCGGCAATCTCGTAGTCGAGGCTGGCATTGGACGGGCTGTAGATGCTGATCTCGGTCGCCCCGCCAATGGCTTCGAGTACGCGATTTCGCCGCAGGCGAACCGTGGCATTGCCACTGTTGTGGGTGACGCTGATGTAACCGCGCTGCACGACAATGCCTTCCACCGCGTAGGTGCCGGCGCTGTTGATGCTGACCGTGATGACGCGGCCGGCAAGCAGTTGCGGCGCATAACCGGATGCGGCCTGCAAGGCCAGCGGGATGGTGAGGCTCGGCGATTCGTCGATGGTCGCATTGCTGGCAATTTCCACCGTTGCGCCCGCGCTTGCACTGTTGATGCAGGCTTGCAACGTCGTGTTGCACGGCGCAGCGCCGGGCCAGACCAGGGCCTGCGAGAGCGCCGGAAGCATGAGCAAGGCAATGGCCAGGGTCCAGCGATGGATTGTCATGTCGGTGCTCCCGATTCGGCGGAAGTACGCATGCTAGACCCGTTCGGGGATGACATGGTGAACTGGATCACGGCGGCCATGACAACCCCATCACACCGTCTGGCGGTCCGTCGGTCGCGGAGCCCGCCAGCAACTGCGACACGATCATTCTGCGGATTCGCGTTACAGTGCCAATTCGTTTCGCTGCGGGGAATCCGCTTGAGCAACGATTCGCTCCATCCTGCGATGGTGAGGCTGCTGCTTTTGATCAGCCTGCTGATGGGTGACGGCACAGCGAGCGCCGCCGCCACAGATCCGTCGATGCCGGCCCACCTGACCCTGCGCGTGCCCTCGAAAGTGCTGGCCGAGACGCGCGTGATCAACGTCTATGTTCCGCCGGACTACAGCGGCAAGGCGGACAAGCGTTATCCGGTCCTGTACATGCTGGATGGCGGCGAGCAGGAGGATTTTCCGCATCTCGTCGGCACGCTCGATGCCTTGATCAAGGCCGGCACGATTCCGCCCATGCTGCTGGTCGGCATCGAGAACACCGAGCGGCGCCGCGACATGACCGGCCCGACCACGGTTGAAAGCGATCGCCGGATTGCGCCGCTGGTCGGTGGCTCGTCGGCTTTCCGTCAATTCATTGCCGAGGAATTGCGACCGCAAATCCACGCGTTCTACAAGGTCAATGACGATGCGGCCATCATCGGCGAATCACTCGCCGGCTTGTTCGTCATTGAAACACTGTTCGTGCAAGCCGATCTGTTTGGCACCTATATCGCGATCGATCCAAGCCTGTGGTGGAACGCCGAGCAATGGTGGCGTGAAGCAGGCACGCGCCTGAACGGTTCGGTCGATATCTCCGCGCGCTTGTTCCTGGCCGCGGCCGGCGACAGCGCTGGAGCCAGCGCCCATTTCGCCGATGCCCTGTGCCGAAATCCGTTGCCCAATCTGCACTGGACCTACGCCCGCCACGCGAAACTTCGCCACGCCAACATCTATCGCAAACTGGAGAAGAGCCTGCTCACCGACGCATTTTCCGGGCAGGCAATGAAGCCGATGAATTGCGAATAGCCTCTCAGAATGACGAGCCGGGCTGCTGCAGGAAGGCCAGTTCTTGTGCAGTCGATTGTCGACCGAGGATGGCGTTGCGGTGCGGATAGCGGTCGAAACGGTCGATGATGACCTTGTGGCGCAGCTCGAAATCATGGGTCTCGGCCGATGCTCTGGCCTTGAACAAGGACTCGGCGATTTCATGGATGCGTTTCGATTCACTGTGCATCCAGGGCATGTAGAGGAAATTTCGCTGCACTTGCGGCAGCGTCCGGTCGACCCCCAGGGCGACGGCGTGCTGGGCAAGCGCGAGGGCCAACGGATCGCTGGCAAACGCAGACGGCGTGCCGCGATGGATCTGCCGCGAGAACTGGTCGAGGACGATGATCTCGGCCAGGCGTCCCGCCGGTTCGTCGCGCCAGGCGAACAGTTCGCAGCGATTCGCCCGTGCATGGATGTCGCCGAATCGCTCGACGATCAGGCGATCCAGGGCCGGATCGACTTTCCACCATTGCGCGGGGCTGAGCTCTTCAAACCAGAATTGCAGGACGGCGTTGTGCATGATGGCTCTCGATTGCCGTGGTTTGGGGATATTCCATGATGGAACTCGATTCGTCATCGCCCCGCGCGATTACCCTGCACGGTGCCAATCGCCAACCCGCCGCCGGACGATTTGATCGACAATATGAAGATGCTCGATATCGTCCTGCATCGCCCCGAAATCCCGCCGAATACCGGCAACGTGATTCGCCTGTGCGCGAACACCGGCGCGCGGCTGCACCTGATCGCTCCGCTGGGCTTTGCCCTCGATGATGCACGCCTGAAGCGGGCCGGCCTCGATTATCACGAGTACGCACGCCTCAGCGTGCACGAGGATCTGGCGGCGTTCCTTGCCGCGGTCAATCCCGTGCGCCTTTTCGCCGTGTCCACGCGCGGCACCGTGCGTTACGACACCGTCGCGTATCGCAGCGGCGATGCAGTGATGTTCGGCTCGGAGACGTGTGGATTGCCGGCCGAGGTGCTTGATGCCATCCCGGTTGCGCAGCGCGTCCGCCTGCCGATGCGCCCCGACAATCGCAGCCTCAATCTCTCGAACGCGGTTGCCGTCATTGCCTACGAGGCGTGGCGGCAGAGCGGATTCGACGGCGCAGCATGAAATTTCCGTATGACGTTTCATCCCCTGACCGTGCGCACGGAGCGCAGCGGTCGCAGACGGCGAAGTCGAAGCATACGCGCGAGGGAACCCCGACAGAGGCCCGGGCGATGCCGGGCCCGTGCGCTCAAGCCGTTTCGAGATCGACCTTGAAGTCGCAGCCGGTTTTTGCCTTCACCTCTTCGAGGCTGACGCCCGGATGCAGTTCGGTGAGGGTGAGGCCGCCGCCTTCGGCGACTTCGAACACGCACAGGTTGGTGATGATCTTGTCGACGCAGCCCTTGCCGGTGAGCGGCAATTCGCATTGCTTGAGGATCTTCGGCGAACCGTCCTTGGCCGTGTGTTCCATCAGCACGACCACGCGCTTGACGCCGGCGACCAGATCCATCGCCCCGCCGGGGCCCTTGACCATCTTGCCGGGCACCATCCAGTTGGCCAGGTCGCCTTTTTCGGAAACCTCGAGGCCGCCAAGGATCGAGAGATCGATATGGCCGCCGCGGATCATCGCGAACGAATCCGCGCTGGAGAAGAAGCTGCTGCCCGGAATCGTGGTGATGGTCTGCTTGCCGGCATTGATGAGATCGGCGTCGACCGTGGCTTCGGTCGGAAACGGGCCGATGCCGAGCAGACCGTTTTCCGATTGCAGGGTTACATTGACGCCCTCGGGAATGTAATTGGCAACCAGGGTCGGGATGCCGATGCCGAGGTTGACACAGAAACCATCGCGCAGTTCGCGCGCGGCGAGTTGCGCCATCAGCTCGCGCACCGGGCTGGACTTGGCCGTGGGCGCGCCATCGGACAAGGTGCGGAATTCAATGCGCTTCTGGTATTTCTCGCCCTGGATGATGCGATCGATGTAAATGCCGGGGAGATGGATCTGGTCAGGCTCCAGGGTACCCGTCTCGACCAGTTCCTCGACCTCGGCAACGGTGACCTTGCCGCAAGTGGCGATCATCGGATTGAAGTTGCGGGCGGTCTTGCGAAAGATCAGGTTGCCGAACTTGTCGCCCTTCCATGCCTTGACGATGGCGACATCAGCCTTGATCGCCGCCTCGAGCACATATTCGACACCGTCGAACACCTTGGTTTCCTTGCCGTCCGCCAACAGGGTGCCAAAAGCGGTGCGCGTATAGAACCCCGGGATGCCGGCACCGCCGGCGCGCAGGCGCTCGGCGAGTGTGCCCTGTGGCACCAGCTCCAGTTCCAGCTCGCCGGCCAGCACCTGGCGTTCGAATTCCTTGTTCTCGCCGACATACGAGGCGATCACCTTCCTCACCTGGTGCGTCTTCAGCAACGGGCCCATGCCGAAATCATCGACGCCGGCATTGTTGCCGACGATGGTCAGGCCCTTGGTGCCGGCATCGAGCAATCCCTGGATCAGGTTTTCCGGAATGCCGCACAATCCGAAACCTCCGGCGGCGATGGTCATGTTGTCAAACAGCAAACCTTCGAGCGCGGCAGCAGCAGATGCATGGACTTTCTTCATTGCGGATCCTTGAGACAGGGGGTCGGCGACGGTGCAGCGAAGTGCAAACCGGTGCCGACATCAGAGGAGGACAGCCAGACTAGTACGAGGCCACGCCCGGTTCAATCCGGCCTTTAGGACAATGGCGCGCAACGGCACTCCGCGTTCAGCCTGCCGGGATGTCGATTCCTTCTCGGCGATGGCCGTGTTCAGCGCCGCTGTCCCGGCGCGGGCAATCGATCCAGCCTCGGCAGTTCCAGCGATACCTGGCGGCTGTCGCAAGCGCTCATGGAACAAAGCATGTCGCGCATCGGCGGATTGGCCTGCACCAGCACATGGAACAGCACGTTCTGTTCGATGGAACCGTGCACGGCTTGCGCCCCTGGCCCGCGCGCATACGCCGCGACATCCTCGCCGGCATGCGTCTCGCTGCGCATGGGAATGCCGGCTTCCTGCAGGTAATCCGCGTGTTCGGTGTCGACCTCTTCCAGTTGCGGACGGGGCACGGCACCACCGATGAACTGCGCAGGCACGTGCGGAAAGTGTTTCGGCCCCTCGGCTTGCGCATCCGTGGCGCCGTTGTTGCCGGGACCATTTGCGTAGCCGAGAGTCGTGTAACTGCGCCCGAGTGCATCCTTGCTCAACTCGGCCGCCGGAGAACCATCGCGATTGCGACTGCGCACCTTGCCGAGTATGGGATTGCCGCGCACCGGACTTCCGGCCATGGTCAGGGTATGGCTGTGATCGGCGGTGACCAGGATCAGGGTATCTTCGGCACGCGTCGCGTTGACTGCACTGCGCACCGCGTCGGAAAGAGCGATGGTTTCATCGAGCGCACGGAATGCGTTGCCGGCATGACTGGCGTGGTCGATGCGACCGCTCTCGACAACGAGGAAGAACCCGTGCGGATTGTGGCCGAGCAAAGCAATCGCCTTGCTGGTCATTTCAGCCAGGGTCGGCTCGCCGGCGCCATCGCCGGCCCGATCGTGCTGATAATGCATGTGATCGGGCTCGAACAAGCCGAGCACGCGGCCAGGCTTCTGCGCATCCAGCGCCTGGAATTGCGCGGCATTCCAGACAAAGCGCGAATCCGCGGCGCGCTGCCATTCGGCAATCAGGTTGCGTCCATCGAGGCGCGTGCCGCGCACGACGGGATATTCGGGATCGGCCACGTCCTTCGGCAGGAAGCGGTTGCGCCCGCCGCCAAGGACGACATCGATGGCGGATGCGGACGGGGATTCCAGCAGTTGCCGCGCCGTGTCCACGCAGCCTTGCTGGCGCGCCGCGGGCGTCATGTCGGCATCGCTTTCCCAATAGCGTTCGACCGTATGCGCATAGGTTGCCGCCGGCGTCGCATCGGTGATGCGCGTCGTCGTCACCACGCCGGTGGCAAGTCCGGCCGCGCTGGCCAGCTCGAGTGCGCTCATCGCCGCGTTGCCGGTCGCCGACGGGCAATCACCGCGATGCACGCGCTGGGTCACGTTGACCACGCCATAGCGGGTCTTGATGCCGCTCATGATCGCGCTCATCGTGCCGGCGGAATCAGGCGTCTGCGCATCGACCTCGTAGGTGCGCACGAGTGCCGTGTACGGAAATTCCTCGAAGGCGAGGCGCTGCTCCTCGCCGCTCGCGCCCTGGCGCTGGCCTTCAAGGATGCGCGCCGCCGCGATCGTGCTCAGGCCCATGCCGTCACCGAGAAACAGGATCACGTTTTTCGCCGTGCCGGAATGCTCGCCGCGCAACGCCGCCGCCGTTTCGGCACCGGCACGGAACCACCATTCCGGCGTTTCCCCGCCAGGCCGCTGGATAGCCGCGAGCGGCACGACCTGGGCAGGGCTCGGGTCGGCGCGCGGCACCGGTGTGCTGCTGCAGCCGGCGAGGACTAGCGCAATCGGCCCAACGAGGCATCGACGACGGGACATGCGGCATGGATCCTTCAGGCGTGGGCTGCCGATTATCGCCAAAGCCGATGACTTTGCCATGTCCATGTCTGCACGCGCCTGGCCCACGCCCGGCGATGCTCGCTGGCTCGCCTGCCCGGCACACCGCCGCAAGACAGGGCGATTTGATCTAATAGTGGATTTATAGCAACTTGCTCCAACGCAGTTCGGCGACGCCTTTTGGCGGCATGAAACTGTCGGCGCGGGCGTCTGCCCAGAACTGCTGGAAAACAGCATGCTGCGGCAGGCCGCCAAGCAGTTCACCAGGCTGGACGAAGGCATGCAGCGAGCCGAGCGAACGGATCTCCGAGCCCGAAACACGGCACAGGATGTGCTCGGGGCCAAGCTGGCCCGGATGATCGAGACCGGCCGCAGCAATCATCTCGCGCAGCGCGCGCAAGGTGTTGTCATGGAAGTTCTTCACGCGCTCGGCCTTGTCCGGCACATCCAGCGCACGCCAGCGACTCGGATCCTGGGTGGTGACGCCGGTCGGGCAACGATCGGTATGGCAGGTCTGCGACTGGATGCAGCCGAGCGCAAACATGAAACCGCGCGCGGCATTGCACCAGTCGGCACCCAGGGCCATGGTGCGCGCGATGTCGAAAGCGGTGATGATCTTTCCGGCCGCGCCGATGCGGATGTCCTGGCGCAGGTTGAGGCCAACCAGGGTGTTGTGCACGAGCATCAGGCCTTCGCGCATCGGCACGCCAACGTGATCGATGAACTCCATGGGTGCCGCGCCAGTGCCGCCCTCGCCACCATCGACAACGATGAAGTCGGGGCGGATGCCGGTGGTCAGCATGGCCTTGGCGATGCCAAACCATTCCCACGGATGGCCGATCGCCAGCTTGAAACCGGTCGGCTTGCCCGCGGAGAGCTTGCGCAGTCGGGCGACGAAATGCAGCAGGCCTTCCGGTGTATCGAACTCGGCATGGCGTGACGGCGAAATGCAATCCTCGCCCTGCGCAACACCGCGTGTCTCGGCTATTTCGGCGGAAACCTTGGCCCCCGGCAGGATGCCGCCGTGCCCGGGCTTGGCGCCCTGCGAAAGCTTGATCTCGATCATCTTCACCTGATCGAGCTGGGCACGCTCGGTGAATTTCGCCTCGCTGAAGACTCCGGCGCGCTCGCAGGCACCGAAATATCCGGTGCCGAGTTCCCAGACTATGTCGCCGCCATGCTCGCGGTGGTATTTCGACAGCGAGCCCTCGCCGGTGTCGTGATAGAAGTTGCCGAGCCGTGCACCCTTGTTGAGCGCCAGGATCGCGTTTGGCGACAGCGAGCCAAAGCTCATCGCCGAAATGTTGAAGACACTGGCCGAATACGGCTTCGTGCATTGCGCGCCACCGATCGGCACGCGGAAATCATGGTCGGCGATCAGGCTTGGCAGGATCGAGTGGTTGATCCACTCGTAGTTGTCGCCATAGAACGCGAGTTCGCTGCCGAACGGCCGCGTCTCCTGCTGCTGCTTGGCGCGCTGGTAGACGATCGCGCGCTGGTCGTGCGAGAACGGCACTTCGTCGGTGTCCCCTCGACGACGTACTGGCGCAGCATCGGGCGGATCGCTTCCATCAGGTAGCGGCCGTGGCCGGACACCGGAAAGTTGCGCCGCAAGGCATGCCTGGACTGGACGAGATCCCACATCCCGACCCCGCTGAGCAGGCCCGTCGCCAGGAAAATCCACGGCCAGATTCCACTATTTTTCAATAAAGCTGCACTGAGCACAAAAAGCACGATGCATGCGGAGAACATCCAGTAGCGGCTGGGCAGCAGCGATTTCAAATCGGTTCTCCCGGTGCGGTGTCCAGGGCAAGGATAGCCGAAGGGCCGGCGACCGGGAGCTTGGCGATCAGCGCTGGCGCACGCTGAAGATCACCCGCCCCTCGAACGGCTGGCCGTGGACGATGACCTGGCGGTCGCGCGCCTCCATCGCCGCGCGCAGCCGCGGCCAGAGCGTTTCCTTGCAGATGTAGACACTGTGCTCGCCATCCGCGCGGGCCAGTTCGGTATCGAGGTCGGTGTCGTACTCGGGGCCGAAGGCGTCGGCGGCCAGCGGATCAATCGAGACCTTGTGCACCTGTGCGCCAAGATGCAGGTGGATGCCGTAGCGAGCCATGTCCTCGACGAAGACCACCTGCTTGATTGGCTGCTGCACGCGTGTGCGCAAGGCGTCGGCCCATGCTCCGGCATCCTTGTGCGTCGGCCAGTGCGCGGCAAGCGGGCGCAATCCGAGGAGGATGACCAGCCAGGCGCCGAGCAGCAGTGGGCGCGGAAACAGGCGCCCTTCCACGCGCACCTGCCGGGCAACAATCAGGGCCAGTGGCGTGAACAAGGGCAACAAGTACAGCGGCAGGCGTGATTGCGACACGCAGAACACCAGCAGCGGCAACAGCACCCAGAGAGCGAGGAGCAATCCATCCGCATCCTGCTGGCGGCTGTCGCGCTGTCGCCAGCCACGCATCGCAGCTGGCAATCCACGCAGCCAGCGCCACAGCATCCACGTCCACGGCAGGCTGCCGACGATCAAGGTCGGCGCATACACCTGAAACCAGCCGTACCATTCGCCGTGGCGGCCGAATTCATTCGAGGCGACGCGTTCGACGACTTCGCGATGGAGGAAATATTCGAGTAGGCCCGGGGTATCGCCGATGACGACGAGATACCACGGCAAGGCGGTCGCGGCGAAGACCAGCAGGCCACTCCAGTGGAACGGAGAATCCGCATGTCGCGACGGCGCCAGGATCGAGCAGGTCACGACCGCCAGCAGCGGCAGCAAGGCCGGCGGACCCTTGGTCAGGAAACCAAGGCCAAAACCCAGCCACATCAGCATCACCCAGCGCCGCGAGCGCGGTGCCCCTGCGTGGCGCGATTCCAGCCACGCCGCCATCGCGCCGCTCAGGCAGGCCGTAAGCAGGAAGTCCGTCGTCAGCATTTGCGCGGCACCAAACGGCAGGAACATCGTTGCGTAGATGATTGCCGCCTTGTTTTCGTCGCCCGGGATCACGCGCCGCGCGATGAACCAGACCATCCAGGCGCAGAAGAGGTACGCCAGCGCATTCGGAATCCGCGCCGCCCACGGGTTGTAGCCGAATGTCGCCACGCTGGCGGCAATCGCCCAATAGGTCAGCGGCGGTTTGGTCCAGTGGCCGACGTACTCGTTGCGCATCGGGTGCAGCCAATCGCCGCTTTCCAGCATGTTCAAGGCGACATTCGTGTAGCGACCCTCGTCCGGATCCCAGATTGCCCGCGTGCCGAGAAAGGCAAAGGCAAGCAGGACAATGATGATGGCAGTCTGCAGCAGGGGGGGCTTGAAACTGGAACGCATGCGGGAGATCCGGGATGTGGACGAGGCCATGTGCAGAAAGGAACCAGAGCGTGACGCGGCAAGTTCAGCGGGGCGTCAAAAGCAGGCCGGTGCGAACCGCAGCCGCCCCCGCCCGGCATTCCTCGACCACCCACGCCATGCACGACACCAGCCTCCCGCCCAGTGTCGCACCTGCGCCGCAATCTGCGGAAGCAGTGCCGGAGCGCTGGACGAGGTTCGCCCGGCAAATCGGCAGGATCGCCAAGGCGGCCGTCGGCGCAATCGGGAGCAGCACACGTCTGCCGAACGCACATCAGTCACGCAGCAGTGGCCGCGCTGCCTGCCCCGGACCATTCCCTGGCCGAGCCGCGATTGGCGGGCAGCAAGCGCGACTGGGTTATAATCCACCGCGGCCTTGGCGCATCCTGTCCACGCGGATCCGCTGGCCGTCACCCGTCTTGCCACACATGCGCCCGTAGCTCAGCTGGATAGAGTACTGCCCTCCGAAGGCAGTGGTCGGGGGTTCGAATCCCTCCGGGCGCGCCAAATCCCCTCGTGATCATTTCGTGACCACGCTCGTGGCCGTCGGTTAAGCCAAGCCGGAACCAAGGCAGCCGTACCCCGTGCGCCGGCACGACAGAGTTCAACAATATCCACGGCAGAGATGAGGAAGATGGGGCGACCGTCTTCCTTGATTTCCTTGCAGGCCCGTCGGTCCAGGCAAGGTGTGTTTGCGAGCGCGCCGAACCGAGGGTGCCGCAAACGGGAGATCGGAGGTGACATGTGCCGGACACGGACGGCCCCTTTCGTTCAGCACATCGCCTCAAGAGCGAAGCCTGCCGGGGCTTGCGCCGCGACCCGGATGCATCTGGCCGAATGCGGCAGGGCGACCGTCCCTCGATGGGCGAGGCACGTCCACCGTCGCGATATCCCGGATCATCAGCTTGGCAACGGCGACGGCACGCCCGATCCTCCTGAGCCAGCGCGCGGCAACGCGGCGCTGTGCCGGCCTCGCCACTTTTTTGCCACCACCTCCATGAGCAGTTCGTGATCCCGGCGCGGGTTTGCGTGCCTACATTTCAGCCTCGCATTCTCCTCGCCTGCCCCGTTTTCAGGGTCGGTGTGGCCTCGGTGAAGTCCATGAATCCATCGGGGGAGGATGCGGGATAGCGGCTCACCGGTGAACAGATCGACGGACTCCCGATACAGGCGGCGGCGGCTGCACCCTCCCGCTGCGGGCGTCCGTTTCTGGCTGATCCGAGTCACCCTGACGGTCGCCGAGACGGGTCAACTGCAGTGGCTGTCGATTGGGAATCACGTCCCGCGCCAGGACGCATGACTCCATCGTGGGCGACAGACTTCCACCCGGAGTGCTCCGCTCGTGGCGGCGGAAGTAAGCATGGCCACGGACTTCAGATCAGCTGCAATCGGACCTCGTCATCGAGTAGAGTTATCCGTCACAAGGAGTCGCTGAAATGCAGACATCCGAAGCGGAAGAATCCACGGGCGGGGCAAACCTGCCGTTCGAGCTGGTCTACGAAAGACTCCGCTCGATCGCGCGACGAGAGCGCCGACGCTTTTCGGCCGGACACACGCTCAATACGACGGCCCTGGTCCACGAGGTATTTCTGGATGTGTGCGCCGGTCGCGAGAACGAACTCGCGCCACGCGATTTTTTCGCCTACGCCGCACGCTCGATGCGAAACCTGCTGATCGACAATGCGCGGCGCTGTCTGCGGGTCAAGCACGGTGGCGGGCAGCATCACACCGGCCTTGATTCGCCTGCGGTCGATGCCGTCAGTCTGGATGCCTCCCAGGCAATCGAGCTGGATGCTGCCCTGGTCAAGTTCTCGAACGTCGATGCCCGCGCTGCCGAAGTCGTCGAGCTGCACTATTTTGCCGGCCTGGAGCTGTCGAAGATCGCCGAACTGCTTGGCGTCTCGGAACGAACCGTCAATCGTGACTGGCGCGTTGCGCGCGCCTGGTTGCAGCATGAGCTGCGGGACTAGAGGTTCTTCCACCTGTCTGCCGCCCGCTCGAGCATGCTCCGCGAGATCGGGCCAGGGTCCAATCGTGGAGGTGCCATGTTCCGCGACTCGGGACCTCCGCGACGACTGCGTGCAACACGAGCCGGGCGCCTGGCTTGAGTCGCCGGTGTGTGCATTCCGCACCTCCGGTCCGTCATCGATGCCTGCGCGATATCCCGCCCGGTTTCGATTGCCATGGTGAATGCGGAATGTCGCTCGGGACCGTTGTTTCACGTCTGGAATAGACATGGAAAATACCTATGACCGCTTGCGCGCCCTGTTCGAGGAATGCGCCGATTTGCCCGAGGCGGAGCGCGAGCAGTGGATGGAACAGAACCTCACCGATGCGGACCTGCGCCTCGAACTGGAGCTGATGCTCGCGGCGGATCGCAACGAGGCAGGTTTCTTCAGGCAGGACGTGGCCGGTCATATCGACCAGTTCGATGAGACCGCAGCGCTCGGCTTTTCGCCGGGTGTGCTGATCGGCCGGCGTTTTGGCGCGTTCCGCCTGCAGCGTCTGCTTGGTCA
This sequence comes from Lysobacterales bacterium, assembly GCA_016707485.1. Taxonomy (GTDB): domain Bacteria; phylum Pseudomonadota; class Gammaproteobacteria; order Xanthomonadales; family Rhodanobacteraceae; genus Dokdonella. The sequence continues at coordinate 831,655 of JADJHN010000002.1, read as the reverse complement.
GGGTGGCCAGGGCACGGTCTTCCTGGCCGAGCGGGTCGAGGGCGATTTCACCCAGGTTGCCGCCGTCAAGCTGTTGCGTCGAGGCATCCATGATTCTGGCGAGCACCGCCGCTTCCGCCGCGAGCGCGAAATCCTTGCGCGGTTCGAGGATGCCGGTGTGGCGCGGTTGATCGACGGCGGCGTCAGCGGGGACGGCGTGCCGTTCCTGGTCATGGAATACGTCGAAGGAATGACGATCGATCGCTGGTGCGAATCGCGGGCCATTGATCAGCGCGGCTGTGTCGCGATGATTGCGCGCTTGTGCGAAATCGTGGCGGCTGCTCATCGCGCCTTGATCGTCCATCGTGACTTGAAGCCCTCGAACGTCATGGTTACCTCCGCAGGAGCGATCAAGGTGCTGGACTTCGGCATCGCCCGTCTGCTCGATGAAGACGAGTCGCCATCGCAGACGGCCGGGCCGCTCATGACTCCCGGCTATGGCGCGCCCGAGCAGGCGAGCGGAGGAGCGATCACGCTGGCCACCGACGTGCATGCGCTTGGCATGTTGCTGCGTGTCCTGATTACTCGCCGGCCACCGCCTGCATCTGTCGAGGATGATTCGAGATGGTCGGCGGAACTGCCTGCGGAGTTGCGCTGGATCATCGCCAAGGCTTGTGCCGCGGAATCGGAGCGTCGCTATCGCGATGCCGCAGAGATGGCGGATGATCTCGATCGCTTTCTCGCCGCACGACCGGTGCTCGCCCACCCACCCTCACGCTGGTATTCGACCCGCAAGTTCATGCGCCGCCACCGAGGCGGCGTCCTGACCACCTTTGTCGTGGTTCTCGGCATCCTTGCCAGCACCAGCCTTGCGCTATGGCAGGCCAAGGTCGCGCGTGAGCAGGCACAACGGGCCGAGGCGGCACGCGACTTCCTGCTTGGTCTGTTCGAGGCGGCCAAGGAGGATTTGCCGCGCGACGAGCGGCCCACGCCGGACGTGCTTGTGCGTGTCGCGGCGTCAAAGCTCGACGACGATGTCCGTCTGAGTCCTTCGTTGCGGGCGGAACTTCTCGGCACCTTGAGTGCAATCAGCTATAGCAGCAGCGACTATGCCCAGGCGGTCGATCTCGCCGAAAAAGGCTCGGCGGTTCTCTCGGCTTCCGGAGCCGGGGAATCGCGGGAAGCACTCGCGCTTGATACAAAACGTGCGAACGCCCTGATCAGCCTCGGCAGGGCCGAAGAAGGCGACCGACTTCTCGGGGAGCGAATTGCCGCGATGCGAAGTGTTGCCGACGAGGTTGCCGTCGACGGTCTCGATGCGTATGCCGGGGCGCGTCTGCAAATGGGCCACTCCGAGGAGGCGCGTGAACTGGCCAAGGCGTCAGCCGAAACGGCAGAAATTGCATTTGGCAGAGGGTCGGAGAAAAGTCTGATCGCCAGGGCCGGCTATGGGGATTTTCTCGCCGCTGCCGGCTTCAACCAGGAAGCCGCTGAAGTTCTCGAACCGATACTGGCCCGATGGCGGGCCAGCACCAGCCCTCCGGGGCACCCATTCGCCAATTCGACCCAGAACCTTGCCGCCGTGAAGTATCAGCTCGGTGACATCAGCGGTGGCGAGCGCCTGGTACGCGAGGCGCTCGCGCTATGGCGGCGTATCCACGATGCGCCGCATGAGCGAATTGCCGACGCGTTGTACAGCCTGGGCACCACCTTGGCCGCGGCGGAAAAATATGACGAGGCTGAGCAAGTCCTGCAAGAAGCAGCCTCGATGTACGTGCTCCTGTTTGGCCCCATGCACCCGCAAAACGCGGGGATGGCAGACGGCCTCGGTTCGCTGGAACTGGACCGTCAGCAACCCGCCAAGGCGGTGGAATACTATCTGCAGGCCACCTCGATCTGCACCAAAGCCAGACTCGAGTCGAACGCGGACTGTGCCCGCTACTGGCAGAATCTGAGTGCCGCGTATTTGCGCATGAATAAACTCGGGGAGGCGGAGGCTGCGAATATGCACGGCCTGGAACTTCGGCGCAGATTGCTCGGAGAGAAGCATCCGGCCTATGCCGGCAGTCTTGCCGGTCGCGCCTCGGTGCTTATCGAGCTGGGCAAGTTCGGGGCAGCCCTGGAGAGCATCGATCAGGCGCTGGCGATTTCTTCCGCCTCCGGCCAAAGCGGGAGCCGGTCCGGGGCGGTCATGCGCAGGACTCGCGCCACGGCCCTGGGACGTCTCCATCGAAGTGAGGAGGCACTCGCCATGCTCGACGAAGCCGATGCGCTGATCTCTCGCATTCAACCCGACAATACCGAGCTGCCGTTTTCTTTCCAGGTGGTGCGCGCCGAAGTGCTCAGCGATGCCGGCCGGGACACCGATGCCCGCAACGCGGCCCGCCTCGCCCTCAAGATGGCACCGAAGCACCGCGATATCAGCGCACAGCGCTGGCAACGAATCCAGGCGCTTTCGCGCTGGGCCACGTTCCCTGCTCAGCCTTGGTCTCGGGTCAACACCGTACGGTGCTGCCCGGGGCCTGCTTCATCGAGTCCGGCGTTCTCAACGGCGACAAGGATTCCGAATGAAACAACTCGAGGGTGCCGCCGGGCTCCATCGTGCAAACACGTTTGCTTCGCCAGGCAATCCAGTCTTCGAGAGACTGCGGATGCCGACTTGAATTGCGCGGCCGGAGTGTCCCGGAATTTGCCGATCTCGCTCAGGCAGGAATGAACCCCGGGACCCTCGCGCCTCGACGCCCGCTCAGAATTGCCGCTCGAAACATCCCAGATCACGCGGCATGTTGAAGTCGGGAACGTAGGTCAGGTCCACATCCCTCGGCTCGCCATCCAGATCATGGGTCGACGCGGAGTTGCCCCATTCCCTGTCAAGCGCCGGCGAATCCATGCGCAGCTGATAGTCATGGTTCGCAGGATCCGCGAACCGGGGATCCGCCTTCTCGATCTGCGGCATGCCGGCGAGGCCGTCATCGTTGGCCACGATCAAATTGAATGCCGCGGTGCCGGGCGTGACGCTGGAGAGCAGGGGAGCGTCATCGGTAAAGATGGATCCTCGCAGATAGTTTGCTGCTTCGCCGCTGATCAAGGCGGAACCTGTCCGGTTGCCGGTGACCGTGCTTGACATCACGTAGATCGAACCGAAGCCGGTGGCGTTGATCAGGTTCTTCTCGACGAGATTGTCATCGACGAGGGTGTTGAGAAGTTGAATTTCCTGCGCCCAGACAGAGGCCACATCCGATTCACTGTGGGCGAGGTCGTAACCGAAGTTCCGACGCCAGGTCGAGTTCCAGAATCTTGCGAAACCGTCCGCTTCCTTGCCTTTCATGTGAATGGCAACGACCGCGCCGGGCATGAGTGAGCCCTGTTCGTCGATTGCGGCGTTGTCGCTGAAAACATTGCAAAGCCGGGGCGTATCGCAATAGCCGACGCCACCGCCGCCCACGGCTGGAGGCGCCGCGGAGAAATGCACGCCGCCGAAAACGGGGGCCGAGTCACTCGAAATGACCGAGATCGCGATAGCGCCACCTTCCCGGCTTGCCGTGTTCTTGACGACATTGATTCCGGATCCGTTGAACACCGCGGCTGTCCATGGCCGGTCATTGAAGATGGATATGGCTCCGCCGACACGGGCCGAGTTGTTCGATATCACTGCCGGATCGGTGCCTGCGGCCACGTGATACATCTCCATTGCTCCACCTTCGATGGCAATGCCACCGCCACGGTTGCCGGCGTGGTTGGCAAAGATTCCACTGCGCGTCTTGCCGGTACGGTTGTGGAACACGGCATCGTTCCCCAGCCAGATACCGCCACCATCGTTGCCCGCGCGATTGTCCTCAACCTGCAATGATGAGAACTGCCCGTTGGCATAGGCTGCGAAAAGGCCGCCGCCATTTCCGCTCGCGTCGTTGCGATCAATCCTGAGATTCTCGGCACGAACTCGTATGGTGAGCGACGGTGAACCGATGATCGCCACGCCTCCGCCGCTGGCAGCGGAATTCAACGTGATGCGGACATCTCTGAAGTCGATTCCAAGCGCAGGGGCTTTCATGTCGACACCACCCCCAGAGGAGGATGATCCGTCAAGCCTTCCTCCAGTGATCTGGAGGTTCCGCAATGAGAGATATCCACCGACCGATCGAATGACAGGCGCGTTGGATCCGGAGCCGTCCAGCACCGTTGGAATGGCGAGGGGCAGTGCAGAGGAACAACTTGCATAGCCGCCCGCAATTGTCAGCCGATCGGCGTCGTGTTTCTCGACACTCACGTGGGTGTGCTGCATGGTGTTGGCAATGCGGATCTCGTCGTCCTGGCCATTCGAATTGGCGAAGGCCATCGCCTGCTGCAGGCTGCCAAATGAACATGCTGGTTCATTGCCCACCGAGACGACGGCGGCGCGTGCCTGCGTCGCACCGATCAACACCGCAATCAAGGGGAGGAACATCAATCTCGGGTTCATGCCATGTCTTCCTTTCATTGATGGAAATTGCGCCCGTGCAAGCTGGAATGCAGGCCTGGCGCCGGCGTCTTGCAGATGACCGGATGCCGCAGTCGCTGATACCTCGACATCACCGGGGGGCGTATCGACCTCGTCACCGCGCCCTGCAAGGGCGGGCCGTCTTGCTCGCAAGCCACGTGGGGGCAGCCAGCCGGAATGGGGCTCACGATTTCCAAGCTGCCTGGCAAGCGCGAGAACCGCATTTCCGGCCGGCAGCCGGTCGACCCGGGGAGCGCGGCTCAATCCGGATCGAATCCACTGCTGAAGATCAGATCGGATCCGGATGGCATTTCGTAGGCGCCTGCGTCCTGCGCTCCGAAAACGTTGGTGGCCTCGGGCACGTCCGCAACGCGCGCGGCGCCATCCCGGGTCACGGCACTGATCAGTGCCGGTGCGAAGTCGATTGCCGGGGACGTCGGCAGCAGCCTGAGGTTGCCGTTGGCCACGTCGACGAACTGCGGATCGGCAGCCAGTGAAAGGAACTGATCGGCTGGAGCGAGGCCAGCGAGGCTATTGGCGACATTGAAGCGTCCGCAACCTGCGACACCTACAGTCGTCGCCGAAACCATGGTCTTGCCTGGTTGCAGGAAGGTATTGCCTTCCATGAATGAAACGGTGGGGGCCCCTGCTCCGCAGGACATCGTTTCGTTACTGAAGGAGGACGCGCCAAACGTGTTCCCGGCAATCGAGGAGTTGGTGACTTCGGTGCGCCCGCTGCTTGAGTTGACGAAGAACCCTTGCGCCTGGTTGTTGTCCATCACGGCGCCGTTGAAGGTGACCTTTGATCGCCTGAAGAAAAGCGATGTATTTGCCATTTTCAGTCGCACTACGCTGTCGCCGGAGTTCCGGGTCAGGCGCGTCCCGATGAGAACGGCATCCGAAAAGCCGTCATCGTCGGTTGACACACGCAACGCACCACCCTCCCGTGCGTTGCCACCTGCCGCCTCTGCCCGGTTGTTCTCGATCAGGTTGCAGACTTCGGGCTCCGTGCAGTTGAAAGCCTTGCTGAAGGTGGCCGTATCACCATTCGGCGTTTCCGCAGTGAAATAGCGACTGGCAAAGAAGAGGCTATGATCTTCCACTCCATCGTCGTAGAGCGCGACGCCGCCACCGCCCTCCCGTGCAATGTTGTTTCGAATGATCATGTCCCAGGCATGGACTCGGGCACCCTGCTCGATATCGATGCCGCCGCCAAAGGTGTTTGCCGTATTGTTGCTGAGGATCTGGGGACTATCGGGATCGACGTTGTAGAGATGCATCACGGTCTGGCTGCCGTTGGCAAAGATTCCACCACCCGCACCATTCGCATTGTTGCCATCGAAAACGACACCCTGCCCTCCGACATTCACGAGGCAATCGTCCGCGATCAGGCCGCCACCGTAGCCAATGTAGTGGGGCGTTGCGACGGCTTCGCCCGCGGTGTTCTGGAAGATGAAGTTGTTGACTCCCTTGATGTCGAGGGAGGCGCCGCGACAGAAGATGCCGCCGGCGCCGTGAATGCCGGTGTTCTGCAGGACGATGTTCCTCGAAGCCATGCGCACATGCACGCCACTCTGTGAAGCCGTGCCGTTGCGGATGCTGATCGCACCTCCGATTCCGGCCCGGTTGTTGAAGAAGCGATTTTCTTCAAGATAGACGAGGGCGTGCGGTCCCTGGGTGATGTCGATGGCGCCGCCATAGCTGGAGGAGTCCGTCAGCTCGTCGCCATTCTGGAAATCGAGCAGGTAGATGCCGATGACGGCGGTTGAGCCCCTGATGTTGAGGATGCTGCGGGCGGACCCGCCCGCACCATTGAGCACGGTCCTGGTGGAGTCACGTGTGGTCTGCTGGCAATTTGCATAGCCACCAATCAGGCGCACGTTCTTGCCGTCAATATCGAGTTGCTGCGCGTTGTAGGCTTGATTTCGCGCAATCAGGATGTTGGTGATGCCATTGGCCGGCAGCGCGCCGTTGATCGCGGCCTGGATCGAGTTGTAGTTGCAGCCTGCGCCACCTCCGACGCGAACGTCGATATCGGCGCGCGCTGCGCCTGGGAAAAGCAATACCGCCAACAGAAAAACAAGACATGTGGCCCGCATGATCGTCTCCGAAAGTGTCCGTGCAATCCCGAGGACGCCTTTTGATGCGAAGCAACGCCATGTAATCGGTTTTCGATGACCACGGGATCGGCCAAGCCGGCGAATCACCAGGCCAGGGAGGGTCCGGACGCGTGGCGCAACGGCATGGCGCGCAAGAGGCGCGCTGCGCTATTGCCCCCGGATCAGTCGGCTACCGCACGCGGGCGGACCTCGTGACGATCGCGCCATCTGGTCAGCAGGGCGGACAGGAGGTCGCCGGGTGACCTCCGCTTGACTATGGTCCGGGCGACTCGAAACCGCTGGAGAAGATGCCATCCGGTACCACGGGCATCTCGAATGCTCCGATGTCGTACGCTCCGCCATCGTCCGGCACGCCCGGCTGATCGACGCCGCGAAGCTCAAGGGCGTAGTCATAGTTCCCGAAACCGCTCACGAAAGACGTGCAGGCATCGATTGCGGGACTGCCGGCAGCGAGACGGTAGTCGCGCGCGCTGGCATCCATGAACATCGGATCGTCGACACGCACGTCGCCGGCCGGGTCGAACGCACTGCTGGCGACGACGCATTGGGTCGCGATGCCCGATGCGCCGGTCGTGGTCAGAAGCGGATTGCCCGGTTGATGCAGAATGCTCCCGAATACCTCGGCGTTGGACTGGTCCAGACGCATCAGGCTGCCCACCTGATTGGCGGCGAGGGTGGCGCCTTCGATATGCAGGATTGCGCCGTTGGCGGCAGCCAACAGGGCGCCTGTCGAGCTATTGCCCGTCATCAACACGGAATACAGGTTCGCGCCATGGCCGGGAAAACCGCCGCCGACCCAGACGGCCGCTCCATCGTCAGCCTGGTTGTTGTTGACATCGGCATATCGAATGTTCAGGTGTCCGCCTGGCTCGATGTACGCGCCACCGCCGAGGCCGGCATGTTGGGTGCTGCCGGCGATATTTCCGCTCAGCGAAGCGCAGGGAAGCTCTTGCGCGCAGAACGTTCCCGCGCCCATGCCTGGGTCGACACCGTCGAGCAGCACGATGGCTCCCATTGCCACATGGAGACCCCCGCCATTTCCCGGCATCAAGGTTCCTGCTTGGTCGTCGGCAACAATGATCCGGCGCAGCACCGCATACGTGCCGGCGCCGGCATGAATTCCGCCACCGTGCCTGCCCGCCTGATTGCCACGCAACTCGACCGCGGGCCGGTCCGGAAACGTGCGGTCCGTCTGGAACGATGCGCCATTGGCCATATAGACGCCGCCGCCATCCTCACTGGCAAGATTGTTTCGAATTCCACCGCCTGAAAGACTGTCCGGCGACACATAGGCAAATGTCGAACTGTTTGCCCCGTTGAGGAACAAGCCTCCGCCTCTGACCGCCTGATTGTTTTCAACGAGCGACGCGACCTGGATGCTCGACGACTCGTCCGCGTAGAGTCCTCCGCCTTCGATGGCCTGATTGTCCTGGATCAGGCTTGCGTTCCCGGTTGCGGAAGAGTCCAGGATTACCATCGACGCTGGCTCGGTGTCCGACTGTCCCTTCACATACAATCCACCACCCCGGAGTGCCGAGTTGGCGCGCAAGCGCACACCGGAGAGATTGATATGGAGATTGCCTTCCACGCGCAATCCGCCACCCTCGCCGTTGGCAAGCTGTCCACCCGCAAGTTCGAGATCCTGCAAGATGATGTTTCCGCGTCGTGGGCCAGAGTTGTCGACACGAATTACCGGATTTCCGCCGTTTCCCGCACCATCGAGTGTTGCCTGCTGCTGCGGCGTCTGTTGCGAAGCGCTGCAATCCGGGTACCCGCCAGCTAGCCAGACGTCATGGCCGGTGATGCTCAACGCCTGTCCGGAATAGGTCTGATTGCCGGCAATGAAGACAAGATCCAGACCGGGGCCATTGGCTGCGGCTGCATCGATGGCTGCCTGGATGCTTGCATGTGTACAGGCGGGATCGCTACCGACGAAGAACGCATGCGCTGGCGCGGTAATGGCCATCGCGCCGGCCACGAGGAAGCTCGACAACTGCTTTGCAGGCTTGGACATGGTCCGGATTCCGTATGAAGTCGATATCCCTGACGCGCTTTGGCAATCTCGAACGCCATCCCGGCCGGCATTTGTGCTTCGCGGGCGAGCAAGCCGGACAGCCACCGCGTCATCGCACGGCCGGGACGAACAACGCCTGTCCTCGGCATCTCCATTTCGAGTCGATCATCGAAGCAGGCACCGCGACGGGCGCAATACGTTGCAGCAAGTTCACGGGCTACTCGAATCCATTGGCAAAGATGCTGTCGCTCGATTGCCTCTCAAAAGCACCGAGATCCGCGACACCGAGTCCGTTCGGTCGATCCGGCAGATCGACCTGTCGTGGATAGCCATCTGCGTCCCACTGCAATCCGGAATGTGCAGTAGCGGCATCCACTGCGGGTGAGCTCGCAGCAAGATGGAAGTCACCGCCACCGGCCGCCAGGAACACCGGGTCGGCAACGAGAATGTGCGCCTGAAGGGCGAGATCACCGGCATCGGCGACGAGGACTTCATCGGCAATCACGCTGGCCGGGACAAGCCCGCCGATCAGATCGCGACCTGGCTCCCAGAGAATGCTGCGCCGTATGGCAATGCTTCCATTTGTCTGCAGGACCGAACGAGTATCCGGGCTTGCGCCGGTACCGGTTATCGTCGAGGAGAGGAACTCCAGCGCAGAGCCATAGATCAGCCGTGCCAGTACCGGCGTCTCGGGATGGTAGGCGATCAGGCTGTTGCGAACGATCAACTTGCTGGAGGTGTCGCATTCGATACTGAGGCAGGTATCCGAAAAGACGCTCGATCCACGGTTGTCGAGCAGGCGTGCGCCAGCCAGGACAACGCGCGTGGGTGTGGCAACTGCTGCCGAGTGCGAAAGCATGACCGCAGCACCCGGTACGTCATTTCCGGAAGCGCTGCGCGCGATATTGTTGGCAATCACGCAGAAGTAGTCGAGGTAGCCGTCTCCCGAACACTGCAATGCGTCTGCAGGACGGTCCGGATCGTTGCGATCCAGCATCTCGAACTGCCCGCCATCAATGGCCAGAATTGCGCCGCCGCCTGCATTGGCGTGGTTGCCCCGAATCACCGGGTTCCACAGGCGAACGCGCGCGGTCTCGCCGAGTACAGCGATACCGCCGCCTTGCGAGGCCGAATTGAGACTGATCCAGATCGGAAAATACTCGTCGACGGAATAGCCCTGGACATCGCTCCAGGCCGCTGCCGCGATACCGCCGCCATCGCCCAGTTCCGCGATGTTGGATTCCACGACTTCGTGGACGGAGCCGACTGATGCGTCGAGCATGCGGCCGCGCCGAAGGACAAGATGGGCCACGTTGGCGGAGCCTTCTCCAGCCAGGAAGATGCCACCGCCATCGTGCACCGACGTATTGCCGTGAATCGATGTCTGCATGCCATCGACGAACACGCTTCCACCAAAGATCGCCAATCCACCACCACTCCCTGTGGCAAGGTTGTTCGAGATTTCGACTCGGTCACCGAGTCGCATGCTTGCCTCGGCAGCCCCGTGGAACGCGATGCCGGCGCCATAATAGGCCTCGCTGCGGGAGATCTTCAGGTCGCTGAGCGCAAGGTCGACATGACCATCGACACGCAGACCACCTCCGGATCCATGGATGGCATCGCCGCCGACGATGTCGAATCCGGAGATCTCCACATGCATCAACCGGGAACTGGCCGTGTTTCGCACGATGAGCGCGGAAGTCATCGAGCCGCCACCGGCGTTGAGGACAGTTGGCTCGAACAACGGCTCGTCCGGATTGCAGTTGACGTGGGCCCCGGAGAGGATCACATCCTGATTCTCGATGACGATGCCCTGGGCCTGAATCCCATCCCGACGGATCACGAATATCGTATCGGTTCCGGGATTGGTTTCCGCCGCATTCAATGCAGCCTGGATACTGCCGTGTGTGGTGCCGCCGCCGGGAGGGCCAACACAGTAGGTCGCGGCGTTGGCCGTGTTGGCAAGAAGGAGACAGAGCCCGATCAGGGTGACAGGACGTTTCACGATGGACGCCATGGGAGTGGGGTTGTTCTCCTAGACGCCCGAAGCTGGCTCCGAGCGACACGATGTCTGTCACGGGGCAAACCGGCCCGGATCGGGGATGGCTGCTGCATGGGCGGGTCGGCATGAAACAGCCTCGGTTCGGCGCGGCCTCCCCACCGCCATTGCCTGCGGCTTGCGTGACTGAAGCCGGGAGCGTCGGAGCGGCCTGCGCGACTCGCATCCTCAACCGGCAAGGCTGAGGGTGATCTGGCGCGGCGCATGCTCTTGGGCGATATTGCCCGCATGCTGGACCGCGCAGGCACGCGGGATTCCTCGTTTTCCGCTTGATTCACGACTGCTGCAAGGAAATCGACACCAGTGTCGGCTTGTGCGAGAACATCACTTTCCCGAGGGTGACTTTGCAGAACGAAGGGATTGCCGAGAGCGACACGCCATCCACCGCTCGCCGACATCCAGCACAGCGCGTGCTGCGAACGCGAGCGGCGGATTCCGGTTTTTGCAAAACGTCGCAAGCGAACGCGCAACCGCGCTGAATCAACCGCAGCCAAGAAGCCACAGTCAATGCACCGATGCTGACCCACCTGCACATCAGGAATTTCAAGGCCTGGAAAGACACCGGACCCATCCGCCTGGCACCGCTGACGGTGATCTTCGGTGCCAACAGTGCCGGCAAGAGCAGCCTCGGCCACCTGCTGTTGGCTCTCAAGCAGACTTCGTTGCTGACCGATCGACGTCGCGCCCTGCATCTGGGGGACGCCAATTCGCCGATCGACCTCGGCACCTTTGCCGATTGCCTGCATGGCCACGACCTCAAGGCCAGACTGGAATTCACGCTGGCCTGGCGACTGCCGCAAACAGTTGAGTTTCGCGATCCCTTGCAGCCCGGCCAGGCCTATGCCGGCAATCGGATGCAACTGGCTTCGGTGCTGCATGCCGATGCGCGCGGGCTGCCGGAACTGCAACGCTTCGACTATCAGTTGATCAACGAGGTTGGCGCGCCGCAGCTCTCCGTGGAACACGGACTGCGTGGCAGCGGCAAGGCCTACCTGCACGTCGATCCCATGAAGCTGGCGATGAAACAAGGTAGCAAGTGGCCGATCGAACCGCCGGAAAAGTTCTACCGCTTCTCCGATGTCACTCTGGCCCGTTACCGGAACGCCGACTCGTTGAGCCAGTTTGCACTTGCCACCGAGCGCCTGCTTGCCGGCCTGGGTTATCTGGGACCGTTGCGCGAACCGCCTCGGCGGACCTATTCATGGGCGGGCGACATCGTCCCCGATGTGGGCGCACGTGGCGAGTTCGCCATCCCCGCGCTGCTGGCGGCAACGCAACAAGGACGCGAACTGAATCGCGGATACCGCAAGAAGAAGGATCGCTTTGATCGCTTCATCGCGGCATGGCTTCGCGACCTGGGCGTGATCGAGAGCTTCTCGATGCAGGCGGTTGGCCAGGGCCGCAAGGAATACGAGGTGCTGGTGCGGGCGCGCAAGGGTGCTCCCGAGGTGAAGCTGACCGATGTAGGCTTTGGCGTTTCGCAAATGCTGCCGGCGCTGGTACAGGCGTTCTACGCACCAGCGGATTCCATCGTCTGGATGGAGCAGCCCGAGATCCACCTCCACCCCCTGGTGCAGGCCGAACTTGCGGACGCTTTCATCAGTGCGGTGCAGGCACATGAAGATGGCAGGCCGCGCAATGTCCAGTTGATCGTGGAAAGCCATTCCGAGCACTTCCTGATGCGCCTGCAGCGGCGCATTGCCGAGGAAGCCATTTCCGCCGACGACGTGGCAGTGCACTTCGCCCGGCAGGCGGGAAGTTCGCTCGACCTCGAAGCGCTGCGCATGGACAGGTATGGCGAAATCGAGAACTGGCCGGACAATTTCTTCGGCGACGAGATGACCGAGATCGCCGGGCGCACGCAGGCCGCGATGAAGCGCCGCATCAAGGATCGAGGCACGACGCATGGCTGACGTGGTCGTGGATACCAATGTGCTGCTGGTCGCCGAAGGCAGGCATGAGGCCGCGTCGGAAGAATGTGTCGTGTCGTGCGTGGATCGGCTGCAGGCGATCATGGCGTCAGCCACGGTCGTCGTCGACGACGGCTACCGGGTATTGGGCGAATACCAGCACAAACTCGACTCGATGGGAGGCAAGGGAGTCGGCACCGCGTTCCTCAAATGGCTGATGCAAAACCAGGCAAATCCCGCTCGGGTGACCCATGTCAGATTGACGGAAGTGGCGGCGAATCGATTCGCGGAGTTCCCGGTTGCGGCGCTGGAGGCGGACTTCGATCCGTCCGATCGCAAGTTCCCGGCGATATCGAATGCGCACGCGCAAAAGCCGCCGATCCTGCAGGCCGTGGATTGCAAGTGGCTGCGGTGGTGGCCTGACCTGGCTGCAGCGGGTATCCGGGTCGAATTCCTTTGCCCGGATGATGCCCGCCGATTCTTTGCCGGCAAGTTCCCTGACGAAACGCTTCCCGAACTGCCATGAACGAAGATTTTTTCCGCTTCCCGCATACCCCCCACATCGTCTGGCTTGGCGCAGGCACACCCCGCGACGACAAGGTGCTTTCACCCGACGAGGCGAGCGCCCTGCTGGAGGGTCAGGTGGTCGTCGAGGAAAAGCTCGATGGCGCCAATCTCGGTTTCTCGGTGGGGCCGAACGGCCTGTTGCGTGCACAGAACCGCGGCCAGTATCTGCTCGAACCGCATGAGGGGCAGTTCCAGCGCCTGCCCGACTGGATGTCGGTGCACGGGGTTGCCCTGGCCGAGGCGCTTGGCGAACACCTGATCGCCTTTGGCGAATGGTGTGCCGCACGCCATTCGCTGGATTACCCCGCGCTGCCGGACTGGTGGCTGCTTTTTGACGTCTACGACCGGCGCAAGCGGAAGTTCTGGAGCACGCCACGGCGCAACGCACTGGCGCAGCAGCTGCGCCTGGCTGTGGTGCCACGCCTGGCCGAGGGCCGCCATTCCCCTGGCCATGCTGAAGGATGGCGTGGAGCAATGGAACAGCCGTTATCGCGACGGCATGCTGGAGGGCGTCATCGTGCGCCGTGAGGATGAAAATTGGCTGCTCGCGCGGGGCAAGCTGGTTCGAGCCAACTTCACCCAAGCCATCGACAGCCACTGGCGCAGCCGCAGGCTGGAATGGAACCGCGTGCATTGGGCAGCAAGCCAGGCACCTGATTGATTTGCTGGTGCAGGGCAACGCTGGCCCGGCCGCAATGACCGATCGAGCCGCCCTTGAAGGCACTCCGCACACAGGATTGCGCTGACCTGTACGTGCATGCGTGCATTTCAGCGATGTGGACGCCGCTTGGCGTGGTGATGCGTGATTCGATCGTGGAATGGCTGCCACGAAAAAGGCCGGCGATTGCCGGCCTTTTCCTTGCTGCAAGAATGCGACGACGATGTCGCCGGCCTTGCCTACTTCAAGCCGCGGAACTCGAGCAGCGGCTCGACGCTGGGATCCTTGCCGCGGAAGTCCCTGTACATTTTCGCCAGTTCTTCCGAATTGCCGCGCGAGAGCACCTGGTCACGGAACGTCTGGCCGTTCTCGCGGCTCATGCCGCCGTGTTCCTTGAACCACTGGAAGGCGTCGTGATCGAGCACTTCGGCCCACAGGTAGGCGTAGTAGCCGGCCGAATAACCGCCGCCCCAGATATGCGCGAAGTACGGCGTCTTGTAGCGCGGCGGAACTTCGGCGACGTTGATCTTGTAGCGATTGAGCGCATCCAGCTCGAACTTGTCGACATCCTGCAAGGGCGCGTCTGCCGGCAACTGGTGCCAGGCCTGGTCGAGCAGTGCCGCGGCGAGGTATTCGACGGTGGCGTAACCCTGGTTGAAGGCGCGCGCCTTGACGATCTTGTCGACCAGCGCCTGCGGCATCGGCTCGCCGGTTTCGTGGTGCTTGGCGTAGTGCGCGAACACGCTCGGCTCAAGCGCCCAGTTCTCGTTGAACTGCGAGGGGAATTCGACGAAATCGCGCGAGGTGTTGGTGCCGGCGATGCTCGGGTACTTCACGTTGGAGAACATGCCGTGCAGGGCGTGGCCGAACTCGTGGAACATGGTGGTCACGTCATCGAAGCTGAGCAGGGCGGGCTGGCCGTCGGCCGGCTTGGTGAAGTTGCAGACATTGAAGACAACCGGCTTGGTGCCGGTCAGGCCGTTCTGTTCGACGAACACATCCATCCAGGCGCCGCCGCTCTTGCTCGGGCGCTTGTAGAAATCGGCGTAGAACAGGGCGAGCTGCTGGCCGTCGGCATCGAACACGTCGAACACGCGCACATCTGGATGGTAGACCGGCAGGTCATGGCGCTCCTTGAAGGTCAGGCCGTAGAGCTGGTTGGCGGCGAAAAACACGCCGTCGTTGAGCACGCGGTCGAGTTCGAAGTAGGGCTTGATTGCAGCTTCGTCGAGATCGAACTCGGCCTTGCGCACCTGGTCGGCATAGAGATCCCAGTCGGCCGCGGTGAGCTTGAAGCCGCCCTTCTGCGCATCGATCACCTTCTGGATCTTGCCGGCTTCGCTGCGCGCGCGTGCGGTGGCGGCCGGAACCATGTCGGTCATCAGCTTGACCGCATTCTCCGGCTTCTCGGCCATCTGGTCTGCCAGGCTGTAGGCGGAAAAGTTGGCGTAGCCGAGCAGCTTGGCGCGCTCGGCGCGCAACTGCGCAAGACGCGGGATGAGCGTGCGCGTGTCGTTGGCGTCGCCATGGCTGGCACGGGTTTCCGAAGCGGCGAGCACCTTCAGGCGCAGGTCGCGGTTGGTCAATGATCCCAGCACCGGCTGCTGCGTGGTGTTCTGCAGGGTCAGCAGATACTTGCCATCGGCGAGCTTGGCGTCCTTGGCGGCATCGGCCGCCGCGGCAATGCCGCCTTCGCCAAGGCCATCGAGCAGGGCCTTGTCATCGACCTCGACGGCACCGGCATTGGTGGCGGCCAGCAGCTTGTTCTGGAACTCGGTGGAGAGCGTCGACTCCTCCTTGTTGAGTGCGCGCAGCTTGGCTTGATCCTCGTCGCCCAGCTGGGCACCGGCGCGAACGAAATCGGTGTAGGTCTTCTCCACCACGCGCATCTGCAAGGCATCGAAGCCGCTGCTTTCGCGAGCGTCGTAGATCGCCTTGACGCGCTTGAACAGGTTGGCATTGAGATGGATGGCATCGCTGTGTTCGGCCATCTTCGGGGCCAGCGCGACCTGGGCCGCCTGCAAGGTGTCATTGGTGTTGGCCTGGGCCAGGCTGAAGAAGATGCGCGCCGAGCGGGTGAGCAGCTCGCCGCTGCGCTCCATGGCTTCGAAGGTGTTGGCGAAGTCCGGTGCCTGCGGGTTGTTGGCGATCTTCTCGATCTCGGCCAGCTGCTGGCGCATGCCTTCCTCGATTGCCGGCTGGTAGTCGGCATCCTTGATCTTGTCGAAGGGCGGTGCCTGCATCGGCAGGGTGCTGGCGGTCAGCAGGGCATTCACGGGGGCAGCAACCTCGGCAGTGGCGGCGGGTGCGCTGGCGGGCGTCGAGGTGCCGTCCGTCGATGGAGACGAACAGGCAGCCAGCGCGACGACCATGGCGGCGGCAAGTGCGGATCGGATCATGGTGGATTTCCGGGACAGTGGACCCGCACAATAGTCCTGAACGGCCGATTCCGCCAAGTGCGGGAGGTCATGTGCGGGTGCTGGCAACGAAACGCCGGGTGCGGGCGGCAATCCATGTGCCGATGAAGCCATAATGCCCAGGTTGAAACCCTGGGGAATTGCAATGAAGACAATGGCCGTGATCCTCTTCGTCGTGCTCGTCGCGGCGACGTCGGTGCATGCCGCCGAGCGCGTTGAACGCAGCACCTTGCTGTTGGCCGGTGCCAAGGCCGGATTCCAGGAGGCGCGCTACGGCGACGATGGCAAGCTCGCCGTGCATTTCGAGTTCAACGATCGCGGGCGCGGACCAAATCTCGATGCAAGCTATGTGCTCGATGCCCACGGCATGCCGACGGCGATCGAGCTGAAAGGCGTCGATTACCTGAAGGCGCCGGTCGCGGAAACCTATACGCGCAACGGCAATGCGTTGAGCTGGAAGAATGCCGCCGAGGACGACAAGCGCACGCTTGCCGGATCGAGCTTCTTCCTCGGCCTCAACCAGGTACCCGAGGATTCGATCCTGCTGGCCCGCGCTGCACTGGCAGCGCCCGACCACAAGCTGGCCCTGGTGCCCGCCGGCGTGGCCAGCATCCACAAGCTCGCCACCGTCGAGGTGAAGGGCAAGGACGCATCGCGCAGCGTCGACCTGTACGCGCTGAAGGGACTCGGCCTGTTGCCGGATTTCGTCTGGCTCGACCAGGACCAGCGCTTCTTTGCCAGCTACTCGGGCTGGAGCACCCTGATCCGCGAAGGCTTCGAGGATGCGATCAAGACCATCGGCGATCGCCAGGAGCAGGAGGAAAAACGCCTCGCTGAAGCTCGCGCCAGCGAATTGACGCGGCAGCTGACCTCACCGCTGCTGATCCGCAACGTGCGCGTGTTCGATCCACCGAGCGGTGAAGTGGTCAACGCCCGCGCCGTGCTGATCGATGCCGGCAGGATCGTCTCGATTGGCGACGCCGATGTCTCGCTGCTGGATGGTGTCGAGGAGTTCGATGGCGGCAATCGCTTCCTCATGCCGGGCCTGTGGGACATGCATGTGCATTTCACTGGCGGTGCCGACGGCCTGCTCGACCTCGCCTCGGGCGTGACTACGGTGCGCGACATGGCCAACCAGGTGGAAACGCTGAAGGCCCTGATCGATGGCATCGAGGCCGGCAAGGACATCGGCCCGCGCATCATCCGCGCCGGCATCATCGATGGCAAAGGCCCGTTCGCCGGACCGACCAAGGTCCTCGTCGACAACGAGAAGGAAGCGCTCGATGCGGTGAGAATGTACAAGGAAACCGGCCACGAGCAGATCAAGATCTACAGCTCGGTGAAACCCGAACTGATGCCGATCATCGCCAAGGCCGCGCACGAGCAAGGCTTGCGCGTCAGCGGCCACGTGCCGGCGTTCATGACCGCGCGCCAGTTCGTCGAGAATGGTGCCGACGAGATCCAGCACGTCAACATGCTGTTCCTCAATTTCATGTTCGACAAGGTGCAGGACACGCGCACACCGGCGCGCTTCACCGCAGTCGCCGAGCACGGCGCGGCACTCGACCTGAGCTCGCCGCAAGTGCGTGATTTCATCCAGTTGCTGAAGGATCGCGACATCGTCGTCGATCCGACCGTCGGCACGTTCGAGGACATGTTCCTCGGCCGGCCCGGCGTGCCCGGCCCGGGTTTCGCGGCGATCGTCGATCGCTTCCCGACCACCTGGCAGCGGCAGATCCGCTCCGGCGCGGGCGGCCTGGAAATGAAACCCGGCCAGCAGGCACTGTTCCGCGACTCCTACCAGGCCATGGTCAACATGGTCGGCGTGCTCCATCGCAGCGGCGTGCACATCGTTGCCGGAACGGACAACCTGGCCGGCATGACCCTGCCCCGCGAACTGGAGTTGTATGTGGAGGCCGGCATTCCACCAAAGGACGTGTTGCGCATCGCCACCAGCGGCAGCGCCGAGGTGATGAAGCGCGACAGCGAATATGGTCGCGTTGCGCCAGGGTATGTCTCGGACCTGATCCTCGTCGACGGCGATCCGACCATCAACATGGCCGACATCCGCAAGGTGCGCACGACGATACGCGGTGATCGCCTCTACGACGCCGACGCCTTGTTCCGCGCCGTCAGCATCCAGCCAGCAACGAAGCAGTAACGCGGCATATCCATCGAGGCGGAAACGGCCCGACCGGCTTTTGTGCGGTGGCAATCAAGCAGGCTCACCGGCATCACCGCCACCAACAGCACGAGGATCGCAAATGCTCACTCTCTACTATTCACCCGGTTCGGCCAGCATGGTGGTGCACCTGGCCATGCTCGAACTCGACCTTGCGCACGAACTGCGTCTGGTCGATTTCGACAGCCGCGCGCAGAAGGATCCGGAATATCTGCGCCTGAATCCAAATGGCGTTGTGCCGACCCTGATCATCGATGGCGCGCCGGTCTATGAATGTGCGGCCCTGCTCCTGCTGCTCGGCGAGCGTCACGCCGACAAGGGCCTGGCCCCGGTTGCCGGCGCCGCCGATCGCGGCCTCTACCTGCAATGGGTGCTGCATCTGGCGAACACCGTGCAACCGGCTTTCCGCCAGTGGTTCTATCCCACCGACTTTGGTCCTGACGATCAAGCCGATGCCATGCGCGAGTACGCACGCCGTCGCATCGAGGCAGCCTGGGATCGCCTCGATGCGCATCTCGCCGCGCACGGGCCGTTCATGCTCGGCGCAAGGTTCAGCCTGCTCGATCTGTATGCGACGATGCTGATGCGCTGGTCGCGCAACATGCCGAAACCGGCCGATCGCTGGCCGGCGATCAATGTCCTTGCCCAGCGCATCAAGGCGCGGCCATCGTGGAAGCGCGTCTACGAGGTCGAAGGGCTGACCGAGTGGGCGTGAGCAGTTCGCAAGCCTTTCCCCGACAACACGGAGGATGCCATGAAGTTCCTGCACAGCATGGTGCGCGTGAGGGATCTCGAAGCCTCGCTCGAGTTCTATTGCACCCAGCTTGGCCTTGTCGAGATTGCGCGCCGCGACAACCAGCAGGGTCGCTACACCCTGGTCTTCCTCGCCGCCCCGGGTGATGCCGCGCGCGGGCAGATCGAGCTGACCTGGAACTGGGACAGCGAGGACTACGGCAGCGCGCGCAACTTCGGGCACCTCGCCTTCGCGGTCGCCGACATCTACGCCACCTGCCAGCGCCTGCTGGATGCCGGAGTGACCATCAACCGGCCGCCACGCGATGGGCACATGGCCTTCGTGCGCTCGCCCGACCTGATTTCCATCGAGCTGTTGCAGGAAGGCGATGTCCAGGCACCGCGCGAGCCCTGGGCATCGATGCCGAATAGCGGGGTGTGGTGATGGCACGGGCAATCGGCAAGCGCGGCAGTGACTCGTCGATGCCGATCCC
This sequence comes from Lysobacterales bacterium, assembly GCA_016707485.1. Taxonomy (GTDB): domain Bacteria; phylum Pseudomonadota; class Gammaproteobacteria; order Xanthomonadales; family Rhodanobacteraceae; genus Dokdonella. The sequence continues at coordinate 812,046 of JADJHN010000002.1, read as the reverse complement.
GGCGCTCTCGAAACCACTTGCCGATGGTCGAGCCCGCGTTGCCTGTTCGCGGCCAGCCAGGTAGCCCGCCATGATTCCCGACCAGGATCCTTCGCCCACCGCCGCCACCGAGCTCGACGGCATGCCAACGCGTGTGAGCGGTGCCGACACCCTGGCAGCAGGGACGCGGATTGGCGTCTACCGGATACGCCGTGCGCTGGGCGAAGGCGGCATGGGCCAGGTCTTCCTCGCCGAGCAGACCTCGCCGGTGCATCGCGATGTCGCGCTCAAGCTGATTCGCGAACAAATCGCCAGCCCGCTGGCGCTGGCCTGGTTCGAAGTGGAACGGCAGGCGCTGGCGCAGATGCAGCACCCGGCCATCGCGCAGATATTCGATGCCGGCACGACCGCCGAGGGTCATGCCTACATCGCGATGGAGTATGTCGAAGGTGAATCGGTCACCGATTATTGCCGGCGCCATGCGCTGTCCCGCGAGGCGCGCATTGCCCTGTTCATCCGCATTTGCCAGGGCGTGCAGCATGCCCATCAGAAGGGTGTCATCCATCGCGACCTGAAACCGGCCAACGTGCTGGTGCGCGACATCGATGGCACGCCGATGCCGAAGATCATCGACTTCGGCATCGCCGTCGGCGGCGATGCCAGGAATGCCGGTGCCGTTTCCACGGCGCATTCCTCGCGCGCCGGCACCGCCGTCTACATGAGTCCCGAGCAAGCCGGCCTGCATGGCCGCGACATCGACACACGCAGCGATGTCTACTCACTCGGCGTGATGCTCTGCGAAATCCTCACCGACGCGGATGCCGCCAGCCTGACCGTCGATGTACATCATTCGACACGCGCTGCGCAGGCGACCTTGCTGACCGCACTGGCCAGCGATGCCACGCCAGACGAGAGCGAGTCGGCATCGGCAAACCTGCTTTCCGCCGCGCACAAGCTGCCTGCCGAACTGCGCGCGATCCTGCGCAAGGCGCTGGCGGAGAATCGTGCCGATCGCTACGACTCGGCAACGGCGCTGGCGGAAGATCTCGATCGCCATCGCGAGCGTCGGCCGGTCAGCGCCATGCCGCAGACGCGGGCTTATCGGATGCGTTCGTTCATCCTGCGCCACCGCCTCGGCATAGCCATGGCGAGCATCATCGCGATTGCCTTGCTGGTCGGCGTCGCCCTCGCCGTGCATGGCCTGGGCGAGGCCCGCCAATCCGCCAAGCTGGCCCAGGCCGAGGCCTTGAAGGCCGAACGCATCGCCCAGTTCGTGCGCAGCATGCTGGCCGGCATCGATCCGGATCGGGCGCGCGGCATGGACAACACGCTGATGCACACGATCCTCGATGAGGCCGCGGAACGGGTCGGCAAGGAGTTGTCCGAGCAACCCGACGTGCGCGCCAGGATCGAGCGCACGATTGCCGACAGCTATGGCTCGCTGGGTGATTACGAGCTTGCCCAGCAGCACTTTGCCGCCGCCATCGACGCCGCCAGGTCGGCCCGTCTTGCCCCCGGCGAGATCGGCCGCATTGCCGCGGGTGCTGCGATCAACCGGTGGAATCAGGGGCGACTGCAGGACGCCCTGATCGCGGCGCAGGAAGCCTTTGCCATGGTCAGCCCGTTGCCCGCCGAGGATCGTGACCGACTCAGCGTGGAATCCACCCTGGCCAGCATGGAAGCGGCGACCGGCAATCCGGAAGCCGCCCGCCAGCGCTTCCTGCGCGTGCTGGCCTTGCAGCGCAAGCTGCTCGGCAACGACAGCGAGGACGTGCAATCGAGCATCGACAGCCTCAGCAGCGTGGACATCGACACCGCACGTTTCGATGAAGCACGTCGCTTGCTGGAAGAGTTGCTGGCAACGCGCCGCGCCAAGTACGGCGACGAGCACTCGAGGACATTCGCGGCCGTCAACGGCCTGGCCATCATTGCTCTCGAACAGAAACGCTTTGCCGACGCGGAAAAACTGCTGGCACCGCAATTGCCGGTGATCGAACGCATCTTCGGCAAGGACCATCCGATCGCGCTGCGTCTGATCAGCAACCTGGGCGGAGCAATTCGCCAGCAGGATCGCAACGAGGATGCACGGCCCTACTACGAACGCAGTGCCGCGCTGGCGCAAAAACTGTACGGCGCGCAAAGTCCGCAGACAATCATTGCCGAATCCAACCTGTCGCTACTGCTGCGCGACAGCGGCGACCTCGCGGCCGCCGAAGCGCGCGGCAGGACAGCCGCCCGCAACAGCGACATCGTTTGGGCTTCAAGTGCCTATCGCGGAATCATGCACCGCGAGCTGGCGACGATACTTGTGCAAGAAGGCAAGTACGCCGACGCGGAGAGTGAACTCGGCATCGCCTGGGATGTGCTGTTGCATGCCGAAGGATATGGCGCGCAACATCCGCGCAGCCAGGATGTCGTGGATACCTATATCCAGCTCTACGAGGCCTGGAACAAGCCGCAACGTGAAGCCGAATGGCGCGCGCGCAAGAGCGCTGCGCCGTCGTCCTAGCGTTTGACCTGGATCAGGTCGATCGGCGAACCATCCGGCAGACGCGCGCTGATCTGCCCTTCGATGCGATCGAGATCGTGGGCGCGTTGGCACAAGGCATCGGCGCGGGCTTCGAGTTCCTGGGCATGCTTGCCGATGGCTTTCTCTACATTCGCCTCGATCGATCCCGCGCGCGCTTCAAGCTCGGCAACGGCCGCCTCATCACCACTCAGCGCGACCCTGACCGCCTGTGCCGTGATATTGCCAACCATCTCGCCGATCAGCGAGCCAACCGCACCTTCGACCAGCCGGTTGATTTCCTGTTCCGATTGCGGGCCCCAGTCATCCCGCGCCTTGATCGAACGCTTGAGCTCCTCGGCCGTGCGCGCGATGCGCGTGGCGCTTTCACGGGCCGCGCCGGCATCGTTGGCGAAGGCCGAAGAGACATGGCCGACTGCCTCGAAGGCAATGCCCACGGCATCGACCGCAAGCGCCTTGGCTTCGGGAACGATGGCGCGGATCGCGCGCTCCAGTTCAGCCGCGCGCGCGCGATCACGGGCATTCAGATTCAGCGCGTGGCCATCCACCTCGATGACGCCGCCGGGCAGCAGGCGGATCACGCGGTTCGTGTCCTTGTTGGTGAAGGCAATCTGGCCGGCATCAAGGCGCGTCGAGTAGTTGCTCTCGACATCGCACCGAGCGCCCTCGATGTTCATCGTGGCCGTCGCGGAATCCAAGCCGAACGCAAGTGCCAGCGCGGTCAAGAGGACAAGCGGGCGAAGCTTCATGGCACGACCTCACGGGGGTGGAATGGATTCTTCGATGCGTGAACCGCGTCGATGGTTTACAGGCGCGAAAACGAAGTATCGGGCCCGACGGCATTTGCTTGCGAGCGCTTGTCGTCGAGCCTCTTCGAATCGTCCTTGCCTATTGCCGATGCTGCGCGCCGGCATTCGCGGTTGCATTGTCCTGGTGTTCCTGTAGCCAGAGCATCGAGCGGTGCACCCGCGCGTAGCCGCTGGGGTGATCGTAGAAGATGATTTCCTCGAGCACGCCGGGTTTGATCTTGCGATACGTCGACAGGCGCATCGCCGCCATGGCAAAGCCGTTTGGCTCTTGCGCCGCATTCAGGCCATAGGCGTCGGCCTCGGCTTCGGCTTGCCGCACCACCGAGTTGGTCAGTGGCGTGGCGAAGAAGAAAAACAGCGACAGGATGGCCAGGGCCAGGGGCAGTGCGGCCGGATCGGCGCGGCCCTCCAACCCGAAACGCGGCCCCCAGCGCAACAGGGCACGGTCAAACGAGCGATGCACCACCCAGAAGCCGAGGCCAAGGATCAGGGTCATGTAGATGACCAGCCTGAGGCCGTGGTTGAGCACGTAGTGGCCCATCTCGTGACCGAGCACGGCGAGGATCTCCGGCTTCGAGGTGCGATCGAGCAGGTTGTCGTTGAGGGCAACCCGGGTGGTGCCGAGAAACCCCGAAACATTCGCGCTGATCCGCGTGGTCTGCTTCGAGGCATCGAACTCGACCACGTTGTTGTCCGGGATCATGTTCGCGCGTGCCAGCGACAACACCTGCTCGCGAACCTCGCCTTGCCGCAGCGGTTTGTAGTCATTGAATACCGGATCAAGGAAAACCGGGGCGATCATCATGAAAAACAGGATCAGCACAAACGCGCCGCCGGTGGCCCAGATCCACCAGCGCTCGCCGGTCTTGCGTACCGCCCCATACAGCAGGGCAATCACCACAGGCAGGATGATCAGGCTGATCAGCAGTTCCTTGAGTTGATCGACCGACCACTCGCCAAAAGTCTGCGTGGCGAGGCCATAGGCATGCTCGCGGAAGAATCCGCTGTAGATGGTCAGCGGCAGCATGAGCAGCGACCCGATCAGCAGCCATTGCAGGACATAGATCATGGTGACCAGCGAGGGGCGCTTGCTCATGCGTCGGCCAATGTCGCGCATCTTGCGCGAGAGTCCGCTGCGCAACAGGATCCAGGCCACGGCCAGACCATACAAGAGGTCCCAAAGCTGCAACCAGTAACCGCCTTCGAAATACGCATCCGATTGCGCGCGCTGTTCGGGCGAAAGCAGGTTCACATAGGCATCGGTGGCCCGCTCGGCATTGAAATCGGGACCCGGGCGCGCCGCCTCGGGTATCTGCAAGCCGGGCGGCAATTCGGTGGCCGGTGCCGCGACCGCCAGCAAGGACCCGGCCAGGAGGAAACCAAGCACCACCAGAACCAGCAACTGACGTAGTCTTTTCATGCTGCACTCCCCACGCAACGGAGAGCAGACACTACCTCACGGACTGGTCGCTGCGCACTGCGCAAAGTAACGGGACAAGAAAAAAGCCGCGACATCGGCAATGTCGCGGCTTCGCTGATGGATCACACGGGTGGAGGCGATACCTCAATCGGCTTCGCTGATGGTGAAGCCGCCAACGCTGACGCCCAGATTGACGCCCTCGCCGGTGCCGGCCAGTGCCAGCGACACCGTACCCTTGGTCAATACCTGCGCAGTGGCGCTCTTGCCGGCGGCGGCAGTCGCTTCGCCCTGGGCATAGGTGCCGAGAATGTCGCTCATCTTGTGCACGTCGGAAAACTCACCCTTGCCGTCATCGATGTGCACCTTGCCGACGGTCAGTCCGGCACCCTTGGCCGAAATATTCACGCGCATCGACTGACCGTTTTCGCAGGTCACGACACCCGTGCCTTCGGCATGCTTGAAGATCGCCGACCAGGCGGTCAGGCTGAAGCGCATGGTGCAATCGAGATCGGCGTCGGCCGCCTTGGCGCTGGGTGCGGCCACTGCGGCAAGGGCCAAGGCCAGACTGGTGGCGGCAAAACCTGACTTGATCACGGTCATGGAAATCTCCTCTGGTTGGGGTGGGCGGAGTCTTACCCGGAATTGCTGAACGCGATGGAACCGGCAGCCCCTGCAGGCGGCCCATCGGCATGCTGCCGTTCAGCCGGAAAAACACCAGCGCTGAATCGAGCATCCATTGCTTGCCTTGGGTAGACATCGACACTGCAGGCGCCGCTATTGGTTCGCCACGTATTCAGAACGGCACGTGTTCAATGCCCCGGCCCCGCCGTGAGCGCGGGCGTGGACACACGGAAAACGCATCCATGAAACACAAACTGCAACTCAAGGGTCGGCATTCCATCTTCGACAGATTTGCCGGCGTCGTGACCCGCGCTGCCGGTTCGCAATGGGCGTTCACCGGTGCGGTGGCAATCGTGGTGATCTGGGCACTGACCGGGCCCTTCCTGGATTACTCCGAAAGCTGGCAACTGGTCATCAACACCGGCACGACCATCGTCACCTTCATGATGGTGTTCCTGATCCAGCAATCGCAGAACAAGGACAGCCTGGCCATCCACATCAAGCTCAACGAACTGCTCGCGAGCCAGCAAACGGCGAGCAATCGCACGATCTCCATTGAAGATCTGGATGAGGAAGACCTGCTTACCTTGCGTGAGTTCTATTGCAGGCTTTCGGAACTGGCCCAGAAGGAAGGCGGCATCAAGGCCACCCATTCGCTCGATGATGCACAGGGCGTGCACGCAAGGAAAAGCCGCCGCCCAGAGAACAGCGGCAAGGCCGGTTAGCCCTGCCGCGGCAAGTCCGGCAGCGTGCCGCTGCGCAAGTGCTTGCGGGTTCGTGCGCGCTTTTGGGGCCGAATCGGCTGCCTTCCAGCCAAGCTTCCGCCAGCGCGAGTCGATCAAGCCACGAATCCGTGCCCACCTTGACGCCGGTGTACGTTACAATATGTGTACTAGTATCAACAGGCCGCGAACGTTGATCGGGTTCATGTGAATGAACCTCGGCCAACCGCTAACACCGCCCTAACACGCAACTACGAAAAAGTTGCCATGCCGGCGCGTAACGTGGATTGCGCGACGACAACTGCCTGCAGAGGCATGAACGTGTTCTGTCGCACTATCCCTTGATTGCAAAGAGGTACGACCATGAACCAGGACATCATCCAGGGCAAGTGGAAGCAACTGAAAGGCTCGCTGAAGAACCAGTGGGGCAAGCTCACCGATGACGATCTCGATCGTCTTGACGGCAACCAGCAATATCTCTCTGGCAAGCTGCAGGAACGCTACGGCTGGGCCAAGGACAAGGCTGACGAAGAGATCAGGCGTTTCGAGAAGACGCTGCACTGATCACCTCCTTCACCGAGTCCGCACCTTGAAGTGCGGCAAACGGAAGCCGCACCCACCCGGATGCGGCTTCTTCATGCATTCGCAGGCAGGTGCTATTTGTTCGGCAACGGCTTGAATTTCGTCCCGTCATAGCCACCGACATCGAAATGCAGGGTGCTCGTCGGCTTGCCCTTGACCGTCACTTCGATCGCGACCGACTTGGCTTTTTCGACCTGTGCGATGAACTTCTTGTCTTCCTCGATGAAGATGGCCGGTTCGCCGGTGGGCGGAATGCTGCCTTCCAGGGTGATCGGCTTGTTGTCATCGAAGGTCATCGACACGCGGCAGTTCTTCGCGCAACTGAAGCCCGGTTCGCTGCCGTAGAGGAATACGCTCTGGCCCCATTCGGTATGCCGGCGAAACACCATGCGCACCTTTTCCGCACCGAGATCCTCGTTGCTGTAGATGGTCGCGGTGCTCTGCGTGCCGCCGGCCATCGGCGAAATCTGGTAACTCCACAGGCGCGCCATGCGCCGCGTTTCGCCTTCGGTCGCCGCCTTTTCGCGCAGCGCCTCGATGGTCGGGCGCAGGCGTGCCGCAGCGGCGCTTTGCGGATACATCTTGAGCAACTCGTCGCCCAGCGGAAGGGCGAGTTCGGCGTTGTCGGCCTTGAGCATTTCCTCGTACATCGCGTAGTGCTGTTCGGCCTTGGCTTCCATCTGTGTCCTGGCCGCGGCCACGGCATCCGCCGATGGCGCGGCGGCTTGATCGGAGCTGGAGCAGGCGCTGATGCCGGCGAGCAGCAGCAGGGCGAGAGCGAAGCATGGCAATGGGCGCATCAGCTTTTCCGGCAGACAAACGGCCGACGAATATAACGCCGAACCCGGCTTGGCAGGAGTCGTACGCTCAATACTTGCGGCACGGATCGCGGCCGAGATTGCGTTCATAGGTCGAAGGCACATCATCGAATTCGCGCCCGTCGCGGCCGGCGGAGCGCATGCCACGGCAGGCATCCAGACGTGGAATCCGCCGCGCGCTGACCTGATCCCGCGACCCGCCATGGCGGCCGCCAATCTGGCCGCTGCGGTCGATCGAGGAGGGACAGCGGTCGTGCCGATAGAACAAGGCGCCGCCGCGCGTGCGGCACTCGTACGAAAGCACGGGCGCGGCTCGTGGTGCGGCGCGCGCGGCATGTGTTGAGGCCGGCCGGCTTGCGCGTGGCACGGAATGGCGTGGCGTTGCAGGCAGCGGCGGCGGTGCTTCGATTTCGATCAGCGTCTCGCGCAGCCCCACACCACACGGTATCGCCTGGTAAGCGACATGGTTCGCGCCATCAGTACACTTGTACACTCTTTGCGCATGCGCCGGGCGCAAGGTACAGGTGATCAGGATCAACAGCAAGGCGAATGCAGAGGCGAGATGTCTGGTCATGTTCCGTGCCCAAGGTTGCGGTGCTGCTCAGGGTCACCCCACCACAGCGCGCGAACCAGAGTCGTTTGTCTCCCCGGCGTGTAGGATTTTTGCCATGCGCGCTGGTCTCGCCTGCACATGCAGCGCTGGAAGGATCAAGGCAAGGGTCGGATCCAGGCCGAACCGGACACGCTGCGGCATCGAAATCCAGGTGCCTGCTCCATGGACTTTGTCGATGCGATTCGCGATGAGGCACTGCGCGCCCGCTATGCTGTGCATTCCGCTTTCCGACTCCGCGCGCCTTCGCAGTCCAGCATGCGCAAGATCATCCACGTCGACATGGACGCCTTCTACGCCTCGGTCGAGCAGCGCGATGATCCGAGCCTGCGCGGACGCCCGGTGGTGGTTGCCTGGCGCGGATCGCGTTCGGTGGTGTGCGCGGCTTCCTATGAGGCGCGGACATTCGGCGTGCACTCGGCGATGCCCGCGATACGCGCCGAGCGACTGTGTCCCGATGCCCTGTTCGTGCCGCCGGATTTCACCCGTTATCGCGCCGCCTCGCGCCAGGTGCGCGAGATCTTCCTGCGCCATACCGATCTCGTCGAGCCGCTGTCGCTGGACGAGGCCTATCTCGATGTCACCGAGAACCATGGCGGCCTGCCATCGGCGACGGCGGTGGCCGAGCGCATCCGTGCGCAGATCCGCGAGGAAACCCGGCTGACGGCATCGGCCGGTGTGGCGCCAAACAAGTTCCTGGCGAAGATTGCATCGGACTGGAACAAGCCGGATGGCTTGTTCGTCATCAAGCCCGAGGCGGTCACGGATTTCCTCACGCCGTTGCCGGTCGGGCGCATTCACGGCGTCGGCAAGGTCATGGATGGAAAGCTTGCCGCGCTCGGCATTCGCACCATGGGCGAATTGCGCGCGCGTGACGTGCGCGAGCTCGAAAGCCTGTTTGGTCGCTACGGGCGGCGCCTGCATGAACTGAGCCGGGGCATCGACGAGAACGCGGTGACCCCTGATCGCCCGGTGCAGTCGATCTCGGCCGAGGACACCTTCGCCGAGGATCTGCCGCTGGCCGATCTCGGACCGACCATCCGCGAGTTGAGCGCCAAGGTCTGGACGGCGACGCGCAAGGTCGAGCGCGTCGGTCGCACGATCGTGCTGAAACTGAAGACCCGCGAGTTCCGCATCCTCACCCGCAGCACCACGCCGTCAACGATGCCCGAAGGCGCCGACGAACTTGCCATCATCGCCCTGGCCTTGCGCGAGCGCGTGCCGTTGCCGCCCGCCACACGCTATCGCCTGGTGGGTGTCGGCATCAGCAATTTCGTGGAAGCGGACGAATTGGGCGCGCAGGGCGGACTCTTCGCCGATTGAGCAGTGCTGCGCGAAACCCGCGCGCAGCCTTGCGTCAACCGCGCGAGGCGCGATATGCGCGCCACCTTGCGTACTGGCGCGTGAAAAACCGATCGAGGCGATCGAGCAGGCGCGCGGCGATCAGCGATTCCTCGGCAATCAGGGCGGCGCCGAGAATCATGGCGAGCACGCCGGGGCCGGGCATGACCAGCATCACCACGCCGGCAAGCATGACCAAGCCACCGAATCCGACGATGAGCGCCTTGCGCCACAGGCTGCCGCCCTGGGGACGGCGCAGGCGGTGACGCGTCTGGAAGCGACGGCCGCTCGGCATGGACACGAAATGCTGCCATTGTCTCTTTACGCTTGCGCTCATCGGTTTCCTGATCAAGATGTACTGGAGCCGCACGTTGCGCGTTGCAGGCATCACCATATCGAGGCAAAACGCGACGATGCAATGCCGGCACGGCAGGTTCAAGCATGCCGGTGCAACGCATGAACCGCTGCGGAACCGCCGCGTCGTATGCTTGGCAGGTGCCCTCAGCCGGGAGTCGATCATGTTGCGTCCGAGTCTGCTTCTTCTCATCCTGGTCATGGCGCTCGACGGGGTGGCCGCCGACCGCGTCACCGGCGAGTCTTTCGCCACGCGCTCGGAAGTGTTTGCCCAGCACGGCATGGTCGCCACCTCGCAGCCGCTGGCCACGCAGATCGGGCTGGATATTCTCAAACGCGGCGGCAATGCCATCGATGCGGCGATTGCTGCCAACGCCGCACTCGGCCTCATGGAGCCGACCGGCAATGGCATGGGCGGCGACCTGTTTGCCATCGTCTGGGATGCAAAATCCGGCAAGCTGCATGGCTACAACGGCTCGGGACGTTCCCCGCAAAGCCTGAGCCTGCAGTGGTTCAAGGACAACGGCTACACGAAGGTTCCGCCCTACGGTCCCTTGCCGGTGACCACGCCGGGTGCGGTCGACGGCTGGTTTGCCCTGCACGACCGCTTTGGCAAGCTGCCGATGAAAGCCGTGCTGGCCCCGGCCATCGGCTACGCGCGCGATGGTTTTCCCCTGAGCGAGTTGATCGCCTGGTACTGGAACCTGTCGGTACCGCGGCTGGGCAAGTTCCCGGGCTTCAACGAACAGTTCACGATCAACGGTCGCGCCCCGGCCAAGGGCGAGATCTGGAAGAACCCGAACCTGGCCAACACGCTGGAAACCATCGCCAAGGGTGGTCGCGATGCGTTCTACAAAGGCGCCATCGCGCACACGATTGCCGACTACATCAAGGCTCAGGGCGGATTCCTCTCCTTTGCGGATCTGGCCGCGCACAAGGGCGAGTGGGTTGAACCGGTATCGACGAACTATCGCGGCTATGACGTCTGGGAACTGCCGCCGAATGGCCAGGGCATCGCCGCGTTGCAGATGCTCAATATCCTCGAAGGATATGACCTCAAGGGCTACGGGTTCGGCAGCCCCGAACACATCCACCTGTTTGTCGAGGCAAAGAAACTGGCCTTTGCCGATCGCGCGAAATTCTATGCCGATGCGGATTTCGTCAAGGCACCCGTGGCCAGGTTGATCTCCAAGGAATATGCCGCCGAGCGGCGCAAGCTGATTTCCATGGACAAGGCCGCGAATGAAGTCGCGCCGGGGGATTTCAAGCTCGATGGCGACACCATCTACCTGACCACGGCCGACCGGTGGGGCAACATGGTTTCGCTGATCCAGTCCAACTATCGTGGCATGGGCTCGGGCATGGCACCGCCAGGCCTCGGCTTCATCCTGCAGGATCGCGGCGAGATGTTCGTGCTGAAGGAAGGCCACGCAAATACCTTTGCGCCGGGCAAGCGCCCGTTCCACACGATCATCCCGGCCTTCATCACCAAGGTTGGCAAGCCGTGGCTGAGCTTTGGCGTGATGGGCGGCGACACCCAGCCGCAGGCGCATGCGCTGATCGTCAGCAACCTGGTCGATTTCGGCATGAACCTGCAGGAGGCCGGCGATGCCCCGCGCATCCTCCACGACGGCTCGACTTCGCCCGAAGGCCAGGTCACGGAAATGACCGATGGTGGTGCCATCCAGCTCGAAACCGGTTTCGATTACGCGAGCATCCGCGCGCTCATGCGCATGGGCCACAAGGTGGAATTTACCAATGGCACCTACGGCGGTTATCAGGCCATCGGTCGGGATGAAAAAAACAAGGTGTATATTGGCGCTTCGGAAGGACGCAAGGATGGCCAAGCGGCAGGCTATTGACCATTGCCTTCATCCCGTCATGATGGAAGACACCAATGCATTTTCTGAAACGGGTTGCGATGGCATCACTGGCTGGCATGTGCATGCTGGCGGCGACATCGACACTGGCCGTGGATCCACCTGCGCACCCGGATGAGACGGCACGGCAGCAGCATGACAACCCCTTGCTGGTCGATGCCCTGCTTGCCGAAGCGACGCCACGCTCGATGGTGTTGGCAGCGACTTCGCTGTTCAGCATGGGGCCGGATGCCCAGGCCATCCAGCAACGGAAATACGACTTGCTGAAACAGGCGGCACAGAGGGCGCCGGATGATGCCTGGGTGCAATGGTTTGCGGCGCTCCACGCCGATCCGGCCGAGGGCGAATCAAAGGCCTCCCTGATGTTGCAGCAACTGGAGCCGGACAACGGCGCTGTCTGGCTGTTCCCGTTGAGTGCGGCAACACGCGCCAACGACGACGCCGGCATCACCGATGCGCTGGCGCGGATCGGCACGTCACCGCGCTTCGACGATCGCTTCATCGCATTCACGCTCGAATGGCTGGATTTCTTCCGTGCTCATCCGGGTTTCCTGGGAGGCACTGACAAGAATGGAGCGGCACATTCCGCGCCCGCGCTGGACATGGCGATCGGGCGCGCCGCGGCCCTGGCCATGCCAAACCTTGCCGATGCATTGCGGGCCTGCCGGTCGGTCGAGCAACCCTTGACGGTCAAACGCCGTGAAGCCTGTCTTGCCGCCGGTCGACTCATCGCGAACGAATCAAACACCTTCATGGCCCAGGCGCTCGGTATTGCCATGCTGCGGTCGGCCGGCGCCGACGATGTTGCCGAACTGACACGAAGCCATGCTTACCTCGCACGCATGTCGGTCGGGATATTCGATGGCCTGCACGAAGATCCGCAGGCGCTCGCACGCTACCAGTCCGACTTGCTGAAGACGGGCAGCGAAGTCCAGGCAGTGAGAAACGCCCTGACCCGGGCCGGCACCCCGCCGGTGCCACCGGCTGACTGGAAGCCGGATGCTTATCCACAGCTGGAAAACGGCGACAAGGCGCACGTCGGCTGATGCTGGTGTACGCTCTGCCTCGCTGTGCTGTCTGACGGAGGCCGTGATGCTGAAAGTCCTGGTAGCGAGTTCCAAGGGCGGTTGTGGCAAGTCCACGATCGCGACGAACCTGGCGGCGCATTCCGCGCTCAAGGGCAAGGCGACGGTGCTCGCCGATGCCGACCGCCAGGCATCAAGCAGCCGCTGGTGCGAAAAACGCGCCGATCTGGATACCGCGGTGCTGCCGATCGATGCCACGCGCAAGAACTGGCAGCAACGCATTCCCGCCGACGCCGAGCGCGTCATCATTGATTCCGGCGCCGGCATCCGGGCCAGCGAGATTGCCGAATTTCTCGATGACGTCGACGCCATTGTCGTACCGGTGCTGCCTTCGGTGATCGATCTCGAGGCCACGCAACCGTTTCTCGCCGACCTGGCCAGCCTGCCGCGTATCCGCAAGGGCAAGGTGGCCGTGGGCCTCGTCGCCAACCGCACCAAGCCCTGGACCAACAACACGCAGACGGGAATCGAACAGATCCGTCAGTTTCCGTTCCCGCTGATCGCCCAGTTGCGCGATACCCAGGCGTATTCGTTCATGAACGGCCTGGGTCGCAGCATCTTCGACTATCACTCCGAAATTGTCCGCTCCCACCAGGAAGACTGGGCAAAGCTGTTGCGCTGGCTGAACAAGCTCGGCTGAGCACGGCTGACGAAGGCTGCCTGCCGAGTCGTTCGGGGGTACCGCAACGCGCAACAAGTCGTTGCAGCGATGCCGGATCAATAGCGCGAACAGAACCGCGTCGCCGCGTCGCAGCGAGGTAGCTTGGGCTTTTCGTCAGCCTTGCGGCATGATGCAGGCTCACGCCAAGGAATCATCATGTCCGTACGCCAGATCATCCTGTTGCGCCACGCCCACGCGGAACCTCCCATCGAAAACCAGACGGACGAATCGCGGCCGCTGACCGAAGGTGGCGTCAGCGAGGCGATTGCAGCTGCGGCATGGCTGAAGGCGCATGCGGCGGAGCCGGATGTGCTGATCTGCTCACCGGCCATGCGCACCCAGGAAACCGCGGCCCATGTCGTCACCGGTCTCGCTGGCGAACTCGCCATCACGGTCGAACCGCGCATCTACGAAGCCACGCCCGCGGTGCTGATCCAGGTACTTGAAGACTACCCCGGTGCCGATTGCATCCTGTTGGTCGGACACAATCCCGGGCTGGAAACCCTGGTTGCCCTGCTCACCGATGGCACCTCGGATCAAGGCCGGGGAATGCCACCCGGCGCGATTGCCTGGCTGCATGTCGATGGCGATGCCAATCTCGAACCGGGTGCGGCCAGCCTGCGTCATTTCTGGTGGCCTTGACCAGGCGCGATTCCGATGTCCGCGACCATTGACCGGGCCCGGGATCACGGCGCGTTTGCCATGCCCATGTTGCCACCGGCGCACGCAGCATTGCGTGGTGATCATGATGGCGGCCGCTCGTGAGGCAGTTCGCCAACAATGAAAGCATCCCGACTGGCTGGCGCACCCGTGCGCACGCGACATGGCGCGGCGCATCGCGGAAACCGCGGGTGCCGGACATGCCGAGGCGATGCGCGAACGCCGCCCGATTCGCGGGTCATGGGGCTGCCTGCCTCGCCGGCTTGCTGGCGTGGGCGTCGGCGTCGGCCGATGAGCGCACGCTGGCCACGGAAACCCTGACCCTCGACAGCGCACAATCCAGCGCTGCCTTCAGCGTCAAGGCGATGTGGATGTTTGCCGTCGTTGGCCACTTCGGCAATGTTCGCGGCACGGTACAGGTCGACCGCTTCCGCAGCCAGGCCTCGGTCGATGCCTTGATCGACACCGCCGCAGTGACGATGCGCCGCGACAGCGTGCAGGCCTGGGTGAAATCGGCCGAGTTCTTCGATGTCGAGCACTATCCGGAAATCCGCTTCCGCTCGGACGCGATTCCATTGACCCGCTTGCACCTCGGCGGCCAGGTCCCGGGCGCATTGACCATGCGCGGCATCACCCGACCAGTGGTCTTCGAGGTCCTGCCCTCCCGTTGCGACGAACCGGCAATCGCCTGCCCGATCGAGGCGGCCGGTTCGATCAGCCGCAGCGAATTCGGCATGAGCACGCGGCGCGCGACGCTGGCCGACAAGGTCGAACTGAGCTTCAGCATCCGCATTGTCGAAGCAGCCCCGGGCGCGGCGGAATCATGAGCGCCGCGGCATCACCAGGACGTCGGCTGCGGCGTCTGCGAGCCATCGCCCTGGCACTGGGCGTGCTCGCCATGGCCGGTTGCGGGGTCAACCGCCAGCTGGCGCGGCAGGCGGACCACATCGTGCTCGCGGAACAAGCGCGGGCGGTCAGCTGCACGCAGGCCGATCTCTGCGCGATCGATACCCCATTTCGCCAATTGGCCGCCAGCGCAGCCAGTGCCGGCCGGCCGGGCCAGCCCGTCCATTTCGTCAATGTGCTCGAGCTGGGCGAGGATTCCCTGCTTCTGCGCGTGCACCTGATCCGCGCAGCGCGGCACAGCATCGACATACAAACCTTCATCTGGGTCAACGACGACGCCGGCAGGTTGATACTCGACGAGTTGCTCGCCGCCGCCCGGCGCGGCGTGCGCGTGCGCGTGCTGGCCGATCAGCTGTTCTCGCTCGAAGACACCGAACTGCTCTCGCGGCTGGCCCTGGTCCATGAAAACTTTGAAGTACGCATCTACAACCCGACCTTCCACAAGGCGGTGACCCAACCTCTCGAATTCGCCGTCAGCATCCTTTGCTGTTTCACGCACTTCAACCAGCGCATGCACAACAAGCTCTTCCTCGTCGACGATGAATTCGGCATCAGTGGCGGGCGCAACTACGAGAACCGCTACTTCGACTGGGATCGCGAGTTCGACTATCGCGATCGCGACGTGCTGGTGACCGGCAAGGTCGCCGGTGGCGAAATGGCGGCATCGTTCGAGCAGTTCTGGAACTACAAGCGTGCCGCGCGCCTGACCCGGCTCAACGATGTCAACAAACGCCTGGTTGCCGAGGCCGACCAGGGCCTGGCCTTGCCTGCCGCCCAGCGTGGCATTGATCCGATGCGCGTGGAGACGCTGCGCGCTCACGCCGGTCTCACCGCCGAGATCGAGCGCCGCTTCATTGCCCAGGCGCAACGCGTCGGCCAGGTGGATTACTTTTCGGATACCCCGGACAAGCAGGATGGCGGCTCGCAAAGCAACAAGCAGCTGGGCGAGCAGATTGCGCAGATGATTGCCGGGGCCGAGCGGCAAATCATCATGCAGACGCCTTATCTGGTCATCAGCAAGCACGCGCGTCGTGTCTTCCGCGACTTGCGTGAGCGCGAGCAACCACCGGACATCATCGTCTCGACCAATTCGCTCGCCGCGACAGACGCATTCTATGTCTACGCACTTTCGCACAAGTACAAGAAGCGATATCTCAAGCTCGGCTTTCGCATCTACGAGTTCAAACCGCGTCCAGGCGATGCCGAACGCCTGTTCTCGCGATACAGCGAATTGAGTGGTGGTGACGAGCCGGCTGGCTACGAGCGCTACGGCATGGCGCCGCTGACCACGCAGGGCGTGCGCGTCGGCATGCATGCCAAGTCGATCATCATCGACGGCCAGGTGACCCTGATCGGTTCGCACAATTTCGATCCGCGCTCGGACAACTACAACACCGAATCGGGCCTGATCATCCATGACCGGGCGGTGGCCGAACTGGTGCGCGAGGCGATCCTTGGCGACATCGAGCCACAGAACTCGTGGGCGATCGCGAAGCGCCCGCGCACCAACTTCCTGCATCGCATCAACAATGCCATCGCCGACTTTTCGTCAGCCCTGCCGTTGTTCGATTTCTGGCCGTTCCGCTACGCCACCAGCTACGACCTGAACGAAGGTTGCGCACCGATGAAGCAGACCGATGCGGGCTTCTACCAGTGCTACACCGCGGTCGGCGATTTTCCGGAAGTCGATCTGCCGATGAAGACGATCTATACGCGCATGGTCACCGCATTCGGCGCCGGTGCCGTCGGCATCCTCTGAGCCGGAGCGGCCCCGGCAGCCATCCCGGCCCCGCGCCGATTGACGCGCCAGTGAGCGCCGTCTAGTCTCAGCGCTCGGAATTTCCCTGCGGAGTGGTACCCATGTCTCTGGACATCACGATTCAACTGGATGATGCGGATCTCGATCATTTCATCGAGGCAATGAAGCGCGCGCAAGCCAATGTCAGCAACCTCGCGCCGCAGGCCATTGTCGATGCGGCATCGAAGTTGCTCGTCGACGTGCCGAGAACCCGGGTTCCGCATTTCGTCAAGGATCGCCTGCAGAGTCTCGACCAGATGATCCAGCTCGTCATCGACGCGGGATACGGCTTGCCGGACGAGGATCGCCACCGCGTGCTTTCCTGCCTGGCCTACTTTGCCGATCCGGACGACATCATCCCGGACAGTGTGCCGGTGATTGGTTTCCTCGATGACGCGATCATGATCGAGCTGTGCGTGCGCGAGCTGAAGCCCGAGATCGAGGCGTACAGCGATTTCGTGCGCTACCGCAACCAGGGAGGCAAGCCGCCGTGGCGTCGATCCGGGCAGCCTCAAGACCGAGCGCGTCGATTGGCTGGAAACCCGCCGCCTTGAAGCCCACGAGAACATGCGCCGCCGCCGCCGCGATGGCTACGGTGCCGGCAGCAACTGGTCACCGACCCTTTTTCGCGCGCGCTGAGTGCGCTTGTTTCCGCCGTCGTCGCGGTATTGGCCGCGATGACCGGCGTCTTCCCTTGCCGGCAGGCCGCGCCTGGCAACAGGCACGCCGGGCCTTGCTGGCGAATGCCGCCTCAGGGTGACGCATCCGCTTCGCGCTGGCGCAACTCGGCAAGCTTCTGCCGCAACCAGTCGGCGCTGGCCTGCACCGGCTTGCCGGCACAGCGCACCTGGTAGGCCTTGCCGCTCATGCTGCTGCGACTGGCCGCATCGTCGATGAAGGCATCAGCCGTCGAAAGCAGGCGCCTGTGCTCGAAATAATCGAGCTTGCGTTTGAGATGGCGCTCGGCCTCGGCACTGTCATGCCAGGTTCCGTTGCGGAAAAACGCACACTGAGATGTCCCCAGCGCATGCAGCAAGGCGGCAATTTCGCGCTGCGCTGTGGCGTTTTCCGGTTCGGCATGCGCCGACGTTGACAGCAGCAAGGCGAGCAGCAACCCACAGCGTGCAACGCGGTTCATGCCGGCAAGCCGAACGGCGGATTTGCGCCCCTGCCGAATCCGGCGGCCACCGCCTGCCTGCTCGCATGACGGTCTGCCAGCGCTTGTCGGAACGTGTTTTCGTCCATGCTGTGCTCGCCCGCGCCTGGCCCTGACTGCACCGAATGTACCGCAGTCACCGCCGGGCCATGCCGGACCGGGACTTTTGTCCCGTGCCGACATCGGCGATCCCGTCTAGGATGTTGCGTATTTGCCAGGGGAATTCCCATGACTTACCGACCGATCGCCGCCCTGCTCGGCTGCCTGCTGCTGTTGCCCGGCGCAACCTACGCTGCCGCCGACAAGAAGGACGAAAAGCCCAAGTGGGACGTCAACGCCGCCCACGGCAAGACCAGGAGCGTGCGCTTCAGCACCGATGAAGGCACCTGGCTGGATCTCGATGTCAGCCCGAACGGCAAATCGATCGCCTTCAGCCTGCTCGGCGATCTTTATCTGCTGCCGATCGAAGGCGGCAAGGCCCGGCGCATCACCCAAGGCGCGGCCTGGGATGTACAGCCGCGCTTTTCGCCGGATGGCAAGGAAATCGCCTATACCTCGGATCGTGGCGGCGGCAACAACATCTGGCGCATGCCGGTCATCGGCGGCGAGGGCACGCAGGTATCAAAGGAGGATTTCCGCCTGCTCAACAACCCGGCGTGGACGCCGGATGGCCAATACCTGATTGCCCGCAAGCACTTCACCGGCGAACGCTCGCTGGGTGCCGGCGAATTGTGGATGTACCACATCGCCGGCGGTGCCGGCTTGCAATTGACCAAGCAGAAGAACGACCAGCAGGATCTCGGCGAACCGGCAGTCAGCCCGGATGGCAATTTTGTCTACTTTTCGGAAGATGTAAGCCGTGGGCCAAGCTTCCAGTACAACAAGGATCCGCACGGCCTGATCTACGCAATCAAGCGCCTGGATCGCCGTGATGGTGAAATCGAGACCGTCATTGCCACACCCGGCGGCGCAGTGCGGCCCGAGCCATCGCCGGATGGCAAGTCGCTGGCCTTCGTCAAACGCGTGCGCGAGAAGACCGTGCTGGAAAAGGTCGATCTCGACAGTGGCGAGGTGAAGACGATCTGGGATGGCCTCTCCCACGACATGCAGGAAGCCTGGGCCATCTTCGGGCCGTATCCCAACTACGCCTGGACGCCGGATTCGCAAGCCCTGGTGATCTGGGCCAAGGGCAAGCTCTGGCGCGTCGATGCGAACACTGGCGCACATGCCGAAATTCCGTTCAGCGCCGATGTCGAGCAGACCGTGGCCGAACCGCTGCGCTTCGAGCAGCGCATTGGCGACGGCGCCTTCAAGCCGAAGATGATCCGCGATGCCGCCACCAGCCCCGATGGCAAGACCCTGGTCTTCCACGCGCTTGGCCATCTGTGGCTGAAGGCCTTGCCGAACGGCAAGCCGAGCCGCCTCGGCAGCGACGACGATCATTACGAATATCAGCCGAGTTTCAGCGCCGACGGCAAGAAGATGCTCTACACGACCTGGTCCGATGCCGATCAGGGTCGCATCGTCGAACACGATTTCGCGGCAAGAACCTCGCGCGTGCTGACGCCGAAACCGGGTTTCTATTACGGCCCGCGCTATTCCAATGATGGCAGCCGCATTGTCTATGCAAAGACTTCCGGCAGCTCGCTGACCGGCAACCTCAACTCCGGCGAGTCCGGCGTCTACCTGATGGCCAGCAGCGGCGGCGAAGTGCGGCGCCTGGCAAGGGAAGGTGGCGATCCGGCCTTCTCGGCCGACGGCAAGCGCATCACCTTCCTTGCCGGCGACGGCCTCAAGAAGAAGCTCAAGAGCATCGCCATCGACGGCAGCGAGCCGCGCGACGTGTTTGATCTCAAGTACGTCAACTTCGTCAGCATCAGCCCGGATGGTCGTTGGGTGGCCTTCACCGAGTTGTTCAATGCCTATGTCGCGCCGATGCCGAGCACCGGCGGCAGCATCGAGCTGTCGAAGGATACCAAGGCCATCCCGGTCAGTCTGATCAGCCAGGATGTCGGCTCCTACCTGCACTGGTCGGCGGACTCGAAGTCACTGCACTGGATGGTTGGCCCCAATTACCACTCGCGTGATCTGACCGAGACCTTCGCCTTCCTGCCCGGCGCGGCCAGGGATCTGCCGAAACCCGGCAGCGACAAACCCGTCGATGTCGGCCTCAGCGTCGCTTACGACGCGCCGGGCGAGATGTTTGCCTTCACCGGCGCGCGCCTGGTGACGATGAACGATGCCGAGTCGCAACAGGAGGTCATCGAGGACGGGGTGCTCGTCGTCGACGGCAACACGATCAAGGCCATCGGTGCCCGCGGTGCAGTCGCGATTCCCGCCAATGCCCGCGTCATTGACGCCAGCGGCAAGACCATCGTGCCCGGCTATGTCGATGTCCACGCCCATGTGAACCACTTCACCTCGGGTGTCGTGCCGCAGCAGAACTGGGCGTACTACACGAACCTCGCCTTCGGCGTGACCACCACCCACGACCCATCGGCGACCACTGAGACAGTGTTCTCGCAAGCCGAACTGGTCGAGGCCGGGGCCATGGTCGGGCCGCGCATCTTCTCCACCGGCACGATCCTCTACGGCGCCGACGGCGACTTCAAGGCGGTGGTCAATTCACTCGACGATGCGCGTGCGCACCTGCGCCGCATGCAGGCCAACGGCGCGTTCAGCGTGAAGAGCTACAACCAGCCGCGTCGCGACCAGCATCAGCAGATCAACCAGGCCGCGCGCGAACTCGGCATGCTGGTGGTCGAGGAGGGCGGCTCGACGTTCAATCACAACATGCCGATGATCCTCGATGGGGTCACCAGCATCGAGCACAACATCCCGGTCGCGCCGCTGTACGCCGATGTCATCAACCTGTGGAAGGAAACCGACGTGCGCAACACGCCGACCCTGGTGGTCAGCTACGGCGGCCTCAGTGGCGAATACTGGTGGTATGCGCGCGACAACGTCTGGGAAGACAAGAAGCTCAACCGCTTCTTCCCGCGCGAAACCCTGGATGCGCGTTCGATCCGCCGCGAGACCGCGCCGGACTGGGATTACTACCATATCGAAGTGGCCAAGGCCGCCAAGAAACTGCGCGATGCCGGCATCAAGATCAGCACCGGCGGCCATGGCCAGTTGCAGGGCCTCTCGCTCAACTGGGAAACCTGGATGCTGACCCAGGGAGGTTTCAGCAATTTCGAGGCCCTGCGTGCAGCGACCATCGATGGCGCCGACATGATTGGCCTGTCGAAGCAGATCGGCTCGCTGACGCCCGGCAAGCGCGCCGACTTTGTCGTGCTCAACAGCAATCCGCTGGAGAACATCCGCGCCACCATCGACACCCGCTATGTTGCCGTCAATGGTCGCGTCTTCGATGTCGATGCGGACATGGCAGAAGTCGGCGGCAAGCAACGCAAGGCACCGGAGTTTTACTGGCAGCGCCATCACGAAGGCCGCACGTTCGGCATCGAATACGGCCCGACCGCGCCCTGCCATTGCCCGAAGTCGGGCACGCTGCACACGCATTGATGGGCAAGGGGTGCCGGTGGCGCACCGGCACCCTTTTCGTCCTTCGCTGGACGGTCGTTGTCCCGCCACGGCGAAACGCGCTGGCCGGGTACTCCGCGAAACCCTACGGCAGCGCATGGCACTCGTGCTTGGGTACTATGGTCGATTGCCGAGAAGCTTCAGGAGTCAGGGCGTGATCATCAAACCCAAGGTACGTGGATTCATCTGCACGACGGCCCATCCGGTCGGCTGCGAGCGCAACGTGCTCGAGCAGATCCGGATCACCCAGGCGACAAGCCATGCCGGCGACGGCCCCAAACGCGTGCTGGTGATCGGCGCCTCGACCGGCTATGGCCTGGCATCGCGCATCACGGCTGCTTTTGGCTACGGCGCGGCCACGCTGGGCGTGTTTTTCGAGAAACCGAGCAGCCCGGAGAAGCCCGGTACCGCCGGCTGGTACAACGCTGCCGCTTTCGACAAGGCGGCCAAGCAGGCCGGCCTGTACAGCAAGTCGATCAATGCCGACGCGTTTGCCGATGAAACCCGCGCCAAGGCCATCGAGATCATCAAGAACGAGATGGGCGGGCCGATTGATCTGGTCGTCTATTCGCTGGCCTCGCCGGTGCGCAAGCTTCCGGACACGGGCGTCGTGGTGCGCTCGGCGCTGAAGACCATTGGCGAGCCCTTCCACAACACATCGGTCGACACCAACAAGGACACCGTGATCGAGGCCAGCGTCGAGCCGGCCAGCGAGCAGGAAATCAAGGACACCGTCACCGTCATGGGCGGCGAGGACTGGGCCTTGTGGATCGACGCGCTGAGCGCCGCCGGCGTGCTCGCCGATCAGGCCAGCACGATTGCCTACAGCTACATCGGCACCGAGATCACCTGGCCGATGTACTGGCACGGCACGCTCGGCCAGGCCAAGCAGCATCTCGACAACACCGCCAGGCAACTGCGCAGCCGCCACCCCGGCCTCGACGCCCATGTCGGCGTGATGAAATCCGTCGTCACCCAGGCCAGCGCGGCCATTCCGGTGATTCCGCTGTATGTCTCGATTGCCTTCAAGATCATGAAGGAGAAGGGCATCCACGAGAATCCGATCGAACAGGCCAACCGCCTGTTCCGCGAGCGCCTCTACCGCGCCGACGGCGCCGCCGCTCCGACCGACAACGAAGGCCGCATCCGCCTTGACGACTGGGAACTGCGCGACGACGTGCAGGAGCCCTGCAAGACCCTGTGGCCCACCGTCACCACCGAGAACCTGCGCGAGGTCACCGACTACGCGGGCTACAAGCACGAGTTCCTGAAGCTGTTCGGATTCGATCGCGACGATGTCGACTACGACGCCGAAGTCGATGCCGACCGGCGCTTTGATTGCATCGAGCTGTAAGCCAGCGCAACGCCCCTGCCAGCGCAGGGGCGACAGGCGGCCGCGCGCAATGTCTACGCCGTTCGATAGTGATCCGCCATCGGATAGCGTCTGGCGTACAGCGCAAATACCAGCGCCGCCAGCAGGGCGAAGCCGGCGAAGAAGAACATCATGAAGGCGTTTTCGCTGAGTCCCGTGTCGGCGATATGCGCGGTGACCGTGTCGTTGCGCACGGCTGCGTTGGTGAGCAGGACCCAGAGGTTGCCGAAGGTCACCGAAAGCAGCCAGAAGCTCATGATCGTGCCCTTCATCGACGGCGGCGCCTGGCTGTAGGCGAACTCGAGGCCGGTCGCCGAGACCAGCACTTCGCCAAAGGTCAGCAACACATAGGGCAGCACCTGCCAGGCGATCGAGGTGGGATCGCCGCCATCGATGCTGAGCTGGATCAGGCCGGCGGCAATCCAGGCCAGACCGGAAAAGGCGATGCCCCAACCCATGCGTCGCAAGGCGGTGACCCGGAAGCCCAGGCGTCGCAACAGGGGATAGAGGACGATGTTGTTGAACGGAATCAACAGCATCACCAGCAGCGGATTGAGTGCCTGCATCTGCGCCGGTTGCTGGACCAGCCAGCTTGGCCACCACCACGAATCATGCGGCATGAGCATGGCATTGCCTTGCAGGATCCAGGTCGAGGCTTTCTGGTCGAACAATGACCAGAACGGGGTGACCAACGCGAAGATGATGAGGATGCGCAGCACCGCGCGCACGCCGTCGATGGCGGCATCCGGGTGCAGGCCGCGCGCGCGTTCCAGTTGCAGCGACGTACCGAGACCGCCGAACAGGATGAACACGCCGAGCGCGAGGCAGAAAGTGATGACGAAGCTGAAGTGCTCGGGCCACCAGGACGGCGCGATGGCCCAGGCGACAAACATGCCGACGGCGGCCAGCGCACCGGATGCGGCAAGCACGAGTCCGCCGCGACCACGACCGGGTGCCAGCAGCGCGCTGCGTGCGACGTTGATCAGCGAATCGGGATTGTGTGCCGTCGGCGGCACATGCACGTATTTCTTGCGCCCCATCCAGAAGATCACCGTGGCGATGAACATGAGGATGCCGGGAATGCCGAATGCCCAGGCCGGCCCCCACGACGCCAGGATGCGCGGCATCAGCAGGGATGCGAAAAACGAGCCGAAGTTGATCGTCCAGTAGAACGCGTCGTAGACGACTTTCGCGGTGGCCTTGTTGCTCTGGTCGAACTGGTCGCCGACAAAGGCCGAGACCAGTGGCTTGATGCCGCCCGAGCCGAGCGCGATGAGGAACAGGCCCGCATAGAAACCGCTGCGGTTGGATTCGAAGATCGCCAGGCAGGCGTGGCCGACGCAATACAGCAGCGACAACCAGAGCACGGTGTTGTACTTGCCGAAGAATCGATCCGAGATCCAGCCGCCGAGCAGCGGAAAGAAATACACGCCGATGACGAAGGTGTGAAAGACATCCTTGGCGATGCCGGCGCGTTCGGCAATCGGCGCGTACAGCAGCAAGGTGGTGACCAGGAAAGGCGTGAGGATGTTGCGCATGCCATAGAAGCTGAAGCGCTCGCAGGCCTCGTTGCCGATGATGTAGGGGATCTGCCGCGGCATGCGCGTGGCGGCGTTTTCGTCGATCTCGGATTTCGCGGGAATCGGCTGCATCGTGGGTTCTGCATCGGTGGAATGGCGGCTACTATGCACGCTGCGGTGCGGGGCGGGAACCTTGCACGGGCGCAGGATGCCCTTCCCGGACCGCTCTTCGCGTCCGCAAGAGCCGGTTTCAGCGGTGTCAGGCAATGGCACTGTCGCGCACGAATCAATCTATTCGCCAATGGATCGGCATCAACGGGGAGACATCCATGAGCGTCATCGCTGAACCTGCACCGCAATTGACCCTGCGCGCGATCCTGTTGTCGGTCGTGCTGGTTGTCATCCTCGCCGCGGCGAATACCTACCTCGGCCTGTTTGCCGGCATGACCATCGCTTCGGCGATTCCGGCAGCGGTGGTATCGATGGCCGTGCTGCGGCTGCTCGGCGGTGGCGGCATCCTTGAAAACAACATCGTGCAGACCGGCGCGTCGGCGGGTTCGTCGATTGCTTCGGGGGTGATCTTCACCATTCCCGCGCTGGTCATCCTCGGCTACTGGCAGGAATTCGAATACCAGTGGGTGTTCGCGATTGCCGGACTCGGCGGCTTGCTCGGCGTGATCTTCTCGGTGCCCTTGCGGCGCTCCCTGATCGTCGACCAGGGCCTGGCTTTCCCGGAGGGCAAGGCCGCGGCGGAAGTGCTGAAGACCGGCGAAAATCCGGCGCAAGGAGTGAAGGTGCTGGCGGTCGCCGCCCTGTTCGGCGCGTTTGCCAAGGTCGGTGCGGCCAGCGGACTGCGCTTGTTTCCGGATACCGCCGCCGGCGCGACCTGGGTGGGCAAGGCGATCGCCTACATGGGCACCAATCTGTCGGCGGCCCTGCTCGGCGTCGGCTATATCGTCGGCCTCAATATCGGCATCGTCGTGCTCGCCGGCGCGGTGATCGGCTGGAATATCGCCATCCCGATCTACAGCAGCTTCTTCCTGCAATCCGATCCGGCGCTCGCCACGCAAATCGCCGCCGCCAGTGCCGAAGATGCCGCCTTCATGATCTGGTCGGCGCAGATCCGCTATCTCGGCGTCGGCGCGATGTTGATCGGCGGCATCTGGACGCTGATCTCGCTGCGCAAATCCCTGTTCTCCGGCATCAAGAGCGGTTTCGACGCCACCCGTTCCGGGGTCACCACGGTCGTCGCGCATACCGAGAAAGACGTCCCGATGAAGTACATCGCGATCGGCCTCGTGATCTTCACCCTGCCGCTGTTGTGGCTCTATCAAAGCATCGTGCAGCAGTGGACGGCGAGCATTCCGATGACCCTGATCATGATTGTCGCCGGCTTCCTCTTCGTCTCGGTGTCCGCATACATGGCCGGCCTGGTCGGTTCATCGAACAATCCGGTTTCCGGCATCACGATTTCGACGATCCTGTTTGCCGCCTTGATCCTGGTACTGCTGCTCGGTCGCGATTCGTCGATCGGTGCGGTCGCCGCGATCATGATCGGCGCGGTGGTTTGTTGCGCAGCCTGCATTGGCGGCGACAACCTGCAGGATCTCAAGTGCGGCCACATTGTCGGCGCAACGCCATGGAAGCAGCAGCTCATGCTGGCGATCGGCGCGGTGTCTTCGGCGCTGATCATGGCCCCGGTCTTGAACCTGTTGCTGCACGCTTACGGCATCGGCACGCCAACCGCCGAACATCCGAATCCGCTGTTGGCGCCGCAGGCAAACCTGATGGCTTCGGTGGCCACGGGCATCTTTGGTGGCGAACTGCCATGGACGACGATCGGCATCGGCGCGGCAATCGGCGCGGCCATCATCATTTTTGACCTCTGGCTGCAGGCCAGCGGCAGGAAATTCCGCGTGCCCGTGCTCGCCTGCGCGATCGGCATCTACCTGCCGATCGAGTTGATGGTACCGATCTTCCTCGGCGGTCTGCTCGCCCACATCGTCGAGCGCAAGATGGGTGGCTCAAGGAATGAGGCGGAACACGGCCAGATCCATCGCAAGGGCATGTTGTTCTCGGCCGGCCTGATCACCGGCGAAGCCTTGATGGGCATCTTCATCGCCATCCCGATCGTCCTCACCGGCCGCGCCGACGTGCTCGCCCTGCCCGAGAACATGCAGTTCGGCGGCTGGCTCGGCCTGCTCCTGCTCAGCGTCATCGCCTGGCTGCTGTATCGCTACGCGACCAAGCCGGAAGAGAAAGCGCTCTAAGGTCAAAAGCTCCACCCTCATCCGCCCTCCGGGCACCTTCTCCCGCGCGCGGGAGAAGGAAACGCGGGGGTGCCGATGCTAGCCGTGGTAAGCGACCTTATCGGCCAACAAGTAATCAATACATACGCGTGAGACGTTCGGTACTTCCTTCTCCCATCAGCGGGAGAAGGTGCCCGGAGGGCGGATGAGGGGCTTTGTGCTTCGTGCAATTTGATACATCATGACTCGAACGCGAAGCACGGATCCCCACATGTCAGCACGGAAGAACATCGCGGTCGCGCGCAAGCTTCGGGCAGGAATGACGGATGCGGAACGCATGCTCTGGTCACATCTTCGCAATCGAAGGTTGCAGGGATTCAAATTTCGGCGGCAATTTCCAGTCGCGGGTTTCATTGCTGACTTCGCCTGCATTGAAGCGAAGCTGATCGTCGAGGTTGACGGGGGACAGCATCTGGATCATGTGACATTTGACCTGCGACGCACCGAGAAGCTCTCGGAACTGGGTTATCAGGTAATGCGCCTTTGGAATGATGATGTGCTCTTGAGGATTGACGATGTGCTGGGATCGATTCTCAATGTGCTGTGGGCTAAAGGATTGCGTTAAGGAGCGCCCTCATCCGCCCTCCGGGCACCTTCTCCCGCGCGCGGGAGAAGGGATGCGTAGCGCCATGATTCAATCATGCGCACCTCCCTTTTCCCGCACGCAGGAGAAGGGACTACCAGGCGGTTCCTGGCCCGGGCGATCACCCGGTATTCTGGATTCCGGCGGCAATGCCGTTGACCGTGGCGATCAGGGCGTGCAGCAGGTCGTCATCGCGGCGGTCGCTGGCGCGCCAGCGGTTCAGCAGATCGACCTGGATCAGGCTGATCGGGTCGACGTAGGGGTTGCGCAGGCGGATTGACTGGCGCAGGCGCAGATCGTGGGCCAGCAGTTCCCCTTCGGCTTTCAGATCAAGGATCGCGTTGCGCGTGCGCTCGAATTCGCTGCTGATGTCGGCGAAGAAGAATTCATGCAAGTCGCCGGCAAGCCGCGAGTAGCGCTCGAAGATGGCGAGGTCGGATTTGGCCAGGACCATTTCCACATCATCGACGAGCTGGGCGAAGAACGGCCAATCGCGGGTCATTTCGCTCATGGCTTCGCGCCCGTATGCCTCGATGCCATGGGCAAGCCCACTGCCGACGCCATACCAGCCGGTCATGGTGGAGCGGTTTTGCGACCAGGCGAACACCCAGGGAATCGCGCGCAGGTTTTCGACGCCACCGCTGCCACCACGCCTGGTCGGGCGTGAGCCGATGCGCAGGCGTTCGATGACGTCGATCGGCGTGGCATGGCGGAAATATTCGGTGAAATCGGGATTGTCGTGGACGAAGCCGCGATAGGTCTTGCGCGATTCAGCGGCAATCGCCGCCGCAATCGCCCGCCACTGCGCTTCGCGTGGCTCCGGCGGACGCGGACGCAGCGTCGCGCGCAGCACCGCGCCGGTCATCTGCTCGAGATTGCGCAAGGCCAGCGCACGGATGCCGTATTTTCGATGGATCACCTCGCCCTGCTCGGTCAAGCGCAAGACACCATTTACCGAACCGCGCGGCGCGGCGATCACGGCGCGCTCGGCCTTGCCGCCACCGCGGCTGGCCGAACCGCCGCGGCCATGGAAGAAGATGATGCGCACGCCGGATGCGCTGGCCAGGCGGGTCAAGGCGATCTGCGTTTGCTGCAGGGCCCAGCGCGAAGCAACCAGGCCGCCATCCTTGGCGCTGTCGGAGTAGCCAAGCATGACCACCTGCGCGTTGCCGCGCGCGGCGAGATGCGCGCGATAGACATCATCGGCAAACAATGCGGCAACCACGGCTTCGGCGGCATCGAGATCCGCAACGGTCTCGAACAACGGCGCGACGTCGAGCGGAACCTGGCCAGCCGCGTCGACACACCCGGCAATCCGCGCCAGCACGAGCACGGCCAGAGCGTCGGCGGCGCTGCGGCTCATGCTGATGATGTACGGGCCGAACGCCTGTTCGCCGTAGCGCGGACGGAGTTGCGCGACGGTGCCGAACACGGCCAGCGTGCGCCGCGCGGCCTCGTCGTCGCACGCTGCCACGCTGCCCGGATCGGCAAGCACGGCCTCGAGGCGGACGACGCGTTCATCGACATTGCGTGTCGCCCACTGCGCATCGTCGAGCAGGGCAGCCAGCGCGGCATCGTGGATCGCCGAATCCTGACGCAGATCGAGCGTGGCCAGATGGAAACCAAAGGTCTCGGCACGACGCAGCAATCGGCGCGCGGCAAACCAGCCGGCGTGAACGCCGCGGTTTTCCGCGAGGCTGGCGAGGACGATGCGGATATCGCCGACGAACTCGGCAGCGTCGGCATAGCCGCCTTCGCGCCCACGCTCGGTTTCGCCAAGGCGCGCGCGAACCAGTTTGAGGAATTGTCGATAGGGCATGTCCGCATGACGCGCGCGCAGACGCGCGGCAGCCGTCGGCAACAGCGTGCGGTAGACATCGGTGCGTGCGAGCAGATCGGCGGAACAGCCCACGCGTGAAAGCGAATGGCTGAGCAGCCGGCCAAGCTGGTAGACCTCACGCCGGTACAGGGCAAGCACCTGGCGGCGTTGGGTAGCCAGGGTCGCCGCGATCGTCTCGGCACCGACATTCGGATTGCCGTCCATGTCGCCGCCAACCCAGTTGCCGAAGCGCAGCAAGGTTGGCGGTTCGAATCCCGCCGATGCGGTGCCGAGTGCGTCGCCGAGAACCTCGTAGAAGACCGGCACGACGCGATAGAGCACGTCGGTCAGGTAAAAGTCCACGTTTTCCAACTCGTCGGCGACGCTTGGTTTGTCGAGCGCGAATTCGGCGGTTTGCCAGGCAGCGGTCAGCGCCATGCGCATGCGTTCGAGATCGGCGCGCCGCTCGACCGGCGTGCGCCCGCGATCGATATCGGCAACCAGGGCACGCACGACCTCGGTTTCCTTTTCCAGCAGGGCGCGGCGCACTGCCTCGGTTGGATGCGCGGTGAACACCGGCTCGATGCGCAGTCGAGCAAGGCAGGCACGCAGCTCGTCTTCGCGGGTTCCACTCGCACGCAGCTTGCCGATGGCATCGCGCAGGCCACCCGGTTGCGGCGCGCCATCGTCCATTTCGTACTCGCGGCGACGACGGATGCGATGCACGCGTTCGGCCACATTGACCGCCTGGAAATACGTCGAGAATGCGCGCACCAGAGCGGTCGCATGGGCGACTGCAATGCCGGACAATTCGGCCTGCATGGCCTCGGTACCCACTTTCGATTGACGACGCCGGATCGCGGCGACGCGGATGCGTTCGACTTCCGCAAGAAAGGCCGCGCCTTCCTGTTCGGCGAGGATTTCACCGACCAGCGAGCCGACGCGATTCACATCATCACGCAGCGCCTTGTCGGTATCCGGAAGGTCGATCGAACGCAGGCTGTCTGCGGCATGGCTGGCGGGAGTGGTCATCCCGGCAGCCTACCTTTTTGCCATGTACGGCGACAAACCCGGCGCGCAGACGCCTTCCCGCATTTGCGCTTTCCGCTTGACGCTTCCCTATTCCCTATTCCCTATTCTCGAATCCCCGCCTCTCACCCCCGCGATGCCCGCGACTTCAACCACGCCGCGTATTCGTCGAGATCGCCCTTGAACTCCTCGACCTTGCCGTCGCTGACGCGCCAGAAGGTTTCGCAGACCAGTCCGATCAGGTGGCGATCGTGCGAGACCATGACGATTGCGCCGGGGAAGATGCTCAGCGCCTCGGCCAGTGCCTCGCGCATTTCCAGATCGAGATGGTTGGTCGGTTCGTCGAGCAGCAGAACGTTCGGCTTGCGCCAGGCGATCAAGGCCAGCGCCAGGCGTGCGCGTTCGCCGCCGGAAAAGCCATCGACATTCTCGAAGGCGCGATTGCCGGCGAAATTCCAGCGGCCGAGGAAGTCGCGGAACTCCTGCACGCTTGAACCCGGGGCGATGTCGCGCAGGTGCTCGATCGGCGACTGGCCTTCGTGCAGCGACTCGACCGTATGCTGGGCGAAGTAGCCCAGCTCCATGTCCGGATGCACGCTGCGCTCTCCGGCGAGGATCGGCAGTTCGCCGACGAGGGTCTTGACCAGGGTCGACTTGCCGGCGCCATTCGGGCCAAGCAAGCCAATGCGATCTCCCGCCTCGAGGCCGAATCCGACCTTGCCGAGAATCCTGATGTCGCCATAACCGGCATCGACCTTGTTGAGCCGGGTAAGCGAGTTCGGCAGCTTGAGCGGATCGGCGAAATTGATGCGGATCTCGCGCTCGGCACGGACTGCTTCGGTTCCGGCCAGCTTGGCCAGGCGCTTGACCCGCGACTGCGCCTGCTTGGCTTTGGCCGCCGAGGCCTTGAAGCGGTCGATGAACGATTGCAGGTGGGCGCGCTCGGCCTGTTCCTTCTCGAAGGCGATCTGCTGCTGGCGCAACTGCTCGGAGCGCTGGCGCTCGAAGCTGGTGTAGTCGCCGGTGTAGAGCCTGGCCGTGCCGTCATGCAGATGCAGCATGTGCGTGCCGACGCCATCGAGGAACTCGCGGTCGTGCGAGATCATCATCAGCATGCCCGGATACTTGAGCAGCCATTGTTCGAGCCAGAGCACGGCATCGAGGTCGAGATGGTTGGTGGGTTCGTCGAGCAGGAGCAGGTCGCTCGGCATCATCAGCGCCCGCGCCAGATTGAGGCGCACGCGCCAGCCACCGGAAAACTCGGAGACTGCGCGCTGGTGCGTATCGGCCGGAAAGCCAAGACCGTGCAGCAACTTGCCGGCACGTGCGGTGGCGTCATAACCGTTGATCTCGGCCATCTTCTGGTGCGCGGCGGCGACCGCATCCCAATCCTCGGCCGCCATCGCGGCTTCCTCGGCCATCAGCACCGCATGCACCTCGGTATCGCCGGAGACGACGAAATCGATGGCGGCATCCGGCAACGAGGGCGTTTCCTGGGCAACGCTGGCAATGCGCAGCTTCGGCGATTTTTCCAGATCACCGGAATCCGCCTCGATCTCGCCAAGGATGGCGGCAAACAGACTGGTCTTGCCGCAGCCGTTGCGGCCGACCACGCCGACACGCCAACCGGCATGCAGGGCGATGTCGACCCTGGACAGGAGCAGGCGTTCGCCGCGCCGCAGGGCGAAATTGCGAAAGGAAATCATGCGAGTTGTTCCGGAGTGATGTGGCGGCGCTTGTGCGGGATCGAAAACATCGCGCACGAGGCAATGCAACCGCGCATTGTACGGCAAGCCAACACCGAAGCAGAAACGCGGGAACAGCCATCGAAACCCGCGCCGCCTGCTCGGCTTTTCGTTTGCTTTTCGCAGGAGGGTCCTTCAGGCCCGATGCTTTTCGGCACATTGCGAGCGAGCATCGCCCCCGAAGCGGGGACAAGCGGCTGAAGCCGACTCCAACACCGAAGCAGCAACGCGGGAGCGGTAATCGGAGCCCGCGCCGCTTGCACGCGGCTTTCGCCGGTGTTTCTACTCCGGATATTCCGGCTTCTGCTCGCGGGCGAGCAAGGCGCGCAGGCCCTCTTCGGGGGTCATGTCCTCGTGCAGCACATGCTGCACGTGCTCGGCGATCGGCAATTCGATGCCGACTCGTCGGGCGAGGCGGACCACCTCATCGACGGTGACGATGCTCTCGACCACCTGGCCGATTTCGGCCACGGCTTGTGCCAGTGGCACGCCCCGCCCCAGCGCAATGCCGAGGCGGCGGTTGCGCGACAGGTCGCCGGTGCAGGTCAGCACCAGATCGCCCAGACCGGCCAGGCCCATCAGGGTTTCTGCCCTGGCCCCGAGCGCCGTGCCGAGGCGCAGGATCTCGTTCATGCCGCGGGTGATCAGGCCAGCGCGCGCATTCAGTCCCAGCTGCATGCCGTCGGCGACCCCGGTGGCCACGGCGAGGACGTTCTTCATTGCCCCGCCGAGCTCGGCGCCGAGGATGTCGTTGCCGGTGTAGGCGCGAAAAGTCGGCGCATGCAGCAAGCGCGCAAGCTGTTGGGCGAAGGCGGCATCGTTGGATTGCACGGTCAGCGCGGTCGGCAACCCCTGGGCAACTTCCCTGGCAAACGAGGGCCCGGTAACCACGGCAGCCGGATGATGCGGCAGACGTTCCTCGACCAGTTCGTGCAGGAAGCGTCCCGATCCGGGATCGAAACCCTTGGTGGCCCAGGCGATGCCGGCAGCCGGCGCAACCCATGGCGTGATTTCGTCAAGCAGGTCGCGGAAGGCGTGGCTGGGCACCGAAATGAGGACGATGGCGGCATCGCGCACGCAGGTTTCAAGGACACCGCTGATGCCCAGCGTGTCCGGGAAGGTCATTTCCGGCAGGTAGCGCGTGTTCGCACGCGCCGTGGCCATGTCGACCACGGCCTGCGGCGAGCGCCCCCACAAGGTGGTGGGGACACCGTTTCGCGCCAGCAGCACGGCCAGCGCCGTGCCCCACGAACCGGCGCCGAGGACCGCAACCGGTGTGCTCATCGACTCAGGAGTTCAGGGTCGGGCTTTGTGCCGGCGCTTCGACGCGGCGGCGCTGCTGCTCGGCGAAGATCGCATCGAAGTTGATCGGCTGCAGGAACAACGGCGGGAAACCGCCACCCTGGACCAGGTCGGAAACGATCTGGCGCACGTACGGAAACAGCACGTTCGGACAATACGTGGCCAGCACGGCTTCCTGCGAGGCGGCATCGAAGCCGGCCACGCCAAAGATGCCCGCCTGGTGAACTTCGGCGAGATAGGCGGTATTTTCTTCGATCTTGCAGGTTACGGTCACGCTGAGGACGACTTCATAAACCGCTTCCGCAAGCGTGTTGACGCGCTGGCTGAGGTTCAGTTCGACCGCCGGCTGACCCTGCAGCTGGAACACGTTGGGGGCGTTCGGCACCTCGAAGGAAATGTCCTTGGTGTAGATCTTCTGCAGATTGAGCTGGGCCTGGTTGGCCTCGGCGGCGGGATTGGCCGCGCCGTTTGCGGGGGAATTCTCAGCCATGTTGCGTTTGCTCCGGAAATCGATGGAAAAAAGGGCACGGATTATCCCATGCCGGGGATGTCAACGCACGCCGCGTCGCGGCGTGTTGCGGTTTGTCGGGCAGATCAGCTGGCGCTGCGGCCCTTGACCAGGGGCAGTTGCGCATCGACCCAGGTACGCAGGCCGCCATCGAGGGTATAGACGTCGCTGAAGCCGGCTTTCTTCAGGCGCTTGGCCGCCACGCCGGCGGATTGCCCGGTCTTGCAATAGACCGCCACCGGCAAGGCCTTGGCCTTGGCCAGATCCTTGCTCTCGGGGTCGAACTGGCTCATGGCGACGTGGCGCGCACCCGGCACGTGGCCTTTCTCGTAATCCTGAATGCTGGATACGTCGATCAGCAAGGCATTGTCGCGATTGATCAGCTGGGTCAGGCCGGCCGGTGTCAACGCCTTGTAGCCGCGCGTCAGGCGACTGAACTCACCGGCGATCACCGCCGCCAGCACGCCGAGGAAGCCAAACGAAAGGAAGGGATGATTGCCGATGAACTCGGGCAGACGCTGCAGGATTTCGGACACGATGGGGATTTGCCTGATGGTGCGCACACGCTGTGCGCCGGGATGAAGTGGGCGCCGATTGTCCGTGCTCAAGGCTTGGCTGGCAAATCCGCGTCGATCCTCGGACTAGGCGAAGCTGCGTGCGCACCGGTTGCGCTCAGAGTCGACCGCAATGCAGGTGGAAATCCCAGTGCACCATGCGCCGTCGATGTGGATCGCCCCAGGCCACGCGCAGATCGCTTTCGACCAGGCTCACGGGATCCTGATCGAGGGCACGGATATAGCGCTGGGTCGCCGACCACGAGCGCAGGTAGGCGAGGAATTGCGCGAGCGTCCAGTCCATGCGCAGGGCAATCGCCGGCGCCTTGATGCGCTCGAAGGGGAATGGCAGGCTCGCATAGCCGCTGTCGACGAGGGCGCGCTCGGCGGGCCAGTACGCGCCGAGGAGGTCGCGGTAGAGACGGTTCTTCTGCGCATCGACAGCTTCGTCGACGCGACAATCGGCATAGCTCCAGAACGCGACAACGCCCCGGGGTTTCAGCACGCGGCGCACTTCGACGTGGAAGCGGGCAAGGTCGAACCAGTGCAGCGCCTGGGCGACACAGACCAGGTCGACGCTGGCCGCTGCCAGCGAGGACTGCTCGGCCGCCTCGACGCGATAGCTGATGTTCGGCCGCAGCGCGGCGTTGGCGATCTGCTCGGCGCTGGGGTCGGTGGCGATGACTTCACGGAAACGCGCGGCCAGATCGACGCTGGCCTGGCCGTTGCCGCAGCCGGCATCCCAGGCCCGTTCGTTCGACGGCGCGGCATCGACCAGGAAATCGTAGAGGGCAGCCGGATAATCCGGCCGCGCCGCACGATAAATGGCCGCATGCGCGGAAAAATGATCCTTGAAGGTCATCGCGATTCCCCGATAACTCGATGTTTGCCCGGTTGCAAGCCGCCCAACACATGGTCGCCGACCCGGATGCGCACGAGCCGCAAGGTCGGCAGGCCCACGCTTGCGGTCATGCGCCGCACTTGCCGGTTGCGGCCTTCGTGGATGGTCAATTGCAGCCAGTGATCGGGCACGCTCTTGCGAAAGCGCACGGGCGGATCGCGCGGCCACAGCCAGTCCGGCGCGCCTTCGAGAAGTTCGACCGTGGCCGGCAAGGTCGGCCCATCCCCGAGCATCACGCCCTGGCGCAAGGCCGCCAGTGCCGCCGCTGATGGCTGCCCTTCGACCTGCACCAGGTAGGTCTTCGACTGCTCGTGGCGCGGGTCGGTGATGCGGTGGGCGAGCGCACCATCGTCGGTCAACAGCAACAGGCCTTCGGAATCGCGATCGAGACGTCCAGCCGCATAGACATCTTTATGGGCAATGTGATCGGCGAGCGTCGCCCGGCCTTGGCGATCGGTGAACTGGCACAACACGCCATACGGCTTGTTGAAAAGGATCAGCATGGCAGTCGCTGCGAGCGGCCAGGGAGCGGCCGCTTGCAGCGGATTGGCCTATTTCTTTTCGTCTTCCTTGCTGGCGCTGTCGGTGCCCTGCTCGAAGATCCTGTCGGCCTGCGGCTTGACGAACTTCAGGGTCATGCGATCGGATTCGCCGATTGCCTGGTACCTGGCGCGATCGGTTTCACCGAGGGTCAGCGACGGCGGCAACGTCCACACGCCCTTTTCGTAATCCTTGGTGTCCTTCGGATTGGCGTTGATCTCGCTCTGCCCGACCAGCTCGAAACCGGCGTCCGTGGCCAGCTTGATCACCGATGCGGTGGTCAGGTAGCCGGACTTGGCGATGGCCGCCGCATCCGCGTCATCCGCCGCGCGGTGATCGACGACGCCGAGCGTGCCGCCCGGTTTCAGCACGTTGAAGAAGCCCGTGAACATGGCCGGGGCGTTGCCCCCGCCGACCCAGTTGTGCACGTTGCGAAAGGTCAGCACGACATCGGCGGAAGCGTCCGCGCCGAAGCTCGGTGCCTTTGGATCGAACTCGACGACCTGGGCGGCAGCAAAGACTTCGCCATGCTCGGCGAGCTTGGCGCGGAACTTCGTGTTGTTGCGGGCGTTGTATTCGGAGCTGGCGTCCGTCGGGATTGCTGCGACGTAGCGGCCATCCTTCATCAACGGTGCCAGCACTTCGGTGTACCAGCCGGCCCCGGGATTGATCTCGATCAGCGTCTGGTCCGGCTTGACCCCGAAGAAATCCAGGGTCTCGGCGGGATGACGATACGGGTCGCGTGCCTTGTTCGCGTCCGAGCGCCAGTTGCCGGCGAGCACGCTGGCGATTGGATCGATCGTGGCGGCAGCCTGCGGCGGCACGACCACGGCAGGCTGATCGGATGCAGCTTCCGGGGTTGCCACTTTCTCGGTTGCAGAGCCGCATGCGGCCAGGGTGAGGCTGACGGCGAGCGCCAGGGAAAGCTGTTTCATGGTCGACTCCAGTTCGATGCCGACAGGGCGGCAGTGGGCCGCAAAGCCTAGCATAGGGCCATGCTTGATCCTCACCGCGGCGCCCCGTCCGCTCGCGGAGCCCACATGAACGCCAACCATGCGTTCATCCGCCGGTCGGGAAATCTTCGGGGTCAATTCATCTGCCGCCGACTACCTTGGCCGGGACATCGCGGAGCGGGTAGACCCGACAGCAGCGATGGATGCCCAAAATCAGGAGATTTCCCATGTTGCATTACGCTATCGTCTTTCTCGTGATCGCCTTGATCGCTGCCGTTCTCGGCTTCGGTGGTATTGCCGGTGCATCGGCGGGTATCGCCAAGATCCTGTTCCTGGTTTTCATCGTGTTGTTTGTCGTATCGCTGATCTTCGGCCGCAAGCGCCTCTGATTGCCGGTTTGACCGGTGCCTGAAGCAGAAAGCCCGCCTCGCGGGCTTTCTGCCTTTCAGGATGCCGCGGGTCCGGGCAAGCGCGCCGAAGCGGGATACGGTGGAACATCACTGTAGTCGCCGCGCGCAATGCCTTGCTGGACACCACGCCACCACGCCGCATCGAAGATTTCGCCATGGCTTTCGAGCAGGGCAAGGCGCAGCTCGGCCGGCACACCGAGAAAACGCGGGAACATTTCCGGGAAGACGTCGCCTTCGCGCACCGTCAACCACTCTTCCAGCGGTCGCGTTTCATCCTCGAAGCGCGCCTGCGGGATCGTGCGGAAGCAGCAGGTGTCGAGCAGGCACAGCTCGTCATAGTCATAGAAGATCGCGCGGCCACCCCGGGTGATGCCGAAATTCTTCAGCAGCAGGTCGCCCGGAAAGATGTTGCTGCGGGCAAGGTCCTTGATCGCTTGGCCGTAGTCGCGCATGGCCCGCCGCGCCGCATCCGGCGTCGCTTCGCGCACGAACAGATTCATCGGTCGCAGGCGGCGCTCGACATAGCAATGGCGGACCAGCACCTCGTCACCTTCCAGGGACACCGTCTCCGCACATTGGCTGAGCAGCTCGGCGAGCATGTCCGCGTCGAACTGGCGGCGCGGGAAACGCAGGTGGCGAAACTCCTGGGCATCGACGAGGCGGCCGATGCGATCGTAACGGAATACCAGCAGGTACTTTTC
The DNA here is from genome assembly GCA_016707485.1 of Lysobacterales bacterium. Lineage (GTDB taxonomy): Bacteria > Pseudomonadota > Gammaproteobacteria > Xanthomonadales > Rhodanobacteraceae > Dokdonella. Next base: position 774,325 of record JADJHN010000002.1, on the reverse strand, counting down.
CTCGACCTGGCGGCGCGCGATGTCCTTGGGATAGGCAAACTGGTCGCGGATTACCTTGAACACCAGCGGCCAGGATTTCGGCGTGAACACGGCCATGACCATGCCGCGCTCGCCATCGGCGCGGACGAGGCGCTCGTCGGGATGGCGGGCGAGGTGGCGAAAGAGATGCCGGTAGCGTTCGGTCTTGCCCTGCTTGGCGCGTCCGAGCACCGTGAACAGTTCCTCGATCGGCTTGTGCGGCAGCAAGGCGCGCAGGAAGACGACGACGTCGCTGACGGTCGGCAGATCGACATGGAAATAACTGCGCGTGTAGCTGAAGATCAGCGAGACCTGATCCACCTCGGTGATCAGCGCATCGGCACGCACGCCATCGGCCGTACTGACCAGGGCAATGACCAGCGGCAAGTCGCCCGCGGAGGTGCTGATGCGGCCGATCAGATAGGCGCGCCGCTCGCGGAAGAACGCCGATTTGACGAGGTCGATCGAATGCACGCGTCGCACCGCGCCTTCGCGCATGCGCGTGCGCAAGGTGGTGGCGATGGCGTTCACGCAGGCGCTGATGTCGGCGTAGCCATTGGCGAAAGGATAATCGGCAAGGATGCGTTCGCAGACCACATCGAGATTGCCTGCCGCCGGATAGCTGTTCAGATCGGTGGCATCGCTGATGCCTGCAGTGGGCTCGGCATCGAGGGCGACAAACTCGATGTCGGCGGCAACGCCGTCGGTATGGAAGAATCGTCGCGACAGCGAATTGAAGAATGTCTTCGGAAACTCGCGATCCAGCATGGGCGCGACGAGTGTTTCCAGCTCATCGCGTATCGAGGACCAGATCGTGCGCGAGCGCAATCGTTCCTCCAGCAGCAATTCGAGCCGGCCCAGCGTCTCGCGGACGCAGACTTCGTAGAGGTCGATGCGCGCCGCCGCATCAACCCGCACATACTTCCAGTCGCGCCGCTCGAAGCGCCGCTTGGCCCGCCGCGTGATGTCGGAAAAGCGCGCGTTGTAATCCAGGAACGCGTCCAGCACCAACGCCGCCGCACGGGACTGGAGGGAGGTCGTCACCGGATGAATTCCGCGAACGGGAAATCCGACGGCGCAGGCAGGATGCCGGGGCGAACATTCACGCAGCGAATGACGCGAAGCGCGCGCAGCTGAAGCGGCGAGTCAACCGGGAATCCGAAAAGGCGAGCGGCGGCGATACTCGCGCCGCTCTCCGGCAGGGTTCGGACGGGTCGGGAATGCGGCACGAACCACGCGGCATTCCGCCCCACGATATTCCAACCATTCCCCATTCCCTGTTCCCCATTCCCGATAAAGCTACATCGCCGCAATCAGTCGATCGGCGAACTCCGAGCACTTCACCTCGGTGGCACCTTCCATCAGGCGGGCGAAGTCGTAGGTGACCTTCTTCTGGCCGATGGCCTTGTCCATCGCCGCGATGATTGCGTCGGCGGCTTCGTGCCAGCCCATGTAGCGCAGCATCATCTCGCCGGAAAGGATCACCGAACCGGGGTTGACCTTGTCGAGTCCGGCGTATTTCGGCGCGGTGCCGTGGGTAGCCTCGAACACCGCATGGCCGGTGACATAGTTGATATTGCCACCCGGCGCGATACCGATGCCGCCGACCTGGGCAGCCAGCGCATCGGACAGGTAATCGCCATTGAGGTTGAGCGTGGCGACCACGTCGTATTCGGCAGGACGCAACAGGATCTGCTGCAGGAAGGCATCGGCGATTGCATCCTTGACGATGATTTCCTTGCCCGTCTTCGGATTCTTGAACTTGCTCCACGGACCGCCATCGATTTCGACCGCGCCAAACTCGTTGTGCGCCAGCGCGTAGCCCCAGTCACGGAAGCCACCCTCGGTGAACTTCATGATGTTGCCCTTGTGCACGAGGGTTACCGAGTCACGATCGTTGTCGATTGCATAGAGGAGGGCCGCACGCACCAGGCGTTCTGTGCCTTCCTTCGAAACCGGCTTGATGCCGAAGCCCGAGCTGTCCGGGAAACGGATCTTGCGGTAGCGATCCGGGAAATGTTCCTTGACCAGGGCGGCGAATTTCTTGGCGTCGTCCGAACCCTGCTGGAACTCGATGCCGGCGTAGATATCCTCGGTGTTCTCGCGGTAGATCGTCATGTCGACCTTGGACGGATCCTTGACCGGGGAGGGCACGCCATCGAACCAGCGCACCGGGCGCACGCAGGCGTACAGATCGAGCATCTGGCGCAGGGCGACATTCAGCGAGCGGATGCCGCCGCCGACCGGCGTGGTCAACGGGCCCTTTATCGAAACCAGGTATTCGCGGCAGGCCTCGACGGTGGCATCGGGCAGCCAGTTGCCGGTCTGGTTGAAGGCCTTCTCGCCAGCCAGCACTTCCAGCCAATGGATCTTGCGCTTGCCGCCGTAGGTTTTCGCGATCACGGCGTCGAATACACGCACCGAGGCGGCCCAGATGTCCGGGCCGGTGCCATCGCCCTCGATGAAGGGAATGATCGGCTGATCGGGCACGTTGAGGACGCCGTTGGCGATGCTGATCTTGCCGCCACCGGCGGGCGGCGTGAGGGTGGATTCGGCCATGGAAATCTCCGCTTGGGGTTGTTGCGCAGAAGGGCCGCGTGCTGAGTGCAGCGGTGGGCGCAGGTCGCGCCTATTGTCGCTGGAATGGCCGATCCGTGCCAATCCTGCCTGCCCGAAACGCACGAGGCGCGGATTTCTCCGCGCCTCGTGGCGTGATGCAGGGTGGACGCGACTACTTGACCTCGAACTCCTGGCTGGCAACCGGGTTGCCGTCGATGGTCACGTCGACCTTGTACTTGCCCACCGGCCAGCCGTCCGGCTTGGCGATGTGGAAGGTGGTCACCGCCGCGCCGGTCGGCGCGATCGACTGGCTGCTCTCGTCGACGAGCTGGCCATCGCCAAAGGTCCACTTCGCCACGATCGCTGCATTGGCCGCGGCGCCCTTGGTGGTGACGGCGGCGTAAATCGTGTCGTTCGGCGAGAATGCCGTCATCGGCGTGGTCACATTCTGGTCCGCGCCAATCGCGTTGCCCAGGGTCAGGCCGGCAAAGGTGACGGTCTCCGGTGCTGGCGGCGGCGTTGGTGCGGTCTCGACCGGAGCCGGCGCGGGGGCCGGGGTGACGACCGGTGGCGGAGCTTCCTGCTTCTTGCCGCAGGCAGCCAGTGCAACAGTCACGCCGAGAACAATGGCGGCGGAACGGATCGAGTTGATTTTCATGATGAACGGTCTCCTTGGGTCAGGGTTTGGCGGGAATCTTCAAAACCTGACCGATCTTGATCAGGTCCGGATTGCTGATCTGGTCGCCGTTGGCTTCGAAAATCACGCGCCACTTGTTCGCGTTGCCATAGAACTTCTTGGCAATCTTCGACAGCGTGTCACCCTTGGCAACCGTGTAGGTCTGCATGGTGGTATCGGCGACCAGCGGCGCAGTTGAGCTGACGCCACTGCTGACGTTGCTGAAATCGGGTTTTGGCGCAGCGGCCGGTGCCGTCGAGGCGCCACCACTCTTTACATTGGAAAAATCCGGCTTGCCGGGATCTTTGGGCATGACGCTGGTCTCCAGACGGGGGCGATTGTCGAAAATACACCGTTGCCCCGTTAAGAAACCATTTCCGCGGGGCGCGATTGTCAACACTGGTTACGCCGTGTTCACGCCGCAGGATGCAAGCCCGCTACTGGCGTTGCAAGCGTGGATTGTCCGCCGTGGCCGCAGCCACGTTGCTGCGCCAGGGATTGATGTCGAGGCCGCCGCGGCGGGTGTAGCGCGCATGCACGGTCAGTTGTTGCGGAGCGCAGCGCGCGAGCAGGTCGCGAAAGATGCGCTCGACGCATTGTTCGTGGAAATCATCATGATTGCGGTAGGAGACCAGGTAGCGCAGCAGGCCGGCACGATCGATGCGCTTGCCGTGGTAACGAATCTGCACGCTCGCCCAATCAGGCTGGCCGGTGACCGGGCAATTTGACTTCAGCAGATGCGACAACAACACCTCCGTGGCCGGCTCGGCGGCCGCATCCACACCCAGGAATCCGGCTTGCGGAGGGCCGTACTGGTCGATGTCGATATCCAGATCATCGATGCATTCGCCATCGAGGCGCTGGATAGGCGCGGACCGCGTCGGGTCGACCCCGAGCAGGACGACGTCGATCGGCATGCCGGCGGCGGCCGACAAGTCCGCCAGCAGCAAAGCGCGCACCGCGTCGGCATCGGCAAAGCGGGTCTGGTTCAGGCTGTTGAGATAGAGCTTGAACGACTTTGATTCGATCAGGTTCGGTGAGCTGGCCGGGATGCGGAACTCGCCAATCGCCACCTGCGGCTTGCCGCGCAGATCAAGCCAGGACAGCTCCCAGGCGTTCCAGATGTCGACGCCATGAAACGGCAATGGCTCGGCAAGGCCCATCGCGCCACGACCCGCGGCACGCGGAATCGGAAACAGCAAGTCGGCATCGTAGACCGCGCTGCCGGCAACCTGCTTGCCAAGCGGCGAATCGTGGGCGGCTGGATTCATGGGTGGATTTTAGCCGGGATCGGGGAGGCGGGATGACCAGACCTTCGGCTGTCGGGAGCCGGGTTTTGAAAAAGCAGTGCCGGGCAAGCTCCGATCTCGCCTGACTCGCTGTGGCGAATCCCCAATCCCGACTCCCGAATTCCGGCTCCTCAAGCCGGCGCTTCGATGTCCTCGAGGGCATTGACCGATTCACCGAGGTGATCCTGGGCGAGCAACAGGTAGAACGCCGGCACCACGAACAAGGTGAACAAGGTGCCGATGGTCAGGCCGGTGGTGATGACCAGGCCCATGTTGAAGCGGCCGGCGGCACCGGCACCGGTGGCGATGACCAGCGGCAGCACGCCCAGCACCATCGCCGCGGTGGTCATCAGGATCGGGCGCAAGCGCGTTGCAGCCGCCTGCTCGATTGCCTCGCGCTTGGTCTTGCCGGCGCGCCGCAGTTCATTGGCGAACTCGACAATGAGGATGCCGTGCTTGGAGATCAGCCCCATCAGGGTGACCAGGCCGACCTGGGTGTAGATGTTGAGCGAGGTCGCCCAGCGCGTGGAGATCATGCCGGCACCGGTGAAGCCCGGCAGCAGGTTGATGAAGACCAGCGCGCCAAACAGCGCCATTGGCACGGCGACCAGGATGACGATGGGATCACGCAAGCTGTTGAACTGCGCGGCGAGGGCGAGGTAGACGATGATCACGGCGAAGAGCAGGGTCAGGGCGAAGCCGCCGGACTCGTTGATGTACTGGCGCGACTGCCCCGAGTAATCAATCGAGTATCCGGATGGCGCGACTTCCTCGATGGTCTTGCGGATCAACTCGATCGCCGCGCTGGAAGATTGCGCCGCACCGGAAAACGTCACCGAGTTGAGCTGCTGGAAGCGCGTCAGGGCCTGCGGCACGACCGAGTCCTTGATCGTCGCCACGGTCGATGCCGGAATGACGCCGCCGGATGGCGTGCGGATGTAGTAGTCGAGCACCTGGTCCGCATTCAGGCGATCGGCCTGGAGTACCTGCGGGATGACCTTGTAGGAACGTCCGGCAATCGAGAAATAGTTGACGTAGCCGCCGCCAAGCGCGGCTCCGAGCGCGCTGCCGACATCCTGCTGGGTCATGCCCAGGGTGGCGACCATGTCGCGATCGACTGCGACCGTGCTTTGCGGCTTGTCGATCTTCAGGTTGGTGTCGATGAACCAGAACTGGCCGCTCGCCTGCAGCTTGGCGAGCACGTTCTGCGAGACTTCGTAAAGGTTCTCGAATGGCTCGGTGGTGTTCATGACCACCTCGATCGGCACGCCGGAGGCACCGGGCAGGGTCGGGAACTGGAAGGCGAAGGTGTTGGTGCCGGCCATGCCGCCCCATTTCGACTGCAGCTCGATCTGGATTTCGTTGGCATTGCGGCTGCGTTCGGACCACGGTTTGAGCTTGGCCCCGGTGAATATCGAGTTCGGCCCGGAAAAACCGGTGAACTGGAAGGTCTGGTCGACTTCGGGCACGGTCTTGCTGATGTCGTGCATCTGCTTGAGGTACTCGCGCACCTGCGCCGGCGAGGCATTCGGTGCCGCCGTGGCCATGCCGAGGACGATGCCCTGGTCTTCCTGCGGTGCCAGTTCCGATTGCGCGGTAATGAACAGCAGCGGCGTCAGCGCGAGCAGGATCAGGCCCATGACCACGATCACCGAATGGGTTTCCAGGGTGCCGTGCAGCTTGCGCTGGTAGCCGGTGTGCAACTGGTCGAAACGACGATCAATGTATTCGACGAAGCGGTTGCTGGCACGTCCGCTTTTCAGGAAGCGCGAGCCGAGCATTGGCGAGAGGAACAAGGCGATGACCGCGGAAACCGTCACCGCGCCGGCCAGGGTGAAGGCGAACTCGGTGAACAAGGCACCAGTGAGGCCACCCTGGAAGCCGATCGGCACGTACACCGCGATGAGGACGATGGTCATGGCGATGATCGGGCCGGTCAGCTCGCGCGCGGCGACGAGGGCGGCCTGCAGCGGCGTCTTGTTGTCTTCCTTGATGTGCCGATCGATGTTCTCGACGACGATGATGGCATCGTCGACGACGAGGCCGATCGCCAGCACCAGGGCAAGCAGGGTGATCAGGTTGATCGTGTAGCCGAGCACCAGCATGACGAAGAACGCACCGATCAAGGACAGCGGCATGGCTATGACCGGGATGATCACCGCGCGGAAATTGCCCATGAACAGGAATATCACCAGGGTGACGATGAGCAGTGCTTCGATCAGCGTCGTCACCACTTCGGCGATCGAGGTGTTGATGAAGTCGGTGGCGTCGTAGGCGATCTGCGCAGTGATGCCACTCGGCAATTGCGCCTGGATATCCGGGAAGGCGTTGCGCACGCGCTCGGCGACATCGAGGATGTTGGCGTCGGGCGCGGTCTTGATGCCGAGGAACACCGACTGGTTGCCGTCGAACGCGACTGCCGAATCGTATTCCTCGGCACCGAGCACGACATTGGCGACGTCTTCCAGTCGCACCAGGGCACCGTCCTTCTGCTTGACCACGAGCTGGCGGAACTCCTGCACGGTATGCAGGTCGGTCGCCGCGGTCAGGGCTACCGTGACGCTCTGGCCCTTGGTCGCGCCGACGGCGGCCAGGTAGTTGTTCGTCGACAAGGCCGTATAGACGTCCGTCGCAGTGATGCCGTGCGCGGCCAGGCGTGCCGGGTCGAGCCAGGCGCGCAGGGCAAACTGGCGACCGCCGAGCAACTCGGCGGTCTGCACGCCGTCGACCGCATCGAGCTTCGGCTTGACCACGCGCACCACGTAGTCGGTGATGTTGTTCGGTGCCAGCGTGTCACTGTAGAAACCGATGTACATCGAGGCCACCGACTCGCCGACCTGCACGGTGATCACCGGCTGTTGCGCCTGCGCCGGCAATTGGTTGACGACCGCGCTGATCTGGGTCTGGATCTCGGTCAGGGCACGGTTTGAATCGTAGTTGAGCGCGAGCGTGGCGGTGATCGTGGAGACGCCAGTCAGGCTCGCCGAGGACAGGTAGTCGATGCCCTGCGCCTGCGCGATGGCGGCCTCCAGCGGCTGGGTGATGAAGCCGGCCACGGTCTGCGCATCGGCACCGTAGTAGGTCGTCGTCACCGTGACCACGGCATTTTCGGTTTTCGGATACTGGCGCACGGTGAGGTCGCTCACCGAGCGCAAGCCCAGCACGAGGATGAGCAGGCTGACGACGATGGCCAGTACGGGTTTGTTGATGAACAGGTCGGTGAATTTCATCTCGGGGTCCTGATAGCGCCGTGGCGCGGGCCGTGCAGGCCGTTGCCGCGCGGCGTCGCCAGTTCAGGCGCGACGCTGCCGCGGCGGCATGGGCGTGCGCTCACTGTTCCTGCGGCTTTGGATCGGCGTCGTTCTTCGGCGGCATGCTGTTGTCGATGCGCAAGGGCGTGCCGTTCTTCAGCTTGAGCTGGCCACTGGTGACCACCTCGGTGCCCTCCTCGAGGCCGCTGAGAATGGCGATCTGGTCGCCGCGCGTGTTGCCGGTGGTGACAAAGGCCTGCTGCGCGGTCGGCGCTTCCGGCTTGCCATCGGGTCCCTTCTTCGCCGACGGCTTGACGATGAACACGGTCTCGCCATAGGGGTTGAAGGTGATCGCGCTCTGCGGCAGGGTCAATTGCCGCGCCTGCTCGCCGACATCGACGCTGACATTGGCGAACATGCCCGGCACCAGCACGCCGTCCGGGTTTGCCGCCGAAGCTTCGATGCGCACGTTGCGCGTGTCGTTGTCGACCTTGGGATCGATCGCCGACACCGTGGCCTCGAAGACGCGACCGGCAAAGGCGTCAAGGGTGATCGCGGCACGCTGGCCCGTCTTCAGCTCGCCAAGGCTGCGCTGCGGCACATGGAAGTCGATGAACACCGGATCGAGTTGCTGCACGGTGACGATCGGCGTGCCGGCGTTGACGTAGGCACCCGGACTCAAGGTGACGATGCCGGCGCGACCGTCAAACGGTGCCCGCAACTGCTTCTTCGCGACCACGGCCTGGGCCTGCTGCACGGCGGCCTGCCTGGCCTTGAGGTCGGCGGCGGCATTGTCGTAATCGGCCTGGCTGATCGCCTTGACGTCGAGCTGGCGCTTGGCGCGATCAAAGGTGACCTTGGCCAGCGCCGCCGCGGCTTCGGCCTGGCGCAGTTGGGCCACTTCGTCGTCGTCGCGCAACTGCACCAGCACCTGGCCCTGACTGACCTCGGCACCGGACTGGAAGTTGAGGCGGGTGACAACACCGGCAACATCGAGTGCGAGGTCAGCGCCGCGCACGGCACGCAGCGTGCCGACGGCACCGAGCGCCGGTTGCCATTCCTCGTAGCTCGCCTTGATCGTCGTCACGGTCGGTGCCTCGGGTGGCTTCATGCCGGCGATCATGGTGCTGATCGTCCACCACTTGATGCCGACGATGGCCGCGATCAGCAACAGCACGAGGCCGATCATGATGAGCATGCGCTTGAGCTTGCCCGGCTTCTGCAATGCGCGCGTCTGCATGCGTGATTCTCCCTAGTTGGATTCGGTGGTGACGGTGTCACGGGCAGCGGCGGCCTCGCCACGCCAGCCGCCGCCGAGGGCGGCAAACAAGGCGGCGCTGTCGGCGAGTCGTGCCGTGCGCGCCTGGATGACGGCGATGCGCGCCAGCTGGAACTGCCGGGTTGCATCGAGTACCTGCAACTGGCTGGCGGCCCCTTCGCGATACTGCACGTTGACGAGTTCCAGGCTGGCCGCGCTCGCCCGCTGTGCCTCGGCTTGCGCCTGCAGGCTTTCGGCGTCGAATTCGAGCGCGCGCAGGCTGTCGGCGACGTTCTGGAATGCCGTCAACACGGTCGTGCGGTAGTCGGCGGACGCCTGGTCGAGGCCGGCTTCGGCGGCGCGCTTCCGCGCCCGCAGCGTGCCGCCGCGGAAAATTGGCTGCAGCAGGTTGAGACCGAGGCTCCAGGCTTCGCGACCGCTGCCGAACAAGTTGCCGGCGCTGGACGCCTGCGATCCATAGGCACCATTGAGGGTGATGTTCGGGAACAGGTTGGCGGTGGCAATGCCGACCTCGGCCGTGGCCCGCTGCAACTGCGCTTCGGCCGCGCGGATGTCGGGACGTTCACGCACGATCGCCGACGGCAGGCTCAGCGGAATGTCGGTCGGCAGTTTGAGGTCATCGAGTGCAAGCGCGGCCAACTCGACTTCGGCTGGGAAATGCCCGAGATAGACGGCAAGCCGGGTTTGCGTCTGCGCCAATGCCTTGCGCAATTCCGGCAGTTGCGCACGAGCGCTGGCGACCTGACTGCGCGCGACCAGCACGTCGGCCTGCGATTTCGCGCCAATCTCGTTTTGTTTCGCGACCAGTTCGTATTGCTGCTGGTAGACGCTGGCGATTTCCTCGGTGGCGGCGATCTGCGCGCGCAGCGAGGCTTCACGGAAACTCGTGGTGGCAACATTGGCGGCGAGACTGAGATAGGTGCCCTCCAGTTCGAAACCTTGCGCCTCGGCCAGCGCCGCTTGCGCCTCGATGCCGCGACGCACGCCGCCAAAGAGATCCAGCGTGTAGCCGACGCCAATCGACGCGTTGTAAACCGTGAACGGCGAGGTGCCTGGCGCGCCGCGCGCCTGCTCGTCCTGGCGACTCGCACCGAGATTGGCATCCAGTGCGGGGAGCAGCGAACCGCGGGCGGCGGCGGTGCCTGCCTGCGCCTGGCGCAACGCCGCCTTCGCGGAGGCGACGCTTGGACTGTTGGCCAAGGCCTGCTCGATGCGCCGGTTCAGTTCCTCGTTGTCGAACTGCCGCCACCACTGCGCGGGAACGCTTGCCGCCTGCAGGAAACGCTGGGCGTCGCCGGTCGGCGCCGCACTGGCGACGGTTGCCGCGAGCGCTGGCTCGGCCCGGTAGGCAGCTTCCGCCGGCAGGACGGGGGCACGGAAATCGGGGCCGACGGCGCAACCGCCCAGCAGGGAAAGCGCGGCGATCATCGTGGCCCGGCTGGCCCGACGTGGAAACACGGGCTTGTCCGCAATCGCCGCAGTCCGCGGCGTGCGGGGATCGGGAATGCTCATCTTGGGTCCGCTGCGAGTCCGGTCCGCTGGAGAATAGGGTTCACTGCAGGTCGGGACAAGGATCAGAAGTCACGATCCGCGCGGACCCGCAAGCATGCGGCAGCGACCTGGATTGGCCTGAAATCGACAATCTGCCTGGGGCAGCGCCGATCGGCTAGATTTCATGCATGAGCGGATCGACCGACGCGCCCCAAGCAGCCACCGCGCGACTCCTCGATGATGCAGCGCAGCGCGCGGCGCGGCTGTTGGCAATGGAGCTGCAGGCGCGTGTCCGCGCTGCCCATGCGCGCCTTGCCGATCCTGCCGACGGCGAGGCGTTGCACGAATTCCGCGTGGCCGTGCGCAGGCTGCGCAGCTGGCTCGATATCGATGCGGTGCTGCCAGGCAAACTGGTGCCGGCACGCGTGCGCAAATTGCTGCGCAGCCTGGCCAAGGCAAGCAATGTCAGCCGCGACGACGAAGTCCTTGCCGAGTGGCTCGCCGTCCGGCGCGCTGCGTCCGCCGTGCAACACGATGATGCCGTCGACTGGCTGCTGGCGCGCATCGAGGAGCTCAGGCAAGGCGATGTCGGCCGGCTGCACGCCAAGCTTGATCGCGACTTCGGCAAAGCCATGGCCGGCCTCGATGAGCATCTGCCGTGGTACACGGTGCGCCGCCACGTGCATCGTGGCGAGCAAGGCGAAACCTTGGCGGCGAGCCTCGCCGCGCTCTTGCGCCTCGATGGCGGTCGGCTGCAGCGACGCCTCGCAGCGGTGCACGCGTGCGCGGATGACAAGGCGATCCACCGCGTGCGGATTGCCGTCAAGCGGCTGCGCTACCACCTGGAACCCGTGGCCGATGCACTGACCGGCGCGCCGGATGCCCTGATCCGGCTCAGGATCCTGCAGGATCTGCTGGGCGACCATCACGACGGCATGGTCTGGATGGGGATCGTGCGCTCGTTCGAAGCGCAGGCGCCGAACGAGGGTATCCGCCGCGGCCTTGGCAAGATCGTGGCCCGCATCGAACGTCGCAGGGAGCGCCGTTTTGCTTCCCTCGAGGACGAATGGCTGGCCGCTGCGGCCGCGACGTGGCGGCAATGAACCGGCCTGTCGCTGCCGTTTGCGGAGTGGCGCGGTCCTGCCAGGGAGCTTGCTGAGCGGGGCCCGGATCTGATCCTCGCCCTGGCCATCATGGCGTTTCGGAAGCGCATCCCGTATCGCCAGGTCGCCAGGCTGCATCGCTTGATTCCGCTGGCCTTCCCGCTGCTTGTGTTTCACTGCGTGGTGCTGATGCCGGCCGCCTCCTGGCGCGCGCCGCGGGGTCCGCTCGCGGCCTTGCTGATGGCCTGCGGCGTGGTCGCTGCCTTGCTGTCGTTGAGCGGGCGCATTGGCTTCACCCGCCGTGCACCGGGCCATGTCGCCTCGCTGCGCCAGCACGAGGACCGCCTGCATGAGGTGGATTGCCACGGCAACGGCCCGGGCCGGGCATGAGAGCGGCAAGTTCGTCTTCGTGACCTTTCATCGCGATGAAGGCGCGCCCCCATTCTCGGTGGTCTCGCGCCGGGCAGGCGCTGGCCGTCCTTTGCTTGCGATCAAGGAGCTGGGCGACTACACGCGTGCGCTGTCAGAGCGACCGGCCGTGGACGACCCGGGAACCCTCGAAGGACGGTGTGGACGCTTCAATTTCGAGGGCGCACGGGAACGCCAGATCGGGGGGGCCGGAGGAGCGGGCATCACGTCGTTCATTTCACGCATGGAACTGCTGGCCCAGAGCGGCGCAAGGCAGCCCCCGGTCGACCTCTTCCACTCCGGCAACGAGCCGACCGGGCCGTTGCCGGGCATCCTCGCCGAGTTTGCCGCCAGGAGCGGGGTCACCCCGCATGTCGTGGTGCCGCCGCGCGTTGGTTGCCCGGCCAGCGAGCACATCGGCGCAGTGGTACCGAATACCGAGCAAGCGGAAAGCCGGTCCTGCGGCCCGACCGCATGGGGTCACTCGATCCGCAATGGACTGGTGCCGCGCGGCTTGCCGGCAGACTGTTTCCATCAGGAATACTTCGAGATGCGTTGAAGGGGCGACGCGATCAATCGCCAAGAGACCGGAAATCCTGCCGGTACGGGCTGTCAGTCCAGCACGCCGTCGTTGACGAAGGCGCGCAGGACGATGTCGAGGGCGCTGATTCCGGTGCGCTGCAGGTCGATGCTGTCGGGTGCGAGCAGGTAACCGTGGATGGAGCCGAGCATGATCATGTGCACGATCGCCGCGGCCGCGTCGATGTCTACGCCGGCGCGCAACTGGCCCAGTTCGCCTGCACGGCGCAGGGCATTGGTGATGCGCAGGATGACCTGGCTGAAGCCTTCCCGACGCATGTCGAGCACCTGCCGGGTGTCATCGCCAGAATCGCATCGCAACATGATGATGCCCAGGATGTGGCGCAGGCGAGGGCTGGATTGGAGGTCGGCCAGGGACTGCTGCGTGACCCGTCGCAGGTCGCGGATGGGATTGGTGCGCTCGCCGTCGACCAGGCGCTCCAGTTCCTGCAGGAAGGGCAACTTGACGCGGTCGATGACCGCTTCCAGCAATTCGCCCTTGTTCCTGAAGTGCCAGTACACGGCACCGCGCGTGTAACCGGCACGCGCGCCGATCATGGCCAGGGTGGTGCGTGCCAGGCCGTGCTCGTGGAAACAGATTTCGGCTGCATCCAGAAGCTCCTCATGGGTGAGCCGTGCTTCTTCCTTGGTTTTCCTGGCCATCTTCAACGGCTCCGGGGGAGTGCGCGCCCATGCACGAACAGGTGCAGGTTTATGACATACATACACGAACGTATGTATAATACCCTGCTTCGGGAGCATGTTCCAGCTCTTGTTTTTCCTTGCTTGAATCCGACGTACCTTGGTTCGCGGTCGCTTCAATGCGCCGGGTTCCCGTGACGTCGAGGCTCTCCACCTTACGAGGTTCACCCATGACCGGCTCCCTGTTTTCCAGACTCCTTGCGCCGCTTGCTGCGAGCCTCCTCGTGGCCGCCTGCGGCGGCGAAGTGGCGGCCCCGCCGCAGCCTGCGGCCAAGGTCACCGTGGTCACGCTCAAAGCCGGGCCGGTGACCCTGTTCCGCGAACTGCCGGGCCGCGCCTCGCCGTTCCGGGTTGCCGAAGTGCGCCCGCAAGTCACCGGCATCATCGACAAGCGCCTGTTCACCGAAGGCAGCCAGGTCAAGCAGGGACAAGCGCTGTACCAGATTGATGACGCCAGTTATCGCGCCGCCGCAAACAGCGCCCGCGCCCAGCTCGCCCGCGCCGAGGCCAGCTTGACCTCCGCGCGCCTGACCGCCAAGCGCATCGGCGAACTGGCGCTGATCGATGCGGTCAGCGTGCAGGAGAACGAGAACGCGATTGCCGCATTGAAACTGGCCGAGGCAGATGTCGGTGCCGCCCGCGCCGACCTCGACAGCGCCAACGTCATTCTCGCCTATGCCCGCATCGGCGCGCCGATCAGCGGTCGCATAGGCAAGTCCTCGGTAACCCAGGGTGCCCTGGTGACCGCCAACCAGGCCACGCCGCTGGCCACCGTGCACCAGCTGGATCCCATCTACATCGACCTGACCCAGTCTTCGGCGGAACTGCTGAAGCTGCGCCGCGCCCTGACCGAAGGCAGCCTGCAGGACACCACCGGCCTGCCGGTGACGATCCTGCTCGAAGACGGCAGCGAATTCAGCCACAAGGGCACGCTGGAGTTTGCCGAAGTCAGCGTCGATCCGGCCACCGGCAGTTTCAACCTTCGTGTAAAGGTGGACAATCCGCAGGGCCTGATCATGCCCGGCATGTACGTGCGCGCGCTGCTCGGCAAGGGCGTGCGCGAGGACGCGATCCTGGTGCCGATGCAGGGCATAACCCGTGATCCCAAGGGCAAGGCCAGCGCGATGGTGGTCGATGGTGAAGACAAGGTCGCCGTGCGCGCGGTCGAGGTCAGCACCGCCATTGGCGACAAGTGGCTGGTCGAGGATGGCCTCAAGGTCGGCGACAAGGTGATCGTCGAGGGCCTGCAGAAGATCGGCCCGGGCATGCCGGTGCAGTTCACCGAGAAGGGCGTGACGCCCGCCGCCGCCCCGCCGAACCAACCCGATGCAGCCAAGGCTGCGGTGCCAGCCCCCAGGCAGTAAGCGGAGAACTCCATGGCGCGCTTCTTCATCGATCGACCCATCTTTGCCTGGGTCATCTCGATCATCATCATGCTTGCCGGTGGCCTGGCGATCTTCACCCTGCCGATTTCCCAGTACCCGACCATCGCGCCGCCGACGGTGGCGATCTCGGCAACCTATCCGGGTGCCTCGGCCTCGGTGGTGCAGGATTCGGTCGTGCAGATCATCGAGCAGAACATGAAAGGCCTGGACGGCCTGCTGTATTTCTCCTCGACCAGCGAGTCCAGCGGACGCGCCAACATCACCCTGACCTTCGAAATCGGCACCGATCCGGATACCGCCCAGGTGCAGGTGCAGAACAAGCTGCAGGCGGCGATGAGCGTGCTGCCGCAGGAAGTGCAGCGCCAGGGTGTCAATGTCAGCAAGTCCAGCAGTGGCTTCCTGCAGGTCATCGGTTTCGTCTCCACCGATGGCAGCATGGCCAAGGACGACATTTCCGATTACGTCGGCGCCTATCTGGTCGATCCGCTCAGCCGCGTTCCCGGTGTCGGCACCATCCAGGTGTTCGGCGCGAAATACGCCATGCGCATCTGGCTGGACCCGAACAAGCTGGACACCTACCGGCTGACGCCGGGGGATCTGGTCGCCGCGCTGCAGGCGCAGAACGCGCAGGTCGCGGTGGGCTCGCTCGGTGCCGCGCCGGCGGTCGATGGCCAGCAGATCAACGCCACCATCAGCGCGCAGGACCGCCTGCACACGCCCGAGCAGTTCCGCGCGATCGTGCTGCGCAGCAATGCCGACGGCTCGGTGCTGACGCTGGGCGATGTCGCCCGCGTGGAAATGGGTTCGGAAAACTACGAGTTCCTGACCTACTACAACGGCCAGCCGGCAACCGGCGTGGCGATCTCGCTGGCCACCGGAGCCAACGCCCTGGATGCCGCGGCGGGGGTCAAGGCCACGCTTGCCGAGCTGCAGCCGTTTTTCCCGCCTGGCCTGAAGGCGGTGGTGCCGTTTGACACCACGCCGTTCGTGCAGGTCGCGATCGAGGGCGTGATCATCACCCTGCTCGAGGCGATCGCCCTGGTGTTCCTGGTGATGTACCTGTTCCTGCAGAACTTCCGCGCCACCCTGATTCCGACGATCGCGGTGCCGGTGGTGCTGCTGGGCACGTTCGGCATCCTCGCCGCGCTGGGCTTCTCCATCAACATGCTGACCATGTTCGCCATGGTGCTGGCGATCGGCCTGCTCGTCGATGACGCCATCGTGGTCGTTGAGAACGTCGAGCGGCTGATGTCCGAGGAGGGCCTGTCGCCGCTGGATGCCGCGCGCAAGTCGATGGACCAGATCACCGGCGCGCTGGTCGGCATCGGCCTGGTGTTGTCGGCGGTATTCGTGCCGATGGCGTTCATGTCCGGCTCCACCGGCGTCATCTACCGCCAGTTCTCGGCGACCATCGTTTCGGCCATGGGCCTGTCGGTGCTGGTCGCCATCGTGCTCACCCCGGCGCTGTGCGCGACCCTGCTCAAGCCGCTGCACAAGGGCGAGCATCATGGCGAGAAGGGCTTTTTCGGCTGGTTCAACCGCAACTTCGACAAGGGCAGCCAGAGCTACCGCAACGGCGTGCGCGGCATGATCAACCGGCCGCGGCGCTTCATGGCCGTGTTCGCGGCCATGGTGGTGGTGATGGGCGTGCTGTTCATGCGCCTGCCCGGTTCCTTCCTGCCCGACGAGGACCAAGGCGTGCTCTTCGCGCAGGTGCTGGCACCCGTCGGGGCCACCCAGGAGCGGACCATGGAATCGATGCGCAAGCTCGAGCACCACTTTCTGCACAACGAGAAAGATGCCGTCGAGTCCGTCTTCAGCGTGCAGGGTTTCAGCTTCGGCGGCACCGGCCAGAACAACGGCATGGCCTTCGTCAAGCTGAAGGACTGGAGCGCGCGCACTTCCGCCGAACTGGGTGCCAGCGCCATCGCCGGCCGTGGCATGAAAGCACTGGCCGCCATCCAGGATGCCCTGGTGTTTTCCTTTGCGCCTCCGGCCATGCCGGAACTGGGCCGGGCGGCCGGCTTCACCTTCTATCTGAAAGACAGTGCCGGGCAAGGCCATGACGCCCTGATTGCCGCGCGCAACCAGTTCCTCGGCGCCGCGGCGCAAAGCAAGCTGCTGACCAATGTGCGGCCCAACGGCCAGGAAGATTCACCGCAACTGCGCGTGGACATCGACCACGCAAAGGCCAGCGCCCTGGGCCTGTCGATTGCGCAGATCAACTCCACCCTGCAGGCGGCGTGGGGCGGCCAGTACATCGATGACTTCATCGACCGTGGCCGCGTCAAGCGCGTGATGCTGCAGGCCGATGCGCCGTTCCGCATGCGGCCCGAGGATTTCAGGCTCTGGTCGGTGCGCAACAATGCCGGCGAGATGGTGCCGTTTGCCACGTTCGGCAGCTCGCACTGGGAATATGGCTCGCAGCGCCTGGAGCGCTACAACGGCGTGCCAGCGGTGCAGATCCAGGGTGAGGCACCGCACGGCGAGAGTTCGGGCGAGGCCATGGATGAAGTCGAGCGCCTGATTGCCGCGTTGCCGTCCGGCTTCGACATCGAGTGGACCGGCCTCTCCTACCAGGAGCGTGAATCCGGCGCGCAAACGCCGCTGCTGTACTCGCTGTCGCTGCTGGTCGTCTTCCTCTGCCTGGCCGCGCTGTACGAGAGCTGGTCGATCCCGACTGCGGTGTTGATGGTCGCCCCGCTCGGCATCCTCGGCACCTCGCTGGCCGCCACGCTGTTTGGCATGAACCGCGACATCTACTTCCAGGTGGCCATGCTGACCACGGTGGGCCTGACCAGCAAGAATGCGATCATGATCATTGCCTTTGCCACCGATTACATGGCCGAAGGCAAGGAAC
Organism: Lysobacterales bacterium; assembly: GCA_016707485.1. Lineage (GTDB taxonomy): Bacteria > Pseudomonadota > Gammaproteobacteria > Xanthomonadales > Rhodanobacteraceae > Dokdonella. Next base: position 756,725 of record JADJHN010000002.1, on the reverse strand, counting down.
TGGTGCAAGCAACCATGCAGGCGGTACGCGACCGCCTGCGCCCGATCCTGATGACTTCGCTGGCATTCGGCATGGGCGTGCTGCCGCTGGCCATCGCCACGGGTGCCGGCTCCGGCGCGCAGAACGCGATCGGCGTCGGCGTTCTGGGCGGCATGATCGCCGGTGCGTTCCTCGGTCTGTTCTTCATTCCGCTGTTCTTCGTCGTGGTCGAGCGCGTGTTCGTGCAGCGCAAGCACAAGCCGTCCAGCACCGATGCCAGCGGCGCAGGGCACTCCATTGCGCCGGCGGCAACAGGAGGCACAACCCATGACTAAGGCCACCCTGACCACGCTGGCGCTGGCGATCGGCCTGTCTGTCGCCGGCTGCGCCAGCCTTGAACCGCGCCTGCCCGAGCCGGCACCGGCCATTCCTGCCAGCTTGCCGTCGCCGAGCACGACAACGACAACAACGACCGCCGAGTCATCCAGCGCGGTGCCCGCCAGTGCCACGGTCGGCGAAGTTGGGCTGGCGTGATTTCTTCACCGATGCGCGCCTCAACGAAGTGCTGGCGATCGCCCTGGCCAACAATCGCGACTTGCGCGTGGCCGTGCTCAACGTCGAGCATGCACGCGCGCAATACCGGATCCAGCGTGCCGAGCGCCTGCCTGCGCTGGGCGTCAACGCGCAGATGGAGCGCATCGGCGCGGACAATCCGGCGCTGGAATCGGAAACCTACCGGGCCAGCCTCGGCCTGTCGGCCTTCGAACTCGATTTGTTCGGCCGCGTGCACAACCTCGGCCGGTCGGCGTTGCAGCACTACCTGGCCAGCGAATCGTCGCAACGCAGCGCGCAGCTCGCGCTGATCGCCGAAGTCGCCAACCGCTGGCTGAGCCTCGGTGCGGATCGCGAACTGCTGCGCATTGCCGAAGCCACCCTGGACAGCTACGAAGAGTCCCTGCGCCTGACCGAGCGGCGCCAGCAACTCGGGGCTACCTCCGAGCTGGTGCTGTACCAGACCCGCGCCATTGTCGAATCCGCTCGCTCCGACGTGGCCCGTTTCGCCGGCAACGTGGCGCAGGACATCAACGCGCTGACCTTGCTGGTCGGCCACAGCGTGGATGCCACCCTGCTGCCAGACACCTTCGAGCCGCAGATCAGCGGCCTCGGCCCGTTGCCGGCCGGCCTGGCCTCGGATGTGCTGCTGCGTCGGCCCGACGTGATGGCAGCCGAGCACGAATTGCTGGCGGCAAACGCCAACATCGGCGCGGCGCGTGCGGCGTTCTTTCCGTCGATTTCGCTGACCGCCGGCATCGGCTCGATCAGCGGCGAGCTGTCCGGCTTGTTCGAGTCGAATAGTGGATTCTGGAATTTCGTGCCGCAGATCAATATCCCGGTTTTCCAGGGTGGCCGCCTGCGCGCACGCCTCGGCATGGCCACCGCCGACCGTGACATCGCCCTCGCCAAGTACGAAAAATCGATCCAGTCGGGCTTCCGCGAAGTTGCCGACGCACTCGCCCTGGGCCAGTCGCTGGCCGCGCAACGCAGTGCGCAAACCGCCTTGCTGGATGCGGCGCAAAAGGCGCACGACCTGTCGAAGGCTCGCTACGACGCCGGCCTCGACAGCTTCCTCGTGCTGCTCGATGCGCGGCGCACGCTGTATGCCGCGCGTCAGTCCCTGCTGGCGACCCAGCTCGCCGAGCAAGCCAATCGCGTGACCCTGTACAAGGCATTGGGCGGCGGCTGGCAGCAGGGCTGAATCGGTATTCGAGGCGCAGCCGAAAACGCTCCGGCAGGCGCCCTCAGCCCTGCAAACGCTCACCGCCGCAATACACGTTGCAGCTGCCGGGACGAGCGAAACCGATCAGGGTCATGCCGGCACTGCGGGCAAGTTCGATGGCCAACGCGGTCGGTGCGGAGATCGCGGCGAGCGCGCTGATGCCGACGCTGGCCGCCTTGGTCACCATCTCGTAGCTGGCCCGACTGGTGATCAGGACAAAGCCGCTGGCCGGATCCAGGCCAGCGCGACAGAGCGCACCAATCAGCTTGTCGAGCGCGTTGTGGCGGCCGACGTCTTCGCGCACGAGCATGTCCGGATCTCCCGGACGCAGCCAGGCGGCGGCGTGCATCGCGCCGGTCGCGGCATTGGCAGGTTGGCGCTGTTGCAGGTCCTCCAGCGCACGTTCGAGTTCGGCCACGCGCAGATGCAGTCGCGCGTGCACCCGACCCGGGGCGCGCAGCGCATTCTCGAGCTGGCGTGTGCCGCAGATGCCGCAGCCGCTGCGCCCGGGCAACAGACGCCGATCCGTCTGCCCGAGCTGCGCCGCCGGCGCATCGGCGTCCACGCGGATGTTCAACTGGACGCCTTCGAGCAGGGTTTGCGCATCGACTTCGAGCAGCTGCGCCGGCGTGGCGATCAATCCCTCGCTCATCGAAAAGCCCAGGGCAAAGTCCTCGAGGTCGGCAGGCGTGGCCATCATTACCGCAAAGGGTTGCTCGTTGTAGCGCAACTCGACCGGTTGTTCCTCGGCAATCTCGTCTTCGCCTTCGGCAAAACCACCGCTGCGCCAGCGCATGATCCGCCGGCGCACATGGCCACTCGATCGAGCGGACTCCGCGTCACTCATTGACGCGTCCTCGTGTGGCCAGCGTCTGCTTCTGCGGACATCGCGTGCGCGGATTGCTGCTGCCTTTCGCCGCGCCGGACGACACCTGGCTAGGCGTCCTTCGGCAGCACCGACAAGACGCGTGCCGTGAAGTCGTGGAATTCCTGCATGTACTTGCGCAGGAACTGTTCGGTCGATTCCACGGTGACCTTGCCGTCATCGGTGATCAGGCCGGGCGTGAACTGGATGTAGGCTTCCGGGGCGTTCATCTGCGGCGAATTGCTGAAACCGAGCACGCTGCGCAGGCTCTGCTGGGCAACTGCCGTGCCGATTGCGCCGGGTGATGCGCCGATCACCGCCGAAGGCTTGCGCGCGAACGAGTTGGTGCCGTACGGCCGGCTTGCCCAATCGATGGCGTTTTTCAGCCCGCCGGGAATCGAGCGGTTGTATTCCGGAGTAACGAACAGCAAGGCATCGACCGCCTTGATCGCCTCCTTCAGTGCCTTTCCGGGTGCCGGGAAATCGGCATCGTAATCGGGGCTGTAGATCGGCAGATCCCTGAACGGAATCTCGCTGAACGAAAGCGTCGAAGGCGCCAGCTTGATCAACGCATTGGCGAGCTTGCGGTTGATCGACGTGCTGGAAAGGCTGCCGATCAGGTAGCCGACTTTGTACGTGGTCATGGGTGTGGTCTCCGAATCTGGAAGGCCCGGATCGTTTCAGGCGACGCCGAAGTGCGCCTGCGGTGCCCGGCATGCCGTCAACGCAGCATAGCGAACCGCCGTCCGGCGAGGGTTATGCCACCGTTTCGCCGTTCAGGGCACTGAACGGATGCAATGCGCACACGATGGTGCACGCGAGCGCAGCAAATCGCGCATGAGGCGGGCATCATCGCGCAGCTCGCGAATCATCGGCTGCGGGTGCTGTCACCAGCGGCGCTTGCGGGCTGCTGCGACACTAGGGCAACGCTGATCAAGTAGCGCAACCGTCACGACACCTGTCTGCGTGCAGATCGCGGCGCGCTGACGCAGATGGACTGGCCGTCCTTCAAGGCAGCGCAACAAAGATCCGCGCGCAGACAGGTGTCGCCGAACTCATTGATTCATATCTGAAACGGTGGTGCTCGGAAGGTCCGCCACGCGCACCGTGCGGCTCGCCAAGGCCACCAGCCTTCGCTTCGCCACGCAGCACGCATGGCGAACCTTCCGAACGCCATGACGGTTGTACTACTTGATCAGCGTTGCCCTAAGCAACCCGGTCCTGTCACCGCGCATCGGCACTCGGGTCTGCGCAGATTTCGCGGACCAGATCGCGCAGCCAGCGGTGGGCCGGGTCGGCATCCAGCCGGGGATGCCAGAACAGAGACACGGTGAAGGGTGCCAGGGCAAGCGGCAGAGCGAAGCGGAACATGCCCTCGCACAGGCTGTGCGTGTGTTTCTCCGGCACGCTGGCAACCAGGTCCGAAGCGCGGGCCAGGGCAACGGCCGAGGCAAAGCCGGCAACCGTTGCCACTACCTGGCGCTGCAGGCCAAGCGTCTCCAGTGCCTCGTCGATGGGGCTGCGGTCGCTTGCGCGACGGGAGACCAGCACATGCCGGCCGGCAGCGTAGCGCGCCGGCGTGATTCGAACTTGCGACAGCGCGTGGCCCTGGCGAACAACGCCGACATGCTTGTCGCGGAACAGACCGAGGGTGCGGATCTCCGGTCCCATCTCCTTGCCGGTGACGCCGGTTTCCAGATCAACGCTGCCATCGCGCAGCGCCGCGCTGTTCTTGTCCGGCTTGGCCAGGAAGCGCAGCGTCACCGCCGGGGCATCGCGGGCAACGCGGGCGATCAGCGCCGGCCCGAAGTTCTCCACGAAGCCCTCGCTGCTGCGCACGGTGAAGGTTCGCGACAACGTCTGCAGCTCGAGCTTGATCGTCGGCCGCAGCACGCCTTCGGCAGCTTCCACCACCTGCCTTACGCGCTCGCGCAGGGCGACTGCGAGCGGCGTCGGCACGAGATCGCGCCCGGCGCGGACCAGCAGCGGATCGCCGGTGATCTCGCGCAGTCGCGCCAGGGTCCGGCTCATCGCCGACGGACTCAGCTGCAGGCGCCGCGCGGCAGCGGCGACGCTGGCTTCGGTGAGCAGGACGTCGAGCGGGACCAGCAGGTTCAAGTCGAGCTTCGGCATGCCGCATAGATAGCACGAAAACTGCCGATACATGACGTTTCATGCACTGACGAAATGCAATCCGTGCGTCTTCCGCCATGTCAGGGGAAGTCCCACTCTGGGCGGACCACTCCCTCCAAGGACTGCCATGTCTGCTGTCCACCCTAGTGCTGGCGCCGTGCAAGCGGCGATTTCCCCGGTTCCATGGGCGCTGGCCAGTCTGGCCCTGACGCTGTTGCTGGCCTCGTTGGGCACCAGCAGTGCCAATGTCGGCCTGCCAACCCTGGTGCAGGTTTTCGGCAGTTCCTTCCAGGCAGTCCAGTGGGTCGTGCTGGCCTACCTGCTGGCGATCACCACGCTGGTCGTCAGCGTCGGTCGCCTCGGCGACCTGTTCGGCCCGCGCCGCCTGATGCTGGCCGGGATCGCCACCTTCACCGTCGCCTCCGTGCTGTGTGCCGTGGCTCCCGAACTTTGGATGCTGATCGCTGCACGCGCATTGCAGGGTTTCGGGGCGGCCGTGATGATGGCGCTGAGCATGGCCCTGGTCGGCAAGGTGGTCGCCAGTGAGCGCAGCGGAACGGCCATGGGCTTGCTCGGCACGATGTCCGCGATCGGCACGGCGCTGGGGCCGACGCTCGGCGGAACGCTGATTGCCGCCTCAGGCTGGCAGGCGATTTTCCTGATCAACCTGCCGCTGGGATTGCTCGCGATGGCCTTGGCCTGGCGGCATTTGCCTGCCGATCCTGCTGCCAGCCGCGCCAATCCGGCGGCCTTCGATTGGCAGGGATCACTGCTGCTGGCCTTGACGCTGTCGGCCTATGCACTGGCGATGACCGTGGGCCGTGGCCATGCCGGGCCGTGGAATGGCGCCTTGCTTGGAATCGCCGTGCTCGGCGTCGGCTTGTTTGTCCGCGTCGAAAACCGGGTTGCCGCCCCGCTGCTGCAACCGGCGCTGTTCCAGGATCGTCGCATCCGCCACGGGGTCATCATGAGCGGCCTGGCCACTACCGTGGCGATGACCACGCTGGTGGTCGGGCCGTTCTACCTGTCCGCCGCATTCGCTCTCGGCGCGGCACACATTGGCCTGGTGATGTCGGCGGGACCGCTGGTTGCGGCCGTGGTCGGCGTGCCGGCCGGACGTGCCGTCGACCGCTTCGGTGCCGCACGCATTGCCGTGGCCGGACTGCTGGCGATGCTCGTCGGCTGCATCGGCCTGGGCACGATTTCCATCCGCCTTGGTGCCTGGGCCTACATTCTTCCGCTGGTCACGTTCACCGCCGGATTTTCCCTGTTTCAGGCGGCCAACAACACGGCGGTCATGGCCGGCAGCAAGCCGGACCAGCGTGGCGTCGTCTCCGGCCTGCTCAACCTCTCGCGCAACCTTGGCCTGATCACCGGCGCATCGGTGATGGGCGCGTTGTATGCGCTGGGGACGGCCACGGCCGACATCACCCGGCTGACGCCGGCGGCGGCAAGCAACGGCATGCACCTGGCCTTCGGCGTCGCCACCGGCCTGCTCTGCATCGCCCTCGCCCTTGTCCAGCGCGGGCGTGATGCTGCAACAGCGGACGCTTGATCGATCCCTGCCGGGGCGGCTCAGTGCTCCATGTTCCAGCGCGGCCGCGCAAACGCCTCGACGAGGAAATCAATGAGTCGGCGCGTCTTGATCGGCAGGTGCTTGCGCGACGGATAGACGGCATGGATGCCCAGCGTCAGCGCCCGGTACGCAGGCATCAGTTCAACCAGGTCACCGCGGCGCAGGTCATCGGCAACGAGGAAATCCGGTTGCAGGATGATGCCCTGGTGATCGAGCGCGGCGGCGCGGCAGGTGTCGCCGTTGTTGGCGTGGATGCGCGCCCGGGTGCGCACGACCACCGCGTTGCCGTCGGCCGCCTGGAACGTCCACTCGTTGCCGGCCGACCAATAACTGTAGGAAATGACATTGTGCTCAGCCAGCTCGGCCGGCTGCGCGGGCGTGCCGTGCTCGGCCAGGTACCGTGGCGACGCGCAGGCGACCATGCGCGTGGAGGCCAGTTGCCGACTGACCAGTTGCGAGTTCGCCGAGGTTGGTGATGCGCACGGCGAGGTCGTAACCCTCTTCGACGAGGTCGACGACGCGATCGCTGAGGTCGATGTCCAGCGACACTTTTGGATACAACCGGGCAAAGCGTCCCCACAGCGGGGCCAGGTGCAGCACGCCGAAGGTCAGTGGCGCATTGATGCGCAGGCGTCCGCTGGGCTCGCCGCTGCGCGAGCGGATTTCCGATTCCGCCTCGTCGACCGCAGCCAGCATGTCCTTGGCGCGGGCAAGGAACACCTGGCCGTCGTCGGTCAACGACAGCCGCCGCGTGGTTCGCTGCAGCAGGCGCGCGCCGAGACGCTGTTCAAGCTCGGCGACTTGCCGCGACACCGCCGCCTTGGACAAGCCGAGAGCCTCCGCCGCGCCGACGAAGCTGCCGGCCTCGACCACGGCGACAAAGCTGCTCATTTCCTGGAATTTGTCCACGGCACCCTCTTTTATCTCGATTTTCGAGACAGTCAATCACTCGTATCGCAGTTTATTCGACTTTACATGGGCAATAGAATGCCTGGCATCGAATTGCTGATCCACCACGCCAAGGAACCCCCATGAACAATCCGCTTGCCTTGCTCGGCCGCATCGGCCTCTCCTTGATCTTCATCATCTCCGGCTGGGCCAAGATCGCCGGCTACGCTGGCACCCAGCAATACATGGAATCCGCCGGTGTGCCCGGCGCACTGCTGCCGCTGGTGATCGCGCTCGAACTTGGCGGTGGCCTGGCCATCCTCGCCGGCGCCTTCACGCGCTGGATCGCGCTGGCAATCGCCGCGTTCTCGCTGGCCAGTGCCGTGCTGTTCCACGGCAATTTCGGCGACGCCGCACAAGCAACCAGTTTCTGGAAGAACGTGGCGATGGCCGGTGGCTTCCTCATGCTGGCCGCCCACGGTGCCGGCACGTTCAGCCTCGATCATCTGTGGAAACAGCGCCGCAAGGCCTGATTTCCGAAACGCCACCCTTGCCCCGGACTGCGTGGAAACCGGATTGGCAAACAAGGCATTCCACGACCCTGATCCAGGAGGTATCGACATGACCCTTGCTCCTTCGCTTTTCATTTCCCACGGTTCGCCGATGTTCGCCCTGGAACCGGGCCTGCTTGGCCCGAACCTGACGGCCATCGGCCAATCGCTGCACGACATTCGCGCCGTGCTCGTGGTCTCGCCGCACTGGCAGACGCGCGGCGTGCGGGTCGGCAGCAGTGCCGCGCCGGAAACGATCCACGACTTCGGCGGCTTCCCCGCACCGCTGTATCAACTGCAGTACCCCGCGACGGGCGCGCCGGAACTGGCCCGCGATGCCGCTGCCCTGCTCGCCGAGGCCGGCTTCGAGGTCACCCTCGACGATCACCGCGGTCTGGACCATGGCGCCTGGGTGCCCTTGCGCTACCTGTTTGCGCAGGTCGACGTGCCGGTATTCCAGGTATCCCTGCCGCATGACATCGATGCAGCCGGTGCCTTGCGTCTCGGCCAGGCGCTGGCCCCCTTGCGCGAACGCGGCGTGCTGCTGGTCGGTTCCGGCAGCCTGACCCACAACCTGTACGAATTCCGCCAGCACATCCGCGATCCGGAGTACGCGCAGGAATTCGCCGACTGGGTCAGCGATGCAGTGGTTGCACGCGATGTCGACGGGCTGGTCGACTACCGTCGTCGCGCGCCGCATGCCGAACGCGCGCATCCGACCGAGGAGCACTACCTGCCGCTGCTGGTCGCGCTGGGTGCCAGCTCGGACGCGGACGCGGCACGGCGCATTGATGGCGGCATGACCTACGGCGTGCTGTCGATGGACTCGTTCGCCTTCGGCCTCGCCGACGCGGGCGGGCTGCCGCTGGCGGCCGCCGCCTGAGAACCCGGGCGGGCTGCGGCTCCGGCCATCGCTAGCGCAACGTGCGGAAGTGCGCGCGGATGTCGTCGATGAGCAGAGCGGGCTCCTCGATGGCGGCGAAATGCCCGCCACGCGGCATGTCGGTCCAGTTCGTGATGTTGTAGCAGCGTTCCGCGAATGCGCGCGGCACGACGAGTTCGCGTTCGCCCGGGAACATGGCGATGCCGGTTGGCACTTCGATGCGTGCGCCGTCGCGCAGCCGTCGTGGATTCGGGTCGTGGCGCTTCTCGAAATAGCGCCGCATGGACGGATTGATGGTTTGCGTCAGCCAGTAAATCATGATCGTGGTCAGCAATTCGTCCTTGCTGAAGCGGCTTTCCACGTCGCCACCGCAGTCGCTCCACGCGCGGAACTTGTCGACGATCCACGCGGCCAGTCCTGCCGGCGAGTCGTTGAGCCCGTAGGCCAGCGACTGCGGCCGCGTCGACTGCACGGCGGCATATCCACCTTCATCTTTTTCCCATTTTTCAACACGCTTGATGTAGGCAAGCTCCTCCGCGGAGAGTCGCTCCGCTGGCGGCAGCGGATCCGGCCATTCCAGATCCACCGAGCCGATATGGATGCCGATCAGCGCAGCCGCATGGAACTGGCCGAGTGCGCTGGTGATGCGCGCGCCGACATCCGAACCGTGTGCGGCGAAACGGCGGTAGCCCAGCACCTCGGTCATCAGCGCATGCCAATAGTCCTCGGTGCGGATCAGTCCACCGCGCGCCGGCCAGCTCGAGAAGCCGAAACCGGGCATCGAGGGAACGACGACATCGAACGCATCCGCAGGATCACCGCCGTGGGCCGCTGGATCGGCAAGCGGGCCGATGATCCGGTACATCTCGAAAAACGTGCTGGGCCAGCCATGGGTGATGACCAGCGGCAGCGGACGCGGACCCTTGCCGCACACGTGCACGAAATGGATGTCCAGATCCCTGACGCGGGCGCGGAACTGCGGCAGCGCATTGATCAGATTCTCTTGCGCGTGCCAGTCGAACCGCGTCAACCAGTAATCGACCAGGCTCTTCAGGTAGGAGATGTCCGTTCCATACTCCCAGGCGGAGTCTGCCGGCTGGTCGGGCCAGCGCGTGCGGCGCAGGCGTTCAACGAGGTCGATGATTTGCTCGGGCGGCGTCTGCAGCGTGAACGGGATCATGGCCTGGGTTCCGTGGTTGGTCGCATGGCGGCAGCGCCCGGTGCCGGCGCGTCGACCGCTCCGCGTGAAGGTCATCGCCAAGCCGTCGCGAAGAATGCGCGGGCCGCCAATGGAATGAAACAGCGGCACCCGTGAATGATGGCGCAGGACTCCGCGCAGGCCAATCGCGCATGGGCAATACCGAGGCAAGGGCAGGTGCCGGGAACGACCCGCTCTCGTCGTTCTTCCTGAGCGCAGGTCGCGTCGGCGGCCGAGGTCGAGGGAATTGCGGCGCCATGGCAACTTCGCCGTGCCGACGCAGGCTGCGCTCGGTGCGAGCGATTTGCGTCGGTTGAGTGCCAAGACCCTGCCGGAATCGGCAGGGTCAGTTCAGGCTGGGCGAGGCCGGCGCTGCGCGTGAGCGGTCCTGGTCAAAGCGGTTGCGGATCGAAACCATCCTTGAAGATCAGGTCGATGATCGGCGGCTCGTAGGCAATGCGTACGCCGCAGAAGCGCAAGGTGTTGTCGTTCTGCGCTCCAAGATTGGCCGTCACGTTGATCGGTGCGCTGAGATGGTCCACCGTGTGACTGATCTCCGGCGACAGGGTCGTGCCAAAGCCGCCGGCGATGTTGGTCGATGAAACGTTGGTGAGTTCGTTGAACCCGCCGGCACCATCGTAGGTGGTAAAGAACGCGGTGACGCTTGCGGTCGAGGTGTCGTAGTAGTACAGGCGCAGGTAACGGACGATCGCGCCTTGCGGCAATACCACCTTGTGAGCGAACAGGCCGGTGCCGCCGGTCGTGTAGATGCAGCCACCACCCGCGTAAGCATAAGCCGTGGTGCTCTCCAATGGATGGAAGGCCGCGCCGGTGATGAACAGGTAGTCGAACACTAATCCAGACGGTTGATCCGCACGTGCGGTGTCCGGCGCGCGTGGGTGAACGGGTTGATCGCCTGCGGTCGCTGCCATCGGCAGGGCCGCAGCAAGCAGGAGCGCGCCGGCGGCAATCATCGGCATGGGACTTCGGATGCTGGTCGTCATGGCCGTCTCCTAGAGTGCGTAGAAAACGCGCATGCCACAAACGCGGCTCGAGCCAAGCGTCGTTGCGGTCAGCACATACGCCTGTGAAAGGTTGTCGACGATCAAAGGTGCGGCCGGGCTGAAGTAGACGCTGGTATATCCTGCACTCGCGGAGGAAGTTCCAGTGAGCTCGTCGGTGACGTCGCCGTTGCCCGGATAGGTGCTCAGGAACATGCCGACCGCATTGGGCGTGCCGTTGTTGTTGAAAAAGAGGCGGACACCCAGAATGCTTGCGCCTTGCGGAAGTTCGAGACTGGTGGTCAGCGCGGCCGAGGAATTGGAGCAGCCGCCACCCGCATAGGTGACCGTCTGTGAACTGGAGCGCGGGGTGAATGCGGAGCCGACGAGGAACAGATAGTGATTGCTGATCACTCCAGCGGGCGCAGCGATCCCGTCGTCGGCCATGTCCGGCCCCGGCATGTGGGTGTAGTTGATGCCTTCCGAAACGGGCACAGCGCCGATCCCGTCGGCTGCGAAAACCGGCAATCCGGAACCGATCAGCATCGCTGCAATCGCGATGCCGGATATCGTTTTGATCATGACGTTCTCCCTGGATGAAAGCGACGGCCTGACTGACCGCAATCGCATCATAGTCCTGGCGCATGACGTTGCAAGGGCGAATGGTTCCGGATCGAACCGTGAACCGGTTTGCACATTGGCGCCGGCAGCCACGGCCGGGTGCGCGCAGGCCGGGTGGCCGAAGGGCCGTGACGCGGACGCAGCCCGGCAGGTCAATTCGAGGCCTTGATTGAGGCGTGCGAAACTGTGGCACGCTTGCGCCTTTCGCCTCGCCACGGAACCGCGCATGACCTCGACGCCGAGACCGCCAGCACCTGGCACAACCCTGCACGGTGAAGCTGCCCTGGTGCGTGCGGTCGGCGGCGTTTCCCTGGCTGCGGCCATCATCAATATCATTGTCGGCTCGGGCATCTTCCTGTTGCCGGCCCTGCTGTTCACGCGCATGGGTTCCTCGGCGCCGCTCGCCTTCCTTGCCGGGGCCCTGGCGATCGTGCCGATTGCCCTGTGTTTCGCCGCCATCGGCAGTCGCGCGGCGACTACCGGCGGGCCTTACACCTATGTCGGCGCGGCGTTCGGGCCGTTTGCCGGATTCATCGCCGGGGCCTTGATGTGGATCTGCAATGCCGCCTCCAGCGGTGCCGTGGCATCGGCACTGTTCCTGCAGGTCGCACGCGCCTGGCCGCAACTTGAGCAACCGCTGTGGCGAACACTGTTCATGGTCGCCCTGTATGCGGCGCTGATCACCCTTAATGCATTTGGCGTGCGCCTCGGCACGCGCGCGATCAACATCCTCGCCACGCTGAAACTGACGCCGCTGTTCCTGCTTGCCTTGATCGGACTCCCGTTCGTCGACTGGGGCCAGATCAGCTGGCTGGACATCCCTTCCTGGCCGACCCTTGGCGCGTCCATGGTGCTGGTCATGTTTGCCTACTCGGGCATGGAGACCGCGCTGATTCCTTCGGGCGAATTGCGCGATGCCGCGCACAGCGTGCCGCGCGCGACGCTGGCGGCGATCCTTGTCGTGGTCTTGCTGTACATGGGCATACAGATCGTCACCCAGGGCATCCTCGGGCCGCTGCTGGCGACCAGCAAGGCACCGCTGGCCGATGCCGCCGGCAGCATGTGGTCGCCGGGCCTGGTCATCCTGCTGATCACCGCCGGCGTATCCATGGGCGGTTTCATGATGGGCAACCTGCTGGCCTCCTCGCGCCTGCTCTATGCGCTGGGTCGCGACGGTTATCTGCCCGCCGCCTTCGGTCGCGTCAGCGCCAGCCATCGCGTGCCGCTGCTGGCCATCCTCGGCCACGGCCTGGTTGGATTCGGCCTGGCCGTGGTCGGCAATTTCGAGGCGCTGGCGCTGGTTTCCGGCGGCGCCAACTGCCTGATCTACCTTGGTGTCAGCCTGGCTACCGGCGTGGCGCAGAAGCGCGATGTGCGCAGTGGTGGCAAGCCCTTCGTGCTGCCCGGCGGCGCACTGATTCCGGCCATCTCGAGCCTGGCGATGATCGCCATCCTGGCCACGCTGTCACGCGCGGAATGGCTGGCGATCGGCATTGCCTTGCTGGTCCTGGTGTTTGTGCATGCCGTCCTCGTGCGCGGACGACGCCCTGCCTGAATCAATGCCCATTCGCGGTCGCGCCAACCGGGATCGCGGCGGTCGTGGCGACGGTCGGGCTTGGGCAGTGCGCGCACGTCGGCACACGAATTGCCTTGGATGAGGGCACGCTTCATGCATGTGAAGCGTGCTTGCTGCCACTCGCCGCACATTGTCCACCTCGCCCATGCCAAGGGGTTCCTGTCTGCTGACCTGCCTTCGCCCCCTTGTCTCGTTGGTGTTCCTCGCCTTCTGCAGCGGACTTGCCGCTGCGGAACCCGCGCTGCGGCCGATCGACGTGACCGACGAAAGCGCGCCGACCTTCACCGTGTACTCCTCCCGCGAAGGTCTTTCCGATGAGATATGGAGCACCGTCGGCTGGGACAAGCAGGGCTTTGTCTGGGCCGGTTCCGCTTCGGGGCTGGCACGCTTTGACGGCTACCGCTGGACGCCGTGGCCGTTTGCCCAGGCGCACAGCCTGGTGCGCGACATGCAGGTCGATGCGCGAGGCAACCTGTGGGCGATTTTCGAGCGCGAGGGCCTGGCCCGCCACGACGGCCGCGCGTGGTCGCTCGATTCCAGCCGCAACGCCTTCCACCAGCGTTTCTCGGATACCTTCCTGGCCGATGGCACGCCGCAATTCTGGGTCAGCGAGGACCATGGCTTCCGCTCCCTGGTGGGTGATCGCTGGCAGGAAGATCCCGGCAACGATTCGGTCAGGAGCGGGCCGCTGGTGCGCATCGAGCAGAGTGAAACGCTGTTTGGCCAACCGCGGCAATGGATGGGCACCGGCAGCGACGGCCTCTGGTATCGCACGCTGGCCGACCACGGCAAGACGAATCCCTGGCAGCGTTTCGAGCAGCCCGGCTTTGCCACTCTGCACACGACCGACTTGCTGCGCACGCATGATGGCGATGCCGAGGAATTGTGGGTGCTCACCTACGGCGATGGCCTGATCCGCATCCGCAACGACGGCATTCGCCGCTGGCGCGCGGTGCGTGGCGAGTTGCCGACGGAATCGATCTATTCGGCGCGCGCCACCTATTCCGCGCGGGGTCAGCGCACGCTGTGGCTGGCCTCCCGCGCCGGCCTGCTGCGCTTTCGCAACGACCGCTTCGCGACTTTCGATCGACGCAACGGCCTGCCCGCCGATGCCGTGCGCGGCATCAAGCTGCAGCGCAACGCCGACGCCACCGAAGTACTCTGGCTGGCCACCGAAGGCGGCATCGCGCGCACGGCATTGACCAACAGCCAATGGCAAACCGTGTCACTCCTCGGTGCACGCGAGAACGGCATCTTCGCCGTGATGCTGGAAGCCGATGGCAAGGGCGGCGAACGCCTTTGGGTCGGCAGCGCCAAGGAAGGACTGGCCCTGCTGCAGGATGGCGAATGGCGCCACTTCACGCTTGCCAACGGCCTGTTGCCGCACGAGGGCGTGCGCCAGGTCTGGCGCCTGGCCGATGGCGCCGGCGGAACGCAGCGCCTGGTCAGCCTGATCAACGGCGAGTTGCTGCGCATCGACGACGCCCTCGATTTCTCTCCCGTTGCCTCGCCGTGGCCGAAAAACACCGACGAACTGGCCGCGTTTGCGCTGTCGCGTGGTCAAGGTTCCGCCGCGGAAACCTGGTTCGGCACCCTGCACAGCGGCGCCTATCGCCTGCTGCAGGGGCAATGGACGCAATACCTTGCCGATGGCGCGAGCCAGCCGTGGGCGGTCATCAACATGACCGAGCAGATCGACGCGCATGGCCGCTCCTGGCTGTGGGCGGCCAGCAACCAGGGTCTGGCCTTGTTCAATGGCCTGCAATGGAAGCTGATTCCGGGCCTGCCGGCGGACAGTTTTCGCGATGTCATCCTGCTCAAGCATGCGCCGCGGCCGACGCTGTGGGCGGCAAGCAACCGCAAGGGCATCCTGCGCCTGGATGTGGGCAACCCCGAGCAACCCGTGCTGCTGGACGACAACGGCATTCCGCCACCGCCCGATCCGACCATCTACACGGTCACCGAGGACAGCCAGGGGCGCATTTATGTCTGCACCAACAACGGCGTCCAGCAACTGACGCCCGCGCCCGACGGGCATTATGACGAGCGCGTGTTCCGCCGCCGCGATGGCCTCGTGCATGACGAATGCAACACCAACGCGCAGTTCGTCGACGCGCATGACCGCTACTGGGTCGGCACGCTGGGCGGCCTCAGCATGTACGACCCGAATGTCGCCACGCGCGCGCAGCATGCGCAGCCGAATCCCCTGCGCTTCACCGAATTGCGTGTCGACGGCGAGCTGCTGGATGCGTCTGCGGATGCGCCGCGGATCTTGCCGGCCGGTACCCGGGAAATCGACGTCGCCTTTGCGGTCCTGTCCGGATTCCGCGAGCAGGAATCGACCTATCGCAGCCAGCTGGTCGGCCTGGAGCCGGCGGCATCGGCGTGGAGCACCGAGCATCACCGGCACTTCAGCCGGATTCCGCCGGGCCACTACAGGCTGCAGGTTGAAGGGCGGGATTACGCCGGGATCGTCAGCGCACCGATCGCGCTCGAGTTCTCCATCCAGGCGCACTGGTTCGAGCAGACCTGGATCCGCATCCTGCTGGGGCTGGCGGCTTTGGCCCTCGCCCTTGGCCTGGTCATGCTCTACAACCACGGCCTGCACCGGCGCCAGCGGCACCTCAAACTGGAAGTCGCCCGGCGCACCTCGGAAATCCGCGCCGCAAACCAGCGCCTGACCGAGCTTTCCTACCAGGATCCATTGACCGGCGTCGCCAACCGACGACGCCTGATGGAGGCCGTCAATACGGCGATCGAGCGGGCCCGGGCGCGCGGGCTGCCAATCGGCCTGATCGTCATCGATGTCGATCATTTCAAGGATTACAACGACCGCCGCGGCCACCTGGCCGGCGATGTCGCCTTGCGCGCGATTGCCCAGGCCCTGCAAAGCGCCACCCGCGAGCAGGATCTGGTATCACGCTTTGGCGGCGAGGAGTTCGCCTGCCTGATGATCGATGCGGGTATCGAGGCAGTCGAGCGTTGCGCCGAGCGCATGCGCGCCCTGGTCGAGGCCTTGCCACCGCGGACACTGGGCAACGACACGCAGACGATCACCATCAGTGCCGGCATCATGAGTCGCGTGCCGGGCGCGGAAGAAGACGGCGCGGACTTGCTGCGCGAAGCGGACACGGCGCTGTACCGGGCCAAGGCCGAAGGCCGCAACCGCATTTGCCGGGTCAGGCCGGGCGGGATTGCCGGTGATGCCTTGCCGGGGTGAGCGAGTCGGGCCGGACGCTCGCCACAGGCGCAAGGGCGCGGCTGCACGGCCATGAGCGCGGCGTGCCAGGATGGCCGCGCTGAAAGCGTTTCAGGCGCTGCGACCCAGGGCTTGCGCGGCGGATCTTTGCTGTTGCGCCCCGGCTTGCCGGGCCAGGTGCGCATCCTCCTCGTCCATGGCCGCAAGCACGCTGTCGACACTGCTCGGGCCGCCGCCAAACAACTGGATGGCGGTACGCGCGACCTGGCGCGTGTCGTACCAGGCATAGACGCCGACGCCGACGGCACCGATCACCGGCAACCAGCGCGAAATGCCGCCACCGACAATGCGCTTGGTCACGCGGAT
This sequence comes from Lysobacterales bacterium, assembly GCA_016707485.1. Taxonomy (GTDB): domain Bacteria; phylum Pseudomonadota; class Gammaproteobacteria; order Xanthomonadales; family Rhodanobacteraceae; genus Dokdonella. Next base: position 740,112 of record JADJHN010000002.1, on the reverse strand, counting down.
GCCAATGGCCGTGGCCACGCGCTCAAGCACGCGCATGGGCACATCCTGCGCAATCAGGCGGCCACCGACCTGCACGACCAGGTCGCGCACCGCCTGCGCGGCGGCATGTCGAAACAGGCAATACATCATTTGTTCCCGATTCAACCGAGCGCTGACGCCATAGGCACCCGAGATGTCGGCGACCAGCTGGGCCTGGATGCGCCAGATCGCCACCAGTTCCGGAATGATGGTCAGCCAGCCCAGTGGTCCGGGCGGCAGGGCCAGGGTGCCGGCCGCCAGCGCGGCCTTGTTCGAGGCGGCCTTGGTCAACGCCTGCACGCGCGCCGCGCTGTTGGCACCGCGAGTCTCCTCGGTCAGCGGCACGCTGCCGAGCAGGTCGAGCAGTTGCCGGCTGACGCGACCGGCCAGTTCCTCCTCGGTCTCCGGCGCATTGCGCCGGGCCGGAATGTATTCAGGTTTGTTCATCATCGAATGGTGGTGCCGGGTCGGCGCGGGGCCGTTCAGACATGCAATCTTGACGCCAGCTACGCAAAAGCAATGGCGGGAAAGGATAGCCGGGCTGGCCTGAACCGTGCTTCCCTGTCAGCGGGTCAGCATGCGGGTGACAAAATCTGCCAGCTTTGTGTACGGCGGGCGCAGCAGGGCCATTGCCGACCAGCGTGCCTGGTACAGCACCGGCATCTGCTTGGAAAAAGTCAGGAATCCGGCCCGGCCGTGGTAGTGGCCCATGCCCGAGGGGCCGACGCCGCCAAACGGCAATTCGCTCTGCGCGATGTGCAGGATGCAGTCGTTGACGGTAACGCCGCCGGCCAGAACCGAGCGCACCACCTGGCCCGTGCGCCGGCGCTGGCGGTCGAAATGATAGAAGGCCAGTGGCCGCGGCCGAGCGTTGACGAAGGCGATCGCCTCCTCGATCCGCGCATAGCCGATGACCGGCAGGATCGGTCCGAAGATTTCTTCCTGCATCACGCGCAAGGCCGGATCCGGATCGATGATCAGGGTGGGCGCGAACACGCGACGCTCGGGGTCGTGCGCGGACTCGTCGGGCAAGCTGATGACCGTGGCGCCGGCCTGGCGCGCCTCGTCGGCGAGGGCATGCAGGCGCCGGTAATGGCCGTCATGGACGATGCTGGTGTAATCCGGCGTGGTCTGCAAATGCGGATAGTGCCGCGCGACATAGGCGCGCATCTCCTCGACGAAGGCCTCGCGCCTGTCGTTCGGAACGAGTACATAGTCGGGCGCAATGCAGGTCTGCCCGGCATTCAGCAGCTTTCCCGCGGCAATGCGCTGGGCCGCGGTTTCGATTGGATAATCCGGGGCGATGATGGCGGGCGACTTGCCGCCGAGTTCGAGCGTCACCGGGGTCAGGTTCGGAGCCGCTGCGGCCATGACCTTGCGTCCGACTTCGGTCGAGCCGGTGAAAAACAGATGATCAAACGGCAGCGCGGCAAAGCGCGCCGCCAGCTCGGGGCCCCCAAGGATCGTGGCAACGCGTTCTTCGGGAAAAACCTCGGCCAGCAGATCCCGCAACAACGCCGAGGTGCGCGGCGTGTGCTCGGAGGGTTTCAGCATCACGTGGTTGCCGGCAGCAATCGCCGAAACCAGCGGAATCAAGGCCAGGTTGACCGGATAATTCCACGGCGAAATGATGCCGACAACGCCGAGCGGGCGGTATTGCACCTCGGTGCGCGCCGGCCAGAACAACCAGTCGGCCAGTCGATGTCGCGAGCGCGACCAACGCGCCAGGTGACGGCGCATGTGGTCGATTTCCTGCAACACGGTCATGCCGTCGGTGAGCAGGCTTTCATGCCTGGAGCGGCGTCCGAAATCCGCACTCATTGCCTCGGCGAGTTCGTCGAAGCGCCGCTTCAGGACTTCGCGCAAGCTGCCCAGATCGCGCATGCGCTGCGCAACGCTCGGCGTATTCGCGCTCCAGGCGGCTCTTTGCCGGACCAGCAAGGCGTCCAGATCGATGGAATCATGCATGTTCATGCGCGCAGTCTAGCTGCAAGTCCGACAGCATCGTAGTCGACGCCGTGGCTTCGACTCCGAACGCCTGGCCAGGACCGGCTCGTGATAGTTTTCCCTCCTTCCTGAGCGGATTCCGCAAATGAACATTCGTGCCTTCAATGGCATCGTTCCCCGCCTCGGAGCGAATGCCTATGTCGATGCCGACGCCCTCGTCATCGGCGATGTCGAGCTGGGCGAGGATGCCTCGATCTGGCCGGGCGCGGTGGTGCGCGGCGACGTGCAGCACATCCGCGTTGGCGCGCGCAGCAGCATCCAGGATGGCGCGGTGCTGCATGTCACCCACGATGGCCCGTACACGCCCGGCGGTTCGCCGCTGCTGATCGGCGCCGACGTCACCGTCGGACACGCCGCGGTGCTGCATGCCTGCACGGTCGAGGATGCCTGCCTGATCGGAATCCATGCGACCCTCCTCGATGGTGCCGTGGTGCGCCGGCACAGCATGATCGGTGCCGGGGCGATGCTCAGCCCGGGCAAGGTGGTTGGCGAAGGCGAACTCTGGCTGGGCAATCCGGCACGCTTCACGCGCAAGCTCAGCGATATTGAAATCGAGAAGCTCTATTATTCGGCGCAGAACTATGTCCGGCTGAAAAACCAATATTTGCGTCAAAGTGGACATTGATCGATGTCCGTGCACCCTCATCGCAGCCGTCCGGATCGGGGCTTCGGCATGCTCTCGCCGATCACCGCCATCGTCTTCAGCGCCGTCTGCTGGCTGGTGTTTTCCAGGCTCTTCGACACACACGACGTGAGTGCCTTGCCCGCACTGACGCGGCGCTTCCTGATCGTGCAACCGTGGTGGCTGGCGGCAGGCTTGCTCGGCCTGGCCCTCGGCCTCGCCGCGCATTTTTCCGGCGCGGAATCAATTTGGGCAAAATGCAGCCGCGCCTGGTCAATCGCGCTGGGCGCATTCAGCGTGCTGAACATCGGCTGGGGCATCATCGCCATGTATCAATTGTTGTTGCCGCCGGCCGCCATCTGAGCCGCTGGTCTCAGGCGGGCGCGGTCTGCCGTTCGAGGTCTTGCAGGTAAGCCATCGCCGCTGACGTATTGGCACCGCACATGGTCGGCTCGGGGCGCAGTTGCACGCACACGGCGGGGCGTTCCGGCATGCCGAAAATCGCGCAGCGGTTGTTTTCAGTCAGCTGCACGCAGCGCACGCCGGCCGGCTTGCCGTCGGGCATGCCCGGAATCGGCGAGGAGATCGATGGCGCGATGCAGCAGGCGCCGCAACCGCTGCGGCAATCCAGCACCGGTCAATCCTCGGAATCGCCAGGCAGGTAGGCACGCAGTTCGGCGTAGATTTCGTCGGTGTCGGGACGCTGGCCGTGCCAGATCTCGAATGCTTCCGCTGCCTGTTCGACCAGCATGCCGAGACCGTCGAGGGCATGCCCGGCACCGACACTGCGCGCCCAGGCGAGAAACTTGAACGAGGCCTTGGCGTAGGACAAGTCGTAGCAGATCGCGCGCGAAGCGATCACCGAGGCCGGCAAATCCAGCGACGCGCCGTGATGGCCGGCCGAGGTGGCATTGATGATCAAGTCGAATCCGCCCCAGTTGCCGAGATCGTTCCAGTAGCGCGTGGTCACCCGGTCGGGCTGCCCGATGGCATCGGCGAGCGCGTCGGCATGCTCGGGCGTGCGGTTGGCAATGGTCAGTTCGGAGATGCCGGCATCGAGCACGGCAAAGGCCACCGCGCGCGCGGCACCTCCGGCACCGAGCAGCAGGGTGCGGCGACCACGCACATACAGCCGGTGTCGGCCGGTGATGTCGCGCACCAGGCCGGCGCCGTCGGTACTCTCGCCATGCCAGCCTTCGCCTCGACGGACAAGGGTGTTGACGCTGTCGGCCTGGCGCGCGCGTTCACTGATCGACAGGCAAAACCGCGCCGCCAACTGCTTCAGTGGCAGGGTCACGTTGGCACCTCGTCCGCCGCGCGCGGCAAAGGCGGCAAGCGCGCCGACAAAGGTCTCGGCCGAGGCCTCGATTGCCTGATAGTCCAATGGAATTGAAAGCTGGCGCGAGAATGCCGCATGGATGCGCGGCGACAGCGAATGCGCAATGGGTTGCCCGAATACCGCATACAGGCCCGGACCACCCTGGGCGGTGGTCTGGCTGGTGGTTTCGTCTTCGATGATTTGCATGCGGGACTCCGGGTCGGGCAGCTTTCAGTCTGCGCGCAACCAGCGCGCGGCATCAATGGCGTAGTAGCTGAGGATCGCGTCGGCACCGGCGCGCTTCATCGCCGTCAACGCTTCGAGGACAACGGCACGCTCATCCAGCCAGCCATTCTGGGCGGCGGCCTTGAGCATCGCGTATTCGCCACTGACCTGATAGACAAAGGTCGGCGCGCCGAAGTGATCCTTGACCCGGCGCACGACATCCAGATACGGCATGCCCGGCTTGACCATGACCATGTCGGCGCCTTCGGCGAGATCCAGCTCGACCTCGCGCAGTGCTTCGTCGCTGTTGCCGACATCCATCTGGTAGGTGTGCTTGTCGCCCTTGCCGAGATTGGCCGAGGAACCGACCGCATCGCGGAACGGGCCATAGAAGGCCGAGGCATATTTCGCCGAATAACTGAGGATGCGCGTGTTGATGTGGCCGGCTTGTTCGAGCGCTTCGCGAATGGCGCCAATGCGCCCGTCCATCATGTCCGACGGTGCGACGATGTCGAAACCGGCTGCGGCCTGAGCCAGGGCCATGCGTACCAGGGCCTCGATGGTGATGTCGTTGAGCACGTAGCCATCGCCATCGATGATGCCGTCCTGACCGTGCGTGGTGTAGGGATCCAGTGCCACGTCGCCAATCAGGCCGAGCTGCGGATGGCGCGCCTTGAGTGCGCGCGCGGCACGCTGGAACAGGCCTTGCGCATTCCAGGCCTCGGCCGCATCCAGCGATTTGAAGCGCGCATCGACCGATGGAAACAAGGCCAGCGCCGGAATGCCCAGCGCAACGCACTCGTCGGCAAGGGTGATCAGGTGATCGATCGACAGGCGCTCGACGCCCGGCATCGAGGCGACCGCCTCGCGCCGATCCTCGCCATCGATGACAAAGGCAACCATGATCAGGTCGTTGCAGGTCAGCGTGGTCTCGCGCATCAACGCGCGCGAAAACGCATCGCGACGCATGCGACGCATGCGGGTATGAGGAAATGTCATGGCAGGCTCGCTGTACGGAATGCCGACATTGTAATGAAACCCGACCGTACACCGAAGCCGGGCCGCCCAAGTGCCGCAGTTGCACTTTTTGCGGCCTTGCAAAGCGCAACGTGTGCTGCTCTCATGTGCGACGTCGCGCGGGGAGCTGGTCGCGACGAGGATCGCCATGCAGATGTCGTTGCCGGCGACTGCAGCGCGTATCTGGCGCTTTGATTGCGGATGATCTTGAGGCCCCTGTTGAGCGGAATCCTGCTAGTCGAACGATCGACCACCCTGAATCACCTGTTGCGCCGCACGCTGGACGCGGCGGGGCTGCCGGTGCGCGCGGAAATCGGCAACTACCTGGAAGCCCTCGACCACCTGCGGCGCATAGGCAGTTCGGCGGGTGGTGATCCACCGTATTCGCTGGCCATCGTCGGTGCGCCCGCGCGGCCGACGCGCGAGTACCAGGCCCTGCTCGAATTCACCCGCGACTCTCCCGCGGCACCGGCAACCCTGTTGATGGCGCATGAGGAATCCGCCGAGGTGCGCAAGTGGGTGGCGGCCACCCTGCGCGGGCGCTTCCTGCTGTGGTCGCAGTTCAGCCGCATCCCGAACAGCGTGATCGAGCTTGCTCCGGATGATTTCTCCGCGGACGCGGCGGCGGCCGAATCGGTCGAGCGCATCCGCATCCTCTTTGTCGATGATTCCAGGAGCGTATGCCTGGCCTACAGCGACATGCTCGAACGCAATGGTTATGCGGTCGATGTCGCCGCCTCCATCACCGAGGCCGACAAGCTGGCCGCGGAGAACCACTACGATCTCGTCGTCGTCGACTATTTCCTGCCGGACGGCAGCGGCGACGAGCTGTGCAAGCGCTTGAGCGAGCGTGAGGATCCACCGATCCTGGCGGTGATCACCGGCAGCTATCGCGAGGACATCATCCGGCGCTGCCTGCAGGCCGGTGCCAGCGAATGCATGTTCAAGAACGAAGCGCGCGAGTTGTTCCTGGCGCGCATCCGCACGCTGGCGCGCACCATCGAGATGCGCCGCTCGGCGGAGATGGAGCGCGAGCAGCTCGACGGCATCCTCGGTTCGGTTGGCGATGGCGTGTTCGGCGTCGATGGTGATGGCCGCATCAGTTTCGTCAACCCGACCGGGCTGCGCCTGCTCGGCTATGGCGATGACAACGACCTGGTCGGCCTGCTCGCCCAGGCCGCGATCCATCCGCAGGAGTCGCCGCGCAGCTCGCCCTTGAGTCGCGCCTATGCCGATGGCGTGGCGGTGCACCAGATCGAAACCATGTTCCGGCGTCGCGATGGCAGCGGAATACCGGTCGAATACACGGTCTTGCCGCTGGCCAGCAACCGGCGCACCCCCGGAGCCGTGGTGGTGTTTCGCGACATTGCCGAACGACGCACCGCCGAGCGCCTGCGCTGGGAGCTCAGCCACGATCCGCTGACCGGCCTGCCGAACGCGCGGCATCTGCGCCAGCGCCTGATTGGCGAGCTTGCACGCCTGCGCGACAACGGCGGCTATTCGGCGCTGATCCATGTCGAGATCGATCGCGACGACGCGCACTCCCCGCCACGCGGCGACGAGCTGCTGCGCACGGTGGCGCACGCCCTGGCGCATCGTCTGCGCGAAGGCGACGTGCTGGCCCGCGGTGAGGGCGACAGTTTCCTGTTGCTGCTCACCCAGGTGCAGGTCGACAACATCGACGTGCTCGTCGAGAGTTTCCAGCGCTTGCTCTCCGAGCGCGAATACAGCGTCGGCGACAGCCGCCACCGCATCTTCGCGCGGGTTGGCGCGGAACTGTTGAGTCCACGCACGACGAGTGCCGATGAGGCCCTCGCGGCAGCCCGCGCGGCGATCCGCAGCTTCGCCCCGGCGGTGGCGTCCGCCGCAGACGCCGGCAACCCCGCCGAAGCCACCATGACAACGCCGACAGCGACCACCACCTTCGAGGCGACAACCGCTGTCAGCGCACCCAGTGAACGCTTGCGCGTGGCCCTGGAACAGGCCCGCTTCGTCATCCTCGTGCAGCCGCTGGTTGCCACCCGCGACCTGCCCGTGGCGCCGGCGCAGATACCCGAAGGCATCGGTTGGCAAAGTGCTCGCAACAGCGACAGTCCGCTGTTCTTCGTGCAGTTGCGCATGGTCGGCAAGGGTGGCCAGCTGATCCTGCCGCGCGCGTTCATTCCACTTGCCGAGCGCGTCGGCATGGTGCAGCGCATTGATCTCTGGGCGGTCAACAGCCTGCTGCTGCAACTTGCCAACCCGGCGAACCGGGCGACGCCATTGGGCCTGGTCATCCGCCTGTCGCCGGCCACGCTTGCCGATCCCGAATCACTGGAATCAATTGAGCGTTCCATCGTCAATACCGGCGTTTCCGCTGATCGGCTGCTTTTCGAGATCCGCGACAATCCGGAACTGGCCAACCTGCCGGCGGCCCTGCATTTCATCACCCGCCTGCATGCCATCGGCTGCCGCTTCGTGCTCAACGGCAGCGATGCCGAGAGCGGCCTGATGCCGCATCTGCGCGCGCAGCGGCTGCCGGGCGATTTCGTGCGTATCGACCGCAGCGTGGTGCAGCGCGTCGCCAGCCAGGCGCATGATCGCGAGGTGGTTTCGTCCATCGTGCAACTGGCCCATTCGCTGGGCATGGGCGTGCTCGCCGGCGAGGTCGATGACGAGGAAACCATGCTGGCCTTGCGCACGGCCGGTGTCGACTACGTGCAAGGCAAGCATCTCGGTGAAGGACGCCTGAGCAAGCGGGTCGATTTCGCCAGCCTGATGAAGCCAGCCTAGGAAAACCGGGCAAACGCCTCGATCGCGCGGGCGAGCGCCGCGTCGTCAATGTCGAGATGGGTGACCAGGCGCACGCTGGGCAGGTAGCCGATGCTCGCGCGCACGCCGGCCTCGCGCAGATGCCGATCGAGGTCACGCAGGCGCTCGGTGGGGACATCGATGAAGACCATGTTGGTGTGGCAGGCCTGCACGCGGATGCCCTTGATCGCACGCAGGCCGGCGGCCAGGGTTTGCGCACGCGCATGATCCTCGGCCAGGCGCGCGACATGATGATCGAGCGCGTGCAAGCCGGCGGCAGCGAGGATGCCGGACTGGCGCATGCCGCCGCCAAGCATCTTGCGCCAGCGCCTCGCACTCTCGATCAGGCTTTCGCTGCCGAGCAGCACCGAACCGACCGGCGCGCCCAAGCCCTTGGAAAGGCACACTGACACCGTGTCGAATCCGGCGGCCAGCTCGGCCGGCGGCGTGCCGCTGGCAATCGCCGCATTGAACAGGCGTGCACCATCCAGATGCAGGCCGAGACCGCGCGAGCGCGCCCAGTCGATGGCGCGGCGAACATAATCCCGGGCGAGGACGCGGCCCTGCCAGGTGTTTTCGAGGGCAAGCAATCGCGTGCGCGCGAAATGCGGGTCATCCGGCTTCACCGCCTTGTCCAGCAATTCGAGCGCCAGGCTGCCGTCGTCTGCATTGGCCACCGGCTGCGGCTGGATCGAGCCAAGCACGGCGGCGCCACCGGCTTCGTATTTGTAGGTGTGCGCCTCCATGCCGACGAGGTATTCGTCGCCGCGCTGGCAATGGGCGAGCAGGGCAACCAGGTTGGCCTGGGTTCCACTCGGCATGAACAAGCCGCGGGCGAAACCAAGGTCGCTGGCGAGGCGATCCTGCAAGGCGCGCACGCTGGGATCCTCGCCATAGACATCATCGCCGACCGCTGCCGCAGCCATCGCCGCGCGCATTGCCGCGCCGGGTTGGGTGACGGTATCGCTGCGCAGGTCGACGATCTTCATGTGGAAACCAATCGGTGGTGGAAGGCATGGATGGTAGTCGAGCGCGCCCCCGGCAACACCTGCAGGAGGTCGCGGACCTCGGCTAAACTGGACGCATGAAAGTCGCCTCCTGGAACGTCAATTCGCTGAAGGTGCGCCTGGCGCATGTCGAACAATGGTGCGCGCAGGCGCAACCGGATCTGCTCGGCATCCAGGAAACCAAGACGGAGGACGCGAAGTTCCCGCGTGCAGCCATCGAGGCGCTGGGCTACACGGTCGCGTTTTCCGGTCAGAAGACCTACAACGGCGTCGCCGTGCTGGCGAAACAGCCGATCCACGATGTGGTCACCGATGTGCCGGGCCTCGATGATCCGCAACGGCGCATCCTCGTTGCCACGATCGGCGAGATGCGCGTGGCCAACCTGTATGTCGTCAACGGCCAGGCCGTCGGCAGCGAGAAATATGCCTACAAGCTCGACTGGCTGGCCAAGGTCACGGACTTTCTCGAGGGCGAGCTGCGCAACGATCCGCGCCTGCTGGTGATGGGAGATTTCAATATCGCCCCGGATGATCGCGACGTCTACGATCCCGTGGCCTGGCACGAACAGATCCTGTGCTCGGCGCCCGAGCGCGAGGCGCTCAAACGCATGCTCGATCTCGGCCTCGTCGACAGCTTCCGCCAATTCGACCCGTCTGCCGGCAAGTACAGCTGGTGGGACTATCGGCAGGCCGGTTTCCGTCGCGACCTCGGCCTGCGCATCGATCTGCTGCTGGCCAGCGCGCCGCTGCTGCAACGCGCCACGGCAGCCAGCATCGATCGTGAACCGCGGTCCTGGGAGCGGCCGTCCGATCACGCCCCGGCCTTGCTGGAGCTTGCAGATGTCTGAATCCGACTGGCCCGCATCGCTGTCCGACAGCGAACTGGAAGAACTCGATCAGTTCCTGCGCGCCCATCCCGGCGAGGATCACCTGCTCCTCGATGGCGTGCATGGCCTGCTCACCGCGCTGGCCATTGGTCCGTCGCCGGCGACACCCGATGAATGGTTGCCCGAGGTCCTGCACGAGCCGTTCGCCGATGTTGACGAAGGGGAGCGCATCCTGACCCTGCTTGCCCGCCTCAATGATTCGGTCACCCTGGAGATCGAGACCGGTGCCTACGAACCGATCCTCGGCGAGATTGAAACCGATGATGGCAGCACTGCCTTCACCTCGCGCGGCTGGTGCGAGGGTTTCAGTCGCGGCATCGATCTGCGCGCAGCGGCCTGGGAAGCACGCCTGGGCCAGGATTCCGACCTCATGCAATTCCTCGGCCCGATCATCGCCTTGTCGATCGAGGACGAGGTGTTCGACAGCGATGCCGAATTCGCCGCCTTGAGCGACGAGGAATACGACGAATGCCTGGCGCGCATTCCCGAATCGATCGATGCAGTATCCACGTACTGGCGGGATAACCCGGTCAGCGAGGATGAGTACGTACGCCACGGCGATGACGACCGGCGGCCACGCCCGCCGCGAAGACGCGGCGGACGCTGGGTGCACTGATGACTTGCCACGCTGGCGAAAACGGCGTCGAGTCCAGGAGCTTGTTTGTCGGCAATGCCTGGCTCTGGTTGACGTGCGCCGAATCGAGGATCAATCCTGCGTGCGGTAACCGTCGCCGCCGCGGCCCTTGACCTCGTAAAGCAGGCAATCGGTTTCGCTGTACCAGATGGCCCAGTCGGCGGCTTCCTCGCACAGCTGCGCGCCGATGCTGACGCTGATCTGCAGCCCGGTGCAGGCCGGGAAGCGCAATGCCCGCACCGCGCTGATGATCTGCTCGGCGCGCGAGGCGAGTTCCTCGGCACCGGTGACCTGGGTCAACAGGGCAAACTCGTCGCCGCCAAGCCGGCATGGCAAATCGCAAGGCGAAGCGGCGCTCTGCACTTCTTCGGCAATCGCGCGCAGGACCTGGTCGCCAATCAGATGACCGCAACGATCGTTGATCTGCTTGAAGCGGTCGATGTCGATCAGCAACAGGCCGAGTTCGGTGCCGTCAAGACGCGCGTTGGCCAGTTGTTCGAGGAACGTGTAGAGGCCGCGGCGATTGCACAAGCCGGTCAATTCATCCGTTTGCACGAGGCGCTGCGCCGTACTCAACTGGGTCTGCGTCTGCCGCAGCGAATCCAGGGTGACCAGCAGATCCTCGTTGCGTCGCTTCAGGCTCGCGATCAACTGCTGCTCGCTGGCCACCAGGTAGGCAAACGAGCGGCGCATGAACTGGGCAAGCACGCGCGGCTCGGTATCGAGCAGGCGATCGTAGGTTTGCTGCTCGATCACGTGCATCACGGTCGAGGTCGTCGCCACGGCGTTGGCAACGCGCGTGTGATCGCCGATGAACAGGGTCAGCTCGCCGAAGAACTCGCGCGGGCCGATGAGCTTGTCGGGCATGCCGTCGCCGAATTCGAGGCGAATCTGCCCGCTCTCGACAATGAACATGCTGCGGCCAAGCTCGCCGCGCCGGAAGATCACCTCGCCCGGGCTGACTTCGCGGCGCTCGCTGACCGAGATGAACAACGCCAACTCGCGTTCGGACAGTTCGCGCGGCAGCAGCGGCGAGCGCGGGCGATGGGCGACGACGCCGATCGGGGTGACGTTGTTGGCGGTTTGCTTGATCGACATGGTGCCCTCCCCACCCAATCCCGACGATCTTACCCTAACAATTGGCCGGAATTGTCCGGTGTTGATGACTTTCGCCACATGCGTGGAATTCCACGACGGTGGGAAGCTGCATCCGCCGGTCGAACCCTCAGACCAGGCAAGGGTCCATTCAGCGGTTCGGTTCCCGCGCAGCGTCGACTTCGGAACAGCCGACCCGGATTCCCACCGGGTCACCCCCCACCCCACCGTTCCGCAGTCGGCGCATTGCGCGCCGACCCGTTGCAGTGCCTGCAACGCCTGGTTCAGGCTGCCTTTTCGCCGCTCGTGAACTGTGCTTCTTCGGTCGAACCGGTCAATGCCGTGGTCGAGGACTGGCCCTGCTGGATGGCCTGGGTGACCTGGTCGAAATAGCCGGTGCCCACTTCACGCTGATGCTTTACCGCGGTGAAGCCTCGATCGGCGGCGGCGAACTCCGCCTCCTGCAGTTCCACGAAGGCGCTCATCTGCTGGCGCGCATAGCCGTGGGCGAGGTTGAACATCGAATAGTTCAGCGCGTGGAAGCCCGCCAGCGTGATGAATTGGAACTTGTAGCCATAACCCGCAATTTCCTTCTGGAACCGGGCAATCGTGGCGTCGTCGAGATTCTTCTTCCAGTTGAATGATGGCGAACAGTTGTAGGCGAGCAGCTTGCCGGGGAAGCGCGCGTGGATCGCCTCGGCGAATTTGCGCGCGAACTCGAGGTCGGGCTTGCCGGTTTCACACCAGACCAGGTCGGCATACGGCGCGTAGGCGAGACCACGGCTGATCGCCTGATCGAGTCCGTTACGGGTTTTGTAGAAGCCCTCGACAGTACGTTCGCCGGTAGTGAACGGCTGGTCGTTGGCATCGATATCGCTGGTCAGCAGGTCGGCCGCTTCGGCATCGGTGCGGGCAACGATCAGGGTCGGCACGCCGAGCACGTCGGCAGCCAGCCGCGCGGCGTTCAACTTGTCGATGGCTTCGCGGGTCGGCACCAGCACCTTGCCGCCCATGTGCCCGCATTTTTTCACCGAGGCAAGCTGGTCTTCGAAGTGCACGCCGGCGGCGCCGGCTTCGATCATCATCTTCATCAACTCGAACGCATTCAGCACACCGCCAAAACCAGCCTCGGCATCGGCGACGATGGGCTGCAGGTAATCGACTGCATCATTGCCTTCGGCGTGGTTGAGCTGATCGGCGCGTAGCAGGCAATTGTTGATGCGCTTGACCACGGCCGGCACCGAATCGGCCGGGTACAGGGACTGATCCGGATACATCTGCCCGGCCAGGTTGGCATCGGCGGCAACCTGCCAGCCGGACAGGTAAATGGCCTTGAGTCCGGCCTTGACCTGCTGCATGGCCTGGTTGCCCGTCAGTGCGCCCAGCGCATTGACGAACGGTTCGTTGTGCAGGCTGGCCCACAGTTTCTCCGCCCCAAGGCGGGCCAGCGAGTGCTCGATGTGGACGCTGCCGCGCAGGCGGACCACATCCTCGGCCGTGTAGTTGCGGCGGATTCCGGCCCAACGCGGATTGCTCGACCAATCGCGGTTGAGTTCGGCGGCGGTTGGCATCGTGGTCTTGCTCATGGCTTGCTCCTCGTGGATCCGCTCGGAGTGGAGTCGGTTGCTGGGTGATGCGAAGTTGGCCCGGCCTGCGCCGGTCGTCGGGTTTGGCAATCAGGGAAGGCGTTCGTAGGCCGGCAGGGTCAGGAACTCGACCAGCTCCCCGGCGTGACTCAGTTCGCCAAGCATGGCTGCGGCTTCGCCAATGTGCGCCTGGCCGGGCAAGCCGGCTTGCGGAAGACGATCCGCGCACCCGGCCAGCACCTCGTCGAACAACTGGAAATCGATGGTGCGGCCGTCATCAAGACGCAGGCCGCCGTGATGCAGCCATTGCCAGAGTTGGGCGCGCGAGATCTCGGCGGTCGCGGCGTCCTCCATCAAGTGATGGATCGGCACGCAACCGAGGCCGTCGAGCCACGCCGCCAGATAACGCACGCAGACATCGACGTTGTTCTCGAAACCCTTGGCGGTGATCGTTCCGGGCGGAACCGCCAGCAGATCACTGGCGCTGACCGCGACATCCTCACGCAGGCGATCAAGCTGGTTGGGGCCTTCGAACACCCGGTCGAATTCCGCCATGGCCACCGCGATCAGACCCGGATGCGCAACCCAGGTGCCGTCATGGCCGGCGCGCGCCTCGCGTTGCTTGTCGGCGCGTACGCGCGCCATGGCCAGCTCGTTCGCCTCCGCATCATTGGCGATGGGGATCTGGGCGGCCATGCCACCCATGGCGAAGGCGCCGCGGCGATGGCAGGTGCGGATCAGCAGTTCGCTGTAGGCCTTGAGGAAGGGAGCCGTCATGCCGACCTGGGCACGCTCGGGCAGGACATGTTCGCGGCGTGCGCGAAAGGTCTTGATGTAGGAAAAAATGTAATCCCAGCGCCCGCAATTGAGGCCGACGATGCGGCTGCGCAATGCCCACAGGATTTCGTCCATCTCGAAGACCGCAGGCAGGGTTTCGATCAGCACGGTAACCTTGATCGAGCCCGCAACGAGACCGAGGGCGCCCTCCGCGTAGCTGATCACCTCGTCCCACAACGCCGCTTCCTGGTGGCTCTGCAATTTGGGCAGGTAAAGGTAGGGTCCGCGCGACCTCGCCTGCAGGGTGGCCGCGTTGTGGAAAACGAACAAGCCGAAATCAAACAGGGCCGCGCTGACGCGCAGGCCATCGACCAGCACATGCTTTTCATCGAGGTGCCAGCCGCGCGGGCGCACCACCAGTACGGCCGGATCGGGTTGCAGCGTGTACACGCGCCCGTCCGCGGCTTGGAAGTCGATGGTGCCAGCGACCGCATCGGCCAGATTGACTTGTCCGTCGATCACATTGGCCCAAGTCGGCGCGGTTGAATCCTCGAAATCGGCCATGAATACCTTGGCGTCCGAGTTCAAGGCATTGATGATCATCTTGCGCTCGACCGGGCCGGTGATCTCGATGCGGCGATCGAGCAGGGCCGCGGGTATCGGTTCCACCTGCCAGTCGGCGGCACGGATCGACGCGGTTTCGGCGAGGAATCCCGGCAATGCGCCGGCATCGAATTGCGCCTGGCGGATCGCGCGGGCGCCTAGTAACGCCTGACGCCGGGCATTGAAACGGCGCTGCAGCTCGGCGACAAAGGACAGTGCCGGGGTGCCGAGAATGCGGGGATTGCCGGCTGCGGTCAGCTCTATGCCTGCGGCATCTGCAGCACCTGGCAAGGCTTGGCGGCTTGGATTGGGCATGTCGGGTTCGCCTGATCGGGATCTCACACTAGCGCGCTCCATTTACATTTGACAAAACGAATGTTTCAATGCAACACATTGAGTTTATTGATAGCAGGCTCAATTCTTTGAATTGACTGGAGTTCCTTCCTGTGAGCCGAACGGCGTCAATGCTGCAACGCGACAAGACGATGGCCTCGGGCCGGCGCCGCAAAAGTGCCGATGCCAGCGAGCCGGCGCCGCGCTTCTACTACAAGGGCAGTCGTCTCAAGCAGTTGCGGGCGTTTTGCTACGCGGTGAAATTCGGCACCTTGACCCGTGCCGCCGAGGCCCTGTTTCTCTCCCAGCCATCGGTCAGCCTGCAATTGGCGGCGCTGGAATCCGAACTCGGCTGCCAGCTGGTCGAACGCCGACGACGCCGCGTGACCCTGACCGCGGAAGGCCAGATCCTCTACGAACTGGCGCGACCGCTGGTCGAGGGCCTCGAGGGTCTGGACGAGGAGTTCCTGGCGCGCTCACGCGGCGGCGGTCAATCGACTCTGGATATTGCCTGTGGCAATTCGACCATCCAGTACCTGTTGCCGGACATGGTTGCGGCGTTTCGCGAACAACACGACAACGTGCACATGAACCTGCACAACGTCACCGGCACCGATGGCATGGCCTTGTTGCGTTCCGACGAAGTCGACTTCGCGGTCGGCTCGATGGTCGATGTGCCGCACGATGTCTCCTATGAACCGCTCTACCATTTCGATCCGCTGCTGATCACGCCACTCGATCATCCGCTGGCGAAGAAGGCCGAAATCAATCTGCAGGATCTCTCCCCGTTCGGCTTGATCCTGCCACCGAAGCGGCTGACCACCTACCGCCTGGTCGACCTGGTTTTCCAGAAGCGCAAGGTTCCCTACCATGTCGCCATCGAGGTCGGCGGCTGGGAAGTGATCAAGCAGTACGTGGCCATGGGGCTCGGCATCTCGATCGTCACCGGCATGTGCATCCGCGAGGCCGACCGCGAGCGGCTGTGTGTACGCAACCTGCGCGCATACTTTCCGCAGCGCAGCTACGGCGTGGTGGTGCGCAAGGGCAAGGTGCTCGGCACCGAGGCGCGTGCCTTCATCGACCTGATCCGTCCCGGCCTGTTCGCCCGCCATGACTGGTTCGAGGCAGGGCATTCGGAGCGTTGAGGTGCTGCGTGCGGCACCGCGCACCCATACTACCGGCAGCATTCCACCGATTGGCGGACAGCCGCTGCCCTGCCCGGTCTGATAATTTGCCGGACATTGCCCGGGCAACCTGCCCAGGGTGCGGATGACTGACGGGGGGAATCGACATGACGCGCTGGATCATGATCGCCATGACCTTGATTGGCCTGGCTGTCGCCATCCTTACACGCAGTCCCGGCGTGCTCGGCATCGCCTTGCTGCTGACGGTGGTCGGCTTGTTCGGCACGGTATTCTCGCTGGCTGCGGATCGCATCTCGGCAAATTCGCGCCCGGATGCGGCCATGCTGCCCCCGGAAGTGCTGCATGCCATCCGCGACAAGGCCAATGCGGCACGTGGCGGCGGCCAGCCGAAAGCGCCTTCCCCGGCAAAGGCGGCCGGCGCCGGGGATTCGGTTTCCTGAGCGGATCGACCGTGTCATGCGCCGCCTCGCCGAATGCGGCAGTATGGCGGAGCCGCGATGGGCGGCGCTCGAGGGGATTCCAGCATGACAATCGAAGGTCTGTTGATTCTGCTTCTGATCGGAGCCGTTGCCGGCTGGTTGGCCGGGTTGATCGTGAAAGGTCGGGGGCTCGGCCTGATCGGCAATATCGTGGTCGGCATCGTCGGTGCATTCATTGCCAGTTGGCTGCTGCCGCAATTGGGTATCGCGATTGGCGGTGGCATTCTCGGCAGCATCATCCATGCCATGATTGGTGCGGTGATCCTGCTGGTCATCGTGATGGCGATCCGCAAGGTTTGAGCGCCGCTGCCGGCGGCTTGCGTCGCCGGCACCGCGCGCGTTTCGGGCGAGATCGACGCAGGCTGCACACGACGACGGAATCGTTGCCGGCACGGGCGTGTGACATTGCCGCTTTACGGCATTCCGGCTATCGTCAGCGGGCAGGGGTGCGAGCGACAGTTTGACTGTCAAAGATGAGGATGCGCGCGGCGATGAGATTGCGCAGTTTCCTGTTGCTGGCCACGCTGATGGCCGGTGCCGGTGGTGTCGCGCTCGAGTTCGCGGCACGTTCGGCCGCACGTGATATGGCCGCCGCCATCGAACCATTTGCAACATTGCACTACGCGAGTGCCGGTATCGCCCTCGACGGCAGCGTGCGCCTGCGCGATCCCCGGCTCAGCGTGAAGCAGGGCGTGTGGAAGGGCAGCGTGCTGGCGCGGGTCGCGGACTTGCGGGGCGGCGGGCCGTTCTGGCTGGTGGCTCATGCGCTCCGATCGGGTGGCCAGCTGCCCGTGCAGATGCGCATCCGCACGCGTGGCCTGCATCTTGGCGAAGGTCCGACGGGCGTGCCGCTGGCCGGCTGGCTCGGCACGACGGATCTGGCCCTGTTTGAAAACCTGGGCTGCGGCAGCGACGCCCTCAGCGACAAGGATCGCGTGCGCATGGGCATCGAGACCCGCGAGCGCGATGACGAACTGCGCTATCAATACGATGGCGACGCGCATTCGTTGATCCTGTCGATGGACTTGCGCAGCGAAAACATCGCGGCTGTCCGCGCCGATGCCGAGCTGACCGGCTTCCCCGCAAACGGCAAGCTCGACCCGGCAGCGCTGCAGAAATTGCGCCTGGCGCGAATAAGCATCGGCTATCAGGACTCCGGCTATCTCGCCCGCCGCAATCAATTCTGTGCGCAGTGGCTCGGGGTCAGCGCCGCACAGTTCATCGACCGGCACATTGAAGCCGTTGCTGCGTTTCTCGGCGCGCGCGGCATCATTCCGGGTCAGGACGTGCTGGCGCTGTACCAGCGCCTGGCCACCCATGGCGGCAACCTCAAGCTGACCAGCCTGCCGGACAGCACTTGGATACCGGCACGCATCGAGGCGTACCCGAAGGAAGACCTGCTGCGCCTGCTCAATATCACGGCACGCTACGAAGATGCGCCGCCAATCATGCTGCGTCTGGCATTTGCAACTCCGGAGCGTCCGGTCGACATCACCACGGTGGTCGATCCACCCGTGGCCGTTGTGACCATGCCCGCGCCCGCCGGCACGGCACCGCTCGCCGACACCGGCGTTGGCGGCGACGCCGGAACCTCGGCGGCCCCGGCAAGGAATGAGGAACCCGCAACCAGCACGACAACTGCCGCGCCGGCTGCACCCGCCAGCGTGCAGCTACCGGCCACTTCGCCGCCGCCGACGATTGCAGCGGACATCAGCGCCACTCCCGATCTCGCGAACGCGCAGGGCGAGCGAAGGATCATTGCCAGTGCACCACCGCCGCCGAAGGATTCGACCCTTGCCCTGGTGTGGAAGCCGGGGGTCATCGAACGCTTGCCGCCACCGCCGGCCACCGACAAGGAATTCGTGCTTGTCGCCAAGGAACGTCTGTCCGGCCTGGTCGGCAGCGACATCCAGCTGGTGACCGAGAACGGCAAGCGTTTCCAGGGCGAAGTCGTGCGCGTCTCGGCCGATACCGTGGTACTGAGCATTGCCGTAGCCCGCGGCAAAGCGGAGCTTTCGGTCCCGCTGAAGGGAATCAGGGAGGTTCGATTGCGCACACGCAGTGGCGTCTCGCCATGAATTCTCGTGTGCCGTTGTCGACGCGTCCTGCGACGCTTGAGCGGTCTTCATCGTCATGCTTGGAATGGCTGCGGACGGGTTGGCACAACGAGTGAGTTCCGGCTTCGGCCAGGCACTGGATCCGCTCGTCCTGCAACGGGCCCGACGCCGTGATGCGGCAGCCCAGGAAGCGATCTACCGACTCTATTCGAGAGCCTGCTACAACCTCGCCTTGCGCATCCTCGGCAATCCGGCGGCCGCCGAGGACATCGTGCAGGACGTGTTCGTGCGCATGCTGGATGCCCTGCCCGGATTCCGCGGCGATGCACCGTTTGGTGCATGGCTCAAGCGCATGACGACGAATGCCACGATCGACATGGCGCGTCGCAACCGCCGCCTCGACACGGAAAGCGCAGAAGTGCATCTCGAGCGTATGGCGGTCGAGCAGCCGGGACCGGATGTCGGCGTTGATGCATGGTCGCTGCTGATGCGCCTGTCAGTGCGCGAGCGTGCCGTCGTGATCCTGCATGAACTGGAAGGTTATACGCACAAGGAACTGGCCAGCTTGTTCGGGCAAAGCGAGAGCTACTCCAAATCCGTGCTTGCCCGCGCCCTGAAGCGACTTGGCGTGCTGGATGCCGGGACAATCGAATGGCGAGGTGATGCATGAGTATTTCCACGGGGCGTTCCGCTGCGACGTCTGCCGGCGTCTTCTTCCGGCAACTGCCGGAGTTCGATCCCGATCCGGCGTTGTGGGGGCGCATCCAGACTCGGGGCCGGCGCCAGCGCCGGTGGCGACGAATCCGCTTGGGGGCGTTTACGGGGGCGCTGGCTTCGCTGGTGCTGGTGCTTGCCTTCGTCTATCCGCTCGCATCGTGGCAGCCCACGTCGGCTCCAGAGCTTGCCGTGAGGCAAGGGACCTCGCAGCAGTTGCAGGAGAAGTTGGCCGCCGTTTCCGGCGCTCAGGATGATTTTCGGGCGTTGTCCGAGTTGCGCCTCATCGATGCGAGGTTGCAGGCTGCCTACGACCGCAACGCGACGGATGACGAGCTTGCTGCGTTGTGGGTTTTGCGCAATGGTGCCTTGCGCGCGCTCGGCGCGGATGCAGGCGCGAACCTGTCAGTGACGCGAATATGATTCCTGGAGGCTGAAATGACACGTGCAGATCCGGAGTTGGGAAACTGCCGGCGCGGGATGCTGCTTTTGCTCGGTCTGTGCGTCGCCCTGGCTGGTTGGGCCGCCGGGGACGTCAATGCGGCCGATGTCGATGTGCATGCCACTGCAGCGAGCACCGCCAGCGCGAATACGCAGAAGGCTGCGGACGTGGTGGAGCAGCGGCTGCGCTCTGAATTGCGTCTGCTCCTGCTTGATCTGGTGCAGTCCGGTGCGTTTGGCAATGTCCCGGTCGAGCGGATTTCTTTGGACCTGGCGATGCCGACGGAGCGCCTGTCGACGCTCGGTGTACTCGTCGACAGTCGCAGCGGGGAGAATGCCATGCCCGGGCTGCACGTCCTCGGCACGACGCCAGGCAGCCTCGCAGAAAGCCTGGGCATGCGCGCGGGCGACATCATTCTCTCCTGCAACGGCATCTCGCTGGTCGGGCGCGGCAATGATGCAGATGGCTCGGCTCGCGCAGCGAGTGAGCTGCGCCGTCAATTTGCCGGTCTCGCCGATGGCGCCGCGATCCGCTTCAACGTGCGCCGTGGCGAGCAGGTGCTGGTGTTTGATGGAATCGTGCGCACGACGCAGATTCCGGCGGTGCATCTGCGCCTGGGCGAGCCAGGGCCGAGTCGAGCACCCGAGACCGCTGAGGCAGACAGGAACTCGACCGCCGGCTGCGGCCGGATCAGTGTCTTCGACAACGCGCCCACCCAGCGGGGACTGCATCCGCTGAAACTGATCAGCATCGATGATCGCAATTCGCCTTTTGACGGCCAGAGCAATTTCCGTGTCAGCACGGGCATCCATACCATCACGGTTGCGGAGAATGTCGACAGCCGCTACCTCGGCTTCAACAGTCGCCTGCGTGACAACCAGGGGCCATCGCGCTACAAGTCCCTGACCATTGATGTGAAGGCCGACACCACCTACCGGCTTGCCACCCGCATTGTGCCTGAGCATCGCAACGAGTGGCGCGACGGCGCGTGGTGGGAACCGGTGGTCTGGAGCGAATCCAGCGAGGCATGCCGCTGACCGTCACCTTCTGCCGCGCGTCAGGATGGTCAACTGTTTCGGGGGAAGGTTCGTCGTGACTCTACTGAGTGTCAATGTAAACAAGGTTGCGGTCTTGCGGAATTCCCGCGGCGCGGAGGAACCGCGGCCGCTGACTGCCGCGGCCTGCGCGCTGGCCGCGGGTTGCCACGGCATCACCGTGCATCCAAGGCCCGATCAACGCCACATCCGCGCGACGGACGTGCTGCAGATTGCCGGTATCGTCGGCCAGGCCGAGCTCAATATCGAGGGCAATCCCTTCGCGGCAGCGCGCGATGAATATCCCGGCCTGCTGCAGCTGGTCCGGCAATCCCGCGCGGCCCAGGTCACCCTGGTTCCTGACGCCGACGCGCAGATCACCTCCGACCACGGCTTTGACCGGGACACCGACTTTCCACGCCTGCAAGCCATGATCCGCGAATACAAGGCGTGCGGAGCGCGGACCAGCGTGTTTGTCGATCCCGGCTGCACGGTGATTGCGGAGCTTGCCGGCTGCGGGGTTGATCGCATCGAGATCTACACGGGCCCGTTTGCCCTGGCCTACGCGAGCGGCGCGTTTGAACGCGAACTCGATGCTTGCGTCGTTACCGCAGATCGTGCACGCGAATGCGGACTGGGCGTCAATGCCGGACATGATCTCAGCCAAGCCAACCTGGCCACGCTGCTGCAGGCCATTCCGACGCTGGCTGAGGTTTCCATTGGCCACGCCTTGTTTGCCGAGGCCTTGTACGCGGGACTCGACGTGACCGTGCGCAACTACCTGGACATCATCGGGCGCTGCGCGGGCGTGCCGGGTGGCGGTGGCGCACGACAAAGCGCTTGATGCAGCCGTACCCCACGAGCCGCAGCAGGCGCCGGACCGGTGTCTGTTGCGACTTTCGTATGGCCGCTGCCGCGGCGTGGAACGCCGCGGTGAGCCTGCGCGAGTTTTCGATCCTGACCGGGCCGGACTGACGCTGCCTATTCGCCCTGCGGGGCGACGACGCGCAGGCCGTTGATGCGGTTGTTGTGCGCAATGGCAAGCACGTTGGCCAGATGGTCATAGGACGAATGCGGCTCGGGGCGAATATCCAGTTGAATGGGTACGCCCCGCGCGGCGGCAACCTGCAATTGCTGGTCGAGGCCACGGCGGCTGGTCGACTGTCCATCGAGAACGAGCTCACCAGTGTCGCGAATGGCCAGGTCCATGGCCAGCGGCTCGATCTTGCCTGGCTCACCGCTGGCCAGCGGAAACGGAATGCTTCGGGTCAGCAGCGGCGTGGTGACCATGAAGATGATGAGGACGGTGAGGAGGACATCAACCAACGGAGTGATGTTGATCTCGGCCATCGTCATTGCAGTCGGATTGCGCTTGCTTGCATGGGACATGTGCTACCTCCGTCGTGACTTCGGTCAGTGCTCCATCTTGCGGTCAATGCGGAATGGCGGCTTTCGGGATGCTGATCCCGTGTTGACGCCACCGATCCTACACCTCGTGCCGTGCGCCACAAACAAGAAAGGCGCCGCTTTCGCGACGCCTTTCCGGATACCTGCAAAGCGATGTCCGCTCAGATCAACGATCGGCCTGCGCGGTGATGAATCCGATCTTGACCATGCCCGCGCTCTTGGCGTTGGCCATGACGGTCGCGATCAACTGGTACTGGGTGGTTTTTTCCGCCCGAATCTGCAGTTCGGGCTGCGGGTTCTTTTGTGCGGCGACGCGAAGCTGTGCGGAGAGCATGGCTTCGGTGATCAACTCGTCGTTCCAGTACAGGTCGCCGGTTTCCTTCACCGCTAGGTCAATCGGTTCGGGTGGATTCGTTTCCACCGTATTCGGATTCGCCTGCGGCAGATCGATGCGGATCTTGTGCGTCATCAACGGCGCCGTGATCATGAAGATGATCAGCAGCACCAGCATCACGTCCACAAGGGGCGTGACGTTGATTTCCGCCATCGGGCCGCCGCCCGAATTGGATGAAAAGGCCATGGCTTATTTCCTCGCGGCCGCGGGCGCCGGTGCTGCAGCATTGCCTTCGACTCGGGAACCGATGGCGAAGAAGTCATGCAGGTCGTGTGCGAACTCGTCGAAGCGGGCGTAGATCAGGCGGTTGCTGCGCACGTAGAAGTTGTATGCAAGCACGGCGGGGATGGCGACGAAGAGACCGACGGCGGTCATGATCAGCGCTTCACCGACGGGGCCGGCGACGGCTTCCATCGATGCCGATCCGGTCGAAGCGATCTTGATCAGGGCATGGTAGATGCCCCAGACCGTACCGAGCAGGCCGACGAACGGCGCGGTCGAACCGACGGTTGCGAGCAGGGTCAGGCCGCCTTCGAGGCGCATGCTTTCGCGAGCGACACCCTGGCGCAAGGCGCGATCGATGAATTCCGATCGGTTCAGCGCTTCGACGAGGCGGCTGCCTTCATTGCGCGTGTGGTGCTGGGCAGCTGTGGCCGCCTCAAGCGCGATCTTGGAGAACGGCTCGGATTTCGGCTGTTCTTCGAGGAAGCGGATCGATTCCTGGGCAGACGGGGTTTCCCAGAACGTGTGGATCACCCGCTCCATGCGCGATTTGACCATCGTGTTGCGAATGAGGTTCGCAATGATGAAATAAATCGACAACACCGACATCGTGACGAGGGTAATGAAGACTACCCAGCCGACCATATCGAAGTTGTGGATGAGATGATCAAAGCCCATCTGCGACATCGCTTGGGCATTGTTGCCGCCGCCCGGAAGCGGTGGGGGCATGGCACCTGACTGATCCGCAGGTATGGTCGAAGAGGCATCTTGCTGCATGGCGCTACCTTAGATGATTGCTACTGGTTGAGGTTGAACTCGATGGGTACCAATGCGTAACCGCGACTCGCGGCTCCGTTCTTCTGTCCGGCATTGAAGACCCAGGTCTTCACCGCCGCGATCGCTGCCTGATCGAGTACACGATAGCCGCTGGACTTCTCGACGGTAATTTCCTCGGGTTTGCCATCAAGCCCGACCAGTACCTTGAGAAGAACCTTGCCCTCCATCCGCTGGCGCACAGCCTGTGGCGGATACTTCGGCGGTCGCAGCCTACGGTAACTGATATTTTCCGTGGGCGCGATGTCCACTGGTGGTGCCGGTGGTGCCGGTGGTGCCGGCGGCGGTGCCGCAACCGACATCGGCGAGGCTTCCTCGACAATGACCGGCGGCGGCGGCTCCGGTGGCGGAGTCGGCGGCGGCTTGATCTTTTCGATCACCTTCGGTGGCGGCTTTTTCGGCGGCTCCGGTGGCGGAGGCGGTGGTGGTGGTGGTGGCGGCGGTGGCTCGATGAACTCGACCGTCACCTTGTTGTCCACTTTCTTTTGCTGTGTTTCCGGCGGTGCCGCAGGCGTCGCCAACAGGGCGAGAGCAAACACGTGCACGGCAAAGGCACCCGACAGAGCCGCGACCCGGCTCCAGTTGAATGCGTTTGCTTCGGATTGATAGACGTCAGCCATCGGTGTTGACCAAACAGTTGTTGTTCTTGTGCGCGATCCGCCAGGTTCCCCGCGGATGTGGCTGCTGCCAATCCCGCAAAGCGTAGCCCGGCACGGTACAACACGAAGCGGCTATCCGACAAGGGTCCGCGCTCATGTCCGGCTGCCCGGGATTGATGGTTTTTTGTCTGCCCAGGGTCCGTTTCGTCATTTCGACTTGCTGGACCGCTTCAGCTTGACGCCGGAACGAATCGCCTTGATGCGCTGGTCGGCCATGGCTTTCGTGCTCGGGAAAGCCTGGGCTTTCTGCCAAGCTGCCAATGCGGCGGCTTCGTTGTCGGAATAGCTTTCAACGTCACCGAGAATGACGTAGGCCTCGCCTTCCTGGCGCAGGCCGCCCTTCTTGATGGCGCGTTCCAGGGCAACCTTGGCTTCGGCGCCGCGATCGGCATAGAACAACATGTAGCCCAACTGGTAATCGGCATTGCCGTCGGTCGATTGCGCCGAGGCCTTCTGGTAGGCGTCGATGGCGCAGGCTTCGTCTTCGGCCTGGCCGCAGACGTCACCGAGCAGCTTGTTGACTTCGTAATCGGGCGTGACCTTGCCGCTGGCAATGCCTTCCTTGAGCGTGGCGGCAGACTCCTTGGGCTTTTCCGCGTTGGCATAAAGCTTCGCCAGTTGGACATAGTCTTCCTGGCTGGTGATCAGACCCTTTTCCTTGGCCTTGCTCAGCACTTCGATGGCCTGCGGATACTTGTCGTCGTTGATGTAGACGGTTGCCAGCTGCTTGATCAGCTTGATGTCATCGGGCGTCTTGGCCAACTGACCCTGGATCACCTTGGCGGCCTCTCCGTATTGATCAAGCTCGAACAGGCTGGCCATGAGGATCTGGTTCCAGCTTTCCTTGGGCTCGCTGCTCGCCGCAATCGCGCGCTTCATCGTGTCGGCGGCCTCCTGGTACTTTTCCAGGCGATAGTAGATGTTGCCGAGCAAGGCAATCTGGTCCGGATTCTCGACCCCGGTCTCGCTCTTGAACCGATCGAGCGTCTTCAGCGCGTCGGCATATTTCTCGGTTTGCACCTGCATTTGCGCAAGCTGGTACATCAAGCCGAAATGGGCGTTGTTGGGCAGTGCATCGAGTTCGATGGCCTTGCTCGTCGCTGCCAGCGCCGGTTCTTCCTGTTCCTGGTCCCAGTACACGCGGCCAAGCAGCTGCTGGGCAAACGCCTGCGCATAGGTACCGACCTTCCGGCCGGCCAGGACCTTCTCGATCAGCGGCAAGGCCTTGTCGTTCTCGCCGTCGTTGACCAGATCGGCCGCCTTCGACAAATCCCGGCTTTCACTCGCCGACATGCTTGTCTTCGGCTCGCTGCGCGTCGCGTTGGGATATTCGTTCTCGGCCTTGTCGGATTTCTTGGCGAGGACGGCACTCGACGAGAACACCAGCAACGCCGCGCACAGCGCGATTCGTGCAAGTTTGGGAAGGTTCATGGATCACTCCTCGACTGGGTGAACGGGGTGGCAGGCACCCGCAGATTGTTGAAGTCCGGATTTCCGAGCGTACCGCCGCGACGCCGGCCTGTACAAGCATCGGAGACGCAATTTCACGTGCTTGCTGAACTGCCAAAACTCAAACGCAGGATTGCCCCGGGCGGGGTTTGCGCGCCCGTCGCCGGCCGCCAGGGGAATCATGGATCAATCAATACTGTTTGTCATGTATATTTGTGTAGATACCGTCAGATATCCAGGTTGCTGACCGCAAGGGCATTTTCCTCGATGAATTGCCGGCGCGGCTCGACGACATCGCCCATCAGGGTCGAGAAGATCTGGTCGGCGGCAATGGCATCCTCGATGCGCACCTGCAGCAGGCGCCGTGTTTCCGGATTGACGGTGGTTTCCCAGAGCTGTTCGGGATTCATCTCGCCGAGGCCCTTGAAGCGCTGGATGGTACGTCCGCGCTTGGCTTCTTCCATCAACCAGGCTTGTGCCTGGGCAATGCCGTCGCCGAGCAACTGGCTCTTGTTTGCGCGGCTTACCCGCGCACCCGGCTGGATCAGCCCGTTGATCTGTCGCGCGGCCTCGGCAATCGGCCTGAACTCGCTGCCGAGGAAGAAATTCGACGGCAGGATCTGTGTGGTCTCGGTGCCGTGCTGTTCGCGACGCACGACCAAGGCTGCTGGATGCTCCGGCGTCGCTGCGCGGATCGAGAACCGGTAGCGGGCGCGGCCCGAACCGCTCTGGTTGATCTGCAAGGACAACGCTTCCATCCACGCCCCGAGAAGAGCTTGATCCTGCCATGCCTCGGCGGCTGGTGGCGGCGCGTCGAGGAAGGTACGCAGCAGGGTGGTGTCGTGGTGGGCACCGAGTCGCTCGGTCTGGTCGAGCGCGGCCTGGTAGTCGATCAGCAGCTTCTCGAGTCCGGGTCCGCTCAGCGGTGGCGCATCGGGGCTGTAGGCCAGTTCCGCATTGTCGACGGCACTGGCGATGAGGTAGCTGTTGAGCGCTGCATCGTCCTTCAAGTACAGCTCTTGCTTGCCCTGCTTGAGCTTGTACAACGGCGGTTGACCGATATAGACGTGCCCACGCTCGATCAGTTCGGGCATCTGCCGGTAGAAGAAGGTCAACAACAAGGTGCGGATATGCGAACCGTCGACATCGGCGTCGGTCATGATGATGATGCGGTGGTAGCGCAGCTTGTCGATGTTGTACTCGTCCTTGCCGATACCGGTACCAAGGGCGGTGATCAGGTTGCCGATTTCCGCGGATCCAAGCATGCGGTCGAAACGCGCGCGTTCGACATTGAGGATCTTGCCGCGCAAAGGCAGGATCGCCTGCGTCTTGCGGTTCCTGCCCTGCTTTGCCGAACCACCGGCCGAGTCGCCCTCGACGAGAAACAATTCGCTCAGGGCCGGATCCTTCTCCTGACAATCGGCCAGTTTTCCGGGCAATCCGGCAATATCGAGTGCACCCTTGCGGCGAGTCATCTCGCGCGCCTTGCGCGCGGCTTCGCGGGCGCGCGCGGCGTCGACCACCTTGGCTGCGATGGCACGGGCTTCCTGGGGATTTTCCAGCAGGAATTCCTCCAGCTTCTGGTTGATCGCCGATTCGACGATACCCTTGATCTCGCTGGAAACCAGCTTGTCCTTGGTCTGCGAGGAGAACTTCGGATCCGGCATCTTCACCGAAAGCACGGCAATCAGGCCTTCGCGCATGTCATCGCCGGAGAAACCGACCTTGGCCGACTTCTGCACACCGGATTTCTCGATGTAGTTGCCCAAGGTCCGCGTCAGCCCGCTGCGCAAGCCTGCCAAGTGGGTGCCGCCATCCTTTTGCGGGATGTTGTTGGTGTAGCAAAGGCTGGTTTCCTGGTAGGAATCCGTCCATTGCAGGGCCGCTTCGACGGTAATGGCGTCGTTGACGACGGTGAAATAGACCACTTTCGCGTGCAGGGGTGTCTTCAGTTGCGCCAGATGCTCGACAAAAGAGCGGATGCCACCGGCGTATTCGAAGACATCGCGGCGGCCGCTGCGCTCGTCGCTGAGCTCGATGCGCACGCCGGAATTGAGGAAGGACAGCTCACGCAGGCGCTTGGCCAGGATATCGTAGTGGAATTCGACATCGGAGAAGATCGTCTTGCTCGGCAGGAAACGCACCAGGGTGCCGCGGCGCTCAGAGGGGCCGACCTGTTTCAGCGGAAACTGTGGCTCGCCGAGCTTGTATTCCTGATAGTGCTCATGACCGTCGCGATAAATGGTCAGCCACAGGTGCTCCGACAAGGCATTGACCACGGAGACACCGACGCCATGCAAGCCACCGGAAACCTTGTAGCTGTTGTCATCGAACTTGCCGCCTGCGTGCAGCACGGTCATGACGATTTCCGCCGAAGAACGGCCTTCTTCGTGCATGCCGACGGGAATGCCACGACCGTTGTCGAGGACACTGACCGAACCGTCGGCGTGGATGGCTACCGTAACGCTGTCGGCATGGCCGGCCAGGGCTTCGTCGATCGAGTTGTCGACGACCTCGAACACCATGTGGTGCAAACCGGAACCATCGTCGGTATCGCCGATGTACATTCCCGGGCGCTTGCGCACCGCGTCAAGGCCCTTGAGAACCTTGATCTTGCTTGAATCGTATTGCTCGCTCATGGGACTCCGCGTTGCTCGGCTGCCGATCCGGCGCGCAACGCGCCCGATCCGGAACTGAAGCGCTCAATTATAGCAGTCAGGCATCGATACGGCCTTGTTCCACGTGGAACAGGCGTACCGGACCGTGATCCGCATCGAGCGCCGGTGGGCGCTCCGTGCCCGTGATCAGGACTTGCGCCCCGCTCGCCCAGAGCTGCTCAATGACCTGCCCCTGATGCGCCTGATCCAGCTCGGAAGCGAGGTCGTCGAAACACAGGATCGGCCACTCGCCCGTCTGCAATGCAAACAAACGGGCCTGGGCCAGGACAAGGGCAAGCGCACAAAGCTTTTCCTGACCGCGCGAGAGGTGCTCGCGGCGCGGTGCGTGCTCGAACGCCAGGGTCCAGTCGGCCCGATGCGGGCCCTTGCCGGTATGACCGCGTTCACGATCTCGCTGGCGGGCGTCGACGAGGGCACCGGCCAGCGTCTGCTCTGCCTTCCAACCGCGCTCCAGGGTAATCGTCGCTTCGCCCAATTCACCAAGGAACCCCTCCAATACCGACTGCAGGATTGGCCGCAAGCGATCGAGATAAGCCAGGCGAAACTGCCCAATCCGCTCGCCCGCGCTCGCCATCTCGATCTCCCAAGGCTCCAGGTCGGCATCGCCGCCGCCATTGCGCAGAACGCTGTTGCGCTGGCGCAGCGCGCGTTGGTAACGACGCCAATCCTGGAGAAACCCGTGTTCCACGTGGAACACCCCCCAATCGAGATAGCGGCGGCGTTCCTCCGCAATCCCCCCGATCAACTCGTGTGAACCTGGCTCGAAACAGGCTACCGCGCAGGTTTGCACCAGCCCGGAGATGCCAACCACTTCCCCATCCACACGCGCTTCCAGCTTGCCGCCGACGCGGGCAATCCCAAGTCGCCGTTCCCAGCCGTTCGCAAGCTGCAGTCGACCAAACACCGAATAGCCGTCACTGCCAAGTCGACTGAGCGTATCGCGGGTGCCGCGCCGGAAGCTGCGTCCGTGCGAAAGCAGGAACGCCGCTTCGAGGATACTGGTCTTGCCCGCTCCGTTGGCTCCGACAAACACGTTCCAGCCGCGCCCGAGGCTGATCGCTTGTTCGCGGATCACGCGCAGGTTACCAATGCGCAATTCACTCAGGTGCACGAGGGCTGCTCCGACATCGCCTGCACCTGCTCCTGCGTTGCAGGCATACAGGCCATCGATGGCCATAAGAAAAGCCCGCGCATCCTGCGACGCGCGGGCCTGGTGCTCGACGAAGGACGCCGCGATCAGAGACGCAGCGGCATGACGACATGCCGGGTGTCATCCGAGCCCACCTTGCGCAGCAGACAACTCGACTGTGCATCGCGCAGACTGAGCACGACCTCGTCGCCGCTCAGTGCCGCCAGCGCATCCATCAGGTAGTTCACGTTGAAGCCGACGCTGAGATCCGATACCGAAGTGGTCACTTCGAGTTCCTCGACAGCCTCTTCCTGCTCAGGATTGTGCGCGACGATGCGCAGACGGTTCGGATTCACCTCGAGCTTGACGCCACGGTACTTCTCGTTGGAGAGGATGGCCGCACGCTGCAAGGCAAAGCGTAATTCTTCACGCCCGACCTGTATGTCCTTGTCGGCACCAATGGGAATGACCGCCTCGTAATCCGGAAAGCGACCATCGATCAGCTTCGAGGTAAAGGTAACCGAGCCGCGGCGGACGCGTACATGATTGCGCCCCAATTCCAGTTCAACCAGCCCTTCGCCGGCCTCGAACAAGCCCTGCAACTCGAGCACGCCCTTGCGCGGAATGATGATTTGCCGGCGTGCCGCAATTTCCGTCTCCAGCGTCGTCTCGCACAGCGCCAGACGATGACCGTCGGTGGCAACACAGCGCAAGGTCTTGTCGCGCAGGTCAAGCAGCAGGCCATTGAGGTAATAGCGCACGTCCTGGTGTGCCATGGCGAACGCGGTGCGCCCGATCAGATCCTTGAGCACGGCTTCGGCGAGGCTGACGCGTTCGACGACGTCGATGTTCTCGATCACCGGGAACTCGCTGGCCGGCAAGGTCGCCAGGGTAAAGCGGCTGCGCCCGGCACTGATCGAAACCCGATCGCCGTTCTGCTCCAGCTTCACCCGCGCCCCATCCGGCAAGGCCCGGCAGATATCGAAGAGCTTGCGTGCCGGAATTGTCACTTCACCATCACGCGGATCTTCCGCGGTGGCTCGGGCGACCATCTCGACTTCAAGATCGGTGCCCGTGAAAGTGACCGTCTCGCCGGCAACGTGGACCAGCAGGTTCGACAACACCGGCAAGGTCTGCCGGCGTTCAACAACACCCACGACTTGCTGCAGCGGTTTCAGCAAGGCTTCGCGCGGAAGAATGAAGCGCATGGTCGGTCCCTTCCTGTTTCTGTCTTTGTTATGAATGAAAGCTTGTGGTGGTAGCAGGTCCCCGGGATAACTCGAAAAGTCCGATAATCTGCTTTTAAATCATGGAGTTGAAACAAAATCTTCCCGTGCAGAACCGAACCGCCAGGTTGTGCGTGATCTGTGGATAATTCTAACCCGATCAACAACCCACAGGTTATCCACCGATCATCAACCGGTCAGCGCGCGCACCAGTTTTTCCCAATCCTGGTTGAGTTTGCCATCTGTCTCGCGCAGGTTCCTGATCGTACGACATGCGTGCAGCACGGTCGTGTGGTCACGGCCGCCAAAGGCATCGCCAATCTCGGGAAGGCTGTGCTCGGTCAATTCCTTGGCCAGTGACATGGCCATCTGCCGTGGTCGCGCCACCGAGCGACTGCGCCGCTTGGACAGCAGATCGGCAATGCGCAACTGGTAATACTCGACGACGACCTTCTGGATATTGGCGATCGAGATGGCCTGTGCGTGCACGGTCAGCAGGTCGCGCAGGGTTTCCTGGGCAAAGGCGACATCCACTGCGCGGCCACCGAAGTGCGAGCGCGCAATCAGCGTATTCAACGCACCTTCCAGATCACGCACGTTCGAGCGCATGCGCTTGGCAATGAGGAAGGCCACATCCTCGGGCAACTCGACCCCCTTGCTGGCGGCCTTGCTGAGCAGGATCGCCGCACGCGTCTCGAAATCCGGCGGCTCGATGGCCACCGACAAACCCCAGCCCAAGCGTGATTTCAGCCGCGGTTCGAGGTTTTCAACCTCTTTCGGGAAACGGTCGCAGGTGAGGATGATCTGCTGCTTGCCATCGAACAAGGCGTTGAAGGTGTGGAAGAACTCCTCCTGGGTGGTGTTCTTGCCGGCGAAAAACTGGATATCGTCGATGAGCAGCGCATCGACACTGCGGAAGCGGCGCTTGAACTCGTCCATGTTCTTGGTGCGCAGGGCATCGATCATGCTGCCGACGAATTGTTCGGAACGCAGGTAGAGCACCTTGCAGGCGGGATTGTTCTGCCGCATCAGGTTGCCGGCGGCGTGCATCAGGTGGGTCTTGCCGAGACCGGTGCCGCCATATAGTAGGAGTGGATTGAAGGCCCGACCCGGATTGGTCGCCACCTGGATCGCAGCGGCCTTGCCGAGTTCATTGGTCTTGCCTTCGACGAAGGTCTCGAAGGTGTAGTTGGGATCCAGGTTGTGTTCCATGGTTGCCGGCGCAACCGCCTTGGCTGCCGCGGTCGAGCGCCTGCCTGGCTCCTTGCGCGCACCCAGCGTGCCAATGCCGAGATTGATCGCCACCGCCGAGCCGTGCTGGTATTCGATGACAGCGCGGATCCTCGCCAGGAAACGCTCGCGAACCACTTCGAGGGTGTAGTCGTTTGGCGCAAGCAGACGCAGACCCTGCTCGCTCTCGCGCGCTTGCAGGGGCTTCAGGTAGGTTTGCACCTCTTCCGCCCCGAATTCCGTTTCCAGGCGCTCCATGCAGCGCCCCCAAAGCTCACTCATGATTCCTCTGCGCTGTGCATGACCCGATGAAGCGCCCGGGGCAAGCCGCCCGTCGCGAACCGTGCAGTCTACGCGTGCGCACTCGATCCGCGCCAGCGATACGCCTTGACGCACTACCCGGCGCACCCCTATCATTCGCGCCCTTTTCATCAAGCCTGGCGCCGACTCATGGCCACCAAACGTACATATCAGCCGAGCAACCTCAAGCGCGCCCGTACCCACGGCTTCCGCGCCCGCATGAAGACCCGTGGTGGTCGCGCCGTGATCAACGCGCGTCGCGCCAAGGGCCGCAAGCGTCTCGCCGTCTGATTCCACAGCCCGCGGTGGCATGGGGCTGTACAGCCTCCCGCGCACCGCGCGTCTGCTCAAGGCCGGCGACTTCGCCGCGCTGCGTGGAAAATCGAAACGCATCAGCGTCCGTCACTTCCTCGCCGAGTTCTCCCCGAACGAGCAAGCGACCTGCCGGCTAGGCCAGGCAGTGTCGCGTCGTGTCTCCAAGCGAGCGGTCGATCGCAATCGCATCAAGCGCCTTGTCCGCGAAAGCTACCGGCATGTCCGCAGTGAACTGCCCTGCGTCGACATCCTCATGATTGCCCGCACCAGCGCCGTCCGCACCACCTCTGCCGACCTGCGCGAGGACCTCGCCAACCTGTGGAAGAAACTTGCGGCGTTGAAGGTGACGTCCGGCACCGGCACAATGCGCGGCTGATCGCGCACCAGCACAGCGCCGGCGAACCCTGCAACGCCCGCCAGTGCCGTGAACCCTCCTCCTTTCGCCAGACATCGGCGAGCTCGTCGAAGAACCCGAAGCTGCCATGAACAATCCCCGCACCTTTCTGCTGATTGCCCTGTTTGCCCTGGGCTACCTGATCTATTCACAGTGGCAGATGGACTACAACCCGCAGGTGGCACGTCCGGCAGCGGCGACCACCGGCGAGCAGGCAGACACGCCCGCCGCGGCCACGCCACTGCCGCCGGATTCGGCGGAAATCCCGCAGGCAAGCAGCACCACACCACTTGCCGCGCCTGTCGAGGTCACGTCCAGCGAGCGCCTCGTCCAATCGAGCAACCCCATCGTCGTCACCACTGATCTGCTGCGCATCGAGATCGATCCGCGCGGCGGCAGCGTGACGCGCAGCGACCTGCTTGCCTATCCGCTGCACCCCAACGAAGATGCGCGCGTGCGCCTGCTCGATACCACCCCGGCGCGATATTTCGTCGCGCAAAGCGGGCTGGTCAGCCAGGCGAGTCCGGCACCGAATCACGAGGCGGTATTCAGCGCAGCGCCCAGTACCTACAGTCTGGCCGACGGCCAGGACACGCTGGAAGTGCCGCTGACCTGGAAGGATGCTTCCGGGATCACCGTGATCAAGACCTTCGTCTTCAGCCGTGGCAGCTATGTCATCGAGGAGCAGCAGCGCGTCAACAATCAGAGCGCAGCGACCTGGACCGGAAACGCCTATCGCCAGTTGCAGCGCGTGCCACTGGTTTCGGACCATTCCGGCATCAAGGGTTTCACCGATACCGAACGCTACAGCTTCATGGGCGCGGCCTGGTACAGCCCGGAGGAAAAATTCCAGAAACTTGCCTTCGACAAGTTTGCCAAGGAACCCATCGATGGCAGCGTCAGCGGCGGCTGGATCGGCATGCTGCAGCACTATTTCTTCGCGGCCTGGATCCCGCCACCAGGCGAGACCGATCATTTCAGCAGCAAGGAAATCAAGGGCCCTGCCGGCAGCCGTTATCTGCTGCGCAGCATGTCGCCGGCGCTGAGCATCGCTCCTGGCCAGGAGCAGGCGTTCAGCGCGCGCCTGTATGTCGGCCCGAAATTGCAGAGCACGCTCGACGACATCGCCCCGGGCCTGGCCAAGACCGCCGATTACGGCATGTTCACGCTGATTTCCGAGCCGCTGCACTGGCTGCTGTCGATGTTCCACAAGCTCACCGGCAACTGGGGCTTCGCCATCATCCTGCTCGTTCTGACCATCAAGGCTCTGTTCTTCAAGCTGTCCGAGGCGCAATACCGCTCGATGGCGAAGATGCGCAAGATGCAGCCGCGCGTGGCGGCGTTGAAGGATCGCTACGGCGACGACCGCGCCAAGATGAACCAGGCCATGATGGAGCTTTACAAGAAGGAAAAAATAAATCCTCTCGGTGGCTGCCTGCCGATGCTGGTGCAGTTTCCGGTCTTCCTCGGCCTGTATTGGGTACTCCTTGAAAGCGTCGAGCTGCGCCAGGCGCCGTTCATACTCTGGATCCACAACCTGACCGCGCCGGATCCGTACTACGTGCTGCCGATCCTCAACGCGGCGACGATGCTGGCCACGCAGATGCTGACGCCGATGACCGGCATGGATCCGCTGCAGGCGAAGATGATGAAATTCATGCCGCTGATCTTCTCGGTCATGTTCGCCTTCTTCCCGGCCGGCCTGGTCCTCTACTGGACGGTCAATGGCGCACTCGGCCTGCTCCAGCAATGGATCATCACCCGGCGCATCGAAGCGGGTGAAAAGGAACCGGCCGCGGCCAAGGCGAAATAGTCGGGCATCGCGCACCGGCTGCGTACGGCTGCGTGGTCGCGGCGCGCCGACCGACATGACGATGAACGTGCACGCCGAGACAATCGCCGCCATTGCCACCGCCGCCGGTGCCGGCGGCGTCGGCATCATCCGCCTCTCCGGCAGCGCAGCCCCGGCCATGGCCAGGACCCTGCTCGGCAGGAGCCCACGGCCACGCCACGCGCATTACTGCACGTTTACTGAAAAAGACGGAAGCGTTCTGGATCGTGGCCTGATCATCCATTTCCCCGCGCCCCATTCCTTTACTGGTGAGGACGTCGTCGAACTGCAGGCGCATGGCAGCCCGGTCATCCTCCGCTGCCTGCTGGCGCGCGTCATCGAGCTCGGTGCGCGCCAGGCGCGGCCGGGTGAGTTTTCCGAACGTGCCTTTCTCAACGGCAAGATCGACCTGGTCCAGGCCGAGGCCATCGCCGACCTGATCGCCAGCGGCTCCCAGGCCGCGGCGCGCGCCGCCGTGCGCAGCCTCGATGGTGAGTTTTCCGCCCGCGTGCGGGCACTGGCCGAAGCGGTCGTGCGCCTGCGCGTGTGGATCGAGGCGGCGATTGATTTTCCCGAGGAGGAGATCGATTTCCTGGCCACGCCGCAATTGCTTGAGGACCTTGTCGCGACCTGTGACCGGCTCGATGACCTGCTTGCCGCCAGCCGCCGTGGCGTACGCCTTGCCGACGGTTTGCATGTCGTCATCGTCGGCCGTCCGAACGCCGGCAAATCCAGTCTCCTCAACGCCCTGGCAGCCAGCGATCGGGCCATCGTCACCGACCTGCCCGGGACCACGCGCGACCTCTTGCGCGAGACCATCGATCTCGACGGCATCGGCATGACCCTGGTCGACACCGCTGGACTCCGCGATTCGCTGGATGTGGTGGAAATCGAAGGCATGCGCCGCGCCCGCGACGAACTGGCGCGCGCCGATCTGGCGGTCCTGGTCAGCACCGATGCGCAGCTTGAACGCGACCTGCCGCTGCTCGCCGACCTGCCGGCCACCACCACCCGCCTCATCGTCCACAACAAGATCGACCTTGCCGGCAGCGCTCCGCGACAGGCCGAAATCGACGGCCTCGCGCACATCTGGCTGTCCGCACGCAGCGGGGCCGGCCTTGATCTGCTCATGGCGGCCTTGCGCAAGGCGGCGGGATACACCGAGGACAACCAGGGTGCCTTCAGTGCCCGCACCCGCCATGTCGATGCCATCGAGCGTGCCCGGCAACACCTGCATGCAGCCTTGCGTGCCCTGCGTGAGCAACGCGCAGGCGAACTCGCCGCCGAGGAACTGCGCCAGGTGCAGCATGCGCTCGGCGAGATCACCGGTACCTTCAGCAGCGAGGACTTGCTTGGCCGCATCTTCGCGGATTTCTGCATCGGCAAATGAGCGCGACGCATCGAGCGCCCGGCATTCCACAGGCGACTCTTGCTGCCACCGGCTCGAATTGTCCGACAGTTCGAGGCGACGCGGATCGGGTGCCCGGCCCGGTTTCATTCGGCCGCCGTCGCCGTGATAATCAGCCGCTTGCCGGGAGGAAACCATGCGTGCCCTGTTGCTTGTCCTGCTGTTCCTGCCTGTCCGGATGGTCATGGCCGATACCCTGAATCTTGAAGCGATCTTTGCCGGCGGCGGCCTTGATGGGCCGGTGCCGCGCGAACTGAAGATTTCGCCGGATGGCAAGCGCATCACATTCCTGCGCGCCCGCGCCGATGACCAGAACCGACTCGACCTGTGGGAATACCATGTGGCCGACAAGCTGACCCGGCGTCTCGTCGATGCCGATACGCTCGACAGCGGCAACGAACTCAGCGACGCGGAAAAATCCCGCCGTGAGCGCGCACGCATTGCCGGCGTCAGCGGAATCGTCGGCTACCAGTGGTCGCCGGATGGCCGTGCCCTGCTGTTTCCGCTCGGAGGCAAACTTTATCTCTATACATTGGACAGTCCTGCGGACAAATCCGTGCGAGAGCTGCCGACCGGCGGTGATTTCCTCGATCCGCAAATCTCTCCGAAAGGTGGCTATGTCTCGTTCGTGCAGGGACAGAATCTCAAGGTCATCGATCTTGCCAGCAATGCAACGCGCTCCCTCACCAAGGATGGCGGCGGCACGATCCACAATGCCGAAGCGGAATTCGTCGCCCAGGAGGAGATGGATCGGAGCCGGGGCTACTGGTGGGCCGCCGATGATTCCGCGATCGCCTTCGAGCGCTACGACGAAGCGAACGTGGCCGTGGTCAAGCGCAGCGAAGTCTATGCCGATCACACTGAAGTCATCGAACAGCGTTACCCGGCGGCCGGCAAGAACAATGTCACGGTCAAGCTCGGCCTGGTCGCGCCGGACACTGGCCTGACGCGATGGGTTGATCTCGGCGAAGACAGCGACATTTACCTGGTGCGCGTGGACTGGCTGCCGGATGGCAAGCATCTCAGCTATCAGCTCATGCCACGCAACCAGCAGAGCCTAGATTTGCGCCTCGTCGATGTCGCCTCGCTCGAACAGCGCAGCCTGCTCCAGGAAAACAGCAAGACCTGGATCAACCTGAATTCCGATCTGCGCTTTCTGGAGGATTCGCAATCCTTCGTCTGGGCCAGCGAACGTTCGGGCTACAAACATCTCTATCTGTATGCAGTCGACGGCACCTTGCGCCATCCGATCAGTGCCGGTGACTGGAACATCGACAAGCTGCTCGGCATCGACGAGGCCAGCGGCACGGTTTATGTGCAGTCCAATCGCGACTATGTGTCCGATACCCAGGTCTATGCCCTGCCACTCGATGGCAGCCACGCCGACTCGCCGGAGCGGATCAGCAAGCAGGATGGCACCCACTATGCGACGTTCGCCGAAGACGCCACGATCTACCTCGACCAGTTCAGCGATCCGGCAACGCCGCCGCAGGTCAGCCTGAACAAGGCCGATGGCAGCTTCATCGCCTGGATCGAGGAAAACCCGCTGGACGACACGCATCCCTATGCGGCTTATCGCGATGCGCGCATAGCTCCGGAATTCGGCACCCTCAAGGCCGAGGACGGGCAGGCACTCCACTATCGCCTGTACAAGCCCGCCGGTTTCGATCCCGCCAGGCGCTATCCCGTATTCATCTTCTACTACGGTGGCCCGCACGTGCAGAAGGTCGTGCGCGCCTGGGGCGAGCACTTTCTCAACTACATGGCGCAGCAGGGCTATGTCGTCTTCACCCTCGACAATCGAGGCATGGATCGGCGCGGACGCGCGTTCTCCGATGTCATCCATCGCCAGCTCGGCAACGCCGAGGTGCTCGACCAGCTCGTTGGCATCCGCTGGCTGAAGGCACAAAGCTGGGTCGACGGCGCGCACGTTGGCGTGTTCGGCTGGAGCTATGGCGGCTACATGACCACCATGCTGCTGGCCAAGGCTTCCGAGCAGATCACCGCCGGCGTTGCCGTGGCCCCGGTAACCGACTGGACGCTGTATGACACCTTCTACACCGAGCGTTACCTGTCGACGCCGCAGGAGAACAAGGCCGGCTATATCCGCAGCGCGCCGTTTGCCTGGCTCGATGGACTGTCCTCGCCGCTGTTCCTCGTGCACGGCATGGCGGATGACAATGTCCTCTTCTCCAATACCACGGCGTTGATGGCGGAGCTGCAGACGCGTGGCATCCAGTTCGACCTGATGACCTATCCCGGCGGCAAACACGGGCTTTCCACGACAACGATGAAACTGCATGCCTACCATGCAATCGTCAACTGGATGGATCGTCACCTGAAAGCCGCTGCAGCCAACCAGTCCGGCGGTCCTTGAGTCGGCTGTTCCTGAGGAAGCCCGCATGCTGATCGCAGTCCTCGTTGCCCTCGGCGTGGCCCTGCTCGCCGCCATCCTCATGTTCAACCGGCTCATCGCCGATCGCAACCAGATGCGCGCGGCGTGGAGCGACATCGACGTGCAACTGATGCGCCGGCATGACCTGACCCCGCAACTGGTCAGTGCGGTGAAGGCCTATGCGGCCCATGAACGCATCACGCTGGAGACCATCACCGAACTGCGCGCGCGAACCAGGGAGGCGGTCGCACTGGCCGATCGCGCCCGCCTCGAGGATCAACTGGAAGTGCAGATCGAGCGCCTGCTTGCCCTGCAGGAGAGCTATCCCGACCTCAAGGCCAGCGAGAACTTCATGCAGCTGTCGCGTGACCTGGTGGCCATCGAGGATCACCTGCAATACGCCCGGCGCTATTACAACGGCGCCGTGCGCCAGTTGAACACGCGCATCGAACATTTCCCCGACCTGATCGTGGCCCGTCTGGCCGGTTTTCAACGTGGAGAGTTCTTTGCGGCCAATGCCGAACAGAGGAGCGCGCCATGATTCGCCTGCTTGCGATAGCTTTCTCGATGCTGTGCTGCGTGACCGTGCAGGCCGACGAGCGCATTCTCGATTTCCACAGCGATATCGACATAGCCGCGGACGGCTCGATGAGCGTGGCCGAGACGATCAAGGTCAATGCCGAAGGCGATCGCATCCGTCGCGGCATCTACCGAGATTTCCCGACCAACTATCGCGACCAGTACGGCAATCGCGTCAACGTGTTGTTCAAGCCGCTGGAAGTGCATCGCGATGGCCAGCCTGAAGCCTGGCACCAGGAAGGACTGGCCAACGGCGTGCGCGTGTATTTCGGCAGTGCCGACGTGTTCCTCGACAGCGGCGAACACACTTACGTGTTCCGTTACCAGACCACGCGCCAGCTCGGCTTCTTCGACGATCACGACGAACTGTACTGGAACGTCACCGGCAATGGCTGGGATTTCGTCATCGATACGGCCAGTGCCGCAGTGCGCCTGCCCGGCGTTATGAAGCGCGAGCAGATCAAGGTCGAAGGCTACACCGGGCCGCAGGGTTCCAAGGCGCAGGACTACACGAGCCGCGTCGACACCGACGGCACGGCGCATATTTCCACAACGCAGTCGCTGCCACCGGAAAACGGCCTGACCATGGTGGTCAGCTTCCCGAAAGGCATCATCACCGCGCCGGACATGAACCAGAAGCTGGCCTGGTTTGCCGCCGACAACCGCCGCGAGGCCGTGCTTGGTGTCGGTCTTCTCGTGCTGGTCGGATTTCTCTACGTGCAATGGCGTCGCGTCGGTGTCGATCCGAAGGGCGGCGTGGTCATACCCGAATACGATCCGCCGGCGGAAATTTCCCCGGCGGCAGCTCGCTACATCCGCCAGATGGAATATGACGATCGTTGTTTCGCCGCCGACCTGGTCGAACTGGGCGTACGCGGCGCGGTGAGGATCAACAACAGCGGTCGCAATGATTTCTCGATCGATCGCACCAGTTCCCGCGCCATCGACATGCCCGACTCCGCACGTGAGCTTTTCGATCTGCTGCTTGGCAGTTCTTCATCACTGGAATTCAAGAACGAGAACCACACCACCATTGGCGCGGCGCGGCGCGGCCACGAAAAGTTCCTGAAGGATCGGCACGCCAAGGCCAATTTCCGCCGCAACGACGGCATAGGCTGTCTCGGGCTTTTGATAGCCGTCGCCGCCATTATCGGCGCCTTCCTGATCGAGCCTGCTTCGGTGGTCGCCGCGGTTATCGTGCCGACCATCATTGTCTTTTTTGCCGCCGCCTTTGCGAGCGCGCTCATCCTCAAGCTGATCACTGCCTGGAAGGATGGTCGGCGTCCGATCGGCCTCATCATCGGTACGCTGATCGTGCTGGCCGTGCTCGCGGCAGCAGCGGCGTTCCTGAGCTTGAGAAGCAGCGTGCTCTTCGGCGTGCTGGTTGCCCTGCTCAGCGGCGTGCAGGCACCGTTTGCAATGTGGATGCGCGCACCGACCGTGGCAGGGCGCAAGCTGCTTGACCGCATCGAGGGCTTGCGCCTGTATCTCGGCGTCGCCGAACGCGATGACCTTGCGCGCGCCAAGGCACCACCGATGAGTGCCAATGAATACGAGCGCCTGCTGCCTTATGCCCTGGCTCTGGATGTCGAGAAGACCTGGGGCGACAAGCTGGCCGCGGCAATCGGCCCGGCGGCGGTTGCCGCCGCTGCAGCCGGCATGGCCTGGTATCACGGCAGCAACAGCCGCGGATTCGACGTCAGCAATTTTGGCAGCGCGCTCGGCTCCAGCTTGAGCAGCGCGATCAGTTCTTCGTCATCACCTCCCGGATCGTCATCCGGCGGCGGCGGCGGCGGCTCGTCCGGCGGCGGTGGTGGCGGTGGCGGTGGTGGGGGGTGGTAGGTTGGAGAGCCGGGAATGGGGAATAGTAGGGGCCAAACAGAGCGACAAGTCGCCTTGGCTCGCTTTTTCCATTCCCTATTCCCGATTCTCCATTCCCGGCTACCGCGCCAAACCCGCAGCCGTGAGGGCTTCGAGATAGGCCGACCAATTCTTCTCCTGCTCGCGACCGAGTTCGTGCAGCACGTCCCAGGAAAAAATCCCGGTCTGGTGGCCATCACTGAACTTGAGCAGCACGGCGTAATTGCCGACCGGCGAGATCGCGTCGATGCCGACATCCCGCTTGTCGGCGACCAGCACTTTTTTCCCATGCCCCTGCACTTCCGCACTCGGCGAGTTCACCCGCAGATACTCGGCCGGCAGGCGAAAATTGCTGCCATCGTCAAAGCCGACTTCGAGGACATGCGAAGCGCGATGCAAAGTGAGCTGGGTCGGGGTGGGCATGGCTGGGCGGGAATCGGTAATAGGGAATGGGGAATGGGACAGGTGAAGCGTTCACGCTGAAGGGCGATCTTCGGCTTTAACGATTCCCCATTTTCTATTCCCCATTCCCGGCATTCAATGCAACGAATCCGAGCGCGGCACGCGCGGACTCATGGGATTGGATGGCGAGCCGGCCACCTGCCACAGCGCATCGAGATAGCCGGTACCGAAACCGATCGAGGCGATCTCGTCGAAACCGTAGTCGCCGGCGTCCGAGTGCCAGCGTGCGTTCGGATCGACCTCGCGCAACAGCAGGGCATCGCTTTCAATGCCGGCCAACTGGCCGATGTAGCTGACTTCGCCGTCGGCGTCTTCAACGACATTCACCGACAGCAGCGGCGCAATGCGCATCGCCGCATCGGCAATCGCGGCCCAGTCATCGAGCGGGAAATCCTTCGGGATCAGCAAGGGCTCGTCACGCAAGGCCAGCGCCTTTTCGACAAACTCGCGCGAGGGGTCTTCCTCGATCTGGCTGAGATCGGCGATCAGCACGACGACATAGCCGTCGTAGCGCATGGCATCGCCGACCTCCGCAATCAGGCAAAAATCGCGGGACAGGCCAATCACGTAGCCATGGATCCATCCGGGCTGGATATGCTCGCGGGCCAGACGCATCGGGATGCGTGCCTCGAATGCCTCGCGCAAAACGGCGCGGACGCCTCGGGACTTGAACGGAACAACAGTACTCATGGCGCTATGGTCGGATGAATGGCGTGTGGCTGCAAGCCTGAGGGCCTGGATTGGGGAATAGGGAATGGTTAGGAGCAAAGCCGTGGTGCCCGATCTTCATTACGCGGCCGTTGAACGATTCCCGATTCCCGATTCCCGTCCCTACAAGATGTAACGCGACAGGTCCTCGTCCTTGACCAGTTCTCCGAGCTGCGTGTCGACGTAGGCGGCATCGACGGTGAGTTCGCCGCGTTCGTGGTCGCAAGCGGTGAACGAGATTTCGTCGAGCAGGCGTTCGAGGACCGTGTGCAGGCGCCGCGCGCCGATGTTCTCGGTGCGCTCGTTGACCTGGAAGGCGACCTCGGCAATGCGCTGGATGCCCGTGTCGGTGAACTCGAGCCTGACCCCCTCGGTGCCGAGCAAGGCCGTGTACTGCTTGGTCAAGGCATGTTGCGGTTCGCTGAGGATGCGGCGGAAATCTTCCGCATTCAGTGCGCCCAGTTCAACGCGGATCGGAAAGCGGCCCTGCAGTTCGGGAATCAGGTCCGACGGCTTGGCCAGAGAAAAAGCGCCCGAGGCAATGAACAGGATATGGTCGGTGCGGACGATGCCGTGTTTGGTCGAGACACTGGAGCCTTCGACCAGCGGCAACAGGTCCCGCTGCACGCCTTCGCGGCTGACGCCGGCGCCGCTGAACTCGCCACGCTGGGCAACCTTGTCGATCTCGTCGATGAAGACGATGCCGTTCTGCTCGCAGTTGTCGATGGCCTGCGCCTTGATCTCCTCGTCGTTGACAAGCTTGGCCGCTTCCTCCTCGATCAGCAGTGGGCGCGCCTGGGCGACACGCAGGGTGCGCTTTTGCGTCTTCGATCCGGACAGCGACTGGAACATGCCGTGCAACTGGTTGGTCATCTCCTCCATGCCCGGCGGAGCCATGATCTCGACGCCGATATTGAGGGCCACGTCGATCTCGATCTCGCGCTCATCGAGCGAACCCTCGCGATATTGCTTGAGCAATTTCTGCCGCGTGTCGGCGGCGCGTGCATCGGCGGCTGGCGGCTCATTGGCGAAACCGACGCCCAGGCGTCGCGGCAGCAGCGAATCGAGGATGCGATCCTCGGCACGATCCTCGGCTTGCGTGCGCACGCGCGCCTTGGCCTGCTCGCGGGCCATCTTCACCGCCGCATCGGCGAGATCGCGGATGATCTGTTCGACATCCTTGCCGACGTAGCCAACCTCGGTGAACTTGGTCGCCTCGACCTTGATGAACGGTGCTTGCGCCAGCGCGGCGAGGCGGCGCGCGATCTCGGTCTTGCCGACACCGGTAGGACCGATCATGAGGATGTTCTTCGGCGTCACCTCGTTGCGCAGCCCGGGTTCGAGCTGCATGCGCCGCCAGCGGTTGCGCAAGGCAATTGCCACCGCCCGTTTGGCTGCAGTCTGGCCAATGATGTAGCGATCAAGCTCGTGGACGATTTCGCGCGGGGTCATGGATTGCATTGGGTCGAGAGCCGGGAAAGGTGAATGGGGAATCGGGAATGGTTCAAGAGCAGGGAAACGAAAATCGGAGATGGGCGCAAGAGAGCCGAAGACAGGTGGCCGCTTCCAACGACTCCCTATTCCCCATTCCCCACTGCCAGCTCCTCAACAGTCACATTGCCATTCGTATAAATACAGATGTTGCCGGCGATCTTCAGTGCCTGTTCGACGATCCTGCGCGCGTCGAGGTCGGTGTTCTCGAGCAGGGCCATGGCGGCAGCCTGGGCGAACGGCCCGCCGGAGCCGATGGCGATGAGGCCGTTCTCCGGTTCGACGACATCGCCATTGCCGGAGATCAGCAGGGACACATCCTTGTCGGCGACGGCGAGCATGGCTTCGAGGCGGCCGAGGCGGCGGTCGGTGCGCCAGTCCTTGGCCAGTTCGACGGCGGCGCGGGTCAGGTTGCCGCTGAAACGCTCGAGCTTGGCTTCGAACAACTCGAACAGGGTGAAGGCATCGGCGGTGGCACCGGCAAAGCCGGCCAGCACGTCGCCCTTGCCGAGGCGGCGCAGCTTGCGCGCATTGGCCTTCATGATGGTGTTGCCGAGGGTCACCTGGCCGTCGCCGCCAATGACGACCCTGCCATTGCGGCGCACCGAGACAATGGTTGTGGCGTGAAAGGATTCCATCGCTGTTCCGCAATCGGGCGAGACCCGACTATCTGGGGTTGGCCCTGCGCATTCCAAGTAGCCGGCAAGCCGGCGCGGTTCAGCGCGGCACCAGTTCCACCGACATCACCGTGCCGTTGAGCAGGTGCAGTACCCGCAGGCGCCGGGAATCACCGAAATCGTAGGTCCATTCCTCGCGGCGCTGCTCGCGCCAGTTCTCGATGCCCGGACCGGGCCGGAACACCGTGCTGTCGTGCGCGCTGCGGCGGGCGGCCGGCTCGCCACAGCGCGCCACCAGTTCGCCGCTGCCGAGGCCGGT
This sequence comes from Lysobacterales bacterium, assembly GCA_016707485.1. GTDB lineage: Bacteria > Pseudomonadota > Gammaproteobacteria > Xanthomonadales > Rhodanobacteraceae > Dokdonella. The sequence continues at coordinate 695,415 of JADJHN010000002.1, read as the reverse complement.
GAAGTTCATGTTGGCGCGGCAACTGTCACCAATCTCGCGTACGCCGTAGCCGAGCGTCTCGCCACGCTGCAGGTCGCCATCGCGGAAGACCAGGCGCAGCATCAGCGCGCGCGGACCGAAGTTGTAGTACCAGACGCTCCATTGCACTTCGCGCTGGCGTTCCAGTGGCGAATCGCGGCCGACCACGTCGACGCCCATCCAGGTTTCCGACCAGAACGGATCGCCGCAGCGCTCGCGAACCTGGAAATCGCGTGCGTCATCGGCGAGCACGCGGTTGCCGCAGCGCAAGGCCAGCGCGGCCGGACTGGCCAGCAGCAGGCCGAGGCCGAGCACGACGGGGAATCGCATCATGGTCAGGTTTCCACTGGCGTGGCCGGAGTTGCCAAGCATAGTGCGCATTCACGCCGATTGGTTCCCGGGCGCGCTTGATATAGTCGGTTCCTGCATGCAAAGGAGTTCAGCCGTGGCCATCTGGAAGCAGTCGATCGATCTCGATCGCGTCAATGCCTGGAACCGCAACACCCTGGTCGAGCTGCTCGACATGCGCGTCACCGAAATCGGCGAGGACCACGTGCGTGGGACGATGCCGGTCGATGCGCGCACCCGCCAGCCGTTCGGCCTGCTGCATGGCGGCGCTTCGGTGGCCCTGGCCGAATCGCTGGGCAGTCTGGCCGCCAACCTGGTGCTCGAAGGCGACACGCACATGGCGGTCGGCCTCGATATCAACGCCAATCACCTGCGTGCGGTGACCAGCGGGCACGTCATCGGCACGGCGCGACCGCTGCATCTCGGCCGTTCAACCCAGGTCTGGGAAATCCGCATCGAGGACGAAGGCGGCAATCTGGTCTGCATTTCTCGCCTGACCATGGCCGTGGTGCCGCGCCGTTCGCCAAAGGCGGTCTGATCCGGTGGACGCCGGCGCGGCCCCGTATGCGACGCTCAGCCCCGATCTGATTCTCGATGCGGTCGCGGCTGCCGGCCATGAGCCCGATGGACGCATGCTGGCGCTGGGCAGCTATGAAAATCGCGTCTACCAGGTCGGCATCGAAGACGCCAAGCCCTTGATCGCCAAGTTCTATCGACCGGGCCGCTGGAGCGATGCGGCCATCGACGAGGAACATGATTTCGCCCTCGAACTCGCACGCGCCGAACTGCCGGTCGTGGCACCGATGGTGATCAATGGACAGACCCTGCTCGAGCATGCGGGATTCCGCTTCAGCCTGTATCCGCGCCAGGGCGGGCGCTCGCCGGAACTGGAATCGGCCGAGAATCTCGCCTGGATGGGCCGCCTGCTCGCGCGCATCCACGGCGTTGGCTCGCGCGCGGCGTTTCACGAACGCGGCAGCATCGATGTCGACACCTTTGTGCACGAACCGTCGCGTGCCGTGCTCGGTTCCAACCTGCTGCCGGCCACCCTGCGCCCGCGTTATGCCGACCTCACCGAACGCCTCGCCGACCTGCTCGACCAGCGCCTGCAGGCGTGCGCGCCCATCCGCCACATCCGTCTGCACGGCGATTGCCATCGCGGCAATGTCCTGTGGACCGATGCCGGTCCGCATTTCGTCGATCTCGACGACGCGCGCATGGGCCCGGCGGTGCAGGACCTGTGGATGCTGGCATCGACGCCGGCCTCGCTCGACAGCCTGCTCGAAGGCTATGCCGAATTCCGCGATTTCGATTTCGCCGAACTGGCCCTGATCGAACCCCTGCGCATCATGCGCCAGGTGCACTGGGCTGGCTGGGTGGCCTTGCGCTGGCACGATCCGGCGTTCCCGCTCGCCTTCGCCCACCTCGGCGAGGCGCGCTGGTGGGAGGAGCACTGCAACGACCTTGCCACGGCCATCGACCTGCTGCGCGAATCAGTGGATTAGAGCATTCGGTCGATTCGATCAGGCGAGTATCCTTGTCGCTTCCGCTACGATGGCAACCCGATGAACACCGCTGCCGACCGAACCACCGCAAGCCCGCGCCGCGATCGGATGCGTCCCTTGCGCTACCTGGTTCGCACGCCGCTGCTGCTGGCGCACGTCGGCCTCGGCCTGCCGTTGACCGTGATCACCCTGAATCCGCTGCTCGGCAAGATCCCGGTCGGCAGCCGACGCCTGGACCAGTTCATGATCAGCTGGTGGTCGGGCACCTTGGTGCGCGTTTTCGGATTCCGCATTCGCAGGTTTGGCACGCCGCTGCCGGGCGCGGTGATGTACGTGGCCAATCATCTGTCCTGGCTGGACATCGAACTCATGCACAGCCAGCGGCCGATCAGTTTTGTCGCCAAGAGCGAGATTGCCGGCTGGCCGCTGGTTGGCTGGCTGGCCACGCGGGCCGGCACCATCTACCACCGCCGCGGTGACCCAGATTCAATGTCGGCGGTGCTCGGGCGCGTCGTCGAACGGCTGCGCCTGGGTGAGCCGGTAGGCATCTTTCCGGAAGGCGGCACCGGTTCCGGCGAGCGCGTGCGTACCTTTCATGCGCGGGTTTTCCAGGCCGCGCTGGATGCCGAGGTGCCGGTACAACCGGTGGCCTTGCGCTATGGCCGCGAGGGTCGCCAGGACCCCGGCATGCCGTTTGCGCCAAAGGAGAGTTTCTTCGCCAACCTGTTGCGCATCCTCGGCAATCCGGCCATGGATGCCGAGGTGCATTTTCTCGATCGCGTCGAGGCGACCCCGGATGCACGCCGGCGCATGGCCGAGGAGAGTCGGGCGCAAATTGCCCGTGCGCTGGGCTTCGGTGATCCTTGAATGCAGGTCGCGCACGCCCCGAGTTCAGGATCTGACGCGGAACATGCGCAACCATGAAGATTGCTGATTTCCAGCCGCCGCGCTTGTTGAGAAATCCGCATGTGCAATCGGTGCTGGCATCCAGTGGCGTGCGCCGCATGTTGTTCCGGCGGCGCCTGTCGGTGCTCGAACGCGGTGCCCGCGAACATCTACTCGATTGCGGCGACGGCGTGCGCCTGCTTGGCTTGCACACGCCGCAACAGGTGTTGCCGCGCCCGCGCGGCCTGGTCGTGCTGCTGCACGGATGGGAAGGCAGCGCGCAATCGAGTTACCTGCTGCACACCGGATCGCGCCTGCTCGACGATGGTTATGACGTCTTCCGCCTGAATTTTCGCGATCACGGCGCCACCCACCATCTGAACCGCGAGTTGTTCCATTCCTGCCGCATCGAGGAGGTGGTTGGCGCCGTTGCCGCGGTCGCCAGGACATTTCCCGAACTGCCCCTGGCCATTGCCGGATTCTCGCTCGGTGGCAACTTTGCCTTGCGCGTCGCCCTGCGCGCGCCGCAAGCCGGCATTGCGCTTGCCTATGCGCTGGCCGTCTGTCCGGCAATCAGTCCCAGCGACGCGATGGACGCGATCGAGCGTGCGCCGTGGTTCTACGAGGCGTATTTCCTGCGCAAATGGCGGCGCTCGCTTGCTGCCAAGCAGCGCACGTTTCCCGACGAACCATTGTTTGCGCCGGAAGACATGCGCGGCAACCTGCGCGCGCTGACCCGCGCCCTGGTCCTGCGGCATACGGCTTTCGCCTCGATCGAAGCCTACTTTGACGGCTATTCGATTGCCGGCGATCGCCTTGCACCGCTGCAGGTGCCGACCACGATCCTCACCGCCGCCGATGATCCGATCATCCCGGTCGAGCATTTCCGCCGGCTGCAACTGCCGGCTTGCGTCGAACTCGACATCACCCCGGGCGGCGGCCATTGCGGCTTCATCCGCAGCCTGGCCTTGACCAGCTGGACCGAGGATTACATTGCCGAACGCATGCGCCGGCATCTGCCGCCGGCGCGCCAGATGATGCGCGGCTGAAGCGACCGGCCGGCGGCGCGGCGCCGATGGCGCCACGCAACCGAGCTAGTCGGCCGACACCGTGCGTTCGCGCGCCCACTCGCGCAGGGCGGAAACCTGGTCGGCCATCATCACCGACAGCGGTCGCGTCAGGCGTGCTTCCTCGATCAGGTGGCGGGTTGCCAGCGGGGTGTTCTCGGAGGCCGCCGTGTACAGCGCGGCAACCACCAGTTGTTCGATCTCGGCACCGGAAAAGCCGGCGCATGCGGCGACGATGACATCGAGGTCGAAATCGAGCGGATCGAGATCGCGCTTGTGCAGGTGGATGCGCAGCACCTCGGAGCGTACCTCGGCATTCGGCAGGTCGACAAAGAAGATCTCGTCGAAGCGGCCCTTGCGCAGCAACTCCGCCGGCAACGCCGCCACATCATTGGCCGTGGCCACGACAAATACCTGGCCCTTGCGCTCGGCCATCCACGTCAGCAGGTAGCCGAGCACGCGTCGCGAGACGCCATCGTCGTTGCCTTCGGTGGCCAGCGCCTTCTCGATCTCGTCGAGCCAGAGCACGCACGGCGAAAGCATTTCCGCGTTCTTCAGCGCAGCGCGCAGGTTGCGCTCGGTCTCACCGTGGTACTTGTTGTACAAGGTGCCGATATCCAGCCGCAGCAAGGGCACGCCGAAGCCCCCGGCAACGGCCTTCGCCGCCAGCGACTTGCCGCACCCCTGCACACCGAGCAGGAGGATGCCTTTCGGCGGATCGAGCTTGATGGCGGTCTTGCGTCCGATGAAGGCCGGCACTCGTTGCTGGATCCAGCGCTTGAGGCGGGCCAATCCGGCGACATCGGCGAATCGCGCCGTCTCGTATTCGAAATGCAGCAGGTTGTCGCGATCGAGCAATTCGAATTTGGCCCGCGCCAGGCCCGGCAGATCGGCCGGGCCGAGCGCGCCATCGTTGTAGATCAGTTTGCGCACGATGCGACGTGCGTCGGCATGGGTGAGGCCGGACAGGTTGCGCACGATCGTGCGCGCGGCTTCGGCATCGACCTCGACCCTGCGCCCGCTGTTCTCGCGGGAATAGTTGAAGGCCTCCTCGCGCACCAGGGCAGCCAGCGCCTGGATGTCCGGCAAGGCCATCTCGAAACGCGTCGCCAATGCCTGCAGGTCGTCGGGCAGCTCGAACCTCGAGCCGACCAACACCAGGGTGTGTTCGACCGAGGCCTGGCGCAGGACAATTTCGCGCATCAAGCGCAGGGTCATCGGATAGCGCAGGTAGGGCTGGAAATCGAGCAGCAGGAACACCGCCGCCTCGGTGCGTTGCTTGATCGAGGTCAGGGTCAGGGTGGCATCGGGAACAGCGCTTTCGCCCTCGTCGTCCATGTCGATGCGACGCAAGCCCTCGGTGATGCTCCAGGTGAACAGCGGCCGCAGCGACTGGGCAATGGCGTGCCGGAAACTGTCGATGACGCGGCCTTCCTCGACCGATTCGATGACCAGCAGCGGCGTGCGCGCGCGCAGCAAGGTGGTGAGATCCTGATTGACGCCCATTGATTCCCGGCTACGCCGCCAGCATGAAGCGCAAAAGCCTAGCACGCCCGCATGCGGCATAATGGGCGTTTCCCTCGCGCGCGAGCGCCGCCACCAGACGCAGAAAACATGCTCAGAGAAGCCATTGAACACCATCGCCAGGGCCGTCTTGCCGATGCCGAAACCGCCTATCGCGAGGCACTCACGGCCAATCCCGGCGATGCCGAGGCCCTGCGCGGTCTGGCCGTGGTGCGCCGTGCGTTGGGCGATCTCGCCGAAAGCGCGACGCTGATTGCCGCCGCCCACGAACAGCAACCCGAGCAGGCCAACCTGCTGCTCATGCTTGGCGCGGTGCGCTTCGAGCAGGGCGATGTCGAGGCTGCGCGCATTGCCTACGAAAAGGCTCTCGCCCTCGATCCGAACCTGGCCGGCGCGCACACCGCGATTGGCCACATCGCCATGATGCAGGGCAAGCCGGAACTGGCCGACCAGCATTTCCGCACCGCCTTGCGCGTCGAGGAAGACCCGCAGGCCTTGAACGGGCTTGGCACCCTGGCGCTGAACCGGGGCGATGCCGAGACCGGCGTCAAATATTTCACGCGGGCGGCCGACCTGGCACCCAACGATGCGCCGATTGCCTTCGGCCTCGGTCGTGCGTTCGCCGCGCGCAACATGCTGGCGTTTGCCGAGCAGTCGCTGCGCAAGGCTCTGAGCCTGCGCCCGGGCATGCCGCAGGCCAGCGGTGCACTTGGCCAGTTGCTGATCCAGGACAAACGCGTTGCCGAAGCCGAACCGTATTTCCAGGCGCTGCGCGGCATTGCCGGCTTTGAACTGGCCCACGAGCTGGGTCTTGGCGATGTCGCCCGCATGCAAGGTCGCCTCGAGGACGCGGTTGGTTTCTACGAGCGCGCGCTGCGCGTGCGCCCCGAGCATGAAGCCGGCTTCGAGGCCTTGTTGTGGTCACTCGGCAAACTGGGTCGCAGCGGCGAATTGCTCGCCCTGCTCGACCAGCGCATTGCCGATTTCCCCGAACAGCCGCGCTGGCGGGCTACGCGCGCGCGCATCCAGGCCAGCAGCGGACATCCGGCCAAGGCCGTGGCCGACTGGCAGCGCCTGCACGAGATGGAACCGCAGAATGCCGAAGTCGCGCTTGAACTGGTGCGCGCGCGCGAACGCAACGGCGAATTCGACGAAGCCGCCAAGCTGGCCGAAGCGAGCGTGGTGCTGGCCGCGAACAATCCTGAGCTGACCCTGGTGCGTGCTCGCGCCCGCCTGCGCAAGGGCGATCCGGCGGCAGCACGGGAATTGTTGTCGACGATCAACCTGGCGCGCATCGACGCGGAACTGGCGCGTGCCTGCAAGAATCTGCTCGGCCAGTTGAGTGACCGCGAGCGCCAATATGGCGACGCCGTGCGTTTCTTCCGCGAAGCGCAAAGCGGCCTGCCCGGCGCCTTGCCGAGACTTGAATCGATGCCTGCCGACTATCAGGCAGCCATCGCCCGGCCGCAGGGGGAGGCGTGGCAGCACGCGCCGATCCTGCTTGTCGGTGCCCCGGGCAGCGGCGTCGAACGCATTGCCGCCCTGCTCGCCGATCAGGCCGGCGTGAATGTCCTGCGCGATCGCGTGCAAGGCGCGCGCAACGATTGCTTCGATGCCGCCACCATCAATCCCGCCGATGACATCTCGGCCAGCGAAATCGAGATGCACCGTGAGCGCTATCTGGCTTCGATGCGCGAGCGCATGGACATGGACAAGCCGCTGGTCGACTGGATCCCGCGTTTCTATGCGCAGTACCTGCTGGTCGCCCGGCGTCTCATGCCCGGTACCAGGGTCATCCTCGTCGATCGCGACGCTCGCGATTGCCTGCTTGGCTGGCTGGCGTTCGGCTGGCTGCCGTACGCCGGACTCAATGATTTCGACAGTTGCGTCGAATGGCTGGATCGCGCCATGGCCCACTTGCGCCTCATCGACGAAGAAGGTGGCCTGCCGCATCTGGTCGTCAATGCCGAACAGGTGCTCGCCGATCCGGCGGGTGCCGGCGCCGAGCTGGCGCGCTTCGTCGGCGTCGAATCCCTGCAGCCCGGCAAGCTGACTGCCCTGGTCGACCAGGGTCCGGGCGGCCTGCCGACCCGTTTTGCCGACGGCCATTGGCAGGAATACGCCGAGGTGCTTGCCGAAGCGTTTGCCAAGTTGCCCGTGAAAGCCTGATCCAACCGGAGGTTGCCGTGCATATCCGCAGCAAGAGTTTCCATGACATGCAGCCGATTCCCGCGGAGTTCGCCTTCGGCCAGCCCGGCCCGCAGGGCGAGCCGTGCGTGTTTGCGGCCAACCGCAATCCGCACCTGACCTGGAGCGATGTTCCCGAGGGCACACGTTCGTTCGTGTTGACCTGTATCGATGTCGATGCGCCAAGTGTCGGCGATGACGTCAACCAGGTCGGCCGCAGCGTGCGTGCTGCGCTGCCACGTACCGAATTCGTGCACTGGCTGATGATCGACATCTTGCCGGAATATCGCGAGTTCGGCGTCGGTGCCTGTGCCGAAGGCGTGATCGCGCATGGCAAGCAGGAGGTCTCCGGGCCGCCTGGATCGCGCCAGGGCATCAATGACTATACCGGCTGGTTTGCCGGTGACGAGAGCATGCGCGGCGACTACTACGGCTATGACGGCCCGTGCCCGCCCTGGAACGACGAACGCCTGCACCATTACCATTTCCGCGTCGCCGCCCTCGATGTCGCCAGCCTCGGTCTCGAAGGGCGCTTCGACATCAACGCCGTGCGCAAGGCCATGCAAGGACACGTGCTGGCTGAAGCCGAGCTGATTGGCACCTACACCCTGAGTGCGTCGCTGCGGCGCTGAGCAGCATCGATGATGCATTCGCCCAAGCCTGCCGATTTGCTGGAAAGTGCCCGCACCGCGCTGCGCGACGGTGAGCGGGCGCGCGCCGACACGCTCTTTGCCGCGCTGCTCGACGCCGATCCGCAATCGTTCGAGGCGCTCACCCAACTCGGCCAAAGTGCGTTTGCCGCGGGCCGCCTCGACGCGGCGCTGGATCTGCTGGGTCGCGCGCAGCGACTGCGCCCCGCCGATGCGCATGCCTGCAAGAATCTTGGCGCGGCCCTGCGCGCCGCCGGCAACAACGAAGCGGCGGTCGACCTGCTGCGCGAAGCGGTGCGCCTGGATCCGAATTTTTTTGTCGCGCGCCTGCTCTACGCGGCCGCCTGCGAGGATCTGGGTCGCACGCAGACCGCGTTGTGCGCCTACTACGGCGCCTTGAACACGGCGCAACGCCAGGGTCGCTGGCTCAACAACGCGACCACCGCACCGCTGTTGCGCCCGCTGGTGACACACGCCATGCACACCGTCGATGCCGGTCGCGGTGCTTTCTACGACAACGCGCTGGCGCCGTTGCGCGAGCGCTTCGGTGCTCAGGCGTTGAGCCGCGTGGAAAAGGCGCTTGCGATCTACCTGGGCAGCCTGCCCGCCGACTATCCCGATCCCCGCCAGAAGCCTTCGTTCCTGTATTTCCCGGACATTCCCTCGCAACCCTGGTTCGAGCGTTCCCTGTTTCCCTGGTACGAGGAGTTCGAGAGCCGCGCCCCGGCAATCCGTCGCGAGCTGGATGCCGTGCTCGATGACGAGGCTGCCTTTGCCGCCTTCCTCAAGGCCCGCCCCGAGATGGACATGGAGGAATACCTGAGCAACGCGCGCGGCCCGGCAAGGTGGGACGGCTATTTCTTCTACGACCACGGCGAACGCTTCGAGGAGAACTGCCGGCGTTGCCCGGAAACCGCGGCGGCTCTGGATCGGCTGCCGCTGGTGCGCCTGCCGGCGCATGCACCGGAATGCCTCTTCTCCAAGCTCACCGCCGGCTCGCACATCCGCCCCCATCGCGGCGTCACCAACACGCGCCTGGTCACGCACTTGCCGCTGATCGTGCCGGGCAATGGCGCCCTGCGCGTGGGCGGCGAGGATCATGTCTGGCAGCAGGGCCGCTGCATCACCTTCGACGACACCTACCTGCACGAGGCCTGGAATTTCAGCGACCACACGCGCGTGGTGTTGCTGTTCGACGTGTGGAATCCGCACATGACCGAGGCCGAAGTCGCCGCCTGTTCGCAACTCGTGCTGGCGATCAGCGGCTTCAACCGCGAAGCCATGCTCGGCGCACCGATGCAGGAAACCGGCGAGCCGTAGCCGTGCCGCGGCATGGCTCAGGTTGCCGGCACCCACAGCAGCAGGCCGATGCCGAGTGCGATCCGGTACAGGGCAAAGGCATTGAAGGTGTGCGTGCGGATATAGCCGAGCAGCCATTTCACGGCGATGAAGGCGGTGATCGTGGCCGCCACGAAGCCGACGCCGACGCCCAGCCAGTCCTCCTGCATGGCACCGTCCCGGCCATGCCTGAGGATCTCGTAGGCGCTTGCCGCAAACATGGTCGGGATGCCGACGAGAAAGGCGAACTCGGTCGCCGCGGCGCGATTGTTGGTGCCGGCGAGCATGGCGATGAAGATGGTTGCCGCCGAGCGCGAGGTGCCGGGAAAGATCCCGGCGACAACCTGTGCCATGCCGACGAGGATGGCCACCGTCCAGGTGATGCGCTCGCTTTGCGGGCGACGTGCGCTGAACCACTCGGCGGCAAGTATCCAGAATCCGCCGACAATCAAGGCCAGCGCAATCGGTTTCACCGTGTCGGGCAACTGGAAGCCGAGCTTGGCGACAATCAATCCCAGCCCGGCCGTGATGGCAAAGGCAACGACGAGTTTCAGCAGGTAGTCGCGATTGGCCGCCTCGCGCCAGCCGCCAGCGAGCTGCCACAGGCGTTTGCGGTAGATCAGCGTCACCGCGAGAATGGCACCGGCCTGGATGACGATGTTGAAGGCATCCGAGCGCTGCCCCAGCCAGTGCTGGGCAATCAGCAGGTGTCCGGTGCTCGAGATCGGCAGGAACTCGGTGATGCCTTCGATGATGCCAAGCAGGATGACGTTGATCAGATCAGGCACGCGTGTTTCCGCAACAATCGGCGCGCAAGGATAAGACAGATTCCCGTGGCTGCGGCATCGACGCCTGGCCGCACGCGATCATGCGAGAATCATCGACCGCCCGCTGCGCACCCTGATTGCGGTCAAGCGCAGCGGGTCAGGCGCCATCGCAAGCCGTCACACCTGATTGAATTGCAGATGCAGGACTCGATCCGGGCGGCGGATTGATTCGGCAACCGGGCCGGCAAGGATTGATGCGTGAACATGACACCCTTCGAATGGGCCCTTGGCCGCCTCGGCGGCTTGTTGCCCGAGAACAACACCATGCCCCTGGTCGAGCGCCTGCGCAGTGCCGAAGCTGGCGAATCGGAATGGCTGATGGGCGCCGAGTTGCTGCTGCGCGATGATCCGGCCGCCGCCGCCGCCTTGCTTGAAGTGGCCGTGCAGAAGCGCCCGGATGCGGCCAGACTTCACTACCTGCATGGCAATGCCCTGCGCGTGAGCGGCCAGCCTGGCGCTGCCGAGAACGCCTTGCGTACGGCCATCGCGCTGGATCCGGCACACGCCAACGCAAGCATTTCGCTGGCCCACCTGCTGCGTGAGCAGGGCCGCATGAAGGCGCTGGCCGAGGTCATGCTGGCGTTGTGGCGAAACGAGCCGCGCAGTCTCGAGCGCGATCGGCGCATCGTCTCGTTCCTGTTTGAATGCGCACGCCATGCCGAGGCCGACGGCGTGTTGCCGACCCTGCTCGAGGCGCATCCGCAGGATCCCTTGCTGCTGCGCCACGCCGGCGAGTGCGCCTTGATGTTTGGCCGTTTCGACGAGGCGCGCACGCACCTGCGCGCGGCCATCGCCGTCGACCCGGAGCAGGCTTCGAGCTGGTTGCGCCTTGCGCACACACATCGCTTTGTCGATGCGGATGACGAAGACCTGCGCCTGCTGCAATCCGGCGCGGCGCGCGGCGATCTCGCCCCTGACACCCGCGTTGCCATCGGATTTGCTCTGGGCAAGGCGCTTGATGATCTCGGTCGCCTTGGCGAATCCGTCGATATGCTCAAGCGTGCCAATGCCGACTGGCACCAGGGCCACCGCTGGGACAGCCAGGCCTGGCGCGCGTTTGTCGCCGTGCAGCTGCAGGCACCGGTCGCCGTGCGCTCGGCGGCATCGAGCCCGACCATCCCCATCTTCATCGTCGGCCTGCCGCGCTCCGGCACCACCCTCGTCGAGCGCCTGCTCAGCCGCGATGCGCAGATCCGCGGCCGCGGCGAGTTGAACTGGATCGCCTCGCTGGCCCGCCAGCTTGGCCCCCGGGTGCCGGCATCGAACCTGACCGCTGCAGGAAATTTCTATCTGGCGCAATTGCGCCAGGATGATCCGCCGACACGCTTTGCCATCGACAAGAACCCGCTCAACTTCCGTCATCTCGGCTTGATCGCCGGCATGCTGCCGATGGCACGGATCATCCACTGCCGGCGCGACCCGCGCGATGCCGCACTGTCGATCTGGAGCCAGCACTTTGCCCATGCGGACATGGCCTGGAGCTACGATTTCGGCGAGATCGGGGAATACGCACGCGGCGAAGCCGAACTGATGGCGCACTGGCGGCGAGTGCTGTCGCTGCCGATCTTCGAGCTGGACTACGAGGCCCTGGTTGCCGATCCGGAAACGACCATCAGCGCGGTGCGGCGATTCCTCGGATTCACCGCCGACGCGGTACCCACGCTGTTCGATGTGCCCGACACGATTTCCACGGCCAGCGTCTGGCAGGCACGCCAGGATGTGCATTCCCGATCCGTCGGTCGCTGGCAGCGTTACTGCGGGTTCCTGCCCGAGCTCGAGGCGTGGACCGGTGTCGCGGGCGCTGCCGGCGACACGCTGGCGGTGTTTCCTGGACAACGCTGAGCAAGCCGTGCCGCATGCAGCCTGGCGAGGCCTGCGCTAGCATGGCGCATCAATTCTTCCACCCTTGCAAAAGGAAGCGGCACCATGCCGAAGCTCGACCGCGAGGGCATCTTCGCGATGCTGCAGGAGTTTCTCCACCAGCGTTTTGACATTCCGCTGGAATCCGCCAAGCCTCATTTGCGCCTGTCGGAACTCGGACTCGATTCGATGCTGATGCTCGACATCATGCTCGAGTTCGAGGATCGCCTCGCCATCAAGCTGAGCGACATGAGCCTGCCGCGCGATGCCAGTCTGGGAGATGTCGCCGCCTTGATCGAACGCAACATCCCCACTGACTGACATGCAACCCCGTGAAAGCGATGTGCTGATCAGCGGAATCGGCGTGATCTCGCCGATCGGCTCATCCGTGGCCGCGCTGCATGCCAGCCTGCTGGCGAATCGTTCCGGGATTCGCCTCTGGCAATCGCCGGAACTGTCCCGATCCTTGCCGGCCGGCCTCATCGAAGAGGATTTCAGCAGCCGCTTTTCCAAGCTGGAACTGCCCTATCTGGATCGCTGCAGCCAGCTCGCCATGCTCGCGGCGACGCAGGCAATCACCGATGCCGGGATTGCCGGATTCGCCGGGCACGCGCAGCGTGCCGGCCTGTATTACGGATCGGTCGCCGGCGGCGTCAAGACCGAGCACGACTGGGTGCGCCAGTTCCATGTCGAGCATGCGGAAGTCTCGCGACCGTTCACCATCATGGCGAGCATGCTCAATGCGGCGCCGGCACTGATCTCGATTCGCCACAAGATCCTCGGTCCGGTGATCACCAACAGCAGCGCATGCTCGTCTTCGGGTGCGGCAATCGGCGAGGCGGCGAGGGCGATTCGCGACGGTTACCTCGACATTGCCGTGGCCGGCGGCGCGGAAGCTGCGCTGACGCCAACCTTCATGGCCTTGTGGGGTGGCTTGCGTGCCCTGGCCGAGGTCGATCCCGTCGATGTCGGGCGCAGTTGTCGACCTTTCTCGGCCGACCGCAGTGGACTGGTGCTCAGCGAAGGTGCAGTTTTTTTCGTGCTCGAGTCCCGCAGCCATCTCGAGCAACGCGGCGCGGACTGCTATGCGCGGCTGTCCGGTTACGGCATCGCTTCCGATGCCCACCACATCGGCTCACCGCATGCGCAAGGCCAGTCCGCGGCCTTGCGCGCGGCCTTGCAGGACGCACAGCTTGATCCGGCGAGCATCGACTATTTCAACGCTCATGCGACCGCCACCCGCGGCGGCGATCCGGTCGAGGCGGCTGCCATCCGCGAGGTGTTCGCGGAAGACACCGAGCGCCTACCGGTGAGCTCGACCAAGGCCATCCATGGCCATCTGCTTGGTGCCGCCAGCGCGATCGAGCTGGCCATCTGCGTGCTCGCCATAGCCGACTCCTTCCTGCCGGCGACTGCCCACCTCGAGCAGGTCGACCCGGAGTGCGCACTGCACCACGTGACCGGCCAGGCACAACGCAATCAGGCGGTCGAGCACGCGCTCTCGCTGTCGGCCGGGTTTGGCGGGACCAATGTGGCGCTGGCGGTATCGAAGGAGCACGATCTGCGGACGAGAACTCTCCAAGCGGGAGAGTCCAGCGGTTGACGAGCGCTTCACCCCGGGGTGCTCCGACCAACAGGAGAGCGCCATGAACGCGGTAAACCTCTTTCAACACGATGGCAGCGGCTTCCACATCGAGGCGCGCTTCGACGCCAAGGCAAACAATACACTCTGGGTGACCTTGCCGGCCTCCGGCGATGGTGGCCCGCCGTACTTCTCAGCGCCGTTGCTGGATGAACTGACGGCCTTGTTGCAATCCATCAAGCAACGCGGCGTGACCTGGCCGGCGAACGGCGCGATGCAGCCGATCCACTACGTGGTGATGAAATCGGCGCACGCGGAATATTTCAGTCTCGGTGGCGACCTTGCGCATTTTCACGGCTGCATCACGCGCGGCGACCGCAAATCGCTGCACGCGTATTCGGCCAGCTGCGCCGACATGCTGCATGACTGGTCGAGCCTGCTGGCCACCCAGGCAACCACGATTGCGCTGGTGCAGGGACGCGCCCTCGGTGGCGGTTTCGAGACTGCGCTGGCGGCCGACCTGATCGTCGCCGAGGAACACGCCGAGTTTGCTTTCCCGGAGATCCTGTTCGGTTTGTTTCCGTGCACGGGCGGCATGAGTTTGCTGGCGCAACGGATCGGAGCGCGGGCGGCCGAACGCATGCTCGGCGATGCCCGCGTGCATACGGCGTCGGCGTTGAAGGAGCTGGGCGTCATCGACGAGATCTGTGCGCGCGGAGAAGGCGAGCTGGCGGTTGAACGCCTGATTGCCGGCCACGCCCGCCAGCGGCCCGCACGCTTGATGCTGCAGCGCAGCCGCCATCGAATGACCGAGCTGAGCCGGCGTGAGCTGCATGCGGTCGTCGATGAATGGACCGAGACCGCGATGCGTCTGGATCATCGGGAATTGCGTGTGATGGATGCCCTGGTGCGCTTACAGCGGGGCCGTGCCCACCGCTGAATGGGTGCCGCCGGCGGCGGCAATTTCGCGTTGCAGCGCGCTCACGGTGATCTGCAAGGCATCGCCCAGATCCACCGACAAGCGCTCGGCGGACTCCTCGAGTTCGGCCCGCGAAGCCAACATCAGCCGGTTCGCAAGGGCCAGACAACGCAGCGCACCGACGTTGCCACTGACGCCCTTGAGTGCGTGGGCGCCATCGCGCACCGATGCGTGGTCGTGCATGGTCAAGGCGAGGCGGATCTGCTCGCCGCACCGCTGCATGTCGACGCTGGCCTCATGCAGCAAGGCCGGGAAGAACCCGGCACGCTGGCTGACGGACTTCAGCTCCTCGATGACCTCCGCATCCAGCGGATTGCTGCTGACGGCTGCCAGGGCCGGGCGCACGGCGCGCGACGCCGGCTGCGCTGGCGGCACTTGCGGTGCGAGCTCCGGGTCGGTCGACGGCGTGCCGATGGCAGCATCCAGTTGCGCAATCGCCTGGCGCAGCTTGGCCAGGCTGATCGGTTTGTAGAGCACGCCATTGCCGCCCGAATCACGCAATCGGGCCGCCGTCAGTTGGGTGGTGTCGGCGGTGAGGAACAGCGTCGGTATGCGTTTGGTCGATCCGAGCTGCCAGGTCTGCAGGACCCGCACGCCATCCATGTCGCCCAGGTTGTAGTCGAGCAGGAGCAGGTCGAATTCCTGCTCCACGAGCATGTCCAGTGCCTGCATGCCACTGGTGCAGGTGGTCACGACATGGCCGTCCATTTCGAGCAGCTCGCGCAGCAGCAGCAGGTTGGTTTCGTGATCCTCGGCGACGAGAATGCGTCGCGGGCTGCATGGATTCGGCGCGGGCGCATCGGCGGTCTCCGCGGCGACCGGCAACAGCGCAGCGCAGCGCAGCAGGGAAACCTCGAACCAGAAGCGGCTGCCCTTGCCCGGCGCGCTCTCCACCTTCAGCACGCCGCCCAGCATCTCGACAATCTGACGTGACAGGGCGAGACCCAGGCCGGTACCTCCATAGCGACGCGCACTGCCCTGATCGACCTGCATGAACGGCTCGAACAGTTGCGCGTGGAAGGAGGGTGCAATGCCGATGCCGGTATCGGTCACACTGCAGCACAGGCGGTAGTGGCTGGTGCTCGCTTCGAGCAGGTCGATGCGGACTTCGACCTGTCCGCTGTCGGTGAACTTGACCGCATTCCCGGCCAGATTGAGAAATACCCGGGTGAGGTGATGGGCGTCGGTTTGCACCCAATCGGAAATGCGCGGATCGAGAACCACCTTGAATCCGATGCCCTTGGTTTGCGTCGTGGTTTCCAGCGCGTCGCGGACACGTCCGAGCTCTCTTGCCAGATCGGTTGGCCGATTCTCCAGGCGCGTCGCCCGCGCCCCGAACTTGGCCTCGTCGAGCAGATCGTTGATCTCGTGCAGGAGCTCGTTGGACAGCGCCAGGATCGTTCCGCTCAGGCGCGCGACCTCGGCCCGGCCGGGTTCGGCCGCAATCAGCTCGGTCGCCGAAACAATGCCGGTCAGTGGCGTGCGCAACTCGTGGCTGACCATGGCCAGCAACTCGGATTTGGCCTTGCTTTCCTGCTCGGCGTGCTCGCGTGCCGTGCGCAACGACTTGAGCAAGCCGCCGGAGTAGACCGGAACCACGACCAGGGGCAGCAACAAGGCAGCAAACAAGGTGGGATGGGTCTGCCAGTACGGCACGCTGAAAAACACCAGCAGAAAGCCGGCGATGGCGGTCAACTGGCACAGGTACATCAAGGCCCGGCCGGTGCGGAATCCAAAGCCGAGGATGGTGAACAGATAAAAGCCGACGATCAGGCTGCCATATTCGCCGGTCACCGCCAGCCAGGCCGAGAGCGCCAGCGGGTCGAGTACCGCCGTCGCCACCAGCAGCTCGCGCGCGCGCAACGAGGTCCGATGGCGCAGCAGCAGCTGCACGATCAATACATACAGGCAATAGCAGGCCGTCAGCAGCAGAATCCGCGCGGCGACGTTTTCCGGTGACGCCAGGTACAGCCCGGTCTCGACGATGACCACCGGAATGGCGATGCCGATGCGCACTTTCGCCTGGGCCCCGAGGATGGCCCGTAGCGCCGGTTCGGAGCGGTCGGGAGCACCTTCGACGATGTCTTCGATCATGGGCGGCCAGGGTACAGCGGCCAGTCGCCGCATGTTTCATCGTCAAAATAAATGTGCAAATAACACAGATTTGCGCATTGCGCAACAAAGCAATCGGCAGCGTCGTCACCGTTTTGGCGCGGGACCAGGGCAAAGCCGGACTGGCAGTCTGCGCCAGAAAGCGATGCGCTGCCGACGCAGTGGCATGCTGCTGCCAAAGTGGCCTCGGCGCACGCGCCTGCGGAAAGTTCCTGGCTTTCGCCCTATTATTGGGCAATGACCGATATTCGCACCAGCATGATGCAAAATGGCCCGGCGCCCGCCGTCGACGTGCTGATGCAATGCGTGACCGCGATGGCCGGGCTGGATGCCGAGCTTCGTTTCATCTGGCTCAATCCGGCCTTGTCCGACCTGCTGGGAGCCGGCGGCGTGCGCTGGCACGGCACTTTGCTGGAAGCGATCGATCCAGGCGCCTCGGCCATCGTCGCTGCGGCCAGGCGTGCGCTTGATGGCGAGCAGGTTGTGCTGCTGCGCCAGGTGGCGGTACGCAGTGGCGGCGAGCGCGAGCGCGTGGTCGATCTGGCTTTCAGCCCGCTGCCCGGCAAGGGCTTGCTGCTCGAGGTGCTGGCGGTGGCGTCTGTCGGTGAACGGACCTCGCCGCTGCTGTCCGAATCGCTGCGCGGCTTTGCCCACGAGGTGAAGAATCCGCTGGCCGGCGTGCGTGGCGCGGCGCAATTGATTGGTCGGCGCGTCGAGGGCGCTGAACTTCGCGAGCTGGCCGATCTGATCATCGCCGAAAGCGATCGCCTTGCCGGCCTTGCCGACCGCCTCCTGCGCGCCGGTGGCAAGCCACGCCTCGCACGCCTGAACGTGCACGAGTTGCTGGAGCGGGTTGCCTTGCTGATCGCGGCCGAAGCCGACGCACCTGCGGTGCGACGTGATTACGACCCGAGCCTGCCCCTGCCGATCGGCGATGCCGACCGCCTGTTGCAGCTGCTGCTCAATCTCGCCCGCAATGCGCTCGAAGCCGGCGCGCGCACATTGACCTTGCGCACCCGCGTCGAATTTGGTGCGCGGCTCCACGATCGCCTGCGCCGCGCGGCCATGCGCATCGACGTCATCGATGACGGCCGCGGCATTGCGCCCGAGCTGGCCGACTCGCTGTATCAGCCGCTGGTCTCCGGGCGCGCCGATGGCAGCGGTCTCGGCCTCGCCCTGGCGCGGGAAATCGCCGACGAGCATGGTGGCCAGTTGCAGCATGTCAGCCGTCCCGGGGCGACCACGTTCACCCTCTTGTTGCCGCTGGAGCTGTCCACATGAGCACGGTCTGGATTGTCGATGACGACCGTGGCGTGCGCGTTGTCCTCAGCGCGGCCATGCGTGATGCAGGCTTGACGCCGCGGGAGTTCAGCGATGCCGAAAGCGCCATCGATGCGCTCGCCGCCGAAACCCCGGCGGTGATGTTCACCGATGTGCGCATGCCCGGCAGCAGCGGCCTGGAACTGCTTGGCCGGCTGGCCGGCACGGTGCCCTTCCCGATCATCGTCATGAGCGCCTTCACCGATGTCGCGACCACGGCGGCGGCCTTTCGCCACGGCGCGTTCGACTATCTGCCCAAACCCTTTGACCTCGATAGCGCCGTGGCCATGGCCGAGCGCGCCCTTGCGCAGTCGCTGCAGGCCAGCGAGGAAACGACCAAAGGCGCGGCGCTGGCCGACGCAGAATTGATCGGCAGCAGTGCCGGAATGCGCGACTTGTTCCGCGCCATTGGCCGCGTCGCGGCGAGCGGCTTGAGCGTCTTGATCACCGGCGAGACCGGCACCGGCAAGGAGCTTGTTGCACGTGCCCTGCACCGCGAAAGTCCGCGTGCCAAAGCCGTGTTCGTGGCCATGAACACCGCGGCCATCCCGGCCGACCTGCTCGAATCGGAACTGTTCGGTCACGAGGCCGGTGCCTTCACCGGGGCCACGCGGCGCCACGCCGGTCGCTTCGAGCAGGCCGATGGCGGTACCTTGTTCCTCGACGAGATTGGCGACATGCCGCTGGCCTTGCAGACGCGCCTGCTGCGCGTGCTTGCCGCCGGAGAGTTCTATCGCGTCGGCGGCCGCGAGCTGATCCGCAGCGATGTGCGCGTCATCGCCGCAACCCACCAGGATCTGGAAGCCAAGGTCGAGCGCGGCGAGTTCCGCGCCGACCTGCTGCATCGCCTCGATGTGGTGCGACTGAGCTTGCCGCCGCTGCGCGAACGGCGTGACGACATCGCCGCGCTGGCCGCCCACTTCCTCGCCCAGGCCAGCGTTGACGCCGGTCTCGAACCCAAGCGATTTGCCGCTGGCGCCCTCGCCGCGCTGCGCGAACTGCCCTGGCCGGGCAATGTGCGCCAGCTTGAAAATCTCTGCCGACGCCTCGCCGTGCTGGCCAGCGGACGGCAGATCCATGTCGCCGACCTGCCGCCTGCAATGCGCCAGGGCGCGCCCGCGCAAAGGCCGGCCTGGAGCAGCGCCCTGGCCGACTGGACTGAACAGGAGTTGCGCGGCGGCGCGGCGGCCGTGCACGCGCGCGCGCTGGCAGAATTCGACCGCGTCTTGCTGGAAACGGCCTTGGCGGTCAGTGCAGGACATCGGCAGAATGCAGCAAAGGCACTCGGCCTCGGTCGCAACACGCTGACCCGCAAGCTCGGCAGTTCGCGCAAACCCGCGACGCGCAAGCCGCGTTGAGCGCGCGCCACGTTCACGCACTTCTATCAATGTACAACGGCGAGACTCGCTCATGAACGATGCCATCACCATCCGCGCAGCGTGCCTTGCCGACACCGCGTTCCTCGTCGACTGCAATGCCGCGATGGCGCTGGAAACCGAACACAAGCTGCTCGACCGCGAGGTACTGAAGCAGGGAACCGAGGCTGTCTTCGCAGACGCCCGGCGCGGCTCCTACCGTATTGCCGAACGCGCAGGCGTGGCGGTTGGATGCCTGCTTGTCACCCATGAATGGAGTGATTGGCGCAATGGTGACTGGTGGTGGATCCAGAGTGTCTATGTCACCGCCGAGGCGCGGCGCGGCGGCGTCTTCAGGGCCTTGTACGCCGATGTTGCGCGGCAGGCGCGGGCAACGCCCGGGGTGGTTGGCCTGCGCCTCTACGTCGAGAGCGAGAACCACGCCGCGCAAGCGACCTATGCAGCGCTCGGCATGCGCGATTCCGGCTATCGCCTGCTGGAGACGGTCTTTGCCGATCCGCTTTGAGCGACGCGTCGAACGTGCACTGCGCCGGCGTCAGGAGCGCGGCGTCGTCATCAGCTCAAGCCCGTGTGCAGCGAGTATCGCCCGACTGTGCGCAAGTTGCCGAGGCTCGGACGCATCGGCTTCCACGCCGCCGTGCCGGTAGCGGAGGTGGCCATCGCCCAGGGTGACCGCGTGTTCCTGATCGGGTCGCAGCACGGCGGTTTCGATGATCTGCCAGATTCCGCCAAGCCCGGCATGCTCGTATTGCGCACAGGTCAGCGCGCACAGGTCGAGGGTGGTCAGGTGTCGTGCATGCGCGGTCTTCACGGCAAACGCCTCGCCAATGGCCAGCGCCAGTTCGGCACCGATCAGGCCATTGTCGAACAGGCCATGTTCGAGACGCTGGCCAACCCGGTGGATGGTCTCGGGATTGCCGCAAAGCAGCCACGGCATGACCAGCATCGGACTGCCAAGCAGGCGCGTGTCCGGTTCCAGGGCGCTCAGCGGCAGCTTGCTCTCGTGTGCACCCAGGGCAATCACATGCGCATCGCCGGGCTTGCGCGGCAGGCGTTCCAGCGCATCACCGAGCGCGGCGTGCAAGGGCCAGCCCGGGCGCAGCAGCTGGGCCTGGTCATACAACGCACCGACAAAGACAAAGTCGAGTTCGCGGATCTCGGGAACGTGCACGGCCAGATCGTGCGCGAGGGCATCGGCGAGGATGCTGGCGGTTGCCCGATCCAGCGCGATCACCGGCGGGATCCCGGGTTGCTCGCATTCGATGGCAACCAGGGCGAGAAAATTCACGGCGGCACTCGCAGCATGGCAAAGGGAAAAGACCATGCCAGTGTACCATTTGCCCTGTTGTGCTCCGGCCGCCGCGAGTCCCGGGGACCCTCCCTTGCCCGAGAGCCTGATGCACGTGCGCCGAGTGATTGATCTGCTGAAGCGCAACGGAACGGACTTGCTGCAGTTGTTCCTGCTGCCGATCCTGCTTGCCCTGTTGCCGTGGAAAATCGGCTTTCGTCTGCTCAGGCGCATGGCGCGGCAAGGCCTTGGCGATGGTCCCGGTGTCGAGCGCGCCTGGCAGGCGGCGCGGCCGCACCTGCCCGGGCAGGACGCCGAAGCCGAAGAATGGAAAAGCCGGTTCCGCCTGCTGCAGCTGGTCGAACGCGTGGATACCTGGCTGGTGCTGTTCCGTTCGGCGCGGTGGTGGTCACGACAGATAGATCGAACGGGAACCTGGCCCGACCATGTTGGTCCGTTTGTCCTCCTCACCTCGCATTGGGGCGGTGGCCAGTGGATCTGGCGGCAACTGCACGAGGCCGGCATCCCGGCGCATTTCCTCGCCCGTCGCGTGCAAGCGGAGGATCTCGGTGGCGGACGCCTGGCCATGTGGTTCGCTCGCGTCCGCGAATTCGGCATCGTTCGCCAGGGTGGCTGCAAGGTCATCTTCACCGGCGGCAGCAGTGCCAGGATCCTTGAAGCCTTCCAGCACCGGCACAGCGTTGTCGGCATGCTCGACCTGCCGGCGACGACCAGCCAGGCCGTCCTGCGTCGGCCATTGCTCGATGGCGAGGTGGTCATTCCGTATGGCCTTTTGCGCGTGGCTGCCGCTGCAGGCGTCGAGGTGCTCATGTTCAGTTGTTCGTTTGATCCGGATACAGGCCGACGCCGATTGCAGATCATCGAAATGCCGACTGCGGCAGATGTGCAGGCGATCGCCAGCGCCTACGTGGAACAACTTGATCGCTGCCTGCGCAGTGAATCGGCGTATTGGCAGGTGTGGAGTTCGGCCCCGCTGATGTTTGTGCGTCCCGGGAGCGACTGCGCTGCCGCGGCTGCGGCGGTGGAATGAGCATGTTGGGCCACGTGATCGGCGATGCCTCGATGCGTGGTGGATCCGCTGCAGCGTGGGCGACGTGCCGCCGATTCGGCGCGGCACGCGCGGGCGTTGCATAATGGCTGCCGATTTCAGCTGCCCTGAGCGAGGTTCGATGTGACTGCGATCAAGCGAGTCGGTGTCATCGGTGGTGTGCGCATTCCGTTTTGCCGCAACAACACCACGTATGCCGACATCGGCAATTTCGGCATGTCGGTGAAGACACTCGGTTCTCTGGTCGAACGCTATGGCCTGCATGGCGTCGAGCTTGGCGAGGTGGCTTTCGGTGCGGTCATCAAGCATGCCTCTGAATGGAACCTCGCACGCGAGGCGACCTTGTCCTCGGGACTGGCACCGACCACGCCGGGCATCACCACGGCACGCGCCTGCGGCACCGGCCTCGACAACGCCATCATCATTGCCAACAAGATTGCCAGCGGCCAGATCGAAGCCGGCATTGCCGGCGGCAGCGATACCACCAGCGATGTGCCGATCGTCTACGGGCGCGCCTTGCAGCAGCGCCTGCTCGCCGTCAATCGCGCGAAGAAACCGTTCGACAAGCTGAAGACCGCGCTCAAGGGTTTCTCCCTTGGCGAGTTGGCACCCTCGTTCCCCGGCGTCGCCGAACCGCGCACCGGCAAGTCGATGGGTGATCATTGCGAGCTGATGGCGCGTGAATGGAACATCTCGCGGGAGGATCAGGACAGGCTGGCCTGGGAGAGCCACCAGAAGGCCGCCGCGGCCTATGAACGCGGATTCTTCAAGGATCTGGTGGTGCCGTTCCGTGGCCTTGATCGCGACAACATCCTGCGCCCCGACACCACCCTGGAAAAACTCGCTGCGCTGAAACCCGCCTTCGACAAGAGCTCCGGACACGGCACCCTCACCGCCGGCAACTCGACGCCGCTCAGTGATGGCGCATCGGCCGTGCTGCTTGGCTCGGAAGCCTGGGCCAGGCAGCGTGGCCTGTCGGTGCAGGCCTGGATCACCCATGCCGAGGTGGCCGCGGTGGATTTCGTGCATGGCGAAGGCTTGCTCATGGCACCGACGATCGCCGTTCCGCGCATGCTCGATGCGGCGGGCATCACCCTGCAGGATTTCGACTACTACGAAATCCACGAAGCCTTCGCCGCACAGGTGTTGTGCACGCTGCGCGCCTGGGAATCCGAAGACTACTGCAGGAATCGTCTGGGTCGCGACAAGGCGCTTGGTGCCATCGATCCGGCCAAGCTCAATGTCAACGGATCGAGTCTTGCGCTTGGCCATCCGTTTGCGGCAACCGGTGCGCGCATCGTTGCCACCCTGGCCAAATTGCTCGAACAGAAGGGCACCGGCCGCGGCCTGATCTCGATCTGCACCGCCGGCGGCATGGGTGTGACGGCCATACTCGAACGCTGAAACCCAATGCATGATGGCGAGGGGTCGCCGTCGCGTGGAAACGATCAAGGCGCATCCAATCGGGGAGGGTAAGCATGGAATCAAACAAGCATGCGCTGATCTTGACCGGCGAACTGCTGGCCGGGTTCGAAGCCGCCGCCGTCTGGAAGGCGGTCGCCGAGCATTTCCGCATCGAGTCGGCGCGCCTGGACAGCGAGGTGCTGGCGCGGGTGCCGATGACCCTCAAGGAATCCGACGACCTCGCCGATCTCGAGCGCCGCGCGGCGGCCCTGCTTGCCATGGGGGCGCAGTGCGAAGTGCATCCTTCCAGCGGCGGCAGCTACTTTGTCCTCCTTGAAAATGTGCCACGCGGCCCGCTGCCACGCAGCTACATTGATCAGCGCATTCGCAGCGGGGCCTGGCCGGCCGGTCTCAAGGCGGCGCCGCCCGGCAGTTCCGAATGGCGCGTGCTGCCGCCGCTCGCCGCCGGCGTGCCACCGGCACCGCTTGCCGCCGCAGCGATCCCGGCCGCGGCCGAGTCCGATACGGTTGCGGCGAAAATCGCCCGCGTTGCCGACGGCATCGCCAGTCGCAAGGAAGCCGTGTTGCCCTTGCCGGCCGGCGAGGCCATCCATGCCGGCTTCTGGCGTCGCTGTGCGGCGAATCTGATCGACAACCTGATCCTGGCCATTCCGACCACGATCATCCTGATGATTCCCATCCTCGGCTTCTTCGTCTACATCGGCGGCCGCTGGGCGTATTTCGCACTGATGGAAAGTTCGCCCGCGCAGGCGACCCTCGGCAAGCGCGCAATGGGCATCATCGCCACCGACGGCAAGGGCCAGCGACTGAATCTCGGCCAGGCCAGCGGACGCTACTTTGCCGGTGCCATCTCCTGCATCACCTTGTATATCGGCTATGCGCTGGCGGGCTGGACCACGCGCAAGCAGGCCCTGCACGACCTCATTGCGGATACCTGCGTGGTTTTCGAGACGGTGCGCCCGGGCCAGCCCCTGCCGACGGTGCGCCCGCGCATGCCATGGTATGGCTGGGCCGCAAACTGCCTGCTTCTGGCCGTGTTCCCGATTGCCATTCTTGCCGCCATCGCCCTGCCGGCCTACCAGCAATACACCGTGCGGGCCAAGGTGGCGACGGCCATGCTCGATGCCGATGCGGCCAAGCTTGCGGTCGCCGAAGCGGTCGCCGCGCAGGACGGTTGCCAGGCGCAATTCACCGCATCGACCAATCCGCTCGTCGCCTCGATCCGCATCAGCGGCGAGGCTCCGGACTGCGTGGTGACCCTGTTGTTCGCCGCGGATTCCGGTACGCCCGGCATGATCCGTGGCCAGGCCGTTGAATGGCAGTATTCCGATGCGGCAGTCTGGACCTGCAGCTCGGCAATCGAGTCGAAATACCTGCCGACCTCCTGCCGCTGATGAGAGCCGCAGGCCGAAGGCGTGCATCTGCCCCGCCTGCCGGCGATACTTGATCCGCAATCGGGCCGCTTGCCGGCACTGGCCCGCAACCACCACTGAAAACGAACGGGAATGGAAACAATGCAACCCATCAAGCACGCCCTGGTTCTGACCGGTGAAATCCTGCCTGGTTTCGATGCCGCGACGGTCTGGCCGGCTCTGGCCGCCTACTTCCGCATGGAGCCCGAGCGCCTCAAGGCCGAGTTGCTGGCCCGCGCGCCCATCTCTATCAAGGAAAGCGACGATCTCGGCAAATTGCAGAAATTACAGGATGGGGCATCGGCCATCGGCGCCGTGACCGACCTGCAGGCCGTCAGCGGCGACAACCTGTTCGTGCTGGTCGATGGCGTGCCACGCGGTCCGGTGCCGCATGCCTATGTCGAGAACCGCGTGCGCAGCGGCGCCTGGCCATCGAGCATCAGCATTGCCGTGGTCGGCAGCTCCGACTGGAAGCCGTTCATCGTGCCGAGCTCGCCGGCTACCGACATGGACCAGCAGGCCACGGTTGCATTCAGCACGGTTCGCGCCGAAGCCATGGCGCCAAGCGCCGGAAGTGCGCCAAGGCCGGCGGCACCGGCGGCCGTCGACATGCGCATGGCCGCTGCGGCGCCTGCTGCCGTGGCATTCACGCCATCCGCCGCCGCCGGCAACCTGTTGCCCGAAGGCGACATCGTGCATGCGGGCTTCTGGCGTCGTTTCGCCGCCTACTCGCTGGATTCGCTGATCCTGATGATTCCGTTCCTGCTGGTGTTTGGTCTGCTGTTTTACTTGAGCTTCCAGGCCGCGATGTCGGGCGAGTCGCCGGGTGGCATGATCTTCCTGTTTTATTTCCTTGCTTATGTGGGTGCGATCGTCGGCTCGTGGCTGTTTTTCGCCAAGTTCGAGAGCGGCGTCAACCAGGCCACGCCGGGCAAGCGCATCATGGGCCTGAAGGTCACCAATGCCAGCGGCGAGCGCATCACCTTCGGTCGCGCGACCGGCCGCTTCTTCGGCAAGATCGTCACCGGCATCATTCCCTTCGGCATTGGCTGGATGATGGCCGGCTTCACCGGCCGCAAGCAGGCCCTGCACGACATGATGGCCAGCACCTGCGTGGTGTTCCGCGAGGTGAACCCCGGCCAGCCGCTGCCAACCGTACGACCGAAGATGCCGTGGTACGGCTGGGTGCTCAACGGCCTGCCGATCCTCGGCATGATCGTCATGATCGCCGGCTACAGCTACATGATCAGCATGTTCATGGGGCGCATGGGCAGCATGGATATCCCCGATTCCTCGATGTCCGGGCTTCCGGACATGTCCAGCAGCAGCCCGGACCTGTCCAGTCCAAGCAGCAGCTCGGGCGTCGACGAGGGCGACAAGGAGACCATCCGCACCGGCTTGACCGCCGTGTACATGGTCGCCAGCGCCACGCAAAGCGAAGTGGCGGCAATTGCCGATGCCGCCGGCGATTGCCCGGCCGAGGAACGCCGCTCGGACAATGCCTGGATCGAATCGATCCAGCTCGGCGGCATTTCGCCCGCATGCACGGTGACGATCCGCCTGTCCTCTTCCTCCGACATTCCGTTTGCCGCGCGCATCGAACGCATCGAGTGGACCTACACCGGCAACGGCAACTGGCGCTGCGAATCGAGCATGGCCTCTGACCTGTTGCCGTTTGCCTGCAACTGAGTCGACTGGCCGCGGTACGGGCATGGGGCATGGTGGCTGCGGACAAGCCTGCGCGAGCGCTTCGCGCAGGCTGCTTGTCGTCGCCGTGCAGGAAACTGCGTGATGATCCACGTTCGTGAAATCGACCACCTGGTCCTGCGCATTGTCGATGTCGCGGCCATGCTGCATTTCTATTGCGACGTGCTCGGCTGCCCGGTCGAGCTGCAAGACGACAGCATTGGCCTGATCCAGTTGCGCGCCGGACAGGGCCTGATCGATCTCGTGCCGGTGACCGGAAAGCTGGGCCGCGAAGGCGGTGGCGCACCCGATCCGCGCGCACGCAACCTCGATCACTTCTGCCTGCGTATCGAACCGTTCGACGAGGCCGATATCCGTCGGCATCTGGCGGCATTCGGCATCGAGGCTGGAGACACGCAGTCGCGCAACGGTGCCGAGGGTGAAGGCCCGTCCATCTATGTCGAGGATCCCGAGGGCAATATTGTCGAATTGAAGGGTCCGCCAACCGCTTGAGCCTGCCCGGGGACCGGGACATGTTCGGCACGCCGGAGAAAACCGATGGAAACCATCAATCTGAGCCCTTCCGCAACTCCTGCGGAGGCCCATCGAAGCGCCTCGATCCACAACAGCATGGTGACCACGGCACTCGAACTGCCCGGCTATCGGGTCGTGCGCAGCCTCGGCGTGGTGCGTGGCCTGACCGTGCGCTCGCGCTCGATCGTCGGCAATTTCATCGGCGGCCTGCATTCGCTGTTCGGCGGCAACATCACGGTGTACACGACACTGTGCGAGCAGACCCGCGCCGAAACCTATCAGTTGATGATCCGCCAGGCACGCATGCTTGGCGCGAACGCGATCATCGGCATGCGCTATGACGCCACGGAAATCATGCCCGGCCTGGCCGAGGTGCTCTGCTACGGCACCGCCGTGGTCGTCGAGCCCGCCTGAGCGCACGCTTCGCCGCGTGCGCGGAGCTGTGGCCTGCGTCGCGCAATGGGCAAGGCCGGCCTGCGATGATCCAGCACCTCCGGGTCAAGGGTGCGCCATCATGTCGAGGATCTTGCGAATCAGCTTGCTGGCACTGACGCTGTTGCTTGCCGCAGCGCAAGTGCGTGCCGCAATCAACATCGACCTGTCCTACGTCAACCTGCAATCGGCCGAGTACCAGCGCTTCAAGCTCTGGGTCGATCAGGCCGTGGCCGGCAATCCGGGTTATGCCTTCTCGGCCACCGATGCAGTGACCATGTACCGGCTGACCGGGCAGGTGGCTTATGCCAATCTCGCCATCGCCATGGTCGAGACCCAGGTGGCCGCTGCCGAAGCCGCAATGGCGCTTGGCCAACGTCCCGAGGTGGCCGGCGACTCCTACCTCGAAGTCGGGCCGATGATTGGCGACCTCGCCCTGACCCTCGACTGGTGTTCGACATTGATACCGCCGGCGCAACGCAATCGCTGGGCGGCCTATGCCGAACAGGCGGTGTGGAATGTCTGGCATCCCGCCGATGCCCAGTGGGGCGGCGTTGCCTGGCCGTGGTCCGGCTGGTCGATCACCGACCCGGCCAACAACTACTATTACAGTTTTCTGCAAGCGACCATGTACTGGGCGCTGGCCACCGGCAACAGCACCTGGATGCAGTTGCTGCAGAACGACAAGTTGCCGGCATTGAGCGCCTACCTGGCAACGCTGGAAGGAGGTGGCAGCGAGGAAGGCACGGCTTACGGCCTTTCGCATCGCAGCGTGTTCGCGCTGTACCGGGTCTGGCGCGACTCCACCGGCGTCAATCTGGCCAGCCTGAACGGCCATCTGGATGCGAGCATCCTCTGGTGGATCCATGCCACCGTGCCGACCCTCGACCGGGTTGCACCCATCGGCGACCAGGCGCGTGTCTCCGAGCCGGTCATCTACGACTACCACCGCACGCTCATGCTCGAAGCGCGGGCAATGTCGAGCAATGCCGTCGCCCGCGACGATGCCGCCTGGTGGCTGCACTCGATTTCCAACCAGACCATGGAAAGCGGTTTCAACTACCGGCACAACCTGCTGCCCAGCGGTGCTGGCGGCACGCCGCCCGCGGCGCTGACCTACCATGCCACCGGCACCGGCCAGCTGTTCTCGCGCAGCGGATGGGATACCGGCGCCATGTGGCTGCAGTTTTCCGCCGGCCCCTATGTGCAGAGCCACGCCCACCAGAACCAGGGTTCGTTCACCCTGTTCGAGGGCGATTGGCTGGCCGCTACCGAAAACATGTGGACGCACAGCGGCATCCAGCAGGGCACCGAGGTGCACAACTTGCTGCGCTTTGTCCACAACGGCACAACCGTGCCACAGCGCGAGGGCACCACCTCGAGCATGCTGGTGACTCCGGGCAGCGGTGGCGACGTGCATGTCGTCGCCAACCTGACCCCGGCGTACGACGGCAATGTGGCCGTGCAATCCTGGCAGCGCACCCTCGATTTCGCCCGGCGCACCCTGCGCGTGCACGACCAGTTCAGCCTCGGCAGCAATACCAGTGCCGTGTTCCAGATCAATGTGCCGGTGCAGCCGGTCATCGTCGGCCGCAACGCTGCCGCCGGCAACCTGCATATCCGCGTGCTCAGCCCGGCGAATGCAACCTTGAGCGCGCTCGACTGGCGCACGCAGTCGGTGCCGGGCGACGAAACCTATTACTCGGGCTGGCGTATCGATGTCAGCGGCGGCAGCACGGAATACATCGTCGAATTGACCGGCAACGACAGCATCTTCGCGCACGGTTTCGAGTAGCGTCGCTCACACGCGCAACGGCAGCTGCTCGTGCAGGCTGTCGCGCTGGGTGCCAATCACGCGCACGGCATACTGGTAACCGGATTCGACCGCGCGTTCGTAGGCTTTCCAGTCGAGCAGGCCGATGTCGCGCACCGGTGGCTCCAGCAGCAGGCTGACCAGACGGCGGCGTTCGGCGCTGGCCAGTTCGGCGTTGACCATGCCCGAGCGGATCAGGATGTCGAAGATGCCGGGGCGCAGTCCGCGGCGAAAGTCGAAGACCAGTTTCCAGAAGGGCGGGGTGGCGTATTCCTCGATGCGAGTGCGCAGGGAATCGTCGGCGCCAATGTCGACGGCGGCCATCGCTCCGGGCTGCAAGGCATGCATGACGTCGGTCGGCAGGTTGTTGATGACCGCGCCGTCGACATACACCTCACCGTGGTGGCAGACCGGCGGAATGACCCCCGGGATGGCGCAGGAGGCACGCAGCCAGAACCACAACGGGCCATGCCGATGGGTCTCCAGTTGCCCGCTGCTCAGGTTTGACGAGCAGCAGAAATACGGCAAGGGCAAATCGGTGATGTCGCGCGCGCCAAACTGCTCGCGGAGCAGGCGCGAAACCCGCTTGCCGCGGGTCAGTGCCACCAGCGGCAAGGTGTAGTCGCCGAGTGGCCGGGCGCTGACGAAGCTGTAGCGGTAGTTGTCGAACATTTCCTGGTCCGACCACTCCAGTGCCACGCCGGCACCGATGATGGCGCCAATGCTGGTGCCGCCGACGCAATCAATCTCCAGGCCCGCTTCGCGCAGTGCACGCACGATGCCGATCTGGGTAAAGCCGCGCGCGCCGCCGCCCGACAGCACCAGGCTCAAACTGCGCCCGGTGAGCAGGCGTGCGATGCGGCGCACGTCGCGCGCATCGCGCACATCGCGCAGGTGGTGGTGGCGGATGCCGGGTGTCTTCTGCAACCAGCGCAGCGCCGCGCCTTCGACGAGCTGCCGCGGATGCACGAGGATCAGGTGGCGCGGTCGCGACAACGCCAACGAGGCATCGGCGCAGGCCCCCGCTGGCCATTCGCCCGGCTCCTCGTCCGCATTCGCCAGCAGCAGCAGGCAATCGGCCTGGCGCACGCACAGGGCCTGCCATTCGTCGTCGGCATCGGCGACATAGATGACAAAACGCGTGCGCGCCTCAAGTTCGTTGAACCAGCTGCTCAGGCGACCCTGGCCTTCCTTGCGGTCGATCATCGCGCAGCTGGCAAAGGCGCCAAGCATGCGCACCAGTTCCTCGGCAAAGCCATGCACGTCGACGCCGGCATTCTGGCGCAGCACGGCAAAGGTGCGCGGTGCGCTCATCGAGGCGTTCTCGTCTTGCGCGGAGGTACGCCGCACGGCCAGCCGCGCCATGGCCAGCATCGAGCGTGGATGATGGTTGACCAGCTTCTCGAAATCGTGTCGGGAAAGGCGCAGCAATTCCGAATCGCGCAGGGCGCGGATGCTGGCGTTGCGCGGCATGTCGACAATCATGCCGACCTCGCCGACCGTCTCGCCGGCAGCGACCACGCCGACCAGTTGCGCGTTGCCATGCTCGTCATTGCGGAAGGCACCGACGCTGCCGCTCTTCAGCACATACAGCGCGTCGCTGGCATCGCCCTGCTCGAACAGCGAGGAGCCGCCCGGCAGGGCGAACCACTGCAGCTCGGCACCGAGCTCGGCAAGGGCGGCGTCATCGAGATGGCGGAACAACGGCAGGGCACGCAGGATGTCGCGGGTCTGGCGGGCATCTTCGATGTTCATCGAATCCGGTCAGGGTCGTGGGTTGCGCTTGATTTTGCGCCATCCGCGCTCCAAGTTCACCGCTCGACGCTTGGTCACGAGCGTGCCTGCATGGAAACCCGCATGAGCAATCCGCTGCTTGAAAACACCGTCCTGCCACGCTTCTCGGCGATCCGCCCGGAGCACGTCGAGCCGGCGATCGACACCATCCTTGCCGACTACCAGGCCGGCATCGATGCCTTGCTTGCGGCGAAGACCCCGCGCAGCTTCGAGAATGTCATCGGCGTCTGCGAGGATCTCGACGACCGCCTGTCGCGCGCCTGGGCACCGGTCGGCCATCTGCACGGCGTCGCCGACTCCGAGGCATTGCGCGAGGCCTATGCCAAGGCGCAGGAAAAGATCGTCGCCTTCAGCAGTGCCCTTGGCCAGAACCGCGAGCTCTATGCGGCGGTCAAGGCCGTGCATGAAGGGGCGGCGTTTGCCGCCTTGCCGGCGGCGGCGCGCACCCTCGTCGAACACGAGCTGCGCGATTTCGTCCTTGCCGGTGTTGCCCTCGAGGAACCGGCACGCTCGCGTTACCGCGAAATCTCCAGCGAACTGGCGCGGCTTTCCACCGAGTTCGAGGAAGCCGTGCTCGATGCCACCGATGCCTGGAGCGAACACATCACCGATGCCGCCGGTATCGCCGGCATCCCGGAATCGGGGCGCGCCGTGCTGCGTGCCTATGCCGAGGAAAAAGGCCTCGAAGGCTGGCTGGTCACCCTCAAGCAGCCCAGCGTGCAAGCCGTGCTGAGTTATGCCGACGATCGTGCGCTGCGCGCCCGCGTCTATCGCGCCTATGGCACGCGTGCCTCGGAAAATGCCGATGGCGGGAAATTCGACAACACAGCGCGCATCGAGCGCATCCTCGCCCTGCGCCACGAATCCGCGCTGCTGGTCGGCTTCGCCAGCACCGCCGAGGAATCGCTGGCGACGAAGATGGCGACTTCGCCAGACCAGGTAATTGCCTTCCTGCGCGATTTTGTCGCCAAGGCGCGGCCGATGGCCGAAGCCGATCTTGCCGAGTTGCGCGCGTTCGCCGCCGAACACCTGCAGATCGCCGACCTGCAGCCCTGGGATGTCGGCTATGCCTCGGAAAAACTGCGCGAGCGCAAATACGCCTTGAACGAGGAGGAGCTGAAACCCTATTTCCCGCTGCCGGCGGTCATGGACGGCCTGTTCGCGGTGATCGAGCGCGTGCTCGGCGTCGGCGTGCGCCTGCGCCAAGGTGTCGATGTCTGGCACGAGGACGCGCGCTACTACGATCTGCTCGATGCCGACGGCGTGGTTTTCGCCGGCTTCTATGTCGACCTCTACGCACGCACCGGCAAGCGTGGTGGCGCGTGGATGGACGTATGCACGTCGCGCTTGCGAAAAAAGGATTCCTTGCAATTGCCCATCGCCTTCCTGACCTGCAATTTCGCCCCGCCGACGGCGAACACGCCGTCGCTGCTCACGCATGACGATGTGATCACCCTCTTCCACGAATTCGGCCATGGCCTGCATCACATGCTGACCGAAGTGGATTTCGCCGGGGTTTCCGGGATCAGCGGCGTCGAGTGGGATGCGGTGGAGTTGCCCAGCCAGTTCATGGAGAACTTTGCCTGGAAGCGCGAGGGCCTCGACCTGATCGCGCGCCACTGGCAAAGCGGCGAACGCCTGCCGGATGCGCTGTTCGAGCGCATGCAGGCGGCACGCAATTTCCAGTCTGGCCTGTTCCTCGTGCGCCAGCTGGAATTCGGCCTGTTTGATTTCCGCCTGCACCACGAGTTCGATCCGCAACTCGGCGCGCGCACGCTGCAGCTGCTTGACGAGGTGCGTCGTGAAGTCGCGGTGCTGCAGCCGCCCGAATGGCATCGCTTCCCGCATGCCTTCACCCACATCTTCGCCGGCGGCTACGGCGCCGGCTACTACAGTTATCTGTGGGCCGAAGTGCTGTCCGCCGATGCCTTCGAGCGTTTCGAGCAGGAAGGCGTGTTCAACCGCGAAGTCGGCGCAGCCTGGCGCAAGGCGGTCCTTGCTGTCGGTGGATCGCGGCCGGCGCTGGAATCCTTTGTCGCCTTCCGCGGCCGCGAACCCAGCCCGGATGCGCTGTTGCGCAGTTACGGCGTGGCCGCCTGATGGATCCCGGCACGACGATGCCAGAGCCGTCCGCCTGCGCGCGCCTGCCATTGCGCACCGCGCGCCTGATCCTGCGCGAGCTCGATGTCGATGACGCGGCGTTCATCCTGAGCCTGCTCAATGATGCGGATTTCCTGCGCCATATCGGCGATCGCGGCGTGCACACGCTGGAACAGGCGCGCGCCTACATCGTCGCGGGTGCCATGGCCAGTTATCGCCAGCATGGCTTTGGCCTCTGGGCGGTGCGCCTTGCCGAGGCAGCGGACTGCATCGGCATCTGCGGGCTGATCCGTCGCGACACGCTGGAGGATGTCGATATCGGCTATGCCTTCCTGCCGGCGTGGCGCGGCCAGGGCTATGCGCTGGAGGCGGCGCAAGCCTGCATGGCGCTGGCCCGGCAAGACTTCGGCCTGCGTCGTGTGGTTGCGATCACCGCGCTGGACAATCCGGCGTCGGCACGTGTGCTGGAAAAGATCGGCCTGCGTTTCGAGCGCCTGATCCGTGTTTCCGGGGATGCCGAAGAGCTGCGCCTGTTTGCCTGGAACGCCGGAGATGCGCTGCCCGACACTTGAGCGTGGCCGTTCTGGACAGTCGCCCGGGTGCACCGCAAACTTCATCCTTGCCTTCATGGAGCGCGGCAAGTGCCCATTCTCGGTCTGGGTCTGCATGTCATCGTGGCGATCCTGTGTGCCGTGCATGTGTGGCGCACGAGCCAGGAGCGCAGCTGGTTGTTCGTGCTGTTTTTCTTTCCGCTGTTCGGCAGCATCATTTATGCGCTGGCGGTGATCGCGCCGGAGATGTCGCGCTCGCGTGGCGGACGGCGCGTCGTGCGCAGCGTGCGTCATTCGCTGGATCCGGGCCGCGAGCTGCGTGAGGCGCAAGCCGAGTTCGAGCATTCGGCGACCATCGCCAACCGCGTGCGGGTCGCGGATGCCTTGCACGGCGCGGGTCGCCAGGTCGAGGCAATTGGCGCTTACCGCGAGGCCTTGCAGGGCGTGCACCGCGATGATCCGGACATCCAGGTCAAGCTGGCCCGTGCCCTGCTCGACAGCGGCGACGCGCCGGCGGCACGCGCACTGCTGGACGCGCTGATCGCGCAACAACCGGATTTCAAGTCACCCTCAGGCCATCTCATCCATGCCCGGGCGCTGGCGGCGTGTGGCGAGCGCGCCAAGGCCCGCGCGGAGTTCGAAGCCCTGGTCGGCTATTTCGCCGGCATCGAGGCGCGCGTGCGATATGTCGGCATCCTTGAATCCTGGGGCGAGCAGCCGGCGGCGCGCGCCCTGGTCGAGGATTCCATGCGCCACATCAAGCACATGCCGGCCGGCTCGCGACGCCTCAACGATGAATGGATCCGCCAGCTCAAGCACGCGGCGACGCGCCTGGCCACGCCAGCCTGACCCGCCCGTTGCCGAACCGTTCCGCTGCGGCCGGATCCAGGCTGCGCGGCGTGGCCTGGCGCGCGGGTTCCCTTGTCCGGCAACAAGAACCCCGTCGGCCGCATGCGGTCGGGTAGAGTAGGCACATGTATCTCGAGTATTACGGCCTGCGCGAGGCCCCGTTTTCAATAACGCCGGACCCGCGCTATGTATTCCTGTCCGAGCGCCACCGGGATGCGCTCGCGCACCTGTTGTATGGCGTCGGCAAGGGCGGCAGCGGTGGTTTCGTCCAGCTCACCGGAGAGGTCGGTACCGGCAAGACCACGCTGAGCCGTCTGTTGCTGGAGCAGTTGCCGGAAGACACCCAGGTGGCCCTGTTGCTCAACCCCAGGCTGTCGCCGGTGGAGATGATCGAGACCGTCTGCGAGGAGCTCAAGCTCGACATCGCCGGCAAGCACGGCAGCCTCAAGGGGCTGACCGACGCGCTCAACTCCTATCTGCTGGATGCCTACGCGCAAGGCCTGCGCGTGGTGTTGATCGTCGACGAGGCGCAGAACCTGTCCCTGGATGCGCTGGAGCAGATCCGCCTGCTGACCAATCTGGAAACGCCGACGCAGAAGCTGCTGCAGATCATCCTGCTCGGCCAGCCCGAGCTGCGCGACATGCTCAATCGCCCGGAACTGCGCCAGCTTGCCCAGCGCATCACCGCGCGTTATCACCTGACCCCGCTCGATGCCGCCGAGGCCGAGGCCTACGTCAAGCACCGCATGGCCGTCGCCGGTTGCCAGCATGTGCCGTTTTCACGGCTCGGCATGCGCGCATTGTTCCAGCGTTCCGGTGGCATTCCACGGCTGATCAACGTCATCGCCGACCGCGCCCTGATGGCTGGCTATGCGCGCGAGCAGCAATCGATTGGCGAACGCCTGGTTGATCGCTCCGCCGATGAGGCCCTGCCCGGCCATGCCCGCTACTGGGTGCGCCGTTACGCGCGCTGGGTGCTGGCAGCCGTCATTTTGCTGGTGGCGAGCTATTTCGTGCTGCGCCCGGCACCGCCCGAACCGGCCGTGGCGGACGTGGCCACGCCCAGCACGGCCGCGCCGAGCGCGCCAACGGATGCCGGCATCGATCGCCTCGAAGCGCGCCTGGCCGCACCGCCGGAAACCGAATTGTCGACCCTAACGCAATTGCTGTCGCGCTGGCAGATCGGCTCGGCCGAG
Organism: Lysobacterales bacterium; assembly: GCA_016707485.1. GTDB lineage: Bacteria > Pseudomonadota > Gammaproteobacteria > Xanthomonadales > Rhodanobacteraceae > Dokdonella. Next base: position 659,688 of record JADJHN010000002.1, on the reverse strand, counting down.
GTGTCGGTGCGTGCGGCGACGCGCTGCCAGGCGTTGGTGGCTCCGGGCATCTTCTGCCTGCGAGGACGGGCCACGCTGGAACAGGTTTTGCGCTTCGATCGCCCGCTGATTCTCGTCTTTGGCACGGCGGAAAATCCCATGCACGTCTTGTTGCAAGGTGCCGGCAAGCAAGAGGTGCATGTCGATCTCGGCGGCGAGGCGATAAAATTGCCGCGCGCGGCACTGAGCCGCTACTGGGCCGGGGATTTCATCGCCATCTGGCGCGTTCCCGCCGCGATCAGCGGGCCGTTGCGCAAGGGCGATGCCGGTGCCGGCGTGGCCTGGGCCAAACAAAACCTGAGCCGCCTCGATGGCGGCGCCAATGCCGAAGCCGGCCCTGCCTATTTCGATGCCGAGCTCGAGGAGCGCGTGCGCAAGCTGCAACTCGCCTATGGCATCCAGGCCGATGGCATCATCGGCCCGGAAACCCTGTTTGCGCTGTCCGCGCTGGAAGAAACAGGCCCGCACCTTACCCGCAACATCGAATGACTGCCGGACTCTCCATGAATCTTGTTCGCCCCCGCTTGTCCGTTGCATCCACAGCGCATTGCGCGTGCGCGCTGCCCATATCGGCACGGCGCTTTATCGCGCAACGCGCCGTGCATCGCATGCCCTGCGCGAACATCGCGCGTGTTTCCGCATAAGCCGGGCCAGTCATCATGTCCTTGATCCTCGAAGCCCTGAAAAAATCCGAACGCCAGCGTCGCCTCGGCGAATCGCCTTCACTTGGTTCGCCGGTGATGGCCGTGCGTCGTCGTCGCAGCCTGCTGCCCGCGCTCATCGTGCTGATCGCCGTCGGCCTCGCCGTGTTGTGGTGGATGGGCCGTGAAAGCGCCGTGCCGCAAGCCGGCGCGGATGCCGCCGCGACTGCCCCGACCGATGCCGCGAAGCCGCCGCCGCCCGCCGCCGCCGTCATTGAAAGCGTGAAGCCCGCGCCCGCCGCGGAACGGAAGACAGCCAGGGCGCCGGCCTTGGCCACTGATGCCCAAGCCAGCCAGCGTGAAAAGCTGAGCAGCGGCGAACTCGTTGCCGCCAATCCGCAAGCCGGGGTGGCGGCCACGATCAAGGAATCCGCGCCGGTTTCCGCAACGGACACGGCAGCCATTGCCGCGGCCATGGGCGAGGCCGCGAAGTCGGTGCCCGCCGGCAGGGAAAAGGCAGCCAGCGTGAAGGCCCCGGCAGGAGCTGCGCCGGCAGCCGCCACCGCGGGCGCAGCAGCTGCGCCCGCCGCCGCCGCGGAATCAAATCTCAAGCTGATGTGGGAGCTGCCGCTGGCGACCCGCCGCAGCCTGCCCGAGCTCAAGCTCAGCATGCACGTCTTTGCCACCCAACCCGACCAGCGTTTCGTCATCATCAATGGCGAGCGCCGCGCCGAAGGCGACGAGTTCGAGGGCCTCAAGCTGATCGAGATCCGCAGCGACGGGGTTGTCCTGGAATACGAGGGTGCGCGCTTCCTGTATCCGCGCGGCGGACGCTGAGCGCAGACCGCGGCGGTGTTCGTTCAACTGCAGAGTCGACGCCGTCGACAACCGCCCTGGGCCACCCTGCTGCTGGTCGCGGCCTGCGTGGCCATGTTCCTCTGGATCGTCGCCGAACCGGCCAGCGGCCGCGGTCGGCTGCTGAGCATATGGGGCACCGTGCCGACCACGCTGCTGGACGCCAGCGTGCCCTGGCAGACCCAGCTTTCCGAGTTGCGTTTCGCCCGCCTCGTCACCGCCTTGTTCATTCATGCCGACTGGATCCACCTCACCACCAACCTGCTGTTCCTGATCATCTTCGGTGTACCCACCGAGCGCGCGCTCGGTGCCGGTCGTTTCTTTGTCCTTTTCATTCTCGCCGGTGCGCTGGCCAATCTGGCCGGGGCGTGGACCCTGGCGGCGACCAATTCGCCGATCATCGGCTCCAGTGGTGCGGTGTCCAGCGTGGTCGGCGCCTATCTGGTGCTGTATCCCCGGGCTGATCTGGGCCTGGTATTGCCGCTCGGTTTCTTTCTCGAATTCGTGCGCGTGCCCGCCTCGCTGCTGATCGGCTTCTGGGCCGTGCTGCAGATCCTGTTCACTTATGTCGGCCCGGCGTTCGGCGCGGTCGCCTGGTGGACGCATGTCTCCGGCTTCCTGCTCGGCATTGTCCTCGCCCTGCTCTGGCGCCCCGGCGTCGCCCGACGCGCGCGACGCTGAGTTGCAAGTTCCACCAATCCCGCTTCGGTAGCGGCGGACACAGCACGGAAGCAACTGGTGGTTGCTTCAGATCTATTTGCTCGTCGGTGAGCCGCATCGGCGACAGGAGGCGGATTCAAGCCACCATGATCTCGCTGCGATCCTCAATTTTCCATAACCCGCACGCGTTCTTTGGCCGGAGCCCCTGCCACTCTTTCAAAAGCCAGACGCGCGATTTCAATAGACGAATGCCTGGTCATCCAGCGTTGTCGGTGGTCCGCAACATGCCGAAGCCACTGGATTACAGCCATTATGGAGTCTCGAAAGAATTGGCGAAGATGACGTCATCGAGGTGCAAGCGAAAGCGGTACAAGGCCGCTTCTGTTCCGCTCGCAATCGTCCAAGAGGTTCCCGCGCTCCTGGCAGCCGAAATTCGACTGCCAATTTCCGGAAACTGGCCAACATAGCCTGTGGCAGCAAGGATACTTCCGCTCTCGCCGTCGAAGAGGGACAAGACATCTGCGCTCGCGGCGACCAGGGTATGCAGATCCCCGCCCAGGGCGTAAACGGCACGCAATGGCCCCGGAAGCGAATAGCTTCTGATATAGGCCTGCGTGGACAAGCTGTAGAAAGTCACTGCTCCGGAATTCAGAAACACACCGATTTCTGCACCATTCTCGCCACTCGTGACGAGGGTCGCGCCATCGTTAGCTGCGGCAATAGTCCATAGGAGTAGCCCGGTCGAACTATCGTAGGAGCGGAGACTGCCCGATAGCACGGCGATCAATTGCTTGCTCCCCGACCCGTTCAGCCCATCTGCAACCAGAACACCATTCATTGTCACGGGCCCGTTACCCATTGGAACCGACGTCCATAACGTTTCGCCGGTAGTGCCGGAGAACACCTGAAGCAGAACGCCAGTCGCCGCCGTGTATCGCGTCTCAGTTGCCGCAACATAGTCAAGGACGCCGTCGTTGTCGAAATCGACAAGAGCCAGATCCTTCAAAACGCGGGATCGCATTGGCCCGGAATCAAAATGTCCGATCTGCAGTCGGGCCGTATGCGTTACCCCATCCATCACGGTGATTCTTCCGTCATCGTAGCCGGCGCGACCTGCGAACACGATGTCCATACCTGGATTTCCGACATGCGGAACAAGCTCAATTTTAGTCACGGCGATATGGAACGGATCGTCAGAGTTGTTGAGATCCAACGGCGAGCGCCACTCTTGGCTGCCAGATTCGGCGTCAAATATCGCAATGGTTCCGTTCGAAAATGGCCCGCCACTTGTTGCTGCAACAAGTTCCATGCGGCCATCACCGTCTACATCACCCAAGGCCGTTGCTAAAAAAGGGCCGTTGATCGGAAAGAACTGCCAAGATACCAATCCGCTCTGGCCGCTGGCGACCGTCAGAAGCGGATCGCCTTGATATGCGATGTAGCCCGCGAACGCGATTTCGTCCTTGCCATCCCCATCAAAATCCACACCCGCGACGGCGTTGACTCCAAAGCCATCATTCGGAATTTGGAATCGCTGCTGATGGGTATTTGAATCGAGGATATGCACTTGACCCCACTGTGCGTCACCTTGCAGGACGACATCGAGACCATTGTTGTCCAAGTTTGCCGTGGCGATTGCACCAGTTTCATGCCCAGGTCCAGTCCACAACGGTGACCACGGCGATGCGCGGAACACAGTGAATGGTCTCCAGCCTCCCGCGCCGACCCACTGTATGCCTCCATCCATCAACAACGAACCCGTCGCCAACTGCGTGCCAAATCCATCGATATACTGCCAATCAATTGCACGAGTTGCACCGTCGAGAACGATTCCCGGCAACGGACCCCCGACAATGATCTCTAATGCGGGATCGGCATCGAGCTGCGCAACAGCAAGGTCACGAATACCAGAAATCAAATAGTTCCATTTAGGAAAGCCATTTAAGAGGGAGTAGGCGTACAGAAACTCATTGTCAGCAACCAACAAATCGTCGTTGTCGTCGTTGTCGAGGTCACCGACCACCGCAGTTAAGACTTGCGTCGCAACGGAGAAGCTGCGTTGCTCGACGAGAGGCCAACCGCTGTAGTCACGTACCTTGCCATTGGCTGAAATCGTGAGTATGTGGTTGATACCCGCTGACCTCCACGCCAAAACACGCGCCATGGCCCCATCGTCCACAATAGCCTTGGCCATCTTGAAGCCGAGGCTTCCATCGGCGCGCTTGCCCACTGCGAACAATATCGGGCTCCCGGATGTGCCGACGAAAACCAGATCCTGCAGACCATCACCATCGAGGTCGATCTTGGCAAACCGGCTGGCGGCTACAGAATCAATGAACTCAACCGAATGTCCGATCTCGACGAAAGTCGGGAGCACCTCAGCTGATGCGGACTGCATCCCAGCCACGAAAGTGAGCAAGGACGCGCTCAACAAACTTGATTTGATCGTTCCGTTCATTAGTTCTCCCAAGATAGCTATGAAATAGCTTTATCTGTCGCCACTTGGCCGTGGGGCATCGGTGGTGGTCATAGCAACCGGTGATCTTCAATCGGACAAACTTCGCTAATCCGAATCCGATCCTCTCGGCATACACATGCATTCAATACTGAATTCAGGGCAGAGATCGGAGCCAATTCAACGTCATCCGCGTCGTCCCTCATCCATTGATGGAATTCTCTCATGGATCAGAAGTGGCGAAAAGCCTCAAAAGGCCTCGGACCAATGCGGCAGAGGCATTAATTCTATGCCCGAGTGAACAATGGAACAATAGGTCAGAATCATGATTTTATGCCGTTGAGGAATAGCCTTGCTGTTCGAGACCTTCGATCAGGATCAGGAGGTTTCCCATGCCACGGTTGCCCCGCCTTTTCCTGCCTGGCTGCGCCCAGCATGTGATGCAGCGCAGCAACCGGTCCCGGCCGCCCGGCCTTCATCAGCACGACCGCATCCAGCACTTGTGCGCGTAACCCGCGCAGTGTGCCGCTGACCTGGGGCGCTGGCAGCGGGGCAACCCACTACCAGATCCGCGAGATTGACACCCTGAGGCAGTTGACGCGCGTCATTGATATCCCGGGTACCGCTGAGACAAGCAGGATTTCCTGGCTACGCACTGAAATATCGCTGGATCGTGGTTTGTCGCGGCGCCGATTACACTGGGCGGCATGAGCGACGTTCCTCCTTCGGACAAACCCGCCGCACCACGCCCGCGCCCGTTGAAACCGGCCGACGCGTCGCCAGCCGCGCCTGCCCCGCGCAAGACTGCGGTGCGCAAGTCAGCGCCCGCGAAAAAATCCGCCGACCCCGCTGCGCCGGCTGCCGGGTCGCCTGCAGCCCCTTTGTCTCCACCCGCCGTGGCCCGGCCGCGGACGACACAGCCACGCGCGGTTGCCAACACTCCCTCGGTGCGCAAGCCAGTGGCGATGGCGCGCGCACCGGCTGCCGTTGCCGCGCCGCCGGCCAAACCAAATGTCGCGCCGGCGCCAGCTCCAAGCGGCAAGGCCGCCGCGGTGCTACCGCGCGGTGAGCGCCGCGTTGCGCCAGCGCCGGCAGGCTCCGGGAACGAAGAAGCCAGTAGCACCGCGCCGCCACCGTGGGCAGTCGCCGTGGTGCCGATCCCGGCTGCGGCTGAAAACACGAAGACAGCTGGCCAGCGCGCTGTCGGCGCCCATCCGGCCGATGCCTCGACGCGCTCGATGGCGGTGATCAGCTGGCTGACCTCGGCGTTGCGCGATCCGTGGCGCGAACGCATTCGCGAATACCTGGTGCTGATGCGCATGGACCGCCCGGTCGGTGCCTTGCTCCTGCTCTGGCCGACCTTGTGGGGGCTGTGGTTTGCCGCGAATGATTTTCCGCCGATCGGCTTGCTGGTGATCTTCACCCTGGGCGTGTTCGTCATGCGCTCGGCCGGCTGCGTCATCAATGACTACGCCGATCACGCCTGGCTCGATGCGCATGTCGAGCGCACGCGCAATCGGCCGATGGCGGCCGGGCGCGTGTCGCGGAAAGAAGCCTTGCTGCTGTTTGCCGGCTTGCTCGTCGTTGCCTTCGTGCTGGTGCTGTTCACCAATGCACTGACCATCCAGCTGTCGTTTGCCGGTGCCGCGCTGGCTGCGCTGTATCCTTTCTGCAAGCGCTATACGCACCTGGCCCAGGTCGTGCTCGGCGCTGCATTCGGCTGGTCGATCCCGATGGCCTTTGCCGCGGTCACGGGCGAGGTGCCGGCGCTGGGCTGGCTGCTGTTCCTCGCCAACGTGCTGTTCTCGACGATCTACGACACCGAATACGCGATGGTCGATCGCGACGACGATCTTCGCGTCGGGGCCAAATCCACCGCGATCCTGTTCGCCGATGCCGATCGCCCGATCATCGGCATCCTCATGCTGACCTTCCTCCTCGCCATGCTGCTGGCCGGTACTCGCGCACAACTGGTTTGGCCCTACTTTGCCGCGCTTGGCATTGCCGCCGCCCTGTTCGGCTGGCAGCAATGGCTGATGCGCCAGCGCCAGCGAGAAGCCTGCTTTGCCGCGTTCCGCAACAACAACTGGGTCGGCTTTGCAACCTGGATCGGCCTGCTGCTGGCGCTGGCCCTGCGCTGAGCGAACGCTGATTCGCGTGTTGTCGACTGAATCCGTTCAAAAATCCACATTCAGCCCCGCATACAGGCCACGCCCGTCGCCAGGCATGAAGGCAGCCTGGTCGGCGCGGGCCTGGTCGACGATCAGGGTCGATGAAGCGTAGCGTTTGTCGAACAGGTTGGTCAGCTCGGCGAACATCGAAATCGTCTCGTTGAAGCGATAGCGGCTGCGCAGATCGAACACGGCCCAGGCATCGGCATACACGCTGTTGAAGTTGTCGACCGGGGTCTTGTCAATCGTCCAGCGCACGGAAGCCTGTGCCGACCAGCGCCTGTTCATGCGGTAATCGAGCGTGGTGTAAAGCGATTGCGGCGGGGCACCGGCAAGGCGGTTGTTGCCGCGCAGCGGATCAGCGACAAAGCGGAAATCCTGCCAGGTATAGGCGAGGCGGGTCGAGAGCCGTTCGCCAAGCGCCGCGCCAAGACCCACTTCGATACCCGCATGACGCGTGCGCCCGGCATTCACCGCCCCGAGCGAGGCGCCGCTTTCATCGCGCAGGCTGAGCAGTTCGTCGCGGATTTTCGAGTAATAGGCGATGGCATCCCAGTGGTACCTGTCGTTGCTGCCACGCCAACCGAATTCGAGCGTGCTGGCCCGTTGCGCGGCGAGATTCGGCGTCGAGAACGCGGCGGCCGGCAGGCCGGGATTGGCCGGGTTCGGGCGTCCGGCGCTGCTGTTCGGCGTGCCATTCACCGTGGCCAGCAGATCATCGTGCGTGGGCGGCTCGAAGCTGCGGCTGAGCGCGGCAAACAGCAGGTTGCGTGGATCGAGCTGCCAACTCAGCGCCAGCGCCGGGCTCCAGCCGCGGTAGGCGCGCGCGTAGTGGGTGGAAACTGCCGGTACTGCGCCATCCGGCAGGGCCATGTTCGGGTTGGCCGGGTTGTAGGCAAGGGTAGGTCGATTGGCCGAGGTGTACACATCCACATTGTCGCGACTGGCTTCGGACCAGGCGATGGATGGCGACAAGAGCAGATCGGCCAGTGGAATATTGAACCCGGCATTGACCGAGAAGGTCGTCGCTTCGAGCTGGTTGGCGCCGAAGCGCTCGCCTGCATGGCCGGAGCGATTCAGGAAATAGCCGCGATCGGCGCTGCCGCGAACGTATTGCGCCGTCGTTTCAAACAGCGGCAGGGCGTGATCCGGGTCGGCTTTCCAGGCGTAGCGCAGGACACCGGTGCTGTCGTCGCCGTCTGTCGTGCGGATGCCCGCCGAAACCGGAAAGCGGAAGCGGTCATTGCTGCGCGAATGGCCGAGCGCAAGATCGAGGACATGCGCCCCGATGGTTCCGCTCAGGCGCGAGCCGAGCAAGGTTTGTTCGGCATCGCGGCGCGGGCGATCGCGGATGACATTCGGTCCGGGATTGATCGCGCCGGTGGGGGTGACGGTCGGCCCGGCAAACACCGAGCGTGGATCGCTGCGCAGGCCTGCGGCGGTCAGCGGACCGCTGACATCGAAACCCAGATCGGTGTAATCGGCGAAAACCCGCACACTGAAATGTTCGCCCAGCCGAAAGCCGAGATTGCCGCCGGCATGTTCGCGGCGCGAATCGTTGTAATCGCGAAAACCTTTGCGTGTACCCACATCCGCCTGCACGAGCAGGTCGCGATCACTGCCATCCCAGCCAAACTGGCTGCTCGCGCCGAGCTGGCCGAAACTGCCGCCGCTGAGCATCAGCCGGGTGCCTGGCGCGCTGGCCCCCGTCGGCGAGATGAAGTTGAACGCCCCACCGAGCACGCTCGCGCCAAGCCGGTTGGCCAGATAGCCGCGATAGACCTCGATCGACTCCGCCTGGGCCGGGTTGGCAAAACCGACCACATACGAGCCATCGGCGCGGTTGATCGGCAAGCCATCGCGCAGGGCCAAAACGCCGCGCTCGACCGGGTTTTGCTGCAAGCCCGAGCCGCGGATCTGGACGCGAGGCTGGTCGTTGCCGCCGAAAAAACTCTGGATGACGACACCGGGGCTCGTCGCCAGTGCCCGCGCCAGGGTCGGGTTGGCGGTATCGGCCAGTTCTGCAGTCGAAACCAGATCGGCGCCACCAGCCAGCGCATCAAGGCGCCGGGCGAGCAGATTCTCGGGCGCGGCGACAAGGATCAGCTCAAGTTCGGTCGCGCCGGGTGCGGCCGATTGGGCGAGGGCCACGCCCGCATCGGCGCCCAGACACGCCGTGATGGCAAGCGCCAGCCAACGCGGCGCAGTCGATCTGCGCGCAGTTGCCGCAGGGTGTTGCGCGCCAATGCCGGGATTTTCGTTCATCTCCGTCCTATACTGTAATTGCGAATCATTCGCATCATAGTCAGGTGGGATTTTCCCGTGTTTGTTCCAGCGCAACCCGAATGCTGCCCAGCCTGCGCACTGCGCGTCGGGGCATTCGCCTTGGCCCAGCCGTTTGCAGGCGCAATGCCGCAGACGGGCACCCAAGCCGGCCCACTGGTGGTGGCCGGCGCGGATCCGTCGGTGCCCGGCCACGGTGAGGCCGCCACGGCGTCGATTCACGCCATGCACATGTTCAGCGGCGCGGCACCGGCGGCAATTGAAGCGGCCAGGTCAACGGCGCGCATCGAGCGCATTGCCCGCGACACGCGCATCTTTGCCCAGGGCAGCCCGGCCCGGCGCGCGTTTGCCGTCGTCACCGGCAGCGTGCGCATCGTGCAGAGCGGCGCGGATGGCGGCCAGATCATTTGCTGTTTCGCGGCACGCGGTGAAAGCTTCGGCATTGCCGCCTTGTTCAACGGCGAGCGCCAGTCCGGCGATGCGCTCGCCGCGCAGCCTTGCGAAATCGCGAGTTGGAGCCAGGCGCAACTGCTTGCCCTGATCGAGGCCTCTCCACGCATCGCGATAAACCTCATTGGCAGCCTTGGCCAGTGTCTCCTCGAGAGCCACAATCGCGTCCGTGAACTGGCCACGCAGCGCTGCGAACAGCGCATCGCACACACCTTGTTGCGTCTGGCCGGTCAGGCCGGATGCGGCGGCGAAAGCCATCGGGCCATCAGCATTCCGCTGCGCCGCCGGGATGTTGCCGAGACTGCCGGAACCACGCTGCATACCGCCAGCCGCGCGCTGGCTGCCTGGGAAAAATGCGGACTGCTGGCGACGCGCGAACAGCATCTGATGATCCACGACATGCCGGCGTTGACGCGGATCGCCCACGGGGGTGACAACTGATGCAACGACGCTCGCCGGCAACTCCCGTGTTCCGGTGCGTCGGCACCATCACGACGCGGACGCGATTGCGCATCCATTCACCGGCAAGCCAGCCACGCCCGATCGGTGCACGGCCATCCTGCCAAGGTCAGCCCGCTCATTCCCCCGGAGTCATGCCTTGAATGAATTGCTGCTTGCGCGCGCCCTGCATGTGCTCGGCGTGGTGGTCTGGATCGGTGGCGTGTTCATGGCCACCGTCGTCGTCTTGCCGGCGGTGCGACGTGGTGCATTGGGCACGGACAAGCTGGCCGCCTTCCATGCCGTGGAGAGCCGTTTTGTCTGGATCGCCCGTGCCGCCGTGATCGTGGTCGGCCTGAGCGGCTTCTACATGATCGAGAAACTCGACCTGTGGCCACGCTTTGCCCTGATCGAATTCTGGTGGATGCACGCGATGCTCGGGGTCTGGGCCATCTTCATGCTGCTGCTGTTCGTCGGCGAACCGTTTGTCCTGCATCGCTTTTTTCCGGCCTGGGCGCGACGCGATCCGCAACGCGCGTTTGCTTTCCTGCATGGCGTGCATGTGTTCCTGCTGGTGATCAGCCTGATCACCATCCTCGGCGCGGTGGCCGGCGCGCACGGCTGGTCGTGGTAGTCGACAAGCAGTTTGACGGCGTGTCGTGGCAAGCGCTCGCAGCCACGGTTAGTGCATTCGTCTTAAATGTAAATTACTGGAATCAGCAGGAAGCCTCGTGGCGAATCAGCACCCTGGCCAGCAATCGCTTTATCGCCGCGCCGGTGCCCGTGCCAGCGCCCAGACATCGACCCGTGCGACACCGGCTTGGCGCAGCACGCGGGCGCATTCGCGCAAGGTGGTGCCGGTGGTCATGACGTCATCGATGACGGCGACATGCGCCGGCAGCCGGGCAGGATCGGCGACGGCAAAGGCGGCATGCAGGTTGCGTCGGCGTGCCTTGGCATCGAGGCCGGTTTGCGCGCTGGTATGGCGCAAGCGGATCAAGGCGTCGGCATCGAGTGGAATGCGCAAGGCCCGGGCCAGTGGTTTGGCCAGTTCCAGCGCCTGGTTGTAGCCACGCTCGCGCAAGCGTTGCGGGTGCAGGGGTACGCAGATCAGCCGTTCCGGCAGGGCCGCAGGGGGACGCTCGGCCAGCGCCTCGATCATCAGGCCGGAAAGCAGTCGCCCGGCGGCCAGGTTGCGCTGGAACTTGAATCGCGCTTCGAGCAGGTCCAGTGGATGAGCGTAGCGAAACGGTGCCCAGGCGGAGGCGAATGGCGGCTCACGCTTGAGGCAGATGCCGCAGCGATCGGCCGCGTGCTCCAGCGGCAGGGCGCAGCGCGCGCAACGGCAATGGTTCCAAGGCAGATCGGCATGGCAGCCTGCACACAGGTCGCGCCCTTGCGCACCGTCCGCTCCGCAGAGCAGGCAGCGCGGCGGCAGCACCGCGGCAATCATCGCGCCGAGGGCCGCGTCAACCTTTTGACTCCATTCCAAGTTGACAGCCTCCGGTGCCCAACCCAGACTCTCCAACTCTACCGAAAGCCGGATGCCCCGATGTCTCCTCTTCGCCATGACTGGGCGCGCAGTGACGTGCTCGCCTTGCTCGATCTGCCGTTCGCCGACCTCCTGCAGCGCGCCCACGACGTGCATCGTGCGCACCACGACGCCAATGCCGTGCAGGTCTCGACCCTGCTTTCGATCAAGACCGGCGGCTGCCCCGAGGATTGCGCCTACTGCCCGCAGGCGGCGCGCTATTCGACCGGGGTCGAGGCGGAAAAGCTGCTGCCGCTGGAAACCGTGATCGAGCGCGCCAGCCAGGCCAAGGCCGCCGGTGCCACCCGCTTCTGCATGGGGGCGGCCTGGCGCTCGCCAAAGGATCGCGATGTGCCCAAGGTTGCCGCGATGATCCGCGCCGTGCACGCGCTCGGCATGGAAACCTGCGCGACGCTGGGCATGTTGTCGGAGAGTCAGGCCGAGTCGCTGCGCGAGGCCGGACTCGATTACTACAACCACAACATCGACACCGCGCCCGAGTTCTATGCCGATGTCATCAAGACCCGCGAGTTCCAGGATCGCCTCGACACCCTCGGCCACGTGCGCAAGGCCGGCATGAAAACCTGCTGCGGCGGCATCGTCGGCATGGGCGAGTCGCGCGCGCAGCGCGCCGGCCTGTTGCAGGCGCTGGCCAACCTGCCCGAGCATCCCCAATCGGTGCCGATCAACCGCCTGGTACAGGTCGAAGGCACGCCGCTGGCCGGCACCGCCCTGCTTGATCCCTTCGAGTTCGTGCGCACGGTCGCGGTTGCCCGCATCATCATGCCGCGCTCGATGGTGCGCCTCTCCGCCGGTCGCGCCGAGATGAGCGACGAATTGCAGGCCCTGTGTTTCTTCGCCGGAGCCAATTCGATCTTCTACGGCGAGAAACTGCTGACCACCGGCAACCCCGATGTCCTCGCCGACCAGCAACTGTTTGCCCGCCTCGGCATCCACGCCTTGCAGATCGATGTCGAAGCCGACGCGGCGCACGCCAATACCGTGCATGCCGACATCACCGAGTGTGGGTGCGCGGATGAGGCCGGTATCGCGGCCATGCCGGCCTGAGCAGCTTGCTGGTCGTGCCGCAATCCGCGCCAGCAGCCATCCGATGAGCCGCCCGCAACTGCTGGCGCGGCTTGCCGCTGCCTGCGAGCAGCGCGCGCACGATTCCCTGCTGCGGCGCATGCGCACGATCAGCGCTGTCGACGGCTGCCATGTCGAAAGCGCGGCGCGGCGTCTGCTCAACTTTTCCAGCAATGATTACCTGGGCCTGGCCCAGCATCCCGAGTTGGCCGAAGCGATGATGCGCGCGGCCAGGCAATGGGGCGTCGGTGCCGGCGCCGCACACCTGCTTGGCGGCCATCGTGACGAGCATGCCCAACTGGAAAGCGAGCTGGCGGCATGGACCGGCCGCGAACGCGCGCTGCTCTTTTCGACCGGCTACATGGCCAATCTCGGCGTCATCCAGAGCCTGCTCGATGCGCGCTCGATCTGCGTGCAGGATCGCCTCAACCACGCCTGCCTGCTGGACGGCGCTCGCCTGTCCGGGGCGCGCTTGAAGCGTTATGTGCACGCCGACGTCGACAGTGCGCGGCGCCAATTGCAGAGTGACCCGGAGGCCGCCGCCCTGCTTGCCAGCGATGCGGTGTTCAGCATGGATGGCGATGTCGCGCCGCTGGCGGAACTGGCGGAACTCTGTCGCCAGCAGCAAGCGACCCTGATGGTCGATGACGCGCACGGCATTGGCGTGCTCGGTCGCGATGGTGCCGGCAGCGTGGCCGAAGCCGGCCTCGGCGAAGCGCAGGTGCAGGTGCTCATGGCCACGCTCGGCAAGGCGCTTGGCGTGGCCGGAGCCTTTGTCGCCGGTCCGGCCAGCTTGATCGAGGGCCTGGTGCAGTTTGCGCGCAGCCAGATCTATACCACCGCCATGCCACCGGCACTGGCTGCGGCAAGCCGCGTCGCCCTGCGTCTGGCTCGCGACGAGCCGTGGCGGCGTGAAAAGCTCGTCCGCCTTGTCGGCGCATTCCGCGACGGTGCCGCGCAGCGCGGCATTGCCCTTGCCGCTTCGCGCACGCCGATCCAGCCGGTGCTGATTGGAGACAGCGCACGGGCGCTGGTCGTCTCGGCGCGACTGGAGGCGAGCGGATTCCTCGTCCCCGCCATCCGCCCGCCAACCGTGCCCGAGCACTCGGCGCGCTTGCGCGTGACCCTTTCCGCCGGCCACGAGGAGTCCGACGTCGAACGCCTGCTGGCGGCCTTGTCCAGCGCGATGAGGGAACCATGAAGATCTCCCTGCGCAGGCTCGGGCAAGGTCCCGATCTTGTCCTCATTCACGGCTGGGCCATGCATGGCGGAATCTTCGCCCCGCTCAGCGAACGCCTGGCGCGGCGCTTCCGCCTGCACCTGGTTGATCTGCCCGGTCATGGCGACAGCCGCGACTACATCTCCGGCTCGCTGCAACCGGCGGCCGTGGCCAGGGCGATTGTCGAAAGCACTCCGCCGGCGATCTGGATTGGCTGGTCGCTGGGCGGCCTGATTGCCCTGCGCGCGGCGCTCGATCATCCCGCGCACGTGCACGGCCTGGTCGAGATTGCTGCCAGTCCGCGCTTCGTGCGCGCCGAAGACTGGCCGCACGCGGTGCCGGCGACCATCTTTCGCGAGTTCGGTGCCGGCCTGGTGTCTTCATTCCGTCCCGCCATTGAGCGCTTCCTCGCCCTGGAGACGCTGGGCTCGGCCAATGCCCAGGAAGAACTGCGCGAACTGAAGGCCCATGTGTACGAGCGCGGCGAACCGGTGGAAGCGGCCCTGCTCGACGGTCTGGCCATCCTCGATCACGCCGACTATCGCCATGAGCTTGGCGCCTTGCGCGCACCCGGCTTGTGGATTGCCGGGCGCCGTGATCGCCTCATTCCGGCGGCGGCCATGCGGTGGGCGGCTGGGCAGTCGGCGCGCAGCAGCTTCCTCGAGATTTCCGCCGGGCATGCGCCCTTTCTCAGTCATGCCGATGAGGTCGCGACGGCGATCGAGGCGTTTGCCGGGACACTGGCGGGATGAGCGGGATCTTCGACACGACCAAGGTTCGCCGCGCGTTTGGTCGTGCGGCGCCCACCTATGACGCACATGCCACCCTGCAGGACGAAGTGCGCCTGCGCCTGCAGGAACGCCTCGACGATGCCGCGCTGGCACCTGCCCGCATCCTCGATCTCGGTGCAGGCACCGGCCGTGGCACGGCGAGCCTTCGCCAACGCTATCCGCAGGCGCAGACCATCGCCCTGGACCTGGCCCTGCCGATGCTTCAGGCGGCGCGTCGGCAGCGCACCTGGCTGCGCCCTTTCGCACGGGTCTGCGGCGATGCCGAGGCCCTGCCTCTGGCCGATGCCTGCATCGACCTGCTGCACTCGAACCTGTGCCTGCAATGGTGCGGATCCCTGGATGCCGTGTTCGACGGCATGCGTCGGGTCATGCGTCCGCAAGGCATGCTCCTGTTCAGCAGCTTCGGTCCGCAGACCCTGCACGAGTTGCGCAACGCGTTTGCCGAAGTCGATGCGACGGCGCATGTCAGCCGCTTCCTCGACATCCAGCAGATTGGCGATGCCATGCTAGCCGCCGGCTTCCGCGACCCGGTGCTTGAGCGCGACACCTTCGTCCTGACCTACCCGGACCTGCGCAGCCTGATGCACGAGTTGCGCGCGATCGGCGCGACCAATGCGGACCCGCAACGCTCGCGCAGCCTGACCGGCAAGGCGCACCTGCAACGCGTGGTCGATGCATACGAACCCTTGCGCGCCAACGGTCTCTTGCCGGCAACCTATGAGGTCGTCTACGCCCAGGCCTGGGCACCCGATGCCGGTCAGCCACGGCGTTCCGGCAACCAGGACATCGCCAGCTTCCCCATCGACCAGTTGCGCGGTTCACGACGCATTCGCCGTTGACGCCAACCCGCAGCTGGAACCGGCCGCACATGCCCTGCCGGGGGCGTCGATCCGCTACCATGCACGCTCATCACGATCCGGGTTCCGTAGATGACGCGCACGCTGCAAACCGTGTTGCTGGTGCTCCTCGCAGGCGCGTCGCCGCTCATCCATGCCGATGAGCCGGGTGCCGGACCGAGTGCTTGCGCGCGCATCGACGAGGCCGCTGCCCGCCTGGCCTGCTATGACCGCGCAGTAGGTCGCGAGATGCCGGCCGAGCGCACGCTCGCGGCGACGCGACCGGCCGACGTGTTTTCCAACGAGACACTCGGCGACGTCAATCGCTGCGACAAGGGCGCCCCCAGTTCGCTGCTCGATGCGCGTTGGGAGCTGGATGCCGACACGGCCGAGGATCCCAAGCCCGCCACGTTCTGCATCCGCCCGTTCCGGCCGATCTACCTGATGCCGTTCTACACCTCGCGCACCAACCAGACGCCAAGCTCGCCGACGCCGGAGAACAACGTGTCCAGCCCGCAAGGCATCAATCGCGGTGAGCTGAAATACCAGATCAGCCTGAAGACCAAGCTGGCCAACGACCTGTTCGGCGACAACGGCGACTTGTGGATGGGCTACACCCAGGTTTCGCACTGGCAGATCTTCAACGGAGATCGCTCGCGGCCGTTTCGCGAAACCAATTACGAGCCGGAGGCGCAGCTGGTCTTCCGCACCGACTTCGATGTGCTGGGCTGGAAGGCGCGCATGCTCGGCTTTGGCCTGGTACATCAGTCCAACGGCCGCAGCGATCCGTTGTCGCGCAGCTGGAACCGCGCTACCGCCGCGCTTGGCCTGGAGCGTGAAAACTGGACGCTGCTGCTGCGGCCGTGGTGGCGCATGTTCGAGATCGGCGAGGACGACAATCCCGACATCAGCGACTACATGGGTCGCGGCGACATGCAGATCATCAAGGTTGCCGGTGACTCGCAGTACGCATTGATGCTGCGCCACTCCCTGCGCGGCGGCGCACGCAGCCACGGTGCCGTTCAGTTCGACTGGGCCTTTCCGATTGCACCGCCGCTGCGCGGCCATGTGCAGATCTTCAACGGCTACGGCGAAAGCCTGATCGACTACAACCACCGCGCCTGGTATGCCGGCATCGGCCTGTCGCTGATCGAGTGGTACTAGGAGTCGCCTTGTGGCGGTACGCAACCGCGCTGGCTCCTAGCGATGCAGGGGCGAAATCCATTCGGCGTTCTGGTCGCGCACGACATGTCCTGCCAGCTCGATGCCCAGCAGCGAGATCTTCAGCGGTGCCTGGGCATCGAGCACATGCAACCATGGCCGCGGCGAACTGCGGAACTCGAGCAGGCGCGCCTGCCAGCGTTGGCCAAACCTGGCGAGCGCGCGGCGCAGGAAATTCGCGTGCGTCGGTGCCTCGTCGTGCTGCGCCCCGGCGCAAGTCATGCGCAGGCCCGGGATCATCTCGTCCCAGGCCAGCACATCGGAATCGGGTAACAGGTAGAGGCGCGCATCGACGCTGCCACTGGCGGAATGGAAACTCACCCATTCGCGCGGACCGTGCGCGGTGATCGCGTGATGGACACACAGCTTGCGTGCGTTGCACAAGGTGACCAGGGCCGGATGATCGAGCAGCAGCGGCCCGGAGCGCGCGTCCGCACAGATTCGCGCCTGCCCGCTGGTGGCCTGGCGCTCCAGCCAGAGCACCGGTCCGAGGCGTGGCAGCCACTCGGCGAAGTCGCACAGCGTGGGCACTGCTGCCGGCGGCTTGCGCGGCACGCGCGAGGCATGCGCGAAATGACCACCATTGCCTTCGTCGGCGAGCAGATCGAGGACACCCGTCAAATCGTTGACGCCACTTCCGTCGCTCATCTTGGTCCCTCAATGCCGGTCATTCGGTCTTGCCGACAGGCTCTTGCCTGGTTGCCCGGTCTGCGCTTGCGGCAATGCGCGCTGGGCGGGTGATGGCTGGCGAAGGACCGTGGATGGCGGGACGGCCGCAGGCTGGCTGCTGCGATCGAGCACGTGCGCTGCCAAGTCGTTGACCGCAGCGCGGCGTTCGAGCGTTTGCCGCAGGCGCGGGCCTATTTGGTCAGGATGAGCTTGTCGTTGCGCGTCAGGCGCAGGCGGTATTCCTCGCCGGCGTGGGCAATGAGCAGCTCACGCGTGCCCTGCAGCAGGCTGGCGCTGTCGATGCGGATCTGTTGGCGGCCAATGGGCAGGCGCGCACGCGACGGCGTTTGTACCTCGACAAGCGACGTGTCAACGGACGAATGCGAATCAAGGCTCAACATGGCGAATCCTCCGAGCGGAACAGACCTCAGATGATAACGATTCGCATTTGCATGTCAACAGGCAGACTCCAGGCGCTTTTCACAGGGCATCGTTGTCGAGCTCGCCGGTACGGATGCGCATGACCTGGTCCAGCTGCCAGACGAAAATCTTGCCGTCGCCGATCTTGCCGGTGTTGGCGCTTTCGCGCAGGGTTTCGATGACGCGTTCGAGCTGATCCTCGGCGACGGCGATTTCAATCTTGATCTTCGGCAGGAAATCGACAACGTATTCGGCCCCGCGATAGAGCTCGGTATGTCCCTTCTGCCGGCCAAAGCCCTTGACCTCGCTGACCGTGATGCCCTGCACGCCGACTTCGGCCAGGGCCTCGCGCACATCGTCGAGCTTGAACGGCTTGATGATCGCCATGACCATTTTCATCGGGCTCTTCCTCGCATCCGCAACAGGCATGACTATAACCGCCCCCGCTGCCGCGCCGCACCGCTTGCGTGTAGGAAATTTCCTACACGAGAATCAGAAAACGCCCACTGTGCTTTGCCCCGCCGCTGCCTAGACTCTGTGTCCAAGGGATGGCCCGTCGGCAACACCGCTGACGCAGGCGCTGGGACGCGAGCATGGAGGCAGGCACGGATGCACGCAGGGAATTGCAGCCGGCTGTGTTGACCTTCGCGTCAACGCAGCCGGCACCTGCCGCAGCAATTGCCGGGCAAGGAAAGCCAACAGGATCCTTCGCCGGCGTGGCCGCGTACCATTGCCCTTTCTGTCTGCTTCGGGGTCCACCATGATCAGTGCCACCACCATCGACGAACTGAGCCAGCGCCTCGCCGCGGTTGTTCCGCCCGGCCTCAAGGATGCCCGTGATGACCTGGGCAGGAATTTCCGCGCGATCCTGCAATCGGGGCTCGGCAAGCTCGACCTGGTCACCCGCGAGGAGTTCGATGTACAGCGCTGCGTGCTGCTGCGCACGCGCGAGAAGATCGAGCAGCTCGAGCGCCAGCTCGCCGCGCTCGAAGCTTCGCTCTCCGCGCAACCGCGACACTGATCGCGGCGGCCGTCGACACAGCGGCCCGCAGCACCGACTCGTCGCGACCATGGCCCGCCGCAGATGAGTCTCGCCGTCGTCTACAGCCGCGCCCAGGAAGGCGTCAGCGCGCCGCTGGTCACCTGCGAAGTCCATCTCTCCGGCGGCTTGCCATCCACCTCCATCGTCGGCTTGCCGGAAACTGCGGTGCGCGAAGCGCGTGATCGCGTGCGTGCGGCGATCCTCAATTGTCAGCTCGAATATCCGCAACGCAAGATCACCGTCGGCCTGGCCCCGGCCGACCTGCCCAAGGACGGTGGGCGCTTCGACCTGCCGATCGCGGTCGGCATCCTCGCCGCCAACGGCAGCATCCCGCGCGAGCGCCTGGACAAGTTCGAGTTTCTCGGCGAGCTTGCCCTCTCCGGCGAACTGCGTGCCGTGCACGGGGTGTTGCCTGCGGTCCTGCGTGCCGCACGCACCGGCCGCAGCGTCATCGTTCCGCGTCAGAACGCCGCCGAAGCAGCGCTGGCAAGTACCGCCGACGTACGCAGCGCCGGCAGTCTGCTCGAAGTCTGCGCGCATCTTTGTGGCCGCGAGGAATTGCCCAGGGTTGAACGCGGCGCGCCCATGGCACCCGCTCGGCACGCTCCGGATCTCAGCGAAGTGCGCGGCCAGCAACAGGCCCGGCGTGCCCTGGAAGTCGCCGCCGCCGGCGCGCACAACCTCCTTCTCGTGGGCCCGCCCGGTACCGGCAAGACCATGCTGGCCAGTCGCTTGCCGGGCATCCTGCCGCCACTCGCCGAACACGAGGCCCTCGAACTCGCCGCCGTGCGCTCGGTGGCCGGCTGCGTCAATGAACTGGATGACTGGATGCGTCGCGGCTTTCGCGCCCCGCACCACACCGCCTCCGCGGTCGCCCTGGTGGGTGGCGGTTCAGTGCCGCGACCCGGTGAGGTGTCACTGGCCCATCACGGCGTGCTCTTTCTGGATGAACTGCCGGAATTCGACCGCCGCGTGCTCGAGGTCTTGCGTGAACCGATCGAATCGGGCCACTTGACCATTTCGCGCGCGGCACGGCAGGCCGATTTCCCGGCGCGCTTCCAGCTTGTCGCGGCGATGAATCCCTGCCCGTGCGGCCATTCCGGCGATCCCGGCGGACGCTGCCGCTGCACGCCTGATCAGATCGCCCGTTATCGGTCGCGGATTTCCGGGCCGCTGCTCGATCGCATCGATCTCAAGCTCGAGGTGCCGCGGGTCGATCATGCCGAACTGCGCGCCAGTCATGCCGGGGAAAGCTCGGCACAGGTGCGCGAACGCGTGTGCGCGGCGCGCGAGCGGCAACTGGCGCGATCCGGCAAGGCCAATGCCTGGCTCAGCAATCGCGAAACCGAGCGTGATTGCGCGCTTGGAGAAAGCGAACACAAGCTGCTTGACCGCGCGGTGGAACGCCTTGGCCTCTCGGCACGCGCCTATCACCGCATCCTGCGCTCGGCACGCACCATTGCCGATCTGGCGGCAAGCCGCGATATCGACGCCGTACACCTGTCCGAAGCCATCCAGTACCGACGTTTCGATCCCGCCTGAAGCGCCGTGCGCAAGGCATTGTACCTTCGTCGAAGTCGCCGCCCGCGCGCAGCTCCGAGCGGGCATTTGTGCGTACACTTGCAATTGTATGGTGAACTCCCTTTCCCCGGCGCTGCCCTTGCGATCCGCCGTTGCAGCGGTTTCGGCCTATGGCGGCATGCGCGGCATGATCGAATCAGCCCTCGCGCTGGCCGCACAATCCGTCGACGGCGTTCTTGCCGTGCTCGTGGAAACCTCCGGATCGGCATCGCGGAAACAGGGCGCGATGGCCTTGTATGCCGAAAGTGGCCATGTCACCGGCGCGCTCGCTGGCGGTACCCTGCAGCAACGCCTGCATGAAGCGGCACGAACGGTGCTGGCCAACGGCAAGGCCATTGCAGTCGCGCTGGATTCGCGACAAGACAGCAGCCATACCGCGATGGAAGCCGATCGCGGTGGCGGCATCCTGCATATCCTGCTCTTGCCGTTGCCGAGTCGCGCCGCGCCGCTGCGCGATGCCCTGGGCAAGGCCTGCACCAGCAGCGCCTGGTTGCGCCTGCGGCTGGAACTGGGCGATGACGCCGAGCGCAATGTCAGCTTCGGTGCCGGGGAAGCGCGCATCGGCCAGGAAATGTTTGCATTCGACAACCACGGCAACCCCTGCGCCTTTGCCCGCCATTTCGTTCGTCACGTCAGCCTGACCTTCGCGCCACCGCCACGCCTTGCCCTGCTCGGCAGCGGCGTTGAATCACTGACCATCGTGCGCCTCGCCCACCTGCTCGGCTGGTATGCCGAAATCATCGATGCGCGCGCGGACAGCCTGGGCCCGGCGGTGAGCCGCGATGCCGACCAGCTCCACCGCCATCTTCCGGATGACCTGCCGGAGCTGCTTGCCGAACGCCATTTCGACGCGGCGATCATTGGCGGCAACGATTTCGAGATCGATCTCGGCTATCTGCGCCACCTGGCCACGGCCGGCATCGGCTACATCGGACTGCTTGGGCCTCCCGAACGCCGCGACGCCTTCCTCACCCGCCTCGGTGACATCATCGCCACCCAGTTGGAGCCGCGTTTGTATGCTCCGGCCGGCTTGCGCCTGGGTGGCGACGGCCCTGAAGTGACCGCCCTCGCCGTCGTCGCCCAGTTGCAGTACTACCTCGCCCATGACGCACATGCCTGAGCCAGCCAGCCGCTGGCGTCGACACTCAGCGCGAGCGCGGCCAGACGCTGCGAAGCGGATCGAACTCGACCTCATCGACCAGCTCGCCGCGCCAGCCGAATCCGCTGACCGCGAGCACCCCTTCGAGCATTGGATCAAGGCCGAAAATTTCCTCGATATCGCGTTCGTTCACGGCGGCGGTGATGAACGCGGCGAGACCCCGCTCGGCAGCGGCGAGATACAGCGTCTGCGACAGATGGCCGGCATCGAGAATGATGGCGCGATAGGCCTTGGCGTGATTGCGATATTTCCAGAATGTGCGCCGAAACCTGCTGGCCAGAATGATGATCACGTGCGCCTTCATGAAATGACGCTGCCCGGCGACGATGCGCAGGGCTAGCGCCTGACTGTCATCCGCGGCGATGTCGCTCAGCGGCTCCAGCGCATGATCGATCGGGTGGTAGTGATACAGCCCCGGCGGCACGCCCTCGACGTTCTGCACCAGCAGATAGGCCTCGGTCGGGTGCAGGCCGCCGGCCGAAGGCACGGCACGTTTCATCACCGTGATGCCCGGCTCGTCGCTGACCGCGCGGGCGGCAAACGTGCGAAAAAGGGTGCTGGCGAAATCCTCAGCCGAGAGCGGCCTTGAAGCATCCCAGTTGCGGCAGGTGACGCGCTGCCGGATCAGCACCTCCAGGCTGCTTTCCCGAGCCGGCTGCAGGGCCATGCGTCGTGACGGCTCGACGCGTTCGCGAACAGGCGATTCGGGCTCGCCCAGCCGCTCAAGAAACGGCCGATCTGTTTCCTCGCCGAACCGACGCTCGGCCTCCAGGGTGTCGACGCCACTCCAACGCGTATGCCGATGCACGGTGGCGGCCAGTCCACGCCAATGGCTGGTGCGCACCTGCTCGTCGCGCTCGCGCGTGCCGGCGTGGTCGTCGCCATCGCCAAGCAGCAAGCCCTTGTCGAGCAGGCGCTCCAGCGCCTCGCGCGGCAGCGTGCGGCAAGCGTCGTCGAAGTCGATCCATTCTTCGAGCGACAGTGCGCCGAGCGCGGCGAGCTCGGCTGTATCCAGCGCAATCTCGTCATCCAGGTGGGCGGCCAGGGCAATCCATTCGCGCAGCATTTCGACGCCCGTACCACCCGCGACAAGGCGGCCCAGATCGAAATCCAGACGCTCGCGGGGTTCGATGAAGACGACGGCGCAGCGTCGGATATGCATGTGCGGAATCCGCGGAATGAGATCTGCTAGTGTAGTGCACGGCCCGGCCAACCGGCCGTCATCCCGGGTTACGCCAACGCGGCATTGACGGGCACGACGCGCATGCGTCGGCACCCGCTCAGGCGCCGCCTCTGATCAACTTGTCTGTCGAGGGGAAACTGCAATGAGCGGAGCACGTCTGCCGAAAGAACACGAATTGAACCTGCTGAAGAAGCTGTCGAGCGATGACGGTTTCCGCGCCCGCTTCGAGAAAAGTCCCGCTGCTGCGCTGAAGGAAATCGGCGTGCCCGATGCTGCCGTTTCCGCACTCGATGCGGCCAGTCTGAAACCGGGAAAGCTTGCCGAGAAATCGGCCATTGCCGATGCCCATGCCAAGCTCGATCAGGATGCCTTGCTTGACCACGCCTGCATGGTGTTTCCCATGCTGCGCCTGAATTACGGCGACTGACTTTCTGCCAGCGCTCGCTGCAGCGTCTCGATCCGTTTCTGCCAGGCCGGTTGCCGCGAGGCATCCGGCCAGGCCTTGAGGAAATCGCCCAGCATGCCGCGTGCGCTGGCCTTGTCCTTGCTGTCGAGGGCCAGCTCGGCGCCGCGCAGCAAGGCAAGGTTGGCTTGCTCGATGTTGTAGGCGGTGAGGATCTGCGCCGGGTAATGCTCGGCATAGGCGCGGCCGCGATGCTCGCTCAGCCAGCGCGCTTCCGCCAGGGCGAGCGCGGACTTCCCGGCCGCGGCATAGGCGTTCATCAAGGTGACATGGGCGAGATACGGTTCACTGCCATCCAACATGGCCTTGATCCGCGTGATCGCCTGTTCGGCATGGCCGGCGTCGCGATCAAGTTCGGCGGTGGCGATGACCTGCAGTTTGCGGTTGATCGAATAGGCCGGGCCGCCAGCCTGGCCGACCAGGGCGAGCGCGCTGCCGGCCAGCGACCGCGCATCGAGATGGGCGGCGAGGTAGGCGAGGACAAGCAGCCGGTTGTTGACCATGTCGCGGTTTGCCGATGAGCTGTCCTTCAGCGCCTTTTCGCTCTGCTTGATGGCTGACTCGATCCGTTCCAGGCGTGCTTTGCGGTCGAGGTCACGCGCCTCCAGGCCGAGGCTGTCAGACGAGGTCACAAACGCCTGGCCGACGATATTGTCCGCCGGAGCCTTGCCGGCGGCGTCCATGAGGATGCGACTGGCCTCCTTGCCATCACCCCGATCCAGCGCGATGGCGCTGCGCAAGGTCACCTGACTCGCCGCAACGATGGGATTTTCGGTGATGGACGTGTCCGCCGAACGCGCCAGCGTCTGCGTGGCCTGTGCATGCTTGCGTTGTGCGGCGAACGTTGCTGCATGGATTTCGGTACGCACGAAACCGGTCGCTTCAGCCTGCTCGAAGCTGGCAAAGGCCTCGTCGAAGCGATTGTTGCCCAGATGCAGGATGCCGAGCAGGTGCAATGCCGGCAAGCGTGACGGATTGCGCAGTGATGCCGAGGACTCGGCAAAGGCCACCACCGATGCGTCGAAGCGATTGGCATCCCGCCAGCTGACATAGGCATAGCCACCGGTACCGGCGAAGAAATCCGGATACGTCTGGGCCAGTGCCGCCCAGCGCGACAGAGCGTCGGACTTTCTCTCCACCGTAGACAGCATCACCTCCGCATACAGCACGTCGCGGGGAGAAAGCCGGTCGCGCTCCGCCAGCGCTTTCTGAAAAGCCTCCGTGGCCTCTGCGCTGCGCCCGGCGGAAGCATGGATGACGCCGGTCTTCAAGGTGGCCGAGGCCAGCCCGGGGTCAATCGCCAGGGCCTGCTGGTAAAGCGCCAGTGCCTCGCTGAACTGGCCGCGCATGTTGCTGCCGATGCCCAGCGAATACGCCTTCAAGGCATCCAGATTTGCCGTTGTGACCTTTTCCAGCGGCATCGATTCGTTTGATACCGTCGCCAGCGCTTCACCCAGGCGCACGCGCAGGCGTTCATTGATCGTGTCCAGGGAAGGCAGGATCGATTCCTTGCCGATGCCGTCGGCGGTCTCGGAGTAGACCGTGGTCTGCGTCTGCGGATCGATGACTTCGGCGGTGATGCGCACGCGACCGCCGATCTCGGCGATGGTCGGCAGGATCAAGGCGCGCGCACCGTCGCGGATTGCCACTTCCGAACCCACCGCGCGATCGATCTCGGTGCTGTCGGGGTCGCGCTGCATGCGCGTGACCGTGTCGCGCACTTTCAGGTCCGGCAGCACGTTGACGTAGCGGGACTGTTCGAGGCCGATGCGCAAGGCGCTTTCAAGCGCATCATCGAACACCGTCTCGCCGGTCAGGTTGTGCAGGCTGCCGACCACCACCCAATCGCGGTTGGCGAAGGCAATCGCCGGATCCGGGCGCAGGAACATCACCAGCGGCACCGTGATCAGGGCGACCACGACAAGCGCTTCGATGACCACACTCGCCGGCCGCCGCCAGAACGGTACTTCGCGATGCGCCTTGCTTGACCACGGCGGCGCCTTCAGCGGTGCCAGGCCTTCCTCGCCGACCTCGAATACCGCCACCGGATCGGGCACGCCGCGAAAGCGATAGCGACCATGCGTGCGCCAGCGCACCTTCTCCAGCGCCTCGCCCAGTTCACCCTGGGCGCGATGGGCGAGGTCATAGGCGATGTTGGACAGCAGGATCTGCCCGGGCAGGGCCAGGTTCATCAGCCGCGAGGTGACCGGCTTGACCAGACCCTCGACTTCGACCGGCTTGGCACCCTTGGCAATGTCCTCGCTGCTGTTGTCCCAGACCACGACATCGCCGACGTGGATGCCAACGCGCGCCGCGAGGGTGGATTTCTCCGCCGCGTTGAGCTGGCGCAAACCGCGCTGGTAGTCGAGGGCAAAGGCGACCGCCTGGATCGGGCGCTCGAACATCATCATGAAGCCGTCGGTCTTGTCGATCTCCTGGCCGCCGTGACGATCGGCAAGAGTGCGGGCGAGGCGATCGTGCTTGCGGATCAGCTCGGCGGCCTCGCGGTCGCCGAGGCGCTCGACGAGGGCAGTCGAATCGACCAGATCGCAGAGCAGCAACGTCCGCAGCAGGGAGTTGGCAGCAATGTCGACACCGCTGGCTGGAGAAGTCGAAACGGTCACGCGCGCGAATGATCCATGACTGAAGTCACCTACCCGCATTGTGCGCTGCACCCGTTGCCGGCGCCACCCGCAGCCGTGGGTGATCTGCACCGGACCAGCTGCGCCAGTCCTTGCCACGGGCCCGGTTTCTGCTGAAACTCAGCGCCGGTGCAAGCCACGATGGCGCATCCATCCAAAGAAGGGGGAAAACATGACCGATTCAACACTGACCAGGGATCAAGGCGTCGCATTGCTGCGCAAGCTGTCAACGGACGACGCGTTTCGCGAGTTGTTTGAAAGCAAACCGGCCAAGGCCCTGCACGAAGCAGGAATTCCATCCGATACCATTGTCAATTTGAACGCGGCCTGCCTGTGCCCGGGAAAACTGGCAAGCAAGGAGGCGTTGGCTCAGGTCCTCGGACAGCTTGACGAGCAGACCTTTGCCAGTGCTTTGAAGATGATCATTCCAAGCATCAACCTATCTGACCGCTGACGGCGCCGGCAGTTTTTCAATATCCAGTGCAAGGCGGTCGACGCGTTCCTTGAGCGGCACGGGCAAATCCCGTTCCGGCCAATGCTTGCTGAAGTCCGCCATCGCCTTGCCCGCTTGCGCTGCGTCGCCCAGGTGCATGGAGCATTCCGCATCGACCAGCAGGGCGATGTTGGACTGCGCAACATTCATCGGCAGCCACATGTCGCCGGCGGTTGTTTCCGCATAGGCGCGACCACGGTGGCTGGCCAGCCACCGCGCCTGGTCGCGCGCAGCCGGATAGTCCCCGCGCTTGAGCAGCAGTTCCATCAAGGTGATGTGTGTGGCGTAGAGTTCCTTGCCATCGATACTCGACTGCAGGCGCGCCAGCGCTTCTTCGTGTTTGCCACTCTGGAAATCCAGCAAGGATTGCGTGAGCAACAGCAATTTGTTCAATGTCGGAAAACCGGGATCGCGCACTTCGCTGCCCATTTGCGCCAGCAGGGCCTTGGCGATCTCCACGTGCCCGCTCCGTGCGGCAGCCCAGGCACGGAACAGCAAGTGCGCATTCCAGCTGCGCGCATGGTAATTCTTGTCATTGCGCGCTTCTGCCTGACGCGCTTTCGAGGGAGGATAGTCGAGGCTCTGGTTTTTCTCGGTTGTTGCAAACAGGGTGGCCAGGGCGAGTTTCAGGTCATCCAGCGTCTGCGCGCTCGCCGGATCCAGCGAGCGGTCAGTGGCGTTGATCGTCGTCATGAGGGATTCGAGCGTTTTCCAATCCCCCGCATCGATGGCAAAGGTGATCCTGGCAACGGTTTCCTCGATGCTCCGCGATCCGCCGCCGTGGATTTTTCCAGCGGCAAGAATGTTTTCGATCTTGCCAAACTCACGCATGGCTGCGTGTGTTGACGCGAGCATCAGGTTTTGCACTTTCGCACCAAGTTTTTCCGCCTCGCCGAATTGCTCAATTGCGCCCGGGAAATCCTCGGCTCCCAGCAGCAATGTCCCCAGCAGGTAGTGGCCAATTCCGGTGTTCGGGTTCTGCTCGGAAATATTGCGCCTGGCGACATCGATCGCCCGCTGGAAATCATTGGCGTACTGCCAGAGGAAATACGCGTAGGCTCCCTGTGCCCTGAACATGTCCGGGTACGCTGTGGTCAATGCCTGCCATTTCTCGACGGCCAGGCGTGGCGAGCTGAAGTCGGCAAGCAAGGCTTCGGCATAAAGCGTGTGCCGGGCAGTCAGGCGATCCGCGCTGGCCAGGGCAAGGTGCAGCTGCTCGGACACCTCTTGTCGCTCGCCCAGCGGCAGCAGGTTGGTTGCCAGTTCGATGCGCGCGGTGCCGAATCCGGGATCCAGCCGCAGCGCACTGCGCAACTGGATATTCGCCTGCACAATGTCGCCGACAGCCTGGGCCTTGATCGCCATTGAATACAGGCGCAGCGCATCGAGGTTGCTCGTGGCCACTTTTTCCAACGGCAGCGACTCGCTGGATACCGTCGCCAGTGCTTCGCCAAGGCGCACCCGCAAGCGACTGTTGATGGCGTCGAGCGAGGGCAGGATCGATTCCTTGCCGATGCCGTCGGCGGTCTCGGAGTAGACCGTGGTCTGCGTTTGCGGATCTACCAGCTCGGCGGTGATGCGTACACGCCCGCCAATTTCGGCAATCGTCGGCAGGATCAAGGCGCGCGCGCCGTCGCGAATGGCCACTTCCGAGCCGACCTTGCGATCGATCTCGGTCTCGTCCGGATCGCGCTGCATGCGCGTGATGGTGTCGCGCACTTTCAGGTCCGGCAGCACGTTGACGTAGCGGGACTGTTCGAGGCCGATGCGCAAGGCGCTTTCAAGGGCATCGTCAAACACACTTTCGCTGGTCAGGTTGTGCAGGCTGCCGACCACGACCCAGTCACGCTTGGCAAAGGCGATGGCCGGGTCAGGCCGCAGGAAAAAGACCAGTGGAACCGCGATCAACGCGACCAGCAACACGGCTTCAATGACGACGGTCGCCGGGCGCCGCCAGAACGGTACTTCGCGGTGGGCCTTGCTTGACCATGGCGGCGCCTTCAGCGGTGCCAGGCCTTCCTCGCCGACCTCGAATACCGCCACCGGATCGGGCACGCCGCGAAAGCGATAGCGACCATGCGTGCGCCAGCGCACCTTCTCCAGCGCCTCGCCCAGTTCACCCTGGGCGCGATGGGCGAGGTCATAGGCGATGTTGGACAGCAGGATCTGCCCGGGCAGGGCCAGGTTCATCAGCCGCGAGGTGACCGGCTTGACCAGACCCTCGACTTCGACCGGCTTGGCACCCTTGGCAATGTCCTCGCTGCTGTTGTCCCAGATCACGACTTCGCCGACATGAATGCCTACGCGCGCTGCAAGGCTGGTCTTCTCGGCGGCATTGAGCTGGCGCAGGCCGCGCTGGTAGTCGAGGGCAAAGGCGACCGCGCTGAGCGGGCGCTCGAACATCATCAGGAAGCCGTCGGTCTTGTCGATCTCCTGGCCGCCGTGACGATCGGCAAGGGTGCGGGCGAGGCGATCGTGCTTGCGGATCAGTTCGGCGGCCTCGCGGTCGCCGAGGCGTTCGACCAGTGCCGTCGAATCGACCAGATCGCAAAGCACCAGCGAGCGCAAAACCGAACTGGCGCCGGATTGCGTCTGACCTTGCGGATGGAAGCCTGCGTTCACGTCCGTTCCCTGATTCCACGCAGCGGGGCAACCGATTCTGCACTGGAAAGTGAATTAATTCCAGCACTTGCCCGACGCGCATTGTTCACCTCCGCAAAGCAGCCCGTTCAGAGGATCGCGCTTGTTGCCGCGACGCAGCGGCTCCATCTTGGCGGCAACGCAGAATCAGGAATCCCCATGGCAAATTCATCGATCCGGCAATCGCGTGCGGTCCGTCGCATTGTCCGCGGGCAGGCAGTCAGCGATGGTGCTGGCGTGAAACTCAATCGCATCATCGGGCAACGCGACTTCGACATGCTCGATCCGTTCCTGATGCTTGACGAGTTCCGCTCCGACCGGGCGGGCGATTACCTGGCCGGATTTCCGGATCATCCGCATCGCGGCTTTGAAACCGTTACCTACATGCTCGCCGGGCGCATGCGCCACGCCGACAACCAGGGCAACCAGGGCTTGCTCGGCCCCGGCAGCGTGCAGTGGATGACGGCCGGGCGCGGCATCGTGCATTCGGAGATGCCGGAACAGGAAGACGGCCTGATGTGGGGCTTCCAGCTCTGGGTCAACCTGCCGGCACGCGACAAGATGACGGCACCGCGCTATCAGGACATTGCCGGTGAATCGATTCCGCAGGTCGAGCCGGCAACCGGTGTTTCGCTGCGCGTGATTGCCGGACGCTTTGGCGATCTGCACGGACCGGTCAACGGCATTGCCACCGATCCGCTTTATCTGGATCTGTCCCTGGCCGCCGGGACGGCGATCGACATTCCGCTGGCTGCGGGTCACAACGCGTTTGCCTATGTCTACGAAGGTTCGGCCATGATTGGCCCATCGTCGCAATCGCGCGACGTGGCGCGTGGCGAACTTGCCGTGCTCGAGCCTGGCGAGCATGTTCACGTCAGCGCCGGGTCTGCTGGCGGACGCCTGATCCTCGTCGCCGGCAAGCCGCTCGCGGAACCCGTCGCCAAACACGGTCCCTTCGTCATGAACACACCGGAGCAGATTGTCGAGGCAATACGCGATTTCCAGTCCGGCAGGTTCTGAGGCAGGTTACTCGGCAACGCCGACACCCCCGTCGGCGTTGCCGGGGCATCCCTGCGCCCGCTTGTTCAGTCGCGCATGCGCCGGAAGGCGAACCACGGCAGGTTGCGTACGAGCAGCGCGATGATTCCCCACCAGCGGGGTTCATGGCGGGCAAACGAGCCGCGCTGCAACTGCGCAACGACTTTACGCGCGACATCCGCCGGCTCGGCGACTGGCAGCGGCAGCTTGAGGCCAAAGGTCAGGTTGCTGCGCAGGAAGCCGAGGCGATAAAACTGCACGCGCAGGCTCGATGGCAGATGACGGTGGCGCAGGCTCTGGAAAAAGGTTTCAAGGCCGCGCTTGGCGGCGGCGTAGACGATGTTGCGACTGCGTCCGCGGGTGCCGGCAATGCTGCCGAAACCGACTATGGTGCCGCGTGATTCAAGCAGGGCCGGCAGCAAGGCCTGGGTGATGGCGATCGGCACATGCAGGTTGATCGCCAGCAGCTGGCCGACGGCCACTGCGCCGAGGGTTCCGTCATCGTCGCTGCGCGACATGCCGACGGCCAGCAGCAACATCGAGGCTGGCGGCAGATCGGCAAGGCTGGCGAGGATACGTGCGCCGGGATCAGCACTGGCGGCCAGTTCGACAGCCAGGGTGGCGACCGTGGCCTTGAAGCGCAGACGCAGGTCGCTGGCCATGGCATCGAGATCGCGTGCATCGGAAGCGATCAACAACAACGGCTTGCCGCTGCGTGCGAGCTCCAGCGCCAATGCGCGGCCAAGTCCGCTGGATGCGCCCACGACGATGGCGGTCACAGGCCCAGCCTCCGCGTCAGCATCGACGCGTGCAGCTGCTGAGGATCAAAGGCACGCAACCGCGTGCGACAGGCGGCGAATTCGGCAATGCCGCGTTGCGCCGCTTCGGCCTGCAGGCTGGAATCCTTGATCAGGTTTGGTCGCCCGCCATGCAGCAGGGCCAGTTCGGTCAGCGCGGCGATGAAGGCTGCCTGCACGCGTGCCTTCGGTTGCGGCAACTGGATGGCCAGGGCAATGCCCTTGCCGTCGAAACTGAAACCCTGCGCCTGGCCGTCAAACAACTTGCTGGCAATCAGGCTGATGCGCGGTCGCTGGCGCGCGACTTCGCCTGCCAGGCTGCCGACAAATTCGGCATAGCCGGCATGCGGCAGCAGCCATTGCGCCTCCATGAAACCCTCTGCACCGAAGCCAGCGAAGTAGGTGCGGGCCTCATTCAGCGGGAACATGGCCTGCTCGACGGCGACATGCATCTGCCCGGGACCATGTCGATGCGCGATCAGGCGGTTCATCGCGGCAATCCCGCTGCGGTTCCATGCGCACACCGGCCATGGCTTGACGGTCGCCGGCAGATCGCCGGGGCGACGTGTCGGGGTTGCGACAGGTTCCTTCGATTCGAGACCGAAGCGGATCACGCCGCGGCCGAATCGATCGGCGCGGCCATCGTGCCAGCCATACAGCAAGGGCGCGCCGGCATGCGCAAGCAACACTTCGCGCGCTTCGACAAGGCCGGCCACCGCCACGCCGCGCAGGGAATAGCCACCGGGTGCGGGAACCAGGCGCAGGGTTGCCTTGCTGATCAGGCCGGGAATGCCGAAACCGGCGAAGCAGGCATGGAAGCGTTCGGCGTTGCGATTGCGGTCGAGGTGCAGCCAACCGCTGTGCGGATCGAACACCTCGATGGCCTCGACATGGGCGCGGAAGGTGCCATCGCGGGCCGGGTTCTTGCCATGCACATCGGCAGCGATGCAACCGCCGATGCTGGCGCGCGGATGGCCGGGGACGACCGGCAACAACCAGCCCTGGGCCAGGGCGAAGCGCGCCACGTCACCGATGCGCGCGCCGGCTTCGACGCTCAGCAAGCCGCGTTCGCCGTCGAAATCGAGGAGACGGTCGAACGCGGCCAGATCCTGCACCACGCAGTCGCTGGCAAAACTCGCACCCACATAGGAAACCCCGCTGCCACGGCTCATGCGCTGGACGTCGGCCGGCAGCGCCTCGAGCAGGCGATAGCGATCGGGTCTCTGCACATGGCAATGTGCCGCCTCGCTGCGATCGAAGCTGCGCAAGTCGGTTTCGGCGAGGGCAAAACCGCGACGCGGACTCATTGCCCCCCCACGCTTTTCTCGGCGGCGATATCGGCCTCGAACAGGCGGTCAAGGTCGCGTTGCGCTTCGCGTGCGTTCTGCATGATTGCCGCCTCGTCGTCGTAGAACAGTTGCTGTTCAGCGAGCAATCTTTCATCGAACTGGCGGAAGCGGGCAACGCGTTGCGCGGCGAGCTCCGCGCCCAGCCCGAGGTCGGTCAGCGCCTGCTCGGCCAGCACCAGGCTGGAATGGAAGGTTTCGCGCACGACATGCGCACCAAGATCCATCAGCCGATAGGCATGCTGGCGATTGCGCGCGCGCATAGACCTTGAGATCCGGGTACATGCGCCGCACAAGGCGCACGGTGCGGATATTCGCTTCCGGGTCGTCAGTAGCAACAACCAACAACTCAACCTTGTCCACATGGGCTGCACGAAGCAACTCGCTGCGCGTTCGATCTCCATAGTAGATCTTGTTGCCGAAGCGGCGCGATGCCTCGACTTGCTCGATCGAACTTTCAATCGCGGTGAAGCGGATCTTGTTGGCACGCAGGACGCGCGCAATGATCTGGCCGAAGCGGCCGAAGCCGACGATGATGACGCGGGGAATGTCTTCCTCGTCGATGGGGTCGTAAACCGGCGCCGTACTCGTTGCCTTTGGCACAAGCCGTGAGAACAGGGCCATCAGCACCGGCGTCAGCGCCATCGACAGGGTTATGGCGACAATCAACACGTCGCGAAGGTGGCGGTCGAGCAGATTGTTCTGCATGGCCAGGCTGAAGATCACGAAAGCGAATTCGCCGCCCTGGGCAAGCACCCCGGCGAGCATGAGCGAGCTGTCAACGCGGATCCGCGCCAGCCGACCGATGGCGAGCAGGATAAGGCACTTGATGGCCAGCAGGCCGAGCAGGATCGAGGCGATCAGCAGCGGTTCGCCGGCGGCGAGGCGGATGTTTGCGCTCATGCCGACGCTGATGAAGAACAGGCCAAGCAGGAGTCCCTTGAACGGATCGACGCGGGCTTCGATTTCGTGGCGGTATTCGGAATCGGCGAGGAGGACGCCAGCGAGGAAGGCGCCCAGCGACATCGAGATGCCACCCATCTGCACAAACCAGGCGGTGCCGAGCACGACCAGCAAGGTGCTTGCGGTGAACACTTCGGGGATCTGCGTGCGCGCGGCGACGCGAAACAGCGGGCGCATCAGCAGGCGACCGCCGATTACGACCACGGCGATGGTCAGCACCACGCGAAGGAAGCCGAGAAAATCGGGTGTCGTGCCGGTGCTGGCCGGGGCAATGGCAGGCAGCGGCACGAGGGCGAGGATCGGGATCGCGGCGACATCCTGGAACAGCAGGATGGCGAAGGCGAGGCGGCCATGCGGGCTTTGCAGTTCCTTGCGCTCGGTGAGGATCTGCAGGCCGATCGCGGTCGACGACAGCGCCAGCGCGAGGCCAATGACGAGGGCGACTTTCCAGCCAAGCCCGAGTGCCATGCAGACGGCACCGATGGCCAGCGCGCTGGTCAGCATCTGGATGCTGCCGAAGCCGAACACCTGACGACGCATGACCCAGAGTCGCTGTGGCGACAGCTCGAGTCCGATGACGAACAGCATGAGGATCACGCCGAGCTCGGAGATGTGCGCGATCTCCTCGGCGTTGCCGACCAGGTTCAATAGCGACGGTCCGATCAGCGCACCGGCGCCGAGATAACCGAGTACGGCACCGAGCCGCGAACGCTTGGCCAGCGGCACGGCAATCACCGCTGCCAGCAGCAGGATCAGGGCGTATTGCATGAAGCCGTTTGATTCCACGCAGCACTCCGTCAAAGGCCTCGCGAGTATCGCATGCGCCGCCGGAACCGAGGCCTGGCCGCTGCCTTCTCAGTCGCTGAGACCGCTACCGCGCAGGGTCGCCAAAACCACCGGAGAATCACCATGTTGCTTGCCCCGTTCACCCTGTCTGCCGTCTCCGCCCGGCGCTGCGGCAATGACCGCGCCGCTGCGCCACGGGTGCCTGCCTGGTTGCTCGCCTGGGCCGTTGGCGGTTTCCTCGCCATCCTGTTGTTCCCGGCCTTGCGCGGCGGTGGCACGGCTGGCATGAGCGTGCCGTTCTGGCTGCTTGGTGCGCCGCTGATCAACCTGCTCTGGCTGGCGCGCGGGCACTGCAAAAGCCAGCTGGCCACGATGTTGCACAAGGCGCCGCGCTGGCGCCGCGCTCAGCCGCGCGTGCCGAGTCGCTTGCGCTCCATGCGGCGCAGGAACTCGGCCATGATGCGCCGGTAAAGATCGGCACCCAGGTAGGCGTCCTCCACGCCGGCATCGATCGAGGGATTGTCGTTGACCTCGATCATCGCCAGGCGGGCACCGTCCTTCTTGATATCGACGCCGTACAGGCCGTCACCAATGGCCGCAGTGGCCTTCAGCGCCAGCTTGACCACATCCGCAGGTGCCTCGCGGATCGGCAAGGTTTCGAAACCGCCGGATTTCGTCGTGCCCTTGGCAGCGTGGTTGTAGATCTGCCAATGGCCTCGCGACATGTAGTACTTGCAGGCATACAGCGGCTCGCGATTGAACACGCCGATGCGCCAGTCGAACTCGGTGAACATGAACTCCTGGGCAAGCACCAGGGCGGTGTGCTGGAACAGTGCATCGGCGGCCGCCTTCAGCTTGTCGGCACTCTCCACCTTGACGATGCCGCGCGAAAACGAGCCGTCCGGAATCTTCAGCACCAGCGGAAAGCCGAGGCGTTCGGCACTCTCGTCGAGATTCTTCGCATCATCCTTGTAGAGGATTTCGGTGCGCGGGATCGGCAGCTTTCGCGAGAGCATGAGATCGTGCATGTAGATCTTGTTGGTGCACTTGAGGATCGACTCGGGATCGTCGACAACGACCATATCTTCCTTCTCGGCGCGGTTGGCGAAGCGATAGGTGTGATTGTCCAGCGCGGTGGTTTCGCGGATGAACAGGCCGTCGTATTCGGCCAGGCGCTGGTAGTCGTTGCGGCCGATCGGATCGACTTCGATGCCGAGTTCGCTGCCGGCCTCGATGAAATGCTTGAGCGCCTTCTTGTTCGATGGCGGCATGGCCTCGTTCGGATCGACCAGCATGGCCAGGTCGAAACGGTACTTGCGGCGTGCGCGCGGCTTGCGCCAGAGCTTGCGCGAAAAGCGGTCGAGGGTCTGCGCAAAGGCGTCTTCCTGCTCGTCGGACAGCGAGTGCAGGCCGGTCGGCTTGATTGCGCTGATCTGCCAGACGCGATCACGCTCGAACTCGATGCGCAGGATCGGGCTCGGAAATGCCTCGAAGACCTGGCGCGCCAGATCCTCCAGTGCCGGGTATGAGGTTTCGCCGAAATAGACGAGGATGCCGAAATCCGTGGTGTCGCGGCCACCGGCCGGCAGAAACTTGCCGAGACGGCTGCTCAGGTCCTCGATGTCCAGGCCGTACAGCGAGCGCCGGCGCAGGTCGTTGATCGTGCGTACCGAGGGGATCACCTTGTGACCGCGCGCTTCGGCGAGCAGGGAAACGTAGTAACCGGTGCCGAGATACTTGTAGCTGCGGCAGAGATTGATGACCTGGGTGCGCTCGTCATCCTCGTTGAGCGACTGCCTGAGGTAATCCTGCGCGGAAACGACGTTGTCGGAAGGGTAGTAGGAGCCCCAATCGGAGGCTTTCTCGACGACGATGATGAGGCGACTCATGGGCTCTGACCATTGACAGGAGGGTCGCCGTCGACACATTCCGGATCGCGTTGCGGCGATGCGAACCCTTGCCTGGCGTCAAGGCGCGAAGTTTGCCATAGCGCCGTACGCCACAGGTGCCGAAGCGGTTGTCACCGATGTGTTGCATTCAGTTCCAGCCGCCGCCTGCCGATCCAGCCTGCGCCGCAGCTGAAATCCCGGCGCCAGGGCAACACGCTAGACTTTGCGGATGGAGATCCCGACCCGGCCAGGCCAAGGCATCGACAAACCCGCTGCTGCCCTGCAGGTACGCCGCGCCGTGCCGGGCGACCTTGGCGCCTTGATCGATCTTGAAAACACGAGCTTCGCCAGCGATCGCCTCAGTGCGCGGCAATGGCGGCATCATCTGCGCGGCACACGTGCCAGCATCCTCGTCGTCGAATCCAGCGCGCAGCTGTGCGCGGCGGCGGTGGTGTTCCTGCGCAAGGGCAGTACGCGGGCGCGGCTCTACTCGCTGGCGGTTGCCGCCGCACTGCGCGGGCGCGGCATTGGCGAGGCGCTGCTCGATGCCTGCGAAAATGACGCGCGTGAGCGTGGCTGCACGCACCTGCGCCTTGAGGTGCGCAGCGACAACGTGGCCGCGCAACGCCTGTACCAGCGCCGCGGTTACCGCAGGTTTGCCAGCCGCCCGGGCTTTTACGAAGACGGCGCGACGGCGCTGTGTTACGAGAAGATCCTTTGACACCGCATGCCGTACTCGTTGCACTGCCGACACCGGCCGGAAGAGTGCCTGACCGGTTGCGTGTGCCTCAGCGCGTGCGTTCGGCACGCACGAAGGCGGCGCGAGTGATGCCTTGTTCGAGGAAACCGCTGCGCAGGTAGCGGCGCACCTGGATCACGCCTTCATCCATGCCGACAATTTCCACGCGCATGGCCGGCTTGCCCTTGGTGTAGAGCATGAAGCGCTGGCCGACTTCGGTGGACAGCTTGGCGTAATCCTCGACTACCGCCGGGCGCTCGACGACTTCGCCGGCATCGGCCAACAAATACTCCTCGCCGGCCTCAAGCGGAATCGTGGCACCCGCGATGGTCGACGTTTGCGCGTTGCGCGTCGCCCCGATGGGTGCTGCTTCGCCACTCGCCGACTGCAGCAGGCGGGCACTGGCAGCGCGCTCGGATTCGAGCAGCTTCCATGTCGAACTGGCTTCGTCATCGTCGGGCAGCGGGCGCACCGGGATCGCCTTCATGCCGATGCCCACGGTGCGGCCATCGACGTTGAAACCGCCGTGCATGGAGTCGATCCAGCGACCGATATCGAGGTCGTAATAGCGTTCACCGCTGATCGTCGGCGAGTAATTGATGACGAGATCGAGCGGTGCACCGCTCTCGATATGGCGCCGGTACGCCGCCTGCGCGGCTGGCGTCGGCTCGAGGCCGAGCGCGGCAAGGGTGCGCCGCACCGTTTGCATATGACGATCGACGAATTCGCCCGGCGTGATGCCATCCTTCCTTGCGCAGTAGGTGTTGCGTGCCTTGCTGAAACCCTCGTCCTTGACATGCCATTCGCTGGCTACCAGCTCGCCGCGGCCGCCATCGACAAGACTGAACAATGGAAAGTTGTCGTGCAGCAATTCTTCGCCGCGATAGTCGACGCGGCCCGCGCCGGGTGTATGGATCGAGTGTTCACGGATCAGGCGGTCCTCGGTGCGATGCCAGGACATGGTCAGTTCGGTACCTTTGGTGGACAGACCCATGTCGGCCAGTTCGCTGCTGATCCAGGCACCATCCTCGGCGCAGCCATCGGCCTCGAATGGCGCAGCGCTGGCATTGCCGAACACCACCATCTCGCTGGTGAAGGGGATCGTCATGACGCCCTGGCCGCCACTGAACTCGAGCCGGATGTCCTTGATCGCCCTGAGCAAGGCACTCTTCTTGCGGCTGAAGCCGCTGCGGTAGTACTGCATCATCGGCACATCGACCGTGAGGTGCTCGAAGTGGAAGACTTCCTCGTCGTCGTCCTCCAGCGGGATCAGGGTGACATCACTGACCCAGGTGCCGCCAAGCGGATTCGGCCAGCAACTCTTGTAGGAGACATCCCAGCCCGGGAAGGCCAACAGCAGCGAGCGGCCGGTGACGAAGTTGGCGTGGTAGATGCACCAGAAGACCAGGATGACCAGGAAAAAGAGCGTGCTGACGATGCGCCAGATCGAGATTCCAGACTTGTCTGCCTTGCCGGTTTTGCCCGCCACGCACCGCGCTCCCTGTCCCTGATCGCCGCAGCATGCGCGGCGAGGGATGAATTTTAGCCGGGCATCGGCCCGCGGGTCACGCCCCTACCAACCCGCCTCGCGCAACTTCCGTTCGGTCAAGGCATTGGCCGGGCGCGCGACGAGGCCGCCGGCCGGTGCCAGGCTGACATTGTATTCACCACCATCGACCAGGGGCAGGAACGCGGCACTGCCATAGTCGGCATCGATCCACGGCAGCCATTGCGGAAAGCGGCGTTTGAGATCGAGCAGGTCGAACGGATTGCCTTCATCGAGCGCGACCACGCTGCGCGCCCGCTCGCTTTCCGCGGTGGCATCGGCATAGCGGCCACTGATGCGATCAAGCCGGTACAGCGCCGGCGCGCCGAACATGACCGCGCGCGCTTCCCATTTGACCACGCGCGCATCGAGCTGCCATTGATCGCCGGCAATGGCCACGTCGCGGTGCGCGCCGTCGGGAGTGTCGATGCGCACATTGAAGCGTTGCGGGCCAAGCTGGCGCACCTGCAAGGTGGCGAGCAGGGTTTCCGTGGTCAGTCGCCGGTAGCCGAGCAGGGCCGAGGCCGAGAATGCGCCGAGCAGCGCAAGCAGAAGAAATACCATCGTCCACAAGCTGCGGTGGCAAGCCGAGAAGCGGTGCCGCTCCCGCCAGCGCCGACGTGCGCCCGCTGCACTGATCAAGGCAAACAGCGCGCAGAATCCGGCGAACACGTAGAGGGCGATCAGGATCGGTGTCAGCGGCATGCCCCGAGCATACCCGGTTCGCCGCGGATTCTGCAGCGACCGTCGGCGCGGATTGTGCAGCGGATGCTGCGCCCGGCGGCGCTATACTCGTCGCCATTCCCGCATTGACGAGATCCACGCATGTTGCGCATGACCCGATCGCTGGCTGTCCTTGCCGCCCTGCTCCTGCTCGCCGCCTGCGGCAACAAGGGCGACCTGCTCAAGCCATCGGCAACGCCCGCGGACAAGCCGGCCGTTGCCGCGCAAGGCTGAGGCCGCGCAGACGATGGCCCTGGCCTTCAGCAAGATGCATGGCATAGGCAATGATTTTGTCGTGCTTGATTGCCGCCAGCATGCGTGCACGCTGGATGCGGCGCAGATCCGCAAGATGGGTGATCGACACCTTGGCGTCGGCTTCGACCAGTTGCTGACCATCGAGCGGGATGAAACGGCCGATTGCGTGTTTCGCTATGGCATCTGGAACCGCGATGGTTCGTCCTCGGGCCAGTGTGGCAACGGCGTGCGCTGCGTGGCTGCCTGGCTGGCCCGCGATGGCAGTCTCGAACCTGGCCTGGTGCGCTTGATGAGTCCATCCGGGCCGGTGCGCGTGGAAGTGCTCGCCGATGCACGCGTGCGCGTGGACATGGGTGAGCCGCGCTTCGCCCCGGCCGACGTGCCGTTTGCGGCAACGGCGGAGCGCGATCGCTATCGCATCGGGGTGGCGGGTTGCACGATCGAGGTGGGCGCGGTGTCGATGGGTAATCCGCATGCGCTGATCGAAGTCGGCGACGTCGAACGTGCCGAAGTCGACATGCTCGGCCCGCAGGTTGAGCAGGCCAGGGAATTTGC
Source organism: Lysobacterales bacterium (assembly GCA_016707485.1). Taxonomy (GTDB): domain Bacteria; phylum Pseudomonadota; class Gammaproteobacteria; order Xanthomonadales; family Rhodanobacteraceae; genus Dokdonella. Next base: position 620,083 of record JADJHN010000002.1, on the reverse strand, counting down.
GCAAGGTTGCAACGTCGGTTTCGCGCAGATCCTTTCGCGTTCGGCAGTCGCCCTGCGCGTGTGGGAGCGCGGCGTTGGCGAAACCCTGGGCTGTGGCAGCGGTGGCTGCGCGGCAATGGCCGTCATGCATCGGCGCGGCCAGGTCGATGACGAGGTGGAAATCCGCCTGCCCGGAGGTGCATTGTTGATCCAATGGCAGGGTCCGGGTCATCCCTTGTGGATGACCGGTCCCGCAACTTTCGTATTTGAAGGGGTATGGCATGAGTGATCTGAGTGTGAGGGACGGCCTCAGCGCAATGGAGGTGGCCAGCTACCTGCGTCGGCATTCGGATTTCCTCAGGGAGTTTCCGGACATCGCCATGCTCCTGCGCCTGCCGCGCGAACAGGGTCCGGCGGCCTCGCTGGCCAGTTACCAGCTTGAGGTGCTGCGCGACAAGAACAACGAGTTCTCGCGCCGCCTGCATGACCTCATTGAAATCGCCCACGAAAACGAAACGCTGATGGTGCGCGTGCATACGCTGACCCTGGCCCTGATGCGCGCCACCGGTCTGGCCGACACGGTGACCCGTGTCGTCGCCAGCCTGACCGAGGATTTCCACACCGACCTGGTGCGCGTCGTGCTGTTTCGCAGCGAACCGGATCTGCCGGCGGCGGAATGGCTGCTGGTCGAGGCGGATGGGCGTGAATCGATGCCGGCATTTGCCGAATTCCTCAAGCGTGGCGAACCGCTCTGCGGTCGCCTGCAGCAGGACAAGCTCGATGCCTTGTTCGGCAAGCGCGCCAGCGAAGTGCAATCGGCGGTGCTGCTCGCCATCGGCGAGGTCGGCATGCTGGCGATCGGCAGCCTCGATGCCAATCGCTTCCATCCCGGCATGGGCACCGTGTTCCTGCGCCTGATCGCTGAAGCCATGTCGGCGGCGGTCGGACGCTACACCGACACGCCCTGAGATGGCGGCACCGCTCGCCGCCGCCATCGATGGCTATCTCGGCTATCTGCGTGTCGAGCGTCGCTATTCGGCCTCCACGCTCGACAACTACGCGCGCGCCCTGGCCAAGTTGCGCGCCCATGCCGAGCGCATCGGCATCGGGCGCTGGCAGGAACTGCGCAGCGCGCAACTGCAGGCCTTGCTGGCCGAGCAGCATCGCGCCGGCCTGGCCCCGGCCAGCCTCGGCTTGTTTCTTTCCTCGTGCCGCAGCTTCTTCCGATATCTGGCCCGCGAAGGCGAGGTCAAGGTCAATCCGGCGATCGGCGTGCGCGCGCCGAAAATCCCGCGCAAGCTGCCCAAGGTCCTCGACGCCGACGAGATGACCACCCTGCTTGAATTTCCCGCCGATGACGCCGAAGCCGTGCACGATCGAGCGATGCTCGAACTGCTTTATTCCAGCGGCCTGCGCGTGGCCGAGATCGTCAGCCTGCGCTGGCGCGATCTGGATGTCGGCGAGGGCATGCTGCGGGTCACCGGCAAGGGCGCGAAGACGCGCATCGTGCCGGTCGGCCGCCAGGCCTTGTCCGCGCTGGACGCCTTGCGCACGCAGGATCACGGCGGCGATGACGATTTGATCCTGCGTGGCCGCAACGGGCGACCGCTGAGCACCAATGGCGTCCGCACCCGGCTCAAGCGACGCGCCCGCGACCAGGGCATCTGGCAGCGTGTCTATCCGCATCTGCTGCGTCATTCCTGCGCCAGCCACCTGCTTGAATCCTCCGGCAACCTGCGCGCGGTGCAGGAGCTGCTTGGCCACGCCGACATCGGCACGACCCAGATCTACACGCATCTGGATTTCCAGCATCTGGCCAAGGTCTATGACGCCGCGCATCCGCGCGCCAGGCGCAAGGGTTAGCAGCGGTCGTCGTCGAAGCGGACGGTCTTCACCGGCAAACCGCGCAGTCGCGTCAATGCCTATCCGGCGAGAAAATCCATCGATGCCGAATTCAGGCAGAAGCGCAGCCCGGTGGGTGGCGGGCCATCCGGGAAGACATGGCCAAGATGGCTGTCGCAGCGCGCGCAGCGCACCTCGATGCGGATCATGCCGTGGCTGATGTCGCGGATCTCGCGCACATGCTGCACATCGAACGGGGCGAAGAAGCTCGGCCAGCCGGTGCCGGATTCAAACTTGGCTGCGGAGTGGAACAGCGGCAGCGCGCACAGCTTGCACAGGTAGCGGCCATCCTGCTTGTTGTCGAGCAGGCCGCCGCAAAACGGATGCTCGGTGCCGTGATCAAGCAGGACGTGGCGCTCCGCCGGGGTGAGCTTCTGAGCCAGGCGTTCGCGTTCGCTTGCATCGATCGGGGTGATGTCGTAACCGCTGGACGAGGTGTTCATGCCGGCGATTTCTTCAGCTTGTCGGCGAATTTTCGGCGTAGCTTGGCGACCTTGGGCAGGGCCACGGCGGCAATGTAGCCTTGTTCGGGATGCAGTTCGGCGTAATTGTGGTGGTAGGCCTCGGCCTCGTGGAAGGAGTCCAGTGGTACCACTTCGGTGACGATGGGATCGTTGAAGACGCCGGCCTTGTCGAGTTGGCGGATGTAGGCCTCCGCCACTTCCCGCTGCGCGGCGTCGACATGGAAAATTGCCGAACGATACTGGCGGCCGCGATCCTCGCCCTGGCGGTCCTTTTGCGTCGGATCATGGGCGACGGCGAAATAGACCTTGAGCAACTGGCCGAAGCTCGTGCGCGCCGGATCAAAGCGGATCGAGACCACCTCGGCATGGTTGGTGGCACCGCTGCAGACGGTCTTGTAGTCGGCATTGTGTGCCGCGTCGCCGCTGTAGCCGGAGGTCACCGAATTGACGCCATCGATTTCCTTGAACACCGCCTCGACACACCAGAAACATCCGCCGGCCAGCACCGCGTGTTGCTCGCCGCTGACGGAAGCGGGATCGATGTCGCGCTCGGGGTTGGGAAAATCGCCGCGCGCGATGGCGAGATTGGCGCCGGGGATTTCACAGACGAGGTTCATGGGAATTCCTTGTTGGCAAGCCGAACCCAATGCGTCCGCGGAGCGCGTTTTTCAAGCGCGGGTTGGTATGCGCAGGCAGGGATCGCTACAGTAGCCGACTCGCCCGGCCCAGCCCGGCGCACCGATTGCCGTTCAGGAGCAGACCATGAAAAGCCGTGCCGCCGTAGCCTGGGAAGCAGGCAAGCCATTGTCGATCGAGCAGGTCGATGTGCAGGGTCCGCAGGCCGGCGAAGTGCTCGTGCGCATTGTCGCCAGCGGGGTCTGCCATACCGATGCGTTCACCCTCTCCGGCGAGGATCCGGAAGGCATGTTCCCGGTCATCCTCGGCCATGAAGGCGGTGGCGTGGTCGAGGAAGTCGGCGCGGGCGTGACTTCGCTCAAGGTCGGCGACCATGTCATTCCGCTGTACACGCCGGAATGCGGGGTCTGCAAGTTCTGCCGCTCGGGCAAGACCAACCTCTGCCAGGCCATCCGCGTCACCCAGGGCAAGGGTCTGATGCCGGACGGCAGCAGCCGGTTTTCCATGCATGGCAAGCCGATCCTGCATTACATGGGTTGCAGCACCTTCTCCGAATACACCGTGCTGCCCGAGATTGCCCTGGCCAAGGTCAATCGCAGTGCCCCGCTGGAAAAGATCTGCCTGCTCGGTTGCGGCATCACTACCGGCATCGGCGCGGTGCTGAACACGGCCAAGGTCGAAGCCGGTGCCAGCGTGGCCGTGTTCGGCCTCGGTGGCATCGGCATGTCGGTGATCCAGGGTGCGGTCATGGCCAAGGCCGGGCGCATCATCGCCATCGACATGAATCCGGCCAAGGCGGAGATGGCCCTGGCGCTCGGCGCCACCGATTTCATCAATCCGAAGGATCACGGCGGCACGCCGATCCAGCAGGTCATCGTCGATCTCACCGACGGCGGCGTGGACTATTCCTTTGAATGCATCGGCAACGTCCAGGTCATGCGTTCGGCACTGGAGTGCTGCCACAAGGGCTGGGGCGAATCGATCATCATCGGCGTGGCCGGCGCCGGCCAGGAGATCTCGACGCGGCCGTTCCAGCTCGTCACCGGGCGGGTATGGCGCGGCTCGGCGTTTGGCGGCGTCAAGGGACGCAGCCAGTTGCCGGGCTATGTCGAGCAGTACATGGCCGGCAGCTTGAAGATCGACCAATTCGTCAGCGCCGAGTTGCCGCTGGAACAGATCAACCACGCCTTCGATCTCATGCACGACGGCAAGGTGATCCGATCGGTGATCCGCTTTTGAAGGCGCGGGTTTGCCGGCGCTGGATGCCGGCCCTCTGATCCGCGATAGACTCCCCGGCTCGTGCGCGTGATTGTCGGGAGGATTCGCCATGTGGGCTGATACCGGAACCATCCTGCTGGGCGGCGTGTTGCTCGTCTTCGGCGCGGATTCGCTGGCGCAAGGGGTGGCGGGCTTGCTTGTGCGCAATTCGGGACAGTCCTGGTTGCGCGCCCTGGCTGCGGCTGCGGTCGCCGCCCTGGCCCCGCTGCTGGCCATCGCCATTGCCGCCGTGCTGGTCGGGCGTGCGGAACTGGCCGCGGGCGCTGCGCTGGGTGGTGCAATTGCCCAGCTCGGCCTGTTGCTGGCACTGGCGGCACTGGCAGCTCCGCTGCGCGTGCACGTGCCGGCGCTCGCCGGGCTCAACCCCGCCTTGATCGGTGCCGTAGTGCTGGCCTGGCTGCTTGGCCTCGATCACGCTTACTCGCGCCTTGACGGCGGCATCATGCTGCTTGCCTTCGTCGCCGTCGCCGCCTTGCTCGCGCGTTGCATCTGGCGGCAACGCAGCCTCGCGCAAAGCTTCTCCGATGCGCCTGCGCCGGGTTTCGGCACCTCCCGCTCGCTGCTGCGCCTGCTCGTCGGCGGGATCCTGGTCGGACTCGGTGCCTGGCGCGTGCTGGTTGGAACGAGCAGCCTTGCCGCAACGATCCTGCTGAACCCGATGATCCTGTCCTTGCTTGTGCTTGGGCCGGTCAGTGCCGTGGCCGGCGCGCCCACGGCGATCCTGGCGGCGCGGCGAGGACATGGGGAAATCGCGCTGGCGCAAGCCTTGTTTGCGGCGCTTGCGGCCACCCTGCTGCTGTTTGGTGGCGTGGTTCTCGCGCATGCGCTGGCCATTCCCGCCTCGATCTGGCGTTTCGAGTTGCCGATCCTGCTGACCCTGGCGGTAGCCATCTATCCAATGATGCGCAGCGACGGCGAGTTGTCGCGGCGCGAAGGTGCGGTGTTGTTGCTGGCCTGGCTCGGCTTCCTCGCCATCGAGCTGTGGTTGAGTTTCGCGTGAACATTCGATCGCTATACTGCGAGCCGGGTTAGGGAGTAAGACTTGATGTTGTGGATCAGCTGGATATTGGCATTCGTTGCATTCGGCGCGGTTGGCTATCTGGTCATGCGCCTGCGCGACGAGCGCGCGGCAAATCAGAACCTGCGCAACGAACGCATGCACCTCGCCGATGAAATGGAGTCGATGAAGGAGCATCAGTCGCGCATGATGCAGGCGATGCCGATGTCGCTGGCCGGGCAGATGGCCGCCATCGTCGCCAGCGAGGTCAGCGCTCCGCTTGGCATCGCCCATTCCAGTCTTGATGGCGTCGGCGAATTGCTTGACGACTACCGGCAACTGGTGAAGAACTACGATGCGGCCGTGCAATATTGCCTGCAGCCGGTGGAGATGATCTTCGGCGCGGACAAAGCTGGACTCGATCAGCTGGTAAAGCATGTCGAGGAGGCGCGTCGACAGTTGTTCAATGCGCGCCGCGAACTGGAAAAAAGCACCATTCTCACCGAGACCAAGGCCTTGCTTTCCGAATCGGCGAGCGGACTCGGGCGTTCCGCAACCCTCGTCCAGGGTCTGCGCCAATTGACCCGGCAGGATGCCGAGGGACTTGAAAGCGTCGACATCAATGCCAGCCTCGATGCCGCGCTGAGCCTGCTGGTACCAGCCTGGGGTGAGCGCATTACCGTGGTCCGCGAGTATTCGGAACTGCCCGCGGTGACCTGCATGCCGGCGCAGATCTGTCGCGCCTTCGTGCTCATTCTCGAAAACGCCGGCCAGGCGATCAGCGACCGCGGACGCGTGCAGGTGTCCACACGAGCCGGAGGAACGCGCAACGTCGAGATCCGCATTGCCGATTCCGGCAGCGGCATCAGCGACGAGGATCTGCCGGAAATCTTCGAGCCGTTTTTTTCGACGCGGCCCGATGCGCCGGGCCTGGGCCTGACCCTTGCCCACGGCATCATCAAGGCGCATGGCGGCTCGATCAACCTGCGCAGTTCGCGCGAGAGCGGCACCAGCCTTGTCATCGGCCTGCCGATCACCGCGGCGATGACGGCGAGCGCGTCGGCATCGGTTGCCCGGCGCTGAGCCAGGCGACCCGCGGAATTTCCCGGTGCCGCGCGCCCTGGTGATTGGCGGCAGCGGCCAGATTGGCCGTTTCCTCGTGCCGCAACTGCTCGCCAGCGGGCACGACGTGCTTGCCGTCAGCCGCATTCCAAGGTCATCACGACACGCCGGATTGCACTGGCTGCAGGGCGATGTGTTTGCGGCGCTGCCGGCGCTGCCGGAACTGCACATGATCTTCAGCCTTGGTCCGCTTGACGGGTTCGCCGCATGGTTGGCGCGCACACGCCTGGCGGGCAAACCGCGCATTGTCGCCTTTGGCTCGATGAGCGCATCGAGCAAGCGCGACTCGCCCGATCCAGGCGAACGCGCCCTGGCACAAAGCCTGCGCCAGGGCGAGCAGGCGCTGGCCGCCGCCGCGGCCTGCGCAGACCTGCCGTGGACGCTGCTGCGACCGACCTTGATCTACGGTGCCGGCCTCGACCGCAGCCTGACGCCGCTGGCACGTCGTGCCGTGCGCTGGCATGTATTCCCGCTTCTGCCCGCAGCCCGCGGCTTGCGCCAGCCCGTGCATGCCGAGGATCTGGCGACGCTCTGCCGTGCGGCGATCAGCCGGGATGCGGCGGTTGGACGCAGTTTCGACCTTGGTGGCGGCGAGCGCCTTGCCTTCGCCACGATGCTGGAGCGCATCCGCCAGTCGCTGCCGGGCTGGACGGTGCCGGTGCCGGTACCACTGGCGGCCCTGCACCTCGCTTCGCGCCTGGCAGGTGGCAGCGGAATCTGGCACGGACTTGGACCCGCAATGCTTGCCCGTCTTGAGGTGGATCTGCTGGCCGATGATGGACCCGCACGCCAGCGCCTGGACTGGTCACCGCGACCGTTTCATCCGCGTGCCGCGACCTGGGTTCCGCCACCCTTGATTTGAGTACTCATGAGTACACCATTCCCCACCGTATGGTGCAGCGCAACATATTGTTGTATCTCGGAATTTTCTGTTAAGCGGACGTTGCCAACGACCGTTTGAACGGCCTAAGATGAGGTCGCTGAAACTCCATGAGAAGGGGATCCAAATGCAGGCCCGATTGATCGCGGCAGCGCTTCTGCCGTCACTGTTCCTCGCCGCTTGCGGTGGAGGAAGCAATAGTCCCCGAGCGGTTGAAGCCCCGGGTGCCACCAACACCGACGGTTCGCCGGTCACCGCCATCATCACCGCACGGTTCGATCCGTCCAATGGCGTCGTGCCGTTCCCGACCAACCTGCTGCTCTCGGGTACGACCGACCTGACCCTCAATATTCCGGTTGCCAATGCCGCGAACTTCGGCGATCCCAAGGTCGCCATGAACGCACTCGATGGCTTCAGCACCGTTGCTCCGTGGTCGACCACCTTCTCGACTCCACCGCGTCCGAGCAGCATTGCCGCCGGGTCGACGGTTCGCGTATTCCAGGTGACCTTGAGCGGCCCCGGTGGCGGCGTCACCGGTCTGACCCGCGAACTCGCGCCGAATGTCGACTTACGTGGTCGCCCTGGCCAGCTCGGACGCCAGCGGCCGCACCATGGCCATCGTGCCGACCAAGCCGCTGCAACAGCTCGCCTCGTACCTGGTCGTGCTGACCAATGGCATCAAGGACAACGCGGGCAACGACGCCACGCCCGACCAGACCTACTTCCTGGCCAAGCGCACGTCGGCCTTGTGCGTGAACGGCGTCTCGCAGGAGCCGCTGCTGCCGAATGCGACCGCCTGTGCGCTGGAGCCGCTGCGCCGCCTGACCAACTCGCAGGAGGCTGCCGCCAATGCAGCCGGCATCGCGCCGAGCAAGATCGTGCTGTCCTGGGTTGCCACGACCCAGGGCATCACCCCGGTACTCGGAGCCGTGCAAGCACGCACCGCGCAGACACCGGCGACCTCGACCCTGATCGTGCCGACCGGCATGACCCTGGCGCAGATCAATCCGGCGCTGCCGCCGATTGCCGATGTGTATGTCGGTGCCATCGATCTGCCGTATTACCTCGCCGCGCCGAGCCAGGCGACGCCGACTGCACCGCTGAGCGGTTTCTGGCGTGCCGCGCCGGGTGCCTACATCCCGCCATTTGCGGGCATGCTCGATCCCAGTTCGACCTTCGTCACCTTCGCCAATCCGTTGCCGGTCGCCAACTCGACCCAGCGCGTGCCCTTGCTGTTGACGGTGCCGAACGCCAACTCCAACAAGGTCAAGCCGGCATCCGGCTGGCCGATCGTGATCTACCAGCATGGCATCACGCGTGACCGCAGCGACATGTTTGCGGTTGCCGGCACGCTGGCCTCGCAAGGCTTCGCGGTCATCGCCATCGACGCCCCGCTGCACGGCATCACCAGCAGCGCCAATCCGCTGAATGCCGGCAACCCGGCGTTTGCCGGCCTCGGCGCGCATGAGCGCACCTTCAATCTCGACCTGACCAACAACACCACCGGCGCCTCGGGTCCGGATGGGGTGATCGATCCCTCGGGCAGCTACTTCATCAACCTGCCGAGCCTGCTGACCTCGCGCGACAACATCCGCCAGGCGGTCGCCGACCTGCTGGTGCTTGCCCGCGCCCTCCCGACGGCGCGTTACAGCGCGAGCGGCACCGATTTCGATGGTGCCCGCATCAGCTTCGTCGGCCAGTCGCTCGGCGGCATCATCGGCACCGTGTTCATGGGTGTGCAGCCGGATACCCAGGTGGCATTGCTGAACGTGCCCGGTGGCGGTATCGCCAACATGCTGGAAGCGTCGCCCACCTTCGGTCCGCGCATCCGCGCCGGCCTCGCCCAGCTTGGCCTTGCTCCGGGAACGCCCGACTACGCCTCGTTCTTTGGCGCGGCGCAGACGGTCATCGATTCCGCCGATCCGATCAACTGGGCATTGCCGGCCAACAACAGCCTGCTCGCATCGAAGCGCCTGCTGCTGCAGGAAGTCGTCGGCAGCGAAGGCTCGCCGCCCGACCAGGTCATCCCGAACTCGGTGGCCGGTGCACCGCTGTCGGGCACCGAACCGCTGATCCGCGTTCTCGGCCTCAGCACGATCACGCAGACCACGCAGCCGGCGACGGGCATTCGCGGCGCCGTCCGCTTCACCAAGGGCGACCATGGTTCCCTGCTCAGTCCGGCAGCATCGCCGGCAGCGACCGCCGAGATGCAAGGTGAGATGGCCAGTCTGCTGGTCAGCCAGGGTGCGGCCGTGCAGGTCAGCAATCCTTCCGTCATCCGCACGCAATAACCGACCTGGTACTGGAGTCCAAAATGAAGACTTGCAAAACAATCCAGACCGGTTCGCGCATGCGTCGACCGGCTCTGTCCATCCTTTCACTGTCGCTGGCAGTGGCACTGGCCGGCGTCGCCGGTCAGGCCGAGGCCTTCGAATTCGGCAGTCCGGACGGTTTCAATGCCACCATCAACACCACCATCGGCTACGGCATCGGCTGGCGCACGCAGGATGCCGCCGACGACCTGATCGGCAAGGCGCAGTTCAATCCGCTGGTCAGCGCGCTCGGCCTCGGTACCCAGGAGCAGCGTGACGCACGCGGCCGCTACTCGGTGAATGGTGACGATGGCGATCTCGCCTACGACAAGTGGTCGCCGATTTCCAATGCGGTCAACGCCACCGTCGAGATCAACATGCGTTATGGCGAGAACTGGGGCGGCTTCATCCGCGCCACCGGCTTCTACGATTTCGAGAACAACGATCGCGACAACCTTTCGCATGCGGCAAAGACACGCGTCGGCACCCAGTCGCGCATCCTCGATGCATTCGTCTTCCACAACTTCCTCATTGCCGATCGCCAAGCCACGGTGCGTTTTGGCCGGCAAGTGGTCAGCTGGGGTGAAAGCACCTTCATCCAGGGCGGCATCAACTCGATCAACCCGGTCGATGTCTCCAAGCTGCGCGTGGCCGGATCCGAACTCAAGCAGGCTTTCCTGCCGGTCAACATGCTCTGGGGTTCCTACAATTTCACCGACAATTTCTCCGGCGAAGCGTTCTACCTGCTCGATTTCCAGACCACCGATCCCGATCCGGTCGGCACCTACTTCTCGACCAATGACTTCGCCGTCATCGGTGGCCGTTACGTGATGCTCAACTTCGGTACGGTGCCGCAGCCGGTGATCAACCCGGACCTGTATCCCGAGGTCTGCCAGCAAGGCAATTACGCGGCCAGTGACACCGGTTTGCCGGCAGCGCTGGTTGCCGGCGGCTGCAGTGCCGCCTTCCCGCGCAGCAAGACCCGCCTGGCCAGCGATTCCGGCCAGTACGGTTTCGCCCTGCGCTACCTGGCCGAAAACCTCAACAACACCGAGTTCGGTTTCTTCGCCATGAACTACCACAGCCGCGTGCCGCTGATCAGCGGCATCTCGGTGACCGGGCAGGCGCCGAACACCGGTTCGTTCTTCACCGAGTATCCGGAAGACATCCACCTGTTTGGCTTGAGCTTCAACACCCAGCTCGAGGCAAGTGGCATCGCCCTGCAAGGTGAATTGAGCTACCGGCCAAACCAGCCCTACCAGGTCGATGACGTGGAACTGCTGTTTGCCGGCCTGTCGCCGCTGAATGTGCTCATTCCGCAGCCTTACCTGCGCTTCTACAGCCAGCTGGGCCAGTATGGGCCGGGCCAGGAAATCAGGGGTTACGAGCGCCACAAGACCTCGCAGTTGCAGTTCACGGCAACCAAGGTGTTCGGCCCGGGCAACTGGTTCGCCGCCGATCAGATTGCCCTGGTTGGCGAAGTGGGTTTCAACAATGTCGATCTGCCGGACAACCTGCGCTTCAATGGCGACGGCACCGACACCGGCGGTGGCGCTGACGTCACCAATGGTGGCGGTCGCAACCCGATCACCCAGGTGGGTGGTTTCCCGACGCGCTTCTCCTGGGGTTATCGCGTTGCTGCCCGGGCAACCTACGAGAACGTCTGGGGCACGCCGTTTTCGCTGGCACCGCGCATTGCCTTCAACCACGACGTCAACGGCACCACGCCAGGACCCGGAGGCAGTTTCGTCGAGGATCGCAAGTCGGTCACCGTCGGTGCCGAGGCGAACTATCTGAGCAAGTGGGTATTTGACTTGTCCTACACCAATTTCTTCGGTGGTGGTTCGTTCAACCTGATTCACGACCGCGACTTCGTGCAAGTCGCCGCCCGCTACTCTTTCTGAGGGGACGATCCATGACATTGATGAAGAAAGCAGGCCTGGCCACACTCATCGCCGCTGCCATGCTGGCAAATGCGGCGATGGCCAAAGTCGGCGCCGATCAGGCAAAGAACCTTGGCCTCACCGGAACCTCCCTGACTCCACTCGGAGCGGAGCGTGCGGGCAATGCCGATGGCAGCATCCCGGCATGGACCGGGGGCATCACCCAGCCACCGGCCAGCTACAAGGTCGGCATGCACCATCCGGATCCGTTCGCCGCTGACAAGCCGGTGTTCACGATCACCGCGAAGAACTACAAGGACTACGGCGACAAGATCTCCGCCGGCCAACGCGCGATGTTCGAGAAATATCCCGATTGGCGCATGATTGTCTATCCAACCCGGCGCTCGGCTTCCAACCCGGCCCGCACCTATGAGATGACCATGAAGAACGCCTTGACCGGGGAACTGGTCGGCGATGGCGATGGCGTGACCAATGTCGCCGAAGGCATTCCGTTTCCGATCCTCGACAAGGATCCGAAACTGGCCGGCATGGAAGCGATGTGGAACCACAAGCTGAAGTACAAGGGTGTTTCCGCTCGGCGCTGGGCCGACCAGGCACCGGTGACCGCCAGCGGCAAGTACGTGATGGTGCGCATCAAGGAAGAATTGCTCGGCCTGTACTATCGACAGGGCGCCACCCTCGCCGAGATCAACAACATCCTCATCTACTTCTACCAGGAAGTCGTCTCGCCGCCACGTCTGGCCGGCCAGGTCCTGCTGGTCCACGAAACGCTCAATTCGGAAATCGGACCGCGCCAGGCCTGGGTCTACAACCCCGGACAACGCCGCGTGCGTCGCGCGCCGAACATTGTCTACGACAACCCCGGAACCGCCGCGGACAATCTGCGCACGACCGACATGACCGACATGTTCAACGGCTCGCTGGCCCGCTTCGACTGGAAACTGGTCGGCAAGCGCGAGATGTACGTGCCGTACAACTCGTACAAGGCGCACAGCGACAAGAGCAAGGTCGAGGACATGATCAAGCCGGGTTACATCGACCCCGATTACCTGCGCTATGAGTTGCACCGCGTGTATGTGGTCGAGGCCACGGTCAAAGCCGGGCAGCGGCACATCAATCCACGGCGCACGTTCTACCTCGACGAGGACAGCTGGCAGATCCTGACCACCGACCACTACGACAGTGCCGGCAACCTGTGGCGCTATTCCGATGCCCCCAGCGTCAACTACTACGAAGTGCCGGTGTTCTGGTCCACGCTCGAGAATCACCACGATCTGAAATCGGGCCGCTACATCGCGGTCGGACTCGACAACCAGGAACAGATGTACGACTTCTCGTTCCAGACCACGCCGGACATGTTCTCGCCGCAATCGCTGCGTCAGCGCGGGATCCAGTAATTCCGAGCAGCCGCCGCCGTTCCCCGCAACGGGAGCGGCGCACTCCATGAACGCCGGACGACGCCCGCCGTCGTCCGCGCAGCCCAGGTAAACAGCATGCAACGTCCCCGCCCGGCCGTCGCGGTCGCGCTTCTCGCCATCCTTCTCTGCCCCGCCGTGGCGAGCGCGCAAGACACCGAAGGTGCAAGTATCGGCGTGCTTGCTGATGACCCGCTCGATCGACCGGCTGAAGTCATGCCGCTGGCCAAGAGCAGCCTGCTGCTCGACATCACCCAGAGTGGCGATCGCTACATTGCCGTGGGCGAAAGTGGGCACGTGCTGATCTCGACCGATGGCAGCGAGTGGCGGCAGTCGGCCAATGTGCCGCTGCGCAGCACCTTGACCGCCGTCACCTCGATCGCCAGCCATGTCTGGGCGGTCGGTCACGACGGCGTCATCCTGCACAGCGGCGATGCCGGCGAGCACTGGGAGATCCAGCGTCGCGATCCGCGCGGCCAGCCGGCCGCAGGAGTTGCCGCCGACGACATCCGCCAGGGCGCGCCCTTGCTCGATGTCTTGTTCACCGACGCCAACCATGGCTTCGCCATCGGCGCCTACAGTCTGCTGCTGAGCACCAGCGATGGCGGCAAGACCTGGAACGGATCGCGCATCAACGTGAGCGACAACGGCAAGGCTGCCGCGGATGCCGCAAAGGCCCGATCCGAGCAAGCGGCGCACTCCGAAAACGATCTGGAAAGCTCGGTGTTCAGCGCGGATGAACTGGCCATCGGCATGGAAACCGATGCCCACTTGAACGCCATCGCGCGCACGGCCAGCGGCGGCTTCGTGATTGTCGGCGAGCGTGGTGCCATCTTCCGTTCGCGCGATGGCGGCCAAAGCTGGACCCGTTCGCAACTGCCGTATGACGGCTCGATGTTCGGCATCGTCGGCTATGAGGGTGAGCATGTGCTCGCCTTTGGCCTGCGCGGACATGTTTTCGAATCGACCGATCTCGGCGAAAACTGGACCGAGGTCCCGACCGGCAGCGAACTGAGCTTGATGGGTGGCAGCGCATTGGCCAATGGCGGCGTGGTCATTGGCGGCGCGAATGGCATCGTCCTGCATCGGGCGCGTGATTCCGAGCCCCTGGTTCTGTCGACGCAAACGGCTGCGGGAACCATCGCCAAGGTGTTGCCGGCGGGTGCCGACGGTGAATTGCTGATCGCTGGTGAAAACGGCCTCAGCCGCTTCCAGCCCAAGTGACGGGGACGCAATGAGCGCAGCGAGTTCCAGCAACAAGACGCCAAACGCCTTTCATCGGACTGCCGAGAAACTGGTCTTCGGCAATCGCCCCATTGTGTTGATCCTGTTTGCGATCATCACCGTCATCTTCACGTATTTCGCCGCGCAACTGCGCGTTGATGCCGGCTTCAAGAAACAGATTCCGCTGCAGCACGAGTACATGCAGACCTTCCTCGACTACGAACAGGAGTTCGGCGGTGCCAACCGCGTCCTGATCGCGGTGATGGACAAGAACGGCGACATGTTCAACCTGCCGTTTTTCCAGACCATGGAGAAGATCACCCAGGACGCCAAGGGCATCGACAGTGTCGACGAGGCGCGCGTGCGCTCGATCTTCACGCCGAATGTGCGCTTCGTCGAGGTGGTCGAGGACGGCTTCGCCGGCGGCAACGTGATCCCGCAGGACTTCACGCCGAATGTCGAAGGCTTCGAGGCCACGCCCGAGCAGTTCGCCACGGTCAAGGCCAACATGGAAAAGGCCAGCATCGTCGGCCGCCTGGTCGCCAAGGATTTTTCCGGCGCGATGATCTGGGTGGATCTCGTTCCCGAGAACCCCGAAAAAGGCGTCAGGGTCGATTACAACAAGATCGCTGCCCAGCTGGATGACATCCGCGGCAAGTACGAGAACGAGCACACCACGGTGGCGATCATCGGCTTTGCCAAGATGGTCGGCGACATCACCGCCGGTGCGCAATCGGTGATCTGGTTCTTCGGCCTGACCATTGCATTCACCTGGCTGCTTTTGTTCATTTATTCTTCCTCGGTCAAGCTGGCATCGCTGACCGTGTTCTGCGCCCTGGTCTCCGTGGTCTGGATGCTCGGCGCGCTGCGTCTGCTCGGCTTCGGCATCGATCCGATGAACATGCTGACGCCGTTCCTCATATTCGCCATCGCGGTCAGTCATGGCGAACAGATGATCAACCGCTACCGCGGCGAAATCTTCTTTGGTGGCCTCGAGGAAGGCACCCCCGAGGAGTTGAGCAAGCGTGCCGGCCTCGATCCGGAAACCGCCGCACGCGATGCTTTCCGTGCCCTGCTCGTACCCGGTTCGGTCGCCCTCATTGCCGGCTGCATCGGCTTCGCCGCGATCCTGATGATCCCGATCCGCATCATCTTCGAGCTGGCCATTACTGCAACCATCGGCGTGGCCCTGACCATCCTCACCGACCTGGTCCTGCTACCGGTGCTGTTGTCCTACACGCGCCTGCGCAACCTGCCACGCAAGCGCGCCTATCGCTTGCGCCAGTTGACCCAGTTCGACAAGATCTGGACCGTGCTGGCCAAGTTCAGCAAGCCCGTGCCGGCCGCGATCATCCTCGTCCTGGGCGTGCTCATCTGGTTCACCGCCGAGCGCTTTGGCGAGCAGGTGATGATTGGCGATGCGCAGAAGGGTGTTGCCGAATTGCGCCCGGAAGCGCGCTACAACAAGGATGCCGTGCTGATCAGCGACAAGTTCGCCCTCGGCGTCGACATTCTCAACGTCATTGCCGAAGGACCGCCTTCGGCCTGCACCAACAGCTACCCGGTCATGGAGCTGGTCGACCGTTTTGCCTGGCACCTGCGCAACGTTGAAGGCGTGGCGCAGGTGATGACCCTGCCGATGGCGGCCAAGATCGTCAATGCGGGCTGGAACGAAGGCAATGTGCGCTGGCGTGTGCTGCCGCGCGATGCCGATACGCTCCGCCTGGCTACCCAGGGTTTCGAGACCGATACCGGCCTGCTCAATGCCGATTGCAGTGCCATGCCGATCATGGCCTTCCTGACCGACCATCGCGCCACGACGATCGATCGGGTCATCAACTCGGTCAAGCAGTTCCGCCAGGACAACCAGGCCTGGGCCGGTGGCACCGTCAACCTGCGCGAAAAACTGGCCGAGCAAGCGGCCGGGGGCGAAGTTGCAGAAGCCGATCTCAATCAGGTCAACCTGCGCCTGGCCACCGGCAATGTCGGCGTCATGGCCGCGATCAATGACGAAGTACGTGCGGTCAAGCGGCAGATTCTCTACATGCTTTATGCCGCCGTGTTTCTGATGTGCCTGATCAGTTTCCGCAGCCCGCTGGCCGCACTGTGCATCACCTTGCCGCTGGTGCTGGTCACCGAGCTCGGTCATGCGCTGATGGTCTATCTCGATATCGGCATGAAGATCAACACGCTGACCGTGGTCGCCCTGGGCGTCGGCATCGGCGTCGACTACGGCATCTACATCTTTGCCCGAATGCGTGAGGCCCTGCTCGCCGGCCGGCCGCTGACCGAGGCATATTTCGCCTCGCTGAAAACCACCGGCATCGCCATTTTCTATACCGCGTTGACGTTGGCGGTCGGCGTCGGCACCTGGGTATTCTCGGATCTGAAGTTCCAGGCCGACATGGGCGTCATGCTGACCTTCATGTTCGTGGTCAACATGATCGCAGCCATCGTCTTCCTGCCGGCCCTCTGCCGCTGGTTGCTGCGACCCATGGAAAAGACCACGCAAGCCTGAGCTGGGCGCAGCCTTCAGATCCCGAATCGCGACTGCGGGTTGCCCAATGTCGCATTCGGGTGATCAAACCGTGCTGCCACCAAACCAGTAGCCGACCACGGCGGTCACCGCCATGGCCAGTGCGCTCCAGAAGACGACCCGCCAGGCACCGCGCAACATCGGCGCGCCACCGGTGCGTGCCGCGACCGCACCGAGGGCGGCGAGAAAAACCAGCGAAGACAGCATGATTGTCGCTACGCGCCCGCTGGCGGGAGCCAGCACGGCGCTGAGCAAGGGCAACGCGGCACCGACCGAAAACGCCGCCGCCGAGGCGAGGGCCGCGAGCAGGGGTCGCGCGCGCAACTCGTGGGTGATGCCGAGTTCGTCGCGGGCATGGGCACCAAGCGCGTCGTGGGCAGTCAGTTGCTCGGCGACCCGCTGTGCCAGTTCAGCGTCAAGTCCGCGCTTGACATAGATTCCTGCCAGCTCCTTCAACTCATGCTGGGGATGACGATCCAGCTCGTCGCGTTCGACGGCCAGATCGGCGGCCTCGGTGTCGGCCTGCGAACTCACCGAGATGTATTCGCCGGCACCCATCGACATGGCCCCGCCAACCAGTCCGGCAATGCCGGCAAGGACAATGCCCGCCTGATCCATGTTGGCGGCGGCGATGCCGACTATCAAACTTGCGGTTGAAACGATGCCGTCGTTGGCACCGAGTACGGCGGCACGCAACCAGCCGATCCGATCCGTGCGATGGATTTCATGGTGATGCTTGAGCACGCCGTTTCTCCCTTTGTTGCGTCAACGCCGGCACACTGCCGGCATCAACGATGGATCTGCAAACGCCGCATGAGCTTGTCGGCCAGCCAGGCCGGACCGATCAGCAGATAGGCCAGATCGGTGAGGAACGACGGCCTCGCCCCTTCGATCAGGTGGCCGATGAACTGACCGATCCAGGCGATGACGAATACACCTGCGGCCGTCCACAGCAGTCGTTCCGCCCCGATGCCGTGCAGCAGCCATTCGGTGAACAGGCCGAATGCGACGAAGACGACGAGCATGGCCAGGCCAATGGGTTTGCTGCGACGCCAGTAGAACGCGAACGCGCCGATCATCGCCATGCCGCACCAGAAACCGGGTCGGCCAATCGATGCGGGTACCGGGATGGCCCACAGTGCCGCCATCACCGCCCACAGGATGGCCGGCACGCAGATCCAGTGGATGACCTGGTTGCGGGGATTGCGATGATCCTGGCTGTAACCGGCAAACCAGTCGTCAAGTGTTCGCATCAGGCCCGCTCCGCTCCACCTGGCAAGGGCAAACCAGCACACGCGCAATGTAGCCGCTCAATCAAGGCGGATGCCAGCCAGTCGATCCAGTGCCTCGGCATATTTTGCCGCCGTAGCCTCGATGATTGGCGCAGGGATCGAAGGCCCGGGTGCCTGCTTGTTCCAGTCCAGCGTCTCCAGGTAATCGCGCACGAACTGCTTGTCGTAGCTTGGCGGACTGATGCCCACGCGATATTCCCCGGCCGGCCAGAAGCGCGAGGAATCCGGCGTCAGCATTTCGTCCATCACATACAGCTTGCCGTCGACATCGGTACCGAACTCGAGCTTGGTATCGGCAATCAGGATGCCGCGCGTGGCCGCGTAGGCGGCGGCGAACGAATAAATCGCCAGCGTGGCATCGCGCACCTGCGTGGCCAGCTCCTGGCCGACCTGGTCGACCAGCTTTGCAAAGGACACATTCTCGTCATGCCCGCCAACCGCCGCCTTGGTCGAGGGTGTGAAGATCGGTTCCGGCAACTGCTCGGCCTGACGCATGCCGCGCGGCAAGGTGATGCCGCACAACGAGCCGCTCGCCTGATAGTCCTTCCAGCCCGAACCAATCAGATAACCGCGCGCAATTGCCTCGAACGGGACCGGCTTGAGGCGCTTGCTGACGATGCTGCGCCGGGCATACAGCGATATATCGACGCCGGGCGGCAACACCTCGGTAATTGGCCGCTCGACGAGGTGATTGGGCATCAGATGCGCGGTCATGGCGAACCAGAAATTCGACAACCGGGTCAGCATCTCGCCCTTGCCGGGAACCGGATCGGGCAGCACGACGTCGAATGCACTGAGCCGATCGGTGGCGACGATCAGCAGTTCATTGTCGGGCAGGGCGTAGACATCGCGAACCTTGCCACGATGAATCAGGTCGAGGCCGGGCAGGTCGGATTGCAGCAGGATCGAGGGCACAGGTCGGGTTCCGCGACATCAGGCAGCGCGCAGTTTAAGGCAACGCGGATCCGCTGGCGCCACCTGATCCGCGTTGCCTTGAGCGGAGCGCCCGGCCAGCCGTGTAACATCAGTGGTTTCCCGGCGTCAGGTTCGCTGCATGCTGCCTCCCAAACCGTCTGCTTGCGCCGTTCGCGGCCCCGCATTCCGCTGCATGGGTCCGTCCCGGCGGATTCCTGCCGAGGCGCAACGCGCGCTGCCGGCCATGCCGCCGCAAAGCGGACGAGGGCGCACGCATCCATGATCGGCAAGATCGTCGGCGCCATCCTCGGCTTGATGGTATTCCGCAATTTCTTCGGCATGCTCATCGGCACCTTTGTCGGCCACATGTTCGATTTGAGCACGGCGCAATCGCGGCGTCCGGCGCATGCGACCTCGTTCATCGCGCCGCTGTTCGCATTTGCCGGCGCCCTGGCGAAATCGGACGGGCGCGTCTCCGAGGTTGAAATCCGCGCGGCCGAGGCCTTGATGAACCGCCTGCGCCTTGATCCCGAACTGCGCCAGTTGGCCATCGAACAGTTCAATCTCGGCAAGGCGCCCGAGTTCGACGCACATTCCGCGGTAACCGAGTTGCGCGCGTGGACCCATGGTCGGCGTGATCTGGCCTTCCTGCTGCTCGACATGCTGCTCGATCTGGTCTACGCCGAAGGCACCCTGGTCGCCAACAAGCTCGGCATGCTGCATCAGCTTTGCAATGCACTCGGCGTCAGCGCGGCCGAGTTGGCCGCCGTCACCGCGATGAAGGGCTACGGCCCGCGCTACCAGTACCAGTACCAGGGCCCGCAAGGCGACTGGTCGGGCCAGCAGCAGCAACGCCCGCGCAACACGGTGTCGGCCGTGGATCCCTATGTCGTCCTCGGCATCACCCACGAAGCCGAGCCGCGCGACATCAAGCGCGCCTATCGCAAGCTGATGAGCCAGCATCACCCGGACAAGCTCGGCAATGTTCCCGACGAGCTCAAGCAACGCGCCGAATCGCGCGCCCGCGAGATCAACGCCGCCTACGAGCGCATCAAGTCGGAACGCGGCTTCAACTGAGCAGCGCTACCTGCAGATCCGACCCGCAACCGGCATGGAATCCATTCGCGCCAAGCGTCGCGAAGCCGGCTGCCGACACCGCCCTTGGCAACGCGCCGTATTTGTCCAAGTTCGGCGCTACCCCGCGACTGGCGCCTCGCCGACCTGCTTGCGCACACACGAGGCCACGCCAAGGTACGTGCGAGGCGAATTGGAAAATGATTTGACAATACCGAAGCTGTCGCGTTGCATTGTCGGCTTGTCGCCCGTCAGCGACCAGCAACCGGCCGCGTACCATGCCCAAATCTCCCGTCATTGCTCCTTCGATCCTCTCGGCCAATTTCGCGCGGCTTGGCGAGGAGGTCGATGCCGTCATTGCCGCCGGTGCCGAATGGGTCCATTTCGATGTCATGGACAACCACTATGTGCCGAATCTGACCATTGGTCCGCTGGTCTGCGAAGCCTTGCGCAAGCATGGCGTAAGCGCGCCCATCGACGTGCACCTGATGGTCAAGCCGGTTGATCGCATCATCCCGGATTTCGCCAGGGCCGGGGCCAGCGTCATCAGTTTCCATCCGGAAGCCTCCGAGCATGTCGACCGCACAATCCAGCTGATCCACGCCGAAGGCTGCAAGGCCGGCCTGGTGTTCAATCCGGCCACGCCGCTGAATCATCTCGATCATGTCCTCGATCAGCTGGACCTGGTGCTGATCATGTCGGTCAATCCCGGTTTCGGCGGGCAGAGCTTCCTGCCTTCGGCGCTGGACAAGCTGCGTCGCGCGCGCGAGCTGATCGATCGCAGCGGCCGCGATATCCGCCTGGAAATCGACGGTGGCGTGAAAATCGACAATATCGCCGAGATCGCGCGCGCCGGTGCCGACACCTTTGTCGCCGGCTCGGCGATCTTCGGCAAATCCGACTATGCAGGCGTCATCGCGGCGATGAAGCGGGCGATTGCCGGCGGCTGAGGACGGCATCCTGCGCGAACCGTGCCTTTCGACCCTTAGGTTGCACGCGGCGGGACGCTAGAATCAGGCTTTCCGTGTTGTCCTGGGGTTTGTGATGCGTCCATCTGTTGTCGCCGCCGTACTTCTTCTCGGTGCGGCTCCGCTTGTCCATGCGCTGCCTGCGGGCAATGCGCGCCTGCTGCGTTTCCCCGATGTCTGCGCAGACGCGATCACCTTTGTCCAGGCTGGCGACATCTACACGGTGGCGGCAAGTGGTGGCATCGCCCTGCGCCTGACCTCGCATGCGGGGCAGGAGCTGTATCCGAAGTTCTCGCCGGATTGCCGCTCGATCGCCTTTTCCGCCGAGTACGACGGCACGCGCCAGGTCTTCGTGATGCCGGCCAGCGGCGGCCAGCCAACGCAGTTGACCTTCTACAACGACATTGGCCCGCAGCCTGTGCGTGGCGGCACCGACTATCGCGTGCTCGACTGGACGCCGGATGGCAGGAACATCCTTGTCCGCGCCAATCGCGTGCCGACCGATGACCGTGGCGGTCGGCCGTATCTGGTGCCGGTCGAGGGCGGCATGGAAACCCCGCTGGCCGTGCCCGAGACCGGCGGCGGCATGTTCTCGCCGGAAGGCAAGAGCTATGTGTACACGCCGATCGATCGCGAGTTCCGCAGCTGGAAACGCTACCGCGGCGGCCGCGCGCAGGATGTCTGGACCTACGACCTGGTCGGCAACACCTCGCAGCGGCTGACCGACAACGTCGCCACCGACAACCAGCCCATGTGGATCGGCGACACCATCTATTTCACTTCCGACCGCAACTACACGATGAACCTGTTCGCCATGCCGGCCACAGGCGGCGAGGCACGCCAGGTGACCACGTTCAAGGATTTCGACGTGCTCTGGCCAAGTGCCGGCAAGGATGCGATCGTCTTCGAGAATGGCGGGGCAATCTGGCGTTTCGATGCGCAGAGCGGAGAGACCCGCGAAGTGCCGATCCGCGTCACCGGCGATTTCCCGCAGACCCTGCCAAGCTGGAAGAACGTCGCCGGCCAGGTTGAATCCTTCGATCTCAATGAAGACGCCAGCACGATCGTGTTTGCCGCGCGCGGCGAGCTGTTCCGTCTCACCGGCGAGGCGCCGGATGTGCGCAACATCTCGCACACGCCGGATGCGCGCGAGCTGGGCGTCAGCCTTTCCCCGGATGCGCGCCGCGCCGCGTTTCTCTCCGACGCCAGCGGCGAATACGAGATCTACCTGCAGGACCTCGATGCCGGCGCGGCCAAGCGCCTGACCCATGACGGCGGCATCTGGCGCTTTGCGCCGATCTGGTCGCCGGATGGACGCCACCTTGCCTATGCCGACAAGCAGCAGCGCCTGCGCATCGTCAACGTCGACAGCTCGGCCACGACCGAGGTCGACCGTGGCCGCCATGACGACATCACCGAATATCGCTGGTCGCCAGATGGCCGCTGGCTTGCCTACACGCTGGAAAACGACGCCGGCCTCAACCAGGTGTGGATGTATTCGCTGCAGGACGGCTCGCGCAGTGCCGTCACCGAGGCCACTTCAAGCGCCTTCAGTCCGGCCTTCGATCCGGATGGGCGCTGGCTCTATTACCTGTCCAATCGCGATTTCCAGTTGCAGTTCAGCGCCTTCGAGCAGAACTACCTGTACACCAATGCCACACGCATCTACGCGGTCAGCCTCGCTGCCAGCGGGCCGTTCCTGTATCAGGCCAAGGCAGCGGCAAACGGGGCTGCGAAAAAGCCGGCGGCACCTGCAGATGCCGAGGTGATGCGCGTCGATCTCGAAGGCATCATCGGCCGCGAACAGGTACTCAAGGCGAGCAACGGCAATTACCAGAAACTGCAGGCCGGCAGCGAGGCGGTGTTCTACACGGCGGTCAGCGGTGGCCGTGGCGAAGGCAGTGCCGAATTGCGCATGCTCGGCATCGAGGCCGAAAAGGACAGCAAGGTCGCCGGCGGCATCGACGACTATCGCCTGGCTGCGGATGGCAAGCATCTGCTCGTCCAGTTCAGCGGCAAGTTTGCCCGCATCGAGGCCAAGGCCGACCAGGATCCGGGCAAGGCGGCGCTGGACCTGTCGCAGTTGAAGCTGCTGGTCGATCCGCCCCGCGAGTGGCAGCAGGAGTTTGTCGACGGTTGGCGCATCCTGCGCGACTGGTTCTACGACCCGAACGTGCATGGCGGCATCGAGCGCTGGAACGCGGTTCGCGCACGCTATGAGCCATTGGTTGCCCATGTCGCCACGCGCCAGGATCTCGATTACCTGTTCCAGGAACTGGCCGGCGAGATGCAGGCCGGACATGTCTATGTGCAACAGGGCGACCAGCCGAAGGTCGAGCGCACGCCGGGCGGCCTGCTTGGCGCGGAAATCGTCGCCGATGCCTCGGGCTATTTCCGCATCGAGAGAATTTTCCCGGGGCGTGACTGGGAGGAGCGCAATCGCTCGCCGCTGGATGCGCCCTCGGCAAAGGTCAAGGCCGGCGATTTCATCATCGCCGTCGACGGTGTGGATACGCGCACGGTAAAGAACTTCTACCAATTGCTGCAGGGCAAGGGCGGGCAGAAGGTCGACCTGCGCATCAGCCCGCGTGCCGATGGCAAGGGTGCGCGCAGCCTGCGCGTGGAGACCCTGACTTCCGAGTTGAACCTGCGTTATGCAGACTGGGTGAGCGCCCGCCGCGCCATGGTCGATCGCCTGTCCGGCGGACGCATCGGCTATATCCACGTGCCGAACACCGCAGTCGACGGCAATCGCGAGCTGTTCCGCGGCATGCTCGCCTATGCCGACAAGGAGGCGCTGATCATCGATGACCGCTACAACGGCGGCGGTTTCATTCCGGATCGCATGATCGAGTTGCTGGCGCGCAAGCCACTCAATTACTGGAAGCGGCGCGGGCTTGATCCACAGGCGACGCCGATGCTCTCGCACAACGGACCCAAGGCGATGCTGATCAATGGGCTGGCCAGTTCGGGCGGCGATGCCCTGCCGTACTATTTCCGCAAGCTTGGCCTCGGCAAGCTGATCGGCACGCGCACCTGGGGCGGCCTCATCGGCATCTCGGGTAACCCGTCGCTGGCCGATGGTGGCACCCTGCTCGCGGCGACCTTCCGCTTCCTCGATACCGACGGCAACTGGGCAGTCGAGAATGAAGGCGTCAGTCCGGATATCGAGGTCATCGATCGCCCCGAGCTGCTCGCCGCCGGGCGCGATCCGAGTGTCGAGAAAGCCGTCAGCGAGTTGCTGGCCGAGCTGACCCGGCATCCAGGCCGGAAGATTGTCGCGCCTGCGGCACCGACCAGTTTCGGTGCACCCACGCCGTAGCGCGGCCGCGGCAAGTCGGCCTGCGTTATCCTCGCAGGCCGACTTGTCCAGGAGTGCTGCCGATGCAGTGTTTTGTCTACAAGAGCCTGCGCCGTGCCGAGACTTACGTTTATCTGCGCGCTGCCGACGCCTTCGATGTGCTGCCCGGGCCGATCGCCGAGCACCTGGGCGCCCTCGCCTTCGTCATCGAGATCGAACTGTCTTCGCGGCGCAAACTGGCGCGGGAGAATGTTGACGAAGTGATGGTCAACCTGGACGTGCAGGGCTACCACCTGCAATTCCCGCCGTCAGCGCCCGCCGACGCCACGGCCTGAGCGCGTTGCTGCCGGTCGTGCACGGCGCGCGCCGGTCAGCCCAACGGCGCTGCACGTCGATATACTGATCCCACGCGTCGCTTCCTTCGCGACCTGGCCGAGGGTGTCGCACGAGATGCAAAAATCCGCTGCCCGCCCGCGTTCGCTGCTCGCCGGACTGGCTCGATTCGTGCCTGCATTGCTGGCTTTCGCGGCGGCCCTTGCCGCCACCGACTGGCTCGTGCCGATCCTGCTCCTGGTCGGCGATGCCCTGATGCTGACGGCGCTCTGCGCAAGCATCGGCTTCGACATGGAAGAGAGTTTCGTGCGCAGTATCGCGCGGCGCGGGCTGGCCGCCCTGCTTGTGCTGGTCCTGTTTGCGGTTTTCATCGCCGCCCTGCTGCTGCTGCCGACCTGGTGGTTGCTGCGCGAACCCTCCCTGGGCGGAGCGCTTGCCTTGTCGGCTGCACTGCTGATCGGCGTACTCTCGATGTGGCGCATCTGGGCCGTGTTCGCCTTGCCGCTGCTCTGGGACGATGCCTGGCCGGAAGTCGCCCGTGGCTTCTGGTTGACCACGGCGCTGCGTCGCTCGCTGGCCTTCGCGCGACATCTTGCCGGCGAGCACGAGCTGTTCTTCAGTCACGGCCTGCCGAGCGCGCTGGCTGTGCTTGCCCTTTGCGTCAGCGCCCTCGCACCGGGCGTGTTCGGTGCCACATTGAGCAGCGACAACCGCCTTGGCCTGATCCTCATGCATGGCTTGCTGGTCGCCCCGCTGGCGTCGCTGGCCCTGGCCACGCGCTGCGCGAATGCGCTGTATGCCGAGGCACGCCGGCAACGCAGCCTGCGCCAGCGCGAATCGCTGGCGCAGGCCACTGATGCGGAGGAAGTGTCGCCGCCGGTACCGCCATTGCTCGAGGGCCAGGCCGATCCCGATGCCACCCTGCTCGCCGCGGCGCGTTCGGCGCAGATAGATATGGCATTGCAGGCGCTGCAGCTCGGCGCCAATCCGGATACCGCGCCGCACGAACGCGACCGCGATCAGCGCAGCGTGCTCGTGCATGCGGCAACCCTTCCCGACCTGCGCCTGCTGCGCGCGCTGATCGCCAAGGGCGTCGATGTCAATCGCAGCCATGCCGGCCTGCCACCGCTGATTGCCGCCACCCGCGACAGCTTCCAGGGCCGCCCCGATGCGGTCATGACCCTGCTTGCCAATGGCGCCAATCCGGGAGCCCTCGATGCCGCCGGCAATACCGCCCTGCATCATGCCGCCCTGTGTGGCGAACCCGTTGTCGCCGCCCTGCTGGTCGATGCCGGGGTGCCGCTCGATGCGGTCAACCGCGAAGGCCTGACCGCGCTTGGCAACGCCTGTGCCAACGGCAACTGGACCCTTGCCGGCTATCTGCTGGAGCACGGCGCAGCGGCCACCGTCGAGCATGCCCAGCCGGCCTTGCTGCTGGCGGCCGGTGTCGCCGACGATGATGCCGCCGGCGTCAAGCTGCTGGGCAAGCGCAAGCTGGATCTGGATGCGCGTGGCCGCCTCGAGCGCACGGCGCTGATGGTGGCGGCACTGGATGGTCATGCTCAGATTGCCGAGGCCTTGCTTGCACTGGGTGCCAACGCCGACCTGTACGATCGCAATGGCACCAGTGCCTTGATGGAAGCCGCGCGCGCCGGCTCGGTGCCGATCATCCAGGCGCTGGGCAGGCGCAAGGTCGATCCGAACCGGCGCGACTCGCTCGGCCGCACCGCCCTGATCATCGCTTGTGGATCGCGCACGGCCAACGAGGAAGTCGTGCGTGCCCTGCTTTCGCTTGGCGCAGATCCGGCGCTGGCCGCCAATGATGGCCGTCGTGCCATCGACCATGCCCAGGCCAGCGGGCGTTGGCCGATTGTCGCCAGGCTCGATCCGGCCTTCACCGTGCCGAGCAATCTGGCGACAGAAAAGGGCACCGACCCCGCCGCCGAGGAAATCCTGCATCTGCTCGATGCGCTGCGCTTCGGCCATTGGGATGTCGCCGCCGGCATGCGCGAGAGCATCGGCAGGCGCTCCCCCGGCGAACTGGCCCAGCTGTATTTCGGCTTGCTCGATGCCGAACACGAGCGCGCGCGCAATTGGGTCTGCAACCTGGGCCTGGCCGACGCCGTGATGGAAAACGGGAAATTGCTCAGTGACGCCTTGCTCGCCAACCTGCCGGCCAGTAGCGCGGCATTGCGGCAATTGCTCAGCCATGCCATTGCCTTCGACCGTGGTGGCCTGGTCGCCGACCTGCTCGCCCGCGCGCCGGTCGGCGCGGACAATCGCGAGCTGGTGGACCTGGTTGTCGACCTGCTCGAACGTGGCGCGGATTGGTGCGGGCGTGGCCCGGGCGAGACCAGCGCCCTGCATCTGGCGGCCGCCCTGGGCGAAGCGCCCCTGGTTGAATTTCTCCTGGCGCGCGGCGCCGATGCCAATGCACGCGACGCGCGCGGGCGCATGCCCTTGCACCATGCGCTCAAGGCCAGCGGTGCGCGTGCGGTCGCCGTGGTGCGTGCCCTGGTCGGTGCCGGTGCCGATCCCGAGCGCGCCACGGAAAGTGGCGAGACACCGCTCGGCCTTGCCTTGAGCCGTGCCGACCGCGACCTGGTCTATTGGCTGAATTGGCCACGCTGGCGCCTGCCAGGTCGTGCCTTGCGTGGTTCGGACCTTCCCGCCGCCGCCGCCAGTGGCGACATCGATGCCATCGACAAGCTGCTGAACCTTGGCCTTGCCGTCGACAGCATCGACAACCAGGGTGCCAGCGCGCTGATCCGTGCCGCAGGCTCGGGCTATGCGGCGCTGGTGGTGCGCCTGCTCGACAGTGGTGCGAATCCACGCCAGGCCTCCTACTCGGGGGCAACCTGCCTGTCGGCAGCGGTGGCGGGGCGGCGCGAAGCGGTGGTGCGCACCTTGTTGCTGCATGAGGTGGATGCCGATCAGCGCCTGCCCGGGGGCGGCACGCCATTGATGATTGCCGCGGCACTCGGCCTGCCGCGCCTGGCCCAGCCCCTGCTCGAACATGGTGCCGATGCGAACGCCGCCGACGATCGCGGCAACACCGCCTTGCAGGCCGCCGCCCAGTTCGCCTTCGACAGCCGCGATACTGCCGTGGCCAGCGAGTTGCTGGAACTGCTGCTGCGCCACGGTGCACGCATCGACCTGTGCAACCAGAACGGACAGGATGCCTTGCTGCTCCTGCTGGGAGCGCGCGCCGAACCCGGTGCGCCCTGTGATGCCCAGCATCTCGCCAGACTTGCCGAGGTCCTGCTGGGCAAGGGTGCGGCAGTCAACAGCCGTGACCAACGCGGCGTCAGCCCGCTGCATGCCTGCGCCATGCATGGTCTGCTGGGCGTGGCCCGACTGCTGAAATCACACAATGCGCGCCTTGAACAAACCGACACGCTCGGGCGCAGCGCCGGGGAAGTCGCCGCCTTGCTCGGTTACGCCGATGTCGCCGCCGAGCTTGGTGTCGTGCGCAGTGCCGCGCCCAGCGCGCGCCTGACCTTGCGCAAGCGCGTCACGGATTGAATGGCGAAGAGCCGAGAATCGGGAATGGAAAGAGCTTCCTAAAATGAGGAGTCGGGACAGTCAGTCGGTCATCTCGCTGCAGGAAGCAGCTTCAGCCGCGATGCCTTGTATTCATGGCGGCCGAAGAGAAAGCATGGCGGCTGAAGCCGTTTCTTGCGTTTCCCGTTTCCCGTTTCCCGTTAGAGCTACCATCTGCCCATGAACGAACCCATGACCACTCATTTCGGATTTCGCGATGTCGCCGAGAGCGACAAGGCGCGCCTGGTCGGCGAGGTCTTCACCTCGGTGGCACGCAACTACGACATCATGAACGACCTCATGTCGTTCGGCGTGCACCGCCTGTGGAAACGGCATTTCGTCGCCACCAGTGGCGTGCGCGAAGGCGATCATGTCCTCGATCTGGCCGGCGGCACCGGTGACATAGCCGCGCTGCTGCTGCCACGGGTCGGTGCCAGTGGACGCATCGTCATCGCCGATATCAATGGCGACATGTTGCGCGTCGGTCGCGAACGCTTGACCGATCGCGGCTTGTTGCGTGGCCTGGATTATTCGCAGGTCGATGCCGAGGCGCTGCCTTTCCCCGATCAGAGCTTTGACTGCGTGACCATGGCCTTTGGCCTGCGCAACGTCACGCGCAAGGAGCAGGCGCTGGCCGAGATCCATCGCGTGCTCAAGGTTGGCGGACGCGCCCTGGTGCTGGAATTCTCGGCAGTGCGCGAACCGCTGCTGAAGCCGCTCTATGATTTCCACTCGTTTTCGATCTTGCCGCGCATCGGCCGCCTGATCGCCGGCGATGAAGCCAGCTACCGCTATCTGGCTGAGTCGATCCGCAAGCATCCCGACCAGGCCACGCTGAAAGCCATGATGGAGGAAGCGGGCCTGGCCCGGGTCGACGTGCGCAACCTCTCGGCAGGCATCGTCGCGATCCATCGCGGATATCGGATCTGAGGCTGCGCCAGGGCCTGGATTGCCGCAGGCAGGCGCATTCACCTTGGAATAAAAAGGTCGGACGAGTAGCGGAACGCAATCCCGCGAACCGTTATTCCCCTCGTCCGACCAGGGGGAGGATTGGATCGGCTGGCCGACCTTCCCCCCAGCATGCCTGTTGGATCGGCATTGCAATAGCTGTCAGTTCTTACAGCTTGTTTTCCAACAACGAATGTGCTAAGCGCAAGAACTAGATGGCGATCAGTTGCAGGCTCATCGCCCTGGCGATGGCCTGGCGACGACCGATGACGCCGAGCTTGCGTGCGCTGTTGCTCAAGTGAAAGATCACCGTGCGCTCGGAGATGCCAAGCTGCCGGCCAATCTCCCAGCTGGTCTTGCCATCGGCGGCCCAGCACAGGCAATCGATTTCGCGCGCGGTCAGATGTACCGACGCCGGCTTGCTGCGGCTGTCCAGGCGCAGTTGCGCCTCGTGCAGGAAGGAGGCGAGCAGCTGCACCTCGCCCAGCTGGCGCAGTTGTGCACCGGCCTGGGCCGGATCAGCCATGGCCACGGAGAGCATGCCGGATTGACCGAGCGGTCCGTGCAGTGGCAGGGCGATGCCAGCGAACAGGCCAAACTCCAGTGCCTCCCGGAAATAACGGGTCTGGTAACCGGCACCCCGCGCCGCCGGATCAGCAGCCCACAGGCACGGCGTGAGGTGGTGCCGGCAATGATCGACCACCGGATCGACGGCGAAATAGCCGCGACGTTGATAGAGACTCATCCATTCCGATGGGAACGTGCGCAGGCTTTCAGCGGCGCCGCACGGGTCCGGGTCGAGGCTGTAGATCCATTTGTCGAAGCCGAGTCGCTGCACGCAACCGCTCGCCAGCGTGCGCAGGTGCACGGCCGACGTGCAATCGAGCAGCTGCTGCAGGTTGTCCCAGCGTTCGAGCATGTGCATCCCCTATCCACGCCAATATACGCAGGCCAGTCCCGCCTGTCAGCCGGGCGCGCCGGAGGCGGCGGACCGGCGTCTGGAATGGCATACTCGCCGGTTGTGGCGAGCGACCATGATGCGCAGCCTGCGCCCATCCGGATGTGATGGCGATCCGCATGGACGTCGATGCGGCAATCGGTCGCGCAGCCGCCTGCACGTTGATTCGAGAAACCTGGAGGATTCATGAAAGAGGCTTGCCTGCTGCTCGTTGCATTCGTATTCGGCCTCGCCGCGGTCGATGTCAGGGCGGAACCCGATCCTCACAGCTATGCAGAGCCGGACATCGTGGCGGTTCGCGCACTCGATCTCGAACTCGATGTCGATTTTGCCCGCCAGCAACTCTCCGGCACCGCCGAGCTGACGCTGGACTGGCGCGATCCGCTCGCCCACAGCCTTGTCCTCGACACGCGTGATCTGGCCATTGAATCAATCCAGGGCGTCGCAGCCGATGGCACGACCGTGGACCTTGCCTACACGCAGGATCCGCGAGATCCGATTTTCGGCTCGGCCTTGCGCATCGACACGAAAACCGCGGTGCCGAACGTGCGCATCCGCTATCACACCTCGCCACAGGCTTCGGGCCTGCAATGGATGACGCCGGCGCAGACCGCCAGCGGCAAGCAGCCTTTCATGTTCTCGCAATCACAGGCCATCCACGCACGCAGCTGGGTGCCGCTGCAGGACACACCCTCGGTCCGTTTCACCTACACCGCGCACGTCACCGCGCCAAAGGCATTGCGCGTGGTGATGAGCGCCGACAATGACATTGCGCATGCGCTGGATGGCGACTACCGCTTCCGCATGCAGCAGCCGATTCCCTCCTACCTGCTGGCCATCAGCGTCGGCGAACTGGACGTGCGCTCGACCGGACCGCGCACGGCGGTGTTTGCCGAGCCGAGCGTCGTCGCCAAGGCGGCAAAGGAGTTCGAGGATACCGAGGCGATGATCGCCGCCGCCGAGAAGCTCTACGGTGCGTATCGCTGGGAGCGATACGACATCCTCGTCCTGCCGGCGAGCTTTCCGTTTGGCGGCATGGAAAATCCGCGGGTGACTTTCGCCACGCCAACCGTGATTGCCGGCGACAAGAGCCTGGTCGGCCTGATCGCCCACGAGCTTGCTCATTCCTGGTCGGGCAATCTGGTCACCAACGCCAACGCCCAGCACATGTGGCTCAACGAAGGCTTCACCAGCTACGTCGAGAACCGCATTGTCGAGGCGGTTTACGGCAAGCAAGAAGCAGACATGCAATTGGTGGTCAGCGCCCAGGAACTGCATACCGAAATGCAGGGCATGAAGGCGCGCGAGCAATTGCTGGTCACCAACCTCGAAGGCATCGATCCGGATGAGGGACTCTCCGGCGTGCCCTACGACAAGGGCAGCTGGTTCCTGCGCTTCCTTGAATCGCGTTATGGCCGCGATGCCTTCGATCCGTTCCTGCGTGCCTATTTTGATCATTTTGCCTTCCACAGCATCACCACGCCGGATTTCCTCCGTTACTACAGCGAAAACCTCGAAGGCAAATTCCCGGGCAAGGTCAGCTCGGCGGATATCGACGCCTGGCTGCATCAGCCCGGCATCCCGTCGTTCGCGCCGATTCCGCATTCGGCGCGCTTCGATGCGGTCGACAAGGCGGCCGCCGATTTCCTGGCCGGCAAGCTCGCCGCGCGCAAGCTTCCGGCCAGGCACTGGGTGACCTACGAGTGGCTGCGCTTCCTCAATGCGCTGCCGGAAAAGCCCTCGATCGCGCAGATGCAGGCACTCGACAAGGCCTGGAAGCTGACCGGCACCGGCAATGGCGAGATCGCCTTCCGCTGGTACGTGGCCACGGTGCGCGCCGGCTACACCCAGGCACGCCCGGAAATTGCCGCCTTCATCGAGCGCATTGGCCGGCGCAAGCTGGTCGTGCCGATCTACAGCGAACTGGCCAAGTCCGAAGACGGCAAGGCGTTCGCCATCGCCGTCTACAAGAAGGCAAAACCAGGTTATCACCCGATGACCCAGGCGTCGGTGGAAAAAGCACTGGGCCTGTAGCAAGCGTGTTCGGCCGCGTGATGGTCGCGCTCCACGCGCGACCATCACGCACGGCGCGTTGCTTGCAGGCTGCGCCGCACGCCGGGGAACTGAGGCGTTGCCGCGCGCCGACCACTGCCGTCGACGCGCATTTCATGCTTACTGCATGTCCCAGCCCGGTTCACCACGCGGCGGCAGCGCTTGTGGCGTGATCGGCGGCAACGGTGCGGTGGCGATCTTGTTCTCCAGGTAGGCAAGTGCCGCGTCGAGTTGTGCATCGGCACCGTTGAAGGTGGCCATGGGTGGATTGATCACGGCGATATCCGGCGACACGCCCCGGCCTTCGATCAGCCAGCGCCCGTTCTCGGCGCTGAACTGCGGAAACTCGGCAATGCGCGCCATGCCGCCATCCACCAGTGGATTGCGGCCGGACAGCCAGATGCCGGCACCGGCCGTGCGTTGGCCGATCAGGGGCGCCAGGTTCAAGGCCTTGATGCCGGCGGCGAAGGTTTCGCCATCCGAATAGGTGCGTTCGTCGATCAATACGACGAGTTGGCCGCGGAACGTCTGCTGCATGTTGGTCTCCGGCGGCGATTGCGGATAAGTCCAGAAGGCCCAGGCACGGCGCAGCAGTTTCTCGATGATCCAGCTGTCGATGTTGCCGCCGTTGTTGCGGCGCACGTCGATGATCAGGCCTTCGCGGTGGATGTTGGTATAGAACTCGCGGGCGAATGCGGCAATGTCGTCAGGTCCCATCGCGCGCAAGTGCAGGTAACCGATGCGACCCTTGCCGCTGTCAAGCACACGCTGGCGACGATCCGCTTCCCAGTCGCCATAGCGCAGGCCCGATTCGCTGCGACTGTCGACCGGCGTGGCCACGGTCTGCAGCGCCTTGCCATCGCGGTTGAACGCCAGCAACACCTGCTTGCCGGCCTGGTTGGCCAGGGCAGTGGCGACATCGGCGAGGGTGCGCACCGGTTGGCCATTGATTGCCGTCAGCACATCGCCTTCCCGGGCATCGACACCGGGCCGGGCCAGCGGCGCGCGCTCGTTCGGCAATTCGGGATCGCTGCGATAGATGCGGGCAAGCTTCAGGCCATTTTCGACAGGGAGCAGTTCGGCACCGAGCGCGGCTGGTTTGGCTACCTCGTCATCGCGGCGCTTGTCGCCACCACGCACCTGCGAATGCAGGATGCCAAGCTCGGCTGTCATCTGCCCGGTCAGGTCCTCCAGTTCGTTGCGATCGGTCACCCGTGCCAGCAGGGGCAGGTAGCGCGCATGCACGGCATCCCAGTCAACCCCACGCATGCCTGGATCGAAGGAGAACTCGCGATGCATGCGCCAGGCATCGTTGAACATCTGCCGCCACTCCGCGCGTGGATCGACGGCCAGGCGCCAATCGGCAACGCGCAATTTGCTCTTGTCCATCTTGTCCGGCGCCTTGTCGCCGGCATCGACCACGTACATTGCGCCGGCGCCATGTTCGCTCCACTTCACCAGCAACAGCTTCCTGGCATCGGCCGAGAGCTGGTAGCTTTCGACTTCCTCGGCGAACGTCTTCGCTTCGTCACCGTCATTGCCGATGCTCAGCGTTTTCAGTTGCGGGCGCGCT
This sequence comes from Lysobacterales bacterium, assembly GCA_016707485.1. Lineage (GTDB taxonomy): Bacteria > Pseudomonadota > Gammaproteobacteria > Xanthomonadales > Rhodanobacteraceae > Dokdonella. Next base: position 586,477 of record JADJHN010000002.1, on the reverse strand, counting down.
TCGGCGCCGCTGCCTTCGTCGATGAAATACAGGCGCTTGTCGTCAACACCGAGCGAGCGGAAATTGCCGGACTCCAGCGGCACTTCAAACAGGCGCTCGGCCAGGCCATTCCAGGCGATTGCCGGCAGGTTCGGCTTCTTCGCTTCCTTCTTGTCGTCCTTCTTGCCTTCGTCCTTGTTCTTGTCTGCGCCTTGGTCATCCTTGTGCAGTTCATCATTGGGCTGGAAGGGAAAACGATTGCCGGCCTGCAATGCCAGCGCATAGATCTTCGTGCGCCGGTCAAAGTTCGGGCCCATGTTGCGGTCGCCCCAGGGTGCTTTCGGCGTGGCGACGAACTCGCGGTTGGAGAGGAAATACAACCACTTGCCGTCGCGCGAGAATGCCGCCGAGGCGCTCTCGTAACGATCACTGCTCAGCACCGCCTTCTGCGCGCCATCACGGGCGATCAGGACGATCTGGCTGCGACCCTCGCGACTGTCTGCGCGCGCCACGGCCAGGTACTGGCTGTCGGGCGACCAGTTCACCGAGGCGTAGACGTCGTCGCCGCCGAATCCGGATTCGTCGACGATACGCAGCTTGCGCGTGGCGAGATCAAGGATGGACAAGCGTGCGCGCTTGTCATCGAAGGCCAGCGACTTGCCATCCGGCGACAGATAGAGATGCCAGCGGCGCACGTTCGAATCCTGGGTGAGCGCTTCGCCCGGGCCGGAGCCATCGGCCGGAAAACGCCAGATTTCCTCGCGTCCGCCAATATCGCTGATGGCATAAATCCATTTGCCGTCGCTGCCCGGCACGGCCGAGCGGATGCGTGCATCCTTGGGCACGGCAAGGTCGATCCGGCGACGTGCATCGGTCGCCGCCAAAGTCGCCGCACCGCGGGCGACCAGGACGACGCGTGAACCATCGGCCGACAGCGCGACATCATCGAGATAGTCGAGCGGTTTCTCCAGCCAGCGCATGCGGCGCTGTTCGAAATCGCTGACCAGGTTGATCGGCACGACCCGATCCGTGCCCGAGGCCAGGTCGATGTCGCGGATGTCCGCGCCGTACTGATAGACAATATGACCATTCTGCAATTGCGGATCGCGCACCTCGAATTCGCTGAACGTGGTCAGCGCGCGGCGATCACTGCCGTCGGCGGCCATGCTCCAGAGATTGTCGCTGCCGCTCTCGTCGCTGAGGTGATAGAGGCGACCCTGCCACCACATCGGGCGGCGCAGCGAGGCATTCAGCTCGGGCGCCAGCCGGAGTGCTTCACTGCCACCATCCAGCGGCGCACGCCAGATTTGCGCCATCGCGCCACCCCTGTAGCCACGCGCGTGGTCGCCCGTGATATGCAGGCCGAAGCGGGTGAAAAAGATCGATCCGCCCGTGGCGTCGAAACTGGCCTGGTTGGCATCGGCAAACGGCAAGGTGCGCGTGCTCGACGTATTCGGATTGACCGCGCGCAAGACCACGCTGCTGCCCGGCCCGGTAACCGCCGAACTTGAATAGAGCACCTCGTTGTCCGGCGTCCAACCCAGCACATGCACGCTGGCGCCGTCGAAACTCAGGCGCTTCGGCGAGCCGCCGGCAAGCGGCATGACATAGACCTCGGGACTGGCATCGTAGCCCGCGACAAAGGCGACCTGCCGGCCATCCGCGGAAATCGATGCCTCGATCTCTTCGCCGGCATGGCTGGTCAGGCGTTGCGCGGTGCCGCCGGCCAGGGCCACGCGCCACAAATCACCCTCGGCGGTGAAGACGAGGTTGTCGCCGTGCAGCGCAGGGCTGCGCGCGTAGATCGATTCGGCATGGACCGCGTACGGACAAAGCAGCAAGAGCAGCGCAACCAGACCGGCTTTCATCGACAGATCCTCCCAGGGCCAGTGCGCATTGTGCCTGCGCGGCAGCACCCGGGCGTGGCCGAATGGTCATGGCGCTGATCTCCGGAATGAGTGACTCCGGGAAGCCTGCGGTGGGTCGCCGTCGCCCATCCAGGGTGCCCGGCGTGGCGCATGTGCCGGCACGCAGCACGCCGACACTGCCGACGGGGACGTCGGCGTTCCCGGCAATGGCTCGTGATGGCGCGAGGCGGAGATCGTTGAACTGCAAACGGTGGCGTGTTCCGTTGGCGGCTTGGAGTGGCGTATGGTGGCAACCCAAGGGGCTGCACGGCGGGCCGGAACGGCATGAATGCGATGTTTCGAATCCTGATTGCCAACAGCAAGGGCGGCTGTGGCAAGACCACGCTGACGACGAACCTCGCCGCCGCCTTTGCCAATGCCGGCAAGCGGGTCACCTTGTTCGATTGCGATCCGCAGGGATCGTCGCTGGCCTGGTGCCAGCAGCGACCCGCACACCTGCCCATCGTCCATGCGGTGGCCGGCAGCGATCCGGCGCGTGGAATGACGCCGGGCTGGATGCTGCGCATTCCGCCCACTACCGACATCCTGTTGATCGATACGCCGGCCGGATTGCGTGGCCACGAATTCGATCAGTTCGCCCGCCATGCCGATGCGCTGATCGTGCCGGTGGTGCCCTCGGCCATTGATCTGCGGGCGACACTGGGCTTCATCGACATGGTGCGCAAGCGCGACGAGGTGCGCTCGGGACGCATGCGCCTGGCCATGATCGCCAACCGTGTACGCGAGCGCACGCTATCGGCACGGCAACTCGATGCGACGCTCGCGCGCATCACCTCGGCGGCGATGATCCGTGTCCGCGATTCGCAGGTCTATGTCGGCCTGGCCGAGCGCGGCCAGAGCATCTTCGATGGCGACAGCAAGGCCATCCGTGGGCACCGCGCCGACTGGACCGCCTTGCTGGATTGGCTGAACTGGCATGCACAGGTGTCGGCCGAGCGCGCCAAGGTCACCGCCCTGCCGATCGCCGATGGCGCCATCCAGCGCTTGCAGCGGCCCTGAACGGTGACAGACGCGAAGCGTGCGTCACCGATGCGAAGTCGCCTGGCGGGCCGGATGCTCGGGGAATGATTGCAAACGCGAGATAGTCGAGAGAGCGAACGCCGCGACTATTGCTTCTTCGGAATGTAGAGGTCGGTAATCGTGCCTTCGTAGACTTCGGCGGCCATGCCGACCGACTCGCTCAGGGTCGGATGCGGGTGGATGGTCAGGCCGATATCGGCCGCTTCGCAGCCCATCTCGATGGCCAGGGCGATTTCGGCAATGAGATCGCCGGCGTTCGGTGCGACGATGCCGGCGCCGATGACGCGGTGCGTGGCCTCGTCGAACAGCAGCTTGGTGAAGCCTTCGGTGCGACCGATGCCTATTGCACGTCCCGAGGCGGCGTGCGGAAACTTGCCGACACCGTAGGCAATGCCGGCCTTTTTCGCTTCCGTCTCGGTCAGGCCGACCCAGGCGATTTCGGGGTCGGTATAGGCCACGGATGGAATTACGCGGGCAACGAATTCACTCTTCCGGCCCGAAGCGACTTCGGCAGCGACCTTGCCTTCATGCGTGGCCTTGTGCGCAAGCATGGGCTGACCGACCAGATCGCCAATGGCGAAGATGTGCGGCACGTTGGTGCGCATCTGCTTGTCGACCGCAATGAAGCCGCGCTCGCTGACCTTGACGCCAGCCGCTTCGGCGTTGACCTTGCCGCCATTGGCCGACCGGCCGACGGCGACCAGCACGCGATCATAGAGTTGCGGTTCGGGGGCCTTGTCGCCCTCGAAGGTGGCCTTGAGGCCTTTCTTCTCGGCCTCGATCTTCGCGACCTTCACCTTCAGGTGAATGCCGGCGTAGCGTTTTGACAGGCGCTGTTGCAGCGGCCGCACCAGATCGATGTCCGCACCCGGCATGAGCTGATCCAGCAACTCGACGACGGTGACCTCGCTGCCGAGGGCGTCATACACGCAAGCCATTTCCAGGCCGATGATGCCGCCGCCGACCACGAGCAATTTCTTCGGGATGTCGGCAAGATCGAGTGCGTCGGTGGAATCCATCATGCGCTTGTCGTCCCACGGAAAGCCCGGCAGTTTCACCGCTTGCGAGCCGGCGGCAATGATCGCCTTCCCGAAACGCACCAGCTTCTTGCCGTCCTTGCCTTCGACTTCAATCTCGTTGGCGGAGACGAACTTGCCGGTACCGTTCACGACGGCGACCTTGCGCTGTTTTGCCATGCTGGCGAGGCCGCCGGTCAGTTGCTTGACGACCTTGTCCTTTGAAGCGCGCAGCTTGTCGAGATCGATCTTCGGCTTGCCGAAGCTGAGGCCGATATCCTCGGCATGCGCGGCTTCCTCGATCACCCGCCCGGCATGCAGGAGTGCCTTGGACGGAATGCAGCCGACATTGAGGCAGACGCCACCGAGCGTGTCGTGGCGTTCGATCAAGACGGTATCCTGGCCAAGGTCGGCGGCGCGGAATGCCGCCGTGTAGCCGCCTGGACCGGAACCGAGCACGACCACCTGACATTCAATGTCGGCCTTGCGACCGCTCGCTGCAGCCGCTTTCGGCGCGGGCGTTTCGGAATTCACGGATGCGGACTTCGGCGCTGCTTGTGCCTCGCCTGCCGGCAGAGACTGCCGCGAAGGCGCGGCTGACGACTGCATGGATGCAGGAGGTAGAACCGCGTCGGGAACAGCGGTCGAAGGCTCGGACTTGCGCGCAGGCTCGGCTTTCGGCGCAGCGGCTTCGGTCTTGGCCGGCTTGCCGGCCGCAGCAGACGCACCCGCGGTTTCGAGAATCGCCACTACCGTGCCTTCGCTGGCGCTGTCACCCAGCTTGACCTTCAATTCCCTGATCACGCCATCTGCCGGCGAAGGAACCTCCATGGTCGCCTTGTCCGATTCAAGGGTGACGATGCCCTGGTTCTTGCGCACCGATTCGCCCGCTTTCACCAGCACTTCAATGACGGGAATGCCGGCGCTGCCGCCGATATCGGGAACCTTGATCTCGATCGTGTCTGCCATCTCAGTTTCTCCGGTTCAAAGCAGCACGCGGCGCATGTCGGCCAGCACCTGGCCGAGGTAGGCGGTGAAGCGCGCGGCCGAGGCACCGTCGATGACGCGATGGTCGTAACTCAGGCTCAGCGGCAGGATCAGGCGGGGTTTGAATTTCTTGCCGTTCCAGACCGGCTGCATGGAGGATCTGGAAACGCCGAGGATGGCAACTTCCGGCGCATTGACGATGGGCGTGAAGGCGGTGCCGCCAATGCCACCGAGGCTGGATATCGAGAAGCAGCCGCCGGACATGTCAGCCGGGCCGAGCTTGCCGTCGCGCGCCTTCTTCGCCAGCTCGCCGGTTTCGCGGGCAATCTCGATGACGCCCTTCGTGTCGGCATTGCGGATGACCGGCACGACGAGGCCATTGGGCGTATCGGCGGCAAAGCCGATGTGGAAATATTTCTTGACGATCAGGTTTTCGCCGCTGGCGTCGAGCGAGGCGTTGAAGTCGGGGAACTGCTTCAGCGCGGCGACCACCGCCTTGATCAGGAAGGCGAGCATGGTCAGCTTGATGCCGGCCTTTTCGTTTTCCTTGTTGAGACTGACGCGCAAGTCTTCCAGATCGCTGATGTCGGCGTCGTCGAACTGGGTGACGTGCGGGATCATCACCCAGTTGCGGGCGAGGTTGGCACCGGAAATCTTCTTGATCTTCGACAGCGGCTTCGCTTCGATTTCGCCGAACTTGGCAAAATCGACCTGCGGCCACGGCAGCAGATCGAGTCCGCCGCCCGCGCCTGGCATGCGCCCGCCCGTGCCACCGGCCAGCGCCTGCTTGACGAACTTCTGCACGTCCTCGCGGGTGATGCGGCCGTTGCGCTCGCTGCCGCCGACCTTGAACAGATCCACTCCCAGCTCGCGGGCAAACTGGCGCACGGCCGGACTCGCGTGCGGCACCTTGGCGGGCATGACCGTATCGACGCCAAAGGCAATCGGCGGCGTCTGCGTGGCCGGGTTTGCGGTATCCAGATCGGGCACCAGGGCGGCGGTTTCGAGTTCGCTGAGCCGGTTCGGCCGGCTGGTATCTATGGTCGCCTTCGGCGCGGCTGCAGGCTCGGCCTGGGCCGGCGCTGCGGTCCTCTCCGCGGCTGCCGCCTTTGGCGCGGTGGCGGCTGCTTCGGCTTCAATGATGGCGACGACCGTGCCCTCGGCCACTTCATCGCCGAGCTTGACCTTCAGTTCCTTGACCACACCGGCCACCGAGGACGGCACTTCCATGGTCGCCTTGTCCGACTCCAGCGTGATCAGCCCTTGGTCCTTCCTTACCGTGTCACCCGGCTGCACCAGCACTTCGATGACCGGAATGCCGCTGTAGTTGCCGATGTCGGGGACTTTCACTTCATGGCTGGCCATCAAACTGCTCCGGGCGGGAATCGATGCGGATCGCGAACGTGGCATTCTCGCCTCTATCGATGATTCCGCCAACCGCCGGGACCGGCCGCATGTGCAATGCGGTGTCGCGTGCCTGCTCAGCGACTGCGCGAATCGCTCCAGATCAGCGACTCGGCGGAGCGCTGCTCGTGGAAGTCCGGGCAGCGGCCATCGCCGCGTCCGCTGATGCCGCCATCCGGCGCGCAGACCTGCGTTCCGGTTTCGTCGTAGAGGATGCCGGGCTGGTCGCAGCAGCTTGGCGGCACGTAATAGACGGTCTGCCCGCGATAGCGGTAGCGCAGGATGCGCCGTGGCGGATTGGCCACCGCCTCGGCCTGGAAACGTGCGATCAGTTGATCAAGCCAGGGAGCCGTCGCCTGCACCCTGGTCGCGCAGGCGGCGCTGCCGGTAGCCAGGGTGGCCAGCAGCGCCCATGCAATCGTTGCAGCCTTCATGTTGCCTCCGCGTGCGCATTGCCGGACGGGCAGGCGGCGCGTGATGACGGCCCCTCGCGCTGCGCCCATGCAGGCGATCGTGCCGGCGCGCTGCGGCGCCCGCTGCGGCTTCAAGGCGTGGCCGGCACCGTGTCGAAACCATCCTTGAAAACACGGTCGATGACATCGGTGCCCTGCAGCTTGAAGGGCAGGTCGACCAGGTACGGCGCGAAGCCGTTGCGGAACAGCACCCAGACGCCCGGCGTGTTCAAGCATTCGCTGTCGCCTTCGGGCACCGGCGTCGGGCACTTGCGCCGGGCAATGCCGCCGGCCGAGGTAAAGGGTTGGCCGAGGATCGTGACCGGCGGAGTGAACACGCGCTCCGTTGCCTGCGGTCCCTTCAACTGCCAGTCGATCCAGTAGGTGCCGGGAGCGAGCACCAGCGGCGGGATCGCCAGCAGCAGTTCCTTGATCCGGCGTTCGCCATTGCTGAAGGTGGTCGCGCCAAACGATTCCGCCGTGCGCCAGGCCGCAGGCGTGGAGGAGACCAGGTTGTTGCTGACCGACCCGTCGAAAACCTTGGTGGCGTTGAAGCCATCGGGGAAGCCCTGCCAGATGATGATCCGCGCATCGGTGAATGCGGCATCGCCGGAACCCGGCTGATAGCCAAACAGGGTCGCCCCATCAACGGTCCAGTAGTGTCCGGCCGGGACGGTGAAATCATCGGCGAGGCGATAGTCGGGACCGGCAGTGATGCCCATTGCCGTTGCGCCCGGATAGGTCACATCCTGGGTCAGGCTGACATCACCGCTCGGCACGTGCGCACCCGGGTGGGTCACGATCGGTCCGTTGTCGTAGATCTGGGTGGCGCAGGCCGCCGTGGCGATCAGCGAGCCGCCGAGGCAGCACAACAGGACGGCGAGACTTCGACTCTTCATTCAGGCTTTCCTCTGTTCGGACGCGTGCCGGCGCGGTCAGGTTGCCGGGCCAGCCGACCCTCCGCATGGGTCGAATGCGGACGGTCAAACCGCAAGTTTAGCGCGAGGACGAAGGCAGCGGTGTCCTGCATTTCGCCATCACGAACTCTTAACTTGCGACACTGAGGCACGTGGCTGCCGCCACTCAGCTCCTGCTTCCTTCCACGGCGGCGGCGGGAGGCGTTGCGCGGCGCTGCTGCAGGGCCATGGCCTTGAGCGCATTCAGCGCCTCGTTGAGGGCGTAGTCGGTCGGCGCGCCGGCCTTGGCCTTGGCCGTGACCTTGCCGGCCGGCGTCTCCGCATCGCCCTTCAAATGATTGCGCAGGTCGCGTTCGCTGACACGGCCAAAGGCGTCTTCCTCGTTCTCACTCAAGGCGAGATCGGCCAGCTCGATATCGGGCTGGATGCCGGCGGCCTGGATCGAGATGCCGCTGGGCGTGTAATAGCGCGCCGTGGTCAGCTTGAGCGCGTGGCGGTCATCCAGGTTGAGCACGGTCTGCACCGAACCCTTGCCGAAGCTGCGTCGGCCCATGAGCAGGGCGCGCTGGTTGTCCTTCAGCGCACCGGCAACGATTTCCGCGGCCGAGGCGCTGCCACGATCGATGAGGACGACCAGCGACGCGCCTTGGAGGGCATCGCCGGGCGTCGCGCGAAAAGCCATCGCCGCTTCGCGGATGCGTCCGCGCGTGGTGACGATGCCGCCGCTGTCGAGGAGCAGGTCGCTGACTTCGACGGCGGCATTGAGCAGGCCGCCCGGATTGCTGCGCAGGTCGAGGACGGCGCCCAGCAAGGGTTTGCCATTTTCCTTTTGCAGGCCGGCAATGCGCTTGCGCAGGTCGCTGCCGGTCTCGGCCTGGAACTGGGCCACGCGCAGGTAGGCGTAACCCGGTTCGAGCAGGCGCCCACGCACGCTGGCGACGCGGATGACCTCGCGCGTGAGCTTGAACTCGCGCGGCTCGCGCGCACCCTCGCGAAGGATCGACAGGCTCACTTCGGAACCGGCGACACCGCGCAGCATGTCGACTGCATCGTCGAGGTTGTCGGCCTGCACTGGCACGTTGTCGATGCGCAGGATGGTGTCGCCAGCCCTGATGCCGGCGCGTTCGGCCGGAGTCTCGTCAATCGGCGCGATCACCTTCAGGAAGCCGTCGACCGTGGTCACTTCCAGGCCGAGGCCTGCGTAGCTGCCCGAGGTGTCCTCGTTGAGCTGGTCGAGCTCGTCTGCTTCAAGGTACTCGCTGTGCGGATCAAGGCCGATGAGCATGCCCTTGATCGCGGCGAGCATGAGCTGGTGGTCGTCGACCGGCTCGACATAGGCCTGCTTGACCAGGCTCATCACTGCCGTAAAGCGGCGCACGTCATCGAGATTGATTTCGGTGCCCGCCTTGGCCGTGGCTGCCGCCGGCTCTGGCGGCACGGCATCCTGCAGGTCGATGGTGCTCTCCGCGTCCGCGGCGGGATCGGCACGCGGCGGCGGATCCGCGGCGAGGACATGCGTGCACAGCGCAAGGACGCCAACCAGGATCAAGCGAAAACGGAATGGGGAAGCCATCGGGAAACACCTCAGGGGAGCGCCCGGATCATAGCGCGAGTGCGGGCCAGGACAACGTCCTAGCGCAGCCAGGACTTCGGATTCAGCGGCTTGCCCTTCAGGCGCAGCTCGAAATACAGGGCCGCCACCTTCTGTCCGCCGCTGTTGCCGCTGTTGGCGATGGTGTCGCCGGCCGCGACCCAGTCGCCGACTTCCTTGCGCAGCGATTCGTTGTAGCCGTACAGGCTCATGTAGCCATCGCCATGATCGAGGATCAGCAACATGCCGTAACCCTTGAGCCAGTCCGCGTAGGCGACGCGGCCGCGCGCGATTGCATGCACCGGGCTGCCGCCCGGCGAACCGATGAGCACGCCCGAAAGTGCGCGACCGCTGTCATCGTGGCCGCCGAAACCGGTCAGGATGCGGCCGCTGACAGGCATCGGCAGGCGTCCGCGCAGGCTCGCGAACGGTTCGGCCCCACTGGGTTTTTCCGGAATGTCGGCAAACACGTCGCGGAGCTTTTCCAGCAGTTCGAGCAGGCCCTTCTCGTCTCTCGCCATCACCGCGAGGCGGGTGGTCTGATCCTTGAGTTGTCCATCGAGCCCGGCCAGCAGGCGGGCGCGTTCCTCGCGCTGTGCCTGCAAGGCGGCGACTTCGATTTCCCGCGTCGCCCGCGTTGCCGCAAGTTCGCCACGCTTGGCTTCAATCTGCTCCTGCACCTCCGCAAGCTGGCCGAGATCGACCATCAGGCTGTCGATGCGTTCGACCCGGGCACGCTGGAAATAGCGGTGATAGGCAAGCACGCGGGCAATCGATCCGACATCCTCCTGTTGCAGCAGGAGCTTGAGTTCCTCGCTGCGACCGAGCGCATACGCCGAGCGCAGCAGCACGGCAAGAGCCTCGCGCTGCTGGCGCAGTCTTGTTGCGAGTGCTTCGCGCTTGCCATCCAGGGCTTCGAGTTCCGTGGTTTGCGCGGCCAATTGCGCATCGATGGCCTGCACTTCGCCGGCCGCTGCGGCAATCGCGGTTTCCTGCTTGCGCAAGGCGGCGGTGGCCTGCTCGCGTTCGCCACGCGTGGTGCGCAGCTCCGCGGTCAGCGCGCGGATCTGGCTGCGTACCTGTTCAAGCTTCTGCCGGGCTTCCTTTTCGCTGGCCTCACGCGCCGGGTCGCTGCTCTCGGCGCGGGCAAGCATGGCCACGATCAGCATGGCGCACAGGGCCAGGCGGCGCAGCATGGTCAGGCGCTGAATTCGACGAGGTTGCGCCCGCTCATCTCGACCGGCTGGGCAATGCCCATCAGGGCCAGCACGGTCGGGGCGAGATCGCGCAACGCACCCTTGGCGACGCGCGCCTTGCGCCCGACATAGACCAGCGGCACCGGGCCGACCGTGTGCTGGGTATGCGCAATGCCGTTGTCATCGACCATCTGCTCGAGATTGCCGTGGTCGGCGGTGATCAGCATTTCGCCGCCGCTGTCGCGGATGGCGGCGCTGATTCGACCCAGGGCGACATCGATGGCTTCGGCGGCCTTGATCGCCGCACTTTCAATGCCGCTGTGGCCAACCATGTCGGCGTTGGCAATGTTGCAGACGATGAAATCAAAGTGCTGCGCGCGGATTTCCGCCACCAGTCGATCGGTCAGCTCGGGCAGGCTCATTTCCGGCTGCAAATCATAAGTGGCCACTTTCGGGCTCGGCACGAGGATGCGCTGCTCGCCGGGAAACGGTTCTTCACGGCCGCCGGAAAAGAAAAAAGTCACATGCGCATATTTTTCGGTTTCCGCAATGCGCAACTGGCTCAGTCCCTGCGCGGCGAGCACGGCACCGAGCGTGTTGTCCATCGACTGCGCCGGAAAGGCGACCGCGCTGACCGCAAGGTCGGCGGCGTACTCGGTCAGGCTGACAAAGGCCGAAAGCCTGGGCACGCGGGCGCGCTCGAAGCCGGCAAAATCGGCATCGACAAAGGCGTGGCTCAACTGGCGCGCCCGGTCGGCGCGGAAATTCATGAAGATGATGGCATCGCCATCGGCCACCGGCACGCCGGCACCGATCGGCGTTGGTTGGACGAACTCGTCGTTCTCCTCGCGCGCGTAGGCCGCATCCAGCGCGCCAAGGCTGCTGTCGGCATGCACGGTGGATCGTGCATCGACAATCGCATCCCAGGCCAGCTTGACGCGATCCCAGCGCTGGTCGCGATCCATTGCGTAGTAGCGACCGCTGACAGTGGCAATGCTGGCGGCCGGGTATTCGGCGCATCTTGCTTCGAGCTTGCGCAGCGATTCGTGCGCGCTGCGTGGTGGCGTGTCGCGACCATCGAGGAAGGCATGCACGGCAATCCGCGCAACGCCGCGTTGCGCCGCAATGGCGAGCATGGCGAGGATGTGTTCCTCGTGGCTGTGCACGCCGCCCGGCGACAACAGGCCCAGCAGATGCAGGCATCCGCCGTTCGCCTTGACGGCATCGCATGCCGAAATCAGGGCCGGGTTGTGCGCCAGCGTGCCATCGGCAATCGCTGCATCGATGCGGGTCAGATCCTGGTAGACGATGCGTCCCGCGCCAATGTTCATGTGGCCGACTTCGGAGTTGCCCATCTGCCCGTCCGGCAAGCCGACGCTCAGGCCATGCGTATCGACCAGGCTGTGCGGACACTCGGCGAGCAGGCGTCGCCAATGCGGGCAGTCGGCCAGGGCGATTGCGTTGTGCGCGGTTTCCTTGCGGTAACCCCAGCCATCGAGGATCAACAGGAGCACGGGTTTCGGTCGGGACATGGATGGGCTCGGCGCGGCAGGAACAGGATGGCAATCAAATCACCCGCAAATGGTAACGGATGCAGGCGGCGATACCCGGATTTGCGCCACTTCGTGCGCGCCTTCGGATCCGCACGGGCAAAGGCGACGTTCACACGGTTCGCGCAAAGGCATGCGGCTGGCCCAAGTCTGCAGGCGTCCCGGCGCTGTAAACGATTTTGCGCCCCGCTGCATCTACTGGCGGGTGCCCACTCCGGAGTAGCCCATGCTGCGACCCATCCTGTTTTGCCTGGCCATTGCCACGTTGACGCCGTTGCCGATGTCGGCGGCGTTCGCCGATGACGATGTCAGCAAGGTCAATGGCTCGATCCGCATTGACGATAACCAGCATGCGGGCGATCTCGATACGGTCAACGGTTCGATCCGCCTCGGCGCGCAAGGCCAGGCCGAGGCGCTCTCCACGGTCAACGGTTCCATTGAAATCGGCGATGACGCCAGCATTCGTTCCGCCAGCACGGTCAATGGCCGCATTGCGCTCGGCAAGCGTGCGCGCGTGAGTGCGGGGATCGACACCGTCAACGGCTCGCTGCTACTCGATGAAGGCAGTGACGTCAGCGGCGATGTGGCCAACGTCAATGGCAGCATCCGCTTGCTCGCTGCACATGTCGGCGGTGGCATCAGGACGGTCGGCGGTGATATCGACATCGGCGCCGATTCCATCATCGACAAGGGCATTCGGGTCGAGAAATCAAACAGCTGGTTCAACTGGGGCAAGGACAAGCCGCTGCATGTCGTGATCGGCCCGCGCGCCGTGGTCAAGGGCAGTCTGGTGTTCGAGCGCGAGGTTGAACTGCGCGTCAGCGACAGTGCGCAGATCGGCGAAGTCACCGGCGCCAAGCCGATCCGCTTCAGCGGCGATCAGCCCTAGGACAACACGCAAAAGCGATGCTCAAGTCCAGGTCGGTGAGATGGTTTGCCCAGCCCATCGCGCCCCGAGACAAGGGCCCTTCGACTGCGGCCTTCGGCCTTCGGCCTGCGCTCAGGGCGAACGGAGGTGGAGTGAGCCGCAGTCTTTCTGCTGCATCCTTCGGTCGCCACTCAGGGCGAACGGTAGTGGAGTGCGCCCCCCCAAGGGGTGGTTGTCGGCGCCTTGTTCGTGCTGGGCGCCCCCCAAACCGTTCGCGCTGAGCGCAGCGGTCGAAGACCGCGAAGTCGAAGCGTGTGCGCTGCGTCCGGGCGGCGAGATCAGCGTTTGCGTCGACGTGGCCCTTGCGCCAGTTGTTTGATGGCGTCCCAGTCACCTCGAACCCAGGCAAGCTTTTTCGCGTGGCTCCAGCCCTTGAGCTTTCGTTCCATTGTGAGGGCTTCGTATCGAGTCTCGAATGCTTCGGCGTGCAGCAGTCGCAACGGGCGACGCGTTGCCGTGTAGGCGTTGCCTGTTCCGCTGTCGTGCTGCTGCATGCGCAGCTCGAGATTGTCGGAGTGCCCTACATACAGGCTACCGTCCGCGCATTCGAGCATGTACACGGTAAACGCCATCGTGCTCCATCGCGCCGGTCAAGGACGATTCTGGTGAAAAGAGTAGCCCAAGCAGCCTGTCGAGTCAGCTGGCGAGTGTATGCATGGCAGCCCTTCGACTGCGGCCTGCGGCTCAGGGCGAACGGAAGTGGAGTGAGCCGCGGCCCTTCGACTGCGGCCTTCGGCCTGCGCTCAGGGCGAACGGAGGAAGGGGTGCGTTTCTGTCGGGGCTTCGTTCGTGCTGGGCTTCTTCCACTCAATCCGTCCCCCACAATCCGTTCGCGCTGAGCGCAGCGGTCGAAGACCGCGAAGTCGAAGCGTTCGCGGGGAGGCCCTTCGACTGTGGCCTGCGGCCTGCGCTCAGGGTGAACGGAGAGGGGTGTCAGCTGCGGCCTTCGGCCACCGCTCAGGGCGAACGGCGCAAGGGGTGCGTCTCTGCAGGGGCTTCGTGTGCGTTACTGCCGGGGCTTTGCCTGGCGTGTTCGCGGATTCAGTAGCCGGTGCTGCGCAATTCCTTGCGCACCGCGTCATGCGTGGCCTGCACGGCGGGCGGGGGGGCGCGCGTGAGCAGGCTCACGACGACGATCGCAAGGGTTGCGGCGATGAATCCAGGCACGATCTCGTAGAGCGCGCTGCCGGAATGTTTCCACAGGATCACCGTCGCCGCGCCAACGATCATGCCGGCCAGCGCGCCATTGCGGTTGATGCGCCGCCAATACAGCGAGAGCAGGATGACCGGGCCGAACGCGGCACCGAAACCGGCCCAGGCATAGGCGACCAGTCCAAGCACCCGGCTGTCCGGATTCCAGGCCAGCGCAATCGCCACCAGGGCGATCAGCAGCACGCCCGTGCGACCGATCCAGACCAGTTCACGACTGCTGGCGTTCTTGCGCAGGAAGCCGCGATAGAGATCCTCGGTCAGCACGCTCGAGCAGACCAGAAGCTGGCACGACAAGGTGCTCATCACTGCCGCGAGGATGGCTGACAGCAGGATCCCGGCAAGCCATGGATTGAACAGTTGTTCGGCGAGCAGGATGAACACGCGCTCGGAATTCGCGTTGACTTCGCCGGCCACTTCCGCATGCGCGCCGAACCAGGCAATGCCGAAGAACCCCACCGCAACCGAGCCAATCAGGCAACCGGCCATCCAGGTCATGCCGATGCGACGTGCGGTCGGAATCGTGCGCACGCTGTCGGCGGCCATGAAGCGGGCGAGGATGTGCGGCTGCCCGACATAGCCAAGCCCCCAGGCCATCGAGGAGATGATCGCAATCGCGCCGCCCTTGCCGATCCAGTCCAGCCGTGACGGATCGACCTGGCGGATCACCGCCAGGCTTTCATCGATGCCGCCATTGCCGACGATCACCATGATCGGGGTCAGGATCAAGGCGAAGATCATCAGGCTGGCCTGCACGGTGTCGGTCCAGCTCACGGCGAGGAAGCCGCCGATCATGGTGTAGATGATGGTCGCCGCCGCGCCATACCAGAGCGCCTGCGCGTACGGCACGCCGAACACGCTTTCAAACAAGCGCGCACCGGCGACGATTCCCGAGGCGCAATACACGGCGAAGAAAATCAGGATCACGGCGGCGGAGATGATGCGCAGGATGCGTTTGTCATCGGCAAAACGATGGGTGAAATAATCCGGCAACGTCAGCGCATTGCGCGTGCGTTCGGTGTACAGGCGCAGTGGTCCGGCGACAAAGCGCCAGTTGGCCCAGGCCCCGATCAGCAGGCCGACGACGATCCAGATTTCCGAGGCGCCACTGAGGTAGATCGCACCCGGCAGGCCCATCAGCAACCAGCCGCTCATGTCCGAAGCGCCTGCCGACATGGCCGTGACAAAGGCACCCAGCGAGCGTCCGCCGAGAATGTAGTCGTCAAACGTGCGCGTCGAATACCAGGCATAAAGCCCGATTGCGATCATCGCCGAGAGGTAGATGGCGAAGGTGATGATCAGTGGCGTGCTTGCAGTCATTGCGACTCCGAAAACCGACGGTTGCACAGGCCGATTAGACCCGCGAAGTCGGACAGCTTAACGTGATGAGCCGCTCTGATCATGGCGGGCGGATGGCTGATGGAGCAATGCTCGCGTTTCCGGATGTCGCATCCTGCGCGCGGTGCATGCAGCCAATCTTGCCCCGGCCCCGTCAATTCCCGCCGCCGCTCATTTCCGCACCGAGCAAGCGTCGCGCCGCTTCCCAGTCGCGCTTGATGGTGCGCTCGTTGAGCCCTTCGAGGGCGCCGATTTCGGCGAAGGTCATGCCGGCGAAGAAGTGCAACTGGACGACCCGACAGGCGCGTGCGTCGATGTCCTCAAGCAGCTTCAAGGCGCTATCCAGCTCGAGCACCTCGACCGCTTCATCGACGCCATCGTCGTGACGCTCATCGAGGGTCACGAACAACGCTTCGCCGCCACGCTTTTCGGCACTGACGCGGCGCGCATGATCGACCAGCAACTGGCGCATCGCGCGAGCGGCGAGCGCCATGAAGTGTTGCCGACTTTCCAGGCGCAAACCATTGCCACCGCTCAGCTTCAGCCAGGTTTCGTGAACCAGCGCGGTGGTCGAAAGGGTTCGGTTTGCGCCGCCGAGTTGGCGATGGGCACAGCGACGCAATTCATCATAAAGCAGCGTGAAAATGCGACCCGATGCGTCGGCATCACCGCTGCCCGCCGCATCGACAAGTTCGGAAAGATCATCAGTCATGCGATCCCGGCGGCGATCAGTGCGCTGTCGCCAAGCATGGGCTGCGCGCCGGCGTCGCGTCAATCGATCGAGGCATGCCGCAAATGGATCTGGGCACGTTCGACTTGGCGCATGAGATCCGGATCGACATTGGCCAGTGACACCAGCAGACCTTGCGCCGCCGCGCGATGGCGCCCAGCTTCGGCATTGTTGTTGCGCGCCCTGGCGATACGCGCGAGCAGCGCATGTGTCGCAACCAGTCCGGCAGTATCGTTGGGGGCTTGCGCTTCACGTTGGCTGAGCGCGGCCTCGGCGAGGGTGCGCGCTTCATCCATTCGACCCAGGCCCAGCAGCGCCTCCGCACGTACGCCATGGGCAAACACAAGGCGTGGCTCGTTGGCATCAATGCTGGTGAGCGCGGCAATCGCGCCGTCGACTTCGCGGAGTGCTTCTTCATGCTTGCCGGCACGATTGAGCACGTTGGCGAAGGATAGATGCACATAGGCACCTTCGCGCGGTGGACTGGATGCTGAATCCGCGATGCGCCTCGCACGCCTTGCATAGTCGATTGCGCTGTCGAAATTCTCGCGCCGCATTTCCAACTGGGCCAGTGTGTTGAGGTCGCTCATCACGAATGGATGTTGCTCGCCCATCCGTTTCAAATGAACCTCCAGGGAATGCGTAGCCAATGGTTCGGCCTCGCTGTAGCGACCCAACTGGATCAGCACGGTGGCTTGGTTGTTGGCGGTCGCCATGGCGGGCGCACTGTCGCCCTCGCCACGCTCGCGATAGATGCTGAGCGCTTCGCGAAAGTAGGGCTCGGCACTGGCTGGTTTGCGCCGCGAAAAATCGAGCATGCCCAGCGAGTTCAGGGTGAGCGCGACCACTACATGGCGATCGCCGAAAGCGGCGCGCTGGATCCTCAGGGCTTCCACCTGCGCAACCTGGCTCTCATCGAATCGTCCCTGCACACGCAGCGTTGCGCCGAGCACCTGCAAGGTTTCGGCGATGCCGGGATGATCGCTGCCGAGACGCTTGCGGCGAATGGCCAGCGCTTCGCGCACCACCGCTTCAGCCTCTTTTGTACGACCCCTCTCCGTGAGTGCCACTCCGTAGTCGTTGAGCATCAAGGCGACGCGCGTATCCTCGTGCCCGTAAACGGCACGCGCGTCGGCAAGTGCTTGCTCGAATATCTTCGCGGCGGCATCGAATTTCCCCTGTCGTCCCAAGGCGAAGGCTTCGATCTGCAGGTCGCGTGCCTGGTCGCCACGGGCCTGGCTTCCTCGCGCGCGGTCGATCGCCAGCGCGGCACGTGCGTCGGCAATCGTGTCCTCGAAGCGACCCTGCTTTTCGCGCAGAAAGCCGCGCTCGGCCAGTGCAAGGGAATGCAGATCGGGAGGCAGCTCGAGCGCGAGCGCCGATGCAATCGCCTGTTCGGATTTTTCCAGATCGCCGCGCTCACGCAGCGTCGCGGCGTAGGCAATCCGGGCGCGCATGCTGCTGGGAGAATCCGGTGCCGCTTGGGCGAGTGTGGAGCGCGCTTGATCGAGCAGTTGTTCGGCCTGCGGCAGCTGCCCCAACTGTCGATACAGGGAGCCGAGCGTCAGCAGCATCTCGCCGCGCAGGCGGGGCTGGTTGGCCAAGTCGTGCTCGATGCGTTCGCTGCCGCGATCAAGCAGTTCGCGCGCGGTCACCCGATCACCCGCCGCGGCATCGGGTGCCGCTGCGTCGAACACGCTGGTCAGGAAGGCTTGCGCCGCGCGTGCCAGTCGCGCTTCGGCAGCGGCTTCGCGCGCCTGCCAGCCAGCGACGAGGGCGCCGCCAATGATCGCTGCCAAAGCCAGCATGACAGCCGCACTGGCGACCCGATGACGACCGACGAAACGCCGTAACCGATACGTGGCGCTATCCGGACGCGCCGCAATCGGGCGCCCCTTGCGCCACGCATGAACGTCGCGAGCCAAGGCTTCGACCGTCGCGTAGCGCCGCAGTGGTTCGCTGTCGGTTGCGCGTGCCACGATGATGGCGGCATCACCGTGCAGGACGCGCTCAGGCACGAGTTTGCGATCAGCATCGTGCGCGTTGGAGCGGGCGTTCACCAGCCAGTTCGACAGCGCTCCACTGGCTGGCGGAGAAAAACGCGCATCGGTAAGCAGCTCGAACAGAAGTTCGCCGAGCTGAAAAATATCGGTGGCCGTCGTTGCCGCCTCGCCCAGCAACTGTTCGGGTGCGGCATACGCACGCGATACGAACTGGGCGGACGCGCCGGTGCGGTCATCGGCTGCATCGCTTTCAAGCAGTTTGGCAATGCCGAAATCGAGCAGGCGCGCCTGCCCGTTGCCATCGATGAGGACATTGTCGGGCTTGATGTCCCGATGAATGACCAGGCTGTGATGCGCGTGCGCAATCGCCTCGCAGATGCTGAGGAAAACCTGCACGCGCGCGTCCAGATCCGGGTGTGCGCGAGCCATCCACTTCGACAGTGGTTCACCATCGATGTACTCCATGACGAAATAGGGTCGCCCGTCTTCACCGAGCCCACCATCGAGCAGGTGCGCGATATGCGGATGCACCAGGCGCGACAGGATCTGCCGCTCCTGGCGGAAGCGCGCGAGTACCGCAGCAGAATCCATGCCGCGCTTGATCTGTTTCAACGCACCGCGCTGCACGTAGCCATCGCCAGCCCGTTCGGCCAGGTACACCATGCCCATGCCGCCACTGCCGAGCGCCCGGACAAGCAACCAGCCGCCCAGCTGGGTGCCAGGCTCCAGTTCGTCGACCAACGCCTCATCTTCGGCCAGTCGCGCAGCGAGGTCACTGGCGGCGCCATCAAGCACGCCGGCGCGCTCGGCCGCCAGCATGCGCCCGACTTCGGCTGCCAGTGCCGCGTCGTCAGCGCAGCGCTCGACCGCGACCTGCGCTTGTTCGGCAGCGGGGAAATCCAGCACATCGCGCAACACTGCGAAGGCGCGGCGCTTGCGTCCCAGGCCGTTATCGAGTTCACCGTTCATGGCGCTTTCCGGAAAGTGCGAGCAGGCGTCGACCGATGGCCGGTCAAGTCCGTGACGGACTTCCCCAAGCGACCCTGCGCGCGGATTGTGGCCCATGCCGACCCCGGTCACTGAACGACCGCAGCTGCCGCGAGGGCACCGATCAGCGCCCAAGGAGATCCGGCGCTCATCGAGGCAACCCTTGAGGCGACATTGATCGTTACTGGAATCCGTTGCGGAAGATCAGGTCGGGCCTGGGTCCGCTGGCATTGGTGAAGCGTGCGAACAAGCTCTTGCCGAAGTCGCCACTGGACGCAATGAAGGAGCCGGCGAACAGCGGTCGCCCGTTGCGATCCAGCGTCAGCGCCGCCGCTTGATCCGGTCCGTTGTCGCCCAGGCCAGTGCCGCCAATGAAGCAGAAGCCGGTCGTGTTCATGCAGTCCCCGTACCCTGCCAGCGGAGTGAGGCCGAGCGAAAACGCCTGCAGCAGCAAATAATTGCTTTCCGGGCCGCTGTCGCCACCCACCAGCACGCGTTGAGCAATCGCGTCGGAAAGCTGCACGCTGCGATAGGCGGCATTGCTGCCGAGACCGTCATTCAATGCTTCGGTGGCGTAATCGCCATTCGCAGCGAAACGTGCGATGGCGGCGCGCTTGCCCGAGCCATCGTTGGCGTAGGTTTCGCCAACAATGAAAAAGTCGCCGTTGCCGGCCACGGCAATTCCCGCTGCCGTGTCACTGTGGGCCGTGTTCGATCCAAAGTAATAGACGCGGCGACCTGTGTGGATGTTGGTGTAGCTACCCTGCACGGTGCAGGTGGCGGCACAAAAGGATGTGTCCGGCGTCCCATCGCCGTTGAATCGGGCCAAGGCGACGCGATAGCGATTGATCGCGCTGTCAAAGGCTATTCCGGCAATACTGATGCGACCGCCGCTGGCCGCTATCGCCACGGCCTTGGGCGCGTCGAATTTCTGGGTCGCGCCCAGATCGAAGAACATGGTGGCCTTGCCATCTCCGGAAAAACCGGGATCCGGCGTTCCATCCGTTGCCCGCAGCCGCGCCACGCCGAAATCCATATCGGTTGCCGAGAGGCCCGCCTGGCCGACAACGATGACATTGTCGTACGCATCAACGGCAACCGCCGTCGCGTAGTCGTCCACGCCGAAGAAGTCCACGTCGGTGTTGCCGTCGCCGGCAAAACTCGTGTCAAGGTCGCCGTTGGGGAGAAAGCGCAAGACGCGGAAATTGCGTCCGCCAACGGAGGGGGTCGACGTGCCGACGACAATGATCCTGCCGCGACTGTCGATGGCCGCCCCGGTTGCCGATTCCAGGCCATTCGAGGAACTCAAGGCGACGCCGTAAGAGACGACATACACGCCATTGGCCGTCAGGTAGGTCAACCGCGGGCAAACCGGACTGCCTCCGCAGCCGCCACTGATTGAAGACACCTGAACGACCTCGCCGGTCGGCGTTTCCAGCATGGCGAGCGCAATGCGATTTGCCGACCCTGCGCTTTCGATGTAGCGACCATCGTCGCTGTAGGCCGTATCGAACTGTTCGGCATGGACAAAACTCGGCGCCGCGGCGATCAATAAAACGGCGGCAAACAGCGGCTTGAACAAGGATGGCATGCAACGCTCCCGGGAATGGTTTCGTCAGGAATACGCAACGGGGCGGCCAATCGGGACATGCCGCAACGCAGGCATGGGTCACGCCATGGACATCCGATTTCATGCCACTGCAGCCGACGATCAGTCGCGCGCATGGAACGCGACCGCCGCCATGGAGGCGAGCAACTTGCGCATGAGTCCTGCTGCTCGCGCCAGCCGGCGAACGAACCGCGACATCCACGTCGAGGCGCGCGCGACCCGGGTATAAATCAATATGAATATCTGATTCAGCAACTTCACTCGTCGCTGAATTCGGTTCAGGTTCACACGCCAGCGCGCACCTTCGTTTCGTCAACCATCATTGATTGATGCGTTGAATTCGGTTCAGGCGCGGCATGCCGGGGCCACTGCGAAATTACAGGGAGAAGCCCACCATGAGAATCCGACTCGTCCTGATCCTGCTCGCCTTGCTTTGTTGTGGCGGCGCGTTCGCCGCCGATCGCGATGCCGCCAACATCGTCTTCGCCCAGGCACAAACGGCCGTGCAGGCGGCCGCAGCGGCCGACTCCGCGACGTACGCGCCGGTCGAATTGAATGCCGCGCAGGGCCACCTTGCGGCGGCCAGCGGTGCGCTGGATCGGCGCCAGTGGGAACTCGGCGCCATGAGTTCGGAAAAGGCCAAGGCCGATGCCGAACTGGCAGCCGCCCGGGCACGCGAGAAACGCGCCACGGCGGCCACGGCCGAAATCGAAGCCAGCGTCGAGACGCTGCGCCGTGAAATCAATCGCCCGGGAGCCACGCCATGAAAGCAAACTTGATCCGCTTGACCCCGATCCTCGGTGCCTTGCTGCTTGCCGCTTGTGCCAGTGTGCCTAAGGGACCGCCACCGGAAATTGTCCGCCTCGATGGCGAACTGAGCCGCTTGCGCGCCGACCCGCGCATTGCGCCGAATGCCGTCGATGAAATCAGCAAGGCGCAAGCTGCCGTCAGCGTCATGTCCAACCAGGGGCGGCGCCTCGATGAGCCGATGTTCCGCCACGGCATCTACATTGCCGATCGCCTGGTGCAGACCGCCGAATCGGTCGGTCTGGCTCGCTACGCCGAACAACACGGCAAGCAACTCGGCGTCGAGCGCGATCGCCTGTTGCTCGATGTGCGCAGCCGCGACGCCGAGAATGCACGACGGCTCGCCAACAGCGCACTGGCCACCGCCAGCGATGAGCGTCGCAGCGCCGAAATCGCCCGGGCCGATGCCAATGCCGCGCGCAATGAGCTTGAAGTGATGCGGGCCCAGTTGACCGAGTTGCAGACCCGACAGACCGAGCGCGGCCTGGTGGTGACGCTTGGCGACGTGCTGTTCGAGGTGGATCGCGCCGCGATCAAACCTGGCGCGACGCGCGCGCTGGATCAACTGGCCGAAGCCCTGCGCACGGATCCCGCTGCGGTTATCACCATCGAGGGCCATACCGATTCGACCGGATCACGCGACTACAACATGGATCTGTCGACCCGGCGCATGAACTCGGTGCGCGCCTATCTGGTCACCCACGGCGTCGATCCGGTGCGAATCAGCGGTCGCGGTCTCGGCCCGGACTATCCGGTCGCGAGCAATGCCACGGAATCCGGACGCCTGCAGAACCGTCGCGTCGAAGTCATCGTCAACTCCAGCGTCGCACGCTGAGCAAACCCGGCGTGTCTTTCAACTCCGCCCGGTGACGGGCGGAGTTTTTCTTTTCAGATAATCGCAACAACCGGATAAAGGCGCTCTGCAGAATCGCGAATCCCATGTCGGGGATTCCGGCTCCGGCTTGCAGGCAAGTCAGAGCAAGCACGCGAGGATCCTTGCAGCGCATGCTCGGGGTTGTCCTAATATGGGTGCATTGCAACCAAGGAGACTGTTCATGATGCGCCCCCTTTATCTTGGCTTCGTCGTTCTGACTTTGGTCGCTTGCAGCCAGCAGGAGCCGCCCACCGCAGTTACCGCACCCAGCGAGGTAGCGGTCGTTGACAGTCGCCCCGGGCCGGTGGTGCCGACCATGGAAGGCCGCTATTCGGCCGCGATCAACGCCGAGGACTTCGCCGCGCGGTTGCAGAAGCTTTCCTCCGACCAATTCGAAGGCCGCCAGCCCGGCACGCTCGGCGAGCGTGTGACTACTGCCTACATCAAGGATCAGTTCGAGCGCATCGGCCTCAAGCCCGGCAACAACGGCAACTGGTTCCAGACTGTGCCGATGGTGCAGACCGATCTGCAGGATCCGGCCGCTGTGCGCATCAAGGTCAAGGGTGCCAGCGCGGAAGTGGAGTTCGGCATCGGCAAGGACAGCGTCATCAACACCCTCAATGGCAGCGTCGAGGTCAAACTGGCGGACTCGCCCATCGTGTTCGCCGGCTACGGCGTCAACGCGCCGGAATGGAACGACTACGCCGGCATCGACGTCAAGGGCAAGACCGTGATCGTGCTGGTCAATGATCCGGGCTGGGGCAACCAGGATGCGGAATTGTTCAAGGGCAAGGCGCTGACCTACTACGGGCGCTGGACCTACAAGTACGAAGAGGCGGCACGCCAGGGCGCGGCGGCTCTGTTCATCGTGCATGAGACGGCCGGCGCCGGTTATCCGTGGGATGTCGTCGAAAGCGGCTGGACCGGCCCGCAAATGGCCTTGCCGACCAGCGAAGACCCGGCACCGCGTCTGGAAAGCGCCGGCTGGTTCAGCGCCGACGCCGCCACGCGCCTGTTCGCCGCCGCAGGAATTGATTTTGCAGCGTTGAAGAAAAGTGCAGACCTGCGTGGATTCAAGGCGGTCGAGCTCGATGCCACGCTTTCGGTCGACTATCGCAACAAGATTGTCAGCACCAGTTCGGAAAACGTGATCGGTGTGCTGCCGGGCAGCGAGCGCGCCGAAGAGGCAATCGTCTACACCGCGCACTGGGATCATCTTGGCAAGGATGACAAACTCAGCGGCGACCAGATCTTCAACGGCGCCATCGACAACGCCAGCGGAGTCGCCGGAATCATCGAGATCGCCGAAGCGTTCACGCACCAGCCATCGCCACCGAAACGCTCGGTCGTTTTTGTCGCGGTCACCCTGGAGGAATCAGGCCTGCTCGGCGCGCAGTATTACGTGGCGCATTCGCCGTTTGCCCTCGACAAGACCGTCGCCAACATCAATATCGATGCCTTGCCGATCATCGGCCCGACGCGCAACGTGACCATGATCGGTCTTGGCCAGTCCGAGCTCGATGAATATGCGCAGGAAGCCGCGAAGGCGCAGAACCGCGTGATCAGCGCCGATGAATCACCCGAGAAAGGTCACTTCTTCCGCTCCGACCATCTCAATTTCATCCGTGCCGGCGTTCCCGCGCTGTATGCGATGAGCGGCCTTGATCTGCTCGATGGCGGCGAGGCGGCCGGGCGCATGGCCGCCGACGATTACACGACCAACCGCTATCACAAGCCTTCGGACAACTACGACCCGGACTGGGATTACCGCGGCGTCATCGAGGACCTTGATCTGTTCTACGCCGTTGGCCGCAAGCTTGCCGACGAATCGAGCTTCCCGCAATGGAAGCCCGGATCCGATTTCTCGCGACCCGCCACCGCCAACGCCAAGCCGTAGAGGCCCGCCACGCCCGCCATCGGCGATGCCGAAAAAAGGCGTGCCCGCTGACGACGGGTCACGCCCCAAGCTTGATCCAACGGAGGGAAAACGCCGCAAAGACGGCACGGCGATGCTCCACTGCGTCTGTCTCAGATATGGAGACGCTGGGAAAAATCGACTCGCGCCCGCGCGTCCCGTCCGCATGCAGACGTACCGTGGCCAGCGTGCCGGATCGATTGCCCGCGTTCCGGGGCAGCATGCGCGAGGCAGTGCATGACAGCAACGCTTGAAATTGATATAAGCGCACAGTTCCATCCCGATCATTTTATGGAGAAGTGCCATGAGCCAAGCAATGCGCTGGGTGTTCGCAATGCTGCTGCTGGCCACCATGGCCGGCTGTCAATCCTCGAAGATGGTCAGGTCTGACGGCCTCGACAATACGCCGGCAGCGGGCAAGGCGATGGTGGTATTCCTCAGGGCATCCACGTTTGGCGGGGCGGTGCAGGCATCGGTCTATGACACCGGTGAAACAGCCGACCGGTTCATCGGCATCGTGTCGTCGAAGACCAAGCTTGCCTGGCAGGCCGATCCCGGCGATCACCTGTTCATGGTGATTGCGGAAAATGCCGATTTCATGATTGCCCACCTTGAGGCGGGGAAAACCTACTACGCGCTGGTCAGGCCACGCGTCGGTGTCTGGAAAGCGCGTTTCTCCCTGTTGCCCATCCGCAACGATCCCGCTGCAAAGTACAACTTGCAGTCCGAGGATTTCCGCGACTGGATGAAGAGTACGGCCTGGGTGCGCAACACCGCGGAAAGCGAGCAATGGTTCCGCGAGAACCAGAGCGCAATCCGTGAAAAGAAGCTCGACTACCTGCGCAAGTGGAACGCGGCCGATCCGCAGCAGCATGCCGAGCTGACGCTCGATGCGACAGATGGCGTGTGATCCGCATCCTTGGCCCTGGCGGGGTGCTGCGCTGCCTGCGCGCCCCCGCCTGCATTCGAGCCATCCACTGTGGAAACACGCAGCCTGCCGGTTCGCAGCCCTTCGCGGTTGCCGTGATTCAGCAGGCCTGCTCGCCGCCTCCAGTCACTGCGCAGCGAGCCTGGTCGTTTTCTGCCCCGGCCTTGCCGGGCTTGGCGGGAACGGCATCGGCTTCGACCAGCAATTGACCGATTGCCGCGCCCAGCTGCAGGTCTTCGATCTGGCCGAAATGACTCATGCGCAAGCGCCCGCTCCGATCGATCAGGACCAGGCTGGGCGTGCCGCGCAAGGCGTATTTCTGCATGGTGCGCGGCACCGGATCATCGATTCCGGGCTGATCCACGCCGATCGGAAAGGCGAGGCGGTACTCGTGGATGAATACGCCGAGCGCTTGCTCGGTCATCACCGCATGGTGCTCGAACACCGTATGCAGGCCGATCACTGCGAGATCACGTTCGTCGAACATCCTGCGCAGGCGCGTTGCCTGCGGCAGGCCGTGAGTGATGCAGCCGGGGCAGAGCATCTGGAAAGTGTGCACGGCGACCACGCGGCCGCGCAATCCGGCCAGGGTGATTGGTGCAGTCGTGTTGAACCAGCGGCTGACTTCAAGTTCCGGTGCCAATCCCGCGGACGTTGTCATGGCTACTCCAGGCTGATGCTTGCCGATGCGCACGATCCGCTTGCGGCGTGCGCACCGGCGTATCGAGGGACGTTGCGCGTCAGGCCGCGCGGCGCAAGCGCACCGTGGGGAAATCCACCGGCACCTCAAGCGCGATGTTGACGTAGTTGGTGAACAGATTGAGCGCGACATGGGCGAGGATTTCAACAATCTCCTCGTCATTGAATCCGGCCTTGCGCACGTTTTCGACATCGGCGGCATCGACCTGGCCGCGCTGTTCGACCAGCTTGAGGGCGAACTGCAGCGCCGCGCGGGTCTTCGGTTCGGATGATTCGCCGGCTTGGGCGGCGGCCATGACTTCGGCCGACATGCCTGCCTTCATGCCCAATGCGGTGTGTGCGGCAAGGCAGTAGTTGCAGGCGTTGCGGTTGGCGATGGCGACGGCAATCTGTTCGCCGAGGCGGGCACCGATGGCGCCGCCGCCCAGGGCGGCGAATGAACCCCACATGCTGTTCAGCGCGGCAGGTGAATTGGCCACCGCACGGAACATGGCGGGCGTGGCGCCGAAGGCGGCGTGGATGGCGTCGAGGGTCTGCTTGCGCTCGACGCTGGTGGCGTTGCGGTCGATCAAAGGAACACGATTCATGTTCAATCTCCTTGGTTGATGGGAACGACGCGGCAAGCCCCGGGCTTCCGGGGTGGCACGTCGCTTTGCCGCTGCCTGCGTGACCGCACTCGGGCCAGTGGGGGAAACGGGTGGCCAGTATTGCGCCAGGATCTGTATGATTCGTTATGTTCAGTCCATAAAACGTATCGATTCGTCCAGAGGAGTTGCGATGAAGGGAACGGTCGACCGTTTGTCGGCGCTGCTGGAACAATTTCGCGTGCAGGCGCATTTGTTCCACGCCGGGCCTCTGTGCGGCTTGTCGCACTTCGATGCACAGCCGGGGCGCGGTTTCCTGCATGTGCTTCGGCGGGGCGAACTGGTGGTCACCCATGCCGCCCATGGCGAAGTGCCGGAGCGCATTCCCCTGCATGAGCCGACCTTGTTGTTCTATCCACGGCCGCTGGCCCATGCTTTCGAGAATCCACCGCTCGATGGTGCCGACTTTGTTTGTGCAACCGTGGATTTCCAGGGCCGGGGCAGCCATCCGCTGCTGCGCGCCTTGCCGCCGTTGCTGGTCCTGCCGCTGCGCGAAGTCGACGGCCTCGAGCAAACCCTGGCACTGCTGTTTGCCGAGGCCGATCGTGTTCGCTGCGGCCAGCGCCTGCTCGCCAGTCGATTGTTCGATGTACTCGTGCTGCAACTCCTGCGCTGGCTGCTTGATCACCCCGAACAGGCATGGCTGCCGGTCGGAATGCTGGCGGGTCTCGCCGATCCGCGGTTGGCGCGGATTCTCACCGGATTCCACGAGCAACCGGGCAAGGGCTGGAACCTGCAATCCATGGCACAGACGGCGGGCATGTCGCGCAGTGCATTTGCCGCCCGCTTCAAGCAATGCGTCGGCAGCACGCCAGCGGCGTATCTGCAGCATTGGCGCATCACGCTGGCGCAGTCGTTGCTGATCAACGGCACATCGATCAAGGCCGCCAGCCACCGACTTGGATTCGCCAGCGCGGCCGGACTGTCACGCGCGTTCACGCAGACGCTTGGCGTCTCGCCTCGCCAGTGGCTGCAGGCGCTGGCGTGAAGGCAAGCATGCCGGCATGCCTCAGCCGGCGTGGCGATCAGAAGCGTTCCCCGGCGGCAAGGTAGCGCCATTGGCCGACGGGCAACTTGCCCAGGGAAATGCGGCCAATGCGCAGGCGCCGGATCGACACCACTTCGAGGCCGACCTGCTCGCACATCGCGCGCAACTGGCCACCCTGCACGGCCTTGATGGCAAAACGCAGTCGAGTCTCGTTCTGCCAACTGACCTTGCACGGCGGCAACACGCGTCCTTCATGGCTGAGCCCGTGATTGAGGCGAGACAATCCCCACGGCGCGATTTCGCCCGTGACTTCGACCAGGTATTCGTGTTCGATCTCGTCGCCATCCTCGGTCAGGCGGCGCCAGACACGACCATCCTGGGTCAGCACGAGCAAGCCGCTGGCCTCGCGATCAAGGGGTACCAGCGGGGTCAGATTGGCCAGATGCCGCTTGAGCGGACGCACGCCGCTGGCATCCTCGCTCCAGTGTGCAGCGGCGGTGGTCAGGCTTGCCGCCGGATTGCTGCCGCTGATGGCATCGAAACCGGGCGGCTTGTGCAGCAGCAGCGTTGCCGGTTCAGGCGGTGCCAGGCTTGCATCGGCGGCGATCGTCACCACCTCGGTGGTCACCTTGTGTTGCGGCCGATCGATGACGACACCGTCCACCGACACCCAGCCATCCTCGACGTAACGCTCGGCGTCGGCGCGTGAACAACCGCGCAGGGCGGCAACGCGTTTGGCGAGGCGGATCGGTTCGGACATGGCGGACGGTCGATGGCTGCAGGCGGATCGCAGTGTACGGGGCCGCAGTTGGCAACGGGCATCCTTCCGCAATCCGGTTGTGGCGGCGACGCAAACCCTCATGCAGAGAAGAAACGTGATTCCACTCTCGATTCTCGACCTTGCTCCGGTCACCGAAGGCAGTGATGCGCGGCAGACTTTTGCCAATTCGCTGGATCTCGCCCGTGCCGCTGAGCGTTTCGGTTATCGGCGCTACTGGTTTGCCGAGCACCACAACATGCCCGGCATCGCCAGTGCGGCCACCGCGGTGCTGATTGGCCATGTTGCCGGTGGCACTTCGACCATCCGCGTTGGTGCCGGCGGCATCATGTTGCCGAACCATGCGCCACTGCAGGTCGCCGAGCAGTTCGGCACGCTCGCCTCGCTGTATCCGGGGCGCATCGATCTCGGGCTCGGCCGCGCGCCGGGCACCGACCAGGCCGCCGTGCGCGCCTTGCGCCGGACTTACGGGAATGCCGAGGAGTTTCCGTCCGATGTGGTCGAGCTGCTTGGCTATTTCGAACCGGCCGCGGCCAACCGCGCCGTGCGTGCCGTACCCGGCGCGGGGCTTGATGTGCCGGTCTGGATACTCGGATCGAGCCTGTTCGGGGCGAGTCTCGCCGCCATGTTGGGATTGCCGTATGCGTTCGCCTCGCACTTCGCTCCGGCCATGCTGGAGGAGGCGCTCGACGTGTATCGGGGCAATTTCCGCCCATCAAGACATCTGCAGAAGCCCTGCGTGATGCTCGCCTTGAACGTCGTTGCCGCAGAAACCGACGACGAAGCTGCTCGCCTGTTCACCACCCAGCAACAGGCCTTCGTCAAACTGCGTCGCGGCGGTCCAGGCCTGGTGCCGCCGCCGTTGGCCTCGGCATCGGCGTTCGCGGCGTGGTGCACGCCACAGGAAAAGGCCGGCGTCGACAATGCCCTGGCCTGCGCCGTCATCGGTTCGGCAGACAGCGTGCGCCGCGGTCTCAAGGCATTCATCGATCGATACCAACCCGACGAGCTCATGCTGACCGCCAACATCTTCGATCACGCGGCGCGCGTGCGCTCGTTCGAAATGGCGATGCAGGCCCACCGCGAACACTGAACCCCGAACAGGCAGCCACCCCGGAATGGATCCGGGGTGGCTGGTTCATCCGTGTGGATTTACTCCATGGGCGCGGGCAACTCTGTCCTGGTCGCCTCGACTGCCCGGCGCGGGCTTTGCAGGAATCGAATCAGGCGCGTGCGCGGTTTCCCCGCCAGGCGGCAATGCCGAGCAGCAGGGCGAGCAGGGCGAGAACGGCCGGCTGGTTGACCGGCACCTCGGTGATCACGGGCGCGCCCGCCGGAGGCGGCACATTCGCCGAGCCGAAGCCGTCGACGTAGACATAGCCGCCATGGCCGCCGAGCGCGCAATCAGCGGCGATCGCCGTCAGTTCGATCTGCTGTCCAATCGCGCTCAGCGGCAAAACTACATCCACATTCTGGAATTCGAGATACTTCCAGCTTCCAGCGCCATTGAGATAGTTGACGCCCGGCTGTCCCGAATAGGCGAACTGCTCGAAGAGGATGCTGTTGTCGGCAAGATTCTTCACCGACACGTAGAAGTAGGGTTGCTCGTTGGGCGCATGGGCTGGATCGTCCATGACCGGCGCGAAGGCGAAGCGGATGTGTGGCAAGCCGTCGGAGGAATCGACATCGGCATTGCTGACCGTGTCGGTCTGCACCAGGCGAGTGACCAGCGCGCCGCCGCCCTCGTCATTGAGCTTGGCGGTGTGCTGGCCGACACGCGGCAGCACGATGGTCGGTGCCAGCGGGTCGGCGATCTGGCCGACGATCGTGGCCGGTCCGGCCGAGCCGGGGATGATCTGGATGCTGGCGCTGTTGAACGGCTCGCTGCCGAGCAGGCCCGGGTTGGTGCCGCCCGAGAGCGTCCAGCCGGAGAAATCATTTTGCTCGAAGCCGCCGTTGCTGAAGATCGCCAGGGCGGGCGTGGCGGCCAAGGTCAGTGCTGCGCTCAGCACGATCATGCCGAGTCGTCGGCGCGAACGGATGCCCGCTGCGCGCTTCCGCGCATGGAGGTGTGTGCTCATGGTGTTCCCCTGATTTGACGAACCGGCAGCGCCAGCAGGGCGCCAATGGAGAACATGCTAATCAGCGTGCCGTGCAGCCGGTACCCCGCGAATGAGGGGGTGCCGGACCTCCGGCGAATCGCAGCGTTGCCCTAGGGAAACGCATCCTTGATCGCGGCCACTGCGCGAATGCGCGCCTTGCGCTGCGCTTCGGCAATGGCCGGGCCCTGCATGCCCGCGGCAACAAAGGCGGTGGCCTTGATGTCGACAGCCGCGGCATGTGCCGCGCGCAACAAGCCAGCTTGTGGATAGGTGGATTCCGTCATGCCCAGGCGACCGCGCTGGTCGGCTTCGCACACGGTGATGAACTGGGCGAGGCGTTGCGGCTTGCGCATGGCATCGAGCTTTTCGATCAGGCCAAACAGTGTTTCCGCCCGCAATTCGAAGGCGCGGTGCGCGAGCAGGTGCAGTCGGCAACAAAGCACCGCCATCTCGGCGTGCTCGTTGGGCACGCGCAGGCGCTCGGCGAGCACGCGCACCGGCGCGACGCCGCGCTCCTCGTGCATGATGTGCTTCGGCAATTCATGCGCGGGTGTCAGCGCCTTGCCGAGATCGTGGGTCATCGCGCAGAAGCCGATCAAATCATCGCCCGGGGCAAGTCGCGCGGCCATGTCGATGACCATTTCATTGTGGATGCCGGTATCGACTTCGGGATGGTACTCGGTCCGTTGCGGCACGCCGTAGAGCGCATCGATCTCCGGGAAAAGAATTTCCAATGCGCCGCATTCACGCAATGTGCGCAGGAAGGCAGAAGGCGTCGATTCGCCCAACGCCTTGCGCGTCTCCGCCCAGACCCGTTCCGGTACCAGATGATCGACCTCGCCGGCGGCGACCATTTCGCGCATCAGGGTCTTCGTCTCCTCGGCAATCGTGAATCCATCCGCCGCAAAGCGCGCAAGGAAACGCGCCACGCGCAGGATGCGCACGGGATCCTCGGCAAACGCCGAGGAGACATGGCGCAGCACGCGTGCCTGGATATCGCGCGCGCCGCCGAAGGGATCGACAAGATTGCCGTGGTCATCTTCCGCCAGCGCGTTGATGGTCAGGTCGCGCCGTGCGAGATCATCCTCCAGGGTCACCGACGCATCGGCATTGAAGGCAAAGCCGCGATAACCAGGCGCGGTCTTGCGCTCGGTGCGCGCCAGCGCGTACTCCTGCTGCGTCTGCGGATGCAGGAAGACCGGGAAATCCTTGCCCACCGGTCGATAGCCCTTGCCCAGCATCTGCTCGGGCGTGGCGCCGACCACGACGAAATCGACATCGCTCGACGCCCGGCCAAGCAGCTTGTCGCGCACCGCACCACCGACTCGATAGATCCTCATGCCGCGATTGTGCCAGAGCGCCGCGCTGCGGATCGCCGACGATCAACCCGCGTGCGGATTTTCGCGGAATCGATCAAGGCGTTGTTGGCGGGCATCCGCGCCGAGCATTGCCGGCACGATCATCTCCATCGGCATGGCGACGATGCCAAGTTCGCCAAGGCCATCCTTCTCGCCGACGGAATCGAGTTTCAGCGAGCGGAAATTGTCACGCGAGATCGGCTTGCCCGGCAGCCACTCGCCAATCAACGCCTGCAGATAGCCGAGGGAATCAGGCAAGCCGATGACCCAGCGGCGCTTGCCGATCAGGCGGGCCGTCCATTTGACGATCTCGCGCAGGCTGATCACGCGCGGGCCGACCAGCTCGTAGGTATGCCCGATCGAATGTGGATGGGCGAGCGCGCGCGCGAAGGACTCGACGACATCACCGACATGCACCGGCGCGAACCTTGCCTCGGCACGCGCAATCGGCAGCACTGGCGTCATGCGCAGCAGCGCGGCAAAGCGCTGGAACAAACCGTCGCCGCGACCAAAGATCACCGATGGCCGGAAGATCGTCCAGGCCAGCCGCGAATCGCGCACGCGGCTTTCGGCATCCGCCCGCGTGCGCAGGTAATGACTGGCGCCCTCGCCGGCACGCAAGGCGCTCATCTGCAGGATGCGCGGAACGCGGGCCGACTTGCATGCGGCAATCAGGGTTTCGGTCAGCGCCACATGTGCTTCGTGGAAGCCGCGACCATCGGCACCCTGTTCGTTGAGGATGCCGACCAGGTTGATCACCGCATCGGCGCCTTCGAGCTTGCGCGTCAAGGCGGCGCGATCGTGCACGTCGCAGTTGTCGACCGTCACCCGCGGCAACACGCCCAGCTCGCGGTTCAGGTCGCGATTGCGCGAAAGCACGCTGATGCGATGCCCATCCGCGTGCAGGCGGGGAACCATGTGTCGTCCGACGAACCCGGTGCCGCCGAGGACGACGATCCTGAGTGGCTTCATGTGCATTCTCCTGGCGCGAACATGCCGTTACCCCGGCGTGACGCCAGGTTTTCTGCAGTCTAGGGCAACGCTGATCAAGTGGCACAACCGTCATGGCGTTCAGAAGGTTCGCCAGTCGTGTTGGGTGGCGAAGTGAAGGCTGGTCGCCTTGACGAGCCGCACGGCGCGGCTGGCGGGCCTTCTGAACGCCACCCGTTTCATTGCAAAACCATCGGTTGGGCGATGCCTGTCTGCGCGCAGCTCTTTGTCGCGCCGCCTTGAAGGACGGTCGGTCCATCTGCGTCAGCGCGCCGCGATCTGCACGCAGACAGGCGTCGTGACGATTGCGCCACTTGATCAGCGTTGCCCTGGCCCGGATGGACACGCAGCAAGGCAACGATGCCTCGCCTGGCCGACACGCTATTCGCCCTCAGGGGAAGCAGCCGGCAGCACTGGCGCTGGGCAGGCAACCGTCTTCCTTTGCGCATCGCTCTTCGGCGGTGCATAGGCCTGACCGGCTTTCGGCATGCGCGTGGCCAGCGGGATGACCTTGTTGTTCAGCCGCCAGTCGTAGATGACGCTGAAGGCGAGTACGCGGGCGACGTAATCGCGGGTTTCCTTGTACGGGATCGTCTCGATGAAGAAGTCCGGCTCCAGCGTGCCGCGCGCATCGAGCCAGCGCCCGACCGGCCTGCCACCGGCGTTGTAGGCGGCGCTCGCAAGCCACGGGCTGCCGGAATACTGCCTGGCCATCTGGCCAAGGTACAAAGTGCCAAGCTGGATATTGAGCACCGGATCGAAGAGGTCGCCGGGTCGGCCATAGGCAACCTTGGCCGCGCCGGCGACCTTCTTTGCCACTTCCGGCAGCAATTGCATCAAGCCGTAGGCATCGGCATGCGAGCGGGCATCGCTCATCCACGCGCTCTCGGCGCGGATGATGGCGTAGGCCCAGGCCGGATCGATGCCGGCCTCGCGTGCGTTGCGCAACACGCGGGCCTTGTGCGCGAGCGGAAAGCGCTGTTCGTACCAGGTCAGCGTCTGCGGCGAGGCCGACAGCAGGAACACTGCGCGATCAAACCACTCGTTGCGATAGGCGAAATCGGCGGCAAGCGGACGTTGCTCGGCGGCGAGCCGCTGCAGGGCGAAATTCCACTCCCGGCGCGCCTTGGTCAGCTCGCCAAGGGCGAAGAACTCGAGTGCGCGGGCCAGGTCGGGCTGTTCGGCGATGGCTTGCTCGGCAGCCTTGTCCGGGACGCTGTCGGCGGGACAGATCGTGTACGGCGCATTGATCCAGTCGGCGGCAAGGAAGCCGTGGAAGTTCGCCTCTTTTGCCACATCGGCAAAAATTGCTGCAGCCTCGTCCTGGCGATCGAGCTTGCCGAGCACGCGTGCGCGCAGGTAGCGCCAGCGCGCATCGGCCTTCTGCACATCGCTCATCGCATCCAGCGCGGCCAGGGTCTCGTTCCAGTCGAGGCTGGCCAGCGCCACGCGCACGCGCCATTCGCGCGAGCTGTCATCCGCGGCATCGCTCGGCAATGCCTTCAGCCTCGCCAGCGCATCGCTTTCGAAGCCGGTCGCGCGATAGACCGCAATCGCGTTGAGCACGCGGTTCTTCTGCGCCGCGTCCCACTTGAAGCGAGCGCCGAGATCGGCCCACAGGGTTTCCGCCGCCCCGCTGTTCTTGCGCGCATACCGCAGCATGCCGAAGGACACGGCGTCACGATTGCGCACGCTGTCCGGCCACTGCGCGGCCTTGGCCAGCGTCGTCGCCGGATCGCGCACGCTTGCCGCGATGCGGTTGGCGGCATCCTTGTCCGCGCCCTGGAGAAGGTTGGCGATGTGCGAGACGGTGCCGGGATTTGCCGCCTCGGCGGCACCTTCGATGCGTTTCCAGATTTCGGCGTCGGTGAGGATGCCCTTTTGCCGTGCCCAGGCAAACAAGGCATCGCAGCTTGCCGGCGTCGGCCGCGGCTGTAGCCACAGCGGGGCTATGTCCCTGGCGTAATCGGGGGTGTCGCCGCCGGCGATGCGCGCACGCTGCCAGGCGCATTGCAGGTCGTCGGCGCTGCTCGCGCTCCACAACCTGCGGAAGGCTGGCCAATCCTGCGCGGTCGCCAGTTGCCGCAGGATCGATTCACGCAGGTCGCGGGCAACCAGCGTATCCGGCCAGCGCTTGAGAAAGGCTTCGACCTGGCTCAGTGGAGGCGTGGCGTGGCCACGTTGCACCAGGGCCAGTTCGACGTAGGGCAGCAGCGGGTAATCGGCGAGATCGGAGATTTCACGTTTCCAACTGTCCACCGGGCCGTGCGCGATTGCCTGCATGACGTTGCGGTAATGCTGGCGCTGGTCGCTGCGATCAGGCTTTGCCGCGGCATCGGCGGTGAGGCAGGCGAGGGCCATGCCGAGGGCGATCAACGACAACCGCGTTGCACGATTTCTGATGGGCATGTTGCCAGTGTATCGCGCCAACAGCCTGTCAAACGGGTCAGCCCCAGCCAAGGGCCAGACGCATGCCACGCCAGCCCGAAGCCCGGCGCTTCTCCCGCAGGTACTCCATAAACAATTGATCATGTTCAATAAAACCTTGGAAGCAAAGGTCATTGCAGGAACATGACAAACGGCTATGGCGCTTTTCTAACGTTTTCCTTACATTGCGCGAGGCTCAGGCGCCGCGTACCCCGATTGCGGCGCCTTGAATGTGGTCTGCCCGCCCATCCCAATGGAGACTTGTCTATGAATACCCGTATTCGCGGCCTCAGCGGTGCCATCCACCTGGCCGTTGCTGCCGGCTTGGTCGCCGTTCCCGGTGCCAGCGTCTTTGCCCAGCAGGATCGTGGCGACGACGCCCAGCGGCTTGAGGCGATCCAGGTCACCGGTTCACGCATCAAGAAGGCCGATGTCGAAGGCCAGAGCCCGGTGCAGGTGATCAGCGCGGCCGACATCGAGGCCACCGGCCTCGGCTCGATCGGCGATGTCATCCAGCGCCTGTCGGTCAGTGGCTCATCGCTCAACACCAAGTTCAACTCGGCCGGCAACTTCGGCTTCAGCCCGGACGGTTCGGGTGTCGGTTCGGGTTCGACCACGGTTTCGCTGCGCAACCTCGGCGCCAAGCGCACCCTGATCCTCGTTGACGGTCTGCGCTGGGTCAGTGAATCCTCTGCCTCCGGCGTTTCGGCTGCGGTCGATCTCAACACCATCCCGGCCAGCGCGGTTGATCGCATCGAGATCCTCACCGACGGCGCCTCCTCGCTGTACGGTTCCGACGCCATTGCCGGCGTGATCAACGTCATCACCAAGAAAAAGCAGGACGGTGGTGCCGCGCGCCTGTACATGGGCGACTATTCGACCGGTGACGGCAAGACCCAGCAAGGCAACATCTCGCTGGGCGGCAGCACCGACAAGTTCGATTTCTTCGTCGATCTCAGCTACTACGACCAGAAGCGCATCAGCTCGAACGATTGGGAGCAGTCGCGCTATCCGACGCCGGGCGTCAATGGCGCGGTCAATCCGGGTGCCTGGAGTTCGGCCACGCCGAATGGCCGCCAGGTCTTTGCACCGGCTGATCCGACCGAGACCTTTGGCGGTCTCTGCCCGATCGATGGCGGCGCCTCGTTCTGCAATCTTTCCGGCGATGGCGTGGGCGGCTTCCGTCCGTGGACAAATGCCGAGCGCTTCAACTTCTCGCCCTACAACCTGCTGCTGACACCGTCCAAGCGCACCGGTCTGTTTGCCCAGGGCACCTACCGCATCAACGATTTCGTGAGCTGGAACCTCAAGGGCAGCTACACCAAGCGCGAGTCGGTCAACCAGGCCGCGCCGGAACCGATCTTCCTCGGCTCCGAAGCCGGCAGCGGCGGCCTCGCCGATTTCGTCGGCATCGATGCCAGCAACCCGTACAACCCGTTTGGCACGATCGCCGCGGAAGGCTCGTTCATCACCCGCCGTCCGGTCGAAGGCGGTCCACGCATCTTCCGTCAGGATGTCGACACCAGCTATTTCTCCACCGGACTCAACGGCGATTTCAGTGCCGGTGACCGCCAGTTCTTCTGGGACGTGAACTACGTCAATGCCGAAAACAAGGCGACTCAGACGGTCAACGGCACCTACAACATCGCCCACATCCAGCGCGCCCTCGGTCCCATCGCCGATTGCACCGCGCCCTGCGTCCCGCTCGACATGTTCGGCGGCCCGGGTTCCATCACCCAGGACATGCTCGACTACATCCAGTTCATCGAGAACGACCGCAGCCGGCAAAAGCTGAGCACCTGGACGGCAAACCTCTCCGGCGACCTGTTCGAGATGCCGGCCGGTGCGCTGGCCTTCGCTGCCGGTTACGAGCACCGCAAGCAGAGCGGTTCCTATACGCCGGATTCGATCGTCACCGCCGGCGAGTCGAATGGCGTGCCGTCCGGTCCGACCAGCGGCGAATACAAGGTCAACGAGTTCTATGTCGAGCTCAATGCGCCCCTGCTCGCCGACGTGAGTTTCGCCAAGCACCTCGATCTGAGCGTGGCCTCGCGTTTCTCGGATTACTCGAACTTCGGCAACACCACCAACAACAAGATCGGCCTGCGTTGGCAGCTCAACGACGACCTGACCCTGCGCAGCACCTGGGCCGAGGGTTTCCGCGCGCCGTCCATCGGCGAGTTGTTCGGCACCTTTGCCCGCTTCGACGCGCAGATCCAGGATCCCTGCAACGGCGCCACCGGCCAGGCCGGTGCCAACTGCTCCACGCTTGGCGTACCCAACCCGGCCACCTTCGAGCAGGCCAATTCGCAGATTTCCGTGGTCACCGGCGGCAATGCCAACCTCGATCCGGAAACCTCCGAGAGCCTGACCGTCGGCGGCGTCTACAGCCCGGCCTGGGGTGCCGACACCAGCTGGTCGCAGAAGCTCGATTTCGAAGTGACCTACTACAACATCAAGATCGAGGATGCGATCCAGGCTTCCGATGCGCAGACCCAGCTCGATCGTTGCGTGGCAACGCTTGATCCGATCTTCTGCGGCGGCATCAGCCGTTCCTCGGGCGGCAACATCAATGGCTTCGACAACACCTTGTTCAACCTCGGCAAGATCAAGACCAAGGGCATCGATTTCGGCATCAGCTGGCTCGGCAACGCCACCAGCGTCGGCACCTTCGGGGCCAGCCTGTCGGCGACCAAGGTCACCAGCTACGAGGCGATCGCCACCGATTCCGGCCTGACCGAACCGCGCGTGGTCGGTGTCGAGGTCAATGACAGTGCGATTCCGGACTGGCGCGCAACCGCGCGTCTGAACTGGAGCATCGGTGATGTCAACGTCAGCTGGTCGGCGCGTTACATCTCCGACCTGACCGAATCCTGCGATACCCTCGCCGGCTTCGACAACTGCAGCAATGCCACCGCCGGCACCAACCACCTCGGCGCAACGACCTTTCACGATCTGCGTGCAAGCTGGAAGTTGCCAACCGACTTGAACATCGTCATCGCCGGCGGCGTCAACAACATCACCAGCAAGTCTCCGCCGATCTGCCAGAGCTGCTCGCTCAACGGCTACGACGCATCGACTTACGATCTGCCGGGTCGCTACAGCTACGTGGAAGCCAGCTTCAAGTTCTGATTGCAAGCGTCATCGCAAACCATTGGGGCCGCCTTGCGCGGCCCTTTTTTATGTCCAGGGATGGACGGTACACCTGCAATGCAGGAGCAATTGCAGGTGTTGCCAGGGATGGACGGTACACCTGCAATGCAGGAGCAATTGCAGGTGTTGCCTGAAACGCAGGAGCAGTTTCAGGCGATGGCCAAGGATGTCCGGTATGCCAGCAATGCAGGAGCAGTTTCAGGCGATGCCTCGTCTTGTTGCCTGCGGGTGGCGTTCGCACGAAGGGGCATCACCGCAAACGCATCGACCCGCGGCTACGGCCGCGTGACGCTACGGGCTGGCGGCGGGTGGCTTGTAGCCGAGGAGGCGCGCGGGGAGGAGGAAGATGGCCTTGATCAGGGCGAGGATGCCTTCCATCAGTGCGCCGACAATGCGAAACGGAATCGACAGCAGCCAGAGGATCGGCCAGAGGATCAGCAGGACCAGGGCAACCGGCCAGGCAAGCACCAGCAGGATGGCCCAGAGCAGCAGGATGAGGAGTGCGCGCATGATGATCTGTCTCCGTATGGATCAAGGGCCGCAATACGCCGGCGCGGTGGCGGGTATCGCCATGCGCAAACAGCGCGCGTTGCTGCCGACAGGAGTGTTGCGCGAACAAGATGGGGTGGTAACGGCGGTGATGCAAGAGTCGTCAGTCACGACGGGTTCGGCGTGACCTGAAGTTGCCATCGCTTGCAGGGCGATGGCGAAGCGCGGTCGATGCGCGAGCAAACGGCGGAATCAAGTGCATGATTCCGCCGCATCCGGATCAATCGAAACCGTTGGCGAAGATCAGGTCAACCGGTGCGCTGAAGCTGCCGAGAATGCTGTAGTTGGTCAGCGCCGTGTAGGCATCGACAATGGCAGTGTAGGTGCCGGGCGCCGGGATAGGAAAATCACAATGCTCCGCCGAGCTGGCTCCGGCGGACTGGCAAAGCTGCTCGCCGCCCAGGAGGATGGTCAGGTCGGCATCGGCACCGCCGACCGGACTGCTGGTTTCAAAGTGCAGATTGAGCGCATTGGCCGGAACCTCCAGCGTGTAGTGGACCTGATCGCCCTGCGCGGCATGCTGGTTGGTCATGGCCACTCCGTTGACAAGCGCGATTGGCGGCGCGGCAAAGCGCACGATGCGGGTATAGCTTCCGCTCAGGCCGCCGTCGTCGGTCACGCTGAGCGCCACGGTGTAGTTGCCGGGCGATGGATAGGTGTGCTGCGGATTGTTGTCGCTGGAGGTGGGGCTGCCGTCGCCGAAATCCCAAAGCTGGCTGACGATGCCGCCATCGAGGTCGATCGAGGAATCGGTGAAGCTTGCATCGAGGCCGTTGCTGGCGACTTCGAAATCGGCGGTGGGAGGCGAGTTGCCGACGCTGCCGTCGAGGACGACGCGCCAGGCGCCACGGCTGTAGGTGCCGGCGGTCAGAACGTGCGGGTAGTCGTCGATTTCCAGATCGACGACGACGATGCCGAGCGGCAGCCCGGCCGAGAACGGCAGGAAATTGTCGCCGTTGTCGGTGCTTTCGTAGACGCCGATGTCGGTGGCGACGAAGATGCGCAAGCTGTTCAGCGGATCGATGGCGACCGCGTTGGCCGGCACGTTCGGCAAGCCCGCGCCGACCGCAAGCCAGTTCGTGCCGCCGCTTGTCGAGCGATACAGGCGTGCCGCACCGAAGCCCGCGCGGGTGATGAAGACGCGCTGCGGATCGACGCGATCCATGGCCACATCGGAGACGCGGCCGCCGGGGTAATTGCCGGTGACATCGCTGAACAGCGGTGCCGGAATGCCGGCATCGGCACTGCTCCAGATCTTGCCGCTCGACGTGCCGACATAGGTTGGCGTCAGCGTGCCGAGCGTCTGCGGCGTGATCACCACCACCGAGCTGCCGAGGTTGCCGCTGATTGACGTCCAGCTGCTGCCGGTGGTGCTGGCGCGATACAGCACATCCGAGGCGACGAACAATTGACTGCCGGCCGTGGCCAGCGGCGTCACCCAGTCGAAGTTGCCCGAAGCGGCGAGGCCGGCGCGCGGCATGCTCTGGAAGCTGCCCGGCGAACCGCCGACCACCGAGCGCACGATGCTCGGCAGTTGGCCGCTCGGGTAGCTGGTCTGGAAGACGATGGCCGGATCGTTCTGATCGAAGGCGTTCATGAAGCCGTCGCCGCTGGCGTAGGTCAGGTTCCACAGCAGGCTGGTGCGCCGGCCCGACGAGCTGTTGTCCTGCGCGCCGCCGAAGATGATGTTGGCATCTTCGGGATGGACCGCGATGTCGTAGAACTGGGTGATGTTGATGTTCGCGTTCATGTTGCGGAAGGTTGCCGCGCTGTCGTCGCTGCGCCAGATGCCGCCATCGCTGCCGATCCACAGTCGATTCGGATCGAGTTGCGAATAGCGCACGACATGGGTGTCCTGGTGCACCTTCTGGCCGCTGCCCCAGGTGCCGACCAGATAGGTGAAGTTGGCTCCGGCATTGGTCGAGCGGGCAATGCGGATGGTACCGAGCAGCACGGTATCCGCATTGGTCGGATGCACGGCGATGGCCTGGTTGTACCAGCACTGACCCTCGCAGGCCGAGGCGTTCTTCTGCGTCCAGCTGCCGCCACCGTTGTCAGTGCGGTAAATCCGCGAGGACGAATTCGATCCGGTCAGGAGGTAAAGGATGTTGCTGTTGCTCGGTGCCATGGCCAGGCGCATGCGCGACATCCCGCTCACCGTCACGCCGGAATTGGCGTCGACCCAGGTGGCACCGCCGTCGGTGGATTTCTGCACGCCGAGTCCGATCAACGCGGCATACACGGTCGCGCTGCCGGGCACGAAGACGATGTCCTCGACATTGTTGTTGCGCACCCTGGTCCAGCTCAGGCCCTTGTCGGTCGAGCGGTAGATGCCGGCACCGGAGAGTCCGCCACTGCCGTTGCAGGTGCCGCTGCCGCCGACGAGGATGACATTGCTGTCGGTTGGCTGGATGGCCACGGCGTTGACGATCGACAGCGGCATGCTGTTGATGCCGCTGCCGTTGCGCGCCTGCCAGGTGGCGCCGGCGTCTTCGCTGAGGTAGACGCCCTGGCCAAAGTAGCCGCCGCACGAACTGTTCTTGTCGCCAGTGCCGACCCAGAGCGTGTCCGGCGCGCTGGCGTCGATGCTGATGGCACCGATCGGCAGAGTGCCGACCTGGTCGAAGATCGGTGTCCAGCTGACCCCGGCATTGGTTGTCTTCCAGACGCCGCCGGCGGCGCTGCCGAGATAGAGGATGTCGTCATTGCCGGGCCTGGGCGTGATCGCGTTCACGCGCCCTGAAACGCGGCCCATGATCCAGTCGATCATGCTCATCGAGGATGGCCCGGCTTCCTGCCAGACCTCGCCAAGCGCGGCATGCCGAGCATCGACGAGGGCGCGTTGCCGCTTTTGCTCCTGTGCCGCGGCGGCGCGCAGCTGCGCGGCATCGGCCTGGTCGAGCAGGCCGCGCGAACGCACGAACCACTGCTGGCGTTGTTCGATCTGCCAGCCTTCATTGCGCACCTCGCCGGCGTCGGATTCATCCGTGGCGGCAGATGCAGCAATGGAGGTGAACAGCAGGAGCATGGCGAGCAAGAGGGTGCTCGCCGATCCGGATGGGCAAAGTGGTTGCACGAAAATCCCCTGGAGTGGAAACGGGTTGCCGTGGAGCATGCCGTCGCGCCAACAGCAATGCGGCAGGCTGGCGCGCTGCGCAACGGCAGGATGCAGAGGTTAGCGCGGAAATAAGCCGATCGTCATGCCCGGCAGTCGATCGCTGTCTGCGTGCAAGGGCAACGCTGATCAAGTAGCGCAACCGTCATGGCGTTCGGAAGGTTCGCCATGCGTGCTGCGTGGCGAAGCGAAGGCTGGTGGCCTTGGCGAGCCGCACGGTGCGCGTGGCGGGCCTTCCGAGCACCACCGTTTCAGATATGAATCAATGAGTTCGGCGACACCTGTCTGCGCGCGGATCTTTGTTGCGCTGCCTTTAAGGACGGCCAGTCCATCTGCGTCAGCGCGCCGCGATCTGCACGCAGACAGGTGTCGTGACGGTTGTGCTACTTGATCAGCGTTGCCCTGGGAGGTGCGGTCCTCAGCCGGTCCTTGGCAAGCGCGGAACGCCGTGGGCATCGCGTTCCTCGACCACCAGGGCCTGCGTGTCGACGCGGGTCGAGGCACGACCATCCAGGGGAATCGCCGCCTGGCCGCGCCGATTGAGCAGGGCGTTGCGGTAGCAGCGATTGGCCAGTGCTTCATCGCCGGCACCGGCATGGCAATCGCCGAGGGTTTCCCAGGCAATCGGCGAATCGGTGATGCCGACCGCACGATCGAGATACTGGATCGCCTTGCCCCAGAGTTTCTGGTCGCGACACAGACGCCCGAGCGTGGTCAGCAGCGAGGTGCTGTTGGGCGCAATCGAAAGCCAGGCTTCGGCATGCTTGGTGCGCACCGCGAGTTCGGCCGGGCCAAGGTCGCTGTAAGCCAGGGCCAGGGCATCGCTCCATTCGCGACGCAGCGCCGATTCGATTTCATCCATTGCCGCCAGGGTCTGGCCGAAATGCGCCGCACGCCGGGCAAAGGCGACGATGATTTCGGCTTGCTTGCGATGTTGGCGGCTGACCGAACTCCACAGGCTGTTAAGGCGTGCCTGCGAGGGGGCAGAAGCCAGCGCGGCGACCAGCACGCGCGTTTCCAGCGCGCTCATGGTGGTCGCCGAGAGGGATTGTGTCCTTGCCAGTACCGGCAAGGCGTCCAATGCGCATTGTTCATCGTTTTGCGCCAGCGCAGCTTCGATCAACACCTGCCAGGCGACCGGCGACAGCTTGCCGAGGGCGGCCTTCGGCTTGAGCAAGGCCAGCGCATCGGCGTGTCGCGAGCGTTCGTTGAGGAAGCGTGCGCGCTGAGCCAGTGCCGCCGCTTCGACATCGCTGGCAGCCTCATCCAGTGCCTTGGCGGCGGCGACATCATCGCCACGCGAATGCGCGGCACGTGCCATGGCCAGCAGGGCGGGGCCGCGCACCGCGGGTTGCCGGGCCGCCTTGGCCAGTTGCCGTTCGGCCAGCAGATAACGGCCTTCGGCAAACGCGGCGAGGCCATTGGCGAGGTTTTCCCGCGCACGCTTGCGCTGCGAGCGGATCCAGGCGCGTGCCGGCCAGCGCAGCATGCGCCAGAGCAAGCTGAAGATGGCCCAGGCCAGCAGCAAGGCGACGACGCTGAACACCAGGGTCGTTTCAATGGAGGTACCGCGCAGGCGCACCAGCACGTAGCCCGGATCCTCGACCACCCATTGCCAGCCGAACGCGGCGGCCACCGCAACCGCGAGCACGAGCAGCACGGTGACCCAGATCCTCACGGCTTCGGCTCCCCGCCGGGCGACACCTCAAGCGGGGTCGGCACGGGTTTCATGGGA
This sequence comes from Lysobacterales bacterium, assembly GCA_016707485.1. GTDB lineage: Bacteria > Pseudomonadota > Gammaproteobacteria > Xanthomonadales > Rhodanobacteraceae > Dokdonella. The sequence continues at coordinate 542,571 of JADJHN010000002.1, read as the reverse complement.
TGCGCCAGCGCCCTTGTCGTGCGCAGGTTGCGCAACTCGTTCAACGCGGTTCCAAGCTCGGGCAGGGCCGGGGCCAGCGGCGTCGCCGCCAGATGTTCCAGCGTGGCCAGGGTCGTGCGCACGGCCGGCGCGTTGGAATCAAAGTTTGCCTCGACGCCGGCATGGGCGCGCTTCACGGCATCCTCGAATGCTTCCTGATCGCGCGCAAACAAGGCGGCTTCGGCCGCACGCAAGTCGATCGCGATCAGCGAACGCGACAATTTCTCGTCGCGCGCGGCGAGTGCCGGCGCACCGTCGTCATGGCTGATGCGCACGAACTGGTCGAGGATTTCGCGCAGGCGCGAGCGCTCGGCAGGAGTCGCCGTAGTCACGCGCTCGGCGGCGGATTTCATCGGCAGCCCAAGCAGGCCCACGCGCAGATCGGCCAGGCTTTTCAGGGTGGCAGCGGTCTGCAGCGGCTTTGCCGCATCCAGCGCCTGCATCTCGGCGCTGATGGTCTGGCGCACGCTGGCGAACAAGGGATCCTCGGCCGCCGCCAGTGCGCTGTCGGCAAGCCGATACGCCGCCATCGCGCCATGTGCATCGCGGAACAGGGCGAGTCGCTCGCCAGCCAGCTGCAGGATGAACTCGGCCTCGTTCAGCGCCATCACGTCACGGTTGTTGAGGCGCTGCTCGGCAAGGTGGGCCACTGCATCCTCGAGCGAGCGCGAGCGCTCGGCAAAGGAGAGCACTTCCTCGCGGATGCCGCGATTCATCGATTCGGCATCGTTGGCGCGTGCACGCACGCTGTCGATGTCACGCCGCAACTGCTCGTTGGCCCGACCCAGGTCGCTGACCTGCGTCGCCAGCTCGTCGATGCGTGCGTCGTCACGCTCGCGCAGCTGGCGGTTGAAATACCACCAGGCAAGCACGGCAAGCACCAGCAACACGACGACGAAGATGAGGATTCCCGGTCCGCGGCGGCGGGAGGCACTGGTGCCCTGCTTTTCCTTGTCGCGAGTAGCCGGGGCAGGCAGCTTCGCGGGGGTTTCGGTTTCCATGTTGTACATGCTAGCCCGGATCATTCATGAAGGGTACGGATGATGGCGAGTCATTTTGGGTCGAGCGCAAGGCCTGGTGAGTCGGCGTGGCCGAGGGCAAGCGGGAGCGGGGCGATCGACGCAGGCGCTTCACCACGGCGGAGCCGGTCAAGCGCCGTCAGCGGCGCGGGATCGGCGTTGTCCTAGATCCGATGCCTGGACAAGACCTGCCCGGCGCAATCAAGCAGATCCGCGGCCAGCGCCGAGCGTGCCTCGTGGACATCGCTGAACCCCAGCGATTGCGCCGTGGCGACGAGGCGCGCGCTGCTCACCACCAGCGCCTCGCGCTGCCAGCGGGCGCGCAGCTCGGCGGGCAAGGCGGCGCAAAGATGATGGAGGATGGCGCGGCTGGAAACCAGGCTGATCCAGGGTCGCGGGGCGTTGGCCAGGGTCGCGAAATGGCGGGTGGTCAGGCGCGGCGGCAGGCGCTGGTAGACGGCAATGCGCTCGACGCGCGCGCCGCGCTCGCGCAAGGCCGGGGCCAGCAAGTCGGCACCGCCCGGGGCATCGATGATGGCGATCGAGCGCCCATGCAGCGCGCCCAGTTCGGCCTCGGCGAGCAGGCCTTCGCTGTTCTGCGCGCCGTGCGGCGCGAATGCGGCAATGCCGTGTCGCGCCAGCGCCCGCTGCGTGCCCGCGCCGACGGCGAGCGCGGCCGGCAAGCTCGCCGTCGACGCCGCAGCCAGCAAGCGCAAACAATGACGAACGGCATTCGGACTGGTGAAGATCCAGAACTGCGCCGATCGCGCCGCCAGCAGGGCGCGGCGTGCCGCGTCGGCATTGTCGACGCCGCGAATGCGCACGCCGGGCAGGCGCACGGCAAACCCGCCCCGCGCGCGTGCCGCGCGGATCAGCGCCGTCGCATCCGTCGCCGGGCGGGTGACGATGATGCTGGCTCCGGCCAGCGGCGGCAGATGCGGGTGGACGGAGGCGGTCATCGGCGCACTCGATACGGTGACGTACAGATCATAGGCTGCTTGAATCGATCGGTGCACCATGCGCACACTCGCGCCCCCTTGCCGGCAGAGACACGCATGACTCCAGCTCGTCCCGCATCGCTTGATCCTGTCGCCGAGCGCGATGCCTTGCGTGCCAACGTCGAACGCCAGCTGCTCGCGGATATCCCGCTGGCGCGCGCCATGCAGTTGCGTATCGACAGCTGGAATGGCGACTCCCTGCACATGAGCGCGCCGTTGGCCGCCAACGTCAACGACAAGGGTTGCGCCTTTGGCGGCAGCCTGGTCAGCGTGATGACCCTGGCCTGCTGGTCGTTGATCCGCCTGGCGGTGGAGCAGGCTGGCGAGGACTGCGACATCTACGTGCAAGACAGCACGGTGCGTTATCTGGCCCCGGTCTGGAATGATTTCAGCGCGGAGGCACGACTTGCCGACGGGCAATCCTGGCTTGCCTTCTTCAAGGCGCTGCAGGCGCGCGGCAAGTCACGCCTGTCGGCGCACTGCGAGATCCTCCTCGCCGATGGCAGCATCGCCAGCACGCTGGAGGCGCGCTTCGTCGCGCTGCGCCGCGACGCTATTGCCGCGGGCGCCGATGCGGCACAATCGGCCATTGCAGGCCAAAGCCGAGGAGTCGCCCGATGAACGCACGCCCTTGTTCCCGCCGCTGGTTGGCGATTGCGCTGAGCACACTGGCGTTGCTGCTGGCTGCCATGCCGGTGATGGCGAAGTCGCGCGAGAAGATCCTCACCGAAACCCTGCGCACCTATGCCGCGACGATCCGTTGGGGCACGATCGAGCAGGCCGAATCGTTTGTCGATCCGGCTTATCGCGCTGCGCATCCGCTGAGCCAGCTCGAGCTGGACCGCTACAAGCAGGTGCGTTTCACCAACTACAACGACAGCGCGCCGGTGCCGGTCAACGACGATGAAGTCAACCAGACCGTCGAAATCGGCATCGTCAACGTGCACACCCAGGAAGCGCGCAGCTTCATCGATCGCCAGGTCTGGAAATACGACCGCAAGGCCAAGCTCTGGCTGCTGAGCAGCGGCCTGCCCGACATCACGCGCAAGGACTGAGCGGGCACCCACGATTGCCCGGCAACGCCGCACGTTTTCTCAACGATTGGTCAACTGCAATTCTATGCGCCGATTCCTGGCGTAGGCCGCGGCGCTGTCGCCGTTGTCGAGTGGCTGGAACTGGCCGAAACCGTTGGCCGACAGGCGATGCGCGGGAATGCCCTGCACGACCAGGTACTTGACGATGGCCAGCGCGCGCGCCGTGGACAACTCCCAGTTCGAGGGAAAGCGCTCGGTATGGATCGGCCGCTTGTCGGTATGTCCGTCGATGCGCAGCACCCAGTCGATCGACGAAGGGATTTCCGCGGACACTTCGCGCACGGTCGTTGCGAGTGACTCCAGGCGCTGCTGCGCAAGCGGGCCAAGTTCCGCCGAAGCCGAATCAAAGAGGATGTCGGTGGGTACGATGAAGCGATCGCCGACCACCTGGACGTCGCTGCGCTGGCCCAGCGCCTCGCGCAACTTGCCGAAGAATTCCGAGCGATAACGTTCCAGTTCGCCGACGCGATTGGCCAGGGCAATGTTCAGGCGCTGGCCCAGCTCGGCGAGCTGGGCATCCTTGCCGGCCAGATCCGCCCTGGCGACGCCGAGCGCGGCTTCGAGCCGGGCAAGTTGCTCGCGGATCGCGGCCATCTGCCGGTTGAGCAATTCAACCTGTGCCGTGGCCGCATTGCCAAGCTCGGTCTGTTTGACCAGGTCGTCGCGGGTGCTATCGAGATCGCTGGCCAGGCGCGCAACCTCGGCTTCAAGCTGCGCCTTGAGTTCCTTGAGCGCGGCAATGTCGACGCTCAGGTTGGCCGCCTGCGCATTCGCATCGCTGAGGTCGCTGCCCAACTTGTCACGCTCGGCCTGCGTGGCACCCAGCGAGACACTCAATTCGGCGACGCGGGCATCGAGCAGGCGCTTTTGCCCCTCGCTCAAGGACAGCGTGCGCGCGAGTTCGGCGACCTGCGCATGCAGCGCATCCAGCGCCTTGTTCTTGCCGGCCAGCGTATTGGATAGCACGAACTGGCCGATGGCGAAGATCAGCAGCACGAAGATCATGACCATGATCAGCGAAGTCAGCGCATCGACGAAGCCCGGCCAGATGTCGAATGCGCGCCGTCGCCGGCGGCCGAGGGCACTCATGCGCGCGGCTCGCGTCCGCCACCGACCGCCACCGCAATCGTGCGCGAGAGCAGGCGCAGTTCGGCGCGCAACTCGTCGGACAAGCGCGATTCGGCGGGCGCATGGCTGGCGATCTGGCGCAGCACGGTCTTCAGTTCCTCCTGCACCTGGGCCGCGCTCTGGCGCTCGCGCGCATCGCGGGCAAGCAGGTCGTTGAGGCGACCGAGTTGGCTGGAAATTTCCGCAAATTGCTCATTGCTGCCACGGCGTTCGCGTTCGTTCTCGACAATCGCGCGCTGCATGCGCTCGAGGCCATCGGCGGTCTGTTCGAGCAAGGCCTGCACATAGGCCGGCACCGAGGCATCGCCCTCCAGTGCGCTGCCCGAGGACAAGTGCGTCATGCCCGAGAGCCATTCCTCGAGATCGTTGTAGAAACGGTTTTGCGCATGGCCGGCCTGCAGATCGAGAAAGCCGATCACCAGGGAACTGGCGAGGCCGAACAGCGAGGTCGAGAAACTCGTCGACATGCCGCCAAGCGGCTCCTTGAGATTCTCCTTGAGCATGCTGAACATGCTCAGCGCGTCATTGCCGACATTCAGCGTGCCGATGGTTTCCGACACCGAGCGGATGGTCACCAGCAAACCCCAGAAGGTGCCGAGCAGGCCGAGGAAGATGGCCAGGCCAATCAGGTAACGCGAAAGATCGCGCGATTCCTCAAGACGCAATTGCACGCTGTCGAGGATGGTGCGCATCGACGGTGCCGACAGGGCTGCCTTGCCGCGTTCGCGATTGCCGAGCATGCGCGCCATCGGCGCCAGCAGGCGCGGCTTGCCGGGCGCGCCGCGCTCGGGATTGGAACGCCGGAACGAATCAATCCAGCGCGCCTCGCCCGACAGCAGCAGCACCTGGCGCACGTTGACGACAATGCCGGCGGCAAGCACGATCAGGATCACGCCATTGAAGAACGGGTTGGCCTGGAAGATCTCCAGCAGACGCACGCCGACCAGGCTGCCAAGGGCGGCAACCAGGGCCAGAAAGGCGGCCATCCAGATCAGCGTGCGATTGAATCGGGTCATGCGTGGGGCCTCGGTGGTTCGTGCGTGAAGGACTGCGTGGGCGAGCGGGTTGCCGTCCTCGCCATCCGTACCATGCCATGCGCCCGGCACGAGGTCGGCACGAATCCCTGCGTTCGACCCGTGCCGTTGCGGGTTGGTTCAGTGTCGCGGCTTGGCCCGATGCGTGGCGACGGCGCTCCATGGGTCATCCGGCCACGGGTGTTTCGGGTAGCGACCCTTGAGTTCCTTTTTCACTTCCGGGTAGGTGCGTTCCCAGAATCCGTGCAGGTCCTGGGTGACCTGGATCGGGCGTCCGGCTGGCGACAGCAGGTGCAGGGTGATCGGCACGCGGCCGTTGGCGACGCGTGGTGATTCGGCGAGGCCGAACAGTTCCTGCAGTTTCACCGCGAGTACGGGTCCGGCATCGCCGGCGTAGCTGATCGGCCGATCGAGTCCACTCGGCACCTTGATCGTTGTCGGCGCCTGCGCATCGAGCAGGCGGCGTTGCGCATGATCCAGTTGCGCGGCCAGCGCGTTCGACAGCTCCTCGGCACGCAGGGCATCAAGGCGGCGCTTGCCAACCAGCGCCGGTGCCAGCCAGGTTTCCAGCGTCTCCAGCAGCCGCGCATCGGAAAAATCCGGCAGTGCCGCATCCGCTGCGTGCCGACGCAGGAACTCGACGCGCTGGCGCAAGCCGATCGCCGCTTCGCTCCAAGGCAGTGCTTGGAGACCCAGTTCGCGCACGGCGGCGAGCAGCGCCGGCACGGCGTCTTCGGGAGTTGCAGGAACGCTGCGCCGATCGAGCGTGATCGCGGCAAAGCGGTGCTCCTCGAAGACCTCGACGGCGCGGTTGTCGCGATTCCACTGCACCGTGCGCTGCGTGCGGAACGCCGCAGCGAAGTCGCGTTGCAGCACGCCTCCGTCGAACGGCGCGGCGGCAAGGATGAGGCTGTCGCGTTCGTCGAAACGCAGATCGATGACGACCAGCCAAGGCTCGCCAAACAAGCTGCTGTCATCGAGCAGGCGCGCGCCGCGTCCATTGGCCAGCTGGTAGCGACGCGGATTGCCGCTGTCCTGCCGGGCGATGCGATCGGGAAAGGCGTGGACGAGGATGTCACCCACCGTGGTCGGCCCCGCCAGCGCCGCATGCGAATGCGCCAGTCGCGCCCGCCGGCGCCAGGCATCGGCGGATTGCCGGATGCTGGCGAGTGCAGCGCGCTCGGCACCGAGTTCGCCCGCCACGCGCATGCGCCGCCACGCCAGGCCGCCAGCGCCTGTGTGCGCTGGCGAAAATCATCATCGCGCGCAGCGGCTCCACGCAGCGGATTGCGCGCCTCGATCAAGGCCAGCAGATCGCAAGCCAGGGCTTGATTGGCGGCGTCCGCGCGCAACACGGCGGCAGCCAGGCGAGGATGCGCCGCAAATGCGTGCAGCTGGCGGCCAAACGCGGTGATCGTGCCTTGCGCATCCAGCGCACCAAGCGCGATCAGCAGTTCCTGCCCCTGGGCGTACGCGCCGGCCGGCGGCGGATCCAGCCAGTCGAGGTCTTCCGAACCCCAGGCTTTCAATTCGAGGACCAGCTGGGACAACTCCACCTGGGCGATTTCCGGGCTGCGCGAGGGCTCCAGCCGACGGCTCTGCGGCCATAGCCGATACGCGACACCGGGGCCGAGGCGGCCACTGCGTCCGGCGCGCTGGTCGGCCGATGCCTGGGAAATGTTCACCGTCTGCAGGCGCGAGAATCCCGAGTTCGCATCAAAGCGTGGCTCGCGGGCGAGGCCGCAATCGATGACCGCGCGGATGCCGGGCAGGGTCAGGCTCGATTCGGCGACATTGGTCGCCAGCACGATGCGTCGCCGGCCGTTTGCCGATGCGGCAAGGACGGCGTGTTGTTCGGCGAGCGCCAGTTCGCCATGCAGACTGACGATGTCGGCGGCGCGCTCGTCGAGGGCGCGGTGGGCGGCTTCGATTTCGCGGCGACCCGGCAGGAAGACGAGGATGTCGCCCGCGCATTCGTCAAGCGCCAGGGCAACGACGCGGGCCAGATGCGCGGTCCAGCCGCGTTCCGGCCACTGTTCGCCCGGGCGTGCCGGCGGATGCTCGATGCGTACCGGGAAACTGCGCCCGGCACTGCTCAGGCGCGGCGCGTCGAACCAGCGCGCGATGCGTTCGCCATCCAGCGTGGCCGACATGATGACAAGGCGCAGGTCGGGCCGCAGGGTTGCCTGCACGTCACGCGCCAGCGCCACGCCGAGATCGCCATGCAGGTGGCGCTCGTGGAACTCGTCGAAGAGGATCGCACCAACGCCGGGCAACTCCGGATCGTCCTGCAGCACGCGGGTGAGGATGCCTTCGGTGATGACCTCGATGCGCGTCGCCGCGGAAACCCTGGACTCGTGGCGGATGCGGTAGCCGATACCCTGCCCGACCGGCTCGCCGCGCGCCGCGGCCATGAACTCGGCGGCCGCGCGTGCGGCAATGCGGCGCGGTTCGAGCATGAGGATGCGGCGACCGGCCAGCCACGGCTCATCGAGCAGGGCCGGCGGCACCTGGGTGGTCTTGCCGGCACCGGGCGGTGCTTCCAGCACGAGGCGTGGATGCGCCGCGAGCCGTTCGCGCAGCTCGGGCAGGATCTGCTGGATCGGAAAAACAGTGGCGTTCAAACGCATCAATCCCGGCTGCCGTGTGCGGATTGTCGCCGATTGACTGCCGCACAAAAGAAAACGGCGCGAAACAATCGCGCCGTTTTCGGATTCAGCGGGCGAATTGGATCATTCGCAGTTCAGGCCATTCACGCGGCCGACGCGGATCCAGTTGCGCGTGCCACTGCCCTGCGGAACACTGGCAGGGAGGCCCGGATTCGAGGCGTAACCCAGGACCATGTTGTTGCAGTCCGGGAAACTGACCGTGGCCGAACCCCAGATGGTCGGAGCATCTGCCGACCCGGCGCTGCCGGCAAATCCGCCACCGGTCAAATAGACCATGGTTGCTGTGGCGACCTTTGCGCCGCGACTGATGTCAGCCTGGCCGATCAGCCAGAATGGAATGCCGGCCGGATCGTAAGCCAGCCAGGAAAACGAAACGACGATGGTCTGCGGCTCGTTGGGGCGCTCATACACCTGCAACACGATGCCTTCACCACTGGCTGCCGGGCTGTACCAGTTGCTGCTCATGTAACCGGAAATTGGCAGATCCTGGAACGCGGCCGGGTACGTGCCGCTGGTCGGGTTATACAAGGGCACATCGATGAAAAACTGGTTGTTGGTGGCAAACAGGTTGTCGAAGCGCAGGCCGAACGGCAGGTTGAAATCGAACACGGTGGTCTGCGGGCTGTCGTAATTCTCGAGGACGAAGGTCATGTCGTTGATGATCGGTGTATCGACCAGGGTATCGGCGAGGAGGGTGTTCGGCTCGATGGTGACGCGGGCGATGTTGGCGGGGAAATCATCGATGCCGTAACCGATCGAACCCTGGCTGACGCGGATCGCCGGGAACAGCGGGTAGACGGTCTGGCTGGTGCTGTTGCGATCGATGCGCATGAGCGTCGCCGAATTGTAGAATTCCGAACTGCTGCAGGCCACGCGCCAGATGGTGATGGTCACGATTTCGGTGGAATCGACCTGGCCGGTATTGCCGTTGTAAGCCGCCAGGGTGACATTGCGGCTGTAGCTCGGGCCGCTGACCTGATCCGGCAGCGGATCGGCCATGCAGCTCGGCGGATAAGCGGCGAGCAGGTTTATGCGGGGCAACGCCGGCGTGGCCGAGGTGACACTGGTGGCCGACTTCGGCCCGGCCATGGCACCGCGCTCAAGCAGCAGTTTGCGATGGGTGAGTTGTTCGGCGGTAACGCGGGCCGCGCGACTGGCATCGACGCCAACTTCGGCGGCGCTGGCCGTCGTCACGGAGCAGGCCGCAAAGGCGAGCGCCGCACCAAGAAGCAATCGGGTATGAGCGAGCATCGCGACCTCCAGGGGAATGAGCGGGCAAGAATACTCGCAATCCGGGGGTGAATCGGTTGTGAACTTTGAAAACAGCGCAGCTTGGAACGATCGGTTCTGGGCAGCCCCGCGCGAGCCGGCCATAATTGCCCTTTTCGCCCGGAGTGACCGTGCAGCTCATCGATATTGGCGCCAATCTCGGCCATGAATCGTTCCGGCCCGATTTCGACCAGGTGCTGGAACGGGCGCATGCCCACGGCGTGGCGCAGATGATCGTCACCGGGGCGAGTGCGGCCGGCAGCCGCATGGCGCTGGCCTTGGCACAGGCTTATCCAGGCGTGCTGTACGCCACGGCCGGCGTGCATCCGCATCACGCAATCGACTACGACGATGCCACCGATGCCGAATTGCGCGCCCACCTCAAGGCCGATGCCGTGAAGGCGGTCGGTGAAACCGGCCTCGACTACCACCGCAACCATTCGCCGCCTGCCGCGCAGATCGAGGCTTTCGAGCGCCAGTTGCAGATTGCCGTCGACTGCGGCAAGCCGCTGTTCCTGCACCAGCGCGATGCGCATGGGGATTTCATGGCCGTGTTGCGCAATTTCCGTGATCGCCTCGGCAGGATCGTCGTGCATTGCTTCACCGGCACGCGCGAGGAAATGGTCGACTACCTGGATGCCGGCTGGCATATCGGCATCACCGGCTGGCTCTGCGACGAACGCCGCGGCACCCATCTGCGCGAGCTCGTGCGCGAGATTCCGGCCGAGCGCCTGATGATCGAAACCGACTCGCCTTATTTGTTGCCGCGCACTGTCAGGCCAAAGCCTTCGCACCGACGCAACGAGCCGATGTACCTCAGGCACATCGTCGAGGAACTGGCGCGTGATCGCGGCGAGGATGTCGAGGTGACGGCGGCCAATGCCACGGCGACGAGTCGAGCGTTTTTCGGGTTGTAGCCGGGAATGGGAAACGGGAAACCGGGAATGGACAAAGCAGCATACGGCAATAGTTCGATTTCTTTCTTCGGATGCCAGGAACAGCATCGCGGCTGAAGCCGCTTCCTGCGGGATCGCGTCCATCGCGCTTTCCTCCCCATTCCCCATTTCCCGCTCAACTCAACTGCGCAAACCGACGCCGCGCTTGAGCAGCCACAGGCTCAGGGCGCCGAGCACGATGACGAAACCGCTCATCAGCGCATAGGCGATGACCAGCGGAATGTCGCTGTTGCCGAGCAGGCCGTAGCGAAAGGCATTGACCATGTAGAACACCGGATTGGCATGGGTCATCGCCTGTGCCCAGTCGGGCAGCATGGTGACCGAATAAAACACGCCACCTAGATAGGTGAGCGGGGTGAGGATGAAGGTCGGCACGATGGCGACATCGTCGAACTTCTTTGCATACACCGCGTTGATGAACCCGGCCAGCGAAAAAATCGTCGCGCCGAGCAGGACCGTGCTGATGGTCACCAGCGGATGTGGAATGCGCACCTTGGTGAAAAGCATGGCGATGACCAGCACGATGATGCCGACGAGCACGCCACGCAGCACCGCACCCGCCACATAGCCTCCAAGAATGACCCAGTTCGGCATCGGGCTGACCAGCATTTCCTCGATGTGCCGGCCAAACTTGGCCCCGAAGAAACTCGAGGAAATGTTGCCGTAGCTGTTCTGGATGATCGACATCATGACCAGGCCGGGAACGATGAAATCCATGTAATCGTAGCCACCCATGTCGCCGATGCGGCTGCCGATCAGGCTGCCGAAGATCAGGAAATACAGGGTCATGGTGATTGCCGGCGGCACCAGGGTCTGCGCCCAGATGCGCAGGATGCGCATGACCTCGCGGCGCGCAATGGTGTACAGGGCGATCAGGTTGGGATGTCCTGCCGGCGCGTTGTTCATGCTGCGTGCTCCTTGTTGCCGGTCAGGCGCACGAAGAGTTCTTCGAGGCGATTGGTCTTGGTGCGCATCGAGCGCACGCGGATACCGGCGCCATCAAGGCTGGCAAACACGCTGTTGAGATTCATCGAGCGCGGCATTTCCAGGTCGAGGGTGAAGCGATCCGCGGCGCGCAAGTCGACGCCCTCGACATGCGGCAGCGAGGCCGGCAGCTCGCCTTCGATATCGAGCAGGAAGCCCTCGACATCGAGCTTGGCAAGCAGGGCCTTCATCGGCCCGTTCTCGATGATGCAGCCGCCATCGATGATGGCCAGGTTGCGGCACAGGCTCTCGGCTTCCTCAAGGTAATGCGTGGTCAGGATCACCGTGGTGCCGGCGGCGTTGACTTCTTTCAGCGTGCGCCACATGCCGCGGCGGATCTCGATGTCGACGCCGGCGGTGGGTTCGTCGAGGATCAGCAATTGCGGCTGCGTCATCATGGCGCGGGCGATCATCAGGCGGCGCTTCATGCCACCGGACAGCGTGCGCGATGTCGCATGGGCCTTTTCCCAGAGCTGGGCCCGGCGCAACTCCTGCTCGGCGCGCCTCCTCGCTTCCGCGCGCGGAATGCCGTAGAAACCGGCGTAGTTGCAGAGGATGTCGAAGGGCTTCTCGAAGAAGTTGAAATTCACCTCCTGCGGAACCAGGCCCAACTGGCGCATGGCCGCTTCGCGATCCGTGCTGATGTCGGTGCCGAAGACCTTGACCGATCCCGAGGTGGCATTGACCAGCGAACTGACGATGCCGATGAGGGTCGATTTCCCGGCTCCGTTGGGTCCGAGCAGGGCAAAGAAGTCGCCGGGCTGCACATCCAGGGAAATGCCCTTGAGGGCCTCGACGCCGCCGGCATAAACCTTGCGCAGATCATGGATTTCAAGCGCGGGAATCTGGCTCACGGGCATGGGCGGCGAGGTCGGCACGGGGGGCTGATAGTATAGCCGGCTACCCGCAACGACTCCTCCCGCCTTGGCCATCATCCAGTTTCCGCTTCGTCTCGTCGCCGCACGCATGATTGCCCCCGCCGTGCGCCACATGGTGTTCGAGCGTGCCGACGGGCAGCCGTTCGCCTTCATCCCCGGGCAATTCATCCAGGTCCATTTCAGCTACGCCGACGGCCAGGCGACCAAGCGCAGTTATTCGATTGGCACGGTGGCTGCGGATGCTGCCAGCCCGATCGTGCAGATCGAGATTGCCGTGTCCTATGTCGATGGCGGCGCGGCGACCGAACTGCTGGGCGGCCTCGCCGTTGGCGGCACCGTCGATGCGAGCGGCCCGTACGGGCGCTTCTGCCTGTTGCCGGGTGACAGCAACGCGCGATATGTGCTGGTCGCCACCGGCACCGGCATCACTCCGTATCGCGCCATGTTGCCCTTGATGCGCAGGCTGATTGCCGAGCGCGGTTGCCGCTTCGAGTTGATCCAGGGCGCGCGTAACGAAGCCGAGCTGCTGTATGGCGACGAGTTTGCCGCATTTGCCGAAGCGACGCCGGGATTCGGTTTTCATCCCTGTTTCAGCCGCGAACCCCGCGCCGTGCCGCGTGCAGGCGACTACTCCGGTCGCGTGCAGGTCGCCATCGAGGCACTCAAGCCCGATCCGGCCACGGACGTGTTTTACCTGTGCGGCAATCCGGACATGGTCGACCAGAGTTTCGCCCTGCTCAAGGATGCCGGTTTCGCGGTGTCGCAGATCCGCCGGGAAAAGTATATTTCATCACGCTAGCGTGCGCCTGCTGGTGCGCGCGGTGGGCGACGAGCAGCAGAATGATGTAAAGGACGCTTGACACAGGCCTGGACCTGCCGTTATCGTCGTGTCAAGTTTGCTTGACACGGAATCTCCATGCGCGCGCTCGAAAAACGCTACCGCCGCGAACTGTTCCTGGCGATGGCCGCCTACGTGGTCGTCATGCTGCTGATCTATCCGCTGGCCAGGCAGGTCGAGGCGCCATTCTGGCGGGCCCTGGTTGCGCTCGCCCCCGTGCTGCCGTTTGCCGCCGCGTTGCGAGCGATCATCCGCCACGTGCGTGACAGCGACGAGTTCCAGCGCCGCCTGCATCTGGAGGCGCTGGCGATATCGTCGGTGGTGGTGAGCCTGCTCAGCACGACAGCGGCCTTCCTCGTCGCGGCGAAGGTGATCACGCTTGACGGTACGGTGTTGTTCTGGGTGTTTCCCGCGCTGGCCGGACTGTTTGGTGCCCTGCGTTGCTGGAACGCCCGGCGTTACGGTCGCGAATGAACAACCGCATCCGCGAGTTGCGCGGAAACCGGGGCTGGTCTCAGGCCGAACTGGCCGAGCGCCTGGATGTCTCGCGGCAGACCATCAACGCGATCGAAACCGGCAAATACGATCCCAGCTTGCCGCTTGCCTTTGCAATCGCGCGCCTGTTTGGCGCGTCGATTGAAAGCATATTCACTCCCGATGCATGAGGTGCATTGATGCCATGAACCGCTACCTGCGCAATCTGCGCGACATGGGCCCGGTGAACTCCTTCCATGTCGCCAGCGTGATCGTGGCCGGTGCATCGAGCAAACGCATGGATCCGGACGGGCTGCGCATCCTCGTCGCGATGATCCCGTTGCCTGCAATCGCCTGGATGGCTTGTGCCGAGATGCGCCGTCTGCGTCGAGGTGACGAGTTGCGCCTGCGCATCGAAGCCGAGGCGATGATGATTGCTTTCCCGATCTCGTTTTGCGTGATCGTGATGCCGACTTTCCTTGATTTGTTCGGCGCGCTGAAGACAACGCTTCCGATTGCCGTTTTGATCATGGGCGCTTGCTGGATCGGCGCGCAGATCCGGGCGCGTCGGCACTATCTTTACTGGGCATGATTATCCACAAATGCAGAGAAATGCGTTGACATCAAATCCAATGAGGCTTCGATGAAAAAGAACACCAGGATCGCCCTTGCAGCAGCGCTTGCCGTGCTTGCATTCGGTTATTCGAAATTCCGCGCCAAGCCATCCGCAAGTGAAGGCAAGCAGGGCACGAGCGGGCAATACCGCATCGCCAGCAACGTGGAATCCTTCCGCTTCGGTTCATTCGATTTCAGCGCCTGCGAACTCGAGCGCGAGCACTCCGCAGCCACCACCAAGGCCTGGTGCGCACCCTTCCAGGTTCCGGAAAACCGTGCCGACGCAAACGGCCGCAAGCTGGACCTGAAGTTTGCCCTGATCGCGAGCACGCAAGCTGCCGATGACGATTTCATCGTCTATCTGGCCGGCGGTCCCGGCCAATCGGCGGTCGATACCTGGCCGCAGATGGCCAATGCACTCGGCCCGGCGCGCAAGCATCGGCACGTGCTGCTGCTGGATCAGCGCGGCACCGGCGCCTCGAATCCGCTCAAGTGCAAGGAGGAACAAGGCGAAGATGAAGATGCGCTGCCCCTCGATCTCGAACGCACGGCCGCTTCGACGCAGCGCTGCCTTGATGAAGTCTCGAAATTCGCCGATCCGCGTTTCTACACGACCAGTGAGGCCGTCGAGGATCTGGAAGCGCTGCGCCAGGCGCTGGGGGGGCCGAAATTCGATCTGGTGGGGGTTTCCTATGGCACGCGCGTCGCCCAGCAGTATCTCAAGCGACATCCCGAAGGCGTGCGCAGCATCGTCCTCGACAGCGTCGCGCCGAACGAACTGGCGCTCGGCGGAGAGTTTTCCGGGAACCTGGATGACGCGCTCAAGGCGCAATTCGCCTATTGTGCAAAAACGCCTGTCTGCGCGAAGACCTTCCCCGATCCCTACGGCGATCTGTTCCGGTTGCGCGCCATCCTGGCCGCGACGCCACGAGAAATCCGCTACGCCGATCCAGTCACCTTCAAGCAAACGAAGCAAACCCTGAATGCCGAATCGATGGTCGGGCTGGTGCGGATGTTCGCCTACGCGCCGGAGACCGCCGCGCTTGTCCCGCACACGATCAAGCAGTCGATTGCCGGCAATGATGCGCCGCTGCTCGGCCAGATCGGCATGCTCAGCCAGGGTATCGAAGCACTTGTCGGCAGCGGCATGCAGCTTTCGGTGATCTGCGCCGAGGATGCGGATCGGCTCAGCCCCGATCCGACCGACGCCGACACCCTGCTTGGCACGCGCCTGCTCGAGGTGCTCCAGCGACAATGCCGGATCTGGCCACGTGGCACGCGTCCGGCCGATTTCAGCGAAGCGGTCACGGGGGCGACCCCGATCCTGGTTCTCGAAGGCGAACTGGATCCGGTGACGCCGCCACGCTATGGCGAACAGGTGGTGAAGCATCTGTCCAACGCCAGACTGATCGTCGCCAGGGGCCAGGGTCACAACATCATCGGTCGCGGCTGCCTGCCGAAATTGGTCGGCACCTTCATGGACACGCTTGATCCGAAAGCGCTCGATGCGGGATGCGTCGACGAACTCGGCCCGCTTCCCCACTTCATCGATTTCAACGGAGCCGCCCCATGATCGAATTGAAGGCATTGAACAAGGCATTCGGTACGGTCAAGGCGGTCGATGGCGTTTCCTTCACCGCGCGCGATGGCGAGATCACCGGCCTGCTCGGGCCCAACGGTGCCGGCAAGACCACCACCCTGCGCATGCTTTACACCCTGATGAAACCCGACAGCGGCCAGGTGCTGGTCGATGGCATCGATGCCGCCGTCGACCCGATTGCCGTGCGCCGCCGACTCGGCGTGCTGCCCGACGCACGCGGCCTGTACAAGCGCCTGACCTCGCGCGAGAACATCGAATACTTCGGTCGCCTGCAAGGCATGGATGAAGCGACCATTGCCGCTCGCATCGAGGGTCTGTCGCGAGCGCTGGACATGGGCGAGATCATCGATCGGCGCACCGACGGGTTTTCCCAGGGGCAACGCGTCAAGACCGCGATTGCCCGCGCCCTCGTCCACGATCCGAAAAACTGCATCCTCGATGAGCCGACCAATGGCCTCGATGTCATGGCCACGCGCGCGATGCGCGATTTCCTGCGTCATCTGAAAGCGGAAGGCCGCTGCGTGCTGTTTTCCAGCCACATCATGCAGGAGGTCGGCGCGTTGTGTGACCGCATCGTCGTCATCGCCCATGGCCACGTCGTCGCCGACGCCTCGCCCGACGAACTGCGCGAGCAGGCTGGCACCCCCAATCTCGAAGATGCCTTCGTCAAGGTCATCGGATCCGCAGAAGGACTCGCAGCGTGAAATCGATCATCACCGTTTTCCTCAAAGAGGTGCGCGAGAACCTGCGGGATCGCCGCACCGTCATGAATACCCTGCTGACCGGGCCTCTGATGGCACCGTTGATCTTCGTGCTGCTCATCAACGGCATTGTTTCGCGCGAACTCGACAAGGCCGAAAAGCCGTTGCCGGTGCCGGTCATCGGTGCCGAACATGCGCCGAACCTGATCGATGCGCTGAGGCAGAGCGGCGTTGTCATCAAGGAGGCAATTGCCGATCCCGAACAATCCGTGCGCGACCAGAACGCCGATCTCGTGCTGCGAATTCCGCCGAGCTATGGCGAGGCCTGGAACAAGGGCGAACCGGCCCAGGTCGAATTGATCTTCGATGACTCGCAGCGCGATGCGAAAAGCTCGGTCGAGCGGCTGCGCAGCATCATCGATGGCTATGCGCAGCGCACGAGCAGCTTGCGCCTGGTCGCGCGCGGCATCTCGCCGACAATCATGCGGCCACTGGTGATTGCCGACCGTGATCAATCCACGGCGCAGGCACGCGGCGGCATGATGTTCTCGATGCTGCCGTATTTCTTCATCCTCGGCGCCTTCATCGGCGGCATGGCCCTGGCCATCGACACCACCGCCGGGGAACGCGAGCGGCAATCGCTTGAACCGCTGTTCGCCAACCCGGTCGCACGCTCGAAGATCCTGCTCGGCAAACTCGGCGCGACCGGCGCATTCGCATTGACCACGCTGCTGCTCAGCATCGTCGCGTTCTCGTTTGCCGGCCAGTTCATGCCCACCGAGAAACTCGGCATGACCCTCTCGATCGGCCCGCGCTTCGCCATCCTGACCCTGCTGACGATGCTGCCGCTGGTATTCCTGATTGCCTCATTGCAGACGCTTGCCGCCGCCTTTGCCAAGACCTTCCGCGAGGCACAGACCTATTTGTCCCTGCTCATGTTCGTGCCGGCGGTACCGACCATGCTGATGTCGATCTTCCCGTTCAAGGTCGAGACCTGGATGTACGCCGTGCCGCTGGTCGGCCAGCAGGTCACGATCACCCGGCTGATGCGCGGGGAAGCGGTTGCTGCTTCCGAGATTGCCCTGTGTTTCGCCAGCACCGCGCTCGCCGCGGTGATCGTCTACCTGATCACGGCACGCATCTACAAGGGCGAGCGACTGGCGATTTCGACCTGAAGGCCGGGATTGGGAAATAGGGAATAGGGAATAGGGAATAGGGAATAGGGAGTGTAGGAAGCGGCTTCAGCCGCGATGCCCCTGTCTTGATGGCAACCGTAGAAGGAGCATCGCGGCTGAAGCCGCATCCTGCGATTCTCGGATTACAACAGCCGAAAGGCTGGTCGTCCCGATCCCGCGCCTCAGAGACCTTGCGCCGCGCGGGCCACGGCGCGGAACAAGGCGCGGCCCTTGTTCATGGTCTCGGCCCATTCGGTGGCGGGATCGGAATCGAAGACGATGCCGGCACCGGCTTGCACGTGCAGGCGGCCATCCTGGATCACCGCCGTGCGGATGGCGATGGCCATGTCGGTATCGCCGGACCAGCCGATGTAGCCGATCGAGCCGGCGTAGATGTTGCGCTTGATCGGCTCCAGCTCGCGGATGACTTCGAGCGCGCGGATCTTCGGCGCGCCGCTGACCGTGCCGGCGGGAAACGCGGCGCGCAGCACGTCCATGCTGGTCAGCCCTTCTTCGAGATCGCCTTCGACCTGGCTGACGATGTGCATGACATGCGAATAGCGTTCGACGACGAAGCTTTCGGTCAGCTTGACGCTGCCGGTCCTGCTGACCCGACCGACATCGTTGCGGCCGAGGTCAATCAACATCAGATGCTCGGCGCGCTCCTTGGGATCTGCCAGCAACTCGGCTTCGAGGGCAAGATCCTGTTCGGCAGTTTCACCGCGTGGGCGCGTGCCAGCCAGCGGGCGCAGGGTGACCTTGCCGTGCTGCTGGCGGACAAGAATCTCGGGCGACGAACCGACGATCTGGCTGCTGCCAAGATCGATGAAATACATGTACGGCGACGGATTCAGCGAACGCAGGGCGCGATAGACATCGACCGGGCGCGCGCGGAACGGCACGCTCAGCCGTTGCGAAAGGACAACCTGGAAAATATCACCGGCGCGGATGTATTCCTGGGCCTGGCGCACGGCCGCCTCGAATCCTTCACGAGTGAAACCCGAGACGAAATCCGCTTCATCAAGCGGCTTTGGGTCCAGCGTTTCCGGGTAGCTCGATCCCGAATGGCGCAGGCGGAAGGCCAGTTGATCGAGTCGCCGACAGGCCTGCGCATAAGCCTGCGGCTGTGACGGGTCCGCATGCACGATCAGGTACAGCCGGCCCTTGAGGTTGTCGAATACCGCCACTTCTTCGCTGAGCATGAGCAAGGCATCCGGCGTTCCCAGCTGGTCCGGTTTGTCGACCCTGGCAAAGCGCGGCTCGATCCAGCCGATGGTCTCGAATCCGAAATAACCGACCAGGCCACCCGAAAACGCCGGCATGTCGGGTAACACCGGCACGCGGAATTGGCGACGCAGCGCATCGATTGCGGCCAGCGGATCCGCAAGCTCGCGGGTTTCGACAACTTCGCCGAGATCCTCGACCGCCAAGGTCTTGCCGCGCAGCGAATACACACGACGACACGGCAAGCCGATGATCGAGTGGCGTCCCCAGTTCTCGCCACCCTGCACCGATTCAAACAGGTACGCGTATGGGCCATCGGCGAGCTTCAGGTACACCGACAACGGCGTATCCAGATCCGACAAAACCTCGCGTGCCACCGGAATGCGGTTGTAGCCCTGGGCGGCGTAGCTATCAAACTCCTGCTGGGTGATCACGGCTCGGCCATTGGCAAGAAAGCGGCCCGCGAAGATAGCAGGGCCGGTCAAATGACGACAGCAGATGCACCTTGCGGTATCGCGTGACGGCGCGACGTTCCATCCAGCGCATCACCTGCATCGCGCCGGAAGACGCGCCCGGCGATTGCGCCGATCGCGATCGGACCGGTCAGGCGAGTCGCCGCCGCGTCATGCCGGCGAGATGCAGGCTGAATTCAACGCCGCTGCCATCGTCGAGATTGCGCGCACTGGCCTGTCCGCCATGCAGTTCGGCGACCAGGCGCACGACGTGCAGGCCGAGGCCGAGGTGCGGAGCTTCTCCGCTGCCGCGCGTGCTGCGTTCACGCAAGCTGACCAGCGAATCGAACAAGCGTTCCTGCATCGCATTCGGCAACAGCGGGCCGCTGTTGGCCATGCGCAGGTCGATGCCGGATTCATTGCTGCCGAGGCTGATGCGGATCCAGCCATTCTCGGCACTGAACGAACGCGCATTGTCGAAGAGCTTGTCGAGCGCCTGGGCAATCAGGTCGGGCGCACCGTGGAACGGCAGTGGCAAAACTGGCAGATCGGTACGAATCTCGCGTGGTGCGGCCAGCGCGCGATAACCCTCGGTGCAACCGGCGACGAGGGCGCGCAAGTCGAAATCCTCGGCTTCGGCGGAGGCAATCGCCCGTTCGACGCGGCTCGATTCGCTCATCGCACGGACGATGCCGCCGAGGCGCGCGGCACCATCACGGGCGCGGTCGAGATAAGGTTGCGCATCCGCCGGCAGGCCCTGGTGATCGAGGTTGTCGAGCGAGGACTTGACGATCGCCAGCGGCGTGTTGAGTTCGTGCGAGAGTTTCGAGGCAAGGGTCTGCAGGTACTCGGTATAGCTGCCGACTTCGTCGAACAGGCGTCCGAAACTGCGCGCGAGATCGCCGAGCTCGTCGCGGGAATCGATCAGCGGCAGCGGCCCGGCGAGCCGGCCACCGGCACGCGTCGCGCGTTCCGTGGCATTGCGCAGGCGGCGGATGCGCCAACTCAGCAAACCGCCGAACAGCAGCAGCAAGGCCGCCGTCACCAGCAAGGCCAGCAGACTCGCGCCAAGCAGGCTCGACAGGGCGCGATTGGCCAGCAAGGGCAGGGCGGGATTGGCCTGTTCGAGGACCAGCGCGCCACGCAAGGCATCATGGCTGCGCAAGGGCACGGCGGCGACCAGCAACACGCCGCCGTTCTCGGTCGCCCGCCAGGCGGTTGCCGGAATGCCGGACAGCGCCTGCCACAGGTCATCGCCCTGCAGGCGCGGATCGATGGCACCAAAGGCATTCACGTAGCGCGGCGATGACGTGCGCCCGGTCGAATCCGGTGCCAGCAGATGGCGGTAAATGAACGCGGCCAGCCAGCCTTGTTCCTCGGTTGCCGGAATGTCCAGGTCGAGCGAACCGCCGGCGGCGACCAGCCAGCCGTCGGCGGAAACCATGCGCACGCGGACATGATCGGGCGCGAGCCTGGCCAGGGTGCGGGCGTTGGCCGGGTTGTAGCCGAGCAAGGCCAGCGCGGCCGGCGCGGGTGTATCGGCCGCCGCGGAATCGTGCACGTCGAAGGCCATGTGATCGGGGGCATCGGCGCGGGCAAGGCGCAACTCGATGCTGTAACCGGAGCCATCCTCCTGCCACTCGCCGGTCAGGCGCTCGGGAAACGGGCCGTCACCGTCGATCGCCGGCGCATCGAAATTGCCCGGCGCGGCACTGGCTATGCGGTAGCGGCGTGATTTCCCGGCGCGGACCAGGGTCAGGTCCAGGTGATCGCTGCGTGCCGCCGTGAAATCCCGCGCATCGACACGCTGCCGGGTTGCATCGCGTACTTGTGCAAACAAATACAACCACTCTGCATCCTCGGCGAGCATGAGCAGCAACTTGGCGTTGTCGCCATCGGCGGCGAAAGTCTGCGCGTAGGGCCGGAACGTCTGCCAGTCATCGGCATAACCATCGACGCGAATGACCGCGCTGCGCTCGTGCACATAAAGCGCCGCATCCGGCAAAGGCGCCTCGACGCCAAGCACATCGAGCGCCCGCGCCAGCGTGCTCGCCGAGGCCAGCAAGGTCTGTTCCTGGCCTTGCCGCAACACCGCCTCGGTCTGCCGCACGAACTGCCAGCCCGCCCACGGCAGGATCAGCGTGGACAAGGCGACGACAAGGAGCTTCAGGCGGAGGGACATGGGTTGGAGCCGGGAATCGAGAATGGGGAATGGCGCATGGGGAAATGCAGGAAGCCGCTTCCTACGATTGCCGGTTCTTGACAGCCAGGAGGTTGGTCATTCCGGCGGTAACCCATTCCCTATTCCCGATTGACCCACCGATACCCCGCGCCATGCACGGTGTCGATGGCGTCGAAGGCGGGGTCGATGGCGATGAACTTGCGGCGGATGCGCTTGATGTGCGAGGTGATCGTGGCGTCGTCGACGACGACCTGGGCATCGCGCATCAGTTGCTCGCGGCTTTTCACGTGGCCGGGAAAGCGCACCAGGGTGTGCACCATCCAGAACTCGGTGACGGTCAGCGGCACTTCCTCGCCCTTCCAGCTCACGCGCATGCGCTCGGACTCGATGCGCAGGTTGCCTTCCTCGTGGATGCTGTCGGCAGCCGTCGGCTTGCGCATGGCTTCCATGCGTCGGAACAGGGCGCTGATGCGCGCGGCCAGTTGATGGAAGGAGACATCCTTGGCCAGATAGTCATCGGCACCGAGGCGCAGGCCGGAAATCACGTCGAAATCCGAATCGCGTGCAGTCAGGAAGATGATCGGCAGGGTTGCCGCCTTGGCGCGCAGGTTGCGGCACAGGTCAAAGCCGCCTTCGGGCTCGTCGCCGAGGCCGACATCGATGATGACCAGTTCCGGCATGCGCCGGGCAAACGCGCTCTCGGCTTCGACACGACCGGCATAGCCGCGCACGTCATATCCGGCGCGGGTCAGTGCTTCGACATAGTTGGCCCGGATCAGCGGCTCGTCTTCGACGATGGCGATGCTGCGCGGCATGGCAGGACTCCTTTTCGGTGCAGCGAGCTTACGCAGCGCCATGCCTGCGCCGCAATGCGTCAGGCGCTATTGCCCGCAAAACGCCACAACTGATCGTGATGCGGCCAGCACGCCGCCGTGCATCGGCCCGCGCCGCCCGCTGCAATGGCATCCACCCCGGCAGGAGCCTGCGATGAAAGCGAAAAGAGATGAAACCAACACCGATCTGCAACGCGGCTTCGAGCCGTTGCGCACGATCTTCGCCGTCCTCATCCTGCTCCTCGGCTTCGCCGCCGCGGCGCGTGCGGAAACCGGCTTTGGCACGATCAAGGCAACGGCCAGGGACGGCCAACCCTTCGAACTCGTTGCGCTGGCCAGCGAGATCCACTACCAGATCGGCGGACTCGTCGCCGAAGCCGGCATCCGCCAACGCTTCAGCAATTCAAGCAGCGAATGGGTGGAGGTGCAGTACCTGCTGCCGTTGCCAGAAGGGGCTGCCGTGCACGACATGACCTTGCGCGTCGGCGAGCGCGTCATCGTCGGCGAGATCCGCGAAAAGGAACAGGCGCGCAGCGAGTACGTCGAAGCCGCGGCAAGCGGCAAGCGTGCCGCCCTGGTCGAGTCGGATCGGGCCAACCTGTTTCGCACTGCCGTGTCCAATATCGCCCCCGGCGAGACAATCGAGATCGAGGTGCGCTGGTGGCAGCAGATCGCCTATCGCGACGACCGCTTTGCGCTGACCTTGCCACTGACCTACACCCCGCGCCATGTCGCCAAGGCCGGCGCAGGAGCTGACAAGCAGGCGGCCGCGGCCAACTCCGTCAGCCCGGCGACGACGCACGACGACCTGCACAGCGCCGTCGCCCCGCGCGTCGCCGTCAGCATCGATCTCGATCCGGGCCTGCCGCTGCGCCGCGTCGAGAGTCCCAGCCATGCCTTGAAAGTGACCCGCAGCGGCACGCGCTATGCCATTGCCCTGGCCGATGGCAGCGTCAGTGCCGATCGCGATTTCGTCCTCGAATGGGCCCCCGTGCTGGGCGCGGCACCGGCCTCGGCCGTGCTCACCGAGACGGTTGATGGCGAGACCTATGCGATGGTCATGATGTTGCCGGACAGCCAGCTGGCAAACCCGTTGCCGCGCGAACTGATCCTCGTCATCGACACCTCGGGATCGATGGAAGGCGAGTCGATCAAGCAGGCGCGTGCCGCGCTCGATCTGGCCCTGGTTTCGCTTCGCCCAGGCGATCGCTTCAACGTCATCCAGTTCAACTCGGTGACCGAAGCGCTGTTCCCCGATGCCGTCGCGATGACCCCCGCCGACGTGGCGCTGGCGCGTGAATGGGTGGCTGGCTTGCGTGCCAACGGCGGCACCGAGATGCTTGATGCCCTGCGCACCGCGCTGCGCGGCACGCCCCCTGCAGGCCATGTGCGCCAGGTGGTCTTCGCCACCGATGGCGCGGTCGATGACGCAGCCGGCCTCTATGAACTGATCGATCGCGATCTCGGCCAGTCGCGCCTGTTCCCGATCGGCATCGGCAGCGCACCGAATGCACAGTTCATCGAACGCGCGGCAACCTCGGGGCGCGGCTCGTCCGTGGTCATTCGTGGTGCGGGCGAAGTTGGCGAGCGCATGCGTGAACTGTTCGCCAAGCTGGATCGTCCGGCCCTGCGCGACCTCGCCTTGAGCTGGCCCGGCGTTGCCGACAGCTATCCGCAGCGCCTGCCCGATCTCTATGCCGGTGAGCCGCTGGTGGTCGTCGCCAGGCTGTCGAACCTGCATGGCACGCTCGAAGCACGCGCCGCCAACAAGGCAACGACCTGGAGCAAATCGCTGCCACTGGACCACGCCGCCAGCATGCCCGGCATCGCGCGCTTGTGGGCGCAACGCAAGATCGAGAGTCTCGAACAATCAATCGATCGCGGTGCGAATCCGGAAGATGTGCGTGACCAGGTGCTGCGACTGGCGATCGAACATCACCTGATCAGCGCCTACACCAGCCTGATCGCGGTCGAACAAGCGCCGGCGCGTGACAGTGCCGAGGACCTGGCTTCCCGACGCATCGCCAATGGCCTGCCGGCCGGCTCGCTCGCCTACGCTGCGACCGCGACATCGGCACCGCTGCTGGAACTGGTCGGGCTGATCCTGTTGCTCATGGCCGCGCTGCTCGCCTGGGCCGCACGGCGCCGCGCCACGCCCTTCCTGCCCGTCTGAACCTGGAGCATCGACATGGATTTTTCGCAGCTCACCTGGAATCCACTGCTGTCGCGTCACGCCTGCAGCCCCGACGATGATGCCGGCGACTGGCTCGGCGGTGAGGCCTGGGTCACCCCGCAACCCTTTGCCGTCGAGTGCCTCGCCGCCTTCGAAGCGCCCCGCGCCGAGGATCCCGGCAATGACTGGATTCCGCTTTGAGCAGAACCGGCCGCTGCCGAATGCAGGTGAGACAACGAGGATGCGCGCCATGAAATCCACGACCCTGCGCCGCGTCGCCCTGCTGCTGGCCTTGTGCGCCTGCGCCCCGCTCGGGCACGCCGCCTACATCAATGCCAAGGCCGAACTTGCGCAGATCCTCTTGCAGCGCGCCTGGCAGCAGCGCGGGCAGAGCGGGATCGCGGTGAAACCCTGGCCGTGGGCCGATACCGTACCGGTCGCGCGCCTGCGGGTCGCCCGCCTGGGTGTCGACGAGATCATCCTCAGTGGTGATTCCGGGCGCACGCTGGCTTTCGGGCCGGGCTGGGCGCAATCAAGTGCCTTGCCCGGAGGGCCCGGGTTCAGCGTGGTCAGTGCGCACCGCGACACGCATTTTGCCTTTCTGCGCGATATCCAGGTTGGTGATCGCATCGAAATAGATGGCGGGCAAGGCCCGCGCTCGCTGCGTATCGCCAGCCTGCGCATCGTCGATTCGCGGCACGAGCGCATCGAAACCGCGGCGGATGTCGACGTGTTGCTGCTGGTCACCTGCTATCCGTTTGATGCGCTCGCTGCCGGTGGGCCACTGCGCTATGTGGTGGCCGCAGTGGCCGGGCCGCATTCCTGATCGCGAACGGGGCTGCCGCCCCGTTCGCTGCCCGGCAAGGGGCTTACTCGCCCGCAGGTGCCTTCGATTCCATGCCGCTTTCGCCGTGCCCGTGCTTGTCCATGCGCTGGTGACGATGCTCGCGACGGTCGCGACGATGCTCGCCGCGCTGCTCAAGGCGCCAGGTCATGTAATCCGCATAGGCCTTGTCGCCCAGCGCGCTGCGCAGTTTCTGCCGCGACTCGTCGCGCAGCTTCTCGTGCTCGGCGCGCGTCCTCTCCATCAGCGCGCGCTGTGCGGCGCGGCTCTCATCCTCGATGCGCACGATGGCGTCACGCTGGGCCTGGGTCAGGCCCGGAATCGTCGCGAGCTTTTCCGCGCGGGCTTGCGGATCCGCATCGACGCGTTGCCCCGATCCTGCCCAGGCGGCGCTCGCCAGCAGGGTGACCAGCAAGGAGGCCGCTAGAGTCCTGGCTTTGAATGTGTTCATTGACATTTCCTTCAGTGGGTTGGGATACGCAACGATGCCGGCAAGCCCGGGTGGATGATGCAAGGACATGTTTGCGGGGAGGGTCAGGCAGCGGTGGTGCTGCCAATCGGGTCGGAGTCGTCGCCAGCCGCATCGTCGCGTGATCCAAGCTTGCCCCGCGATTGCGCAGACAACGCAGAGAAATCGTGGATATTCTGCGCAGATTGCGCGGACCCGGCCGGCTCGCGCTATCGTGCCGCATGACATCCCGGCCTGAAGGCCCGCAGCCATTCCCATGAACCTGCGTCTCTGGCAACGCCTTTTCCTTACCTTTGCCGCCCTGGCCAGCATTGCCCTGGCCGGGTTCGTGATCTGGCAACAGCAGGCCTTCCGCAAGGGCTTCCTCGCCTATCTCGACCAGGCTGCGCTGGAGCGCCTGCAGCCGGTCAGCGACCGCCTTGCCGAAGCTTATGACGAGAATGGCAATTGGGACTTTCTGCGCAACGACACGCGCCAGTTCGGCGAGTTGATCCTGCCCGAGCGCCACCGTGCGCAACGCCAGTCGAAGCGGATCGAGCGCCTGCGCGAGGCGCTGCCGCCCGAGGCTGCGGCCGATGTTGCGCAGCGACATCCGCCGCCGGCATGGCGCGAAAACGAGCGCGAGCGTGAGGGGCGCCGACGCGTGCTCGAGGGCAGCTTGTTGTCGCGCTTGCTGCTGGTCGATGCGCAGGGAGCGCCGGTGGTTGGTGATCCGGCGATTGCCCGCGGTTCGGCCAGTGTTCCGATCATGCTCGATGGCGAGCGCATCGGCAGCCTGTTGCTGGCGGCGCTGCCAAGGATACGCAGTGCTGCCGACCTGGCCTTTGCCCGCGAGCAGTTGCGCAATGCGCTGATCGCCGGTGTTGCCATCCTTGGCCTGGCCCTGCTGCTGGCCTTTGCCCTGGCGCGCTGGCTGCTGACGCCGGTGCGCGAACTCGCCGCCGGCACGCGCGCGCTGGCGGCGGGCGACTACACCCGGCGCATGGGCAACCGTCGCCGCGATGAACTCGGTGCGCTGGCAGCGGATTTCAATCACCTGGCGCATACCCTCGAGCAGCATCGCGAAGCGCGCCGCCGCTGGGGTGCGGACATCGCGCATGAGTTGCGCACCCCGCTGAGCATCCTGCGCGGCGAGATCCAGGCCCTGCAGGATGGCGTGCGCACGGCGACGCCGGCGGCACTCAATTCCCTGCACGCCGAATGCGAGCGCATGGGCGGCCTGATCGAGGATCTGTACCAATTGTCGCTGGCCGATGCCGGTGCGCTTGAGTACCACTTTGAACCGCTGGACATGGGTGAAGTGCTCGCCGAGGCCCTGGAAACGCAGTTGCCCAGCCTGGAAGAATCCGGACTGGCCGTGGCAACGGCGATCGCTTCGGTTCCGCCGATCCGTGGCGATGCGCGTCGACTTGGCCAGCTCATCGACAACCTGTTGATGAACACGCGCCGCTACACCGATGCGCCGGGCCGCCTGCGCATCGAGCTCAGTGCAGTGGCCGGCGAAGTCATCCTTGTCCTCGAGGACAGCGCGCCCGGCGTGCCGTCAGATTCGCTGGAGCTGTTGTTCGATCGCCTGTACCGGGTCGATGCCTCGCGCAATCGCGCCGCCGGTGGCACCGGCCTCGGCCTCGCCATCTGCCTCGCCATCGTGACGGCCCACGGCGGCCACATCGCAGCCTCCGCGTCCGCACTTGGCGGCCTGCGCATCGAGGTGCGCCTGCCGGCCATCGGGGCCGGCGCATGAACGCAGCTGCCCATGTGCTGATCATCGAAGACGAGCCGAAGCTGTCGGCCTTGATGCGCGACTATCTGCTCGCTGCCGGTTTCCGCACCAGCATCCTCGACAACGGCAGTCTGGCGCTGGACTGGATCCACCAGCAGCGACCCGATGCGATCCTGCTCGACATCAACCTGCCCGGCGTCGACGGCCTCACCCTGTGTCGGCAGATCCGCGCCTTTTCAGCGGTGCCCATCCTCATGCTGACCGCGCGGGTCGAGGAGATCGACCGCCTGCTCGGCCTCGAACTCGGTGCCGACGATTACATCTGCAAACCGTTCAGCCCGCGCGAGGTCGTCGCGCGGATTCGCGCCGTGCTGCGCCGCAGCCGCCCGCCGGATGCGCCGCTCGAGCCGGCGGTAGTGCTGGACGAGGAGCGCTTCGAGGCACGCGTGCATGGTCATGCGCTGAGCCTGACCCCGGTCGAGTTTCGCCTGCTCGGCAAGCTGAGCAGCCAGCCCGGCCGCGTTTTTTCCCGCGAACAACTGATTGGCGCGCTTTATGCAGATCATCGCGTGGTCAGCGATCGCACGGTAGACAGTCACGTCAAGAACCTCCGGCGCAAGCTGATCGAAGCGGGAATCGACCCGATTTCAGCCGTTTACGGCGTCGGTTACCGGTTCGAGTTGCCGGTCGACGAGGACGAGCGCCCTCGGCGTTGAACGTTTGTGCCGGTGTACAAATCGGCCACTGGCTGTCATAACACTTTCACAGATCGATCCATTACCTGGCTTGGGTCGAGGAAACGAGGGAGATCACATGCTCGACAACACCATCCTGGTCAAGACGGCGGCCGGCCGACTCGAAATCGACGAACGCAAGCTGAAGATCGGGGCGCGCCAGCGCATGGTGCTGATCTCGATCAACGGCGAGCGCACGATTGAAAGCATCCGCACCCAGTTCATCGCCATCAACGACATCAGTGCCCTGCTGGACGAGCTGATGGGGCTCGGCCTGGTCGAGATTGCCGACGCCACGCTTGCCCTGGAGACCGGTGCCG
This sequence comes from Lysobacterales bacterium, assembly GCA_016707485.1. Classification (GTDB taxonomy): domain Bacteria; phylum Pseudomonadota; class Gammaproteobacteria; order Xanthomonadales; family Rhodanobacteraceae; genus Dokdonella. The sequence continues at coordinate 514,146 of JADJHN010000002.1, read as the reverse complement.
CCGCCGCATTGCCGGATTTCAGCCCGCCCGGCAGCCCGGTTGCCCAGGCGGTTGCCAAGCCTGTCGAAAAGCCCGTCGCCAAGCCGGTCGTGGCAGCGCATGCTGCCAGCAACGATGGTTATGTGCAGGCGCGTGAATACATGAGCCGCGTGCTCAGCGCCAAGGTCGGCCTGCGCGCCTTCCTGTTCACCCAGAAAGTCGACAAGAGCGATTCCGCCGAAGCCCTGCGCGAGCTGCTGCCGGAATTCCGCCGTCTGTTGCGGAAAAGCCTCGATGCCAGCCGCGTTGCGGAATTCAGCGCACATGCGGAAGAACTGCTCGGCTAGAGCCACGCCGAACCTGGGGCATGGCCGCCACGTGATCCGCGTGGCGCCGACAGGTTGGCGGATCTGCACTTTGATTTTGTCGTTTGCCGGGCGATCAATGCGCTGCTCCTGCGAAGGCCTGCCCGACCTTCGCTACCCATAGCTGATAAGCGCTGCCGGCGGCGGCAAGGCTTGTCCTCGCGAATACCCTCGGCCGTGTACATTCGCCCGACGCTGGACGAATGCGGCCGCGGCAGGCACGATTACCTGTTCGATTTTGCTCTCCGGATCTCCGCAAGCGCATGGATGAGTCGCTGTTTCGCCAGTTGCTGTCGCGCAGCACCCATGCGGTGCTCGATCAGCCCACGCTCGCCAAGGGCGCGGATTATCTGCGCCACAGCCGTGTGCGCGAGATCTGGTACGAGAGCGCGGATGATTCCGGCACCCTGTTCGGTGCCGTGCAGGGCCGTGAGCATGAGCCCTACACCGCGGCGATCATGATTGGCCTCAACGGCGGCAAGCCGAAGTTCGACACGCAGTGCACCTGCCCGCTTGAAGGCGAGTGCAAGCACGTCGCCGCAGTCGCCCTGAAAATGCTCGGCGCGCGTGCCTCGGCCTTCGAGCCGGGCAAGCCGATGGCCGTGGCAAGCACCGGTCCGGCGGCCTGGAAGCCCTGGTTCGATGCGCTCAACGCCGACCCCAGGCCATCGTTGCGCAAGCCAGTCGTGGATCCGGCGCTGGTCTTCGGCATCCTCCTGCGCATTGGCGACGGCACCTTGCCCGGCCTGCAGGCGCAGCCGGTCTGGCTCAAGCCGACCAAGCGCGGCGGCCTCGGTTCGCCCCAGCCAGTCGGGCAATTCCAGTTTGGTGCCGATCCCTGGCAGCGCCTGAGCCCGCGCCAGTTCGAGCATGTCGCGCGGCTGCGCATGGCCAGCCCGCATTTCGCTTCGAGTGCCTGGTATCCGCTCAGTGGCGAGCGCGACGAAGCCTTGCTCGAGATCCTCATCCGCGAATATCCGTGTTTTGTGGAAAAACCCTCGCGCGGACGGGTCAGTCTCGGTGACACGCGCACGCTCGACTGGGGCTGGCAGTTGTCCGACGACGGCAACCAGAAGCTGGTTCCACAACTGACCCAAACCGATGCCAACACGCGCCTGCTGCGCATCGCGCAGATCTGGTATTTCGATCCGGCCAAGCCGGCGATCGGACGTGTCCAAGGTGACGCTCAGGTCATCGACGCGGCCTTGCGTGCGCCGGCCCTGCTGCCCGAACACGCCGATTTCGTCGTCGAGCGCTGGCACAAGACGCGTCAGCTTGAAGGCCTGCCGAAGCCGGCCAAGGCTGTTGCGCCGCAGACCCATCAAGTACTGCCAACGCCGGTGCTGACCCTGCGCGCGTTCCCGGTGCTGACCTATGTCAACGGTGCCCCCAATCGCTATCAGGCCGGCTGCGTGCGCCTGAGTTTCGACTACGCCGGCCCGCGCCTGCCGTTCGCGCCGATCAAGCCACGTGAGCGGCGCATGCACGAGGGCCGCCTGCTCGACATCGTGCGAGATCGCTCGGCAGAAATCGCCGCCTGCGAACAGCTTGAGGAACTGGGTCTGATCGACATCGACCTGTTGCCGCGCATGCCGAACCTGCCGCGCGACGTGTTTGCCGACGGAGATTTCGTGCTCGAACCACGGCGCGGTGTGTTGATTGCCGCCGAGCATCTGTTCGCCCTGGCACCGCGCCTGCGCGATCACGGTTTCCGCCTCGAGACCGATTCCGGATTTCCATTCGAGCTGCTTGAAGAACCCGATGACTGGTACGCCGAGGTCGAGGAATCCGGCACGACCTGGTTCGACCTCAGCCTCGGCATCGAGATTGCCGGCGAGCGCGTCGATCTGCTGCCGATCCTGCGTCGCCTGCTTGGTGATCCGAATTTCCCGCTGAGCCCGCGCAAGGGCGAGGATGCGGATGCCTTGTGGCTGGTGCCGATCGACGACCGCCGTCGCGTGCCGCTGCCATTGTCGCGCCTGCGTGAGCTGATGGGACCATTGCTCGAGTGGTTGCAGGACATGCCCGAGCGTGATGCCGAACAAGGCGCGCTGCGCTTGCGCCGCTCGCAAGCCAGCGTGCTCGACGAACTGTCGGCGCGCAGCGCGATGCCCTGGCGCGGCGGCGAAAATCTGCGCCAGCAACTGGCGCGCTTGCTTGAAGCGCGCGAGCCGGCGCTGGAGCCGCCGGGATTCAAGGCAACCTTGCGCGCCTACCAGCGCGATGGCCTGGCCTGGCTGGGCTTTCTCGCCGATGCCGGACTTGGCGGCGTGCTTGCCGACGACATGGGCCTTGGCAAGACCGTGCAGGTGCTCGCCCACCTGCTCGCCGAAAAGCAGCGTGGGCATCTCGATCGGCCGGTGCTGATCGTTGCCCCGACCAGCCTGGTCTCGAACTGGCGCGACGAGGCGCAGCGTTTTGCTCCGGACCTGTCCGTGCTGGTCCTGCATGGGCCCGCCCGTGGCGGCCTGCATGAGGCCATTCCGCATCATGACCTCGTCATCACCACGTACCCCTTGCTTGCACGCGATCGCGACGAGTTGCTTGCGCATGAATACGCCTTGCTCGTGCTCGACGAGTCGCAGGTGGTGAAGAACGCCAAGAGCCAGGCCGCCAGGATCGTGCGCGAGATTTCTGCGCGGCGGCGCCTGGCCATGACCGGAACGCCACTGGAAAACCACCTTGGCGAATTGTGGGCGCAGTTCGATGCGGTCGAACCGGGCCTGCTTGGAACCGATCGCCACTTCACGCGCTTTTACCGCACGCCGATCGAGAAGCACGACGATGTCGACCGCCGCGAGCGCCTGAGCCGGCGCATCGCGCCCCTGCTGTTGCGCCGGCGCAAGGAGGACGTGCTCGCCGACCTGCCCGAGAAGACCTTCATCCCGCGCAACGTCGAACTCGATGGTGCGCAGCGTGAACTCTACGAAACCCTGCGCCTGGCCCAGCACGAGCGCGTGCTCGCAGAAGTGCAGAAGCGAGGTCTTGCACAAAGCGGCATCATCGTCCTCGATGCCCTGCTCAAGTTGCGCCAGGCCTGTTGCGACCCGCGCCTGGTCAAACTCGAAGGAGCCAGGCGGATCAAGGAATCGGCCAAGCTCGAACTCCTGCTTGAGCTGACCGACAGCCTCGTTGCCGAGGGTCGTCGCATCCTCGTCTTCAGCCAGTTCGCCGAGATGCTCGACCTGATCGCAAAGGCGCTGACCCTGCGCAAGCAGAAATTCCAGATGCTCACCGGGCAGACGCCCAGCGCGCAACGCGCCGAACTGGTGGCGCGCTTCCAGGCCGAGCAGGTGCCGATCTTCCTGATCAGCCTCAAGGCCGGTGGCGTCGGCCTCAACCTGACCGCCGCCGACACCGTGATCCATTACGACCCGTGGTGGAATCCGGCGGTCGAGGCGCAAGCCACGGATCGCGCCCATCGCATCGGCCAGGACAAGCCGGTGTTTGTCTACAAGCTGATTTGCACCGGCACCGTCGAGGAAAAGATCCAGGCCCTGCAACTGCGCAAGGCCGAGCTCGCCGCCGCCGTGCTCGAAGGCGGCAGCACACAGTCATTGCGTTTCGACGAGGATGATCTGGCCGAGTTGTTTGCGCCGTTGTAAAAAACGGTAGCGGGGAGTGGAAAAAGCGGGGCTGCTCATGCTTCGGCAGGAGCAGGCTGCAGCCGCGATGCCTTTCGACCGCAGCGCCTGCAATCTATCGGCAACCGCTCCAGGGTTGCTCTACATCCTGCATTCGTGCAGTCCTCCTGCATTGCAGGCAACCATGCCATCCGTGCGACAAGATTCTCGATTGAAGCGGGTTCTTGCAACAGCTGGCGCTCAGCGAGCCACGCCCGACGGGCTACCCGTTCGAGGGATTCTGCACCGGAGTGCTGCTCAGCTCCGGAGCTTCCAGCCGCTGCGGAAGATCCACCAGACGATGGCCAGGCAGATGAGGAGAAAGCCGAGGGTAATGCCCGTGCTGACGGCGATGTGCACGTCGGCGCGACCGGTGAAGCTCCAGCGGAACCCGCTGATCAGGTACACGACCGGATTGAACAAGGTCACTTTTTGCCAGAACGGAGGCAGCATGTTGATGGAATAGAACGCGCCGCCGAGGAAGGTCAGCGGGGTGATCACCATCAGCGGGATCACCTGCAGCTTCTGGAAGTCATCCGCCCACAGGCCGATGATGAAACCGAACAGGCTGAAGGTGACCGAGGTCAGCACGAGGAAGCCGAACATCCACAAGGGATGGAGAATCTCGTAGTCGACGAAGAATCGCGCGGTGAGCAGGATGAGCAGACCCAGGATCACCGATTTGCTTGCCGCGGCGCCGACATAGCCGATGACGACCTCGAGCCACGAGACCGGCGCCGACAGCAACTCGTAGATCGTGCCGGCCCACTTGGGCATGTAGATGCCGAACGAGGCGTTGGAGATGCTTTCGCCGAGCAGGGACAGCATGATCAGGCCGGGAATGATGAAGGCGCCGTAGCTGGTGCCGTCGATGTCACCCATGCGCGATCCGATCGCCGCACCGAAGACGATGAAATAGAGCGCGGTCGACAGCACCGGCGAGGCGATCGATTGCATCAGCGTGCGGAAGGTGCGTGCCATCTCGAAACGATAGATCGCACGAATGCCATGGATGTTCATGCGCGATCCCCCCTCGGCTTGTGCACAAGGCTGACGAAGATCTCCTCCAGCGAGCTTTCGCTGGATTGCAGGTCCTTGAAGTCGATGCCGTGCTCGCCCAGTCGGCGCAGCAGGCCGGCAATGCCGGTTTCCTCGGACTGCGTGTCGAAGGTGTAGACCAGGGTCGCGCCATCCGCCGAGAGTTCCAGCGGCAACCCCGCCAGGCCCGGCGGAATTTCCCGCATGGTTTGCTGCAGGCTCAGGGTCAGTTGTTTCTTGCCGAGCTTGCGCATCAGCGTGTGCTTGTCCTCGACGAGGATCAGTTCGCCCTTGTTGATCACGCCGATGCGATCGGCCATCTCCTCGGCCTCCTCGATATAGTGTGTGGTCAGGATGATCGTGGTCCCGCTTTCGCGCAGGCGGCGCACCATCTGCCACATGTCGTGGCGCAATTCGACATCGACGCCGGCGCTCGGCTCATCGAGAAACAGCACCTTCGGCTCGTGCGCCAGCGCCTTGGCGATCATCACCCGGCGTTTCATGCCGCCGGAGAGGGTCATGATCTTGTTGTTGCGCTTGTCCCACAGCGACAGGTCGCGCAGGATCTTTTCGAGGTATTCGGGATTTGCAGCCTTGCCGAACAGGCCGCGACTGAACCTGAGCGTCGACAGCACCGACTCGAACGCATCGGTGTGCAGTTCCTGTGGCACCAGGCCGATGGTAGCGCGGGCAGCGCGATAGTCGCGAACGATGTCATGACCATCGGCGCTGATCGTGCCTGCGCTGGCATTGACGATGCCGCAGATGATGCTGATCAGGGTGGTCTTGCCGGCACCGTTGGGGCCGAGCAGGGCAAGGATCTCGCCGCGGCGGATCTCCAGATCGATGCGTTTGAGCGCCTCGAAGCCGCCCTTGTAGGTTTTGCCGACGCCGCGCACCGAGACAATGGCATCGGGCGTTGCCGCCGTGCGTGGGGGACTGGACTCGACAACGGCCATGCAGACTCCATAGATCGTGCGTTTCAGGATTGCGCAAAGGCGGCGAGCGACCCGGCGCGTTCAGTTTCCGGTGCAGCCGCGCAGGATGCGGCGCTTCGTGATGGAATGCAGATTCCCACAAACCACGCGGAGAGCGCCATGAGCTATGTCGATGGATTTGTCGTGCCGGTGCCAAAGGACAAGCTGGCCGACTACAGGAAGATCGCACGCAGGGCGGGCAAGGTGTGGATGGAGCATGGCGCGCTTGCCTACACCGAATGTGTCGCCGATGACGTGCCGGTCGGCAAGCACACCTCGTTTCCGCAGAGCGTGAAATTGAAGGAAGGCGAAGTCGTGGTGTTCTCTTGGATCGTCTACGCATCGCGCCGCGACCGCGACCGCATCAACAAGTTGGTCATGGCCGATTCGCGCCTGCAGGATCTGATGAATCCGAAGGCCATGCCGTTCGACGGCAAGCGCATGTTTTTCGGCGGCTTCAAGGAAATGGTGAAATTCTGAGTGCGCTGGCCGCCGCTGGCCGATCCGATCGCACTCAGGGCGCGCGGGTTTGCATGCGCACGCGGGTCAGCGCCGTGAACAGTCGACTCATGCCCTCGGCGGTGCTGAGTTTGGGCGCGTAGCCGAGATCCCGTTTGGCGGCGGTGAGATTGAACCAGCTGGCATGACTGAAGAGATCCAGCAGATAAGTGGTGAGCATTGGCGGTGTGCCATCACCGTCGGGCCGTGCGGCAGCGGCCATGGCACGTGCGGTTAGCGAATTCATGCGCCGTTGCTCGGGCGGAAAACCGCCCGCGCGCAGCAGCGCGTTGAGGAAGGCCTCGATGCTCATCGGCTCGCCCTGGCTGATGAAATAAGCCTTGCCGGCAATCGTCGCGCCGGGCTCGAGCTTGCCCAGGGCCAGCGCGTGGGCATGTGCCGCGTTGTCGATATGGCAGGGATCGATCTTGCGCTCGGGCTCACCAAACCAGCGCAGCTTGCCGCGACGGGCGAGATCGAGCAGTCCCGGCAACAAGCGCGATTCGCCGGCACCCCAGAGCAGATGCGGGCGCAGCACGCAGGTAGCGAGGTTGGTGCTGTTGGCGGCGAGCACGCGTTGCTCGGCCAGTGCCTTGGTGTGCGCATAAGCCGAGCCCCATTGCGCGGGATACGGCTGGCGCTCGTCGGCGTTCTCGAGATCGGCCTGGCCGATCACGACATTCGCGCACGAGGTCAGCAACAGCCGCGGCACGCCCACCAGCTCGCAGGCACCGAGCATGCACTCGGTCGAGCGCACATTGGCGTCATGCAGTTGCTCGATGCTGGCCAGTGCATCGCTGCAACCGGCAGCGTGGACAATCGCCTCGCAACCATCGGCGGCCGCGCAGACATCCTCGAAGGCGGTGATCTGGCCGTGTTGTTGTTGAATTCCGAGCGCGGCCAGATGTCGGCTTTCGCGGCGAACGATCGCACGCACCTGATGCCCATGCTCCTTGAGCGCGGCGGCAATGGCCTGACCGAGAAACCCCGTCGCGCCGGTCAGCAAGATCTGCATGTCTGCCTGTCACTCTCGATGTAGCCGCAAGGCGGCATCCCCTGTATCCGAGTGTGCCGCAGCGGGTCGCCAATATCGAGTGTTTCAGCGCTGCGTCCCGGCGTGGGCAGGCGTCCTGCCCGACCGATCACGATTGCCAGCCGAGCCGATGCTGCGCTCAGTGTTCCTTGATCGGATAGGTTTCGACGCCGCCTTGCGGAGCATCCCGGGGAGGCAATGTCGACCTTGCGCCATCGCGGCCACAAACGTAGGCAGTCCAGTTCTGTTCGCCATTGCGTGGCTCGCCCAGCGGCTTGATCGTGTCCGCAGGCATCGAACCGGCCTGGTTGCGCGCCATCACTTCCAGTTCGTCGCTGACTTTGAGCCCGCCGCGCCGAACCGGGCCGACCTTGTCGAGCACCGACACGGTGATCGATCCCACCTGCCGGCACTGGCTGACATCGTCGTTCCAGGCCACACGCACATCGCGCCCGGCAGAATCGAGCTTGATCCCCCAACTGCAGGCGCCAAGAAAAAGCAGAGTTGAAACGGCAAGGACATGTTTCATCGCGGACTCGATCATGAGGGGCATAAGCGCACCCAAGTTTAGGCGAAAGAGGATGAATGCGGGGCCCGCAGCCGGCGCATCACCGCTGCCTTGGCTGACCCCCCCCCCCACCCCCCCCCCCCCCCCCCCCCCCCCCCCCCCACCCCCCCCCCCCCCCCCCCCCCCCCCCCCCCCCCCCCCCCCCCCCCCCCACTCCCCCCCCCCCCCCCCCCCCCCCCCCCCCCCCCCCCCCCCCCCCCCCCCCCCCCCCCCCCCCCCCCCCCCCCCCCCCCCCCCCCCCCCCCCCCCCCCCCCCCCCCCCCCCCCCCCCCCGCCCGCCCCGCCCCCCCCCCCCCCCCCCCCCCCCCCCCCCCCCCCCCCCCCCCCCACCCCCCCCCCCCCCCCCCCCGCCGGTGACCCCCCCCCCGCGGGAGCGGGGGTTCCGCCCCCCCCGCCCCCCCCCCCCCGCCCCCCCCCCCCCCCCCCCCCCCCCCAAACACCCCCCCCCCCCCCCCCCCCCCCCCCCCCCCCCCCACCTCCCCCCCCCCCCCCCCCCCCCCCCCGCCCCCCCCCCCCTCCCCCCCCCCCCCCCCCCCCCCCCCCCCCCCCCCCGCCGCCCCCCTCCCCCCCGCCGGCGCGCGCCCCCCCCCCCCCCCCCCCCGGCCCGCGCCCCCCCCCCCCCCCCCCCCCCCCCCCCCCCCCCCCCCCCCCCGCCCAAACCCCCCACCCCCCCCCCCCCCCCCCCCCCCCCCCCCCCCCCCCCCCCCCCCCCCCCCCCCCACCACCCCCCCCCCCTTGCGGTGGCGGTTGCTTCTCGCTTTCCGGGGGGCGGGCGGGCCCCCCCTCCTCCCCCCCCCCCCCCACCCCCCCCGCCCGCCAGCTGTTCCCCCCTCTGCCCCGCCCGGGCCCGGGCGGCCCCCGACGCCGCGGACGGCGCCCCTCCTCTCCCCCTCCATTTTCTTGAGGCCCCCCCCCCCCCCCCGCCGCCCCGGGGCCCCCGGGCCCGGGCGCCCCCCCGCCCCCCCCCCCCGAACCCGGGGGCCCCCGCGGCCCCGGCCCCCCGCCCCCCCCCCCCCCCCCCCCCGCCGCCCGCCCCGGGGGGGGGTCCGCCCCCGGTGAGGGGCCCCCCCCCCCCGCCCCGCCGTCCTTTTGTTTCCCCCCCCCCCCCCCCCCCCCCCCCCCCCCCCCCCCCCCCCCCCCCCCCCCCCCCCCCCCCGGCCGCCCCCCCCCCCCCCCCCCCCCCCCCCCCCCCCCCGGCGGGGGGGGCGGGGGCCCCCCCCCCCCCCCCCCCGGTTTCCCGGTTGGGGCCCCCCCCCCCCCCCCCCCCCCCCCCCCCCCCCCCCCCCCCCCGCGCGGTGTGTTCTCCCCCCCCCCCAACCACCCCCCCCCCCCCCCCGCCCCCCCCCCCCCCCCCCCCCCCCGCGGCTTTTTTGATTTTTTTTTTTTTTCCCCCCCCCTCTCCCCCCCCCCACCCCCCCCCCCCCCCCCCCCCCCCCTGTGGTCAGTCGGGGATGTCAACCAGCGGCCGCTTTTGCGCGCACTCGCCCGCGTAGCGAACGCGCGACAGGGACGTATCCCCCGGAATGCGTAATTCCAGATTTCCGGAATATTTCTGCAGTACCACCAGGGCTTCGAATGCAGCCGTCGGGGGCATGGAAGGCGTGAACTTGACCGGCCCGCTCAGCTCAAAGGCGTTGGCGCGCTTGAGCTTGCCTGTCGCCTCGCCATGACCGAAGCCTTCAATATCGAGACTGAAATCATTGGCGGAAATCGTGAGCAAGGCGCCTGCCGGGCGCACTATTTGGCTATCGGTTTCGAGCATGAAACGCCCGTCACAATAAAGGGAAGCCGATTCGCGGGCGGCGGGTTGCGTCAAGGTAAACGTGGAAAGGATCCGACATTTTCGCGTGCCGGCCGCTTTCCGGAAGCCAACCTTGCCAATGGCCTCCAGGGCGCTTTCGCCGAAAATGCCGGCGGGCTTTTCGGATTCCACCCGAGGCGCAATGACCTTTCCGTCGCTTGACAACGTGAAAGCCACGACAACCCAGCCTTCGGTGCCGGAAACAATCGCTGCGCCCGGATAGGTGGGCGCGAAAGGAAACTCGATCCTGTCGCGACACTCTTCGGCATCCGAAATGATCGGGGCGGCGAGCCTCTTCGCATCGGCATCGACTTTGCCACTGGCTTCGGCACCGCTGCAGAAAAAGGCAACCGAAAGCAACACGGAAGCCAGCACCAAGCCGTTCATCCGTCGAGACCGAACGTGTAGAGCATCTTGCACCTGCGCGTGCCGGACGATCGGCTGAAGGCGTTGGAGTCAACGGAATCGAGAGCGGCCTGACTGAAAACGCCGCTGGGCTTTTCGGAGTCGATTTTGCGTGAGAGGATTTGTCCGTCGCTGGACAACTCGACTGCCACGACCACCCAACCTTCGGTGCGTGAGCGAAGCGCATCCTGTGGATAACGAGGCAGGCTTCGCGCATCGATCCCGTCCGGGCATTCCTCTGCCGCCGAAAGGGTGGGTGCGCCCAGCCGAGCGGCCTGGACCTCCGCTCTGTCCATTGTTGCGGCGCAACTGCAAAGCAAGGGAATCAACAACAAGGACACAACAGGAAATGCGCGCATGGTTCCTCCTGGAACGTTCTGAAGCTCGACTGCCTCGCGCAATCAAGCCAAACTCGGGAGTGCAAATATGCTCGATAACATGCTTGGCAGCAAGCGCCATAAATATCAAAACGCGCATTTCAGGTTTTGCGTCGGGTGATTCCCTTCCCCTGCCGCGTCAAGGCAACGCTGATCCGGTGGCACAACCCCGATGGCGTAAAGAAGTTTCGCCAGGCGACGAACACGCAAAAAGAATGGGCCGCTTTCGCGGCCCACTTCGAATCCAGGTTATCGGGCCGCGTCAGCGCAGCACTTTGCCATCGGCATCCATGACCTTCACGTCGCCAAGCTTGAGCGCACGCACGGGCGCTTCGATCTTCTCGAGATCACCCACGATGACCCAGGTCAGGGCATCCGGCTTGATCACCGCGCGTGCAGCGGCTTCTATGTCGGCTTTCGTTTGCCCCTGCAGGCGTGCCTTGAGTGTCTGCACGTAGTCATCCGGTCGGCTGTACAACGCATTGCCGGAAAGAATGCCGAGCACCGAGCCGGTGGTTTCGAAACTGCCGGGAAGGGCACGGATGCGTTGCGCCTTGATCCGTGCAATCTCTTCATCGGTGATCGGCTTGTCGCCAATCACGGCGCGCGCTTCCTTCAATACTTCGGCGGCCGATTCGGCGGTCTTGTCGGTTTGCACCGAGGCATAGGTCATGAACGGGCGTTGCCCGATCGCATCCTGCAGGAAGCTGGAAGCGCCATAGGCCCAGCGCTTGTCCTCGCGCAGGTTCATGTTCAAGCGCGAGGTGAAGGTTCCGCCAAAGATGCCGTTCATGGTCTGGATCTCGATGTTGTTGGCAACCGTGGTCGAGGGCGCCAGCGAGCCGGTCAGGATCAGCGACTGCGGCGAGTCCGGACGATCGATGAGGAACACACGCGCCTTTGTCGGTGCATCGACGTTGGCGATGGCCTTGACCGGCACCGGGGTTTCCGTGGCCTGCCAGTCACCGAAGACCTTGTCGAGCTGGCGCGTGATTTCTGCCAGCGTGGTGTCGCCGGCGATCAGGATCTTGAGGTTGTCGGGGCGGATGAACTCGCGGTGGAAGCGGCGCAGATCCTTAACATCCAGCGACTTGATCGAGGCTTCGGTGCCGCTGCCGGTGAACGGAATGCCATAGGCGTGCTGGTCGCCATAAAGCAGCGGTGGCAGGGTGCGCAGGGCGATGCCGGTGGGCTGGGTTTTCTCCTGGGCAATGTCGGCCAGCCACTGGCCGCGGATGCGCTCGATGTCGGCCTCGCGGAAGGCCGGGTTGCGCACGATGTCGGCATACAGGGCGAGCGATGCTTCCAGTTCGGAGCTGAGTGCATTCAAGCTGACCGACGAGCTGTCGAGTCCGGAGCCGGCGCTGATGCGGGCACCCAGCAGCTCGCTGCGTCGGGCGATCTCGACCGAGTCCAGCGTCAGCGTACCTTCGTCTAGCAAGGCCATGGCGAACGACGAGGTGCCGAGCTTGCGGCCCTGGTCGCTGGCGTAGCCGGCATCGAACTGCAGTTGCATTTGCACGACCGGAATCGTGTGGCGTTCGGAAAGCGCAATCTCGATGCCGTTCTTGAGCACGCCGCGCTGGATTTTCGGGAAGCTGAGATCAGGAAAATCACTGACCTTCGGCACGCCGCTGCTGCGATCGAGCGTGCTCTTGCTGGCGCTGTAGTCGGCCTTGGCGGGCATGACGGCGGCGGGCTTGCCATCGGCGACCGGCAAGCCCTTCGGTGCGGCATCGTCGATTGCTTCGCCTTCGGCAACCGGCACGACGGTCAGGGTGTAGTCGCCCTTGGCGAGCCAGCGATTGGCGGCGGCCTTGACGGTTTCGGGAGTGGCCTGCTGGATGCGCGCGAGATCAAGCTTGTAGGCAGCCGGATCGCCACGATAAACCTGCGATTCGGCCAGCACGGTGGCCTTGCCGCTGAATCCGCCGACTTTTTCCAGGCCACGGATGAAGCCGGCGCGGCTCGACATGCGCGAGCGTTCGAGTTCCTCGTCGGTCGGTCCGTGCTTGAGGAAGTTGGCCCATTCCTCGGCAATGGCTTTTTCCACTTTGACCGGATCGATGCCCTGCTTGACGTCGGCGGTCAGCACGAACTGGCTGGCCAGCGCGAACGGCTGCACCTCGACCGAAACGCTGTCGACCAGCTTGTCCTTGTAGACCAGGCGCTGGTAGAGACGCGAGGTCTTGCCGCCACCGAGGGCATTGGCGGCGAGTTCCAGCAGGGGTTCATCGGCATGGCCGAGTTGGGCCACGTTCCACTCGCGAATGATGCGGGTCTGCGCGACATGATCTTTCTGCTCGCCACGCGTGGAGGTTTCGCGTGCGGCCACCCAAGGCTGCTGGCGCGGCACCGGCGGGCCGGCCGGGATGTCACCGAAGTATTTCTGCAGTTTGGCGCGGGCGACCTCCGGGGTGATGTCGCCGGCCAGCACGATGGTCGTGTTGGCCGCGCCGTAGTAGTCGTTGAACCACTGCTTCACATCGGCCAGCGAAGCGGCATCGAGATCGGCCATCGAGCCGATGGTGTCGTGCTGGTAGGGATGGTTGGCCGGGAACGCATTGGCCAGGATGTTTTCGTCGGTGCGTCCGTACGGGCGATTTTCGCCCTGGCGCTTCTCGTTCTGCACCACGCCGCGCTGGGTATCGAGCTCCTTCTGGCCAATCGCGCCAAGCAGGTGACCCATGCGATCCGATTCCATCCACAATGCCATGTCGAGCGCCGTGGTCGGCACGGTTTCAAAATAGTTGGTGCGATCGAACCAGGTCGTGCCGTTCATGTCGGTGGCGCCAACCTGCTCGAACGGCTCGAAATAGGTGCCCTTGCGATTTTCCGAGCCGGAAAACATCAGGTGTTCGAACAAGTGCGCAAAGCCGGTCTTGCCGGCCGGCTCATCGCCCGAACCGACGTGGTACCAGATGCTGACCGCCACCACCGGCGCCTTGTGGTCCTCGTGGACGACGGCGGTCAGTCCATTCGGCAGGGTAAAGCGCGTGAAGGGAATATCGATGCCATCCGCAGGTGCCGGCGTCGGGCTTGCAACGGCCGCTGCCTTCGCCGGCGCGTCCTCCACGCTGAACGCGGTGGCCCCTTCACTTGCCAGCGCGGACGCCGCGAACAATTGCATCGACAGCACGGCCGCCAGGGTGAGCTTGTGCATGGGGAGTCCTTCGAATGGATGAATGAGCGGGGCAGGCTAACGGTGCATCGCACCTGACGCAACGGCCACGGGTCAGCCCCGAATGAGTTGCGCCGGGTAGACTGGCACGTCGGCAAGAAGTTCCGTCATTGCCATTCGAGGAGGATGACATGGCCCAGTATCTGGTGACCGGTGCCAATCGTGGCCTGGGTCTTGAATATGTGCGGCAGTTGCTCGCCCGCGGCGATCGCGTCATTGCCTGTTGCCGGCATGCCGCGCGCGCATCCGAATTGAACCGCTTCAGCGGCGCGTTCCCGGGCCATCTCAAGGTGTTGCCGCTGGATGTTGCCGAGCCGCGCTCGATTGCCGAACTCGTGCGTGAAACCGACATGCTGGATGTGCGCATCGACACGTTGATCAACAACGCAGGCGTGTTGACTCCGGGCGAGCAGTTTGGCGCGGTCGAAAGCGCATCCCTGGCCCAGGCCTTCGCGACCAATGCCGCGGGCCCGTTCCTGCTGACCCAGGCGCTGGCACCGCGATTGGCGGATGGCGGCAAGGTCATCGCGATCAGTTCCGGTCTCGGTTCAATCGCGCGTGCGTCGCAATTTGCCACGCCGAGCTACAACATCAGCAAGGCAGGCCTGAACATGGCCGTGCGCATGCTGGGTTTTGCCCTCGCCGCCCGCCGCATTGCCGTGCTGGCGTTGAGTCCCGGCTGGGTCAAGACCGATATGGGTGGTGCCGGTGCCGAGCTGGAGGTCGAGCAATCCGTGGCCAACATGCTCAAGGTCATCGATGACTTGCAGTTCGATGAAAACCACATCGGCCAGTTTCTCGGCAACAGCGGCAAGCCGGTGCCGTGGTGATGCAACTGTCGGCCAAGGTCGATGGGAGTGATGCATTCCGCATGACCACACACAGGGCACGGAACGCACACTGGGCATGCCGGTGCACGAAGCATCGCGCCAGCGGGCTGCGCATCTTTCGCACAGTTGTAGGAAACCCTCCGGGTGGTTGTGCCTCGCGACAGGCTGCCCGGGAATGACAAGGATGCAGATGGCTGCGCGAAGCGCCGTGTTCTGGTCGCTTCTGCCCCTGGTGGCGGTGCAGGGATTGCGTCTGCGCCGAAGAGCACCGCGACTCGCCGCCGCCGCAGGGGAATCAAGCGGCCGGGTCGGTTCGGGTCGCAGCCTGCGCCTGCTTGCCATTGGTGATTCGATCGTTGCCGGAGTCGGTGCCGCGACCCTGGATCGGGCCTTGATCGGTTGCACCGCCCGCGCACTTGCCGAGACCATGGGTGTAGCCATTGAATGGGAAGCATGCGGTCGCAGTGGTGCGACCGCGCCCGAAGTGCTGAGCGAGCTGGTTCCACTGATCGATCCGCGTCCGGCCGACGCCATCGTTCTCTCGGTCGGCGTCAACGATGTCGCGGGGCTGTCGACTGTCCGCGCCTGGCGCTCGCATCTGCTTGCCCTGGTCGCCGCCTTGCAGGAGCATTCGCCCGGAGCAGTGATTGTCGTCGCCGGATTGCCGCCGTTGCGTTCGTTCCCGTTGATTCCCGAACCCTTGCGCCGCCTCGTCGGCCTGCGCGGGGACAGCCTCGATGCAGCCAGCCGCGAGGCGCTGCGCGGACGTGCCGGCATCTTTCACGTCAACGTTCCCTTCAACTTGCATGAAGGCAGCTTTTGCGCGGATGGCTTTCATCCCTCGGAGTCGAGCTACGCCGAATTCGGTCAGGCCATGGCCGCCTGCATTGCCGCGCACCTGCCAGCGGCATGACAGCCGCGTCGTCTAGCGGCGTTTCCAGATCACGCAGAAGTTGTTCGCCGGCATCGGATGCAAGGCAATGCGCTGCAGGCCTGCGGTGGCCGCCAGTGCATCGACGGCGGCCAGGTCACGGATGGCCATGTGCGCCCCTCGCTCATGCAGCCAGCCATCGAAAGCAGCATTGCTTTCGCTGGTGTAGTGGCCGTCGATGTTGAACGGACCATAGATGACGAGAACGCAATCATCGCTCATGATTTCGGGCAATCGCGCAAACAGGCGCTCAACTTCCGGCCAGGCCATGATGTGCAACGTGTTGGCCGTGAAGATGGCGTCGTACCTTGCTTTCGGCCAGTCGTCCTGGCCAACGTCGAACACGATCGCCGGCGGCGTGTTGGTTAGTGCGGCATCGTCGAGCCAGCTCTGCACGACGTCCACATATTCGCCGCGCTCCGAAGCCTGCCATTCCAGACAGGGCAGGGCCGCGGCAAAATGGACTGCATGCTGGCCGGTGCCGCTGCCGATTTCGAACACGCTGCCGCGATCCACAAAAGCATCACGGAGGATGTCGAGAATCGGCTCGCGGTTGCGCTCGCAGGAAGGCGCAAACGGTTTCCCGGATGAGGGGTTCATCCCTTCATCTCGGCATCGGCCAGGGCCGGCGCTTTGCCGTCGCCGGGCGTCGGCAAATCCGCCGCGAGCGGCTGCAGCCCGACCGTCGCACGCCAGCCAAGGACAAAGCCGAGCAGGATGAGCGAGGCGGAAAGCAGAAAGGCGGCACCGGGCAGGTGCACGGGTGCCGAGGCACCGATGAACCAGGCAAAGGTCTGGCTGAACACGACCGGCCCGAAAATCGTCGCCAGGCTCGTCAGACTGGTGATCGCTCCTTGCAGGCGTCCCTGTTCGGCCGGATCTACCTGGCGGGTGATGATCGATTGCGTGGTCGGTCCGCCGAGGCCGGCCAGTGCAAGCAGCGGAATGCCGAGCAGGAAGATCGTGCTGTTGCCGGCCAGGCCAAGGGTGATGAAGCCACCGAGGCCAAACAGCAGGCCGGCGAGCATGACCGGGCGCTCGCCGAAGCGGGGCACCAGGCGGCGCACCAGCCCGGCCTGCACGATGCCGCTGCATACGCCGACCAGGGCCAGCGCATAGCCGACTTCTCGCGGCCCCCATTGAAAGCGGAAGTCGGTGTAGAGAACAAAGGTCGAGTTGAGCGCGTACTGGGCAAAGGCAACGAGGAAGAACACCACCGCCAACGCGAACACCTGGGGATAGCGGCGCAGCATGCGCAAGGCACCGAGTGGATTGGCATTCTTCAG
Source organism: Lysobacterales bacterium (assembly GCA_016707485.1). GTDB lineage: Bacteria > Pseudomonadota > Gammaproteobacteria > Xanthomonadales > Rhodanobacteraceae > Dokdonella. Next base: position 497,254 of record JADJHN010000002.1, on the reverse strand, counting down.
GTCGAAGCGGGCACTGCGTCGTTCCTTCGGCAGCGACTCCGGCAATACCAGCAGGCCGTAGAGGAAATTGGCCAGGGCCAGCGCTGCCGCAACCCAGAACGGCGCACGCACCGAGATGCCGCCAAGGAAACCGCCGAGGGCCGGGCCGACGATGAAGCCGATGCCGAACGCGGCACCAAGCAGGCCATAAGCACCCGCACGTTTTTCCTTGGGCGTGACATCGGCAATGTAGGCATTCGCCGTGGAAATGCTGGCGCTGGCGATACCCGAGATGACCCGGCCGATGAACAGGATCGGCAGCGTCTGCGCCATCGCCATGAGGATGAAATCGAGACCGAGGGCGAAGTTCGAGGCAAGCACCACCGGGCGTCGCCCGAAGCGATCCGACAGTGCGCCCTGCACCGGTGAAAAGACGAACTGCATGAGGCCGAACAGCGCGCCCATGATGCCGGTCCAGCGCACCGCGGTGGCGATGTCGCCGCCAGTCATGTGCTGCACGAGGTGCGGAAACACCGGGATGATGATGCCGAATGCCAGCATGTCGATCATCACCGTGACAAAGATGAAGACGACCGCGGCCTTGCGCACCGGCGTGTGGCTGTGTTCGGAGCTCATTTCGGCGGCGTGTCTGCGAATCGACAAGTCATGGCAGGCGCCGGTGCCGCGTGGGCCGGCAGCGCTTGCCAGCGCATCGGGCCCACTCCGATCAGGCGTGATCCGGCAAAGTTCCTCACTTTGAATGGATGTTGATGAAGCGCAGGAATTCGGCGCGGGTGCGCGCGTCCTCGCGGAAACCGCCGAGCATCTGGCTGGTGATCATCGAGACGCCGCGCTTGTGCACGCCGCGCGTGGTCATGCATTGGTGCACGGCATCGATGACCACGCCGACACCGCGCGGCTTGAGTACATCCTCGATGCAGTGGGCGATCTGCGCCGTCAGCTTCTCCTGCACCTGGAAGCGTCGCGAGAAGGCATCGACCACGCGTGCGAGCTTGCTGATGCCGACCACCTTGTCGGTCGGCAGGTAGCCGATGTGCGCGCGCCCGATGATCGGCGCCATGTGGTGTTCGCAGTACGACTCGAACTCGATGTCGCGCAGCACGATCATCTCGTCGTAGCCGGCGACCTCCTCGAAAGTGCGGCGCAGGTAATCAGCCGGGTCGATTGCATAACCGGAAAACCAGTCGCCATAGGCATTGACCACGCGCTTTGGCGTATCCAGCAAGCCTTCGCGGGTCGGGTCGTCCCCGGCCCATTGCAGCAAGGTGCGCACGGCATCCTCGGCCTGCTCGCGCGTAACGGCGGGTTTCCGGGATTTGCCGGGTTTCTTGCGGGGACTGGCCATGCGGGATCCGTGACGCTGAATGATCAACGCGTGATTCTATCAGCCAACGATCAGGGTCAGGATTGCCCGCTGCGCGGCGGCGCCTCACGTTCGCCGCGTCCTTTTTGCATTGGAGGGCCTTGCTCCCGCGTGGGAGACGCGCTTCTGCAATGGCGTCAGTACCCAGGAAAGCGCAACAAGCCTGCCCTTGCCGGGTGAACGTGGCTGTTGCAGCAAATCCATGAGGCGCGACAAGAGCTCATTGATCTCGGCGAGTTCCCCGGGGCCGACCCAGCCCTTGCCGCGCGCGGCCCAGAGTTCGCGCTGCGGCCCCGAGACCTTGCTGGCAGGATCGGCGATGGCGCGATGGAAATCACGCTCGGCAACGCGCAGCACGCTCGAAGCGACCCGTTTGACCGCCTCGGCATTGGCTGTTTCGCCAGGCTGGTAGCGAAGGCGCAAACGGTCCCCGCCGCGGCTGCGCGTGCGATAGCGGCGACCATCCGCCGCCACTTCCTCGACGATCAGGCCGCCCGCGGCGAGCTGGCGCAAATGGTAGTAAAGGCCATCAGCCGGCCGCCCCATTTGCGCCGCCAGTTCGGCGACGCTGACGAATTCACCAAGGGACTCCAGCGTATCGACGATCTCGATGCGGGTTGGCGATGCCAGCAGCTTGATCTCGGCGGCATTCTCGATTGCGCCGCGCTTCTTCTGTGCCATTGGTTGGCTTGCTTGCGTTGAAATTAAGGCAGATTATTCAATCAAAGGCAGCTTCCCGCAAGTGCCGATCAACGGAAATGGAGACTGTCATGCTGCATAGATTCGGATTGTTTGCGCTGGTCCTGATGTTCTGCGCGACGCCTGCCGCCGCCACCGAGGCGGACGCGATATTTGCCCGCTACAAGGAGGCCAGCGGTGCTGCCCGATGGGATGCAATCAACAGCCAGAAGTCGACCGGGACGCTGGCGGTTGGCGGGCTGACCGGCGATTTCGAGGCGATCATCGATACCCGCAGCGGCCGCTCATCGAGTCACTACAAGCTTGGTTCGGTCGAAGGCGCGCAGGGTTTCGATGGCAGCGTCGGCTGGTCACGTGACCCCGGTGGTGAAGTGACGCAACTGGATGCGCCGGAGGCCAAACGCAGTGCGGCAACCCAGGCCTGGCTCGATGCGCACGGTTACTGGTATCCGGCGCGCTTGCCGGCGCAGATCGGCAAGCCGGAATCCCGCGAGCGCGACGGGCGCAGCTACGAAGTCATCGTCGCCACGCCGCGCGGTGGCGATCCGCTGAACCTCTGGTTCGATGCACAATCCCGACTGCTCACGCTGGTAGAGCAGAAACAAGGCCAGGACCTGGCCACGACGCGCTTCGATGACTGGCGCGAAGTGGATGGCCTGCGCCTGCCATTTCATTTCACCATCGATCTCTCCGACAGCAGCGGACATGTCGATCAACGCAACCGCACCGAAGCACGAATCACCAGCTACGTTGCCAACGCCGTGATCAGCGATTCCGATTTCGCCAAGCCGGAGATGGCTGCTAGCGCGCGAATCGACAATGCCGCGGGCATCACCCGCGTTCCGTTCACCCTCGTCAACAACCACATCTATGCCGATGGATCGATCGATGGCATGCCCGCGCGCTTCCTCGTCGATACCGGCGGTGCCAACGTGCTGACGCCGGCGTCAGCGAAGAAATTCGCTCTGCAGGGAGAGGGCAAGATGGCCGGTCGTGGGGTTGGCGAAGAGATCGTCGATGTCGCGTTGGCGCATGCCAGGGAAGTTCGTCTGGGCGACGCAATGCTGGCGAATCCGGTGTTCTACGTCATGGACCTCGGCGATATTCCGAAAGTTGAAGGATTTGCCTCGGACGGGCTCGTGGGTTTCGAGATGTTTCGCCGCTTCGGCATCACCATCGACTACGCAAACAGCGAGCTGATACTGGCCGAGCCGCCGAAATTCATCGTGCCAGCCGGGTCGAAATCGATTCCGTTTGAACTGGCGAGCCGCATTCCGATCATCGCCGGCGAGTTGGATGGCGTGCCCGTGCGCATCAGTGTCGATACCGGATCGCGTGTATCACTGACCCTGCACTCGCCATTCGTGCGCGAGCAGGTGCTTGTCGAGAAGTACCATGCAGCGCCGGAAGCCGTGACCGGTTGGGGCGTGGGTGGTCCCGCGCGTGGACGACCGGTGCGTCTTGGCACGCTCAAGCTCGGCGACATCGAGATCCATGACATCGCAGGCGATCTCTTCACGGGTGAAAAGGGCGCATTCGCCGATCCGGATGTTTCGGGCAACCTGGGTGGCGGCGTGCTCAAGCGCTTCACCGTGGCCTTTGATTACTCGGCCAGGCGCATGTACCTCGCGCCCAACGCGACATTCGCGAGAGCAGACGCACATGATCGCAGCGGCCTCTGGCTGATGGGTGATGACGAGGCTTTCAGGGTCGCCGATGTCGCCAGGGAAAGTGCCGCGGCCGCTGCCGGTCTGCACGTCGACGACCGCATCGTCACGATCAACAAGCAGCCGGTTGCCACACGAACACTCGATGAATGGCGGAAGTTCCTCCGCGAAACGCCCGCCGCGACCAGGCTGCAGATTGGCTATCGGCGCGGAAGCGTGGAGAAGTCAGCGACGCTCGTTCTCGCCGATCGTATCCCGCCCACCTTCATCAGCATCAAGTGATGATGCGAAACGAAATCGCCGTGGCGGATTCGCCGGGAAAGGTTTCGTTGCGCAGGACGCCGATCCGCTGGCCCGACCAGGGGACCGCGCCAGCGCCGCATCCACTCAATCGACGCGGCAGAACACGGCCTTCAGGTAACGACTTTCCGGCACGTGGGCAAGCCACGGGTGATCGGCACCGGCTCCGGTCACCTTGAGGATCTGCGCGCTGCGCCCGGCGTAGAACGCGGCGCGGCGCAACATGTCGAGGAACTGGTCTTCGCTGACCAGGCCGGTGCAGGAACAGGTCAGCAGGATGCCGCCGGGCTTGAGTGCGCCCATGGCCAGCTTGTTCATGTCGAGGTATTTCTTCAGCGCCGGAATCACCTGTTCGCGATCGCGTGTCATCTTTGCCGGATCGAGGATGACGACGTCGAACTTCTCGGCACGGTTGTTCGGAAAATCGCGCAGCCAGTGGAAGATGTCCGCCTGCACGAAGCGGATCCTGGCTTTGTTGAGGTATGCATTCTTCTCGGCGATCTCGAGAATGCCTTCATCGAGATCGACACCGACCACTTCGCTGGCGCCACCAATCGTCTTCGCGGTGATGCCGAAGCCGCCCGAATTGCAGCACAGGTCGAGGACGCGCTTGCCCGCGCAGAACTCGGCGAGCGTCTTGCGGTTGTCGCGCTGGTCGACGAAGAAACCGGTCTTGTGCTTGCTGCCTGGCGCGGCATGGAACTGCACGCCGTGTTCGTGGATGACGGTCGGTGCCGGCATTGGTGGCACCGCGCAGTCGAAGCTTTCCTGCTTCTGCACATGCGATTCGGCGTAGGCGTAGATTTCCGCATCAGGAAAATGTTCGAGCAGACAACGGCGGATCAATTCGCGCTGCTTGTACATGCCGGCGGCAAAGAATTCGATGACCAGGGTATTGGCAAAGCGGTCGACCACCAGGCCGGACAGCCCGTCGCCCTCGGAATGGATCAGGCGATAGGCGTCGGTGACCGCATCCAGTTTCAGCAGATCACGACGCAGGCTGACGGCAGCGCCGATCCTGCGCTCGAAAAACGCCTCGTCGACTTGTTCCTCGACGTCGGCAGTCAGCACGCGCAAGGTGATCCGCGAGTGGCCGTTGTAGAAGCCGCGTCCGGCATAGTCGCCATTGCGGTCGACAATCTCGACGATGCTGCCGGGTTTCGGTTTTGGCTCGGGGCGTTCCACCATCTTCTGGTAGATCCAGGGATGGTTCGAGCGGCGTTCGATCTTCAGCTGGACGACGGGCAGCGGCCCCGGTGGATGGTCTTTCATCGGCGCATGATAAGCGATGCCAACAACGAAGCAGTAACGCGAGGATCACCCAGGAAACCTGCGCCGCTCGCTCGGATTCTGTGGGAGTCGCCTTCGTGCCCCATGCCTTTCGGCACGCTGGCAGATAGCATCGCGGCTGAAACCACTTCCAGCAACGCACTGCTGCGCTCCAGTTCAGGACCCGGTCCCGACACCATCTGTTACCCGGTCAGCCCATGACTTTCAGCAGGCAATCCGCTAGAGTCGCCCGTGTAAACGAAGGGGAGTAGCTCTCCCGTTGCCGTGATCGTCAGCACGGACCGCCCCGCCGGTCCCGGTCCGGCAGGCAAATACCGCGAAACTGCGCTGTTTGCGAGCAAGACCTTCGCCGAACAACGGCGAAGCTGTGCCCGGAATCCACCGCGGCCCGATTCGCGCAACCCGGCGCGGGGCACTCGTTTGCGGAGTTCAGGCAATGCACACCATCGCAACACCGGCGCTCTGGTTCGTTTTCGGACTGATTGTCGTCATCGCCCTGGTCATCGATTTCGTCGTCCTGCGTGCGGGCGGCACGCACAAGGTTGCCTTCAAGGAAGCGGCCTTGTGGAGCGTGGCCTGGATTGCCCTGGCCATGCTGTTCAACCTCGGCTTGTGGTACTGGCTGGGTGGACACGTCAGTGCCGAGGTGGCCAACGAGACCGCGCTGCAGTTTCTTGCCGGCTATCTCGTCGAGAAGGCGCTGGCGGTCGACAACATTTTCGTCTTCCTGCTCATCTTCTCGCGTTTCGGTGTCAGTGCGGAGTTGCAGAAGCATGCGCTGATGATCGGCATCCTCGGTGCGATCGTGCTGCGCGCAATCCTCATCTTCGTGGGCGCGGCATTGATCCAGCGCTACCACTGGATCCTCTATTTCTTCGGCGCATTCCTCATCTACACCGGCATCCAGATGGTGCGCGCGCCCAATGATGAAGGCGATTTCGAGTCCAATCCGCTGATGCGCTGGATGCGCGGCCACCTGCGCCTGAGCAAGGAATACAGCGGGGCCAAGCTCAGCGTGGTCAAGGATGGAGTGCGCTGGTACACGCCGATGTTCATGGTCATCGTCCTGCTTGCAGTGACCGATGTGATCTTCGCCGTCGATTCGATCCCGGCGATCTTCGCCATCACCGAGGACCCGTTCGTCGTGCTGACCTCGAACGTGTTTGCCGTGCTCGGCTTGCGGGCCTTGTTCTTCCTCATCGCCGGCATGGCCGATCGCTTTCATCTGCTCAATTACGGACTCGCCGGCGTGCTTGTCTTCATCGGCCTGAAGATGCTGATCGCCGATGTCTGGAAGGTGCCGATCGGCTTGTCACTGGGGATGGTGGCCTTGCTGATCGGTGCCTCGCTGGTGGCCAGTCGCTTCCTGCCGCGGACCGATTGATGTCATTGCGGTGAGTCGCGGGTGCCGAAGTCGAGTGCCGATTGCGAGTGCATCGCGGAAACCGGGACGACGCGATTGCGGCCGTTGCGCTTGGCCTCGTACATGGCGTGGTCGGTCATGCGCAGCAGGGTTTCAAGGTCGCTGATGGCCGGGCCCAGTGTGCCGACGCCGATCGAGACGCGCAGCGGCACCTGCCAGCCGCTGACGGAAAAGTCGGAGTCACCAAGCCGCTGACGGATGCGCTCGGCAATCTCGACGGCGGCGCGTTCGTCGGAGTCGGGCAGGATGACGACGAATTCCTCGCCGCCAAGGCGGGCAAAGACGTCAGATTCGCGCATCACCTCGCCGACCAGTTCGACAAAGCGACACAAGGCGAGGTCGCCCGCTTCGTGGCCAAACTGGTCGTTGATGCGCTTGAAATGGTCGATATCAATGATCAGCAGGGACAAGGCGCGACCATGGCGCTTGCTCGCCGCGACCGCCTTGCCGGCCAGTTCGGTCATCGTGCGTCGATTGAACACGCCGGTCAGCGGATCCAGCGTGGCCAGCCGGGACAGGTGCTTGTTCAGGCGTTCGCCGCACATGAGCAGGAAGCCCGAAGTCGCGATCACCGGCAACAACGCGGCGTAGGTGAACACGATGCCCTGCATGGGCGTCGAGGCGACCACGCTGAGCATGCCGACGTCAGGAACCTTGAGCATTCGCGCCAGCATGATGAGGCCGCCGACCAGGAACATGATCGCGACCAGGTGTTCCGGTCGCGTGATCACTTCGACCCGCTGGTAGATGGCCTTGACGCCAAGTCCGCACATCAGCGCCAGCAGGATCGAGATCAGGCAGATGCGCCCGTACAGGCTCGGCCAGACATAGGTGAGCAGGGATTCGCCGATGAAGGTGGTGGCAACGATCGCGATCATCAGCGGCAACTTCGCTGGCTTGCGGTTGTACACGTACAGGGCAAGGATCAGGTGCACGAAAGAGATGCTCAGCAAGGTATTGGCGACGATGATCGAGAGCCAGTCGGGGATCTGCCCGCGCAACGAGAAGAGCGCGTAGGAAAACGGCTGGATGAGCAAGCCGCGCACCCACAGGCGCATGGGGTATTGCAGGAATCGCGGATATCCGGTGATGGTGAAGGCGAGCGCAAGGCCAATGATCATGGTCATGGTTGCGGTCAGCTGCATCGCGGTGGGGATGTGAAAATCCATGGTGCTCAACTGGTTGGATAATCAATCCAAGCAACATCCGAGCCAAGCTTGCCGAAAACCTCCGGCATGACTAATGGCCATCGGCTGCGACGGCCTGGGATGCACATCGAAGCGCAGCAGGCGAAGCAGCCCGAAGTAGCGCGGCACGGCCACGCGGAAAGCCTGTGCGCAAACGGCGGGCAGCGTAAATCCCGGGCTCGATTTCGGGCAAAGCCATCAACACGCCACGCCCGGCTCGATCCAATCCGCAGCCATCGACCCTTGCACCACCGCATCGCGACCCAACCTCGTGCCGATGGATATCGCTCCCCCGACGCCGGATCCCGGCAGCGCCGCCGTCCAGTTCGACCGCGAGCGCATCAACTACGCCGTCTTCAGCGCCGCCGTCCTGCTCGTCGGCATCTGGCTGGTCTGGCTTGGCAGTTGGCTGCTTGGCTGGTCGATGAGCGACCTCGGCATCGAGCCGCGGCAATTGCGCGGACTCATCGGCATCCTCAGCGCGCCCTTCGCGCACGCCTCGTTCGAGCACCTGATGTCGAACACCTTGCCACTGGCCTTGCTGGCGACCTTGACCCTGTATGCCTATCCGCGCGCCGCGCAATGGGCGTTGCCGATGATCTGGCTGCTCTCGGGCCTGGGCGTCTGGTTGTTCGCGCGGGATTCCGTGCATGTGGGCATGAGCGGCGTCAACCACGGGCTGATGTTCTTCCTCTTCCTCACCGGCCTGTTCCGGCGCGACCGCCTTGGCGTGGCCATTGCGCTGGTCGTCTTCTTCTTCTACGGCGGCATGCTCCTGACCGTGCTGCCGCGCGAGGAAAACATCTCTTTCGAGTATCACCTGGCCGGTGCCGTTGCCGGCGCGTTGGCGGCCATCCTCCTGTTCCGTCTTGATCCCAAGCCACCGCGCAAGCGCTACAGCTGGGAAGACGAGGATGAGGCGCACGCCGCCGCCGATGACGAGTTGGACCTGCCGCGACCGGATGACGTGCCGGTGCTGTGGAGACGCGAACCGGAGTCGACGCAAGGCGCGCGCATCCTGCACTTTCCAACCCGCGTCGATGACAAGGGCGACCGCCACACCCTGCACTGATCCGCTTCAGGGCAGATTGATCGGCAATTCACGTGTGTGCTTGACCGTACGCAGGACAAAGCTCGAATTGACATCGCCGACGCCGCTTTCGTTGAGCAGCTTGTCGAGCAGGAAGCGGGAAAAATCATCGAGGTCGCTGACCACGACCTGTAGCAGGTAATCCATCTCGCCGGTCAGCGCATGACAGGCGACCACTTCGTTCCAGCCCTGCACGCTGCGCACGAAATGCTGCACGGCGGCACTGCCGTGCTTTTCCAGTTGCACGCGGACGAATGCCTGCAGGCCGAGGCCGAGCGCTTGCGGATCAAGCAGGGCGGCATAGCCGGCAATGACGCCGTCGGCTTCCAGTCTCTGCACGCGGCGCAGGCAGGCCGAAGCCGAAAGATTGACCGCCTCGGCAATCTCGGCATTGGTCGCGCGCCCGTTCGCCTGCAACAGGGCGAGGATGCGCAAGTCGGTGCGATCGAGGCTGGAATTCACGGATTCGCTCGTTTCGTGTGCAGAAGCATGATTTGGCGCAACAAATATGCGCCAATCGCGCACTAATAGGCAAATTTGCAAGCCTGTTGCGCACCGAACCCGCTAGCATCAAGGGTCGCATCCACCGGGTTGAAAGCATGTCTGTCGAGCCGCGCCGCATCGAAAACCAGCTGACCGACAAGGGCTTTGTGCCGGTCTACACCACGGCCATCATCGAGCAGCCGTGGGACAGCTACACCGAACAGGATCACGCCACCTGGTCGACATTGTTCAAGCGCCAGCGTGAAATCCTCAAGGGCCGCGCCTGCGCCGAGTTCATCGACAACCAGGAACGCTTCGGCATGGCCGCCGGGCAGATCCCGCGTTTCGAGGAAATCAACGCGCTGCTGGCGAAGACCACCGGCTGGCAATTGATTGGCGTCGAAGGCCTGCTGCCGGAGCTCGATTTCTTCGAGCACCTGGCCAATCGGCGCTTCCCGGTAACCTGGTGGATCCGTCGCCCGGAACAGATCGACTACATTGCCGAGCCGGACATGTTCCATGACCTGTTCGGACACGTGCCGCTGCTGCTCAATCCGGTGTTTGCCGACTACATGGCCGCCTATGGCCGCGGTGGCGTCAAGGCCCATGGCGTCAGCGCCGAAGCCCTGGTCAACCTGACCCGCCTCTACTGGTACACGGTGGAGTTTGGCCTGATCCGCCAGGATGGCGCGCTGCGCATCTACGGCTCGGGCATCGTCTCCTCGAAGGGTGAATCCATCCATTGCCTCGAATCGGATGCGCCAAACCGAATCGGCTTTGACATCAAGCGCATCATGCGCACGCGCTATCGCATCGATACCTTCCAGAAAACCTATTTCGTCATCGACAGTTTCGAGCAGTTGATGGAGGCGACGCGTCCGGATTTCGTGCCGATCTATGCCGAACTTGCCACACAACCGGCTTATCCGGCCGCTGCGGTGCTCGAGACGGACACGCTGATCCATCGCGGCAGCGGCGAAGGCTGGGCCACCGACGCCGACGCCTGACCGCCCCCCCCCCCCCCCCCCCTCCCTCCCCCCTTCTTTTCTCTTCGCCCCCCCCCCCCCTTTTTGCCCCTCCCCCCTTCCCTCTTCCCCTTCCCCTTCCCCCCTCCCCCGGTCCCCCCCCCCCCCCCCCCCCCCCCCCCCCGCCCCCCCCCCCTCCCCCCCCCCCCCCTTTTTTTCCCCCTCCTTTTTTCTCCTCTTCTCTTCTCCCCCCCCCTCCCTCCCCCTCTCCCCCCCCCCCCCCCCCCCCCCTCCCCCCCCCCCCCCCCCCCCCCCCTTCCCCCCCCCCCCCCCCCCCCCCCCCCCCCTCTCCCCCCCCCTCCCCCCCCCCCCCCCCCCCCCCCCCCCCTTTTGCCCCCCCCCCCCCCCCCCCCCCCCCCCCCCCCCCCCCCCCCCCCCCCCCCCCCCCCCCCCCCCCTCTCTCCCCCCCCCCCCCCCCCCCCCCCCCCCTCCCCCCCCCCCCCCCCCTCCCCTCTCTTTCTTTTCTTTCCTTTTCGAACGAAAAAAAAAAAAAAAAAAACATTTTCTTCTTTTTCTTCTTTTTCTTTTCTTTTTTTTCTTTTTTTTCCCCCGCGGCCCCCCCCTTTTTTCCTTTTTTCCTTCCTTCCCCCCAAAATTTTTTTTTTTCGGTAAATGGGGAGAGGGGCCCCCCCGCGGAACCCAACCATGGGGGCCCAGAGAGCGCTTGACGGAACTGCTGCGGGCTGCCAAAAGGGCCCATCGGCGCGTGCCGTCCGGGCAAGGATCCGATTGATGAAAGCGATGCTCCTGCTGTGTGTCCTTGGCGGTCTCATGGCGTGCAACGCGCGTGCCGAGGTCAGCGAGGCAGCCAACGATCATTTCCTGATTGAATTCTCGGCCCGCGTCGAGGCGCCGCCGGCCAAGGTCTATGTCGCCCTGGGCGAGGTTGCGCGCTGGTGGAGTGCCGAGCACACCTGGTCGGGTACGGCGGCCAATCTCAGCCTCAAGGCCGAGGCCGGCGGCTGCTTTTGCGAGCGCTGGGCCGCTGGCAGCGTCGAACACGGTCGCGTCGTCATGGCCTTGAAGAATGAACTGCTGCGCCTGGATGCCGCGCTCGGGCCGCTGCAGGAACGCGCCGTCAACGGCGTGCTGAGCTTCAGCTTGCAGCCGATGGATGACGAGGCCACGCGTCTCGACATCGATTACCGGGTCAATGCATCGAGTGGCAGCGGTCTCGGGCAGATTGCGCCGGCGGTCGACAACGTGCTGGCCATGCAGATCGACCGCTTGTTGCGTTACATCGATACCGGCAAGGCCGACGAAGCACCCGCGGCAGAGGCAGAAGGACCCGCGGAACCGCCCAGTCGCCGCGCCGCGCGCGCTGAACTGATCGAGGAATGGTCACGCCAGGCCGCCGCCACGCGCGCGGCCAAGGGCAATGAAAAGCCGCAGCCGGACAATCCGCCGAAGCCGCTGCCGACACCCACGCAATGACGAGGAGTGCAATGGACTGGTTCATCCTGATTGTGGCGGGATTGTTTGAAATCGGCTGGGCCATCGGCTTGAAATACACCGAGGGCTTCACCCGCCTGTGGCCATCCATCGGCACCGTGTTGGCGATGGCGATCAGTCTCGGCCTGCTGGGAATCGCCATGAAGTCGCTGCCGCTTGGCACAGCCTACGCGGTGTGGGTCGGTGTCGGTGCCGTGGGCACGGCCCTGCTCGGCATCGCCCTCTTCGGCGAAGCGGCAAACCTCGGCCGCCTGCTCAGCCTGGCCTTGATCCTGGGCGGCATCATCGGTTTGAAAGTGTCGTCCCAGGCTTGAGTCTTGCGCGTCAGCACGGCCGGCGCTCTGCTGCGGCAGGCTGTACGATGCGCACGAGTCCACCGGAGGGCCACGCATGAGCACGAAAGCCGTGAAACACATTCCCGACGGGTATCACACCGTCACCGCCTACCTGACCGTTGACGACGCGGCCAGGGCCATCGACTTCTATGTGCAAGCCTTTGCCGCCACCGAGCTTTACCGCTTGCCAATGGGCGACATGATCGGCCATGCCGAGATCAAGATCGGCGATACCCACATCATGTTGTCCGACGAATTCGCCAGCATGAATGTCAAGGGGCCAAACGCGCGCGGCGGGCCGACGGCGGCCTTCATGATCTATGTCGAGGATGCCGATGCCGCCTTCGCCAGGGCGATCAAGGCGGGCGCCCGCGCGGATCGCGCGGTGGAGAACCAGTTCTGGGGCGACCGCATGGGCTCGGTGATTGATCCGTTCGGCCACAAGTGGTCGCTGGCGACGCATGTCGAGGATGTCCCGCCCGAGGAAATGCAGAAACGCATGGCCGCCTGGAGCGCGGCGCAAGGCAGTTGAACGAATCCGCGCGCGGTTGGATCCTCCGGCACGGTTGCGGCGGATGCTTTGCACGGCGCGGGATCAATGCGAGCATCGCCGGCAATGAATATCCGCACGGTCGCCGCAACCCGCTATGTCACGCCCCTGCGTGAAGGCGGTTCGCTGCCGGCAATCATCGAAGCCGATGACGCCGGCATGTATGTGCTCAAGTTCCGCGGTGCCGGCCAGGGCGCGAAGGCCCTGATCGCCGAACTGATCGCCGGCGAGATTGCGCGGGCGCTGGACCTGCCGATACCCGAACTGGTCTTCATCGAAGTCGACGACGAGTTGGCACGCACCGAGCCGGATCCCGAGATCCAGGATCTGATCCGTGCCAGTACGGGACTCAACCTCGGACTCGACTATCTCCCCGGTGCAGTGACCTTCGACGCGCTGGCTACGCCGCCCGACGCCGATCTCGCCTCGCGCATCGTCTGGTTCGATGCCTATGTCAGCAATGTCGATCGCACCCCGCGCAATGCCAACCTGATGACCTGGCACCGGCGGCTCTGGCTGATCGATCATGGCGCCGCGTTGTACTTCCATCACGACTGGACCGACTGGGCCGAGCGCAGCCGCAGGGCGTTCGTGCCGATCCGCGATCATGTGCTGTTGCCGTGGGCGGATCGACTCGCCGACGTCGACGCGGAACTCGCCGCACGCCTCACGCCCGAACGGATCACCGGGATCGTCGCCGACGTACCCGACGCCTGGCTGCTGGCGGAGCCGCTCTTCGCCAATGCCCTCGCGCAACGCGCGGCGTACGTCGAATACCTTGTGCGGCGCATCCAGGCGCCACGCGCCTTCGTCGAGGAGGCCATCCGTGCCCGCGCCGCTCTGGTATGACTACGCGATCGTGCGCGTCGTGCCACGCCCCGAACGCGAGGAGTTCCTCAATGTCGGTGCGATCGTCTCATCTGCATCGGCAAAGTTCCTCGCCGCGCGCATCGAGCTCGACAAGGCCCGCCTGCGCGCGTTCGATCCGGGTGTCGATGTCGAGGCCGTGGCCACCCATCTGGCAGCCATCGTGCGCATCTGCCAAGGCGGTGCCGACAGCGGTCCGATCGGCCAGCTCGGCCAGCGCGATCGCTTCCGCTGGCTGACCGCCCCGCGTAGCGCGGTCATCCAGACCTCGGCCGTGCACCTCGGCCGCTGCCACGATCCAGCCGGTGCGCTTGACCACCTCGTCGCGACGATGGTGCCCCCCCCCCCCCCCCCCCCCCCCCCCCCCCCCCCCCCCCCCCCCCCCCCCCCCCCCCCCCCCCCCCCCCCCCCCCCCCCCCCCCCCCCCCCCCCCCCCCCCCCCCCCCCCCCCCCCCCCCCCCCCCCCCCCCCCCCCCCCCCCCCCCCCCCCCCCCCCCGCCGGGGGGGCCCCCCCCCCCCCCCCCCCCCCCCCCCCCCCCCCCCCCCCCCCCCCCCCCCCCCCCCCCCCCCCCCCCCCCCCCCCCCCCCCCCCCCCCCCGACCCCCCCGCCCCCCCCCCCCCCCCCGCCCCCCCCCCCCGCCGGGGGGGCGGCGCCCCCCCCCCCCCGCCCCCCCCCCCCCCCCCCCCCCCCCCCCGCCCCGCCCCCCCCCGGGGGGGCCCCGGGCCGCGCCCCCCCCCCCCCCCCCCCCCCCCCCCCCCGCCCCGCCCCCCCCCCCCCCCCCCCCCCCCCCCGCCCCCGGGCCCCCCCCCCCCCCCCCCCCCCCCCCCCCCCCCCCCCCCCCCCCCTCCCCCACCCCACCCCCCTCACCCTTCCCCGCCCCCCCACCCCCCCTTTTACCCCCCCCGGGGGGGGCCCCCCCCCCCCCCGCCCCCCCGGGGGGGGGGGGGGGGGGGGGGGGGGGGGGGGGGGGGGCCGCCCCCCCCCCGGCCCCCCCCCGGCCCCCCCCCCGGGCCCCCCCCCCCCCCCCGGCATTCAGGCGCCGTCTCATGCCCTGAGAAAGGCTTCGGTGTAGGCTGGCGGGTCCGATTCCCGCGTTGTCGATGATCATGTCCGTGCACCCCGATCTGGCTGATTTCCACCCCGCAGTGGCTGCGTGGTTCGCGCGCAGCTTCGCTACGCCGACGCCGGCGCAGACGGATGCGTGGCCGGCAATTCGCGAGGGCCGGCATACCCTGATCGCCGCACCGACCGGCTCGGGCAAGACCCTGGCCGCGTTTCTCGCCGCAATCGACGGGCTGGTTCGCGAGGGTCTCGATTTTGGCTTGGCTGAAGGCACCACGGTTGTCTATGTTTCGCCGTTGAAAGCGCTGTCCAACGACATTGCGATCAATCTCGAAGCACCGCTGGCCGGCATCCGCGCCGAACTGGAACGTCGCGGCCACATCAATATCGATATCCGCACCGGCGTGCGTACCGGCGACACGCCGGCCGCCGATCGCCAGCGCATGCTGAAATCGCCGCCGCATATCCTGGTGACGACGCCCGAGTCGCTCTATGTCTTGCTCGGTTCCGCATCGGGGCGGCTGATGCTGGCCGGCACGCGCACGGTCATCGTCGATGAAATCCACGCGATTGCCGATGACAAGCGTGGCAGTCATCTGGCCTTGACTCTCGAACGCCTTGAAGCGCTCTGCCAGCGCCGCCTGGTCCGCATCGGTTTGTCGGCGACGCAAAAGCCGATCGAGGAGGTCGCGCGCTTTCTCGTTGGTGCCAGCCATGTCGATGCCGAGGGCAGGCCGGATTGCGCCATCATCGATTCCGGTCATGTGCGCGCGCGCGACCTGGCCATCGAGATGCCACCCGTGCCGCTCGAAGCGGTGATGTCGAACGAGGTCTGGGAAAGCGTCTACAACCGGCTTGCCGAACTTGTGGAGGCGCATCGCACGACCCTGGTCTTCGTCAACACGCGGCGCATGGCCGAGCGTGCGGCGCGTCATCTTGGCGAGCGCCTTGGCAAGGAGCAGGTCGCCGCGCATCACGGCAGCCTGGCCAAGGAGTTGCGCCTGGATGCCGAGCAACGGCTCAAGCGCGGTGAGCTCAAGGTGCTGGTGGCGACCGCCTCGCTGGAACTCGGCATCGATATCGGCGATGTCGACCTGGTCTGCCAGCTTGGCTCGCCGCATGCGATTGCGGCCTTCCTGCAGCGCGTCGGGCGCTCGGGCCATGCCGTGGGCGCGACGCCGAAAGGCAGGCTGTTTGCGCAATCGCGCGATGACCTGGTCGAATGCGCGGCCCTGCTGGATTGCATCCGCCGCGGTGAACTGGATGCGCTGAAGATTCCGGTCGCGCCCATCGATGTGCTGGCCCAGCAGATTGTCGCCGAAGTCGCCTGTGGCGAATGGGACGAGGCGGCGCTGTACGACTGGCTGCGCCGGGCCTGGCCGTATCGCGATCTGACGCGCAAGCAATTCGACGACGTCGTGCGCATGCTTGCAGACGGCTTCACGACGCGGCGCGGAGCACGCGCCGGCTATCTGCATCGCGATGCCGTGCACGGCAAGGTCAAGGGTCGGCGCAATGCGCGGCTGACCGCGCTGACCTCGGGCGGCACGATTCCCGATACCGCCGACTATGCCGTCGTGGTCGAGCCCGAGGCAATCACGGTCGGCAGCGTGCACGAGGATTTCGCCGTCGAGAGCCTGGCCGGCGACATCTTCCAGCTCGGCAACACCAGTTACCGGATCCTGCGCATCGAGCGCAGCACGGTGCGGGTCGAGAATGCACACGGCCTGCCGCCGAGCATTCCGTTCTGGATTGCCGAGGCCCCCGGACGCAGCGATGAGTTGTCGATGGGCGTTTCGCGCCTGCGCAGCGAGATCGAGGCGCGGCTTGCCGGCGAGCCAGCGTCGACGCGCATCGCCGAGGCGTGTCGCTGGCTGGTCGATGAAGTGGGCATCGACGCTGTCGCCGCGCAGCAGCTGGTCGACTATCTGGCACAGGCACGCAATGCGCTCGGTGTGTTGCCGACGCGCACGCAGATTGTCATCGAGCGCTTCTTCGATGAATCCGGCGGCACCCAGTTGATCGTGCACGCGCCATTTGGCAGCCGCATCAACAAGGCCTGGGGCCTGGCCCTGCGCAAACGCTTTTGCCGCGCCTTCAATTTTGAATTGCAGGCGGCGGCGACCGAGGACGCCATCATCCTGTCGCTGTCGACCAGCCACAGCTTTCCGCTGATCGAGGTTTCGCGCTATCTGCATTCGGCCACGGCGCAGGACATCCTCGTCCAGGCCCTGCTGGATGCGCCGCTGTTTGGCGTGCGCTGGCGCTGGGCGGCGACCACGGCGCTGGCCCTGCCGCGCTTTGCCGGCGGGCAGAAGGTGGCACCGCAACTGCAGCGCATGAAATCCGAAGACCTGCTGGCGACGGTGTTTCCGGATCAGGTTGCCTGCCTCGAAAACATCGTCGGCGAACGGCAGATTCCCGACCATCCACTGGTCGCGCAGACCTTGCATGACTGCCTGCACGAGGCAATGGACGTGGAAGGCTGGCTCGATGTGCTGCGCGGTCTTGAGAGCGGCAGCATCGACATCGTGGCGCGCGACCTGCCCGAACCTTCGCCGCTCGCCGCTGAAATCCTTGGCGCGCGGCCATATGCCTTTCTCGATGATGCACCGCTGGAGGAACGTCGCACCCAGGCCGTGCAGATGCGCCGCTGGAGCGATCCCGAATCGAACGACGATCTGGGTGCGCTCGATCCGGCTGCGATCGAAGCGGTGCGCGAGGAAGCCTGGCCGGATCCGCGTGATGCCGACGAGATGCACGAAACCCTGCTTGGCATCGGCCTGGTCAGCGCGGATGAAGCCGAGAGCCAGCCGCAATGGGCGGACTGGCTGATCCGGCTCGCGGCACAGCGACGCGCCACGCGAATCTCCGCAGGATACGGGGAGGCATCAGGGTCGAAGCCGCTTCCGGCAGAGAGTGTCGGCAGACTCTGGGTCGCCGCCGAAAAGCTGCCCCAGCTGCAGGCGCTGCATCCGACCGGCGGCATGCAGCCGGCGATCGAGGCACCCGCCGAATATGCCGGCATCGCGTGGACGCGTGAGGCTGCGTTGGTCGATCTGCTGCGTGCGCGCATGACTGCGCTTGGCCCGATCACGGTCGCCGGACTGGCCGAGATGATGGTCGTGACCGAGATCGACATCGAGGCCGCCCTGATCGCCCTGGAAACCCAGGGCTTCGTCATGCGCGGCCGGTTCACTCCTGCAGCAACCCGCGAGGAATGGTGCGAACGTCATCTGCTGGCGCGCATCCATCGCTACACGCTCAAACGCCTGCGCCGCGAGATCGAACCGGTCGAGGCGCGCGACTTCATGCGCTTTCTCTTCGACTGGCACCGCATCACGCCCGGCGCGCAGGCACGCGGGCCGGATGCGCTGGCCAGCGTGCTCGCGCAACTGGAAGGTTTCGAATCGGCCGCCGGTGCCTGGGAGGCCGAGCTGTTGCCGGCACGCATCGCCGATTATTCAATCCATTGGCTCGACGAACAATGCCGCAGCGGACGCATCGTGTGGACACGTTTTGCCAGTGCCGCTTCGGCGAATCGCGAACGGGCCGCCGGACCGGTGCGCAGTACGCCCATCCTGATCCTGCCGCGACGCAGCCTGCGCATCTGGTCGCAACTGGCAGCAGGTTCCGCGCCCGGCGCCATCCACGCCTCATCGCGCGCCGAGGCCGTGCTCGAGCATCTGCGCGCACACGGCGCTTCGTTCTTCGACGAGATCGCCCACGGCACGCGCCTGCTCAAGGTCGAACTCGAAGAGGCGCTGGGCGAACTGGTCAGCCGCGGCCTGATCAATGTCGACAGTTTCGCCGGACTGCGCGCCTTGCTGGTCCCGGCGGCCAGGCGTTCCAAGCAGGCGCGACGCACGCGCCGGGCCAGTTTGATGGGCATCGAGGATGCCGGTCGCTGGGCGTTGACGCGCGTGCCGAAGGCCGAGGCGACAGGGGATGCGCCACACTCGGCCGGCAAGGATTCGATCGAGCATGTTGTGCGGACCTTGCTGCGCCGCTACGGCGTGATCTGCTGGCGCCTGCTGGCCCGTGAATCATCCTGGCTGCCGCCATGGCGCGAACTGCTGCGGGTTTGTCGGCAGCTCGAGGCGCGCGGCGAAATCCGTGGTGGTCGCTTCATTGCCGGCTTGTCCGGTGAGCAGTTCGCCCTGCCCGAAGCGATCCCGCTGCTGCGCAAGGCGCGCGCCCGCCCGCGTGATGGCGGCACGCTAGTCATCGCCGCAACCGATCCGCTCAACCTGGTCGGCATACTGGACGCCGGCGTGCGCGTGCCGGCGCTGCTCGGCTCGCGCATCCTGCATGTCGATGGCGTGGCGGTCGCCGGCCTCGTTGGCGGCAAGGCCGTGCGTCTCGATGGCAGCAGCGAGGCGATTCCTGCAGGCTGGCAACAGGCGCTGCTGCTGCGTGGCCAACGCGACTTTGCGGCAGACAGCGAATCAGTGGCAAATGAACGAAGCCACAGTCGGTGAATCCCCGCGCGCCGACTGCGCATGTCCTGGGCGGGTTCGATCCATGATCGGACATTTCCGGCCAGGTCGGGGGAGGAGCGTCAGCGCACGGCGCTGATCCGGAAAGACGAATTTTGGTAAATGCTACTGTGCTTGCCAGGTTCAGTCGGTCTCGCCGGTCAAGACGATGTCGGCGCGCCGTGCGGCAAACAGGCCGACGGTGACCACGCCGACAATCTGGTTGATCGCGCTTTCCAGCGCGGGTGGATCGGTGATGCGCAAATTGTGCACATCGAGGATCCAGTTGCCGTTGTCGGTGGTGACGCCATCGCGCCAGACCGGCTGGCCGCCAAGCAGGACCAGCTGGCGCGCGACATGACTGCGTGCCATCGGAATCACCTCGACCGGCAACGGAAAGCGACCGAGCACGTCGACGCGCTTGCCGGGATCGATGATGCAGACGAATTGCCGCGATGCCGCGGCAATGATCTTCTCGCGCGTCAGCGCAGCGCCGCCGCCCTTGATCAGGCAACGTTGCGGATCGCACTCGTCGGCACCATCGACGTACAGGGCAAGTTCGCCGGTGGCGTTGAGGTCAACGACTTCGATGCCGCGCTGCCTGAGCAGGCGGGTTGATTGCTCCGAGCTGGAGACGGCGGCCTCGATATCGCCGCGCCGCTCGCCCAGTGCATCGATGAAGTGCGCAACCGTCGAGCCAGTGCCGACACCGATGATCATGCCGGGTTCCACGAAACGCATGGCTGCGCGCGCCGCGCGTCGCTTGCCGTCTTCATTCGTCATTGTCGCCGCTCCGCTATTCGAGATCGAGGATGAAATCCCACTGTGCGCGCGTCACCGGCAGTACCGACAGGCGATTGCCGCGACGGACCAGCGCGAACTCTGCAAGCTCGCCCCGGCCCTTGAGTTCATTGAGAGTGATCGTGCGCCTGAGCTTGCGCTGGAAACGCACATCGACGAGCAGCCAGCGCGGCTTCTCGGGTTTGCTGGCCGGATCGAAATAATCGCTGCGCTTGTCGAACTGGGTGGGGTCGGCATGCGCCGTGCTGGCCACTTCGGCGATGCCGACCACGCCCGGCTCGGCACAGTTGGAGTGATAGAACAGGATGCCGTCGCCAACCTGCATGTCGTCGCGGATGAAATTGCGCGCCTGATAGTTGCGTATGCCACTCCAAGGCTCGATGTCGACCCGGGCCAGGGCATCGATGGAGAACTCCTCGGGTTCCGACTTGAGCAGCCAGTAGCGCCGGCTCATGCGCGTTCCGCCCAGCAGTCGATCAATTCCTTCTCCGTGGCAACGTAATCCAGATGCACGTCCCACGCCGCCGGGGCAATCGCAGCCACCTGCTGCGCGGCATAGCCGACGCCGATCAGCAAAGGCTGGCCTGCTTCGCTGCGTCCGCGCAGGAAGGCGAAACTGGCGTCGTAGTAGCCGCCGCCATAACCGATGCGATGGCCCTGGCGGTCGAAACCGAGCAGTGGCAGGAGGACGATATCGACCGCGTCCGGGGCGAGCAGGTCGGCTGCGCTGCAGACGGCCTCCGGAATGCCGTAGCGATTGGCTTCAAGGTCGACACCCGGGCGCCATTCGACGAAGGCAAGCTGCCGTGGCCCGATGATGCGAGGCAGGCAATAGTGCTGGCCACGCCGGCTGAGCTTGGCCACCACGCTGTGCAGGGGCAGTTCGCCGTCGATCGCCCAGTAGCCGGCGATGCGTGGATCGACGAGGAAATCGGCAAGCTGGTCGAGTGTGCCGGCGACGCCATTGGCCGCGGCGATGCGCTCGCTGGCGACCAGCGCCTTGCGCCGCGCGCGCAATTCGGCGCGCAGGGTCTTGCGCGGATCTTCAAGCGTCATGATTGCCGCAGAGAGAGAAGAGAGAGGCGTCCTCCGCTGTGCCGATGCACATCGAACGACCTTGAACCAAATGGTTCAGGTGGGAGAGCTTTGCGTCGTCATCAGGCTTTCCGCTCGGGGCGGACTTGCGCACAGACGTTCGCGTGGCTGTCCCGGGGTCGATACAGGAACAAGGCAAAATGTTGAATGCGCTGTCGAACACTGCCGAGGACACCGGCGTCTATTGTAGGGACGATGGCAAACCGGCTTCAAGCTTTGATTTGAGTGCTTGCAGATGCTGTGCCAACTGCTCGCCACGGCTGGATTGCTGCTGCTTGAGGCTCAGCAGCTCGTGGGCGACGTTGAGCCCGGCGAGGACCGCGATGCGCTCGAGGCCGCCACTGCGGTTGTGCTCGCGCAGTTCGCGCAATTTTCCGTCGAGGTAGGCGGCCGCGCTGATCAAGCCGTCACGGTCCTCGGGTTTGCAGCCGACCAGGTAATCCCGATCCAGGATGCGTACGGTAACCGCTTCGCTCATGCCTGATTCTGCTCCAGGGACTTGAGGCGGCTGATCATCGCCTCGACGCGCATGCGCGCCTGTTCATTGCGCGCGATCAAGCCGGCACGCTCGCTGGCGAGCTGCTCCTGGCTCTGGCGCAGGCTTCGATTCTCCTCGCTGAGCCGGCGGCAGGCGTCGACCAGTCGATCAACCTGGGCGCTGATCTCGGCAAGGGTCGTCACGGTCGGTTCTTTCTCGGACATGGTCGGAACTATACACCGGAAAGCGAGGCCGGCTCAGCATCGACGCCGGCGCTCAGCGGCTGCGCAGGCTGGCGCGGCGACCCCGGCTGCGTTCGCGCAGGAACAGGAAACATTCCGCCGGCGTGATCGGTTTCGACAGCCAGTGGCCCTGGATCTCGTCGCAGCCCTGTTCGCGCAGGTATTCGGCCTGCTCGGCGGTCTCGACGCCTTCGGCAATCACGTTGAGTCCCAGCGAATGGGCCATGTTGATGACGGTTGCGGTGATCGCCTCGTCGTCCGGATCAGTGGTGATGTCGCCTACGAATTCCTTGTCGATCTTCAGCGTGTCGATGGGCAGCCGACGCAGGTAGCTGAGCGAGGAGTAGCCAGTGCCGAAGTCGTCGATCGACAGGGTCACGCCGACTGCCTTGAGCTGGCGCAGGGTGCTGATCGATTGCTCGGCATTGGCCATGACCACGCTTTCCGTCAACTCCAGCTCCAACTGGTTCGGAGCGAGATCATTCTCGGCGAGGATGTCGCAAAGGCGCTGGATCAGGTCACCGCGCTGCAGTTGCAGGACGGACAGGTTCACCGACATGGAAATGTCGCGCAGACCATCGCGCTGCCAGTGGGCGAGCTGCTCGCAGGCGTGCGTGAGTACCCAGTCGCCGATCTCGACGATCAGCCCGGAATCCTCGGCGACCGGGATGAAGGTGGTTGGCGGGACGTCGCCGAGTTCCTGGCTGTGCCAGCGCAGCAAGGCCTCGACGCCGGTGATGTGTTCGTCAAGCAGGGACAGCTTGGGCTGGTAGACCAGGCTGAGTTCCTTGCGCTCGATGGCCTTGCGCAGGGCGCCGACCAGGGTCGCGCGCATGCGGGCCGCAGCATCCATTTTCTCGGTGTAGACCATGTAGGTCTTGCGCCCGCGATCCTTGGCCTGGTACATCGCGGTATCGGCGAACTTGAGCAGGTCGGTCGGAGTTTGCGCGTGATCCGGGTAGAGGCTGATGCCGATCGACGGCGAGATCACCACATCCTGGCCGTCGTTGAGCTCCAGCGGCTTCTCGAAGGCGCTGATCAGCTTTTGCGCAACGCGCTCGGCCTCGATGCTGTCGGTCAGCTCCTCGAGGATGACGGTGAACTCGTCGCCGCCGATGCGGGCGACCGTGTCGCCATCGCGTATGTTGTCGCGCAGGCGGCTGCCGGCGGCCTTCAGCATGCGGTCGCCAGCAGCATGACCCATTGAATCGTTGACGTGCTTGAAGCGGTCGAGGTCGAGAAACAACACTGCCACCTTGTGTCCGCCACGGCGTGCGCGGATCACGGCGTGGCCAAGCCGCTCGGACAGCAGGGTACGATTGGGCAGTCCGGTGAGGGTGTCGTAGTTGGCCAGGTAGCGCAGTTCCTGCTCGTTGCGCTTGCGTTCGGTGATGTCGGTGAGGACGGCGATGAAGTGCGTGCGCTGGCCCTGTGCATCGCGCACTTCGGAACTCTGCAGCCAGGAAAGGAATTCCTCGCCATCCTTGCGCCGCTGCCAGAGTTCGCCGCGCCACAGACCTTCGCGAACGATCGAGGCACGCATGTTCTGGTAGTGCTCGGCAGAATGCTGGGCGCAATTGAGCAGGGACACATTGCGCCCGACCACCTCGTGCTCCTGCCAGCCGGTGATGCGCGTGAAGGCCGGGTTCACGGCGACGAAATTGAAGTCGAGATCGCACACGGTGACGCCTTCGCGCATGCTGCTGATCACTTCCTGGACGATGCGCCGCTCGCGCTCGGCCTCGCGCGTGGCGGTGATGTTGCGCGCGGTGCCGCAGATCCGCCGCGGACGACCCTCCTCGCAGCGCTCGACGATCTTGCCGCGCACGAGCACCCAGATCCAGCGGTCACGGCCGACGCGAACGCGCTGCTCGGATTCGAACAGCGGTGCGCGGTTGTTGATGTGGTCGTCGAGCTTCTGCGCGATGACGCGCTGGTCATCGGGATGGATGTTTTCCCTGACCCAATCGTAGACCGAGTCGATCTCCTCGCGCTGGTTGCCCTGCGCGCGACTTGCGCTGAGGCGGACCAGCACGCCGCTGTCCATGTCGAGATCCCAGAATTCGTCGCTGGAGCCCCACAGCGCCAGGCGCAGTCGATCCTCCCGGTCCTGAAGTTCGACGGCATGCAGGCGTTGTTCGCGGTTCTTGCGCCGAAGGCCCTGCCACAAGGCCACGACCGCGAGCAGGCCGAAGGCGGCAATGATGGCTTTCATCCATGCGCTGTTCCACCACGCCGGCACCACGGTCAGCGGCACCGCTGCCGCGGTTTCATTCCAGAAACCATCGTGATTGCTGGCCAGCACGCGGAACTCGTACTGGCCCGGATCGAGATTGCTGTAGGTTGCCTCGTGGCGGGTGCCGGCATCGACCCAGTCTTCCTCGAACCCGTGCAACCGGTAGCGGAACTGGTTGCGCTCCGGCGCGCTGAAATCGAGTGCGGCAAAGGTGAACTGGATGACCCGGTCGGCCTGCGCCATGCGCACCGGATTGCCGGACTGGTAATTCTGCAACGTGCCATTGCCGACACGCACGTCGCTGATGACGACCGGCGCGGCATAGCGGCTGGCCGAGACCGCGCCCGGGGCGACCATGTTGAGCCCGTTGATGCCGCCAAAGGCGAAGTGCCCGTCGCGCAAGCGATGGAAGGCACTGCCGTTGAATTCCTGGCCCTGCAGGCCGTCCTTGACCGAAAAACCATGGATCGCCCGGCTGCCTGGATCAAGCGTGGCAATGCCGCGATTGGAACTGATCCACAAGCGCCGCAGGGAATCCTCGAGGATGGCGTAGACCGTCGCGTCCGGCAGTCCGTCCTGCTTGAGGATGCGCTCGAAGCGTGCCGGCCCGGGGCCGAGCTCGAGCAGATGGTTGAGCCCGCCGTGGGTTCCAACCCAGATGCTGCCGTCGGCGCTTTCGTGGATGACGCGAACGACGTCGCTCGACAGCGAGTGCGGATTGTCGCGTTCGTGGCGGAACGTGCGCACGCTGTCGCTGGCCGGATCGATCAGGCTGAGGCCGTCGGCAGTGCCGGCCCAGACCCGCCCGGAGCGGTCTTCGCAGAGAAAGAACACCAGATCGTGGGTGAGGCTGGATGGGTCGTCATCGCGATGTCGCCAGGCGCGGCGCTCGCCAGTGCGCGGATCGAAACGAACCACGCCAACGCTGCGGCCCGCCGACCAGATCGCGCCATCGCGGCTGATGATGAGGGCACGGCGACCCGCATCGCCACCTTCGCCCTGCACGGCTGGCTGCGCGGTGACCTTGCCGGTTTTCGGCTCGATCATGGCGATGCCCAGGTTGCTGGCAATCCAGATATTTCCCGAATCATCCTCGACGATGGCTTCGACCTGGATGGGGCCCGGGAAGGGCGCGGTGAATGCCTGGGCAATGGCGCGGTCGTGGTAGCTGAAGCGACCCGAGGCCCGGTCATAGACCTTCAGGCCGTCGCCATCGGTACCCAGCCAGAGGCGGCCCGCGCGATCTTCGAGGATGGAGCGGATGTTGTTGGTCGTGTCCTGGTTGCGCTGCAGGTCGGCATCCGCGATGAAGCGGAAGATCGCTCCGGCGGGATCCGCCTTGCTCAAGCCGGCCGTATTGCTGCCAACCCAGAGCAATCCGGAACGATCGACCAGCAGGCGCGTGATGGCCGCCTGCGGAAGGCCGCCCTTGAGGTCGCCCTGCGCGCGGATCCAGCGCGATTGGCCGCTGGCAGCGGAAAAAGTGGCCAGCCCCTGGCCGCGCACTGCCAGCCAGAGCGTGCCGGCATGATCCTCGGCGATGGCATCGATGCGTGCGCCGGGTTCGCCTGGCCACGCCAGGGATACTTCGCCGCCGCCGCCATCGACGCGGAACAACCCGCTTGCCGTGCCGATGTATACGTTGTGCGCCTGATCCTCGAAGATGCTCGAAACATCATCGAGCGCCGTGGCGGCGACACGCCGAAGCTGGCGGCTGTCGCGTTTGACGCGCCAGAGTCCCGAACTGCTGGCAACCCAGAGATCGCCGCGGCTGTCCAGCAGCAGGTCGCGGACGACGCCGACAGCCACATCCTTCGCTGCGGCGGCGATGGGCTCGCGTCCGTTGCTTTCCGCGCTGAGCAGATCCAGGCCGCCGCGGCTGCCGATCCAGAGGCCGCGTGACGGATCCAGGCGCAACGCCGTGATCGACTGCCGGGAACTGCGATCGATGGCGTCAGGTGCCAGCGCGCGCGACTCGAAACGACCCGTCGCCGGCGCGAAACGGGCGATGCCATTGGCGCTCGTGCCAACCCACAAGTGTCCGTCCTCGGTCTCGGCCAGGGCCGTGATGGCACTGTCCGGCAGACTGCCAGGATTGGCGACATCGTGTTCGAAAATGCGGAAGCGATAGCCGTCGAACTGGTGCAGCGCGGCCTGCGTGCCGACCCAGATCATGCCGTCGCTGCCTTGCAGCAGCGAGAGCACGGAATTCTGCAGGAGGCCGCTGTTGTCGTCGATGCGGTCGAAATAGAACTCGCGTTCGATGGCCGCGCCGGGAAGGCAGCAGGTCAACAGGGCAATCGCAAGCAGCCAACCTGCAGCAAGGCGGGCAGGATTTTGCCGCTTTGATGAAAGCGCCCCCATGATGCTGCGCAGATCTCCCCTTTGGCGCAGTCGCGCCGCTCATCGAGTGTAGGCAATCACGCTCGACCTTGCCATGTGCATGATGGCGGCCCTGCGTGTCGGCGACCCGCGGTGGAACCGGTCCAGGCTGGATGCGCGCTACAATCTTCCGAACAAGACCACCCTGGCATCGAATGTCCGCAGTCCCGATCAGCTATCGTGAGCTCTCCGCAACCCTTGGCCGACTGCAGGTCGGCATCAATGCCAGCGACCTGCACGGCTCGCTCACAGGTTATCTCTGCGCCGGCGGCACGACCACCGCCGAGGAGTGGATCGATGCTCTCGGCTTCGATCTGGACGCCGCCCGTGATGATGAGGTGTTCGCGCAGCTTTACCGCCTGTGTCGTGGACAGCTCGATGACGCCGAACTCGGTTTCGAACCCTTGCTGCCGGGCGACGAGGTTGCTCTGGCGACGCGTGCCGAGGCGCTGGTCGACTGGTGTCGGGGCTTTCTCGGCGGGGTCGGCCTCGCCGGCAGCGGTCGCCTCGGCGACGGCATGTCCGCGGATGCCCGCGAGATCGTGCAGGATTTCGGCAACATCGCGGCTTCCAGCTTCAGCTATGGTGGCGGCGAGGAGGACGAGGCGGCGCTGGCCGAGGTCCTCGAATTCGTGCGGGTTGGCGTCTTGCTGCTGAGTGCCGAACTCGATCCCGGGCCGCCCTCGCGCCTGCCCGCTGCCGCGACCAGCCGGCGCCTGCACTGATGATCGGTCGCAACGAGTATGTCCGCCGGCGCAAGCAGTTGATGCGCATGGCTGGCCGCGATGCGATCGTCATCGTGCCCTCGGCCGCCGAACGCCTGCGCAACAACGATGCCCACTACGCCTTTCGCCAGGACAGCGATTTCCACTACCTGACCGGTTTCGGAGAACCCGAAGCGGTGCTGGCGCTGGTGCCCGGGCGCGCGCAGGGCGAGGTCATCCTGTTCTGCCGCGAGCGTGATCCCGCGCGCGAGCAATGGGATGGTCATCGTGCCGGACAGGAAGGCGCGGTCACCGACTACGCCATGGATGATGCGTTTCCGATCGAGGACATCGACGACATCCTGCCGGGCCTGATCGAGGGTCGCAGCCGCGTCTACTACCATTTTGGCCGCGACACCGATTTCGACCTGATGCTGATGGGCTGGGTCAATCGCGTGCGTTCGAATATCCGCCAGGGGGCCAAGCCGCCGCACGAATTCGTCGCCCTGTCGCACCTGCTGCACGACCTGCGCCTGTACAAGTCGCGTGGCGAATTGCGCCTGATGCGCAAATCCGCGCAGATCGCCGCCGAGGCCCATCGACGCGCCATGCGCGCAACGCGGCCCGGCATGAACGAGCACGAGGTCGAAGCCGAACTCCTGCACACCTTCCGCAAGTACGGTGCGGTGCCGAGTTACGAGCCGATCGTCGGCGGCGGCGCGAATGGCTGCGTCCTCCACTATCGCGCCAACAACTCGGTGTTGCGCGATGGCGACCTGTTGCTGATCGATGCCGGTGCCGAATATGCCTGTTACGCCTCCGACATCACGCGCACGTTTCCGGTCAATGGCCGCTATTCGCCGGAGCAGCGGGCCGTCTATGACATCGTGCTTGCCGCCCAGCTTGCGGCGATCGAAAAGGTGCGTGCGGGCCAGTCGTTCGAGGCCTACCACGCGGCCGCCGTGCGCACCTTGACGGCGGGCCTGATCAAGCTCGGCCTGCTCAAGGGCAGCCTGAAGGCCAATCTCGAAAGCCACAGCTATCGCCGCTTCTACATGCACAAGACCGGGCACTGGCTGGGCCTCGATGTGCATGATGTCGGCGACTACCGCATCGACGGCGAGTTCCGCGAGCTCGAGCCAGGCATGGTGGTAACGGTTGAACCCGGCATCTACATCAGCCCGGAGATGAAAGGCGTGCCGGCGCGCTTTCGCGGCATCGGCATCCGCATCGAGGATGATGTGGTGGTCACCCGCGGCGATCCGGAAGTCATCTCCGCCGGCGTGCCCAAGGATGCCGACGAAATCGAAGCGCTGATGGCAAGCCGCTGAGGCCTGTCGCGGAACTTCCACCGCCGTTGTCGCGGTCAATAGCCCGTTCCACGAGGACCGGGCGCATGCGCAGCACTCATCGATGGATCCTGCCGGGGCTGGTGCTGATGCTCCTCTGCACCTTGCCGTGCGCGCACGCCGCCGAGGACTCTCTGCGTTACGGCCTGTTCGGCAACGTGCATGTGCACCGACCGCCGGCCGGTGTTGCCGACACGATCATCCTGCTTTCCGATGCCGCAGGCTGGTCGGCGCGAGAAGATGCCCTGGCGCGCGCGCTGGCCACGCACGGCGCACGTGTGGTCGGCATTGATCTGCCGACCTACCTGCAGCGCCTGCAAGCGATCAGCGAGCCGTGTTCGTATCCCGCCGGGCATTTCGAGGAGCTGGCGCACTGGATCGAACGCCACGAGGGTGACGCCGACTACCGCACGCCGGTGGTGATCGGCCGCGGCAGTGGCGCGACATTTGCGTATGCGCTGGTCGCCCAGGCCCCCGCCGGAACATTCTCCGCGCTGTTTACCCAGGGCTGGGACTGGAGTTTCGGCCTGCCAAGGGCAATCTGCCCGGGCGATGCCGGGCCGATAACGCGGATTGGCGCGGATGCCCGCCATCACGTTGTCGCCACCGGCGATTTTCCCGGCGAGTGGCTGCCCTTGCCGGGTGCGCATCTGGCGGATCCGGCCCGCGCGTTTGGCAACCTGCTGCAGCAACTGGACCTGCCGCCGCCGCGATTGCTGGAAGAGCAGGCCGTCGAGGATGTCGGTGTCACCTACGCCCACTGGCGCGAGCAGCAGGATGCCCATCCGGTCGCCTTGCCCGACGATATCGCCGACCTGCCCTTGACCGAGATCGCGCCAAGCGTGAAAGGCGACGGGCGCATCGCCATCATGCTCACCGGCGATGGCGGCTGGGCCGGCCTCGACAAGGGTGTTGCCGCAGTCCTGGCGGGCACCGGCATGCGCGTGGTCGGCTTTTCCACGCTCAAGTTCTTCTGGCAGAAGCGCAGCCCCGATGTTGCCGGCAAGGCCTTGGCGCGGATCCTCGCGCACTATGCCAAGGCCTGGCCGGGTGCGCGGTTTGTCGTCATCGGCTACTCGTTTGGCGCCAGTCTGGTGCCGGTGCTGGTCAATCGTCTGCCTGCCACCCTGCAGCAGCGCATCGATCGCGGCATCATGATTTCACCCGATGCCGACGCCGTGTTCGAGATCCGCATTGGCGACTGGTTTGGCGGGTCCCATCACGAGGGCAGCGTGCCGGTGCTTCCGGCAATTGCCATGTCGCCCATTCCGCTCACCTGCATCCATGGCGCGGATGAAACCGACAGCTTCTGCAAACCCGGCGAGGATGCGCGGCTCGGCGTGCTCAGCCTGCCGGGCGGGCATCACTTCAATGGCGACTACGCCGCACTGGGTGACGCGATCATCGAGGTGCTGCAGTCGCGGGCAAGCGCTCAGCCCTGATCGCGCACGTCCACGGCTGCATGCGCGGCGAGCACATCGGGGCGCTTGGCACCGGCAAAGCGGTTCGACCAGTAGGGTTCGGCGAGGCGACTGACACTGACGCGCTTGCCGCTCGAGGGCGCATGGATGAACTCGCCATTGCCGACGTAGATGCCTACATGCGAAATACGCTTGCCGGCGGTGCGGAAGAACACCAGGTCACCGCGGCGCAGGTCGCTGCGGGCAATCCTGTGACCGGCCCTGAACTGGGCGGCCGAGGTGTTCGGCAACTCCGCGCCGATGCCCTGGCGAAAGACATAGCGCACGAAACCGCTGCAATCAAAACCCGTTGAAGGTTCACGGCCACCGCGCTTGTAGCGGATGTCGCGCAGGTGGTTGGCCAGATCGAGAACGAGCTGGATCGGTGAAAAGGCATCGCGTTGCGCAGCTTGCGCGGATGCCGGCGGCGGCACCGGATGCGGGTAGGCGAATGCGGGCGCGGCGGCGATCACAGTCAGGCCCGTGTCCCGCAACCAGGTTGGCTCCTGCGCGTGCGCCACGCCAACCAGTGTGCCCAGGCCAAGCGCCAGCACGCAGCCACGCAGGCAAATCAGGAAAACGTGGCGGAGGAACATGGGCGAACTCCCCTAATGCGAACCGATGCCCGCAACGGGATTTCGCGAGGCCGGCGGAAAATATCAGTCCACCCGCGACAAGGTGTTCAATCGGCGTTAAACGCGACCATTGGCCTCAGGAACCGTGACGCCCGCCAAGCAGAAAGCGCCGGTAACCGCCCGCAACCAGGGCGGCGATATCGAGCAGCAATCCCGGCACCCACAGGCCGCGTGGATAGGCCAGGTAGGCGCCGACCCACTGCGGGGCGAACTTTTCCTTGTAGCGGCGCAGTCCCTGGTAGTTGTAGATGCGCCCGCCGTACTCGAAGGCCAACGCGGCGAGGCGTTCGTTGATCCGCGCATAGGGATTGTCGCCAACCCGCGACAGCGGTGCCATGCCCAGGCTGAAATGGTCGTGGCCATGCTCCTTGCCCCACAGCATGATCCGCGCAAAGAGGAAATCCATGGTGCCGCGCGGTGCGTCGGCGAAATGGCGCATGAGGTCGATACTGAGCACGCCGCCCGGGCCGTATGCCGGCAGCACATTGGCAAAGGCGATGATTTCACCCGCCCGGCGAACGATGGCGATCTGCCCCCATTCCAGGTAGTCGCGGTCGAAGCGGCCAAGCGAAAATCCTTTTTCGCGCGCCGACTTGTCGGCCAGCCACTGCTCGGACACCTGTTCGAGTTCGCTCATCAGCACGGTGTCGAAGGGTGGCTCGATCAACTCGAAGTCGAGCTGTTCCCGCGCCGAACGATTGAGCGCATGGCGCAAATCCTCCCAGCGCTTGCCGGAAAGGTTGAATTCGGCCAAGGGGATGATCGCCAGCTCACCGAGCTTGAACAGATCGAAGCCGAGATCGTGATACAGCGACAAGTCGCGTTCAAACACCTCATAGAACACCGGCACGCGATCCTGGGCATCGGCAAAGCGCCGGAAATCGAGGATCGCGCGGCGTCGTGCCGCCTCCGATCCGCACGGCGAGCCGAGCGCGACGAGGCGATCGCGCACGGCACCGCAGGCCATGACGGC
The DNA here is from genome assembly GCA_016707485.1 of Lysobacterales bacterium. Taxonomy (GTDB): domain Bacteria; phylum Pseudomonadota; class Gammaproteobacteria; order Xanthomonadales; family Rhodanobacteraceae; genus Dokdonella. The sequence continues at coordinate 465,627 of JADJHN010000002.1, read as the reverse complement.
GTGGCCGTCGGCCGACCAGAACAGGTACTTGTCGCGCATGAAGCAGAGGTGGGCAAACTCGCCACCGCCAAACTCCTCGAACAAGCGCCGCGCACGCAGCAGTTCCTCGCGATCGGGCAACTTCAGCGGGGCCCGGCGCACGGCGAAGAATTGCCAGATCAGGTAGGTGATCAGGCCGATCAAGGCGGCAACGAGGCCGCGGGCAAGGCGCGAGCTGTGCCCGTCGACACCGAAATACAGCAGGTCGAAGCTGTCGTCGCCGAAAACGGAACCAATGCCGATGGCAAAGAAGATCGCGACCACCGCCAGCAATCCGGCAAACCAGCCGAACGTCACCGTCGAACTGAGGCTCATCGCCGCCTGGCTGAACTCGCGTTTGCGCAGGCGCAGCAAGCCGGCGACACCGAGCAGGAACAACGCCTCGGCATAGTGCAGGCCCTTGGTCAGGGCAAGCACGGCGCTGAGCAGGAGCAGGGGCATGGCGAGGCGATAAGCCAGGCGCAGGCGTCCGTCGATGCCGCGGCCCAGGCCAAGCAGCAAGACGCCGCTGAGGATCGACAGCCAGTACGCGCTTTCGATGGCTGCCAACGGCAGCAGGTCGCGCACCACTTCGATGTGCTCGCGCACGGCCGGAATTGCCGCCGAGGCCAGCAGCAGTGCACCGGCGGCAAACGTCAGTACGGCCAGCAGGCGGATGCCGAGATTGGCAAGCAGGCTGGCCGGCAGGTCGAGCACGCGGAACAGGGGATGGCGGCGCAAGCGCTCGCCGGCACGGTCGAGCAGGGGCAGGCGCCGCGCCAGCATTCCCGAACCAATGCCCAGGCCGACGAACAGCGGCAACACGTAGTAGCAGATGCGAAACAGGAACAAGCCGGCCAGCGACGCCGCCTGCCCGTAGCCAAACGCGGCGAGGGCGAGCACGAGGATGCTGTCGAAGACGCCGATGCCGCCCGGCACCAGGCTGAGCAGGCCGAGCACCGAAGCCACGGCGAAGCATGCGAGCAGGTCGAGCGAGCGGATCGGCACGCCGGCCAGTTCGAGGCAGGCATGCAGCACGGCAGCGGCAAGCAGCCAGTCGATCAGGGAAAGCAGGCTGAGCTGGAGTTTCAGTGGCCAGCTCGGCAGCGCATGTTGCGCGGGCAGCCAGCGCATCAAACCGCGACGCGCAGTGAGAACGCAAAACAGCGGCAGGTAGAGGATGGCGGCACCAAGCACGGCAATGACCAGCCATTGGGCCAGGCTGGCGGTGATTGCCGGGACCCGGCCGAGCAGCAGGGTCGAGGCGACCAACAGGGACAACCCAAGCGGCAGGGACAGGACCTGCATGCCGATCAGGGCCCCGGCACGGCTGCTTTCGACGCCCATCGAAACAAAGCCCAGCAGGCGCACCGCCGAACCCATTGCGCCGGAAAGATTGAGCGTGTTCGACAGGCTGTTGGCGATGAAGGCCAGCCTGAAAACCTTGCGCCCGCGCACGGCAAGCCTCAGCCAGCGCGCGAGGATCACGTCGATGAAGCCGGTGAAGGCGACGGCACCAAGCGCCAGGGCGGCAATCCCCAGCGTCGGCAGCAGCGGCATCTGCAGCAGGGAACGCTGCATCGCCGGCAGATCCAGGCTGTCGATTTCGCGGACAACCAGCCAGGCGACGAGAGCGAGGAACGCCAAGGGGATGCACCAGCGCAGCATGCCGCGCCAGAGCTGAGGCCTTGCTTGATCGGAATGGGGTTCCACGCGACTTCCTCGATCAGCCGGGAGCCGGCAGGCTGGCTGATGCGTCGCGTATCGAGCGGGCGACGAGGAACAAAGTTCAATCCAGCGGTGTTTGCGGGGAAGACGCCCGTAACGGACAAAGTCGCGGCCGCCATGCGACATCACCTTCGCCAAGCCAGGCAAGCCGCAGCCGAAGGGTTCCCGCACGCGTATGCTTCGACTCCGCGGTCCGCGACCGCCGCGCTCGGTGCGTACGGTTCGAGCGGAGAGCACCCGCTTGCGCAGGTGCCGCGTTCAAGGAGGTGGCCAGGGTCCTGCGCGGGCAGCCTCGCCCCGTTTGCCGCGCGCACAAAAAACCCCGCACGAGGCGGGGTTTCCTGATGATCTGCCTGGTCCGCTTTGCGGCCCTTTCCCAGACCTGGTATTGGCAGCCCCGGATGGATTCGAACCACCGAATGCCTGAGTCAGAGTCAGGTGCCTTACCGCTTGGCGACGGGGCTGTGGCTGTTGATCAGCGCTTCGAGTACTGGGTCGCGCGACGTGCCTTGTGCAGACCGATCTTCTTGCGCTCGACCTCGCGTGCATCGCGGGTCATGAAACCGGCCTTGCGCAGCGGCGACTTGAGGTTCTCGTCGTATTCGACCAGGGCGCGGGCGATGCCGAGGCGGATGGCGCCGGCCTGGCCGGTCGTGCCACCACCGCTGACGCTGACCAGGATGTCGAACTTCTCGGTGGCTTCCACGAGCTGCAGCGGCTGGCGCACGATCATGCGCGCGGTCTCGCGGCCGAAGAATTCATCGAGGGCCTTGCCGTTGACGGTGATCGCGCCGCTGCCCTTGCGCAGGTAGACGCGCGCTGCGGAAGACTTGCGACGGCCGGTGCCGTAGTTTTGCTGGATCGCTGCCATGACTGTCGATACCTGAAGAATTAAATGTCCAGCACTTGCGGCTGCTGGGCGGTGTGCGGGTGATTCGGGCCGGCGTAGACCTTGAGCTTGCGATACATCGCACGACCCAGCGGGTTCTTCGGCAGCATGCCCTTGACGGCGATTTCGATGACGCGCTCCGGATGCGATGCAAGCATGTCCTTGAGCGAGGTCGTCTTCAGGTTGCCGATATGACCGGTAAAGCGGTGGTAGTTCTTGTCATTCAGCTTGTTGCCGGTGACCGCGATCTTTTCCGCGTTGACGACGACGAGGAAATCGCCGGTATCGACGTGGGTGGTGTAGATCGGCTTGTGCTTGCCCTTCAAACGGCGGGCGAGTTCGGTCGACAGGCGGCCAAGCGTCTTGTTGCTGGCGTCGACAATGTACCAGTCGCGCTTGACGCTTTCTGGCTTGGCGCTGATCGTCTTCATATCAAAACCTTGAATGCCCTGCATGGGCTGGATGCGGCGAAAGGCGCGGGAGAATATAGGATCGCCCGGCGCCACGCAAGTCTGCGCCCCGGAAACAGGCGACGCGCAGCGAGCCGCGAATGATAGCATCAAGTCATGGCCGATACGACCCATGGGCAGCCTGTCAAGTCACTTGCTGCCCTCACCGATCAATGCGTGATGTGCGGGCTGTGCCTGCCGCACTGCCCGACCTATGGTCTTGACCCGCATGAGGCTGAATCGCCACGCGGGCGCATTGCCCTGGCCCGGCGGTTGGCCAGTGGCCAGTTGCCGGTCACCGCCGCGACGCTCGCCCATCTCGATCATTGCCTCGGCTGCCTGGCTTGCGAGGCGGTCTGTCCGTCGCACGTCGAATACGAGGAAATCATCATCCAGACCCGCGCCCTGCTCAGGCCGTCACGGCCGCCACGCGGCAGGTTGAGCCGCTGGCTGGCCGACCCGGCCATCCTCGTCCGCCTGGCGCGGCTGGGTTCGGCGGTGCGTGCCGGTTACTGGCTGCCGACTGTGGCGCGCTGGTTGCCTGGCTCATCCCGCTTGCGCCGCCTTGCCACCGAGATCCCCGGCACGCCTGCGCACGTGTCGGTGCCGCCTCGCCCAGCTCCCGTCACGGCCGATCGTGGTCGGGTCATCCTTTTCCCGGGCTGCGTCGCCAGCGTTTTCGATCGCGACACGCTGGACGCCGCACGCATCCTGCTTGGCGCGCTCGGTCATGAAGTCGCCATGCCGACTGTGCCGGTGTGCTGCGGCGCACTCGCCCTGCATGCCGGCGAAGTTGAAGCAGCGGCGCGCAGCGCGCAGGCGACGCATTCGGCCCTGCGGGCCTGCGACGCGGAAACCGCCCTTGTCTGTTCCTCCGGATGCCTCGGCAGCCTGCGCGACCACGGTATGCCTGGCTCCACCTTGCGCATTGACGATGTGCTGGCCTTCCTTGCCGCCGACGTGCGCTGGCCGCAGTTGCGCTTCAAGACCCTGACGCAGCGCGTCGCCGTGCACCTGCCGTGCACGCAGATGCATGTCGGCAGCGGCAAGCAGCCCTTGTTGCAACTGCTGGCAAGCATTCCCGGTCTGCAACTGCTGGTGCTGCCGAATCAGCCGGGTTGTTGCGGTGCCGCCGGCAACTATTTCATCGAGCAAGCCGATCACGCCGATCGCCTGCGCGCGGAGAAACTCGATCAGTTTGGCCGACAGTCTGCCGACCTGCTGTTGACGACCAACATCGGTTGCCGGATCTTTCTCGGCAACGGCCTGCGCCAACGCGGTGCCAGGATGGCCGTGCTGCACCCGCTGGCCTTGCTTGCCCGCCAATTGGAAACCCAGGCATGAAGTTCCGACCGCTTTCCCGTCTCGATCGTGTCCTCGTCGAAATCGAGCACGCCCTCGGCACCGCTTTCGATCCGCAACCCGCATGCTCGCGGCCGTCGCCCGCGCTGGGCATCGACGAGGCCCCGCTGGAGGATGACCAGCGCCGCCATGCCGGTGGCCTGATGCGCGTCAACCATGTCGGCGAGGTCTGTGCCCAGGCTTTGTACTCGGGGCAGGCTGCCGTTGCCCGCGATCCGACGGTGCGGCGGCAACTGCTCGAAGCGGCCGCGGAGGAAACCGATCACCTGGCCTGGTGTGGCGAGCGCCTGCACGAACTGGGCGACCGCCCGAGCCTGCTCAACCCGCTCTGGTACGGCGGCGCCTATGCAATTGGGGCGATGGCCGGGCTGCTCAGTGATCGTCTGAGCCTGGGCTTCGTCGTCGAAACCGAGCGCCAGGTCGAGGCCCATCTCGAAGGGCACCTGGGCAAGCTGCCGGCTACCGATCTGCGCAGCCGCGCCATCGTCAGCCAGATGAAGGAAGACGAAGCTCGCCACGCCGAGCAGGCCCAGGCTGCCGGTGGCCTCGATCTGCCGCCACCCGTCAAGGGCCTCATGCGCCTGGCCGCCAACGTCATGCGCACCGTCGCGTATCGGGTTTAAGCCGGGTTTAGGCCGGGTTTAGGCCGAGATGACCAGCCTATCGGCTGTTAGAAACCGGGATTAAGGATGCGCAAGAGCGGAATCCCGAATGCCCGGCTTTTTCGAATCCCCAATCCCGGCCTTCATGAAAGATTTCGGCCGTGGAACAGCTCTTCGATCTCGCGCTTGACCAGCGCTTCGATGCGCTGGCGCTCCTTGAATGAAAGATCGTCGGAATGCGCCTCGAACAGGTAGGTATCGAGGTCGAAGTCCTTGATGTGCATCTTCGTGTGGAACATGTTTTCCTGATACACGTTGACGTCGAACATCTCGTATTTCTGGCGGATGTGCTTGGCCAGGTATTCCTGCACCGAATTGATGCGATGGTCCATGTAGTGCTTGCGGCCCTTCACGTCGCGGGTGAAGCCGCGCACCCGGTAGTCGGCGATGACGATGTCCGACTCGAAGCTGTCGATGAGGAAATTCAGGGCCTTCAGCGGCGAGATCACGCCGCACGTCGCCACGTCGATGTCGGCGCGGAAGGTTGCGATGCCGTTGTGCGGATGCGTTTCCGGATAGGTGTGGACGGTGATGTGGCTCTTGTCCATGTGCGCAACGACCGCGCCTGAAATGGTGTCGCGGCCGAGCTTTTCGACCACCGGCTCCTCGGAGATCAGGATCGTCACGCTGGCACCCTGCGGATCGTAATCCTGGCGCGCGACGTTGAGGATGTTGGCACCGATGATGTCGGCCACGTCGGTCAGGATCGTGGTCAGGCGCTCGGCGTTGTAGGCCTCGTCGATGTACTCGATATAGCGCTGGCGCTGGTCTTCCGACACCGCGTAGCAGATGTCGTAGATGTTGAAGCTCAAGGCCTTGGTCAGGTTGTTGAAACCTTGCAGGCGCAAACGGGGAATGGGTTTGACCATGATGTACCTCTTCAGCCCGGACCCCGGGGAAACGGCGCGCAGTATGGGCCAATCACGCAGTTGACGAAACCTCCCGCACGGCAATCGCGCTGAACAGCCATCGGCGCATCGGCATGGCAGTGTACGCAAAGGATGCCAATCCCGGTGGCAGGCACGGCCCTGGCCCAGGGGTTTCCCCGCTGCGGCGGCCGACATGCGATGCTTGAATTGCAATAAGATTGGTAAATGACTGCATATAAGCGGTGCAGTCGCTGGAACTTCTGCCGCGTTTGTGAATTGCAATCGCGACGAATTGGGAGATGCTCGCGTGAAAATGGCTGATTTCCGATACACCCTGCAGCGCAACGTTTCCAAGGTGCAGGCTCCACCGTCGCTGATCCCGGATCGCGACGCCATGGAGAAATTCCTCGGCATGTGCCATCGCCGCCGTTACCCGAACAAGACCGCGATCATTCGCCCCGGCGATTCCGCCAACATTCTTTATTATGTGATCGACGGCTCGCTGACCGTGTCCTCCGAGGACGAAGAAGGTCGCGAACTGATCCTCGCCTATCTCAATCGCGGCGAGTTCATCGGCGAAATGGGCTTGTTCGTGGAAACCCCGCGACGCGAAGTCATGGTGCGCACGCGCACGCCCTGCGAGTTGGCCGAGATCGGCTATGAGCGCATGTTCAACCTGTTCGAGGGGCCATTGCGCGACGAATGCCCGAAGATCCTCTTTGCGATCGGCTCGCAATTGACCAACCGCCTGCTGCATACCAGCCGCAAGGTCAGCCGCCTGGCATTCATGGACGTCACCGGTCGCGTCGGCAAGACCCTGATCGACCTTACCGACGAGCCCGATGCCATGTCGCACCCGCTGGGCACGCAGATCCGCATCTCGCGCCAGGAAATCAGCCGCATTGTCGGCTGCTCGCGCGAAATGGTCGGGCGCGTGCTCAAGCAGCTGGAGGAGCAAGGCATGATCAGCGTCTCCGGCAAGACCATCGTCGTCCTCGGTCGCCGCGCCGAACCGCTCTGAATCCGGCGTCGATCAGGACCAGCTGACTGTGCGCGGCTCGCGTCCGAGCGCATGGCGCACGCGCAGGCTGGTGCGGGTGTCGGCATTGACCAGGACCGCCTCGGTCGCGCGCTTGAGCATCGGAATATCGTGCGCGGAGTCGCTGTAGGCCAGGTCCCAGGGTTCGCTGATGCCGCGCAAGCTGATCTGCGCGGGTTTCGCCTTGCCGAAGTTGTGCACCAGCTTGCGCATGCCGAGGCGACCGCCGCGCAGGCGCGAGGCAACGATCTCGAGATCGGGCAGGCCGATTGAATCGAAGATCGCGCGCACCAGAGTTTCCTCGCACCCGGTGACGATGATCACCCGGTCGCCGGCAAGGATATGCCGGCGCATCGCACTGATGCCTTCGCGGATGAAGATGCGTGGCTTGCCGACGAGTTCGAGGGCGAAATCGCGCGTCAATGCCTCGAAGCGTGCCTGACTGGTGCCGAGCAGGCTGATGCGCACGAAGACGCCGATGATCGGCATGCGCAACGAACGCATCGCGTAGAAGGGCAGCAGCACGGGCAGCACGATCAGCGCCAGCAACGAGCGCCACCAGGAACGCCGGAAGCGCGAGCGCACGAAGCGCGAAAAGGCATCGCCCCGCATCAGCACGCCGTCGAAATCAAACAACACGATGCGCGCAGCATTTTCCGTCGCCGGCATGCCGCCTGCGGCGTTCCCGGCAAGCGTTTTCATCAGTCCGGGAAAAACAGCTGCTTGAGTGCCTGGCCAGGATCCGCGGCACGCATGAAGGCCTCGCCAACCAGGAAGGCATGGATGCCGGCCGCGCGCAGGCGGCTGATGTCGGTACCTGTCGTGATGCCGCTTTCGCTGACCAGCAGGCGGTCCGCCGGCACGCGTTCACGCAGCTTGATGCTGGTGTCGAGCGAGACCTCGAAGCTGCGCAGGTTGCGGTTGTTGATGCCGATCAGCGGTGCCGGGATTTCCAGTGCGCGCCCGAGCTCGTCCTCGTCATGCACTTCGACAAGCACATCGAGATCGAGTTCGGCCGCCAGCAGGCTCAGTTCGAGCAAGCGGGAATCATCGAGCGCAGCCACGATCAGCAGGATGCAGTCGGCACCGATCGCCCGCGCCTCATAGACCTGGTAGGCATCGATGGTGAAATCCTTGCGCAGCACCGGCAGCGTGCAGGCGGCCCGGGCCTGGCGCAGGTAGTCCTCATGGCCGCGGAAGAAATCCGCATCGGTCAGCACCGACAGGCAAGTGGCACCGCCCTCCGCGTAGGCTTGCGCAATTGCCGCCGGATCGAAATCCGCGCGAATCACGCCCTTGCTCGGACTGGCCTGCTTGATCTCGGCGATCACCGCCGACAGGCCGGCTTCGATTTTCGCCTCGATCGCCGCCGCAAAGCCGCGTGTATCCGGCAGGTCGGCGACGCGTGCGATCAACTCGGCCATCGGCACGCGCGCACTGCGCTCGGCAATCTCCTCGACCTTGCGCGCCAGGATGCGATCCAGGATGTCACTCATCACTCCATCTCCATCATGCAGGCAGCGGCTTGAGCCGCGATGCTTTTCTATTCTCCATTTCATTGGAGATCAGGGCAGGGGCACTGCGGCTGAAGCCGCTTCCTGCGATCAGTGTTGTTCGGCCAGACGCCGTGTCGCCTGCACGAACTCGTCGAGCTTGGCCCGCGCCGCGCCATTGGCAAGCACCTCGCGCGCCATCGCGATGCCTGCGCCCAGCGAATTCGCCGCATTCGCCGCATACAAGGCCGCGCCGGCATTGAGCATGACGATGTCGCGTGCCGCGCCAGTGGAATTGTCGAGTGCCGCGATCAGCTTGATGCGCGATTCCTCGGCATTCTCGACGCGCAATTGGCGACCGGAAGCCATGGCGAAGCCGAGTTCCTCGGGATGGATTTCATATTCGTGCACCACGCCATCGCGCAGTTCGCCGACCAGGGTCGCCGCGCCGAGCGAAATCTCGTCCATGCCGTCCTTGCCCCAGACCACCAGCGCATGTTCCGCGCCAAGTTCCTTCAGCACGCGCACGAGGATGCCGACCAGATCGGGATGGAACACGCCAAGGAGGATGTTCGGCGCTGCAGCCGGATTGGTCAGTGGCCCGAGGATGTTGAAGATGGTGCGCACGCCCATTTCGCGGCGCACCGCCGCGACCGCCTTCATCGCCGGATGATGGATCGGCGCGAACATGAAACCGACGCCGACCTGTTCGATGCAGGCGGCAACCTGGGCGGGTTGCAGGTCGATCTTCGCGCCCAGCGCCTCAAGCACGTCGGCGCTGCCGGATTTCGAGGACACGCTGCGATTGCCGTGCTTGGCCACGCGCGCGCCGGCCGCGGCGACCACGAACATCGACGCGGTCGAAATGTTGAAGCTGTTGCCGCCATCGCCGCCGGTGCCGACGATGTCGACGAAGTTGCCGCGATCGGTGACCAGCACCGGAGCGGCCAGCTCGCGCATGACGGTGGCCGCGGCGCTGATCTCGCCGATGCTTTCCTTCTTCACGCGCAGGCCGGTGAGGATTGCCGCGATCATCGAATCGGAGACTTCGCCACGCATGATCTGGCGCATCAGCGTGATCATTTCGTCATGGAAAATCTCGCGATGCTCGATCGTGCGCTGCAGGGCGAGTTGCGGGGTGAAGATCATGCGTGTTTCCGCCCTGGCACTGGATCACGGGAAGCGGCTTGAGCCGCGATGTATTTTTTGCCTGCAACATGCGCGCCGATCATCACCGCTCAGCGCCCGAGAAAATTGCGCAGCAGGTCGTGGCCGTGCTGGGTGAGGATGGATTCGGGATGGAACTGCACGCCTTCCACGGGCAGGCTGCGATGGCGCAGGCCCATGATCTCGTCGCGGCTGCCGTCGCAGTTTTCGGTCCACGCGGTCACTTCAAGGCAAGCCGGCAGCGACTCCTGTTCGACCACCAGCGAGTGGTAGCGTGTCGCCTCGAACGGATTCGGCAATCCGCGAAAGACGCCGACGCCGGCGTGATGGATCATCGAGGTCTTGCCGTGCATGATCTGCCGCGCGCGCACAACCTTGCCGCCAAAGGCCTGGCCAATCGACTGGTGGCCGAGGCAGACGCCGAAGATCGGCACCTTCGCCGAAAGATCCTGCAGGACCTCAAGCGACACGCCCGCCTCGTTTGGCGTGCACGGGCCGGGCGAGATGACGATGCAGGACGGCTGCAGCGCGCCAATCTGCGCGCTCGTCAGTTCGTCGTTGCGCACGACTTTCACCTCTTCGCCCAGTTCGCCGAAATACTGCACGAGGTTGAAGGTGAAGCTGTCGTAATTGTCGATCATCAGCAGCATGGCGTGGCCCGGGCTCGATCCGGGCACGACGCCAGCGGAAACGACCGCCGATTGTATAGATGAAAGGGCGGGTGCTCCATGACGAAGCGGTTTCCGGCTCAGGTGCCTTGCGCTTCCGCCGCGGGGTCTTCGCCTGGCGCCCGATTGGCCGCTTCGAGGCGCTGCGCAAGGCGCAGCAGGGATTCCACCGAATCGCACATGCTGCGGGCGATCTCGCTTTCGCCCATGATCGTGGCGTCGACGCCGACCTTGTGCAGGTAGGCGACCTCCTCGTCGGAGTGGGCGCGCGCGAGAATGGCGATGCCGGGATTGGACTCGCGGGCGAGGCGGATGATCGGCCCGGCTTCGAGCGCCTGGGAAATGGCCAGCAAAAGCGCCCGCGCGGTGCCGATATTGGCATCCTTGAGCACACCTTCCGAGAGCGCATTGCCATAGATGCAGGGGATGCCGGCGGCGCGCGCATCGATGCAGTGATCGCGATTGGAGTCGATCAGGACCAGCGGCGTGCCGTGTTGCTGCAGGACGGGGCCGACGCGCGAACCGACGCGCCCGTAGCCGATGAGGATGATGTGGTTGGCCGCCGGAATCAGTGCGCGATCGGGCAGCAGGTCTTCTTCCTCGGCGCGCAGGCTGCCTTCGCTGGCGACCCGGTTCTGCGCCTCGTGCCTGGCGCTCCAGCGATCAAGGAGGACGAAGAACATCGGGTTGACGATGATCGAGAGCAGGGCGGCGGCGAGGATCAGGTTGCGCGCGTCTTCGCTGAGCAAGCCGAGGCTGACGCCAAGCGCGGCGAGGATGAAGGAGAACTCGCCGATCTGGGCGAGTCCGACGCTGAGGGTCAACTGCGTTTGCAGCGGCTCGCGGAAGACGCGCGCGACGATGAATCCGCAAAACGAATTGCCGAGTACGATGATGAGGAAGGTGGCGAGGATCGCCAGCGGTTGCTCGATGAGGATGTGCGGATCGAACAGCATGCCGACCGAGACGAAGAACAGCACGGCGAAGGCGTCGCGCATCGGCAGCGAATCACTGGCGGCCTGGTGGCTGAGCTTGGATTCGTTGAGCATGACCCCGGCGAGGAAGGCACCAAGGGCGAACGACACCGAGAAGATTGCCGTGGCCACATAGGCGACGCCGAGCGCGATGGCGAGGACGGCCAGGGTGAACAGCTCGCGCGAGCCGGCGCCGGCCGTGCGTTCCAGTACCCAGGGAATCACCCGCCGGCCGATTGCCAGCATCAGGACGATGAACACGGTGACCTTGCCCAGTGTCCAGCCCAGCGCGCGCAACACGTCGCCGCTGCTCGCCGTCCTTGCCTCGATCGAATCGCCGCCGAGCAGGCCGGCCAGCGGCGGCAGCATGACCAGCACCAGCACCATCAGCAGGTCCTCGACGATCAGCCAGCCGATGGCGATGCGCCCGCGCCGGGTTTCCAGCAGGCGCCGTTCCTCGAGCGCGCGCAACAGCACCACCGTGCTGGCCACCGACAGGCAGACGCCGAAAATCAGCGAGGATCCCCACTGCCAGCCCAGCAGCCAACCCAGCAGCAAGCCGAGGCTGGAGGCAATGAGCACCTGGAACAAGGCACCGGGGATGACGATCTTGCGTACTGACCAGAGATCGCCAATCGAGAAGTGCAGGCCGACGCCGAACATGATCAGGATCACGCCGATTTCGGAAAGCTGCTGGGCAATGCCCATGTCGGCAACGAAGCCCGGCGTGAACGGTCCGGCGACCACGCCAGCGACCAGGTAGCCAAACAAGGGTGACAGGCGCAGCTTCTGCGCGATCATGCCAAAGACAAAGGCGAGGCAGATGCCGCCGACAAGCATCGCGATCAGTGGCGTGTGGTGCAAGGTCCATCCAGGGGCATGTGCGTGGATTGAATCATAGCAAGTGCATTGTTGCCGCCTGGCAACGCCCTGCGATCCGGCTGCGGTTCACCGCGTGGCCGTTATGCTGGAGGCATGGATCGCCTCGCGCCAACGCTGTTCACGATCGGCCATTCCACTCGCCCATTGCAGGAGTTCCTCGGCCTGCTCGACGCATCGCGGATCGAATGCGTGGTCGATGTGCGGCGCCTGCCGGGATCGAGCCGCTTTCCGCAGTACGACGTCGACACGCTGGCCTTGAGCCTGGGCGAGCACGGCATTGATTACTGGTACCTGCAGGCGTTGTGCGGACGGCGCAGCAACCGTGATCTCGGCGGTCGCCCGCTGGAAACGTTCTGGAGCAACTCGAGCTTTGCCCGCTACGCCGCCTACGCGCGCGGCGATGCCTTTGCCGAAGGTCTGCAGGACCTGCTGCGCCGGGCGGAGGCGCAGCGTTGTGCGCTGATGTGTTCGGAGGCGGTCTGGTGGCGTTGCCATCGACGCATCATCAGCGACCATCTGCTCGCCCGTGCAGCGTGCGTGCTGCACATCATGGGCCCGGGGAAAGTCGATGTGGCCAGCCTCACACGCGGCGCGCGCATCGAGAGTGAAAACGTCGTCTATCCCGCGCCGGCCGGCGATTGAACGCACAGTCAAGAAAGCTGGAAACATCATGAGCGGGCATGCCAGGATCGCCGACCACGTGCAGCGGAACTTCGAAGCCGGACAGGTCGGCGGCCTGATCCGCAAGATCCACCGGCACGATTTCACGTGGAAAGGCTACTCGCGCCATTGCAGCGAGGATGATCCGCAATACGAAATCGAAAGCGACAAGACCGATCACGTCGCCATGCACAAGGGTGCAGCGTTGACACGTTTTTGGGATGTTGACGGCGTCGACTTAAAACCTGACAGCGGGCCAGTGGATCCGATCGATCTGACCGCCATGAATCAACCAGATCAAGACCCCTAGATTAACGGCGACGATCAACCAGAAAGATAGCTGGAAAGAGAGCTTGCGCGTCTTGTGACGGAAGCTGCCTTGAGCGATCAAGGCGCCAGGCCAGCCGCCAAGCAGTTCGAACAGATGCAAGGTGCTTTCCTGCGTTCGCCAGCGATCGGTTCTTGCTGCGGATTTGTCGAGACCGTAGGCAAAGAACGCGATCAAGCTCATCGCCGCGTAAATCAGCGGCACAAGCAGCGGAACCCGCTGCAGATACGCGGCCACGGCAAGCACTACCAGGGTGAGCACGCCAATGCTCCTGCGTGGAAGCCATGGGCGTTTGCGCTGCTCCAGGGATTTGGCCGGAATCATTACCGAACGAATGCGCGTCGCATTCAAGCGCCGTCGTTCATCGAATTCGGGTTCATATGAAATCAGATCACCATCAAGCGGTCGGCGACCGCGCTTCTCGAATGATTTGATGTGCACGAAAGCGCGGTCGCCACCGCCGTTTGGCGTGACAAAACCAAAACCTTTGTCGTCATTCCAATCGGCAATGCGTCCGACCAGTCGCATCGGCGTGCTTCCTGTTCGCAGTTGATGTTGAGCCGCCATTATGTGCAGACATGGCACGCCTTGCCAGAATACGGATTCGCGAAGAACGCGGTTCTGGTCGATGATCGGCAGTCGGCTTGCGCTCGACCATTTCAAGGCAACGCCTGTGAAATTCCGAAGCCGGACAGGTCAGCGCGACCCATATGGAGACCGTGACAGTCGCACCACTTCGTTCCTTCTCATATCCTGGCAACCAGGAGCAGGGGGGATGCAATGGCAAATGCCGTCTTTACCGCGTCAGAAAGTTCTGCGTACGACGATCAGATAGAAGCGCACTATCACTTTCCGAATACCTATCTGCGGCAGGCGGAACTGGCGATTGATGACTGGATCCTCTACTACGAACCTCGCCGCACGACTGGCCCACATAGCACCACTGGCAGACAGGCCTATTTCGCGATGGCGCAGGTGGCCAGCATCGCGCCAGATCCCAACAAGGCCGGCCACCATTACGCTCGTATTCGCCACTACACCGAATTCGATCATCCCGTAGCGTTCAAGGACGAAACCGGCTACCGCGAATCGATGCTCCAGCGCGAGGATGGCAAGACCAAAAAGGGCGCATTCGGGCGCTCGGTGCGCATCCTCCCTGCAGCCGAGTTTCATGAAATTGTGCGACGCGGTGTTCTTGTCGGCCTGGAGCCTTGGGAAGATCTGCAATCGGATCGGACGGCCGAAGACCCACCGGCGTACTCACCACGCGAAGTGCTACAGCAACTGGTCAGTCGAAAAGTCCGCGATGCCAACTTTCGTCGGCACGTTCGCAACGCCTACAACAACACTTGCGCGGTTACCGGACTTCATCTCATCAATGGCGGTGGCCGACCCGAAGTGCAGGCCGCGCATATCCGCTCGGTGGAACAAGATGGCCCAGATACGGTGCGAAACGGCATTGCCCTCACTGGAACTGCACATTGGCTATTCGATCGAGGACTGATGTCATTCAGCGACGACTATCAAATCCTGCTTTCACCCCATGGCGTTCCCGACGGGCTGGAGAAGTTGATCTTGCCGACGCGCAGCTTGCTGCTCCCTGCTGAAGCCTTGCAGCGACCCCACTCCAGCTATCTGGCGTGGCATCGGCACAACTGCTTCAAATACTGAATCAAGGCCAGTCGCCGGAGTCTCAGACCCTTGCTCATCACCGCAGCATGACCGCTGTCGCTGCCATCCGCGCGTGCTCGAAGGCGGCGCGAAATCATCCAGCTCCGAAGACCGCAGACCGATTTCAGGACTCATCGCACCCGACGACCGGCGAGAGCGGTGCCGCACGCGCTTGGGCAATTGCTCATATGACAGGAGTGATTGCAGGATCGTCATCCTTGGAAGATGAATAATCACTCCACTCGCCGTCGTTGTGCTGGCGAATCGAATCACTTGTCCGCGAGCAAGGCCTTGGCGTCGACCTGGAAGGCGCGCCAGGAGGCTTCGAACTGGCCGTCACGCGGCGTGGTGTGGGCAATCCGCGAAAGCAGGCCTTGCAGTGCATCCATCTCGCCGATCAGTTGCTGGATGGCATCAAGGGCTTCCTGGTGATCCTGCAGGGTCACCAGGAAGACTTTCTTGTCCTGACACACGCCGATGCAGGTCTGCGGCGCTTCGATGCGCCCGCAGCCGATGCATTGCCAGGCGGGGATCGGATCAGCCATGGTTTCAGTGCGCGTGATCGCTGCCGGCATCTTCCGTCGGCTGCCAGTTCGGATCGTCGAACACGCGTGGATAGTCGGCAATGGCTTGGCGCATGGCGGCGACTGTCGAGGTATCGGCCGGATCCTTCTTGAACGCGTTGATGCCGGCGAGCAAGGGCACCAGCATGTTGTGCAGGGCGACATCGGCATCGGCGGCGAGCTTGCAGTTGGCGAAGATGCTGTCGGTGGCGGCCTTGATCGCATCGACGCGCTCGACAGCGACGGATTGCGGCATGTGGCCCATTTCGTAGTGGGCGAGTTCATCGAGCGCACCACGGATATGCGACATTCCCTCGCGCAGCGGCGCATCGGTGGCGTGGCGCACGGCCGGGATGGTGACCGCTGCGGCGGTCGTGGCGTGACTCTCGTGTTGGTCATGGTTGTGCTGGGCGATTGCCGGCAGCGCCGCGCTCAACGCGATCGAGAGCAGCAGGAGGGCGAAGTTTCTGGTTCTCATCGGGTGAATTCCTCGGGATTTCGGTCCAGTGGACAGGCGCTTGATGCTAGGACCTGGTTTGCGGATTGCCTCTGATTCAGATCAACACTTGTGCGATGCGGAGTGTGCGAAGCTTCGGTGCGACCCATGCGCGCGCAGGAAACCGCAGGCGTGAAATACACATGGTGGTTGGCGTGACGGACTCAAGGGTGCCGGACCAGGACAGCGAATGAACGTGACGCGGCCACCTTCGATCCGCAATCTGCGCGGGCTGGATGCTGCGGAAGCTGCGCGCCGGCTGGCGGCGAATGGCCCGAATATCCTGCCGGGCAGCAGTCCGAAATCCTTCTTCAACATTGTTGCCGGCGTTCTCGTCGAACCGATGTTCCTCATGCTGCTGATCGCCGGCGGCCTCTACCTGGCTCTGGGCGATACCGCCGAGGCAATCTTCCTGCTGAGCTCGGTGCTGGTCGTGATCGGCATCACCCTGATCCAGG
Source organism: Lysobacterales bacterium (assembly GCA_016707485.1). Taxonomy (GTDB): domain Bacteria; phylum Pseudomonadota; class Gammaproteobacteria; order Xanthomonadales; family Rhodanobacteraceae; genus Dokdonella. The sequence goes on along the minus strand of JADJHN010000002.1, from coordinate 449,251 downwards.
AGGGCAAGACCCAGCGTGCGCTGGAATCACTGCGCGACCTCTCGGCACCGCGCGCGCTGGTCATGCGCGATGGCGAGGAACTGCGCATCGCTGGCCGCGATGTGGTCATCGGTGACTTGCTGGTGCTGCATGAAGGCGATCGCATCGCCGCCGACGCGATCCTCATCGACGGCCAGCTCGACGCCAACGAATCGCTGCTGACCGGCGAAGCGGTGCCGGTGTCCAAGCTGCCGGACACGGCGGAGAACCGGCTCTTTGCCAGCACCCTGGTGACCCGCGGCGTTGGCCTTGCCGAAGTCACCGCGACTGCGGCGGCGTCGGCAGTCGGGCGCATTGGCGCGGCATTGGCGGCAACCGAGGAACCTCCCTCCGGCCTCCAGCGCGCCTCGCGGCGCCTGGTGCGCAACCTGACCGTCATCGGCTTGCTGCTGGCGATGGTCTACCTGCTCATCAACTGGTTGTGGAATGGGCAGAGCCTGCTGGAAAGCCTGCTTGCCAGCATTGCCTTGACCATGGCCATCCTGCCCGAGGAAATCCCGGTCATCCTCACCGTGTTCCTCGCCCTCGGTGCGTGGCGGATCTCGCAACGCAAGGTGCTGACCCGGCGCGTGCCGGCAGTCGAGGGCCTGGGTGCCATTTCCGTGCTGGCGGTGGACAAGACCGGCACCTTGACCGAGAACCGCATGCAGATTGCCGAGTTGCAACTGCAAGAAATGACGTTTGTTCATGCGGGAGCGGAAGAACTGGTCGAGCCGTTTCACGAACTGGTCGAGTTCGCCATGCTGGCGACGCCAAGCGATCCCTTCGATCCGATGGAAAAGGCCATCCAGCAGTTCGGCCTGCACTGGCTGACCGGCACCGAGCACGTGCATGCCGAATGGTCGCCGGAATTCGAATATGGATTGTCGCCGGATATCCTCGCCATGACGCGGGTGTTTCCGATCGGCGCCAGCGATCAACACATGCTGGCAACCAAGGGTGCGCCCGAAGCGGTGGTTGACCTGTGCCATCTCGCTGCCGCCGAGGCGAGCCGCATCCTGGCCCAGGCCGAAGCCATGGCCATGCGTGGTTTGCGTGTGCTCGGTGTCGCCCGCGGCCGCTGGCAGGGCGAGACGCCGCCGCGCAGCCAGCATGATTTCAACTTCCAGTTCCTCGGTCTGCTTGGCTTCGTCGATCCGCCACGCGCCGACGTGCCGGCGGCGATCGCCGAATGCCGCGGTGCCGGCATCCGCATCATCATGCTGACCGGCGACCATCCGGCCACGGCCATGGCCATTGCCGACGAGGTCGGACTCAGCGAGCGCGCCGACGTCATCAGCGGCAGCGAGATCGATACGCTGGATGACCGGACCCTGCGTGAACGCCTGCGTCATGTCGATGTGTGCGCGCGCCTGCAACCGGTGCAGAAGCTGCGCCTGGTGCGCTTGTTGCGCGAGGATGGCGAGGTGGTCGCCATGACCGGCGACGGCGTCAACGATGCGCCGGCACTGAAAGCCGCCGATGTCGGCATCGCCATGGGCCAGCGCGGCACCGATGTGGCGCGTGAATCGGCGGCGCTGGTGCTGCTCGATGACAGTTTCGCCAGCATCGTCGCAGCCATCCGCCAGGGCCGGCGCATCTACGACAACATCACCAAGGCAACCCGTTTCGTCTTTGCCGTGCACATGCCGATCATCGCCCTGACCCTGGTCCCTTCGCTGCTGCACTGGCCGGTGATGTTGATGCCGGTGCACATCGTCCTCCTCGAACTGCTGATCGATCCGGCCTGTTCGATCGTGTTCGAGGCCGAGCCGGAAGCCGACGACATCATGCAGCGGCCGCCGCGTGCGCTGGCTTCATCGCCATTTGCGGCGGGGAATATTGGCGTCGCCGTGGTGCAAGGCATCGGCACGGCCCTGATCCTGCTGGCCGGCTACGGCTGCATGCTCGGTCTCGGCGTCGATGCCGCGCACAGTCGCACGGCAACCTTCATCGCCCTCATCATCAGCCTGTTTGCCCTGATCCTCGCCAATCGCCATCCGGATCATGCGCTGATGGCGAACGGCGGCCGGCGCAACCGCTGGGTGCGGCGGATGTTCGCCGCCATCCTGCTGTTGCTGGCGCTGGCGATTGGCGTACCGTTCCTGCGTGAAGTCATGGGCCTCGTGACGCCGACCCTGGCTGATCTGCTGGGCGCGGCGATCGTCTTCGTGCTGACCTTCCTCTGGCTGGAGGGATTGCGCCTGGCCTTGCACCTGTTCGTCCGTTCCACTCCTTCAACCCTTGCACGCGAGAATCCATGATCATCTATGCCTGCCACGGTGCCGCCAAACAAGTCACCGGATCGTGTCACCTGATCATCTGCAACCGTCGTCGCATCCTCATCGACTGCGGCCTGTTCCAGGGCGGCCGCGAGATCGAGCAGGCGAACGCCGAGCCGTTCGAGTTTGATCCGGCCTCGATAGACGCCCTGCTGCTGACCCACGCCCACCTCGACCATTGCGGGCGCATTCCGCTGCTGGTCAAGCGCGGCTTTCGCGGCCGCATCTACACCACCGCCGCGACCCGCGAGCTGGCGCGCGTGGTCCTGCTCGATTCCGCCGGCCTGCAGGAAGAAGATGCGCGGCGCGCGGCCGTGCGCAAGCGCAATGGCAACGGACGCAATGGCAACGGACGCAATGGCAACAGCCGCAACGGCGACACGCCCGAAGGCCCGCTGTACACCATTGATGATGCCCTGCATGCCCTCGATTACTTCGCCGCGGACGTGTCCTACGGCGACCCCGTGCAGATCACCGATGGCATCCGCGCGCGCTTCCTGGATGCCGGTCACATTCTCGGCTCGGCATCGATCCTGCTTGATCTGGATGACGGGCATGTGCAGCGGCGCATGCTGTTCTCCGGCGACCTCGGCAATTCCGGGCGTCCGATCGTGCGTGATCCGATGCCGGCGGCGACCGCCGACTACGTGGTCATGGAGAGCACGTACGGTGACCGCCCGCATCGCTCGGTGCCTGACTCCGTCGAGGAGCTCTATCAGGCAATCCGCGAGACCTACGCACGGCGCGGCAACGTCATCATTCCGACCTTCGCCCTCGAACGCACCCAGGAAATCCTCTACTACCTGCACCAGGGCATCCGCAACGGCTTGCTGCCGACGAACCTGCGCGTTTTCCTTGACTCGCCGATGGCGATTTCGGCAACCGAGATCTTCCGCCGCCATCCGGAATGCTTCGACCTCGATTTCATCGCCGAGCTTGAGCACGGCGATCCGTTCGACATGCCGGGCCTGCATTTCACCCGCGACACCAGCGAATCGATGGCGATCAATTCAATCGAGAGTGGCGCGGTGATTCTTGCCGGTTCCGGCATGTGCAACGGCGGCCGCGTGCGCCACCACCTCAAGCACAACCTGTGGCGCGAGCGCAGCAGTGTGGTTTTCGTCGGCTATGCCGCCGAGGGCACGCTGGCGCGGCGCATCGTCGATGGCGCAAGCACGGTGCAGATCTTCAACAATGACATTCCGGTGCGCGCGCAGGTGTGGACGATCAATGGCTTTTCCGCGCACGCCGATCAACCGGCCCTGCTCGACTGGCTCGGCGCAGCGCAGCGGCGGCGCATTTTCGTCGTTCATGGCGAGTACGAGCGCGGCATGCGCAAGTTCCAGGAGGTGCTGGAGGCGCGCGGATACGACTGCCACCTGCCGGGCATGGGTGAATCGATCAAGATCGATTGAGGTGCAGCCATTCATCGGCGGCTTGCCCTCGACGCCGGCGTCTCAAGGGAGGTCGGTCGGCGTCCCGCCATGGAAGGAGGCAAGCACGCCGACGATTTCCTCGGCACTGTCCACGCGCGTGAACAGGCCGGCGTCATCGGCGCTGATGTAGCCTTCCGCGACCAGGTAATCAAAGTCGATCACGCGCCGCCAGAACTCGTTGCCAATCAGCACGATCGGGATGCGCGGCATCTTGCCGGACTGCACGAGGGTCAGCACATCGAACAATTCATCGAGCGTGCCGAAGCCACCGGGAAATGCGACCAGCCCTCGTGCACGCATCAGGAAGTGCATCTTGCGCAATGCAAAATAGTGGAAACGGAAGGCCAGCTCGGGCGTGATGTAGGGATTCGGCCGCTGCTCGCGCGGCAGGATGATGTTGAGGCCGATCGAGCGCGCCCCGGCTTCGTGGGCACCGCGATTGGCCGCCTCCATGATGCCCGGGCCACCACCGGTGACGACGACGAAATCACGCCGTCCGGCCTGCTGGAAGCGGGTCGAGACGAGCTGGCTGAAGCGCCGCGCCTCTTCGTAATAATGCGAGAGTTCAAGCTGGTGGCGGGCCGCAGCCAGTCGCGCCGCGTGTGCGTCAGCATCGGCCGTGCCGTCAGGCGTCTGCGCCGTGGCCTCGTCCAGCGCGGCCCGTGCCTGCGCCTCGGAAACCACCCGCGCGCTGCCGAAGACGACCACGGTCGAGGCAATGCCCTGTTCGCGCAGGACATGCTCGGGCTTCAGCAATTCCAGTTGCAGGCGCAAGGGGCGCAGGTCGTCGCTGGCGAGAAACTCGGCATCATCCTGCGGCAATCGATAGGCGGTACCCTGCATGATTGCCTGTTGCATTGCTTCGAGCTGGGCTGGATCGGTCGGATCAGTCATGGTGGTGCATCATGCCGCAGCCGGGCGCTTGTGCAACAGGCGCTGGCGGCCAATGCCGGCAATGGCGAGCCAGACCACGCTGCGCAACGTCATCGCAACCAGGGTGCGCGGCTCCCAGGCGGCGCCGCTGCCTATGTGGACGATGAACGCGGCAAACACCAGCACGGTGGCGATGGCGATGGCGATGGCCAGGCGCGCGGCCCAGCGTTGCCGCAGCCACATGCCCGTGCCGGCAAGGACATAGGCGAAGCCGGCGAGGAAATTGAACCAGAGCACGAACGGCACGTAATTTCCCGCGGCGCTGCGTGCGGCCTCGCCGCCAAACAGCACGCTGCCGCCTTCCTTGATGGTGAGCAGGCCGAAGATGATGGCGATGACGGAAATGCCGGCGAGCCAGCGGTCGCGGCCGTGCTGCGTGTTCATGTCGATGCTCCGTGGTCGATGGCACGGCCCTCGCCAGCCTCTTCGTGGGTGACGCCTTCGCGAATGTGGTAGATGCGCTTGAAGGTGGGGATGATCTTTTCATCGTGGGTGACGACGATGATCGCGGTGGCGTACTTGCGCGCCATGTCATTGAGGATGCGCACCACCGCCATCGCCCTCGCGCTGTCCAGCGGCGCGGTCGGTTCATCGGCGAGGATCACCGGCGGCTGGTTGACCAGTCCGCGCGCGATCGAAACGCGCTGCTGTTCGCCGCCGGACAATTCCGCGGGCATGGCCTGGGCGCGATGCTGCACATCCAGCGCGGTCAACAATTCGTCTGCCCTGGCACGGGCGGCGGCGTTCGGCATGCCGGCCAGCATCGGCAGCAAGGCGACGTTGTCGGTCGCATCGAGAAAGGGGATCAGGTAGGGCGCCTGGAAGACGAAGCCGATCTTGTCGCGGCGCAAGGCGCGCAGGTCGCGCACCTTCCAGCCGTTGTCGTAGATCACCTCGTCGCCAAGGATCATGCGTCCGGCCGTGGGGTCGATGACCGCGCCAAGGCATTTGAGCAGGGTGCTCTTGCCCGAGCCGGACGGGCCGATGAGTCCGACCACCTCGCCGGCGTCGACATGCAGGTTGACGTCCTTCAGCGCATGCACGGCGGTGGTGCCTTCGCCGTAGCGCTTGCTCAGGCCCTCGATGCGGATGCCGCGCTTGTCCATGTCTTCAGCCAATGGCCTCGGCCGGATCCACCTTGAGCGCCATGCGGATGGCGACCACGCTGGCAAGCATGCAGATGGCCAGCACGGCGAAGAAACCGGCGATCGAATCGAGCGGGATCAGCAGCACGTACTTGGGAAAGACCGGCGCGGCGAAGGTGGCGGTGATCTTGCCGACGACAAAGCCGATGACGCCGAGCACCAGCGCCTGTTGCATGATCATCGCGGCAATCGTGCGATTGCGCGTGCCGATCAGCTTGAGCACGGCGATCTCGCGGATCTTGTCCATGGTCAGCGAGTAGATGATGAAGGCGACGATGGCCGCGCTGACCACGGCGAGAATGACCAGGAACATGCCGATCTGGCGTGCCGAAGTGGCGATCAGCTTGCCGACGAGGATTCCTTCCATCTGTGCGCGCGTGTAGGCGGTGACGCGTTGCCAGCGACGGATCGAGGCAGCCACGTCCTCGGCCGCGAAGCCGGGCTTGACCGTGACCAGCACGGCGTTGACATACGGGTTGCTGCTTTGCGAGGCGACCACCGAATCCAGCAGGCCGGGCACGGCAGGGTGGCTGAAGGCGGGGTTCTGCGCCGTGCGCCGGCGGCCTTGCAGGATCGATTCATTGTCCTTGAGAAACTGCGCCTGCTGGGCATCTTTCAGCGGAATGAAGATCATCGGATCGCCGCTCGAGGACACCATGCGCCGGGTCAATCCCACCACGTTGTAATCATGGCGGCGGATGCGGACGTGATCGCCGATGCGGAAGCCGCTGGCGATGTCGGCCACTGCCTCGTAATGACTGCGGCTGATCGGGCGACCACTGACCAGGTAAGGTGGCCAGCCTGGCGTTCCGACCGCACCCGGGGCGATGCCGACCACCATTGCGCGGACGTCGCTGTCGCCCTTGCGCACCTGCATGGTGAGATAGGTCACATTGGCGGCCATGGCGACGCCAGCAGTGATCTGGATGCTGCGGTAGAGGTCATCGTGAACGCTGGAAGCCTCGGCGTACGGGCCAAGTGTATCTTTCTGCACAATCCACAGGTCCGCGCCGCTGTTGTCGAGCAGGGCCTTGCCGTCATCGACCATGCCGCGATAGACGCCGGCCATGGTCAAGGTGACGCCGATGAGCAGACCGAGGCCGATGCCGGTGAAGAGGAACTTGCCCCAGGCATGCAGGATGTCGCGGCCGGCCAGGCTGATCATCGGGCGACGCCGGCGATGCGTTCGACCACATGGATGCGGCTGTGGGAACTGACCGCCTGTTCGCTGAAGACTAGGATGCGCTGGCCCGCGGCGAGGCCTTCCAGCACCTGCGCATGGCCATCAAGATCGCGCAGGCCGGGGCGCACCGCACGGAAGACGAGGCGCTTGCCCTCGACCAGCCAGACCCCGATCTGGCCATCCACCCGGCGCAAGGCCGCCGTTGGCACCACCAGGCTGGGCGGCAGGGCAGGCAGGCTCAGGCTGACCTCGGCGAGCTCGCCGATCGGCGGCAATTGCGTGGATTGTGCGGGGAAGCTGACCTTCGCCAGGGTCTCCTCGGTCACCGCATCGGCCAGCGGTTCGATGCGGATCACCGTGCCGGCCAGCGCCTCGTCGCGGCGCGAGCGCAAGCGGATCTCGGCCGGCAGCCCGGCGGCAAGTCCGGCTGCGCCGACCTGATCGAATCGTGCATTGATCCACAGGCTTTGCGGATCGATCAATTCAATTACCGCCTGGCCGGCGACCACCGTGGTGCCCGGCTCGGCATCGCGGGCGGCGACCAGGGCATCCACCGGCGCCAGCAAGCGCAGGTTTTCGCGCTGCGCCAGCACCGCCTGGTTGTCGGCGCGTGCGCGGGCCAGTTCCTGGCGCGCGGCGGCGACCCCGGCATCGGCGATCTGCTGCTCCTGTTCGCGGGCGGCGGCGGCTTCCTCGCTGACCGCGTGGATTTCCAGCAGGCTGCGGTAGCGTGTGGCCTGGGCGCGCGCATAGGTTTGCCGTGCGCCGGCCTCGCGCAGCGCGGCATCGGCGTGCTGGATCATCGCCTCCTGCACGCGCAGGCGATCATCCAGGTCGACCGGCTCCATCTCGCCAAGAACCTGTCCGGCCCGCACCCGATCGCCAACCTGCACGTGCAACTGCTTGACGCGCCCGGCCGTGGTCGGGCCGATCCGGTAGACATGGCGCGCCTCGACATTGCCGATGCCGAACAGGGCGGGGCTGATCGAGCGCATCTCGACCGTGCCGGCAACCACGGCAATCGGTGCCAGCGGTCCGGAGCGCAGCACCACATAGACGAACAGGACGAGCAGGGGCAGCAGAGCCGCCAGCAGGGTCAAGCTGCGCCGACCCGGGTGCGGCCGCTTCATGGGCGCGCGCCGATGCCACGGCTGTAGATCGCATACACCTTGGGGGCTTCCTCGCGGATGCGCGTCATGTCACCGACCAGCAGCGACTGCATGACCAGTCCCTGGATGGTGCCGATGAACAAGGTAGCTGCAGCACCGGAATCCAGATCGGCCCGCAGTTCGCCGCACGCCTTGCCGGCTTCGAGGATTTGCTGCAGGCGTTGCGCATAGCGCTGGATCAGCGATTGCACGATGCGCTTGGGCACCGTGGAGTCGGCCTTTTGCAGCTCGCCAAAGAGCATGCGCGGCACGCCGGGATGTTCGGCGACAAAATCGACATGGCCAAGGAACATGGCGCGCAACTTGTCGCTTGGCGAGCAAAGGTCTTGCGCGGCGCGCTCGACCCGATCCAGCAGGCTCTCCGCCACCCATTCCATCACTGACTGCCAGATTGCCTGCTTGGTCGGGAAATGCCGGAACAGCGCGCCCTCGGTCAGGCCCATGTGCCTGGCAATGGCCATCGTGGTGATTTCACCGGGATTGCGCGTGCCAGCCAGTTCCACCACGGCTTCCACGGTATGCGCACGACGTTCGTCAGCAGGCAGGTTGCGGGGTCGGTTCATCTTGTTGCGGGAAAGATAGTGAGTGGTTACTAGCTTACTCGGATATTCACCGATTGCAAGCCTGAACTTGCAATGGTCAAACCATAGGCATCGCGGCTGTAGCCGCTTCCTGCGAGAGTCAGGTGATGCAAGCCTGGCCTCAGGCTGCCGCGCCACTCGCCAATTCAACCGCTGCGGACGCATCATCCGCCGGTACGCCGCCGACCAGGGATACTTCCCTGAAGCCCTCGCCATCGTGCAGCACGAACAAGGCGTCCATGGCGCGTTGCCGCGCCAGCTCGATGCCGGCTCGTTCACCGAGCACCAGCAAGGCGGTCGCCCAGGCATCGGCCAGCATGGCGCTTGTGGCGACGACACTGACCGCCGCCAGGCGATTCTCCGCCGGCGCACGCCGGATTCCATTCATCGTATGCGCGCGGCTGCGGCCTTCGTGCTCGACCCAGTGGCGATAATCACCGGAGGTCGCAATGGCCGCATTGTCGAGTTCCATCACGCCCATGACCTCGCGCCGATGGCGCACCGGTTTTTCGATGGCGATGGCCCACGGCTGTCCGCCCGGTTTGCAGCCGCGGGCGCGCATCTCGCCGTCGATGCCGACCAGGTAGTCGGTGATGCCAAGGCGGTCGAGGCAGCGCGCCAGTTCATCGACGCCGTACCCTTTGGCGATGCCGGAGAGATCAAGGGACAGGGCCGCCCGTTTGCGTACGCGACAGTGCTCGCGATCGAGGTCAAGCAAGTCACTTGCCGGCCGATGCGCCTGGCTGGCCAGGATCTTGATCCGCGCTTCGTCGACCTGTCCTTTGGCCGGGCCGAAACCCCAGGCCGAAACCAGATCACCGACACCGATATCGAATGCGCCCTGCGATTCCCGGCTGACCCGCATGGCGGCCTCGAGAACATCGAACAAGGCCTGCGGGACGCGCAGCCAGGTATTGACCGGAGCGCTGTTCAGGCGATTGAGATCGGAGTCCGCTTTCCAGCTCGACATTTGCCGGTCCACCGCACCCACCGCGGCAGACAGGCGCGCCGCGATCGCCGTTTCGTCCACGGCGGCGGCAGCGTAAAAGACGGCGCTGTAGCGGCTGCCCATGGTCGGGCCATGCAGGCTGTAGCGATGCCCGGCGCCGGCTGGCGCCTCAGGCGGAACCGAATACATCTTCACGGTAGCGCCCCTGCAGTTTGAGCGTCTGCACATCGAGGTTGAGCGGAGAGAGAATTCCATCCACGGCGTGCATGATGCCGGTAGCCATGGCGCGGCTGCCGCAGACGAGGATCTGCGCGCCGTTCTCGATCAGGCGGCGGATCTGCGAGGCGTGGTCGAGGACGCGATCCTGCACATAGCCGCCTTCCTTGACGCGGGAAAAGACCGCATGCAGTTGGGTCAGGCGGCGATCGGCCAGGTATTCACCGAGCTCCGGTTCATAGAGGAAATCGGAAGCCGGGTCGCGGCCGCCCCAGTACAGGTACATCGGGTACTTGTCCGTGTTGTTGCGGATGAACCCGGCCAACGGGCCAATGCCGGCACCGGCACCGATGAGGATGACCGGCGCCTTGCCGGATGCCGGGCGAAAATGCGGATTGGCCTGGATGAAGGCGGCAATGTGCTGGCCAGGGTGCAGGCCATGCAGCATGCCCGAGCACAGGCCGCCGGGATGCTTGCGTACGCAGATTTCCAGGAAACCGTCTTTCGAACCGCTGGCCAGCGAATAAAAACGCGGCTGCGAACTGCCCGGCGGCACGATCGCCAGCAGATCGCCGGCCTCGAAACGAGGCAGGCCATGCAAGCCCATGCGCCGCGCCAAGCGACCGATGCGCCCCCGCGGTGCGGGGGCGGCAAAACGCAGGATGCTGGTGGGTGCCTGCACCTGCGCGCCGTAGTCGGTGCGGCTGATCAATTCCAGGGCGCGGGTTCGCGCATGCCTGGGCGTGCAGGAAAGCTCCAGCGCGTGACCGAACAACGCGCCGACGCTGTTCCCCCAGCGCGAAAATTCCTGCGTCGACTGGCGGTCGATGGTGTCCAGATCGAGGGCTTGCGGCCAACCGCATGCAAGCAGGGCTTGCTGCGTATCGTGGGCAAATTGGCAGAATTTCGGAAACTGGCGATCACCAAAGCCGAGCACCGCGAACGCCGGTCGATGGCGGCCGGAATAGCGCTGCAGGCGGGCGAGGAACTGCCTGGCCGAGGCGGGCGCGTCGCCATCGGCATAGGTCGAGGTCAGAATGAACAGATGGCGCGCCTGTCGATACTGCGTCGCCATCTGGTTCATCGCCGCCGTGTGCACGCGCAGGCCATTCGCGCGCAAGGCATCGTGCAAGGCTTTCGCAAAACCCCAGGTGCTGTTGCCCTCGCTGCCCACGAGGATGACGACATCGGCCGCTTGCGCTCCGGCGTTGGCGGCAAGGCGCGGCCGCGAGCGGTAACGTTGCCACCATATCAGCACGCCGGTGCCGCCCATCAGCGGCACGCTCAGCGCGCTGAGGCCAAGCAGCAAGCCCAGCCACCACAAGCCCTCGCCGGTGTGCAGGCGATAGATCAGTTCATGGGCTCTTTGCGTGCCGTTGTGCGCGCGCCAGGAGAGCAGGGCACCGCGCACCTGGTCGACATAGCCGTCACCGAGCGCGGTGCTCAGGGAATAGAAATCCCCGGGGTTTTGCGGATCGGGATAGACCAGTTCGCGCAGGTCGTGCAGATCGACGGCTTGCAAGGCCGGCAAGGAAGCAACGGGCGCGACCGCGCCACTCGCCGCCAGGGTCGGGAAATCCGGCTCGTCCTGCGCGCCGTCGGAGAGGAAACCAAACGTCGCCGCCGACATGTACATCCCGGTCACCGCCGACAGCAGCAGTCCAACGACCGCGACGCGCCCCAGCTGCGCATGCCAACGCTGGCTGACAGTGCCACGCGGGGGACGCGCCAGTTGCCGCCAGCCGCCGGCTCGGCGGACCAGCAAGGCCATGCCGGAAAGGCACAGCAGCAGCATCGCCACGGCCCCGAAACCGGCCACGGCCCTGCCGGGTGTATCGGCGAGGAACGAGCGATGCAGGTTCTTCACCCAGCGCGTGAAGGCGGAAGGCGCATAGGGGCCGACGCCTTGTCCGCTCAGCGGATCGACGCGATCCGCACCGGCCACGCCATCCTGGCTGTAGTAGACGATGACCGAGCCGGAGGCCGAGCGCTGGATCTGTTCCACGCCCGGATAATGCCGCGCCACCCGTTCGGCCAGCGCCGCCGCGCTGACCTGGCCGCGGTCGGGCACGCTGGCCTGCAGCCGCTCGAGCGCCGGATTGACCGACAGGGTGGCGCCGCTGAGGGCCAGCACGGCCAGCAGCAGGGCCGTCAGCAAGGCGGGAAGGGAATGCGTCCGGCGCAGCATGATTGGCGTGTCCTCCGTCTCTGGGTGGTTACATGTCGTAGGTGAGTGACTGCACGTAACCGCGTCCGCTCGCCGGCTTGCCGGCACCCGCCGCGGTCAGTGGCGTGCGCACATCGGCGGCATTGTCACGACCGTCTTCCACCGCGGAGTCCACGCGGATCTCGTAGCCCGCATCGATCAGGGCGTCGGCGAGGTCGACGGTGACTTTCAAGCTCCGTCCGCTGCCCACGCTGGCGCCACTGACGCCGTCAAACTCGGCGCGGTTCATGCCGCTGCCGCGTGCCCAGTCGCGCAGGTGCTTGTAGTACTTGGCCTTGCGCCCCGATACCCAGAGCGTCTTCTGGTAATGGCCCGCGGCATCGGTGACGTAGATCGCCAGGTAGGCACCGTCGCCGCTGTAATTCTTCATTTGCGCGGTCAAGGTCAGCGGCCTTGCCTGGGCCAGGCCGGGCAGGGCGATGATTCCTGCCAGGCAGAGTGAAAGCGCGGTTTTGTTCATGCTCATTCTCCAGCGGGATTCGTGGTGGCCGAGGGTTCGGCGGATGGCTGCTGCGCATCCCGGTCGAGGTAATCGGCAGCATCGCCGCCGTGGTCGAAGCGGATTTCAAGGGTGCGGATGCGCAATGAAGCCGGTGCGTACTTGGCCTTGAAGGCATTGCCGATCGTGTCGACGCCGCGGACCTCGTAGCAGCCATCGTCGACCTTGATGCGCTGCACGGTCCAGCCATGCTGTTCGAGTTGCGTGCGCAATGCCTCGCGCGGCTGCCAGTCGGCCACCGGGTCACTGCAGTCGGCGGAAGCCAGCGCGCTGCCGCTGAAAACGAGGCCGGCAAGGGCGGTGCCGAGGGGCTTGAAGGATTTCATTGGCGGGGTCTCCGGGAGGGGTGTGCGGCGGACTCTAGCGGCACATGCTGATGGCAACCTTAAGGCCGGGTGCGTTTGCGCATAGACTGGCGAAGCGCCATGCCGTGTGGCGTCCGCGATCCTGCCCAGGGGAGGCCATGCGCGTACTCTTGGTTGAAGACAGCGCTGATCTGGGTCAGGCAGTGCGCGAACAGATTGCCGAGGACGGGCATGCCGTGGATTGGGTGCAGCGCCTCGAGCACGCCGCGCTCAGCGTCAGGTCGACGGCGTATGACCTGATCCTGCTCGACTTGATGCTGCCGGATGGCGGTGGCATCGATTTCCTGCGCAAGCGCCGCGCTGCCGGCGACGCCACGCCCGTCATCATCCTCACCGCCAGGGATCAGCTCTCCGATCGCATCGCCGGACTGAATGCCGGCGCGGATGATTACCTGGTGAAACCCTTCGACCTGTCCGAATTGTCGGCCCGGGTCGCCGCCGTCGCGCGCCGCTACAGCGGCAATCCGAATCCACAAATAGAGCTTGGCGGATTGCGCATCGACCTGTCGCATCGAACCATCCAGCGCGGCGCCGCCATGATCGACCTCACCGCCCGTGAATGGGCCTTGTTTGAAACCTTCCTGCAGCGTCCCGGAGCGTTGTTCTCGAAAGCGCAACTCGAAGAGCGCCTCTACGAGTTTGGCGCGGAGATCGAGAGCAACACGATCGAGGTGCACATCAGCCACCTGCGCAAGAAGCTGGGATTCCAGGTCGTGGAAACGGTGCGCGGCGTGGGTTACCGGCTGGGCACGGCATGAAGACGCCGCAAAGCCTGCAAAGACAACTTGTTTACGGTCTCACGCTGGGGTTGGTGATGTTCTGGCTGCTGGCCGCGCTGGTGTCCGCGCTGGTCGTGCGCCAGCGGCTCGACCAGACTTTCGACAACGCCATGCTGGAAGCCGCGCAACGCATCCTGCCACTGGCTGTTCTGGATATTCTCGATCGCGAGGAGACGATCCTGCCGCAGCGGGTGGCGCCGCTGACCACGCAGCAGAAAGGCTTTTCCTACGTGGTGCGTGACAGCCGGGGCAATATCCTTTTGCAGTCCTTCAGCGCCGACCCGGCCGTGTTCGGCCCACTCGCGCTGAGCGGCTTCGCCAGCACCGCGACGCATCGCCTGTATGGCACCAGTGCCCTGCGTGAAACCCTGTTCCTGCAGATCGCCGAACCGCTTGCCTATCGGCAAACGGCAGCCCGCGATGCGAGCGTCGCCTTGTTGCTGCCGCTGTTGTTCCTGATACCGGCCAGCCTGTTCGGCATCTGGCTGTTCGTGCGTTTCAGCCTGCGCAGCCTGCGCGGCTATGGCCTGGCGATCGAGGCGCGCGGCGTCGGCAACCTGTCGCCGATCCATGGCGGCAGGCTTCCTGCGGAGATCAGGCCCATCGCCGATGCCGTCAATCACCTGCTCGAACGCCTGCGTCGCGCGCTGGAAAGCGAACGCAGGTTTGCCGCCAACAGCGCGCATGAATTGCGCACGCCCCTGGCGGCAACCCTCGCCCAGGTTCAGCGCTTGCGCCACGATGCGCCGGCAGGGCCGTTGCAGGCACGCGCCGTGCAGATCGAGGCCTCGCTCAAGGAGCTCTCGCGACTGGCGGAAAAGCTGATGCAACTGGCCAAGGCGGAAGGCGGCGGCGTGTTGGCGGAAGTCCCGCAGGACCTGGCCATGCTGCTCGCGCATGTCGTGGCGGATTTGCAGCGAACGACCGATGTGCCGATCGAAGCGAGCCTGCCAGCGCCAGGCTCGGTATTTTCCCTGATCGACGCCGACGCCTTTGCCATCCTGGCGCGCAACCTGATCGAGAACGCGTGCAAGCACGGCGCCCAGGATCACGCTGTCGAAGTCACCTTGTCGGCGTCCGCGCGCCTGCGCGTGGTCAATGCGGGCAGCATCGTGGCGGCCGCCGAGCTGGCGCAGCTGCGCGGCCACTTCGTGCGCGCGGGCAGCCGCGCCGAGGGCTTTGGCCTCGGTCTGGCAATTGTCTCGACCATTGCCAACGGCGTCGGCGCCGAGTTGCAGCTGGCCTCACCCGCCAGCGGCAGGGCGGACGGGTTCGAGGCCGTGGTGCAATTTGTTCCCGCAGCGCCGCGATGATCCATCCGCCCGTCGCCGGCGCGCTGCGCGGCGATCTTGCGGTGATGGCGACCCCATGCTTGCCGAGGCTGGCGCTCAGGCTGCGGGTGCTGCCTTCGCCGCGCGGCCTTGGTGATCGAGCCAGGCGTAATAAAGCAGCGGAATGACCAGCAGGGTCAGTGCGGTGGAGACGAGGATGCCGAAGATCAGCGATACCGCGAGCCCCTGGAAGATCGGATCATCGATGATGAAGAATCCGCCGACCATGGCCGCAACGCCGGTCAGCGCGATCGGCTTGGCGCGTACCGCGGCGGCATCGATGACGGCGTGGCGCAAGGCCTGGCCGCTGGCGACCTGCTGGTTGATGAAATCGATCAGCAGGATCGAGTTGCGCACGATGATGCCGGCCAGCGCGATCATGCCGATCATCGAGGTGGCCGTGTATTGCGCGCCGACCAGGGCATGCCCGGGCATCACGCCGATCACGGTCAGCGGGATCGGCGCCATGATGATCAGCGGCACGACATAGCTGCGGAACTGGCCGACGACGAGCAGGTAGATCAGCACCAGGCCGACTGAATAGGCCAGGCCCATGTCGCGGAACGTCTCGTAGGTGATCTGCCATTCGCCATCCCACTTCACCGCCGCCGTGGTGGTGTCGGTGGGCGGGTCGATGAAGGTCTGGCCGATCCCGGCCGTGCCATCGTCGCCGTCAGCAAGTTTGCCGACCAGTGAAAACATTCCATACAGCGGGCTGTCGGTCTCCCCGGCATCGTCGCCGGTGACCGTCGCGTAAGGCAGCAGGTCCTTGTGCAGGATGGCCTTTTCCCAGTTTGCCTGGCGCACCTCGACGACTTCCGAAAGCGGCACCAGCGAGCCGTTCGCCGCGCGCACGCGCACGGCCAGCAACTGGTCGATCGCCGCCTGGTCGCCGGCCGGCAGGCGCAGGCGCACGGGCACCGCGTAGCGGGCGTGGCCATCCATCAGGTAGGTGGCATCGTCACCGGACAGCGCCATGCGCAGGACCTGGGCGATGCTGGCCTGATCGAGGCCAAGTCGGGCGGCGCGCACGCGATCGACGACGATGATCTCGCGCGCCGCGTCGGCCTCGACGCTGGTGTCGATGTCGACAATGTCGGGCTCGGCGCGGAATTTCCGCTCCAGTGCCAGTGCGGTCTTGCGCACGCTGTCGTAATCCGGGCCATAGACCTCGGCGACGATGGGCGCGAGCACCGGCGGGCCGGGCGGCACTTCGACCAGTTTCACCGATGCCCCGTACGCCTTGCCGATCGCGGTCAGTTGCGGACGCACGGCCAGCGCGATGGCATGGCTTTGCCGGTGTCGCTCGTGCTTGTCGACCAGGTTGACCTGCAGGTCGCCGACCAGTGGCCCGCTGCGCAGGTAGTACTGGCGCACCAGGCCATTGAAGGTGATCGGTCCGGCGCTGCCGGCGTAGCCCTGCCAGTTGCGCACTTCAGCGACATCGGCGAGGCTGTCGGCGAGCTTGCCGAGCAGCTCGTTGGTGCGTTCGAGCGTGCTGCCTTCCGGCATGTCGACGACGACCTGGAATTCCGATTTGTTGTCGAGCGGCAGCATCTTCAGGATGACCGCCTGGATCACCACCAGGCCAACCGCGGCCATGACCAGCACGCCCATCGCCGCAAACAGCAGGCGCCGCCGCCGCGGTGCCCGATCCGCTTCGAGGAACGGCGTCATGAGCTTGTGCGAGACGCGGTTGAGCCAGCCGCCGCGCGCGTCCTCGCCTGCAGCCGCGTGATCGGCTGCCGGCGCGTGGCGGGCGAACAGGCGCAATGCGAGCCAGGGCGTGACGACGAGGGCGACCGCCAGCGACAGCAGCATGCCGACCGAGGCATTGATCGGGATCGGCCGCATGTACGGCCCCATCAGGCCGGAGACGAAGGCCATCGGCAGCAGCGCGGCAATCACCGTGAAGGTGGCGAGGATGGTCGGCCCGCCGACTTCGCTGACCGCCGCCGGGATGACCTCGCGCAGGCGCGTTGCGCCGAGACGCTGGTGGCGGTGGATGTTCTCGACGACGACGATGGCATCGTCGACGAGGATGCCGATGGAAAAGATCAGTGCAAACAGGGAGACGCGGTTGATGGTGAAACCCATCGCCCACGAGGCGAACAGGGTCAGCATGAGGGTGATGATGACGGCCGTTCCGACCACCACCGCTTCGCGCCAGCCGAGCGTGAACAGCACCAGCAGGATCACCGACAGCGTCGCGAACATGAGCTTCTGGATCAGCTTGTTGGCCTTGTCGCTGGCGGTCTGGCCATAGTCGCGCGTGGTCGAAAACTGTACATCGGCAGGAATCACGATGCCGCTCAGCGCTTGCAGGCGCGAGGCCACGGCGCTGGTGATGTCGGCGGCGTTGCTGCCGGGCTTCTTGGCAATGGCCAGGGTCACGGCGGGTGCATTGCCGCTGGCCGGCCCGGCCTTCCCGGCGGGCGCCCCATACCAGACATAACTGCCAGGCAGATCGGCGCCGCGGCGGATCTGCGCGACATCCGAGAGGAACACCGGCTGGCCCTTGTTGAGGCCGATGACCAGCGCGGCGACATCGGCGGCATTGGCGAGGAAGCTGCCCGCCGTCACCGGCACGCTGCGATCCTCGACGATGCGCACGCCGGCCTGGCTCACCGTGTTGGCCGCGCGCAGGGCGCCGGAAAGATCCTGGATCGAAAGACCGTAGGCGGCCAGCCGCGGCGCATCGAGATCGACGATCACGGCGTGCTCGGGCGCGCCGATCGTGTAGACATTGCGCGTGCCCGGGATCTGCTTGAGTTCGGTTTCAAGCGTGTGCGCGATTTCGCCGAGCGTGGTTGGATTGTGCTCCGGCGCATCGCTCCACAAGGTCACCGCCATGACCGGCACATCGTCAATGCCCATCGGTCGGATCAGTGGCTGGCCGACGCCGAGTCCGGGCGGCACGAAATCCTGGTTCTGGAAGACTTCGTTGTAGAGCCTGACGATCGCCGTCTGCCGCGGAATGCCGACCTGGTACTCGACCGTGAAGATGGCCACGTCCGGGCGGCTGATCGAGTAGACATGTTTGATGCCATCGATCGCGGCGAGTTTCTGCTCGAGCGGATAGGCTACGAGATTCTCGACATCGCGCACATCGGCTCCGGCAAACGGCACGATCACGTTGGCCATGGTCACATCGATCTGCGGCTCTTCCTCGCGCGGCGTGATCAGCGTGGCGGCGATGCCCAGCAGGATGGCCGCGATTGCCAGCACCGGCGTCAGCGGCGAGTCCTGGAACGCGCGTGCGATACGCCCGGAAAAACCCGGCGCCTGGCTCACTGCGACGCCTCGTCATGGCGTCGCGCAAGCCACTGCGCGGCGGCAGCCGGATCGGTGGCGTACTGTTCGCCGGGCGCAAGCCCGGCGAGGATCTCGACGGAATCGGCAAACCGATGACCGCTGCGCACCTGGCGCAGGCGCACGTTGCCGCCGTCGACCACGTAGAGTCCCTGCAACTCGCCGCGCTGGACCAGGGCGGCAAGCGGGACCAGCAGGCGTTTCACGGCTCCGGTGGCGAAGGCGACCTTGACCGTCATGCCCGGATACAGGGCGGTATCGTCCCCGGGCAATTCCAGGCGCACGGTGAAGGTGTGCGTGGCCGGATCCGCATACGGAAACACGGTGACTTTGCTGGCAGCGACGCGCGGGCTGCCGTCGCCGCCAAGCAGAACCTCGGCCGAGCGCAAGTTGCGGATCGGCGCGATCGCGCTTTGCGGCACCTGCACCGACACGCGCAGTTCCTTCAGCGACACGCCGGAAATCAGTGGCTGGCCGGGACGCACGGATTCGCCGATCTGCACATGGCGTGCGGTGACGATGCCCGAGTACGGCGCGCGCACGACGGTGTAATCCATTTGCTGGCCGACCTCGCTGAGCTGGGCGCGTGCCGCATCCAGCGCCGCCTTGGCGGCATCGCGGCGGGCGCGTTCCTGGTCCAGTTGCGCCTTGGCCACGAGCTTGCGCGCATAGACTTCGGCAATGCGTTGGTAGGAGGCCTGCGCCTCGTCGTAGGCGGCTTGCGCGGAGGCAATCTGCGACTGCGCTCGGCTGCGTGCCGATTTCTGCTCGACATCGGTGAAGCGCACGACCAGCGCAGCTTCCTCGACCGTGTCGTTGACGTCATACGGCAGTTCGATCACGCGACCGCTGGTCTGCGCCGAAATCGTCGCCTGGTTGACCGCTTCGACGAGGCCATCCCAGACCTGCTCGCTGCGGCCATCCGCATACGCGGCGGTCGCCGTGGCGATGCCGGGTGCAGCTTTCGCCGCGGTTTCTCCAGGCGCGTGATTGCCGCAGGCGACGAGCAGGCCGAGGCTGCCGGCAGCCAGCAGCAGCGAACGCGTGAATTTCATCAGGCCGCCTCGTCGATCATCTGCCGGGTGGCACTTTCGACTTCGGCGGCGACCGCGCCAAGCGCCGGATCCTTCGACAGCATGCCGAGCATCGTTTGCGGACGGATCATGCCGATCAGGGTCTTGCCCTTCTCCGTGTACACCGAGATGCGGCACGGCAAGGCCATGTTCATGCTCATGTCGGCACTCATCACCTTGGCCGCCTGTTTCGGATTGCAGACCTCGAACACCTTGCATTGCTCGGCGAATTCGACGCCCTTGCTGCGCAGGGTGTTGCCGATGTCATGCACATGCAGGACGCCGAACTGGTGCGCCTTGACCGCGGCATCCAGGTCCTCGGCAGCCTGGGCGAACGGTTTGCTTGTTTCGACGATGTAGTACATGGATGACCTCCAGTCATGGGTGTTGCGCGCAGCGCGCGCGTGGATCGCGTTCACTCGGGAAATGCGTGGCCCGGCTTGAAGCCGAACTTGCGCAGGATCCTGGCCAGTGGACAAAAGCCGGTGAACGAGGACTGCAGCAGGTTGGCGCCGACAAAA
The DNA here is from genome assembly GCA_016707485.1 of Lysobacterales bacterium. Taxonomy (GTDB): domain Bacteria; phylum Pseudomonadota; class Gammaproteobacteria; order Xanthomonadales; family Rhodanobacteraceae; genus Dokdonella. The sequence continues at coordinate 429,232 of JADJHN010000002.1, read as the reverse complement.
ACCGTCAGCCACAACCAGTATGGCGAAACGAAATGGGCCAGGGCCACGCTGAGCAGGATCATGCTGCCGGCAAATGCAAGAACCATACGATCAATGTTCATGGATCACCTCATCAATTCCAGTATCGACCGGGTGTCCGGCGCTGCCGCGGGTCGATGCGGCGGCAGTGCCACGGATTTGCGGTTCAGGCGGATCGCCCGGGCAACATGCGCCGCAATGTGTTGTCGCGAACAATGTAATGGTGATAAAGCGCTGCCAGCGCATGTGCGCCAACGAGGAAGTAGCCGATCTCGCCGATGGTCTCGTGCAGATCCTTGAGCGTGTCGGCGAATCCCTTGTCCTGCGGCCAGATTGCCGGCAGTTCGAGGCCGAAGAAGGGAATCGGCTTGCCGCTCGCGCTCAGGGTCAGCCAACCGAGCAACGGCATGCCGATGAGGAAAAGGTAAAGGGCCAGGTGCATGCCGGCGGCAAGCAGGTGTTGCCAGTGCGGCGGCGTCGGCACGATGCGTGGCGTGCCGCCGAAAAAGCGCAGGGCGATGCGCACGAAGACTAGTGCAAACACGCTCAGGCCGAGCATGAAATGCCACATCTTCAACGCTTCGCGAGGATCACTGCCTTTTTCATAGCCCTCGCGCAGCAGGATGGTCGCGTACACTGCCACCAGCAGCAACAGCATGAGCCAGTGCATGGCAATGGAAAGGCTGCCATAACGGTCTGCCGTGTTCTTCATGTTCATCGGTCGCATCCTCGGGATTCGGGTTGGCTGCGTTGCGGTCGTCAGTGCGGCTTGCCTTCGGATTTCAGGCGTTCGATGCCGAGTGCCTTCATCACGTATTTTTCGTAGATCGGATCGGTGTTGCCTGTGCGCATCTTGCGCAAGTAGTACTTCTCGAATGCAATTTTGGCCAGATGTACCCATTTGCCGACCCTGGCCCAGGTTACGTTGCGTGGGGGGATCTGCGGCAGGGCGACAAAGGCCGCGCCGGTATCACCCATGTCGGCCAGGCAAACCGCGTTCCACGTCGCGCGGGCCTTGCCTTCGCGGCCGGCCAGCTCGTCGCGCAGGTTGTGCGCAATGGCGGTGACCATCGATTCGATCATGAAGCCGGTCTTCGGCGCGCCGGTGGGCACCGGGGTTGCCTCGACCGGCGGGATCGCCACGCAGACGCCGGCGGAAAAGATGTTGCGGAAGGTCGGGTTGCGCTGGTGTTCGTCAATGAGGATGAAGCCGCGCGGGTTGGTCAGGCCCTCGATGCCACGCACGGCATCGACGCCGGTGAAGGCCGGCAGCAACATGGAATAGCTGAACGGCAATTCATGCGACTGGCTGACGGTGCCCTTGCCATCCACTTCGTCGACCTTGACCTTGCCGGCTTCGACTGCGGTCACGCGGGCATTGGTGATCCACTTGATATGGCGCTGGCGCAACTCCGATTCGAGCAGTCCCTTGGAATCGCCAACGCCACCGAGGCCCATGTGGCCGATGTAGGGTTCCGCGGTCACGTAGGTCATCGGCACGCGGTCGCGCAGCTTGCGCTTGCGCAGGTCGGCATCGAGGATCATGGCGAACTCATAGGCCGGACCGTAACAACTGGCACCCTGTACCGCGCCGACGACGATCGGGCCGGGATTCTTCAGGAACTCCAGGTAAGCCTGCCAGGCACTTTCGGCATGCGCGCCGGTACACACCGATTGCGTGAATCCGGTCGTCGGGCCCAGCCCGGGGACCTCGTCGAAGGCCAGGCGCGGCCCGGTGGTGATGACCAGGAAGTCGTAATCGAGGATGCGGCCATCGACCAGGCGCACCTGGTTGTCGGTCGGCAGGACTTTTTCCGCCGTGGCGTGGATGAAGTCGATGGCATGCCTTGCGAGCGCGGGAGCGGCCTCGATGCGGATATCGGCCGGCTTGCGCCAACCAATCGCCAACCAGGGATTGGACGGCGTGAAATTGAACTGTGGACTTTCGCCAACCACCGTGATCGGGTGGTCCTTGCCCAGCGCCGCCCGAATTTCGTAGGCGGCCGCCATGCCGCCCAGACCCGCACCCAGAACAAGGATCTTCGCCATGATCGTTCCTCCGCCGTTGCCTGAATCGAGGTTGCGCCGGGGCCGGGGTGGGCACCGTGACTTGGGTCAATGCGATTCTAATTAAGCGGTTGCTAATATACAAGCCCCTAAATTAGAATCTTTGGGGAGCGTGTTTGCACACTCGATCTGTGTCGACATCCGGAGACCGATAGCCATGATGGATCCGCTTGCCCTGGTGGCCATGCAACAGCGTGCCGATGACGCCGCGCGCCTGCTGAAGACGCTGGCCAATGCGCAGCGCCTGCGTGTGCTGTGTCTGCTGGTCGGCGGCGAAATGAGCGTGCGCCAGATCAACGAGGAACTGCCGGACCTGAGCCAGTCGGCGCTGTCCCAGCACCTGGCCAGGCTGCGCGATGAAGGCATGGTCAGCACCCGCCGCGAATCGCAGACCATCTGGTATTGCCTCGTCGATGGCCCGGTCCAGGGCATCATTGCCACCCTGTATGGAATCTATTGCCAGCCTGCCACGACATAGAGAATGCTGGCGGTGTCGCGGCCAGCGTGCCGCTCGATCACTGCGCATGGCAGGGCTGGCAGAATGTCGCAGCTTCCACTCGGAGCAGCCGCAGAGGCGGAAAAGACTGCGCCTGGCCTGATCCCGGTCAAGCTGCAGATGCGAATCGTTCGCGATAATATCTGCGAGCGGTACTTCGGTCAGACGATGCATCCGCGATTTTCCCGGCTCAGCGGAGCACATCGATGATTGCAGAACCCCTCTCCCCTCGCTTTCCCAATGCGCGCACGATCCAGGCGGAAAACGTCAACATCGGCTTCATCCTCGAATTCTCCTCACACGACGAGGCGACCTCGCGTCTCGCCGATCTGCCGGCCCTGCTTGCCAGCGCACCGCATCGGATGATGTTCTTTGCCGGAGCCTCGGCAATCATCGTCTCGATGTTGTGGTGGGCTTGCGTGCTGGCCGGAGGTTATTACGGATTTGCCGTGCCTGAGGCGCCGGTGCCGCCGGGTTGGGCGCACGCGGTGTTCACCCAGTACGGCATGCTGCCCTTCTTCATCTTTGGTTTCCTGCTCACCGTGTTTCCACGCTGGATGGCGCAGCCGGCCTTGACCCAGCGCCACTATGTGCCGGTCTTCCTTGGCGTGTTCGGCGGTTACCTGATGACCCATGTCGGCTTGCTCGACAACAAGCCGTTGCTGCTCGTCGGCTTGCTGATGATGCTGGCGGGATGGGCATATGCCTTGAGCGTGCTCGGCCGCATCCTTGTCCGCAATGGCGCCCGGGATCGCACTGCCTTGTCCTGTTTCAGCGCGCTCGCGCTGGGGTTTTGTGGGCTGGCCGCGTTTGCCGCGTTTGTCTTTGGTGGCTCGGCCGAACTGGCTCAGGCGGCGATCAAGATCGGTACCTTCGGCCTGCTCCTGCCGATATATTTCACCGTCATCCATCGCATGCTGCCCTTCTTCAGCGCGAGCGCGATTGGCCCAGGCTACCGCATGGTCAAACCGGCCTGGAGCTTGCCGGTGTTCTGGCTGCTTGCGTTGACCCATCTCGGCCTGGAACTGGCGCACCGCCCGCAGTGGTTGTGGCTGGCCGATGCGCCACTGGCCTTGTTCTTCCTGATCCATTGGCTGCGCTGGCAGCCCTGGAAATGCATGCGTCCCGGCTTGCTTGCCGTGCTCCATCTGGCCGCCGCCTGGCTGCCGATCGCGCTTGGCCTGTACGCGATGCAGAGCCTGCTGCTGTTTTCCGACTCGGCAATCTCGATTGGCCGCGCACCGGTGCATGCGCTGACCGTCGGTTTCTTCGGCTCCATGCTGGTTGCCATGGTCACCCGCGTCACCCAGGGCCATTCGGGGCGCCCGCTGGAAATGGGGCGCATCCCCTGGCTCACCTTCATCCTCCTGCAGGCAGTTGTCTTGATCCGACTGTTTGCCGAACTGGCCCAGAACATGGCGCTGTGGCTGGTGATCGCGGCTTTCGCCTGGCTGCTGGCATTCCTGCCCTGGGTGATCCGCTCGATCTGGATCTTCACCACGCCGCGCATCGATGGCAAACCCGGCTGAGCACGGCCGCAACCCGACCCCGACACGCAGCCATGATCGAGTTCTATCCGCAAGTCCGCCTTGTCCACATCGTTTGCGTGGTGCTGTCCGGCAGCCTTTTCAGCGCGCGCGGCATGCTCATGCTGGCGCGTTCGCCCTACACCAACCACATCGTCCTGCGCCGGCTTTCGCAGCTGATCGACACCACCTTGCTGGTGGCGGCGCTGTTCCTGATCAGCATGTTGCATCAGTATCCCTTTGTGCAGTCATGGCTGACGGTCAAGGTGGTGTTGCTGTTCGGCTACATCGTGCTCGGCATCTTCGCCCTGCACGCCGGGCGCACACGTGGCTTGCGCGTCACCTGCCTGGTGGCCGCTCTGCTCGTCTATGCCTTCATCATCAGTGTCGCCCTCGCCCATCATCCATTGGGCATCTTCAGTCGCTGGCTCTGAGCGCCGGGGTCGACGCATTCCCGCGGCGCTGCCAATACCCGGAACAGCGAGCGGCTCTCGGCACGCATGCGAAAGCCGCTCGCCGCCCGGGACGCGAATCAATACCTGTATTCGACGCTGGCCCAGAGCTTGCGCACGTCGCTGGCGAAACCGTCGCTGCGGTAGTCGGCCAGCTTGAGCAAGCCGCTGACGTGCTTGTTGAACGGGTAGCCGATCGAGGCATCGAACTCGCGGCCGTAAGCCTGGTTGCCGTGATCGGCGCGGAAATCATGGTAACTGGCAGCCCAGACAGCCTTGCCGATCTTGCCACCGATGCCGATGTAGCGATCATCGAGGCCATTGACCGGCGTGGCGTTGAAGCGATCGGCCCAGCCGTTGAAGGCGTGCAGGGTGGCGAACGGCGTGCTGAAGCCATAGTGGCCATCGCCACCGAGGACTTCCCAGCCGGCCTTGAGGGTGATCCCGCCCACGCTGACGCTGGGTTCCATGAAGCGGTATTGCGCACTTTGCGACAAGGGATTGTTGGCATGCTCGGATTGCTCCGCCCATTCGGCCGTCCAGGCAAATTGCGTCTCTCCCCAGACATGCTTGCCGCTCCAGCGCGCACCCAGCGTGCGCGTGGACTGGCTGGCGATGTCGTTGTTCTCGACAAGGTAGGCATAGGCGCTCAGTACGCCAAATGGCAGCGCCTGGCTGACGTTGAAGAGATGCCCGCCGAGTGACCACTCGCGCTGCAGCGGGTTTGGATTCCGATGTCCGAACACGCGCAGGACGCGATCGAGATAGGTGTAGCGCACGCTCGGGCGAGCCTCGCCAAAGGCGTAGCTGGCGGCCAACGCATCGAAGGTCTGCTCGTTCTGGCGCCAGCCGGAGTTGCCGAAGAAGCGCTGGTTGTCGAGCAGGACCAGCTGGCGGCCCAGGGTGGCGTGGAAGGCATCGTTGCTGTAGCCGATCCAGGCCTGGTTGATCTCGTCGCTCTCGGGATCGGCGACCACCGGATAATCGGTCTTGCCGTTGGCAGTGCTGTTGTAGCGCTCGCCAAACAGCGGTTGCACGTGTTCGCCGTCGGCATACAGTTGCCAGCCGGGCGCAAACACCCAACGATAACCAAGGCGCAGGCGCACGGTATCGGCACTGGCGTTGCGCGAGAACGCGGCGTCGTCGACGCCTTCATGCCGGTAGCGCGCTTCGATGACCGGTCCCGATTGCGGCGGCTCGGCCGCTTCAGCCCAGGGCAGGGGTGCCAACAAGATCAGGGTCACAGCAGTACGAAGCGTCCGTGGCCACGGACGCAGCGGGGGGAAGTTCATGGTGGGTTCCTCGGGGTTTCGGCGGGATGCCGGGATGGCCGGCACGGTGCGCGGTCCGGGCCGCACAAGGCTTTGACCGGCATCAAGGACGGTTCGACAACAGTCCGCGCCGCGACCGCATGCCACGGTTATCCGCGGATCGATGCTCGCGGACTTCCGCGAGTTGCCGCGTCTGGCTATACTTGCGCGTCAATTTTGGCGCACCGGCAATCGCTCCGGACGCCCGCAAGAGGTGGCTCCGTGACCAATCCCGTACCCAAGACCGATGCGGTCTTTCTCAAGCATTTCGCCCAGCTGATCACCTTTCTGGTCTGCCTTGCCGTCGCCCTGATCGTCCTCGGCGCCTTCATCTACAGTCGGCATCCGGCTCCGGAGAATCCGGCCAAGGCGCGCGCCACGGATCTGCGCCTGCAGCCGGTCGGAGGCGTCTACGCCGGCGACACCGGGCGGGCCGCGATCGCCGCTGCCGAAGAAGCTGCCAAGGCCGCCGCCGGCGCAGAAGTGGCCTACGGCGGCACCACCGATGGCAAGACCATCTTCGGCAACCTCTGCCATGCCTGCCACGAAACCGGAGCCGGCGGTTCGCCGACGCTGGCCGACAAGGCGGCCTGGGTGCCGCGCCTCGCCCAGGGTGAGGAGATTCTGCTCAAGCACGCCATCGACGGTTTCACCGGCGCCACCGGCATGATGCCGGCCAAGGGCGGCAATCCGGCGCTCAGCGACGAGCAGGTCAAGGCTACCGTCGAGTGGATGATGAGCCAGGTCAAATGATGTCCTGAGCGGTTCCACCACGAATCGGAAACGCCGCCTGCGGGCGGCGTTTTTCATTGCTCGATTCGCGCCTTCGGGAGCAGTCCGGACGTCTGCATCGACGGAGTCGGGCAATCCATGCATGGCGGGCGCCGGCGCGCCTGTTATCGCGGCAACGTGGCCGGTCCGGCAGCGATGCCGAATGCAGTCTTCGCCCATTCCCGATCGCGCATGGCGACGATCTTCGCCTGCGATCCATGCGTCGACCACGGCTTGATCAACGACCCGAACGACATGTCGACGATGCCAGGATTCAGCGCCGCGCAAGCAGCCATCATGGCAATCCACGCCAGCGGTTCGACGCAGCGCATCCACTTCCGGACAACCGCTGCAGCGCAGCCTGCACCGGGGCGGCGAACTCCCGCGTCACAGCGGTGACGAAGGCATCGAACGCGCATGCATGGCTGCATGCCAGCGGAGTCGGCCAGCCGCTCGACGACCCCGGCAACACCATGGTGGCCGAGGCGCATGCCTGCCTGGACACCGACCAGGGTGGCGACACTACCGAGACCGGCTCGGTCAGCGCGGCACGCGGGAACGACTTCTGATGCCTGGGCGCCATCGGAAGCGCACGCCTGCAGCGCCTCGCTCGCGCCAACGCACCAACATGGTGAAACGTTGATGGCATGTGCATGGATTTGGTGCGCGCGATCCCCGCGCCCGATGATGCAGTTCGCGCAAGATAATGAATTCAATGATTTTTTCACTGAGAGACCGACTGGCATGGGGGTTGCAATCCATGTTGTACAACCATTCCAACGCCGAGGCTTTCATGTCCGCAGCAAACGTGCTCAAGCAGATCAAGGATCAGAAAATCACCTATGTCGATTTCCGCTTTGCCGACATGCGTGGCGTGCAGCAGCACATCACCTTCCCGGCGGCGATGATCGACGAATCGACCTTCGAGGACGGCAAGATGTTCGATGGCTCGTCGATCGCCGGCTGGAAGGGCATCAACGAGTCGGACATGGTGTTGATGCCCGATCCGGATACCGCCCACGTCGATCCGTTCATGGCCGACCCGACCCTGATCCTCAATTGCGACATCCTCGAACCGAACACCATGCAGGCCTACTCGCGTGATCCGCGCTCGCTGGCCAAGCGCGCCGAGGCCTATCTCAAATCGACCGGCATTGCCGATACCGCGTTCATCGGCCCGGAACCCGAGTTCTTCGTCTTCGATGCGGTGCGCTGGCAGAACGACATGGGCAAGTGCTTCTTCGAGATCGAATCTCAGGAAGCTGCATGGTCGTCGTCAAGGCGCTACGAGGAAGGCAACAGCGGCTATCGCCCCGGCGTCAAGGGCGGCTACTTCCCTGTGCCGCCGGTCGATTCGCTGCAGGACCTGCGCGCCGAGATGTGCAACGTGCTGAGCGCGCTCGGCCAGGTGGTCGAGGTGCATCACCACGAAGTCGCCAACGCCGGCCAGTGCGAGATCGGCGTGCAATTCAATTCGCTGGTGAAGAAAGCCGACGAGCTGATGATGCTCAAGTACGTGGTCAAGAACGTCGCCCACGCCAACGGCAAGACCGCAACCTTCATGCCCAAGCCGCTGGTCGGCGACAACGGCTCCGGCATGCACGTGCACCAGTCGCTGTCCAAGGGTGGCGTCAACCTGTTCTCCGGCGATCTCTATGGCGGTCTGTCACAGACTGCACTTTGGTACATCGGCGGCATCTTCAAGCATGCGCGCGCGATCAACGCCTTCGCCAACTCGACCACCAACAGCTACAAGCGTCTGGTGCCGGGTTTCGAGGCGCCGGTGATGCTCGCCTACTCGGCGCGCAATCGCTCGGCCAGTTGCCGCATCCCGTTCGTGACCAACCCGAAGGCGCGGCGCATCGAGATCCGCTTTCCGGATCCGATGAACTCCGGCTACCTCGTGTTCTCGGCCCTGCTCATGGCCGGCCTCGACGGCATCCTCAACCGGATCGACCCGGGCGCGCCTTCGGACAAGGATCTCTACGACCTGCCGCCGGAGGAAGAAAAGAACATTCCGCAGGTGTGCTCGAGCCTCGACCAGGCGCTCGCCGCGCTGGACAAGGATCGCGACTTCCTCAAGGCCGGCGGCGTGTTCTCCGACGACTTCATCGATGCCTACATCGACCTGAAGATGGGCGAGGTCACCCGCTTCCGTGCCGCCACCCATCCGCTGGAATACCAGATGTACTACGCGATCTGAGCGCGGCCGGGGATGAGTGTGCCCGGCGGCGACCCGGCCGACCGCTGGTGGCGGTCGGCTTGCGCAATCCATCGGAGGGGCCATGAAACTGATTACCGCCATCGTGCGACCGTTCAAGCTCGATGAAGTCCGCGAAGCCTTGTCGCAGGCTGGTGTCTCCGGCATCACCGTCACCGAGGTCAAGGGCTTCGGCCGCCAGAAAGGCCATACCGAGCTTTATCGTGGAGCCGAGTACATCGTCGATTTCCTGCCCAAGGTGAAGATCGAGACCGTGGTCAACGATGATCGCGTCGAAGCGGTCATCGATGCCCTGCAGTCCGTAGCCGCAACCGGCAAGACCGGCGACGGCAAGATCTTCGTGGCGGCGGTTGAGCAGGTGATCCGCATCCGTACCGGAGAGATCGGTGCCGATGCCCTCTGACAGCCGCCGCGCGAGAACGGCATGAACGCGGAATTGCCGGCACGGCGACACGGGCGGCCATCCATGCGTGCCTTCGCGGCACTGCTGCTGGCGGGGTTGGCGGCGTCCCATCCCGCGCTCGCCGGGAATGCGGGCGTGGCGACGGCGACCGTGGACAAGGGCGATGTCGCCTGGATGCTGACATCGACCCTGCTGGTGCTGTTGATGACCGTACCCGGATTGGCCCTGTTTTACGGCGGCATGGTGCGCTCGAAAAACGTGCTGTCGGTATTGATCCAGGTCATGCTGGTCTTCTCCGTGTTGGTCTTGCTGTGGGTCGGCTATGGCTACAGTCTCGCCTTTGTCGGCGGCAATGCGGTGATCGGCTCCTTCGACAAACTCTTTCTGCGCGGGGTCGGCATCGATTCGCTGGCGGATACCTTTACCGCCACGGCGAAGTTGCCCGAATACCTGTTCATCGCATTCCAGGCGACCTTTGCCGGGATCACCGGGGCCTTGATCGTTGGCGCCTTCGCCGAACGCATCCGGTTTTCGGCGCTGATGCTTTTCGCCGTGCTCTGGTTCAGCTTCGGCTACCTGCCGATCGCGCACATGGTCTGGGGTCCGGGCGGCTATTTGCTGAAACTGGGCGCGCTGGATTTCGCCGGCGGCACGGTCGTGCACGTGAATGCCGGCGTGGCCGGGTTGGTCGGTGCCTATTTCCTCGGCAAGCGGCTCGGTTTTGGTCGCGAGGCGATAAAGCCGCACAACGTGACGATGACCTTTGTCGGTGCCTGCCTGCTCTGGGTCGGCTGGTTTGGATTCAATGCCGGATCGAATCTGCAAGCCGACGCCGGGGCTGCGCTGGCCTTCATCAACACCTTGCTGGCAACGGCGGCGGCAATGGTCGCCTGGGCCATGGTCGAGATGTTTGCCAAGGGCAAGCCTTCCGCGCTTGGCGTGGCTTCGGGAGCCGTGGCCGGATTGGTCGGGGTGACGCCGGCAGCAGGCCTGGTCGGCCCGTTCGGAGCCATCGCCATCGGTGCGATTGCCGGCGTGGTCTGCATCTGGGGCGTGACGGGCTTGAAGAAGATGCTGCGTGTCGACGACAGTCTCGATGTGTTCGGCGTGCACGGCATCGGCGGAATTGTCGGTGCCCTCCTCACCGGCGTATTCCACGCGCCGGCGCTGGGCGGCAATGGCGGCGAGGGCTATTCGATCGCCACCCAGGTAGCCATCCAGGGACTGGCCGTGCTCATCACCATTGGCTGGATTGGCGTCGTCTCGGTGGCATCATTCCTGATTGCCAGGGCCGTCTTCGGCCTGCGTGTGTCGGAAGAAGAAGAGCGCGAGGGTCTCGATATCAGCTGTCACGGTGAATCGGCGTACGAAATCTGATTCGGACATCGCCGGCATGAAGCGCGCGCATCGGCCACGCCTCGATGCCGAACTCAATCTTGCCACGCCCCTGCAAATGCCTGCAGATCCGGGAAAAAGCGCGCAAAGGCCAGGTCCAGGTCCTGTTCCAGGCGCGTGATCTCGAGCATGCCCTCGGCCAGCGGGTTGGCGCGCGTGAGGCGTGTGCCGACAGCGCCGAGAACCTCGCCAATCATCCGACGATCCGCATACGCCGCCGGCAAGTCGTGCGCTTGCAGGTAGGCACGAAAGCGCCGCAGGGATTGCGGCAGCAACGCGTCGTGCCGATGCAGCAATTGCACGAGATCGTCACTGAATTGGTGCAACGGAATATGCGTCCAGGTGGCAAAGTCGCGGGCCAGCAGGTGGTCGAACCAGACATCGATCAGGATCCCGGCATAGCGCCGATAGGGCGGCTGGAAACGTGCCCGCATGGCGCGGATTTCGGCATGGTTGTCGGTATAGACATCGATGGCCCGATGCTGGGCGATGCCGCGCTGCACGGGCAGCGGCAGGCGCGGATCTATGCGGCCGCGGACAAAATCGCCAAGCAGGCCGCCGAGCCGCCAGCCGTCGTCGGCACCGGACAGCAGGGCATGGGCAAGGTGATTCATCGGCACGGCGGGCGCGGAACAGGCTTCACGGTATCATGCGCACCATGAGCAACGAATCTTCCCGTTCCGCGCCGACGGAGTTTCCACGCGAATCCGCAAGCTTCCTGCTGCCGGGGCCGGTCGGCGATCTCGAGGTAGCCTGCGAGCCCGCTGAAACACGGGCGAAGTCACCGCCTGCCGGTATTGCCGTCATTTGCCACCCGCATCCCCTGCATGGCGGCACCATGCACAACAAGGTGGTCACCATCATCGAGCGCTCGTTGCGCGAACTTGGCCTGGATACCGTGCGCTTCAATTTCCGCGGCATCGGCAAGTCCGGGGGCACATTTGATGAGGGAGAGGGCGAAAGCGATGATCTGGCCAGCGTGGTGCGCTGGGCGCGCACGGTGCGGCCCGAGGCGCCGCTTTGGCTGGCGGGATTCTCGTTCGGCAGCTATGTCGCTTTGCGCAACGCCAAGACACTGGATGCCGATGCCCTGATCACGATCGCGCCACCGGTCGGGCGCTGGGATTTCGATGCCATCGATTTGCCCGATTGCCCGTGGCTTGTGGTGCAGGGCGAGGAAGATGAAGTCGTCGATCCGCAGCTGGTCTTCGACTGGGTCGAAAGTCTCGACGTATCGCCGCATCTGGTGCGCATGCCGGAAACCAGCCATTTCTTCCATCGGCGCTTGATGGATCTGCGTGGTGCGGTGAAGAACGCGATGCGCGCGTACCTGCCGAAGGCGAACGACCCGGCATGAGCCCGGTTTCGCTGTGCCCGAGTGCGCGCTATGCGCAGGGCGTTGCCGACGCGGCGTGGCAAGGCGACCCTGCCCAGCAGCCTGCATTGCGCGCTTTCGATCGCATGTTCGAGGCGCTTGGCGCGGATCAGCCGTTGTCCATGTGGCAGCGCCTGCGCGGGCAGAAGGCGGCAACGCCGCAGGGCCTTTACCTGTGGGGCAGCGTCGGTCGCGGCAAGACCTTTCTGATGGATCTGTTCTTCGAGTCCTTGCCGATCGAGGAAAAGTCCCGTGTGCATTTCCATCGTTTCATGCAAGGCATCCACGCCGAGCTGCGCGCCTTGACCGGGCACAGCGATCCCTTGCGCGAAGTTGCCCGGCGCATCGCGGCGAAGACGCGCGTGCTTTGTCTGGATGAGTTCTTCGTGCTGGATATCGGCGATGCGATGATCCTCGGCAACCTGTTCAAGGCATTGTTTGCCGATGGCGTGATGCTGGTGACGACCTCCAACACCGCGCCGGCAAACCTGTACAAGGATGGCCTGCAGCGCGAGCGATTCCTGCCGGCCATCGCCCTGATCGAGAAGCACTGCGAAATCCTCGAACTGGTTTCCGCGACCGATTGGCGCCTGCGTGCGCTCAAGCAGGCGCCGGTCTACCTGACCCCGCCCGACGCTGCTGCCGAGCGCGCCATGAAGGCAATCTTCCATCGCGTCGCGCACGCGGCCGAACGTGTCGATTTCAGCCTCAGCATCAACGACCGGCCGGTGCCGGTGAAGCGCGAAAGCGATGGCGCGATCTGGTTCGAGTTCGATGCGCTCTGCGATGGCCCACGCGGGGTTGCCGACTACATCTACCTGGCTCGTTCGTATCACACGGTGCTGATCTCGCGCGTTCCCGAGTTCACGCCGCAAACCGAAGACGCCGCGCAACGCTTCGTCGAACTGGTCGATGAACTCTACGACCATGCCGTCAAGCTCGTTCTCTCCGCCGCCGTGCCGATCATCGACCTCTACGATGGCCGCCGTCATCGCGCCGTCTTCGCCCGCACCGAATCACGCCTGATCGAAATGCAGAGCGAGGAATACCTGGCGCTGGAACACAGGGGCTAGTGACCTGATCTCCTTGGTCGCGATGATCTTCCTGCGCTGCGAAGAGGCATCAAGCGTCGCTCCACGAAATTGATGGCCATGAGTACATCCAACCCGCCAGTTGCATCCGCGACGCGTCTGCGTTTGACTGCGCGCTGACTTCCGGGAGATTGCCATGCATCGCCGCCTGCTTGCCGCTTGTGTTTGCCTTTGCTGTGCGCCGGTCGCGGGTGCCGCGGAAAGCTCCGTCGAGGGCATGGTCGATGCGCGGCTCGCGCACATCACCGCGCTGCGTCGTGACATCCACGAACATCCCGAGCTCAGCAATCGCGAGACGCGCACGGCCAGGCTCGTTGCCGCCGAATTGAAGAAGCTGGGTTACGAGGTGCATGCCGGCATCGCGCATACCGGCGTCATCGGCGTGCTCAAGGGTGGCAAACCCGGGCCGAAGCTGGCGATTCGCGCCGACATCGATGCCTTGCCGGTGACCGAGGAAGTCGACTTGCCGTTTGCCTCCAAGGCCAGGGGCGAATACCTCGGCAAGGAAGTCGGCGTCATGCACGCCTGTGGCCACGATGTGCATACCGCGACCACGCTGGGCGTCGCCAGTGCATTGGCTGCGGTGCGCAAGGATCTGCCCGGTGAGGTGATGATGATCTTCCAGCCGGCCGAGGAAGGTGCGCCGCCCGGCGAAGAAGGCGGTGCCGAGCTGATGGTCAAGCAAGGCGTGTTCAAGGATTTCCAACCCGACGCCGTGTTCGGCATGCATGTCACCTCGTCCTATCACGTCGGCACGGTGGCCCTGCGCGCCGGCGGCATCATGGCCAGTTCGGATACGTTCCGCATGACCGTGCATGGCCTGCAGACGCACGGCGCAACACCCTGGCGCGGCATCGATCCGATTGTCGCCGGAGCCGATATCGTCATGGCTGCGCAGTCGATCGTCAGCCGGCGCATGGATATCAACAAGGATCCCGTGGTGCTGACCTTCGGCATCTTCGATGGCGGCCAGCGTTTCAACATCGTGCCCGACAGCGCGTCCCTGCAGGGCACCATCCGCGCCTTCGATACCGGCATGCGCGACCAGGCCCTGGCCGAACTGCGCCAGGTCGCCGAGCACGTGGCCAAGGCCCACGGTGCCAGCATCGACATGCAAGTGCCGACCGCCAGCGGCAGCAATCCGGTCAACTTCAACGATCCGGCCTTGACCGGACGCGTACGCAGCAGCCTGCAGAACGTGCTCGGCAAGGACTCGGTGCTCGAGGCGGCGCGCTGGACCGCCTCCGAGGATTTCCCTTTGCTCGGCCTTGGTGCCAAGGCACCCAGCGTGTATTTCTTTGTCGGCGGTACGCCGAAGGATCAGGATACCGACAAGGTCGCCTTCAACCATTCGCCGCGCTTCTTCGTCGATGAAGGGGCCTTGAAGACCGCCACTGCAGCGATGCTCCAGGCCAGTCTGGATTATCTGGGCTACGCGCCGTAGGACATGAGCGTGTGTCGGCTGCGGCCCGGCGGCCTCGGCAAGATCTGGCTGATCGGCGGCATGAGGCACCCGCGGCGGACAATCCCGGTTGCCTGGCCGTGCCGCCGGTTGAGTTGATATTCGTCAATGGTTCGATTGATTCTGTCGATTTCGTCGGTTCAGGTGGGGGGTTCTGCTGCTAGGATGTGCCGCTTTTCGGCCCCGGGGAACCTTGCATGCGCCAGTTCTTGCTTGCTGCGATCGTGGCGGTTGCCGCGAGCACGTCGTTACACGCCGAAGAATGGGCGCTGGATGTTTCCTGGCGCACGCCCGCCGACCTGGCCCGCATCGCACCGCACTTCCAGCACCTGAAAGTCGATCGCGTGCTGCACACGGCCAGCCTGATTGCCGATGACGCGCAGCTGGCCCTGCTTGACGAACTCGGTGTCGAGTACCGCATCGACATGGTCACCACGGCGAACATGCGCCAGTTCTACGCCGAGGCGTTCAGCGATACGCGCAACGGCATTCCGGCCTATCCCTGCTATCGCACGGTCGAAGAAACCTACCAGACCATGGACGCCCTCGCCGCCGCCCATCCGACCCTGGCCCAGGTGATCGATATCGGTCCCACCTGGCAACGCACGCAGAATGCCAGCCAGGGTTATGCGATGCGCGTCTTGCGCATCGGCAATTCCGCCACCGACGCCAGCATCCCCGACAAGCCGAACATGGTCGTCACCAGTTCGATCCATGCGCGCGAATACGCACCGGCCGAGGTCAGCACGCATTTTGCCGAATGGTTGCTCGACAATTATGGCCGCGATGCCGAAGCCACCTGGCTGGTCGATCACCAGAACTTCCACCTGATCCTGCAGGCCAATCCGGATGGCCGCAAGAAAGCCGAGACCGGGCTGTCCTGGCGCAAGAACACCAACACGGTCGCGGCAAGTTGCGGCAATACCTCGGGCATCGACCTCAATCGCAATTTCCCGTTCCATTGGGGCATCGTGCCCGGCAACGGCGGCTCCAGTGGTTCGATCTGCAACGAGACCTACCGTGGGCCGGCGCGCATGTCGGAGCCGGAAACCGACAACCTGGTTCGTTACATTGCCGGCACCTGCGGCAGTGATGGCGTGTGCAGTGGCGGCGTGCTGCCCGATCGCAGGACCGGCCCGATGAACCCGCCGACGGTCGCTGGCGATGGGGGCGCGGCCGCACCCGACGACTATGCCGGCATATTCATCGACATGCACAGCTTTGCGGAGCTGGTCTTGTGGTCGTGGGGCGATACCTCAAGCGCGGCCCCGAACGGGTCGGCCCTGCGCACCCTCGGCCGACGCATGGCCTGGTTCAACCAGTACTCGCCGGAACAGTCCGATACGCTCTATCCGACCGACGGCACCACGGACGATACGATGTACGGCTTGCTCGGTGCCCCGGCCTACACCTTCGAGCTGGACCAGGCATTCTTTGAATCGTGCTCGATGTTGGCCAGCAAGACCATTCCGGACAACCTCGCTGCCCTGCGCTATGCGGCGCGCAACCTGCATGCACCGTATCGCTTGCCGAGCGGCCCCGATGTGACCGCCATCAGTGCGGCTCCGGATCTTGTCGCGGCCGGCTCACCCGTGCGCTTGAGCGCGCGCATCGATGACACGCAATTCAACGACGTCAATGGTGCCGAACCCGACCAGAACGTCGTCGCTGCGGCTGCTTATCTGGATGGCCTGCCATGGGAGGGCGCGCTGCCGGTCGCCGCGCTTGCGGCCAGTGATGGCGCATTCGACAGCAAGGTGGAGAATGTCCACGCCGACATCCCGACCAACGGCCTGGCCAGCGGCAAGCACCTGCTGTTCGTGCAGGGCACCGATGCCTCGGCTCAGGCGGGTAGCCCGAACGCGGTCTTCATCGATGTCGCCCAGGCCAGCGAGATTGCCGACCTGAGCGGAACGATCACCGCCCTGCACGATGGTGCGCCACTGGCGACCAGCATCCAGGTGCGCAACCCGGTCAGCGGCGAAAGTCGCAGCACCCTCAGCGTCGCCGGCGATGGCAGCTATGCGCGTTCGATGCGTGCCGGCACGGTCGATATCCATGTCGATGCTCCGCCGGGATACCTGGCCGAGGATCTTGCCGGCGTGACCTTGACGGGCGGCGCTTCCGAGCTGCGCAATTTTGCCTTGCTCAGCATCTGCACCCTGTTTGCCGACGATGTCGAAGCAGGGAGCAATGGCTGGACCGCGGAAACGCCGTGGGTGCGGAACACGACCACCAGCGGCAATGCCAGCTTCGTCTGGGCCACGCCCGGTTATGGCAACAACGCCAGTCGCAGCCTGACCCGCTCGTTCGATTTCAGCGGATTTTCCGGCAGCGTGCTGCGCTTCGACGATCGCTGCGACACCGAGGCCGGCTACGATTTCGGCAATGTCGAGATTTCGGTCAATGGCGGCGGCAACTGGATCTCGCTCGGGCAATGCTCGGGCCGCACGGCATGGCAAGCCAATCGCATTGTCCTGCCGGCTTCGACCGACAATGTCGCCGACGTTCGCCTGCGCTTTCGCCTGAGCAGCGATGGCAGCGTCACCCGCAGCGGCTGGGCCATCGACAACATCGTGGTTGAGTCCGGCGGCGCCGAATGCCGCGCCAGTCAGCTCGACGTGATCTTTGCCGACGGGTTCGAACAGTAAAAATCCGTTCAGGCTGAATCCGGCCGCAGGCTGCAGACAGGCCTTTCGGCGCGCACAGGACAGGCTTGCCGAAGCCCATGGCGACCCGCACGGCTTGCTGCTGCGCGCTGCGTGATCAATTGCGCGTGCAGACGGTAACGAATTCCGGATCAGGCGCGCTTGGCGGTGCCCTGCTGGGCGCGGAACCGCTGCAACGAATCGCGCAAGGCGTCGCTGCGATCACGCATCAACTTCAACTTGGCGCGCGCCGTGATGATGCGCAACTTGAATTCTTCGCTTTGCGTGCGCTCGTCGGCAGGCCGTGGTGCGAGCGTTTTCGGACTCGCGGCAGGCGCGGATTTCGGCTGCTTGATCTGGCGCAGTGCGCTGTCGAATTCATCAGCGTCGAATTTTAACGGCATGGCTGGATCCTCGGATACGCAAGACTTCTGGTCGATCAACCGGCCCGGCATCGCTGCTGGCCGAGACGACAGGCAGGCGCAATGTGCCGCACGACCGCCCACGAATATGTGACCCGGGCCACGAGATCGGATTTCGCACCGGACCCATTCAGATTGGCGGTCGGATTCCGGCGGCCGGTGGTCAGGCCGCGCTGCGTGCCGCCGACGGGTTGCGCCAGGCATGCAGCAAATCATCCTGGCGCTTCATGGCATCGGCGTGGAAACGTTCCTTGATGTGACCGTAACCGCGGATGTGTTCGGGCACCGAGGCAATGTCGATGGCCAGCGCGTGGTTGTCGTTGTCGAGGCCGCCCAGCAGTTCATCAACCTGCTTGAAGTAATCGACGATGAGCTGGCGTTCCAGCTTGCGCTCGGCGCTGTAGCCAAAGATGTCGAAGACGCCGCCACGCAGCCGCTTCAACTTGCTCAGCACGCGGAATGCCTTGAACATCCACGGACCGTATTCGGCCTTGCGCAGGTGACCGTCCGCATCCCTTTTCGCCAGCAGTGGCGGTGCAAGATGGAAGTGGATCCTGTAGTCGCCTTCGAAAGTCTCGCGGATCTTCCTCTCGAAATCGCCGCTGGTGTAGAGGCGGGCAACTTCGTATTCGTCCTTGTAGGCCATCAGCTTGAACGCGTAGCGGGCGACCGCCTGGGTCAGGCTGGTGAAGGCGGGAGTCTTCTGCTGCTCGACACGACGCACCTTGTCGATGAGCGCCTGGTATTTCTTCGCATAGCCGGCATTCTGGTAGCCAGTGAGGAATTCGATGCGCCGTGCAATCTGCTCATCGAGCGAGCCGCTGATGGCGAGATCATCGAGGGCTTCGGCGCCGCGCGGCGGCGACACGGCATCGATCCTTGCGGCGGGCTTCGCCGGATGCATGGGCAGATTGAGCGGAATCGCTCCGGAAGGCAGCCTGGTCGGGCCAACGCCCGCGGCCCCGCGCACGGTGGCAATGTCGTGCGCGCCCATGCGACCCCAGTTGAACGCGCTCTTGTTCATTTCGATGGCGGCACCGTTGAGTTCGATCGCACGCATCAGCGAATCGAGGCTGACCGGAACCCAGCCCTTCTGCCACGCATAGCCGAGCATGAACAGGTTGGCCGCAATCGTGTCACCCAGCAGGGCGGTGCCGAGCTGGGTGGCGTCGATCAGCTCGGGCTCGTCGCCTTCCAGTGCGGTGCGCACGGCATCAATGATCTGCTGCGCCGGGAACTGCATGTCGGGTTTGGTCGTGAAGGTGCCGGGCATCGCCTCGTAGGTGTTGAGGACGACGTTGGAGCGATTGGCGCGGATCTTCGACAGCGCCCAGTAGTCGTTGACCACGACCATGTCGCAGCCAAGCACCAGGTCGGCTTCGCCAGCGGCAATGCGCACGGCGTGGATGTCGGCGGGATCCTTGGCAATGCGCAGGTGGCAGGTGACCGCGCCACCTTTCTGCGCAAGTCCGGTCTGGTCGAGCACGGTACTGCCCTTGCCTTCCAGATGCGCGGCCATGCCGATCAGCGCGCCAATGGTGACCACGCCGGTGCCGCCGATGCCGGTGACGAGGATGTTCCACGGCCGCTCGAAATCCGAGGCAAACATCGGCAACGGCAAGCTGCTGAAATCAACTGCGCCGGAAGCCGCCTTGCTGGCCTTCTTCAAGCTGCCGCCGTGCACGGTGACGAAACTCGGGCAGAAGCCCTTGACGCAGGAATAATCCTTGTTGCAACCCGATTGGTCGATTTCGCGCTTGCGCCCGTATTCGGTCGCCTTCGGCAGCACCGAGACGCAGAACGATTTCTCGCCGCAATCGCCGCAACCCTCGCAGGCCAGGGTATTGATGAATACGCGCTTTTTTGGGTCTTCCAGCTTGCCGCGCTTGCGCCGGCGGCGCTTCTCGGTGGCACATGTCTGGTCGTAGATCAGCACCGAAGTGCCGGGGATCTCGCGCATGCGCTTCTGTACGGCATCGAGTTCGTCACGATGGATGAATTCGACGCCGGCCGGGAAGATCTCGGGTTTCGACCATTTTTCTATGTCATCCGAAACAACGATGATCGTCTGCACGCCCTCGGCGCGCATCTGATGGGCGATGTCGGGCACGGTCAGGGTGCCGTCGACCGGCTGGCCGCCGGTCATTGCCACGGCATCGTTGTAGAGGATCTTGTAGGTGATGTTGACCTTGGCCGCGATTGCCTGGCGGATCGCCAGCGATCCGGAATGGAAATAGGTGCCGTCGCCGAGGTTCTGGAACACGTGTTTGGTTTCGGTGAATGGCGCCTGGCCGCACCAGGTCGCGCCCTCGCCGCCCATGTGCGAAAACGTGTCGGTGCGCCGATCCATCCAGGTGACCATGTAATGGCAACCGATGCCGCCGTGCGCACGCGAGCCTTCCGGCACGGCGGTGGAGGTGTTGTGCGGGCAACCCGAGCAGTAGTGCGCGGCACGCGGGAAATTCGCCCGCGGCAGGGTCAGTTCCTGTTCCTTGGCCTCGATCCAGGCCACGCGCGAGCGGATCGCCTCGCTGCTGAAAAAACGTGCCAGCCGCCTGGCAATGACCAGGGCGATCATTGCCGGGGTCAGCTCGTTGGTGCTTGGCAGCACCCAATTGCCGTCCTCGTCGTACTTGCCGACCACGCTCGGGCGTGTTGTCCAGTTGTACATGTATTCCTTCATCTGCGATTCGATGAAGGAACGCTTTTCCTCGACCACGATGACATCTTCAAGGCCATCGGCGAACTCGCGGATGCCGACGGGTTCGAGCGGCCAGGTCATGCCGATCTTGTAGACGCGGATGCCGATTTCGCGTGCGTCAGCCGCGCTGATGCCGAGGTATTCCAGCGCCTGCAGCACATCGAGGTAGCTCTTGCCGGTAGTGACGATGCCAAGCCGCGCGCGTGGCGAATCGAGCACGATGCGATCGATCTTGTTCACGCGCGCAAAGGCTGTTGCTGCCTGCACGGCGTAGCGGTGCAGGCGCATTTCCTGGTTCAGCGGCGGATCCGGCCAGCGGATGTTGAGGCCGCCTTCGGGCAGCACGAAATCCTCGCCGGGCAGCAGGATATCGAGCTGGTGCGGATTGACGTTGACCGAGGCCGAGGATTCGACGGTTTCGGCGATGGTCTTGAAGCCGACCCAGCGCCCGGTAAAGCGCGACATGGCCCAGCCGAGCAGGCCCATGTCGAGGATGTCCTGGACGCCGGCGGGATTCAGGATCGGCATCATTGCCGAGACGAATTCAAGTTCGGATCCGT
The DNA here is from genome assembly GCA_016707485.1 of Lysobacterales bacterium. GTDB lineage: Bacteria > Pseudomonadota > Gammaproteobacteria > Xanthomonadales > Rhodanobacteraceae > Dokdonella. Next base: position 408,314 of record JADJHN010000002.1, on the reverse strand, counting down.
GCGGCAAGGTCGACGAGCGGCAGGCATGGTCATCCGCCGCCAGCGCGAGCACGCCGCCAAACCTGGAGGTGCCGGCGGCATTGCCGTGCTTGAACACGTCGCCGCAGCGATCGACGCCGGGACCCTTGCCGTACCACATGGAAAACACGCCGTCGTACTTGGCGCCTTCGAACAGGTTGGTCTGCTGGGTACCCCAGACCATGGTCGCGCCAAGATCCTCGTTGAGGCCCGGGGTGAACTCGATGTTCGAGGCCTTGAGGTGCTTCTTCGCCTTCCACAGCTCGAGGTCGAAGCCGCCCAGCGGCGAGCCGCGGTAACCGGAAATGAAGCCCGCGGTGTTGATGCCGGCCGCGCGGTCGCGCATCTGCTGCATCAGCGGCAGGCGCACCAGGGCCTGCACGCCGGACAGGTAGATGCGACCTTCGCGGCGCGTGTACTTGTGATCGAGCGTGTAGTCGGTGTCGAGGGCGGGCGAAAGCAGGCTGGCGGGAACGGACATGACGGATACCGGGGAATGCAGCGTGGACAAGAGCGGAATTGTACCAGCGCCAAGGCGGCGCGCCGCCCGGGCCGGCGAATCCCCGCACGCCGACGGCGCCGCGACAGGCCATGCGAGAGGCAGCCCATCCGTCCCGGACCAGCGGTCGTCATTCCTCCACGCGCAGGCCCCGGCCTGATCAGGCCGGCGTGGCTGGGGCTGGCTCAGGGCAGCGGCTTGGCGCGAAACGGAAACATCTGCTGGGCGACAAAGCCGTCGGGCATGTAGTCCCCGACCACGCCGTACTGGTTGGGCAACTTGCGATCGGCCTTGACCGCGGTGCCGAACAGGTGGTCGAGGAAGGCGTAGTGCGCCGCGTAGTTGCGATCGATCGCCTCGTCATCCGAGGCGTGGTGCCAATGGTGAAAATCGGGGGTGACGATCAGATACCTGAGTGGCCCCCAGGAGATCCCGACATTGGCGTGATTGAGCACGGCCTGGAATCCGACAATGAGGATGTAGGCATTGACCACCGCCTCGCTGAAACCGATCACGAACAGCGGCGCGACCACCAGCACGCGGGTGACGATCACTTCGAGAATGTGCTGGCGTGAGCCGGCCAGCCAGTCCATCGTCTTCGTGCTGTGGTGGACGGAATGGAATTTCCACAGGAACGGAATCTCGTGATAGGCGCGATGCGTCCAGTACTGGGCGAGATCGGCGACCAGGATGCACAGCAGCAGCTGCGGCACGAACCAGATTCGCTGCACGGCAAGCTGGAAATCGTGCTGGACCATCCAGCCGAAACCGTTGTGGATGACGAAGTTGACGGTCAGCAGGATCAGGCCGACGAGAAAATGATTGACCGCGAAGTGCTTGAGGTCGGTTTGCCATTCGGGGCGAAAGACCAGTTGTCCCTTGCGCAGCGGCAGCAGTTTTTCGATGGCGATGAAGATCAGGGTCGAGCCGAGCAGATCGAGGATGAACCAGTCGAGGCCGATATACGGCGTATTGTCCGGAAAATCGCCGACCGTCACGCGCGAGCCGCCGAGCGCCACGGCGATGATGACCAGGCCGAAGGCAAGCAGGTTCAGCTTGCGGCGCACACCCAGGATGATGTTCGCCAGCGACAGGCCGCCGGCGATCAGCAGGGCGACCAGCATCGCCTGGCGCAGGACTTCCACCGAATACTGGCGGCGCAGTTCCGGCGTGGTCAGATATTCCGGGAAATGAAAGGCGAGCACGCCAAGCAGGCATAGCGCGCCGAGCGCCAGGGCGATGATCGTGGAAATCAGACCCTTGCCGAAGCGCAATGGGCCGCTGCTGCCCAACAGGGCGGATGTCTCGTCGAGAGTGGCGCGCACGAGGCTGGCCGGCTTGCGCACGGTTCCGCCGTCGCTGTAAGGGGTTCGGCTGACAGAGGGCTTGCGCATGGATCGGCGATCGTTCGCTGGGCTGCCGCGGGTTGCGGCCTTCCTATTCTAACCAGGCGCCGTGCCCAGGGTCAGGGATCGATCTGGAGATGCCCGCGATGCCGAAGCTGCATCACCGCACGCATGCCTTCGCTGTCCGGCGGCGTCCAGTCGCCACGGGGCACATCAACGCGGCGCAGCAATTCCAGCAGGTGGAAATAGCCGCGGTCGTCAATGCCGGCGGCGTCGAGCAGCAGGCCAGGCAGATAGAACGAGGCGCTGGATTCGTTCACGGGCAAGGCCGGGGTGCCCCGGCTGTCCACCAGCAACCAGGGTACCGGTTGCGAGGGGGCCGCGCCGCCATCGTCGAATCCCAGGTCGGAATAGACCTTGGGCAGGGCCGGCAGATGATCGCCATAAAACAGCAGGATGCTGGGTCTGGACCGCTCGCGCAGCGCCTCGACCAGTCGTGCGAGTTGGCGGTCGGCAATCTCCAGATGATAGAAATAGCCGCGCAAGCGTGCGGCAACGGCTTCGTTCAGTCCGGAAGGCACGGGCTGTGCGGCCAGGCGCACCGGATCGGCATTCGGGTAGTTGTCGTACGGTCCGTGGTTCTCCATGCTGATCGCGAACAGGAACGTGGGGCCCGACGCCTCCGCCAACCGCGCGAGCATGCGATCGACGAGCGCTTCATCACTGATGTAGTAGCCGATACGCCCAGCGCCGGCGAACTGCTCGATTGCATCGAACTCGTCGAATCCCAAGCGCTCGAAGGCCGCTGCGCGATTCCAGAAATCGCGCGAGTTGGGATGCATCGCAATGGTCCGGTAGCCCATTCCGCCGAGCACGCTGGCGAGGCTGGGAACGTCGGACGCAGCGGTCAAGGAAAAATAGGGGTACTCGACCTCGGGAAATTCGCGCATGGCCAATCCGGTCAGTACCTCGAATTCGGTGCGGATCGTGCCGCCGCCGAAAGCCGGAACCCACAGATCCCCGTGCCGATGGCTCTGCATCAGACGATGCAGGTTGGGCAACATCGTGCCGGCATCGACGTCGACCAGACGTTGCGGATCGAACAGCGATTCGCTTTGCAACACGATGATATCGGGAAGGTTGGAAGGCTTCGGCATCGGCGGACCGAGTGGATGGGCGTGCAGAATGCGTGCGGCCGCCGTCCGATCCACCAGTGCATTGGCGTGTCCGATGCGCCAGGCATAGTTCAGCAACGTGACCACCAAGCCGTTGCGGGTAGTGGAAACCGAGGGCGACCAGGTTTCGAAGCGGTCCAGATGCGCCGCATAGACCGTCGACCAGGGTCGGATATTCAGAAACAACGTGCCGTTGACGAGCAGGGCAAGGATCAGGATCGTGAGGCGTCGATGGCCGCGCAGGGCGGACCATGGTCGTTCGAACAGCAACAGCAGGAGCCAGATCGTGGCAACGCCGATGACCCAGGCCCATTGCCAGGACGTCAGGTATCGCGCAAGCAGCGCCCCGCTGTCGCCCAGGTGCGCCAGCAACTGGAAATCCCCCGGCAGCAACGGGGTATCGAGCAGTTCGAGTTTTACTTCGTTCGCCGTATAGAGTGCGAGCAGTAGCGGCACCACGACGGACAACGAAGCGAGGCCGCGCCGCGTCAGCGCAAGGAGGAGAATGGCGATGAGCGTTGCCGGTATCGCATTCAGCATGACCGATGCCGAAGTGGTTTGCTCCGCCAATGCCACGTCTGCCGAAGGAGCAAAGGCCGGATCCAGGTGGCGCACGCAGACCCAACACAGGGCGAGTGCGAGCGCGATGAACAGCGAGAGGTCCATCGCCAGATCGAGTTTCACATGGCGGGTACGGCGCCGCTCCGACTTGGGCATTCCGATATCCTTTCTTCCCGGGCCATTCGACCCGGCGCGACAGCTGCCCGCGAAGTCCCGCAAAGTGTACTCGTTGCCGCCTGGTTCGGGCCACCTTGCGCCCTGCTTCCGGGATGTTCTAGGCTGCACGCCTTTCGCGGCGCGATCGTACAGGGGTACTTCCGGATGATGCAGGCTCTGGGCCACATCGTGTTTGGTCTGTTCGGCCTCGCCGTACTGATCTCCATCGCCGTGCTTTTTTCGTCGAATCGGCGTGCGATCAGTTGGAAGCTTGTCGGAACGGGCGTCCTTCTGCAGATTGTCTTTGCTGCTCTTGTGCTCAAGGTTCCTTTCGGTCGCGAGGTGTTCAACGCGATTGCGACCGGCTTCGTCAAGCTGCTCGACTACGTCCGCGCCGGTTCGGATTTCATCTTCGGCGGCTTCATGGACGTGTCGAAATTCGGCTTTGTCTTCGCCCTGCAGGTGTTGCCGACGATCATCTTTTTTGCCGCACTGACCGGCGTGCTCTATCACCTCGGCATCATGCAGATGATCGTCAAGGGCATGAGCTGGGTGATTACCAAGGTCATGAACGTGTCCGGCGCGGAAACGACTTCGGTCTGTGCCAGCGTCTTCATCGGCCAGACCGAAGCGCCGTTGACGATCAAGCCCTACATCGAGCGCATGACCCAGTCGGAGCTGATGACGGTCATGGTCGGCGGCATGGCGCATATTGCCGGTTCGGTCATGGCCGCCTATGTCGGCCTGCTCGGCGGTGAGGATGATGGCCAGCGCATCTTCTTTGCCACGCACCTGCTGACCGCCAGCATCATGGCGGCACCGGCGACCTTGATGCTGGCCAAGATCCTCATCCCCGAAACCGAAGAGCCGTTGACCCGCGGTCAGGTCAAGCTCGAGGTCGAGAAGACCACGGCCAATGTCATCGACGCTGCCGCCACCGGCGCCGCCGATGGCTTGCGCCTGGCGCTCAATGTCGGCGCCATGCTGCTCGCCTTCATTGCCTTGATCGCCTTGCTCAATGCGCCGTTCCAGTGGCTCGGCACGCACCCTTGGGGGGCGGATCCTTCCTCATCCTTGAACGGCTGGCTGTCCATCCAGCTTGGCCATCCGGTCGAATTCTCGTTGCAGACACTGTTTGGCTGGGTGCTGGCACCCCTGGCCTGGATCATCGGCGTGCCGTGGCAGGACGCCACCCTGGTCGGCAGCTTCATTGGCCAGAAAGTCGTCATCAACGAGTTCGTCGCCTATGTCGACATGGCCAAGCACATTGACCAGTTGACCGAGCACAGCCGCTTGATCGCCACTTACGCGTTGTGCGGGTTCGCCAACTTTTCGTCGATTGCCATCCAGATCGGCGGCATCGGCGGCCTCGCCCCGAGTCGTCGCCCGGATCTGGCGCGAATGGGCCTGAAAGCCGTCCTCGGCGGCTCGCTGGCCACCTTCATGACCGCCACCATCGCCGGCGTGCTGAACCTGCTGTGATCTTCAGTTGGCCGCAGCTTGCGCAAGTGCGGGATCGAAGCTGTCGCTGAACAGGGCATCGCGGAGGACAACGACCGTCATCCGCGCGGTATCGCTGGCACCGGCGGAATCGCTGGCGCGCACGCCGACTTGGATGCGCACCGGCTGCGCCGTGCTGGCTGAATAACTCGCGCTGGCGGTGCCGCTGCCGGCGTCGTCGAAATCGCCATCGCCGTCGAGATCCCAGGCATAAGACAGCGCGCCCGCTTCGGGATCGATGCTGTTGGCGGCGCTGAATGCAATCGTGCGCGGTGGTCCGTCAGCGGTCGAGCCGGCTTCGAGGGTGATCGCCGCGGAGGGCGCAAGATTTCGCTGCGCGGGATTCGTGTCCCAGGAAATGCGACCGACGCGACCATTGTTGATATCGACGAAGAACACGTCGTCGCCGGGTCCGCGGGTCAGGTCGACGACACCGAAATTGCCTTGCCCGAACAACTCGGCGCTGCTGTCGGCAACCGTATCGGGAATGCCGTCCTGATTGTTGTCCTTGATCACGCGGATGCTGCCGTGGATGTAGTCGGCGAACAGCAGCGCGTTGTGGTATGCGCTCGGCCAAGCATGGCCGGCGTAGAAGGTGATGCCTGATATCGCCGCGTTGCTGGTGTGCTGGTAGGCGTAGAACGGCGTTGAAACCGGCGTGCGACCGCCGCCGTCGGCGTTGGCGTACAAGTCGTTGCACAAGGGGCGGCTGCTGTACTCGCTCACATGTGCATGGTTCTCGAAACACGGCCAGCCGAAGTTGTGCAGGGTTGCGCTGCCGTTCGGATCGGGGATCACGTCGATTTCCTCCCAGCTTCGCCAGCCGACATCGCCGAGCCAGATTTCCGAGGTGCCGGGACGCATCGTGAAGCGATACGGGTTGCGCAGGCCATAGGCGATGATCCGGCGCGCATTTTCCGATGCGCCTTCAACGTTGGCCAGTGGATTTCCCGCTGCGCCGGCACCGCTGCGCGGATCGACGCGCGCGATCGTGCCGTTGAGCCAGACCTGGCCGCTGTATTGATCCTCGATTTCCAGTCCTTGCGCACGCAACGCGCCGCCCTGGTTCGGCGGCGAGCGCAGATCGGGCCAGCTCGGGTTGCCAATCTGGCCCCAATCGGCGCGCGCGAAGGCCGCACCATCACCACCGCCGACATAAAGATAACCATCGGCACCGAAACGCACGCTGCCGATCGAATGGCTCGGATACTGCTGGTACCAATCCTCGATCAACACCTGTTCGTCAGTCGCGAGGGTGCCGATCAGAGTCAAACGCGAGAGCCGGCCGGAAATCACGCAACCGGCGAAATCGCCGAGCGGGTCCGCGCAGCCGGTCGCCGGCCAGCGTGGCGGCAGGTCGCTGAACAGGCCGCCATTGAATGAATACAGCACATACAGGAAGGGTCGCTCGGGAAAGCGCGGGTCCAGTTCGAGGCCGAGCAAGCCGCGATCCTGGTAGGTGTGGACGACTGCACCCAGATTGGCGACCTGCGCGGGCGCGGCATCGAGCAAGTTCTGGTACATCCAGATCTTGCCGGTCTTTTCGGCAATGAAGATCCGGCCGTCGTGGGCGAAGCGGATCTGGGTCGGTTGCTCGCGACCGTTGAATGGAAACGTGTGGCGGAAATTGGGCGAAGGCCAGGATTGCGCGGCGACCGCGATGGGCATCGCGGCAAGCAGGACAATGAGTCCGTGGCGCCAGTTCATTCTTGCAGTCTGCTTACTCGCCCAACTCCTCGCGCATGAACTCGGGCAGGGACAGCGCGGCCTTGTGGATCTCGGCGTTGTAGTAGCGCGTGGGGAAACGCTTGGTCTGGGCGCCGCGTTCGCGGAAATCGGAAAGATCGGCGCCCTTGCGCGCCAGCGTCGCGCTCCACCAGCCGGTCGGATAACAGGGTTGCGGGAAGGTCAGGGTGCGCACGGCCTGGAAACCGGCGGTGCGCATTGCCGAGCGCATCGACTTGATCAGGCCGAGATGGGCCAGCGGCGATTCGCTTTGCTGGACGAAGATGCCACCGCTGCGCAGGGCCTTGAAGCAGCTTGAATAAAACGCCGCATTGAACAAGCCTTCGGCCGGGCCGACCGGATCGGTCGAATCGACGATGACCACATCGACCGATTCGGCCTCGCAATCGGCCATGTACTTGATGCCGTCATCGAACAGCAGTTGCGCACGCGGATCGTTGTTGGCTTCGCAGAGTTCGGGGAAGTACTGCTCGGCCAGGCGCGTCACGCGCTCGTCGATCTCGACCTGCACCGCCGATTCGACCACGTCGTGGCGCAACACCTCGCGCAAGGTTCCGCAATCGCCGCCGCCGATGATGACGACGCGCTTGGCACGCGCATGGGTGAACAAGGCCGGGTGCGAAATCATCTCGTGATAGAAGAAGTTGTCGCGGCTGGTCAGCATCATGCAGCCATCGATGACCATGAGCTTGCCCCAGTCGGTCGAATCGTGGATCTCGATCGACTGGAACGGGGTCTGCTCGGCGTGCAGGCGCGCGCGGGTGCGAAAGCCGATGGATGAGCCCGATGATTCGTGGGCCTCGGTGAACCAGCTTTGCTCGGACGTGGACATGCGGACTTCCTTGAAATCGACGGAGATTGCCTCGGCACAAGGCGTTGGCATGAAGGCAGCGATTGTACCGGCTCGAACCCCGTCGCGGCAGCCGCCGGCCGCGGTGCAGGCGCGGACCGGGGCTCCGGATGCGGGATTCATTCAGCATTTGCGAGCGGTCTCCGCGCCGTCAGGCGCAGGCGAGCGGATTCCGCAGGAATGAAACGGATGGTTACAATGCCCGCCCCGAAGGTTCCCGCGGCATCAAGGCTCCCGACCGACGGATCAGATGCGTCCAAGCCTGCCGCTGCGACGTCGAACTCATCCGGAGGACACCGTGAGTACATCCTGGACGACAGACGACGCCCGTCACACCTATGCAATCGCGAACTGGGGCGAGGGTTATTTCGATGTGGGCGCGGATGGCGCCATCCTGGTCAGGCCGCGCGCGGCCGACGGTCCGGCGCTGAACCTGCCGGGGATTGTCGCCGATGCCCGCGCACGCGGCTCGCGCCTGCCCTTGCTGGTGCGCTTCACCGACATCCTCAATGATCGCCGCGCACGCCTGCAGGCCGCGTTCGCCAAGGCGATGACCGATTGGGATTATGCCGGCGGCTATACCGCGATCTATCCAATCAAGGTCAACCAGCAGAAGAACGTGGCCGGCGAACTGGCCGCTGCGTGTGGTGAAGGTTTTGGCCTGGAAGCCGGCTCGAAGCCGGAGTTGATGGCAGTGCTGGCGCTGGCCCGCCGCGGCAGCGTGGTCATCTGCAATGGCTACAAGGATCGCGAATACATCCGCCTTGCCCTGATCGGGCGCAAGCTCGGACTGGATATCTTCATCGTCATCGAAAAGCCCTCGGAGCTGCGCTACGTGATCGAGGAGGCAAAGGCGCTGGGCGTCGAGCCGCTGCTCGGCGTGCGCATGCGCCTGAAGAGCCTTGGTGCCGGCAAGTGGCAGAACTCCGGTGGCGACAAGGCCAAGTTCGGCCTGACCCCGCGCCAATTGCTGACCCTGATCGAGCAATTGCAGACCGCCGGGCTTTCGCACACGCTCAAGCTGCTGCACTTCCACATGGGTTCGCAGATGTCGAACGTGCGCGACATCGCCCGTGGCATGCGCGAGGCCGTGCGCTATTTCGTCGAGCTCTCGCAACTGGGCCTGCCGATCCGCTACATGGATGTCGGTGGCGGACTCGGTGTCGATTACGAAGGCACGCGTTCGCGTTCGGAGTGTTCGATCAACTACGGCCTCGATCAATATGCATCGAGCGTGGTCGGCGCGCTGGCCGAAGCCTGTGCCGAAAACAACCTCGCGCCGCCGCACGTGCTCACTGAATCCGGTCGCGCGCTGACCGCCCATCATGCCGTGCTCGTCGTCAACGTCAGCGAGATCGAGGAATCGCCGCGCGGCGCGGTACCCGCGATGCGCGAGGATGAACCCGCCGTGCTGCGCCGCCTGCGCGAGGCACATGCGGAGATCGACGCACGGCCGCCAACCGAGCTCTATCACGAGGCGCAATACCATCTCGCCGAAGGTCAGTCGCTGTATGCACTGGGCCAGTTGTCGCTGGCCGATCGCGCCCAGCTCGATGATCTCTACTACGCCATCGTCAACGCCGTGCGCGCGCGCCTGAAACCCGACGAGCGTTCGCATCGCCAGGTGCTTGACGAGCTCAACGAGACCCTGGTCGACAAGTACTTCGTCAACTTCTCGGTGTTCGAGTCGGTGCCGGATATCTGGGCCATCGACCAGGTGTTTCCGATCGTGCCGATCGCCGGACTTGATCGCAGGCCGGATCGGCGCGGCGTGATTGCCGACCTGACTTGCGATTCGGATGGCCGCATCGATCATTACGTCGATGCCGATGGCGTCGATGTCAGCCTGCCGCTGCACGCGCCGGCAAGAGGCGAAACTTATCTGCTTGGTTTGTTCATGGTTGGCGCGTATCAGGAAACCCTGGGCGACATCCACAACCTGTTCGGCGACACCGACACGGTGAGCGTGAAGCTCGCTGGCGACGGCTACGCGATCAGCCACCAACGTCGCGGCGACAGCACCGACCTGATGCTCGATTACGTCGGTTATGACCTCGGTGCCCTGCGTGCCGAGTACCGCGACAAGATTGCCGCGGTCGGCATTGCAGGCGACCAGGCGAAGGCGCTGGAGGCCAGCCTCGAAGCCGGATTGACGGCCTACACCTATCTTGCGGAGACGGCGGAATGAGCGACATCAAGGCGGGGTTTGTCGGCCTCGGTGCCATGGGCCAGCCAATGGCCGGGCACCTGGCGCGTGCCGGATTGCTGGATTCGGTATGGACGCGCACGCCGGCCAATACCCGTGCCATCGCCGCGGAGCTGGGCCTGCATGAGCCGGCCTCGCTGGCCGAACTGGCCACGCGCTGCAATGTCATCGCGCTGTGCGTGCCGGCCGATGCCGACGTGCTTGCCGATGTCGCCGTGATCGCCGCCCATGCCCGAGCGGGCACGATCGTCATCGATCATTCCACGGTGTCCTCGGTGACCGCGCGCGAGGCACGCGAATGCATGCTCCGGCACGGCGGCGAGTTCATCGATGCGCCGGTATCCGGTGGTGTCGAAGGCGCGCGCAACGGCAAGCTCTCGGTCATGGTCGGTGGCGAATCCGCGGTGCTCGAACGCGTGCGGCCGGTGCTCGAATGCTATGCGGCGCGGATCAACCACATGGGCGGCATTGGCGCAGGACAGAACACCAAGGCAGTCAACCAGGTGCTGGTCGCCGGCATTGCCCAGGGCGTCTGCGAAGGCCTCGCCCTCGGCGAGGCCCTCGGGCTCGATGCCGACACGCTGATCTCGACCCTGCTCACCGGCGCGGCCGGCAACTGGTTCCTCGACAAGCGCGGGGCAAGCATGTTGCGCGACGAGTTCAAGGTCGGCTTCAAGCTGGCCTTGTTGCACAAGGATCTCAAGATCGTCCGCGAGCTTGCCCGCGATGCCGGAACCGATCGCAGCGTGATCGAGAAATCCCTGGCCGACTACGCCGTGCTGATGGCGCAGGGCCATGGCGATGAAGACATCTCGGCGTTGATCCGGCTCAAGCGAGGTGCGCGCTGAGGCGACTTTTTCATGCCTTGTTCACACGCAGTCGGCGGCTTTGCGGGATGAGGTGGCTGCGTGCCGATCCATCGCCTGTGACGGATTGACCAGATTGTCGCGGTAGACTTCTGGCAAGGTGGCGTCGGCGTGGACAGGCCCGCAACGGCTTCACCCGCATGCATGGCTGCCTCGCGCACATCGAGTCAACGGAAAACCGCGCCTGTCGACCTGTTCCAGCCTGATCCAACACCCCTGATGGAGTTCAGCGTATGCGCCTTTTCGGCAACACTCTCGGCCTTTTCCTCGCCATGGCGTCGGCATCGGCCCTGGCGCAGACCGCGCCCAGCGACCTCACCCTTGTCCCCGTCGCCAACGTGACCTCACCGGTCGCGATTCGCGCACCCGCCGATGGCAGTGGTCGAATTTTCATCGTCGGCCAGAACGGCGCGATCCGCATCGTCAAGAACGGCACGCTGCTGCCGACTCCGTTCCTCACCGTGCCGGTGACTTTCAGTGGCGAAAGCGGATTGCTCGGACTCGCCTTCCACCCGAATTTCGGCAAGCCGGCGCTGCCGCACAACAACGAATTCTATGTCGCCTTCAATCGCCCGAACAGCGCTCCCCAGCTCGGCTCGTCGCCGGATGTCGTCCTCTCCCGCTACACGGTTTCCGCCAACCCGGACATTGCCAACACCACGGCAACCCTGGTCCTGCGCGTTCCGGACATCGCCTCGAACCACAATGGCGGCGACATCCATTTCGGCCCGGATGGCTATCTGTACATGTCCACCGGCGACGGCGGCGTGCAGGGCGATCCCAACGGTTTCGCCATGTGCCTGTGGAAGAAAGCGGCAGACAACACGCCGGGCAACTGCGGCAGTGGCACGCCCACCTATTTCCTGATGGGCAAGGTCCTGCGTCTCGACGTCGACAATCCGGCTGCCACGGCGAGTGCCGACATGTGCGGCTCGAGCGGCATCAACCCGCCGCAGTATTCGATTCCCGCCGACAATCCGCATGTCGGCACGAGCAATACCTGCGACGAGATCTGGCTGCACGGCTTCCGCAATCCATGGCGCACGAGCTTTGATCGCGCGACCGGCGATTTCTGGATCGGTGACGTCGGCCAGGGATCGCGCGAGGAAATCGACTTGCGCGTTCGCACTTCAACGGAGCCGACGTTCTACGGCTGGCGCTGCCTGGAAGGAAGTGCCACCTACAACAGCCAGAACATCTGTGCAGTGCCGCCGGCCAACGTGTTGCCGGTGATGGAATACACGCATGCCAACGGACGCTGCGCGATCACCGGTGGCTTCCGTTTCCGTGGTCCGATCGCCGCGCTGAACGGAATGTATATCTTTGCCGAAGCCTGCACGAGCGAAATCTATTTCGGCAAGCCCGCCGCCGGAAACACCTGGGCCTACACGACCTGGCGCGACGATCCAAACGGCTATGGCACCTATTCGGGCTTTGGCGAGGACGAGTTCGGCAACCTCTATGTCGCCAACAACCAGGATGGCGTCGTCTCGAAGTTCGTCTCCGATCACATTTTCGACAGCGGATTCGACAACTAGGCCGAAGCGGATGCCAGTCACGGCGGCGTGCGCCTGCCGTGACTGCTAGGGCACGGCCGCCGTCCATTCCGGGCTGGAGAATTTCTGTCCGGCCAGCTGCTCGGCAAGGGCCAGTTCTTCCGCTCCCAAGCGGTCATCGTTCAAGCCATGCCTGAGGCGGAAGGTCTCGATCATGCGCTTGATGATCGTCTCGCGCGGCAGGCCGGTCTGGCTGCGCAGCGGATCGACCCGTTTTGCCGCGCTGAGCGTGCCCTTGTCCGACAGTTTTTCACGACCAATGCGCAACACCTCGAGCATCTTCGTGCTGTCGATGTCATAGGCCATGGTGACGTGATGCAGCACGGCCCCGCCACGCCGGGTCTGTGCCGCGCCGGCGATCTTTCCGGCCGGGGAGGTGATGTCATTCAGCGGCTGGTAGCTGGCATGGATGCCAAGCACGGCCAGCGCATCGATCACCCAACTGTCCATCAACTGGTAGGACTCCTGGAACGACAAGCCCGCCACCAGGGAGATCGGCGCGCAAATCGAATAGGTGATGGTATTGCCGGGTTCGATGAACATCGCGCCACCACCACTGATGCGGCGCACCACCTCGATGCCATGCCGCCGCGCGGCATCGCTGTCGACCTCGTTGCGCAGTGACTGGTGGCGACCGATGACGACGGCCGGACTTGCCCATTCCCAGACGCGCAGGGTCGGCTTGCGACGACCGCTGGCGACTTCCGTGGTGAGCACCTCGTCCAGGGCCATGTGCATGCTCGGCGACTGCGCGCCGGCATGGATCAATTGCCACTCATGCTCGTGCCAGGCCGTGCGATTCATGGGGTCGCCCCGTCAATGGCGCGGCGCACCGCCATCGCCACGCCGCCCGGCGTGATTCCATAAAGCGTGACCTCGGCATCCAGCGCCGCTTCGATTGCCAGCGTCAACGCCTCGTGCGAAGTGTCGGCGGGCAAACCTTGCAGCGCCGCATCGATGACATCCAGCGCCGAATCGGGTTCGATGAAGAAATCACCGCTGACCCGGACATCCGTCAACCGCGCATCGATCACGTTCAGATCAGCCACGACCAGCTTGCCTCCCGGAATCTTGTACTCGCCATGCATTCGTCCAGCCCCCGAGGAAATCACCTTGCCTGCCCACGCAGACGCACGCTCACGCCAACCTGTCGTATTCGCATGTTGTCGGGATGTATTGCTTGATCCGTGTTCCGGCTTCCGTTCGCGGGAAGAAACGTGTGTCCACGAATCCATGATACCGCGCAAACGCAGGTCGAACCGGCACTCGTCGCAATCCGGTGCCGGGCCTTGCCGCGATTGGTCCCTGCGCGCACGGAGCGTGCGTGAAACCCGCGATCAAATCCGAGAGAGGCGGCGTCGGCCGTGCGGACATCACGCGGCATGCTCGGACCAGCGCATACGTGGTTTCGCCAAAATCCATTTCGGGATGAGCGAACATCAGGCTGATCATGGCCGGCGCGATAGCCATCCTGATCGCGCGCGAGGGAAATGCACCGGTCAGGCATCGGGATTTGAAATGCAACGGGGCCCCGCTTGGATGAAATCCGGGAACGCGAGCGGTGGGGCGAGATTGCCATTCCCGATGCGAATGGGTGCCAGGGGATGATGGGCAAGGCGATCCTGTTCAAGCAAGCTCGATCACTTGCTGACCCCGTCGATCCGGCGTTCCAGAAAAATGCATCGAGACCTGCTGCACGCCGCGGTCAACATGGTGGATCAGACGGCCTCGCAAGGGCTGGGGCCTCCGGAAAAGTCGGGGCGATTCACTTCTCACCGCCGGACGTCGCATTCGATGCGCCACTTTCCGGATCGTGCCGGTCGTCGCGGCGGGCGCATGGCGCGTGCATCAGGCCCAGCTTCCGCGCAGCGCCCTGACGCGCTGTTCGAGCATTGCCGCGCTGGCATCGTCGGCCGAGACCGGTTCGCCTACGGCGAGAACGAGGCGCGACCAGAAGCGGCGTGGCAGGCGCATGCGTCCGGGTTTGCTGTGGCGACGGCTGAAGATGCTGCCCCAGAGTCCGCGAATCGCCAGTGGCACGACCGGAACCGGGCGGCGTGCGAGGATGCGTTCGACGCCGGGTCGGAAGGGGGCGATCTCGCCGTCGGCGGTCAGGCCGCCTTCCGGAAAGATGCAGACGATATCGCCTGCAGCGAGGGCATGGTCGATTTCGTCGAATGCTCGCTCAAGCAGGGCCGGGTCCTCCTTGGCCGAAGCGATCGGAATGGCCTTGGCGGTGCGGAAGATGAAGCTCAGGATCGGGATCCGGAAAATCCTGTAGTACATGACGAAGCGCGCCGGTCGGCGCACGCTGCCGGCGACGATCAGCGCATCCATGTAGCTGACATGGTTGCAGACAAGCAGGGCGGGGCCGTGTTCGGGCACATTGTCGAGTCCGTCGGTGCGGATCCGATACAGCGTGTTGACCAGGATCCATGACAGGAAACGCATGAGGAATTCGGGAACCAGCGTATAGATGTAGATCGCCACGATGGCATTCAACACGGCCACGCAGAGGAAGATTTGCGGGATGCTCAGGCCGAGCGCGGTCAGGCCGAGGCCGAGACCGGCCGAGATGACCATGAAGAACGCGTTGAGGATGTTGTTGCCGGCGATTACGCGCGAGAGCTCGCTGCGCTCGGTGCGGCTTTGCACGAGGGCGAACAGCGGCACGATGAATAGTCCGGCAAACAGGCCGATGAGGATCAGGTCGATGACGATATGCGTGCTGCCGGCGGCGCGCAGGAAGTCGCCGATGCCAAGGCCATGCGCGGTGGCCACGCCGGGTCGGGCGAAATACAGATCGACCGCAAACACGGTCATGCCGATCGAGCCGAACGGCACCAGGCCGATCTCCACCTTGTGCCCGGACAGGCGTTCGCAGAGCAGCGAACCAATGCCGACCCCGACCGAGAACAGGGCCAGGGTCAGGTTGAGCACGCCTTCGCCGCCGCCCAGAAAGGTCTGCGTGTAGGCAGGCAATTGCGCGGTGAAGACGGTGCCGAAAAACCAGAACCAGGAGATGCCGAGGATGGCATTGAAGATGGTGCGATCCTTGGTCACGTAACGCATCACGCGCACGGTTTCGCTGACCGGGTTCCAGTTGAACTTGAGGTCGGGAGCACTGGCCGGAGCGGGAGGAATCGCGCGACTGACCAGGTAGCCGAGCACGGCGATGCCGACGACGAGGATCGAGGCGGCGGTGGTGCCGAAATCGCCAAGCGCCATCAGCGAGCCGCCGGCCATCATGCCGATCAGCACCGACATCGAGGTGCCCATTTCAACCAGCCCGTTGCCGCCAACGAGTTCCTCGGTCTTCAGCGCCTGCGGCAGGATCGCGTACTTGATCGGGCCGAATACAGTCGAGTGCAGGCCCATCAGGAACAGCACGACAAACAGCAACCAGACCTGATGTGCATGAAACGCATAGACGGCCATCAGCATGGCGCCGATCTCGAACAGTTTGACGTAGCGGATCAGGCGCGATTTTTCGAATTTCTCGGCGATCTGCCCGGCACTGGCCGAGAACAGGAAAAACGGCAGGATGAACACTGCCGGCGCAATCATCGCGTAGAAGCTCACGGCCTCGATGGTCAGGCCAAGGTGGAAACCGATCAGTACCACCATGCCCTGGCGGAAGGCATTGTCGTTGAATGCGCCGAGTGCCTGGGTTGCAAAGAACGGGCCGAATCGACGCTTGCCGAGCAGGGTGAACTGACTGTGTTCGGACATGGGCTGGCCTGCGAAAAAGACTGCGGCAATCTAGCAGAGCACGCCGCCCTATGGGCGCGGCAACACAAAGTTGCCTCGGCGGCGCGCATCATCCACGATGGGCGCGGGAAGGGGATTTGGGGCATGGCCGAAGGGATCGATCAGCACCACTTGAGGGGCAGCGCTGCGAGGCGCTGGCGTTACCGCGTCCCGGTGCGGCGCGCCGCGATCGGCATCTTCGCCGACCGCATGGAAGTCGACCTCCGCGCAGCCGGAGTGCCCGAGGGTGTGCGCCAGTCACTGGCGACCGTCCTCGATGAACTGCTCGCCAATGTGGTCATGCATGCCGAAGGGGTGCGCGGCCCGGTACACGTGCGCCTGCGCTGTGGCGACGATGAGCTGGTCGCCCGTCTGCGCTATTGCGCCGCCGCGTTTGATCCCACGGAAATTGGCGTGGCCGAGTTGCCGACGACCATCGCTGCGGCAAATATTGGTGGCGTCGGCATCGCCATGGTGCGCGCCATGACCCGCGAGTTTGTCCATCAATATCGTCGCGGTGAAAACCACCTGCGTTTGCGGCTGGCTGTCTAGCCGGGATTCGGGATGACCCGCCGTTCGGCTGTTGAAGACGGGGATTTGAGAGAGCAATGCATCGCGGCTGAAGCCGCTTCCTGCAATTCCCTATTCCCTATTCCCGATTCTCTATTCCCCTCCTCGCGAAAGCGCGCGATGGCCGATATCGCGACGGTGGAATCCGCCATCGAAATGGATCTTTGAAAGCGCCGTATAGGCGCGCTCGCGCGCCGCGGGCAGATCCGCGCCCAGCGCGCACACCGTGAGCACGCGCCCGCCCGCGCTGACGACCTGGCCGTCGCGCAGGCGCGTGCCGGCGTGGAACACCTTGACGTCGGCCATGGCGAGATCGAGACCGCTGATCGGATCACCGCCGCGCACCTTGCCCGGATAACCGTGGGCGGCCATGACCACGCCAATTGCGGGACGCGGATCCCAGAGCAGATGGATATCGCGCAAGCGCCCGGTCAGTGCAGCTTCAATCAGTTCGACCAGATCCGATTGCAGGCGCATCATGATCGGCTGCGTTTCCGGATCGCCGAAACGGACGTTGAACTCGATCACCTTTGGCGCGCCATCGCGGTCGATCATCAAGCCGGCATAGAGGAAGCCGATGAACGGGGCGCCTTCGGCCGCCATGCCGGCAAGGGTCGGCCGGATCACCTCTTCCATGATGCGCCGGTCGACTTCGCGGGTGACCACGGGTGCCGGTGAATACGCACCCATGCCGCCGGTGTTGGGCCCGGTATCCGCTTCGCCGACACGCTTGTGATCCTGGCTGCTGGCCATGGGCAAGGCATGCTGGCCATCCGAGATGACGATATAGCTGGCCTCTTCGCCTTCGAGGAACTCCTCGATGACGACACTGGCAGAGGCATCACCGAAGGACTGCGCGCCGAGCATGTCGTGCAGCGCTTGTTCGGCATCGCCAAGGGTCAGTGCAACCACGACGCCTTTGCCGGCGGCGAGGCCATCGGCCTTGATCACGATTGGCGCGCCATGCTTGCGCACATAGGCAATGGCCGGGTTCAGTTCCCGGAATACCGCGTAGCGTGCAGTCGGAATGTTGCGTCTGGCGAGGAAGGCCTTGGCAAAGGCTTTCGATCCTTCCAGTTGTGCGGCGATGCGACGTGGGCCGAAACAGGCAAGGCCGGCGGCGCGGAACTTGTCGACGACACCGAGCACCAGCGGGATCTCGGGGCCGACCACGGTCAGGTCCACCTTTTCCGCAAGGGCGAGCTTCAGCAGACCGTCCAGATCGTCCACGGCAACGTCGGCGTTGCGCATGTGCGGCTCACGCGCCGTACCCGCATTGCCGGGAGCGACGATGATTTCCCGCACGCGCCGGGACTGGGCAAGTTTCCATGCCAGTGCATGTTCGCGGCCACCGCCGCCAATGACGAGGAGTTTCATTTGTCGGGGAATAGGGAATGGGGAATCGGGAATGGGCGGTTGGGGCACCCGAATGGAAAATGGACAATGCGAAACGAATGCTGCAAGACCTCAAGCCCCATGCTGCGGATGGTTGGCTCCTGACTCATGACCATTCCCCATTCCCGATTCCCCATTCCCGATTCCCGCACTAGCGCAGTGCGCTAGTGCCTGAAATGCCGCACCCCGGTGAACACCATCGCCATGTCGTTGGCGTCGGCGGCGGCAATCACTTCGGCATCGCGCATGGAGCCGCCGGGCTGGATCACCGCGCGGATGCCGACTGCGGCGGCGGCGTCGATGCCATCGCGGAACGGGAAGAACGCATCCGATGCCATCACGCTGCCGGCAACGGCGAGACCGGCTTCTTCGGCTTTCATCGCGGCAATGCGGGCACTGATCACGCGGCTCATCTGGCCGGCACCGATGCCGATCGTGCGGCTTTCGCGCGCGTAGACGATGGCATTGGATTTCACGTACATGGCGACATGCCAGGCAAACAGCAGGTCGCGCAACTCGTCGGTGGTCGGCACGCGCCTGGAGACGACCTTGAGGTCGGTAAGCATCAGCGTGTCGCGATCGGCATCCTGGGCCAGCATGCCGCCGGCGATGCGCTTGTAGTCGACGCTCTGGCTGGCGGAATCGGACCAGTCGCCGGTCGCCAGCACGCGCACGTTCGGCTTTTTCGCAAAGGCCGCCAGCGCGGATTCGTCGACTTCGGGGGCGATCACGACCTCGACAAACTGGCGTTCAAGCAGCAGCTCGGCGGTTTCCACATCGAGGCGGTGGTTGAAGGCGATGATGCCACCGAATGCCGACAACGGATCGCAGGCATAGGCATGCTCGTAGGCTTCGCGCGCGCTGGTGGCGAGGGCGACACCGCAGGGATTGGCGTGCTTGACGATGACGCAGGCCGGTGTGCGCTGGAATGCCTTGACGCACTCGAGCGCGGCATCGGCATCGGCGAGGTTGTTGTAGGAAAGCTCCTTGCCGGCAAGCACGCGTGCGCCGGCAATGGTGCCGGCAGGCACATTGGCTTCCACATACAGGGCGGCGGCCTGATGCGGATTCTCGCCGTAGCGCAGAAGCTGCTTGCGTGTGTAGGAAAGGTGCAGGCTCGGGGCGAAGGGTTCACTGGTTTCACCTTGCGTGCGTGCGCCAAGCCAGCCGGCGATGCGGCCGTCGTAGCCGGCCGTATGCGCATAGGCCTTGGCCGCGAGTCGACGCCGCATCTCGATGCTGGTGCCGCCATGCGCCAGGGCATCGAGCACTTCGGCATAGTCGGCCGGATCGCTGATGACGATCACGTGTTCGTGGTTCTTGGCCGCCGCGCGCAGCATGGCCGGGCCACCGATATCGATGTTCTCGATGGCGGTGGCCAGCGAGCAATCCGGGCGTGCGGTGACGGCATCGAAGGGATACAGGTTGACCACCAGCAGGTCGATCGGGCTGATGCCATGCTCGCTCATCACCGCATCGTCGATGCCGCGGCGGCCGAGCAGGCCGCCATGCACGAGCGGGTGCAGGGTCTTGACCCGACCATCCATGATTTCCGGAAAGCCCGTCATCGCGCCGACCTCGGTGACCCGCAACTGGGCATCACGCAGGGTGTGCGCCGTGCCCCCGGTCGAGATCAGGCCAATGCCCAGGGCATCGAGCCCGCGGGCGAAATCGAGCAGGCCGGTCTTGTCGGACACGCTGAGCAGCGCGCGTCGGACGGTTGCAAGGGGTGTCTCGAACATGGGATCAACCGCAGGAGCGTTCTGGTCGCGCAGTATAGCGGTGGCGCGCGCGGTGCGCTCAGCCGAGCCCGTAGTGCTGCAGCTTCTTGCGCAGGGTCGCGCGGTTGATGCCGAGTGCGGCGGCGGCGCGGCTCTGGTTGCCGCCGTACCAATCGAGCACCTCGCGCAGCAGCGGCATTTCGACCTCGCCCAGCACCAGCGCGTGCAGTCCGTCAGCCGGATGCGAATCAATATCCACGAGGTAACGGCGCACTGCACGTGAAACGCAGTCACGCAACGCAGGTTGCAGGACCGGTTCGTGCGCGGCATCCGTGCGCAACGGTGTTACAGCATTCACTTCTACGGCCCCCAGGCAATCGAGATGACAGACCCCCTGCGGCGGAACGCTCCCGACGTTCCGCGTTGCGGGTCGGTCATAGTAGCGCCGCATGGCGCCGTTGGTAAGTACCGACCGACGCCGCCGCGCGGGAAAGTGCCCAGCGAGCCAGAATCTGTTGCGTTGCTACTCGAAACGAAACTCGAAAGCGACGGCATTCTTGCCCGGATCGGCGACCTCGAAAACCAGTGCCGCCTTGGCCGAGGGCGCGAGGCCGTTGGCCAGGGCGCGGGCATCGCTGATGTATTCGCGCGGCTGGAAGCGGCGCATGGCGATGCGCTGCTCATCGAGGTCCGACAGGGTGATCGCGACGACCGGAAACGGCTGCGCGAAATCGCCGGCATTCTGCAGCGTGGCCGAAATGATCAGGGCGCCCGGCACCGAAGGGTGCGGACGGATATCGCGCGAGGCCAGCTGCAGCAAGTCGTCGTCCTTGTGCAAGGGCACCTGGCAGCCGATCCTCGCGCAGGCATCGGCAATCCACGGACGCAGGCTTGAATCGTTGATCCACAGGCTTCGTTCCGCCCAGGCGATCTCGCCGGCGAGGAGGACAAGCAGGAGGAAGCTGCCGAATATCCAGATGCCGTTGCCGCGTGATGGCACCGGCTTGTGAGTGCGCGTGAATTGCGGCGGGCTGGCCGTGCGCTCGTGTGCCCGCGGCCGGTCATCGGGATCGAGAAAGAGGGTTCCCTGGGTGCCGCGGTGCGGGCGAAAGACCGGCAGTCCGAGTTGCGGCGGGGAAAGCTGTTCGGCATGCCGCTCGAGCCTGCCGATCGGCTCGGCCGGCAATTGCTCGCTGAGGCTCGGCAAGGCGTTGAACAGCGCGTTGCAGTGCGAGCAGCGCACCGAGCCGTGCGCCGCCGCAAGTTCGGCGGCACCTAGCTTGAAGATGGTCAGGCATTCCGGGCACTGGGTGTACATGCCGGGCATTCTATCGTGCAGTCGGGATCAGCGCCGCCGCCCGTCAATGCGCACCCAGTCTTCCCGAATCGTGGCAGACAGGTCCTCAAACCATTCCGAATAGCGGGCAAGCAGTTCATCGCGCTGGCTGACGAGGATGCCTGACAAGGCCAGTGCGCCACCTGGTTGAAGTCGCGCGGCAAACTCCGGTGCCAGGGCGTGCAAGGGGCCGGCAAGGATGTTCGCCACCAGCACGTCGGCGATGGCACCGGGATCGGCGGCAGGCAGGTACAGCACGATCGACGTGGCGACGC
Source organism: Lysobacterales bacterium (assembly GCA_016707485.1). GTDB lineage: Bacteria > Pseudomonadota > Gammaproteobacteria > Xanthomonadales > Rhodanobacteraceae > Dokdonella. The sequence continues at coordinate 386,788 of JADJHN010000002.1, read as the reverse complement.
CATTGCGTTCGGCATTGTCGCGAGTGGCCTCGATGGCCTGCGGATCATTGTCGATGGCAATGACTTCTCGTGCACCGAGCAGCGCGGCGGCGATCGCCAGCACGCCGGATCCGCAACCGTAATCGATCACGCGCTTGCCGGCGAGATCGGCCTGGTCCAGCCATTCCAGGCAGAGTGCGGTGGTCGGGTGCGTGCCGGTACCGAAGGCGAGACCCGGATCGAGCCGGACCACGACCGCATCGGCTTCCGGGACGGGTTCGGTGTTCCATGGATAAATCCACAAGCGCTTGCCGAATTGCATCGGCTTGAACTGGTCCATCCACGCGCGCGTCCAGTCCTGATCGGCGATTTCGCGAAACGCTATTTGTGCAGGTTCCAGATCCGGCAGCAACTCGCCGAGCACGTGCAGCAGACCGCTGCGATCGACATCGGCTTCGAACAAGGCCGACAGCATGATCAGCGACCACAATGGCGTTTCGCCGACGCCGGGTTCGAGGATCGCCCGCTCGTTGCCGGTATCGGCATCGGCATCGAGCAAGGTCACTGCCAGTGCGCCGACATCGTCCAGCGCCTCCTCGACAGCTTGTTGCTGGTCGGCGCGCAGGGTCAGGGAAAGTTCAAGCCACGTCATTGCGGATGGATTCACCGGAAAGGGCCAAGCGGGCGCGACAGCACTTGCCGCGCGGACAGAGCCGGATGGAAGACTATTCGCCGCCTCGGGCGGCCAGGAGGGAAATTTCGTCGGACAGGCCAAGCAAGGAAGAATCGCGCAATGCATCGGCGGCGTCCGAGCGGATCACCCGATCATCCTTGACGTAGACGATGTACACACCTCCGTCGCGAAAGCCGACATTGCCGAACATGGCTGCAGGATCGCAGGAATAGATGAAGTGATCGTCCCACGCCAGCGTCTGCTCGCGCGCTTGCGGTCCCTTCAGTGTTTCGGTGACGGCCAGGGTCACCTGGCCGGATTGCTGCGCAGCGCGATCGGGGCGCTGCAGCGCCGTGACGCTGCCGACGAAGATCGCATCCGCCGCCTTTGCCATGTCCATGGCCAGTACCCGCAGGCGCTGCAACTGCTCGGCATCCTGTTGCCGCTGCTGCTCTGCGGGCAGGGTTCCGCACGCCGCAGCCTCGACATTGAACCCGGCGAGAAAAATGCGATCACAGCCAGCGCAATCGTCAGCGTAGCGACCGCGGGATCGCCGGGGACTGCGCGCGCGCCGATCCTGTTCATTCCAGGCCGAGCGCCTTGGCCTTGGCCTCGGCCATGCGCTTTTCCAGATAGTGGATGTTCATGCCGCCGGCCTGGAAACCGCCATCGGCAAGGATGCGCATCTGCAGCGGCAGGTTGGTCTTGACGCCCTCGATGACCACTTCGGCCAGCGCCTGGCGCATGCGTGCGACGGCGGTTTCACGATCGCGACCGTGCACGATCAGCTTGCCGATCATCGAGTCATAGTTCGGCGGAATGCGGTAGCCGTCATAGATGTGCGTATCGGTGCGCACGCCGGGACCGCCGGCGGCGAGGAAGCGCTTGACCGTGCCCGGGCTGGGCATGAAGGTTTCCGGATCCTCGGCATTGATGCGGCATTCGATGGAGTGGCCGGTGATGCGCACGTCTTGCTGGCGAATCGAAAGCTTTTCGCCGGCCGCGATCAGCAACTGTTCGCGGACCAGGTCGATGCCGGTGATCATCTCGGTGACCGGATGTTCGACCTGGATGCGCGTGTTCATTTCGATGAAGTAGAAGCGTCCATCCTCGTAGAGGAATTCAAACGTGCCGGCGCCGCGATAGTTGATGCGCAGGCAGGCTTCGACACAGACCTTGCCGATCGCCTGGCGCTGCTCTTCGCTGATGCCCGGCGCGGGTGCCTCCTCGACCACTTTCTGGTGGCGGCGCTGCATCGAGCAATCGCGCTCGCCAAGATGGATCGCACTGCCCTGGCCATCGGCCAGCACCTGGATTTCGACATGGCGCGGGTTCTCGAGGAACTTCTCCATGTAGACCTGATCGTTGCCGAATGCGGCCTTGGCTTCGTTCTTGGTCATGGCTATCGCATTGGCGAGGTGCGCCTCGGTATGCACCACGCGCATGCCGCGTCCGCCGCCGCCACCGGAGGCCTTGATGATGACCGGATAGCCGATGTCGCGGGCGATGCGCATGTTCTCGGCAAGGTCATCGCCGAGCGGGCCACCCGATCCCGGCACGCAGGGAACCCCGGCAGCTTTCATTGCGCGGATTGCCTCGACCTTGTCGCCCATCATGCGGATGGTGTCGGCGCGCGGACCGATGAAGATGAAACCCGATTGCTCGACGCGCTCGGCGAAGTCGGCGCTTTCGGCGAGAAATCCGTAACCGGGATGGATGGCCTGGGCGTCGGTGACCTCGGCGGCGGCGATGATTGCCGGCACGTTGAGGTAACTCTCGGCCGCCGGCGGCGGGCCGATGCACACCGATTCATCGGCCATGCCGACATGCTTGAGGTTGCGGTCAACCGTCGAATGCACGGCCACGGTCTTGATCCCGAGCACATGGCAGGCGCGCAGGATGCGCAACGCGATTTCGCCGCGATTGGCGATGACGACTTTGTCTAGCATGGGAATGGGGAATGGAGAATGGGGAATGGGTTTGAAGCCAGCATCATGAATCTCCACGCGTCGTCAGTGCGTTCATCAAGGCGGTGAGCTTGGCGAAAACCCGATCCACGGAGGCATCCGTGTCAGGATCTGACTGCATGTAACCAAGACGCGTCGCGATTTGTAATTGAGTGGACATTTCAGAAAGCGATCCGCGTGCAATGGAGAGAAAACGTTGGTACTCGGCCGTCGAGCGTCGGGCCGCACCTTCGGCAATATTCGACGGCACACTGACTGCCGCTCGCCGGATTTGGGGTAGTCAAACCGAAACGCTCATCTGCTGGAAACCCCGCGGTCAGCGTGTAAATCATTTCCACAAGCCGCATCGCCTCCTGCCAGACGTCCAGTCGTTCGTGCGCCCGCTTGGACAATTCCCCATTCCCCATTCTCCATTCCCGGCCCTTCAACCAATCACGAACAGCGGTTCGTCAAACTCCACCGGGTGGCCGCTTTCGGCGAGGATGGCAATGACCGTGCCGGATACTTCCGCCTCGATCTGGTTGAACATCTTCATCGCCTCGATGATGCCGAGGGTGTCGCCGGCCTTGACCTTCTGGCCGATGGAAACGAACGGCGGTGCGTCGGGATTGGCCGAGGCATAGAACGTGCCGACCATCGGCGAGCGCACCGTGGTGCCGGGCGGAAGCACGCGGCTTTCCGCCGTGGCCGCGGAGTCGCTGGCCGCTGCAGGTGCCGGTGCCGCAATCGTCGGCGCAACCGGCGCAGGGCTGACGGGTGCCGCCGCGTAGGTCGGCGTCATGTTCTTCGGGTATCGCGACAGGCGCACGATTTCCTCGCCTTCCTTGATCTCCAGTTCGGCCAGGTTCGATTCTTCAAGCAGATCGATCAGTTTCTTGATCTTGCGCAGATCCATGGGAGTCGCCTTTGCATGGGAGCGACGCGACCGACGCGACGCCCCGGGTGGTGATGATTCAGTTCAATGGCTGGCCAGTCGACGCAGGATGAAATCGAGCGCCAGCGCATAGCTTTCCGCGCCAAATCCGGAAATCACGCCGAACGCGACGTCGGAGAAATACGAATGCTGGCGGAACGCCTCGCGCGCCTGGATGTTGGAGAGGTGCACCTCTACGAACGGGATCGCCACGCCGGCCAGTGCATCGCGCAGGGCGATGCTGGTATGCGTGTACGCGCCCGGATTGATCACGATCCAGGCCATCCCCTCGGCGCTTGCGGCATGGATGCGCTCGATCAGTGCATGCTCGGCATTCGACTGGAATGTCTGCAGCTCATGCCCGGCCGACTTGGCCGCTGCAGTCAGACCGCCATCGATGTCGGCCAGCGTGCTGCGCCCGTAAACCTCCGGCTCGCGCGTACCGAGCAGGTTGAGGTTGGGGCCGTGCAAGACGAGGATCTTGGCCAAGGGCATTCCGGAATGCGGTCGTGCGACCGGTTCAAACAGGGCCGCTAGTGTCATCGAACCGGATCAATGTGTCCAGTTCGGCGAAGATCGACGAAATTGAGGCCTGGCCTCAGGCCGCCAATTGGCGCAAATCTCGAACTTGGCAGTGCGGCCGGGGTCAGAAGCTCGTGCAGTCGATGACAAAACGATAGCGTACGTCGCCCTTGATCATGCGCGTGTAGGCTTCGTTGATCTTGTCGATGGGGATCAGTTCGATATCCGAGGCGACCCCGTGTTCGGCGCAGAAATCGAGCATTTCCTGGGTTTCGCGGATGCCGCCGATCAGCGATCCGGCGAGTCGGCGACGGCGCATGATCAGCGGGCCGGCCGACAGCGGCGTCGGCTGATCGGGCAGGCCGACCAGGATCATGGTGCCGTCCCGGCGCAGCAGGCCGAGGTAGGCGTTGTAGTCGTGCGGCGCGGAGACCGTGTCGAGGATGAAATCGAATCGTCCGGCGAGGTTCTTGAAGGTTTGCGGGTCGGCGGTCGCGGCAAATTCGTCGGCACCCAGCTTGAGCGCATCGTCACGCTTTGACGGTGAGGTGCTCAGTACGGTGACGTGCGCACCCATCGCGCGGGCGATCTTGACGCCCATGTGGCCGAGGCCGCCGAGACCGACTACGGCGATCTTGTCACCAGCCTTGACGCCAAAGGTACGCAGGGGCGAATAGGTGGTGATGCCGGCGCACAGCAAGGGCGCGGCACGATCCAGCGGAATCGAATCGGGCACGCGCAGCACGTAGTCCTGATTGACGACAATGCGCGTCGAATAGCCGCCATAGGTGGGTTGGCGGGTGCCGCGCTCGAGGCTGTTGTACGTCGCCGTCATGCCCTCCGAGCAGAACTGCTCCTCGCCATCCTTGCAGGCCGCGCATTCACGGCAGGAATCGACGAAGCAGCCGACGCCGACGCGATCGCCGACCTTGAAGCGGGTCACCGCGTCGCCAACGGCATCGACGTGACCGACTATTTCGTGACCGGGCACCATCGGAAAGATGCCGCCACCCCATTCTCCCCGAGCCTGATGGATGTCCGAATGGCAGACGCCGCAGTAGCGGATCTCGATCTGCACGTCGTGCGGACCGGGTGGGCGGCGCGTGATCGTCCATGGCGCGAGCGGCGATTTGGCATCGGCGACGGCGTAGGCAGGAGTCGACATGGCGGGTTCCTCGGTTTTCCGGATTTCGGTGGAGGGATGTTGCGGCGCCGACTACAAGCGGCGGCTGTCCAGCATAGCCGACGCACACGGTTTCAGAGATACGGTGCGATCCATTCCTCGAATGCCGCTTCGCTGAAATTGCCGACGCGCACCTTGAGCAGGTGGCCGTCGCGGCTGATCAAGGCCGTGTAGGGCAGCACGCTTTGCGTATTGCCAAGGCGCAGTGAAGCATCGATGGCATCGTCCGGCGCATTGATCAGGATCGGGTAGCTGACCGGGTTTTGCTTGAGGAAGTCGAGCGCATCGGCCGCTTCCTCGTACGCAACACCGACCACCTCGACGCCGCGGGCAGCGTACCTTGCATGGGCTCGATCGAGCATCGGCATTTCCTCGCGACACGGTCCGCACCAGCTCGCCCAGAAGTTGAGCACGACGAGCTTGCCGTTCCATTCCGCAAGCGAGCGCGGTTTGCCATCGACGTCGGCGAGGCTGATGCCATCGACCTTCTCGCCAGGCGTCACGGCACTGGCCATGGCAACGCTGGCCTGCGCAGGTGGCGCCGGTCGCAGCAGCGCGCCGAGAGCGAGGCCGAGACAGGCGCTGGCAATGGCCAGGGCAACGATCAGCAGGTTGGTTCGATTGAACATGCTTGGGGGATGTCAGTGGGCGGCTTGCGCGCGCGTCACGGTGCGCGCGGCGCGAGCGCATCCGCGACGATGCCCGAGGTCAGTACCGTCGGCAACACCTGGCCGTTTCCTTGATTGCCACGGAACACGACATACAGCGGCACGCCGACCGCGCCATGAGCCTGCAGGAACGCGGTGATTTCCGGATCGACATTGGTCCAGTCGCCTTTCATGTAGACGGCATTGGCCTGTTTGAGCAGATCGGCAAAATGCGCGCTGGCGAGCACGGCCTTTTCGTTCGCCTTGCAGGTCACGCACCAGTCGGCCGTCATGTTGACGAACACCGTGCGGCCTTCGTCACGCAAGCTGGCCAGCTTGGCGCTGGAGTAGGCAACCGCCGAGTCCGCTTCGTTGACTGCGTGAGCGGCTGGACCGAGCCGCGCAATCATCCAGATCGGCACCAGCGAGGCGAACATCAAGACGATCGCAAATGCTCGTCCCAGCGGTTTTTGCCGGGCCCGCGCGTGCTCCATCCACCACAGCGCCAGCGCAAGCACGACTGCGCCAATCAAGACGTAACCAATCGCATCGACGCCGCGTTGCTTGCCGAGTACCCAGACCAGCCAGACGGCGGTCAGATACATCGGGAAGGCCAGCACCTGCTTGAGGGTTTCCATCCAGGCACCGGGCTTGGGCAGACGCGAGGCCAGCGCCGGGACAAAGCCGACCAGCAGGAACGGCAAGGCCAAACCGAGGCCCAGCGCCAGGAAGATCAGCAAGGCCACGATCGACGAGGAAGCAAAGGCAAATGCCAGTGCCGGCCCCATGAACGGGGCCGTGCACGGACTGGCGACAATGCAGGCCAGCACGCCGGTGAAGAAATCGCCGGCCGGTCCCGATCGTGCGGCGAGACCCTGGCCGGTGCCGGCGAAACGCGCGCCAATGGTGAATACGCCCGACAGGCTCAGGCCCACCGCCAGCAACACATAGACAAGGAAGGCGACAAAGCCCGGTTGCTGCAACTGGAAGCCCCAGCCCAACGCCTGACCTGCCGCACGCAGGGCAATCACCAGCAAGCCGACCGCCGCAAACGAAACCAGCACGCCGCTGGTGTACCAGAGCGCATGGCTGCGCGCCTTGGCCAGGCTCTCGCCACTCTGGGCGAGGCCGATCACCTTGAAGGAAAGCACCGGCAGCACGCACGGCATCAGGTTGAGGATGATGCCGCCGAGGAAGGCAAACAACAGCGCGGCGAGGATGCCGAGCGAAGTGGTTGCCGGCGGTAACGAGCGCAATGCGTTTTGTGAGGACGCATCCAGAGTGCTCGAAGCGGGCGTCGATTTCGTTGCCGGCACAAAGGACTTGGCCGCCGCCGCGAGTTCTTCGGGGCTGGCGGGATCCAGATCCACGGCAACGGTGCGCTGCATGACCGGATAGCAGATGCCGTTTTCCTTGCAACCCTGGAACTCGCCCTGCAACTGGATCGTTTGCGCCCGGCCATCGGCGCGACGCAGGCTGACCGGCACTTCGACCTGGTTGTAGAAGACTTCCACCGTGCCGAAATGCTCGTCGGTGTGATCGACGCCTTGCGGCCATTGCGCCGCGCCGGCCTCGACATCACGACCCTGCACGACGCTCAATTCGCTGCGATCGCGATACAGGTAGTAACCCTTCGGCATGCTCCAGCGCGCGAGCACTTCGGTCGGACTCAGTTCGATGGCCTCGAACACGAACGCCTGTTCGGGCGGCAGGGTTTCGTCGGCATCGAAGGACTCGGCGTTGGACCCCAGCACGCTGCCCCCGCCCAGCTTGAACGCGAGCGGGCTGGCGGCTTCGGCATTGGCGGCGAGGTCGCGCGGCAGCGAGAGTTTCACCGGGTGCGGCGGATAGCAGATCTTCGGTTCGGTTTCGTGACAACCCTGCACGGTGATGGTGAGGTCGATGCTGGTCGCACTGGCGTCGCTCAGGGTGAACGGCAGGCTGGCCTGGATTGCGTCGTGATAGATCTCGACATCACCGAAAAACTCGTCGTGCTGCTCGATGCCGGGCGGCAGATCGAGATTGCCCAGAGTCAAGCCGGGCTGGCTGGTCTTGGCCTTGATGCGACCCTTGTAGAGGTAATAGTCCTTGGCGATCGTCCAGTCGAGGGCAATGCGATCCGCTCCGACCAGCTCGGCCTTGAACACAAACGCTTGCTCGACCGGCAGCAAACCATCCTGTTCCTGCGCGTGGGCAGCGCTGGCAAGGACGAAAGGGGCAAGCAGGACAAGCAGCAGGTAGCGGAACAAGGCGACACTCCGGAATGCGGGTTCACGATCGGCGAGCCGATGCAGGATGCATCAGGATACTCCGACCTCGTGTTCGACCCAGGCCGCATACGGCGCGTGGGCAGCGCTGACATCGACCGCAATTATCTCCGGCAGTTCATATGGATGCAGTTCGAGCAGGCGCGCCGCGAGCGCCGGATAGCGTTCGCGCGTGGTCTTGATCAGCATCAGCACTTCATCATCGGCGTGGATTTCACCCTTCCAGCGAAACGTGGAGCGCACGCCCGGCAGCAACGAAACGCAGGCCGCCAGATGTTCCTCGACCAGTGCCTTGGCAATGCCTTCGGCACTGCCATCGGCGGCGCAACTGCAATGGACAATCAGCAGGGACATGGAAAGTTTCCTCTTGCTGCGCTCATCAAAACCGCCTTCAGCCAGCATCCCCGGTTGAAGTGATTCTGCGCCGCTTCTCACGCAGATATTGGCTCTAGCCACGATGCGTTTTCCCGACACCCGCAAAAACATCGGGCCGGAAGGCCTCGCCTGCAACAGCGAGATACGTTTGCCCCGGATCGAAGAAGGTGATCGCGCGCCGACGTGCGATCACCTTCGAGCACCATCCGACGCCAATCAATGCACGGTAGGCGACGCTGCCGCTTCAAACCCGTCGACAAAAATCACATCGTTGCCGAGCGGTTCGCAGGTGGCCGGATTGCTGGACTGGAACAAGGCGGCGGAAATCCATTCGGGGTGATCGACGAACGGATTGCGGTTGCCCTGGAAAATCTGGATCGCGTCATTGCGGGCGACTTCCTCGGCATCCGGCGGATCGCCGGCGCTCCAGGCGAGCAGATCGCTGAGCAGGCCCATGTAGGCCGGCGCGTTGTAGTTGCTGGTGCCGACGATCAGGCTGCGGTTGTCGGTCAGTTCGAGGTTCGGCTCGGTCTGGCCGCTGGTCGGATCGGTGCCGCCTTCGTAACGGATCGCCATGTAGAAGATGGCGCGGGCCATTTCACCCTTGCGGTGATTCCAGGTTTCAAACGAGTTGCTGTTGACCCAGTTCGAGTTGCCCGGGTAGGTGCCGCTGCCGCCGCCGACGCCGCCGTTGACTTCGGTGACGCGCTCACCACAACCGCTCGCGCAGTTTGCGTACGGCTTGTTCCCGCGATCGGAGTTGTAGCCGGTGTCCGACAACCAGAGCATGTGCGTATCGGTATAGGGCGCGTTCGGCAGGCCGAGGTTGCCGGTCGTGCTCGGAAAGCCCAGCGAGTTCGGCCAGGTGTGCTCGCGGTTGTAGGTGACCCCGCCGCCAGTGCCGGCGCGATCGCTGACGGCGTTGTACAGACGGTTCTTGTAGACATCGAGAATCTTGCCGGGATTGCCGGGTACCGCCTGTGCGGTTTCGAGGATCGTCCAGGTATTCGTGCCCGAGCCGCTGTACGGATAGGCGGTGTGGCCGCGGATCAGCAGATGCAGGCTGCAACGCAGTTGTCCGGGGCTGCTGGTGTTGACCGAGGAGTAATAGCCGCTGGTCGAGCCATCGCTGACCGTGAAATGGATGACCAGCGACTGCTCCATGGCGATGTCGCTGGCATTGCGCACATGCGCCGCATCGATGGTGAATTCGCAGCTCGCGCTGGCCGGCAGCACCGTAGCCGGGGTCAGCGTGCGGGTGTTGCCGCTGCCGGTTTCGGTCAGGTTGATCGGGGTTGCATTGCACGACAGGGCAAATGCGCCCGGCGTCGTCGTCACGATTTCGCTGAAGTTGACGCGCACATCGCTGGCCAGCGGCACGTGGCTCGCGCCGTCGGCAGGCAAGGTCGAAATCACCGTGGGCGCCGGGATGCTGCCTGGATCGAGGGTGGTGAACATCACCGTGACGTCGGCGGCCAGCGCATCCGCTGCCCCGTCCAGATCGCTTACGCCGCTGGCGAGGATGGTCCAGGTGCAGGATTCATTGCCGGCAAAGGCGGGTGATGGCGTCAGCGTATAGCTGGTCGGGCCACCGCCGAGGGTGACGGCGTGGCTGCCGGAAGTGCTGCAGCTGAGCGTGGTCCACGGATCATCCAGGCTGACCGCTTCACTGAACACCACGCTGAGGGTTGCGCCCAGGGCGACATCGACGGCGTTGTTGGCCGGCGTCATCGAGACCACGGTTGGCGGCACATCGACCGGCGGATCACCGGCCACGGCAAAACTGATGTTGTCGATGGCCAAGCCGTCGTCATTGCTGCTGGCATTGATATCGGTCCAGCGCACCCAGAGCGTGCCATTGGCGGCAAGATTGAGGCCGCTGATCGAAGCGCTGACCGCGACCCGATTGGCGGCGGCATTGCCATCCAGCGCACCGGGAGTTCCGGTCGTGACCGGGGCGACCAGATCCAGCGCACTGACCGCGACCCAGGTTGCCGCGGCATCGGTCAACGATGTCGCATTGGCGCTGTACTCGAACTTGAGGCTGTCGGCACGGCCCGCGGTTCCCAGCCGCCACTGTTCGCCGCTATAGGCCACGGCGATTTCGCTCAGCGCCTGGCCGCTGTCATTGCGCAACTGCGCGCCGATCCGCGAGGTCAGCGAGCCGGAAAGCAAGGTGCCGAGCGCGCGTTCGCTGCTCGTGCCGGTTCCAAAGCTGTAGGTGTCGCCGGAAATTGCTGTGCCATCGCCGGCACGATATTCGGTGTTGGCATTGGTGTCGGTTTCCGCCAGATGCCAGCCCGCCGGCAAGGCCGAACTGGTGGCCGAGCTGGCCAGGCTGTCGAAATCCTGCACGGCCGTGCCGCCGACCAGGGACACGACCTGGGCGCTTGCGCTGCCCAGAAAAGCGGCAAAAAGAATCGCGGTGGCGCAACGTGCGCCTTGCATGAAGTTCATGGGGGTTCCCTTGGTGGGCACACCCGAGGGCAGGGCGCGCGCGACCGCCGATTATAGGCAAGCCGCATTACAAAAGAATGTTGCACTGCGCCGTGCTGACCCCGGGCCATTGAAACGAATTGCCGCAGCCCCATGTTCGGGGCACGCCAAACCTGGCAGCTTGCCGGTCCTTTCCGGCAAGCCTGCAAATCGCCGTAGCGACATGGCCTGACCGGCTGCCTGGGGACTTCCGCAGGCATTTTTACGCGAGTAGAATTGGCACTCGTTCGGGCAGAGTGCTAACAGCCCGACATAAATTCAATCCAATCAACCAGTTGAAGGAATCAAAACCATGGCACTTCGCCCGCTGCACGATCGCGTCATCCTCAAGCGTCTGGAAGAAGAGAAGATTTCCACCGGTGGCATCGTGATCCCGGACTCGGCCGCCGAGAAGCCGATTCGCGGCTTGGTCGTCGCCGCCGGCACCGGCAAGATCCTCGAAGACGGCAAGGTTCGCCCGATCGCGGTCAAGGTCGGCGACAAGGTCCTGTTCGGCAAGTACTCGGGCACCGAGGTCAAGGTCGACGGCGAAGAACTGCTGGTCATGCGCGAAGAAGACATCGTCGCGGTGATTGAGTGAGGGGCCGGGAATCGGGAATAGGGAGTAGGGAACCGTAAGAGCAGCACGCTCCGATTCCACTCCGAAATCCGATTCCGCAACCCCCTGCTTTACCCATTCTCGATTCCCCATTCCCTATTCCCGGAGCTTCACAAAATGGCTGCCAAAGAAATCCGCTTTTCCGAAGATGCACGCGCCCGCATGTTGCGCGGCGTCAACACCCTGGCCAATGCGGTCAAGGCCACGCTCGGTCCGAAGGGCCGCAATGTCGTGCTCGACAAGAGCTTCGGCGCACCGACCATCACCAAGGACGGCGTTTCCGTCGCCAAGGAAATCGAACTGGCTGACAAGTTCGAGAACATGGGCGCGCAGATGCTCAAGGAAGTCGCCTCGAAGACCTCCGATGTTGCCGGCGACGGCACCACCACGGCGACCGTGCTGGCCCAGGCTTTGATCCGCGATGGCATGAAGGCGGTCGCCGCCGGCATGAACCCGATGGATCTCAAGCGCGGCATCGACAAGGCCGTGATTAGCGCCGTCGAAGAGCTGAAGAAGCTCTCCAAGCCGTCGGCGGATTCCAAGTCGATCGCCCAGGTCGGCACCATCTCGGCCAATGGCGACGAGCCGATCGGCAAGCTGATCGCCGAGGCGATGGACAAGGTGGGCAAGGAAGGCGTCATCACGGTCGAGGAAGGTTCCGGTCTCGACAACGAACTCGACATCGTCGAGGGCATGCAGTTCGATCGCGGCTACCTGTCGCCGTACTTCATCAACAACCAGGCTTCGCAGCAGGTTGAACTGGATGACCCGTACATTCTTCTTTATGACAAGAAGATCTCCAACGTGCGCGAATTGCTGCCGATCCTCGAAGGCGTGGCCAAGTCCGGCAAGCCGCTGCTGATCGTCGCCGAGGAAGTCGAAGGCGAGGCGCTGGCGACCCTGGTCGTCAACACCATCCGCGGCATCGTCAAGGTCGCAGCGGTCAAGGCGCCGGGCTTCGGCGATCGTCGCAAGGCGATGCTGGAAGACATGGCCATCCTCACCGGCGGCCAGGTGATTTCCGAGGAAGTCGGCCTGCAGCTCGAGAAGGCCACCCTGAAGGATCTCGGTCGCGCCAAGAAGGTCGTCATCACCAAGGAAAACACCACCTTGATCGACGGCGCCGGCGAAGCCGCCACGATCCAGTCGCGCATCAAGCAGATCAAGGCCCAGATCGAGGAAACCTCCTCGGACTACGACCGCGAGAAGCTGCAGGAGCGCGTGGCCAAGCTTGCTGGCGGTGTTGCCGTGATCAAGGTTGGCGCAGCCACCGAAGTCGAAATGAAGGAAAAGAAGGCCCGCGTCGAAGACGCCCTGCACGCCACGCGTGCGGCGGTCGAGGAAGGCGTGGTCCCGGGCGGTGGCGTGGCGCTGATCCGCGCACTGGCCGGCCTGACCAAGCTCAAGGGTGACAACGAAGAGCAGAACCACGGCATCCAGATCGCCCGTCGCGCGATGGAAGCGCCGCTGCGCGAAATCGTCACCAACGCCGGCGAAGAGCCGAGCGTGATCCTGAACAAGGTCGCCGAAGGCAAGGGCAACTTTGGCTACAACGCGGCAACCGGTGAATACGGCGACATGGTCGAACTCGGCATCCTCGATCCGACCAAGGTCACCCGCACCGCGCTGCAGAACGCGGCGTCCATCGCCGGCCTGATGATCACCACCGAAGCAATGGTTGCCGAAGCACCGAAGAAGGACGAAGGCCACGGCCACGGTGGCGGCGGTGGTGGCATGGGCGGCATGGGCGGCATGGGTGGCATGGGCGGTATGGATTTCTAAGAGCGCCCCACCGTTCGTCCTGAGCGCAACGCCACAGGCGCGAAGTCGAAGGATCAGCAACAACGAAAAGCCCCGCAGCGATGCGGGGCTTTTTCATGGGGCAATGTGAAATACAGTCGGGAAGGGGCCTTGCAATGCGTTGTCATTCGAACAACAACCGATGTCGTCATGACAACACACGCACGCCGGGATCCCGTAAAGCCGCTGTTGGGGGCCGACCACGCGCGACCTGATCCCGTTGATCCAGACCGGCCGCCTGCTGCCGGAGACGTGCCCCTGCTGTTTGAGGGCAAGCGCGAGGTGGTCACCAAGCAGTGGACCGGCCGGATGGATTACTGGGCGATGGATTTCGAATAACCATGCCGTGGCGGTCACGGTGGTCGGTATCTTCGGCAACGACACCGTGACGCTGGTGCGAGTCAACGTCGGTTGAGCGAAGGGATCGAACCCGGAATCACCCAATCGAACGCCGTTATCCTGCGAGAGCTTTTATCGAGCGCGGTTGTGCCACCGGATCCGTGTTGCCTACGGGAAACCTGGCAATGCTGATAGGCCAGCTCGGGGATGTGCAGGTTTTGTGGCGTACTTGAGCGCCACCCGCACCAACCACAAGCACAAGCGAACTTCATCGCGCTGCTGAAGCGCGCGCTGGTGGAAGCCCGGAATCGAGCGATCTGTTTTTGTAGGAGCGCCTTCAGGCGCGAGCTTTTCGCATCGCCCCCAGCACGACGCACCACCTCGATCCCTTCACCGCTTCGCCATGACAGCACCTTACACAACAAAGGAACAATTACGCCAGCACCGGCCGCGTCTACTGGATCAAGGTCTGTTAGATGCCGGATGCCAGTGCGAACGCGCGTGGCAAGCCGATCGTCAATCTGCTGCCGTTGCAGAAAGGAAAGATTGTCATCTACATGGACGAGGACGATGCCGTGGTCGACGTGCAGATCACCGATGGCGAAAGCGACATCCTGCTGTTCGCCTCCAACGGCAAGACCGTGCTGGTCGGTGCCGTGCAGATCGGCGAACAGCACGCGCTGATGCTGATTTCGAAGCAGGGCACCCACGTGCGCACCCACGCACCCACGCTGCCGAAGTCGCCAAGGTCGGCTACGCGACATTCGGCCGTATGTCCTGGTCGTTGTGGTAGATGACAAATTCATGTGCGTTCACCTAAGCTGCGCGCCCCCGCATCACCCCCCTGATTCCAAAGGATTCCCGCTCGATGACCAATTCCACCCGTGGCCTTGCTGTGCTGGCGCTGACTTTCAGCGTAGTCGCAAATGCCGGTCAGGCCGACATCTGCTACAGCGATCCCTATCCGATGATCGGTTCCCACATTCCGACCAGCAGCACCGTTTTCCATTGCCCGACAGCCGGCAACAAGACCCTGCCCCAGCTTGCCGCGGAAAACTGGCAGGTGGTCCAGCTCATGCCCATTTCCATTGATGGCTCGCAGGGCGCCGATCAAATCCTGATCCAGAAGCCGTGAGCACGGTCACCACGATCGGCGCCTTGCTGTTGTCCTTGTTCGGGGCCACTGCAGCGCATGCCGGAGGGCGTGCGGATATCTGCTACACGGCGTGGTCAGCCAGCGCACCGCCGCCGACCACGGCCAGTGTCTTTGTCTGTCCACAGGCCGGCACCGCGACCCTTGGCCAGCTCGCCAATGCGGGCTGGATCATGGTCAAGCTGCTGCCCATGGCGCGCTTTGAAAACGATACGTACCAAACCAGCGAGCAGCTGCTGATTCGCCAGGAATGGATCTACCGCAACGGGTTTGATTGAGAAACCGATTGGTCAATGGGGTCATGATCAATGATTGATCCTCAGACGCTCAGACGCATTTTTCACGGCGTATTCGCGCCAAACGCCAGCCTGCGTGCGCAGTTGACGTCATCGGGGCGCGGCAAGTGGCTGGCCACCGATGCGGAATGGACCAGCATGAGGCCGGACGACCGCAGCCCCGGCCAGCGTCTCCGTTCGATGAGCTGGGCGCAACGCCTCAAGCGCATCTTCCACATCGACGTGAATACCTGCGTGCATTGCGGGGGCGCGGTACGGATTGTCTCCAGCATCAAGGATCCGGTAGCCATCCGCGCCATCCTGTCCCAATTTGAGAAACTCGGCGTGCTGGAGCAAGCGGACTACCGGCCGGCAGCGCCCGCCCCGCCCGCTGCGGCTTTGTGACCGCCCACCGGCCACCCGCCACGACGCGGACGGCGGAAACAGTAAGACGACACTATGCGGCCACGACCCGCAAGGCTGCGCTCGGCCCAACGCTTGTGCTGTCGAAGGGCCAGGAATCGGTGCGAAATGACCACGCCCTGCGCCGCTGCGCGGCCGCGCAAAGCCGAAATCCCACGCGCGAGCCTCCGATCCGAGCCCGGACCGGCGCTCGCGCGGCCGCCGCGTACTCGCCAGACTCTCCGAAAAGGGCGTTTGAATTTCCTATACGCCGGCATGAGCCCGATCAGCTGCGGCGAGGACGCCCAAGGCAATATCTTTGTGGGCACCCAGGGCGGCAATGCTTATATCCTCCAATCGGCCAGCGCTTCAGATCTCATATTCAAGAACGGCTTCGAAAACTGAGCCGCTCGGCGGCGGGCCGGTGGCAGATTCGTGCACCAGAAACAGACGGGTGAATGCGCTCGGCGGGCAAGTCCATCCGGCCTATCTTGGTGCAGTTCGCTTTGCGTGATCTGCGGGCAGTTGTTTGCTACGGCGCAATCGCGTTAAGGCAACGCTGAATAAGTGCGAGCCGGGTTCAAAGTGTGCGACATCATGAAAATAGAGCTTCCGTCCGTCAGTTTTTGGTCGATCCGCCGACCGATTGCCGCTTACTTTCTCCTGATCGGGCATCCATCGGATGCCCGATGAGCATTACGCCGCCAATTTCCGGCGCGCCAGGTACAGGTTGGCCAAGCCGAGGATCACGAAGCTGCGGTTCGCGTTCTTCACCAGTCCTCGGTAGCGCACCTTGCTGAAACCCCACAATCGCTTCACGACCGCGAAGACGTGTTCGACGCGAGCACGAATCCTGGATTTGTTTCGGTTGCGTGCGCGCTCGGCCTCGTCAATCTCGCCCCCTTTTCGAGTGCGCTGATTGGTGAAGTCCTTCGCCTGAGGGGCATGCCCACCGATCAGTTCCTTCTGACTCGCATAGGCACTGTCACCATAAACGCGCCGCTCTTCACCGTGCAGCAGGTCAGCCAATGCGTGTTTGTCGTGCACGTTGGCTGCCGTCACCACCGCGCTATGGGTCAGTCCCGTGCGGCTGTCCACGCCGATATGGAGTTTCAAGCCGAAGTACCACTGCTGGCCCTTGCGGGTCTGGCGCATCTCAGGATCCCGGGCCTTATGGGCGTTCTTCGTCGAACCCGCCGCACCGATGATCGTGGCATCCACGATCGTGCCTGTGCCCACCTTCAGGCCCCGTGACTCCAGGGTCTCGTTTACCTGTGCAAACAGGGCTGCGCCCAGTTGGTGCTTCTCCAGAAGACGTCGGAACTTCAACAGCGTCGTTCCGTCCGGTACACGCTCGCAACCGAGATCAATGCCCACAAACCGGCGCAACGCCGTGCTGTCGAGCAAGGCCTCCTCACAGGCCTCGTCGGCCAGATTGAACCACTGCTGCACGAAATACATGCGCACCATGCGCTCCAGCCCTACTGGCGGGCGTCCGTTGCCCCGCTTGGGATAGAAGGGCTCGATCACCGCACACAAGGCTGACCAGGGCACCAATTGCTCCATCGATGCCAGGAACACGTCACGACGGGTCGGGCGGCGATGCTGCTCAAACCCTTGATTCTGGTCACCCGCCAACGCTAACGTCCGCTGCTTCATCGCCACATCCCGATCATGCTATGTTGTGGATAATTATAGCAGAGGTTGGAGACTTAATCAGCGTTGCCTTAAGGTCAATTCGACGCTGCAGATTTTTCCAGGGTGCTGCCGCGGTACTCCAGGCAGGGTCGCTGCGATGTTTGCGGCGGCCCGCTGGTGGCGGGCTTAGAATGCGCTGACACCCAACCAGTAGCGGGTTGAGCATGGCAGCCTATCGCGCAGACGCCGAGCGACCCGAGGGAATGGAAGTGAACGCGCTCAGCCGCAACGAAGGTGTTACAGATATCACCTGTCTGCTGCAGGAATGGCGAGGCGGTGATATGCAAGCGCGGGATCGCCTCTTGCAGGTGGTCTATGGTCAGGTACATGCCATTTCGTGCCGCGCTATCCGCGCCAATCCCGGGGCAACACTTTCACCGACCGATTTGGCCCATGAAGCCTTGTTGCGACTGCTGGGCAAAGATGCGCCGTGGGAAAACCGGCGGCATTTCTACCATGTCATTGCACTGGCGACCCGCCAAGTTCTGGTGGACTCCGCGCGCAAGCGCTTGCGCAACAAGCGAGGCGGTGGAGCACTTGTCGAAAGCCTCGGCGCTGCGGACGCGGCAGCGGTGGGTGCAGAGGAAAAGCTGTTGTACCTGAACCAGGCCATCGAGCAATTGGCACGACACTCATCACGTTGCGGGCAAATTGTCGAACTGACGTATTTTGGCGGACTCGAACGCGACGAGGTCGCCACAGCTTTGGATATATCTGTAGCAACGGTCGACCGCGAGCTGCGTTTTGCGCGCGCATGGCTCAAGCGGGCGCTACAGGCGTGAACCCAAGTTCGAACAAGGTCGCCCAGGAATGCCTGATCGAGCATTTTGAGCGGTTGCTGGAATTACCTGAATGGCAGCGCGAAAGTGCGCTGTCGGCGTGGTCACTCGATGAGGCACAACGGCAGGAACTGCTGGCATTGCTGGCTGCGGATGGCGTGCCGGATGCGCTCATCGAGGCGGTCATTGCCAGCAGCGCGTCACAGGCATTGCAAAGCATTGTCGAAGGCGAATGCATCGGTGCCTGGCGTGTACGCCACCAGTTGGGGGCTGGCGGCATGGGCACGGTGTACCTGGTTGAGCGCGTCGATGGCGGTTTCCACCAGTACGGCGCATTGAAGCTTTTGCGAGGCTTTCCGACCGACGAGGCGCATTCCCGTCTGCGCCGCGAACGCCAGCTGCTGGCGCAACTTCAACATCCCGGCATCGCACGCCTGATCGACGGCGGCGAAACGCGCGATGGACAGCCCTATCTGGTCATGGAATATGTCGATGGCGAGCCACTGACCACCTATGCGGCACAGCATCGATTGAGCCGCGAAGCACGGATTGAATTGATTGATCGTGTCGGCCAAGCCTTGGCCCATGCGCATCAACATCTGGTGATCCATCGCGATCTCAAGTCAGCCAATGTGTTGGTGGGTGCCGACGGTTCGCCGAAGCTGCTGGATTTTGGCGTGGCCAAGCTCGTCGACATCAACCAGGAAGACGTGGATATACCGACGACCCGCGTTTGGACATCCGGCTACGCGAGTCCGGAGCAGAGAGAGGGCAAGCAGATCACGACCGCGACCGACGTATTCGGTCTGGGTACGCTGTTACGCGAACTATTGAGCGGAACCAGTCCGCACGGCACAGCGCTCATGCCCGAACTGGATGCGGTAGCCATCGACGCCGATCTCGGCGGCATTCTCAATATGGCCACGGCGACTCTTCCCGGCGATCGCTATGCCGGTATCGACGCATTTCGTGATGATCTGGAAAGATGGCGAATTGGAATACCGGTTCGTGCCCAGGCGGATTCGCGTTGGTATCGATTGCGAAAATTTGTGGCACGGCACAAACGTGCCGTTTCGGTGCTGCTGCTGGTCATGTTCGGGTTGATGGCATTTGTCCTCTGGATTGGCATCGAGCGTCAGCGTACGGCGCGTGCACTCGAACTCGCAGAGGGACGCCGGCTGGCCGCCGAGCAGGCGGCGCAATTGGCGAGCACAACCATGGATTTTTTTGGTGGCTTGATCGAAGAGCTTTCGCCCGACGGCAATGTCGATGCGCCTATCACGCTGCGGCGCTGGCTGGCGCAAGGGCGCGATCGTGTCATTCGCGAATTACCCGATGGCACGCAACAAGCGCCGATCGTCAACGCATATCTCGGCACCTTGTATGAAATGGCCGGGCAGCCGCAAGAAGCCGAGCCGCTCCTGCGCACCAGCCTGGAAGAGATGCGCAAGCAAGGTTTGGATCGCGATGTCGCATTTGCGCGCACTGCTCGCAGCTATGCCTATTTGCTTGCTGGCCTGGGGCGCCAGCAAGATAGTCTCGACTGGTTGCAGCGTTCTGCGGCGGGATTCCGTGCGCAAGCTACTGATGAGGGATTGGCGCAGGCAGTAGCTGTAGAGACCTATGCGTTGATCCTCACCCAACGCTATGCACAAGCAGAACACGTCGCGAAATCAGCCATAGCCGCAGCCGTGACCGCGCAAGTTGCCCCGATCATCATCGCCACGCTAGAAGACAATCTCGCAGCGGCCTTGATGTATCTCGAACGGCCAGCTGAACAGCTGGCGGTGAGTGATCAGGCCATGCGGCTTTTGCGTGCGGCCGGACTGGAGCGTTCGATGTACATGTATCGCTTCGAGGAGCACCGTGGGCAAGCACTGACCGAGCTTCAGCGACCCGCTGAGGCGCTGCTCAGCTTTGACCATGCTCGCGCAATTCATGTGCTGGGGCGCGGTGAAGCCGGCTCGTCGCTGAGCACGCTTGATGAGAAGCGTGCCGATGCATTGCAAAGTCTTGGCAGACTGGCGGCAGCGCGCACAATTCTTTTGCAAGTGCAGCGGCGCGAAAAATTGGCTGGATTGCGACCGCAGGTGCGCTCGCAGGCGCTGCTGGCGTCCGCCTATGGCCTTGAGGGCGACTGGCGCAAAGCGGCAGCGGTAGCCCGAGGTGCTTTGGCCGATACCGAAGGATTTGCCGCGATGCCTGGCGACTGGGCGCAATCCGTGCGCATGAGCCTCGCGCGCATTCTGGCCCTGGCAGGGGATATGCGTGCCGCACGCACGTTGATGGAGGACGAATTTTCGCGAGCCGGCGAGCCGGCCTTGCTGCGCTGGCGGTTGTATCTTGCCGAGGGTGCCTTGCAAGCGGGCGATCTCCCGCAGGCAGAGCAGGATCTATTGATCGCAGCCGCAGCAATCGAACAACACGCTCCCTCTCTACGCCCGCAGTTGCGTCGGGTACGCGGTCTTCTGGCGCTGGCGCAAGGGCAGCTGGCTGCGGCCGAGCAAGATTTGACTGAATTGCCGCAGCAGTTTGCCAATGGCCCGGCCTATCGTCGCGCTATCGCCCAGGTGGATATGGCAATGCTGCGACACGCGCAGGGTCGCGATGAGCAGGCGCGGCAGCTGCTGGCAGCACATTTGCCGTCGCTAGGCGAGGCCGTGCTGCCGAGCCATCCCGATTTTCTTCGCGCCACCGCCTTGGCACAGGCATTGGCAGCGACTCCGGCAGTCGTTGGCAAAACCCGCTGATAGTTTGTCTCGCGATTCGGCGTACTTGAGGAGACCTTAGCCCGGAGTCCGCCCGTGATGAAACTGTTAGTTGGTGCTGCCATGGTTGTCGCGTTCGCTGCGCAGAGCGCAACGGCACAGTTCCTGTTCTTTCGTGTTGAAGGTCAGCCGCTCACCCCGGGCGGCCCGAGTGTGCAGTCGACCACTGATCTTTATCAGCCGGCGCTTTCGGCCGATGGTCAAACCCTGGCTTTCAGCGCCAGCAGTGGCAACAACCTCGTCGCAGGACTCACCACCAATGGCGCGCAGGTGCTGGTGTTCTCCCTCGCCACCGGAGCCATCGAGCTCGCCAGCACCAGCCCTGCCGGGCAGCCATCGGCACCTTCCTCAACCAATGAGCATGTCGCAGTGTCGGCCGATGGGCGCTATATCGCGTTCGAAACCATGTCGACCACCTACACGGGAGGCGTGGCAGGTATTCACCTCGTGCGTGTTGATCGGCAAACCCATCAGCACAGCAGGCTGAATGTTGATGTCGCCAACCAGTTGCCGGCCGGTACGATTGCCAAACTGGGCGGCATTTCAGCGGATGGTCGATTCGTTGCATTCACCTCGAATGCCGCGAACTTGACGCCTGGAGGAGCTTCCAACAATACCTACAGCGTCTTCGTTCGCGATGTGTCCGCCGGCGTGACTCAGCGCGTGGATGTCAGCTCCAGCGGCACGCCGGGCAACGGCGGCTCCCATTCGTACCGCCCGACCCTCAGTGCCGACGGTCGCTCGGTTGCTTTTGCATCCACCGCCAGCAATCTGGTCGGCGGCTCTTTGAGCGGATCGCAGCGGATCTACCTGCGCGACTTGCAGGCAGGAGTGACCACGCGCATCAGTATTGGCCCAGGTGGCAGCGATCTCAGTGGCGCGTCGAATCCGGCGATTTCACCGAATGGTCAATGGGTGGTTTTTGGCTCTGGTTCCGGTGGCAGCAGTGCGACCCAGCTGTGGGTGCGCGGGTTGGCGAGTCCGGCTGCCGTAGCTGTCCCTGCCGCCAGTGGCATGAGCATCTGCGCACACGGACGCATCGCTGACAGCGGATTTGTGATCGCCCAGTGCAGCCACGCCAATGCCAATCTGCCAAGCCAGGCCTACGTCTGGCAATTGACCAACCCGAGCGCACCGCCGGCACTCGTTAGTGGAAGCGATCCCGCCAACACCATTCCGGGCAACGGGATTGCCGGTGCCGGTGTGACGACGAGTGTGAACAATGGGGTATTTGCGTTCGATGCCGATGCCAACAATCTGGTTGCCATCGATACCAACAATGCCAGCGATGTCTTCGTCTATCTCGATCCCAGTCTGCTGGATCTGATATTTCGCGACGGCTTCGAATGACGGGCGATAGTGTTTGGCCGCGACCGGTGCTCGATCAGCAGGGGCGAAAGGCATCACACTGGCGGTCAACGGCGTGCCGCAGAACGGTCATTGTCCGGTTTCTTCCTTAAGTGCGAGCGCATTAAAGCCATTGTCTGAAAGTGCGAGGTTGCGTTTTCCAGTTAAATGGTGGTGGCGTAGGGGTCGAGACGGACGCGGTTCCAGGACTTGCCGTTGATGGTGACCGGGGTGATCTGAGCGACGAAGCCGAGGATGGCGAGCTCGGCCTTGACCTCGTCAGCAGCTTTGGCGGTCGGATAGGAGCCGGTCTGCACCAGGTAGCGAGCATTGGCGGAAGCGGCTGGGGTGGCGCCAGCGGCGGCGGGTTGGGCGGCTTCGGCGCGAGCCTTGGCGGATATTTCTGCATCCGGAATGACGACTTCCATTTCCGGCAACACCGAATAGAAATCGAAGTTCTTGCGCGGCTTGCCCCTAGCCTCGACCATCGGCGGCTCGCTCTCGCGCGGGGCGATGGCTTCGGAGTTGGGTTGGGGCCCCAGGACAATGAATCGTTCCGGTACTGGCTGACCGAGACGGTGTTTGGCATGACCTACGACGATCCGTGATGCGCCGGGTTCTCGCTCGCAGGTCTCGTGCGAGTAGTGAGCAACCGGCGAGCAGATCAAGGCGCAGATCGAAGAAACCACCTCGGACTACGACCGCGAGAAGTTCCCGGAGCGCGTGGCCAAGCTCGCTGGTGGTGTTGCCGTGATCAAGGTTGGCGGCGGCTCAGCGTGTCCGACACGAAGATCACGGATCCGTCCGGCAACGGGATCAGTTCGGACGCGCTCGAGAAAGCGTCCTCGATGAACGGGCTGACCGCCGACCATGTCGGCATCGTGAGGTCGTCATCGAGCCGGGCGATCCCGGGTTGGTTGCTTCCCAATTCACTGAAGCCGTAAGCGAAGATCCGTCCGGAGATCCCGGACTTCAATTTCGGGGTCTCGTAAAACGCGCGAACTTGCCCCGTGATGTTCCCGAAACGCGATTCCCATTCGGCGCGCGGTCCTTCCGGCGCGCCGTTGCCGCTGCCGGGCATGAAGAAGAGGAAGGTTGTCAGTGTGGCGAATGTTTTCCATTTATTAATTTGTTGTTCCTGCGGCGGAATCAACATGATCCATTACTGCGCAGATTCCAGGCGATTGGCCAGTCCGGTGCAGGGCGGGTTCCGCTCGGCGAACGCGTTCGCCTACTCGAACCCGTGGGCAAATATCAAATCCGCCTGCACTTCGAACGCCCCGATATCGACCGCGCCGTTGCGCGGCATTCCGCGCTGGTCAGTCGCTGGCGCGCCGGCTGAGCTGCCCGCGTTCACGGCAGGCGAGGTCGGTGGCAGGGCCATCGTCTGGGTCGGTCCACCGTTGTCGGCGATCGGGGCGGGCAATGCATTCGCGAATGTCGAGCCGGCTGTCACAGCGGCTTCATTCTGGTTCGATACCGGGCGCACCTGCGGCCATTGCATGTTGTTGCTGCCGCTGACGGGATTGAGGATTGCCCACGGATTCCACGGATTGCCGGCCGTGTTGTCGAAGAAGATTGTATTGCGCAGCGTGATCGGCAGGCCGGCGCCGTTGCTGATGCCGGCCGCGAAGCAGACGTCGCACAGCGCGCGGTTGCCGGCGATCGTGAGGTTCTGCAGCACGATGCCGCCGCTGCCTTGCAGGTTCATCGCGCCGCCGAGGCCGGTGCGCGCAATGTTGCCGGAGAACGTGCTGTTGGTGATGTCGCCCGAGGCGCGGACCAGCGTTGCGGTCTGGTGGTCGAAGATCGACAGGCCACCGTAGCCGCTGGCCTGGTTGTCGCGGAATGTCGAGCCGCGGATCGTGAACGGCCCGCCTTGCAGATAGACGCCGCCCGTGTGCGCATTGCTCGTGCCGCTGCTGTTGTTGCCTTCGATCGTCGAATCGAGGATGCGCGTGTGGCTCGTCGTGTCGTAGACCGTCGTGAACAGTCCGCCGCCGTAGGCGTTGGAGGTATTGTTCAATACACGTGTGCGGCACAGGTTGACGAAGCGGTCGGCACCGTCGATGCCGATCGCGCCGGCGTTGCCGCCATTGCCCGGATTGCCGCCGGTGCCGGTTGCGCGATTGCCCGAGAGCACGCTGTCGAACAGGTTGATGCGCTTCGATCCGAGCGAATACACGGCGCCGCCGTTCGCGCCGCTGTTGTTGACCATGTCGACATCGACGAGGCTCAGCTCTTGCGCACCGATCGCGTAGATGCCGCCGCCGCCATCGTCCTGTGCGGTGACGATCGCGGTGTTGTCGTCGAAGCGCGCGTTGAAGATGCGAATCGTGACCGCCTGCCACGGGCCGCCGCTGGGCTTCCACAAGCCCGCGCCGGATCCGCCCGGCGTCGAGCCGTTGGCGACCGTCGCGTTGAGCAGATTGAACGTGTAGGTCAGGTTGTCCGGGTTGTCGATGCGCAGCACGCGCCGCGCATTCGCGCCGGACAATGTCGCGCCGCCTGCATCGAGAATCGTCGCGCGCGTGATGCGCAACTCGCTCGTCACGCTCAAGGTCGACGTGCCGATGTTTAGACGGATCGGCCCGCCGGCATTCAGTGCGGACTGCAATGCGGCCGTGCTGACGCTGCCCGCCGTTCCGTTGCCGAGCACGACCGGGTTGACGAGCGCCGGCGCGTTCGGCGCGACGCAATCGAAATTGACCTGTGCCTGCGCGGCTCCCGTGCACAGCGCGAATGCGAGTGCCGCAGTGATGCGAATCCTGAACATCGATCTTGCTCCCGTTTGACGCAGTATCGTGCACCCGCGATGCGTGCGGTTTCGTGACGACGGCGACAAACGAACATTGCGAGGCCACGCGGGCCGGGTGGTCTCGGATCAATGGGGATCTGATCACAGGGGTCTTGATCCGCGCCATCGTCCTCCCGTACGCAGCCCGGCGCGCGCAGCTGGCGCCATCGGGCGCGGCAAGCGGCCTCCGCCGACACGGGGTTGAATTGGTGGGGATTGCCCAACGGGCAGGAACGGCCGTTCCGACAGCCGAAAGCGGAGTCGATCCGCGCCGGTCCGGGCTGTAGCGCGGCGTTGGTGGCGGAATCCGCACGGCGGCCGTGATCCCTGACGGTGCCCGACTGCGTATGTCGGGGAACCAGGCACTCCCGCCGTACTTCGAGGTTCCGCCCATGTATCGTTTTCTGTTTACCTGTTTGCTGGCCGGAGTATCCGGCAGTGCGCTCGCGGTCGATGGCCAGCTCGATTCGAGCTTCGGCATCTTTTCGACCGGACGCAACCTGGCCGCGCTCGATCAGGGCGGCACCAATTCCGACAAACTCGCCGATGTCCTCGTCGGTACCGACGGTTCGCTGTTCCTGGTCGGCACCAGTGAGGGAAGCGCTGGCACGAGCCGCTACTCGATCACCAAGCTGACCGCCAGCGGCATCCTCGACGAATCGTTCGGAACCAGCGGGTCGGTGCTGTCAACGCTTACGAAAGTGGTCGCCACGCGGGCGCGTTTCGACACCGCGGGCAACATCCTGATCGCAGGGTCGCAGGGCTTCAGCGGCGCGGATCGCGACTTCAGTCTCTGCCGCTACAGCACTGCGGGCCAGCCGGTTCCGTTCAGCGGCATCCAGGACCACTGCACGACGGTCGCGTTCGATGTCGCTGGCGGCAACCTCACCGACGTCGCCATGGACGTCATTGCCGAGCCGAACGGCAAGTTCGTGCTGGTCGGCACCGCCGGCTTTGCCAGCGACCGCGATTACGGCGCCATCGCACGCCTGAATGCCGATGGCACGATCGACGCCTCGTTCAGTTCGGTCGGCAAGCGCACCTACACCTTCTTCGCGAACAAGCTCAACCGGATCAATGCCATTGCCCGCCGAGCGGATGGCAAGTACATCGCCGTCGGCGAGACCGGCGATGCCGCCCTGCCGGACGGCACGGCCAGCCTGTTCGCGCAGCTGACCACCAATGGCAGCCTTGATCCGAGCTACGGCGGCGGCGATGGCTGGTCGACCTATTCGATCAACATCGGCGACGCATTCAACCGCAACGAATCGGCGACGTCGATCACGATCCTCGGCAACGGCAAGATGCTGATGGCCGGAAAATCCCAATACGGTTCCAGCAGCGACAAGCTGCTCGCCTTCGTCTACCGGATCAACGAATCGACCATTGCCAATGTCGACCCGACCTTCGGCAACGTCGGCATCGTCAAGCTGGGCGGCGGATACGCCTACGAATTCGGCGATCTTCTCGTGCAAAGCGATGGCAAGATCGTCCTCGTCGGCACCAACCGGCCGACCGCCGGCAGCGCGCGCGACATGCAGATCGTACGGCTGCTCGGCGATGGCTCGCTTGACCTCAACGGCTTCGGCGCCGGCGGTCGCACCGATATCGATTTCGTCCTGCCCGGCGAGCTGGATTTCGGCATCAGCGGAGCCTTGCAGAATGGACGCATCATCGTTGCCGGCCACTCGCTGCGCGCCGCGCCGCAAAACTACGACCAGACCGTCGCCGGCCTCAACAACGAACTGATCTTTGCCGACGACTTCGACTGAAGCAGGCTCTAGTCGCCTCCGCCCCGCCCCCGGTCGGGGTGATCCGCGACGTCGACGCCCGGCCACGGTTGCCGGGCGTCGGCGTATCCGGAACGGATCAGGCGCGGCCGACATTTGCGTTGGCGGCGCTCACGGGCCACCAGACGTATCCGGCAGTGGCAAGCGCCCCCGGGCCATCGACCGATGGCCTATCATCGAGGCAATGACCGAGCTACCACCTGCGATCACTTCGGCGCTTTCCGATGCAGCCCATCCGGCCGGGCGCGAGCGCTTGTTCGCCCTGGTCTACGAGGACATGGTGCGCATCGCCCGGGCCCAATTGGCCCGCAATCAGCGCGGCAATACGCTGGATACGCGGGCCCTGGTCAACGAGTCGTATCTGAAGCTCGAACGGGCCGGCTTCGACTACGCCAATCGCACGCACTTCTACGCGACGGTGGCCTGCGCCATGCGCCAGGTCGCCATCGACTACGCGCGCGCCCGACTCGCCGAACGTCGTGGCGGCGACATCGTTTTCGTCGACATCGACGCGCTCGCCGATCAGCCCTTGCCGGTGGACGCGCAGGCCGAGCAATTGCTCGCCATCGACGCCGCCCTGCACAAGCTGGCCGAACTCGACGCGCGCCTGGTCAAGGTCGTCGAACTGCGCTTCTTCGCCGGACTCGAAGTCAAGGAGATCGCCGAATTGCTCGGTGTGTCCGAACCGACCATCAAGCGCGACACGCGCGCGGCCAAAACCTTCCTGCAACGCGAACTCGCCCGCCCGCCGCACTGAAGCTCCCTTTGGCGCCGCCCGATCCGCTGATCCCTGGCGCGTCCTCTCTCCGTATGTAAGGACGATGCCAAGCCGGCAATGCCCAACGGAGATCGATCATGTCCAACGCATTTCGCGTCCTTGCCCTGGCAACGCTCCCGCTCGCCGTCGTCTTCAACGGCTCGCGCTAAGCTTCGCGCACATCGACTGGGGAACGGGGAGACCATGGACGCCGAAAACTGGCAGCGCGTGCGCGCATTGTTCGATGCCCTGGTCGAACGTCCGCCCACCGAGTGGCTGACTTCGCTGGATGAGCGCGGCGTCGACGATCCGGTGATCCGTGAAGAGGTGCTGGCCCTGCTGCGGGCCGACGGCGAGGATCGCGTGCGCACGGTCATCGACGCGCAGGCGCCGGCGGTGCTGTCCGACCTCTCCGCGCGCGTAGCCGAAATCGAGAATCAGCGACTCGAGGGCCGGGTCGTCGGTGCCTTCCGTCTGGTCGAGGAAATCGGCCGCGGCGGCATGGGCACGGTATGGCGCGCGCAGCGCATCGACGGGCAATTCGAGCAGGGTGTCGCGATCAAGCTGATCCGTTCCGGCTGGGACGCCGCCGAAATGATCGGCCGATTCCGCGCCGAGCGGCAGATCCTCGCCCATCTGAACCATCCGAACATCGCGCACCTGATCGACGGCGGCGTGACCGACGACGGCTTGCCATGGCTCGCCCTCGAATACGTCGACGGCACCGACCTGCGCCGCTATTGCGACGACCATCAGCTGCACATCGAGGCGCGGCTTGGGCTGTTCCTGACCGTCTGCGCGGCGGTCAGCCACGCGCATGCGCACCTGATCGTGCATCGCGATCTGAAACCGTCCAACCTGCTGGTCACCCGCAACGGCGAGGTGAAGCTGCTCGATTTCGGTATCGCCAAGCTGGTCGACCCCGAGGCCGGCCACGCCAGCCTGCAGCGCGTGTTCACCCCCGAATACGCTGCGCCGGAGCAGGTCCGCGGCGAAGCGATCACGACCTCGGTCGACGTCTACGCGCTCGGCCTGCTGCTCTACGAACTGCTGACCGGCCGGCGCCCGTACAAGGTCGCCCATTCGACGCCGGCCGCCTATGAGCGCGCGATTCTCGACCAGGAACCGACGCGACCGAGCCTGGCCTTCGCCAACGACGATGCCGGCGACCTGGCCGCACGCGCCGCGCAGCGCGAAATGTCACCACAGCACCTGCGTCGGGAACTGCGCGGCGATCTCGATGCGATCATCCTCAAGGCACTGCGCAAGCAGCCTGAGCAACGCTATGCGAGCGTCGCCGACTTCGCCGCCGACGTCGGCCGTTATCTGGAACGTCGGCCGGTTGCGGCCCGCCGCGGTGGCTGGCGCTATCGCGGTTCGCGTTTCCTGCGCAGGCATGCATTGGCCGCGATCCTGACCGTGGTGACCCTGGCCAGCCTGGTGGGCGGCCTGGCGGTGGCGTTATGGCAGGCCGAGTTGGCGCGCACGCAACGCGATCTCGCTCGCAGCGAAAGCGAAAAATCATCACAGACCGTGCAGTTTCTGCTCGACATCTTCCGCAGTGCCGACCCGGCGACAACCAAGGGCGAGAAGATCACCGCCGAGGAGCTTCTCGAGAGCGGCGCCGAACGCGCCGAGCGGTTCCGGTTTTCGGACCCCGACGTGCATTTCGATCTGCTCATGGCGATGGGTGAAGCCTATCTCGGCGTCGGCGCCGCGAAGGAGGCGTTCGACCTCTTCAATCGCGCCCTCGAGGTGCAGGCGAAACACTTGCCCGATGCCGCGAGAAAGCGCGTGCATGCGCTGACCCTGCTCGCGCGTAGCCAGGGCAGCCTCGACGATCTCAAGGGTGGCGCCAGGAATCTCGACGAAGCGGCTTCCATGCTGCCAGTCGAGGACGCCGAAACGGAACTGGCCGCCGATCTGCTCATGACCCGGGGCATCAACCGCATGTCCCAGGGCGAGATCTCCACCGCCATCGACGACATGGCGCGCGGCACGCATCTCTTCGTGAAACTGAGGGGCGCCGCCGACGACACCGCCGCCAGTTCGGCGATCACCCTGAGCTGGGCCTATGACGACCAGGACCGCGTGGCCGAGGGGCGCCAGCTGCTCGAACCGATCGTCGCCGCCATGCGCCAGACCGGCACGACCAATCCGGTGCGCTTGGCCGACGCGCTCGACGCGCTTGCCAACATGTACGTGAGCAGCGCCGATGCAGCGCAGGCATCGCAGATGCGCCGCGAGGCACTGGAGATCACTCGACGCGTCTATGGCGAAGCGCACGGATATGTCGGCATCCGGCTGAACAATCTGGCTTTCAGCCTGATGCGTTCACACGACTATCTCGGCGCCAACGCCGCGATGAAGGAGGCCATCGAGATACGCCGGGCACTCGAGCCGCCCGGATCCAGGAAATTCGGCACCGGCCTCAACAACCTGGCCTCCACGGAATACGCGTTGGGACACTGGGCGGAAGCCGAGCGATTGTGGAAACAAGCACTCGAAATCCGACGCAAGGGCAGCGACACGACCGATACCGCGTATACCCTGACCGGCCTGGCCGGCAGCCAGCGCGAACAAGGCCGTTTGGCCGAGGCGTGGCGAAGTATCGACGAGGCCGTCGCCCTCCTGCGCGCGCACCCCTCGCCAAAGCCGACGCACCTCGCACGAACCTTGGTCGAGCTTGTTGAAGTCGATCTGGCCCAGGGCACCGTTGTCTGTGCCGACGCCGAGGAAGCGGTGTCGCTGATGCATGCGAACGCCAGTGCCGAAGATCCACATCGCTTGTATGCCGAGGCCATCGCTGCTGCGTGCGCATGGCGAGCCTCGCCCTCGGTGCAGACGAGGCGTCGTTCCGAGGAGGCGCAGGCGGCCATGCGCGCGGAGTTTCCGGTCGATGCAGCGCGAATGCTCCAGGCGCAGCGCTATTCCATAGTGAATTAACAGAAGCTCGGCCCACGCTTGCGCGATCAGGCGACACAGGCTGCACGCAGCCCTGTGCGGCCGTTCATGCATGGGAGCGTTTCTCGCTGTGTCTTGCGGCGTCCGAGGGAGGCGCACCGCCGCGCGTCGCTAGTGCCGGAAAAACTGACCAGCCGTGGTCAGCGTGCCAGTGCCGCCATGATTTCGGGCGGACAGGCGTACTTGGCGTGGTCGAGCAATGGCGAACCGTCGGTCGACATCACATCCGGATTCGCGCCGAGGTCGATCAGGTAATCGATGATCGCCTTCAATCCGGCGGCGGCCTGCGGAATGCCGCAGTAGTTCACGGCGATCACGACCGGCGCCGGCGGCGTACCCTGCATCTGCGGGTAATGCACGGGTCGATGCACATTGCCGGCATTCACCAGTTTCTTGACGGCGGCGAGGTCACCCTTGGCGATGGCGGCATACACGGACGCGCCATCGGCGCCGCGTCCGCCCGGCTGCGCGCCCGCGGTCGTGGCGGACTTGGGCGAGGCTGCGGATGCCGTCGACGTCACGGTAGCCGCACGCGCATCGCGTTCACGCCAGGCCGGTTCGATGCGATCCAGTGCCGCCTCCGCCGCCTTGACCACGTGTACATCGGCATGCCGGCGTTCGGCGCGCACTGCAGCGGCGGCGGGCAGCGCCTTTGACCACATCGATTCGAGGCTGCCGAGAAAGACGATCTTGGCCTCGGCATCCGCATTCGTGGCCAGCCACGAGGCGATCAGGCGGGCGCGCTCAGACTCGTCGGCGACGATGAAGCTGCTGTCGTTGCGGCAGGCCTTGAAGTAGTCGTCGACGCCATGCGCAGAGAGGATCGGCGTGCACACCGCCTGCCAGTGCTTGCGCGCCGATGCCTGCACTGCGGCGATGCCGTCGCCGTCCGAGGTGTCGGCGGCCTTGGCGAGAATCTCGATGGCACGCACGCGATGTGCCGCATCGGCGGCCGAGTCGGTGGCCAGTGCAGCGAGTTCGGGAAGCCCGATGGCGCTGCGTCCGGCAGCGTCGGACAGGGCGGCAAGCGCAACCTCGCGCATCTCGGCGTTGGCGAGCAGTGCCGCGGCCTTCGGCACCCAGCGCGCCAGCGACTCGGCATCACGTTGCTCGCCGATCAGGTCCCAGGCGCGTCGGCGCGTGTCCGGATAGGCATCGTCGGTGAAGCGCAGCAAGGTATCGGTCCACGCCTCCGGCTTCGGCTTGAAATCGGCGAGCAGCCTGAGCAGGAACGGCGTGGCTGGCGGCGTCACCGACAGCGATTGCTGCAGCGGCGCGATCAGGCTGCGGTCCTCGGTCGCGACCAGTTTCGCCAGCGCCTTCTCGCCAAGTTCGACATTCCTGTCCGAACCGCCGCGCACTTCGGCTTCGACGGCATCGAGGTAGTAGTCAAGCAGGTAGGGCAACAGCGGCGTTGCCGGATCGAGGCCGACCAGGCCGCGCGCGGCGAGAAAGCCGACATGACCACGCACGCCGTTCGACAACACGCGTCGCCGCGCCGTCGCCAATTCGGCTTCGGGAATGTCCATGCTGGCCAAGGCGCCGGCGGCATTCATCGCGATGGCGGCATCGCCGTCGTCGAGCGCAATGCGCAACGCGGGCTTCAGCGTTGCGAACGCATCAGGTTTGCGTGCTGCCTGTTGCCAAAGTTCCTCGGCCGCAGCAAGACGGATGACCGGATCGGGATTCGCCAGATGCCGCGCCAGCACAGGCGCCGTCTGTGCCGCGAAGTCCGGGCCG
Source organism: Lysobacterales bacterium (assembly GCA_016707485.1). Lineage (GTDB taxonomy): Bacteria > Pseudomonadota > Gammaproteobacteria > Xanthomonadales > Rhodanobacteraceae > Dokdonella. The sequence continues at coordinate 354,559 of JADJHN010000002.1, read as the reverse complement.
AGTCGGCCGACGGCTTCGATCTGCTTCAGCGGCGCGCCGCGTTCCAGATCCCGCAGCGCCTCCTTGTTCTGCTTTGCCCAGAACGCGTCGGCCACATCGCTGGCGAGCGCCACGGAGCAGGACAGGCACAGCACCAGCACGAACAGGGAACGCACCCGCATGGCCGCACTCCGACGACGGTGATCGACGGCTGAACTATAGCGCAGGCAGCGTCTGTGGCTCCCGACGCCATCGCCGACGCTGGTGGCTGCCCGGGCGTCGGGCGCGATCAAAGGGCTCATCATTTCGCCGCCGGTGACGACAGTCGCCTGTACAGCCGATGGCCGTGCCGGCGCGCAAGCGTTCGCGGGTTCGCCGCCGCCCTCGGCGTTCACGATGATGCGCTCCCTCCCAAGGCAGCCGGCGAGCGGACACATCTTCACCGAAACCGGGGAGCGTGCCGGCAAGGCGGTCTGCGTGATTGGCGAGCCTGTGCGCTGCGAATTGTTCGGCAAAGAAAATCCGCGTGCTGTTCGGCTACTTTCCGGCGCGCCGCGCCGCGCGTATGGATCCGATCGAGGCGCTGCGGCACGAGTGACGCGCCTTGCCTTCTCCCGTGCGGAGAAGTCCGTGTGGAATACGGCCCCGGCTTCGGCACCGCTGAAAAGAAAAGCCCTACCGGAGTCCGGGCGAGCTCAAGACGGGTCGAAGATTGGCATCAGGTTCGCGTGCCGGGACAGGGGTCAGGGTGCGCCGGCTTGAGATCACTGCCCCGGACAGTCGCCTCTGACCCCGCTTGCGACGGCTACGGCTTGGGTCGCGGGGTAGTCGCCACGCTCGGTGGCAGGATCGGCAGCACGACCTTCGGTTGATCGCCGCTCAGAGCCCCGAGAAACAGCTCGATCTTGCCGGCCTCCTCGTCGCTCAGATTCGCGCCGAGCTGGCTGCTGCCCATGATCGCGACGGCCTGGCGAAGGTCCCACACCTTGCCCGTGTGGAAATAGGGCGCAGTCAGTGCGATGTTGCGCAACGAGGGTACCCGGAACACGTATTCGTCGCTGACCGTCTGGGTCACCGCGAAGCGCCCCTTGTCCCCCGGCGGGAGAATGTCGGCACCGGGCCGCTCGACCACGCCGAACGGGGCGTACATGCCGCCGCCCACGTTGATGCCGTTGTGGCATGCCGCGCAGCCCTTGTCGATGAATAGCGCCAGGCCTTCCTTCTGGTTCGCGTCGAGCGCTTTCTCGTTGCCCTTGAGGTAGCGATCGAATGGCCCGTTCGGCGTGATCAGGGTGGCCTCGAACACGGCGATGGCCTTGCGTACGTTGTCGAACGTGATCGGATCGGGCACGTCCGGGTAGGCCTTGGCGAACACGGCGGCGTAGCCGGGAATCCCCTTGAGCTGTTCGACTACATGTGCCTCGGTGGTGTCCATCTCGACCGGGTTGACCAGCGGACCGCCGGCCTGCTGTTCGAGGTCCTTGGCGCGCCCGTCCCAGAATTGGGCGATGCCGAACACCGCGTTGTAGACAGTCGGCGCATTGCGACCACCATGCTGCCAGCGATGGCCCAGCGAAGTCTCCTGCAGATCAACCCCGCCCATGCCGACCATGTGGCATGAATTGCAGCTGATGGCATGGCTTTCGGACAGCCGAGGTTCGAAGTACAGCATCTTGCCGAGCTCTGCCTTGGCCGCGGTCGCCGGATTGCCCGGCAGTGGCGGCGCGGTGGCGGGTATCGGCTTGAACAGGCCCTGGGCCTGCTCCATCAATGTGGTTTGCGACCACGCCTGGCCTGTTGCCAGGGAGGCGAGAACCATGAGTGAAACCAGCTTGATCGACGACATGAGTTGACCCTCCGCAGTTGGGTGGCAATCGAAATCATCAATGTCTGTGGCGTCTCCGGGATATTCCGGCGACCCGCAAACGCGGCACGGACCTGAGCCGGGGCGTCGGCGGGATCGTCCTCGTGACTGGCGCGCCGGCTCGACCGGGGCGGCGGCCGTGCCTGTCGATGCCGGGCATGCTCATAACCTCGCTTTCGGTCAAGGGGATATCCCCGGGGCATGGCGACACCCGGATGATGGTCCGCCGGCCCCGGCGCACCTTGACCTGGGTCAACATAACGGCATCGAAACGGAACGGTTATCTATTCCGGGGAGGCACTTGATGCCATGCCGCAACCCGTCGGCGGCGGGACACCGCCGGTTCCTTTGATGCTGGTCAATTGACCGCCAATGGCAACTGTTAGGCTGAAGCTTCTGGTTGATGACGGAGCGTGTCATGGCACCGACCGACGCACCCCCGGGCGAGGGCTGGAACGAAAGGCTGCCGGACGGCACGGCCGTGCAGATACGGTTGATCAGCGAGAAAGACGCCGAGCTGGAGCTTGAATTTCTCACCCATCTGTCGCCCGCGTACCGCAGTTCGCGTTTCCTCGGCCTGGTTCGCGATCCGACGCCGGAAGTGGCTGGCGAGCTCACCAGTCTCGACCCGGCCTGTGCCGTGGGTTTCATTGCGCTGGTCACGCGGCAGGGGCGCGAGCAGCAGATCGGCGCCGCGCAGTTTCATGTCAATGCCGCCGGAGACAGTTGCGACGCTTCGCTCACGGTGAGCGACGAGTGGCGAAAGCGCGGTGTCGGTTCTTTCCTGATGCGCCACCTGATTGCCGCGGCCAGAGCCCGCGGCATCCGGCACATGCGCGCCTACGCACCGGACTCATCCAGCGGCGGCGAGCAACTGGCGGCGATCATCGGCTTCCAGCGCCGCCTGGATCCGCGGGATCCGGCCACGGTCATCTATGACCTGGTCCTGGAATAGAAGGCGATCAGCGGAAAGGGGCGTCGGCGACATTCGACCTGGCAATGGACGTGTCGACGCCCTTGTCGCCGCGTGCAGCGGATTGCCGTACACGACGAGAGGCAGCTGCATCGGCATTGCGCAAGGTTGGATATTGCTGACAAGTACCTTCGTCGCGTTGGTGGCGGGTCGGAGATCGAGGAAACGCGCAGGGCAGGGCGCGCTATCTGCTCAAGCCATCGGGGAAGACGGGCACCACGCACGTCGAGTCTGAGCCTATCGAGTCCATCGCCCAGCCGGCCTCGCTGGTCCCGCCAGCACGCGCCCACCTGAGGCAACGCTGATCAAGTGGCGCAATCGTCACGACACCAGCCTGCGGGCATTGCGGTGGTGCGGATCATCGCCTGCGTCGAGGAACCCGACACCATCAGCAGGGGCGGCATTTATGCCGGACCGCTCGAACTGGACAGGATCGTTGCCCACGGTTTCGAATGATGCCGTCGCACCTTCACGTGAGGAGGCGTCATGCGCACCGGCAATATCGCGACAGCGATGCGGGGCTTTGCCCTCGGCAATCGCACGCCGTGCGCTGCGCCTGGCGATCAGACCCGGCACCGACTTCCCGGCGGGATGGGCGCGCTTCCACCCGCATGGATGTTTGCCTTGCATGCGGGCGCTGGCACCGATCGTTCCCGCAGCACTGACCCGGCTGCGCGAGGGGGAGAGGCCTTCCCGGAAGGACTCCTGCTCGGCGCCGGGGCACGTTGCCGACCGGCGCGGTGCCTCGGCGGCCACGCATGGCGACGCATGATGGTTGGGTGGCGGATGCCGTCGATGGCCCCTCGCGGCAGGCTTTTCCGTGCTTCGTCTGACAACGAACTTCGGAGCTTCGAGATGCCGTCATCGTCACCGTGGATACGTCGCGCGGCGCAGGCCCTCATTTTCGCGAGCCCTTGCCTCGCCGCAGCGGCCTTCGCCCAGACCGAGGTCTGCATCGAAAGCACGAGCGCGCTGTACCAGGCGGTCGCTGACATCGACGGCAGCAGCACCAGCGCGATCACCCTGAAGCTGCGTGCCGGCACCTACACGCTTTCGAGCAATCTCGTCATCCGCTACCGCGCCGAAGGCGACACCAGCGGCAATTACGGCAAGCTGACGATCCGGGGTGGCTACAACGCCGGTTGCACGAGCCACAGCACGGCCCAGGGCGCGACGACGCTCAATGGCAGCGGCGGCCAGCGCCTGGTCGACATCGAATTGATCGACAATGCGCTGAACGTCGAATACCTGACCACGAACGCGATCGACTGGTCGGTCGGCAACTGGATCGATTATGACGAGGAACCCGGCACGCAGCGTTTCGGCCACGTCCGCTTCCTCGACACGCTGGTCAGCCTTTCCGGCGACAACTACGACGTCCTCATCGCGAACTCGATGTTCACGGCACGCACCGGCACGCCGGGCGACAGTGTCATGCGGTTCCACGCGCTGCGTCTCAACAGCCAGCCGCTGACGCTGTTCGCGGTTGCCAACAGCACCTTCCGCAACGGCGGCCTGCGCATCGACTACCGGCCGCGGAACGCCGGTCAGCAGCCACCGTTCGCCCAGGTCCAGGCCACCAGCAACGTGTTCGAGAACGACGGTGCCGAAGTCGTCGTCGCCAATGCCGACCTGTATGCGCGCAGCAACCGCTTCGACAGCCTGTCGTTGTCCGGCGGCACGTTTGCTTCCAACAGCGGCAACATCAATGCGCCGGCGCAGCTCGGCTCCGGCGGCGTGCCGGCGAATGGTTCAGCGGTCGTCAATGCCGGCTCGCGCTTCGTGCCGGGCGGCTTGCCTGCGCGCGACCTTGCCGGAAATCAGCGCCTGGTCGGCGTCGACCCCGACATGGGCGCATACGAGACGGCAGTCGACAATTCGTTCTACCTCGATGTGACCAACACGCTGTCCAGTGGCGCCGGTTCGCTGGCCCAGGCCGTCGCCAGCGCGAACGCGGTGAATGGTCGCCAAGTGATCCGCTTCAACATCGCCGGCAGTTGTCCGCGCGTCATCACCTTGGCGCAGACACTCAATCTCGCCGACGAAGTGGACATCCTCGGCGATACGCAACCGGGCAGCGTGGCGAACACGATTTCGCTCGGCTACAACGGCGCGTCTTGCGTCATCCTGCGCGCCGGCAATGGCGTCGCCAATGGCATCGTCTTCAACTCGACCGAGGTCGACGACGAACTCAAGCTGGGCGGGATCGCGTTCTCGGGATTCACCGGTGATGCCGTGCGCCTGCGTTCCGGCCGTGGCCATCTGTTGAGCGGATTGCAGTTCGGCGGATCGGTCGCTGCCACGCCGCTCGTCGATGTCGGCACCGCGATCCGGGTCCAGGACAATGCGACCGATGCGCAGATCGGCGGCAGCGATCCGGCGCAGCGCAACCTCATCGGCAACGCCTCGTTCGGCATCGTCCTCGACGATATCGGCGGCAACCAGGTGCTCGGCAATGCGATTGGCGATTCGATCTTCGAAGCACTGCCGAATTCGGTCGGCATGTTCGTCTACTCGCCGAACAACCTCATCGCGGACAACCTCGTCAGGCACAACGCGAACCTCGGCATCGTCGTCAGCAGCGAGGCCGCGCACCACAACACGGTGCGCGACAACACGATCATCACCAACGGCGTGCATGGTCTCATGGTCGCCGGCGGCGCGAGCCGCAACCGCATCGGCCCCGGGAACTATTTCGCCGGCAACGGCGGCGACGGCATCAACCTCGTCGAAGGCAGCTGGAACCGCCTCGCCGGCAACACCTATTCGGGCAATGGCGATCTCGCCATCGATCTCGGCACGGCCGGTGTCGATGCCAACGACCCCGACCCTCTATTCGACTGGAACGGCAGTGCGAATCGCGGGCAGAATTTTCCGGAGCTGTCGCGCGCCCGCGTCTGGAGTATCGGTCCGTTGCGCTACCTGATCGCCAATGGCGAGCTGTCCTCGACCCTCGGCAGCTATCGCATCGAGTTCCACCGCAGCAGCACCTGCGATGCGACGGGACATGGCGAGGGAGCCGTCCTGCTCGGTGCGGCCAATGTCGATCTCGATTGCGCGATCGTCGGCCCGGACAACCAGTGCAGGAAACCGTTCGAGCTCTACGTTCTCGGCGCTGTGCCCGCAGGGCACTTCATCACGGCCACGGCGACCAGCGCGGGCGGGCAAACCTCGGAGTTTTCCGGCTGCCGCGAGGTCGAGGACGACCGCATCTTCAAGGACGGCTTCGACCCGGCGACACCCTGATTGACTGCGCCGACGTGGCGGTCAGTGTTGGTTGCGCGACGCCCTGCTCGCGGGGATTCGCCGATGTGATGCATTTGCCGGTAGGGCGAACAGGAAAGTCCGACATGCGCAGCTCCTTGCTTGACCTGTGCAACCTCGGCGTGATCGGCACCGACGCACATTGACGTCATCTGCCGCGCGCGCCGGGTTTCGCTCGCCTGCCCAGGTGGAAGCAGGACAAGTGCGCGGCGCTGAGGCTATTCTCTGGTCTGCACGCGCTGCGCCGGGATCGCGCAGCACTTGGGAGTCGGTGCTGAATGGCTGCCGGCGGGGTCGAGTGGGAGCCTTAGAAACTTTCTGCCATGAGTGAAATCACCGAACTGATGGGGCGCGCCCGCGCTGGCGAGCAGGCGGCTTCGGAGCGCCTTTTCGTCTTGCTGTACGACGATCTGCGGCGTCTCGCCGCCGGTCAGTTGCGCGGTGAGCAGATGATGCGCACGACCTCGCTGGTGCACGAGACGTACTTGAAAATCGCCCGGCACGGTGCCCTCGACGTCAATGATCGCGGTCATTTCTTTGCGGTTGCCGCGCGCGTGATGCGCCAGATCGTCATCGACCATGTGCGTGCACGCGCGGCGCTCCGGCGTGGCGGCGATGTGCAGATCGCCTCGCTGGATACCAATGCCCTGCAGGCGGCGGCGGAAGATCGCGGCGAGGAAGTGCTCGCGCTCGATGCGGCGCTGGCGCGCCTCGATGCGCTCGATGCACCGCTGGCCGCCCTCGTTGAAATGCGTTTCTATGCCGGGCTTGAACTCAGCGAAATCGCCGATGTGCTCGATCGTTCGGAGCGCTCGCTGAAGCGCGACTGGCGGCGCGCGCGCGCTTTCCTGCAGCGCGAGATGACGGTCGCCTGAGCGATGACGAGCGCATCCGAACGCTGGTCGCGAATCTCCTCCCTGTTCGATGAACTGGTCGAGCTGGATGCCGACCAGCGTGCGCAGCGCCTGGCCCAGTTGACGGCCACCGACAGCGAATTGGCTGAAGAGGTGCGCGCCCTGCTGATGGCCGATGAGGATATCAGCGGACTGCTTGAAGGCGACGCCGCAGCGGCCGTGCCCGAAGTGCTCCAGCGCGGCGGCGATGGCATGCCGGCCGATGGCATGGCCGGCGCGTATCGATTACTGCGGTTGCTCGGCGAGGGCGGCATGGGCGTGGTCTGGCTGGCCGAGCGCACGGATGGCGCCTATGAACAGCAGGTCGCGGTGAAGGTGCTCAAGCGCGGCATGGATACCCACGCGATCCTGCGCCGCTTCCTGCAGGAACGGCGCATTCTCGCGCGCCTGAAGCATGCGCATATCGTGCGTATGCTGGATGGTGGAATGACCGCAGATGGACGGCCGTTCTACGTCATGGATCATGTCGACGGTGCACCGATCACCGAGCATGCGCGGAGCGCCGCGCTCGATCCGCGCGCGCGCGTCAGCATGCTGGTCAAGGTCGCCGACGCAGTTGCCTATGCACACACGCAACTGGTCGTGCATCGCGACCTCAAGCCTTCGAACGTGCTGGTCGATCATCAGGGCGAGCCGCGCGTGCTGGATTTCGGCATTGCCAAACTGATCGAGGAAAGCGGCGAGCAGACCCGGACAGGGACCGGCCTGCGCGTGCTCTCGCCCGCCTATGCGGCACCCGAACAAATCCTCGGCGAGGCGATTGGAACGACGACGGACGTCTACGCACTCGGCTTGATGCTATGCGAGCTGTTGACCGGGCAACTGCCCCGGCAACGGCGCGGCACGAACCCGTCGCAGCTGGCGCTTGATGTGAGCCAGGAAATTGTCGATCGGGCAAGCACGCTGGCGGCAAAGCTCGACGCCGGGCAAATGCGCGAGCTGTATGGCGCAGGGGTCGATGCGAATCATCTCGCGCGCAAGCTGGCGGGTGATCTCGATCTGATCATGGCGACTGCCCTGCAACGCGAACCGTCCAGGCGTTATGCGACGGCCGCAGCGTTCGCCGAAGACTTGCGCCGCTGGCTGGATGCGCGGCCGATCGCGGCGCGCGCCGACTCCGCTGCGTATCGCCTGCGCAAGTTCGTTGGGCGTCATCGTTTCGGCGTCGCCGCATCGGTGGTCATTGCGTTTTCACTCGTCGCCGGCCTCGGTGCCGCCTTGTGGCAGGCGCGCATTGCCCAGGCCGAAGCGCGCCGCGCCGACGGCGAGCGCGCCAACGCCGAGCTGCAACTGGCGCGCAGTGAACGCGTCAAGGAATTCATCCTGACCTTGTTCCGCGAGCAGGATCCCATCAGTCGGGCCAGTGCCACGGCACGTTCGCCAACGGCCATGATCCGCAATGGCATCAGTGTCGTCGACATGAGCCTCGCCGGCGATCCGGCCCTGCAGGCACAATTGTTCAAGGATCTCGGCGAGATCCAGGTCAGCCTCGATGATCGCGAAGCGGCACAGACGACGCTGAAACGCGCCTGGGAGATGCAATCGGCGCTGAGTGGTGCCAACAGCATTGCCGCGGCAGAAGCAATGGCCGGTTATGCGGATGCGGTTTACGCCGTGGGCGACGTGGCGAAAGCGGAATCGCTGATTCGTGGCGCGTTGAAGGCACTGCGCGATGCCGGTGCCGGCGATCTTCCCCGTGCCGCCCTGGCCGAATCGACGCTGGCCAACATAGAACTGACCGCCGGCCGCAATGCGCAAGCCGAGGTGCTCGCGCGCCACGGTGTCGAGGTCTTTCGCGCCGTCTACGGCGAATCGCATATACAGGTTGCCGCACGCCTCGGCGTGCTCGGCAAGGTTCAACAAGAAGCGGGGCGCTATCCCGATGCGCTGGAGAGCTATGCGCAAGCGCTGTCGATCGTCGCCCGCAACAACGGCGAAGCGCATGTGCGCACGGCGACGCTGCGCACCAGCATCGGCGATATCCTGCGCGTCCAGCGCAAGTATGACGAGGCCCAGCACAACTACGAGACCGCTTTGCGCATCGAGCGCGAATCACTGCCTGCGGATCACCTGTACATCGGCGGCACCCTGCTGCGTTTGGGCGACCTGCAGCGACGCACCGGCCGCCTCGAGGAGGCTGAGCGCAGCTTCGCGGAATCGCTCGCGATCCTCGGCAAGACTCCCTCTGGTCAGTATGCGCAAGCCTTGCAGACCCACGGCAACCTGGCTCGCGCGCAGGGCAAGTTCGACCTGGCTGTGCAACGCTATCGCAAGGCGTTCGAGGTGTTTCGTGAAGCGACCGGCGACAGCGTCTATACCTGGCTGACCGCCTTGCTTGAAGTCGCCGCCATGACCGAGGCCGGGCATTACCGCGAGGCCGATGCGCGGGCCCTGGAAGCCGTGACCGCGTTGCAGCGGATTTCGCCGGAGGATGAATACAACAACACCTACGCCGCCTCGGTGCTTGGCAACTTGCGCCAGGCGGAAGGTCGCCATGGCGAAGCGATTCCGCATTTTCGCCGTGCCCTTGCCGGCGTGCAGAAGATCTACGGCGCCGATCACATCGAGACCGCCCAGGTCCGGATTGCGCTGGCATCTAGTCTGATTGCCAGCGAGGTTCCCGCTGCGCTCGGCGAAGCCGAATCCCTGATCGATGCGGTGTTTGTCACATTGAATCGCAAGCCAGAGCCGGAAAACGAGACCACGCTGGGTTGCGCCTATCTCGAACGCGGCCGACTGCATCTGGTCCGCGGCCATCGGCAAGCGGCGAACGCCGACATTGGCGAAGCGCTGAAGAGGCTTGATGTGCCCGAATACGCACCGAAGCTGCGTCAGGCGCAGGCCCTCGCGCGCAAGCTGGCCGCGCGCTGACGCTTGGGCACCGCGAGCGGTGGTGTGGTGCGCGGTTGTCAGGTCCGCCCGTGCAAGACACTGGCGTTGCGGAGCGCGCCGCAAGGCGGGAGATCTGTCAGTACAGATCTCCCGTCATGCGTTTCGCTCAGGAACGCGCCATGGCCGGTGCGGCAACCGAGGCGTTTGCCGGTGGCGGGCCAAAGCGATTGCTGCCCGGGGTGCCGGCAATGAAGCCGTTAAACACCAGGGCGATCAATCCGCCGACCGCCGGCACCAGTCCGATCAGGATCCACCAGGCGGATTTGTCGACGTCGTGCCAGCGCTTGGCCTGGATCGCCAATGCCGGCCAGATCATCAGCAGCATCGCGATCATCATCGGCAAGCTTGCCATGCCGCTGGCGCTGGCGGGATCTTCGGCATTCAGCATGGCCATCATGCTGAGTGCGGTCAGCCCACCGAAGACCACCAGCATGACGATGAAAAACATCCAGTACGGGCCACGGCCGACGCGCCCCTCGAATGAAAACAACAGCGTTTTCCAGTTCATGTCCATCTCTCCCGTTATCGGCGCTGCGCAGTGCCTCGCCTTCGATCAATCACGCAACTTCGCGTCTTGAGGGGCCAACAGGCATGACGCGCCTGTCCCGCACATGCGCTCACAGTTGAATTTGCCGCAGCCCACCGGCAGGAGATTGGGGATCGGGTTGCCCTACTTTGCCGCCGGATAGCTGACCAGGTTGTCGCCGGCCTTGTCCCAGGAGTCGCCTTCTCGCGATAACAGGATCGGCCCGCGCTCGATCCAGCCGATGCCGTTGCGCGCCTCGATCAGCAGCACGGCGTCGTCGCCGAGCAGATAGCCACCTTTGACCTTGACATCGCGCAGCATGCGCAGCGATTGCACATGCAGCTTGCTTTGGCGGTCGGCGAGCGCAATCAGCTTGCCCTCGAAATCCTTGTCTCGAAAGACAATGGTTGCCATCTGCCCGCCCGATCTCATCGCCGCATCGGGATCCCTGGCATCGACCGCAGCGGACATCGCTCGGGTCTGCGCAACGAACGCCTTGCCAGGAGCGCCGCCGTCCGTGGGCAATGCCGTGGCGGCAGTGGCCCAGTCGGTCCTCGACTCGCCGCTGGAATCACGAATGCCCCCGGCAAACAATTCATCGACCAGTGCTTGATCGGACTTGGCGCGAAGCGCCGCCAGCTCGTTCTGCGAATAGCGGATCGTGACGATCTTGTAGCGGTCGCCAACCTTGGCGTATGGCATGGTCATGTTGCCGGAGCTGGAGCCGTCCTTGGCCTTGCTGGTCACCGTGATCATGCCGTCGACCGGCGGTGCCTGCGCGTTGAGTTGCCTGGCTGTCGCTTCCAATTGAGCGCGATCCTCGGCCGTTGCCGGGCTTGCGGATACGCTGCACGTCGATTCACCCGAACATTCCCGCACAACATCGAAATAGTAGAAATGCAATTCAGCCGGCGTGTCGTCGATGTCGGCGAATACGCGGGCTGCATCGAAGTCACCCTTGTCGAGGGCGGATTGAAATGCTTCGGCCAGCGCGGCAGGCGTCGATGTGGCATGGCTGCACGCAGTCATGCTCAACGTGGCAAGCAGCGAAGTCGCGAACAGTAGTGATTTCATGGGGTTGCTGAGCTCCCGTACGGTGTGATCCTGGTCCGGATTGAATGTGTTCGTGATCAATCACGGATTGCGGGGATCGCAAGGGCCAGCGAATTGCACTCGGCGACGCCATCCCGTTTCAGCGCGCCCTCTGCACATGCATCGTTGCGACGTTCTCTCTGGTTTTGCCAGTGGCGAAATACCCGGGGCCCTTCCCGGTCACCCTCCGCGCGCCATCCGATTGCACTCAGGCGATTCAAAAAATCGTGTGGCCCCTCGTGCCGCTGTTCTGCGTGGAAAGGGAAACGGAGAAAACAACATGAACTTGATCACACGTTTTTCGCTGATTTGCTGCCAGATGGTGGGTGCCCTGGTCTGGATGGGTGAGGCGCATGCCGTCTCGATGTCCGTGTCGCCGAGTCTCGGCAATGCTGGCACGGAAGTCAGCATTGAGGCCGAGCGAGTCGCCAGCCTGACCGACTTCCAGCTTGATTTCGCCGGCAATCCACCGATACCGATCGGGATCCTGCGCAGCGATGATTCCGGTCGGATCTCCGGGCGTGTCAGCTTGCCGCTGCTGCCGGCCGGAGATGGACTGATTCGCTTGCGCCTCGTCTCTCCGACGGGATCGATCCTGATCGCGACGACCGCTTTCTCCGCCTTGCCGCCGCTCACGTTTTCGACGACGGCTACGGCAATCCATGCCGGCCAGTCGATCCCCTTCAGTGTCGAGGGGCTCACCTCGGGATCACTGCGCATCGACTATGAAGGCACCAAGGTGTTCGGCCCGGTTGCAGTTGGCGATGGCAGTTTCTCTGGCAAGTTCATCGTGCCGGTTGATCGTCCGGCGCAGTTTCCTGCCAATGCGGCATTCACGGTCAGGAACTCGATCGGCAATGCGCTTGTGAACCATGTGGACGGCAACCTGCGCGTGCTTGCCCGCCTGTCCTCTCCATTCCAGATTGGCATCATCCAGCCGCCGCCGAGTACGACGTATCGGGGCGAGTACTTCAATGTCACCGGGAAATTCACGACCTACCCGAACGAAGCCGAGCCAGAGCACATCTCGCTTTGGTACTTCGGCGACGATGGCGAGGTAGTTCCGCTCGGCTCGGCGCGTGCGGAGTTTAACAATGGGCAGTGGGGCTTCGCGATGGTTGGGGTCGCCAATGGCGGCCTGTCAATGGCCGCAAGCTCCAACCAGCACGGCGATGTTGGATTGCTCTCATCAGGTGCAACCGCCAATGGCTTGCAGATCGTGGTCGGGACAGACAGGGCACGCTTGGACCAGCTGCCGGATAATCGCTGGCAGATTCGTGTGCGCGTGCTCCAGCAGAATGGACAACCGATCGTCGGGGCGCTGGTTCAATTCGATGGTGTGCCGGGTGTTGCAGATTCCAGTAATGGGTGGGTCTTTCAAGTTGGCTCGATCCTGGAGTACACGCAATTCTCGAGCATGCTATCGCAGTACTCCACGCCTTCAACCGACAGCCGCGGTTGTCCTTTGACGCTGGCGCGCAAGTTGACTGACGCGAATGGCTACGCCGAGTTCGAATTCCTCGACGAGGATATTGCGCTGTCGCAGCTGCCGATCATCATTGCCAATGCCGGCGGACAGATCGAGACGTACCCGAACAGTCGAGTGCGCATGGCGATTGATGCCTCACAAGCGGGCTATGGCTTCCAGTTTGCGGCTGGCCCCTACGCTGGCGATTTCCTGCCGCATATCTACAAGGTCACCTTCCAGGGCGCGGGAGATGGCATCCCCGAAGATGACCAGATCGTATTCACGGACTACTACCAGAATGTAGTCATTCAGACGAGTGATAGGAATGCCATGTTTACATTGCCGCTGCCACCGATCGTGCCGATGGTCGGGCTCTACGACACCTCGATTGTTCCATGGTCTGGGAGGAATGAATCTATTCTTGTCGGCAGTGGCGCAGAGCAGTTTTCCGCCAACCTCATCGTCTTTGGCCCGGTATTCAGCAAGCGTGGCATCACGACGAGCTGGATCGATGATTCGAACGAACATTTCCCCAATACGATCGCCGTGCGCACGGATCCTGCCGTCAGCGGGGTGGTCACCGAGGCAAAGCTCTATCTGGACAAGAATCGCAATGGCACACCAGAGTTCATTTCCAATTTCTCCACCAATGCACAGCCGCTCGATTGCAGTATCGGCGGCTTGAATACGAGCCAAACCTGGCGCGCAAATCTGCCCGCAGATCTCGATCTCCAGGCTGCCGGCCGCATCGAGGGATACATCTACTTCAAGGGTCAACCCGCTTCAGGCGAAGCGACGCAGCGCATCGCCATACAGATGGTCGAGCAAGATGTTTCGTGGTTGTCGGCTTCACGCTATACCGAGCGCGAGGTGGCGTTCACTCTCGGCGGTCAAGGCATTGGCGTCTATGCGATGGAAGACACGGCTGATGCGCGGGTCCAGCTTGATCGGGATCCGGGCTACGACATTGGTCGCCTCGACAACCGGACCGACAACACGCGAGCGGTAAGTTTGTTCCGCAACAGCAATGGCGGCGAGATCAATAACGCTCCGCTTGAAGGCGCGCACAAGGAAGCGGGGCGCAGTGGTTCGCCGACCGCGGTCGACGTGGCCAAAGACGTGCAGTACGGCCCAACGACCTTGACCTTGATCGATCAGTCGTTTCCTTTGTTTTACTACGTCTGGGGCGTGCCAGTGTTGGCGGGTATCGAACTGGGTGCTGATTTCACCCTGCTCGCCGAAATCGAGACGCGCAGCAAGTTCTCGTTGTCGCCCCAGCGAAAACCGATATTCGAAATGAAGACCACGCCGTCGCTCGACCTCGGCCTCAACTTCTATCTTGATCTCGACGTTCTATTTGATCTCGTCGACGGAGGCGTCGACCTCGACGCGGTTTTCGCACTGGACATGCCGATCACGGTGAACGCTGCGAATCCTGGTGGGCAGATCAGCGAGTGCTTTACCGCCAGCCTGATCTTCTCCTGGCATTTCGAAGTGTTTTGCCTGCCGCTGGATTTCATCTGCGATGCGTTGAACGACATCGAAGGCAGCGAAATTCTGCTCAGCGACAGAACCGGATCGGGTTGCAGCAACGCGGCCTTGATGTCGCCAGTCGCCGGGGGAGCCATCGAACGACCTTCTTCGCGGATCGTGCCGATGCACACGGCTGTGGCTTACGCCTCCAGCGGCGCAGGCTTCCTTGCGTTTACGCGCGATGACAGCAATGGGGGAGCTCCGCCCGTGCTGGTCGTTCGACCGGTTAACGGTGGCGCATTCGGGCGCCAGGATCACGATGTGATCCTCTCGACGGCGCCCGGCATTCGCAGTGTCGACATGGTCTTTTTTGACCGCACGCGTGCGGTGATTGTCTGGGCTGAAAGCGATCTCGACTACGCGGCGCTGGCTCGCCTCAGCCCGATTGCGCGCATCAATCACCAGCGCATCATGACCTCCACCTACAACGGCGAGGTCTGGTCGCCGAAAGCGGTGCTGTCGTCAGCCAGCGGTGGTGAAGGCGGCGTCGACCTGGCGGCGTGCACGAGCGCTCCGGCCTGCCCAGGCGATGGCCAGGTGCTGGCGGTATGGACTCGCGACATGTCGCGCAACATCACGAATCATCGCACCCGGATTTACAGTTCAACGTTCAGCCCATTCAGCGGCTGGGCGGTTCCAGTCGCCGTCGATGCGACCGCGCTCCTTGATTCTTCGCCGAGCGCGGCGTTTGTCGAGGATCAGCCGGTGGTGGCCTTCGTGCGCAGCATGAACGGCGATTTTGGTGACACCGATGCGCGACGTTTGGCGTACAAGTTCCTCAGTGGAAATGGCAATTCGGTGCAGGTACCGGCCGGATTGCCCGGTGGGGTCGCCTGGCCCAGCGTCGTTGGACTCGGTACCGGTGCCTTCGCGTTGGCCTACACGCATGCCGACGATGCGCGTTCGTTCGTCGGCAACACCCAGCGTGTGGAAATGGCCTACGCCGACGATTGTGCAGCGGGCGCCTGCACGGTTGCCGCGCAAGCGTTGACAGACAGCAACGGGCGACCCATTTACGGCGAGAAGCCGACCGCTCTCGTCGACGATGCAGGCAACGTGACCGTGGTCATGCGCGGCATGGGCTTTGGCGAGGGAACGAATGGCAGCAACACGCAGGTGTTTGATTCCATCGGCATGGCGGCGCATACGGGCGAGCTGGTTTCCCTGGCGGTCAGTCCGCAGTCCGCCATCAGCAACCCGCTGCCGCTTTCGCTCGATGGCGCCGGGCACTTGTCACCTGCGGCGGCGTATGACCCGCTGTTGAAACGGATCGTTGCGGTCAGTACGCGTGGATTGGAAATTCCCTCGCGCTTGAGCCAGAGGTATCTGGATGGCGGAGCGATGCCTGCGACATCGCGTGCCGTTTCCATCGCTGCAGAGCCCGGCATCGGTGTCTTCAGTGCCGCACAAGGTGTCGACCTTTCGATCGAATCGGTGACGCCAAACAGCGCACTGCTGGTGGCCGGCAGGAGCGTTCGCATTGTGACTGTCGTGCGCAACGTGGGCGATGGCCTCACGAGAATCCTTCCGCCCTATCAAATGCAGTTGAGTTGGGACGCGCCCATCGCGGCCGGCGGCACATCGGCCGGCAATGCCAACATCGTTTCGCTGGCTTCCGGGCAGGCGCAAACCGTAACCACCACGGTCAGGGTGCCTGCGGGTTTCGCACCGGATCAGGCGCATCGACTGTATGCCTCGATTGTCAGCAACGGCAATCCGACCGAAGACGTCCACGCAGAAAACGATTCCCGCTTCGTGGATTTCGGCGGCATGCCGGTTCCGACAGGGATCAGTGCGGCTTCGATACCGGGCACGACCCTGGTGCAACTGGTCTGGGATCCGATGGATGATCCCGCCCACCTGATCGCCGGGTACCGGATCTGGTGCCACGACGGCGACGGCGCCTGGCGCCATCTCGGCAGCAGCTTCAAGACAGGATTCCTGGATGTGGCGGCACCAACGATGATCGAGCGGCATTACCAGGTCACCTCCTACTCCAGGAATGCGATCGAATCACTGCCCAGTGGCGAAGTGGTTGTCACGCCCGGTCCGATTGCGCCGACAGATCGGATCTTTGCCAACGGGTTTGACTGATGTGTGAGGCCGCGCGCTGACGATTGGGCTAATCTCGCGCGGCGTCAACTCGACGCGAGCGCCGGGGAGAAGGTTCATGGCTCGTACTGCACTGGTGGATTTGTTGCGGCGTGCGGCGGCGATTTCGACAGTGGCAAGGCAATCGGGGGAGCCGCTCGATGAAGCGATCGAGCGCGACCTCGCCCTGCGCACTGATGCCTCGCGGCGGCGTTTCCTGCGCCAGTCGATCAGTGCATCGGCCGCGCTGATGCTCGGTGCCTGCGCGCCGACACGGCTGATGCGCACGGACAATCTTGACGATGTCATTGTCGTCGGCGCCGGCGTGGCCGGATTGACCGCCGCCTGGCGTCTGCGCCAGGCCGGTGTCGGCGTGAAGCTTTACGAGGCGCAGGAGCGTGTCGGCGGACGCATGTTGAGCCTGCGCAACCACTTTGCCGATGGCCAGGTCTGCGAGCTCGGCGGCGAGTTGATCGACAGCGGCCATGCGCGGATTCGCGCCCTCGCCGGCGAACTCGGCCTGGTGCTGGATGATCTCGCCGAGGATCCAACCCACGCCTTTGGCGACATCTGGTTTGCCGATGGCCGCCGCTACGGCGAAGTGGAGATCCTGCGCGCGTTCGCGCCGCTGGCCGCGGCAATCCAGCGCGATGCCGATTCCTTGCCGGACGAGGAAATCACCTACGCGACCCCGGGCGGTTGCGAAGCGCTGGATCAGGAAACGATGAGCCATTGGCTGGACCGCAATGGCGCAACGGGCTGGCTGCGCAAGCTGATCGAAGTCGCCTACACCACCGAGATGGGACTGGAATGCGAGGAACAGTCCGCGCTCAATTTCCTCACCTTCATCGATCCCGGCCTTGAAGCGTTCAAGATTTTCGGCGAGAGCGACGAACGCTTTCACGTGCGCGGCGGCAACGACCTGATCGTCAAGGCACTGGGCGCGAAGCTCGACGACGCAATCCAGGCCGGCTGTGTCCTCGAATCCATTCGCCAGTCGGCGGATGGCCGCTATACCTTGAGTTTCAAGCGCGGATCGGCAGCGTTTGACGCCAGCGCCTCGCGCGTCGTCCTGGCCTTGCCGTTCACCACGCTGCGGCGCGTGCAACTGGATCTTGAACTGCCAGCCGCCAAGCGCCGCGCCATCAACGAGCTCGGCTATGGCACGAATGCCAAGCTGATGATCGGCTTCAACGAACGCGTCTGGCGCACGCGGCATTCCCTTGGCGGTGCCAGCTACAGCGACCTGCCGTGCCAGACGACCTGGGAAACCAGCCGCATGCAGGCCGGGGCGGCCGGCATCCTGACCAATTTCGTCGGTGGCCGGCATGGCCTCGAGATCGGCAGCGGATCGCCGCGATCACAGGCCGATCTCGCCTGCAGCCAGCTTGAAGCGATCTTCCCGGGCTTGTCCGACGCGCGTGCCGGAATGCGCGAAGCGCGCATGCACTGGCCGACCCAGCCGTGGACGCTCGGCAGCTACGCGTGTTTTCGCCCAGGCCAGTGGACGACGCTGCGTGGTGCCATCAGCGAGCGCGTCGGCAACCTGCATTTTGCCGGCGAACACTGCGCCTTCGACAACCAGGGTTTCATGGAAGGCGGCGTTGAAACCGGCGAGTGGGCGGCGCAGGCCATCCTCGAAAAAACGGCAGCCAAGGCGGCCTGAGTTGCGCTTCAACTGGGATCCGTCACCTCGAAGCCGTGGGCGAAGATGCGCTCGCGATCGATCACCTGCACGCCATCGAGATTGCCGCTCAGCAATCCGCCCGCGTCATCCTTCTCGATGCCGAGGGTGACCTCGAGATAGGTGTAGGGCGGGTTGATGACGAAGTTGATGCTGCCATGCACCCAGGCGCCGTTGCTTTGCAGGAAATAGCCGCCCAATGAATTGGCTCCGCCGCTGCAATTGGCCACGGCGCGCGTGGCGTAGCTGACCACCAGTCGTCCGCCCGCATGACCCGCCGGCAGGAAGCCATCGGCTTCGAGGGCATGGCTGCCGGCGGTGGCGACGGAAACGCATTGGCGCATGGGATAGACCCGAGCGCCGGCCTGTGCTTCGGCGTTGGACAACAAGGCGGAACCGGAGCCGGGATTGTTCTGGTAATCGAGCATGGACCAGGTCGGTGAGGGCGAGCCGGACAGATCCCAGCCCAGGAGACTCGTGTCGAAATTGCCATTGACGATATCGGCCGTTCCCGCTTGCGCGGTGGAAGCCAGGGCCGTGGCGAAGAGGAGGGCGAACACGGCGAGCGCAGGACTTGCTGCAGGCATGACAGGATTGCCAGGCGATCCGACACCCGGCTGGTACTGAAAACGTCGCTTGCTCATGGATGCGGACATGTGATGCTCCGGCGAGCCAAAGGATGGCCAGTGTATGCCGGAACGGGCTTGCCGGAAGCATTCCCGCACCCCCGGCCCGGTCGCTTGCGGTCAGAACAGGTTGCCCTGCGGCGAGGGCGTTCGCGGCGGCACAAAACGTGAACAATCCAGTTTTAGTTCGCGCGAGCGACCCAGTTTCAGCTTGCGGCAGGCGAGGGCGAAGCGTTGGCGGATGAGATCGGCATAAGGCCCTTCGCCACGCATGCGCACACCGAAGCGGGCGTCGTAGTCGCGACCGCCGCGCATTTGCCGGATCAGGCTCATTACATGCCCGGCGCGATCGGGAACATGCAGGTCCAGCCATTCGCGGAACAGTTCCTTCAGCTCCAGTGGCAAGCGCAACACGGTATAGCCGGCAATGTTGGCGCCGTTTGCCGCAGCCTGCTTCAGCACATGCTCGATATGCATGTCGGTTACCGCCGGAATGATCGGAGCCACAAGGACGCCGCACGGCACGCCCGCAACGTGCAGGTTTTCGATGCTCTGCATGCGCCGATGCGGTGCCGTCGCGCGCGGTTCCAGGGTGCTGGCAAGGCGGTTGTCCAGCGTGCCGATGGAGACGAAGACCTGAACGAGGCCCTCATTCGCCATCGGTGCCAGCAGATCAAGGTCGCGCTCGACCAGGGCATTCTTGGTAATGATGGTCAGCGGATGTCGGCAGGCGTGCAGCACTTCGACGATTTCCCGGGTGATCCGGTGCTCACGCTCGATCGGCTGGTAGGCATCGGTATTGGCGCCCAGCGTGATCGGCTCGCAGACATAGCTGGGCTTGGCGAGTTCGGCACGCAGGCGCTCGGCGGCATTGGTCTTGGCGAACAGGCGCGTCTCGAAATCCAGACCCGGCGAGAGGTTCAGGTACGCATGCGAGGGCCGCGCATAGCAGTAATTGCAGCCGTGCTCGCAGCCCCGGTACGGGTTGATCGATTGATTGAACGGAATATCCGGCGATTCGTTGCGGCTGATGATCGAGCGCGCGCGTTCGATCGATACTTGCGTACGCGGTCGCGGCGCGGGTTCCTCATCGCGATACCAGCCGTCGTCTTCGATCGTTTTCGCAAGCGCCTCGAAACGTCCCTCGCGATTGCTGCCCGCGCCGCGACCCTTGATCCGGGTCGGTCGGGTCAGGTCATCGGGATCGTGCGTGGCCATGGATCCAGTATGAGGCATGGCATCTCAGGCGCAGAGACAGGGCGAAATCGCCAAGTTCCCTGATGCGGTTACCCGAGGCCAACGTTGCGGTGCAGCAAGGGCATCCGGGCATGCATGTTGCGCTGCGGCGTGGCATATGTTGGAAAATCATTAGTATTGCGTTCGCTGGAATCTGCCTCGTGGGGAGGGAGAACCCGCCGCAGCAGCAATGCTCGGCGGGTTTTTTATGTCCATGGATGGACGGTATGCCGACAACGCAGGAGCAGTTGCCGGCATTTGCCATGGATGGACGGTACACCGACAACGCAGGGCGACTGCATGGATGCAGGAGGTACGCATCCATGGATGGATGCGGTAGAACGGCGTCGGGAACGGCCGTCGAGAGCAACGCAGGAGCAGTTGCCGAGGAGTTGCCGGTTTATGGCGCGATGGCCACATCCGCTTCCGCGACCGGGCCATCGAGTACCGTGTCGAGGATCGGTTCCAGCTCGTTGCGAAAGCGCAACTGGCCCAGTGCACGCAGCTCGCCAGGCAGTCCGCTCGAGGATGCCATGACGTCGGTGGGCAGCGAGTCGCGCAGCGCGGCCAGCGTGGCGAAATAGCGGTCGCCGCCAATGCCCGCCGTTTCCAGAAGAATGCTCGGCAGCAGCCAGGCGGTGGTGTCCATCGGGCCGTGTTCGGCGAGCTTGCGGCGGTTGTCGAGCAGCAGCCACGGCACCGGCTGGGTTTTCGCTGCCTTGCCGTCGGCAAAGCCGATCTGGTGGTAGACCGGCGGCAGGGCCGGCAAGTGATCGCCATAAAACAGCAGCAAGGTGCGCCGCTTGCGCTTTTGCAGCGCATCGGCAAGGCGGCCAAGCTCATGGTCGGCATCGCCGAGCAGGTACAGGTAATTGCGCATCCAGTATTCGCCGCCCTCATCGAGGCCGGCCGGCATCTGCATGGCAGCGAGACGTTCGGCGTCGAGGCCTGGGCGCCAGTCGAACGGCCCGTGGTTTTCCATGGTCACGGCAAAAATGAGCTGCGGCGGGCCGTCCTGGTCGAGCTGGGCCAGCACGTGGTCGGTCAGCGCGGCATCGCCGGTGAACAAGCCGACGATGTCGTCCTTGGAGAACGCCCGCTCATCGACAAAACGGTCGAAGCCGATCTGCTGGTAGGCCTGGTTTCGGTTCCAGAACACACCGCTGTTCGGATGGATCGCGGTGGTCTGGTAGCCCTGTCGCGACAGCGTGCGCACGATGCCCGGGATCGGCCGGTCGGCAATCTCGAAATACGGATATTGCACGCCCGGGAAGAAGGCGAGGGCAAGGCCGGTCAACACTTCGAACTCGGTGCGGATGGTGCCGCCGGCATAGGTCGGCACCTTCAGCTCGCCGGACAAGCCGCGCTTGGCCAGGCGATGGAAATTCGGCAGATAGGTGTTTTTCGGCGCGCCATTCAGACGTGCCGGATCAAACAGCGATTCGCTCTGGATGATGACGATGTCGGGCTGGGTGCCACTGGGCATGGCCAGCGACGAGCTGTTCGGGCTCAGGTGCTCGCGCAGTCCATCGACATTCGCGCGCAGCAGTTCGCGTGCGGCATTGCGGTCGGGGTGAAGCTCCTGTCGCTTGGCCAGCTCCCAGTTGTACAGGACCAGGTTGCCGACCATGCCGGCCTTGCGAGCGCTGTCGACCACCGACCAAGGCTCGAAGCGCAGTCGTTCCGCGCTGTAGACGGCTCGCCACGGCGTCCAGCCCTGGATGATGCCGACGCCAAGGGTGATCGAGACGGCAGCCACGGCCAGGCGCTTCCAGCCGCGCATCAGCGGCCAGGCCGCCTCGCGGAACAGGGCGACGGTCAGCGCCAGCACGCCGAGCGCGATCAGCACGGGCTGCAAGCTCGTACCAATGTAGTGGACGAACAAGGGCAGCGCCGAGCCGATCTCCTCAAGAAAGTGGAAGTCGCCGGGCAACAGCGGCATTTCCAGTTGTTGCAGCTTGGCGGTGTTGGCGGCATGGCTGGCAATCAGCAGCAACAGGCCGATCCAGCTCGAAAGCACCACGCGGCGGGTCAGCGCGCCGAGCAGGAGCACGATCAGCACGAATGGCAGGATGTTGATCGCGACCAGGCCGAGATGCGCCCCATCCACCGCGTACATCGGCCAGCCCAGGGCCGGGTCGAGCCAGCTCGCGCTGATCGCGAAAATGACCACGACCAGCAGCAACCACAACACATGCGGCAGGTTGCGCCTGAGTGGCGTGGATAGGGGCGTTGCGGTCATGGGCGGGCAGCGGTGCGAGAGTAATCGGCAGCTGCGCACTTTCGGGTTGCGCGGCTGAGTGCGGGGTGAATCAAATCGGGGAATTTCTGAACGCGGCTTTCGGTTTGTGCCGCGATCAAGGCGCAGCTGTTCCGGCCAGGCGCGCCCCCCTGCTCGCGCGGATGCGCAGACTGCTCTTGCGCGGGCGGCAACGCAAGTGCCGTCCCCGAGGCTGGCCGCCGCCGCAGCCGACTGCCAGAATCGACCCATGCCGAACCCCGTCCGACCGCAAGCCATCGCCCGCCTGATCGATCAGCGCCTGTCGCGGCTTGAAGTGCTGTGCCGCGAAGCGGGCGTGCCGTTTTATGACGATGCCGGCGTCGACAGCCATCTCGATCGGGTCTTGCTGGCCAGCGATTTCGCCTACGAGGGCTTTTGCCAGGAACCGCAATTGCTCGGCCCGGATCTGGTTCGCCTGATGAATGATCCGCGCCATGCCGACGCCCGCACCGTGCCGTTTTCGATGGGCCTGCCCGACACCGAGTTCCGCAGCGAGATTCGCCGTTTTCGCCGGCGCGAGTCGATCCGCCTGATCTGGCGAGATGTGAACGATGTCGACAAGGTCGAAACGACCCTGGCCGGCGCCAGCGTGCTGGCTGAAGTCTGTCTCGAGCTGGCCTTGCGCCATGCCGAGCGCCAGCTGGCCGAACGTCACGGCCAGATCCGCGTCGCCTCGGGCGAGGTGCAGCGCCTGGTCGTGCTGGCGCTGGGCAAGCTGGGCGGCGGCGAGCTCAATTTTTCCTCGGATGTCGACTTGGTGCTGGCCTATGACGAGGCCGGCATCGCCAGTGATGGCGTGCGACCGATCGATGCCGAAGTCTGGTACTCGCGACTCTCCCAGCACTTGATCTCGCTGTTGGCCGATCGCACCGCGGATGGCTTTGCCTACCGGGTCGACCTGCGCCTGCGCCCGTTCGGCAACGTCGGCCGGATTGCCCTGTCGTTCGCCGCGATGGAGCAGTACTACCAGCGCGAAGGGCGCGACTGGGAGCGCTATGCGTGGATCAAGGCTCGGCCCGTGGCCGGCGACAAGGCTGCCGGTGCGCGCCTGCTCGCGACCTTGCGTCCGTTCGTGTTTCGTCGCTATTTCGACTACACCGCATTTGCCGGCCTGCGCGAGATGAAGGAACTCATCGATGCCGAAGTCGCGCGCAAGGACATGGCCGAGCATATCAAGCTCGGCCCGGGCGGCATTCGCGAGATCGAGTTCATCATCCAGCTCCTGCAGCTGATCCGCGGTGGACGTGAACCGGCCTTGCGTGTGCGCGGGCTGCTGCCGGCCTTGTCGGTTTGCGAGCAGCTCGGCCTGATCAGCGCCAGGCGTGCCAGGCAGCTGGGCGAAGCCTATCGCTTCCTGCGCCGGCTGGAGAATCGCGTGCAGATGTTTGCCGACCAGCAAACCCATGAACTGCCCGCCGATGACACGCAGCGCCAGCGCATCGCGCTCGCTCTTGGCCACGCCCAGTGGAGCACCCTGGTGGAGGAGCTTGATCGCCATCGCGCGGCGGTCAGCGAGGAGTTCGATGCAGTCATGGCACCGGCGCGTCAGGTGCGCAATGCCGCCAGCACCGTCGCCTGGAACGCGGTATGGCAGCAGTGCACTGAATCGGGCGTCGATGTGCAGGCCTTTGCCGACGCCGGATTCGATCCGCTGCAGCCGGTCGTCGGCGCACTGGAAAGTTTCCTCGCCAGTCCCATCCTTCGCGCCGCCGCAGTGCGCTCGCGCGAGCGCATCGATCGGGTCATGCCGGCGCTGTTTGCCGCGGCGGCGCAGAGTGCCGCGCCGAGTGCGTGCCTGGTGCGCCTGATCGGCCTGGTCAACGCGGTTGCCCGGCGCTCGGCCTACCTGGCCCTGCTCGATGAACAACCGCTCGCGCTGAAGCGCCTGACCGCCGTGTTTGCTGCCAGTGCCATGCTTGCCGAGCGCGTCATCGCGCATCCCTTGTTGCTCGACGAATTGTTCGACGACCGCATCGACGGGCCGCCGCCCGATCGCGACGAGATCGAAGCGGAAATCCAGCGCCGGCTGGCCGGCGTCGGCGATCAGGATCCCGAGCGCGAAATCGACCTGATCCAGGAACAACGTCTGTCCGCCTTGTTTCGCATCGGTCTCGCCTTCCTTGGCAAGCGTCTGGATGCCGCGCAGACCGCACGTGCGCTGGCGGCCGTGGCCGAAGCCGTGCTTGGCTCGGTCTTGCGCCTTGCCGAGCGCGATCTGATTGCCACTCATGGAACCATCGAGGAACGCTACGGCGACAGTGCCGGCATGAGCGTGATCGGCTATGGCAGCCTCGGCGGCATCGAACTGGGTTTCGGCTCCGACCTGGATCTGGTCTTTGTCTACGACGGCAGTCTTGCCAATCTGGAATCCACCGGCGCCAAGCCGCTTGACGGTGCCCGCTACTACGCGCGACTGGCGCAGCGCCTTGTCCATCTGCTGACCATGCTGACGCGATCCGGACGACTCTACGAAATCGATATCCGCCTGCGTCCGGATGGCGGCAAGGGACTGCTGGTGACCAGCCTGGAGGCCTACTCGGCCTATCAGCGCGAACGTGCCTGGACCTGGGAACACCAGGCCCTGGTGCGCGCGCGCGTGGTGGCCGGCGATGTTGCCCTGGGACGCCGGTTCACCGAGGCGCGCGCCGCCGCATTGGATGCGCGCGCCTATGGACCGGAGCTGCGCCGGAAGATCGTCGAGATGCGCACGCGCTGGCGCAAGGAAAGTGATCGATCCACTGCAGCCGTGCTCGATCTCAAGCAGGGCTTGGGTGCCCTCGTCGATATCGAATTCCTCCTGCAGGCGCTGGTCCTCGAACATGGTTCGGCGCATCCACGCCTGCTCGGCGTCACCAACAGTGTCGATTTGATCGAGGTGGCGGCAGCGGCACGCCTGCTCGATGCGAGTCAGGCCGGCAAGCTGCGCGAGGCGCACATGCTCCTGCTCGACCGTTCGCTGGCGGCCAAGCTCGACGCGCGTCCGCGCGTGAGCCGACGCGACGAGCCACTCGACCAGGCAACCCGAGATGTCCTGCACATCGCCCGCGAACTCGATCTGGCCTTTGATTGAATGCCGGATCGGCGGAGCCCGTGCAGGTTGGTTGTCGTGAATGTGGGCGGATGGCAGGTAGACTCGCGGGATGCCCGCCATCCCTGACCGCCCATCCGCAAAATCCCGTGTGGCGCTGGTGGTCGGTGCGGATGGATTCCTCGGTGGCTTCATCGTTGCCGCCCTGCGTGCCCGCGGCTGGCGGGTGTTGCGTGGAGTACGCCAGTTGAACGGCGCGGATGACGAACGCTGCACCGACCTGGCCCGCATGCATGCCCCGCAGGATTGGCAGGCGGCGTTGGCGAATGTCGAGTTGGTGGTGAACGCTGCCGGTATCCTGCGTGAATGCGGGGCGCAGACGTTCGCGGCGATCCATGTCGAGGGGCCGCTGGCCATGACGAAGGCCTGCATTGAGGCGGGCATCCCTCGCCTCATCCAGATCTCCGCGCTGGGCGTTGCCGCGGATGGCGATTTCATCGCCTCCAAGCATCGATTCGACGAGCTGCTCGTCGCCCTCGATCCGCAGGCGCTCGTGCTGCGTCCGTCGGTGGTCTACTCGAGCGCCGGATCCTATGGCGGAACCTCGCTGTTGCGCGCGCTGGCCGCATTGCCCGGAGTGGTTGTCTTGCCGGGGGACGGTCGCTGGCTGCTGCAGCCGATTGCCGCCGAGGATCTGGGCATTCTGGTGGTGCGCGCGGCTGAAGGTGACCAACGCGGCATTTACCAGGTGGGTGGCCCACAACCCATGTCGCTGCGCGAATATCAGACTCTTTGGAGGCAGTGGCTGCGCATACCCGGCCAGGTGGCATTTTCCGTGCCGGAATGGCTGGTCAGCATCCAGGCCTGGCTGGGTGAACGCCTCGGTCGCGGCCCCGTGGGTGAAACGATGTGGCGCATGTTGCGACGTGGAAATCTTCCTGAAGCGGGGGCGCTGGATCGCCTCCGCGAGGATTTCGATTTTGTCCCGCGAACCCTGCAGGCGGCATTGGCGCAGAGGCCGAGCCAGGTTCAGGATCGCTGGCAAGCGCGCTTGTATCTGCTTGCTCCCGTTTTGCGCATGGCCATCGTGCTGGTGTGGTTGCTGTCGGCGGTGGCCGGTTGGTCGGCACCTGCCGATGCCATTGCCGCATTGAGCGCGGAATCCGCGATGCACAACTGGCCGGTGGTCATGCTGGCACGAACAACGGCGGTGCTGGATTTCATTCTGGCAGCGTGGCTGGCCAGTGGTTGGCGGCCACGCTGGGCGCTCGCCTTGATGGCGTTGAGCGTTCTCGCCTACACGCTGGTTTTCGGTTGCCTGGTGCCCGCGCTGTGGCTGGAGCCGCTTGGCGGACTGGTCAAGAACCTGATGATCCTGCCCGCGCTGGCCGTGGCCTGGGTTCTTGCCGAGCGCAGATAGCCATGGATTATCTGTGGGTGAAGTGGCTGCACATCCTGAGTTCCACGCTGTTGTTCGGCACGGGTCTCGGCATCGCGTTCTTCATGTGGATGGCGCATCGACGCGACGATCCACGCGTGATCGCCGAGACGGCCCGCATTGTCGTTCTCGCCGATGCCTTCTTCACGGCACCGGCCGTGATCGTCCAGTTCGGTACAGGCTTGTGGCTTGTGCATCGGCTGGGAATTGGCCTTGGCGTGTTCTGGATACGCTTCGCGTTGCTGCTTTTCATCGTGATCGGCGCGTGCTGGCTGCCGGTGTTGTGGCTGCAGCTTCGCGCCCGTCGGCTGGCGCAGGCAGCGCGTGCTGCCGGGTCACCGCTGCCGCCCGCCTATTACACCGTCATGCGTGCGTGGTTCTGGCTCGGCTGGCCGGCATTCCTCGGTGTGCTGGTGATCTTCTGGCTGATGGTGATGAAGCCGACCTAGCGACGATGCGATGCCTCACGTCCGCCTGCAGTCAGGGTCTTTCGCGTTCCAGATGGCGCGGATCCGCGCGGCGACGTCAGGCAGCTCGCGCAGTGGCGCATGCGTCGCCGCGGTGTCGGCGTGCGGCGGCAGCAGGTGCCCGGCAGCACACAGGGCTTCGTGGAAGGCGGCGAGCTTGCCGCGCAGGGCGGCGACAGTGAACGCATGCACGGGCTTGCCGGTGGCGCAGGCTTCGGAAACCATGTTGACCGAATCCGGCGAGACAATGATGCGGTCGGCCCAGCCGAGGATGCCGGCGTAGGGATTTTCGCCATCGTCCGGCCCGGCCCAGAACATGCCCGGCCAGCGCGTGAATTGCTGGCGCAGCTGCATGCGGCGCGCAGCTGGCGTGCGCCGCGAAGTGCTGACCAGATAGCTTCCCCCCGTTTGCGCATGCTGACACCCAAGGCGCTCGAACAAGGCGTCGAACCAGTCCTCGTCGAGCGTGACCGATGCGTTGGAGGCGCCAATCAGGATGGCCGTGCGCGGAGCAGGCAGGACGCTCAGCGCGGGGAAGTGCTGGCGGCCCCGCTCCAGCCAGTCATCGTCGATCGGGTTCAAGGCGCCCAGGGTCTCGATCACGTTGCCGCCAACCAGCCGATCATGGCTTGGGGCCACGACGACATCGAAATGCCTCGGCGCGATGCGCGGATCGAGGATCTGCACGCTGAAGCAGCGACCTGCACTCCAGCCGCGCAGGCAGCGCGTCAGCAAGGCGGCACGCCGACCGCAACCAATGGCAATGTCCGGCCATGGTGGTGCGATGGGCTGGCCACTGCGATCCTGCATGCCGCTGCGTGCGGCCAGTTGCAGGTGCGGCGCGAGTGCATCCCAGGGCTGGCGCAGGCGCAGGTCGATCACGCGCGGGACAAGTTGCAGCGCGTCGGCCAGTGCCAGCACCTGGCGATGATTGCCCGCCGCGCCATCGCCGATGGCCCAGCAGGTCAGGTTGGACGGGTAGGACGACAATCGGTTTCCTTGGTTATCATGCGATGCGCACGCGGGCACAGTCGTGTGGCCGGTGGGAAAGGGACATTGTCCACCAGATGGCAGCAATCCGTTGTCGCCGGCTGCGTTGAACCCGAGCCGTCAGCCCGCAAAACTGTAGCTCGCCAAGGAACCGCAGTTCCCCACCCAGGAGTCTTGATGTCGATGCCGTTGAACGATGCTGCGCTGGACCGGATCTTCCGCAATGCCAGAACCTACCGACGTGCGGCCGATGCCTGGCTGGACAAGCCGGTCTCCGATGCCTTGCTGCAGCAGGCCTACGATCTGGCCAAGCTCGGCCCGACCAGTGCCAATTGCCAGCCCTTGCGCGTCGTTTTCGTGCGCAGTGCCGAGGCCAAGGCAAAATTGCGCAAGGCGCTTTCGGAAAGCAATGTCGAGCAGACCATGGCCGCCCCGGTCACGGCGATCGTGGCCGCCGACCACGCCTTCTACAAGCACCTGCCGCGCCTGTACAAGGAGGAAGATGCCATGCCGTGGTTCGCCGGCAAGCCCGACGCCATCGCGGCGACCGCATTTCGCAACTCCAGCCTGCAAGGCGCTTATCTGCTTATTGCCCTGCGCGCGCTGGGCCTGGATTGCGGGCCGATGTCCGGCTTCCACAACGCCACCATCGACGCGGAATTTTTTGCCGGCAGCGAAGTCAAATCCAACTTCTTGATCAATATCGGTTACGGCAATCCCGCCACCGTCCATCCCCGCGAAGATCGTTTCGCTTTCGACGAAGCATGCCGCATCGTCTGATTCACGCAAACCAGGAGATCACCCCATGCTGAAACAAACCCTGCTCGCCAGCCTGCTGGCGTTGACCTCGGCTTCGGCCTTTGCCGCCGCCGAAACCTACACGATCGATGGCAGCCACACCCAGGCCAATTTCACCTGGACGCATTTCGGCTTCTCCAATCCAACCGGTGGTTTCGACAATATCGCCGGCACGATCACCTACGACGCCGATCATCCGGAGAAATCGAGCGTCGAGGTGACCATCGCCATCGACAGCATGAATACCCATGTTGCCGATCTCGACACGCATCTGAAGAAGCCCGATTTTTTCGATGCGGCACAGTTTCCGACGGCCACCTTCAAGAGCACCAAGGTCGTCGCCGCGGCTGACAAGGGCGATTTCAAGGTCAGCGGTGATCTGACCATCCACGGGGTAACCAAGCCGGTCACCCTGGATGCCAAGCTCAATCGCGCTGCGGTGCATCCGATGAGCAACCAGCCGACCATCGGTTTCGATGGCAGCGTGACGATCAAGCGCAGCGATTTCGGCATTGGTGCCTACGTGCCGAACGTCAGCGACGAGATCCGCATCCGCATCACCACGGAAGCGTCGGTGCCGAAGAAGGCGGACGCAGCCGACGCCGGCAAAGCGGCAAAGTAATCAGGATCGGCGACCCGGCCATCGTGGCCGGGTTGCAAGTTGCATTGCCGGTTGAACGCCTCGTCCGTGGCGGACGCGGTGACTCGACGAGGAAGCCGATCAGCCTTGCTTGACGCCCTGGTGCTTCATCGCTTCCAGCCCGGCCAGGTCGAGCGAAGACAACGCCGCCTTGAGCATGTTCATGTCGAGCCCTTCGCCGTTGCCGCTCAGTTTCACCGAGAAGCGTTCACCCAGGACGATGCTGAATTCGCCATTGTGATTTTGGCTGTCCCAGCTTTCCTGGATCAGCCGGCCATCCTGCTTGTAGGTCTTCTCGTACCCGTATTCGGTCTGCTTTTCCGATTCGAAACCGGCGATGCCGGCCAGCGCCATGATGCCCTTGGCCCCACCCATGTCGGTGACTTCGAGATCGAGGCGGTTACCATCGGCATCCTGATAGCTGGCGCGGCCGGTGCTGACCTGCACGCCCATGGCGCCATTGCGCTCGACCGAGATCGAGTCACGCTTGAAGCCGGCCAGTTTCTCCGGCAGGAACGGCTTGATCGCATCCGGCGGCAAGGCTTCAACCTGGTCACCACCGCCAAGCACGCTGCCGAGCATCGCACTGGCCGCTTCAGCCTGGGCGTTGGCATCGCCGCTGCGCTGGGCGGCTTCCATCTTCTTGCCCTGCTTTTCCATCTGCTGGCCAATCGCGGCCAGCTTGCCCAGCGCACTGTCGCCATCGATGGTCACGTTGCTGCTTGAGCTGTTGATGCTGTTGAACGCACCGGCTGCCGTGCCCGCGGCGGTGATACCACCGACGATCATGCCGATGACCAAGCTCAGGATGAAGCCGATGACGATGATGACGAGGGTGTAGACGACCGATTTCTCGGGCGGGTTGCGCATCGTGTGCGGAAGTCCGACGTACAGCAGGTAGATGCCGTAGATGGAGCCGGCAAGGGCGATCAACCAGCCAATCCACGGCACGATGACGCCAATGCTCGCGACCCAGCCTGCGGTATAGGCATACGCTGAAGTCTTCAGCGCCTGAATCGGGTTCTTCTGGCCGTCGAAACTGGGTGCCAGCGCATCGATGATGAGGGCGAGGACATAGACGATGCCGAGGATCAGCGCGTACTGGACGAGCATGCCGATGACGCCGCTGACGATCGGCGTGCGTACGGTGATCCCGAACAGCGTCGTGCCGATCAGGCTGCCCTTGATGAAACCGGCAATGACCGGTATTGCGGCAAGGATGAGGATGTAGTTCTTGTACAGGTTGGCGACGGTTTCCTGTTCGGCCGCGATCACCGGCCATTCGGTCTTCGGTGTCAGCAGAAGGGCCTGGACACGGGCGATGAGTTTCGAGAAATCCATGGTGTTTCCCCCTACGAGGTGAGTGAAGCGTTGCGAGCGCAGTCAAGTGACGGGTCATTCTAGGACACTCGACGAACAAGCAGGATGACGTCCTGCCGCTGGCGGCACTGCGAGCTGTTCGACCTGCCAAATGTGACGGACTTGGCACAATACGTGCTGCTAAACTGTGTGGCTGATGTCCTTTCCGGGAGTTTTGGCTCATGTCATTGCGCAATCCAGCGGCTGAATCGCGGATCCCCGCGAATGCCGAGCACCGTTATCGGGTAACGCGTGCCGACCTTCCGTTGAGCTGTCCGATGCCGGCAATGTCGCTGTGGAACTCGCATCCGAAGGTTTACCTGGCGATCGAGGATGAGGGCGGCACGGCCCAGTGCCCGTATTGCAGCGCCCAGTATCTGCTCGAAGAGTGAGCGGGCGGGACGCTTGAACCTGATCAGCCGAAACGAGGTGGATTTGTCCGAGCAGGGTTCCAATCTGACAAATCGGCGTCTTTGCGTCGTGCAATTGGTGCCGATGCTGAACTCCGGCGGGGCCGAACGCTCGGCGCTGGAGATCGCGCGCGCCCTCGTCGAGGCCGGCCACGAATCGATCGTGGTTTCCGGCGGCGGACGTCTGGTCACGCAACTGGTGGCAGAGGGCAGCCGCCACATAGAGCTGCCGATTGGCCGCAAATCCCTGCACACGCTGTTGCTGGTGCCGCGGTTGCGCAGGATCCTTGTCGAAAGCGGCGCGGACATCGTGCATGCACGGTCGCGGCTGCCGGCCTGGCTGGGCTGGCGCGCCATCAACGGCATGCCGGTGCCGAAGCCGCATTTCGTCACCACCGTGCACGGCCTGAATTCACCCGGCTGGTACAGCAGCATCATGGCCCGTGGCGATCGCGTCATCTGTGTATCCAATCTGGTGCGCGACCACGTCCTGCGCCACTACCGGAAAACCAGTCCGCAGCGGCTCGTGTTGATCCCGCGCGGCGTCGATGCCGCCGAATTTCCATTCGGCCACCAGCCCGATGACGAATGGCGCGCGCGCTTCTTCGCCGAATATCCACACCTCGACGGCGCGCCATTGCTGACCTTGCCGGCGCGCGGCACGCGCCTGAAGGGACATGCCGATGCCATCGAGTTGCTGGCCGACTTGAAGGATCGCGGCGTCGATGCGCGCCTGCTCCTGCTCGGTGCGCGCGAGCCAGGGCGAGAAGCCTACGTCGCCGAACTCGAAGCTCTCGCCGCCCAGCGTGGCGTCAGCGGACACATGGCGATCAGTCCGCCGCGTGCCGATGTACGCGATGTCATGGCGGTGTCGACCCTTGTCCTGCAGCTCAGCACCCAGCACGAATCGTTCGGGCGCACGGTCATCGAAGCCTTGTCCCTGTGCCGGCCGGTGCTCGGGTATGCGCATGGTGGTGTCGGCGAATTGCTCACCGATCTGTATCCAAGCGGTCGGGTGCCCCCGGGCGACCGCGCGCGACTGGCCGAGCGCGCCGCCGACCTGATGCGCGCGGCACCGGCAATCCAGCCGCTGGCCCGTTATCGGCTCAGCGACATGCAGGAGGCAACGCTGGCCCTCTACGGCGAACTTGCCGCCGAACCCCGGCGGCGTCGCGGCGATCGATGAACACGGTGGCGTGGATGCCGCGCCGAGAGCTCGGCGCCTTGCTGGTTGTGCTCGGCGTGCTGGTCCTGCTGCCGCTGGGGCGCACCTCGGAACTGCCGGTGCTGATTGCGGCCGTGGCCGGCATCGGCTTGCTCCTGCGTTACCGCTTCGCGCCGCTTGCGGACGCGCAACTGCGCCTCGTGCCGATCCTGTTTGCATGCTACTGGCTGCCGGTGCTGCTGTCGGGATTCGGCGCGGTGATGCCCGGGAAAACCTGGATGACGGCCCTGGAAACCTTGCGTTTTCTGCCCTTTGCATTGTTTGTCGCCTGGGCGCTGCGCAAGCCAGCAGCGTGGCGGCCGTTCGAGCTGGCGGTCGCCGCGGTCTGCGCGCTGTGGGTGATCGACGCGTGGGTGCAATGGCTGGCCGGCTTCAGTCTGGGCGGCGCGCCCGAGATGGAGCGGCTTTCCGGCATCTTTGGTGCGGACAATATCAAGCTCGGGCCGGTGCTGGCCGTGCTCTCGCCGTTTTTTCTGCTGGCCGCGCGCGAGCACGGCGGGCGTTTCGGCTTGCTGGTCGCCTATGTGCTGGTTTTGGTACCGATCCTGCTGGCTGGATCGCGCGCGGCGTGGTTGTCGTTCGCGCTGGTTACCCTGGTTTTCGGTTGGCGCGAGACGCGCAGCCTCAAGCGTTTCCTGCCCCTGATCCTCGGTGCCTTGCTTGGCGTCGCCTTGAGCGCCGGCCTCATGCTGCGCGACTCGAATGGTTTCGACGCCCGCATCGAACGCAGCCTGCTCGCGCTGCAGGGCACCGAACAAGCCATCGATGAGGCTTCGGCCGGTCGCCTGCGCATCTGGCATGCGGCCGTCGGCATGATCAAGGAGCATCCCGTGACCGGCGTCGGCGCGCGTGGCTTTCGCTACGACTACGCCGCGCATGCCGCGGCCGGCGATCAGTTTGTCGATGCGAAGACGCGGCTGGGTGCGGCGCACGCCCACCAGATCGTGCTTGAGCTGCTCAGCGAGACTGGCGTCATTGGCCTGCTGTTCTGGCTCGCCGGCAGCGTCTGCGCCGTGCGTGCCTGGCGGCGTGGCTCAGCCGATCAACGCGCCCGCGCCTTTGCGCCGGGTCTCGCCCTGGCCGTGATGTGCTTCCCACTGAACACCCACTTCGCCTTCTACTCGGCTTGGTGGGGCTTATTCTTCTGGTGGCTGCTGGCGATCTTCTGCGCCGCGTTTGTCCGGATCCCGCAGCAGACTCAGAGCTATCCCGCCGACCACGAGCGCGGCGCCGATCAATACCGCCCATAGCAGCCAGTGCTTCCATTCAATCGGGGGCCTGGGCGTGAGATACGCCTTCTCGCCGGCACTCTCGCGCACCTCCCCCAATTGCGCCAACGGCGGCTGCCATTGCTGGCCGAGCTTGGCACGCAAGGTCACCAGTGCTGCCTCGATCGGATAGTCGGGGGTCTGGGCCGTGGCGCTGCCGACCGCAAGCAGAAACGGACCTTTGCCTTCGGCCAGAAACACCAGACGCGGAGGCCGGTAGCCGACAAGCAGATGTGGATGGGTCGCCAGCGGCGTCACTGAATCAATGCGCACGGCACTCACACGGGTTACCGGATCAAGGGAAATGGCTTCGCTCTCGATTACATCGTCGTTCTGCAACAAGCGGAAGGCGACCAGGCGTGAACGATGGATCCAGCGCATCGGCGCATCGGCAACGTCGCTGGCAGTGGCAATCTCCAGTTGGGCAATTGCATTGTCGTTGGAGAGTCCGATCCACAGTGCGGACGCGGGCACTGGATAGCGCAGCAGGTACAGGTGCCGGGTGGCGCTGGCCTGCATGTCGCCGATGCTTTCAACGGCGTCGACTTCGATCCAGGGCGCGGGAGGAACTCTGCTGACAAATCGAACGTGGCTGGCCACCGCGCGCAGTCCAAGCAAGGGCGCGCCGTCATCGCTGCGACGCAAACGCAGGTAACGCGTTCGAGTCGGGCTCAAGGCAATGACGCGACGTTCGATGCGCGCCCCATCCTGCTCAAGCACGACCAGGGTGGCATCTGCATCGAGCACATTCCAGCTTTGCAGGTCGTTGCTGCCGGCAACCTCGAAGCGCGCAATGACACCGGTTTTCGGTGTGTCCCAATCGAGCGCGAGCTCATCGATACCGCTTTCGAATTCGCCGAGGTCGATCAACCATTGATTGGTCTCAGGGTTTGCTGCAGGGTTCCCCGAAACCTGCGTTTCAAGTCGACGCAGGCGCCCTTCGGCATCGCGTTCCACCAGCAGGTGAAAGTCGCTGTCCGCGGAATCCGCCTTGCGCTTGGGCAAGGGCAGTACCGGCACGGCGGAACGCTGCTCAACGCTGACGTCCGGATACTTGAACGGCTGGATGATCATCGGCACCGCGTGACCGTCCGCATTGAACACGGCCAGATCGCGCAGATTCCGTCCCCCGGATACCGCATAGACCGAGCCATCCAGGTCGAGCTGCCAAGCCGCGCTGTTGCCGGAGGTCTCGATCGGGTACACCTCGGCGTAGTCGGCCGGGGTTGCCGCCTGTGCGACTGCGGCGAGGTGTGTGAACAGGCAGGCGAGCAGGCATCGATGGATCATGCGGTTTTTTCTGCAGTGAGGGTTCGCGGCGGCGCCGGGGCGAGATAGCCGACCAGGGTGCAAAGCAGGCCGTAGGCGATGAACGAGGCGATGCCGAACAGGTTGCCCAGGTGCTGGCGGTCGACCAGCAACAGCTTGGCCAGCACCACCGCCATCAGCATCGCGCTGGCCAGCCACAGCGAACGCTTGCCGCGCCGCGATCCGAGAACCCAGCCGGCCACGCCAAGAATGCTCCAGACCACGGTCAGGCTGGTCTGCGACAGGGTGGCGCTGAGCAAGCCGTGTGACCACGGCACGTCGCCCAGGTGATGCGCGGCACGCAGGGTGGCGGCGGTGATCAACAGGAATCCGGCAATCGAGAGCAGGGCAGGGCGGTTGTCCCGGAATGCTTCGGGCGCCTCGGCGTCGACCAGCCACTGCGCAAGCAGGACGAAGGCGCCGAACTGGAACAACTCGAGCGGATTGAGGATGGGCAACCAGGGCAGCGGATCGCTGGCTCCCTCCACGAACAGGCTGATGCCAAGCAAGCCGCCAAGTACGAACACCTGGGTACCGAGGAGGCCGCCGCGGTAACCGGGAAACGCCGCGGACAGCGGTGCGGATATCCAGGCGGGCCGCCGCAATGCAAGCAGGAGCGCAACCAGCAAGGGCAGCGCGATCAACGCCATCAGCCAGCCGTTGCCGAGGTTGGCATCGTTACCGAGTTCGGCCAGGCGCAGCGCAAACACCGCCGTCCAGATCCAGAACCAGGCCAGGTGCGTGGCCGCTTGCACGGCCGCCTGGCTGTCGCGCAGGCAGGCCAGGCTGCGCCATCCGGCCAGACCCAGCACGGCATAGGCAAAGAGGTTCCAGTCTCCAAAAATGCGCCCATCGAAGGCGATGAGGATGCTCAATGGAATGATCAGCCAGAACAGGGTCGTCGTGGTCAGCAGCAGGATCAGGCGTTGCCAGTGGCGGGCAGCTTCGGCGGCCAGCCAGGCGCTGAGCGCCAGCAGGGTGAGGATCGCGGCAAACTCCTTCGCCGAGGGCACGAAGCGATCGATTTCAACCAGCCAGGCACCGAACCACCAGCACAGGCCCCACAGATACAGCAGGTTGCTCAAGGGGTGGCCGGGACGCGCACGCTGATAGAGCCACGCGCAGACCAGGCCGCCGAGGCAGATCAGCATGGCGCCGGCAAAGTGTCCATTGGCAATGGCGGTGATATTCGCCACATGGCCCCATTCGAACGCGATCACGAATGCGCCCGCCGCGAGCAGTTGCAGGAGCAGGCCGATCCAGCGTGGCAGTCGCCGTTGCTGGCGCAGGCCAAGCCAGACCAGTGCCGCGCCTTCGAGGGCAAAGATGCAGCCGGTGGTGCGCGCCGACAGGGCCAGCGGCACCGCCAGCGTCGAGAATCCCAGGGCGAGCACGGCGAACGCTTCGCCAAGCACGCGCACGCGGCGGATCAGACTGGCCGCAAGCACGAGATAGACGAGGCCGAGCACGAGCGCGGAAATCGCCAGGGGCGTGCGTTCCCATTCGAGCAGCGCGCCTTGCAAGGCAAATGCGACCAGCGGGTTGCCGAACAGCAGGGTGCCATCGATGCCTGTACGCTTTTCCGGCGAGCGTTTCAGTGCGTACAGGATCGGCACGGCAAGGTAGATGGCGAAAAACAGCAGCAGGAAAGGCTCGGTGCTGTCGAACAGGGTCGCACGATAGCGGAGCACGCCCCAGAGTGTGCCGATTGCAAAGGTGAAAAAGAATCCGATCAGGTTCAACACGCGCCAGGCGCGCTGCCAGGCAATCGCGAAGATGGCGGTGTTGAGCAGGGCGTAGTACGAAAAAAGCGCGACATGGTTGCCGCTGCCGGTCGAGATCAGGATCGGTGCGGCAAAGCCGGCAAGGATGCCGAGCACGGCCAGGGCTAGCGCGTCCTGCAACACGGCAAGCATGCATACGCCGGCCACGAGCACGAGCATCAGGGCGAACGCCGGACCGGCCGGCAGCAGGTGATACAGACGGAAGGCAGCGAACACGGTGAGCAGCAGGATGCCGATCGCGCCACCCTGCAGGCTCAGCGCAAAGCCCCGCCGCGCCTCGCGTTGTCGCCAGGCAAACACGAGTGCGGCGGTGGCCGCAAGGGCGATGCCGATCAGGCGGAACTCGATCGGGAAGGTGAACCAGCCCTCGTCGGCGGCGTACTTGAGCAAGGCGGCAACGCCGGCAAACAACACCAGCATGCCGACCTTGACCGGCACATTGCCTTCGGTGAACCAGCGCGTGATCCCGGCGAAGAGGTCGCTGGAGGGTTCCTCGCGCCAGTGTTGTGGCTGCTCGTCGAATACCGGGCGCGCCGTGCGTGACCTGTCCACGGTCGGCACGGGTGGTGGCGCGGGAGGCGCAGCTGGCACCAGCCCGATGTCGAGTGTTTCCTCGGTCGCGATCAGCTCCTCAGCGGCGGCGGTCGCGCCGAAAAAGGGAGCTGACGAAGGCACCGGCACCGGCGCGATTTCGCGCAGGTCGAGCGTTGCTTCTCCCGTCGCACGCGCTTGGCTGCGGGTGATGCCGGCGCGCAATTGCGTCTGTTCGAGGGCAGCGAGGCGCTCTTCGCCTTCGCGCAGGCGTCGGGCCAGATCGCCCAGCCGCCACAGCAGATAGCCGAAGCCGGCACCGAACAGCAGCCCGAACAGGGTGCTCGATTCGCGTGCAAAGGTCGTGCACAGGATCGCTCCAAGCAGCGCGCCCCCGACAATCCAGATCAAGCCCATTCACCACTCCCCATCAGCTGTCGTTCACTCGTAAAGCGATGCTTGGCCTGGCGGCCTGGACTTGAAGCGCCGATGTATCCAAAGGTACTGGCTTGGTGCTTCGCGTGCCATGCGCTCAATCATCGCATTGATGCGTGCCGTGTCGGTGCTGACATCCTGACCCGGAAAATCCGCCAGCGGCGCTTCCAGGCGCAGCGCATAACCGCTGCCATCCAGGCGCCGATGGAAAAACGGAATCACGCAGGCACCGGAAAGCCGGGCCAGGTGATGGGTCGCGGTGAGGGTCGAGGCATCGATGCCGAAAAACGGCACGAACACCGTATCCTTGCCGCGCATGTCCTGATCCGGGGCATACCAGATGCGCCCGCCAGCTTTCATGTAGCGCACGCAGCCGCGCACTTCGTTCTTGGTGAACATGGTTGCCGCATACCGCGCCCGCGCCCGTCGGATCGCCCATTCAAATGCGGCGTCGCCATGCTCGCGGTACATCCCGGCAAGCTCGATGCCGGCGTGTTCGACGAGCAGGCGACCGGCCAGCTCGAGGTGGGAGAAATGCGCGCCGGTGAGCAGCACGCCCTGGCCACGCACGCTTGCTGCCGCGAGGTGTTCGAGTCCTTCGATGGTCGCCGGCACGCGCAGGATCGCCTTGCGCGTGCCCATCCAGGCCAGGGCGAACTCCACCAGCATGAGGCCGACGTCGCGCAGGCTCTGTTCCAGCAGGGCTGCCTGCTGCCGGCTGTCGAGCTTCGGGAAGCACAGTTGCAGATTGCGCTCGGCAATGCGCCGGCGCGAGCCGGGCAGGCGCGCAATCAGCCAGCCGAGGCCTGCGCCCACGCGCATCAGCAACGGGTATGGAAGCTGCGCCAGCAACCAGAGCAGGCCGAGGCCGATCCATGCCGGCCAATGCCGCGGACCGAGCAGGCGAAAGTGAAAGCGGGGCAGGCGCGAAGTCATCGGCGGATTATGGCGGGCAGGCCGGATTCTGCCTACGTCGCGCAGACTCCGTATACTTCGCGGCCTTGTCCGATCACGGGCCGTGCCGGTGCTGCGCCTGCTGTACACGCTGACCATGTACCTGATGACGCCGGTGATCCTGTACCGGCTGGCCGCGCGTGGACTGCGTTATCGCCGTTACCTGTCGCGCTGGAGGGAGCGCTTCGGCTTTTTCCCGGCACCGGAAATGCACGACAGCAGTTGGGTGCACGCGGTGTCGGTAGGCGAGGTGAATGCCGCGGTGCCACTGATCGAGGCGCTGATGCTGAAATATCCGGATGCGCCGATGGTGGTGACCACGGTAACCCCGACCGGTTCCGAGCGCGTGCAGAAGCTGTTCGGCGATCGCGTATTCCACGTCTACCTGCCGTATGACCTGCCGGCCTCGGTAAAGCGCTTTCTCGATCGCATCCGCCCGCGCTTTGCGGTGATCATGGAAACCGAGATCTGGCCGAACCTGTTCATCACCTGCCGTGAGCGCGGCATCCCTGTCGTGGTCACCAATGCACGGCTTTCCGAGCGCAGCCTGAAAGGTTATGGCCCGGTGCGGCCGCTGGCACGCCGCGCCATCCGCTGCGCGAATTTCGTTGCCGCGCAGTCGCCGCTGGATGCGGATCGCCTGCGC
The DNA here is from genome assembly GCA_016707485.1 of Lysobacterales bacterium. Classification (GTDB taxonomy): domain Bacteria; phylum Pseudomonadota; class Gammaproteobacteria; order Xanthomonadales; family Rhodanobacteraceae; genus Dokdonella. Next base: position 314,855 of record JADJHN010000002.1, on the reverse strand, counting down.
ACGCTGGGTGCGGCGGTGACCCGCCTCGCCGTGATCGGCAACCTCAAGTTCGACATGCCGGTGCCGGCCAGCCTGGTCGCCAATGGCACCGCCTTGCGCGATTCCTGGGGCACGCGCCGGCCGGTGTGGATTGCCGCAAGCACGCACGAAGGCGAGGAGTTGCCCGTGCTCAAGGCGCACAGTGCCGTCCTGCAACGCTTTCCGGATGCCTTGCTGGTACTGGTGCCGCGCCATCCCGAGCGCTTCCGGCCGGTGCTCGGCGCCTGCCGGGCACTTGGCTTCAGCACGCGCGTGCGCAGTGAGGACGGTACGGCGGATGATCGCTGCCAGTGTTTCGTCGTCGACACGATGGGCGAACTGCTGCAGTTCTACGCGGCTTCCGATATCGCCTTTGTCGGCGGCAGCCTGGAACCGATCGGCGGCCACAACCTGCTCGAACCGGCTGCGCTCGGCAAGCCGGTGATCGTCGGTCCGCATACCTTCAACACCGAAGAAGTCGCCGCCAAGCTGATCGAGGCGAAGGCCGTGTTGCGCGTCGCCGATGAAACCGAGTTGGGCGCCGCGCTGATCCGCCTGTTCGCCCGCGAGCAGGAGCGCGTGGCGATGGGCCAGGCCGCGCAACACGTGCTCGAACGCGAACGCGGTGCGGTCGCGCGCACCGTGCAGATTGTCGAGCAGGTGGTGGCCGGTCAGCCGGTGACGCTCTGACCGACTGCTTTGCAACCGGTACTGCCAATGCGCCGTCGTACAGACCGGCGCGAATGTCACGAGTGCGTCCGCTGATAAAAGAAGCGCAAGAGCCGAAGATGTCGGGTTCAAGGCCAGGGGCAAGCATGGCGAGAAAGCGTTGTTCCGATTCCCGACTCCCCATTCCCCATTCCCGCTCTATTCGAGCAGGGCGTTGACCGCTTCGAGATCCTTGACCTCGATGATGCCGGCCGCCTGCTTGAGCCGAAGGCCATTGAGGACGAAGGCGTGCCGCGCCTGCGAGTAGCTGCTCTGCGCCGACAGCAACTGCTGCTGGCTGATCAGCACATCGACGATGGTACGGGTGCCGACTTCGTAACCGGCCTGGGTGGCATCCAGCGAACTCTGCGCCGAAACCACCGCCTGGCGTGTCGCCTCAACCTGGCTTGCTCCGGCAATCACGGCGCGATAGCTGTTGCGCGTGCTGCGTTCGATCAGGCGCTTCTGCAGTTCGAACTGGTCCTGCGCGGCATCGCGGGTGTAAATCGACTGGCGCACGCGCGATTGCGTGTAACCGCCGGAAAAAATCGGCACGTTGAGGGTCAGGCCGACCGAAGTCGACCAGCTCTCGCTGTTGGTGTGGAAGGCATCGTTGAAGCTCGACGCGCTGGTGTCGCTCCAGCGAGGACTCTTTGAATAAAGTACCTGGCCGTTGATCGTCGGCAAATGGCCGGAGCGGGCGGTCTGGATATTCGCGTTGGCCGCCTCCAGGCTGTAGGCGTAGGAACTCAGCACCGGGTTCTGCTCGACCGCCACCGCTACCCAGCTTTCGGGATTCTCCGGATTGGGCTTGTCCAGCGGCAGCTTGTCGCGCAGCTTCTTGAGTTCGCCCGGCTCCTTGTTGGTGAGCTGGCGCAGGGCTTCGTTGTTGTCATCCAGCGTGTTCTGCGCGGTGATGACACTGGCCACGGCGGTATCGTGCTGAGCCTTGGCGTCATTCACGTCGGTGATTGCCGAAAGGCCGACGTCGAAGCGTTGCTGGGCCTGCTCCATCTGCCGATTGAGCGCCTGTTCGTTGGCCTGGGCGAAGCGCAGCGCATCCTCGGCGGTGAGCACGTCGAAATACGCCGTGGCCACGCGAATCAGCAGATCCTGCTGGGCGGCCTCGTAGGTGGCATCGCTCGACTTGACCGTCGCCCGCGCGGATTTCAGCGCCGTCCACTTGCTCAGGTCGAGGATGCTCTGGTCGAGGCGGCCACTCAGGGTCCGGCTGTAGTTGTCCGCCGAGCTGGTCACGTTGACCAGGCTCTGGCTGCCATCCTCGTTGGTGACGAACTGCGGGCCGCCGCTGCTGCCATGACTTTGCGAATAGGCCAGCGAAGCACCGATCTGCGGCAGCAATGCCGAGCGCGCCTGGTCGACACTCTCGCTGTTCGCCTGGTTGGTCGCTTCGGCACCGGCCAGTTGCGGATCGGACGCGCGCGCCTCGCCATAGATCTGGATCAAGTCGTCGGCACGGGCCAGCGAGGCCCCTGTGCCAAGCACGAGAGCCAGGGCGAGTGACAAGGGACGGAAAGCATTCATCGGTTTATCCTCGGGGATTTGCTGTAGCCGGCCCGACTTTGCCTAGAGCGTGAATCGTGCTGGCGGCGCGGCGTGGGTCAGATAGGGAATATCGGTCTCGAACAGGCTCTCAGTCTGCCAGTGGCTGTCATCCATGCGCGTGTGCAATAAGGCCTGCATTGCCGGCGATTCACCGCTGACCGCAAACAGGCGTCCACCGGGCTTGACCCAGCTCTTGATGCGTTCGGGCAACGCAAAAACCGCGCCAGTCAGTACCACGCAATCAAATGTCGTTGTCGGCTCATAGGCTTTCACGGCTTCGCCGACTTCCACGCGAACCCGCGAAAGTCCGGCGTTGTCGAGGTTGCGGCGCGCCAACGCGGCGAGATCGGCATGGAGTTCGACCGAGGTCAGGTCGGCGCCGAGTTCGGCCAGGCAGGCGGCCATGAAGCCCGATCCGGTGCCGATTTCGAGCACTCGCTGTCCGGGTTCGATCGCCAATGCCTGCAAAATGCGGCCCTCGATGACCGGTTTCAGCATGATCTCGCCGTGGCCGAGCGGCAGTTCGACATCGACAAAGGCCATGTCGCGGTAGCGCTCCGGAACGAAATCCTCGCGGCGCAGGCGGGCGAGGACGGCGAGCACGCGCGGATCGAGCACTTCCCAGGTGCGAATCTGGTTCTCGACCATGTTGTCGCGGGCCAACTCGAGATTCGTGGACATCAGTGGATTCCGCTTCAGGGAAAAAGGGGCGAAAGCATAGAAGGTCTGTCGACGGGCGGCAAACCGCCTGCGTCACTTTGCCGGACTGGCCGCAACGTGGTCGCGCCGGACCAACGTCCGCATGGCGCGGCCGGGTTGGCCACCAGGCTGCGCCCGCTGGACGCCAATGCCGCAGGCAACTGCGCGCGCACAGCTCCCGGCAGGGTAGGCTCCACGCTGGCGAGCAGATCCAGGCCAGTGGATGCGGCGGCCATCGGGCCCGTTGCAAGTTGCAACGCCAACCAGCGTTCGAGGCGTCCGCGGTCGTCCCCGGACAGAGCGGACACGCGGGTGCGTGCGCTGGCGCGCAGGCTGGCGCCGCGGAATCGCCCGAGGCGCTCGCCACCATCCAGCAGCGCGGCCAGTGCCTGTTGCGCCAGGCGCAATGGCCAGTCGTGCGGATCGCCTGCGTTCGCGCGACCCAGTGCCCGTGCCGCCTCACCCATGTCTGCCTCTCGTCGGAAAATTCATATGTGTGGACCGATGCGCCGCATCGGCGTCCGTCATCGGGCCGCTTGCAAGGGGTCTGCCAGCGGGCGCGGCTGGCTGTCGCGGCGGACGCGGAACCAGGCCGCGTAGAGGGCCGGCAGGAACAACAGGGTCAGTACCGTTGCCACGCTCAGTCCGCCCATGATGGCGACGGCCATCGGCCCGAAGAACGCGCTGCGCGAGAGTGGAATCATCGCCAGGATCGCCGCCGCCGCGGTCAGCACGATGGGCCGGAAGCGGCGCACCGTGGCATCGACGATTGCGTCCCAGGGACGATGGCCGGCGCCGATGTCCTGTTCGATCTGGTCCACCAGGATCACCGAGTTGCGCATGATCATGCCGAACATGGCGATCGTGCCGAGCATGGCAACAAAACCGAATGGCACACGCAGCACGAGCAGGAACAAGACCACGCCGATCAGGCCCAGCGGTGCGGTCAGCACGACCAGCAGGACGCGCTGGAAACTGCGCAATTGCAGCATCAACACGCTGAACACGACGATCAGGAACAGCGGGATGCCGGCGTTGACCGAGCCCTGGCCCTTGGCCGATTCCTCGACCGAGCCGCCAGTCACCAGGCGATAGCCCTCGGGCAGCTCGGCGCGTACGCCATCCAGGGTCGGGCTGATCTGGGCATTGATGCTGGCCGGCTGCAGCTTGCCCTCGATGTCGGCGCGCACGGTCACCGTCGGCAAGCGGTCGCGGCGCCAGATGATGCCGTCCTCGAAGCCGTATTCGATGGTCGCGATGTGGCCGAGCGGGATGCTCTTGCCGAAGGCGGTCGGCATGGACAGGCTCTGCAGCAGACTCAGCTGCGCACGCTCGACCGCCGGCCCGCGCAGGAGCACGCCGATCAGTTGGTCACGCTCACGATAGGTGGCGATCGGCACGCCGTTCAGCGAGCTCTGCAGGAAGGTGGCAACATCCTCGGAGGTGACCCCGAGCACGCGCGCGCGATCCTGATCGATGAGCAGGCGGATGACCTTGCTTGGCTCTTCCCAGTCCAGGTTGACGTTGCGCGTGTTCGGATTCGCGCGAACCACATCGGCCACCTTGCGCGCCAGCTCGCGGACGACGGTGATCTCCGCACCGGATACCCGATATTGCAGGGGATAGCCGACCGGTGGGCCGTTTTCGAGGCGGATCACGCGGGCGCGCAGGTCCGGAAAATCGACCTCGAACAGGCGAATCAGTTCGCTGCGCAGACTCTCCCGTTCGGCATTGCCGTGGGTGAGCAGGACAAACTGGGCGAAGCCGGCCTGCGGCAGTTGTTGATCGAGCGGCAGGTAGAAACGCGGCGTGCCCGAGCCGACATAACTGACATAGTTCTCGAGTTCCGCGCGTTTGGCCAGCCAGGCTTCGAGTTTCTTTACCTGGGTCTCCGTGGCCAGCAGGGAGGAGCCTTCGCTGAGCTTCAGATCAACCAGCAGTTCGGGTCGCGTCGATTCCGGGAAGAACTGCTGCTGCACGAAACGGAAACCGAACACGGACAGGGCAAAGACCAGCGCGGTGACGCCGATGACGATGAAGCGATGCTCGACGCAGCTGTCGACAAGGCGTCGAAAGCGCTGATAGAAGGCGCTGGCATAGGGATCGTGCGCGGCAGCGTGGTCGAAGTCCCCGTCGATGCCGCCGAACCACGCCGGCAAGCGCCGGCGCAATCCCTGGATGCGTTGCGCCATGGCGCCCTGCGCCCGTGCGGTCGGCCGCGCGTGCGGATCCGGCAGCAACTTGTAACCGAGATACGGAATGAACACGACCGCGGCGATCCAGGACAGCAGCAGGGCGATGGTGACAACCTCGAAAATGGCCCGCGTGTATTCGCCGGTGCCGGAGCGGGCCGTGGCGATGGGCAGGAATCCGGCGGCGGTGACCAGAGTACCGGTCAGCATCGGGAATGCCGTCGAGGTATAGGCGAACGCGGCCGCGCTGACGCGATCCATGCCTTGTTCCATCTTGATCGACATCATCTCCACGGCAATGATCGCGTCGTCGACGAGCAGGCCGAGACCGAGCACGAGCGCGCCAAGCGAGATCTTGTGCAGGCCGATGTCAAAGTAGTGCATCGCGGCGAAGGTCATTGCCAGCACCAGCGGAATCGAGACGGCGACGACAAAGCCGCTGCGCAGGCCCAGCGAAAAGAAACTGACCAGCAAGACGATGATCACGGCTTCGCCGAGCGTGCGCACGAATTCGCCGACCGAGCGACTCACTGCCGCCGGCTGATCGGCGACCTTGTGCAGGTCGAGGCCGACCGGCAGGGTCTTGCCGATGCGCGTGGTGGCGGCCTCGAGTTCGTGGCCAAGGGCGATGATGTCGCCGCCAGCACGCATGGAAACGGCGATGCCGATGGCCTGCTCGCCCTTGTAGCGCATGCGTGGCTGCGGCGGATCGACGAAACCGCGCGTGACCTCGGCAATGTCGCCGAGGCGGAACAGGCGACCATTGCTGCCGCGGATGCTGAGATCGCGGATCGCCTCGACCGAATCCAGTGCGCCGCTGGTGCGCAGGTAAATCCGGTCGCTCGGTGTCTCGAAGCTGCCGCCGGCGACGATCGCATTCTGCGCGGCGAGGGTGCGCTGCAGTTCGGCGAAGCTGACACCGAGGGTGGCAAGCTTGGCATTCGGGATCTCGACATGGATCTTTGGATCCTGGCGACCGATCAGGTCGATCTTCGCCACGTTCGGCACGCGCAGCAGTTCCAGCTTGATGCGTTCGGCGTAGTCGCGCAGTTCGGCATCGTCAAAGCCATCGCCGGTCAGCGCGTAGATGTTGCCGAAGGTGTCGCCAAACTCGTCGTTGAAGAACGGGCCACGGATGTCGGAGGGCAGTGCGTGCTGGATGTCGGCGACTTTCTTGCGCACCTGGTACCAGACATCGTCGACGCGTGCCGGATCGATCGAATCCCTGACCACGAAAAATACCTGCGACTCGCCCGGGCGCGAATAGCTGCGCAGGTAGTCGAGTTCGGGTATCTCCTGCAGCTTCTTCTCGATCGTCTCCGTGACCTGCTCGGAGATCTGCTGCGCGGTCGAGCCCGGCCACTGCGTCTGCACGACCATGACCTTGAACGTGAACGGCGGATCCTCGGCCTGGCCAAGACTGCGATAGGAAAGCGTGCCGACCAGCGCCAGCAGGATGATCGAATAAAGGACCAGTGCCTGATTGCGCAGTGCCCAGGAGGATAGATTGAATGAAGCCATCAATCAGGATCTCGACGAAGTGCTGTCATGGGCCGGCGCTGGCGCGTTGGCGGGAAGTCCCCTTCACTGTGCTGCCGGCGGGGAGAGGGAGAATCTCCGACGGCACAGGAAGGGGGTTTGCAACTCAGAATGAAATCGGCCGGTTGCGACTGTCGATCGGGTTGATCGTCTCGCCCTCGCGCAAGCGGTGCACGCCGGCAGTGACGATCCAGCGATCGACAACCAGGCCATCGCTGATCAGCGCGCCGGCTTCGGTGTAGCGCACGACCTCGACCGGGGTCAGGTGGACTTTTCGTGTCTTTTCATCGATCTGCCAGACCGCCGCCTTGCCGTCTTTTTCGTAGAGCGCACTGAGCGGCACCACGAAGCGCTCCCGGTCCTCGTTCGATGCGAAGTAGACGCGCGCGGTCTGGCCCAGCAACAAGGCGGTGGATTCGTCGTCGAAAGCCACGCGCACGCGGTAGCTGCGCGTGGTCGGATCGGCGCTCGGGGCGATCTCGCGGATGCGCCCGGCATGCTGTTGTCCCGGCTCCGTCCACAATTCTATTTGTGCGGAAGTGCCGACCGCGAGGCGGCCGATGGCTTGCTCGGGCACGCTGATCTCGACTTCGCTGGCGCCATCATGGGCGAGCGTCATGATCGCCTGGCCAGTGCCGACGACTTGCCCGGCTTCAGCGGAGATCGCCGTGATCACGCCATTGGCATCGGCGCGCAATTCGGCATAGTCGGCCTGGTTGCGCGAGGCATCGAGACCGGCCTGGGCCTCGGCCACATGCGCGTTGGCGGCTGCCAGCGCATTGGTCTTCGCTTCGAGGTCGAACTGGCTGACGAAGTTGCGCTGGCGCAGGGTCCGGTAGCGCTCGTATTCCGACTCGGCCAGTTTCTGCGCAGCTTGCGCCGAGGTCAGGCTGGCCTTGGCGCTGGATCGGGCCAACTCGAGATCACGTGGATCAAGCTCGGCCAGCAGCTGGCCGTTGTCGACGTGGTTGCCGACATCCACATGCCTGGCGCTGATCTTGCCGGATACGCGGAAACCCAACGCGCTCTCGAAGCGGGCGTGCACTTCGCCCGGGTAGACTTCGAGATCCTGTGCGCGCGCCGCCTTGACCTGGGCGGCACGCGCGACCCGCGGCGGTTCGCCGGGGGCAGGCGGCGCCTGGCAGGCGCTGAGCAGGAGCGGGCCCGAAAGCACAATGCTTGCGATCCCCAGACGGACAGATAACGGCAGCATCGATAGAATTCCGCCTGAGGCGACAGTTGGTGTACTGCGTGGTATAGTAATGATGCGAAACTGATGAGTCCAGTAATTTCTTCGATGAATCCAATACCCGCCAAAGCCTGTGGTCCCGGACGGCCCAAGGATCTTGAAAAACGTGCCGCCATCCTTGAGGCCGCCAAGGACCTGTTTCTCGAACATGGCTTCGATGGCACCAGCATGGATGCCATCGCCACCCGGGCCGGGGTTTCCAAGCTCACCGTGTACAGCCATTTCACCGACAAGGAATGCCTGTTCACCGAGGCCGTGCGCGAAAAATGCGCCGAGCAGATGCCGACCGCCTTGTTCGATGTCGATGTCAGCGGTTCGCTGCGCGATCAATTGATCGCCATTGCCCACGCGTTTTTCTCGCTGGTCACCAGCGATGCCTCGATTTCCCTGCATCGCCTGCTGACCACCGGTGCCGGTGGTTCGACCAAGCTGGCGCAGAAATTCTGGGAGGCCGGGCCGCAGGCACTGCAATGCGCCTTTGCCGGGTTCCTCGAGCGCGAGGTGGCCGCGGGCCAGTTGCAGATCGCCGATGTGCGGCGTGCCGCGGAGCAGTTTTTCTGCCTGATCAAGGGCGATCTGCACGCCCGCCAGCTGTGTGGCTGCGCCAACGCATCCTTCGACAAGGCGGAAGTCGACGCGCACCTCGCGGCCACCGTCGACATGTTCATGAGCGCCTACGCGCCACCGCGCCAGGCCTGAGTCCGCGCCGACTGCGCCACTTGATCAACACAGTGCCTTGATCCGCATCGCGAAGCCGCATCGGCTTGATTGAACGAGCGAACCCCTCCCGCGTCGCCAATGGCTTCGATGAGCCAGACTGATCTTTCGATCAGCACACGGGATCACGAGAGGAGTCCGCGATGCATGCTATCGCTAAACCCGCCTGGGTTGAATCGGCGGCCGTTGCCGCCTTGGCGCGGGAAGTCGCTGGACAGCGACCTCCTTCTCGATGCTGATCGAGTCCTCGATTCGCGCGTGATTTCAACAATCGCGTCCTGGTCGAAGCCGGAACCATGCCATGAGGATGCATCGTCGGACGCAAGCGGGACATGATGCTGCGGCCTGCAGACAGCATGAAATCCGTTCGGGCTGAGCCAGTCGAAGCCCCGTTGGAGTGGCCGTTCGACTAGCGCACGGCGAATGATCTTTGCGGCACGGATCAACAGGCCCATGGCGAGCGGATCAGATGTACGGTAGGCTACCGTACTTGGAGGAGCGAAATGTCTGCAACTGCCGACCGTCTTGATCTGCGCCTGAGCGTCGAGGACAAGAACCGCCTGCGCCGCGCCGCCGAGCTGCACGGCTTGCCGGTGGCCACCTTTGTCCGCGAAGCGGCCTTGCGCGAGGCCGAAACCACCATTGCCCATCCTCCCAAGGCCCAACGCGGCAGTTTGGCCGCCCGCCTGCGCGGCCGCGCGACGGCGCGCCTGGGCACCGACGAGATCATGCAGCTGACCCGTGGCGCATGAGGCGCGCGCGGTGAAGCCTGTGCTCATCAAGCGTGTACTAGTCGATGCCAACATACTGCTGGACGTGCTGACCGATGATCCCGAGTGGTACGACTGGTCCGCCGCGCAGCTCGACGCCTGCGCGAAGCACGCCGAGCTGTGCATCAATCCCATCGTCTATGCCGAAGTTTCGGTCGGCTTCCAGCGCATCGAAGAACTGGACAACGCTCTGCCCACCGATGCCTTCACCCGGCTGGAGCTGCCGTGGGAAGCCGGCTTCCTCGCCGGCAAGGCCTTCCTGCAGTACCGCCGCGCCAAGGGCGCACGCACCTCGCCGCTGCCGGACTTTTACATCGGTGCGCATGCCGCCATCGAGGGCATGGCGTTGCTGACACGGGACGCGAAGCGGTATCGCACCTACTATCCGAAGCTGGATCTGATTTGTCCGTGAGCAGCGCGCGGGCGCAACACGGCCGCCGGGTATCATCGGCTGCAACGCAAGTCCGTCATGCCGGCGCGACTTGAACACAGCGGCGCGGCTGCGCCCCGCTTCGCATGGAGATGCTGAATGCCGTGGCTGGAATGGCACAAACGCGATGACGACTTGAAGGCGACGGCGAAGACGCCGTACCGCCTGCTTCAACCGATCCAGTCCCTGTCCCACGGCGACGAGGACGCGCCGAACATGCTGATCCAGGGCGATAACCTGGAAGCGTTGAAGGCGCTGCTGCCGTACTACGCCGGGCAGGTGAAGTGCATTTTTATCGACCCGCCGTACAACACGAAAAGCGCGTTCGAGCATTACGACGACAACCTGGAACACGCGCAGTGGCTGTCCATGATGTATCCGCGCATGGTGCTGCTGCGCGAACTGCTGCGCGAGGATGGATCAATCTGGATCACCCTGGACGACAATGAAAGCCATTATTTCAAAGTCATGTGCGATGAAATATTCGGGCGCAGGAATTTTGTTGCCACAGTATGTTGGGAAAGCAGGTACTCCCGCTCGAGCGATACGAGCCTATCGTTATCGCATAACTTCTTGTTTGTTTACGCCAAGAATGCCGAAAAATGGAAGTCGGTAAGGAACAAACTGCCACGCTCACAAGCGCAGGCGGCGCAGTATAAGAACCCCGACAATGATCCAAGAGGACCTTGGCGCGCTATTCCCTTTGACGCGCCAGAGGTTCGAGCGAATCTCGAATACCCGATCACTACACCGACTGGGAAAATCCGGAAGCCGCCCCAAGGTCGACATTGGGCACGAACTGAGGAGCAATGGCTTCAACTTGTTGACGCACCCCTGGACTTGCTTACTTCGGTAAGTCAGGAGATGGGGCGCCGTCTTTCAAGCAGTTTCTCAGTGAGGCTCCTGAGATCGTGCCGAATACGTGGTGGGAGCATGAAGACGCTGGACACACGGACGAGGCTCAGAAGGAAGGGAAACTGCTATTTGGGGCTAGCACGTTCGCAACCCCAAAGCCTGAGCGGCTAATGAAGCGGATCATTCACATCGCCTCACAGCCTGGTGAACTCGTTTTAGATAGTTTCCTCGGCTCCGGCACTACTGCTGCCGTCGCGCACAAGATGGGTCGGCGATGGATCGGCATTGAAATGGGCGAACACGCTCGCACCTATTGCCAACCGCGCCTGGCAAAAGTCATCGACGGCGAACAGGGTGGCGTGTCCAAGACACTCGGTTGGCAAGGCGGCGGCGGCTTCCGCTTCTACCAACACGGCCCCAAGGTGTTCGACGACCAGGGTCGGATCAATCCAGAAATCAAGTTCGAGCACTTGGCCGCGCATATCTGGTTCGCGGAGACGGGCACCGCACGCAGCACGCGCGCCATGAAGTCGCCGCTGCTGGGCGTCCACAACGGTACCGCCTACTACCTGCTCTACAACGGCATCCTGGGCGACAAGACGCTGGCGGGCGGCAACATGCTGACCATGAAGGTGCTTGCCGGCTTGCCGGAACACGACGGCCCGATGGTGATCTACGGCGAAGGCACGAACATGACCAACGACCGCCTGCGCTCGCTGGGGATCACGTTCAAGAAGACCCCCAACGATATCCGCGCGAGGTGATGGCATGGACCTGAAGGACTACCAGGAGAAATGCCTCGCGCGGCTGGGCGACTTCCTGCGCGCTGCGCGCACGGACGGCATTGCCGCAGCGTTCGCCGCACACGCGCACCCGGATGCCAAGACCATGCTGGTGCCCGAGTACCGCGCCCTGCGCGACAAGGACGGCCAGGACCTGCCCAGCCTGCGCGGCGTGCCGTATGTGGCGATCCGCATTCCCACCGGCGGCGGCAAGACCCTGATGGGCGCGCATTTCATCCGCTGCGCGGCGGACAACTGGCTGGAACGCGACCGCCCGCTGGTGGTGTGGCTGGTGCCCAGCCGCACGATCAAGCAGCAGACCCTGGACGCCTTCAAAAATCGCCGCCACCCCTACCGCCAAGAACTGGACGCCGCGTTCGGTGGCCAGGTCTCGGTGCTGGACAGCGACGACATCGAGCAACTGACACCGCAGGAACTGGCGACTCGCACTTGCATAGTAATTGCGACGATGGCGGCGGCGCGCGTCCACGACATTGATATCCGCGATTTCTACGCGCACAAGGAGGCGCTGGAACCGCACTTCATCGCCCTACCGAAGGACGCACCGCTGCCGGACCTGGAACAGACCGAGGACGGCAAGGGGCCACGCTTCTCGTTCGCCAATCTGCTGCGGCTCCACCGTCCGCTGGTGATTACCGACGAGGCGCACAACGCGACCAGCGACCTGTCGGGCGTCGTGTATGAGCGCCTGGCCCCCAGCGCCATCATCGAACTGACCGCCACGCCGGACATGGCCACCAGCAACGTGCTGGTGCGTGTCTCGGCCTCGCAGTTGTTCGCCGAGGAAATGATCAAGTTGCCGGTGCTGCTGGAAGAGCACCTGGACGGCTGGGACGTCGCCCTGCGCCATGCGCTGCTGCGACGGCAGGAACTGGAAGAGATCGCCCGGAAGGAACCCGACTACATTCGTCCGATCCTGCTGATCCAGGCCGAGCACAAGGGCGGCGAGGCCACGGTCGAAACCATTTACGAGCACCTGACCGGCGAAGACGGCGAACGGATTGACAAGGACTGGGTGAGGATCGCCACGGGCGACCAGCGCGAACTGGACGGAATCGACCTGTTCGCCGAGGACTGTCCTGTTCGCGTCATCATCACGATGGAGGCGCTGAAAGAAGGTTGGGACTGCTCGTTTGCCTATGTGCTGTGTTCCGTATCCGGCACGAAGTCCGCGACCGCCATCGAACAATTGCTGGGCCGCGTGCTGCGCATGCCCTACGCGCGCACGCGCGGCCAAGCGGCACTGAACAAGGCTTACGCGCATGTCGTGTCGCCGTACTTTGGCGCGAAGGCGGTTGAGTTCACCGATCACCTGGAAAGCATGGGCTTCTCGCGGCTGGAAGCCGCGCAGAACATTCCCACTCAACCATCACTGATCGGTGGCGACAGCGAGCATCCGGCGCTGAGAAGGGAAACCCTGCGCCTCACGACAACAAGGAAGCCCGATCTGGCGAATGTGCCAGCGGGTGATTTGCCCAACATCTCGATCAAGCCCTCGGAGGAAGAAGGCAAGTACGAGGTGGAGGTCAAGGGCGCGATCCAAGCGGAGAGCGTCGAGGCGATCGCCAAGGTCTTTACCGGCAAGGCAAAAGAGCAGGCGCGCACTTCGCTGGAACAGCACAACGCGCGCGTTCAGTTGCGCGAGACGCCCGCACAAAAGGGCGTGAAGTTCGAAGTGCCGCAGTTGTCGATCCAATTCGGCGACCGCGTGGTGCCAGTCGCGAACGATCTGCTGGTGGAGGACGGTTTCTGGAATCCGTCGGACACGGCGGGAACGCTGGATACGCTGACATTCGATACACGCACGCAAACCTGGGAAATCGACATCGGCGAGAAGGCGGTGAAGATGAACATGGTCCAGGAGCCACAAGCCGAATACCTGTCCGGCCTGACCGGCGACTGGGACGAGGCCGACTTGCTGGTATGGCTGGAAGGCAAGGTCGTCCAGAACAACGTGCGCCACGAAGCCATGATCGAGTGGATCGTGCAGGCTCTGGCACCGTTGAAGCGCAAGGGGTACAGCCTGGGTCAACTGGTGCGCGGGCGATTCATCATCGCGCGTCGCCTGCTGGCTCTGCTGGACGAGGCCAAGGCCAAGCGCGGCAATCAGGCGCACCAGCGGCTGTTCGCGCTGGAGGAGGTGGTGGTTGATCCCGCTGTGGCGTTCCGGTTCTCGGATTTGGCCTATCCCATGCGGTCGCCGTGCCCGGCACCGATGGAATGGCCCAAGCACTACTACGAAGTGCCCGGCGACCTCCCTTACCGTCGCAAGGATGGCCAACTGGCTGAAGAGTACCGCTGCGCGACTGCCATCGAACGCAATCCTGATGTGGAAGTGTGGGTGCGCAACCTGGCCCACCCGTCGCAGTTCCGTTTCCCGACCGCGACTGGCTCCTCCTATCCCGACTTCATCGCGCAGTTGAAGGACGGCCGCATTTTCGTGATCGAGTACAAGGGCGACGACCGCTACGATCATCCCAAGAACATCGCCAAGCGCGCCGTGGGCGAACTGTGGGCGCGCAAGTATCCGAACGGCCTGTACCTGATGCCGCGTGAGAAGGACGAGGCGGGCCGCGATATCGACCAGCAAATTGCGCATGCCATCTCATCAAACCGCTGATTCTTGCTGCGGGTGAACTTTCTTGCCTGTCCAGCCTGCCCAGCCGGTTTGCCCGCGTCCGACGGCTCCTGTATCCTGTTGTCGACACACCCGCCACGCTTAGCCCTGCTTCGGCAGGTGACGCGCATAATTGGCGGGTCTTTATTGTCTGAACGATGCACTATACCAAGCCGGCACTGACCTTCGACGAGCAAATGGACTTGCTGCGGCAGCGCGGCCTGGCCATCCCCGATGGCGAGCGGGCGACGCGCTGGCTGCAGAAGGTCAGCTACTACCGCCTCAGTGCCTATTGTTTGCCGTTTAAGGACGGCGAGCCCTTCCGCGCCGGCACCGACTTCAATGACGTAGCCGGTCTGTACATCTTTGATCGCAAGCTGCGCCTGCTGGTGCTCGATGCCATCGAACGCATCGAAGTGGCGATCCGCACAGCCATCACCTACGAGATCGCGCACGCATACGGGGCATTCGGTCACAGCGATCCTGGCAACTTTGCCCCTGGCTTTGAGCATGGTCGGTTCATGGATGAGCTGGGTGTCGAGGAAAGACGGGCGAAAGAGACGTTCGCTAACCACTTCCGCAAGAAGTACACGTCCGAATCCCATTTGCCAGTATGGATGGCGACCGAGCTGCTGTCATTCGGTACCGTGTCCAAGCTCTACGGCGCGCTGGCGCCTGCTTTGAAGCAGAAGATCGCGACTGAGTATGGGGTGGACGAGCAGTTCCTGCGCAGCTGGCTGCACGCGCTGACCTACCTACGGAACGTCTGTGCCCACCACAAGCGGTTGTGGAACCGGCAGTTCGCGATCCGGCCACGGTTCCCGTCGCGCAACCTGGCATGGCCGCATCAGGTCCCGGACAACAGTCGCCTGTACGGGATGCTGGTGGTGCTTCGCCACATGCTGCGCGTGGCGTCGCCCGGCTGCCAGTGGCGCCAGCGGTTGTGGGTGCTGCTGGACACGCACCCAGAGGTGCCTTTGGATGCGATGAAGATTCCCGCAGATTGGAGAGGCCGCAACCTGTGGCGCTAGTGCTTAAGGTGGTCGGGGAAGGGACGATACCCAACACACGTTTGTGCGGCGCCCTTACCTCAACGCAAGTTATTGATCAGGCAAACTTCAAGTTGTTCAAGGAGCTGTTTGATCGCGTGAGATACGAAGTTGGGTGGCGGCAGGCTTGAATTTCGGCCGCGCGCTCAGTCGCCGAGCTCGCCTATCCAGGATTCGATGGCTTCCAGATCCTTCACGGAGATATCGATGAAGTGGAAGCCTGACCAGTACTGGCCGGGCACATTGGCTGCTTCCGCCCACATTTCCTGCACGCCGACATCGATGGCCTGCGGACGACCCTGGGCATTGGTCAGCTCGAAGCCAAGCTGGAACAGGGCACCGTCGACAACGGGTGCATCGCAGACCATGAGCATGCCATCGGCAGAAAGGTTGCCGATGCGGCCCATGACCTCGCCGGTCATCTTGTTGCTGACCGGAATCGTCACGTAGGCGGCCTTGCGCGGGGAGCGTCGATATTCGTTCATCGCTGAGGCCTTCAGGTGGCGGAAACCGGTTCGGCAGTGCGCCCGGAAAACTGCTGCAGGGTGTTCCTGATCGCCTTCCATGCGCGGTCGATGAGACTCTCTGTCTCCTCCTTGTGCAGGCGCACCTGGCCGGAAACCAGATCCTTGGCCAGTTGCTCGATGGTTTTTTCCTCCGAGCGGGCGCCGCGCTGGTTGGTGAACAGGCAGCGCCCGGTGACCGTGGAAAACCATGCCAGCTTGCGGCGCACGGTGCTGCCCTGCTGGTTGGTGACGAAATCAAACCAGGTTCCGAATGGCAGCGTGCGAATGCGTTGCACCATTTCCTTTTCCGCCGTCGAAAGGATCGACGGCCTGGCCGCGGCGGACTTCTCGCTGGACGCCTTGCCGGCTGCCGCTGCTTCGCCGCCAAGGCGTGGCTTGCTCTTCAGCGCATGCGCCAGTTCGGTGTGGCTGGTCTTCTTCTCGATCGAGGCCGGATCAAACAACCTGGAGACGACGCCATCAATTTCGTCGGTGTGCAGACCAACCAGTTGCAGGCCGCTGTACACCTCTTCGCGGACCTTCTGGTCAACCTTGGCGATATCGGCTCCGGATCCGATCTGCATGAGCTGGTCGGCGACGGCCAGACAGCGCCGGTAGGCCTGGCTGTCCTCACCCTGGCGCAGCAGGGTCAGGGCGAGGACATCGGTCCACGCCTGCTCGAGCACGGCACGCACCATCGGCGCCGGCTGGCCGCGCTTGAGCAGGCGCGCGATGGCGGCATTGGCCTGCTCGCGTGACAGGTCGAGGCGCTCGCGCCCCTTCGCTGCATCGATGTGCCGGCGTTCGCTGATTTCAGCGCGCCGGGTGACCTGGGACATGTAGTGCCCGAGGTCATCCAGCAGCGATTCCATCAAGCCGAGGTCGCCGTTGAACTCGTTGGTGACCCGATCGACCATCGAGGTCATCGTGTCGACGAGACCGTTGTCGGTTTCCTCGTCGCCCATCCACAAGGCGCTGGCCTCGGCAACGTTGTTGAGCAAGACGCGGGCAGGGTGGTTGCGCTGGGTGAAGAAATGCTTGTCGCTGATCGCGCTGCGCAGCACGGGAACCTGCAGCTTGGCAATCAGGTCGCGGCTGGATTGATGCGAGGCGAGATTCGAGCCGATGTAGTCGAACAACATGCCGACCAGGTCGATGGTGTCGGAATCCTCCTCGGCCAGGGCAGGTGTCGTGCCATCCGGACTGCTGGCGCGCAATTGCTGGAGCAGGTCCTGCTTGAGATGGGTGATGCTGCGCGCAACGGTCTTGCCGTCCTGCTGCAAATTGCGGATCGGCCCGGTCTGCAGCTTGCCGAGTACGGTCTGCAGGTCATGGCGGCTGACCACGCCATGGACCGGCGCGACTGGCGGCGGCGCGCCGAGACCGCGCCGGCGCTCGGCGAGCAGGTCGCGCAAGGAAGTGAACAATTCGGGATCGCCGGCGCCTTCCTGCCCGGCGGCGGTTGCGCTTGTGCCGTGGGATGCCGGAGCCAGCGGCGAACGTGCCACGCCGGCATGGCTCGCGCCCTGGCCGCTGGTTGGCATCGACGGTGCCGCTGCCGGTGAACCGGTTGGTGGCGCGTGGCGTGGCAGCGCATGGCCCAGCGGCGCGGCATTGCCGGCGGTGGCGGGCGTTTGCGGTGCCCGGGCCATGCCGGCTTTCTCTTCCGCCGGGGCATCGGCGCTGCCGGCTTCGGCATCCGCGCCGGCTGCATGCTTCTGCGGGCTGCTGCGCTGGGTCTGGAACTGCAGGTTCGGCAATACGCCCTGCTCGGCAAGGTAGCGATTGCAGGTTTCGTAGAACTGGCCGATGGCAGCCATGACGAGATTGTCGAAATCGTGGAAAACCTGGATTCGATCCTGTTGATCCAGATCCAGATCGCTCAGCGCATGTTGCAGGGCCTTGGCCAGCGCCAGCGGACCCAGCGGCATCCTGTCTGATTCAAAAGCGGGGCGGCCGGCAATGACGCCAAGTCGATGGCCCAGCATGTACAGCGCCGAGGTATGGCGGATTTCCGCCTTGTTGGCGATGTCCTGGGTGGCCAGCGAGATTTCGAGATCACGCGAGTCGACCAGTTCAAGTTTGGCCGGCAGGCGATCGCGCCGTGTGCCTGGCGCGGCGGCGTCAGCGTCGGCCTGGTCGATCTGGGCCAGACTTGATTCCAGGTGGATGAGGAAGCGCGGCACGATATCGGCCTTGCCACGCTTGATTTCGCGGATGGCCTCCATCAGCCGCCGCTGCTGGTCATTGCTGCGCGCGCAATCAGCCTGCTTGAACAGGCGCTGCTCGACTTCGTCGAACAACTGCCCGAGCGCCCCCTCGAAATAGGCGGTGCGTTCCTGCAAGCCTTCCAGCAGAAATCGCACGCGCCTGGGCAGGGTGCGTTCGGCAAGGCGCACGAAACGCGGCTTGCCTTCACTCCTTTCGACGGAACCACCTGCTGGCTGCTTCACGCTCCACCTCGCCCCCTGGCCCGACCCGCATTCTTGCATGTCGGCGGCATGCAAAACAGATGCGGATGAGGTGCAACGTCGCCTATCGGGTCGTCCAGACCATTTCGAGGAACCCGGAGCGCCTCGGCGTGTTGTAGCCGTGGGCGAGCTCGTAGTCCCGATCGGTGAGGTTCTCGATGCGGGCGTGCAGCATCCACTCTGGTGCAATCGTCCACGTTGCGCGCAGGTTGACGAGGGTGTACCCGGGCAGCTCGATGCCGGCCACATCGGCGCGCCTGCCCGAGCGCAGCAGCTCGACGCCGGCATGCAGCGATTCACCGAACGAGCGCTCAAGCGTGCCGGTGAATTTCTGCTTCGCCCGGCGCAGCAGTTGCGTGCCGGTGTCCTCATTGCGCGGATCCTGCCAGGTGAGGCGGCCATCAAACATCCACGCGCCGAAGCTCGTGTTGTAGCCGAGTTCGGCACCCTTGATGCGGGCACGGGCGACGTTCTCGGCCCGAAAGGCGACACCGCTGAAACTGATCAGGTTGCTGATGCGCGTCGAATACAGATTGGCCTTGAGCTGCTGGCCTTGCCCAGGAGCAAACTCGAAGCCGATTTCACGGCTGGAGGATTTCTCCGGTTGCAGATCGGGATTGCCGGCATAGAGGCCACCGAACCCGGGCGAATACTGCTCATTCAAGGTCGGCCCGCGGAAGCCCTGACCGTAACTGGCGTAGGCACGCGTTGCCTCGTTGAAATGCCAGCCGGCGGCGACCGAGCCTGTGGTGTGCTGGCCGAACAGGTTGTTGTCGTCGCTGCGCAGGGACACTTCGCTGTCGAACGGCCGCATGCCGACCTGCCAGCCTGCGTAGATGCCGGTGTTGTTGCGGCTGTGCCGATAGCTGTCGAGCTTCTCGCCTCGCTCGTGCACCGCATCAAGGCCGAGGACGAGGCGCTGCTGCGGCGAAAGCGCAATCTCGTTCTGCCAGCCGAGCGACGTGCGCCGCGAGGCATAGGCATCGAAATATGCCGGCGTCGCGTAGTCCTCGCTGGCGCGTCCGGCACTCAGGCGATGCTGCCATGCCGGCGTGATCGCGCCGCTCAGCGTCAGGTTGATGGCCTGCTCGGTGAAGTCGGACTGGCCGCCGGCAAACTCGGTCGTGCCCTGGCTGCGCATGAAAACAGCATCGAGGGTTTGTTCTCCCCAGCGATGATCGGCACGCGCGGACAGGTGCCGATTGCGCAGGCCGTGATCCTTGTCCTCGTAACCGTAGCCGTTCTCGTTCTGGCTCGGGAATCCGTCTTCGTCGCGTGCGCCGATCTGCACGCTGTAGCCGCCGCTCTCTCCACGATGGCCAATGCCGATGTCGGCCTTGGCATCGGCGTAGCTGCCATAACCGAGTGCAACCCGCAGCCCGTCGAGCTTGCGCGTGAAGATCTGGATCACGCCGCCAATCGCATCCGAGCCCCAGTAGCTGGCACGCGGGCCGCGCACGATCTCGACGCGTTCGATGGCCGCCAGCGGCAGGGTTTCCCAGGTGAAGGCGCCGGTGCCAAGCGCGGCGACCCGCACGCCGTCGATCAGCACCAGCACATGATTGTTGTTGGTGCCGCGCAGGAAGATCGAGGTCTGACCGCCCGGTCCGCCGGTACGGGCGATGTCGATGCCCGCCTGCAGGCGCAGCAAATCGCTGAGGTCACGCGTGGCACTGGCTTCGATGTCCTCGCGCGAGATCACGCTGACATCGGCCAACGTGGCATCCACCGTTTGCACGACACGCGTGGCGCTGACCACGATTTCGGGTTGAAGGTCGGCCTGGTCGGCAAACGCGCTGCCACTGAACGCGGCGAGGATACTGGAATACAAAAAGGAATAACGGCACATGATGGGAATCTCCGAACGCACACCCGCGGAAACCAGGTGTCACGACGGATCAACAAGCGCGCATGGACGAAGCCATGAATGCCCGTCCGTTGCCCGCCGCAACGCCTGGAACGATCGACGTCTTCGACGTCGGCCCAAGGCCGGTCTCCGGGCTTGCAAGCGATGCGGATGCATCGGCCTGATCACCTTCCCGTGCATGGCACAGTGGTCATCGATCAGGTTTGGCTTGCCTACCGTTGCGGGGGCAGCGCCGGAATTGTTGGAGAATGCGACCCGGAACGATCGCAATGACAACGCACCGGCTTCCCGTTTCACCCGATCGAATCGATCAGGCACCTTTGGCTGCGCGAGTGTACCTCAAAGCCGGGAATCGGGAATCGGGAATCGGGAATCGGGAATCGGGAATCGGGAATCGGGAATCGGGAATCGGGAATCGGGAATCGGAATCGGGAATCAGGAATCAGGAATCAGGAATCAGGAATCAGGAATCAGGAATCAGGAATCAGGAATCAGGAATCAGGAATCAGGAATCGGGCGAGCGAAGCAGGCTTTGCCGAATCCCCATTCTCGACTCCCGGGTTCTAACAGCCGACAGGCTGGTCATCCCGACTTGCTATTCGCGATCCGTCGCCGTGTCGACGTCCAGCAACTCGCCTGCCTCATTGATGCGAAGGCGCACCTCGATCGGTCGGCAACAGATCGCGCAATCCTCGATGTAGGCCTGGTTTCCGGCCGAGCAATCGACCGAGCTTTCGAAGCTTTCGCCGCAATACGGGCAGTGCAGGGTGACCGCCTCAAGCATGTCGCCTCCCGGATTCGCCATCGCCTGCAGGAAGAAACAGGGCGATCACGTCATTGAGGAAGCGTTGCCCGGTCTCGGTGGTGCGAAGGATGGCGGAGTCGTTGTCGATCCAGCCTTGCGCACGGGCGCGGGCAAGCGTGTCCGCGATCGCCTCGGGTCCAAGTCCGGTGCGCTGGGCAAATTCGCCCATCGGCACGCCGTCGACCAGGCGCAGCGCATTCATCATGTATTCGAACGGCAGGTCGATGTTTGCCAGCGTGGCCTCGCTGGCGATGCCGCGCGACTGCCCGGCATGTTGCAGATAGGCGCGCGGCGTGCGTTGCTTGGCGCGTCGACGAATGCTGCCGGTCGCCGCATCGGTGAGCTTGCCGTGTGCGCCGGCACCGATGCCGAGATAGTCGCCAAAATGCCAGTAGTTTAGATTGTGCTGCGAGCGTCGATCGGGTTTGGCATACGCCGAGATTTCGTACTGGGAATATCCGGCTTCAGCCAGCAGGTGCTGGCTATGCTCCTGCATGTCCCAGGCGGCATCGCTGTCGGGGAGTGTCGGCGGGCGCGAGGCGAACGCGGTGTTCGGCTCGATCGTGAGTTGGTAATGCGAGATGTGGGTCGGTGCCAGCGCAATCGCCTGTTCAATGTCGCGTGCCGCACCGGCCAGATCCTGGCCGGGCAGGGCATACATCAGGTCGATATTGAAGTTGTCGAACCCGGCCGCGCGCGCTTCGCCCACGACACGCGCCGCGTCGCTGGCCGAGTGGATGCGCCCGAGCCGACGCAACTTGTCGTCATCGAAACTCTGCACGCCGAAACTGATGCGATTGACGCCGGCAGCGAGATAGCCATCCAAACGCCCATGTTCCACCGTGCCCGGATTCGTCTCCAGGGTGATTTCAATTCCCGAATTGAAATCCAGTCGATGCTTTACCCCATCGAGGATCCGCGCAATCGAGTCCGGCGAAAACAGGCTTGGCGTGCCGCCCCCGAAGAAGATGCTGTGCAAGGCACGACCGCCCAGCGCCGCGCCGTAATCCGCAATATCCCGATCCAGGTCGGCGAGCAGCGCGGTCACATACGCCTCCTGCGGAATCCCGTCCACTTGCGCATGCGAATTGAAATCGCAGTACGGGCACTTCTTCACGCACCACGGGATATGGATATACAGCGACAGGGGCGGGGCGATCAGCATCGGATTATTGTAGTCGCCGCGCTGCCGCACAGCGTAAAAGACTCTGGGCATTCGGGCGCTTGGCCGGGTAGTCGGTTCATTTTCGGCCTGGAGTATCCGAAGTGCGAACGGCAAGGGCGGAATGACGTCGCAGGTGGTGAGATCGTCCGCTGGCAGATTGTGCGAATTGCTCGCCGTTCCGGACTGCGGTCGCCAGGGATCGTGCTTGAGTCAGGGCCGCGAGTGCCCTTGCCTGGCGCGAATGCGCCGATTGACGAGGATTCACCATGGCCCAGTTGCCTTCCGGTCGCCACGTTGCCATCCAAGCGACGCCATTGTTCGACCTGATCGATGCCGCGTGCACGCCCGATGCGGTAATCACCCGCTTGTTGCAAATACAGCAACTTGCAGACCTTTCGCCTTTTATCGACGTCATGTTCTTCCGCGAAGTTGCCGATGCGCGGGCGCTCGCCATTGCGCCGGGAGGTCAGTCCGTCCCCTCCGGAATCGAACCCTTTGCCAGTGGCTATACCCTGGCCACGATCGACCACGCGATCCGCGACTGGACTCCGGAAGATCGGCGGGCGTTTGCCGAGTACCTTGGTTCAGAACGCACGCACGCCCATCTCTCGGCGCTGCTGGACAGGGTTGCCGAGGTCAAGCATCGGCTGGGCCGGGAGGGCGGCTTTGTGCTGCGGTTGCAAGCGCTGATGTGGGAGGCCGGTTGCCACCCGGTGCAAAATGACGAGCGCGATGATCCGATGTACCGCCTGCTGCAGCCTGCAGGGGCGAATCTCGGCGGCAATCAGGAATGAAAGTTGTCTATTGCGAACAGATGGTTGCCAACGCGCAATCGTTTTCGCCAAGTGCGCGCAAGCCTCGCGAAGTGATGGCGTCGTGGCGTCGCCGTTTTCCGGTGCTGAGCGTGGTCGAGCCGCAACCGGTGAGCGTCGACCAGCTCTGTCTCGCTCACGACCCGCACTATGTGCGCGGCGTGCTTTCGCTGCGGCTTGCCAATGGCTTCGGCAATCATCTGCCCGAGGTGGCGCAAAGCCTGCCATGGACCAGCGGGGCCATGCTCGGCGCGGCCCGATGGGCGTTGAACGAGGGTTGCGCCGTGGCGCCGGTTGCGGGCTTCCACCATGCCTGCCACGACCACGGCGGCGGCTACTGCACGTTCAACGGCTTGATGGTGGCCGCCCTGGTTCTGCACCACGAAGGTTTGGTCCGCCGCGTCGGCATCCTCGATTTCGATCAGCACTACGGCAATGGCACCAGCGACATCATCCGCGAACTGGGCCTGGACTGGATCGAGCATTACTCGGCGGCGTCCAGCTGGGATCAGCCGTCACAGGCTGAGCGGTTTCTCGGCGAAATTCCGCTGATCCTGGAGCGATTCGAGCGCTGCGACCTTCTGCTCTATCAAGCCGGTGCCGATCCGCATGTCAACGACCCGCTGGGCGGCTGGCTGACCACGGCGCAGCTGCGGGAGCGTGATCGGCATGTTTTCGCCGCGACCCGAAGGATGGGATTGCCGATTGCGTGGAATCTGGCTGGCGGCTACCAGACCAACCTGCGCAAGGTGCTCGATATCCATGACAACACGATGCTGGAATGCTTGAGCGCGTTCGCCGAAGACGAGGGCGCGCTGGTCTGAAACCCTTTCAGATGCCGCTGGCAAGAACTCTGCGCAAATGGACCAAGGCCTGACCGCGATGGCTGATGCGATTTTTCACGGCGGGTTCGAGTTCGGCGGCGCTGGCGTTGTGTCGTGGATCGAAGAAGATCGGGTCATAGCCGAAGCCGCCGTGGCCGCGTGGGGCATCGAGGATGCGCCCCGGCCAGCGACCTTCGGCAATCAGCGGGGCGGGATCATCGGCGTGGCGCATCAGCACGATGACACAGAAGAAATGCGCGTCGCGTTCGGCTTCGGCAACATCCTTCAAGGCTTCGAGCAGTTTGGCGATATTCGCAGCGCTGTTGCCGTGCTCGCCCGCGTAGCGTGCGGAAAGCAGGCCAGGCGCACCCTGCAGCGCGTCAACGCAGAGGCCCGAGTCGTCGCCGAGTGCCGGCAGGCCACTCAAGCGCGACGCGTGGCGCGCCTTGAGGATGGCGTTCTCGACGAAACTGGCACCGGTCTCCTCGGCATCTTCGACGCCAAGCTCGCCTTGTGCGACAAGTTCGATCGACAGATCGGCAAGCACTTCGCGGATTTCAGCCAGCTTGCCGGCGTTGCCGCTGGCGAGGACCAGCTTCATGCCGACAAGGCTTGGCGTTGCAGTTCACATAGCTCCGCCACGCCCTTGCCGGCGAGGACGAGCAGGGCATCGAGCTCGTCGCGGCGGAACGCATGTCCTTCGGCGGTTCCCTGCAATTCGATGAAGCCGCCGCCATCGTTCATCACCACGTTCATGTCGGTGTCGCAGTTCGCATCCTCGGCGTAATCGAGATCAAGCACGGGCACCCCATTGAAGATGCCCACCGAAATCGCCGCGACCGCACCGACGATTGGATCGCGCTTGATTGCGCCGCGCTTTTTCAAGCCGTTGATGGCATCGACCAGGGCGATATAGGCGCCGGTGATGGCCGCCGTGCGAGTGCCGCCGTCGGCTTGCAGCACATCGCAATCAAGGGTGATCGTGCGTTCGCCCAGGGCCGCGCGATCGACACAGGCGCGCAGGCTGCGTCCGATCAGGCGCTGGATTTCCATGGTGCGTCCGCCCTGGCCGCCACGCGCCGCTTCGCGTTGCATGCGATCGTGGGTCGAGCGCGGCAACATGCCGTATTCGGCGGTGAGCCAGCCTTCGCCCTTGCCGCGCAGGAAGCTGGGAACCTTCTCCTCGACGCTGGCCGTGCACAGCACGCGGGTATCGCCGAAGCTGATCAGCACCGAACCTTCGGCATGCTTCGTGAAACCGCGTTGAATCGAAATCGGGCGCAATTGATCGGGCGCGCGGCCGCTGGGGCGCTGCAGGGACATGGGAAACCGCTTTGGCAATCCGGCCGCGCAGTTTACCATTGCCGGCCTTGTCACCGATGGACCGACCGCATGATCCGCAGCATGACGGCCTTCGCCAGCGCAGAAAGCGAGAGCGAGCACGGCAACCTGAGCATCGAGTTGCGCTCGGTCAACCACCGTTATCTCGAAATCAGCCCGCGCCTGCCCGAGGATCTGCGCAGCTTTGAAACCTTCTTGCGCGAAACGCTGACCGCACGCCTTGCGCGCGGCAAGGTCGATGTGACGATGCGCCTGAAGGCGGCGGCCAAGCGCTCGACCGCGCTCGACATCGACGAGGAGTTGCTGAACCGCTTGGCGTCCAGGGCGCAGGATCTGGCCAGCCGCTTTCCCGCCCTCAATGTCGATTTCACCAACCTGCTCAACTGGCCTGGCGTGCTCTGCGAGCAGTCGGCCGACAACGAAGGCTTGCAGGCTGCCGCGGCCGCCTTGCTGGATCTCGCCCTGATCGAGTTCATCGCCGCGCGCGAACGCGAAGGCGAGCGCCTTGCCGGATTCCTGCGTGAGCGCATCGATGGCATCGAGGCGATTGTCGCCGGGGTGCGCGAACACCTGCCGGAAGTCCGCGCCGCGGCCCGCAACCGCCTTGATCAGCGTCTTGCCGAAATCAAGCAACCCGCCGATCCCGGTCGCATCGAGCAGGAGATCGTGTTGCAGCTGCAACGCATGGATGTCGACGAGGAACTGGATCGCCTGGCCTCGCATATCGCCGAAGCACGGCGCATCCTCGGCATCGACGAGGCGATCGGGCGGCGTCTCGATTTCCTCATGCAGGAATTCAACCGCGAGGCCAATACGCTGGGCTCGAAAGCGGCCGATCCGCGCACGACCAAGGCCGCCGTCGAACTCAAGGTGCTGATCGAGCAGATGCGCGAACAGGTACAGAATCTGGAGTAGACGTGTCCGGCACCCTGTACATCGTTGCGGCACCTTCCGGCGCGGGAAAGACCAGCCTCGTGCGCGCCTTGCTCGAGCGCGAGCCGGATATCTCGTTGTCGGTTTCCTATACTTCGCGGCTGCCGCGAAGCACGGAAATAGATGGCCAGCACTATCACTTCGTCTCGCGCGAAGTGTTCGAGCACATGGCCCGGTCAGGGGCATTCTTCGAGCACGCCAACGTGCACGGCGATTACAAGGGCACCGCGCGCGAGGCTGTGGAACCACTGCTCGCGGCCGGGCGCGACGTGCTGCTGGAGATCGACTGGCAAGGTGCGCAGCAGGTACGTGCGCAATGGCCGGATTGCCTGAGCATCTTCATCCTGCCGCCATCGCGCGCGGAACTCGAGCGGCGCTTGCGCACGCGCGCCTCCGACAGCGCCGAGCAGATTGCCCGGCGCATTGCCGATTCCCGCATCGAGATCGCCCGCGCGCCGGAGTTCGACTACATTGTCATCAACGACGATTTTGCCGTCGCCATCAATGATTTGCGGGCTATTTTCGCGGCGCGCAGATTGCGTCGCGATGCTCAGGTGAGCCGTCATGCGGTCCTCCTCGACGACCTTCTGAAGCCGGCCTGAGCGCGCTCAACGCCAGGCTGGGCGATCCGCCATTGCATCGGCTAAGGTAGGCGCCCGCTGCGGGTCGGCACTGCCCAAGGCTTTGAACATTCCCATCCGGCCAAGCGATCGCGTGAATACATCCAACCATTCCCCAGGCAGCGACTCCCCGGAACCGGCAAGCGCGGCCTATGTGCAGATCCGCGGCCTGCGCACGGTGCTGGGCGGCAAGCTGCTATTCGACGGCGTCGACCTCGACATCCCGCGTGGCAAGATCACCGCGATCATGGGCCCCAGCGGCACCGGCAAGACTACCCTGGTGCGGCATATCACCGGCCAACTGGCGGCGGATGCCGGGCAGATCCTCGTCGATGGTCGCAATGTGCCCGAGCTTTCGCGGCGCCAGTTGTTCGAGTTGCGCGAAGGCATCGGCTACCTGTTCCAGAATTCGGCCCTGCTTACCGATTTCAGCGTTTTTGAAAATGTCGCCTTTCCCTTGCGCCAGCACTTGCGCCTGCCCGAGGAGATCGTGCGCAACATCGTGCTGACGCGCTTGCAGGCGGTGGGCCTGCGTGGCGCTGCGCAGCTGATGCCGGCGGAGCTTTCCGGCGGCATGATGCGGCGTGTTGCACTGGCTCGCGCGATGATCCGCGATCCCGGCCTGATGATCTACGACGAGCCGTTTGTCGGCCTTGATCCGATCGCGCTCAACCAGGTGCTCAAGTTGATCCGTACCTTGAACGACACGCTCGGCATCACCAGCATCCTCGTCGCGCATGAGTTCGCGGCAGTGCGCCGCGCGGCCGATCTGGTCTATCTGATTGCCGGCGGCAAGATTGCCGCGCACGGGCATCCGCAGGAACTCGCCGAGCGCGATTCACCTTGGACCCGGCAGTTCTTCGGTGGCGAGGCCGATGGCCCGGTACCGTTCGAGTATCCGGCGCGCGACTATGCGCTCGATCTCGGTTTCCCGGCGGCTGCGGCATGAGCCGGCGTTCGCTGACCGGCGACGCCCTGGCCCAGGTCGGCGCGGCCGGATTGTTCCTGTTCTCGATACTCGCGGCGATCCCGAAGAGCCTGCGCCATTTCCGCGAGACCTTGCGCCAGATCTGGTTTGTCGGTGCGATGAGCCTGGTCATCATCATGACCTGCGGCCTCTTCGTCGGCATGGTGCTGTCCTTGCAGCTCTACTACACGCTGGCGAAGTTCGGCGGCACGGCGGCGCTCGGCACCGTCGTCGCCTTGTCGCTGTTCCGCGAACTCGGGCCGGTGGTCACGGCCTTGCTGTTTGCCGGGCGCGCCGGTACCTCGATGACCGCCGAGATCGGCCTGATGCGCGCCACTGACCAGCTTTCGGCGATGGAGATGATGGCGGTCGATCCGCTCGCCTATGTCGTCGCCCCGCGCTTCATCGCCGGCGTCATCGCCATGCCCCTGCTCGCCTGCGTCTTCAACGCGCTCGGCATCCTTGGTGCCCACGCCGTCGGCGTGAGTTGGCTCGGCCTCGACAACGGCACCTTCTGGGGCAACATGAGCGCCAACGTCGAGGTCTGGAGCGATCTCGTCAACGGAGTCTGGAAAAGCACCGTCTTTGGGGCCGTGATCGCCTTGATCGCGACGTTCCAGGGCTACACCACGCCACCGACCAGCGAAGGCGTGGCTTACGCGACCACGCGCACCGTGGTTTCCTCGTCGATCGTCGTGCTTGCCATCGATTTCGTAATGACCGCTTTCCTGATGTGACAGGACACCATCCATGACCCAGCCCAGACGTTCATTCCAGGTCGGCACCGGCCTGTTCATCCTGCTCGGTTTTGCCGCGCTTGCCTACCTCGCCACGCAGACGACGTCGGTCGCCAACTACACCGATGGCGACAACTACCTGCTCAAGGCCAAGTTCAGCAACATCGGCCAGCTCAAGCAGCGCGCACCGGTGAAGCTGGCCGGTGTGCGCATCGGCTCGGTGAAGTCGATCGAACTGGATCCGCAAACACTCGAAGCGCTGGTCACCATCGGCATCGACACGCGTTTCCACGAGATTCCGGACGATTCCGCTGCGGCGATATTCACCAGCGGTTTACTCGGCGATCAGTACGTTGGCGTCCAGCCCGGCGGCTCACCGGTTGCGTTCAAGGACGGCGACGAGTTCATCCTCACCCAATCCTCGATGCAGCTCGAAGACCTGATCGGCAAATTCCTCGTCAGTGGCGATTCCTCGAAAGCCCCGGCCAAGCCGGATGCCGCCGACCCCGCTGCAAAGAATCCCTAGGAGAGCAAGGCATGCTGCGTTTCATCGGTTGGACATTGGCGTTGGTTTTCTGCATTTGCATGGCCGTTCCGGCGCACGCTGCGGCGATATCGCCGGAGAAGGTCGTGCAGAAGATCGCCGACGATCTCGCCGACAGCATTGGCGCCCATCGCGACGAGCTCAAGAACGATCATGAAAAACTGATCCGCGAGATCGATGCGATCCTGCTGCCGCACTTCGACATCGAATATGCATCCCTGCTCGTGCTCGGCCGCAACGCGCGGGTGGCATCGCCGGCACAGCGCTCGCGTTTCGCCAAGGCGTTCTACAACTCGATCGCGCATCGTTATGCGGAAGGCTTGCTCAATTACACGCGTGGCAATGTCAACGTCCTGCCGTTTGCCGGCGAGTTGAATGACAAGCGCACGATCGTGCGTACCGAAGTCGTGCTCGATGACGGCAAGCGGGTCGCCGTCGACTATGCTTTCCGCAAGACCTCCGCAGGTGAGTGGAAGGCCTACGACGTGATCATCGAAGGCATTTCCTACATCACCAATTACCGCAACCAGGTGGATGCGGAAATCAAGGCAAGCAACCTCGGCGCGCTGATCGAGCGCCTGGAAACACAGGGCGAGAAGGCGCTTGAGGCCATGGAGAAGAAAGCCGGCGCATGAGCACAGCATTGATCGTCGAGCGCACCCCTGCCGGCGGCCGTGTCGCCGGGCGCATCAGCGTCGACAACGCCGGTGCTGCGCTGGAGCAGGGCAAGGCGCTGGTCGAGGCTGGCCAGGTCGACCGGGTCGATGTCGCGGAGTTGCACAGTGCGGACAGCGTCACCCTTGCGGTCCTGCTGGCCTGGGCGGCGCACGCGCGGCGCAACGGCGGCAGTCTCGCCTTCCTGCATGCGTCCTCGCGCTTGCGCGCAATTGCCCATCTCAGTGATGCCGAAGCCCTGCTGGGCCTGGATGTGGCCGGCTGAGTCAGCCTTCAGGCTTCGCCTGGCAACAAGATCCATGCGCAACGCCGGCAGCGTGGCGATGAGTGCAGCACCGCCATGCGAGGGTCCGACCGGGGCGATTCCGGGTCAGTGCTGCTTGCCGTCCTCTTGTTTCTTGTCCCAGGCGTCTTGTTCCTCCAGCAAGGCGTCAATATCTTCCTCGTCGACGCCCTGCAGCTGCTGGATCGCCTCGAACGGCGGATTGCCGTCGTAGATGGTATAGAGCCGGCGCTGGCGGTACGCGTCGCGGTAGAACACGTAGGGATCGAACGCACCTTCGACGAGGTTTTCGGCATCGATCGCCGAGGCGCGGATGGTCACCAGGAACATCATGCTCGGCCAGTGCTGCCGGCCCAGTTCGTAATCATGGGTGCGCGCGTAATAGCCCATCGGATCGAACAGGCGTCCATCGACCGGCATGCGCCAGACATCGCGTACGGTCGTCGAGCCGATCAGCGGCAGGACCAGGTAAGGGCCTTCGGCCACGCCCCATTTGGCCAGGGTCGCGGCAAAGTCGGTCTCGCGCGGGGGCAAATGCATCTTGCTCGCCGGATCGAAGAAACCGAGGAAGCCGACCGTGCTGTTGATGACGAAGCGACCGGTTCCCTTCAAGGCATCCTTGATTTCACCTTGCAGTGCATCATTGGCGATCGTGATCGGCATGCGCACGTTGTGGAAGAAATTGCTCAGGACCCGGCGCGCATTCGGGCTGGTCACCTTGCGATAGGCGACGGCCGTCGGGCGAATCACGGCGCGGTCGACCTTGTCGTTGAATCGATAGACTTTTCTGTTGAACTTCTCCCACGGATCATCGGTTCGCGGCTTGGCGATCGTGCAGCCGGCAAGGAGCAGCACGAGGGCGACCAGCACGCCGCGGCGAAGCGGGGTGAAATCAATGAATTGCAGCATTTTCAATGGCTTCCTTGTTGCTCTGGTCGGGGCCAGCCAAGTTGGCACCGCCCGCTCGTGGCAACCTGCGCGAGGTAGCGAATCGTACACGCATGCGGAGAATCCCCACAGAGCCTTGTTTGCACTGCACAATTGCGCCCCGCTACAATGGCCGCCAAACCGGTGCCGTATCGATTCCCAATGAGGCTAGTGCAAGATGGCGCGTATTACTGTTGAAGATTGCCTGTCGGTCGTGAACAACCGATTCGAACTCGTGTTGATGGCGACCAAGCGCGCACGCCAACTGGCCAAGGGTGCCGAGCCGACCATCGACGCCCACAACGACAAGCCGACCGTTGTGTCGCTGCGTGAAATCGCGGCACGCAAGGTTGATCAGCCGATGATCGACGAGATCGACCGGCAGACGCGCGAGCGCGCCGAGCGTGAAGCGCTGGAATGGGCGGCGGCCGAAGTCGATGATGACCTCTCCAAGGGTGGCGACGATCTGTAACGCCTGATGTCCCGCCGCCAATCCGGTCATCACGCAGCGGTCTGATTCGACGCAACAGCGAGGTGCTGATGAAGGCAGCGGTTGATTCGCAAGGCACACGGCGCGGCAAGATGCCCGCGTATGTGCTTGCGCTCGAAGACAAGCTTGCCGGATACATGAACGTCGAGCAGATCGAGCGCGTGCGCCGCGCCTACGAGCTTGGTGCCCGGGCGCACCATGGGCAGACACGCAAGAGCGGCGAGCCCTACATCACCCATCCGGTGGCGGTTGCCGGGATTCTTGCCGATCTGCGCCTCGATGTTGAAACCATCATTGCCGCGATCCTGCACGACACGCTCGAGGATACCGCGCTCTGTGCGCAGGAACTGACTGCCGAGTTCGGCTCCACGGTCAGCGAACTGGTCGACGGCGTCACCAAGCTCGACAAGCTGCAGTTCAAGAGTCGCCAGGAAGCCGCCGCGGAAAGCTTCCGCAAGATGCTGCTGGCCATGGCGCGCGATTTGCGCGTGATCCTCATCAAGCTGGCCGATCGCCTGCACAACATGCGCACACTGGGCTCGATGGAGCCCGAATCACGGCGGCGCATTGCCCTGGAAACGCTCGAGATCTATGCGCCGATCGCGCAGCGCCTGGGCATGAACCGTTTCAAGGCCGAACTGCAGGATCTCGGTTTCAAGGCCATGTATCCGGATCGGCATCGGGTCATCTCGGCGCGCATCCGCATGGCCCTCGGCAACCGTCGCGAAGCGATGGGGCGAATCGAGGCGGCGCTCGAAGCGCGGCTCAATGCCGAAGGCCTGGCCCATCGCACGGTCAGTCGCATCAAGTCGCCGTACAGCATCTACCGGAAGATGCGCAACGAACAGAAATCGTTTGCCCAGGTCATGGATGTGTACGGATTCCGCGTGGTCGTCGATACGGTCATGCATTGCTACCAGGCGCTGGGCGCGGTGCATGCGCTGTTCAAGCCGATGGACGGGCGCTTCCGTGATTTCATCGCCATTCCCAAGGCCAACGGCTACCAGTCGCTGCATACCGTGCTGTTCGGTTCCTTCGGGGCGCCGATCGAGATCCAGATCCGCACCGAGGACATGGACGCGGTGGCCGATCGCGGTGTCGCCGCGCACTGGGCCTACAAGACCGATTCCGATCCGGCCAACAGTGCGCAGAACCGCGCACGTGAGTGGCTTTCCAGCCTGGTCGACGAACAAAACGGCACGCCCTCGTCGCTGGAGTTCATCGAGAGCGTCAAGGTCGACCTGTTCCCCGACGAGGTCTACCTGTTCACGCCGCGCGGCAAGATCCTCGCCCTGCCGCGCAATGCGACCGCGCTGGATTTCGCCTACGCCGTGCATACCGATGTCGGCAGTCATGCGGTGGCCGCGCGCGTCGACAAGAAACTGGCCCCGCTGCGCACGCGCCTGGAAAGCGGGCAATCGGTCGAGATCATCACCGCGCCCTCGGCGGTGCCGAGCACGCAATGGCTGGAATGGGTGGTCAGCGCCAAGGCGCGCACCGCGATCCGCCACTTCCTCAAGCGCCTGCAGCACGAGGACGCCATCGAACTCGGTCATCGCATGCTCGATCGCGCAATGGCCGCGCTCGGCGCATCGCTGGAGGTATTGCCGCCCGATCAACTGGGTCGCTATCTCGAGGAGAACAAGCTGCGCGCGCTGGAAGACCTGCTGGCCGACATCGCCCTCGGCAACCGCACTGCCGGACAGGTCGCGCGCGCCTTGCTGCAACTGCAGGATGAAGGCTCGATCGTCTGCCCGAACTCGGTCGAGAAGATCCTCATTACCGGTGCCGAGCGCGGCGTCCTCAGTTTCGGCAATTGCTGCCATCCGGTGCCGGGCGACGCAATCATGGGTTATCTCTCGGCCGGCAAGGGCATCGTCGTTCATCGCCTTGAATGCCCGAACATGGCCGAGTTGCGCAAATCGCCGGAGCGTTGCCTGGAGATCGACTGGGATACCAGCGTCAGCGGCGACTACCGCGTCGAACTGCGCATCATCGTCGCCAACAAGCCGGGCGTGCTGGCGCAGGTCGCCGCCGCCGTGGCCCAGGCGAATTCGAACATCGAGAACGTCGAATACAAGGAGCGCGACCTGATGAGCGCGGCCCTGCTGTTCACCATCGAAGTGGCCAACCGCAAGCACCTTGCCGATGTCATGCGCGGCGTGCGCCGGCTTGGCGTGGTCACCGCCGTCTATCGTCACCCCGTCTGATACCAGGGAGTCCCTGCATGTCCAGTCGTCGCATCATCCATTCCAGCCTGGCGCCCAAGGCGATTGGCCCGTATTCGCAGGCTGTGCAGGTGGGCAACACGGTGTACCTGTCGGGACAGACGCCGATCGACCCGGCCAGCGGCGATCTGGTCGCCGGCGACATCAGCGCTCAGGCACGCCAGGTTTTCGAGAATCTCAAGGCCGTGTTGACGGCCGCTGGACTCGACTTCGACAACGTCGCGAGGGTCGGCATCTATCTCACCGATCTCGGCAATTTCGCCGCCGTCAACGAGATCATGAAAACCTACTTCAGCGAACCGTACCCGGCACGCTCGACGATCGGCGTCGCCGCGTTGCCGAAGGCGGCCTCGGTCGAGATCGACATGATCGCGGTGATTGGTTGATTGGCCGATCGGTTTATTCTCATCGCGCGCTGCCGGTATCCTTGAACGATGCCGCGCACCGAAAAAAAAGGATTTGTTGATGTCGCTGCCGGTCTCGAGCCGGTCGGCGATTTGCCGGGTGTCGGCCCGGCGCTGCAAGCTGCATTGCAGCGAATCGGCATCGAGCGCATCCAGGATCTCTGGTTCCATCTGCCCTTGCGCTACGAGGATCGCACGCGGCTGACGCCGATCCGCGATCTGCGCATCGGCGAGTCGGTGCAGGTCGAGGGAATCATCGAAGCGGTCGAGCGCAGTTTCCGATTTCGTCCGCAATTGCGCGTTGTCATCAGCGATGACGCGCGCACGATGCTGACCTTGCGCTTTTTCAATTTCCGCCGAAGCCAGGTCGAGCAGTTGAATCCGGGCACACGGCTGCGCTGCTATGGGCAGATCCGCCACGGCACGCAGGGTCCGGAAATCGTCCATCCGCAGTACCAGCGGGTGACGGCGGGCGCCAGCGCGGTGGCCGAGACGCTGACCCCGATCTATCCGGTCACCGAGGGCCTTGGCCAGAAACGCCTCGCCAGCGTGATCGAACTCGCCCTGCGCAAGTTGCCGGCGGACGAGGTGCTGGAGCTGGTGCCGCCGATCCTGCGCAAGGACATGCAACTGCTCTCGCTGCGGGCGGCCTTGCTGCTGGTGCACCGGCCACCGGCGGATGCCGATGTCGCCGCCTTGTTGCTGGGCACGCATCCGGCGCAGCAGCGCCTGGCTTTCGAGGAACTGCTCAGCCATCACCTGAGCCTCAGGCAATTGCGCGTGCAGATCCGCCAGCACGGCGCACCGCGCTTGCGTGGCGACGGCAAATTGCGCAAGGCGCTGTTGCGCTCCTTGCCATTCCGGTTGACTTCCGCGCAACAGCGCGTGAACGGCGAAATCGCCGAAGACATGGCCGAGGCGCAGCCCATGTTGCGCCTGGTGCAGGGCGATGTCGGCTCGGGCAAGACCGTCGTTGCTGCGTGGGCGGCACTGGCCGCGATCGAGTGCGGCTATCAGGTCGCCCTGATGGCGCCGACCGAACTGCTGGCTGAACAGCACCTGCGCAATCTGGGCGCCTGGCTCGCGCCGCTGGGCATCGAGCCGGTCTGGCTGGCCGGAAAAGTCCAGGGCAAGGCGCGTACGGCGGCGATGGCCGCGCTTGCCGGTGATGCGCAACTGGTCGTCGGCACGCATGCGCTGATGCAACAGGGCGTGCAATTCCGCGATCTCGGCCTGGTCATCATCGACGAACAACACCGCTTCGGCGTTCACCAGCGTCTCGCCTTGCGTGACAAGGGCCGGGCTGGTGAGCGGGTTCCGCATCAACTCGTGCTGACCGCCACGCCCATTCCGCGCACTCTGGCCATGACTGCCTATGCCGACCTGGATGTCTCGGTCATCGACGAACTGCCGCCCGGGCGCACGCCGGTGACCACGGTAGCGTTGTCGAGCTCGCGGCGTGGCGAAGTCATCGAGCGCATTCGCATTGCCTGTGCCGAAGGACGCCAGGTCTACTGGGTCTGCACGCTGATCGAAGAGTCCGAACAACTGGAGGCGCAGGCAGCTGAAGTCGCCTTTGCCGAATTGGGCGGATTGCTCGAGGGCATCGCGATAGGCATCGTGCATGGCCGTCTGAAGCCAATGGAGAAGCAGGCGGTGATGGACGATTTCCGCAGCGGCCGCATTGCCCTGCTGGTGGCCACCACGGTGATCGAGGTCGGCGTCGATGTGCCGAATGCCAGCCTGATGGTGATTGAAAATGCCGAGCGCCTGGGATTGGCCCAGTTGCATCAGTTGCGCGGGCGGGTCGGTCGCGGCAATCAGGCATCGAGTTGCGTGCTGATGTATCAAGCGCCGCTGTCCGCGATGGCGCGCGAGCGCCTCACGGCGATGCGCGAAACCAGCGATGGTTTCGTCATTGCCGAGAAGGACCTCGAACTGCGTGGCCCGGGCGAAATGCTCGGCACGCGGCAGACCGGGCGCCTTGAATTCCGCATTGCCGACTTGGCCCGCGATGCCGGGCTGCTGGTCGAAGTGCAGCGCATCGGCGCGATCATGAGCGAAGCGCACCCCGCGCTTTGCGAGCGGCTGGTCGCGCGCTGGATCGGTGCGGCATCGAATTTCGCCAATGCCTGAGCGCGATATCTTTTCCTGATCCCGGCACGCGCAGTCTGCTGAAGGTTCTTGCTATCGTGTGCGGTTTTCCGACCGGATGACGCCATGCACGCACCGCGGCTGTTGATAGATACCGATCCCGGCGTCGACGACGCACTCGCAATCCTGATGGCCCATCACTCTGCCGAGGTGGTCGGATTGACCATTGCGGCGGGCAACGTCGGGCTTGGCCACACCGTGGCCAACGCCTTGAAGCTGGTCGAGTTGATCGGTGCCGAAACGCCGGTTTACCCAGGCTGCGCGACACCATTGGTGCGGCCGGCCGCCGATGCCGCCTACGTTCATGGCGAGGACGGTTTCGGTGATGCCGGACTCACGCCATCGTCGCGTCGCGCGGCGGATGAACATGCCGTCATGGCAATCCTGCGCTTGAGCCGTGAATTCCCCGGCCAGCTGACCCTGGTGGCATTGGGTCCCCTGACCAATCTCGCCCTGGCCCTGCGCATCGACCCGGAGTTGCCCTCGCGGTTTGCCCGCCTGGTGATCATGGGCGGAGCGGTGAACGGTCGCGGCAACACGCATCGGGTGCCGGCCGAATTCAATATCGGCTTCGATCCGGAGGCGGCGCATGTGGTCTTTTCAAACTGGCCGAAATTCGATCTGGTCGACTGGGAGGCGACGGTGCGGCATGGCCTGGATTACGCGGAGTTCGCCCAGTGGCTGCAGGTGGATTCGCCGCGTGCACGCTTTTACGCGGCCATCTCGCGGCGCACCTGCGATTGGGCCCAGGCGCAGGGTCGCGCGCGTTTGTACAGTGCGGATGCGCTGGCGATGGCGGTCGCGCTGGATCCCGACATCATCAGCCAAGCGCGCGAATGCCATGTCGGAATCGAACTCGACGGCAGCCTGACCCGCGGCGCAACCGTGGTCGATTGGGAAGGGCGGCTGCAGCAGCCGGCCAATGCGCGGATCATTCTCGGCGTCGATCAGGCGCGCTTTGAGGCCAGGATCCGGGCCGCCCTGGCTGCGGCCTAGCGCGCCCAGGCTTGCGGGGCGCTCAGCCAGCCGATACAATCGCGCTCTTTTCTTCCGGGTGCGCCCGGCCAACGGTACTGTCCCATGAAGCTCGATACCCACCCGAAGTACAAGTCCGTCGTTTTCCAGGATCTGTCCAGCGATTTCTCGTTTCTGACCCGTTCGACGATCTCGACCAAGGAAACGGTCAAGTGGACGGACGGTCAGGAATATCCCCTGGTCAAGGTGGATATTTCGAGCCATTCGCATCCGTTCTACACCGGCAAGCAGAAAGTTGCCGATGCCGGTGGCCGCGTCGACAAGTTCCGCCGTCGCTACGCCAAGTAAGTCGGCTTCCCGCCAAGCGTCGCGAAACGCCGGCCCAGCGCCGGCGTTTGCGTTTGCGCGCATGCGCAGGCGTGCACGCTTGCCACGAGCGGCGTTGTGCTATGCAATAATTGGTCGTGCTACGGCTGCGTAAGTGCGAGCTGACAGCCATCGCCCCCTGCCGAGGCGAGGTGCCGCAGCCTCCCTGTTTTCCCGATTTCCGGCGTCTGCTCGCGACTCCGGAACCCGACCAAGGAGTCCGTTGTGTCCGACCAATCCGTTCAACTCATCGATGGCAAGAATGATCGCAGCACGTCGCTGCCGATCGTCACTGGCACGCTCGGTGATCCCGCGCTCGATATCGGCAGGCTCAACAAGGAAACCGGTTATTTCACCTACGATCCGGGTTTCGTCTCCACCGCCAGCACGCGCAGTGCGATCACCTACATCGATGGCGACAAGGGTGTCCTGCTGTATCGCGGTTATCCGATCGAGCAGCTCGCCAAGCACTCGAATTTCCTCGAAACCTCGTATCTGCTGATCAACGGCGAATTGCCGAGCAGGACCGAGTTCAACCAGTTCGAGCACGAAGTGACGCATCACACGATGATGCACGAGTCGCAGAAGAACTTTCTCAACGGTTTCCGCTACGACGCGCATCCGATGGCAATGCTGTGCGCGTCGGTGGCGTCATTGTCGGCGTTCTATCACGACAACCTCGACATGGATGATCCGGAGCAGCGTCGCCTTGCCGCGATCCGCCTGATCGCCAAGGTGCCGACCATCGCCGCTGCCGCCTATCGTTCGTCGGTGGGCTGGCCGGTGCGCTATCCGCGCAACAACCTCGAATACGTCACGCGATTCCTGCACATGATGTTCGAGGTGCCGAGCGAGCCGCTGGAGCTGAATCCGACCGTGGCCAAGGCCCTCGACCTGCTGTTCATCCTGCATGCCGATCACGAGCAGAACGCATCGACCTCGACGGTGCGCCTGGTCGGTTCGACGGGTGCCAATCCGTACGCCTGCATCGCTGCCGGCATTGCCGCCTTGTGGGGACCGGCGCATGGCGGCGCCAACGAAGCCGTGCTGTCGATGCTGACCGACATCGGTGACGCGAAAAACGTCGCCTCGGCCGTTGCCAAAGCCAAGGACAAGGATTCGGGCTTCCGCCTGATGGGCTTCGGTCATCGTGTCTACAAGAATTTCGATCCGCGTGCGACGATCATCCGCGAGATGACGCACAAGGTGCTTGCCGATCTGAACATCAAGGATCCGCTGCTCGATGTCGCCATGGCGCTTGAAGAGGTCGCGCTCAAGGATTCCTATTTCGTCGAGCGCAAGCTGTATCCGAACGTCGATTTCTATTCCGGCATCATCTACAAGGCGCTGCGCATCCCCACCGAGATGTTCACGGTGATGTTCGCGATTGCACGTACGGCCGGCTGGGTTGCGCACTGGCTCGAGCAGCAGGTCACGCCGGATGCCAAGATCGGGCGTCCGCGCCAGGTCTACACCGGCTCCGTGCAGCGCGATTACATCGAAGTCGGCAAGCGCTGAGCGCAATCAGCCACACCACAACCGTGCATTGGCAAAATGTCGTGGAGCCTGCCGGAACGCAGGCTCAGTCGACCAGAGTCAGCAGCACCTCGAGCGTGGCTCGACGCATCGGTCGCTCGTTGTTGCGATCCAGCGGTGCGCGACGCAGACCGTCGAGTGGAAAGACGCTCACATCGACGCGGGTTCCGGCGGCAGAAAACAGCAGTACCGGGAATGCCTCGCGCAACTCTGCAGAAAAGCGGAACTCCCGATCCTGCTGCTCGAACGGGATGCCATGCTCATCGAGAAAGCCGATCACTTCGCCGAAGTTGTCGTGAAACAGATGCAGGCAAACCGCCGACACCGCATCCGCCGTGCCTTCCAGAACCGCGCCGACCAGGCGCGGCTCGAAACGCGCGAAAAAGCGCATGGCCTCAATTGCAGCTTCGCGCAAAAGGCGCAGCTGCGCCGGCTGTGAATGGCCCTGAAACAGGCGTTGGTGCTCGCGCAAGGCTTCGTCAATTTCGGCGTTACGCGGGAGTGGCGCAGTCTCGGCAAGGCCGAGGCGTTGCGCCGCCTTGCGCTTGGCAGCGTGAAAATCGCGCATGCCGTGTTCGGCAATCAGGCGTGCCGCCTCGACCGCAATGCGTCTGCGCGTCTGCGCGGCATCCTCGCGGCAATTCGATCGCATCAGAATACGTCGTAGGCTTCGCGCTGCTCTTCGCTTTGCTTGTCCGGCCGCGTCGCCAACTGGTTGACGTCCTCGGTCTTGAAGTACTCGATCATCGAATCCGGATCCCCGGCTGGCGCGAGCAGGCCACTGTCGCGATCGATTCTGGCCGTGGTGATGCCTGCAGGCATCTCGAAGGGTTGTTCGTCCATGCCATCGAGTGCCGCGCGCATGAAGCCGATCCAGATGGGCAACGCCGATTTGGCACCGAATTCGCGACTGCCGAGCGAGCTGAAATCATCGAACCCGACCCAGGCGGTGGCAACGACCCGGGCATTGAACCCTGAAAACCAGGCATCGCGGTAGTCATTGGTGGTGCCGGTCTTGCCCGCCAGATCGTTGCGCTTGAGAACCATTGCCCCCGAGCCGGTGCCGCGGCGCACGACGTCGCGCATCAGCGATGTGACCAGGTAGGCATTGCGCGCATCGATGACGCGCGGAGCCAGGCGCAGCGCGTCAACATCGGTTGCCGCAGCGGTTTCCGCATGCGCTGCGGAAATCGGACTGAAGCCCGAGGTCGCCGGCGCGCTCGCCGGGGCCGCCTGCAGGCGCGCCTCCTCCTGCAGGCGTTCGGGGCAATCCCTGCATGCGCGAGCCGGATTGGCGTGGTAGATGGACTTGCCGTCGCGATCAACGATCGTCGCAATGAGGTAGGGGTCGACGAGGAATCCACCGTTGGCGATCACCGCATAGCCGCGTGCCATGGACAGCGGTGAAACAGCCGCGGTGCCGAGCGCCATCGACAGGTTCTCGGGGACCTGCTGGGCGGTAAAGCCGAAGCGGGTGACATACTCGTGCGCGTAGTGCACGCCGATGGCATCGAGCAGGCGCACCGAGACGAGATTCTTGGAGCGCACCAACGCTTCGCGCAGGCGAATCGGCCCGTCGAACTTGCCGTCGTCGTTGGAAGGCGTCCACAGGCCATCGGGGCGTGAGACGTCCGGAAAGACCAGCGGCGCGTCATTGATCACGGATGCCGGCGTGAAACCGTGGTCGAACGCTGCCGAGTAGATGAACGGCTTGAAACTGGAGCCGGCCGAACGACTGGACTGGGTGGCGCGGTTGTATTTGCTGCGCGAAAAGTTGAAGCCGCCAATCATCGAGCGGATGGCGCCATCGTCGGGATCCAGCCCGACCAGGGCGCCTTGCACGGCAGGAATCTGGCCGAGCTTCCACGCACCTTCCTGATCGCGCAAGACACGCACGATGTCGCCAGGCTTGAGCACCTCGCCAATCTGCTTGGGTGTGCCGCCGCGACGACTGTCGTCGATGTATGACCGCGCCCATTCCACGGCCTTGATGTCGAGTGCGGCACTCTGGCCGTCGGCCATCTGCACGAGGGCTGTCTCGGCATCGACATGGCTGACGACACCGGG
The DNA here is from genome assembly GCA_016707485.1 of Lysobacterales bacterium. Lineage (GTDB taxonomy): Bacteria > Pseudomonadota > Gammaproteobacteria > Xanthomonadales > Rhodanobacteraceae > Dokdonella. The sequence continues at coordinate 273,946 of JADJHN010000002.1, read as the reverse complement.
CACGAGTCCGTTCACCGAACGGTAGCCATCGATGAGGCGGATCAAATCAGCCGGTTGCGCATTCGCAGGGATCTCCACATGAGCTTCGGCACCGCGATAGCCGTGACGCGTGTCGTAATCGATAAGAGCATCACGCAAGGCCTGGTTGGCCGCTTCCTGGTCCGACGAATCGATTGTGGTCTGGATCACGTAGCCATTGTTGAGGGCATCGTTGCCGAGGCGCTCGATTGCTTCCTGGCGAACCAGTTCCGCCACATAGGATGCTTCGATCTCGATGGGCGGCTCGTGAGCGAAGGACTGGTCCTGTTCGGCCATGGCCTGATCGTAGCCGGCCTGGTCGATGTGGCCGAGGTCATGCATGCGACCAAGCACATAGGCACGACGCAACAGGGCGCGCGGCATGTTGTTGATCGGATTGCCGGTGGACGGAAATTTCGGCAACGATGCCAGCATCGCGCACTCGGCCTGGGTCAGCTGGTCCAGGGTCTTGCCGTAATAGAACTCGGCGGCAGCGGCAATGCCGTAGGCGCGATTGCCGAAGAAACTCTTGTTGAGGTAAAGCTCGAGGATCTCGTCCTTGCTCAGCGCATTCTCGATGCGGAAGGCGAGGAAGATCTCGGACAGCTTGCGCGTATAGGTGACTTCCGGGCTCAGGAAGAACTGCCTGGCCACCTGCTGGGTGATCGTGCTGCCACCGGCCACATGCTTGCTGCCGGTCGTTGCGACCAGCCACACCGCACGCAGGATGCCGGTGACATCGATGCCGGAATGACTGTAGAAATCCGCGTCTTCCGCCGACAACACCGCATATTTGAGGCGATCAGGCACATCGCTCATGTGGATGGGGATGCGCCGTGTTTCGCCGAATGTGGCCATCAGCTTGCCATCCGCCGAGAGAACCTTCAGCGGTACCTGCAACTGCACATCGCGCAGCGATTCGGCCGAAGGCAGGCGCGGGGAAATCAACCAGTAGGCGATGCCGAGGCCGAGACCACCGAGCACGGCAGCGCCGAATCCGAGGTACAGCGCGTAGCGGGCGAGTCGAAACAGGAGGCGAGCGGGAGGTGCGACTTGTGATGGCATTCAAGGAAGGATCGTTGCGCAATCGACAGAGTATAGGTGCTTTGAGGGTTTTTCCGGGTCACCCTTGGGGCGCCAGGTCTGACCAATTCGGGCAATTCAGGGCAGTTTTCGCGACGGGATCGACTTTTTCAACGATCCCTGTTGCCAAGTGGTCAGGTTTTAGATTTAATGTGAAAACACATGTTTCGCTCGTAAGGGCGCGTGGGAAGGGGAAAAAGTAGTGGGACTCTTCACTCCTAAGACACCGGTCCTGATCGGAGTCGACATCAGTTCAACAGCCGTTAAGCTGCTGCAACTGGGTCAGGCTGGCGGTCGCTACCGCGTGGAACATTATGCCGTCGAGGCTCTGCCGCCCAACGCCGTCGTCGAGAAGAACATTGTCGAAGTCGAGGCTGTGGGCGAAGCCATTCGCCGGGCACTCAGCCGATCCGGGGCGAAAACCCGGTCTGCGGCCGCCGCCGTGGCAGGCTCCGCGGTCATCACAAAGATCGTGCCGATGCCCGCCGACTTGTCCGAAGAGGACATGGAGGCGCAGATCCAGATCGAAGCCAATCAGTACATTCCCTACCCGATCGAGGAAGTCAGTCTCGATTTCGAGGTGATTGGCCCGGTCAAGGACAACCCGGACATGGTCAATGTCCTGCTGGCGGCATCGCGAACCGAAAACGTGGATCTGCGCGTCGCCGCGCTCGATCTCGGCGGCCTCACCGCCAAGACCATGGATGTCGAGGCGTTCGCGATGGAAAACGCGTTCCGCCTGATTGCCGACCAGTTGTCGGTGCCAAAGGATGCCGTGGTCGCGGTCATCGACGTTGGCGCAACCATGACGACGCTGATCGTGCTGCGCAACCAGCGCACCATCTACTCGCGCGAACAGGTGTTTGGCGGCAAGCAACTGACTGACGAAGTCATGCGTCGCTACGGACTCAGTTACGAGGAGGCCGGGCTGGCCAAGCGCCAGGGCGGTTTGCCGGAATCCTACGAGATCGAGGTGCTGGAGCCGTTCAAGGAGGCGATGGTCCAGCAAATCAGCCGACTCCTGCAGTTTTTCTTCGCCGGCAGCGAATACAGCCGCGTTGACCAGATCGTCCTTGCCGGCGGCTGCGCCTCGATCACCGGGGTTGCCGACATGGTTGAAGAGCAACTGGGTGTGCCCTGCGTCGTGGCAAACCCGCTGGCCAACATGTCGCTATCCTCGCGCGTGCAGGCGCAGACCCTGGCCCAGGATGCTCCGGCTCTGATGATCGCATGTGGACTGGCGATGAGGAGTTTCGACTGATGGCCAGAATCAACCTACTTCCGTGGCGAGCCGAGCGGCGCAAACAGCGCGAGCGCGAGTTCTACATGATGCTCGCGGCCACCGCCGTGTCGGCGGTGCTCGTGTTCATGTGCGCGTCCTACTGGATGGGCATGCGCATCGACAACCAGAACGAACGCAACACCTATCTCGAACAACAGATCAAGCTGCTCGAAAAGGACATCGAGAAGATCCAGAACCTCGAGAAGGTCCGCTCGCAACTGCTTGCGCGCAAGGAAATCATCGAAGACCTGCAGTCGAATCGATCGCAGATGGTTCACCTGTTCGACCAAATGTCGAAGAGCATTCCCGACGGGACACGGTTGACCTCGCTCAAGCAGAATGGTGACAGGTTGACGCTTGAAGGCGTCGCCGAATCGAGCACCCGCGTAGCTACCTACATGCGTGCGCTGGAGAATTCGCCGTATCTCGGCAAGGCCGACCTGGCCAAGATCGAAAGCAAGGAAGGCGCTCCAGGCGCGGACGCCAAGATGCCTTACGTGTTCTCGCTGGCGGTCACCACCAAGAAGACCGCCGAGGCCGAAGCCGCCGCCGCGACGGCGGCCTCGGCACCTGCCGAGAGTGGGGCTGAGAAATCCCCGGCTGCCAAGCCAGCCGATCTCGGCGAGCAACTCAACGATGCCGCCAGCAAGCTGACCAGCAAGCCTGCTGCGGAGCAGACGCCGCCCGCCGAGGAGAAGAAGCCATGAGTTTCTTCGACGATCTACGCAATCTGGATCGCAACAACGTCGGTCATTGGCCGAAATCGATCAAGGGCTTTTTCGCCTTCCTGATCGTTGCCGTGATCCTGTTCCTCGGCTGGTGGTTCCAGATCAGCGTGCAGCAGGAGGATCTCGAACGTGCCGAGCAGAAAGAGGTCGGGCTGCGCGCCGATTTCGTCAAGAAGCAGGCCCAGGTTGTCAATCTTGCCGCCTATGAAAAACAGCTCGAGGACATGACCGACGAGCTGCAGCAGATGATCAATCAGCTTCCCGGCAAGACCGAAATGCCGAAGCTGATCCTCGAGATATCCCAGGCGGCGCTTGGTGCCGGCATCACCAACGAGCTGTTCCAGCCGGGCCCGGAGGTAATGAAGGGCTTCTATGCGGAGAAACCGATCCAGTTGCGCATGGTCGGCACCTATCACGAATTCGGCTCGTTCATCAGCAAGGTGGCTTCGCTGCCCCGCGTGGTGATCCTGACCATGCATGACGTTTCCCTGCGTCCGTCGACGGCCAAATCGGACAAGACCGGTGCTGCCTCCGGAACCCTGACCCTGGAAGGCACGGTCAAGACCTACCGCTACATGGACGGTGACGAGATCGCCGAATTCGAAAGTGCAAATGCGCCAAAAGGCGCCAAAGCCACGGGAGGAAAGTGATATGAAATCTCCATTCGCGATCACTTTCCGACTGGCTGCCACCCTCATGACGCTCGCCGTCCTCAGCGGCTGCATGTCCGGCAAGGAAGAGGTTGAAAAGTGGGTGCAGCAGGAAAAAGCCAAGAAGGGCACGCCAATTGATCCGCCGCCGGCAATCAAGACTTTCGAGACGTTCGAATACACCTTGCGCGCGCCGGATGACCGCGATCCGTTCGATCTGCCGAGCCGCGAGGAAGACGAAGAAGCGGCCAGCGCCGGACCCCGGCCGGATCAGAACCGGACCCGCGAACCGCTCGAGTCCTACCCGCTCGATGGCTTGAAGATGGTCGGTACGCTTGGATCGCCGACGGCGCCAGAAGGTTTGTTGAAGGATCCGGAAGGGGTCATCCGCCGCGTTCATGTGGGCAATTATGTGGGTCAGAATTACGGCCGAATAACGGCAATCAACGAGGGCCAGATTGACCTGGTCGAGTTGGTGCCGAATCAGACAGGCGGCTGGGTAGAGCGCCAAACCTCGATTTCGTTGGCGGATGCCAGCAAGTAATGACCGACCCGTTGGGGGTGAGCAAAATGATTACGACAGCTACTGACTTGCACGGGCGCAGGCCCGCCAAAGGGATGCGCAAGGCCGGCATTGCAGGCTTGCTTGCATTGCTTGGGCTAATGTTCATGGGAACGGTTCAGGCCGAAAACGTGCTGGAAGATCTCACCTACACCGCGCAGCCCGGCGGCAAGGTCGACATAACCATGCGTTTCGCCGAAGCAGTCGTAGCGCCGCAGGCATTCACGACGGAATCGCCACCGCGCATTGCCCTGGATCTCGCCGACACGCGCAATGCGATCACCCAGCGCCGCATCGAAGTCGGTGCTGGCGCAACCGCCGGGATCTCGACCGTTGAAGCGGCAGGCAGGACTCGCGTTGTCGTCGACCTGTTCCGACCGGCGAGCTACGAAACCCGCATCAACGGCAAGGAGTTGATCCTGTCGATTGCAGCGAACATCTCCGGCTCGACTGCTGCGGCAACCTCGGCAGCGACGAGGAACCCGACCAAGCAGGTCGCCAATGAAACGGTGGCGCTCAGCAATGTGGATTTCCGTCGTGGCAAGACCGGTGAAGGCCGCATTGTCGTCAGTTTTTCCGGCCCCGGCGCCGCCGCCGACCTGAAGCGCGAAGGCGACAAGATCGTTCTGGACATCCTCAACGTGAAGCTGCCTCCTGACCAGGCCAGGCGCCTCGATGTCCTCGATTTCGCCACGCCGGTCCAGTACATCGAAACCCGTTCGCGGGGCACCGGCGTGCGCATCGACATCAGTGCACAAGGGCCATTCGAACAACTCGCCTATCAAACCGGCAATGAATATGTCGTGGAAATCTCGCCCAAGCGCGAGGACGAGAAGCTCAAGAAGAATGCCGAACCGGTATTCAACGGCAGCCGGGTCACCTTCAATTTCCAGGACATTCCGACCCGCTCGGTGCTGCAGCTGATTGCCGATGTGTCCGATCTGAACATCGTCGTCGCCGACAGCGTGCAGGGCAATGTGACCCTGCGCCTGATCAACGTGCCATGGGACCAGGCCCTGCATATCGTGCTGCAGGCCAAGGGTCTCGATCAGCGCAAGCAAGGCAACGTGATCTGGGTTGCGCCGCAGGCTGAAATCGCTTCGCGCGAACAGGCGCTTGCCGATGCGCGTTTGCAGATGGAAGACAAGGTCGAACTGATTTCCGACTACATTCCGATCAGCTACGGCAATGCCAAGGACATCGCAGCGCTGCTGACCAAGGATGTGCAGACGGGCCAAACGGCTGCAGGTGCCGGGCAGTCAAATCAACAAGAGCGCGGGTTCCTCTCCAAGCGCGGCACGGTCAGCTTCGACGATCGCACCAACACGCTACTGGTCAGCGACACGCCGCAGAAGATCCTCGAGATCCGTCAATTGATTGCCGTGCTTGACCGTCCCGTGCAGCAGGTATTGATTGAATCGCGCATCGTCATTGCCACCGATACCTTTGCCCGCGAATTGGGCGTCAAGTTCGGCATCAGCGGCGGTTACGAAGATCACAATGGCAATGTCGTTTCGACGGCAGGCACCGCGATCGGCACCGATCGCATGAGCAATCTGGCATTGAACAATCGCTTCAACGGCGGCCGTGGCTTGCCGGTGTTCAACCCGGGTTCGATTCCGTCATCCTCGGGCGGTGGCGGTGGCGGCATCGCCGTGCCCAACCTGAATGATCGTCTGAACGTGAATCTGCCAGCGGCAACCCCGGCGGGCAGCTTTGGCTTGGCCATCCTCGGCGCAGACTATCTGCTTGACTTGGAGCTTTCGGCTGCACAGACCGAAGGCCGTGGCGAAGTAGTCTCAAGCCCGCGCGTGGTCACCGCCAACCAGAAGGAAGCCGTCATCAAGCAGGGCCAGGAAGTCGCTTATGTCACCTTCCAGAACGCGGGCGGTGGCGGCGCAGGAACCGCAACCGTTCAGTTCAAGGAAGTCGTGCTCGAACTCAAGGTCACGCCGACCATCACTGCGGATGATCGTGTCGTCCTCAATCTTGGCGTCAAGAAGGATGCCGTCAACCGCTATATCGACAATCCCGGCGGTGGCCAGGTGCCGATCATCGACAAGCGCGAGATCAACACTTCAGTGCTGGTCGACAATGGCCAAACCGTCGTTCTTGGTGGCGTTTACGAGGTCGAGAAGCGCGACGACCTGACCAAGGTTCCATTTCTCGGCGACGTGCCAATCCTCGGCAACTTGTTCAAGAAGACCGGCCGCACCGACACCAAGGCGGAGCTGTTGATCTTCGTCACCCCACGAATCCTGAGTGAAAGCCTGAAATAAAGCGTCCAGGGGCAGGTGTCGCCAGCGGGCGCGCACCAAGAGACGTATCTAGAAAACCATTGCGATCCTGGAGAAACCAAATGAAATTCCCGTTCAAGACGCTAGGACTGCTGATTGCCAGCATGACCCTCGCCAGCTGCGGTGGCGGCGGCGGAGACGGTGGTGCCACATCGGCGCCGCAGACCGGCACGATCACCCTGTCGGCGACGCGCACCACCCTGCCGCTGAATTCGGGCAACGTCCTGCCATACCCGGGCTCGCCGTTCATGGCCGAGGTTTCATTCACCTATCGCAACAATGCCGGCGTGATAACGGCATTGACCAGCGATGCGACGTTCACGACCAGCTCGCCAAGCACGGTCAGCCTTTCGCCGCCCGATGACCCGTCGACCGCCGACATCAACGAGATGGCGTCGCGCGTCGTGTCATTCCACGAGACCACCAACAACGGTTCGTATGTATTTTTTGCGACCTCCTACGACGTCGCGGGAACGTCCACAGTGACCGCTTCAGCAACAGATCCAGCGACTGGCCGAACCGTAACCAAGACGCTGGTATTTACCGTCCAGGGTGCGCCGCCGCTGCCTGGCTCAGTGACCCTGTCGCCGAGCCCGTCCGTGGTCTATGTCGCGGGCGTGGGTGGTGCCACCAGTTCGGTGATTTCCGCGCAAGTCAGGGATGGTGCCAATCAGCCCGTGCCGGATCCCGGCGCCGTGGCCAACGTTCTGTATGAAATCGTCGGCGACGCCGGCGGTGGCATCCTTTCCGGAAATGGCGGCAGCGGCTCGAGCGTGATGGCCAAGACCACCGCCGGAATCGCGACCGTGTCGTTCCAGTCCGGAACAATCTTGCCCCCTGGCCCGGTACAGATCCGCGCCACGGTTGACCGCGCCGACAACAATGTCAGCAACGGCATCAGTGATCCAATCTCGGCAACGACCAGCGTCGCTGTTTCAGATGGCAAGCTGTTCGGCCTGGTCATCACCTCGCCGGACCTCGAAGCGATTACCGAGAATCATGTGTTCGCCGGGGTGGATGCCGACGGCAATCCGGTTGGCGGACTTGATGGCACCTACAGCTTCACCATCAGCGTGCTTGCCACCGATCGTCAAGGCAATCCGGTCGTGCCAGGCACGACGATCCAGTTTGGCGTGATCGATGCGCCGCTGAGCGGGTTCCCGGGAACCGGCGGTGGCAGCTTCGATATTGCCGGTGGAGACGGCAACCCGCTCGAGGGTGGCACTGCATTCACTGCGCCGACGGGTCATTTCATGACCGCTGGCGGTGGCGCGGGTCCCGGCGACACCCTGCTGGTCTTCGGCCAACTGGTCACCGGCAACTTCGATCTTGAAAATGCGCGCGTGGTGCAGTCGATTGCCAATAACACCAACCTGACCGTGACCAGTGCGTTCAACCGCAACGACACCACGGGCAGTTCGGTCAATTACGGCCCTGTGCTGCCGTATGTGATCGGTCGTGCCACCGAGGCCAACGTCACGGCCAGCGCATCGACGAATTCGCTCGGCGTTGCTTCAACGAAGCTCAACTATCCGGTTTCGCGACTGGGCAAGCAGACCATCGTCTGGGCTCAGGGCAATGCGGCAACCAGCTCGGTGGTGCGGACCGTCGCCGATATCCAGCCGGTACGTTTGCCGGGTGTGGCGCCAGCCCAGTTGTCGGTTAGCCCGACTCCTATTGCCGGCAATACCACGACCCAGGTCACGGCCTGTCTGCTGGATGCCAACAATTCACCGATTCTCGGAGCTTATATCGGCTTCAGCTTCTCGGGCCTCGGAATCGGCACCGGCAGCATCGATGGCAGCACCGGCTCCGGCGTGATCGACAGCCCGACCGGACTCGACGGCTGCACCACCGGTGTCCTGACGACCGCAGGCATCTCGTCCGAAGATGAGGCGATGGTCACCTTCAGCGCCGGCGGCGAGCCGGTGGAAGTCCCGATTGTCGTGAGTACCGGCTTGCTGCTGCAGGCGTTCCCGTCGTCTACCTCGGGCGGAGCGGTCACCCTGCTGTTGACGGATGGTTCCGGTAATCCGGTTCCGAACGCACAAATTGTCGGCACGTGCACAGGCGGCCCGAGCATCACAGGGCCCATCGCCCCGACTGGCGCCAACGGCAGGACCATCGCCACCATTTCCGCGAGTGGTCTTGAGTATGTTTGTGCAGGCGAGCCACGCAACACGGGACAATGCGTCTTCACCACCGGTTCGCAAGGTGGCCCGACCGCGACCGTTACCGTGCTCGGCGGAGTGGCAGTAGGGCCGGACTTCAGTCCGCTCGGGCCGGGGGTTTGCGCTCCAACACCTTGATTGGATGTAAAGCAGCATGATCAAAATGGGCCGCGCAAGCGGCCCATTTTCTTTCGTCTGACCGAAACCAGGGCTTTGCGGAAGACTCCACCGAGACGCCCGTCGTCTGCGACAATGGCGGCGGCTTGGGAGGAGCGTGGATCAATGGAACCATCCACTCAGCGACTGGTGTTCAAGGCCGGCGAGGAAATATTCGCCGAAGACGATGCACCGACCACCGCATTCCTGATCGAAGCGGGGCGGGTTGTCGTAAGCACGATCCAGCACGGCGAGCGCCGTGAACTTGGCGAACTCGCCGCTGGCGCCCTGCTCGGCGAGATGGCGGTGATCGATTCTGCACCGCGCTCGGCGAGCGCGCACGCGATGTGCGATTGCGTGCTGATTGCGATCGACCGCAACCAGTTTGCAGAACGCCTTGCCGCCGCCGATCCGGTTGTCCGCGCATTGCTGATGAGCCAGTTGACGCGCTACCGCTCGGCGCTGGCCACGCTGACCGGGGACGTCCGCGAACACACGCTGACAACAAGCCCGGACGATGCGGGAGCCATCGACAAGATTCGTCTGGAAAGCGAGTTGCGCGGCGCGCTGGAACGCGACGAGCTGGAAGTTCGCCTGCAGCCGCTCCTGCATATCGCATCAAACCGAGTCGCCGGCTATGAGGCGCTGGTGCGCTGGCAGCATCCGCAACGCGGACAGGTCTCACCGAACGAGTTCATCCGTCTGGCCGAGGAAACCTCGTTGATCATCCCGGTCGGCGACTACGTGCTGGCGCGCGTCTGCGACATGCTGGCCGAGTTGCGCAAGCGCGGTCGCGAACCGTTGCCATTCATCGCCCTGAATGTCTCGGCACGCCAGCTCGACGATCCGACCCTGGTCGATCGCATGCTCGCGCAGCTGGAGGCGCGCGGGTTGCCGCCGGATCGTCTGGAAGTCGAGATCACCGAGAGCCTGGTATTCAACCAGGCGCAGATCGCGGCCCTGCTGGAGCGCTGCCATGCCGCGGGCATGCTTGTGGCGCTGGATGATTTCGGCACCGGTTACTCGAATCTCGGGCCTGTGTTGTCGCTCGATTTCGACCGCATCAAGCTGGACCAGGGATTCACCCGAGCCATCCACACGCCGCGCGGGTTTGCCCTGGTCAGTGCGATTACGGCAATGGTCAAGGCGCTGGGCTGCGAGATGATTGCCGAAGGCGTCGAGCAGGCTGAACAGCTCGAAGCGCTGCGCCAGCTCGGTTGCGACTATGCACAGGGCTGGCTGGTCGGAAAACCGGTATCCCTGCGGGAAGTGCTCGACGGCGCCTGAGCGCGGCCCCTTTCGCAAAGCGCCGCGCGTGCGCTGCTCTGCGCAACTTATTTTCCGCCATGCTGTCCCATCCAGCGCACGGTCGCGTTACTGTCACCACTTTCATTCCGTCATAGAAATCATGGACATGCCCGAATCCAACTCGGCTGCGGTCGCGTTTTCCCGGCTTCGCAGCGAGCTTGAACAATGCATCATCGGCCAGCAGGCGCTGGTGGATCGATTGCTGATTGCCCTTCTTGCCGATGGTCACCTGCTCGTCGAAGGTGCCCCCGGCCTGGCCAAGACCACCGCGATCAAGGAGCTGGCTGCGCGCATCGAGGCGGATTTCCACCGCGTCCAGTTCACACCGGACCTGCTGCCGGCCGATCTCACCGGTACCGAGATCTACCGCCCGCAAACCGCCCAGTTCGAATTCCAGCGCGGGCCACTGTTTCACAATGTCATTCTTGCCGACGAAGTCAATCGTGCCCCGGCCAAGGTGCAGTCGGCGCTCCTCGAAGCGATGGGCGAGCGGCAGATCACGGTCGGCAGCAACACCTTCGCCTTGCCGGCATTGTTCCTGGTGATGGCGACACAGAACCCGATCGAGCAGGAAGGCACGTATCCGTTGCCCGAGGCGCAGCTTGACCGATTCCTCCTGCATGTCCGCATCGGCTACCCGGATGCCGCCGCAGAAAGCGAGATTCTCGGTCTCGCACGAAGCCGCGCGCGTGAAGGCTTGTCGACCGTGCAACCGCCAGCGCGGTTGCTCAGCCAGGCGCAGATATTCCAGGCGCGCGCCGACGTGCTCTCGATCCATCTCGCGCCGACGCTGGAAAACTACATCGTCCAGCTTGTCCTGGCGACGCGGCAGCCACTTCCGTACGGGGCGGAGCTTGCTCGCTGGATCGCCTTTGGCGCCAGTCCGCGCGGCACCATCGCCCTCGATCGCTGTGCTCGCGCACATGCCTGGCTGGCTGGACGCGACTATGTTTCGCCGGAAGACGTGCATGCCGTCGCCACCGACGTCCTGCGCCATCGTGTGCTGATGACCTACGAGGCGGAAGCCGAGGGCATCAGCAGTGATCACGCGATCAAGCTTCTGCTTGAACGGGTTCCCCTGCCTTGAGCGCAGGCGGTCGCATGTCTTCGCCCTGGTTCGCCGACATCCCCCTGCGTGACACGCCGCCGCGAACGCGACGCGGCGGGCGGCTGCCGTGAGCACGCCGCGCAACGATGACAAGGCCGATGCCGGAGTGCGCGTGGCCCTCGATGAGCTGCTGGCCCTGTCGGTGCAGGCGCGTGGCAGCAGCCTTGCCGAGGTTCGACGCAGTGCCGCGGCCCGTACCGGGCTGCATGCATCGCGTTGGCGGGGTCGCGGCGTCGATTTCCGTGAATCGCGAATTTACCAGGCGGGTGACGATATCCGGCACATGGACTGGCGCGTCACCGCGCGCAGCGGTCGGCCGCATACCAAGTTGTTCGAGGAGGAGCGCGAGCACGGCTTGTTGCTGTTGATCGATCTCAACCCGAGCATGCGCTTTGGCACGCGCGTACGCTTCAAGAGCGTGCAGGCGGCGCGCATTGCCGCCTTGCTCGCATGGATGGCAAGCGCGAACGGTGATCGCGTCGGCGCCATCGGATTTGGCGGCGGCGTCCAGCACGAAATAAAGCCGAGCGGTGGACGCCGCGGCGTGCTGCAGGTGCTGCGCGCCTTGCGCGATTGGGATCATGCGGCGGGACCGCAGCAGGAACCCCTGGCCAGTGCCCTCGAACGGGCGCGGCGATTGTTGCGGCCGGGCACCCGCTTGATCCTCATCGGCGATGGCTACAGCGTCGACGAGGCAGCCTGGCCGGTACTCGGGCGCTGCGCAGGGCGCAACGAACTCGGCTGCATTCTCGTATCCGACGCCCTTGAACACATGTCACCGCCACCCGGGCGCTACGCGCTGAGCAATGAAGGTACGCGCCAGACACTGGACTTCACCGACAAGTCCCTGCGTGCGCAATGGCCACGGCCATTCGCCGAAGTGCGCGAACGCGTGCGTGCCGGCTTCAGTCGCCTCGGCGCTCGGGTTGTCGAAGTGACAACCGATGCGGACGCGCGGCGCGCCTTGCTGCCCTTCACGCAACGGCTGCCGGGATCGCGGGGCAGTCTGGCGTGAACCCGACCGGTCCCGAGCTGCGCGACATCCATGTGCCGGCCGATCCCTCGTGGTGGCCGCCGGCGCCGGGCTGGTGGTTGCTCGCTACCATCGTCATCGCCGTACTGGCATGGTTGATCCTGCGCCTGCGCCAACGCATGCAGCGTCGCCAATGGCGGCAGCGGGTGATCGCCGAACTTGATCGCATCGCCACGGATGCAAGCTTGCGCGAAGATCCCCCGCGTCTGCTCGGCGAGCTCTCGCAGCTGTTGCGTCGCAGCGCGCGTCTTGTTGATGTCGCCGCGCCAGGTTTTCGCGGCACGGACTGGCTTGCCTTCCTCGACCAGCAACTCGGCGGCGATGAGTTTTCCCGGGGGCCCGGGCGGGTCCTTCTTGATGGCCCTTACCAACGCCGGGCGAGCGTCGATGCCGATGCGCTGCTGGCCCTGGTTCGACGCTGGCTGACGCGCGTGCTCGAAGATCGGGGGAGCCATGTTTGAACTGGCCTGGCCATGGCTCCTGCTTGCCCTGCCACTGCCCGTGCTGGCCGCCTGGATATTGCCACGCGCGCAGACCGGCAGCGGTTCCGCCGCGCTGCGCCTGCCGCACCGCGGCATCAGCCTGCCACATGCGGCGCAGGCGTCGTCGGTCTCCGGCCTGCACCGTGTCCTCGCCTTCCTTGCCTGGGCACTGCTCGTGTTCTCGGCGGCGCGACCGCAATGGCTCGGCGAGCCCGAGGATATCCCGCGCAGCGGCCGTGATCTGCTGCTGGCCGTGGACACCTCGGGCAGCATGGGTATCGAGGACATGCAGATCGGCAATCGCGCCGCCGATCGCTTCTCGACCGTGCAGATCATTGCCGGGGATTTCATTGAGCGTCGCGCCGGTGACCGCGTCGGCCTGATCCTGTTTGGCTCGCGCGCCTACCTGCTGACGCCGCTGACTTTCGACCTGAAAACGGTCGCCAGGCAGTTGGACGAATCGGCAATCGGCCTGGCCGGGCGCGAGACGGCGATCGGTGATGCGGTCGGCCTCGCCGTGAAGCGTCTGCTTGAGCGTCCGCAGGACCAGCGGGTGCTGATCCTGCTCACCGATGGCGTCAGCAACGCCGGCGAACTGGACCCGCAAAAAGCGATAGAACTGGCCGTGGCCAACAAGGTGCGCATTTACACGGTTGGCATCGGTGCCGAGGCGGTCAATGTCGACAGCCTGTTCGGCAGCCGCACGATCAATCCGTCCGCCGATCTCGATGTGGCCATGTTGACCTCGATGGCGGAGAGCACCGGCGGCAAGTTCTTCCGCGCCCGGGATACCGCCGAACTGGCGGGCATCTATCGAGAGATCAACCAGCTTGAACCGGTTGCCGACAAGGCCGAGACCCTGCGCCCGGTCGACGAACTGTATGCCGTGCCGCTGGCCGCGGCGATGCTGGTTGCAGCGTTGGGCTTGCTGCTGCCCTGGCTGCGTGAGCGCGGTGCACGAGTGGCCATACCATCATGAACGCGCTCGCCGATTTCCATTTGCTGCGCCCGTGGTGGCTGCTGGCGCTGGCCGTGTTGCCGCTGGCGGCGATCATCTGGCAGCGGCGGCGGGCACAAGCCGGAAACTGGCGGGCGATGGTCGATGCGCACTTGCTGCCGCACCTGGTCGACACCTCGATCGAGCGCTCGAAGAGCGGCGCTGCACTGCTCGCCGGCGCGGTCTGGATCCTTGCTTGCCTGGCCATGGCCGGCCCCGCCTGGGAACGCGAGCCCATGCCGCTTTATCAGAACGACGCAGCCCGCGTGCTGGCGATCGAACTTGCCCCGACCATGCTCGCCGCCGACATCAGGCCGACCCGGTTGGAGCGCGCGCGCTACAAGCTCAACGACATCCTCGAAGAAAGTCGCGACATGCAAACCGCCTTGATCGGCTACTCCGGAGATGCCTTCGTGGCCGCTCCGTTGACCGATGATGTCAACACCGTGCGCAACCTGATCGATGCGCTGGATCCCGGCGTCATGCCGGTGGTCGGCAATGCCACCGAGCGGGCGATCACCCGCGCGCAGGAACTGGTTGCGCAGGCGGGACTTGATCGCGGCGAACTGATCCTGCTTGCCGACAGCGTCAGCGACGCGGCAATTGCCGCTGCCCGCAAGGCACGTGCGGCAGGCCTCACCATCTCGGTGCTTGGCGTCGGCAGCAACAGCGGCGCGCCGGTGCCGTTGCCGCAAGGTGGATTCCTGCAGGATGCCGAGGGCAACATCGTGTTGCCGCGGCTGCAGGAATCGGCATTGCGCGCACTGGCCAGTGCCGGCGGCGGGCGCTATGCCACTTTGAGCAGTGATCGCAGCGACCTGCAGGCCTTGCTGGCGGGCGATTCGCTGCAGACACAGACGACCAAACAAGGCGAGAGCCGTGGCTTGAGCGAGCGCTTCCGCGACCGCGGGCCCTGGCTCGTGCTGTTGCTGCTGCCCTTGGCCTTGCTCGGCTTTCGTCGTGGCTGGTTGATGGCGTCAGCGCTGGTCCTGATCATGCCTTCGGCTCCGGCACAGGCATTCGGCTTTTCCGATCTGTGGTGGCGAGCCGACCAGCAAGCCGCGCGCGCCTTGTCCGCTGGTGATGCGAAGGCGGCGCAGGCCCTGGCCCGCGATCCGGCCTTGCGCGGCACGGCGGCATATCGCGCCGAGGACTTTGCCGCGGCGCAAGAGGCCTGGGCCGCGGGCAGCGGTGCCGATGCGCTGTACAACCAGGGCAATGCACTGGCCAAGTCCGGCCAGTACGAGGCGGCGATCAGCGCCTATCAGCACGCCCTCGACATCGATCCACACCTCGATGATGCGCAGGCCAACAAGCGCGCGGTCGAGGACTGGCTCAAGCGCCAGCAATCCGCGCAGGACAGGAACCGGCAGGAAAGCGACAAGCGGAAATCCGCCGAGCAGGACAACAAGGAGCAGCAGGCCGGCCAGCAAGCGGACAATCCGCAGCAGGGCGAAGGCAATCCGTCAACGGCAAAGGATCAGCAAGCCGGCCAGCCGCCCGATCAAACGGATGCGCAGCAGGGCGATTCGCAGAAGGACGAGCCGGATGCATCAAAGCAGGAGCAGGGCGAACAGCCCAAGAATGCCAACCCGCAGACCGGCGACGAGAAAAAGAATCCGCCCGATGTCGGCAAGGGCGAGGCCGAGGCGGCGAAAGACAAGCAACAGAAAGAGGCGCAGCAAAAGCAATTCGGCAGCGCGATCGACCAGGCCCTGGATCAGCAAAAATCGGGCGAAAAGCCCGAGGCGGCGCTTGCCAGTCCGCAGGATGAAGCGACGCGGGAGCAGCAGCAAGCCATGCAGCAATGGCTGCAGCGCATTCCGGATGATCCGGGTGGCTTGCTGCGGCAGAAGTTCCAGCTCGAATACGATCGTCGCCAGCGCGGCGAAGGTGGTGGGTGATGAGACGTGTACACGTGCTGATTGTGCTGATGCTGGTTGCATTGTCGTTCTCGACCGGTGCCAGCGCGGCGGTGCGCGCCTGGCTGGATCGCAGCAGCATGCAACTGGGCGAAACCGTCACCTTGAATGTCGAATCCGACGACAGCACGGCTGCGGAGCCGGACTTCAGCGCCTTGCTTGGCGATTTCAATTCACTCGGCACGCAATCGAGCCGGCAGATCAGCATGAGCAATGGCGCGACCAGTGCGAAGACGGTCTGGGCGGTGGGCCTGGAGCCGAAACGCGCAGGCAGCCTGACCATCCCGGCCTTCACCATCGGCGGACAGAGCAGCGATCCGCTGAGCCTGACCGTGTTGCCCGCGCCGATCGGTGCGCAAGGCAAGCCTGGCGATACCTTGTTTGTCGAAGTCAGCGCCGATCCATTGAACCCCTACGTGCAGCAACAGGTGCGCTACACCGTGAAGCTCTATTTCGCGGTCAACCTCGGTGATGGCTCGCTCGATGAACCGACGGCCGCCAACGCGGTCGTGCAGAAGCTCGGTCGCGACAAGCAGTACACGGCCAGCCTGCACGGCCAGTCCTATCACGTCCTAGAACGCAATTATGCGCTGACCGCGGAGAAGAGCGGCCCGTTGAGCGTGCCGGCGCTGAACTTCCGTGGCAGCGCCGTCGACAACTCCGATCCGACCGGGTTTTTCCGGCGCGGGCGCACGGTGACGGCGCGCTCCGATGCCTTGCAGCTCGATGTGCGCGCGAAACCGGCAAGCTGGGGTTCCGCGCCATGGTTGCCGGCGGCATCGCTCATGATCAGCGACGAAAGTCAGTTGCCCGCTGAAATCCAGGTCGGCGAACCGCTGACGCGCACGCTCAAGCTGCGCGCGCAGGGTCTCGGCTTCGAACAGCTTCCCGAACTGGAAATCGCAGCACCGCAGGGGGCCGAGGTGTATGCGGACAAGCCGCAGACGCAGACCCGTGACGATGGCAGCTGGCTGTATGGCGAGCGTACGCGCAAGTTCGCCATCGTGCCGACGCGGCCAGGCACGCTCACCTTGCCGGCGCTGGAGGTGCAATGGTGGAACACGACCGGCGAGCGCATGGAAACGGCAAGCCTGCCGGCGCGTGAGATCAAGGTGACAGGTGCGGCAGTGACGCCTTCAACCGCCCCGCCCATCGAGCCTTCGCCCTCGCCATCGTCGACGACAGCCACGACCGGCCAGGCTCCGGTGATTTATCCATCGCCAGCCGGCGGCGCGGAGCTGCGCTTCTGGCGGTGGTCGAGCGCGCTGCTCGGCGGCTTGTGGCTGCTGACCATGGCACTGTGGTGGCGATCACGAAAGGCAATGCATGGCGCCCGGCTTGCCGCCACGCAGCCGACGCAGGCCCCGGCTCGCAGCGTGTTCCTGCGCGCCTGTTCGATGGGCGATCTGAGCGGTGCCGAGCGCGCGCTGGTGGGCTGGGCGCGCAGGGAGAAGGCCGACATCCTCAATCTCGGCAGCCTGGCGACGGCACTCGATGATCCGGCGCAGCGCGCGGCGCTCGATGAGCTCCAGCGCATGCGCTACGCCGGGGCCAGCGCGGAAGGACTTGGTGCGCGCCTGACCCGCGCTTTCCGCGGCGGTTTTGCCTGGTCCAAACCCGCTGCCGCGAGCGCTCCCGTCTCGCCGTTGCCGCCGCTGTATCCAGGTCGAGAATAGCGGTCCGATGATCCAGCAAGCCGCGTGCAGGACAGCCGGCGTCGCCGTGATTGTCGAATCGCGCGGCGCGTTTGCCGGGCGCAGCGGACGCACTATAGAATCGGGCAAAGCGGCGCGAGCCATGTGGGAGATCGCAATGATCGCCCGCGTTTCGACCTGCGCCGGCGATTCGTTCGCGGCGATGTACATCCGCTGATGACATGACGCGGTGGCTGCCCCGGTTGCCGGAGACACCGACAATCCTTTCCGCGAGTGCTGGGACCGATGCCTGACTACGCACTGCCAAGCGCCATCATCTGCCTGCCCTTCGTCGTCAGCGTGATGGTGCTGTTGCTGCGTGGCCTGGGTCGTCGACAGAATCTGTCGGCATGGTTGATGACCAGCACCGGCCTGCTTGTACTGCTGCTGTCGGCGTACCTGTATCCGGCAATTGCCGACGGCGGCGTGGTGCGTCAGGTGATTCCGTGGGTGCCGGGGCTGGGTCTGGACCTGGTCCTGCGCATAGACGGCTTCAGCTGGCTGTTCATGCTGTTGATCAGCGGCATCGGCGCGCTGGTCGGCGTGTACGCGCGTTACTACATGTCGCCGGACGATCCGCTGGCGCGTTTCTTTGCGTTGTTGCTGGCGTTCATGGGTTCGATGCTGGGCATAGTCATGTCCGGCAACGTCATCCAGCTGGTGTTCTTCTGGGAACTGACCAGCTTTTTCTCCTTCCTGCTGATCGGCTACTGGTACAACGGTGCTTCCGCCCGCGACGGCGCACGCATGGCGCTGATCGTCACCTCCGGGGGCGGCCTGTGCCTGTTTGGCGGCGTGCTGCTGCTCGGCCACATTGTCGGCAGCTACGACCTCGAGGCGATCCTCGCCGCCGGTGATGTGGTGCGCGCGCATCCCTGGTACCTGCCGACCCTGATCCTCATCCTCCTCGGCGCGTTCACCAAGAGCGCGCAATTCCCCTTCCACTTCTGGCTGCCGCAAGCGATGTCGGCGCCGACGCCGGCATCGGCCTACCTGCATTCGGCGACGATGGTAAAAGCTGGCGTGTTCCTGCTGGTGCGCTTCTGGCCGGTGCTTGGCGGCACCACCGAGTGGTCCTGGATAGTCGGCGGCATCGGCATGATCAGCCTGATCCTCGGCGCCTATTCGGCGATGTTCGAGCAGGATCTGAAAGGCGTGCTGGCCTATTCGACGATCAGCCACCTCGGCCTGATCACCATGCTGGTGGGGCTGGGCAGCACCCTGGGCGTGGTCGCGGCCATCTTCCACATTGTCAATCACGCGACCTTCAAGGCCTCGTTGTTCATGGCTGCCGGTGCCGTCGATCACGAGACCGACACTCGCGACCTGCGCAAGCTGGGCGGCTTGCGCCGGCACATGCCGATCACCGCGACGCTGGCCCTCGTCGCCGGCGCGGCAATGGCCGGTGTGCCGCTGTTGAATGGCTTCCTGTCCAAGGAAATGTTCTTCGCCGAGACGCTGGCGGTGGGCCAGGGTCCGCTGCTTGATGCGCTTTCGGTGGTGATCGCGGTGGCCGCCAGCGCGTTTGGCGTGACCTATTCGCTGCGCTTTGTCGGCGGCGTGTTCTTCGGTCGCGTGGTGGACGATTTGCCGCGCAAACCTCACGAGCCGCCCTTGTGGATGCGTTTCCCGATCGGCTTCCTTGCCTTGCTCTGCCTGCTCGTCGGCATGCTGCCGGCACGCATGATCGGACCGTCGCTGGATGCGGCGGCGCGCTCGGTACTCGGTGGCGACATGCCAACTTACAGCTTGGCGGTGTGGCATGGCCTGACCACGCCATTGCTGATGAGCATTTTTGCGTTTGTCGCAGGCTGCCTGCTGTATGTTCGATTGCGCGAATATTTCTCCAGTTGCGAAGCGGCTCCGCTGACCGGGCGGCTGAGCGGCAAGCGCATCTTCGAGCGCGTGCTGGCGGTTGCCGCCGCCGATGTGCCGCAACGCATCGAGCGCCGTTATCCGAGCCGGCGCCTGCAGTCGCAACTGCTGATGATCGTGCTGCTGGCGCTGGCTGCAGGCTGGATTGCCGCAGCCAGCGCCCCGCTCGGACTCGAACTGGGCGGATCCGACATTGATCCCGCTTTTGCATTGTTGTGGCTGATCGGCGCGGTGTGCGCGGTTGGCGCGGCCAGCCAGGCGAAGTTCCACCGCCTCGCTGCGCTGATCCTCACCGGTGGGGCCGGGCTGGTCTCGTGCGTGAGCTTTGTCTGGCTGTCGGCCCCGGATCTGGCGGCGACTCAGTTGCTGGTCGAGGTGGTCACCACGATCCTCATCCTGCTCGGCATGCGCTGGTTGCCCAAGCGCATCGCCGGCATGGCCGTGGAGACGCGCTGGCAACGCTTTCGCCGTCGCCGCGACGTGTTCATCGCCATTGCCGTCGGTGCCGGCGTCGCCAGCCTCGCCTATGCGGCCATGACCCACCCGGTGTCCGAATCCATTTCGCGCTTCTTCCTCGAAAATGCCTACACCGGAGGTGGCGGCAACAATGTGGTCAATGTCATCCTGGTCGATTTCCGCGGTTTCGACACGCTTGGCGAGATCAGCGTGCTCGCCATCGTCGCGCTGACCGTGTTCGGCCTGCTGCGCCGCTTCCGGCCTGCCGCTGAAAGCATCAGCATGCCCGTGCAGCAACAGCAGCAGACGGCATATGACGCGGCCGCACCCGATCGTGCCGCGGATCACTCGCTGACCGATTACCTGATGATTCCGGGTCTGATCATCCAGTTGCTGTCGCCGGTGATCCTGCTGTTCGGGCTGCACCTGTTCCTGCGTGGCCACGACTTGCCCGGCGGTGGTTTCGTCGCCGGCATCACCGTGTCGGTGGCGCTGATCCTCCTGTACATGGCCGGCGGCGCGCGCTGGGTGGAGACGCGCCTGCGCGTACTGCCGGTGCGCTGGATTGGCGCAGGCCTGCTGATGGCCGTGCTTACCGGCCTGGGTTCGCTGGCGTTTGGCCATCCATTCATGACCTCGCACTTCCAGTATCTGGATCTGCCGCTGCTTGGACGCATACCGCTGGCCACGGCGGTGCTGTTCGACCTGGGTGTGTTTGCCGTGGTGGTGGGTGCCACCACGCTGATGCTGATCGCGCTGGCGCACCAGTCGCTGCGCCGCCCACGCGAGGTGCCTGCGGCTGCGGCTGCGGCGGAGGGGGAGACCTGATGGAACTGATCCTCGCCACCGCCATCGGCATCCTCGCCGCGTCCGGCGTGTGGCTGTTGCTGCGCCCGCGCACCTTCCAGGTGATCATCGGCCTGACCCTGATCTCGTATGCGGTGAACATGTTCATCTTTTCCATCGGCGGCCTGCGCACCGGTGCCGATCCGGTGCTGAACGGCGGCGACATCGCGCACTACGCCGATCCGCTGCCGCAGGCGCTGGTATTGACCGCGATCGTCATTGGTTTCGCCACCACCGCGTTGTTCCTGGTCGTGCTGTTGACCTCGCGC
This sequence comes from Lysobacterales bacterium, assembly GCA_016707485.1. Classification (GTDB taxonomy): domain Bacteria; phylum Pseudomonadota; class Gammaproteobacteria; order Xanthomonadales; family Rhodanobacteraceae; genus Dokdonella. The sequence goes on along the minus strand of JADJHN010000002.1, from coordinate 253,009 downwards.
GGACTGACCGGGAACGATCACGTCGACGGTGAGGACGGCACGTCGTGAGCAGCCACCTGGCCATCCTGCCTGTCATCACGCCGCTGCTGGTGGCAGCGCTGCAGTTGCTGGTCGGCGAGAAGCGCCGGCGCACGGTGTTGCTGCTGAGCGTTGTCTCCTGCGTGGCGCTGGTGGTCATGGCCGCGGCGCTGATGCGGACGGTGTCGGCCGACGGCGCGCTTGCCGCGGTTTACCGAATTGGCGACTGGCCGGCGCAGTTCGGCATCGTGCTGGTAGCCGACCGACTTTCCGCCTTGATGGTGTTGCTGACCAGCGTGTTGGCGCTGGCCTTGCTGCCGCACGCACTGGGCCGCTGGCAGCATCGCGGCGGACACTTCCAGCCGCTGCTGCAGTTCCTGCTGGTCGGGCTGAACGGCGCCTTCCTCACCGGCGACCTGTTCAATCTGTTCGTCTTCTTCGAGGTGCTGCTGGCGGCATCGTACGGCCTCGCCCTGCACGGTTCGGGCGCACGACGGGTCAGCGCCGGCTTGCACTACATAGCCGTCAACCTGACTGCCTCGATGCTGTTCCTGCTTGGCGTCAGCCTGATCTTCGGTGTCACCGGCACCTTGAACATGGCGGCGTTGGCTGAGTTGATCCCGAACGTGCCCGAGCGCACCCGCGCCTTGCTGCATGCGGGTGCGGCAATCCTCGGCGTGGCCTTCCTCATCAAGACCGCGATGTGGCCGCTCGGATTCTGGCTGCCGCGCACCTACACGGCCGCCGCGCCGGCGGTGGCGGCGATGTTCGCGCTGATGACCAAGGTCGGCATCTACGTGCTGTTGCGCCTGGGCCTGCTCCTGTTCGGTGACGAAGCGGGGCCGGCATCCAGCCATTTCGGCAGCGACTGGATGCTGTGGGGCGGCGTGGCGACCATGCTTGCGGGCACGATCGGCATGCTTGGTGCGCGCGATCTCGGCAAGCTGGCCGGCTACATCGTGGTGATTTCCTCCGGCACCCTGCTTGGTGCAGCGGGATTGCAGCAAGAGGCGGTGACGGCCGGTGCGCTGGCTTATCTGGTCATTTCCACGCTGGCCATCGCGGCGTTTTTCCTGGTTGCCGGCCTGCTCGCCTCCGACGGCGACGAGGAAACCGACGACACGCTGATCCTCGAGCCGTACGAACAGCCCGGCGAAACCCAGGCGAACGAAAGCCTGTATGCAAAGGAAGACGAGAGCCGCGTCGTGCTGTCCGCGCCGATCGCCATGCTCGGCCTGAGTTTCTCCGCCTGCGCGGTACTGCTGGCGGGATTGCCGCCGCTTTCGGGGTTTCTTGCCAAGTTCGCCCTGCTGGCACCGATGCTGGATGCCGATGCGCGCCTCGGCGCCGGCGTGTTGTTCACGCTGACCATAGTCGCCGGATTCTGCACCGTGATCGCGCTGTGCCGCGCCGGAATCCAGATTTTCTGGGTCGAATCGGAGCGGATTTTCCCGAAAGTTCGCCTCACCGAATCCACCTCGGTGGCGATCCTGCTGGGGTTGTGCCTGTTGCTCACTTTGCTGGTCGAGGCACCCTTGCGCTACCTGCGCGACACCGCCGCGCAACTGCATGCGCCAGCCAGCTACATCCATGCCGTGCTGCCGCCGATGGGGGCCGCACCATGATCCGGCGCTGGTTTCCGCACCCGGTCCTGTCCGTGCTGCTGCTGCTGATCTGGTTGCTGCTCAAGCAGAGCCTGGCCCCCGGCACGATCCTGCTCGGTGCGCTGCTCGGCATTGCCCTGGCGCGCATGTATGACCTGTTGCGACCGCCCAAGGCGCGTGCGCACGATTTCCATCTGCTCGGCGTCTTGTTCGTTCGCGTGACCATCGACATCTTCCGTTCCAATCTTGCCGTGGCGAGGATCATCCTTGCCCGGAATCGAAGCCTCAACTCCGGCTTCGTCGCCATCCCGCTGGATCTGACCGATCGCCACGGCCTTGCCGTGCTGGCCTGCATCATCACTTCCACGCCCGGCACGATCTGGGTGAGCTACGACTCCAGTGCCAACATCCTGCTCATCCACGTGCTCGACCTGGCCGACGAACAAGTCTGGATCGACACCATCAAACGGCGTTACGAGCGCCTCCTGCTGGGGATCTTCCAATGAGTCACGACGTGCTTGAAGCGATCATCATCCTCGCGCAATTGCTGCTGCTGCTGGCGATGAGTTTCTCGATCACGCGCATGTTGCGCGGACCGCGTGCGCAAGACCGCGTGCTGGCACTGGATGCGCTCTATGTAAACGCAATGATCCTGCTGCTCACCATCGGCATCCGCAGCGACAGCCTGCTTTACGTCGAGGCCGGCCTGATCATCGGACTGCTCGGGTTCGCCGGCACCGTGGCGCTGGCAAAATTCCTGATGCGCGGGCAGGTGATCGAATGAACCATCTTGATGCCTTGCCGCCATGGGCGGCGATCCTCGTAGCCGTCTTCGTCCTGCTGGGCGCGCTGTTTGCCTTCATCGGCTCAGTCGGCCTGCTGCGACTGGAAAACTTCTACCAGCGCGTGCACGCCCCGACGCTGGGCACCACGCTGGGCACGTTCTTCATGCTCGCCGGTTCGATTACCTGCTTCTCGGTTCTGCACGGTCGCCCGATCTTCTACGAAATCCTGATCGGTGTTTTTCTCACCCTGACCACGCCGATCACCCTGATGCTGCTGGTGCGCGCGGCACTCTATCGCGATCGCGAGGAAGGTTCGCAGGATGTGCCGCGCAAACTGCCCGGCGAATAGCGATCCGTGTTTGCTGTCTGCAATGAGCGGCTTGGATGCCCGCATCTTCGGTGCTGGCGGTTTCGTCGTCTCCGGGCATGCGGCACACTAGGCCGCTTGATCCTTGAACAGGTGCCTGCTCGCATGAACTGTCCTTGCGCAACCAACTGCTCGATCCGCGTTGGCGCGGCTTGCCGACGAGGCGGACACGCATGAGTGCGCGCAAGCCCATGGCCCTGCATACGAAGATGCTGGTCGGCTTCATCGCCGGTCTCGCTGGCGGCCTGCTCGTGCATTGGTCGAACGGCGGCGATGCGCCGTGGATCCAATGGCTGATGACCTGGATCACGCAGCCGGTCGGCAAGGTCTTCCTGCGCCTGTTGTTCATGCTGGTCATTCCCTTGCTGTTTTCTGCGCTGGTCGTCGGCATTGCCGAAATGGGCGATATCCGTTCGCTCGGCCGGGTTGGCTGGAAGACGCTCGCCTACACGGTGATCGTGTCATCGATCGCGGTGGTCATCGGCGTCAGTCTGGTCAACCTGTTCCAGCCCGGGGCAGGTGTCGATCCCGCGGTTGCGCAGCAACTGCTGCGTGATGCCAGCGACAACGCTCAGAAAATCGTTGCCAGCAGCGCGCTGCATGGCTCGGGCATGGACCTGCTGCTGAACATCGTGCCGACCAATGTCATCCGTGCCGCCGCAGACAACGACATCCTTGCCGTGATGTTCTTCGCCATGATGTTCGGCATCGGCGTGGTGCTGACCAAATCGCCGATGGCAATGAAGACCAAGGAAGTCATCGAGGGCGTATTCGAGATCTCGATGACCCTGATTCACCTGGTCATTCGCTTTGCCCCGTATGCGGTTGCCTGCCTGGTGTTCAATCTCGCTGCCGTATTCGGCTGGGACCTGCTGGCCAAGCTGGCGGGTTACGTCGGCGTCGCCCTGCTGGCCATGGCCATCCATTTTTTCATTGTCTACTCGATCAGCGTGCGCACCTTTGGCGGCATGTCGCCGGTACGGTTCTTTCGCGGCTCGCAGGAAGCGATCGTGATGGCGTTCTCGACTGCCTCGAGCAATGCCACCCTGCCCACCGCGCTGATGGTGGCGGAGGAGGAGCTGAAACTGCCACGGCGCATCTCGCGCTTCGTGCTCACCGTTGGGGCGACCGCCAACCAGAACGGCACGGCGCTGTTCGAGGGCGTCACCGTGCTGTTCCTTGCTCAGTTCTTCAATGTCGACCTCAGCCTCACCCAGCAGATTCTGGTCATGTTGGTGTGCATTCTCGGTGGCATCGGCACGGCCGGCGTGCCGGCCGGTTCGCTGCCGGTGATCGCCATGATCTGCGGCATGGTCGGCGTGCCGCCTGAAGGCATCGGCCTCATCCTTGGCGTGGACCGCTTTCTCGACATGTGCCGGACCACGCTCAACGTGACCGGCGACCTGGCAGCCGCGGTGGTCGTGTCCAATGGCATCGAAGAGCCCGACGACGTGCCCGGCCAGACTTGAGGCGCAGCGACAGTGGCGGCGCGCGCGCGGGTGCAATCGCATCCGCCGTGCATGAAAAAGCCGGCCTGTTGCCAGGCCGGCTGGAGAAGCGTCCTTGCCCTGTGGTGGGAAAAACCTAGAAGCGGACTTCGGCGCCGACGGAAACCACGCTGGGGTCGAACTTCAAGCCGTCCTTGTCGGCCTTGTAGTAGTCGTAGTTCAGGCCCAGGCTGAAGTTTTCGCTGAAGTCGTAGCCAATGCCGGCGCCGGCGAACCAGCTGTTCGAGGTGTCATCGGCATGCACCGGCAGGCCGGCAACCAGACGGTCACCCTTGATGTCGGCGTGGAACAGGCCGGTGCGGCCGCTCAGGTACCAGTTGTCGCTCAGGTTCAAGTGCGCGTTCACGCCCGCGGTCCAGCCGCTGAGTTCGGCATCGGTGAGGAACTCGCCAGCAGGCAGCGCGCCGACCGCACCGGCCTTCGGCGACCACGTGCCAAGGTCGGTGTAGCCACCTTCAACGCCGAGGGCGAAGTTCGGTGCCAGCGCCCAGCGGTATCCGGCACTGATGCCGTAAGCGGTGTCATCGTCGTCGTAGACGCCCTTGTCGATGGTGGATTGGCCGACGTTGCCGTTGATGAAGAATCCGGCCTTGTCTGCAGCATGACTGGTGACCGGGAGGGCAGTCAGCCCGGCGGCGGCGATGGCGATTGCGATCAGGGTGGTTTTCATGGGGAACAGCTCCAACTTTTCGGGGAAGAGACCCGCGCGCTTGTGCATGCGGAATGTGTCTGGATCGGCGCCGGTGGACTCTGTTCCATCCTTGCGCCGTGTCTCCAAGCTGCGGTTCATTTGCTCAATTTCAATACCCGCCGGTGCACTAATTGAGCGACGCCCGGGAAACCCTTGCCATTCAGCATGATGGCACCCCCATGCAGGGCATCGTCCGGCTTGCCGGCGGCCGCCGCGGGCAAAGCCAACGGCCAAAATCGGGTGGCGAAACCACGGGTCTGTGATTACTGCCGGCGCGACCACTTGCCACCCCCGACAAGCCCTGCGAAAAGACAAAGGCAGCCCGGATCGGCGACAATGCGCACCCCTTGCGGTCCACCTGCCGGTCTGGCCGCTGTTTCCAGTCGAGTCCGAACAATGTCGAGCCGCAAAGAACTCGCCAACGCCATTCGTGCGCTGGCCATGGACGCTGTACAAGCCGCGAATTCGGGTCATCCCGGCATGCCCATGGGCATGGCCGACATCGCCGAAGTGCTGTGGAACGATTTCCTCAGGCACAACCCGACGAATCCGCAGTGGGCCAATCGCGATCGCTTCGTGCTTTCCAACGGCCACGGTTCGATGTTGATCTACGCGCTGCTGCACCTGACCGGCTACGCCCTGCCACTGCAGGAGTTGAAGAACTTCCGCCAACTGCATTCAAAGACTGCCGGTCACCCCGAATACGCGGAGACTCCCGGCGTCGAGACCACCACCGGGCCGCTCGGCCAGGGCCTGGCCAACGCCGTCGGCATGGCCCTTGCCGAACAGGTGCTTGCCGCGCGCTTCAATCGCGGCGATCTCGACATTGTCGATCACCGCACCTATGTCTTCCTCGGCGACGGTTGCCTGATGGAAGGCATTTCGCACGAGGTCGCCTCGCTGGCCGGCACCCTCGGCCTTGGCAAGCTCGTCGCCATCTGGGACGACAACGGAATCTCCATCGATGGCGAAGTCGAAGGCTGGTTCACCGATGACACGCCGGCCCGATTCGAGGCGTACGGCTGGAACGTGATCCGCGATGTCGATGGCCATGATGCCAGCGCGATCAAGGCGGCGATCGAGGCAGCGACCGCGCAGACGCGCAAGCCGACCCTGATCTGCGCCCGGACCATCATCGGCTTTGGATCGCCGAACAAGCAGGGCAAGGAATCCTCGCACGGCGCAGCTCTCGGCAAGGATGAAGTCGCCGCGACGCGCGCCAGCCTCGGCTGGAACCATGCCCCCTTCGAGATTCCCGAACATATTTATTCCGCCTGGAACGCGCAGGCGGCCGGTGCCGAGCGCGAGGCCACGTGGAATCGCCTGTTCGATCGCTATCGCACCGCCAACCCGGAACTGGCCGCCGAGTTCGAGCGTCGCCAGAGTGGCGCACTGCCGGAAGATTTCGCCGCGCAGGCCGATGCCTGGATTGCCAGTCTGCAAGCGCAAGGCCCGGCCGTGGCTTCACGCAAGGCATCGCAGATGGCGCTGGATGCCTTCGGCCCGCTGCTGCCCGAACTGATCGGCGGCTCGGCGGACCTGGCCGGTTCCAACCTGACCATCTGGAAAGGTTCGAAGAACGTCACCAGTCACGACGTGGCGGCCAACTACATCCATTACGGCGTGCGCGAGTTCGGCATGAGCGCGATCGCCAATGGTCTTGCGTTGCACGGTGGTTTCATTCCATATGACGCCACCTTCCTGGTGTTCTCCGACTATGCGCGCAACGCCGTGCGCATGAGCGCGCTGATCCCGACCCGCGCGATCCATGTCTACACGCATGATTCCATCGGCCTTGGCGAGGACGGCCCGACCCACCAGCCGGTCGAGCACCTGGCCAGCCTGCGCTACATCCCGAACAACGATGTCTGGCGCCCTTGCGACGCCGTGGAATCGGCGGTGTCGTGGAAACATGCGATCGAACGCAGCAGCGGTCCGTCCTGCCTGGTCTTCTCGCGGCAGACGCTGGTGCACCAGCCGCGCAATGACGAACAGGTCAGCGCCATTGCCCGCGGCGGCTACGTGCTGTCCGATCCGCCCAGCGCGAAGTTCGATTTGATTCTCATCGCCACCGGCTCCGAGGTCGAGGTGGCGATGCAGGCGATGCGCATTCTCGCTGACCAGAGCGTGGCCGCGCGTGTCGTATCGATGCCATGCACGCGCGTGTTCGATGCACAACCGATCGAGTATCGCGAAGGCGTGCTGCCCTCATGGTGCCGTCGCCGCGTCGCGGTGGAAGCGGGGATCACCGATTTCTGGTGCAAGTACGTCGGCCTCGACGGCGCGGTCGTCGGCCTCGATCGATTCGGCGCTTCGGCACCCGCGGAGCAGCTTTACGTTCATTTCGGCATCACTGCCGAGGCCGTGGTGGCGCGGGCCAGGGCGCTTGCCTGAGCAAGGTACCGGCAGTGGCAGCACGCTGCGGCGACGCTGCGTCCGTTGCAGCAACAGTTACGCACGACAATTGATGCAAAGGGCAAAAAGGTAAATCAGTGGCAGCGTTCAACAGCGAGCGGGTTCTCAGTGTGCGTCACTGGAACGAATTCCTATTCAGCTTCACGACCACGCGTGATGCCGGCCTGCGCTTTGAAAACGGCCAGTTCATCATGATCGGACTACCGGTTGATGGGCGTCCGCTGCTGCGCGCCTACAGCATTGCCAGTGCCAACTACGAGGAGCATCTCGAGTTCTTCAGCATCAAGGTTGCCGATGGTCCGTTGACATCGCGCCTGCAACATCTTCAGGTCGGCGATGAAATCCTCATCGGCAGCAAGCCGACCGGCACCCTGTTGCTGCAGGACTTGAAGCCGGGGCGGCACCTGTATCTGCTCTCGACCGGCACCGGCCTGGCGCCGTTCCTGGCCATCCTGCGCGATCCGGAAACCTGGGAGCGCTTTGACCGCATCATCCTTGTCCACGGCGTGCGTCAGATCGCCGATCTGGCTTATCGCGACTACTTTGAAAACGAGTTGCCCGAGCACGAATATTTTGCCGAGGCCGTGCGCAGCAAGTTCACCTACTACCCCTGCGTCACGCGCGAGGCGTTTTTCCACCAGGGCCGCATTGATCAATTGCTCGACAGCGGCACGCTCGGTGCCGATGTCGGCTTGCCGCCGCTCGACCCGGCCTGCGACCGCGTCATGATCTGCGGCAGCACGGCCATGCTGAAATCGATCAGCAGCCTGCTGGATGCCCGCGGGTTCACGGTTTCGCCACGCATCGGTGTCCCCGGCGACTACGTCATCGAACGCGCCTTCGTCGATCGCTGAGGCACATTCAAGGCAACACTGTTCGGCGCGGCCTCAATCCAGCGTACGCTCAAGCAGCTTGGCCAGGCGTTTGCCGGCAAGCCGGATCTGGCGCTCGGCCAGCGGTCGCATGCGATCGAGATAGGCCTTGTCGATCGTGCGCCCCTGCGGATAGACACCCTTGTCACGGCTGATGCGGCAGGATTGTTCGGCCCAGTCGATTGGATTCGCGGTGTTGTCTGAAATCGGCGCACGCTCGAGCAGCCGGGCGTAATCGTTCCAGCGCAGCCGACGACTGCCGAGCACCGGCGAATCCCAGATCGCATGCAGGTTGCTGCCCTTGCCATTGAAGCGAACCTGATGATTGTTGCCGCCACGATCGCTGCGATAACCCGCGTGCAGTGGCTGGTGCACATCGCCGACGAAATGCACGAGATAGCGCAGTGCTTCGGCACGGCTGCGATCCGTTGCCGATCGATCGCCAAGCATGGCGGCATGGCGCTGGATCGCGGCAATCACGCATTGCCCGTTCGCGCAGATTCGTGGCTCATCATACGTACAGCGCGAATCGGTAAAATTGACAAAATGCAGGCGTGACGTGGCGCGCGACAACTCGCGTTGCGCCGGATCGCTGCGCATGTCGTCGGCCCAGTTGGCAATCTCCGGCAACGAACTCGCGCCAAGTATGCCGAGCAGTCTGCGCACCTCGGCACGACTGGTCGCATCAAGTTGATTCTCCGCCAGCCGGGCGACCATCCGATGTCCGCTCGGTCCCCAGGCGTGGGCAAGCGCAGGGAGCAGCACGAACAACATGGCCATCATCGAACGCATGCCCGCGCGGCAGCGATTCCGCATCACGTCTCGAAACCCTCGCTATCAAGCGGAATCTTCAGGTAGGCCTGGTTGCCGGTTTCCGGCGACGGCAGGCGTCCGCCGCGGATATTCACCTGCAGGGCCGGCCACAGCAATTTCGGCACGGACAGGGTCGCATCGCGCTGCGTGCGCAGGGCGACGAACTCCGGCTCCGTGGTCTCGGCGCGCACATGGATGTTGGCGGATTTCTCCGCGCCGATCGTCGTTTGCGACACCGGTTCTTGCGCATCCGCCGGGTAGTCATGGGCAAGGAACACCCGCGTCGCATCGGGGAGCGAATAGAGGCGCTGGATCGAGTGATACAAGGCTGCCGCAGATGCACCCGGGAAATCGCAGCGTGCCGTCCCCGCCTGCGGCGCAAACAGCGTATCGCCGACAAAGACCGCATCGCCAAACCGGTAACTGATGCTGTCCGGAGTGTGCCCTGGCGTGGCGATGACCCGGCCTTCGAGATCGCCGATGCAAATCGCCTCGCCATCCAGCAGCAAGGCATCGAACTGGCGGCCATCGGCGACAAACTGGTCATCGAGGTTCAACATGCGCTTGAAGGTCTTCTGCACGCCGGTGATCGCATGACCAATGCCGATCGCCGGTGCCGCTCTGCCCTCGGCAAGCTGCCGCTTGAGCCAAGCCGCCGCGCTCAGGTGATCGGCGTGCGCGTGCGTCTCCAGGATCCAGTCGATGGCAAGTTCGGTGGTCGCCACGTATTCGAGCACGCGCTGCGCACTCTCGGTGCCGACGCGACCCGAGGGCAGATCGAAGTCCAGCGCCGCATCGATGATCGCCGCCCGCTGCGTCGACGGATCGACGACGACATGCGTCCACGTGCCCGTGGCCTTGTGGTGAAAGCTGCGCACCAGTGGATTCATGCGGCGACCCGGGAATCGGTTGAGCGTCGAATCTAGCAGAGCGTGGCTGACCGTGTACGCATGCCCGACGGCATTGCCGGGGTGTTCATGCTTCGGGGCCGACACCGGGAGAAACAGGGGCTGCATGGGTTGTCGACGGGATTCAATCAGCTCGGACGTCCGCATGCCCGGGGAATCGAGGAGTGCCGCCCCTCGGCTACCTGGAGCCACCCGTTCCAATGGATCCATCCGAATGGCGCTGTGCGGCGGGTTGGCGGGACCGTTACAATATGGACCCTTTCTTTCCCGTGCGTCGAGGAGTGTGCAATGTCTGTCAAGGTCGCCATCAATGGCTATGGCCGTATCGGCCGCAACATGCTGCGCGCGCTTTACGAGGCAAAGCGCACCGGCGAGATCCAGGTCGTTGCGGTCAACGATCTTGGTGACGCGGCGACCAATGCACACCTGACCCAGTACGACACCGCGCATGGACGTTTCCCGGGTGAGGTCGGTGTCGATGGTGGCGACCTGATCGTCAATGGCGATCGCATCAAGGTACTGGCTGAACGTGATCCGTCGAAACTGCCGTGGGGCGATCTCGGTGTCGATGTCGTGCTGGAGTCGACCGGCTTCTTCACCAGCAAGGCCAAGGCCGGCGCGCATATCGCCGCTGGCGCGAAGAAGGTGATCATTTCCGCGCCGGGCGGCAACGATGTCGACGGAACCTTTGTCTACGGCGTCAATCACGACAAGTTGACTGCCGCGCACCAGGTCATCTCGAATGCCTCGTGCACGACCAATTGCCTTGCCCCGCTGGCCAAGGCACTGCACGAGAAGATCGGCATCGTGCATGGCCTGATGACGACCATCCACGCCTACACCAACGACCAGGTGCTGACCGACGTCTATCACGCAGACCTGCGCCGCGCGCGCTCGGCCACGCATTCGCAGATTCCGACCAAGACCGGTGCCGCGGCTGCGGTCGGCCTGGTGCTGCCGGAACTCAACGGCAAGCTTGATGGTTTCTCCATGCGCATCCCGACCATCAACGTCTCGGCAGTCGACCTGTCGTTCGTTGCTTCGCGCGCGACCAGCAAGGATGAGATCGACGCGGTCATGCAGGCCGCCGCCGAGGGTGCCTACAAGGGCGTGATCGGGGTCAACACCCAGCCGCTGGTCTCGATCGATTTCAACCACAACCCGCTGTCATCGGTCTACGACGCAACGCAGACCCGCGTCATGGGCGGCACCCTGGTCAAGGTGCTCTCGTGGTATGACAACGAGTGGGGCTTCTCCAATCGCATGCTGGACATGACCCTCGCTTTGGTAAACGCGCGCTGAGGCGCGCACCGGGAATAGGGAATAGGGAAGGCTCGCCAACGGCCGTGCGCTTGCAGGAGCGACTTCAGTCGCGATGCTGTTGCTGGTTATCGAAAAATGCATCGCGACTGTAATCGCTCCTGCAACGGGCGATTTTCCGCTTCCGGTTTTCAACTACCGAATGACTGGTCAGGTGAATCCTGATCGGAACTTCCAGGCCGGATGGCGTGGGGCGGTTTACGGAAACGTGTTTTCTTGAATATAATTCTTGATGAATTGTATTTTCTGACAAGGAAATTCGTCGTGAGAATCGTTCCCGTGATAATCGCCGTCGCCGCCTTGTTGCTGCCCGGGATGGCTGGCGCGGAAGATGCCGCCGCCATGCGCGAGGCCAGGCTCGCGCGCTGGATGCTCGACCCGGAAGCACCGATAGAGCAGCGCCGAGCGATAGTCGGAGAGCTTGAGGCCATCGCCAAGGATGACTCCGAGCGTAATGTGCTTTACCTGCTTGGCTCGCTGTATCGCCAGAATCCCGCAGATTCAAGCTCCCCTGTTGCGCAGGATCTCGACCGCGCGCGCGAACTGCTTTCACGCGCGGCCCTGCACGGACACTTGCTGGCCATGGCCAAGCTTTCAACGATCGAGTTGCAGCCAGGCAATCACTTCGAGGCCAATACCTGAGCCCAGCTCTACGGCCACTACGTGCTGGACCCGGGCGGTGACGAGATTGCGGCGCACGGCAATTTCGCCGCAATGGTCTTGAGTAAAGCGATTGAAAAGTTCCCGGAATGAAAGATGGGTGCGCTGGAGTCGACCGTCGGTGCGATGATTGACAAGATTGACAATCAAATCCGCAATCCGAGGCTGGAGCGTTCCGAACCGGCTGACCAGGAACAATTTACCGATCCGAAACTCGGCAATGGCGTATCGATTGGGGCTTACCACAAAGGTCGGCGGATCGATTCAGGAATGGCTGAATATGTCGTCGAGCTGGGTGCCAATGGCAAGGCCAGGAATGTTTGGGTGCTTGATTCCTGGCCAGATCCCCGTCTGGGCGAAATAATGTACAAAAAAGTGCTCGGGTTCCGGATGAAGGCGAAACATCCTGCAAGCACAGGCGGGAAAATCGTGGTCTTGCCGGTGAACTTCGACACTCGGCGCTATTTGATGCGTGCCCGATCCGGAAAGGATTGAGGCGTCTTCCTGCCTTCGCCTCGATTCAATGCGCCACCAGCATCGGCAGGTTGCTGTGCTGGAACAGGTGCCGGGTGACGCCGCCAAGGACCAGTTCGGTGATGCGCGATTGACCCCAGGCGCCGATCACGATCAGATCGGCCTCGGCGGAATTGGCCGCTTCGAGCAGGGCCGGGCCGTGATCCCTGGCCGGCTTGAACGGACGGAACTCGGCTTCGATGGCGTGGCGCTTGAGCCAGGCGCGAAGGTCGATTTTCGGCAGGTTGTCAAAGCCAAGAAGGCCCACGTTCGGCTCGCCCTCGAGAACGGTCACCCGCGTGGCACGCTTGAGCAGGGGCAGGGCACCGCGGATTGCCAGCATGGATTCGCGGCTTGCATTCCACGCCACCAGCATGTGCTGGCCGACCTTGTCGACGCGGGCGCCTTCGGGCACGACCACCACCGGGGCCGATGAACCGAACACGGTTCGCGAGGCGATGCCCCAGCCCACCGGCGCATCCGGATTTGCGCAGGGGCGCTCGGCAATGACCAGGTCCGACCAGCGCGAGGCATGGCACAGCGCATCGATGGCGTCACCCTGAACCACCTGGAACTCGCCTTGCAGGCCGTGGCGATCGAGCTCCTCGCGCCACCAGGGCGCCCGCGCCCGGGCTTCCTCAAGCAGATGACCGGTCTCGTTGACCTGCACGGCCACGGCTTCCGGGGAAACAAACGCCGCCGTCGACAGGGCAACGACATGCAAGCCGAGCACATGCGCATCGAGACGTCTGGCCAGCGCCAGGCCGGCTTCGACGGCCGGACCCGCGATTTCGCAGTTGCGCAGGTGAATGACGACATCGAATTCGGACATGGCCGCATCCTCGAAAGTGGGGGGTGGCATCAGTCTACGCCGAGCCGGCGAAACGCGATCATGCGACAGATTGTCAGCTTTTCGCGCAGGTGATTGTGCGGATCCGGCAAGCCACGCAGAATGAGACCTTCAGTCCGGAAGCAGCACGCATGCGCGCAGTCCTCATCCTCGCCGTATCGACCCTGATGTCGTTGCTGATGGCACCCGCACAGGCCGCCCCGATTGATTGCGAACTGCGTTTCTCCATGTCTGGCTGGTCGGTTTTCTACAAGCATTCAACCGGCAGCGGCACGGTGACGTGTGACAACGGGCAAACGATGAAGGTGAAGATCTCGGCCAAGGGTGGCGGGCTCACCTTTGGCAAATCACGCATCGACGATGGCATCGGCAAGTTCACCGAGGTGTATTCGATCGAGGACATCATTGGCGGTTATGCGGCGGCCGAAGCGCATGCCGGAGCGAACAAGTCGGCGAGTGCGCGGGTGGTGACCAAGGGCCCGATCTCGCTGGCGCTGTCGGGCAAGGGCCGTGGCTGGGATGTCGGCGTGGCGTTCGGCAACTTCATCATCAGCAGACCCTGAGCCACGGCCGCGTTCACCATGAGCCAACCACCGCCGCATCCGCATTATTCGCGCGCCGAGGAGATCGCCTCGAGCCTGAGCCACGCGCTCGGCATCGTTCTCGGCATTGCCGGACTGGCCGTGCTGGCCGCCTTCGCCACCCTGCATGGCGGCACCTCGCGCATCGTCAGCGTGAGCATCTACGGGGCGACCTTGATCCTCCTGTTCACCGCCTCGACGCTGTATCACGCGGTGCCGAATCCACGCGCCAAGCCGATCCTGCGCGTGCTCGATCATTCGGCGATTTTCCTGCTGATTGCCGGCACCTACACGCCGTTTGCCCTGATCAGCCTGCGCGGGCCATGGGGCTGGAGCCTGTTCGCGATCGTCTGGACACTGGCAATCATCGGCATTGCCCTGGAATTGCGCCATGTGCGCAACCGCATGGTGGCAGCCCTGCTTTACCTCGGCATGGGCTGGGTCGGCATCGTCGCCATCAAGCCGATGTTGGCCAACATCGAGCCAGGCGGTCTCTGGCTGCTGTTTGCCGGCGGGCTCTGCTACACGCTCGGCGTGCCGTTCTATCTGTGGAAACGGTTGCCCTACAACCACGCCCTGTGGCATTTGTTCGTGCTTGCCGGCAGTGTGCTGCAGTTTTTTTCCGTCCTCCTCTACGTGCTGCCGGACAACTGACACCGACGCCACGCGCCAGTATTCGATGGCCCGGTTCAGAGCAGATAGGCGAGGGCAAACACGCCAAGCATGGTGAAGCACAGTGCAATCTTCGCCAGCGTGCCGAAGATGAAGCCGAGCCAGGCACCGACACCGACCACGGTCGATCGCTTGAGCGTGCTGCCGGCAATCAGTTCGCCGGCGACGGCTCCCACAAAGGGCCCGAAGATCAAGCCGACGAGGCCGAAAAAGAGCCCGATCACGGTACCCGCCGCGGCGCCGAACAAGGCCCAGCCGCTGGCGCCGACGCGCTTGGCCCCGAACACGCTGGCCAGCAGGTCGACGATCACCGACAAGGCCGTCAGCACGCCGAGGATGGTCAGCGTGGGCCAGCCGATATGGCTGAAGTCACCAACCCAGGCAGCGAGGAACATGCCGGCATAGACAATCGGCACACCCGGCAGCGCCGGCAGCACGGTGCCCAGGGTGCCAACGATGATGAGCAGGGCGGCAAGTACGTAAAGAATGATCTGGATGGTCATGCAGCGGCTTTCCGGGGCGGGTGGCAGAGTCTAACGGGAGACGCGGGCATCGGGCTTTCTCGCCGTCCGGCCGAGCGTGTCGGGCCTGCGCCGCGCCGTCGTGGCATCCGCCGGGCGTGCCGGATCGATGTTCGCAGCGCGCCACAATGTGCTGCTATTGTTGTCGCCGGTGGCTGTCCTGAATTTGCGTCGTCGCCTTGCGATGGGTGGTCGGGGAAACCCAGTGAACGAGCCTGCTATCAACGTGCGCGGTCGCGACAAGGAGGACGGCTCCGCGCCCCGCTCGCGCCTGCGGCAAATCCTTCCGCGTGAATTCGCCTCGCTGATCGCGCTGGCGGCACTCGCCGTCATGCTGACGGTGATCATGCTGGAACTGCAGACCAGTGCCACTGCCTACATCATCGGTGAAAGTCATTGGTCTAAGGCCCAGCAGTATGCCTCGCACGTTCTCCATGGTTATGCGGCCAGCGGTGACCCGCAACAATTGAAACTCGCCCGTGATGCCTTGCGCGTACCCTTGAGCGATCATCAGGCGCGTCTTGCCCTGGAGCGGGATCCGCCGGATCTGGCAGCTGCGCGGCAGGGATTCCTGCGCGGCCTGAATGCGCCGCAGGATGTCGATCGCATGATTCGAATGTATAGATATTTCAACAATGCGCCCTTCTTCCGCGATTCGGTAGCGCAATGGCGGATTGGCGATGCGCACGTTATCGCCTTGCAGGGCATCGCCGACGAGATGGAGGCGGCGCACGCGGCTGGCCAGGTAACGGCCGTGCAGACGCACGCCTGGCAGCGCCGCATCCTCGAACTCGATGCGACCTTGCGGCCCATTGAAGCGGCCTTTTCGCAGTCGCTGGTCGATGGCGCGCGAATGCTGAAGACGATCCTCACCGTGGCCAGCATCCTCCTGTTCCTGGCGATTGCCGGCGTGCTCATCCTGATCCTGCGCTGGAGCCTGCGTCGCATCCACGCCAGCGAAGGCATGTTTCGTTCTGCCTTCCATCAGGCTGCAGTCGGCATGCTGAAGATGAAGCTGGACGGGCGCATCCTCGAGGCCAACGAAGCCATTGGCGAGATCCTGAATTGCCCGCCTGAGGAATTGCAGGGCAAGCTGCTGGGCGAGCTGCTGGATGCCGATGCGCTGGCCCGGATTGCCCTCGCCGAGGATCGCGGCATCGACTGGACATTGTGTGAAACACCCATCGAACAGTGCTTCCGGCGCGTGGATGGTGAGAGCCGCTGGCTGCGCTGGACCGCCTCGATGATCGACAGTGATACGGATGGCGAGGATCGTGTCTTCGCCGTGCTCGAGGATGTCTCGGAAAGCCGTCGCCTCGGCGAGGAAATGCGCTACCAGGCCAGTCACGATGCAATGACCGGCCTGGTCAATCGGCGCGAAATCGACCAGCGACTGCAACAGAGCATCGACGATGCGCGCAGCTTTGGTGATGCGCACGCCTTCCTGTTCCTGGACCTCGATCAGTTCAAGTTGATCAACGACACCTGCGGTCATGTCGCCGGGGACCAGTTGCTGCGTCAGATCGCCGGCGTGCTGATGCTGCACATGCGCAGCAACGACTGGATGGGTCGCCTCGGCGGCGACGAGTTCGCGATCTTTCTCGACCATACCGGGCTGGACGAGGCCTTGCACATTGCCGAGCGACTGCGACGTGCCTTGTCGGCATCGACCTTTGCCTGGGACGGCAAGCGTTTCAACGTGACCTGCAGTATCGGCATCGCCCGCATCAGCGGCGAGCAGGTCGATGCCTCCGATGTCCTGCGCTCGGCGGATCGAGCCTGCTACCAGGCCAAGGAAGATGGCCGCAACTGCATCCGCGTGTATCGGGAATCGGATCAGTTGATGAGCCGGCGTCGTGATGACCTGGCTTGGGTGGCCGAGATCCGCGAGGCCATTGTCGAGGGACGCATCGTGCTCCACGCGCAACGCATCGAGGCCTTGCATGGCCCGGCAACGCTGAGCTACGAGATTCTCGTGCGCCTGGTCGACGCCCAAGGCGTGGTCTATCCGCCGGATCGGTTCCTGCCGGCTGCCGAGCGGTTCGGCGAGGCCGTCTCGATTGATCGTCTGGTCATCGCCATGGCCTTGCGCCAGCTTGATGATCATCCGGCCCACCTGCAGGCGCTCGATCTCTGCCACTTGAACATTTCGGCACAATCCATCGCCAATCCCGATTTCTGCAGCCATGTCGCCAACCTGCTCGACATCACCCGCGTGCCCCCGGCAAAGCTGTGCTTCGAGCTGACCGAAACCGCCGCGATCGGCAACATGACCCGGGCCCGCGAGTTCATCGACGAGATGCGCAGGCGCGGATGCAAGATCGCCCTGGATGATTTCGGCAGCGGCATGGCGTCGTTTGCCTATCTGAAGACCTTGCCGGTCGATGTGCTGAAGATCGACGGCGTCTTCATCCGCGATCTGGCCAACAACGCGGTCGATCCGGTGCTGGTGCGCTCGATGTGTGAAGTCGCGCGATCACTCGGCAAGATCACGGTTGCCGAGTGGGTCGAGGACCGCGCGCTGATCGATCGCCTGCACGAACTCGGCGTCGACCAGGCGCAGGGTTATGGCATCCATGAGCCCTGCGCGCTGGACGAACTGATTGCCGCAACAACGACCCACAAGGCCGCGGAGAACTTCTGAGCGCGGTCGCCTCAGCCTTGCTTGACATCGAAACGGATCGGCACCAGGCCGCGCGCTTCGACATTCACGCCATTGACCTGCACCGGGCGGAAGCGCCAGCGCAACACCGCCTCGCGTGCGGCGCGATCGAGTTGCCGGTAGCCGCTGCTGCGTTCGACGTCGACCTCGGTCGGCAGGCCATCACGCCCGACCTGCACGCGCAACAACACCGTGCCCTGCTCGCCACGCCGCCTTGAATCGATGGGATAGCTGGGCTCGATGATGCTCTCGTAGGCGAGGCTGGCATTTGTCGCGATGGCCGGCACTGCGCTGATGACTTCGGCGCTGTCGGTCGGCTCGCTGACGGGCATGGTCACCGGGATGGCCATGACGCTGGCCTCGCGTGCCACGGGTTGGGGTATCGGCACGACTGGTTCATGGTGGCGCACGATGGTTGGTGGAACGGGTTCCGCCGGGACTGCACTGACCGGAAGCTCGACCACGGGCGCGGAGAAGGTGACCGTGATCACCTCGGGTTCAGGCTTCAAGTCCGGCAGTGCCACCGGCAGGGCAAGCAGTGCCAGGGCTGCGGTGTGCAATGCAAAACTGCCGCTGAGGCCGCTGATGCGCAGCCAGTTCCAGCCGGGCTCGAAACTTCCTTTCAGGACATGGCTCGCCACGATCTTCCCCTTTGCTGGTGGATGGGCGAAGGGTTGCAACGCCGCGGAAGCGACCGCGGGGTTTGCGGCGATCAGTCTGCTGCCGTGGAGTCGATCAGGAAGGCAATCTTGCGCGCGCGCGGCAGGCGCTTGATCGCGGCTTCGGCGCGCGAGGCGCTGGCCCGATCCGGATAGGCCCGCGAGCCGATCAGGCGCAGCGGCGGATTGGCCCGCGTGTAGCGCGCCCCGCGTCCTTCGACATGCGCCAGGTAGCGCGCATCGAGATCATTGGTGATGCCGGCGTAATAACTGCCGTTGCGGCATTCGATCAGATACAGGCACCAGGATTTTCCGACGGGCGACGCGCGCACCCGGTCACTCCGGATTCTTGTGCACGCGTCGCTCCGCGATGGCAAGAATGAAGGCCGCCAGCGGCAGCCGCTCGAAGCACCGTTCGACGGGTTCGGCATCGCCCGGCATGATCATCACAACGGTAGCGCGCTGCGCAACACGGGATACAGGTTGAAGCGTTCATCCCACGAGGCGTGGCGCTGGGCAAAGAAGGTCAGTCGCGCGAAGGGATCCTTGGCAAAGTCCGCGTCGCTGGCCAGGCGCGCGTTGAACTCAGCGGCAACCTGCGGATCATCCTTGAGCATCTGTCGCGCCACGTCCTCGGCGACATACGATTCCATGTATTCCTTCATCTCGAAGGCGCCGTTGAATTCGCCCCACGCCGCCAGCGAGTCGGGTGCCTGCGGTTCCAGCATGGCGATCAGCAGGCGAGCCTTGGCCTGCCGGATAGGCACGAACAGCGAGCCCGCGGCAATGTCGCGGGTTTCATTTTTCCAGCTGCCTTCGAGGGTCAGCGTCTGGTGATCCTCGAATGGCTTTGCGCCGAACGTCGTCTTGCTCGCGCGAAACGACTGCAGCGCGGCTTTCGGCAATGGACGTTCGATGACATGGAAGGCGATGCCATGCAAGGCGAGTCTTGCGCCGACCTTTTCCGCGTGTGCGGCGGGGATCACATAGCCGCCTTGCGGCGCGCTGATCGTGGCATCGGCTTGCACGTCGTCACGCAGCGGGATTTTCCAGATCATCGGCCTGGATTCGTCGTAGCGGGTCATCAGCGCGCCGGAGATTTCCGAGGGCGTGCGCGTGTAGGCATAACCGCGAAAGTCGATCAAATGGCTCTTTTCGCTGGCTTTGTAACTCAGCGGCACCTCGCTGCCGCCCAGCTGCTCGGCGCGTTGATCCGCGGCCGCAGCAAGCGTCTGCCAGGCGCGGCCATGCTCGGCGGTCAGTTCCAGCATGTCGACGATGGTGTTGCGGGTGGCGCGCACGCGCGTCGCATAATCCTTCCACGAATGGGTTTCGACGAGCACGCCGAAGCGATTGCGCAAGGGCATGTAGCCATGCGAGAAGCGTGGCGGCGGCACGCCATCCGCGAAGCCCGATTGCGGATTGTCGTATTCGACAAACGACGGATAGAACGCCAGCGGCAACGAGCCCTGGCTTGCAAGTTTTTCGACCACCGCGCTGCGCAAGGCGAGGCCAGCCTTGCGCAATTCCGCATCACCCGAATACAGCGGTTCGACATTGATCGAGATGTCGTGTTCGAACTGCGCGCCATCGGTGACGTGCAGATCGACCAGGGCAATCGGATCCCAGGCATTCATCAGTGCCAGCATGGCCTGCATCTCGGGCGCATCGGCCTTGACGTAGTCGCGATTGAGGTTGAGATTCTGCGCCGTCGTGCGCCAGCCCATCTCCTCGGGGCCGCGCTGGTTCGGCCGGTTCCACGCCTTGAAGCGTTCGTGGCCATCGACATTGAAGACCGGCACGAACACCCAGACCAGCTTGTCCAGCACGCCCTTGGCCAGGCGTCCTTCGAGCACTTCACGCAGGACCAGGAAACCGGCGTCCTTGCCATCGATCTCGCCGGCGTGGATGCCGCCTTGCATCAGCACCACCGGCAATGCGCCCGCGTGCGCGGCATGCGCATCGAGGGCACCACTGCGGGAGACGACGAGCGCCTGCATCGGTCGCCCTTCCGGTGTCCGGCCAAACTCGACGCAGCGCACGGCATCCGGATATTTCCCGGCAAACGCGGCGCACAGGCGAATCACCTCGTCATAGTGGCCAGTGCGCTTGAATGCCGATTGCTCGGCGAGCGTCGCCAGCGGGTCGCTTGCGGCCAGGGCACAGGGGAAGAAGCACATGGCGAGCAAGGCGGTGAGGACGGTACGCATCATCGGGGCAGCCGTGGGAAGGATGTGCCGATGGTAGCGCAGGGCCATGCCGCTGGAATCGGGGCCCGCGCTTCGTGCCATGATTCCGGCATTCCATTTTGAGCCAGCGTGCCGCGCATGTCTGCCAGGAAATCCGTCAACGGCGCACCCGCCAAGGCACTCGTCATTGCCCATCGCGGGGCCAGTGCCTTGCGACCAGAACACACGCTGGCCGCCTATGCAAAGGCCATTGCCGACGGCGCCGACTACATCGAACCGGATCTGGTCATGACCGGCGATGGCGTTCTCGTCGCCCGCCATGAGGTGGAACTGAGCGGCTCGACCGACGTTGCCGAGCATCCCGGATTCGCCGCGCGACGTCGCGTGAAAGAGGTGGATGGCGTCAGCGTCAGCGGCTGGTTCTGTGACGACTTCAGCTTTGCCGAACTGCGTCGCTTGCGCTGTCGCGAGCCAATGCCGGACTTGCGCAGCCGCGCGCATGACGGACTGTACATGATCCCCAGCTTCACCGAGATTGTCGAACTGGCCGAACGCGAGGCGCACGCCGGCGGGCGTCCCATCGGCATCATCCCGGAAATCAAGAATTCCACATGGTTCCACTCCCGCAGCCTGCATCCGGAGCAGGCCATCGTCGCGGCGCTGGAAGACCATGCCTACCTGCAGCGTGCGCCGCTTGCCATCCAGTCATTCGAGGTTTCCAACCTGCGCGCCTTGCATGAACTGCTCGGCGATCGCGCCAACATCGCCCTGGTGCAACTGATTGGCGATGCCGGGCAGGTGCCCTTCGATCTGCAGGGCCGAGGCGATGCGCAGCAGACCTATGCAGCGATGCTGGGCCCGGCTGGCCTGGCCGAGATCTCCCGCTACGCCAAAGTCGTCGCCGCCCATGTGCGTGCGATTCTTCCCCTCGATGTACAAGGCGGCTTGCCCGGATGCGGCGCAGCGTGGCTTGCCGAGGCGCATGCGCTGGGCCTGCACGTGCATGCCTGGACCCTGCGCCCGGAAAACCGCTTCCTGCCGGCGGCCTTGCGCTGTGGCAGCGATCCCGCGCAGCGCTGCGAACGAGGTTGCCTTGCCGAAATGCGCGCCTTGATCGAAGCCGGCGTGGATGGCTTGTTCACCGATGATCCGGCGCTTGGCCGGCGCGCGGTCGATGGCGCAGCCGCGATCGACTGAAACAAAAAACCGCCAGCGGGGGCGCTGGCGGTCTGTACATCAACCCGAAGTTGGAGAGGATCCGAGTCCGCGCAGTCTGCCAGCGCATTGTTGCAGGCTTCTTACAGACGCCCGGTCGCATCGCATCGCCCTTGTCCCGGCAGTCTCCGTTCATACCAGGGCCGCGTGCGCTTGACCAAGGCGACGATCGAGAGCATCACCGGAACCTCGACAAGGACGCCGACCACGGTAGCCAGGGCTGCGCCCGAATCGAGACCGAACAGGCTGATCGCGGCGGCCACTGCCAGCTCGAAGAAGTTCGAAGCGCCAATCAGGGCTGCCGGCGCGGCCACGCACCAGGCAACGCCGAAGCGCTTGCTCAGCCAGTAGGCGAGCCCGGCATTGAGATAGACCTGGAACAGGATCGGCACGGCGAGGAGGGCGATGATCAGCGGCCGCGCGAGGATGGCCTCGCCCTGGAAGCCGAACAGCAGGACCAGGGTGCACAGCAGCGCGCCCAGCGAGAGCGGTTGCAGGATCCGCAACGTCCGCTGCAGGGCGTCGCCGCCACGGCGGATCAGCAACCTGCGCAACAGTTGGGCGACGATCACGGGCAGCACGATGTACAGGGCCACCGACAGCAGCAAGGTGTCCCACGGCACGCTGATCGAGGCGACGCCGAGCAGCAGGGCAACCAGTGGCGCAAATGCAAAGACCATGATGAGGTCATTCAGCGCGACCTGGCTCAGCGTGAAGTGCGGTTCGCCCTCGCAGAGATTCGACCAGACAAACACCATTGCCGTGCAAGGCGCTGCCGCAAGCAGGATCAGCCCGGCCATGTAGGAATGGATTTCTTCGGCAGGCAGCCATTGGGCGAACAGGCCGCCGATGAAGATTGCCCCGAGCAGTGCCATCGAGAACGGCTTGACTGCCCAGTTGACGAACAAGGTCACGCCGATGCCGCGCCAGTGCTGGCGCACCGAGGCGAGCGCGGCAAAGTCGATTTTCAGCAACATCGGCACGATCATCAGCCAGACCAGCACCGCGACAATCAGGTTGACGTGGGCAAACTCGATTGCGGCGATGCGCGCAAAGCCTCCGGGCGTGAGGTGACCGAGGGCAATGCCGACGACGATGCACAGCGCGACCCAGACGCTGAGATAGCGCTCGAACGTGCCAAGGCCGCTTTGGGGATTCGCCTGCTGCGGGGCTTCGAGGACGGTTTCGCTCATGGTTCGCGGCCGGACATCGCGGTGGCGCCTTGCTGGCGTCCAATCTCGTGCAAGTGCGCAGTCAAGGCGGTGCGATCGAGGCGCTCGAACGGCAGCGCTATGAACGCCGTGATGCGATTCTTCAGGTGACGAAAGGCGGCGGCGAATGCCTGCTTGCATTCGAGCTCGGTACCGGCAACGGCTGCAGGATCCTCGATACCCCAATGCGCCGTCTGCGGATGACCGGGCCAGATGGGACACACCTCGCCGGCAGCGTTGTCGCAAACAGTAAAGATGAAATCCAGTTGCGGCGCAGCGGTTTTCTCGAATTCATCCCAGCTTTTCGAGTGCAATCCGTCAATCGGATAGCCGAGGCTGGCCAGGGTTTCGATGGCCAGTGGATGCACCGCGCCCTTGGGCATGCTGCCGGCGGAAAATGCGCGGAAGCGTCCTTCGCCATCCTTGCGCAGGATGGCCTCGGCAAGGATCGAACGGGCGGAATTGCCGGTGCAGAGAAAGAGAACGTTGAACACGCGCTGGGTCATGGCGGCTGGCGGATGGCAAGGGAGAAGGGAGAAGGGAAGCGGGTTGTCAGGCGGGGGTTGCTGCGCAGCACGGCGTCAATGCGGCGATCAAGGGCGCGCAGATTTCCGCGCGGCCGTTGCAGCAATCCTTGAGCAGGTACAGGTTCAATTCGCGGAAGCGATCGAGATTGGCGCGATAGGTGATGGAGCGGCCGTTGCGCGTGGAACCGGCGAGTCCGGCGTTGACCAGGATCGCCAGGTGGGTCGAGGACGTGTTCTGCGGGATGCCCAGTTTGCGGGCGATGTCACCGGCAGGCAGGCCGCCCGGTTCATGGCCAACGAGCAGCCGAAACGCCTGCAGGCGCGTCGATTGGGCGAGGGCGGCGAGCATCGAGCTTGCTTCGTTTATATCCATGTATCAAGAATAGCCGATATATGAAGTGAATGAAACCACGCGATGCCGGCTGCACGAGCGTGGCGAAATCATTGGCCGCAGTTCCTGGCCATTCCACGGCGAACGCGTTGACGATCATTCGTGGACTGGCTCTCGATCGCCCGGCCGCCTGCTTGCCGTGTGAAATTTCATGTCTGCGCGACGGCAGCGCCGCCACTGCGCGGGTTCACCCGGCACGCTGTGACTTTCTGCACGCGCCGGCAGACCTTTGTTCAGGTCTGATGCGTGATCAATCCTCGGGTTTTCCAGCCTTGACAGGAGCAAGCAGGCCAAATACGGTTGCAAAGTGTATTTGGTTCAACCGTTCAACCGCCTGCTGCACCTGCGGCTTCGTCCAACCCACCCCTGCTTGCAACTTCGACAGCGCGCATGTCGGGGCGCGGCTTACTCTGGAGTTCAACATGTTTCGTGCAATTTCCCTTGCCGCCTTCACCCTGATGCTGGCCGCATCCCCCGTGCTGGCGAAGAAGCAGGCACAGGAAAACGTGATCATCGCGGACTCGGCGGAAAAGTTCGCCTTGCTGGTGGACAAGATCCGCAGCCAGATGGCGACCGGACAACGCTACGAGTTCCTCAGCCCGGCTGATCGCAAGCTGGTCAATGATTCCCTGGACAAGATGGGCAGCCTGCTCCAGGCCAATGGTTCGGTCGAGGCCATGAACATGGGTGACCGCACGCGGCTCTTCAACGAACAGGAACGCGCCAACGGCATCCTTGCCAAGAACGCCGATGATCGCCTGATCTGCACGCGCGTCGCCCCGACCGGTTCGCACCGGCCGGTGACCGACTGCAAGACCTACCGTGAGCTTGAGGAAATTCACAAGGACACCAAAACCCAGCTGCGTGAGTTCAAGAGAGGCGGTCCCTGAGCCTGCGCACATTGATGGCTCGATTGGCGAGCGTTTGACGGTCGAGTCGCAAGCAAAAACCGCAGCCCACGCTGCGGTTTTTTTATGGCCAAGGATGGCCTGTATGCCGACAACGCAGGACGACTGCATGGATGCAGGAGGTACGCATCCATGGATGGATGCGGTAGAACGGCGTCGGGAACGGCCGTCGAGAGCAACGCAGGAGCAGTTGCCGAGCAGTTGCAGGCGATGCTATGGATGATGTCAGCGCACAGCGCTGACCCACACCAGCAATCGACCAGAGAGCCCTGTGGGTTCGATCTGTGATCGAACGCTCTTCTTCCAAGCAGTTGCAGGCAATGCCAAGGATGGCCTGTATGCCGACAACGCAGGACGACTGCACGGATGCAGGAGGTACGCATCCATGGATGGATGCGGTAGAGCGGCGTCGGGAACAGCCGTCGGGAACAGCCGTCGAGAGCAACGCAGGAGCAGTTGCCGAGCAGTTGCAGGCGATGCCGGCAGGCTGCCCTGCTACGCACGCAAACAGCGCCTTGAGCGTGCTGCAGTGAGCCAGGAATTCCCTGTGTCGGCGCTGACCGGCGTCCTCGATGGCGACCCGCGTGCGAGGCGATCTTCCGCCCACGGAAGTTCCTTGATCAAATTACGATAGACATCGTACGCGCAATATCGTATGTTCGCTCGGCGGTCGCCCTGGCGTGGCTTCCGCAGGTAGGCAATCCCGCTCCCGCGCCGCACCGTCGAATCTGCAAGCCGGGGCATCACCCAATCTGGAGTTCAACATGTTGCGTGCAATTTCATTGGTCGCCCTCACCCTGATGCTGGCTGGTTCACCAGTGCTGGCCAAGCAAAAAGCGCAGGAAAACGTGGTCATCGCCGACTCCGCGGAAAAGTTCGCCGTGCTGGTCGACAAGATCCGCAGCCAGATGGCGACCGGACAACGCTATGAGTTCCTCAGTGCCAGTGACCGCAAGAAGGTCAACCAGTCGCTGGACAGGATGAGTGCATTGCTCGATGCCAGCGGCTCGGTCGAGGCCATGACCAAGGACAATCGCGCGCTACTCTTCAATGAGCAGGAAAAAGCCAACGGCATCCTCGCCCGCAATGCGGACGATCGACTGATTTGCACGCGCGTTGCGCCCACCGGCTCGCATCGGCCGGTGACCGACTGCAAGACTTACCGCGAAACCGAGGAAATCCGCAAGAACTCCCGCACCCAGCTCAACGAGATGACGCGCTACCGCGGCAATCCGGGTCCGCAAAACTGAGGTTTCGTGCCGGCGTCCTGCGCCGGTCGATGAGTGCAAGAGCCGCAGCCCAGCCTGCGGCTTTTTCTTGCTCGCTGCTTGCTCCGTGCTCGCCTTGTGCATCCGTGCAGGGCGGCAATGCAGGGCCCATCCTGCGCGTGGTGCCCTCGCTGCAGTCCGCGGATGCAGCGTTCAGTGTATGGTCGCCCGCAGGCGCGCAGGCAGGCGGGACGACTACCCCGCGGCACCTCCGGGAAGCGCGCCATCACCATCAACCTGCGCCACGATTCTCATCGACGAGGAAACCCGCCATGACCTTCCTGATTCTCGGTTTGCTGATCCTGCTCGGCACCCATTCCGTGCGCGTTTTCGGCGACGGCTTTCGCGAGCGCATGATCGCCAGATTGGGCACGAATGGCTGGAAGGCGCTTTACGCCGTGCTGTCATTGGCGGGGTTGGTGTTGATCGTCTGGGGCTTCGGCCTCGCCCGCCAGCAGCCGGTGTCGCTTTACGTGCCACCGCTCGCGCTGCGCCATGCCAATTCCCTGTTCACCCTGTTCGCCTTTGTCCTTGTTGCGGCGGCTTATGTTCCACGCAACCACCTGAAAGCCTGGCTCGGACATCCGATGTTGGCCGGCGTCAAGTTGTGGGCGCTTGGCCACCTGCTCGCCACCGGTTTCCTGCATGACGTCATCCTGTTTGGCAGCTTCCTGGCCTGGGCCATTGTCCTTTTCGCGATTTCGCGCCGGCGTGATCGCCGCAACGGCGTGACCCGGGCGCGCGGCACCGTTGTCGGTGATCTGCTGGCCGGCATCGCCGGCATTGGCGCGTGGGCGGCATTTGCCTTCTGGGCCCACCTGCACTGGATTGGCGTTGCACCCATCGCCGGGGTCGGCGGCTGAACCTGAATCGCCGTTTCGCCGCCGGTAGCGGGCAGGGCAAGAACTTCCACGCGCAGGGGTTCGCGGCCATCACCGAGCGGCTTCACGTAGAATCGCGCCATGTCCCCGCTTGCAGATATTCCGGCCGCGAACCCGTGGCGGCTTTCCGTCGCGCCGATGATGGACTGGACCGATCGGCACTGCCGCTACTTCCATCGCCTGTTGTCCCCGCATGCGCGCTTGTACACGGAGATGGTCACGTCGCCGGCACTGATCCATGGCGATCGCGAACGCCTGCTCGGCTTTGATCGCGCCGAGCATCCGCTGGCCCTGCAACTGGGGGGTTCCGATCCGCGCGAACTGGCCGAGGCCGCGCGGATCGCCGCGCAATACGGCTACGACGAGATCAATCTCAATGTCGGCTGTCCGTCCGATCGCGTGCAATCCGGCCGCTTTGGTGCCTGCCTGATGCGTGAACCGGCACTTGTCGCCGAGTGTTTCGCGGCGATGCAGGAAGCGGTGGCCGTTCCCGTCACCATCAAATGCAGGCTCGGCGTCGATGCGCAGGATGAGTACACCGACCTCCAGCATTTCATCGGGGCAGTCAGTGCGCAGGGTTGCACGGTCTTCGTCGTGCATGCGCGCAAGGCCTGGCTGCAAGGCCTTTCGCCGAAGGAAAACCGCGACGTGCCGCCGCTCAACTACGAGCGCGTATATCAATTGAAGCGCGATTTCCCGCAGCTGACCGTCATCATCAACGGCGGCATCGACAAG
Organism: Lysobacterales bacterium; assembly: GCA_016707485.1. Taxonomy (GTDB): domain Bacteria; phylum Pseudomonadota; class Gammaproteobacteria; order Xanthomonadales; family Rhodanobacteraceae; genus Dokdonella. The sequence goes on along the minus strand of JADJHN010000002.1, from coordinate 225,265 downwards.
GTCCTGGAAGTGCAGAACCACCTGCGCCATGTCGATGGAGCCATGCTCGGCCGCGTTGCCTACCACGAGCCGTATCGGCTTGCCGAACTCGAACAGGCTCTCCATGCAACGCCGTTGCCGGCGCGCGAGGAAGTGATCGAGCGCATGCGTCCGTATATCGAGGCCCATCTGGCTGCCGGTGGCAAGCTGCAGCACATAAGCCGGCATATGCTGGGCCTGTATCAAGGCTTGCCCGGCGCGCGGCGCTGGCGACGCCACCTCAGCGAGAACGCCCATCGCACCGACGCCGGCATCGCGGTCATCGACGAGGCGCTGGACGCCTGCCACAGGCAACCGAGCCGACGCATCGCCTGACGCCACCGGGTGAACCCCGGTGCTGCCGTCGCCGGCAAATCCGGCTTGCTTGGTGCGGCGCAACAGGGCGGATTTGCGCAGCGATGCCCGCGCGTTGACCTCGTGTTATCGTTGCCGCCGTGTCTTGAACTGACGGATCTCATTCGCTCAATCGGGGAGTACAGGAATGAACAAGTTACTCGCAACTGCTGTGGCAATCGGACTGGTCGGCATGACCGGCAATGCATGGGCGATCACCGACAACGAGGCCAATGCGAGCCTGCCCTTCAGCTTTTCCAATCCGGGTGCGCGTGCGCTCGGCATGGGCGGTGCCTTCCTCGGTCTTGCCGATGACGCATCGGCGGCCTATGCGAATCCCGCCGGACTGACGCAACTGGTCAGTCCCGAAGTGTCGGCCGAACTGCGCTCGGTCAGCACCAACACGCGCTGGCTCGATGGCGGCACCGCCCAGTACAACGGTTTCAATTCCTCCGGCCTCAATTATTCCTCCCAGGATGACCGCACCAATTCGCTGCGTTCGTTCTCGTTTGTCTATCCCGGCGAGCGCATGTCGTTCGCGATCTACCGCTACGAGGTCATCAACTACGATTCGGACTTCCAGAGTGCCGGCGCGGTGACCGTCACCGGTGACGGCAGCGGCTACACCGGCAATGTCTTTGCCTATGACGTGAACACCAGTTTCGGCGTCGACAGCTATGGCGTGGCCATGGGCTTCAAGGCCAGCGACCGTCTTTCCTTCGGCCTTGGCATCAACTACTACCTGCTCGACATCCGCACCACGACCGATCGCTTTTCGCCGCAGGATGGCTCGCAACTGAGCCGTGAAGCAAACCTCGATGGTGATGGCAAGGTCGGCTTCACCCTTGGCGCGCGCCTCGTCCTCACCGATTGGCTGAGCGGCGGGCTCTCCTATCGGCATGCGCCGTCGCTGGACTACGACGCGGTGCTGTCGTCGCCGAATTTCCCCGGTGAATCGATCAAGCTCGGCACCTCGTTGAACGTGCCGGATGTTTTCGGCATCGGCCTCAGCGTTCGCCCCAGCGATGCCTGGGTCATCAACCTCGATGTCAGTCGCGTGGCCTACTCGCAGGTGACCGACAATCTGGTTTCCCTGTTCGACTCCGATCAGGCCAGCAGCCTGGATCCGCTCAAGCTTGACGATGGCACCGAGGTGCGCCTCGGCGCCGAATACACTTTTGCCACCGCGCGCCCGTTCAGCCTGCGCGCGGGCGTCTGGCGCGATCCGGCGCACGAGTTGGTCTATCGCGGCAACCCCCCGAACTTCGATCCGGCCACGCAGAACCCGGAAGCCAATGCAGTGACCTTCTCATCCGGGCGCAAAGGCAGCCAGACCCACTACGCCATTGGCGCGGGTATGGCCTTCAGCAAGTTCCAGATCGATATCGGCGCGGATTTCTCGGACACATCCGATACCGTGTCGGCCTCGGGCGTGCTCCGGTTCTGAGCGCCGATCCGGCTTGAACCAGCGCTACGCGCCACCCCGCCTGTCCCGCGCAGGCGGATGGCGCGTGATCCCGCCCCGGACTCCGCAGCTGCCTTGCATCAACGCGAGTTGTAGTAACGGATGAATTTCGGCGAGAAATAATCGGCATCCGGCTTCAGCGTGGAATCCGCCTCGCGTGCCTGGGCAACGGCATTGCGGGCGATCCCTTCCGCATCCGTCATTTGTCCCAATTGACTCAAGTTGAATGCAGCGGCTGCGCGCAGCGTGAGCATGTGCCAGCGCAGTCGTGGAGTCGGCGGCACCTGATTGCTGAGCTTGAGCACGTCGGCATAGCGGCCACTCAGGTAGGCATCGAGCAGGGGACGCAGGATCTGCGCGGACAGCGGGCTGGATTCACGTATTTCCGCCGTCGGCGGTCGCGCCGGCGGTGGAACCTGCACGACGGGGGTAGATGGCGGTGCTGGTTCGCGGCGCGGGGGTGGCGCCGGTTCGGCACGTGGCGCCTGCTCGGGTTGGCTGGCGGCGGGCCTGGGCTCGGCGGTCTGGCCCTGGCGCACGAGCTGGTTGCTGCATTCGAGGCGACCGCGGTCTTCCTCATCGGCCAATGCCGACACCCTGCTGACAACGGCGGCATTGTCGCCCTGCGCCCACAGCGCCAGCGCCTTGTTGCAGTCACCAAGGCGCAACGCGGCAAGCCCGGCATAGTGTTGCGGCACATAGGCCTCGAAGCGTTGGCCGTACAGGCGAACGCGCTCGGCGGCATTCGGGTTGTCGGCGAGCGCACCCTGCATGTGGCGATCGACATCCGCCCAGCGACCATCCTTGGCGGCTTCCAGGCCGCGCGCATAGTCCTGTTTCCAATCGGCCAGCGCCGGCGTCGCCAGCAGGGCGAGCAGGGCCAGCAGGCGGCGCAGCTCAGAGCCGCGCATGTTTGAGGTACTCCTCGGCGCTCAGGGTCGGGAAACTGCCGCTGGTCTGGCTGCTCTTGCCGGCGCTGACCCGCGCAAAGGCGGAAACCGTCTTGCCCGATTGCGGGTGGCGCAAGGTCACGTAATAGCTGCCGGCCGGCAGGGTCAGGGTCAATGGCGTCGTGCGTTCCTCGGGCAGTTCGATGGGCTGGCGCGCACCATCGAGGACGCGATCGACGATGCCCCAGGGCAGGGCGTTGATCACCAGTTCGCCGTTTTGTGCCGCGAGTTCCGCCGTGCGCTGTTTTTCCAGCGCGGCAATCCGCGTTGCCGCCGCCGGTTCGATCGCGACCAGGGCGCGGCTGTTGCCCAGTTCGCGCGCCGCCATGCGGATTGCCGCCAGACTGGCATTGCCGGCATCGAGGTTGGCGGCATTGCGCATGTCGTCGGCAAAGACATCGGCCAGTTTCTGCTCGTAGCGGGCACTCAGCTCGGAGCCGGCCGCACGCAGGCTGAGGATGGCCTCGACCGCCGCGCCGGCATCCTTGCCCACCAGTGGACGCTGCTGGATCAAGGCGGCCAGGCGTTGCTCGCTTGCCAATCGCTCTGCATTGGCCTTTTCCGCCGCCTGGCGCTTGCGCACGTCGGCAATCTGCTCGGCAATGCGGGCATCGTCCGGGTAGGCGAGGGCGGCCGCGCTCGCCAGGGGTACGGCGATGTCCAGCTCGTTGCGCTCGGCGGCACCGCGCAGGGCATCGGCCACCACGCGTGGCAAGGCCTCGCGCAGTTTCAGCGCATCGGGGTTTTGCGGATCGTTCTGCAACAAGGCTTCGAGAACGTCGCGTGCATTGTCCTTCGCCGGCGGCAGCAAGCGTCCGGATGCAATCGCCGAGCGCGCCAGGTTCAGTTGCGAGGCAATCGCTGCGCGCCGCGTGCCGAGCGTCTGCTGCGCAGTGTCGCGGATGCCGGCGGCCAGGGTCGAGGCGGGATCGACGCGCAAGGCCAGCTCGGCGCGATCAAGCGCCATGCCGGTGTCGCCGCGGGACTGCGCGGATTTCGCATCGGCGACCAGTTGGCTGGCCAGGGTTTGCTTGAAGGCATCGACCTTGCGATGTTCGCCATCGATCTGCCGCGCCTGCTCGAACCATTCAAAGGCATTGTCACCGGCCGGTTCGCTGACACGGCCTGCCGCCAGCGCGGCGCCGGCCTTGCCAAGCAGATCCGCGATGCGCAGGTTGCTGGCTTCGAGCTGCTGCGCCCTGGCCAGTTCCTGGCTTAGCGCGGCAAAGGCCGGATCAGAACCAAACTCGGCGCGCAATTCGTCCAGTGCCTGCGCGGCGGCGGCGCTGTCGGACGCGGCCAGCAGATCCCGGATGCGCGTGAACTCGACATCGGTGAGCGATTTCAGGCGTGCCTGTACCTCCTTGTTCAGCGGGTCCAGGCTCAAGGCCGAGCGCAACAGCGCATAGGCACCATCCGGACCGGTGCGCTTGCCGGCGGCATCGGCCTTCTTCAGCAACGCGTTGACGCGTTCGTTGGCCAGGCGTTGTTTCTCGCCGGCGGCAATGCGCTGGATCAGGGCCTGCACTTCCTCGTTGTCCGGGGCAACGAGCATGGCCTGGTTGGCCACTTCGCTGGCGGCATCGAGATCGCCGGCTGCCAGCGACTTTTCCGCCTCGTTGCGCAAGGTCGTCGCGATCAGGCCGAGCAATTCAAGGCCGCGCTCGTTTTCCGGATCCTTCTGCAACACCTTCTGCACATCCTCGAACGCATTGGCGCCGGGTGGGGCGAGCAGATCGCCACTCTCGACCATGCGATCGGCCTCGCGCAGCAGGGTGCGCACGAGATACTGGTCATCCTGGCTCAGGCTGCGCGGCTTGAACGCCGCCCACAGCACCAAGCCGAGGACAAGCACGCCGACACCCGCCACGACCATCGCCAACAGGCGCGGTCGTTGCAGCGCCTGGTCGATCATCGAGGTCGTGGCATGCTGGCTGATCGACGGATCGGTCTGCGGCATGCGCAGCAGATCGAGGGCAAAGCCGCTGTCGCCACCGGTGTACTCGCCGGAGAAACCCAGCGCGCGCAAACGCTCGGAGGTGCTTGCCGTGGTGATGGCGCCGAGCTGCTTGACCAGCTCGTCATTGCCGACCACCAGTCCGCGCAGGGCCTTGACGAATTCCTGCAGGTTCGCGAAGCGGTCGTTTGGATCCTTGGCCAGCATGCGATCGAAGATCGGCTGCAGCGGGCGCAGGTCGTCGGGCAGCGGCGGTGGTGGCTGCAGCGCATGGCCCATCAACACCGCCATCGGGTTGTCGCCGGTGAATGGCGGCGTGCCGGTGAGCATCTCGTAGAAGAGGATGCCGAGCGCGTACTGGTCGGCTCGACCATCGATCTCGCGACCGGCGGCCTGTTCGGGGCTCATGTAGGTTGGCGTGCCAAGGACGAGCCCGGTCTGCGTGATGCGCGAGGCCAGCACATCGGCATGTTTGGCGATGCCGAAATCGGTCAGCACCGGCGTCGCGGCATCGCGGAACATCACGTTCGAGGGTTTCAGGTCGCGATGGATGACGCCGTTGCGGTGCGCGTACTCGAGTCCATTGGCAAGTTGCACGATGACGCCAATCGCCTCGCCCAGGGAAAGTCCGCTGCGCATGCGTTCGGCGAGCGTGCCGCCTTCCAGCAGCTCCATCGAGATATAGGCAATGTCGTCGCGGGTGACGATGTCGTAGACGGCGACGATATTGCGATGCGGCAGCTTGGCCATGGTGCGGCCTTCAAGCAGGAAGCGCCGCTCGAACTCCGGCATCGGGCCATTGCCCACCCGCAACTCGCGACGCATGACCTTGATCGCGACCTTGCGGTCCAGCGAATGCTGGATGGCGAGGTAGACGGTCGCCATGCCGCCCTCGCCCAGCTCGCTGATCATTTCGTAGCCAGGAATGTCCTGGAAGCGGTCGGCCATGTTCCCCTGCCCTCGTGCGGCCCGATCATAGCAAAGCCTCGGAACGATTCTTGGTCGAAGGCCAGGCCATGGCCGCGGCGGCAGCACTGCCACGCCACGGCGCATGCCGGATGCCCGCGAGTGGGCCCGGCCCGGGCCACCCGCGCTGGCAAACGCGCCCGGGCAGGAAGCACGACGGTGGCTGTCCGCAGCTGTCCGCAGAGCTGCCGCGGACACTGTCCGCAGCCACGGGGATTGCCGGAAAACCACGTGCATTCAATGACTTGAACGCTGGCACGGGGCTTGCTGAAAAGATCCCGTGGCGGCCGCCTTGAGCCGCTCATGGAGAGCTGGATGATTCGCGACACCTCGGCACAGGACAGGCAGCTCAAGCACGAGCCGCAGCGTGGCAAGCGCTGGCTCAAGTTCGGCATTGGCGCGGTCGTGCTGATCGTGCTGCTGGTCCTGATCGTGCCGACGGCGACGCGCCTGTTTTCCTCGGACAGTTCGGCAAGCATGAGTCGCCTGCGCATTGCCGAAGTCAAGCGCGGCACGCTGACCCGCGAAGTCTCGGTGCAGGGCAGCGTGGTTGCCGCGGTGAGTCCGACCTTGTATGCAGCCAGTGCCGGCACGGTCATCCTCGACATCAATGCCGGCGACAAGGTCAGCAAGGATCAGGTGCTGGCCGAGGTGGTCAGCCCGGAACTCAGCAATCGCCTGCAGCAGGAACAAGCCACCCGCGAAAGCCTCGAGATCGATGTGCAGCGTGCCAGCCTCGATCACCGCAAGCAGCAACTGGCAGCGAAGAAATTGCTCGACCAGGCAATGATCGATCGGCAGACGGCCAAGCGTGAGGTCGAACGCACGCAACGCGCCTTCGATGCCGGCGCCATGTCGGAAATGGATTTGCTGCGCACCAGGGATGCGCTGGCCAAGGCCGACATCACCGTGGCCAACGCCGAAGCCGGCATGAAGCTCGACGTCGAAAGTCTCGCCTTTGAACTGAAGAGCAAGCGACTGGCGCTGGATCGCCAGCGCCTGCTGGCCGAGGACCTGCAGCGCCAGGTCGAGGAGTTGAAAGTGCGCTCGCCGGTCGATGGCCAGGTCGGCCAGTTGATCGTGCAGCAGCGCGCCAACGTCGCCGCGAATGCGCCGATCCTCACCGTGGTCGATCTCAGCGCGCTGGAAATCGAGATCAAGGTGCCCGAGGTCTTTGCGCATGACCTCGGCATCGGCATGGCCGCCGAGATTCGCGACAGTTCCGGCAGCTACAGCGGCACGATCAGCGCAGTCTCGCCGCAAGTCATCGATGGCCAGGTCAGCGGCCGCATCCGTTTCGGCGAGAAGAAGCCGGCCGGCCTGCGCCAGAACCAGCGCCTGACCACGCGCATCCTGATGGACGAACACCCCGATGTGTTGATGGTCGAGCGCGGCCCCTTCATCGACTCCGGCGCCGGCCGCGTCGCCTATGTGGTACGCGACGGCGTAGCCGAACGCACCCCGATCGAAGTTGGTGCCACCAGTCTCAATGCGGTCGAGATCATTTCCGGCGTCAAGGAAGGCGACCGCATCGTGATCTCCGGAACCGACCTGTTCAATGGCGCACAAAGGGTGGCGCTGAATTGACGGGAACAGGAAATGGAGAATCGGGAATCGGAACAGCGAAATCCCGCCAAACTGCTCCCTTCCTGTTCCTGCCCATTCTCGATTTCCCATTCCCCATTCCCAACAGAGGCAACGCCGATGTTAAAAATGACCCACCTGCAGAAGGTCTACCGCACCCACCTGATCGAAACCCATGCCTTGCGTGATTTTTCGATCCACGTGCGCGAAGGCGAGTTCGTCGCGGTGACCGGTCCGTCGGGATCCGGCAAGACCACCTTCCTCAACATAGCCGGCCTGCTCGAGGAGTTCAGCGGAGGCGAGTACCTGCTCGATGGTGTCAACGTCAGCGGCCTCAACGACGACGCACGCTCGAAGTTGCGCAACGAGAAGATCGGATTCATCTTCCAGAGCTTCAACCTGATTCCCGATCTGAACCTGTTCGACAACGTCGATGTGCCATTGCGCTATCGCGGCTTCGCCGCCGCCGAGCGCAAGAAGCGCATCGAGGAATCGCTGACCCGGGTCGGCCTGTCCTCGCGCATGAAGCACTACCCCTCGGAACTCTCGGGCGGTCAGCAGCAGCGCGTGGCGATTGCGCGAGCACTGGCCGGATCACCGCGCCTGCTGATGGCCGATGAGCCCACCGGCAACCTCGATTCGCTGATGGCGCGCGGGGTCATGGAACTGCTCGAAGAAGTGAACCGGCAAGGCACCACCATCGTCATGGTCACCCATGATCCCGAGTTGGCCGCCCGCGCCCAGCGCAACGTGCACGTCATCGACGGCCAGGTCACGGATTTCGACGACGAGCCCCGCTTGCGGGGCTCGGTGGAATCGGGAATGGGGAATCGGGAATCGGTCAAGGCCGAGCCGGTTTCACCCGAGACCTGAATTCCGCGCTGCGTTCGCTCTGACGATTCCCCATTCCCCACTCTCGATTCCCGACGCCTATGTTCTCCTACTATCTGCAACTTGGCATGCGCAGCTTGCGGCGAAATCCGATCCTGACCGCGCTGATGGTCGTCGGTATCGGCCTCGGTATTGCCGCGAGCATGACAACGCTCACCGTCATGCACCTGATGGGCAGCGACCCGATTCCGTGGAAGAGCGATACGTTGCACTACGTCCAGCTCGACAACTGGAGCGCCGACGACAGCTTCTACGACGATGGGCGTCCACCCGACCAGGTCACCTATCGCGATGCCGTCGCCCTGATGGAAGCCGGCAAGGCCGACAAGCAGGCGGCGATGTTCAAGCTGGCCCTGCCGATCCAGCCCGAGAACAAGGATCTGAAACCGTTTCGTTCACTTGGCCGGGTCGCCTATACCGATTTTTTCGGCATGTTCGAGCCGCCGTTCCAATACGGTGGGCCGTGGAGCCACGACCAGGACGCCAGTCACGAACGCGTCGTCGTACTCGGCAAGGAGATGAACGAAAAGCTGTTCGGTGGCCAGGACAGCGTCGGTCGCACGGTGCGCATGGACGACATCGACTACACGATCGTCGGCGTGCTCGACGACTGGAAGTTGCGTTCGCGCTACTACGACCTGACCAATGGCGCGTTCGCCGATCCCGATGAATTCTTCATGCCGTTCACCACGGCGGTGGATCTCAAGCAGCGCTCGTCGGGCAACAACAGCTGCTGGAAATCGCCGGGCGATGGCTGGGATGCCTACCTCGATTCCGATTGCGTCTGGATGCAGATGTGGGTGCAACTGGATACACCTGCGCGGCTGGCCGAATACAAGTCCTTCCTCGACAGCTACGTGAACGAGCAGAAGAAGCTCGGCCGCTTCCCGCGACCCCTCAACAATCGCCTGCTCGACGTCAACGAATGGATGGACGATCAGGAAGTGGTGTCGCGCGATGTGCAGGTGCAGACCGGCCTCGCATTCGCCTTCCTCGTGGTCTGCCTGGTCAACACGATTGGCCTGCTGCTGGCCAAGTTCACGCGCAAGTCCGGCGAAATCGGCCTGCGCCGCGCGCTCGGAGCGAGTCGGCGCGAGGTGTTCAACCAGTTCCTGATCGAGTCGGGTGTGGTGGGTCTGAGCGGCGGCATCCTCGGTCTCGCCCTCACCGGCCTCGGCCTGCTCGCGGTGCGCGCCCTCTACTCGGAATACAAGACCGTGGCCCACCTCGACTGGACCATGATCTTCGTCACCGTCGCCCTGGCGATCGTTTCCTCGGTGCTGGCCGGCGTCTATCCGACCTGGCGGGCGTGCCGCGTGCAGCCCGCAGCGCAGTTGAAGATCTGAGAAGCGGGGAATGAGAATAGGGAATGGGGAGTGGCGAAAGCAAAGAGCGCGCCCGTACCCATCCACTTTTTTCCCATTCCCCATTCCCTATTCCCCATTCCCGGAAAAAAGCCATGGAAATCCGTCCCATCTTTTCCGCCCTGATGCGCAGCAAGGTCTCGATGATCCTGATCGGCGTTCAGGTGGCCATGACCCTGGCCATTGTCTGCAACGCACTGTTCATCATTGGCCAGCGCCTGGACCACATGAACCGGCCGAGCGGCATGAACGAAACCGATACCTTCCATCTCGGCAGTTCGGGCTTCGGCGAAGGCTTCAATGCCCGCGCGACCATCCGCGAGGATCTGGCTCTGATCCGTCAGTTGCCTGGCGTGGCCGCAGTCACGGTCACCAATTCGGTGCCGATGAGCGAGGGGGGCTGGAGCACCGGCCTCAGCCTGCAGCCGAAGCAGAAGACCTCGACCGCCGACACGGCGATCTACATCGTCGACGATCACGCCCTCGATACGTTCGACGTGAACCTGATCGCCGGGCGCAACTTCAAGCCCGAGGAAATCGCCGACGTCAATTTCGGAGATCGCCTGCAGCCGGCTTCGATCATCGTGACCAAGGCGCTGGCCGACAAGCTGTTTCCGGATGGCGATGCGCTCGGCAAGTCCATTTACATGGGGGAAGACCCGCCGACCAGCACGATCGTCGGCATCGTCGATCGGCTCCAGCAGCCCTGGATGAGCAGCAGCTCGGTCGACAACTCGACGTTAGTTCCGGCCTTCATGCCCTACGGCAACTCGTCCCGCTATCTCGTGCGGGCCGAGCCGGGGCGCCGCGACGAGGTCATGAAGCTGGTCGAGCAGAAACTTGCCGATTCGAACACGAGCCGGATCATCGGCAAGGTACACACGATGGCGGAAACACGAAATGACGCCTATTCCGGTGACCGCGCGATGGCCATCATCCTGACCGCCGTCATCGCCGCCCTGCTCATGGTGACGGCGCTCGGCATCGTCGGCATGGCCAGTTTCTGGGTCGCCCAGCGCACGCGTCAGATCGGCACGCGACGCGCGCTGGGTGCTTCGAAACGGGACATCCTGCGTTATTTCCAGACCGAGAATTTCATCATCACCACGTTCGGCCTGCTGGTCGGCGCGGTGCTCGCCTACGCCTTCAGCCTGTGGATGATGCAGAGCTACCAGTCTCCGCGGTTGCCCTGGTACTACGTGCCCGTCGGCTTCCTCTGCCTGTGGGCGCTGGGGCAACTGGCAGTGCTCGGTCCGGCCATGCGCGCCTCGCGGGTGCCACCGGCAGTGGCGACGAGGAGTGTGTGAAAGGCCGGGAATGGGGAATGGGGAATAGTGAATCGGTTTGGCGCAAAAGCCGGCGCTCTTTGCTGTAACGATTCCCTATTCCCTATTCCCGTAAAATCAAACCCTTTCGCGTCGTGCTGCATCCAAGCAGCATGCGGCGATGCACACGACAGAACCGAACCATGCGCACCGTATTGGTGATCGACGACAATCCGGCAGTGGGAACCGCACTCGACGTGCTGTTTGCGCTGCATGACATCCGTACGCTGGTCGCCACTTCGCCGGCGCAGGGCCTTGACCTGCTTGCCCGCGAAGACATCGATCTGGTCGTGCAGGACATGAACTTCAGCGCCGATACGACGTCCGGCGAGGAAGGCATCGAGCTGTATCGGGCCGTCCGGCGCGAGCATTCCGATCTGCCGATCATCCTGTTGACCGCCTGGACACGCCTGGAGACGGCGGTTGAACTGGTCAAGGCCGGCGCCGGTGATTACCTCGGCAAGCCATGGGATGACAACAAGCTGCTGGCGACGGTGGAAAACCTGCTTGAGCTTTCCGAGGCTACGCGCGAGGTCACGCGATTCCGCGACGAGCGTCGCCGCCGTCGGCGCCAGCTCGACGACCGCTTCGACCTGCGCGGCGTCGTCTACGCCTCCAGCGCCATGGAGCGGGTGATCGAACTGGCTTGCCAGGTCGCCCGCGCCGATGTGCCGGTGCTGATCACCGGACCGAATGGCACCGGCAAGGAACGCATCGCGGAAATCGTCCAGGCCAATTCCACGCGCGCGCAGGGCCCGTTCATCACGGTCAATTGTGGCGCCCTGCCATCCGAGCTGATCGAGGCCGAACTATTCGGTGCCGAACCCGGGGCCTATACCGGCGCCGCAACCCGTGCGCGCGAAGGTCGCTTCGAGGCGGCCGATGGCGGCACCTTGTTCCTCGACGAGATCGGCAATCTGCCGTTGGCCGGGCAGATGAAGCTGTTGCGCATCCTCGAGACCGGCCAGTTCGAGCGCCTCGGTTCGAGCAAGACGCGCAAGGTTTCGGTGCGCGTGATCAGTGCAACCAATGCCGACCTGCCAAGCCTGATCCGCGAAGGCCAGTTTCGAGAGGATCTCTACTATCGGCTCAACGTGATCGAGCTGCGCCTGCCACCGCTGGCCGAACGCAGCGAGGACATCCTGCCGCTAGCCGAACATTTCCTGCAGGGCAGGGCGACGCTCGACAGCGGCGCGCGCGCGGCCCTGCTCGCGCATGCCTGGCCGGGCAATGTGCGTGAACTGAAAAACGCGATTGATCGGGCCAGCCTGCTGTGTCGCGATGGCGTGATCAGCGCGCGCGACCTGGCTGTGGAGCCGGCGCGTGTCGCCGGGCGCCGCCCGGCAGCGGATGCCGAACCGGACAAGGGCATGATCGAAGCTGCCTTGCAGCGTGCCCGCGGCGTCATCAGCCAGGCCGCTGCGGATCTCGGCCTGTCGCGACAGGCGCTATACCGGCGCATGGAAAAAATGGGCATCCAAACCTGATCGGCCGGTTGGTTGACGCGCCGTGGTGGACAAACGAGAACGCCCGCGTGATCAGCGCGGGCGTTGTCTTTTCTGCCGGCTGACCAGCTACTCGAGATCGAGGAAGCTGCGCAGCTGTTCCGAGCGGCTCGGGTGGCGCAGCTTGCGCAGGGCCTTGGCCTCTATCTGGCGGATGCGCTCGCGGGTGACGTCGAATTGCTTGCCGACCTCCTCCAGGGTGTGGTCGGTATTCATGTCGATGCCAAAGCGCATGCGCAGCACCTTCGCCTCCCGCGGAGTGAGGCCACCAAGCACGTCGTGCACGGTTTCCATGAGGCCGATGTTGGTCGAGGATTCGATTGGCGAGACGATCGACAGATCCTCGATGAAGTCGCCGAGGTGCGAATCCTCGTCGTCGCCAATCGGTGTTTCCATGGAGATCGGTTCCTTGGCGATCTTCAGCACCTTGCGGATCTTGTCCTCGGGCATCTCCATCTTCACGGCCAGTTCTTCCGGGGTCGGCTCGCGGCCCATTTCCTGCAGCATCTGGCGGCTGATGCGGTTGAGCTTGTTGATCGTCTCGATCATGTGCACGGGGATGCGGATGGTGCGCGCCTGGTCGGCAATCGAACGCGTGATCGCCTGGCGGATCCACCAGGTGGCGTAGGTCGAGAACTTGTAGCCGCGGCGGTATTCGAACTTGTCGACCGCCTTCATCAGGCCGATGTTGCCTTCCTGGATGAGATCAAGGAACTGCAGGCCGCGGTTTGTGTACTTCTTGGCAATGGAAATAACCAGGCGCAGGTTGGCCTCGACCATTTCCTTCTTCGCGCGGCGTGCCTTGGCCTCGCCGATCGACATGGCGCGGTTGATTTCCTTGATGTCGGCGACGCTGAGGAACAGGGTGTTCTCGATCGCGACCAGCTTGTGCTGCTCGCCGACCAGCGCGTCCTTGTGCGTCTTCACCGCTGGCGACCACTTCTGCCGCTTCTTCATCAGTTCGTCGGCCCATTCGAGATTGGTCTCGTTGGATGGGAAGACCTTGAGGAATTCCTTGCGCGGCATCTTCGCCTGCTTGATGCAGACGTCCATGATCAGGCGCTCGTGGTGGCGGATGTTGCTGACCACCTCGCGCAGCTTGCGCACGAGGGCATCGATGAGGATCGCCGGCAGCTTGAGCTTGAGGAACTCCTCGGCGATCTGGTCGCGCAGCTTGAGCGCCTTCTTGTCGCCAAGGCCGTGCTTTTCCGACAGCTTCTGGAACTTGGCGTAGCCGGTGCGCAATTCACCCATGCGCCGCGCCACTTCCAGCGGATCCGGGCCGGTATCGACCGGTGTCGATTCCTCATCGCCACCTTCGGCATCATCTTCGCTGTCGTTGTCACCATCGGCGTCGGCGGCTTCGTTTTCCTTGGCGGCGGCAGCGGCCATTTCCTCGGGCGTCGGCACTTCGATGTCGAGGAAGCCGGTGACCACCTCGGACATGCGCTTCTTGCCCTCGGTGACCTGGTCGTACTCCTCGACCAGCAACTGGATCGACCAGGGGAAGCTGGCCAGCGCGGCCTGCACCTGGTTGAGGCCTTCCTCGATGCGCTTGGCAATGGCGATCTCGCCTTCGCGGGTGAGCAGCTCGACGGTGCCCATCTCGCGCATGTACATGCGCACCGGATCGGTGGTGCGACCGACTTCGGCATCGACCGCGGACAGCACGGCGACTGCTTCCTCGGTGGCCGTGTCGTCGTCGCTGGTGCCGGCAGAGGTGGCGCGCAGGGTCTCGGTATCGGGCGCAATCTCGTGCACCTCGATGCCCATGTCGTTGATCATGCCGATGATGTCTTCGATCTGCTCGGGATCGACGATGTCATCCGGCAGATGGTCATTCACCTCGGCATAGGTCAGGTATCCCTGTTCCTTGCCCTTGATGATGAGCATCTTGATGTCGGTGGTCTTTTGCTCCTGGATATGCTCGGTCGCCATGGGTGTTCTGCTGTACCTTAAACAAAGACTCGGAAGTATAGGAGGCCCGTCAAGGGCGGCCCAAGTTGTTGAAAATGCTGGGATCTTGATGCCGGCTTGAAGGTCGCATCAAATCTCCGGGGCGACCCGCAAATGAAAGGTGACAGGGCCGTCGTTGACCAGCTGCACCTTCATGTGGGTACGAAAGCGCCCGGTTTCCACTGGCTGATGCGCAATTCGTGCCAGTTCGACCAGGCGATTGAACAGGTGCTCGCCAAGCTCGGGACTGGCTGCGCCGCTGAAACCGGCACGCATGCCGCTGGAGGTGTCGGCGGCCAGGGTGAACTGCGAGACCAGCAGCAAGCCGCCGCCGACATCGCGCAACGAACGGTTCATGCGGCCTTCGCTGTCGCCGAAGACACGATAGCCGAGGATGCGTTCCAGCATGCGCCGGACCTGCGCTTCGCCATCACCGCGCTCGATGGCGACCAGGGCGAGCAGGCCGGCTCCGATCTGGCCGACGATTTCCGCATCGACTTCGACGCGCGCTTCGCTGACGCGCTGGATCAGCGCGATCACCGTCGCCTTCCGCAGACGGCAACGGCGGCCCGATGCGGTGCAACCGTTAGAATCATGTCTTTCCCCCTGAAATCGACGCGATGACCTGGTCCATGCGCCTGCTGTATGCCGTGTTGTGGTTGGCCGGATTGTTGCCTTTGCGCATTCTGCATGCCATCGGCAGCGTCTTCGGCGACCTGCTCTGGTGGCGCAACGGACGTGAACGCCGCATCACCACCATCAACCTCGCCTTGCTTGAAACGCAAGACAGGGCGCTGGCAGGACAAGTGGATGCACGCGGCGTCCTGCGCGAGACCGGCAAGGCGGCGCTGGAAGTGGCCAAGGTCTGGTCCGGCAGGCCACAACAGGCGCTGGCCCTGGTTCGCGAGGTGCGTGGATTGGATTTGTTCGAGCAGGCGCTGGCGAATGGCAAGGGCGTCATCATTGCCGCGCCGCACCTGGGCTGCTGGGAACTTCTGAGCTACTGGCTGGCCGCGCGCACGTCGCTGGCGATCGTCTACCGTCCGCCGCGCCACAGCCGCTTCGAGCCACTGCTGATCAAGGCGCGCGGCGCATCGAAAGTCGAACAGGTGCGCGCCGAGGGCGCGGGCGTGCGCAGCCTGTATCGACGCCTTGCCGCCGGTGGCGTGGTCGGCATCCTGCCCGACCAGCAGCCGCGCCAGGGCGAGGGCGAGTTCGCGCCATTCTTCGGCATCGAGGCGTTGACCATGGTGCTGGTGCCGCGCCTGGCCGAGCGCACGGGTGCCACGGTGTTGTTTGCGTTTGCCGAACGCCTGCCGCGTGGCGCCGGCTTTCGCATCCATATCGAGGCCGCCCCGCCAGGCATTGCCGATACCGATTTGCGCGTCGCCTGCACGGCCCTGAACGAGGGCGTCGAGCGCTGCGTGCGCATCGCGCCGCTGCAATACCAATGGCATTACAAGCGTTATTCGATCAGTCCGCCCGGGCCGAAACGCAGGCTCTATTGAGGCGGAAGTCGGGAGCTGGGATTCAGGAGTCGTCGAGGCGAAAAGTCAGAAGCCAGAAATATCTGTCAACCTACTTCTCGCATTTCTCTATGCTTGTCCCCCTCGGTCGATTATTGCGAGCATCGTCTACACTGCGGTATTCAAGCCCGGGGAAGCTTGCCAGCGCGATGAGTTTGAAAGAAGCCACAGCCCGCATCAAGATCAACAAGTTGCTGGAATCTGCCGGTTGGCGCTTTTTCGCGGATGGCAACACGCCAGCCAACATCAGCCTGGAGCCCGGCGTCGCTCTCAAGACGCAGGATCTCGATGCGCTCGGCAATGACTTCGAGCGCGATTCCAAGGGTTACATCGACTTCCTTTTGCTGGATCCCAAAGGCTTTCCGCTGATCGTGCTGGAAGCGAAGTCTGAGGGTAAAAGTCCCCTGGTCGGCAAGGAGCAGGCACGCAAGTACGCCAAAGCCCAAAAATGCCGCTTCGTGATCCTGTCCAACGGCAACCTGCATTATTTTTGGGACCTGGAACGCGGCAACCCCTACCTGATCACTTCGTTCCCCACGCCGGAATCGGTCGTCGGATTCAGACAAACCACGCCGAATCCGGACCGGATTGTTGCTGAAATCATCGAGCGCGATTACACCGTACTGACCCAGCGGCCGACCTATAAATCCGAAGCGGGCTGGCTCAACGAGGCCGAACGGGCCGAGTACGTCCAGACGAACAAGCTGCGCTTCATGCGGCCTTATCAGCTGGATGCGGTACATGTATTGCAGCAGGCAGTGAAGGCAGGCAGCGACCGTTTCCTGTTCGAGATGGCCACGGGTACCGGCAAGACGCTGACCTCTGCGGCAGTCATCAAGTTGTTCCTGCGAACCGGGAATGCGCGGCGCGTGCTCTTTCTGGTGGATCGGCTGGAACTGGAGGATCAGGCCAAGAAGGCGTTTGCCGAGCTACTGTCGGCCGACTACAGGACGGTCATCTACAAGGAAAACCGCGATGACTGGCGGCATGCAGAGATCGTGGTGACCACGGTTCAATCGCTGCTGTTCAACAACAAATATCAGCGCCAATTTTCGCCCACCGACTTCGACCTGGTCATCTCCGATGAAGCGCACCGCTCCATTGGCGGCAATGCGCGCGCGGTCTTCGATTACTTTGTCGGTTACAAGCTGGGATTGACGGCCACGCCGCGTGACTATCTGAAGCACTTCGACAGGAACAAGCCGACCACCCGCGATCCGCGCGAAACAGAACGGCGCTTGCTGCTGGACACTTACCGCACCTTCGGTTGCGAGGACGGCCAGCCGACCTTTCGTTACTCCTTGCTCGATGGCGTCAAGGACGGGTTCCTCATCAATCCCACGGTTGTCGATGCGCGGACCGATGTCACGACCCAGCTGCTTTCGGAAGAGGGCTTCGTCGCCACCTTTGACGAGGGCGTCGGCGGTGAATTGCAGGAGTCGTTCGGCCAGCGTGAATTCGAGAAGCGGTTCTTCTCCGATGCGACCAATCAATTGTTCTGCAAGACGTTCCTGGAGAACGCGCTACGCGATCCGATCAGCCGGGAGATCGGCAAGTCGATCATATTTGCGGTCAGTCAGAAGCATGCGGCCAAGTTGACCCAAATCCTCAACGAAATGGCCGACCGCATGTTCCCGGGCAAGTATCAATCGGATTTTGCGGTTCAGGTCACATCGCAGATTGCCGATGCCCAGCAATTCACCATCAACTTCACGAACAACAAACTGCTGGGGTCAGCGAACTTCCGTTCTGCCTACAAAACCAGCAAGGCCAGGGTCTGCGTAACCGTGGGGATGATGACCACCGGCTACGACTGCCCGGATCTGCTCAACCTCGGCTTGTTCCGCCCGATCTTCTCGCCCACCGACTTCATCCAGATCAAGGGACGTGGCACCCGCAAGCACAATTTTCTTGAGGAATTGTTCGACGATGAGATCAAGGCGGGCGTCACCCAGCCGGACAAGACCAGCTACAAGATGTTCGACTTTTTCGCCAACTGCGAATACTTCGAAAAGGAATTCAAGTACGACCAGGCATTGAAGCTTCCCAAGCCGCCGAGCAAAGGCGGCGAAGGACCAGAGCCGCCACCACCGCCCGGCGCGACCTATCAGCACTTGGGACAGGACGTGATCGATTCCATCGGGGTCGCCGAAGTCGGCCCGCAAGGAATGAAGATCGACCGGATGTTCTTCCAGAAATTTGAGGACACGGTACGTCATGACCAGGCGATTGCAACGGCCATCGAAGCAGGGCAGTGGGATCGGGTCATTGATTACGTGAATCGCGAGGTCTTCGACAAACCCACCGAGCACTACACGCTGGACAAGCTGCGCAAGGCGGCGGCCGTGGACCGCAAGCTGGGCTTGCGCGAGATTCTGGAGAAGATCTTCGGGCTTATTCCGGGCTTCAAGTCGAAAGATGAGCTGCTCGAAGAAGAATTCGCCAAGTTCCTGGCCGATACCAAGCCGGCCGAGGCGGAGTCCATTCCTGCGATCAAGGATTACTTCAAGGCCTATGTCGCCAACGACAGGGTCCGCAGCATCATCGAAAGCCAGCATTTCCAGGATCTGGCCACCAATCCGTATTTCGATAATCGCGCCTTCAAGGCGGTGCCGAAGAAGTACCGCTCTCTCATTCCCGCTTACGTCCGGGATTACGTGTCACTGAATCAGTTCACCCAATAAGTAGACTCATGCTGGATACCGATACCAAGCGCCGCATCGACACCGCCCGCGACATTCTCGTGGGCAAGGTGCCCGACCCGAAGAGCCAGGTCGAGCAGATCACAATCGCGATGATTTACAAGTTCATGGACGACATGGACGCCGAGGCGGAGGAGCTGGGCGGCAAGCGCAAGTTCTTCACCGGCGACTACGCCCGCTACGGCTGGGCCAGGCTGATGAGCCCGGGCCTTGGCGGCCATGACCTGATCGGCCTGTATGGGGAAGGCATCGCCACCATGCCGCAGAACCCGGGCATTCCGCCGCTGTTCCGCGACATGTTCAAGAACGCGTATCTGCCGTATCGCGATCCGGAAACGCTGAAGAGCTTCCTCAAGATCATCAACGAGTTCCATTACGACCATAGCGAGCGTCTGGGCGATGCCTTCGAGTACCTGCTGTCCGTGCTGGGCTCGCAGGGCGATGCGGGGCAGTTCCGCACGCCGCGACACATTATCGATTTCATGGTCGAGGTACTGGCCCCGCAGAAGCACGAGACTGTCCTTGATCCCGCCTGCGGCACAGCCGGCTTCCTGATCTCCGCCTACAAGCACATCCTGCGTGCCAATACCGATGCCAAGGGCCACAGCACGCTCACACCCGACGAGAAGGGTCGCCTCGCGAAGAACTTCAAGGGCTATGACATTTCCCCGGACATGGTGCGCCTGTCGCTGGTGAACCTGTACCTGCACGGTTTCACCGATCCGCATATCTACGAATACGACACGCTGACCTCGGAAGAACGCTGGAACGAATATGCGGATGTGATTTTGGCCAACCCACCTTTCATGTCGCCGAAAGGCGGAATCAAACCGCACAAGCGATTTTCCATCCAGGCCAAGCGCAGCGAAGTGCTGTTCGTGGATTACATGGCGGAGCATCTGACGCCCAATGGCCGCGCGGCGATCATCGTGCCGGAGGGCATCATCTTCCAGAGCCAGACGGCCTACAAAGCGCTGCGAAAAATGCTCGTCGAGAACTCCCTCGTGGCCGTGGTCTCCCTGCCGGCGGGCTGTTTCAATCCCTATTCCGGGGTCAAGACCAGCATCCTGATTCTCGATAAGTCGCTGGCGAAACAGAGCGATACCGTCGCTTTCTTCAAAGTGGAGAACGATGGGTTCGGTTTGGGTGCGCAGCGGCGCGTCATTGAGAAGAACGATCTCCCGCAGGTGCAGGCAGAACTCTCCGCTTATCTCCACGCTCTGCGCGCCGGCGCGCCCACCGATGCCATCATCGCAGTTACTTCTACCGCTCAGATCGTGCCGAAAGAAAAGATCGCAGCGAATGGCGACCACAACCTTAGCAGTGAGCGGTATCGGGAGGGGGCTGCCTCCAATCATTCCTTTCCGCTTGTATCTCTGGGCGAAGAGGGTCTGTTTCGAATTGAAAGCGGCGGCACGCCCAAGTCCGACGTTGAGGAATATTGGGGTGGCGACATTCCTTGGGCGACTCTTGTTGATTTGCCCGCAACCGATTTTATTTCGGAGATCGCCGCGACGAAGCGGACGATCTCTGAGAAAGGTCTGCAAGCATCTTCCGCGAAAATGATCCCAGCGAACTCAGTTGTTGTTTCGAGCCGTGCGACCATTGGCCGCATCGCCATCAACCGCATTCCAATCTCGACGAATCAAGGGTTCAAGAACGTTGTGATCGAAGATTTGGCACGAGCAGTGCCGGAATTTGTGGCGCTAGCGCTCATCAAGCTGGTGCCGACAATGAAGTCATGGGCAACAGGTGGAACGTTTGCGGAGATTTCTAAAACCAAGTTCTGTGAACTTCAGATGCCACTGCCTCCGCTGGAGGTGCAGAAGGAGATCGTGGCGGTGATCGAGGGCTATCAGAAAGTCATCAACGGTGCCCGCGCCGTGCTCGATCACTACCGCCCCCACATCCCCATCCACCCTGACTGGCCAAAGCGAAATCTCGGGAGTCTTGCGGAGAATTTGGACTCACGGCGAGTGCCCATCACCAAAAGCGACCGGAAGAAAGGACCCTTCCCGTATTACGGCGCATCGGGCATTGTTGATTCCGTCGCAGAATTCATCTTTGACGAAGATATTCTTCTTATTTCGGAAGATGGCGCGAACTTGCTCGCTCGCTCGACACCAATTGCGTTCTCCGTATCCGGGAAGTGCTGGGTCAACAATCATGCACACGTTCTGAGATTCGCGGAACCCGCGACGCAAAAGTTCGTAGAGGTCTATCTCAACTCCATTTCCATTGAAGAGTTCGTTACAGGCGCAGCGCAGCCGAAGGTCAACCAAGAAGCCCTAAATAGAATCCAGATTCCGATCCCTGACAACGTCACCACGCAGCAGGCCATCGTCGCCGAGATCGAAGCCGAGCAAGCGCTGGTCGCCGCCAATCGCGAGCTGATCACCCGCTTCGAGCAAAAGATCCAGGCCACCCTGGCTCGCATCTGGGGCGAGGACAAGGCTGCCGACAGTGGGCAAGAGAAAGCCGCATGAGCAGTCTGTTCTTTTCCTATTCGCACAAGGACGAGGCCCTGCGTGACAGGTTGGAGGTGCATCTGGCATCGCTCAAGCGCAGTGGCGCCATCTCCACCTGGCATGACCGGCGTATCACCGCGGGCGACCCGCTGGGCCAGCGAATCGACGAGAACCTGGAACGCGCAGACATCATCCTGCTGCTGATCAGCCCCGATTTCCTGGCCTCCGATTACTGCCACGACATCGAGATGCAACGCGCCTTGGAGAGACACGCCCAAGGCAGTGCGCGAGTGATCCCCGTCATCCTGAAGCCCTGCGATTGGCAGCACTCACCCTTCGCCTCGCTGCTGGCTGCGCCCACTGACGGCAAGCCAATCACCCGCTGGCCGGATGAGGACGAGGCATTCCTGGATGTCGTCCGCCAAATCCGCGCAGCCTTGCCCGCGCCTGGTCAGGCCGCACCCATCCAAGCACAGCCCACTGCAACTCGCGCGGCTATCCAGGCACAGGTTGCAGGTCCCAGGTCGAGCAACCTCCGCCTCCGAAAGCAGTTCAGCGACGCAGACCGAGACCGCTTCGTTGACGAGGCGTTTGAGTTCATTGAGCGGTTCTTCGAGAACTCACTGGCCGAGCTGAACGAACGCAACAGCGCAATCGAGGGACGCTTCAAGAAAATAGACGCCAACCATTTCAGCGCAGTGATCTACGAATCCGGGAAAGCGCGCACCCAGTGCACTATTCGTCTGGGTGGCACATTCGGGAAAGGCATCAGTTATTCGAATGCCCTCGGTGGATCAGGTAATGGTTTCAACGAAATGCTATCGGTTGAAAGCGACGACCAGCACCAGTTTCTACGCTCAATGGGCGTGGCCATGATGAGCAACCACCGCGAAGAGCAACTGAGCCACGAGGGCGCCGCAGAATATTACTGGTCCATGCTGATAGCGCCTCTTCAGAATAGTTAGTTCACGTAGAGCGAATTGCGCGATTGCACTCTACGGTCCTGCTCACCCAAGCTTTCAACACACAAGGAGACGTGTCATGACCACAAGGAAAATAAGCAAACAGCATCAGGCCACTTTCGACGGCATACGTCATTTGGACAACGACGGCAACGAATACTGGCTGGCGCGAGAGCTTGCCAGGGTGCTGGAATACTCCCAGTACCGACACTTTCTGCCGGTGCTGGAGCGTGCGCGAGAGGCTTGTCGCAACAGCAAGCAGCGGGTGGAAGACCATATGGAGGATATCCTCACAATGGTCGAGATCGGCTCCGGCGCGCAGCGCGAGGTCGAGGACGTGCGCCTGTCCCGTTACGCCTGTTACCTGGTCGTGCAAAATGGCGACCCCGCCAAGCCCGTCATCGCCAACGGCCAGGCCTATTTCGCCATCCAGACTCGCCGCCAGGAGTTGGCCGATGATGCGCAGTTCGCGCGACTGAGTGAAGATGACAAACGTCTGGCCATCCGCAATGAACTGACCAGCCACAACAAGCATCTGGCTGCTGCAGCGAGGGACGCCGGCGTGGACACCCCGCTGGACTACGCCATCTTCCAGGACCACGGCTACAAGGGCCTGTACGGCGGACTGGGCGCGAAGGACATCCATGCCCACAAGGGCTTGAAGAAAAGCCAGAAAATCCTCGACCACATGGGCAGCACGGAATTGGCGGCCAATCTGTTCCGTGCCACCCAGGCCGAGGAAAAGCTCAAGCGCGACAATGTGCGTGGCAAGACGCAGGCCAACCAGACCCACTTCGATGTGGGCCGCAAGGTGCGCCAGACCATCAAGGATCTGGGCGGCACCATGCCGGAACACCTGCCGGTGCCGGGCAAGAGCATCCGGCAGCTCGAGTCCGATAAGAGGAAGCAGCTCAAGAAGACGGACAAGGCCCCGTAGGATGGGTCGAGCGTAGCGATACCCATCGTGGTTGATTGCTGTTTGGTGAGGGGTGTCCCCTCTCATTCTTCAAACCCCACCGGAATGGGTTGCCTTGAAAGAGCTTTGAAGGAGGGCGTCGAGCGCTGCGTGCGCATCGCCCCGCTGCAATACCAATGGCATTACAAGCGTTATTCGATCAGTCCGCCGGGCACGCGGCGCAGACTCTACGCAGCGCATCCCGAACCGTAGTGCCCGAAACGCAAAAGCCGCCTTGCGGCGGCCCTTGCCGGAATCCGCGCTGGCCCGCGATCAGCCGCGCTTCATCGAGTTGAAGAATTCGTCGTTGGACTTGGTGTTCTTCATCTTGTCGAGCATGAACTCCATGGCCGCGAGCTCGTCCATCGGATGCAGCAGCTTCCTGAGGATCCAGATCTTCTGCAGCATGTCCGGCTCGATCAGCAATTCCTCGCGGCGCGTGCCCGAACGATTGATGTCGATCGACGGATACACGCGCTTCTCGGAAATACGGCGGCTCAAGTGCACTTCCATGTTGCCGGTGCCCTTGAACTCCTCGTAGATCACCTCGTCCATCTTCGAGCCGGTCTCGACCAGCGCCGTGGCGATGATGGTCAGCGAACCGCCTTCCTCGACATTGCGCGCGGCGCCGAAGAAGCGCTTCGGCCGCTGCAAGGCATTCGCATCGACACCGCCGGTCAGCACCTTGCCCGACGACGGAATCACCGTGTTGTAGGCGCGCGCGAGGCGGGTGATCGAATCAAGCAGGATGACCACGTCCTTCTTGTGCTCGACCAGGCGCTTGGCGCGCTCGATGACCATTTCGGCGACCTGCACATGGCGCGTAGCCGGCTCGTCGAAGGTCGAGGAGATGACCTCGGCGCGCACGCCGCGCTGCATCTCGGTGACTTCCTCGGGCCGCTCGTCGATCAGCAGGATGATCAGGTGCACGTCCGGATGGTTGTGCACGATGGCCTGGGCCACGTTTTGCAGCATCATCGTCTTGCCGGCTTTCGGCTGCGAGACGATCAGGCCGCGCTGGCCCCGGCCGATCGGCGCGACCAGGTCGAGGATGCGCCCGGTGATGTCCTCGGTCGAGCCGTTGCCGCGTTCGAGGCGGAATGCCTTGCGCGGGAACAGCGCGGTCAGGTTCTCGAACAGGGCCTTGTTCTTCGATGCCTCCGGTGGCTCGCCATTGATGTGGTCGACCTTGAGCAGGGCGAAATAGCGCTCGCCTTCCTTGGGAGGGCGAATGCGTCCGGCAATGTAGTCGCCGGTGCGCAGGTTGAAGCGGCGTGTCTGCGAGGGCGACACATAGATATCGTCCGGGCCGGCCAGGTAGGACTGGTCCGGACCACGCAGGAAACCGAAGCCGTCCTGCAGGATTTCCAGAACACCTTCGCCGTAAATGCCGCCGCCCGCCTTGGCATGCGCCTTCAGGATATTGAAGATCATGTCCTGCTTGCGCGCGCGGGCAACGCCCTCCTGCACGCCGAGCGACTCGGCCAGGGCGATCAGCTCATAGGCATTCTTGCGCTTGAGCTCGTTCAGATCGATCAGCGGGCCGGTTTCCTGACTCGCATCGTAATCATCGTCGTCGCGCGGCAGTCCGCGATGAGCGGGGTTCTGCGGGCGGTTGCCAGGCGGACGGTTGCGGTCACGGCGACCGCGCGGACCCTGGCGTCCCTGGCCTTGGCCCTGACCTTGCTGGTTGTTGCGGTTCTGCTGGTTGGGATGGCGCTGCTGGTTTGGATTGCCGCCTTCCTGCCCGTTGCCTTCGCGCACCTGCGCTTGGCCGCCGCCTTCCTGCGCGTTGCCGTTGCCCTGGCTGTTGCCATTGCCCGCGGATTCGCCGCTTTGGGCGGGTGGTGCCTGGTTGCCCGAGGTCTCCACCGTGCGCACGGGTTCGCGGCGATTTCCTTCATCGACCGCGGCGCTGCTCTCGCGCCTCGCCGGTGCTGGCTCGCGCTGCGTGGCCGTGGATTCGCCGGGCGAATCCGCAGCGGGCGCCTTGCTCTCGGCACGTGGCGCACGCGCTGCGCGCGGTGCACGTTTGGGTGTTTCCGCACGAGTCGGCGGCGTGGGGCTTTCGCCACCATTGGGATTTTCGGTATCGGACACGGACGGACCTTGGGTGCCGTAAAAGGGAAAAGAGAAGGGATGGAGGGGGTGTTGCGGGAAGGGGGAGCGAATGCGCTCCCTGTCACTACGCCACTAACTTAGCACCGCGTTTTGCGGGCGTCCAGCTTTGGAAACCGGGAACAGGGAGCAGGGAATGGGGGGGAGCTGACACGCTTGCTTTTGAAGCATTCCCTGTTCCCCACTCCCGTCTCCCGGCCTTTCAGGCAATGGCAGTGTCGATCATCTGGCTCAGTTGGGTCTTGCTGACGGCTCCGATTTGCGTGGCTTCGACCTTGCCGTTCTTGAAGATCATCAAGGTCGGAATGCCTCGCACGTTGTAGTTGCGCGGGGTTTTCTGGTTGTGGTCGATATTGATCTTGGCCACCTTGAGGCGGCCACCATAGGTTTCCGCCAGTTCATCGAGGATCGGCGCGATCATCTTGCACGGGCCGCACCATTCGGCCCAGAAGTCGACCAGCACCGGCTCGGACGATTGCAATACTTCGGCGTCGAACTGGTCGTCGCTGACATGGGCGATTTGCTGGCTCACGCGGAACCTCCAAAGGGTCAAGAGTCAAGGATTGTGCCGTATTCCAAGCGGGTCGCGGCAGCTTCGGCTACACTTGCCCGGCTTCATGGCGTGGATTGCTCAACGAGCGCGTGCTCATTGCAGTCCATTTCAGCCCAATCGGCTGTCCTGCGCAAGTTGGGGGCGGATCCATTCCGCACAAGGAGCCTTGGCGACAGAAATTTCGCATTGCGTCTTCGGGATTTCCCGGCGACGGGGGAGTTGGCCATCACCTGCGTGGTCGCGCCTGTGCCTGGCCGAGGCCATGCTGGCGCACCACGGCCAGCCCCACGAAGATTTCTGCCGCCAGGGCTCCCCGCATCGCAGTTCACGCGGCCGACTCCACGAGATCCCTATTGAATGTCACATACACAACCGCTTACCGACACCGTCTTTGAAAGTTTCGATCTGCACCCGAGCCTGCTGGCCGGCCTCAACGACACCGGCTTCATCCGCTGCACGCCGATCCAGGCATTGACCCTGCCGATCGCCCTCGAGGGCCGCGACATCGCCGGCCAGGCGCAGACCGGAACCGGCAAGACCGCCGCCTTCCTTGTCGCCGTGCTCAATCGCCTGCTGACCAAGCCGGCCTTGGCCGAGCGCAAGTCCGGCGATCCGCGTGCGGTCATTCTGGCGCCGACGCGCGAACTGGCGATCCAGATCGAGAAGGATTTCCGCAACATCGGCCGCCATACCGGATTGACCTCGGCCCTTGTCTACGGCGGCGTCGATTACGACAAGCAGCGCGAAATGCTGAAGAACGGCGTCGACATCGTCATCGCCACGCCGGGCCGCATCATCGATTACCTCAAGCAACACGTGGTCTCGTTCCGCGCTGTCGATGTCTGCGTGCTCGACGAGGCCGATCGCATGTTCGATCTCGGTTTCATCAAGGATGTGCGTTTCCTGATGCGGCGCATGCCGCCGCCGGACCAGCGTCAGGGCATGCTGTTTTCGGCCACGCTGAGCCATCGCGTGCTCGAACTCGCCTACGACCACATGAACAGCCCGGACAAGGTCACGGCGGAAACCGAGACGGTGACCGCCGACCGCGTGCGTCAGGTGGTCTATTTCCCGTCGACCGAGGAAAAAATACCGCTGCTGTTGAACCTGCTCGGCAAGCTTGACGAGCATCGCAGCATCATCTTCATCAACACCAAGGCGATGGCCGAGCGGCTCACGCGTGCGCTCGAGCGCAACGGTCATCGCGTCGCCACGCTGTCCGGTGACGTGCCGCAAGCCAAGCGCGAACGCCTGCTCGCACGCTTCCAGAAGGGCGACATCGAATTGCTCGTGGCCACCGATGTGGCCGCGCGCGGCCTGCATATCCCGGCGGTATCGCATGTTTTCAACTTTGACCTGCCGCAGGATGCCGAGGACTACGTCCACCGCATCGGTCGCACCGCGCGTCTCGGTGCCGAAGGCGACGCCATCAGCTTCGCCTGTGACCGCTATGCGATGGGCTTGCCGGACATCGAGGCGTATATCGACCAGAAGATCCCGACCGCACGCGTCGAGCCCGAGTTGCTGGTAATCCCGCCGCCGCGCGTGCGCGAAAAGATCGACATGTCCGCCGAAGATGCCGAGGCGAATGCGGCCGACGACTTGCGCAACACCGCCGGGGCGCCGCCGAAGGAGCAGAAATCGCATTCCTCCGGTCGCGGATCCTCGGCAGCGGGTTCGCGTGCGGGCGGACGTGGACCCCGACGCGCGTCGGCTGCGCCCCGGCGCGCGGAAACGCCGCCGACGGTCAGGGTCGCGCCGGCAGTGTCAGCTGTCGTCAATGCCACGGATTCCGTCGCCGCCGCCGATCCGGACAAGAAGCGTCGTCGTCGTGGCGGTCGGGGTCGCAATCGTGGCAAGGGCGATGAGCAGCAGCCAAAGACAGCAACGTCCGCCGGTTCGAACGGCCAGGCCGAGGCGCCGCGCAATGAACGCAAGCCGCGCCGCGAGCGTGCTGCGCGGGTCGACGCCACCGGCAGCAAGCCCGCGATGGAAGATGGTGTTGCCGCGGCCGCGCACAAGAAGCCGGGCTTCTTCAATCGCATCGCGAGCTTTTTCGGAAGGCACTGAGCGGTCGTGCAGGAACGCTTCGCGCTGACTCGCGCGAAAGCCGCCCGCGCCGCCAACGTGCCAATCCGGTCTGGCGACTTCGACGGCTGGCGGGATTTGCTAGAGTTCCACCTTGGCCGGGGTGACTGGAATTGATGTTGAAGCGACTGGGCAATGCAGGCTGGGGCGGAGCGGATCGTGATCGCTGGTCGGAGCGCTCGGCGATGCTCGTCTTCGCCATTGCCGCGCTGATCCTGCTGTGGTTGCTGGCGCGCACGTTCTGGTTGCTGGTGCCGACTGATGATGGCCTGGCAACGCGGCCGTTGCAGGCGACCACGGCGGCGAGTGCCGCGCCGGGTGTCTCGGTTTCCAAATGGCATCTTTTTGGAACTCCGCTGCAGCAACAATCGCTGCAGCGCAATGCGCCGACTACAACTCTCAACCTGAGTCTGCGCGGCACCCTGGCCGATGCCGATCCGCGCAGCGGCATCGCCGTGATTGCCGATGCCCAGGGCAACGAGCGCGCCTGGCGGGTCGGCGAGGAAATTGTCGCCGGAGTCATCCTGGATGAAGTGCATTCCGACCGGGTCGTCCTGAAACACGACGGCGTGCAGGAAATTCTCGCTCTTGCCCGCGATGAAGCGGCCGAGCGCGTGGCGCCGATTCCGCCGGACCAGCGCGGTGGGAAATCCCTGCGCAACGCGGCGCCGGGTCCCGCCACCGATCCCGGCCCGCTGCCGATTTTCGCACCCCCGCAGTTGGCCCATGGCGCACTCGACTGGCAGAAGACGATGGACAAGATCGGTGGCAATCCTGCCGAGTTGGCCAGCAATGTGCGCATCGATCCGGTCATCAACAATGGCCAGATCGCCGGCGTGCGCGTCTCCGCCGCGAATGGCGACGCGGCGCTGATCGGCAGGCTGGGTCTGCAGCCCGGCGATATCGTCACCGCCGTCAACGGCATTCCGGTCGATTCAGTCGCGCGTGGTCAGCAGATCGTCGAAAGCCTGGGTACTGCCGGCAGCGCGCGCGTCACCGTAAGGCGCGGCGGCGTGCCGACCGAGGTCGATGTGAAGTTGCGCGATTGATCCGACCCTGGAAAAAGCATGCCTGACGCTTGGGTCACGGAAGCAGGCATTCATCGAAAGCTTCTGGCGGGTTTCACCGATCGACGACAAATCAGCAGCCCTGCGGTGTCGGACTGAGCGTGCACAGGTCGAGCGTGAGCATGTCGTCCTCCATCGCCGAGCGAAAGAGCACGTCGTTGTTGACCTGCGGCCCGATCTGCGCGTAACCGACCACGCCGATGTCGGGATTGATGCGCCAGCGGATCAGGTTGTTGCCGGCCTGCGCCTGGGTCGCGATGAGCGGAACCAGGATCTCGATGTAGAAGCCCTGGTGCATCCCCCAGGCGCTGCCCAGGCCGCCACGTTTCGGAATCACCATGTAGCCTTCCAGACCCTGTGGAAACGTGGTCGGACAGCCGTAGTCGGCATCGACGTCGAGGTTGTAGAGCACCAGCGGATTGCCGCGCGCGCTGAAGCAGAACACCGGGTTCGCCGGGGAATACGCAATCTGCACCCCGGGCGGCAGGATCAGTTCGAGGCCGACCGCGCTGCCGCTGCAGGGATTGCCGGGATGGCCGATAAGGACATGGGTGTAGAAGACTTCGCCGACCGCGGGCGTGCGCAAAGGCGGCGGATGGCTGAACCCGGCATAGGCGAGCACACGGTCGGTGTAAATTGGCGGATTGCTGAGGCAGGCCTGGACGGTGCCGATATGAGCGATGGGGCCGTTGAACCACGGCATCACCTGGTCGGGTCCGGGCTCGGCCAGGGGCGCCGCGATCTGCGCGAGCGCCGCGACCGGCAAGGTGAAGGCTAGTGTGGCAAGCGCGTGGCGAAGGAACTGGATGAAGGTGGGCATGGATTGATTCCGCAAGGGTTCGACAGCCAATACGCACGATCGCGGCAAAAACCCCAATGCAGGTAAAGCTCGTGCGTGCAACAAGGCATGCGACCGAGGGCTGCGTGTGTTGCCCTGGAGCACCCCCCGGACTCGACTTCGGTGATGGCGGGATCCATGCGTAGCGTGTTCGTTGGGGCGCTGTAGCGCGTGATGGTGCGAATGAAGGCGCGCGGCCCGCTCAAGTATTTTTCGTCGCACTTGCGGCGGCCTTCACCCTTTGTTCTTCCCATGGGCGACCCGTTCGCCCTCCGCCGGGCGCAATGGGTCTTGAGCGCCGTCGCCTGGCCCAGGCCGACAGCGCGACGAAGCTGGCGCTTGCAGACTTTTGTGCCGGTATGCCCGGATCGCCGGGCGACGGCGCTGGTGTGTTCTGCCGCACCGGGCCGACGGGCGTCTTCGTTGTCCTTGCGCGCGTGGCCAACAGGTCCCGCAGTGGGCCGGGACTATTGACGAGCTTGATCTGCCCGATCGGGATTCGGGATGATCCGCCTTTCGGTTGTCGGGAGCCGGCCGAATCAGCGCCCGATCGCGGGCTTTGCTACGCTTGCGCGTCCGCCGCCGAGGGGATGCGGAGGTTGTCGGGAATCCGGCGCGACAGCGCGTGATGCGACGATCGGCCATCTGCCAGCATTAACCTGATTGAGAGTCCGAGCCGATGAAGTCTGCTTTCCTGTCCCGAATCTTCCTGCTGTTGGCATGCGTGCTGCTTGCGACCGCACAGGCGCAAACGCCGCCGTCCACGGTTGTGGCCAACGCCGACGGTCGGCATACGCTCAATTTGAAGGATGCCGATATCCAGGCGCTGATCGCCACGGTCTCGGAGATCACCGGCAAGAACTTCATCCTCGGCCCGAACGTGCAAGGCAAGGTCACGGTGATCTCGGCCAAGCCGATGAAGCCCGACGAAATCTACGACGTATTCCTCTCCGTGCTGCGCGTGCACGGTTACGCCGCGATCACCCAGGGCAGCATGATCAAGATCGTGCCCGAGGCGATGGCGCAGCAGGATGGCTCGGCGGCCTTGAACGGCGATCGCAACCATTCCGCCGACGAGCTCATCACGCAGATCGTGCCGGTCAAGCATGTTTCGGCCAACGAGCTGATCCAGATCCTGCGGCCGTTGATGCCGCAGGGCGGCCAGTTGATCGCCCATGCCTCGTCGAACTCGCTGGTCATCTCCGATCGCGCCGGCAATGTTGCGCGCCTGGTCAACATCATCCAGCGCATCGACACGGTTTCCGATGCCGAGGTCGAGGTGATTCCGCTGCTGCACGCGAACGCCGCGGAAATGGCGCGCACGCTGACCTCGCTGGCCGATGACAAGGCCACCCAGGTGAATGCCGAATCGCCGCGCGTGTTTGCCGATACGCGGACCAATTCGATCCTGCTGGCCGGCGCGAAGAACGCACGGCTGAAATTGCGTGCCTTGATCGCGCACCTGGACACGCCGCTTGAAAACGGCGGCGATACCCAGGTCATCTACCTGCGCAATGCCAATGCCAAGGACCTGGTGCCGATCCTGCAGGGCATCTCGGCTACGTTGACCGGCATTGCCCCGCCGAGCGTGCCGAAGCCCGGCGAGGCTGGCGGCTCGGCGGCTGCGTCCACGGCGACCATCCAGGCCCACGAGCAGACCAATTCGCTGATCATCAGCGCGCCGCCGGCTGTGTTCCGCTCGCTCGCCTCGGTGGTGCGCCAGCTCGACGTGCGTCGCGCCCAGGTGCTGATCGAGGCAATCATTGCCGAAGTCGCCGATTCCACAGCCAGCGAGATTGGCGTGCAATGGTTTACCGCGCCGCAGCGCGACGATGGCACGCTGGGCCAGGGTGTCATTGGCGGCACCAATTTCCCCGGGCCGAACGGCAACTCGGCGCTGACCGCCCTGGCCACCAATCCGCTTGGCCTCTCAGGATTGGGCGGTTTGTCTCTGGGGTACATCGACGGCACCATCAAGCTGCCGGGCACGGACAAGGAGATCCTCAACCTCGGCGCGCTCGTGCGTGCCCTGCGTGGCGACGGCAAGACCAATATCCTGTCGACGCCATCGATCCTCACCCTCGACAACCAGGAGGCCGAAATCAAGGTGGCCCAGGAAGTGCCGTTCCTGACCGGCTCCTACACCAACACCGCCAGCAGCGGGCAGAACGGCCAGGTCACCAATCCGTTCCAGACCATCGAACGCAAGGATGTCGGCCTGGTACTCAAGGTCACTCCGCACGTCAACGAAGGCGATGCCGTGCGCATGGAGATCCATCAGGAAGTCTCCTCGCTGGCACCGCCGGTGAGCGGTGCCGTCGATCTGGTCACCAACAAGCGTGAACTCACCACCAGCGTGCTGGTCGCCGACAACGCCCTGCTCGTGCTTGGCGGCCTGATCGACACCAATGTCAGCGACAGCAACAGCAAGGTGCCGGGTCTCGGCAGCATTCCGGTCATCGGCAACCTATTCCGCTATCGTTCGAACAAGAACGAGAAGCGCGACCTGATGGTGTTCCTGCGCCCCAAGATCCTGCGCGACGCAGCCACCGAAGCTGCGGTCTCCAGTGAAAAGTACAACTACATGCGCACCGAACAACTGCAATTGCGCGAGGAAAGCGCACCACTGACCCCGCGCAGCGAACGGCCGCTGCTGCCCGAAGTGCGCGATTTCCTCAGCGATCCCGGCACCGACGTGGGCGGCACGCAGACACCGAAGCCGCGGAACGGGCAATGAGTGAAGCAGCACGCGCAGAGGCACGGCCATCGCGACCCGGCTTCGGCTTCGCCCGGCGGCACGGCGCGACCCTTACCGCATGGCACGAAGGTTCGGCCGACATCGCCTGTCGCCAGGGCGTGCGTCCCGAGGTGCTGGCTGAATTGCGTCGCCACCTCGGCGTCGACCTGAAACTCACCGCCTACGAACCGGCTGCCTTCGAGAAGCTGCTGCGTGATCTCTACGAGCAGGGCGACGACGCCCGCGCGATGGTCTCGGATCTCGATGAACGCCTCGATCTGAAAACCCTCGCCGATGAGTTGCCCGAGCCTGAGGATCTGCTCGAAAGCGAGGATGATGCACCGATCATCCGCCTGATCAATGCGCTGCTGACCGAGGCGGTGAAAGAAGGTGCTTCGGACATCCACATCGAGCCGTTCGAGAGTCGCCTGGTCGTGCGTTTTCGCATCGACGGCGTGCTGCGTGAAGTGCTGGCGCCACAGAAAGGCATCGCCAATGCCGTGGTCAGTCGCATCAAGGTCATGGCCAAGCTGGATATAGCCGAGAAGCGGCTGCCGCAGGATGGCCGCATCGGTCTGCGCATCGCCGGGCGCCCGGTCGATGTGCGCGTGTCGACGATCCCGGCCGGCCACGGCGAGCGCGTCGTCCTGCGCCTGCTCGACAAGCAGGCGGGCCGTCTCGACCTGGCCCAGCTTGGCATGGACGCGGATACGCGGACGCGGATTGAATCGATGATTGCGCGCCCGCACGGCATCCTGCTGGTCACCGGCCCGACCGGCTCGGGCAAGACCACGACGCTCTATGGTGCCCTGCTCAAGCTCAATGATTCCTCGCGCAACATCATGACGGTCGAGGATCCGATCGAGTACTACATCGACGGCATCGGCCAGACCCAGGTCAACACGCGCGTCGACATGACCTTCGCGCGCGGACTGCGCGCCATCCTTCGACAGGATCCGGATGTGGTCATGGTTGGCGAGATCCGCGATCTGGATACCGCCGAAACCGCCGTGCAGGCATCGTTGACCGGACATTTCGTGCTCTCCACCCTGCACACCAATTCGGCGGTCGGCGCGGTGGCGCGACTGCGCGACATGGGCGTCGAGCCGTTCCTGCTTTCATCAAGCCTGGTGGGCGTGCTCGCCCAGCGCCTCGTGCGCGCGCTCGATCCGGCGACCCGCGAAAGCTATCAAGCCAGCCCGGCCGAACTTGCTGCTTTCGGCCAAGCCGCCGACAGCGTGGTCACCCTGTATCGGCCACGCAGCGATCTCGGCAGCCTTCATGCCGGCTACAAGGGCCGCACCGGCATCTACGAACTGGTACCGGTGGATGACGTCATGCGTCGTCTGATCCATGAAGGCGCATCCGAAGCCGAGCTCGAACGCCACGCGCGCACGCGCGCACCGAGCATCCTCGAAGACGGCTGGCGCAAATGCCTGGCCGGCCAGACCACCACCGAAGAAGTGTTGCGCGTGACCCGCGAAGACTGATTGCGTGGTGGGCCCACCAGGACTTGAACCTGGAACCAACGGATTATGAGTCCGCTGCTCTAACCATTGAGCTATAGGCCCGGTGCGCGAAGCGGAAAGGCATGGCCTGGACGAGCCTGGCCGTGGCAGTGGCGGCGAATTGTAGCGGCATCCGCGCGTGTGTGGGCATTGCTCGGGAATAGGGAATTGTAGGAGCAGGTTTCAGCCACGATGCTTTTCCTTCAAACCTCTGCAATGCATGAGCTTGTCGCAAGCGCGGCTGCGGATTGCGGTCGTGTCGGGCGTCGGCCGGTTGTATGCGGCAAGGGCTTGCCCGGACAATGCACCCTGCAGCCTTGCTTGCCGGGACGCCACCTCGCATGCGCATCTTCTCGCTTGAAGGAAAACTCGCCGCGGTACTGACCTTCTGGTCGCTGCTGACCGCAGTCGTTTTGGTATTGTGGTTGCAGTGGCTTGATTCAGCGGCCTGGGCGATTGCGGCGAGTGTGCTCGTGCTGGCGCTTCCGGCCCTCATTCTCGCCCGACACCTGGCAAGTCCGGTGACGGCGCTGATCCGTGCGGTGAGCGGCAGTGTTTCGGCATTCGGCGATGGCGATTTCAGTTTCTCGATCCGCAACACGCGGCGCGACGAGGTGGGCGACCTGGTCGCGGCGCACAACGAGTTGGGGCGGGTGCTGCGCGAGCAGCGACAGAACCTGTTCCAGCGTGAACTGCTGCTCGATACGGTCGTGCAGAACACGCCCACCGCGATGATCCTGATCGAGCCCGGCGGACACGTGGTGTATGCCAATCTCGCCGCACGCGGCCTGCTGAACAGCGGGCGCACGATGAACGGCGCGGATTTCAATGTCATCGTTGCCGAGGCCGCGCCGCAGTTTTCCGAAGCCCTGAATCTCGGCACCGACGTGCTGTTCAATGTCGAGATCGACCACGAGGAGGAAACCTTCCATCTCTCGCAACGCCAGTTCAAGTTGCAGGGACGCACGCACCGCATGGTCATGCTGCGTCGCATGACCCGCGAATTGTCGCGCCAGGAAGTGGCCACGTGGAAAAAAGTCATCCGCGTGGTAAGCCACGAGCTGAACAATTCATTGGCACCGATCCGCTCGCTTTCCCATTCCGGGCGGGAGCTGGCGCGGCGTGGTGATCTCGATCGCCTGGAACGGGTCTTCGACACGATCGAGGAGCGCGCGCGGCATCTTGGCAGCTTCGTGCAGGGCTATGCGCACTTCGCCAAGCTGCCCGTGCCGCAGCGATCGACGGTGGAATGGCTGCCATTCCTCGCCGCGCTTGGCCAGCACTCGCCGTTCCGCCTTGCCGGATCGCCACCGACGACCGCCGGCTGGTTCGATCGCGGCCAGATCGAGCAGTTGCTCATCAATCTGCTGAAGAATGCGGTCGAGTCGGGCGGCGCGGTGGAGGACATCGAGCTTGCCGTCACCCTGCATGGTCGCGACGTGCGCATCGAAGTGCGCGATCGCGGCCCGGGCATGAGCGAGACCGTGCTGGCCAATGCGGTGTTGCCGTTTTATTCGACCAAGCGCAGTGGCAGCGGACTCGGCCTCGCTCTGGCACGCGAGATCGCCGAGGCGCATGGCGGACGCTTGCAACTGGCCAATCGTCCCGCGGGTGGCCTGCAGGTCACCTTGATCCTGGCGCAAGCGGAGGATATTTCGCGGCCGCAGCCGCAAGAGGATGCCGCATCCTGATTCCCCTTGGCCGTGCAGTCCTGCTAGATTGCATCGACATGGATTCGCGGGGAGAGGCAAATGGGTGGTTTCATCGGTCTGGTCGTCGTGGTCATGGCCTTCATCGTCCTGGCCAAGCTGGTGCGCATCGTGCCGCAGGGATACGAGTGGACCGTGCAGCGCTGGGGCAAGTACACGCATACGCTGACCCCGGGATTCCATCTGCTCGTGCCGGTCGTGCAAAGCGTCGGCCACAAGATCAACATGATGGAGCAGGTACTCGATGTTCCTTCGCAGGAAGTCATCACCAAGGACAACGCCGTGGTGCGCGTGGACGGCGTGGTCTTCTACCAGGTTCTGGATGCGGCCAAGGCCGCCTATGAGGTTGCCAATCTCGAACAGGCCTCGCTGGCCCTGATCATGACCAATATCCGCACCGTGCTCGGTTCGATGGATCTCGATGAATCGCTGAGCAAGCGCGACGAGATCAATGCCAAGCTGCTCACGGTCGTCGACGAGGCAACCCATCCCTGGGGCGTCAAGGTCACCCGCATCGAGATCAAGGACATTTCGCCACCGCGCGATCTCGTCGATTCGATGGCGCGGCAGATGAAGGCCGAGCGTGAGAAGCGCGCCAACATCCTCGAGGCGGAAGGTTTCCGCCAGGCCGCCATCCTCAAGGCCGATGGCGAGAAGCAGGCGGCGATCCTCGAAGCCGAGGGCAAGCGCGAGGCCGCATATCGCGAGGCCGAGGCGCGCGAGCGACTCGCCGAGGCCGAAGCCAAGGCAACGACGATGGTGTCGGACGCGATTGCCAGTGGCGACATCAACGCGATCAATTATTTCGTTGCCAACAAGTATGTCGAGGCGCTCAAGGAAATGGCGCATTCGCCGAACCAGAAGGTACTGATGCTGCCGTTCGAGGCCACCGGCATCATCGGCTCGCTGGCTGGAATCGCGGAAATCGCCAAGAGCGCGCTGGAAAAATCCGGCACGCCACCACCGCCGCCCCCGCCACGCCCGGCACCGGTCATCCGCTGAGCAGGAGCCACCATGGACGCGACGATCTCCAACCTCCTCGCCAGCTACGGCTGGTGGCTGCTGGCCTTGCTGCTGATTGCGGCTGAACTGGTTGCGCCAGGATATTTCCTGCTCTGGATCGGACTCGCCGCGGCCATCATGGGAATGGTCATGCTGGTGTTCCCGGGGCTGTCCTTCCTGGCCCAGGCCATCCTCTTCGCCTTGCTCGCGGTCGGCGTGTGTTTCGTCTACTGGAAATACATCCGCCCGGCTGCCGAGTTGCGTGACGACCAGCCTCTGCTGAATCGAAAGGGCGATCGCATGATCGGTCGCCGCGTACTGGTTGTTGATGCCATCACCAACGGTCGCGGCAAGGTCAAGGTCGGCGATTCGGTGTGGATGGTCGAGGGCAGCGATTGCCC
Organism: Lysobacterales bacterium; assembly: GCA_016707485.1. Lineage (GTDB taxonomy): Bacteria > Pseudomonadota > Gammaproteobacteria > Xanthomonadales > Rhodanobacteraceae > Dokdonella. The sequence goes on along the minus strand of JADJHN010000002.1, from coordinate 188,296 downwards.
GGTTGACACCGCGGTGCGCGTGATCGCCGTGAACGGCACGACCCTGCAAGTGGTGATCGACCCGCAATCCTGAGGTCGGCTGTTCGGCGTTGCCGTCGGCTGGCGAGGTCGATGTTCGCGCTTGCGTGCCCGGCGACGTCGAGGACTTCGGCACAGGCAAGGGACTGTTCCTTATAATCGGCTTTTTCCCTGCAGGCCGATCCCATGACGCGCAAGACTGTACTCAACGATTCGCACCGTGCGCTTGGCGCCAAGATGGTCGATTTCGGCGGCTGGGACATGCCGCTCAACTACGGTTCGCAGATCGAGGAGCATCATGCCGTGCGCCGCGACGCCGGCATGTTCGACGTTTCGCACATGACCGTTGTCGACATGCACGGGCCGCGCACGCGCGAGTTCCTGCGCCATCTGCTGGCCAACAACATCGACAAGCTCAAGGTACCCGGCAAGGCGCTGTACTCGTGCATGCTGAATGCCGAAGGCGGCGTGATCGATGACCTGATCGTCTATTTCCTTGCCGAAGATTTCTTCCGCACCGTGGTCAATGCATCGACGCGCGACAAGGACCTGGCCTGGATCACCGCCCAGGCAAAGGCCTTCGACGTGCTGATCAGCGAGCGCTCCGACCTTGCGATGATCGCGGTGCAGGGGCCGAATGCGCGGGCGAAGGCAGCATCGGTGTTCGGCGAGTCGACGGCGGCAAAGGCGCTCAAGCTGGGCAAGTTTGTCGCGCTCGCGGCCGATGGCCTGTTCATCGCCCGAACCGGATACACCGGCGAGGATGGATTCGAAATCATGGTCGAGGAAGGCGCCGCCGTCGGCCTGTGGGATCGCCTGCGCGCGGCAGGCGTGCAACCCGCCGGGCTCGGCGCGCGCGACACCTTGCGCCTGGAAGCCGGCATGAATCTGTATGGCCAGGACATGGATGAGACGATCACGCCTTGGGAGGCCGGACTGGCCTGGACGGTCGCGCTCGACGAGGGTCGCGACTTCATCGGTCGCGCGGCATTGGAGAAGCACAAGGCCGCAGGTGGCGGGCGCGAAATGATCGGCATCGTCATGGACGAGAAGGGCGTGTTGCGCCACGGCCAGAAGGTGCTCACCGAGGCTGGCGATGGCGAAATCCTCTCCGGGACATTCTCGCCGACACTCGGCAAGGCAATTGCCTTTGCCCGGGTTCCGGCCGGCACCCAAGACGGTGTCCGCGTGGATATTCGCGGCCGCGAGGTTGCCGTGCGCATGGTCCGCTATCCATTCGTCCGCGACGGTCAGGCAGTCGTCGCCTGAGCGCACCGCGATCCATTCCGGCTGCTGGTCCGTCCTGTCCATGAAGCCGCGAAGAATGCCCTCGCATGCATTGCACGCAGGCGTGCTGCCGGATGCCCATGCAACTGACGACTCCTCCCGGTGCATCCTGCGCCGGCACGGTGCCGGCGGCCCTTGACCCGCGCGGCAGCGAAGCGGATCAAAAGACTCGCCGCCATCCGCGCCCTTCACGAATAATCCGGGCTAGAATCCGTCAACACGTCATCCTCCATCCCAGGCCAGCAGACATGAAAGAGATTCCCGGTGATCTGATGTTTCTCAAGTCCCACGAATGGGCGCGCGTCGAAGACAACGGTACGGCCACCATCGGCATCTCCGATCACGCACAGGGCCTGCTCGGCGATCTGGTCTATGTCGAGCTGCCGAACGTAGGCGACATGGCGCAGGCCGGCACCGCCGCCGCCGTGGTTGAATCGGTCAAGGCGGCGTCGGACGTCTATTCGCCGTTGAGTGGCGAGATCGTCGCGGTCAACGAAGCGCTGGCTGATCGTCCCGAGACGATCAACGAAGATGCCTACGGCGACGGCTGGATTTTCGTCGTCAAGATTTCCGATCGAAACGAGCTCGAGGAAATGCTCGATCCGGATGCCTATGCCGAAATCGTCGATAGCGAAGACGACTGAATTCGCACGCTCCGAAAAAGTTTTCGAGTTCTTGAAACGGGCCGGATAAACGGCCCGTTTTTCGTTTTCCGGTCGGCAAGTCGCCGAAATCGAAAAATATTTTCGTCGCCGTTGTGCTCGGGTTTAGACGGATTCCGCGCACAACAGCCACGCCGGGATTTGGAAAATGCATGGCTGCATCCGGCTTCGAATTACGTGATCCCGATTAACCGTGAAGACGGCGATTACCCTGTATGTCGCGCCAATCCTAGCTGTCCGGGTCCAAGGCCATTTTCTGTCTGGACGTATGGGCGTCTTTACGTCCAAAAATGTTTTCTTCAAAAACCGGCAAATGCCGGTAGAAAACCGGATGAAAAGCAGCCTCTGGCGGCCGAATGCAGCCTCTTGTTTTCCGTCAGAAATTTGTTGACACGCGCATCTGACAAGCATAATTTTCGCGTCAGCAACACAACGGAAACAAAAAAGGAATCATGGCTGCATCCAGATTCGTCGAACCCTATATCGAACACGGTCTGAAATCATTGGCCGTAAGAAAAATCACGGTATCGATTCCACTGCACATTCTTCGACTTCTGTCCGACGAACGGACCCGGCGCCAGGTCGCCAACCTGCGCCACGCTACCAACAGCAATTTGCTGTGCGAAGCATTTCTTCACGCTTTTACTGGGCAACCACTGCCAACTGACGAGGAGTTAAGACGCGATATGGCCACAAAGAAAACAGCTGCAAAGAAACCCGCTGCGAAGAAACCGGCCGCCAAGAAGGCTGCCAAGAAAGTAGCGGCAAAGAAGGCTCCGGCCAAGAAGGCCGCAAAGAAGGCTCCGGCCAAGAAAGCTCCGGCCAAGAAGGCCGCTGCAAAGAAGGCTCCGGCAAAGAAAGCGGCAAAGGCGAAAGCCGCAACCGCAATGAAGAAGGCTCCGGCCAAGAAAGCGGCTGCGAAAAAGGCACCCGCCAAGAAAGCGGCAAAGAAAGCTGCGAAGAAGTAAGGCGTTGCAGCCAGTTGTCGGCTGGCAACTGGCTTTTCACTGCATGCCACGCATCGCATCGTTGATGCAGGGCAGTACAGAGTCACTGCACACCAAGTGCAGGTAAAAAAGCTTCACTGGATCTTGCAACCGGACTGCTCTCCCTGCGGTATGCCCAGCGCAGGGAGAGATTTCCGGATCCGATCCAGGGTTTGCAAGGCGTGAACCGACCGGCCCGGCAGCCGGACCTGGATCACCGCCTCGACAAGGTCACCCAGGTCGCATCGAAAGTGTGAACGTCGGCCAATCCCCCTGCATGACAACTTGCTAGCGTGGCGGCATTGCCACGAGGGGTGTCCGTCATGCGTAGCGAAGTCGCGAGTGCCTTGCTTGTCCTTTCCCTTGCCGTCGCGACGCCTGTCCAGGCGGCGACGGTTTCCGTGCAGGTCGACCTGCAGTCCGATCATCGCCCGCTCAATCCACTGATCTTCGGTGTCAGCGGTGCACCGGATCTCTCGCATCTTGCCTATCCCCTGATCCGCCGCGGCGGCAATTCGACGACGCGATACAACTGGCAAGCGGACGTGCACAACACGGCGGCTGACTGGTTCTACATGAATATTCCCGATGGCAACGGCACGCCGGCGGGCTCATCGCTGGAGGGCCTGGTTGCGTCGACGCTCGCCGCAGGATCGCAACCCCTGCTGACCCTCAGCACCATCGGCTGGATACCCAAACCGGTGCAGCAGAAGCGCTGGGGTTTTTCGGTCGCGAAGTATGGCGCGCAGCTGGTCACGGAATGCAGTTACTTCGGCTCATCGCCACCGAGCTGGTGCACCGCCGATGCCGGCAATGGGCGCTGCAATCCTGCACAGAACCAGACCGGATTCTGCAACGCGGCGGGCTACATCATCGGCAACGATCCGCTCGACACCTCGGATATTTCGACCGCGCAAACCCAGGCCAACTGGGTGGCGCATCTGCAGCAGCGATTTGGCACGGCGGCCAATGGCGGAGTGCGCTACTACGCGCTGGACAACGAGCCCATGTTGTGGAACTCGACGCACCGCGATGTGCACCCGGCGCCGTTGACCTACGACGAAATCTGGCAGCGTACGGTGACTTACGCTTCAGCGATCAAGGCGCAGGATCCGGCGGCAAAGATACTCGGCCCGGTGACCTGGGGTTACTGCGACCTGTTCGGTTCGGCAGCCGACAATTGCCTCGACGGAGACGATCGTGCCGCGCACGGCGGCACTCCGTTCGTGCAGTGGTACCTGCAGCAAGTGTGCAGCTACCAGGCAGCGCACGGCGTGCGTCTGGTCGACTACCTTGATCTGCACTACTACCCGCAAGGTGATGGCGTGGTGGATTTCTCCGACCCGCCGAATGGCTCGGAAACCGCGATCATCGCGGCGCGTCGCCTGCGCTCCCTGAAGGAGCTCAATGATTCCGCCTGGGACTCGGAATCATGGCTTTCCGATCTCGGCAACAGCGCGCCGTGGCACTACAGCCGACCAAACCTGATTCCGCGCGTGCGTGCCTGGATCGACGCTTCGTGTCCAGGCACCGGCTTGTCGATCAGCGAGTACAACTGGGGGGCGGACAACGGTGCCAGCAGCGCTCTGGCTCAGGCCGAAGCGCTGGCCATCTTTGCCCGCGAAGGTGTCGACATGGCGGCACGCTGGGTGGCGCCCGGGACCGGGTCCCTGGTCGAGCGCGCATTTCGCCTCTATCTTGATTTCGATGGCAGCGGCGGGCACGTCAGCGGGCACAGCACGCGCGCAAGCAGTGCCAGCATCGATGCACTGGGTGCCTATGCGATTCACCAGCCGGGCGCGCACGTCATGCTGCTGTTGTTCAACAAGGCGACTACGGCAACGACGGCCGCCGTGAATCTCGGCACGCACCTGAGCGGACCCTGGCAGCTCTACCAGTTCAGCGGCAGCAGCGACATCGCCCTTGTCGCATCCGGAACCCTCGACGGCACGAGCATCAACCTGGCGAATCTCCCGCCGCGATCGGCAAGCCTGCTGATCCTGCCCGATTCCGATCGCATCTTTGCCGACAGCTTCGATCAGCCTTGATCGGCACGTGCGGCAGGGCGTGCGTGCCTGGCGGTCGGTGACCCCTTGTGCAGGGTTGCGGCGAGCAACATGGATCCGAACGAGGAGCGCACAACGCCGATGCCGAGATTGGCGATCGTGAATGCCGATCGCGCAGCGTGCACGAACTGCTTGCGCCCAAGGACGAGGCCAGCAAGCAAACCTCCACCGACAAGGATGGCCGGGCGGTAGCGATCGTAAAGCTCGCGCAGGCCGGAAGTCTGCCGCTGCAACTGCCGGCGCGCATCAATCGCCCGCGTGGCTGCGTCGCCAACATGCTGTCGGGCCCGGCGCGAGTTGTTCATGGCTTCTCCTCCGGTTTCGCTGGCCGCCCGGAAGAAGATGCAACCAGGGCGCGCGTATGCGGAAGGGTGAGATCGCGCCACGCGCGGCGCATGCCGGCCACCGTCAACAGGGCTCCGGCAATGTTGAGCGCGGCGACAAGGGCGATGCCCAGCAAGAGATTACCGCTCAACTGGAAAATGCCGACGACGATGGCGGCGTTGAGTGCCAACCACACCGCCGTGGCGAGGAAGACCAGGGCGATGGCAAGCCCGATCAGGGTGACGGCACTGCGGCGGGCGAGGCGAAGCTCCGCGCGCAACAAGGCGAGGGTGGTTTCGGCCACCTGCATGGCCGCGGCAAACGCATCGCGCGCGACATCGACGAGGCTCCGCTCGGAAACCGGCGGAGCCTCGCTGTCCGCTTCGACGCGCCGCTCAGTCATGCGCGCGGATTCAGCGACGACGCAACAAGCGGGATGCAATCACCCCGGCTGCAACGGCAATGCCGATGGCGGCCAGAGGATGAGCGCGGATCTGTTCGCTGGCAATGCTGCCAAGGCGTTTTGCACCTTCGCCAAAGCGCTCGCCGGCGGCTGACAGTTCTTCATTCAAGGCCGCGCCGTTGTTGCGCAATTTTTCGCTGAAGCGACTGGCGCTGCGTGCCACCTCGTCAATGCCTTCGCTGATCTGGCTGGTCACCTTGTCAAGGCGGCTGTCGTCGGCTGCTGGTTTGGCCGTCACATTTGTCGTGCTGCTCATACTCGACTCCTTAATGGGTTGTCCGGCGTCATTTCAACATCGCTTCACGGAGGAGACGCCGAGTGTGGATGCTGTCACGCGCATGCTGAAGCGCGCATGGCTGGGAGCATCCGCACCCGGCAAGGGCGCCGGTTGGGCTGTTCCCGCCATTGCCTGCGTGCCCGGGGTTCCCCTGCGGGATGTGACACCCCGCGTCCGAATGCGCTATCTTCCCCTCGTCCGTACGTTGATTGACGCTGAGGACAGGGGTGCGCGAGCCGATCAATCACGCGGATCTGGTCGGTTCATGCAGGAAACTTCAGGACAGGTGCCGGCACGCGTGGGCCTGAAGCAAGCCGCTCCATTCATTGGCTTGCTGTTGTCCACCGCGCAGCGAACCCGGTTCGGATTTCCGTCGATGCCGCTGTTTGGACGCGCCAGTTGCGAGCGCGGGTATTCCGTCCTGCATCCCCGGAGCGTGTGGCCAATGAAATCTTCCTCAATGAATATGCGTTCAATCCGTGGATCCGCGGCGATGACCATCATCATCATCGTCTTGGTCCTTGCCGCAATCGCCGGAGGGTATTTCTGGTATTCCAACCGCGCCAGCACGACGACCGCACCGGGATCGGCTCCGACGGCGGCAACCCCGGCTGCCGGCGGCGAGGAAGCGGCCGCCCCGGTTGTCTCCGCGGCGGTTGAAGGTCTCGGCATCGATCAGCTGTATCGGGAAGCGCGCAAGGCGATGGCCGAGCAACGCATGGTTGCGCCGGCCGGCAACAACGCACTCGAGTTCTATCTGGCGATCCTGCAGAAGGATCCAGGCAATTCCGGTGCCGCCGACGCCTTGCGCGAACTGTTTCCATTTGCCAGCGGCACCGCCGAACAGGAAATCAACCAGGGCAATCTGGAAGAGGCGACCCGCATCATCGACTCCCTGGCCAAGGCCGATCCCAGCAACTACACGCTGACGATCCTGCGCAGCAAGATGGATGCAAAGCGCAAACAGCTTGATCAGCAGGAAGCACAAATTGCGGCTGCCGCCGCCGCTGCCGCCGCGCCTGCCACTGCGCCGGCAACGCCGGAAACGACAGCAGGGACTGCGGAAACTTCGCCCTCGCCGGCAGCCGGTTCACCTGCCGGCAGCGCTGCCGCCACGGCGACGACGACACCCGCTCCGCCACCGGCGCCCGTGCAGCCAGCGCCCACACCCGCTGCGCCGCAGGGCGAGACGCGCGACGTGCTGGTCGTCACTCCGGTCGCGCCGACCTATCCACCGCAGGCCGCACGCAATCGTGAAGAAGGCTGGGTCGAGGTCGAGTTCACGGTGACCGCCGATGGCAAGGTGACAAACGCCAGCGTCACTGCTTCCAATCCGCCGCGCATCTTCGACCGCGAAGCGGTGCGTTCGATCGAGCGCACGACGTTCAGTCCGCGCCTGGAGAATGGCGTTGCGGTCAATTCCACCGTGCGTCGACGGATTGAATTCAAGCTCGGGCGCTGATAGCCGGACGCTCGCGCAGGCATGGCGCGTGCAGCGTGTCGCTGCGCGCGCGGAGTTTTGCTAGGGAGTCAGGTATTGGCGAATGTGCACGAGGAGTTCGTGCCCGTTGCGGTCATCCATGGCTTGATCCGGCAGATGCAGCAGTTTTTGCGCCGCGGCCTCGTGGGCGTTCCCGCTCAGGCTCTCCGCCATCATTCCGGCGAGATCGGTCAGGATCAGCAGGCCGAGCTCGCGCAACGTATTCGTGCGCGAAGTCGCGGCGACTTGCAGCTTTGCCGAGGCTTCGTTGCGTGCCTGGATCGAGCGCAACGGGAAATGCTTCCTGCTCCACGGCCACCACGATTCGCGTACCTGGTGCAGCACGTCGCGGCGAAACAGGCTCTCCAGCAGATGGGTGCTGATGGGATCGAGGCGCGCAACGAGCAATTCGATCGCAGCTATCACCGTCAGGCCGTTGACCTGGCCCACCAGCACCTGTTCGGCCGCAGCCAGCTGCGGTTGCGTTGTCGGCAGCAAGGCTTCGATGACGATATGCCCGCCCTGGTAGCGCAGCCGGCATTGCTCGTAGAGATCGAGAATGATCGCCGCTGCGGCCAGCTCGTCGATATCGGCATGGCTGCGCGAAACCTCGAATTTTCCCGATACCGGGTCAATGCACAACAACATCAGTTGTTCGGCAATCAGCATTCGCGGGCTCCTGCGAGCGGGTGATGCGTCCCTGAGCAATTATCAGTCGGCAATCGTGCACTATGCTACCCGATAGTCGTTCGCACGATTCCCGAGCGCCGGCGAGGGGCATCGCCTCGGCCCGGGCCTCAGTCGATGCCGCCGCCGCTGCTCGTTGTCGCCGACGTGCCGACACCGGCCCAATCCACCGCGGGCAGGCCGAGGTACCGGTCGAACAGCATCGGCATCAGTCCGCTCGGTGCCGCGGATTCGCAATTCCAGAGCATGATCAGGCCAACCTGCCGGTCAGGCAGGAAACCAATCATGGCTCGATAGCCCTGGACGGCTCCGGCATGGAAGACCAGTGGTTCGCCGGCATATTGATAGACGCGCCAACCCAGGGCGTACTGCGCATCCAGCAGGCGGCCGCGGCGCCACGGCGTGGAGCGCAGGTCGCGCGGGGTTTCCACCAGTGGCGTGTGCAATGTCTCCAGCAACTGCGCCGAGAGGACGTCTGGCCTTCCGCCCATCTGCGCGATCAGCCACTTCTCCATGTCGCGCAGGCTCGCATTGGCGCCGGCTGCCGGCGGCATGCGGTAGTAGGCTTCATTTGGCTGGAACGCTTTCCAGCGCTTGCCGCTGCGCCGATGCGGACGCGCCCAATGCTTCGATTGTTCGAGCGCGTCGCGTCCATAAGTGGCCGTGCTCATGCCGAGCGGGTGGAATATCCGTTTCTCCACTTCGTGATAATAGAAGTCGCCGGTGACGGCGTAGGTGATGTCGCCGATCAGGCTGAAGGCGATGTTCTGGTAGGCGTAGCATTCGCCGACCGGGCAGGCCATCGGCACCTCCGCGAGGCGCTCGACCAGCAAGGGATAGGGTTCGTCCTGTTCGATCAGGCTGTCGTAGGTGTTGTGCGGCAGGCCGACGCGATGACTGAGGATGTCGGCAATCGTAAGCTTGTTGCTGCTGTCGAGGTCGGCCAGGCTGAAGGTCGGCAACACACTCGATATCGTCGTCTCCCAGTGCAGCAAGCCGTTCTCGATGAGCAGGCCGCTGAGGGTTGTGGCAAAGGCCTTGGACAGCGATGCAAGGCGGAACACGGTGTCGGCTTCGATCTTTTCGCGACTGTTCCAATCTGCATAGCCAAGCGTGCGTTCGTGGACGACTTCATTGCCCTGGACCACGGCCACGGCGAGGCCGGAAACCTCGCCGGCATCCTCGATCTGGTCGATCCAGCGATCAAGGTCGGCCATGAACGGCTGGATGTCGTTGGCGATTGCCTTTGCATCCACCTTCGGCGGCACCGTGACGGTGCGCACGCGCTGGTTCTTGCGTGGTGCGTGAGCGGACTTGTGCACGGCTGCCATGCTTTCGCCGGCAAGACCGAGGAAGAGGCTGAAGGTTGCCGCCAGGAGCAGGAAATTCCGCTTCACGATGGTCGCCATTGGGGATCGCAAGCCCATGTTATGCTCGATCTTGCGGCTTGATCATTGCGTTTCGGAGGAAAAGAAATGACTGCATTGATTGTCCTCGGTGTCATTGTGCTGTTCGCTTTCTATGCCATCAGTGTCTACAACGGACTGGTCACTGCGCGCAACGGCTACAAGAATGCGTTCGCCCAGATCGATGTCCAGTTGACCCGTCGCTATGACCTCATCCCGAACCTGGTCGAGACCGCCAAAGGCTACATGAAGCACGAGCGGGAAACCCTGGAAGCCGTCGTTCAGGCGCGCAATTCGGCAGTTTCCGGACTTTCCGCGGCCAAGGCCAATCCGGGCGATCCGCAGGCGATGCAGCAACTGTCCGGTGCCGAGAATGCATTGACCCAGACGCTGGGGCGTTTGTTCGCGCTGTCGGAAGCCTACCCGGACCTGAAAGCCAACCAGAACATGATGCAGCTCAGTGAAGAGCTGACTTCGACCGAGAACAAGGTCGCCTTTGCGCGCCAGGCCTACAACGATTCGGTCATGGCCTACAACAACGCCCGCGAGGTTTTCCCGAGCTCGATCGTCGCCAACATGTTCGCCTTCACGCCGGCGCAACTGCTCGAGATCGATGCCCCCGAGAAGCGCGAGGCGGTGAAAGTTTCATTCAGCTGATGGCTGCAACGGACGGTTCGCCGGCGCCGGCCAACCGTCACGCGGGAACGAGTTCGAGGGTCGAGCGCTGAATTTCTTTACCCACCAGGAGCTTGCGCGCAGGCAGACGCGGCGCATGATCGTGTTGTTCACGATCGCCGTGATCTGCATTGTCGCCGCCGTCGACTTCATCGTCCTGCTCGCGCTCGGCATCGGCAGGGAAGAGCGTCGCGGCGCTGCCGGTGTGGCTGGCGGTGCCATCCTGGCGACCTCGCTCGGCGTGATCGCCGTGATCGGCCTGGCCACGCTGTACCGGATTTCGACCTTGCGCGGCGGCGGCAGTGCGGTCGCCCGCCAGCTCGGGGCGACGCCGATTGCGGTCGATACCACGGATTTTGCCTACCGTCGCCTGCGCAACGTGATCGAGGAAATCGCCATTGCCTCGGGTGTGCCGGTACCGGAAATCTTCGTGCTGGAGCAGGAAACCGCGATCAATGCGTTCGCCTCGGGCTATTCACCCGCCGATGCCGCGGTGACGGTCACGCGAGGCTGCCTCGACAAGCTCACTCGGGAGGAACTGCAGGGAGTCATCGCCCACGAGTTCAGTCATCTGCTCAACGGTGACATGCGTCTGAATATCCGCCTGATCGGGGTTGCCTTTGGCATCCTCGTGCTGGCCATCATCGGACGCAAGATTGCCCAGACAACGGCGGATTCGCGCGCTCGCGACGGCGGCTTGATCATTGCCTTCGGCATCGCCTTGCTCGCGGTCGGCTATATCGGCGTCTTCTTCGCCCGCATCATCAAGGCTTCGATTTCGCGCCAGCGCGAATTCCTCGCCGATGCCTCGGCTGTGCAATTCACCCGCCAGACCGATGGCATTGCCGGTGCCCTGAAGAAGATCGGCGGGCTCAGCGACGGCTCCAGGCTGACCAGCCATGACGGCGAGGAAGTGGCACACATGCTGTTTGGTGACGGCGTCGGCTATTCGGCGTTGTTCGCCACGCATCCACCACTGGTCGATCGCATCAAGCGTCTGCAGCCGCAGTTCAACCCGGACGAACTTGCCGAGATCGCCGCCGACTGGGCGCAACCGAGGCGGGTCGGTGAAAGCGATGATCCGCAAGCGTCCGTGGCGGGCTTCGCGCCGGCGCGTGGCTCGGTCCGCCCCGAATCCGCAAGCCGAGCCGGGAAACTGCCGTCATCCACCGAAGCGATGCGTCTGTCGGCCACCGCGGTTTCCGAACAGGTCGGCAATCCGGATACCGGGGATTATCAGGCCGCGGCCGCGCTCAACACGTCGATACCCGCGGTTCTCGGTGCAGCGGCGCATGGCCGCGAACAGTCGATGGCGGTGATTTTTGCCTTGCTGTTGAATGCCGATGCCGCCGTGCGCAAGCAGCAGATCGAGTTGATTGTCCGCTATCACGATGCCGGTACCGTCGCCCAAGTCGAACAACTGGCATTGCACACCGCCCGGCTGCATCCGATGCAACGCCTGCCGCTGGCGGCGCTTGCCTTTCCTGCCTTGCGCCGGCAGCCGCGACCGAAACTGCAGACTTTCGTGATCGTGCTCAAGCAATTGATCAAGGCCGATGGCCGGGTCAGCCTGGACGAGTATTGCCTGGCCCGGCTGGTTGGCGTGCAGGTTGTCGATGCGCTGAATCCGGCCCTGACGCGGGTCATGGGGCGGATCAAGCTCGGCGATGCCGTGGCCGAACTTTGCGACCTGTTTGCCGTGCTCGCCGAATACGGCCACGAGGATGGCGAAGGCGCCCGTCGCGCCTACGTGCTGGGACTCCACGAAGTGCTGCCAGGCATCAAACCCGTGTACGCGCCGCCGCAGGATTGGGCGCGGGCGCTGGATCGCGCCCTGCCCAGGCTCGATCTGCTGACCCCGGCGGGCAAGGAGATGGTGGTGCGAGGCTTGACCCATGCCATCAGTGCGGACGGCATGGTCAGCGTCAATGAAGCGGAGCTCCTGCGCACGGTCTGTGCCGCCCTGCATTGTCCGTTGCCGCCCATCCTGCAACAGGTCGCCTGATTCCGCGTGCTGGCGCACGGCTCGCGGCGGATGAGATTGCGCTCTGCGGGCGGGTCGTGGAGCATGGCGGCCCCGTTGCGAGCCGTGATCCCATGAGTCGAGATTCCGCAGACGTCGATGCCCGCCTTGAACAGGTCCTGAGCGATTTTGGCTCACGCCTGGGCGCGCTGATGCGCAGTTATCGGCTTGATCGGCATGGCATTGATCCCGACGACGTCGAGCAGGAAGTCCGCATCCGCCTGTGGAAAGCAATCTCGCGTGACCGCTCCGGGGCCTTTCATGCGTCTTATGTGCAGAGAGTGGTGGCGACCACGGTGATCGATGCGTTGCGGCGAGCCGAAGTCAGGGCCGCCGAACCGCTGCCCGAGGACGATGACGAACCCGGCCAGTTGCCGGAGGAAGGCATCGGACCCGAGCAGACAGCCAGTGATGGCGAGCGCATGGGCGGCTTGCAGCGCTGCCTGGCGGAGATTCCGGAGCGTCGACGCCTGCCGATCACCTTGCACTTGCAGGGATATTCGTTTCAGGAAATTGCCGATGTGGCGGGCACCTCCGCCGAAGCGGCAAGAAAATTGGTGACGCGTGGGCTGGAAGGCTTGAAAGGCCGCCTGCGTGAATTGGGATATGGTGAATTCGATGATTGAGCGCAGTCTGTCAAATCTCTATCGACGCATGAATGTGCAGGCCCAGGCCGGCTGTGCGGACCTGATCGATGCCGACACGCTCGTCGCTGCCGCGGCCGGCAGCCTGGCGGGCGATCGTCGCGATGAAGTTGCTGCCCGCCTTTCGCGCTCGCCTGTGCAGACCGATCTGGTGCGCCTGCTGCATGAGCTGGCGGCTGATGCCGCGATTGTTGCCGAAGCCGTGAACGTGCACGCACCCCTTGCGCATGGGCGTGGCGGGCGTCGCCTGCGCCATGGTGCGGACAAGGCGCGTCGCCATGCCGGCTCGATCCGCTGGGCGGGACTGGCGGCTTGCCTGGTGCTGGTCGCCGGTTTCGTCTTCTGGCAACCGCACGACGGTCAATTGACGGATGAGGGAATGACGGCGGCAGCCCGGCCTGATCGCATCTTCACCAGCCAGGATCGCATCTTTGCCGCAGCCGATGCGCCGGCACCGATGGACATTGGCGATGGCTTGTTCCGCTCGGATTTCAACGGCGGCTGATTGCGCCGGGAAGCTGATGCAGGAGACGCCCGGCATGTCCGGGCGTTTTCACGTCTAGGGGTTCAGACGGCAACGACCGTGGCGTGCTCACGGGTTGCGGCAAACTCGATGTCCGGCCAGCGCTCCATGGTCAACTGCAGGTTGACCCGGCTCGGTGCGATATAGACCAGCTCGCCGGCGGCATCGATGGCGAGGTTCTGCGCGACCTTTTCGCGAAATTCCTCGAGTTTCCTGGCATTTGCGCAGCGCACCCAGCGTGCGGTGACCACACCGACATTCTCGAACGCGCATTCGACGCCGTACTCGTCCTTCAGCCGGTAGGCGACGACGTCGAACTGCAAAACGCCGATGGCACCGAGAATCAGGTCGTTGGACATCAGCGGGCGGAAGAACTGCGTGGCGCCTTCCTCGGAAAGCTGGGCGAGGCCCTTGTGCAAGGCCTTCATCTTCAGTGGATCCTTCAGGCGCGCCCGGCGGAACAGTTCCGGGGCGAAGTTCGGGATGCCGGTGAAGCTCAGGATTTCGCCCTCGGTGAAGGTGTCGCCGATCGAGATCGTGCCGTGGTTGTGCAGGCCGATGACATCGCCGGCGTAGGCCTGCTCGACGATTTCGCGATCCGAGGCCATGAAGCTGAGTGCATTGGCCAGCTTCATCTCCTTGCCCGTGCGCGTATGCAGCGCCTTCATGGCCCCGGTGAATGTGCCGGAGCAGATGCGCATGAAGGCGACGCGATCGCGGTGCATGGGATCCATGTTGGCCTGGATCTTGAACACGAAGCCGGTCATGTGGGGTTCGTCGGCATGCACGGTGCGCGTCGTGGTTTCGTGCGATTTCGGGGTAGGCGCGTGCTCGGCAAAGAAATCGAGCAGCAGTTGCACGCCGAAATTGTTGACCGCCGAACCAAAGAAAACCGGAGTCAGCTTGCCGGCAAGGTAGGCATCCTTGTCGAAGGGATGCGAAGCGCCGCGCACGAGTTCCAGCTCGTCATGCAGCTCGCGCCAGGCCTCCTCGCCGATGCGTGCACGCAGGGCGGGATCGTCGATGCCCTTGAAGATCGTCGAATCCTGGCGGGTGAAGTTCCTGCCCGGCTCGAAGATGTGCACCTCGTCGAGCAGCAGGTGATAGACGCCCTTCAGGCGCGAGCCCATGCCGATCGGCCAGGTGACCGGGGCACAGGCGATGCCGAGAACGGATTCGACCTCATCCAGCAACTCGATCGGGGCGCGGCCCTCGCGATCGAGTTTGTTGATGAAGGTCATGATCGGGGTATCGCGCAAGCGACAGACTTCCATGAGCTTGATCGTGCGCTCCTCGACGCCTTTGGCGCAGTCGATCACCATCAGCGCGGAATCGACGGCGGTGAGCACGCGATAGGTGTCCTCGGAAAAGTCGGCATGACCAGGCGTGTCGAGCAGGTTGATCACCCTTCCGGCATACGGAAACTGCATGATCGAGCTGGTCACCGAGATGCCGCGTTCCTTTTCCAGCGCCATCCAGTCCGAGGTCGCATGGCGTGCGGTCTTGCGCGACTTGACCGAGCCGGCCATTTGGATGGCCCCGCCAAACAGCAGCAGCTTTTCCGTCAGCGTGGTCTTGCCCGCATCGGGATGGGAAATGATGGCGAACGTGCGCCGTCGGCACATTTCGTTGATCGGATTGCTCATGACCAGGCCTGGATCTGCTGCAGGCGCCAGGGCTGGCAGCTTGCGGGGCGCGCATTGTACGCGAGGCGGACGCCCGCTTCAGTTCTGTCGGACCGCGGCGCGCCGCAGGCGGCTGCGGGCGATCAGTCGCGGCGAATGCTGATGTCGCCGCTGAAGGTGTCGATCTTGATGCGTGCGCGGCCATCACCGACGCTGGTGTCGAGTGAACGCCCGGGGCCGTGCTCGGGTTCCTCGACCTTGCCGAAATCACTGCGGATGCGCCCGCTGAAGGTTTCCGCCTCGATTCGCGCCGAGAGATCGCTGCCCGCATCAATGCGGATGTCGCCGCTCATGGTCTCCGCGTCGGCGCGTGCGTCGTCGAGCGGCTTGCCGCGCAGGCTGATGTCGCCGGAGACCGAACTGGCCGAGAACTCGCGATAGC
Organism: Lysobacterales bacterium; assembly: GCA_016707485.1. Taxonomy (GTDB): domain Bacteria; phylum Pseudomonadota; class Gammaproteobacteria; order Xanthomonadales; family Rhodanobacteraceae; genus Dokdonella. The sequence continues at coordinate 172,708 of JADJHN010000002.1, read as the reverse complement.
TGTCCGTGCTCACCGCGATGTTGCCGGACACGGTTTCCAGTTTCAGGCGCTCGCGGTTGGCTCGCGAATCAATGTCACCGGAAACCGTCTCGACATGCGCGCGCTCGCCGCTTCCGGTCAGTTCGACCGTACCGCTGATGCTGCCGACTTCGAGTTCCCTCGCGTTGCTGTCGAGGCGGATCTTGCCGCTGACGCTGCTGACATCGAGCAGGCGACCGCCGGTGCCGGTGACCGTCACTTCGGCACTGACGGTTTCGATATGCAGCTCCGCCGCCTGCGGAACTCGAATGTCGAGGACGGAGTCTTCCATCTGCGCGTTCGAGCCCCAGTTGAACCAGCCCGACGATTCCGGCTTCTCGACTTCGATATCGATACGCGAACCGCTGCCATCGATGCGCAGGCCCTTGCTGCCCTTGCCCAGCGTGCCGCTGACTTCGACGCGATTGTGTTCCCAACCGTTGACGGTCACTGCGCCGCGCACGTTGGAAATATCGATGCGCGCCGTGGGATCGGCATCGCGACTTTCGTTGATCGGCGTTGCGGCCAGAGCGGTGGCACTGCCGGTGAGAAGCAGGGCAATCATCAAGGGAGAAATCAGTTTCATCAGGAATCCTCAGCTGGCATCAAGGCCAAGTCGGGCGAGTTTGCGTTGCTGCGCGTGGGTGCGATTGATCAGGCCGACAAGAAAGATCGCATCGGGTTGCTGCTGCAGGGCTTCGTCGAGTTGCCGACTGGCGGCATCCAGGACGACTTCGGCGCTGGCCAGGCGCGGATCGCCCGCTGCCGCCAGCGTCCGGGCGCGCCGGATCTGCTCACTGACCTTGAGATCGCTGTGCGATGTTGAATCATTTTCTGCAAAATGCTCATTGCGATCCTGCAGTGCCAGCGAGAACGCCCCCACAGCAACTGCCATCGCCATGCTGGCGGCAACGGCCATCGGCCAGCGCCGGCGGCGTGCCGGTTCACCAGGCGCATGCGTCGTGGCGGCAATCTGCCGGGCAATCCGTGGCCACAGATCATGCTGAGGTTCGCGCGATCCGCGCAGCGCGCGCAACTCGCGGCGCAATTCAAAATCATTCATGGCGTTCTCCGAGCGCACGCTTGAGCAAGCCGCGGGCGCGATGCAATTGGGCTTTCGACGATCCGACCGCCATGCCGAGTTCGTTGCCGATCTCTTCATGCTTCCAGCCCTCGATGTCATGCAGGACGAGGACCGCACGCGCGCGCGGCGGAAGGCTCGCGATGGCGCGCTCGAGATCAGCACGCTCGCCGGCACAGAACGGTCGGACAGGCTCGCTCGCCGCTTCCAGCACGCTGTCGTCGACTGCTTCTTCCGGATCATGCTTGCGCAATTCCATCAGGGCAACGTTGACGGCAAGCCTGTGCAGCCAGGTACTGAAGGCACTCTCGAAACGGAAGCTGTCAAGTTTCTGCCAGGCGCGGATGAAGGCTTCCTGGGTCAGCTCCTCGGCGCGCGCGGGGTTCATGCCGGAGAGGCGCCAGACGGCACCGTGCACGCGTCCGCAATGACGGCGATAGAGCTGCTCGAATGCGCCGATATTGCCGGCCGCAGCGCGGCGGACCAGATCGCCATCCTCGGGTTCGCTCCGTGGTGCGTCGGTCATCGGCAAGGGCATGGCAAGGCAGGCGGAACTCATGGTGCCAGTTTGGATGCCGACGTGCAGCCGAGGGTTTAAGGCAACGCTGTCAGGGTCCCCGCAGGAAAGCCATTCATGCCCGATGCTCTTGCTCGTTTCCCGAGGGATGACCCGGTGCATCGCGGCTGACGCCGCTTCCTACAAGCCGGGGTCGCCTGTTCGATCAGCCGTTGGCGGCGCGAATCGACTTTGCAGGCTTGCTTGCCAGCGCCTCCGCAATCATGCGTTGTTCGTCTTTCAGGCGCTGCGGCATGCGCGCGCCGAATCCATCGAGGTACTTGCCGATGGCGGCCAACTCGGACTGCCAGGCCTGCTCGTCGATGCCGAGCAGTTCGCGACTTGCCGCAGGCGTGATGGCGAGGCCATCGAGGTTGAGATCGGCGATGCCTGGAACAAGGCCGATTGCCGTCTCCTCGGCGCCCGCCGTGCCGTCGCAGCGGCCGAGGATCCATTCGAGCACGCGCAGGTTCTCGCCAAAGCCCGGCCAGAGGTATTTGCCATCCGCTCCCTTGCGGAACCAGTTGACGTGGAAGATCTTCGGCAGCTTTGCGCCCGGCTTGTCGAACGACAACCAGTGCGTGAAGTAATCGGCAAAGTTGTAGCCGCAGAACGGCTTCATCGCCATCGAGTCGCGACGCAGCACGCCGACCGCACCGGTGGCCGCGGCCGTGGTTTCCGAACCCATGGCCGCGCCGACGAGCACGCCATGCGCCCAGTCGCGGGCCTCGAACACCAGTGGAACCAGCGATGGCCGGCGGCCACCGAAGATGATGGCGCTGATCGGCACGCCTTGGGCGGCTTCGGCTTGCGGTGACCAACTCGGGCACTGTTGGGCGGCAACGGTAAATCGCGAGTTCGGATGTGCGGCCGGACCCTTGGCCGGATCGTAGGCGCGGCCTTGCCAGTCGCTTACCGGCTGGCCTTCGCTCAAGCCTTCCCACCACGGCTGGTTGTCGGCGGTGATGCCGACATTGGTATAGATGGTGTCGCGCTGGATCATGGCCAGCGCGTTCGGATTGGTCTTGTGGTCGGTGCCGGGAGCGACGCCGAAATAGCCGGCCTCGGGGTTGATCGCCCAGAGCTGGCCGTCCGCGCCGGGTTTCATCCAGCAGATGTCGTCGCCGATCGTCCACACTTTCCAGCCGGCCTCGCGGTAGCTTTCAGGTGGAATCAGCATGGCCAGGTTGGTCTTGCCGCAGGCCGACGGGAACGCTGCGGCGATATAACGGGTTTCGCCCTGCGGATTCTCGATGCCGACGATCAACATGTGTTCGGCCAGCCAGCCTTCGCTGCGCGCCTGCCAGGAGCCGATGCGCAAGGCATGGCATTTCTTGCCGAGCAGGGCATTGCCACCGTAACCGGAGCCGATCGACTTGATCGCCAGCTCCTCCGGGAAGTGCATGATGAAGCGCTTGTCCGGATCAAGTTCGCCAGTCGAATGCAGGCCCTTGACGAAGCTGCCTTCCGCCTCGATGCGACTCAATGCCGCGGCGCCCATGCGCGTCATGATGCGCATGTTGGCCACTACATACGGTGAATCGGTGATTTCGACGCCGCAGCGCGAGATCGGCGAATCGATCGGGCCCATGCAGTAGGGCACCACATACATGGTGCGGCCGCGCATGGCACCCGCGAACAGGGCATCGACCTTGGCATGGGCCTCGGCCGGATCCATCCAGTGGTTGTTGGGGCCGGCATCATCACGATTGCGCGTGCAGATGTAGGTCAGGTGCTCAACGCGGGCGACATCGGTCGGGCTGGAGCGATGCAGGCTGCAGCCCGGATGGGTTTCTTCGTTCAGGGCAATCAGATCGCCGCTCGCCAGCATCTGCTCGGTGAGCAGACGGATCTCCCCGCTTGAGCCGTTGCACCAGTGGATTTGCGCGGGTTCGGTCAAACGGGCGACGTCCTCGACCCAACGGTTCAAGGATTCCAGCGAACTTGCCATGTTGTCCTTCTGCGCAGCCCGACGGCCCGCTTTGCCAAGATAAGGGGAAGAACGGTAGCCGCCGGCCCCGGCCTTGGCAAGGTCAGCCGCCGCATCTGCGTTTCAGCTTCAGATCGATACCAGTGTCGTCTTAACGTCACTTAGAAGCTTGATATATTGCCGCTAATAAGAATCATTATCATATCCGGTATGGGACTTCGATGACGTGATCTAATTCGGGTATGCCCCATTCGCGGGAAGATCCCTGATTCTTGGCACGGAGACTTATATCGACATATTTCGATTATGTCGACATAAAGCGCGATAATGTTCATTGTATCGACATGTCGGAAGGACATGTCGATTGTTCGGCGTAACACCGACATGGCGCGGCAGCATGACCTCGCGAGCTCCATGATCCATTGTGGTTTCGTCGAACTTGGCGTCACTTGTCCCTCAAGATTCTTGGGGGATGGGGTCCGAGTCAAATTTCATGGGCCAATCCACGTATCAGATATGGCCTGCAAATCGTTGAAGTCCAAGAATTGGTATTCTTTCGACAGATCATGCGATCGTGTCGGATCGAATCGACACTTTAAGATTATGTGTCGATATTTTCATTGAAATTCGACATGTTCTAAAGGGATGTCCACGAATTGAGAAGCCCTCGACAGTTTCTCTCGCGGCAGCTATCCACTTGTCTGCTGTCAATATAATGCATTGAAAATAAAGAGTTTTCCATGCCATTCGATGCGCGTAGGCCGTACAACGATCTTCCGCCTCTGCCTCCGGTAAGCGAGGTCGAAAGCCGAAATGTACTCAAGGCTTGCATCGAGGCGAGGGCCGCCGTGGCCGAGCTGAAGAGTGCCGGAGGCTTGATTCCCAATCAAGATGTTCTGGTCAACACGATTCCGGTTCTCGAGGCTCAGGCGAGTAGCGAGATCGAGAATATCGTGACGACCAGCGATGAGCTGTTCCGTTTCATGCAGATACAGGAGAAGGCCACCGATCCATCCACCAAGGAAGCTTTGCGCTACCAGAGTGCATTGAGACACGGTTTTGCCTCGCTCAAGGAGCGCCCCCTGTGTATCAATACGGCGATTGAAATTTGTAGTCGGCTGAAGGATGCCGATATGCAGATTCGTCGGGTTCCCGGAGTAGCTTTGGCGAACGCCGTGACCCGGGAAATCATCTACACGCCACCCGAAGGCGAGGCCATCCTGCGTGAGAAGCTGGCTAATTGGGAACGTTTTATCCACGATGCCGAGCACATCGATCCACTGGTTCGCATGGCAGTTGCGCACTACCAATTCGAGGCGATCCACCCGTTCAGCGATGGCACCGGGCGTACCGGGCGCGTGGTCAACCTGTTGATCCTCGTGCAAACCGGATTGCTCGATCTACCAATTCTCTACTTGTCGCGCTACATCCTTCGGCATCGAGCCGAGTACTACGCGGGCCTGCTGGCGGTAACGCGTGACCAGGCTTGGGAAAATTGGATCGTATGGATGTTGACCGGGGTGACCGAAACGGCGAACTGGACCCGCGACAAGATCTTGGCCATTCAGGGCTTGCAGGCTGCTGCAATCGACTTCGTCAAGGAGCATGCACGAAAAATCTACAGCCGCGAACTGGTCGACATGTTGTTTGTGCAGCCGTACTGCCGAATCGGCAATCTGGTCGAAGGCGGGATCGCCAAGCGGCAGACCGCATCGGTCTATCTCAAGCAGCTCGCTGATCTCGGCATGCTGGTGGCGGTCGAAATGGGCCGCGAGAAAGTCTTCGTCCACAAGAGTTTCCTGCGCCTTCTGCAAAGCGACGAGCACGCGTTTTCGTCCTACGAAGACGGTAAAGGCTAAGCCGGCACCAGCGTCTCGATGACGTGGTCGATGTAGGCCTGGTATTCCTCCTGATCCATGCGCGGCATGCCGTGGCGCTGGTTGAGCTGGAGGAATCCGCTGTAGGCGGTATAAGCCAGCCGGGCGCGGTGCCGGGCGGCGCGCGGTTCGAATCCGGCTTCGGCGTAGGCGGCGGTGAGCAGGGCCAGCCGGCGCCTGGAGATGCGCTCGATGACCGGTTGCACCAGCGGATGATCCGAGGCCTGCAGCAAGGCCGCATAGACAAGGTGCGATTGCACTTCGCGACTGACCCGCTGGAACAGCTCGCGCAGGCGTTCGCGGGGATCGGCAATGCGCTCGACATGGGCGATGACCTGATCCTCGTCGCGTTGTTCCCAGCGGTCGATGGCGGCCTTGAGCAAGGCTTCGCGGGTCGGGAAATGCCAGTAGAAACTGCCCTTGGTCACGCCCAGCGTGCGCGCCAGCGATTCGACCGCGACGGCGGCCACGCCGCCCTGGGCAAGGACTTCGAGTGCGGCCTGCTCCCAATCGGTGGCGGACAGGCGTCCACGCGAATCAGGCTTTTGTTCAGCTGCGGTCATGCGCGCAGTGTGACGGAGCGCAGCCGCGATGAGAAGCAAAGGCGTCGACGGGCCGGCCGCGGGTGCAATTGATTTGCGCGGCAACTGGCTCCATACTTGAGCGTATGGTCACGACATTGAAGTCCAGCATCGCGAACCCGCAGCGCCTGCCGGCGCCGGATGGCATTGCCCTGGCGATCGAGCAGTTTGGTAGCGGCGTGCCGGGGGTCGTGTTTGCCCACGGCTTTGGCCAGACCCGCGCCGCCTGGACCAGTTGCGCCACGGCATGTGCGGCTGCGGGTTGGGCCAATCTCACCTATGACGCGCGCGGACATGGCGAGAGCGATTGGCTTGAATCAGGCGAGTATGCGGTCGATCAGCTCAGCGCCGATCTGCGCTGCGTGTGTGCCTTTGCGGGTGCGCCACCGGTAGTGGTCGGTGCCTCGATGGGTGGCCTGGTCGGCATCGCCATGGCTGGCAGCGATGCGGAAAGTTGTCGCGCCCTGATCCTGGTCGACATCACCCCGCGCTGGGAGCCGGCCGGGGTCGAACGCATCCTCGAGTTCATGCGTGCGCACCCGTTCGGCTTCGGCAGTCTCGAAGAAGCGGCGGCGGCGATCGCCACCTATCTGCCCCATCGCGGTGCGCGCAAATCGCCCGAGCGCCTGCGCAAGCTGCTGATCCAATCAGCGGACGGTCGCCTGCGCTGGCACTGGGATCCGCGCATGCTTGAACCGATTGCCGAGGATGGCGCGCGCCACCAGGCCGACTTGCTCGAAGCGGCGACCCGAATCCGGGTGCCGACCTTGCTCATCAGCGGCGCTGCCAGCGACGTCGTCTCCGAGGCGACGATCAACGAATTTCTAGAGCTGGTGCCCCACGCACGCCATGCCATAGTCCCGCAAGCCACGCACATGGTCGCCGGCGACGAGAACGATCAATTCACCCGCCATGTGCTGGATTTCCTGGCGTCGCTGGAGAAGATTTGAAATGCCATGCAAACAAGCGGATGGTTGAGCGGTCCGCACTTCGACGCAGGTTTTGCCTCGGCAATCTCTGCACGCCTGTTTCCGCGCTGCCGCCACACGAACCACGAATGTTCGCCGGCGACAACCAGTGTCAGATCGAAAAAGAGGAGTTCTGGACATGTTGCACTTGATCCCGTTCCTGGCAGGCTTGGTGGTGTGCCTGGCTGCCGCCTATCTGCGCATGGGCTTGCGCACCTGGACGATCGCCACGGCGGTTGCCATCATCGGCGCTGGCTTGCTTGCCGGCAGCCATTGGTTGGCCATCGCGATACCGCTGCTGGTCTTCGCCCTGGTGACGCTGCCGTTGAATCTGCCGTCGTTCCGACGCGCCCGCCTGAGTGCGCCGCTGCTTGCCATCTACCGCAAGATCACGCCGAGCCTGTCGGAGACCGAACAGACCGCGCTGGAAGCCGGCACGGTCGGTTTCGAAGGGCAATTGTTCAGCGGAAAACCGGATTGGTCGGAGCTGCTGGGTCAGCCCAAGCCCGAGTTGAGCGTCGAGGAACGCGCCTTCATCGAAGGACCTGTCGAACAGCTTTGTGCGCAGATCAACGAGTGGCAGATCACCCATGAATTGGCCGACCTGCCGGACGACATGTGGAAGTTCATCAAGGACAACAAGTTCTTCGGCATGATCATCCCGAAGCAATTCGGCGGCCTCGGTTTTTCGGCACTGGCCCACTCGGTCGTGTTGCAGAAGATCGCCAGCCTGTCGGCCACCGTGTCTTCGACGGTGGCCGTGCCGAACTCGCTGGGTCCGGCCGAATTGCTCCTGCACTACGGCACCGACCAGCAGAAGAATCACTACCTGCCGCGCCTGGCCGATGGTCGCGAGATTCCGTGTTTCGCCCTGACCGGTCCGTACGCCGGTTCGGATGCCACGTCGCTGCCGGACTACGGCATCGTCTGCAAGGGCGAGTGGGAGGGCGGCAATGTGCTTGGTGTGCGCCTGACCTTCGACAAGCGCTACATCACCCTGGCCCCGGTGGCGACCATTGTCGGCCTCGCCTTCCGCATGCTCGATCCGGATAAGTTGCTCAGTGACGAGGAAGATCGCGGCATCACCCTGGCCCTGATCCCGCGCGATACCGCCGGTCTTGAAGTCGGCCGTCGGCACATGCCGATGAACGTGCCGTTCCAGAATGGCCCGGTGCGCGGCAAGGATGTGTTCGTGCCGCTGTCGCAACTGATCGGCGGGCCGGACATGGCCGGGCAGGGCTGGCGCATGCTGGTCGAATGCCTGTCGGTCGGCCGCTCGATTTCGCTGCCTTCCAGTGCGACGGGTGGATCTTGTGCCGGTGTGGCCGCCACCGGTGCCTATGCGCGCATCCGCAAGCAGTTCGGCCTGGCGATTGGCCGCTTCGAGGGCGTCGAGGAGGCGCTTGCCCGCATTGGTGGATTGACCTATGCCATCACGGCCTTGTCACGCGCAACCGCCGCAGCCGTGGATCGTGGAGAAAAACCCGCCGTGCCTTCGGCAATTGCCAAGTACCACACTACCGAATGGGCACGCCAGGTCTGCCAGGATGCCATGGACATCCATGGCGGCAAGGGCGTCATCCTCGGCCCGAACAACTATCTTGGTCGCTCGTGGCAGGGCGTGCCGATCATGATCACGGTTGAAGGCGCCAACATCCTCACCCGCAGCTTGATGATCTTCGGCCAGGGCGCGATCCGCTGCCATCCTTACGTGCTGGAAGAAATGCAGGCTGCGGCCTTGCCCGACTACAGCGAGCGCCTGCGTCGCTTCGACGATGTCCTGTTCAAGCACATCGGTTTCGGATTCTCCAACGGCGTGCGCAGCCTGATCCTCGGGCTTACCCATGCGAAGATCGGCAGCACCCCCGGCGATGCCTACACGCGCCGCTTTTACCGCAAGCTCAATCGCTACTCGGCTGCGCTCGCTCTGGTCGCCGATACCTCGATGCTCGTGCTTGGTGGCAAGCTCAAGTTCAAGGAGAAGATCTCGGCGCGGCTCGGTGATGTGCTGTCTTATCTGTACATCGCGTCAAGCATGCTCAAGCGTTACGAAGACGAAGGCCGACCGGTCGCCGATCAACCGTTGCTGGCCTGGGCGTTCCATGAATGCATCTGGCGCATGCAGATGGCGCTGGATGGCGTGATCCGCAATTTCCCGGTGCGCCCGGTAGCGTGGATGCTGCGCGCCCTGGTGTTCCCGTTCGGCCGCCGCGAGGTGCCGCCCTCGGATCGCCTCGGCCATCGCGTCGCGGCGATCCTGACCACGCCGAACGAGGCGCGTACGCGGTTGATGTCGGGCGCCTATCTGACGCCAACCGCAAACAATCCGGTTGGTCGCATGAACGCCTTGCTGCCTGACGTGATCGCGGCCGAACCGGTCGAGCGCAAGTTCCTCAAGGCGGTCAAGGCTGGCGAGGTCGCCGGACTCGACTACGAGGCGCAACTCGCCGACGCTGAAACCAAGGGCATCATCGGCCCGGCCGAACGCGCCTTGCTCGCGCACGTTCGCGCCGCGACTTTCGAGTTCATTTCGGTAGATGATTTCGCGCCCGAGGAATTGCGTGCGGCTGTCGCCAGGAAGTCGCAGAAAACCCTGCGCAACGTGGCCTGATCAATGGCGGCCAATGCACTGGTGATGTTCGACAAGCTCGGCGGCTCAGGTCTGGGCCGCTGGCTTTATTCACGGATCATCTGCTGGAGGGCACCGTACTTCGGTTCGATCGCGCCGAGCATCGAGGCGCTTGAAGCCGGCCGCTGCGTGGTGCGTCTGCGTCAGCGTCGCTCCATCCAGAACCATATCGGCAGCGTGCACGCGATCGCCATGTGCAATGCCGCCGAACTGGCCGGCGGCATGGCTACCGAAGTCACCATTCCGGCATCGATGCGCTGGATTCCAAAAGGCATGAGCGTGCGCTACCTGAAAAAGGCGCTCGGCGTGCTGCATGCCACGGCTCGGGTGCCGGCGATCACCGACAGCAGCGGCAGCCAGGAGATGCATGCTCTGGTCGAAGTGCGCAATGCCGCCGATGAGCTCGTCTTCGACGCCGACATCACGATGTGGGTTTCGGCAAAGGCCTGACGTGCCGGACGTCGCGTGACGCGGTCGGCGCGTTGCGGATTCAGCGCTGCCCGGGTGACGTTGCAGGATCGATGAACGTGGCGACTTGCTTCACTGCATCGCCGAGCGCCGGCACGCGGACGCCGTTCGCGGACATCGCGAGCAGGCGTTGCCGGGCCGCGATGGCTGCCACGCGGGCCGCATCGCTGCCGCGCGCGTCACGCATGAGTTGCAGGTAGAGCAACAGGTCAGGCACGCCGAGGTCCGCTTGCGAGAGATCTACGAACGGCTCGTTGTCGCCACTGGCTTCGACATGCTGTTCGAATCGCCGCAGACTGTCCGCGCGGCTGCCGGTTCGGGCGCTGGCGACCGCGGCCAGCAGGCGATCCTGCGGATGCGCCGCAGGCCGGTCGATGCTGAGTCGGTACAGTGCCTGCGTGCGCGCCGTATCGCCACGTGCGTCCGCAACCGCGATCGCCGCACGCAACCAGATCGCGAGGCTGCCATCGCTGCCTGCGCCGAGCACGCGCGCCGCATCGTCGACCGCGCCCACGGCAAGTTTCGTGGCGGCCAGCAATGCGCGCGTGTACTCGCTGCTCGAATCGATCGCGAGCGCCTTCTCGAGATGGACAGCCGCCGCTGCCTCGTTACCACGTAAACGTTCGAACAATGCGTGCTGCCAGAGCGGCTCGACGAGGCGCGGATCGATCGCGCGCGCGTTGTCGAAATGAGTCGCGGCGCGCGCGTCGAGCGCGAGTGCAAGGTCGATCCCGACGTAGGTTTCGGCGATTGCGGAAAGCGGGTCGAGCGCAAGCGCCTGTTCGTGCCACGCGCGTGCCTCGCCAAGGCGTCCCTGGTAGGTGAGTGCAGTGCCGAGCCACATCATCGTCGTGGCATTGCCGCGTTCCAGCGCGACGGCGCGGCGCAGGGCGTTCTCCGCGCCGCGCCCATCGCCTGCGTTGAGCTTCAGCAGGCCCACCGCGGCATGCGCTTCGGCGAGATCGGGCGACAGTCGCAGAGCGTGATCGATGTGCGCCTGCGCAGCACGCTGCGCTTCGCTCAGCGACAGGTTGCTGTATTCGTACAGCAGCAACCAGGCGCTGGCGAGTCCCGCATGCGCCGCTGCGAAGTCGCCATCGATGCGCAGCGCCTCGGAATACCGTTCGATGGCCCAGCGCAAGCTCGCTTCGGTGCGCTGGTTGCGCAGCGCATTCGCATCGAGGAACGCCTTGTAGGCGGATTCGGAGTCGATCCCGACTGGCGAATCCGTGGCGATGCCGGTCGCTTCGACCGAGAGTGCGTCGGCGATTGCCCGCACGACTGTCATTTCCGCCGCAGCCAGCCCGCCCGGAGGAATGTCGAAGCGCCGCGCCCATTGCTGGAACCCGTCACTCGTGCGCACGATGCTCGCGTGCAGCACATAGCCGTCCTGCTCGGGGCGAAGCACGGCTTCGACGACATGCTCGACGCGCAACTCGCGACCGATCCGGCGGATATCGCCGCGGTGCTCGGCAGCAACCGCGACCGATGTGCGCGCGGGTACATGCAGGTCCGCTTGCTGGGCCAGTCGCGTCAGCAATGCGTCGCCGAACCCGCTCGCAATGCGTTCGTCCTCCGCGTTGCCATCCCGCATTTCGATCGGCATCACTGCGATCGACGCGGCCGCGGGCGGCGGCGAGCGGGCCAGCCACGACGCCCCGCCGGCCACGATGAGCAGTGCCGCGAGAGCCGGTGCCAGTCCGCGCCAGAGGCGCGCCGGATGCGCGGTTGGCTGCACCGTCGTTGCGGTGACGCTTGCTTCGCTCTGCTTGCCTGCGGCAATGCGCTCGACCGGTAGTCCGAGGCGGTAGCCATGGCGATGTACGGTCACGATCGCGCGATGGCCGATGTCGCCGAGCGCCTGACGTGCGCGCAGCACGCATTGGTTCAGAACGGCATCGGTGACGACCTGACGCGGCCACAGACGCTCGAGCAATGCCTGCTTGCCGATCACCTCGCCGTTTGCTTCGGCCAGCGCGAGCAGGAGGGCAAGCGGCTTGGGTTCGATCTCGACGGGCTTCCCGTCGACGGTGACGGCCAGGCGGCGAGCATCGACATGCACCGGCGCGAAGCGGTAGCCCTCACAAGCGGGTTCGATCGGTGCGTTCGCGGATTCATTCATGCAGGCGCAAGCCTAACGGCAGCGGGAACGCGGCGCCAGACCGTCGCCGTGAGAACTCCGTGAGAATTCGCTGCAGCTTCGTCAGCAGCTCGTGAAGACTTTCGAGGGTATGCGCCCGGATGCTGGCCGGGATCGCCATCCGGCTTCGGAACCCAAGGACCCTGCATGACGCCACGCCGAAAGACGCTGTCCGGAATCCTTCTTGTCTGCGCGCTCGTCTGCGCGACCGGGCTTGCCGGTGCCCAGTCCAGCGGCGGCAGCTTCAGTCTTCGCGCCCATTCGATCGATGGCGGCGGCCAGCGCTCGAGCGGCGGTGCCTTCGCCGTCACCGGAAGCATCGGTCAGCCGGACGCCGGCGTGCACGCAGGCGGCACGTTCCGGCTCACCGGCGGCTTGTGGGGTACCGCGCGCGGCGACGACGTGCTGTTCCGCGACGGCTTCGAACCATGAAAACCATCCCATCGAGGAGCTCCTCCATGCGCCTGTTGCGTATCCTGTCCTGCCTGCTTGCCGCGTCCCTCGTCGCCGAGGTCGCCGCAGCTCCGTTGACATCGCGTTTCACCTACCAGGGCGTGCTCGAGCAATCGGGCGCACCCGCGAACGGCCAGTTCGACTTCAGCTTCCAGCCGTTCGATGCCCTGTCTGCGGGCTCCCCGCTGGCGAGCCCGATCACGCTCGAGGACATTGTCGTCGACGATGGCGTATTCAGTGCGGCGGTCGATTTCGGCGAGGGCTTCTTCGTCGGCGACGAGGTCTTCCTCGCCATCGGCGTGCGTCCCGGCGCGAGCACCGGCGGTTTCACCACGCTCGCACCACGCCAACCCGTGACCGCAACGCCCTACGCGCTGACCGCGCTGGGCCTCGTCGAGAGCGGAACCGGCCAGGCATCGCTGCTCGGCCGGATCGGCTTCAGCCAGACGACGATCTCCGGCAGCGCGGACAGCCCCTCGGTAACCATCGGTGGCGACGGCTTTCCGATCGTCAGCTATTACGATCCCGCCAATGGGGATCTGCGCGTCCTGCATTGCGAAGACCCGGCTTGCAGGAGCAGCACGAGCACGACGGTCGATTCCGGCGGCATCGTCGGTGAGTTCAGCTCGATTGCAATACTCCGCACCGGCCTGCCCGCGATCAGCTACTACGACCGCACGGGCGGCAACCTGAAGATCGCGTACTGCCTGACTCGCAGCTGCAGCAGCTCGTCGCTCGACATCGTCGACAGCGGCGGCAACGTCGGCCAGTACACGACCCTCATCGCCGGCGGACTCTTCGCGCCGGCGCTGATCTTCTACCACGACGTCACCAATGGCGACCTCAAGTCGGCCGAATGCAGCCTGTCCGGATGCGCAACACCCACCTTCTTCGTGGTCGACAGCGTGGGCAATGTCGGCCAGTTCTCGAGTGCCGCCGTCGGCCATGCCACGGGCGACACCGCGCGCGTCTGGGTCGCCTACTACGCACCCGACACTGCGTCGGTGAAACTTGCGGGCTGTTCAACGTTCGGTTGCTCCGGCACGCTCCTTGCTCCGGTGACTGTGGAAAGCGGTGTGACCGCCCTGACTTCGGTCGGACTCACCGTCGGCGGTGACGGTCGCGCCTGGATCGGCTACAACAATGCAGGCGTCGTGCGCGTTGCGCGCTGCAATTCGCCGACGGCGTGCACCGCTCCGGTCATCGTCAACGCCGGCAATGTCAATGGCTACACCGCGATGTCGACCGGCATCGACGGGGTGGTCTGGTACGCCGGTCGTGCCAGTACGGGTCGTGCCCGCGCCGGGCGCTGCACCGGACTCGACACCTGTTCGGGCGCGAGCGCATGGACGTTGACCGGTTCCGATACCGCGCAACCTTCGCCGGTCGCGCTCACACGCGGCGTCGACGGTTCGATGGTGGTCGCGGCGACCTATGGCACGTCCATGCGCATCGTCCACTGCACCTCGCCGCAGCTGTGCACCGAGGCCGGTTGGCCGCGATGAGCACTGCCTGCATCCGCGATCACGCCCGCAGCGCGATCGCGTGATGCAACAGGTGATTCTCGATGAAGCTCTGGATGAACCAGTAGCTGTGGTCGTAGCCGGCCTGCATGCGCAGGTTGAGCGGCTGACCGGCGGCCGCGCACGCTGATTCCAGCAGATGCGGTTGCAGCTGGGTCTGGAGAAATTGATCGGCATCGCCCTGATCGACCAGGATCGTGCCGGGGAAGCGTGCGCCGTCCTCGATCAACGCGCAGGCATCGTGGGCACGCCAGGTCACTTGATCATCGCCGAGATAGCGCGGCAGGGCCTTCAGCCCCCACGGCACGCGGCTTGGTGCGACTATCGGCGCAAACGCCGATACCGATTTGTACGTTTCTGGATTCTTGAGCGCGATGGTCAATGCGCCATGGCCGCCCATCGAATGCCCGCAGATTCCCTGGCGATCGATGTCGGCGTTGAAGCTCGCCGCGATCAGCGCCGGCAGCTCCGCAGTGACATGACGGTACATGGCAAAGCGTTGCGCAAACGCCGGCGTGGTGGCATCGAGATAGAAACCGGCACCTTCGCCGAACTCCCAATCGCCGGTGGCACCTTCAATGCCGGTATCGCGCGGACTCGTGTCCGGCGTGACCAGGATCAGGCCAAGCTCGGCTGCCAGCTTTTGCGCGCCCGCCTTGATCGCGGCGGTTTCGGCATTGCAGGTCAGGCCGGCGAGGAAATACAACACGGGCATCCTTCGTTCGGCAATGCGTGGCGGCTGGAACACGCCGAACTTCATCGTGCCTGCGGTGGCCATCGAGACATGCTGGTAGAAGCCCTGCACGCCACCATGGCAGCGTTGTTCGGAAACAATCTCGATACTCATGAAGACTCCCGGTTGAAAGCGCCTGCGGCTCAGTTCGCGCATTCCGGCGCGTTGGCCGCGGCGCCAGTGGACTTTGTCGGTTCGTTTTCCGGCAACATCTTCGCCGCCCGCCAGCCCACCCAACCCGAACAGCCCGCGGCGATCATCGCCAACACGGCAAAGCCCGGCACGCTGGTGCCAAGCCCGCGCAGCAGGTTGAAACTGCTGGTGACGACGAGATCACCAAAGCGCCAGACCGAGGTGTCGATGAAGTTCTTGGTCTTGTAACGGGTTTCCGCATCCACGCGCGTGTACGCCGCATCGATGGCCGGCTTGAACACGCCATAAGCACTGGCCCGGGTGACCACGGCGACGACGGCAATCCAGGCACCGCTGAAGATCGTCAGGCCGGCCAGCATCAGGGCCTTGATCGCGCCATCCAGGGCCAGCGGCGGGGCGGGGCCGTAGCGCACGAGCAGGGTGCGGGTCAGGCCGAGTTGCAGGACGACCTGCAGCAGGTTGGCGTAGAAATCGACATTTGCCGAAAAATTGATGCGTGCTTCGCGCGTCGCGTAGGTTGCACCGCTGTAATCGGCGAGCAAGGCGTAGATCACCGTGCCGACCGCATCGCCAAGCAGCATGAGCAGGGCCAGTCGGCGCATCAGCGGTGATTTCAGCGTCTCGATTGCACCAGCGATGAAACTGCCGCCAATCACGCGCGTGTCGCGGTGCTCGTCGCCGGCAATCGGGTGCCGACGCGACCACGCCGACAAGGCGAAGATGCAGGCGATGGCGAGACCGAGCAGCAGCGACGACACGACCAGCAGCCCGGACACGCCGATGATCGTGTTCAGCGAGCGGGTCATGGCCGGGCCGGCAATCGCGCCGAGGGTGCCGCCGAGCGCGATCACCGGAAACAATCGATGCGCCTGTTCCGCGTCGAGCAGATCGGCCATGAAACTCCAGAACACGGCGACCACGAAGAGGTTGAAGACGCTTACCCAGACAAAGAAGATCGAACCAAGCAGGCGTGCGCCGATAGCCTCCTGCATCTGGAACAGGGGAATGAAGGCGAGCATGCCGATCAGGAAAAACAGATACACCGCCGGCACGAACTTGCGCCGTGGAAAGCGCGCGACCAGGGCACCGAACACCGGTGCCAGTGCCAGGGTCACGACAAAGGTTGCCGCGTAGAAAATCGGCAGTGCCGTCGAGCCGACCGCCGCGGATAGCTGGTCGCGCACCGGCCGAATCACGTAATACGCGGCCAGCACGCAGAAGAAATAGGCAAACGCGATGCTGACGACAAACCATTCATGTGACTGGATGGCGGGACGTTTGGGCACGGCTTCGATCCGTCTGCAAGGCGCAGCAGACTAGCACGCGGAACAAACGGGGCATGTCAGCGGCATAATGCAGCCATGCAGCCGATGCTTGTCCATATCAACATCTTCCCGGTCAAATCCTGCTCGCCGCTGACGGTCGCTCACGCCGATGTCGAACGCCGTGGCCTGCGTGGCGACCGGCGCTGGATGGTTGTCGATGCCGCCGGCAAGTTCGTCAGCGCACGCAAGCAGCCGCGAATGCTGCTGATCCGCGCCGAGTTCGCCGGTGATTCGCTGGTTCTCGATGCGCCGGGCATGCCGCGCCTGCACTTGCGGGCCGCTGCGGATTCAGCAGGATCCCGGGTGACGGTGTGGGGCGATGAGGTGGTCGGTTGGCCGGCCGGCGCGGGCGCCGATGCCTGGATCACTGGCTATCTCGGTTTCAGCGCATGCTTCGTGTTCATGCCGGAAGAATGCGTGCGGCCAGTCGACCCCGCTTATGCCAGGCCCGGCGACGAGGTCAGTTTTGCCGATGGCTTTCCCTTGCTGCTGATCTCGCAGGCGGCGCTTGACCAGCTGAATGCGCGGCTCGCCGCGCCGGTGCCGATGTTGCGCTTCCGCCCGAGCGTGGTCGTCGCCAACACGACGGCGCACGCCGAAGACGGCTGGCGCGCGATCCGCATCGGCGAGGTTGCCTTCGACGTGGTCAAGCCGTGCGTGCGTTGCGTGCTGACCACGGTGGATCCGGCAACCGGCACGTTCGATCCGACCGGCGAGCCGCTGCGCACCCTGGTTTCCTATCGGCGTGGCGCGAAAGGCGTGACCTTCGGCCAGAACCTGATTCCACGCGGGCGCGGCACCATCCGGATCGGTGATGCGATATCGATCATCGAATGACATGGCGTATGGAGCATCTGCTCTATCGCTGCCGTTTAGGGTCAGGTCAATATCCCGCCCATGCTGCAAGCAATGACCTACGACTACGTGATTGTCGGTGCCGGTTCCGCCGGCTGCGTGCTGGCTGACCGGCTCAGCGCCAATCCGGCCAAACGCGTGCTGCTGCTGGAAGCCGGTGGCCGCGATTGGCATCCCTATATCCACATGCCGGCCGGTATCGGCAAGCTGGCCGAGAATCCGCGCCACAACTGGGACTACCACACCGAGCCGGAGCCGAATCTCGACGGGCGCCGACTGTGGTGGCCACGCGGCAAGGTGCTGGGCGGATCCAGTTCGATCAATGCCATGTGCTACATCCGCGGCGTGCGTGAAGACTACGACGCGTGGGCACGCAAGACTGCCGACCCGCGCTGGGGCTGGGACAATGTGCTCGGCTACTTCAAGCGCTCCGAACACAATTCGCGTGGTGCCGACGCGCTGCATGGTGTCGATGGCCCGCTCAACGTTTCCGACCTGAAATACCGCAACCCGCTGTCGCAGGTGTTCCTCGATGCGGCCAGCGCGGCGGGATATGCCGGCAATGCGGATTTCAACGGTGCCGACCAGCAAGGATTCGGCTTTTATCAGGTCACCCAGAAAAACGGAGCGCGCTGCTCGACGGCCGCCTCCTTCCTGCGCCGGGCACGCGGTCGCCCCAATCTGGAAATTCGCACGCATGCGCAAGTCCAGCACGTGCTTTTTTCCGGCGCGCGCGCGATCGGTGTCGACTACCGCCATCATGGTCGCCTGAAGCGCGCCGAGGCCGGCGAGGTGATCCTTGCCGGCGGCGCACTCAATTCGCCGCAACTGTTGATGCTGTCCGGCATCGGTCCGCCCGCGCACTTGCGCGAACACGGCATCAGCGTGCGCCAGGACCTGCCTGGCGTCGGCAGCAACCTGCAGGATCATCTGGACATCTGCTCGCTGACGCAGTGCACCGAGGCGATCACCTACGACAAGGTGAATGAAATTGCAGTGGGCCTGGAATTCTTCTTCAAGCGCAGCGGCATCGGCACCTCGAACATTGCCGAGAGCGGCGGTTTCCTGCGCTCGCGGCATGCCACGGACGGGCGCTGTGACCTGCAGTTCCATTTCGTGCCGGCACTGCTCGACGACCATGGTCGCCACCGCCTCGAAGGCCATGGCTACACCCTGCATGCCTGCCTGCTGCATCCGCAATCGCGCGGAACGCTGCGCCTCAAATCGACCGATTCGCAGCAGCCGATCGCGATTCACGCCAATTACCTCAGCGACGCCGAAGGCTACGATCTCGAGATGATGATCGAGGCCGCGCGGGTTTCCCACGCGATCTTTGCGCAAGCGCCATTTGATCGCTATCGCGGCGTGGAGATTTTCCCGGCAGCCGACATCGATGATGATCGCGCCGTCGAGGCCTTCATCCGACGCAAGGCGGAAACGGTCTATCACCCGGTCGGCACCTGCCGCATGGGCACCGACAGCGATGCCGTCGTCGACAGCGAACTGCGCGTGCACGGCATCGTCGGTCTGCGCGTGGTCGATGCATCGGTGATGCCCGATCTGCCGACCGGCAACACCAATGCGCCGACCATCATGATTGCCGAACGTGCCGCCGAGCTGATCCTCGGTGCGAAGTAGGGCGCTGTCGCGCTCGTTGGCCCTATCGAGTACACTTGTGCACGCAGGCGCTGGGGCCGCACGGGGATTCACATGGAAGCACACTTCGACGCGGTGCCACCGGCGCCGCCGGCTTTGCCCGAGCCGCCGGTTCCCGCGGGACCATGGCCGCCAAGCCAGTCGCCGATGTTCGAGCACCGCTTCGTTTTCGATGGCCGCGCCAACGAATATTTCCGCATCTGGATCGTCAATCTGGCGCTGACCCTGTTGAGCCTTGGCATTTTCTCGGCCTGGGCCAAGGTGCGCAGCGAACGCTATTTCTACGGCAGCACTCGCCTCGCCGGCGTGCCCTTCGAGTACACGGCCAAACCCTTGCCGATTCTCAAAGGCCGCATCATCGCGGTGGGCTTGTTTTCGGCTTACGTCGTGGCCGGGCAATACAGTTTGTACATGCAATTGGGCCTGGCTCTGCTGATCGCCGTGCTGACGCCGTGGCTGATCGTGCGCGGTGCCGCGTTCCGTGCGCGTTACTCGTCCTGGCGCGGTCTCAATTTCCGATTCATTCCCGACTACGGCGAGGCTTATATCCGCTTCCTCCTCCTCGGCCTGCCGCTGATCCTGAGCCTCGGTCTGCTCTACCCGTGGGTCAAGGGCAAGCAGAAAGCCTTCATCGTCGAGAACCATCGTTTCGGCGGCAGCTGGTTCAAGTTCCTGCTCGGCCCGGGCCAGTTCTATCCGCCGTACCTGATCGCCTGGGGCGTGCTTTCCGCATGGATGTTCGTTTTCAGCATGCTCATGTTCGGCGTGATCATGGCCAGCGGCAGCGTGCGAAGCGGCGAGGCTCCGGCCGGCTTGCTGGTCTTCGGCATGACCGCTTTCATGTACCTGGGTTATTTCGTGGTGCTCGCCTTCCTCGCCGCCAGCATCGCCAACCTGATCTACAACCACATCGACATCGATGGCCGGCGTTTGCGTTCGACCCTCAAGGGCCAGCGCCTGCTGTGGATCTACGCGGGCAACACGATCGCCATCCTCGGCAGTGCCGGCCTGCTGATTCCGTGGGCGAAAATCCGCCTTGCGCAATACCGCGCCGACTGCCTGTGCCTGCTGGCGGCGGATGATTTCAACGACATGCTCGCCGAGCGTGCGATCGGCGTCGATGCCACGGCCGCGGAGGTGGATGGTCTGTTCGACATCGACATCGGCCTGTGAACGCATTCAAGGCGCACTATTTCGATGGCCAGAGCAGTCGCCTGCATGAGGTCGAGGTGCAGCGCCTCGATGTTCAGACGATTCGCGTTGTGGGCGATGGTATCGAGCGCAGCGATGCGGCATCCAGCCTGCACATATCGCCGCGACTGGCGCGCATCACGCGCACGATCGAGTTCAGCGATGGCGCGCGCATCCTCGCCAGCGATCATCCCCTGCTCGACCAGTGGTTTCCGCAGGAAGACCGCTTGCAGCGCATGGTCGATCGCCTTGAACGCCATGCCCATGCCGTGGCCGCGTCGATCGTCCTCTGCCTTGTCGTCGGCATTGCGACGTTTGTATGGGGCGTGCCGTGGATGGCCGACCGCATAGCCCGACAGGTTCCGCCTGGCATCGAGGAAAAACTGGGCAGCGAAGTCCTCGGCCAGCTCGATGAATACTTCGGATTCGCACCGAGCGGAATCAGCCAGGCGCGCCGGGATGAATTGTCCGCACGTTTCGACATATTGCGCGCGGGCATGCCGGATGCGCACGACTATCAGCTGGTCTTCCGCGATGCTGCATCGGTCGGCCCGAATGCGCTGGCCATCCCGGGTGGCACCATCGTGGTTACCGACCAGTTGACCGGGTTGTTCGATGATGATCGCGAATTCGATGCCGTGGTCGCCCACGAGCTTGGCCACCAGCAGCATCGGCACGCCTTGCGCCAGACCCTGCGCAGTTCATTCGTGCTGGTCATAGCGGCGTTGTTCACCGGCGATGTCAGCTCGGCCAGTGCGATCGTCGTCGGCGTGCCGACTTTCCTCCTGCAAAGCCACTACTCCCGCGGCTTCGAGGAAGAAGCCGACGCCTTTGCCTTCACCACGCTGGCCGCCCACAACACCTCGCCCGCATGGTTTGCCGAAGCCATGCGCAAGCTCGATGACTTTCACCATGGCAGCGACCAGGACGAAGGCGTTGCCTACCTTTCCAGCCACCCCAGCAGCTTCGCCCGCATCGCCGCCGCGGAAGCCGAAGGCGAAACTTTCATCAGCTGCTCATCCCGAACTGATCCGCGAAACGCCAGGCTACGATGCCTGCGCGGACGAAGGTGTCTGTGCCGATGAGGACGAGGACTCGGAGGCCGGCGATTGCGACGATGCGGATTGCACCGATGCCGAGGAAAGCACGGGGAATGATGGTGCCGAGCCGGGCACCGATTCCGGCGTCTGCGACAAATCCGCGGTCGCAGGCAAGAAGGGTTTCTGATCGCAACGAGGAGCCGCAACTGCTCCTGCTGCGATGCCCGGCAAGGCCGTCGCGTGGCTACGCGCACGCGACGGTCATGCGCGTTTCACAGCGCTGCTTCGAGCTCCGGCACGATCTTGAACAGGTCGCCGACGAGGCCGTAGTCGGCGATCTCGAAGATCGGTGCTTCGGCATCCTTGTTGATGGCGACGATGGTGCCGGCGTCCTTGATGCCGGTGAGGTGCTGGATGGCGCCGGAGATGCCGATGGCGACATAGAGTTCGGGGGCGATGATCTTGCCGGTCTGGCCGACCTGCAGGTCGCTCGGGACATAACCCGCATCGACCGCGGCGCGCGATGCACCCACCGCCGCGCCGATCTTGTCGGCGAGCTGGTAGATGACGGCGAAGTTCTCCGCCGAACCCAGTGCGCGGCCGCCGGAAATGACCTTGCTCGCGCCTTGCAGATCCGGGCGATCGCTCTTGCCCTGGGCGAGTTCAACGAAGCGTGTATGCGTCGGCAGGCTGACATCGGCGCTCGCCGCTTCGATCGGCGCGCTCGTCGAAGTGCTGGCGGCGGCCGGCCAGGATGCGGTGCGGATTGTCGCCACGACCACGCTCGATGCCGGTGCCTCGACCGTGATGATCGCGTTGCCGGCGTAGATCGGACGCTGGAAGGTGTGCGTCGCGGCGACCGTCATCACATCGGAAACCTGGGCGACGCCGAGCAGGGCGGCGACGCGCGGCAGCAGGTCCTTGCCGAAGGTGGTCGAGGGTGCGAACACATGGCTGTAGCCATTGCCGGCGACGGCGGCGATCTGCGGGGCGAGGATCGCGGCAAGTGCGTGCGCGTTCTCGGCGCGGCTCAGGGCAAGCACCTTGCTGACACCTTCGATCCTTGCCGCCTCGGCGGCGATCGCGGCGGCATCGGCGGCGAGCACAAGCACATCGATGGCTGCGGGCTTGACTGCATGGGCGGCGCTGACGCAGCGCGCGGTGCTGGAATTGAGTTTGCCGTCCAGATGTTCGGCAATGACGAGGATCTTCGACATTGGTTTTCCTTGCTGAATCCTGTGGAGGCGCGAGCGCGCCGGTTCGATCAGAGCAGGCCCTTGGCCTTGAGCGCGGCGACCAGTTCGGCGGCATCCTTGACCATGACGCCCTTGCTGCGCTTGGCCGGCGGCTCGAAGCGGGTCGTCTTCAGGTGATCGCCCGCTTCGACGGCAAGATCGGCAAACTGCAGTGTCTCCAGCGGCTTGGACTTTGCCTTCATGATGTCGGGCAGCTTGATGAAACGCGGCTCGTTGAGGCGCAGGTCGGTGGTGATCACCGCCGGCAGATCGACCTCGATCGTTTCCAGGCCGGCATCCACCTCGCGGGTTACCCTGGCAACCTGCCCGCTGATCTCGATCTTCGAGGCAAAGGTCGCCTGCGGGCGATCCCACAGCGCGGCCAGCATCTGCCCGGTCTGGTTGCAGTCATCATCGATGGCCTGCTTGCCGAGGATGACGATCCCGGGTTGCTCCTTGTCGATCAGCTTGAGCATGGCGCGCGCGGCGGTCAGCGGCTGGATGGCCTCTTCGCTGACCACGTGGATGGCGCGGTTGGCGCCCATGGCCAGGCCATTGCGGATATGCGCCTGGGCATTGGCCGGGCCGATCGTGACGACGACGACTTCGCTGGCGATGCCTTTCTCGCGCAGGCGCAAGGCTTCTTCGAGGGCAATGTCATCGAAAGGGTTGGCCGACAGCTTGACGCCATCGGTGACCACACCGGAGCCATCCGGCTTGACCTGGATGCGCACGTTGTAATCGACGACACGCTTGTAACCGACGAGGATCTTCATCGCTGCGGAATTCCTGAGCAGGGAAACATGACCCGCGCATTGTAACGTAGGCTGCCGATCGGCAAGGAAAGCGTGCGGCATTGCGCCCGTGCCGGCGGTTGCCGATGAAATCATGCGCAGGTGCGGCGACGGCGTCGCCAGCGTTTATCCACAGGCGACGTGGATAGCCCTGTGGACAAGACCGGTATGGAATTGCGCTGACCCGCAGGGTTGCTCGCGCGGGCGTCGGATTGGGCAAATCCTGCCCACCTTCGCGGTGAGGCGCCGGTTTCAGTCGCGCGCATCCTGCGCACAATGCGCCAGCAACGAGGCAGCGAAGCGTTGCGCCGAACCGGGGCCGTGGGCAAAGAACAGCGACGGCTCGGTCAATTCCAGTTCCAGCAGGAGCGGACTGCCGTCGGCGCCGCGAATCAGGTCGACACGCGCATAGGCAGGCATGCCGGCAAAGGGCAGGGCGGCCAGCACCTTCGCGGCGAGCGCGCGTTCGTCGGCACCCGGCTCGCGGGTATCGATCTGTTCGGGCGCATACAGTTCCGCGGTCGGACCCGCATCCTTGCGCAGCAACGGGCCCTTGCGGATGGCGTGGCTGAACGCGCCGTCGAAATGGATCAGCGCGGTTTCGCCGGCATCGTCGACGCGATCGAGATAGGGCTGCAGGAGGACACTGCGGCCAGCCCTGAGCAAGCGTTCGACATGGGCGCTGATCGCGTCGATGTCATGGCGCGGGTGCCTCTGCGTATCGCGCGAGCCGGCACCGATGGCCGGTTTCACGACCAGTTCGGCGCATTCGCCATGCGCATCAAGAAAAGCCTGCAGTTCGGCCATGACATCGGCTTCCGGCTCGATGAAGCGGCTCGGCACGATGGCGATGCCGGCGCGTTCCAGATCGGCCAGATAATGCTTGTCGGTGTTCCAGCGCACGATCGCGAAGGCATTGAGCAGGCGCGTCAGGTGGCTGACACGCTCGGCCCAGACGAGGAACTCCACATAGCGCTCGGTGTAGTCCCAGCACGAGCGCAGCACGACCAGATCGAACACCGCCCAATCCACTGCGGCATCATCCCAGTCGACAATCGCCACCTGCGCGCCGGCATCCAGCAAGGCAGCCTGCAACGGAGCCAGATCCGCATCGGTCGCGCGCGCAGCGTGGACAGTGACGAGGGCGATGTGCGGCATGCGGGCGACTCCGGCGTGAAGTCCGCCATCGTGCCCGCGCGCCGGGGATTGCTCAAGTCAAGGCGGCAATGGCGACCGGCGGACAATCCACGCTTGCGCGCGCCGTGTCGCATGCCCATGCGCCTGCCTCACGCCTCAGAGATTCTGGTAATTCGGCCCGCTGCCGCCTTCCGGAGTGACCCAGTTGATGATCTGGTAGGGATCCTTGATGTCGCAGGTCTTGCAGTGCACGCAGTTGGCGGCATTGATCTGCAGGCGCCTGCCGGCGGCGTCATCGACCATCTCGTAGACACCCGCCGGGCAGAAGCGCGTGCACGGGTTGTTGTATTCCACCGTGCAGCGGGTCACGCAGATGTCGGGATCGGCAACATGCAGATGGATCGGTTGATCCTCATCGTGTTCGGTGGCGGCAAAGTAGACGCTGGCCAGGCGGTCACGCGGCGGCAGGCTGCGTTCGGTCCAGTCGCGCTGCGGCGATTCGTATTCGCCGATTTTCTTCAGCGCCGAATGATCGGCGTGGTTTTTCAGCGTCCACGGCGAAAGCCCTGCGGTTGCGGTTTCCCAGCCGGCATTGGCAAGGCCCAGCCAGAGGCCCTTGTGGAAGCCCGGGCGGATATTGCGCACCTTGCGCAATTCCTTCATCACCACCGAGTCGCGCAGCCTGGCATCCCAACCGGCGGATGTTCCGGTGGCGGCGACATGCTCGGCGGCGAGCATGCCCGAGCGCATTGCCTGATGCGTGCCCTTGATCTTCGGCACATTCATCAGGCCGGCTGAATCGCCGATCAGCATCGCGCCCGGCATCTCGACCTTGGGCAGCGACTGGTAGCCACCTTCGATCAAGGCGCGCGCGCCGGCGGAGAGGATCTCGCCGCCTTCCAGCAGCGGCTTGATCAAGGGATGGTTCTTCAGCTGCTGGAAGGCCTCGAACGGCTTGAACTCGGGATCGATGTAGTCGAGGCCGGCAACGAAACCGATGGCAATGCGGTCCTTGTCCAGGTGATAGAGGAAGCTGCCGCCATAAGTCGCCGCATCGAGCGGCCAGCCCAGCGTATGCACGATCTTGCCCGGCTCCACGCGCCCGGGCGGCACCTGCCAGAGTTCCTTGAGGCCGATGCCATAGGTTTGCGGATCGCTGTCCGCATCCAGCTTGTAGCGGGCGATCAACTGCTTGCTGATGCTGCCGCGGCAGCCTTCGCCGAGCACGGTGATCGGGGCGAGGATGTCGATGCCTTCGGTGTAGCCCGGCTTGTGCGAACCATCACGGGCGACGCCCATGTCGCCGATGCGCACGCCCTTGACCGCACCAGCGTCGTCGATCAGCGCCTCGGCGGCGGCAAAGCCCGGGAACACGTCGACGCCAAGGGCCTCGGCCTGCGGCGCAAGCCAGGCGCACAGCGCACCGAGGGAGACGATGAAATTGCCGTGGTTGTGCATCTGCGGCGGCGTGATCGGCGATTTCATCGCGCGTTCGTGATCGCGCAACCACCAGAATTCGTCCTTGCTGGCGGGAACGCAGATGGGCGGCGGATTCGCGCCCCACTCCGGCAGCAGCTCGTTGAGCGGCTCTGGTTCGATCACCGCACCGGAGAGTATCTGCGCGCCGATCGTCGAAGCTTTCTCGATCACGCAGACGGTCAAATCGGGTTTCAGTTGCTTGAGGCGGATGGCGAAGGCGAGCCCGGCCGGGCCGGCGCCGACGGTGATGACGTCGTATTGCATCGTTTCGCGTTCGCTCATTTCGCTGCCCTGTGCCATCGTCCAATCCCCATTGTCGGGGTTAGTGGCGCAGGCATCAATTGCGGATGGGTCATAATCGCCCGCAAAAAGCAGGAACCAAGCATGAGCACGAGCCAGGAATCCGAACTCTCCAGCCAGCGCCTGCGCGGTGCGAGTGCATTCCAGTTGCTGCACTGGCTGGCCGCCGGGCGCATCAGCGCCGTGCACCTGCAGTCCCTGTATGCCGATGCGATCGCTGCCGAAAACGCGTCCCTGGCGGCCTTTGTCTGTACCGACGACATGGCACCTCGCGCCGCCCGCGCCAGTGACGAGCGGCGCAAGGCAAGGAACACGATTGGCCGCCTCGATGGCCTGGCCGTGGCGATCAAGGACAATATCGATGTCGCCGGCTTGCCGACCGCACTTGGCCTGGCCGGGCGCAGGCAGCGCATTGCTGCCGAAGATGCCAGCGTGATTGCGCGTTTGCGCGCGGCCGGTGCGGTGATCCTCGGCAAGACCGCCGTCGACGAAGCCGCGCTGGGCACCACCGGCACCACCGGGGAATCCGGCCCGACGCACAATCCGCACCGGCGCGAATTCATCGCCGGCGGTTCCTCGGCGGGCTCGGCGGCAGCGGTCGCCGCGGGCTTGTGCAGTTTCGCCATCGGCACCGACACGCTCGGCTCGGTGCGCATTCCGGCCAGTCATTGCGGCATCTACGGTTTGCGCCCGACCCTTGGCGAATTGTCCACCCACGGCGTGGTGCCGGCGGCGCGGCGTCTCGACAGCGTCGGCATCCTCGCCCGCTCGGTGCAGGATCTGGCCATCGTCCTGCAGGTCCTTGCCGCCTATGACGTTGACGATGTGCGTTCGCGCCGTCGCCGTGTCGCCTTGTCGCCGCCGGACTGGGAGCCGGGTCGCCTGCGCAGTGGATTCATTGGCAACCTGCCCGCGCTCGGCGTCAGCCCGGATGTCTGTGCGGTATTTGCCGAGGCGATGGATGCCCTGGCGCTTGAGCTTGGCGAACGCAGCGATGCCGATTTCAGCGGCTATGACTTTGCGCGCATGCGTCGCGCCGCATTGCTGATCATGGAGGCCGAACTGGCCGTCGAGCTTGAAGCCGATCTTGATGACGGTGCCTGCCCGGTTTCGCCACGCCTGCGCGACATGCTCGGTTTTGCGCGCAGCAAGTCCGCGGTCACCTACGCCGCCGCTGACCGCATGCTCGACCAGGCCGTGCTCACCGCGCGGCATTTGTTCGAGCAGGTCGACGTGCTGGTGCTGCCGACCGTTTCGCATGGCCCCTACCGCATTGGCGAAACCGAACGCGCGGGCGATGCCGATCTGTGCAGTTTTGCCAGCCTCGCCGGTTGCCCGGCGGTCAGCCTGCCCATGGGCATCCTCGAAAACGGCATGCCGATCGGCCTGCAGCTGGTCGGTGCGCCCGGATCGGACCTGCGCCTGCTCGAGCTCGCCGAGGTCTGCGCGTCGCGGCTGGATGCAACGCCGAATTATCCGGTGCTGCCGCGCTGATCGTTGATGGTTCCCTGGCGCGGCGATTCTTCGTCCGGGTTTCCATTGGCCGGGCGTGTCATCCGGTTTGCCTGGCCTTGTTCAATCGTCCAGCTGACGACCTTCGGCAACAGTTGATCGAGTGCGGCGGTGAATGCGTCGACGGCGCTTGCGACATCCTTGCCGGCCGCCGGCGTTTCCGCACTGAATGACTGGCTGGCGACGATGCGATTGCTGCGGCGATCGAACAATCGTGCGGTGCAGCGGATGGCCGCGCGAGGGGCGCCATCGACGATTTCGATCTGGAAATCGCGCAGATCCATGGCCAGCGAATAATCGCCATTGAGTCCGGAGTCGATGGCACTGACACCGCCGACCCGACCCTCCTGATCGAAGGCCTGAACCAGCAGGCTGCGCAGCATCAGCGGTGCCGGATCGCGCCAGCGCGCATCGGCATAGACCTCCAGCACGCCCGGACTGCTCATGATCGCGATGCGCCGGGTATTCAGCGCGGTACTGGTCAGGGGCGTGTCGATGAGCAGTTGCCAGTCGATTGCCGCCTGCGTGGCGGGTTTTTCCGCAGCGGCAATCTGCAACTGCGGCGCATAGACCGCAAACGAGGCATGCTTGCCGCTCAATGCCGCGCAGGCACCCAGCAAGATGCTTGCGCCGAGGATCACGAGTCGGATGCTGCGTTTCATTTCGGCTGGTACTCCCTGGGTTGGTCGCGGCCGAGCAACAGGGTATTGGAGCTGCCCAGCTGGTCACCGAGTTGCTTGAACGAGCGCAGCGTCTCGCGCAGTTCCAGCAGGGTCGGGCCTACCTGGCGCAAGCCCTGGTCACTGAAGCTGGCGATCGCCGCCTGGTTCTGGTCGAGCAGCTGGCCGGTCGATCCGGCGACCCGTTCGATGGCGGCAATCGCCTTGTCGGTTGACTGCAGCACCCGGCGCACATCGGTATTGATCAGCTCGTTCGTCGTGCTGGCCATGTTGTGCAGCGTGGTCAAGGTCGATTTCAGTTCGCTGCTGGCATCGGCCAGCTGGTTCAGCGCCTTGGCCATGTCGCCACGCTGGTCGGCGATCGTCGAGGCGATGTTGTCGAAGTGCTCGAGTGTCGCCGAGACATGATCGACATTCTCCTTGGACAGCAACTGGCCGACGCGCAGCAAGGACTGGTTGACGCTGGTGACGATGTCCTCGCCGGAAGAAAGCAATTTCGACAAGGCCGATTCCGAAGCCACGATCACCGGCACCGCATGCGCGTCCTTCGGCAGCAGCGGCTTGCTGCCTGGCGAGCCGCCACTGAGCTGGATGAATGCCGTGCCGGTGACGCCGAGCAGGCCGAGCTTGGCCTCGGTATCGACCTTGACCGGCGTGTCGCCATCCAGGCGCACCCGTGCAATGACCTTGCGCGGATCATCCGGGGCGAGCTTGAGTTGGGTCACCTCGCCAACCTTGATGCCGTTGTACTGCACCAGTCCGCCCTTCGACAGGCCGGTCACCGCTTCGGTGAAGACGACATCGTAAAAGCTGAATTCGCGGTCGGCACTGGTCTTGGACAGCCACAGCACGAAGCCGAGTCCGAGGAGGAAGGCGAGGATCGCGAAGCTGCCGATGAGGACATGGTGGGCGCGTGTTTCCATGGTCAGGGGCCTGCCGGGAGTGGAGTGGAATGGGTCTGCGTCGCGCGGCGTGCGGCGCGACCGCGTGGACCCTGGAAGTATTCCTGGATCCATGGTTCGTCGACCTGCTCGACGACATCAAGCGTGTCGGCGACGAGAATGCGTTTCTTCGCCAGCACGGCAACGCGGTCGCAGATCGTGTACAGCGTGTCGAGGTCATGGGTGATCAGGAACACGGTCAGGCCGAGGCTGTCGCGCAGGGTCAGGATCAACTGGTCGAAGGCCGCCGCACCGATCGGGTCGAGTCCGGCGGTCGGTTCATCGAGAAACAGGATCTCGGGATCCAGCGCAAGTGAGCGCGCCAGCGCAGCGCGCTTGACCATGCCGCCGGAGAGCTGCGACGGGAACTTGTCTGCCGCATCGAGTGGCAGACCGGCGAGGGCAATCTTCAGCAAGGCCAGGCGATGGACGATTTCCGCATCGAGATCATGGTGTTCGGTCAGCGCCACGCCGACGTTTTCAGCGACGGTCAGCGACGAAAACAGCGCGCCGTTCTGGAACAACACGCCGCAGCGCTGCTCGACGAGTGCACGCCTGGAGTCTGACATCGTCGCCACATCCTCGCCAAACAGGAGGATGCTGCCGGCGGCAGGCCTGCCGAGGCCGATGATCGCGCGCATCAGCACCGATTTTCCCGAACCCGAGCCGCCGACCACGCCGATGATCTCGCCACGGCGGACATCGAGGTCCAGGTTCTCGTGCACGACGAAATCGCCGAACTGGTTGCGCAGCCCGCGGATGCGGATGATCGGCTCCTCGGCGCTCACAGGTTGATCTCCATGAAGAAGATCGCCGCCAGCGCATCGATCAGGATGACCACGAAGATCGACTGCACGACGCTCGATGTCGTGTGCGTGCCAACCGACTCGGCGCTGCCGGCAACCTTGAAACCTTCGAGGCAGCCAATCGCGGCAATCAGGAAGGCGAACACGGGTGCCTTGCTCATGCCGACCCAGAAATGGCGCACGCCGGTGGTCTCGTGCAGGCGCGTGATGAACATCAGTGGCGAAACATCGAGCGTGATCACGCACACCGCGGCACCGCCGATGATGCCGGCGAGCATGCCGACCAGGGTCAGGATCGGCATCGACACGAGCAAGGCAAGCACGCGCGGCATGACCAGCACATCGACCGGTTGCAGGCCAAGGGTGCGGATCGCATCGACCTCCTCGCGTGCCTTCATCGAGCCGATCTGTGCGGTGAACGCGCTGCCGGAGCGCCCGGCCACCATGATCGCGGTCAGCAGTACGCCGAATTCGCGCAGGAACGAGTAGCCGACAAGCTCGACCGTGTAGATGCTGGCACCGAAATCCTTGAGTACGGTCGCGCCGAGAAAGGCAACCACCGCCCCGACCAGGAAACACAGCAGGGCAACGATCGGCAGCGCGTTCAGACCGGTCTGTTCGATATGCGCGACGGTCGATGTCACGCGCCAGCGCCGTGGATCCAGCGCACTGCGCGCAAAGGCCGCGAGGATAAGGCCGATGAAGCCGACCAGGGCGATTGCATCGTTCCAGATATCGTCAAGCGCCTGGCCGACATTGGCGAGGATGGCGATGAATCCGCGATCCTTGCGGCGACGCTTTGCCGGCGGCGCATTTTCCGCGCGCGATACCGCGGCAATCAGCTTGCGCGTGGATGCGCGGTCGACATCGATGCGGGCCGGATCCGCGCCGGCAAGGTCGAGCAGGAAACTGGCGCCGGCAGTGTCGATGTGGCCAATCGCGCGCGCATCGATGCGCGAATCGGCAGCGATCTTCCCCTGCAGGTTTGCGCACAGTGTGGCAAGTCGCGCGACGTGCTCAAGCGTCCAGTCTCCGCGGATGCTGAGCCGGCTGCCATCCTCGACGAGTTGTGCGCTGCCCGCTTCGCTCATTGGCAAAGGTTAGCAGCAATCGCCCGCAAGGCCGCGCTGGAGCTGAATCTCCGGCAACAGCCGCGCGGCGAGCGAGGCAGGGAGCCGGCATAATGCCGCGCGCTGTTCCGGACTTGCCGATGACCAACCTGCCCCTGACCACCCGCGTCGAGTTCATCGTCGAGCTCGCGCGTCGCCTGCATGAATACGGAACCGCTGCGCCGCGCCTGGAAGCGGCCATCATCCTGGTTGCCCAACGCCTCGGCTTGAACTGCGATCCGTTGTCGACGCCGACCTCGATCATCATGTCGTTCTCGCAGGTCGACGATGGCGTTGGCGGCCTGGCGGAAACGACCCAGGTGCTGCGGCTGCCGCCCGGCGAAGTCAATCTGAAGAGCCTGTGCCTGGTCGACGAGATTGCCGACCAGGTCATCAGTGGCAAGCTGGAACTTGCCGAAGGACGGCGACGCCTGCGCGAAGTCGGCTTGAGCAAGCCGTCGCTGCCGGCAACGATGCTGGTGTTGGTGGCCTACGCGGTTGCCTCGGCCTGCGTGGCGGCAATCCTGCTGACCGGTTGGGCCGGCGTCGCCACCGCAGGTTGCATCGGCCTGGCGACCGGCATCACCGCCCTTGCAGCAAGCAAGCGACCGCATATCGCCGCCGCCTTCGAGGCCATTTCGGCGCTGCTGGCGACCATCATCGCAACCCTGGTGGCGGTCTATCTGGTGCCGATCCAGGTGCGTTCGGTGGTCGTCGCCAGCTTGATCATCCTCTTGCCCGGCATGAGCCTGACCGCGGCAGTGCGCGAACTCTCCAGCCAGGACCTGGTATCAGGCACCGCCCGCATGGCCGGAGCGATGGCGGTCTTGCTCAAGCTCGCCTTCGGCACCGTCGCGGCGACCCAGGTCTGTGCCTTGTTCGGCCTGGTGCCGCCAGCCGTTCCGCTGCAGGCGATTCCAGCGTGGACCGAGTGGGTGGCGGTGCCGTTGGCCGCGCTGACCTTCGCCATCACCTTCCGCAGTCCGCTGCGCTTTTTCCCGATCGTCATCGCCGCAGTCATCGCCGGCTATATCTGCACGCGGGTCGGTGGCGCTTATGTCTCGGCGGCGTTCGGCGTGTTTGCCGGCGGCCTCCTGCTCGGCGCCGCGAGCAACGTCTTTGCGCGGTTTTTCCAGCGGCCAGGCGCGCTGATCCGCGAGCCGGGCATCATCCTGCTGGTGCCCGGCAGCATTGGTTTTCGCACCTTGAGTTTCGTCTTCGAGCGCGATGTCATGCTCGGCATCGATACCGGCATCACCCTGGTCACCCTGCTCGTGGCCCTGGTCGCCGGTCTGCTCTTCGGCGATCTGCTGGTGCCACCGAGGAGGAAGCTCTGAGGGGCCGGGAATTGAGAGTGGGGAACAGGGAATAGTTGAAAGCCAGAGCAAAGCGCATGGGCTCGTCCCACTCCCCACTCCCCATTCCCCCAGCGGTGCCGCTATTTCAACAGTGAACGCAACATCCACGCGGTCTTTTCATGAGCTTCGACGCGCTGGGTGGCGAGATCGGCGGTGGGTTGATCGTCGGCCTTGTCGGCAACCTTGATGGTTTCCCGTGCGGTGCGCGCAGTCGACTCGTGGCCTTCTACCAGTTGCGCGACCATCTCCTTCCAGTCAGGGGTGCCCGTTTCCTCCTTGATCGAGGTCAGCTTGCCGAACTGGGAATACGAACCGGGTGCCATGACGTCGAGGGCGCGGATGCGCTCGGCAATGACATCATTGGCCAGCCACAGCTCGTTGTACTGGGTTTCGAACATGATGTGCAGGCTGTTGAACATCGGCCCGGTCACGTTCCAGTGGAAGCTGTGCGTTTTCAGATACAGCGAATAATTGTCAGCCAGCAGCTTCGACAAATGGTTGGCGATGGTCTTGCGATCCTTGGACGAAATACCGATATCGATAGCCATGAGCGGACTCCTGTGCAGGGTGGATGTGCAGTCTGCACCTGCGGCCGGATGGATGGAAATCAATTGGCGGAATCAAGGTGATAGTCAGCGGTTATCATGCGTCGCTTTGGTCGAGTTAGGATCGATGCCCGAACTGCAATGCAGGCGAGCTCTTTCTGCCCTGCGTGCAGCGCAGGCATTCGATTTTGTTGGCGATGCGTCTTGGCGGTGCGACACGAATGCATCGTGACTGAAGTCACTCCCACGAACTCGTTGCTGTCTTTGATTTCAGATATCATCTGGTGATAAAATTGCTGCAACGCACGAACAGAGTCTGGATACCCTGTTGCTGCTGCATGGCGAGGTCTATGACCAGGGCGAGGGGTTCTGGATCAAGATCGAGGCGTGGGAGGTACCAGCCGGTGAGCACACTCCGCACGGCATCCGCTACGCGCTTACGCTGCACGACCGGCACGGCACGCGCTTGCTGGGCTACGACAACGCGCATGCGGTGAAGCCGCCGAAGCGCAATAAGTTCGCCGGACGACGGCTGGCGTACGATCACAAGCACCGGCACGCGCGGGACAAGGGCGTGTCTTATGAGTTCATCAGCGCCGACCAGTTGCTCAAGGATTTTTTTGGCGAGGTCGACCGTGTTTTGAGGGAGGCAAAGACATGAAGAAGATCATCATTGGTATCGCCACGCAGGAAGCCATCCGTGACCGTGCACGCGCTATCGCACGCGGCGAGCGCAAGCCGACGGCGGGCGAGCCGAAAATCTGGTTCACCTCCATGCGATCGCTGGCCGAGGTGTTGTCCGACGACAACCGCGCCTTGCTCAAGTTGATCCGCGAGCAGAAGCCCGAATCGCTGAGCCAACTGGCCGAGCTGAGCGGGCGCGCGCCCAGCAATCTGTCACGCACTTTGAAGACGATGGAACGCTACGGGCTGGTGGAACTGCGCCGACAGGCGCGGCAAGTGCAGCCAGTAGCCAAGGCCAGCGAGTTCCTGATTCAGGCCGCGTGAGAAGGGATGTCCGCTCGGCATGGTCGCTGCGGGCGATATTGGTGCACCGCCCGCAAGGGACTGAACAGGACTCCGCATGCGCGAGGTCCCACATTCTTCAATGCCGACCCCCATGCCCGAATTGTCAAAACTGAGATCCGCACTCAGCGGAGTCGCCTGCCGCGATCACGGTCGCTTGCTCGGGCGCTGGCGGCGGCTTGAAAAGGAAGGCGCGGCGGCCAAGGCCGAGCAGGTTGCGAGGCTGGCGGGCGAGATCGCCGCATCGACGGCAAAGGTCGCCGCGCGTGCGGCGCGCGTGCCCGAAATCCGCATCGACCCGTCGCTGCCGATCGCCGAACGCAGTGACGAGATCATCAAGCTGATCCGCGAACACCAGGTCATCGTGCTGGCGGGCGAGACCGGTTCCGGCAAGACCACGCAATTGCCGAAACTCTGCCTCGCCGCCGGACGCGGCACGGCTGGCATGATCGGTTGCACGCAACCGCGTCGCATCGCGGCACGCACGGTCGCACGCCGCGTCGCCAGCGAGCTGGATACGACGGTGGGCGACCTGGTGGGTTTCCAGGTGCGCTTCACCGAGCAGGTCGGCGATGCAGCCCTGATCAAGTTCATGACCGACGGCATCCTGCTCGCCGAAACCCAGGGCGATGCCTGGCTCAGCGCCTACGACACGATCATTCTCGACGAGGCCCACGAGCGCAGCCTGAATATCGATTTCCTGCTCGGTTATCTGAAGCGCCTGTTGGCCAGACGCCGGGATCTCAAGCTGATCGTGACTTCGGCGACCATCGATACCACACGCTTTTCCGCACATTTCGACAATGCGCCGGTGATCGAGGTCGAAGGCCGCACCTTTCCGGTCGAAGTGCGCTGGCGGCCCATGGAAATGATCGCGGCCGCAAGCCGCGGCGAGCGCCCCTCAAGCGCTCCGCGGGAGAGGGGGGGACCATCGGCGGCTGCCGATGGCGGGATGAGGGGGGAGCGCGGCGAAGCCAATTCGGTCGAACAGATCGTTGCGGTGGTCGATGAAATCACGGTTGAGGATCCGCGCGGCGATGTGCTCGTCTTCCTGCCGGGCGAGCGCGAGATCCGCGATGCACACCTCGCCCTGGATCGGCGCAAGTACCGCGAAACCGAGGTACTGGCCCTGTATGCACGACTCTCCGCCGCCGAACAGGATCGCGTCTTCAAGCCGGGGCCGAAGCGACGCATCGTGCTGGCGACGAATGTCGCCGAAACCTCGCTGACCGTGCCGCGCATCCGCTTCGTCGTCGATACCGGCACGGCGCGGGTCAAGCGTTACAGCCAGCGCGGCCAGCTTGAACGCCTGCACATCGAGCCGATCTCGCAAGCCGCCGCCGACCAGCGCAAGGGCCGCTGCGGGCGTGTCGCTGCCGGTATCTGCTATCGCCTGTATGCCGAGGACGACTACGCCGAGCGCCCGCGTTACACGGATCCGGAGATCCTGCGCAGCTCGCTGGCCGGGGTGATCCTGCGCATGTTGAGCCTCAAGCTCGGCGATGTTGCCGATTTTCCGTTTGTCGAAGCGCCACCCGAGCGCGCGATTGGCGATGGCTATCGACGCCTGATCGAGATCGGCGCGATCGACGAGCTTCATCGCATCACGAAAATCGGCACGACGATTGCCAGCCTGCCGGTCGATGTCGCCCTCGCCCGCATGCTGATCGAAGCGCAGCGACTGGGCGTCTCGCGCGAACTGATGATCCTCGTTTCGTTCCTGAGCATCCAGGATCCCCGCGAACGCCCCGCCGATGCGCGCCAGCAAGCCGACGCCGCCCACGCGCAATTTGCCGATGCCAAATCCGATTTCATCGGCGTGCTCAATCTTTGGGTCGCCTACGCCCAGGCCCACGAGGAGTTCACCCAATCGAAACTGCGCGACTGGTGTCGCTCGCACTTCCTCTCGTTCATGCGCATGCGCGAATGGAGGGAATTGCATCGGCAGTTGGTGGTTCAAGAGCCGGGAATGGGGAATGGGGAATCGGGAATGGGTGGGCGAGGGCCGGGAATGGGGAATGGGGAATCGGGAATCGGGAAGGGCAGAAACAAGAGCAAAAGCAATGCAAGAGCGGGAGCCAAAGTGCACGCAGCGGCAACCACACCCAATACACGTCAGGTCGCTACAACCATTCCCGATTCCCCATTCCCCATTCCCGACAACGGTGAAGCCATTCACCGTTGTCTACTGAGCGGCTGGCCGACCCAGGTAGCGCGCAAGGATGAGCGCAATCAGTACCGCGGCACGCGTGAGCGCAAGTTCGCGATCTTTCCGGGTTCGGCGCTGGCCAAGTCGCCGCCACAATGGTTGCTGGCCGGGCAGATCATCGATATCGGCAAGGTCTATGCGATGCAGTGTGCGCGCATCGAACCGCTGTGGATCGAACAGCAGGCCGCACACCTGATCCGGCGCAGTTGGCATGACGCGCATTGGTCGCGCAAGCGCGGCGCGGTGGTCGCCTACGAACAGGTCAGCTTGTTCGGCTTGATCCTGGTCGAGCGGCGTGTGGTGCAATTCGGCAAGCAGGATCCGGTACTGGCACATGAAATCTTCGTGCGCGAAGCGCTGGCGACCGGCGAAATCGATGCGCATGCGGAATTCATCCGCGCCAACCAGCGCACGCTGGCGCAGGCCTCGGAGATCGAAGCCAAGCAGCGGCGCTCCGGTTTGCTCAAGTCGCCCGCTGAGCTGGCCGCGCTGCTGGATGCGAGGTTGCCGGCCGACATCCACACCAGCGCGGCGCTGGATGCCTGGTATCGCAAGGCCGGTCCGGCCGAGCAGGCCGCACTGCGTTGGTCGCTGGCGGATGTGATGTCGACGACGCCGGGGCTTGCCGCCGAGGATTTTCCGCCGCGTCTGACGCTCGGCGCGCACGCGCTTCGCCTGGAATACCGTTTTGTGCCGGGCGATCCAGCCGACGGCGTCACCGCCCATCTGCCACTTGCCCTGGTCA
This sequence comes from Lysobacterales bacterium, assembly GCA_016707485.1. GTDB lineage: Bacteria > Pseudomonadota > Gammaproteobacteria > Xanthomonadales > Rhodanobacteraceae > Dokdonella. The sequence goes on along the minus strand of JADJHN010000002.1, from coordinate 135,655 downwards.
ATGCCTTGTCGCCGAGCGCCTGTGAATGGCTGGTGCCGGGTTTGCTGATTGAAAAAGTCGGTGAGTTGATACGTGGACTGCCGAAATCCCTGCGCCGCAATTTCGTCCCCGCGCCGGACTTTGCACGTGCCTTCGTCGAATCGCTGGGCAAGGATCAGATGATTCGCCAACGACCGCTCAGCGACGTGCTGGCGAGCTATCTGCGCAAGGTGACCGGCGTCGAGATCACGCCTGCGGATTTTGCCGGCATCGAGTTGCCGGCGCATTTGCTGATGCGCTTGCGCGTGCATGATGAAAAAGGCAAGACCATCGCCGAAGGGCGTGATCTTGCCGTGATCCAGAAAGACTGGGCGGCAGCGGCGCGCGCGGCATTTTCGCAGCGCGCCGATGCCGAGCTGACCCGCGAGGAACTGTCCGGATTCGATATCGAGGACATTCCCGAATCGATCCGCTCGGCGGAAGGACTGGTCGCCTGGCCGGCCCTGGTCGATCTTGGCGACAGCGTGGCCTTGCGCGTGTTCGAGAACGCCGACGAAGCACGCGAAGAACATCGTCGCGGCGTCGAACGCCTGCTGCGACGGGCGCTGGTCGACAAGGTCAAGCAGGCCCGACGGCAGTTGCCGCTGGCAAATGTCACTGCGTTGAAATGGGCCGCGCTGGGCAGTGCCGAGACCTTGCGTGCCGATCTGGTGGAAGCCGCCCTCGCCGAGCGCCTTGCGGCGCATGCGCTGGACGCGCGCACGCGCAGCGATTTTGAACGACTCAAGGCAGAGATCGGCAGCGAACTGTTTAAGGCGGCCATCGAACGCCTGACGCTGGCCGAGACCATCATCGAAGCCCATGCCGAGTTGCTGCCCTGGCTGGAACCGCCCTTGATGGGTTTTGCCACAGCCAACTACGAGGATCTGCGCCAACAACGCGACGAGCTGCTGGCGCCGGGCTTCCTGCGCGACACCGATCCGGCGCACCTCGGCCATATTCCGCGCTACCTGCGCGGCATGCGCCTGCGCGGCGAACGCTTGCGCCAGGATCCGGCACGTGACCAGGCGCGCATGCTCGGCGTGCACGTCTACTGGCGCGAATACCTGAAGCGGCGCAACGCCGGCGATGCCGATGCGGAGGCGTTGAACGACCTGCGCTGGCTCATCGAGGAGTTGCGCGTATCGGTGTTTGCCCAGGAGCTGCGCACGGCCGAGCCGGTATCACCGAAACGGCTGGCGCGCGCGCTGGCGGCACTCGGCTGAGGGTGGTGCCGGCGGCCTATCTCACTTGACGCGCTTGACCCGGATGTCGCAATTGCAGCCTTCCACGTACATCAGCCAGCTGCCCATGCTCATCGGCTTGACCCGGACCTTCGGTGATTTGAGGGGAAACCCCTTGCTGCCGGATTCGACCTGCTGCCAGACCTGGCCATTCTCCAGCGTGACCCGGGTCGTGCCGTGCCACCCGCTGAACTGGCCGGCAATCGCCGATTCCACGACCTCGCGATCCTGGTCGGAGGCGTAGAAGGAAGTGCTGCCATCGCGATGCCGGACCGGCGCGCCGATTTCGCTGACACCCTTGGACTGGATCCAGTCATTCAGGTACTTCAGCTGCTCGGGGCTGAGCTTGTCGAGGCCGGACGCGGTGAACTCCTGCTGCGACATGCGCTCCTCCAGGGTCGGTGCCTGCGACTGGGCAAACAGCGATCCGGCAAACGGAATGGCAAGCAAGGCGGCAAGAACGAGGACTCTGGGCTGCATGGGATGGGCTCTCGGCATTGGTCAATTTGTGACCAGTTGATCAAAAACTCGTTGTCTAACGCGAGGTTAACAGGTGCGCTTTGCGGAAACTGGGGTTAGAATCCGAACCCATGCAGTCTAGCATCGGGCATCCGGGTTCCGAGCGTCCTGCCTGCCAGAGTCAGATTATTGATCGTCATGAGCCTGTCGGCGATCGTCTCAACCCACCGGACACATTGCGGAACTCAAGAACTTGATAAAGAAGCGTCACGCAGGCAGCCTCGGCGCTGCACTCTCCATCGCCCTGCTTGCAGGTGCCGGTTCGGCGTTCGCCGCCGACAATGTATCGACCCTGATTGGCGGGGATGCGGTTTCCGGCGATCAGGCAACGGTTGCCCTTGACTCTGCCGTGACGAACGCGTTCACCTACTCGAACTTCGGCTCGGGTGGCGTCGCCACCGCCTATCTGAATGCACACGTTTTCTGCGCTGAATCCGCGCGCACGCCATCGCAGATTGCGGTGCAGCCGCGTTACCAGTTGCCGGCCACAATCGGCAACGACGTATGGAAATTTCCTGATGTGTACGCAAAAAGCCTGACCTACCAGGGGACCGGCGTTTCGAATGCCGGGGCGCTGGCGCTGCTGATCGGCCAGGCGGACAAGTCGGCGGCCAAGCAGTTCCGCTGCCTCAGCGCGTATCCTGGCGACAGTCTCGCGTTACCCAATGTCAGTCATGGTTTGTTCGACAGCGGCTTTGGCGGCAATCTGACGCCGGATCTGCCATCCGGGCCGAGCCAGAACGTCACGGTCACGGCACAGGTTTTCGGAGCATTCACGACGAAGTCCGTGAGCGTCGTGAAGATGCAGACCCAGTTCGACCCAACGAATCCGGCCGGGGTGGTCTGGACCCTCGTCGATGGTTTCAATACCAGCGCATTGTCCGCGATCGGCGAGGCAACCTGGTGTGGTCTCGGCACGAGTTGGGTTGAAGGCACGACACCGCCACCTCAGTTGTGCGACGACCCGTTGCTGACTTTGTCCGGTATCGTCAAGGTAACCGGGCAATTCGTTCGTCATCAGTTCGCGGCGATGCCCGGCTCCACCGCGTATTACGTGCTGGCCTATCGCGACAAGGCCGGTTCCGCCACGGCGGGAACGCCAATCCAGGGCTATGCCGCAATACGTACAGGCGGCGGCATGGTGGGCGTGTCCGAGGAAGTCCAGGACTGGTTTGCCGACGACAGCGTCTGGTACAACTACTGATTCGATCCCGTGTCGCGGCCGACGCGCTCGGCCGCGCCGGCAGGCTTGTGCTGGCGTGAATCCGGCGCGGCACACTGCCACGGCAAGCAGTTTTCCTGCCAGCGCATCGGCCGAGCGGATGCCGATCCGGTAAAGTCGTCGCGCCACCCATGAATGCGGATGCAAGCGTGTCGCTATCGAGCAATGAGGCGCTGCAGCGTATCGAGGCAAGGCTGGACGCCTCGCCAGCCGCACGTCGACGCTGGGACGCGGCTATCCCGATCCGCGACGCGATTCTTGCCGAACTCGACAAGCTGGCCACCGGGCCGGTCGCGCGCACGGCCCTGCTCGTGTACGAGGCGCTCAGCGCCGGCTGCGAATTTTCCGAGGTGGAACTGGCAGCATTCGGCAGCGAGGTTGCCGAGCTGGTCGAGGGCCAGCGCGCTGCGGAAAAGGTCTGGTCGCTGCATGCCGCGCGCAACGGCGCGGGTGCTGCTGAAGGCCTGCGGCGCCTGTTGCTGGCGATCATCCGCGACCTGCGCGTGGTCTTCATCCTGCTCGCCCGGCAACTGGTGATGATGCGCCGGGCTGGCGCGCTGGATGACGACGAGCGCCGCGCCATTGCCCAACTCACCGCCGACATCCATGCGCCATTGGCCAATCGCCTCGGCATCTGGCAATTGAAGTGGGAGCTCGAGGACCTGGCCTTCCGCTACCTGCAACCGGAGACTTACCGGCGCATCGCCGACCTGCTCGACGAGCGCCGCGGCGATCGCGAAACCTGGATCGCGCACGCCTGCGGCATGCTGCAAAAGGCGCTGGCCGATGCCGGTATCAGGGCCGAGGTCGCCGGGCGACCAAAGCACATCAGCTCGATCTGGCGGAAGATGCAGAAGAAGGGCCTGGATTTTTCCGACCTTTACGATATTCGTGCGCTGCGCGTGCTCGTTGGCGACGTGCCTTCCTGCTATGCCGCGCTGGGCGTGGTGCACTCGCTGTGGCCATTCATTGCCGGCGAGTTCGACGACTATATCGCCAGCCCCAAAGGAAACAATTACCAATCATTGCATACTGCCGTGATCGGCCCGGAGGGGCGTGCGCTGGAAGTGCAGATCCGTTCGCACGACATGCATGCGTATGCCGAGCTCGGCTTTGCCGCGCATTGGCGCTACAAGGAAGGCAGCGGTGGCGACGCCAGCTTCGAACGCAAGATCGCCTGGATGCGGCAACTGCTGGAAAGCCGCGACGAGCACGACGACGATGCCGCCCTGCTTGCCGGTTTCCGCACCGATGTCATCGAGGATCGCGTCTACCTGCTGACCCCCAGGGGCCAGGTGCTCGACCTGCCGAAAGGTGCCACCGTGCTGGATTTCGCCTATCTGGTGCATACCGATGTCGGCCATCGCTGCCGTGGTGCCAAGGTGAATGGGCGCATCGTGCCGCTGACTTTCCAGCCCGGCAGTGGCGATCGCATTGAAATCCTCACCGCAAAGAACGCCGAGCCCAGCCGTGACTGGCTGTCGGCGCAGCATGGCTTCCTGCAGACGGCGCGCGCTCGCAACAAGGTGCGCAACTGGTTCCGCCAGGCCGATCGCGAGATCAACATCGCCGCCGGCCGTGGCGTGCTCGATCGCGAACTCAAGCGCCTGGCGCTGCACAACGTCGATCTCGACAGCTTGCCGGCACGCTTCCACCTGCGCAGTGCCGAGGACCTGTACGAGGCGATCGCGCTTGGCGATGTCACGCCGACTCAGATTGCGCGCAACCTGCACGACGGCGAGCGCAACGAAGATGCGCAGATTCCGCGCACCGCACCAACGTCGAAGTCGAGCGCGCCGGCGAGGGACGCCCTGGTCATCGAGGGTGTCGGCAATCTGTTGAGCGTCCTCGCGCGCTGTTGCCAGCCGGTGCCGGGTGATGCGGTCACCGGTTTCATCACGCGCGGACGCGGGGTCAGCGTGCACCGGTCAGATTGCCGACAGCTGCAACGCCTGCGCCTGCTCGATGCCGATCGCATCATCGAGGTCGAATGGGGCGGCGGCAAGCAGCGCGCCTACGAGGTCGACGTGCTCGTCCGCGGCTACGATCGCAAGGGCCTGCACAAGGACGTCAGCAATGTCATTGCGGCGGCCAATGTGCAGATCCTGGCGATCGACGCGCGGGTCGATCCTGCACGCAACGAGGTGACCATGAACCTGGCCCTGAGGGTGGCCGATTTCGGCCAATTGTCGAGCCTGCTCGCGCAGTTGCACGCGGTGCCGAACGTGATCGAGGCGCAGCGCAAGGCCTGATGCCGGCATCACTCTGGGGCGGCGCAAGTGCCGGATGGACTGATATGCTAACAACCTCGCTGCAGCGCGGCATTGGGCATGGATAGAGTCCCTACGTGATAGAAATTCCTGGATACCGCTTGTTGCGCCAGCTTGGCCGCGGCGGCATGGCCACGGTGTATCTGGCGGTCCAGGAATCGGTGGATCGCGAAGTCGCGCTGAAGATCATGTCGCCGGCCCTGCTGGTGGATCCGAATTTTGGCGAGCGTTTCCTGCGCGAGGCCAAGATTGCCGCACGCCTGCACCATCGTCATGTCGTCGGCATCCACGATGTCGGACGCTGCGGCGATTATCACTACATGGCGATGGAATACCTTGCCGGTGGTCCAGTGCTTAGCAAGAACGGTCCGCCGCGCCCGGTGTCTTTCGCGCTGCGCGTGACGCGCGAGATTGCCGGCGCGATCAACTACGCGCAGCAGAAGGGCTTCATCCATCGCGACATCAAGCCCGACAACATCCTCTTGCGCGATGATGGCTCGGCGGCATTGACCGACTTCGGCATCGCCCGCGCCAACGATTCGGCGACGCGCATGACGCGCACCGGCGCCGTGGTCGGCACGCCGCACTACATGAGTCCCGAGCAGGCGCGCGGCAGACAGCTCGATGGACGTGCCGATCTGTACAGTCTCGGTGTCGTGCTTTACGAGATGCTGGTCGGCCGCGTGCCGTATCACGCCGAGGATTCGCTCGCCGTCGGCATCATGCACATCACCCAGCCGGTGCCGAAGTTGCCGGAGTCGCTGGCAGTGCTGCAACCGCTGGTGGACGGCCTGCTGGCCAAGGAACCGCATGACCGCTTCCAGACCGGCAACGATGCGGCGATTGCGATTGCGCGCTACGAACGGGCCATCGCCAATGGCGAGTTGCCCGGGCTCGATGCCGCGCCGGAGCAGACGCTGCAGGATGCCCGATCCGCGGAGACCCGCGTTTCACCCTTGCCCGCGGCCGATCCATCGCCACGTCCGCTGGCGGGCGATGGGCACGCGCGCCATCGTTCCGATCCGAGCATGGGCCGGCTCGACCAGATCCTTGCTGCCACCGACGACCACATCATGCGTGCCAGTCGCGTCTCGCAGCGGGCGATCAAGCCGGCGCGGCGCAAGATCGGCTCGCGCATCGCCCTGCTCGTACTCCTGCTGGCGATCGCCGGCGGCGGCTTCATGGCCTGGAAACACCAGGATCGGTTGCGCGCGATGCTGCCGAACACCGAGCTCAACGACATCCTTGCGCGCGCGCAGAAGGCACTCGATACCGGCCAACTGGATGGCAGCGAGGGCAGCAGTGCGCGCGAGCTGTTCCAGGTTGCGCGCAGCCTCGACCAGGACAACGACATCGCCCGCCGCGGCATGCGCGCGGTCGGCGAAAAACTGCTTGCGCGCGCCCACGACGCCTTGAAGCGCAACGATGCCGGCCTCGCCCGGCAATCCGCCGCCGCCGCCCGCGAACTGCTTGGCGGGGGTGCCGCCGTCGAGGACATCGAGAAATCAATCGCCGCGCTGGATGCGCGCGGCACCGAGGCGGAAACCCTGCTGGGCAAGGCACAAGCCGCATTTGATGCCGGCCGCTTGCTGGGCGATGACGGTGCGGTCGCCCTGTATCAGCGTGCGCTGGCCAGTGACACCGGCAATTCGCTGGCGCGTGCCGGCATTTCGCGCAGCGTCGATGCATTGGCCGAGCAGGCCAAGGCCGCGTTTGCCGCAGGAGATCCGGGCACCGCGGCGACCCGCGTCGAGGACATTGCGCGCATCCTGCCAGGGTATCCGGCCTTGCCTGACCTTCGTGCCGAGCTGGGCAAGCAACGCGAAGCCGCAAGCGTGGCCCTCGGCAAGGATCTCGATCGCGCCGAGGCGCAACTTCGAGCCGGTCGCATTGCCGGCGCGGCGGATTCCGCGCAGGCATTGTTTGAATCGGTGCTGCAGCGCGATGCCGCCAACGCCCGCGCCAGGGCCGGCCTGCGCCGCGTTGCCCAGGGCCTCATCGTGCAGGCGCGTGCCGCGCTCGAAGACGGCAATGCCGCAAGCGCCGGGCAGCTGCTCAGGCAGGCCCAGGCAATGGCCGGGGATTTGCCGGAATTGCGCGCAGCCAACGTGGATCTGCGTGAATTGCGCGAACGCCTGGCCATCGCCGCGGAACGGCCCGTGGCCACCGCCGCAGACCTCGAGCGCGTGCGCAACCTGATCGGCGAGGCCGACGCGGCCAGTGCCGCCGGGCGCCTGATCAATCCGCCCGGCAACAGCGCCTACGACAAGTACCGCGCGGCGCTGGCCATCGATGGCGAGAACAAGGCGGCCCTGGCCGGGCTTGCGGCGATTCCGGCACGTGCCCGTGCCTTGTTCGACCAGCAGCTTGCCGAAGGCGGCTTGAACCGCGCCCTTGGCATGCTCGAGGTGGTGCGCCAGATCGCCCCGGCCGATCCTTCGCTGCTGCCGATGTCCGAGCGTCTGGCCAATGCTTTTCTCGATCTGGCCGAAACGCGTATTGGCGAAAAGCTGCCGGCCGATGCCGAACGCGCCCTGCAGTCGGCACGCAAGCTCAGTCCGGCAAATCCGCGACTGTCGCCGATCGAGACAAAACTGCGGGGCCTGGCGACACCGGCTGCTGGCTGAGCCATGTGCATCATCCTCGTCGCCATCGAGTCGATGCCCGGTGGCCGCTGCTGCTGCTCGGCAACCGCGATGAATACCACGCTCGGCCAAGCGTCGCTGCCGAGCCCTGGCGCGGCGAGTCCGATTGCCTCGGTGGCCTCGACCTCAAGGCCGGTGGCAGCTGGCTTGCGCAGCGCAATGACGGTCGATTCGCCGCGGTGACCAACCTGCGCAGCGGCGTTCCGGCACAGGCGCCCCGCTCGCGCGGTGCTCTCGTGCGCGAGTTTGTCATCGGCAATGAAGCCGTCGCGGATTTTGCCGGGCGCGTGCTTGATCACATCGACGAGTACGGCCCGTTCAACCTTGTTTTCGGCGATCGCTCCGGCGTCATCCTCATCGATGGCAGCAGTGCGACCTGGCAACGTCTGCCCGCCGGCGTCCATGTGGTCGGCAACGGTCCGTTCGCCAGTGCCTGGCCCAAGGTCGAGCGCCTGCGTACGCGCTTCCGCCACGCAATCGGCCGTGGCCAGCGCGACGAGGACAGCTTGCTGGCCCTGCTCGCCGACACCCGCCAGCCTGATGATGCGGAGTTGCCCGATACCGGCGTCGGCACGCATCTTGAACGCCTGCTCGCGCCAGTCTTCATTTCTGGCGATCAGTACGGAACGCGGGCTAGCTCGCTGGTCATGCGCCACGAAGATGGCAGCCTGTTTTTCCGCGAACGCAGTTTCGGGCCGCTGGCTGCGATGCTTGGCGACGTGCAGTGGCAATGCCTGGAAAGCGATGGCGAATGGCAACTCGCCGAGGCCGCGGCGTAAGCAAATCCGGCGACGCGGCACCTCTTCATCTGCGCCCGGCAAGGCCCGCAGTGCGTCTGCGTCGCCGCCCATCCGCAGCCGTCGCGCAGATCAGAATCCAAAAATGCGCCTGATCGCCTTTTCCGCGGCATCGAAGGAAAAGTGCGCACGCACGTTGTCGAGACCGTTGGTCGAAAGGCGCTGCCACAATGTCTCGTCGTTGTAGAGTGCGATGATCGCATCGGCATAGGCTTCGGCCGTTTCGGCAATCAGCACTTCCTTGCCGGATTGCACATGCATGCCTTCCACGGCCATCGGCGTGGCGACTACCGGCAGGCCGTAGCTCATTGCCATGTTGACCTTGCCCTTGACTCCCGCGCCGTAGCGCAGCGGGGCGATGGAGATGCGCGCGGCGTCCATGGCCGGGGCAATGTCGTCGACGAAGCCGTGCACGACGACCTGTTCGCTGGCGAGCGCGCGGATCGCTTCGGTGACCTTGCTGCCGATCACATGCAGGCGCAGGCCGGGGATGGCGGCATGCACGCGCGGCAGGATGTCCCGGACGAACCATAGCACCGCGTCACTGTTGGGCGGATGCTGGAAGCCGCCGACGAAAAGCAGGTCGCGACGATCCGCGAATGCACGTCTGCAACCGAAAATCTCGTGCACGTTGGAGAGCACGTCGACAACCACACCCGGCGCATCCCGGGACAGAATCTCCTGCTCGACCGGACTGACCACCAGGGTCACGTCGCACTCGCGCATGATGCCGATCTCCTGGGCACGGGTTCGCGCCGAGACGCGGGCCAACTCGTCACGGCCTGCAAGCTCGGCCGCGCGCAGTTCGCGCAGGTAGTGCAGGTCGACGGTATCGAAGATCAGCCGCGCCTTGCGCGCATAGAGCCGGGCGAGTCCGATGAACTCGGCTGCGACGTAGTGGCGGGAGAGGACAATCGCATCGAACTCGCCGCCACGCTCGCGGAAGAACGTGGCGGGACTGCCAAGCCAGGGTTGATACAGCACTTCGATGCCAAGCGCCTGCAGATCGGCCGTGTAGCGTTCGACCCACGCCTGGTTGCTGGCCATGAACACGACATGGCAATGATTGCCGCGCAGGATGCGCATCAGGTTGACCATGCGCAACGAGCCGGAATCCTGATCCGGCGTCGGCGTGGTCGCATCGATGATGAGGATGCGCCGGCGCGCGCGGTGCGTGGCGGCGAGATGGATCGGCGTGCCGGGCGGCGGCTGCCGGCGCAGGGCATGGTTCCACTTGTCGAGGAACTTCTCGCGGTTGACCAGCTGGTAGCGCTTCATGCCACTGCCGGTATCGGTGCCGGCGGTGATGCCCTCGAAATGGATGACGCGCGAGCGCGGCTCGTAATACACCTTGAGTCCGGCCGCGCGCACGGCAAAGGCGAGATCGGTGTCCTCGTAATAGGCCGGCGCGTAGCGCTGGTCGAAGTCACCGAGGCGCTCGAACAAATCGCGGCGCAACATGATGGCCGCGCCCGAGCAGTAATCGACTTCGCGACGGAAGGCGAATCGACTGTCCGCGGGATCCTCGAAGCGTCCGTAGTTCCAGCCCGAACCGTCATTGAAGACGATGCCGCCGGCTTCCTGCAGGCGGCCATCAGGATAGACCAGGCGCGAGCCGACGAGGCCGGCATCGGCCTGCTCGGCAAAGCAGCGCAGCAATGCATCCAGCCAGCCGGCCGTGACCAGCGTATCGTTGTTGAGAAAGAGTACAAAGTCACCCTGCGCGATGGCCGCGCCGGCATTGCACGAACCGACGAAGCCGAGGTTTTCGGCATTGCGGATCGAGCGGATGCCACTGATCCGGGCAAGGCGCGCAGCGGTTGCATCCGTCGACAGGTCATCGACGACGATGACCTCGAACGGCGTCGCGTCGGCGTGTTCGGCCAGCGAGCGCAGGCAGGCCGCGGTGTAGGCGAACTTGTTGTGCACCGGGATGATGATGGAAACGCGTGGTTGCGCGCTGCCGGGCACGGCGAACGGCGAGAACTCCTCGCCGGGGGCAGCGAATGTCTCGCGCGCCGACACTGCCGTGCTTCCACGCAGTTCACGCAGCAGGCGCGTCCAGGTGCCGGCGAGGCCATGCTGGACGAGACTGCCGCGCAGGCGTTGCAGCTGTGCGAGAAGGCGACTCTTGCGGAAGGCCAGCGCCGCGCGCAGGCCGCGCAGGCGGGTTGCGGCGTTGCGCAGCGGTGCGGTCAGGCGCCAGGAGCGACTGCCGACGACCATCTCGTAGGCAGGTTGGAACGGACGCAGCGCCTCGACTTCCGCATCGAGGCGCTGCGCCCAGGCGGTGCGCACGGCAAGCTCGTCGTGCAGGGTGTCGACCTGCTCGCGCAAGGTGGCCAGGTCGCGGGTCAGCGCATGTCCCCATTCGCCACGCCGCCGGCTTTCCGCATCGGCCGTGTCCACGGCGGCACGCAAGGCAAGGATGCGCGTCTCGGCACTGGCCAGCTGGTCGCTGCGCGCGGCGAGCATCTGCGAATCGATGCTCGTCGAGTTCAGTGCATAGCGCAGCGCCTCGACTTTCGGCAGCTCAAGCACTTGCGCATAGGCTTGCGCCATGGTGGCGAGATCGGGTTCGCGCCACGTCGCCAGATGTGCGCGCACGCCGTGCAGGGGTTCGCGTTGCGCGGCAAGCTGGCTGATGCGCTCGACGATGGCGTCGGCGTTGGCAGCGACGAGGAAACCGTCGACGCCATCGGCGATGCGCTCGACGTACGCGCCCATGCGCGTGGCAATGACCGGCATGCCCAGCGCGCGCAATTCCGACAGCGTGTAGCCGAAGGTTTCGGCCACGGTCGGCAGCAACACGGCGGCGTCGGCGGCGAGCGTGGCGAGCAGGCCGGGCAGGTCGTCGCGGCGATAGTCGAGGACGATGTGCACGCCATCCATGCCGAAGAAGTCCTGCGCATCGGCACCGGCACCGAGCAGGAACACCTCGGCAATCCCGGCCAGTCGCGGCAAAACCTGTTGCAGCAAGATCGCGCCCTTGCCGTGGCGCACGCGCCCTGGAAAAACCAGGCGCAGGCGCGTGCGCGGCGGCGGCAGGGCGCGCAGGCCGGTGTCCGGCCATGCCGCCAAACCGTGCGCGATGACCTGCGCGGCCAGCGTGCGCAGTTCCGGCGCGAGGCGCAGGTCGTTGTCCAGCGCCGAGCGGCTCGGCGCGATCAATTGCATGCGCGCTTCGATCATCGCCGCAACGGCGGCATCCCGCAGCGTCCGCCAATGGGCCGGATCGGCATTGGCGAACTCGCGATCCGCGCCTTGTGCGGCGAGATCGGCCATGCGCTGGACATCGTCGAAGGGCAAGGCGGGATCGCTGAAATCACGATGCAGCAGCGGCCACAGCGGATAGTGGTCGTGGATGATGCGGGTGGTCGGCAAACCCGTGCGCAGGGCATCCAGGCTGTGGCCGATCAGCGAGGAGACGAGAATCAAATCAACCGCATGCTCGGCAAGCAATTCGCCGAGCAAACGCCGATAGCCCGGGTTGTGCACATCGGTATCGGCAATGGCGCAGGGCAGGACAATGCGGCGCAAGGCTGGCCCGCTGAGCGAGCCGTCGTGGAGTTCAAGCCATTCGCCGTGGCGGCGGCGCTGATGGCTGCCGCAGGATTTCAGGACCAGATGATCGGCTGCCGTGAAGGCGCTGCAGAAATCGCGTACCCAGCGTTCCGCGCCGCCGCCCCAGCCATGCAGGACATGCAGGATCACCGGTCTTGCAGGCAGCGCCGCGCCAGGCCGGTGTCGCAGTCGTGGCGAGTGCGAGGGCGAGTTGCGCGCGCAATCCGGCCAGTGCCGAAGGCGGCAGTGGATCGCGCGGATCCGCGCTTTGCCCGGCACCGGCAAGGGCGTGGTTGCGGGCACCGACATAACAATGATCGAGCATGACCGTTCGCCTTGCGCCCGTGCGCTCGGCCAGGCGCCGGCCATGCCAGGCCGATGCCAGCGGCGAGACTTCGTCCACCTCGATCAATCGATGGCGCGAGTGGGCGTAGCAAAGCGCGTCGATGTGCGCGACATCCGCTTCGCTGTGCAAGCCCGCCGGCAAGGGCGAGCGTGCCGCATCGAGATTGTCCAGCGCGCCGGCAGCGAGCACCTCGGGTTCTTCGAGCGCGCGCAGCAGGCGCGGCAGTGCCAGCGCCGGCAATTCGGCATCGCTGCGCACGATCAGCAAGTGCCGCTGCGGCACGCGCAGCGCCAGTGCCCTGGCCAGCGCCTCGGCGGATGCGTCGAGGAGATCGCCAAAGCGCAGCGCCTCGCCGTGTCCGTCCAGCGCCGTCGATGCCCCGAGCAGGACAAGGGTCGTGCCTTCCGGCATCTGCGCCATGGCTGCGTCCAGCCAGGCGTCGGTGCCGGCGAGTGCACCATGCACGCAGAGGCAGGCGGGTTCCGACAAGGGTTTCAGCACGACGGTCCAGGCGACAAGCGGTTGCGGATTATCGGCGATGCCGGCGCACACTGTCACGGCGGTGCCCGGCCGGCCGGCAACGGGCTGCTAGACTCGCGCCTTCGCTTCCCGGCACCACGGTCTGCACGTGTTCCGACGTCTCGCTTCCTTTTTCGCGCTGGGCTGGCGCCTGCTGCGCGCGCCGATCCTGCTGGCTTGCGGTGTCCTTGCCGGATTTCTCGTTCCCTACACGATCAGTCTCGATCACCAGCTGCGCGAGCGCTTCGACGACCTGAGCTGGCAGATCCCGAGCCGGGTCCTCGCCCGGCCACTCGATCTTGCCCCGGGACGGGCCATGAATGCCGACACCTTGCTGCTGGAGCTCGATGCCGCGCGCTACCGCAACGACGGCACGGGGCGCGTGCCGGGCAGCTTCGCCCGCAACGGCAATCATTTCGAGATTGCCCGACGCGCCTTTGCCGGTCTCGACGGGCGCTATCCGGCGCAACGCCTGGGCGTGGATCTGCAGGATGGACGCATCAGCCGCCTGGTTGATCTGCAGACCGGCGCCGCCCTGCACCAGGCAGAGCTGGATCCGGCGCGCATTGCCACCTTGTACGGCCTGCAGCAGGAGGAACGCCGACTGGTCCAGCTTGAACAGTTGCCCGGCTTGCTGGTGGGCGGATTGCAGGCGGTCGAGGATCGCGATTTCAAGCATCACCATGGCATCGCGCCGCTGGCGATCCTGCGCGCGAGCTGGGCCAATCTGAGCGCCGGGCGCGTTGTCCAGGGCGGCTCGACGCTGACCCAGCAACTGGTCAAGAACCTTTTTCTCGACCGCGGGCGCAGCTACATGCGCAAGGTCAACGAGGCGTTGATCGCCGTCCTGATCGAGTTCCGCTACGACAAACGGCGAATTCTCGAGGCCTACGTCAACGAGATCTTCCTCGGCCAGCAAGGTGGCCAGGCCGTGCATGGTTTTGCTGCCGCCGCGGAGTTTTATTTCGGCCGCGAAGTCGAGGCGCTCGGCCCGGCCGACATTGCCCTGCTGGTCGGCCTCGTGCAGGGGCCAAGCTACTACGATCCGCGCAGCGCGCCAAAGCGCGCGCTGGAGCGGCGCAACCGCGTGCTGCAGCAATTCCTCGATACCGGATTGCTCGATGCCAAGGCGTTCGCGCGGGCGCGCGCCGAGCCGCTTGGCGTCAGCGCGAAAGGGGCCTTGCCGCGCAACCGCTTTCCGGCCTTCCTCGAACTCGTGCGCCAGCAGCTGCAGCGCGATTTCGCCGACCACGAGCTCGATGCCGCGGGTTTGACCATCCACACCACGCTGGCACCCTCGGCGCAACTGCAGGCCGAGGCCGCACTCGATGCCGCGCTCAAGGATCTCGGCAAGCGTGATGCCGGCGTTGATGCCGCGGTTGTCGTCACCGCCGTGCCCGGTGGCGAAGTGCTGGCGCTCATTGGCGGCCGCGATGCCGATGCGCCCGGCTTCAATCGCGCCCTCGATGCGCGGCGGCCGATCGGCTCATTGGTGAAACCGTTCGTCTACCTGGTTGCACTCGCCCAGCCGCAGCGTTATTCGCTGGCCAGCTTGATCGAGGATGCGCCGGTCGACATCGCGCAACGCGATGGCACGCGCTGGATTCCGAAGAACGCCGATGGCGACGTGCATGGCCAGGTGCTGCTGCTTGATGCGCTAAGGAACAGCTGGAACCTCGCCACCGTGCAGCTTGGCCTGCGCCTGGGCGTGGACAAGGTACGCGGCCTGCTCGAATCCTTCGCCCTCGGCCGCACGATCAATCCGAATCCCTCGCTGTTGCTGGGTGCGGTCGAACTGAGCCCGTTCGATGTCGCCCAGCTCTACCAGTATTTCGCCGCCGACGGCCATGCGGTGCCCTTGCGCGCGGTGCGCGGCGTGATCGACGGCAAGGGCCGCACCTTGTCGCGATTCGGGGTCAAGCCCGGCACCGGCGATTATGTGGCGGCATCACGCCTGGTCACCTGGGCGATGCAGCAAGTGGTCGAATCGGGCACGGCACGTGCCATTGGCGAGGCCGGACTCGGCGGCCTGCGTGCGGCGGGCAAGACCGGCACCAGCGACAGCCAGCGCGATTCGTGGTTTGCCGGATTCAGCGGCAACCAGCTTGGCGTGGTCTGGGTTGGCCGCGACGACAATCGCCCGACCGGTCTGTTTGGATCGACGGGTGCGCTCAAGGTCTGGATTGACCTGTTCAGGCGTTTGCCCGCGCAGGCACTGCTGCCGCCGGAGGACGGCATCGAGCGTGTCTGGATCAATCCCGAAAATGGCCGACGCAGTGACGCGGTGTGCACGGGCGCGCGTGAATTGCCGTTCATCGCCGGCTATGCGCCCAGCGAGCGCGAGGGTTGCGCAATGGATCGCATCCGCGAGTGGTTCGGTCGCGATGACAATTGACGTTATGCTTGCCGACTTCCGTTTTTGCGTAGTGCTTTCCATGTCCATCCTTGCCCGACGCTTGCGCCCGTTCATCCTTTCCGCCGGCAGCCTCGCCCTGGTCGCCTGCTCCAGCTCGAATCCATCGACCCCATCCAGCCTGGTGCGTCCGGTCAGTGAGCGCATCGCCGCGGTCAAGGCGATCCGTGCAGCCAATGCCGGCGAGGATTCGGCCTTGCAGGTCAATCCATTGCGCGATCCGGCGGTCGAAGGCTTCGTCGCAAAAGCCCGCCAGGCCGAGCAACAGCAGCAGCTTGACGAAGCCTACGCGGCGATCGTCAAGGCACGCGGGCTCGCCCCCGAGGCCCCCGACCTGCTGCAGGATGAAGCCGAGATCGAGTTCCTGCGCGGCAACATCATTGAAGCCGAGAAGCTGGCCTACGAGAGTTTCAAGAATGGCCCGCAAGTCGGCACCCTGTGCGTGCAGAACTGGCAGACCATCATCGAGGCGCGCAGGAGTTTCAACGACACCGGCTACCTCGCGCACGCGCAAACGCGCCGCGAGCAATGCAAGGTCAAGCGGCCGGTGCGGCTTTGAGCGAGTGCTCTGTCGCCGTCGCGCAGTCCTGCTGAGCGGTGCTTCGCGGCATGCATGAGTCGGTCGAAGAATTGCTGGGGGCCGAAGGTCCGTTTGCGCGCGAAGTGCCGGGATTCGTGCCGCGCAAGGTGCAGCAGGTCATGGCCCGCGCCGTGGCCGAGGCGATCGACGATCGCCATGCCCTGATTGCCGAGGCCGGCACCGGTACCGGCAAGACCTTTGCCTACCTTGTGCCGGCAATGGTTTCGGGCAAGCGCGTGATCATCTCCACCGGCACCAAGGCGCTGCAGGACCAGTTGTTCCATCGCGATCTGCCGCGCGTGCGCAGCGTGCTCGGCGCGCCCCTGGCGGCGGCCTTGCTCAAGGGCCGCGCCAATTATCTTTGCCTGCATCGCCTCGAACAGGCGCGCAATGAAGGCCATTTCAGCAGCCGTGAGCAGGTCAGTCAGTTGCAGTCGATCCACGCCTGGTCGAAGGCGACGACGAGTGGCGATCGCGCCGAGCTTGCCGAGTTGCCCGAGGATTCGCCGCTGTGGCCGCGGGTCACCTCGACCACCGAAAACTGCCTCGGCAGCGATTGCCCGTTCTTCGCCGACTGTTTCGTGGTCAAGGCACGCCGCGCCGCCCAGGAAGCCGACATCGTCGTCGTCAATCACCACCTGCTGTTTGCCGATCTGGCCATCCGCCAGGAAGGCTTCGGCGAAATCCTGCCCGGCGCGCACGCCTTCATCCTCGATGAGGCGCACCAGGTTCCCGAACTGGCCGGACAGTTCTTCTCGATCACCCTGACTGCGCGCCAGTTGACCGAGCTGGCCACCGACACCCTGGCCGAATGTGCTTCGGCGAGCGGTGCGCTGGCGACCCTGCAACCCTTGATCGAAGCCATCACGCCCGCCGTGCGGCGCTTGCGCCTGGCGCTGGATCGGTTTCCGGCCAAGGCCGCCTTTGTCGTCATCGAGCGCGATGCCGAGGTCGAACTCGAGCTTGAAGGCGTGCGCCTCGCCCTCGACGAACTGGCCTGCGCGCTCGATGTGCATGCCGAACGCAGCCGCGGCCTCGCCGCCGTGCACGAGCGCGCCATGGCCATGAGCGCACGGCTCACCCATCTGTGCGACAGCAGTGCGCGCGATTCCGTGCACTGGTACGAACTGAGCGCGCACGGCTTCGCCTTGCATGCGACACCGCTGGATCTCTCGCAACCGCTGCGTGAATTGCGCGAGCAGAGTCATGCGGCCTGGATCTTCACTTCGGCCACCTTGTCGATTGCCGGGCGCTTCGATCATTTCGCGCGCCAGCTCGGCCTGCACGATCCGCGCTCGGTATGCCTCGACAGTCCGTTCGACTATGCCCGGCAGGCACTGGCCTACTTGCCGAAAGGTCTCCCCGAGCCGAGCGCGCGCGACTACACCGATAAGATGATCGAGGCCGTGCTGCCGGTGCTCGAGGCATCAGCCGGCCGCGCCTTCCTCTTGTTCACTTCGCATCGTGCGCTGCGCCTCGCCGCCGAATTGCTCGAAGGTCGCGTGCCGTATCCCTTGTTCGTGCAAGGGTCCGCGCCGCGCCACCAGTTGCTCAGCGGATTCCGCGAATCCGGCAATGGCGTGCTGCTCGGTGCGGCAAGTTTCTGGGAGGGCGTCGATGTCGCCGGCGAAGCACTCAGTGTCGTCGTCATCGACAAGTTGCCATTCGCCGCGCCGGATGATCCGGTGCTGGTCGCGCGCCTGGAGGTGCTGCGCGAATCCGGTCTCAATCCCTTCGTCGAATGGCAGATCCCGAATGCCGTGATCGCCCTCAAGCAAGGTGCCGGCCGCCTCATCCGCGACATCAACGATCGCGGCGTGCTGGTCCTCTGCGACCCGCGCCTGACGAGCAAGGGCTATGGCCGCATCTTCCTTGCCAGTCTGCCGCCCATGCCACGATCAGCAGATGTCGAAGACGTCCGTGCCTTCTTTCGCGGCATTCCTTGAATGCGCCTTGCGCGGAACGGGCATCCGCCTTGCGCATGAACAAGGACGCGTCATCTGGCGGAACGATCCGGTTTCGATGCGGACAGTACGCAAACGGATGGTTCTGAAAACGGATTCCCGAAGCGTCGCCCCGGCAGCCTCGGTTTGATCGGGGTGAAATGCGATGCTATAACGCGGAGTCCACGCACCCACGATCGAATCCAATCTGAATGGCGTGACGAAGCGGGCTTCCCCACCTTTCAAGCAACCAATTCCTGGAGTTTGGCAATGGCGACATCAATTCGAGTGACGACCCTGGCGGTCGTGATCGGCGCATGCCTTGGCGGCAGTGTCTGGACAAGCAATGCGGTCGCTGCCGGAGTCGGCGAACAGACGGCCCCGGCGGTCAATACCTATCTGATCCGGTTCGCGGAGCCAGGTGCGCTGCACTATCAGGGTGGCATCGCGAACCTGCGTGCAACGGCACCGGATCCGACGGCGCGTTCACGCAAGTTCGATGCGAAGAGCGTCGATTCGACGAACTATCGCAACTTCCTGCGCCAGCGTCAGAAGGACCAGGTCGAGATGATGGCCTCGTTGATCGGGCATCCGCTGGAAGTGACCCACAGCTATGAAATCACCGAAAGCGGCATTGCCGCGAAGCTGACTGCCGCCGAAGCGGCTGCGATCGCCAAAGCACCCGGTGTGGTGTCAGTCACGCAGGAAGAGATCTATCACCTCGACACCTATCGTGGCCCGACGTTCATTGGTTCCGATACCGTGTGGAACCTCGCCGTTCCTGGCGGTGCCAGGAATCGCGGCAAGGGGGTCGTGGTTGGTGTGCTCGACAGCGGTGTTGCTGCGGCGCATCCCTCGTTTGCCGATGACGCCGCTTGCGGCTTTGGCGCCAGCGCGCACAAATTGCTGAGTGCAGCCGACTGCTCCACGTCGACTGCCGGCGTCTGCAACGGCCCCACTCCGGAGGCGGATGGCTCCGGTCATGGCGTCCATACGGCCAGCACCGCAGCCGGAAACGTGGTGACCAACGCGGCGGTGCCCTCACCGAACCTGGTCGGACCGTTCACGCAGATGTCCGGCGTTGCCCCGTGCGCCTCGCTGCGCACCTACAAGGTTTGTCCTGGATCTTCCTGCCCGGGCGCCGCGATCACGGCCGGCATCCAGAATGCGATCATCGACGGGGTCGATGTCATCAACTTCTCGATTTCTGGTGGTACCAGCCCCTGGAGTGACAACGATCGCTCGTTTCTTGATGCGGTCAATGCCGACATCGTCGTTGCTGCCTCGGCGGGCAACACGAGCGCCTCGGTTACCAATCCGGTTGGCCAGGTCAACCATCGTGGTCCGTGGATGATGACCGTTGCCGCGTCCACCCAGGACGTCAACATGGGTCCGGGCATCTCCGCCACCGGTCCGGGTACGCCGCCGGCCAATACGCAGAACCTGCTGGCGGCGCTCGGCAGCAACATTTCCGCTCCGGTGCCCTTTAACGATCTGCCGATTCGGGTTTCCTCGACCAACCTGATCGGCTGCACGGCAGGAGGCGCGTTCCCGGCAAACTTCTTCAGCGGTGCGGTGGCCCTGATTCAGCGTGGCACCTGTGCGTTCACGGAAAAGGTCGCCAATGCGGTGACGGCGGGCGCCCAGCAGGTAGTGATCTACAACAACACCTTCGGCACCATCAACATGAACACGGATGGCGCAACGGTCCCGACCTACAGCATCACCCAGGCTGCGGGCACCGCGATGAACAACTTCATCACGGCCAATGGCGCGACCCCGACCACGGCCACTCTGGCGGCTCGCATCACCGGTCCGGTTCAAGGCGATGTCCTCGCCGACTTCAGTTTCCGCGGACCTACCCCGGCCAATCTGGCTGACTTGACCAAGCCGGACATCACCGGACCGGGCGTGAACATCTACGCGGCCGGTCGCGTCGCGGACGGCAACTACTTCACCACCAGTGGCACGTCGATGTCGAGCCCGCATCTGGCCGGCGCAGCCGCGCTGGTGCGCGCCATCAACCCGACCTGGACCCCGCCCGAGGTCAAGTCGGCGATCATGCTGACCGCCAAGAAGACCGGAACCAAGGAAGATGAAACCACGTCGTGGAACATCGACGATGTCGGCAGCGGTCGCGTCGATCTGAGCGCCGCACCCTTTGCCGGGTTCGTGATGGACGAAACCTACGCCAATTTCCTCGCGGCAAACCCGACCGGCGGCTCGATCAACATCAAGACGCTCAACCTGCCGTCGGTGCGCAACGTCGCGCTTTCCGCAGGCGTGCCGACCTACCAGTGGACGCGCGTGTTGCGCAACAGCTCATCGGTCGCCACGACATGGAACGTCAGCGTGGACCAGCCGCCCGGGGTGACCGTAACGGTCAACCCGACTTCGTTCTCCTTCACCGGTGCGGGTGTGCCGTCGGCCGAGCAGATTTTCACCGGCAACTTCGAGACGGCGCCCGCCCCGGTCGCGCCCGAAACGCAAACGATCACGATCACCGCAACCACGACTGCAGCGACCACCGGCATTGCGTTCGGCACGGTCAATTTCACCGAAGCCAGCACCCTTGCGCCGCCCGCCCACATCACGGTTGCGGTCAAGCGCAATTGAGAAAAGGCAACGGTCAAGCTGCAACGACACGAAGCCCGGGCATGCCCGGGCTTCTTCGTTGTGGCGATTCCGCCTCGCGAACATGAGCGCTCCGTAAACGCAAACCTCAGCAATCCGATCCAGTCGCGGTCGGTTAATGCGTCGCCCGTGAAGATCGGTTCACTTGCACACCAATACCGGAGTTCAACTCATGGCAAACGACATCCTGAAGACATTGAAAGACGAACACGACAGTCTGAAAAAGCTTTTTGAAGAATTGAACAAGACCACGGAGCGCGCCGAGAAGACCCGGCCGGAACTGCTGCAGAAGATCAAGGCTGCGCTGCTGCCGCATGCGCTCTGGGAAGAAAAGGTTTTCTATCCCGAGTTCAGGAAGCGCGCCGATCGGGATGGATTGCAGGCGCACGCGGAGGCGATCCAGGAACACCGAGCCGTGGAACTGCGCGTGTTGCCGGATCTGGAAGCCGCCGAGGTGACCAGCACGGAGTTTGCGGGTCGTGCCAAGGTTCTCGGTGAATTCGTCGATCATCACGCCAAGGAAGAGGAAAAGACCATGTTCTCGATGTCGCGCAAACTCTTCTCCAGCGAGGAACGCGCGGATCTGGATGCCCGCTATGCCGAGTGGAAGGCGTCGCCGCAGTTGGCGCAAGCCCTGGCGCAGGCATCCGAAAAGGTCTCTGCAGCATTGCGCGCGAATCCGCCGCCGGCGTAGGCGTGCCACGCGGTTGCGACCGCGAGGCCTATGCACGGAAAGCATGGCATCACGTCCAGGCGCAATCAGAAGCCATGCGAGGTCCTCCACGGCCGGGGGATTGATCCCCCGGCCGTGGGCACGATCGTTTTGCCTACTTTGCGCCGATGGCCCGGTTGATCCGTGCCTGATCGGTAAAGCGATCCAGGCCGGAAAACGCCGCATTCACATCGGGCTGCGTCATCAACTCCTGCATGGCAACGCGACCGAGCACTTCAAATGCCTGGGAAAGTGATGCGGGACCGTGTTCGGAAACCATTGCCTTGACTTCCAACGCGCAGTCTTCGGCGAGAAGGCGAGTCACCAGCTTGCCGACCCGCCGATTGCTTTCCTCGTCATTGGCGGGCGTGCTGGACGCAAGCCCGCTGATCTCCGGGTGCTTGGACATCGCGAGAAATATCCACTTGACGAGTTCCTTGCGATCCCGGCCATTCGTGCTGTCGGTGAGGCAGGTGCTCGCCGACTCGATTGATGACACGGCTACCGCCGAGTCGGAGAGCAGCAAGGCGAGAAGGATAAAAGCGATACTCGAGGGTCGAAGCATGGTGTGGCCTGAAAAAATCGGGAAGTCCATGGTACCCCGCCAGCATTCCTTGCCGATATCGGTCAGCCGTTGCTGTGGTCAGCCAGCAGAGCCGTCGATATGGAATGTCGATTCCGGGTGCCTTGCGGCACTCGACGTCCGCAAGCCGGTTTCGGCCGTTGCCGATGATGTTCAATGCGCTGACGCGTGCAGACAGACTGCAGAGGGATCAATCGCCGCTGTGTCCGCTGGTAGTGGCATGCCGATCACCCATCTTCAGCGGTGAACAATCGTCACGAACCGCGTTCGTGGGCTATGTCTATTGAAGGGCGTGATAAGTATTGGCGTGGTGTTGTCGTCAACCCGGCAGTACGATGACGACGTGCATACTTCAACAGGCAGGAGCACTCCCATGGCAGGTTGGTTCGAACTCGGCAAGAGCAGCGACGGGCAGTTTCGTTTTGTCCTGAAAGCGGGGAACAGTGAAACGATATTGACCAGTGAGTTGTACAAGACAAGGGCGGGAGCCGAGGGCGGCATCCACTCGGTGCAGGCAAATTGTGCGAACGACGGCAACTACGAGCGCAAGACGGCCAAAGGCGACAAGCTGCATTTCAACCTGAAGGCAGCCAATCACCAGGTGATCGGAACCAGCCAGATGTATGCCTCGGAAGCGGCTCGCGAGACCGGCATCAGCAGCGTGAAGACGAATGGCGCGAGCACGACGATCAAGGATCTGACCGCCTGAGCCAAATCCATCTGCGCATGGCGGTCGGGGGCTGAATCTGACCGGCCGCCTGCGAGCTGGCGCTCAAGCGATTTCGCGATAGACCGCGACGGTTTCGTCCACGCAGCGCGACCAGGGAAAGCTGGCGGCGTGGGCAAGCCCATCCGCCGCGCTGCGCAAGCGCCAGCTGTCATCGTCGAGGAGATGCTCGAGTCCTGCGCGCACGGCATCCTCATCGAGCGGATCAACGCACTGGGCAATGCCGGCGCAAACCTCGGGCAATGACGAGACGTTCGAGGTCAGCACCGGAATGCCGCTGGCCATGGCTTCCAGCACCGGCAAACCGAATCCCTCGTACAACGAGGGAAAGGCAAAGCCTCGCGCGCCGGCATAGATCAAGGGCAGATCGGCTTCGCTGACATAGCCGAGACGGCGACTTGAGCCACACGCTTCCAGCGGAGCCAGCACGCGTTCGAGTTCGCTATTGAGCCATCCACGTGCGCCGACGATGACCAGCGGATAACGATCGCGCAGGCGCGCCGGCAGGGCGGCGTAGGCATTGGCCAGGCGGATCAGGTTCTTGCGCGGCTCCTGGGTGGCAACGACCAGCAGATAGCCGCCGGCGACGAGGCCATGGCGGGACATTGCATCGGCCAGGGACTCCGCTCGGCGTGGGTGATAAACCGGATCGACACCGAGCGCGACCACGCGCAGCTTGTCGCGGGCAACGCCGAGTTTGGCGTGGATCTCATCGGCGATGAACTGCGAATCGGCGAGTACGCGGTCGGCGCGCGCAAGCGTGCGCGGCAGGTGACGTTCGAGGAAGCGCACGCGCTCGGGCGGATGGGTTTCCGGAAAATTGAACGCGGACAGATCGTGCACGGTGGTCACGCAAGGCCCGTCGAACGGCATCAGGATGTAGTTCGGCGTGTGCAACAAATAACCCTGGAGCTTTCGCGTATGCGCGCGAAAGAGCACGTTGCGCAAGCCGGAATACATTTCCAGCGCGCGCGTCTTGAACGGCAGGTTGTTGCGCAGGCTGGCGAACATGCGGTTCGAGGACAGCGCATCGGCCGGATCCTCGACCCAGCGGATTGCCGAATACAGGCGCAGTTGCTCGATATCCGGATGCGTGGCGAGGCCTTGCGCGAGTTCCAGTGCGTAGCGACCGATGCCGGTCAGTGGTGCACTGATCGCATCGACATTGAAGATGACGCGCATCAGCCCGGGCGACCGTTGCGTTCGCGCTGCAGATCCGCCTCGACCATGCGCCGGGTGAGTTCGTGCAGGCCGATCCCTGGATCGAAGCCGAGCTGCTTGCGCGCCTTGCCGGCATTGCCGACCAGCAAGGGCGCATCGATCGGACGCAACAGTTGCGCATCGATGCGCACGCGCACCTTGCCGCTTTTCACCTCGCGGCCGATTTCGGCGGCGGCGCGGCCTTGCCATTCGATCGGCATGTCGACCGCTGCAAACGCGGCACTGGCGAATTCACGCACGCTGGCAGCGTGGCCGGTCGCCAGCACGTAATCGTCGCCGGACTCGCGATCCGCCATGTTCGCCAGCGCCGCCATGTACTCGGGGGCATAGCCGAAATCGCGGCGCGCGTCGAGATTGCCGAGGGCGAGTTCCTGCTGCTTCCCGAGCAGGATGCGGGCAACGCCGAGACTGATCTTGCGCGTGACAAATGCCTCGTCGCGCAATTCCGATTCGTGGTTGAAGAGGATCGCGCTGCTTGCCGCCAGGCCAAAACTGGCCCGCCAACTGCCCATTGCCGAATGCGCCAGCAACTTGGAAAGACCGTACGGCGATGCTGCGCGCAACGGCGTTTCCTCATCCTGTGGCGCCACCTCCGGACTGCCGAAAATCTCTGCGCTCGATGCAAGTACGAAATGTGCATCGGGTGTCTGCCGGCGCATGGCTTCGAGCAGGTTCAGGGTGGCGATGCCGTTGGCCTGCACGCTGCCCAGGGGATCGCGAAACGAATCGGCAACGCGTGATTGTCCGGCCAGATGGAAGATCGCCTGCGGCTCGACATCACCGAGCAGACTGCGGCAGGCGACGAGATTGCCGGCATCGAGCGCATGCAGGTGCAGGTTTGGATGCTGGGCAAAGCCGAGTTCCTGCAGGCGCCAGTTTCCCGCCGGACTGGTCGGGCGATGCGTGCCGAAGACTTCGATGCCCTCGCCAAGCAGATGTGCCGCAAGCCAGGCACCGTCCTGACCGTTGATGCCGGTGATCAATGCACGGGTATAACGTCGGCTCATGCCGGAATCCCGCAAAAGCCGGGCGATGCATCGGCATCGATGTGCCCGCCGCATTGCAGCGCAACCCCGAGCCGAATCGCCTCGCGGGCGAGCAAGCTGCTGACCGGATCGTTGGGCATCTGCGCGAGTACGACGCGGTCGATCGCATGGCGTTGCAACCACGTCGAAGCGGTGCGCGCGTCGAGCTGTTCGCTGGTTTCAAGCGGCGGGTCGCCACGGCGACCAAGGGCGAACCCGCGAATGGATGGTGTCAGCATCAGCGTATCGTACCCGCTTGGCGCAAGGATCCCGTCAGCCACCGCAAGGCACAGCGCACGCGGGCGCGGATGCCGGCTCGCCGCTTCGGCATGGATACGGCGCACGCGCCAATCGAGCACGCGGCGTTCGAATGAAAACAGTTGGGCGCCGACATCCGCCTCATAACGCGGCCAGCGCTCGCGCAGCACTTGCATGCCGGTGCGCCCCAGCGCTTCACGCCGCTCATGGCCGAAGCTGCGGCTGCGTGCATGGCGGACGAGGACATTGCCGGCGATCAGGTGCCGATAACCGGCCGCGCAGGCGCGCTGGCAGAAATCATTTTCCTCGCCGTAGCCTTGCGGAAACGCGGCGACATCGAAGGCACCGATCGCGGCGATCACCTCACGACGGATCAGCATGCAAAAGCCGTTGCCGGTGGGCAGTTGCGGATAGGCGAGTCCGGCGTCCTGCCACAGGGCAAGCGCGGTTTCGGCAAATGTCCAGGCGGCAGGCAAGGGATTTTCCCGTTCCAGTTCGGGTACGGAAAATGCCCCGGCGTTGTCGGAGACCGCCGTCACCGTGGCAATGTCGTCGGCCGCATGCAGGGCACGGCGCAATCCGGTCAGCCAGGATGCGGCGACCTCCGCATCGGCGTTGAGCAGGACGACATCCGCCTCCCCGGCAAGGGCGATGCCGCGATTGACCGTGGCGGTGAAGCCGAGGTTTTGCGCATTGGCAAGAATGTCGACACCGGCAATGCCGCGATAGCGATCCAGCAGGGGGGCGATCCGCGCATCCGTGCTCGCGTCGTCGATCACGATCAATCGACTCGGCCCCGTGGTGTGCGCGAGTACCGAATCGAGGCAGCGCTCGACATCGTCTGGTGCGTTGTAGACGGGCACGACGATGGCAACTTCACGCTGCATCGGCATGGCATCGGGCGGCACGAGTCGTTCGCCGGTGCCGAGGCTGCGCAGTGGCTGAGGGCTTGCCACGACCGCATGCAGGCCGGGTCGGCCGAGTTCGATGCCGAATGCGGCATGCCCGGCATCCCCCGTCGCGATTCCGAGCGCAAGACACGCGTTGCCCGACGGCGAGAACGCCAGTTCGAGCTTGGCCGATCCGTCCTCGCCGGCAACCAGATCTATGAAGCGCGAGCCGTCGATCACGACACCGAGCGTCGCCGCAGGCAGCGCATGCAGGGTCAGGCAGCGCCCATCCCAGACCGGCGGCAGCAACGACGAAGACGTAAGTGAACTCATGGCAATGAAGGCGGGCGGCGATTCGACGCGCGATTACGCACTCCGACGCACGGATATGCAAGGTCTTGCCCGATCCGCTTCGACGCCGATCAGCCGAGGCAGATGCGATCGCGCCCGCTCTGCTTGGCCTGGTAGAGCGCGTCATCGGCACGCTTGCGCATGGCCAATTCGGTTTCCGGATCGCCCTTCCATTGCACGATTCCGGCGCTGAAGCTGATCTGCAAGCCGGCCACGCCAGCCCAGTTGCGCTGATCGTGGAAACGCTGGCGCAGGCGTTCGCAGGTCATCTGCGCCTGCTCCAGCGTGGTGTCGTGGAAGAGCAAGGCAAATTCCTCGCCACCGACGCGGGCGGGGACATCGGAAACGCGGCTGGCGCCACTGAGCAGGCGACCGACTTCGCGCAGCACGGCATCGCCGATGCCGTGCGAGTGGCGGTCGTTGACCTCCTTGAAATGATCGATGTCGAGCATGGCCAGGGTGAGCGGTCGGTTGCCATGGCGTGCCCAATCGATGGCCCGGTCGAGGGCGTGATCGAAGGCGCGCCGGTTGGGCAGGCCGGTCAGCACGTCTTCGCGCGCCTGTTTCTCGAAAGCTTCGGATTGCTCGCGCAATTGTTCGAGGAGGGTGGATTTTTCCTCGTCGGCACGCAGCAGGCGTTCGGTCTGGCGCTTGAGATCCTCGGTGCGCTCATCGACCAGTTGGCTGAGGCGAAGATTGCTGCTGCGGTAGCGGCGGACCAGGACCCGATACATGCCAAGCAGGAATGACAGGGCGAGCAGGGCGGCGCCGAGGCGTACGTCCAGGCGCTGCCACCAGAAGGGTTTGACATGGAATTCCCAGAGTGCCTCGCTGCTGCCCCAGGGGCCGCCCGGATGCGCCGCGCTGACGTGCAAGGCGTAGTCGCCCGGCGGCAGGCCGACATATTCGACATTTCGCTGATGGCCGCGTTCGACCCAGCCCTGGTCGAGTCCGTCCAGTCGTGTGCGGTAGTTGATGCGTTCGGGCAGCACGAAGCTGAGACCGACAAAGCCCACGGTCAGGCGTTTGCCGCCCGGCAGCGAGACCTTCCTGCTGGCCGCGCCGAGTGGCAGCGGCTGGCCGTCGACGCGCAGGCTTTCGATGACAGTCGGAGGTGGCATGCGCTGGCTGAGCAGGGCGATGCGGGCCGGATCAAGCGTGCTCAAGCCGCTGGCCGTGGCCACCCACAGCGTGCCGTCGCGGCGCAGCCAGGCGGCGGGGCCGGAACTGCCGTTGGCCTGCGCGCTGATCATTCCATCCATTTCGTTGTAGCGCTCGACTTCGATGCGCGCCGCGCGCCCGTCGGCAACGGCATCGAGGGCCGCATGGGTGGTGCGCATGACGCCGCGATTGCTCGTGATCCAGACGTTTCCGGCCTGATCCGGAACCATCTCGAAGGTTGCGTCGACAGGCAGGCCCTGTTCGAGTCCGACGCGCGCCAGCTGGTCGGCGCGATAGCGATACAGGCCGCGATCGGAAACGATCCACATGTCGCTGCCGAGCCGACTGAAGCCGAAGACCGAGCGTCCGCCGCCAAGGGCATCGATGTCGATGCGCTCGATGCGCGTGCCACGCAGGACGCGGGCACCTTCGATCGTGCCGATCCAGAGTTCTCCGGGCTGGCTGTCCAGCGCCGTGGTCAGGCCGGTGGGCGCGTTTTCGCCCTCGAGCATGCGCGCGCGATTGCCGCCCAGCCTGGCCACGCCGCGCTGCGTTGCCAGCCAGACGACGTCATCGGTATCCACGGCAATGCCGCGCAAGTTGCCGGGCGGCAGTCCGTCTTCGACGCCATAACGGCGAATGGCACCGTTGCTGCCGATGCGGTAGAGGCCGTCGACGTAGGTGCCGATCCAGAGATTGCCGCGATGGTCTTCGGCGAGACTCAAGGCCGAGGGCGGATTGCCACTCGCTGTCGGCAGATGGACCGCATGCAGGCTGCCGTCCGCATCCATGCGATCGAGGCCGCCGGCCGAAGCGATCCACAGGCGTCCGCGCTGATCTTCCATGACCGCACGGATGTAGTTGCCGCTCAAGCCATTGCTGACGGTGAAATTGCTGAACAGCGTTTGCCGAAGGCGGAACAGGCCGCCGTTGGCGCCGACCCAGATGCTGCCTTCGGCGTCCTCGAAAAGCTCGGTGATGCGGCCGCCCGGCAGATCGAGATTGTCGGCCATGCGTTCCACCCCATAGCGCTCGGTGATGCGGAACAAGCCGAGGTTTTCCGTGCCGAGCCAGAATTGTCCGTTGCGATCCTCGAGTACCGCGGTCAAGCGACCCTTGTCCGGCACCCGGTACCTGAACACCGGTCGGCCATCCTGCATGAGGTAGAGGCTGTCCTCGGCGGCAATCCAGAGTCGCCCGTCGCGGGCCAGGTAAGGCCAGGCGAGGCCGTCCGCAGGCAGTCCGAAATCCGCGCCGACGCGTCGCGTCACGCCGTCGCCATCGATGTCCCGGTAGAGCAGGCCGCCGAAGCTGCCGATCCACAGGCGATTCTGCTGGTCGAGCGCCATGCGTGCATTGGCCTGTCGCAACGGTGAATCAGCAGGCGGAGGGTCGTAGTGGAACACGCCGTCGGCATCGAGGCTGGCGAGACCCCGGCTTTCGTAGAGCAACCACAAGCGGCCGCTGCGATCCATGGTCATTGCCTGGATCAGGATCTTCGGCAGATCCGCCGGACGTGGCCAGAATCGCAATTGGC
This sequence comes from Lysobacterales bacterium, assembly GCA_016707485.1. Taxonomy (GTDB): domain Bacteria; phylum Pseudomonadota; class Gammaproteobacteria; order Xanthomonadales; family Rhodanobacteraceae; genus Dokdonella. Next base: position 106,476 of record JADJHN010000002.1, on the reverse strand, counting down.
CATCGGCTTCGCGACGCCCGACATTGCCGCGCGAATCGCTGATCCACAACGCGCCCTGAGCATCCAGATAGACCGCGCCAATGCCGTTGTCGAGCAGGCCGGGCTTGCTGGCGCGATCGAGCACGGCAAACTCGAGGCCGTTGTAACTGACCAGCCCTTCCCAGGTGCCAAACCACAGGTGACCTTCCGGAGTCTGCGCGAGGCCACGGATCGAGTTGTGCGGCAGGCCCTGCACGGAGGTCCAGCGGTCGACGGCGTAGTCGCGCAAGGCGGGCGGCGTTGGCGGCTCGACCGCAAGCACGCTTCCAGCCAGCAGCAGGATCGCGGCGAGGATCAGCCGGGGTAGCTGCAGGCGTGGATGTTTCGCCGGTTTCGTGCCGCGCCAGCGGATTTTCTTGTCAAACGCCGGCATGCCTTTTTCCGGATCTGCGTGATGGTTGAGGGTTGCCTGCGACGCACCCGGATTCCTGCCGCCAGGCGACGGCAGGTCGGATCGCGAAGCTCGTGGCGCTGCGGAGCCGAACCGATCGACCCGTTCCTGATGGGGGTGCATCCCGGGGAGCCGAGTTCCGGGGTCTGCGTCATGCTGGCAGCGGGCAATTGACAATGCAAGTTTCATGCCTGCATATGCGAGCGGCCCGCGCAAGGGTTGGCCTGGTGCGTGCGCCAAGGGCAGCAAATCGGTCGCGCGTTTGTCACAATGCGCGTTGCCGTGGAATGTTCGACGGCATTTCCTGGCCAGGCAGCGGAACACCCCTTGAACGATCCTCGACAAGATTCACCCCCGGCATCTGCCACGCAACTCCGGGCTGCACTGCGGGGATTCGCCTCGGCGACCCTCGATGGCATCGTCCGCATGTCCTCGACGCGGCTCAATTACTGGCTCGAATTTGCCTTCACCGGAGGTCTCGCCATCGCCCTGCTTGGCACCGGTGTCGAGCGCCATCGCGGCTCATGGTTTGCGGCATTCGCAACCGTGCTGGCCGGCCTGGTCGCTTTCAGTTTCATCGAATACCTGTTTCACCGCTGGATCTTCCACGGACCCGATTCGATGTATCGGCGCGGCCATGATGCTCATCATCTCGACCCGCGCGGATACGATGCCCTGCCGTTTTTCCTGCCCTCGGCAATCCTCATCGGACTGACCCTGGCATTCGCAGTGTTCATGCCGATGAGCCATGCCTGCCTGCTCGGCGGCGCCATCGCCTTTGGCTATGTCGGCTACGGGCTCAGCCATTTCGCCATCCACGCCATGCGCTTCCGGCAGCCGTGGCTGCGCCGCTGGGCAGCCAGCCACCACATCCATCATCACCACGAGGACGCCAATTTCGGCGTAACCACGCCGCTGTGGGATCACCTGCTTGGCACGCGCTACCAGGGTCGCAGGCGACCGCCCGCAGCACGCGATCGGGCAGACAATTGATCAGCGTTGCCCGAGGATGCCGCGATCGGCAATGCGTGCCTGCAGGTCTGCCTGTGCGGCACTGAGGCGGATGCCGCTGCAATCCGATTTCGTGCCGGCGGACTCGATCCACTCGGCAATGCGCGCCGGCTGCGGTCGCTCAAGCCCGCCAATGCCGAGGTTTTGCAGATCATCGAAAAATGCATTGGCCGTGGCCAGCGGATTTTCGAGCAAGGCGTTGTAATCGACGAGGATGCGCGGCCAGCCGGCGCTGCCGGCAAAGGCTTCCCGTGTGTAGGTTTCCCATAGTGCGAGCGCCTTCGTGGTGGACAATGCATCACGTCGATGCAGGGATGCGGCGATTTCCGACGGATCACGCACGACATGGATGAACACCGGTCGGGTCAGCAGCGGCAGCAATTCACGGACGAGCAGGCACAACCGGGGTTCCTTGATGAACCATGGGCGACGCCCATCAAGGCTGTCCAGCACCACGGCGATCTCGCGACGGAAGGCATCGATTGCCGCGGGTGGGGCGTGCCCGGGTGGCGATTTCCAGTCACCTCCGGCCGCTTGCAGGCGACGCAGGCAGGCCAGGTGGATTTCGCCGTGTTCGAAATGACCGCGCGGATTGTCAGGGCCACGCAGGAGCAATTCCGCCGGTCCGGGCCAGGCGCCGAACAAGGCCAGAAGGCCGCCGATACTCGAAGTCCCCGAGCGGTGCATGCCGAGCACGACCATCTGCCCACTCGGCGGTCGATCGAGATCGCACGGCTGATGCGGGCGCATGCTGGGCACCGGCGCAAGCAGGGTCGATCCACGGCCGAGCATTTCCGTCAGGCGATCGGCACTGAGATCGAGATGGTTCGATGCCGAATATTGCGTGGCCCGCGCCATCGCCGACATGACGCATTCTTCGCGCCGGTTGAAGACGTCCCTCATGCGCCAGGCGAGTGCGTCACGATCGGGTTGCGCCCACACGCAGCCAGGCTCGGCGGGATCCTCGATTTCGCCGGCAAGCTCGACCGACAAGGCCCATTCCTGCACCAGCGCCTGCTGGCTGCCCCAGGCCGGGGCTATGACCACGCAGCCGCAGGCGATCGCCGCGCGCACCACCGGATCCCAGCCGGCACCGCGACGTGCACTGACGTAGGCATCGGCGGCGGTCAGCAACTGCGCGCGTTCGTATCCGGGAAAGCCCCAGCCGAACATCAGTCGCACGCGTGCGCCGCTGCTCCGCGCAAGCATGTTCTCGAGTGTTTCGCGGATTGCGCTTTCATCGTTGCCCGGGCAGATGTAGACGACCAGCTCGACGGCTTCATCGTCGCGGAAGCTGCGCCGGAAAGCCTCGACGATCAACTCGGGAGCATCGCCGTGCAGCGATTCGGCGACCGCCAGAAAGACGAAGTGTCCAGCCGGGTGGCGCAGCGCAGGCACCTGCGGATGGCAGTATTCGCGATCGACGCCCAGTGGCAGGATTTCCATCGGCGTGTCGATGCCGATCTCTCGAAACGCCTCGGCCTGGAATGCGTCAGGTACCAGCAGAAGGTCGAAACCCCGGTAGTAATCGGCCCAGGCGGCGGGCGGACGTCGCCATTCGGAAAAGGCGATGGCGACGCGAAAACGGCCACGTGCGGGCATCTGCGATTGGCCGGGCGTGCAGACCAGGGCGACATCGGGGAACGAGTGCAGCATGCGTCGCGCGGCGAGTTCGAGGCGAAAATCGTTGCCATCGAGCAGCTCCGGCAACACCGCTGAATAGGCCATGCGCAGGCCGCGCGCATCGAGACGCCAGAGCAGGGCGCGCGTCAATTGCCCCCAGGCATGCGGCAGGCGCGTCAGCCCCTGCCACAGCACGGTACCGCGATAGCGATCGATCAGGCGCTGCTGCCAGCGTTCGGCGAAGCGCGCGCGACTGTTCTTCCACAAGCGCTCGCGGAAGCCGCCGTCATCACGGGTCGAACCGTGCTGGTCGTGGCGCAAGGTGACGGCACCGGCGACGACGCTGGCGATCCCGGCGTCGGCGGCGCGCAGACAGTAGTCGGTGTCCTCGAAATAACTGTGGAAAATCTCATCAAGTCCACCAATGCGATCGAGGCAATCGCGGCGGATATAGGCGAGCGCAAAGGCGATCGCCTGCACGCGGCGCGTGCGCGGAAACTGGCCGACATCGGATTCCTGCTGGCCCGATTCGCTCTGCTGGCCCCAGAGCAGCTCCGGTTCGATGAAGCCGCCGAGATGGAACAGCAGGTTGCCCGGTTCCGGGCCGAGCAGGCGGCAGCCGACGATGCCGTGGTCGGCGGCCGCGTACGCTGCATCGCGCAGGCGATTGAGCCAGTCCGCTTGCCCGAACAGCAAGTCGTTGTTGAGGAGGACAACATCGTCATCCGGCCGCGCCGCGGCGATGCCCGCGTTCATGCCGCGCACGAAGCCGAGATTTGCCGGCAGGCGCACGATGCGCACGCGTGACGCATAGGCATCCAGTGCCGTCGCGGTCTCATCCTCGGAGCCGTTGTCGACGACGATGATCTCGGCGGCATCCAGATCCTGTGCCAGCAGGCTGTCGAGGCAGCGTCGGGTCAGTGTCCACTGGTTCCAGGCGAGGACGATGAGGGCCGCACCCCGCATCACGGACCTGCCTGGTGGGCGTCCTGCCACAGCAGTTCAAGGGCGCTGTCGAGGGTGTCGTGCGCATAGCTGGCAATCGGCGTCAGCAGCAGGTTGGCGCAATCATCGACGAGCGGGCAATAGCGCATGCCGGTATCACGAAGGCGCCGCAAGCCTTCGTTGGCATCCTCATTGCCCTGCTCGGTCATGCGCGCGGCACGAACGAGGACATGTCGTGGCGTGCTCCCCGTGCGCCGGGCCAGGGTGAAAAGCAGGCTCGCCTCATCGCGGCTCATGACGCTGCGGTGCTCACGGCCAAACCGCGGTGGTAGGCGGCAAAGACTTCGTCGCGGTTGCCTTCGCAGACGCTCCTGCCGTGCTCGACCCAGAGCAGACGGTCGCACAGGGTCGCGACCTGGGTCTCGTCATGGCTGACGAGGACGACGGTATGCCCCTGGCGCATGCGCTCGCGCAAGGCGCTGCCGGATTTCTCCTGGAACTCGACATCGCCCACCGACAGCACCTCGTCGATGAGCAGCACATCGGGCTCGGCCTGGATGGCCACCGAGAAGCCGAGGCGCATGAGCATGCCCGAGGAATAGGTGGCGATCGGTTGCTCGAAGAAATCGCCGAGTTCGGAAAACGCCTTGATCGCCGGCAGCCGCGCGATGATGTCGCGCTGGCGCAGGCCGATCATCAGGCCGGAGAGGATGGCGTTGTCGCGGCCGGAAAGATACGGAGTGAAGCCGACACTCAGCGAGAGCAACTGGCACGACAGCGTGCCGCGGCGCATATGCCCGCGATCCGGCGCGAGGATGCCGGCGATGACGCGCAGCAAGGTGCTCTTGCCGGCACCGTTGCGGCCGATGATGCCGAGACGTTCTCCTTGCCTGAGGCTCAGGCTGACATCTTCCAGCGCCCAGAATTTTCCGCTGCCCACGCGTCGTTGCGCGCTGAAAGCGACGCCGACGTGTTCGAGTTCGATGAGCGGCTGGTCCATCACGCGGCCAGCTTCGGATAACGCGGCGCGAGCCGCAAGACCACGCCAATGCCGATGACCAGGACCACCAGCGAAACAAGGGTGACCTTGAGCAGTGCGATCCAGTCCGGCCATTGCCCGTGCATGAGGATGCCGCGCGTGGCATCGAGCAGGGTCACCACCGGATTCAGGGCGAACCAGTCCCGCAGCGGCGGCGGCACCGCATCCAGGGCGAAGACCACGCCGGAGAGGAACATGACCATGGTCAGGATCTGCTCGATGACGAAGCGCAGGTCCGGGATAAGCGGGATCACTGCCGACATGAGGAATCCGCCGCCGGCCGAGAACAGCAGGGTCACCACGAAGACAACCGGCAACGCCAGATAGGTGATGTTTGGCGGGAATCCGGCAAGCCACAGGATCACCAGCAACAAGGCGAAGATGTAGAGGAACTTGATGGTGTCGGCGAATATCTGCACGAGCGGAAACACCAGCACCGGAATGCGCACCTGGCGGATCAGGCCGAGATTGCCCCAGATCGAATAGCCGCCATGGGTGATGCAGGACTTCATCCACTGCCACAGGGTCAGGCCGACCAGCAGGAAGGGCACGTAATCCGGGCCGCCGGTCTTCAGGATCAGGTCGAAGACCAGCCAGAACGCGCCCATCATCATGGCCGGCTCGGCTACCCACCAGATCAGCCCCAGGTAGCTGCGCTCGCGTTCGGCGCGCAGCTCGGCATAGGTACTGAAGCGGATCAATTCAATCAGGTGCTGGTGCATGACGACGGCAACCACGAGGGAGGGCGAGGATACCGGATCGGCGCGTGAATCGGGCCTCGTCGCTTCCAGCGCTCAGGGACAATTGCCATCCAGAACGGGACCGAGCCAGGCCAGTCCGAGCAGCAATGCGGCAAGCAGGCTTCCCGCAAGCCAGCGCCAGCGCGTGAACGCCAGCGCCGACGGCGCATCCTTGCGCGCGATGATTGCGGCGACAAAGCTGCCGGCAAATCCGCACAACAGCGGCTGCATCTGGAAGAAATACCGCTCCATCACGTGCAGGCCAAGGAACAGCACGAGTTGGTAGCCGAGATAAAGCGCACAGAACACGGCAAACGGCCGTCGCCAGGATTTCCACAGGGCGATGCCGAACGCGCAGAGGATGAGCAGCATGCTGTGGCTGGCCGCCGCCAGCCAGCCGATGGGCGTTGCCAGGGCGCTGGGCGCGTACGCACCGAGGTGACCGGCACAGGCCGCGCCCTGCAATTGCGAATTGAGCAGGGTCTTGGCGTTGAACAGGCGGAAATACTGGCTGTCCAGTTGCCCGCCAATCACGTCGAGCCAGCCGCGGCTGGCGATTTCCGCTCTGACCTTGTCGCCATAGATGGCATTGCGCTGTTGCGGGGTCGGCGCACTCTCGATGAAGGCAGTCAAGGCCGGCAGCCCGGCTTCGTCGACGTAGTCGCTGCGGCTGTGGTCGCGCAGGCCGACATGCAGGTTGTACAGCGAACTGTCGGCAATCAGTGCCAATCCGGTTTTCACGTAGCCGTTCCACAGTGCCGGCAAGGTCGCCAGCAGCAGGCCAGCCGCAAAAGCCGCGGCCGCCAGCCAGGCGAAGGACAGGCGGCCATCCTTGCGTGACAGGAAGGCGAGGAAGAACAACGGCCAGAAGCCGCCAAGCAGGCTCTTGAACAACATCGCCAGGCCGATCAGCAAACCGGCGAGCAGGGCGCGCAGGTGCGGCCGTGCGCTGAATGTCAGCAGCAGGACGAGGGCACCCAGCAGGCAGGCAAGGTAGGGGACTTCCGGCCACAACCAGTGCGCATAGGCCAGGCTGGCCGGATTGAGCAGGAAGATCGTCAGCGCCAGCCACGCCGCACGCGCGTTGTCCAGCGTTTTCCAGAGCCGCGCCAGCAGGAATGCGCAGAATGCAAGAAGGACAATCTGCACGAGCTGGACAATCAGCAGGTGGCTGCCGAACAGCGCCTGGATCGCGGCAAGGAACCAGGTCTGGCCGGGCGGCCAGATGAACAGCTCAGGCAGGGGCTGACCGGCGAGCAGGGCCAGTGCGCGCCGCTGGTAATCGAACTCGTCGCCGACCAGCGGCTTTTGCGCCGGGTTGTAGTACATCCACAACAAGGCGGCGTTGAGCAGCAGCCAGGCCGCGGCAAGCAGCCAGGGCCCGACGCGGCGTGCCGGCGAGTTCGGCTCAGCGTCCAGCGTCATGCGCAGCGAATCGGCAAGATCTGCTGCGCAGGGCGATGAACCGATGCGTCATTGCGCGGCGGGCTGCGTACGTGGCGAACGTTTGGCTGGCGCCTTGAACGTCGGCGTCATCTTTTCGCGCACGCCAGTGGTGCTGATGGAATCGACGTAGTACCAGTATTCCTTGCACGGATCGATGGTGTCGTCGCGCCAGGAATACTTCTGCGTCTCGTCGGTGGTGCCGGCGCCAAGGATCGGGTCCTTGTTCAACTTGGTGAATTCGCCGTTCTCGCTGTCGCCACGGAACACGTCGAAGCCGAAGTTGTCCTGTTCGCTGGCCAGCGACCATTTTGGCGTGTTCGCAAGACGATCTTCCGCGGCCAGTGCGGACTGGTCGCCGCAGTCGCCTTCGACAGGCTTGGCGGCGACCGTTTCGGCGGCCGCGGGGGCGGGTTCGGCCGGTTGTGCGGGAACGGCGGCTGCTTCCTTGGCGGGCGCGCTGGCAGTCTGCTCGGGCGAAGGCTGGTTGCAGGCGCTCAAGGTCAGGCTGAGCAACAGGGGAAGGATGAGTGGTCGCATGATGATTCCGTGGCAGATGGGGGATTCCGGCGTGCCCAATCGGGCGACTGGACAGAAGCGGATCCGGCAACGATAGTCGCGCCATGCATGCACTGGCAACCTGAATCCGAATGATGATGTTCCCGCTCTGCCGTCAGCGGCGCTCGCGCGCGTGGCGATTTCTCGTCATCGCGGCATGCTGCTTTGGTACCGCAGAGGTGGCGGCGATGACCGTGGAGGTCGAAACCACGCCGGCCGGCGAGCTGTTCCCGGCGCTGGAACTGTCCCAGGGCGAGCGGCAAGGGGACGACGCCGGTCAGGGCAATGGCTTGCTGCGCATCCGCCTTGGCGACGTGCGCATGCCGCACGATGTGCGCTTGACCGTATCCACCGAGGGCTTGCGCCATGCCAGCGTGATCGAGACCCGCATCAGCGGCGACACCGTGCTGCGGCCGAGGCTGGCATGGGATACCGAGGCCTTGCTCCAACTGCGCCAGCCACGCCGGCAAACGCTGCGGGTGAGCGTGACCGCACGCGGCATGAAAATGCTTGAGCGCGAGGTGCAACTGGATGTCCATCCGCTCGATGAGGCCGTCTACTTTGTCCGCGAGGGCGACGCCCGCATCGATCTGGGCTGGGCTTTTGCCGCCTGGGTGGATCCGCAGGATCCGGTCGTCGACCACCTGCTCGAGCTTGCCGGCATCCATGCCGGGGAAAGCCTGCCCGGTGATCGCCAGGCGCGCCTGGGCCTGGCGCAGAAATTGTGGGTCGCCCTGGAGCAGCGCGGCTTGCGTTACGCCGAGGAAGGTGCCGGACTGAGCCAGGGGCCGGTCATCTACAGCCAGCGCGTGCGCCTGCTCTCGGATACGTGGAACGATCGCGTCGCCAATTGCCTGGATGGCAGTGTCCTCATCGCCTCGGCGCTGGAGCGGCTTGGCATTGGCTCGTTCCTTGTCCTCGTCCCCGGGCATGCCTTTGTCGGCTTCTACGTCGATGGCGAGCGCCGCGAGGCCGAATTCCTCGAAACCACGCTGCTCGGCTTTCGCAAGCCGCCCGGGCATGACGCGGAAAGTGCGGCACAAGTCCGCCAGCGTGCCTTGCCCGGCTTCGAAGCGGCGCGCCGCGCCGGGCGTGCGCGATACCGCAAGGTCGTGACCAAGCTGGATGGTCGGCATCGACCGGATTACGCACTCATCGACATTTCCACGGCGCGCGCCTATGGCATCATGCCGCTCGCTGTCGGGCGTCGGGGGAACACCGCCAGCGCCCCGGTCGCCTCATCCACTCCTGCCGTATCGGCAAGGCCAGAACGTCGTTTGCCGTGAAAAAACCTGACGCAGACAATTCCCTTCGGCGCATCCAGGAAGAAATCCGCGCCGAAGCACAGGTCGCGCGCACGCGCGCCGCGCACAATCCGCGTGCTGCCGCTGCACCACGGGCAATTGGTGAAGTTGCGCCGGCGCGCACTGCCGTGTCGATCGACGAACTGGCCCGTTTCCAGTTCGTCGAATTCATCGAGCATGCCTATTCGGTCCTGCTCGGGCGCAGCCCCGATTCCGCCGGACTCACGGGGCAGATCAGACTGCTTGAGTCGGGGCGCAGCAAGATCGAGATTCTCGGCAACCTGCGCTTTTCGGGCGAAGGTCGCGCCGTCGGCGTTCGCGTGCCGTGGCTGTTGCCGCGGTATCTGCTGGCCAAGGCCATGCGCATTCCGCTCATCGGCTATGCGATCGAATGGCTGGTGTGCCTCGGCGGACTGCCGCGGTTGCTGCGCCACCAACGCGCCGCAGACGCCTATCATGCGGCGCGCGACCATGTGATGCGTGAGGATCTCGCCGTGCTGGGGGTGCAAATGCAACCGCTGCGCGAGGAAGTCGCGCGCCTGGATCGCGAGGGCGCCGAGCTTGGCGTGCAGATGCAGGCGCTTGGCGAGCGCTTCGCGCCATTGCATGCGGAGATCGGCAAGGCGTTCCAGGAGGCGCGCGAGCTGCGCCATCTCGTCCTCAGCATGAATCACTGGCTGGCCTCGTTGCGGCAGAATCTCGCGGCCCTGGAAACCGCTGAAAGCGAACACCTGCGCAAGGCCGATGCCGTGCATGCCGATGTTGCCGTGCGCCTGCTCGAATCCGATCCGCAGCGGCCTGCCCGTCTGCGGCATTGGGCCGCGGAGTTCGCCGCAGGTCTGCCGCCGGCGGCCGAGGTGCTCGATATCGGCGGTGGCCTCGACTGGCTGCAGTCGATGTCCAGTCGTGGCCTGGCGGTCACCGCCATCAACCAGAACACCGAAATCGGCCAGCACATCCGTGATGCCGGCATTACCGTTGCCGTCGCCGAGCCGTCGGTGGTGCTGGCAAGGATTGCCGATCACAGCCTCGACGCCGTGACCATCCTCGATCTTGCCTCGATCCTGCGCGGCCTGCCGGCGGTGATCCTGCTCGACATGGTGCGGCGCATCGTGCGGCCCTCGGGTCAGTTGCTGTTCGGCATGGGTGCGGAATCGGCGACGATCGCCGATCGCCTTGAGGGACGCGCGCGTGCGCAGGTCGATGGCGAACTCATCGAGCGTGCCTTGCAGACGTCCGGCTTCGTGCGGATCCGGCGGGTGGCCGTCGGCGACGACAGCTATTGCCTGATTGCCAGCCAGCCAAACTAGCATCGGATCGTGGACATGCAAGTGCAAATCCGCCAAATCGGTGCTTCGCTGACCAAGCTGCGAGGCGATCATTCATGAAGGCGGCGATCCTGATTCCGGTCCTGACCAGCAAGGACGCCGTCGGAGCCGACGCCCTGGCAATGGCGCGGATCCTCGATGAACTGGGTATCGAAACCCGCGTCTTCTGCCAGTCCTCAAGTGGCGTGCAGCGCAGGACCTGGCCCGCCGAGGAAATGATGGCCTTTGCCGGCGGGCCCGAGGATCTGGTCATTTATCATTATTCGACAGGCTGGCCGCTGGCGCTCGATCTGCTGAGGCGCTGCCGCGGATTGCGCATGGTGAAGTATCACAACATAACGCCCCCCGAATTTTTCCAGGCGTATTCAGGCGACTATCGAACCGCCTGCGAGAATGGGCGCAAGGAGCTGGAAAAGGTTGCCGCGCTGGGATTCGAGATGTATCTCGGCGATTCGAGCTACAACCTGGAGGAGCTGATCGCGGCTGGCGCTTCACGCGAACGCAGTCATGTACTCGCTCCGTTCCATCGTGTGCAGGAAATCGTCGAAGCCGAGGCGGATGTCGCCTTGATCGATGCGCTGACCGACGGCGCGCGCAATTTCCTCATGGTCGGGCGAGTCGCACCCAACAAGGGTCATCTGCATCTGGTCGAGGCATTTTCCGCCTACGTGCGCGCCTATGCGGAGCCGGCGCGCCTGATCCTGCTCGGCAAGGTGGATCCACGATTGCACGCCTATACCGAGGCGATCCGGCAGCGCATTGATGAGCATGGCCTCGGTGAGCATGTACTGTGGATAGATGGCGCCAGCGAAGCCCAGCTCAAGGCGGCGTACCTGGCCAGTCATGTGTTCATGCTGATGAGCGAGCACGAGGGATTCTGCGTGCCACTGGTCGAGGCAATGGCGCTGGGCACGCCGATCGTCGCGCATGCCTCCAGTGCAATCCCGGAAACCCTGGGTGACGCCGGAATCGCCTGGCAGGAACAGGATCCATGGCTGCATGCGGCCAGTGCCGCACGCCTGTTTTCCGACGATGATTTGCGCAGCGACCTGCTCGAGCGTGGCCGCCGCCGCTACCGGCAGTCGTTTTCCAATGACGTCCTGCGCCAGCGCTTCGTGAAACTGCTGGAGCCGGTATTGTGAGTGCCCGGATCGCGATTGTCGTTCCGCGCTGCCATGAGCGCCTGGTCGGCGGTGCCGAGGCGCTGGCCTGGCAGTACGCCCAACTGCTGTCGAAGCAATATGCCGTCGAGGTGCTGACCTCGACCGCCTTCGACTACATGCGCTGGGACAACGATCTCAAGGCTGGGGTGGAAGAGCGCGAAGGCATCAGCATCCGCCGTTTCCACGTTGCCCGCGGGCGCACGCCGTACTTCCATTCCCTGCATCGCAACCTGCTCGATGCGTTTGCCCGCTCCGCGGAGAAACCGCCGCAGGCCCGCTACTGCTGGCCGGAGGCGCTGGAGGAGGAGTTCATCCGCGCGCAGGGGCCAAATTGCCCGGAACTCGAGGCGCATCTTGCCGCGCATGCCGATGACTATGCGGCAGTGTTCTTCCTGCCCTATCTGTATCCGATGACGCTGGACGGCATCCGTGCCATGCCGCATCGGCGCTGGGCGCTGGTGCCGGCGCTGCATGACGAGCCGCCTGCCTACCTGAAGACCTTTGCGCACATGGCCCGCTCGGCGCCTCGCGTGCTGTGGAACGCCGAGGCCGAGCGTCGCCTCGGCGCGCGCATCTGGAACCTCGATGGCGGCAATGTCGTATCCATGACCGTGGCAACCGAACTCGTCACGCCGGCTCGGGAAGCCAGTCCCTATGTGCTTTATTGCGGCCGCATCGACGTCAGCAAGGGCTGCCAGCAGTTGCTCGACGGTTTTGCGGCGTTCAAGGCTGCCCATCCGCAATCGGACCTGCAACTGGTGCTGACCGGCAATGACGTGCTCGGCATCGGCAATCGCCGGGATGTTCGCTATCTCGGTTTCGTCGAGGAGCAACGCAAGTTCGAGCTGATGGCCGGTGCCGTCGCCTTCGTGCAGCCGTCACCGTACGAGAGCCTCAGCATTGTCCTCCTCGAAGCGATGGCACAAGGCACGCCGATGATCGTCAACGGCCAGTGCGAGGTGCTGGTCGACCACGTCAACATGAGTGGCAGCGGGCTGATCTATCGCAACCAGCGCGAGTTTGTCGATGCGCTTGCCAGGGCGAGCGCGCTGGATGCGCGGAAGCGCTCCAGGCAGGGTGAAAAGGCGCGCGATTATGTGCTTGCCAACTACAGCCGCGAGCAGGTCACGGCGCGCCTGCAAGCGGAAGTCGAGGCTTTGGCTTCGGCCTGAGTCCGCGGCGCTCAGCTGCCAAGCAGGCGCAGGTCGAAGCGTGCGCCACCCAGCGTTTCCGAGCGGGAAACCTTGAGGCTGCCGTTGTAGGCCTTGACGATGTCCTGCACGATCGACAGGCCGATGCCGTGACCCTGCACGCGTTCATCGCCACGCACGCCCCGTTGCAGCAGGTGCTCGACCTGGTCTTCGGCGATGCCCGGCCCATCATCTTCGATGACCAGGTGCATGCCGCCAAAACGGTGGTCGGCAGGATTCAGCGGCCGCGCCGAAAACAGCACCTTGTGCCTGGCCCACTTGAAGGCGTTTTCGAGCACATTGCCGAGCAGTTCCAGCAGGTCGCCCTGGTCACCGCGGAAGCGCGTGTCCGGATCAATCTCGAATTCGCAGAGGACGTGTCGGGAGGCGTACACCTTTTCCAGACTGCGGACGATCTCCTCGGCAAAGGGTTCCACGGGCAGCGGTGCGGCAAAGGTCTGCCGCCCGGATGTGGCCGCCCGCGACAGCTGATAGGCGACGATCTCGTCCATGCGCCCGACTTGTTCCAGAACTGTCCAGCGCAATTGCTTTTCATCGCTTTCCGCTTCCAGCTGGGTGCGCATCACCGCCAGCGGAGTCTTCAGGCTGTGGGCAAGATCGGCGAGGGTGTTGCGGTAGCGCTTGAGCCGCTCGCGTTCGGAATCAATGAAATTGTTGAGGTTGGTGGCGAGACCCGAGAGTTCGGCCGGATAGCGGTCGCCGAGGTGTTCGGCGGCACCGCGCTCGACGCGGCTGAGGTCGACGGCAACCTTGCGCAAGGGCGCCATGCTCCAGCGCAGCACCGCCAGCACGAGCAGGATCAGGAATACGCCCAAGCCAACCAGCCAGGCCAGCAGGGTGCGCCGGAAGGCCTTGACCTGGGCCTGCAGGGTGGCAGCGTCTTCGGCGATGTTGACCGTCAGTTTCAACTCCGGGCGATTGGCAACACTCCAGGCGATGCCCTGGGAAAGCACGAACAAGTTGCCTTGTGCCGAGCGCAGCGGCCCGGAGAACTCGCTGACTCCCTTTTCAAGCTCGGTGGTGAACGGCAGGTCAAGTCCGAGTGCGGAGGGCGAGCGCCATTGGCGATCCTTCGCGTTGCGCACGTTGTCGCCGACGATGATCGCGTAGAGACCCGATCCCGGTCGATCAAAGCGCGGATCGGGGCCGACTTCGGGTGGAATCAGGTTGCCGGCACGATTGGTGTCCGCGCCGGCCAGATAGGCATGCAGGTACCCCTGCAGGCGCTCGCGCTGCGAACTCAGGGCGGCGTCGAAGAAGGCCTGGTCGAGGGCAAAGAACGCCAAGCCGAGAAAGGCCGCGAGGGCGATGCCCGCCGCGGCCAGTGATCGGGTCTGCAGGGAAAGCGGTCGGGCCATGGCACCGGCCGCTCTTAGACGGCAGGCGCTGTTGCAGTCTCTTCGGCACCGTTGTCGGTGCGTTCCAGGGCGAAGCGATAGCCGCGCCCGCGTACCGTCTCGATCGGCTTGATCGTGTTTTCGGGATCAAGCTTGCGTCGCAGGCGCCCGATGAAGACCTCGAGCACGTTGGAATCGCGATCGAAATCCTGCTGGTAGATGTGCTCGGTCAGGTCCGCCTTCGAGACCAGCTCGCCGGCGTGCATCATCAGGTATTCAAGCACCTTGTACTCGTAGCTGGTCAGGTCGACGGTGTTGCCGTTGGCGCTGACCGTCTGCGCCGTGGTGTCGAGCGCGATCGGCCCGCACTCCAGCAGCGGACGCGACCAGCCGCTGGCACGACGCACGAGTGCGTTGATGCGAGCCAGCAGTTCCTCGACATGGAACGGCTTGACCAGGTAGTCATCGGCGCCGTACTTGAGACCTTGCACCTTGTCCTGCCACGAGGATCGTGCGGTGAGGATGAGGATCGGGTAACTCTGCCCGGCCTCGCGCAACTGCTTGACCAGATCCATGCCGGACAACTTCGGCAGGCCGAGATCGATGATGGCAACATCGAAGGGGACTTCGCGTCCGAGGAAAAGTCCTTCCTCGCCATCTCCGGCGGCATCGACCGCAAAGCCGTCGCGCTTCAGCCTGGCTGCGAGCGTCTCGCGCAGCGGTGCCTCGTCTTCCACCAGTAGTACACGCATTGCAATCTCCTGTTATTGGTCTGCCTTGATTTCCAGAACGCGCACCTGGCCGCCCGACGTGAGAATCTTGATCCGGTAGATCTTGCGCTTGCCGATGCGCAGGGTCTGCACGCTGAGCACCTTGGCGCTGGTCTCGCGTTGCACCTGCTCCACCGCTTGCTGCACCGTGATCTCCCGCGCCACGGCCATGGTGGAAGTCAGGATGACTGCAAGCGCCGTCGCCAGTGCGGACAGTCGGATTCGTCCTGGATTCGCAATCATCTTGGTAGTCGGGTTCTCATGGGCGGCCGCCGGGACAGCCCGACCGATGCAGTCTTGACGGCGCGCATTGAATTCCCGCTGAACTTGATGAACGGGACATCCTCAGCGGCGGCGCGGTGCCGGTTTTGCGCCGCGTCAAAAGACTTCGCCGACACAACAGCGAAGGCTGCCGCCGGCCTTCTCGATTTCGCCCAGTTCGACCTGGCCAATGGCGAAGCCGGCGTCTTCCAGGGTGTGCACCTGCGCCGGCGCGAGACTGCCGGCGGCACGCGAACTCATCCACACGCGGCGACTGGAAAGGCTGATCGCGTTGGCGGCGTAGGCCTGTTTCTGGGCTTCGTCGATGCAGACCACGTGCGCGCCGTACAGCGACGCAATCGCTGTTGCCGCGGCGCGGTCGCGGAACCCCGATGCGGCGATGATCGCCGCGCGACCGGCGAGCACCGCGAGTACGACATTGGTATGGTATTCGCCGGCCGCCAGCTCGAAACAATAGGTCAGGCGCAGGCCGAAAGCTTCATGCATCGCCTCGACCCCGGCCATGTCGCAGCGTTCGGAAAGGCCGCAATAGCCGATGCCGCGGGCGCGGTCGATGACCAGGGCGCCGGTCAGTTCGGCAATCAGGTTACGCCCCGACAAATCGATGATTTGCCGGCCCTGCAGGACACCGAGCCAGTGGCGAATGTCCTCGCGCAGAGCTTCGCGTTGGCGCACGGCATGGCGCATGCGACCGATGATCAGGCGACCGGGGACGGTGGCGAAGACGTTGTTCGGGAATACGCCGTCCATGGCCTCGGGATCGCCGGGAAAGGTGATCAGCGGGACATCTGCGCCGAGACGGTGCGCCAGTTCTGCATGCTCGGCGAGGGCGCGCAACGGATCGGGCGGGCTGGCGAAATCCATGTAGCGGTTGTCGCTGGCGGATTCGGCGGCGAGGCTGAAACCGTTCGGACTGACCATGAAGGCCGCGCCGGCAACGGCCGGGAACTCGGCTTTCAGGGCGAGCGTGTCGACGGCCCGAAGGAATGCCTGGGGGTTGGTGACAATCATGCCCGTGTGGCCTTGCCGTGGTTTCGTGGATGGCGGAAACAGCCGCTGAGGTGATCGTTGACCATGCCGGTGGCCTGCATGAAGGCATACATGATGGTCGAGCCGACAAAGCGGAAGCCGCGCTTGTGCAAGGCCTTGCTCAGGGCATCGGAAATGCTGCTGGTTGCCGGAACCTCGTCTTGCGAGCGCCAGTGATTGAGCAGGGGCTTGCCGTCCGCCCAGGACCAGAGCCAGGCGTCCAGGCTGCCGGACTCGTCGATGATCTGCAGGGCCGCGCGCGCATTGTTGCGCGCCGAGAAGATCTTCAGGCGATTGCGGATCAGGGCCGGATCGACGAGCAGCTTTTCGAGGCGGCCATCGGACATGGCGGCGACCTTGGCAATGTCGAAATCGTGGAATGCGCGCCTGTAGGCCGCGCGCTTGCCGAGCACCGTGCGCCAGCTCAGTCCGGCCTGGGCGCCTTCGAGCACGATGAACTCGAACAGGCGGCGATCCTCATGCACCGGCACCCCCCATTCCTCGTCGTGATAACGCCGGTAAGGCAGGTCGACCGAGGCGCCGCTGGCCCAGTTGCAGCGCGTCTTGCCGTCGCCTTGCGCTTTTCCGTCTTCCCGCGCACGCGCACGCGCAGCCATGCCGGATTTCGAGGTGGTGCCGGCCATGTTCAGGCTTCACCCGCAGTCGATGGCCGAGCCGGCCACGGCAAGGCGTCCAGGTCGACATTGCCGCCACTGACGATCAAGCCGATGCGCTGGCCTGCAAAGCGCTGGCGATGCTTGATCACCGCCGCCAGCACGATCGCCGAGGATGGCTCGACGATGATCTTCATGCGCTGCCAGATCAGGCGCATTGCCGCGATCGTTTCTTCGTCGTCGACGGTCAGCACCTCGACGCCGTGCGCGCGCATGATGCGCAGGTTGATTTCACCGACAAGGGTGCGCAGTCCATCGCAGATCGTGTCAGGCACGAAAGCGCTGATGCGTTTGCCCTGGCGCAAGGATTCGAAAGTGTCGGCGGCACCTGCCGGCTCGGCGGCAATGATCCGGCAGTCCGGGGCCAGCGCGGCAGCGGCAATCGCGCTGCCGCTGATCAAGCCACCGCCACCGACCGGTGCCAGCAGCACATCCAGCGGGCCGCCCTGCGCGATCAATTCCATCGCCGCCGTGCCTTGTCCGGCAATCACGCGCGCATCCGCGTATGGGTGCACGAGGGTTGCGCCGGTCTGCTCACGCACCTGTTCGCAGGCCTGCTCGCGCGCGCTGATGGTTGCCGCGCAGCGGTGCAGGGTGGCGCCGTACATTTCAATGGCTGCTACTTTCGAGCGCACGGCCCCCTCGGGCACGATCACGTGGGCCGGTATGCCACGCGTGCTTGCGGCGAGGGCCAGTGCCGCGCCATGGTTGCCGGAGGAATGCGTGACCACGCCCCTGGCGGCCTGTGCAGCGGGCAGCGACCAGATCGCGTTGCAGGCGCCGCGAAACTTGAATGCGCCAACGCGCTGCAGGTTTTCGCACTTGAACAGCAATTCGGCGTCGACCAGGGCATCGAGCGAGCGCGATTGCAGTACCGGCGTCACCAGCGCATGAGCGGCAATTCGCGAGGCGGCAGCCTTGATGTCGGCGAAGTCGATGGCCTCGGGTGCTGCATTCGTGGTCATGGGCAGATGCGGTTCGAGGGGAGTGCGCACAATACAGGGCACGCCACGCTTCGGTGTAGTGCTTCCCAGCCCGTGATGCGCATGCTCTGATGGCGGACTGCAAGGATCCATGGACCAAGCCATGAAGAAACCGCTCACCTGCATCGAGGACTATCGGCCACCGGCATGGCGCATGCAGACGATCGCTCTCGATTTCGACCTCGATGTCGAGCAGTCCTGGGTCAGCGCGCGCCTGCACGTGATCCAGGATCCGGCACAGGCGGACGTTGGCCTGCGCCTGGACGGCGAGAATGTCGAACTGCTGGAGATCCGTCTTGATGGCCGCGTCCTTGCCAGCGACGAGTACCGCATCGAGGGCGCGTTGCTGTTCCTCGACGCGGTGCGCGGCGAGGCCGTCATCGAAACCCGTTCCCGCATCCGCCCGGCCGACAACAAGGCGATGCAGGGCCTTTACCTGAGCGGTGGCACGGAACAGGGTTTCCTGCTCAGCCAATGTGAAGCCGAAGGTTTTCGCCACATCACCTGGTCGATCGACCGCCCCGATGTGCTGGCCCGCTACACGGTGACCTTGCGCGCGGATCGCGCGCGCTTTCCGGTGCTGCTGGCCGGCGGGAATCCGGATGGTGCCGGTGAACTGGCGGATGGCCGGCATTGGGCGCGCTTTGTCGATCCGCAGCCCAAGCCAAGCTATCTTTTTGCCATTGTCGCTGGCCGCCTCGCCGTCATCGAGGATCGGCACTGCACCGCCGAAGGCCGCCTGGTGAGCTTGAAGATCTGGGCACCCGCGCCGCTGATCGCGCGCTGTCGGTATGCGCTGGATTGCCTCAAGGCGGCCATGCTCTGGGATGAACAGCGGTTCGGCCGCAACTACCGGCTGGATGTCTTCCATGTCGTCGCCACCGACGATTTCACCATGGGTGCCATGGAGAACACCGGCCTCAACATCTTCAACTCGAAGTACCTGTTGGCGGATCCCCTGCATGCCACCGATGACGACTACCGGCATGTGCTGGCCGTCGTCGCCCACGAGTATTTCCACAACTGGACAGGCAACCGGGTGACCTGCCGCGACTGGTTCCAGTTGTGCCTCAAGGAAGGCCTGACGGTCTATCGCGAGCAGGAGTTCGTCTCCGAGCAGACCTCGCGAACTCTGCGCCGCATTGAAGACGTGCGCGTCCTCTGGCGCAACCAGTTCAGCGAGGACGCGGGGCCGTTGGCGCATCCGGTTCGGCCCTCGCAATACAGCGAAATCAACAATTTCTATACGGCAACGGTCTACGAGAAAGGTGCCGAGATCGTGCGCATGCTGGCGACCGTGCTGGGCAGGGACGGTTTTCGTCGCGGCATGGATCTGTATTTCGATCGTCACGACGGTGCCGCCGTGACCGTCGAGGATTTCCTCGCGGCGCTGGGCGATGCCAACCAGCGGGAGCTGTCTCCCTGGCTGGCCTGGTACACCCAGGCCGGAACGCCGGTGCTTGAGGCGCAGGGTGCATTCGATGCGCAGACGCACTGCTACACGCTGGAGCTGACCCAGAGCTTCGCGCCGGTCGCAACCGCCCTGCCGAGGCAAGCCTTGCCGATTCCAGTCGCCCTGGCCCTTTTCGATGCGTTTGGAAATCGCCTGAAGATCGAACGCAACGGCGTCGCAGGCGACATCGATGAGGCCGTGATCCTGCTCGATCGACCACGCATGAGTCTGACTTTCCGGCATCTGGATCACGCGCCGATCGTCTCGCTGCTGCGTGGCTATTCGGCCCCGGTGCGGATCGCGCAGCGCGGTGATTGGGCGGACCTTGTCGTGCTGGCCACGCATGAGGATGACGGATTCAACCGTTGGCAGGCCGCCGATGGCCTGATCCGCCATCTGTTCATGGCCGAGTTGCAAGGCGATGCGAGGGGCGCTCCAGCGTTCGGGGCCTGGATGACCGGTTTGCGCAGGGCTTTCGATGAGGCGGATCTCGATCCGGCGACGCTGGCCGAGATGCTCACGCTCGCGGATGAAATCACCCTGGGTGAATCCCTCGCCGAAATCGATCCACCGGCAATCCACGCCGCGCGTTCGCGCCTCGAATGCTCCATCGCGCAGGCGCTGCAGACTGAGTTGCTGGCCTGCTACGAGCAACTTGCCGCGGCATCCATGGCTGGAGCGGAGCCGGTCGCACAAGGTCAGCGGCGCCTGCGCAACGCCTGTCTCGGGTTGCTCTGTCGTGCCGATCCGCAATACCACGCGCTGGCCCACCGCCACTTTGACGATGCCGTCTGCCTCAGCGACAAACTGGCTGCGCTGACCTGCCTCGTGCACGGGCAAGCCCTCGCTGCGCAAAACGCGCTCGACACGTTTGCAGCGGACTATTCAACGGCCGCCACGGTGATGGATCGCTGGTTCTCGGTGCAAGCAACCCTGCCCACCGCAAATGCGCTTGAACGGGTGCGCGCGTTGACCCGACATGCCGCGTTCCGTTGGGACAATCCAAACAAGGTGTATGCCTTGCTGCTCGCCTTTGCCTTGCGCAATCCGGTCGGCTTCCATCGCGAGGACGGTGCCGGTTACGAATTCATCGCGGACTCGATCCGCCGGATCGACCGCATCACGCCCCAGGTTGCGGCGCGATTGACCACGGCCTTTGCCGCGTGGCGACGCTATCCGCCGACTTTGCGCGAGCGCATGCATGCACAGCTGATGCGCTTGCAGGAGGCGGCTGCGATGTCCGCCGACGTGACCGACATCCTCGCGCGCAGCCTCGCGCATGCCGACGAGGACGGCTCGCTGCGGCCCTGAGTGCTTGAATCTGCCGGTGTCCGGGTGCATGTTGGAGGAAGATGTGCACCTGCCAGAAGCCGGAGGAATCATGAAGCGACACGCAATGGCCTTGCTTTCCGCGTTGCTGCTGGCCGGCTGCGCGACGACCGGCAGCAATTACTACGGTCATGAAGGCAGTGGCGACTATTACTACGGTTCGCCTACCGCTGATGTCTACATCGACTCGCCGGGTTATGTCCGCCACCATTGGAGCTTCAATGGCGGTTTCGGTCATGGCTATGGCTATCCATATTCCTGGTGGGGCTACGGCTACCCGCCGATCTGGTGGCAGCCTTTGCAGCCGCATGATCAACCGGGCGTCCTGCGCGGCGAGCGCGTTGAGCGCGATCGCGCCACGCGCAGTGCGTTGACTCGCCGCGACACGGTGCAAGCGCCGGCTTCGGCAACCCGGTTGCAGTCTCCATCCGTGTATCCGCAGCCGTCTGCCGCGCCGAGGGTGAATGCCGATGCGCGCCTGCCGCCAGTTCCTTCTTCGCGGGCGATGGTTGCGCCGCAGCCGGTTGCTCCGCCGCGCCCGGCTGCCCCGGTGCGTTCGGCTACACCGGATTTCCAGCCACGTTCCGCGCCGATGCGTTCTTCCAGCCCGCCGCCACCGACGCGCTCGACACCGATCCCGCACAGGCAATGAATCGCAGCTCATGACGCGCCTGCAACTGCTCCTGCGTTGCCGGCATACAGGCCATCCATGGCCATCACCGACAACTGCTCCTGCGTTGTCGGCATACAGGCCATCCATGGCCATCACCGACAACTGCTCCTGCGTTGCCGGCATACAGGCCATCCATGGCCAAAAAAACCGCGCAGTGCGCGGTTTTTTCTTGATCCGCCCGGCATGCCGCCAGGTGAAGATTCCTCAGGCCGGGAGGCGGCTGAGCGCTTCATTGATGCGCGCGCGGCGGCTTTCCAGTTGCTGCAATTGAACGGGGGTTTGTTCCACGGTATCGGTGCCGCGCATATCCTGCATGGCCATTTCCAGGCGACCGAGTTCGATCATCAGGTCGTGGCGGAGGAAGAGGGGGTTCAGACTCATGGTGGCGGAAGTGAGCATGGCGGTGTCCTCGGGCATGGGGTGGATGTGTTTTACAGGTAGCAAGGGGCGTGCCAAGTCCATCAAATCGTGAATTTCATCTGAATCGTCCATTTCCATGCGAATGGGTTGACGTTTCCTGTCGTAAAATGACCGCTAACGATTGAGGTAAACGTGGACTGCAGGTTTTCCGCGATTTAGGTCACAGTCTGTCAAACGCTGTTACCGATAAGGTTCTTCACCGCCCGAAAACACGAATGCCACGCCTCTGCAGGCGTGGCATCGCTGGATCGGGCCTGTGGCCAGTCAAAACTGGCACCCGGCATATGGTCCTCTTGGATCCCCCCTGTTCCTATGACCGCCGGGTGCCAGCCTTTTCGATGCCGGATCCTGCAATCATCGGAACATTGCCTGCTTGCGCAGGTGCATCCTCCCACCGACACGGGGCCAGCCCCTGAATTCCGACCTTCGGCGTGCTCGCATACGCCTAGTGCCGGTGGGAGTGCGAATTGAGTACAGCAGTATCCGTGCCAACTGCGCGCGCGATGTGTGCATCGTCCATCCTGGTCGCACCGGATAATCGGTGTTGCCCTAGAATCACGCGCCTTGATTCAAGTTCCCTCAAGCCATGTCGTCCAGTTCAATGCAGAATTTCGAGGTCATCGTCATCGGTGGTGGGCACGCCGGCACCGAAGCGGCGCTGGCGTCGGCACGCAGCGGTGCGCGTACCCTTCTGCTGACCCACAGCATCGAGACAATTGGCCAGATGAGTTGCAATCCCGCCATTGGCGGAATCGGCAAGGGTCATCTCGTGCGCGAGATCGATGCGCTCGGTGGAGCGATGGCGCATGCCGCCGACCGTGCCGGCATCCAGTGGCGCACCTTGAACGCATCCAAAGGACCAGCCGTGCGCGCAACCCGCTGTCAGGCTGATCGTGTGCTGTACAAGGCGGCGATCCGATCCATCGTGGAGTCACAGCCAAACCTGCGCTTGTTCCAGCAGGCCGTCGACGATCTGCTGATCGAGGGTGGGCGCGTGACCGGTGTGGTGACGCAGACGGGCTTGCGTTTTCATGCGCCCGCAGTCGTTCTCACTGCAGGAACCTTCCTCGCCGGCAAGATCCACATTGGCCTGACCACCCACGCCGGCGGGCGTGCGGGCGATGCGCCGGCGCAGCGCCTGGCCGAACGCATGCGCGAGCTGCCGATCGCCGTGGATCGCCTGAAAACCGGCACGCCGCCGCGTATTGACGGGCGCAGCATCGACTACGCAGGCCTTGAAGAACAAGCCGGAGACAGGCCACCACCGGTGTTCTCGTTCATGGGCTCGCCGCATGAACATCCGCGGCAACTGAGTTGCTGGATCACCCATACCAGCGAACGCACGCACGAAATCATCCGCGGCAGCCTCGATCGTTCGCCTTTGTACAGTGGCCAGATCGAAGGCACGGGTCCGCGCTATTGCCCCTCGATCGAGGACAAGGTCGTGCGCTTTGCCGACAAGTCCTCGCATCAGATTTTCATCGAGCCGGAAGGCCTCGACACGTTTGAGATCTATCCAAACGGCATCTCGACTTCGCTGCCCTACGATGTCCAGCTTGAACTCGTGCATTCGATTCGCGGCTTCGAAAACGCGCACATCACCCGTCCCGGCTATGCAATCGAGTACGACTATTTCGATCCGCGCGGACTCAAGCCCTCGCTTGAGACCAAGGCCATCGACGGTCTCTACTTCGCTGGCCAGATCAATGGCACGACCGGCTACGAAGAAGCTGCTGCGCAAGGCCTGATCGCCGGACTGAATGCCTCACGTGCCGTGCGCGGACTGGACGCATGGACGCCGCGTCGCGATGAAGCCTATATCGGCGTGCTGATCGACGACCTGACCACGAACGGCACGATCGAGCCGTACCGCATGTTCACCTCGCGGGCCGAGTATCGCCTGCACCTGCGCGAAGACAATGCCGACCTGCGCCTGAGCGGGATTGGCCACGCCCACGGTTGCGTTTCCGACACGCGCCACGAGCAGGTGCTGCGCAAGCGTGAGGCGATCGATGCCGAGACGGAACGCTTGCGCGCGCTCTGGGTCACTCCCGGCAACGCGCTGGGTGCCGCGATCGACAGCGCGCTGGGCGTCAGCGTCAGCCGCGATGCCAGCGTGCATGACCTGCTGCGCCGTCCGGAACTGGACTACGTGCGGCTGACTTCGATCAATGGCATCGGCCCGGCGGTCGCCGATGCGCAGGTTGCCGAGCAAGTCGAGATCTCGATCAAGTACGCCGGTTACCTTGATCGCCAGCGCGACGAGATCGAGCGCAGCCGCCGCCACGAGGGCACCGGCATTCCGCACGGCTTCGACTACGACGGCGTGCGCGGCCTCTCCGCCGAAGTCCGCATCAAGCTCAAGGCATCGAGGCCGACGACGATCGGCCAGGCGCAGCGCATCAGCGGCGTCACGCCGGCGGCAATCTCGCTGCTGCTGGTCCATCTCAAGCGACAGCCGCGCGTCGCCTGACAAGCTTTTTCCATTGTGATCGGCCGCCCTGGCGGCGCGTCGCGTTTCCATCCATTCAAGCAGGATCATCGAGAAAGAATGTCGAGCATCGAAAAGAGAATCGCCGAAGAAGTTGCCGCGCGCCCGGAACAGGTGCGCGCAGCGATCGAGCTCATCGACGGCGGCGCGACCGTTCCGTTCATTGCGCGCTACCGCAAGGAAATCACCGGTGGCCTCGATGACACGCAATTGCGCCTGCTCGAGGAACGCCTCGGCTATCTGCGCGAACTCGAGGATCGGCGCAGCGCGGTGATCGCGAGCATCGCCGAGCAGGGCAAGTTGACCGATTCCTTGCGCGCGGAGATTTTCGCCGCGGACAACAAGGCCCGACTGGAAGATCTTTACCTGCCGTACAAGCCGAAGCGCCGGACCCGCGCCCAGATTGCCCGCGAGGCGGGGCTGGAACCCCTGGCGCTCGCCCTGCGCGAGGATCCGACGCAAGCTCCGGAAGAGCGGGCAGCGGCCTTTGTCGATGCCGAGAAGGGTGTCGCCGATGTCAAGGCCGCGCTTGATGGCGCGAGGGCGATCCTGCTTGAATCATTCTCGGAAGATCCGGCCCTGGTTGGCGCCTTGCGCGACTGGTTGGCTGCCAAGGCGGTGATCCGCGCCAGGCTGGTCGCCGGCAAGGAAGAGGCCGGCGCGAAGTACCGCGACTATTTCCAGCATGTCGAGGCCATCGGCACGATTCCCTCGCACCGCCTGCTGGCCTTGTTCCGCGCGCGCAACGAGGGCGTGCTTGATCTGGAGCTCGCGCCACGCCCGACCACGCCGGCGAAGACGACGGCAAGTGCCGATGATCCGGCGCAGGCGCTGGACGAGGCCGCGGCTGCCGGCCATGCCGAAGCCGAAGGCCGCGTCGCCAGGCATTTCGATATCGTCGACCGCGGACGCCCCGGTGATCGCTGGCTGCTGGATACGGCGCGCCAGACCTGGCGCGTCAAGCTGCATCTGCACC
Source organism: Lysobacterales bacterium (assembly GCA_016707485.1). Classification (GTDB taxonomy): domain Bacteria; phylum Pseudomonadota; class Gammaproteobacteria; order Xanthomonadales; family Rhodanobacteraceae; genus Dokdonella. The sequence goes on along the minus strand of JADJHN010000002.1, from coordinate 81,264 downwards.
TGGGCCTCGACATCTTTGGCCGCGCCCGTGAAGCCGCCGAAGCCGAGGCGATCCGCGTCTTTGGCGACAACCTCAAGGACCTGTTGATGGCCGCTCCGGCCGGACCGAAAACCGTGATGGGGCTCGATCCGGGCATCCGCACCGGGGTCAAGCTGGCCATTGTCGATGGCACCGGGAAATTGCTGGCGACCTCGGTGATCTATCCGCACGAGCCGAAAAAGCTCTGGGACCAATCGATCGCCGAACTGGCCACGCTGAGCCGCAAGCACGGCGTCGACCTGGTCGCCATCGGCAATGGCACTGCGTCGCGCGAAACCGACCGTCTCGTGGCCGAACTGATGCGCAAGCATGGGGATCTGAAATTGTCGAAGGTCGTCGTCAGCGAGGCCGGTGCCTCGGTCTATTCCGCCTCGGAAATCGCGGCCAGGGAATTCCCCGATCTCGATGTCTCGCTGCGTGGTGCCGTATCGATCGCGCGCCGGTTGCAGGATCCGCTGGCCGAACTGGTCAAGATCGATCCAAAATCGATTGGCGTCGGCCAGTACCAGCATGACGTCAACCAGGTGAAACTCGCCCATGCCCTGGTCGCCCGCGTCGAGGATTGCGTCAATGCGGTCGGCGTCGACGTGAACACCGCCTCGGCACCGCTGCTGGCCCGGGTTGCCGGTCTGAGCGCAGGTGTGGCCGAGAACATCGTGCGCCACCGCGACGAGCACGGTGCCTTCCGCACGCGCAAGGCCCTGCTCAAGGTTGCGCGCCTCGGTGACAAGGCCTTCGAGCAATGCGCCGGATTCCTGCGCATTGCCGCTGGTGATGATCCACTTGATGCATCGTCCGTGCATCCCGAGGCCTATCCCGTCGTGCAGCGCATCATCAAGCAATGTGGCCGCGAGGTGAAATCACTGATCGGCGACAGCGCCTTCCTGCGTTCGCTGGATCCGCAGGCGTTCACCGATGCCACCTTTGGCGTGCCGACCGTGCGCGATATCCTCAGGGAGCTGGAAAAGCCCGGTCGCGATCCGCGCCCCGAATTCAAGACGGCAATGTTTGCCGAGGGCGTCGAGGATATTCGTGATCTCAAGCCGGGCATGGTTCTCGAAGGCGTGATCAGCAATGTCGCGGCCTTTGGGGCCTTCGTCGACCTCGGCGTGCATCAGGATGGCCTGGTTCACGTTTCAGCCCTGTCGAACAGGTTCGTCAAGGATCCGCGCGAGGTGGTCAAGGCCGGCGACATCGTCAAGGTCAAGGTCATCGAGGTGGATGTCCCGCGCAAGCGCATTGCCCTGACCATGCGCCTGGACGACGAGCCGGGTGAAAGCCGCAACACCTCAGCGAAGACCGTGTCGACGGCACGACCGACGCGTGAGGGGCGGCCCATGCAAACGAGCCAGCCGGCGGCAAGCAATGCCTTTGCCGATGCCTTCGCCAAGGCGCGGCGCTGATCGATGTCGAAAGCGTGATCCGCAAAACGCGAAAGGCCGGCATGGCCGGCCTTTCGCGTGCTGCCCTGCAGGGCAGGACTATTTCTTGTTTGGCAGCTTGCGCTCGCCCATGGCAAAGGCCTTGAGCGCGTCGTTGTAGTAGCCCTTGGCTTCTTCGTCGCTGACCGTGCCGCCGCCTTTTTCATTGAGGATGACCTGACCCTCCGCGTCCCAGCCGACGCGCGTCGTCACCGAACCCTTCTTCAGGATTGCCATCGGCTTGCCATCGAGGAAGGCATATTCGATGTTGCTTCGCACGGCGGTATCACCGTCGCCCAGTTCGGAATTGACGCGCATGAAACGGAGCTTGTTGCCTGCTTCGACGAAACCGTCCCAGGCCACCGACAGGTCACCGTCGAGGAATGAGTCCTGGATCCGCTTCATGCCGCCGATATGCGATTTCAGCTTGCCGAACGCTTCCTTGAGCTCTTCGCCCGGCGTCGCTTCGCCATTCAGCACGATGTCGACTGTTGATCCGGCACCACCGGTCAATACGGGAGCCTGCAAGGCCTGCACATAATGGCGCTCGCCATCGATCAGGCTGACATTGACCACATAGACACGGGTATGGTCGATCCGCGAAGGATCCATGGGCAAGCTGAACGAGTAGGGGGGTTGGGTGCTGACTGCTTCGGAAGTTTCCGCAAGCACCAGTTCCTGCTGGGCGACATCGACCAGCTGGATGCTCAATTTGGATCCGGGATTGATGACGGCCGGCTCACGCAAGTTGATGGTGCCGCTGACCTGGTTTGCCAGCGGCGCTTGCGCCGGCGTTTGCGTGGCGGATGCAGAGCCATTGTTGCCGGCGGCGGACGGGGCGGCGTCTTGATTGGAGGAATTGCATCCCCCGAGAACAGCCAGCGCGGTCAGCGCGGTGGCGACAAGCTTGATCATGACAGGATCCTCAACAGACGATAAACGAAATCAATCGTAGTTCACTGGGCGAGCATAGCGCTCGCTGGATGAACGGACTATGGGCAGGCGTGGGGTTTTTTGGGTCGAGGGAATCTTCGAGGGAATCCCGCGGGGGCGGAGCACAATAATGCGAGGCGACCGGGGAATCAATCGCCGCAGGCCGCGGCAGGCCGTGTTCAGGCGTCAGCACAGACCCGGTTGCGACCGGCTTGCTTGGCCCGGTAGAGCTGTGCGTCGGCGACACGCATAAGGTCGCCGGTCGAGGACAGGCTGGGCGACCAGGCGGCCGCGCCTATGCTGACCGTGACCTTGCGCGTTTGGTCATCGAAGGTGAATTCAAGCTCGCCGATGGCGCAACGCAAACTGTCGGCGAAACGGACTGCTTCGGACAAGCCGTTTTCGGGCAGGACAATGGCAAACTCCTCGCCGCCGATGCGCGCGACGATGAACTCCTCGCGCGAATGCCCACGCAGGGCAAGGGCGACTTTCTTCAGCACCACATCGCCGTTGGGATGGCCAAACTGGTCATTGATCGACTTGAAATGATCAAGGTCGATGATGAGCAGGGTCAGTGGACGTTTGTAGTTTGCCGCACGGGCGATTTCGCGATCGATCAGCTCCAGGAACTGGCGTCGGTTGTACAGGTCGGTCAGCGGATCGGCAGTCGCCAACTGGTACAGCTCCTCGTGGTAGCGGGCCTCGACCGAGGAGCGATCCATGAACTTGAGGACGCAACTGCCCACCGAGATGTGGTCGCCATCCTTGAGCTCGGCCTCGATGATCGGCTGGTCGTTGAGGAACGTCTTGTTGGTCGAATCGAGATCCTTGATGCGGTAGCCGGCGGGATCACGGGTGATCCGGCAATGCGCCCGCGACACGCTGCGCTCGATGATCTGGAACCCGGCTTCGGGTGCGCGGCCGATGATCAAGGGCTCGTCGCCGAGATTGATGCGCTGCCCGAGCCGCTGGCCCTGCAGCACGACCAGGCATGCGGGCACTTCGCCAGCCCCGACCCGTCGGTGCGGGTGCATGGTGCGGCGTTGCGTGGTGCTGGCGTCGTTGCTGCTTCCGGTCATGCTCCCCAGGCGGGTTGCCGCCGACTGTTGCCCTGGCGAAGTCTACGCGATCAATCCGGCTCGTTGCGCACAATCGCGCTCAAGCCGGTCCCGCTGCCGACGGAAGCAGGGAAATATCCGCCACGCGGAGAAACAGGCGGCGCAGGCGTCCAAGCAGGAGCAGCCGATTGCGGCGCAGAACCGGGTCTTCGGCCATGACCATGACCTTGTCGAAATAGCGATCGACCGGATCGCGCAGCAGGGCCATGCGCTGCAGCAGGCCGACATAGTCCGCGGCGGCGATCAGCGGCGCGCTGTCGGTTTCAGCGTCGGCGAGCGCCGCGAACAGTTCGTGCTCGGCATCGACTTCGAGCAGGGCGGCGTCGATGTCGCCGGTCGCGCCGTCGCCGACCTGGCGCAGGATGTTGCCGATGCGCTTGTTGGCCGCTGCCAGGGCGTGTGCCTCCGGAAGCCGGGCAAAGGCGACCACGGCGTGCAGGCGGCGATCGAAATCGACCAGCGAGGTCGGCGACAGGGCACGCACTGCCTCGAAGGCCTCGCTGCCGATGTGCTGATCGGCGTAGTAGCTGCGCAGGCGCTCGATGATGAAGTCGAAGATTTCGCTGGCGAGTTCGTCACGCCGCTTGCCGGCATCAAGTTCAAGCGGCTTGCCGTCCTTGCCCTTGCCAAGCCCGGCCACGAACGCCGCTTCCGGCAGGCTGGCCAGGGCTTCGGCGAGATGCGCCTTGAGGTCCAGGTCGAGCCCGCCCTCGATCAGGGTGCGCGCCAGTCCGAGTGCGGCGCGGCGCAAGGCAAACGGGTCCTTGTTGCCGCTTGGCTTCATGCCGACGGCGAAGATCCCGGCCAGGGTGTCCAGACGTTCGGCAACGGCCAGCACCTGGCCGAGCCGGCCGTGGGCGATGCCGTCGGCAGCATTCCGCGGTCGATAGAATTCATCCAGCGCGCTGGCGACTTCTGCTGGCTCGGGCCTGTGGCCCTGACTCGCGTAATAGCGCCCCATGATGCCTTGCAATTCGGGAAACTCGCCGACCATGCGCGTCATCAGATCGCATTTGCTCAATGCGGCCGCACGCGTGGCGAGGGCGGCATCGACGCCGACGCGATTGGCGATCACGCGGGCCAGTTCGGCAACGCGGATGCACTTGTCCCAGACGCTGCCGAGCGACTGCTGGTAGGTCACCGATTTCAGTGACTCCTGGAACGATTCCAGGCCCTGCTTGCGATCCTCGTCGTAGAAGAACTTGGCATCGGCGAAGCGGGGCCGGATCACGCGCTCGTAACCCTTGCGGATTTCCGCGGGATCCTTCGATTCGATGTTGGCGACACCGATGAAGCGTGCGCTGAGTTTGCCAGCCGCATCGAACACCGGGATGAATTTCTGGTTCGTCTCCATGGTCATCACCAGCGCTTCCTGCGGGACATCGAGAAATGCCGGATCGAATGCGCAGACGATCGCCACCGGCCATTCGGTCAAGTTGGCAATCTCGTCGAGCAGGGCAGCGGAGAGCCGAGGTGTGCCACCGCTCTCGCCGCCGACCCGCGCGACTTCGTCGACGATGCGCCGGCGACGCTCGGCCGGATCGGCAATGACCCTGGCATTGCGCAAGGCGTCGAGCCACGAATCGGCGTCGGCAATGTGCACCGGCGCGTCGTGGTGGAAGCGATGACCGCGTGATTGCCGTCCCGCCCGCAGGCCGAACAACTCGGCAGGGATGATGTCGCTGCCGTGCAGCATGATCAGCCAGTGTGCCGGGCGCACGAAGGCGAACTCATGCTCGCCCCAGCGCATGGGTTTCGGAATCGGCAAGCCCTTGACCGCTTCGGCAAGGACTGCCGGCAGCAAGGCCGCCGTCGCCTGGCCTGGCTGGATCGCGCGATGGACGAACCATGCGCCCTTGTCGGTTTCAAGCCTGGCAAGTGCGGAAACCTCGACGCCACAGCTCGATGCAAAGCCGATCAGGGCACGACCCGGTTGGCCATCGGCATCGATAGCTGCAGCCACGGCAGGGCCGCGTCGTTCAATGGCCTGGTCGGGTTGCTCGTGGGCGACAGCGGCCACCAGCACGGCAAGACGGCGCGGCGAGCAGTAGGTTTTCGTGGTTGCCGCATCCAGGGCGACACCGCTTTTTTCGAGGCCCTCGACGATGCCCTTGGCAAAGGCGTCGGCAAGCGCATCGAGCGCGTGCGGCGGCAATTCTTCGGTGCCGATCTCGATCAGCAGGGAAGCCGGTTTCCTGTTCGTGTTCATGCGGCTTCCTTGCGCGTGCGCAGCCCGGGGAAGCCGAGCTTCTCGCGCTGCGCGGCATAGGCTTCGGCAACGGCGCGGGACAGGGTGCGCACGCGCAGGATGTAGCGCTGGCGTTCGGTCACGCTGATTGCGCGCCGCGCGTCGAGCAGGTTGAAGGTATGGCTGGCCTTCATCACCTGCTCGTAGGCGGGCAGGGGTAGTCCGGCGGCGACGAGCTGCTTCGCCTCGCCCTCGCAGGTATCGAACCACTCGAACAACCTGGCGACATTGGCGTGTTCGAAGTTGTAGGTGCTCTGCTCGACTTCATTCTGGTGGAACACGTCGCCGTAGCTGACCACGCCGCGCGGGCCGTCGGTCCAGACCAGGTCGTAGACGTTGTCGACGTTCTGCAGGTACATGGTCAGGCGTTCGAGGCCATAGGTGATCTCGCCGGTGACCGGTCGGCATTCAAGGCCGCCGGCCTGCTGGAAATAGGTGAACTGGGTGACTTCCATGCCATTCAGCCAGACTTCCCAGCCGAGTCCCCAGGCGCCGAGGGTTGGCGATTCCCAGTTGTCCTCGACAAAGCGCAGGTCATGCACGAGCGGGTCGATGCCGAGCGCCTTCAGCGAACCGATGTAGAGATCGAGGATGTCATCCGGGTTCGGCTTGAGCACCACTTGATACTGGTAATAGTGCTGCAGTCGATTCGGATTCTCCCCGTAGCGGCCATCGGTCGGTCGCCGTGACGGTTGCACGTAGGCCGCCGACCAGGGCTCGGGGCCGAGCGCACGCAGGAACGTCGCTGGATGGAAGGTGCCGGCACCGACTTCGGTGTCGAGCGGCTGGATCAACACGCAGCCCTGCTCCGCCCAATAGCGGTTGAGGGTCTGGATGACGTCCTGGAAACTGAGTCCTGACATGTTTTCGATCACGGAAGCGGCGGCAAAGCGCGCTAGTATAACGGGCGCCCACGATCTTCGAGGATAGACGCGGCATGGCGACACGACAGCTGCCAACCGATGCCATCGCCAAGCCGGCTGCCGCCGCCACGGCGCAAGGCCAGGCGCTGGGCCTGCACCATCGCATCGATCTCGATGAAACTCTGGCTGCGCTGGTCGGCGACGGGGTCATTTCCGAAGTGGACATGCGCCGCGTGCGTGCCGATGTGCGCACCACGCGTGGCAAGCTGGAACTGCATCCCTTGATTCTCGTTGCGAACCTGAAGCTGGCCGATGCGCGCGACCCGGCCAAGCCGTTGAGTCTCGAGGTGCTCACACATTGGCTGGCCGGCAAGGCGAAACTGCCGTACCTGAAGATCGATCCGATGAAGATCGATGTCGCCGCCGTGACCCAGGTGGTCAGCCATGCGTATGCCTTGCGTTATCGGATACTGCCGGTCGCGGTCAGCGAAATGCAGGTCGTGTTCGCCACATCGGAGCCGTTCGATACGCGCTGGATGGCAGATCTCGGCCATATCCTGCGTCGCGACATCCAGCGCATGGTCGCCAGTCCCATCGACATCAGCCGTTTCCTGACGGAATGGTGGGGCGTGCAGCGCTCGATCCAGCGCGCCCGGGACGCCAAGGCCGAAGCGGGGGAGAACTCGGCCCTGCTCAACTTCGAGCAGTTGGTCGAGCTCGGCAAGACGGGCGATCTCGGCGTCGATGATCGCCACGTCGTGCACATCGTCGATTGGCTTCTGCAGTACGCATTCGAGCAGCGTGCCTCGGATATCCACCTTGAGCCGCGTCGCGATACCAGCGCGATCCGGTTCCGCATCGATGGCGTCATGCACAAGGTGTTCGAGTTGCCGACGCCCGTGATGACTGCAGTGACCTCGCGCGTCAAGATCCTTGGGCGCATGGACGTGGCCGAGAAACGGCGCCCGCAGGATGGCCGCATCAAGACGCGATCGCAGGGTGGGCGCGAGGTCGAGCTGCGCCTGTCGAGCATGCCCACTGCGTTTGGCGAGAAGATCGTCATGCGCATCTTCGATCCGGATATCGTGGTCAAGGAGTTCCGCCAGCTGGGCTTCACCGACGAGGAAGAGGCGAACTGGCGCGGCATGGTCGAGCGGCCGCATGGCATCGTCCTCGTCACTGGCCCGACCGGTTCCGGCAAGACGACCACGCTGTACTCGACGCTCAAGGTGCTGGCCACGCCCGACCTCAATGTCTGCACGGTCGAGGACCCGATCGAGATGGTCAGCCCCGAGTTCAACCAGATGCAGGTGCACAACGCGATCGACCTCGATTTCGCCGCCGGCGTGCGCACTCTGATGCGCCAGGATCCCGACATCATCATGGTTGGCGAGATCCGTGACCTGGAGACTGCGCAGATGGCCGTGCAGGCCTCGCTGACCGGCCACCTCGTCCTGTCGACCCTGCACACCAACGATGCACCGAGCGCGCTGACGCGTCTGCTCGATCTTGGCGTGCCGCATTACCTGATCCAGTCGACCCTGACCGGCGTCGTCGCGCAACGCCTTGTGCGCACCCTGTGTGCCCATTGCAAGATCGAAGTGCCGTTCGACGAGCGCGGTTGGCTGGCGATGACGGCAAACTGGAAACTGCCGCCGCCGCAACAGAACTTCGGGCCGAAGGGCTGCACGGAATGCCGCAAGACCGGCTTCCAGGGGCGCACCGGCATTTACGAGATGATGCGCATATCCGCACCTCTGCGGGCGCTCATCCAGCCAAGCATGGACCTGGCTGCGGTCGCCGCGACGGCCCTCGCCGAGGGCATGCGTCCACTGCGCGTGTCGGCGGCGGCGCAGGTTGCGCGCGGGGTGACGACCTTGCGTGAAGTCATGAACGTGTTGCCGCCGATCGAATAGTCAGGGCCCGATCCACGCCTGGCAAACGCCACATGCAAAAACGCCATCCGGCAGGCGGATGGCGTTTGCGGTTGCGAGCAGCCCGACCGATCCGGTCGGTACGGCCTGTCTACCGGGTTGCTTACTTGCGACCGCGTGCCGCGTTGCTGCGGATCGCCTTCAGCGGATCGCCGAGCTTCACCGTCGACAGGTAGCTGTTGATCGCCTCGTTGGTGACGTCATACAGCGGGCGGCCCATGACGGCCGCGGTTGCCTTGAGGCTGTCGCGCATGCGCTTGGAAACGCGCAGGCTGGCATCGCGCGCATCATCATCAACTGCTGCTTTCTTCTTCGTAGCCATGTTTTCCCCCTTCGGGATAGTGTAAAGAGTCAACTGCGACGATATCCTTTTTCGCCAGCGTTACAAGTGTAGCCTCATTCCAGCCCGGAAGAAAATGTGCCACTGGTTGGGTTGGTAATGATTTGTGAATAAAAGCGTTCAGGTGAACGCAGCGATGACCGCCAAAACACGGACAGGTTCCCGGACCGTGCGAGAAAACCGGTTTCAGGCCGAGGAAGCCCCGTTTTCGCTTGGCAAGCGCTTGGCCAGCAGTCTCGATGCGAAGATGCCGACTTCATAAAGCAGGCACATCGGAATCGCCAGCAACAGCTGCGATACCACGTCCGGCGGAGTCAGGACGGCGGCAATGACGAACGCGCCGACAATCGTGTACGGACGGCTCTTTACCAATTGTTCAGGTGTGGCAACTCCGATGGCCACCAGGATCACCAGGGCCACCGGCACCTCGAAACAGAAGCCGAAGGCCAGGAACAGCACAAGTACAAAATCAAGAAAGCGGGCAATGTCGGGCATGACGGCAACGCCTGCGGGGGCAATGCTGGTCATGAACGTGAAGATTGCCGGCAACACCAGAAAATAGGCAAACGCGCAGCCGATATAAAAAAGCAGCACGGAAGAAGCGAGCAGGGGAATGGCCAGGCGTCGCTCGTGCCGGTAAAGGCCCGGGGAAACGAATGCCCAGAGCTGGTAGAGGATGAACGGCATGGCCAGAAACAGCGCGACAAAGAACGCCAGTTTCAGCGGTGCAAAGAACGGTGAGGCGACGTCGGTGGCGATCATCGCGCCACCCACCGGCAGATGGTCGATCAAGGGCCTGGACAACCACGCGTAGAGCTTGTTGGCGAAAGGAACCAGGCCGAGCAGGATCAGCAGCACGGCGGCGACCGCACGCAGCAGGCGTGAGCGCAGTTCGATCAGGTGCGAAAGGAAGGTTTGTTCCTTGTCGCCAGCGGGGTCAGTGCGACTCATCGGACGGGCGCGCTTGCGGTTTTTCACTGATGGCGCTTTGCAGCTGATCGGCGGTCGCGCGGATATCCTCGCGGACATCGACCTGCTTTACCGTTTCCTGGATGCTGCGCTTGAGGTCTTCGGCAGCCAGTTCGCGCTCGATTTCCGAGCGCACGCCCTGCCAGCCATTGCGCAGCCGGCGCACCAGTGCGCCTGCCGTGCGTGCGACCCCGGGCAGCCGCTCGGGGCCAAGCACGAGCAACGCGACGACGGCGATCAGGGCCAGTTCGCCGAAGCTGAAGTCGAACATGACGGTGGCCTAGCGCTCGCTGCGATCCTTGTCGGTGTCGGTGGCTGACTGCACCGCCGCCGGTGGATCGGACTTGAGTTCGGATGGCTTTGCCGGATCGTCACCATCCTGCATGCCCTTTTTGAAGCTCTTGATCGCCGAACCCATGTCCTCGCCGATATTGCGCAGCTTCTTGGTGCCGAACACCAGGGCCACGATGACCAGGACAACAAGCCAATGCCAAATGCTGAAACCGCCCATCTTGATTACTCCACGAACATTTTGCCGGCGCCGGACAGGCGACCGGTGGTGCGATTTGCCGCGCAGCCGTCAACGGGCGGCTGCGCATTGCCGTTTCGTCAATGGCGGGAGGGGATTCCGCGCCGGACTATTGGGCAGTGTACTCCTCCAGGCGGTCGCGGAAGTCTACCAGCGCATTCGGCACGTTGCTGACGCCGTCCTCGAATATGCGCCTCGGCGTCACGCCCTCGCCGTAGATCAACTGATTGCTGTCGTGGTCGATCGACAGCACCGAGCCGTCAAAGGCGACACCCGCGAACAGGCCGCGGGCGCGTGAATAGGAAAAGATCTCGGCCTTCAACTGGGCATCGGTGGAAGCCTGCGCGGTGCGGCCGACTGGACCGGCGGCAGCCGAGGCGTCGGCACCGATGGTGAACTTGCCGTGCACGATGGAATCGACGCCGCGTTCGGTGCGAAAGACCAGCACGACGTCGGTCGACGACACGCCGGCCTGGAAGCCGACGCTGCCGCCAGTCAGGTTGACGAAGGCTGGATTGGACCATGTGCCGTCGCGCGTCTTGACCGCGATCAGGCCCTCGCCACGGCGGCCGCCAATGACGAAGCCGGCCTTGAGCACGTCGGGAACGACGACGATGGCGTGCGCGCTTTGCAGCAGTTCACGGGGAATGGCCTTGTCCGGAGCCTGCATGATTTCGTTGAGCACCCGGACCGCGTTTTCGGCGCGCTTGAGTTCGGGATCGGCGGCATGGGCAGTGATCGCGGCGACGGCAAGCAATCCGGTCAGCAGACGCAACAAGGCAGGCATGGTTGACTCCGAAAGAGATAACCGCAGCAAGTTAGCAGTTCAAGCTGAGTCTGCGATGAAGCGCACATCGATGCGGATGGAACCCGCAGCATTCCGCTGCGAGGTGCGGCAGAGGGTGGGATCGGAAGCGGCTGGCTACTGTATGCAGGAACCGGGCAAACGACCATTCCTGTCGTCGACCGCGACGGTTCGCCGAGGGGATTCAGGCTCGATTGCCGCCTGATCGCTGCACAGCGCTGCGGCGCCGGGAAATGCGTGATGCAGACGCGGCAAACAGCAGCAGACCGAGAATCGCCAGACTCCACGTCGAACTGGAAGGCAAGGTCGCCGGTGGCGGTGTGCTGCCATCAGGTGGCGGCAAAGCGCAGGGGGTCTGCCCCACGGTGAATCCGGTGATGCCGATGCCGAGCAGGCTTTCCGGACCGGTAATCGGACCCAACACGGTGGCGAGTCCGGTGGCGGGGTCGATCCGGGCCAGATCGCTCCAGTCGACAAGGGTGCTGCCGCCTGGCGCGGGAGGCAGGTAGTTGAGCACCGACCAGAGTGTGCCGTTGGCGTCGAAACTCAGCGAAATCGTGCTGATCCAGCCGCTGCTGGCGGCGCCGAATCCGCCGATCAGCGTGGCCGTGCCGGTCTGCGTGTTGACCTTGTACAGACTGTTGTTGCCGCGTCCGCCAGCGGCAAACAGCTCGTTGCCGCGGGCAGCAAGGCCGGTGAGGGTCTCGGCGAGCGTGGCCACCAGGGTTGATTGACCGGTGGCCGGATTGACCCGCCAAAGCTTTCGGGTGGTGGCCGAGGTCAGCCACATTTGTCCGTCACAGGTGAAGGCCGAGGCAAAGTCCAGCGAATTGAACTGTCCGGTGCCACCGCTGAGGTTCAGGGACGACAGATAGGTCGCGCGTCCGTTGGCCGTATTCAGGGTGACAATCGGCTTTTGCGTCAGGCTGTCGGAAATCGCATAAAGGGTATTGCCCGGGCCGAACGTGAGTCCCTTCAGCAAACCATACGGCTGTCCGCCGAAATTGCCGGCTTCACCAATGTAGGTGGCTCCCGGCGGCGAAGTTTCGATGCGATAAAGCTGGTCAAAAGCCACGCCATAGCCAACCGGATTCGCCATTGCCGGCGAAATCGGAGCACTCGAAAGCACAGCTGCGATGAGGCAGGCACGCAAGCGCATGGTGGCGTTCTTTTGTTATGTTATTGGTAATCGTCCGCCTCGACGTTACCGTGAGGCGGCCTTGAGTCTAGCAGTTTTCTCCATGCCGACAAGGCCTTGGAGCAGCTTCTGCGATTCCGATCTTGTACCCGGGCTGAGCCATCGCATGTCGCGTTTTCTCTCGTTTTCGGACCCGGAACAGCCGCGGCGGCTGGCCATCCTGCTGGTCAACCTGGGCACGCCGGATGCTCCCGACAGCGCATCGGTCAGGCGCTACCTGGCTGAATTCCTTGCAGATCCGCGCATCGTCGAACAACCACGCTGGCTCTGGTGGCTGATCCTGCATGGCATCATCCTGCGCATCCGCCCGGCGCGTTCGGCCCGCGCCTATGCCAAGGTCTGGACCAGCGCCGGTTCGCCCCTGCAGGCCGGCACCCAGGAACTGGCTGATCGGCTGCAGGATGCCTTGCAGGCGGACTTCGGCAATGCCGTGATCGTTCGTCATGCGATGCGCTACGGCGCACCGGATCTGGGTGAAACCCTGGCCGGGCTGGCGCGATCGGGGATGCGGCGCCTGCTTGTGGTGCCTCTGTTTCCGCAATTCTCGGCGACCACCACAGCTTCGGTCTTCGACGCGGTTACTGCGCAGTTTCGTCGCTGGCGCTGTCCACCCGAGCTGCGCCTGGTCAGCGACTATTGCCAGGAGCCGGCGCATGTCGAGGCGCTGGCCCGCAGTGTCGAGCGGCATTGGCAGGCAAACGGGCGCAGCGAGCGCCTGCTGCTTTCGTTCCACGGGATTCCGCAGCGCTATGTGCGCAATGGCGATCCATATCGCCAGCAATGCGAAGCGACGGCGGCAGGGCTTCGCGCACGCTTGCGCATGGGCGCGGATGAGCTGTTGGTGAGCTTCCAGTCGCGCGTGGGTCGGGAGCCCTGGCTGCAGCCCTACACCGACCACACCCTGGCCGAATTGCCGGTGCAGGGCGTGCGCAGTGTCGATGTGATGTGTCCCGGCTTTGCCGTGGACTGCCTGGAAACCCTCGAGGAAATGGATATGGCCGGGCGCGAGATCTTCCTCCACGCCGGCGGCGAGCGCTTCAACTACATTGCCTGCCTCAACGCCGGCGATGACCAGGTCGCGGCCATGCGCGAGCTGGTGCTGCGCCATTGCCGGGGTTGGCCGGAATCCGACGATGCCGCGCACGTTCGCCCGTGAGTGAACCGATGGCCGTCGAGTTGCGTATACCGCTGCGCAACCTGACCCTGGCGGCGAAGGCCTGGGGCGATCCATCCGCTCCACCAATGCTGGCCGTGCATGGCTGGCTCGACAATGCCGGCACATTCGATCGCCTGGCCCCCTTGCTGCGCGGGCATTACCTGGTCGCGCTCGATCTGGCCGGTCATGGCCGTTCCGGGCATCGGCCCGCGGCGAACTGGTATGCGATTGCCGATTACCTCGACGAGATCGGCCAGGTCATCGACTGGTTTGCCTGGCCATCGCTCGACCTGCTCGGTCATTCGCTGGGTGCGGCCCTTGCCAGCATGTATGCCGCTATCTGCCCGCAGCGGATTCGCCGCTTGTTGCTGGTCGAAGGCCTCGGGCCACTGACCCTGGACACGCACAAGACCCTCGAGCAATTGCGTAGGGCGCACACGGCGCGGGCGGCGTTCAAGGGCGGCGGCTTGCGCGTGTTTGCGGATCTGCAAGAAGCCATCGATGCCCGTTGCCGCTCGGGGCATCTGTCGCCGCAAGCGGCGCGTTGCATCGTCGAGCGCGGGTTGCAGTGTGCGGGAACAACCTGCCTGCCGCCCGTGCATGCCATGCAGCCAGCGCCCGGCATTGATGCAGGGCATTGCCGCGATGAACGCGCAAGCAAGGGCGACGATACCCATTGCCGCCTCGAACAAGTGCCGGGGTTGACTGGCCTCAGTTGGTCGAGTGATCCGCGACTGACCCTGCCGAGCGCGACGCGGCTGAGCGAAGAGCAGCTCGCCGACATCCTGCCGGCCATTGCTGCACCGACCTTGCTCGTGCTGGCCGAACCGCACGCGCCTTACCTGCAGCCGGAGATGGTCGCGGCGCGAATTTCCTTGCTGAGGGATATCGAAGTCGTGCGCATGGCGGGCACGCATCACCTGCATCTGGAAAATCCGCATGCGGTGGTGGGCGCGATGCAGGATTTTCTCGCCCGTCATCCTCTGCGCGACACCTGAGCGGCGCCTCCATCAGGGTGCCTCCACGAGCCGGTGCAGTTCGGCCTTGAGAGCCTGGCCGTTGACGCGCAGCCAGTCGCGCTGCTCCTGCCAGTTCGGCAGGATGGATGCGACCAGCGTCCAGAACCGTGGCGAATGGCTGCGGATGCGCAGGTGGCAGAGCTCATGCACCAGCACGTACTTGAGCGCTGCCGGAGGCGCAAGCGCAAGGGCCAGGTCCAGGGTTACCCGATCGCGGGTATCGAGGCTGCCCCAGAGGCTCTTCAACGGGCGCACGCGGATCACGGTCGGTGCATATCCCAGGCGCGGGCAATAGCGTGCCAGCCAGCGCGACACATCCTTGCGCAATTGCGCATCGAGATAGGATTGCAGCAAGCCGCGGGCGGTTTCCAGCGAGCGCCGGTTGGCCTGCGGCAAGGTCAACAGCAAGGTGTCGGCGAGCAGTTCGATCCGCGGATAAGGACCTGCGCGCCAGATCAGCCGGGTGGTTTCGCCACGCAATGGAATGACCGTGGTTGCCCCGGGTTCGAGCGCGGGCGGCTGCGCGCCGAGATGAAGCTCGTCGAGCTTGCGCTCCAGCCATTCGCCGTGCTTCCGCAGGAAGGCGAATACCTGGGCCGGGTGCGTGCCTTTCGGACATGTCACCCTGGCTCCGCCCGAAGTCACGGTCAGGCGCAGGCGTCGCGCCTGCGGGTGACTGCGGCGCAGGACCCGAATCACCTCGCCGGTTGGTGTCGGCAATTCAAGATACTGATCTTCGGATTCCGGGCTCATTGTTTACGCCATCCGCTTTCATCGTTCCTGTTCGCGCTCGTCCGGGCGCGGCAGACCGAACCATTCATCGAGTTTTTCCAGCAAGCGCCGGGTTTCAAGCGTCATCAAGGCAAAGCGTGCATCGAGTTCGGCACGGGCTGATTCCGCAGCATCCTCGCCGATCTCGTCAAGGACGATATCGAGAAAACGGAACTTGCGGATGGTCAGATCCTCACCGAGCACGAAGGCCATGCGCCCATCGAGTTCGAGGCCAAGCTGGAAGACCTGCTTGCCGGATTTCAGATGCTCGCGCACCTCGTCCGATTCAAGATCCTGGCGACGACAACGAACCACCGCGCCCGCTTCGGCCGGATCGCGCAATTCGCACTCGTCACCCCAACTCAGTCCTTGCGGGAGCTTGCCACCAACCAACCAATCCGTCATCAGGGTCCGCGGCGAGTCGGCGGGGGCCATTGGCGTGGCCGGGAAACGACCGAGCGCCTCGCGCAACTGGGTCACCGCCTCCTCGGCCAGCTTGCGGCTGGCCGTGTCGATCACCATCCAGCCCTGCGCCTCATCCAGGTAGGCGAAGACGCGGGACGGGCGCACGAAGGCACGCGGCAGCAGGTCGGTCATGACCTCCTCCTTCAGGCGCTTGCGCTCGCGCGCGCCAATGCGGCGTGCTTCCTTTTCGGTGATTTCGGCAATCTTCACCGCCAGCGCCTCGCCGATCACCGAGGAGGGCAGCAGCTTGTCCTCGCTGCCGATTGCCAGCAGGGTGAACTTGCCGGCGCGATGAGTCAGCTCATCGGAATCACGCCCGTACGGCGAAACGAAGCCGCGCGTGGCCAGTTCGATCGGGCCGCAGGGGCGCAGCCGGTGATCGTCGAGCAGGCCATCGAGTTCAGCCAGGCTTTTTGACGTGCTTTTCGGGAAACGGAACAGGGTCAGGTTGCGGAAAAACATGGGTGTGTCTGGATTCCTTGGGGAGAACGAATTGGCGATCCTTGCGCAATGCAGGATCAGATGGTGAGAAAGCCGCTGGGTGGTTTCGTCATTCGTCGAGGGCAGGCCGCGGTGGCGCAGGATACCGCTCGTGCGTGCCCAAGCCGAGCACGCTGAAATCAAACAGGGCGGGATCCGCAAGTTGCGAGGGTTCAACCCGGGTCAGGGCGCGAAAGATGTTTTCGATGCGTCCCGGGGTCTCGATTTCCCAGGCCTGCAGCATGCGCTTGATCGCCTTGCGCTGCAGGCTTTCCTGCGAGCCGCAGAGGTCGCACGGAATGATCGGGTAGGCGCGCTCCCGGGCCAGCTCGGCAAGGTCGCTCTCCGCGCAATAGGCCAGCGGTCGGATCACGATGTTGCGCCCATCATCGGCCTGCAGCTTTGGCGGCATGGCCTTGAGCCGGGCCTGGTGGAACAGGTTGAGGAACAGGGTTTCGACTATGTCGTCGCGGTGGTGGCCAAGCGCAATGCGGTTGTAGCCGTTCTTCGCCGCAAAATCGTAGAGCGCGCCGCGGCGCAGGCGCGAGCACAGGCTGCACATCGTGCGACCGGCCGGGATGACGCGCTCGACCACGCTGTAGGTATCCTGTTCGATGATCCGGAACGGAATGTCGCGCTGTCGCAGGGCCGTGGGCAGGATCGATGCGTCATAGCCCGGCTGCTTCTGGTCGAGGTGCACGGCAAGCAGGTCGAAGCGGACCGGCGCTCGCGCCTGCAATTCGAGCAGCATGTCGAGCATGACCCAGGAATCCTTGCCGCCCGACAGGCAGACCATGATGCGATCGCCGGCGTCGATCATGCGGTAATCGGCAATGGCCTGGCCAACCTGTCGACGCAGACGGCGGGCCAGCTTGTCGGCACGGGATTCGGGCAATTCCGTCATGGTCTCCTTCATCGAACAACCGCTGTCGTGAGCACTGCGGAAACGGGCCTGGAATGCATCTCCTGCGGCCTTGGCTTAGACTTCGCCAAAGCCAAGGGATGCTCATGAACCCCGAAGATCCGGCCAATACGGTGCGTCAACTGACCTTGCTCAGGACCGAGCATCGCGACCTCGATGCGATGATTGCACGGCTGGCGATCGACCCCGGCAATGACGAGCTTGAAATCAAGCGCCTGAAGCGGCGCAAGTTGTATCTCAAGGACGCCATCGCCTTGCTCGAAAGTCGCCTGATTCCGGATCTCGACGCCTGACTGCACGGACTTGCCGGATTGCGCAGGCAAGCCCGGTTCGCCAACGTTGCTCACGCTGCCTGGTTGGTCTTGCCGGCATGTTCCGGATTGCCCGCTTCCGCTTTTCCGGCGGTCAGCTTGAGGATGCCGTGGCGGATATCGCGGCTCAAGATGACCTTGGCTTCGGTGACCAGTTCCTCGAGGCCGGGATCGAAATCGAGCTTGTTGTCGGCGTCGGCCCAGATCACGCGGCGTTCGCGCAGTTTCTGGATGAAGCCACGGAACAGCGACTTGTCGAAGAACTCCGGCGCATTCAGTTCGTGCAGCAGTGACAGGCGTTGTGCGGTCAGCGTACAGAGATTTTCCAGCTCGGCGGCACTCAGCGTGTTGCGTCCGTTGCTGACCAGCAGGGCGATGGTGATGTAATAGCGCTCGACCGCCTGCAGCAAGCTGTGTGACATCGCACGCAAGCGGAATGCGCTGTCGCTCTGGCCCGGCGCGCGTTCGAGCACGCGGCCATCGACATCGCTTACGAGCAGGCCGCGGTCGACCAGGAAATCCAGCGATGCACGCAGGCGTTCGCTGAACCCGTCCTCGTCCCAGGGCAGGAACCACTCGGCCTGGATGAACGGATAGATCAGGCGACCAAGGCGCAGCATGCCGGAACGGCTCATGCGCCGGTTGTTGAGGAAGCAGCAGGCAATCCATGCGCTGGAAACAAGCACGTGTTGCACATTGTTGCGGAAATAAGAAAGCAACACCGCGTTGTCGCCCTCGGCAACGAGGACATCGCCAAGTGGATGGTTGACCCGGCGAATCCATTGCATCGATTCGCCATAGGCGATGATCTCGGCCGCCGACTTCCCGGTGATGGTGACGCGATCACCGAATGGCAGCGCGGTGAGGAGATCCTTGTAAAGCTCGATCTGGGCGAGCAGGTCGGCCTCGGTCATCGCGTGCTTGGGCATCGCCAGCAAGCAGAGCGCGAGCAGGTTGATCGGATTGACGTCGACGGCGCGGTTGATGTTCGACTGGATGCGGTTGGCCAGGATATCGACCGCCGCCGGCAGCCAGTCCGGCTTTGCCTCCGGCACTGCCGTGGATGCACGCCAGGCCGGTGCGACCTCGTCGAGCAACGTGCCGAGATCGATCGGCTCGCCGAAATTGATCGCCACCTTGCCGTAGCGCTGGCGCAGCACGCCGAAGGCGCGGAACAGGCCGAGCAGGGACTCCTTTTCCTTCGGCTTGCCGGAGAGTTCGCCAATGTAGGACTTGCCCTCCATGAGCTTCTCGTAGCCGAAATAAACCGGCTGGAACATCACCGGCCGGCGCGATTCGCGCAGGAAGCTGCGCAGGGTCATGGCGAGCATGCCGCTGCGCGGGCTGAGCAGGCGGCCGGTACGCGAACGTCCGCCCTCGATGAAATATTCCAGGGCCACGCCGCGCGCGAACAACTGGCTCACGTACTCTGTGAACACCGCCGAATACAAGGCATTCGACTTGAAGCTGCGACGCAGGAAGAAGGCGCCGCCGCGACGCAGGATCGCACCCAGTCCGGGCAGGTTGAGATTGACGCCGGCGGCGATGTGTGGGGGGACCAGGCCATTCTGGTACAGCGTGTAGCTCAGCAGCAGGTAGTCGACGTGGCTGCGGTGGCAGGGCACATAGATCACTTCGTGCCCCGGCGCCACTGCGCGCAGCTTGTCGAAGTGGTGCATGACGACGCCGTCATACAGTTTGTTCCACAGCGCAATAAGCATGAAGGAAAGCGAGCGCACCACGGTGTGCGAGTAGTCCGCGGCGATTTCCAGGGCATAGCCGCGGGCGCGTCTGCGTACCTGTTCGATCTTGGCGTTTTCCTTTGCGCTCACCGCGTCGATGGTCTGCCGCACCGAATCGGCATTGACCACCGAATCGACAACGGTGCGCTTGTGCGACAGGTCGGCACCGATGATCGTGGTGCGGGTCAGCCGGAAATGCACCCTGAGCACACGCGAGAGTTTGCGCACGATGCGTTCGAGGGCGAGGCCTTCCTGTTCGGCGACGATCTGCTTGAGTGACACCGGCGCGGAGAACTGCACGATCGTGTCGCGGCCGTTGAGCAGGATCGCCAACAGGCGCCGGAAGCGTCCAACGACGACCCAGTTTTCCGCGAACAGGACGCGGAACCAGCCGGATTGCCTGTCCGGAGCTCGGCCGACGAAGATCGACACCGGCACCAGGCGGATGTCGTCCTCGTGCCCGGCGCGGATCAGTTCGACCAGCTTGCTCAGGGTTTCCGAGCGCGAGGCATGCGTGCGATCTCGAAACAGGCTGGGCCGCGGCGTCAGGGCGATGATGGCGCGCTTGCGCTTGATCGGCAGGCGCGTGGCCGCTTCGTAGGGCGAGGGCATGCCGGCTTCCAGGCATGCCTGTTCGAGGATCAGGGTGTCGGAAAGTCCGTAGCGTTCGACCACGTAGACCGCGGGAATGTCGTCGTCGGGCAACAGCTCGCGCGGTTCGCGCGGTTCGCGCCGGAGGCGAATCCACGGACGCAGCAAGGCGCTGAACAGCTTGAGCCAGAATGGCGCGCGGGCGGCCGGATCCGGCGTCCGGTGAAGTGGAAGGTCCTGCTGCATTTCATTCATGCCCTGCCGTCAATCAAGACAGCATGCGCATCAGCCATTGGCCGCCGCGGGAGTTGCGGTTGCCATCGCCTTCTCGGCATTGCGTGCCTTGAGCTTTTCGATCGTGTCCTTGCTGTACCAGCGCTCGCCCACGCGAACCATGTCGACGTTGGCCTGGAATGGCGTATCGAGGAGCTTGTAGCTGACCTTGACGACTGCTTCGTCCGCGGTGCTCGAGACCAGCTCGGTGGTTGCCGAATCGAGTGTCTGGTCGATCGAGAAACCGTACAGCGCCAGTACCTTCTTGAGGCTGTTGAAGGCAATCTTCAGTTTCGGTGCCGATTGCTCGAAATTCAGGCCGCGCGCCTCATCGAGGGACTTCAGATCCAGCTGCCGCGCGGCGTCGGTGACAACGGCCAGGGTCTGCTTGACCAGCTCGGGATCGGTGAATCGGGTCTTTTCGACCCAGGTGGCCAGGGCTTCGATGATCTGGGTGGCCTGCTCCTTTTCGCCGACCGAAAGCTCCTGATTCTGCTGCACGACCCCCTTCAGGTAGCTGCGCCCCATCGCCACCATGGTCGGCATCTGTTGCTGGTATTGCGTGTCGAACTGGCGGATATCGGGCTCGAATTCCTTGAACAGGACCTCGGCGGCATCCGGCGCGGTCAACTTGGACATGGTTTCGGCAAACCGCGCACGCGCCGCGTCGTCGATGGGCGGCTGATCCTTCTCGCTGGTCCAATCGGCCTTGATCCGGGTGAACTCCTCGGGCGGCAGCATGTGTTCGATCAAGCCGCCAATGTCCCCTTCGCGGGTCAGCGCAATCGATTTCTGCAACGCTTGCTGGGGGCCATCTGCGGCCGCGCCCGAGGTCGCGGACTCGCGGTTGCAGGCCGTGATCGACAGGGCGAGGGTGGCCAGCAGGGCAGTTCGGACAAACATCGTCGACATGGGCAATCCGGAATCGGGAAAGGTACGCACTTTATCAGTCCGGGCTGCATCGGTCAGCCGCATCCCGGTGGCACCGGGCGGTAAAAGAAAACCCGGGCAGCGGTGCTGTCCGGGTTGAATCCGGCAAGGCCGGAGGGGGAACTGATGCGTCGTTCTATGCGGTGTGGAGCGTTGATACGGTCGCTGCAACGAGCAGCACGCGGACGCATCTTAATGAGATCCCAAAGCTAATGCAATACTTTAAGTTACTAAACATAAGATGTTGATTTACAAGCGATAGATAAGTCAATTGGTGCGCAAGGCCGCTGCTTTTGCGCGGCGTCGGTCGGCAGGCGACTGCGTCCAGTCGTTGTTGAACAAGGCCGGCTCCCAACTGCCGTAGGTCGGATTGGGCAGCACGAACCAGCGCTGGCCGATCCAGTCCAGGTAAGGCGCAACCGCTTGTTCACGTCCTTGCCGCGTATTGGCGAGGACGTCGACAAAGTCGCCAAGCTGATCGCCAATTTGCATCAAAACGCGGTACTTGCGCGAAATGAGCTCGCGCCGGCAGCCTTTTTCGCTGCCGTTCTGCTCGCATCCCGGGACGATCGTGCCGAGGCCGAGAAAGACCTGCTCGTCGGCAGCGATCGGAAAATCGAGCTTGCGCAGGTTTTCCAGGGTGGCCGTACCGAGGTCGCTGGCGCGGTTGGACAGGTAGAAAACAGTGACGCCCTTGCTGGCGGCAAGGCGGGTGAAGGCGAGTGCGCCGGGGATCGCACTGGCTTTCTCCTCGTGGCACCAGGCAGCCCAGGTGACCTCGTTGAATCGCTCGCCATTGATCACCAGTCGCGCCTGGTACGGCGAGTTGTCGAGGACGGTTTCATCGATGTCGAGAATCACCGCGGTCCTGCCCGGGTCGGTCACCGGCACCTTGCGCTCGCCCTGCGGCAGGGCTTCCCAGGTGGAATCCGCCAGGGCCTGTGCCAGCTCTTGGCCGGCACTGCGATAGGCCTGGCGATAGATCAGGTCGCGTTCGACGGCAGTCTGGGTCCAGGCCACGGCATTCAGGTTGTCGTCCGGCAAAGGCAGGGCGCTGGCGTCCGCTGAAACCGGCTGGCTCGACGGCGTGACGACGGTGGCCGGTCGGTCGGCCCGCCGCAGCGTGGGCTGGCAGGCGCTGGTCATCAGCATCGCGACAACGATGCAGGCTGCAAGTCTGGACATGCTGGAACTCCGCGGGTTGCAAATGGGTAATGGCGATGCAGTATTGCTGAAGTCTACTGCATCGATATGACCGCCCGGACTGGCATTGCGCCACGGCGACTGACAGACTGCGCGACGCTCAGGAATCCACCCGTCCGATGCCGCTTTCCGCACGATTCAATCCCGCACGACTCAGCCAGGTCAGCCAGGTGCTCGCCGCACTCGCCCTGCTGGCCATTCTGCACCTGCATCTCCTGCCGGTTCTGCTGGCCGGATTGCTTGTGTTTGCCGTGGTCAATGCCCTGGCGCCCTCCCTGCAACGGCACTTGCCCGGGGCCAAGGCCCATTGGCTGCTGGTTGCCCTGCTGGCGGCGATCGTGGTCGGCATGCTCAGCTTTGCAATTGTCGGCGGTGTCGCTTACCTCGGCTCGGAGCATGGCAATCCGTCGCTGCTATTCGGAACGCATGGCGCCGCTGATCGAGCGTGCGCGCGCGCAGTTGCCGGCAATCGTGGTCGATCATCTGCCGGACAATTCCGAGCAGATCCGTGCGGCGGTCATGGAGTGGCTGCGCGAACACGCCGCGCAGCTCCAGTTGGCCGGTGCCAATGCGGCGCGGGTCATCGTGCACCTGCTGATCGGCATGGTCCTCGGCGCCATGCTCGCTTTGCAAAGTGCGCTGGATCGCCCGCTGGAAGGCCCTCTGACGCAGCAGCTGCGCATCCGCAGCATCACCTTGGCCACGGCTTTCCACGACATCGTCTTCGCCCAGGTCAAGATTTCGGCCTTGAACACGCTGTTCACGGGGGTTTTCCTGCTGATTGTGCTGCCGGTTTTCGGCGTGAACCTGCCGCTGGCAAAGACCCTGGTTCTGGCAACTTTCGTGTGCGGTTTGCTGCCGGTCGTCGGCAACCTGATTTCCAACACGCTGATCTTTGTCATCGGCCTGTCCGTATCGCTGTGGGTTGCGGTTGCCGCGCTGACCTTTCTCGTCCTCATCCACAAGCTTGAGTACTTCCTCAACGCGCGCATCATCGGCGGCCAGATCCGCGCGCGCGCCTGGCAACTGCTGATCGCCATGCTGGTCATGGAAGCCGCCTTCGGCCTCGCCGGCGTCATTGCGGCGCCGATCTATTTCGCCTACCTCAAGCGCGAACTGGAGGGTGCGGGACTGGTTTGAGACGGCCGCGTTTCAGTCATCGAACAGGGCGGCGAGTTTGGCGATGCTGGAACTGGCGACTTCCTTGCGTTGGGCCTCGTCCTGCTCGACATCGCGGCCGGACCAGTGCAAGTCCGATGCCGGCATTTCGGCGAGGAATCGGCTCGGATCGTTGGCAAGGATTTCGCCGAAGCGACGCTTGCGTCTGGTGAAGCTCAGGGCCAGTTGTTCCTTGGCACGGGTGATGCCGACGTACATCAGGCGGCGCTCCTCATCGAGTCGGCCTTCGTCGATGCTCGATTCGTGCGGGAACGAGCCCTCCTCGACGCCGACGATGAAGACAAAGCGGAATTCCAGCCCCTTGGCCGAATGCAGGGTCATCAGGCGCACCGCATTGCCCGGATCATCGCGATCGCCATGCGTGAGCAGGGCAAGCTGGGCAGCCAGGTCACCCGCCGCACCTTCCTTTTGCATGGCACGGAACCATTCGGTGAGTTCCTTGAGGTTTTCCAGCCGGCGCGCGCGCAGGGCGGGTTCCTTGACCTGCGATCCGATGTGCTCGGCATAACCGATGCGTTCGATCAGTTGATCGACCAGATCGGCTGCCGCGCAGCGTTCCGCTGTCCGCGCCAGTTCGCGCATCAGGTTCACGAAACCGACCAGGGCCGAGGCCGGTCGTGCGGTGAGTCCGGCCAGCACGGTGTCGTTTTGCGCCGCGCGCAGCATGGAGATGTGCCGCGCACCAGCCGCCTGACCGAGTTTTTCCAGCGAGGTTGCGCCAATGTCGCGACGCGGGATATTGACGATGCGCAGGAATGCCGCATCGTCATCCGGGTTGTTGATCAGGCGCAGATAGGCGAGCAGGTCCTTGACCTCGGCGCGTTCGAGAAACGCCGTGCCGCCACTCAGGTGATAGGGCACGCGGGCGATGCGCAGGGCTTTTTCGAGTGCGCGCGATTGGTGATTGCCGCGGTAGAGGATGGCGAACTCGTTCCAGCGCGATTTGTGTTTTTCGGCGAGATGGGCGATCTCGGCGGCAACACGCTCGGCCTCGTGCTCGTCATCGCGACATTCCAGCACGCGGATCGGCGGCCCTTCGGCCGCTTCGCTCCAGAGCTTCTTCTCGAAAAGATGCTCGTTGTTGGCAATCAGCGCATTGGCGACACGCAGGATGCGCCGTCCGCAGCGGTAATTCTGTTCGAGCTTGATGACCTTGAGCTTTGCATAATCGCGGGAAAGCTCGCCGAGATTCTCGGGATTGGCGCCGCGCCAGGCGTAGATGCTCTGGTCATCGTCACCGACCGCGGTGAACATGCCGCGCTCGCCTGCCAGCGCCTTGACCAGCCGGTACTGCGCCGCGTTCGTATCCTGGTATTCATCGAGGAGCAGGTAGCGGATACGCTCCTGCCACGCCGCGCGCGCCTCGTCGTCGGATTCAAGGATCTGCAGGGGCAGGCGGATCAAGTCGTCGAAATCGACCGCGTTGAAGGCGGCCAGGCGCTTCTGGTAGGCCGCATAGATTGCCGCCGCCTCGCGCTCGCGCACGCCGCCTGCCTGCGCCTCGGCCTGCGCCGGAGACAGACCCGCGTTCTTCGCCCGCGACACCAGCGACTGCAGTGCCCACAACGCATCGTTCTTGATCCCGCTTGGCGCCAGATCCTTGATCAAGCCCTGGCTATCGTCGGCATCCAGCACCGAGAACCCGCGACGCAGATTGGCCCGCGCATGTTCGATCTGCAGGAACTTCAGCCCAAGCGCATGAAACGTGCACACGGTCAGGCCTTCGGCGGTCGGCCCCTGAATCAGCTTGCCGACGCGCTCGCGCATTTCGCGCGCGGCCTTGTTGGTGAAAGTGATCGCGGCGATCTTCGAGGCCGACAGGTGCTTGCGCTTGACCAGGTGCGCAATCTTCTCGGTGATCACCCGCGTCTTGCCGGAACCCGCGCCGGCAAGCACGAGCAGCGGGCCATCGCAGTATTCGATGGCGGCACGTTGTTGGGGGTTGAGCATGATGGAGCCGGGAATCGAGAATCGGGAATGGGGAATCGGTCAAGCAGATCCCCGCAATTGTGCCCGGGTCACGCCTGCACGTCATGCATCGGGTCGTCAGCTGCCTGCGCTGTGCAAGAATCCGCATTCGGCTTTTGCCGATTCCCCATTCCCCATTCCCGATTCCCGTTTCCCGGCCTATCGATGTCCAAACTCTATTTCTATTACTCGGCGATGAATGCCGGCAAGACGACGACGCTGCTGCAGAGCGCGTACAACTACCATGAGCGCGGCATGCGCACGCGCATCCTCACACCGAAACTCGACAACCGTGCGGGCGAGGGAGTCGTCGCCTCGCGAATTGGCCTCAGGGCCGAAGGACTGCGCTTTGATCGCGATGACGATTTGCTGGCGCTCGTCGATGCCGATATCGCCGCACACGGAACGCTTGATTGTGTGCTGGTCGACGAGGCGCAGTTCCTCAGCAAGGCCCAGGTCTGGCAGCTGACCGACGTGGTTGACCGACGTGACATTCCGGTGCTGGCCTATGGCTTGCGTACGGATTTTCGCGGCGAACTCTTCGAAGGCAGCCAGTATCTGCTGGCCTGGGCCGACAATATCGACGAAATCAAGACCATCTGCCACAGCGGCAGCAAGGCAACGATGGTCGTTCGTGTCGATGAACATGGCCGCGCAGTGACCGACGGCCCGCAGGTCGAAATCGGCGGCAACGAACGCTACGTTTCCGTCAGCCGCGCCGAGTTCAAGAAGATCGTCGCCGGTGAAGGTCGCATCGAATTGCAGCAATCGGTGTTGCCCATTTGACGGGAATGGGGAATGGGGAATGGGGAATGGGGAATGGGGAATGGGGAATGGGATTGAAGCAGTTCCAGGAATACTGATGGTTCATGGCGAAGATCATCGGGGGCAGGCTTTAGCCTATTCCCCATTCTCCATTCCCCTCTCCCGCTCAACGCTGGCACCGTGCACAAAAGAACGTCGAGCGTTGGCCGAGGGTGATCGAGCGGATTGGCGAGCCGCAGTTGCGGCAGGGCTGACCGGCGCGTCCGTAGACGTACAACTCCTGCTCGAAATAGCCCGGCACTCCATCGGGGAAATGAAGTCGCGCAGGGTGGTGCCGCCGCGCTGGATGGCGTGCGCCAGAATCCGTCGGATCGCTTCGGCGAGCCGATGGTAGCGATCGCGCGAGACGGTTCCGGCCTTGCGTCGGGGATGGATGCCCGCGGCGAACAGCGCTTCGGCGGCATAGATGTTGCCGACGCCGACCACGATGGCCTGATCCATGATGAAGGTCTTGATCGGTGCCGACCTTCCGCGCGATAGCCGCCACAGATGGTCGCCATCAAAAGCATCAGCGAGCGGTTCAGGGCCGAGACGTGCGAGCAGTTCGTGGGTGATTCCCGGTGCTTGCCAGAGCAGGCTGCCGAAGCGGCGCGGATCGGTGAAACGCAGTAGTCGTCCCGAATCGAGCAGCCAGTCGTAATGATCGTGCTTGGCCACGGCGGTCCCGGCATCGAGCACGCGCAAGCTGCCGGACATGCCGAGATGGAGCAGGGCGCTGCCGGCAACGGTATGCACGAGCAGGTACTTCGCCCGACGTTCGATGGATTCGATGCGCTGGCCGGGCAGGCTGGCAATCAGGGGTTGCGGGATCGGCCAGCGCAGTTTCGGCTGGCGGATGACGAGTTTGGCGATGCGCCGACCCAACAGGTGCGGCGCAATGCCGAGACGCGTGGTTTCAACTTCGGGAAGTTCGGGCACGGCGCGATCGACTCACTGGGCGCTGGCGGCGGTGTTGCCGAGCAAGACGGTTGCCTGTTCGGGTGACAACAGGTAGTCCAGGGCAGGCTCGTTGCGCCGGGCGACGATGCCATCGGCATTGCGGGCGAATTGAAAAACGATGTGCGCCCCATCAGCGAGCTGCAGCTCGACGAGGTGATTTCCATCACGGGGCGATGTGTCGCCACGGACGCTGATCCGATCGGCCACTGCCCGATTCCAGGTTTCCATCAGTGGCAGCTGCTCGATGCCATCGATCTTGAGCTGAGTCAGCACCGAGCCACGGGGACGAGGTGACGATCGAGTTCGCTTGTCGGTGCGGCAACAAGGAACGGACTGAAGCGATCCGGCACCATGGCAATCGTGTCTCCAACGCGCACGTAACGGTCGCCGTTGAACGCATCGGTGGTGCCGATATCGAAACGCGCCTGGTCCAGATCGAGGCTGATCAATGCCGGATCGAGGCCGACTTTCTGCGCGTCCAGGCTGCCGAACGCGCGCCGGCTGCGCACAGGCGAAGCGGCGATCGACAGCAATCGAGCGATCTGTGCATCGTCGGCCGGCAGGTCGTAGGGTTCGCGCATCTGCCAATGCTCGCCAAGGCGCTCGAAGCGTCGCGCCACGCATTGCAGGCAAGCGACACGTACGTGTTGAATGTCCGCCGGATCCAGCGCGCTCAGCGGCGGCTCGAATCGGGCGACCTCGCGATTGACCTGCCACCAGGTCGCGATAGCGAGCACGCCGACGACGCCGATCAGGGTCAAATTGATGCTCGTCGCCCGTTTCATCAGCGCCGCCGGCGTCGCCGCCAGATCCACAAGCCACTGCCGGCAAGCAGGAAGGGCAGACCGAGCAGGAATCCAAAGCTGATCGCGGCCAGCGCAGGGTCGGACAAGGTGATCGCACGATCTTGCGCAGCCGGTTCGGTCACCTCGATCAATGCGTCATCGGCCAGCAGCCAGTCGAAGACGCGTGTTCCAAAATCCTTGTTGCCACCATTGCCGATATAGCTGTTGGAAATGAAGTCCCCGTCGCCAATGACGACGACACGTTGTTCGTGCGTACCCGGGCGTGGCGACAGGCGGGTCATCGCGAAACCGAAATCCAGTGGTCCCGATATCTCGCCGTTGGTGCCGTCGTAGCGGACGTCACCGGCGGCTTCCCCGGCTTTGGGGATATGCCCGGTTTCGTTCCAGGATTGCGCTGAACTTTGCAGGATCGAATTGAAATCCCAACGAGGTGGCGCGAGCTGGGCCAATGCAACGGGCTGCGGAAACAGCGTGCCGAGGTCGAAATCCTTGTCGATGGCATGGGCCGGGTAGCGGTTGACCGCGACAAAGCTCGGATCCTGGATGCCGTAGGCCATGCCGGCCCCATCGACGATCACGCCGGGCAGCACGCGAATGGACAGGGCTTCGGCCAGCGCATCAAGGCCATTGTCCTCATCGGCTTCAAGCAGCCAGAGCAGATTTCCGCCGCGTTCCAGATAGTCGACAATGGCCATCGCTGCCGCCCCGGAAAATGCGACACGTGGATTGGCGATGACCAGCAGATCGACATTGTCGGGAACCCTGACAGTCGTGGCCAGGGCGAGATTGACGCTGTGGATGCCGCGTTGCTTGAGCGTTGCGCCGAACTGGCCAAGGTCGGCGTTCGCCACGCCATCCGGTTTGCGTTCGCCTTCGCCTTCGAGAAACGCAACCAGACGTTCGTGGTTGCGCGACAGACGCAGCAGGGCACTGCTGATCTCCGCCTCACTCAAGGTCCTCAGACGCTCGCTGCGGCCGTTGTATTTCAGTTCCAGTTCGCCATCGATCTGCACGCCGGCAGCGCGCATCGCGTCGGGATCGGCATCCGGGTCGATGAAGGTCAGCGTCAGATCGGATTTGGTGCGTTCGTAGCGAGCTATGAAATCGCCGATGGTCTTGCGCAAATTGCCTTGCGGGCGTGCATAGGAAACGATTTCAATCGGGCCCGGCATTGCAGCGAGCAGTTTCGTCGACGGTTCGCTCAGGCTTGCGCGCTGGCTGCGGCTGATGTCATGGACGAAGCCGTAGCGTGTACTCAGAAAGCCGATCAGCAGCGCTGAGACGATCAGCAATACGACATGGACGATGTTGTTCAGTCGTTCGTTCATCGCTCAGCCTCGCGTCCGCAGGCTGTCGAGACGCCGCGCGGCGAGCAGCAGCGCAAGCAGCGTGACCAGCAGGAAATAGACGATGTCGACGCTGGCAATCAGACCGGAGTAGAACGGCTCCAGGTGCGTCGACAAGGAAAGCCAGTTGATCAGCGCATTGTCGACGCCCTGGAAGCGCGCACCCATGTCGATCATCGCCAGCAGGCTGCCAATGACCAGTGCCGCCGCCGCCGCCAGCGCGGGATGGGTCGTCCATGCCGAACAGGCGATGCCGATGGCAGTCAGGCTGGCGCCAAACAGCAGCACGCCGAGGCTTGCTGCGGCGAGACGGCCAAGATCCAGCGCGGTGCCAAACTCCAGCATCAACGGCATGCTCACGGTGATCAGCACGATCAAGGCAACGGTCACGAAGGCGCCGAGAAACTTGCCAAGCACGATTGCCAGGTTGCCGGTGCCGGCCGCGAGCAGCAGCGGCAGGGTATGCGCGCGGCGCTCGCCCGCAAGACTCTGCATCGTGGCCAGAGGGGCGATCAGCAACAGCAGGCCCGAAAGGCTGCGCAGCAGCGGGATTGCAATCAGGTCCGTCGCGCCTTGCGAGTTCGGCAAGGCATCAAGTTTTTCTGCAATGCGCAGGTAGGCATCCAGTGCAATGAGGAACTGCCAGGCAAGCAGGGCGCAGGTCAAGGCCAGCAGGATCCATGCAAACGGCTGCACAAACTGACGCTTGATGTCGTTGCCGGCGATCAGGGGAAGCGTGCTCACGCCGCCGCCTCTGGCGTGTCTGGCTGAGTTGCGATGCGCACAAAAATATCCTCAAGCGCGTTGCCGTCGGCACGCAATTCAAGCAAACCAAAGCTGCAGTCGTTGATGGCTTTGGCGAGCTCGCTGACGCTGACGCCGTCACGAAGTCTTATGCGCCAACGCCGTGAGTCGATAATTTGCGCACTGGCAACCATTGGCATCCGCATCCATGCATCGTTGTCGACATCGCGTTCGATATGCACACGCAAAGCACTGTCGGCATCAATCTCGGATAACACCGCCGAATGGCGCAAGCGACCTTGATGCAGGATGGCGACGCGATCGCAACAGGCGAGCACATCGGAAAGCACGTGTGTTGAAAGCACCACGGCATGATCTTTGGCCAGCGTGCGGATCAACTCGCGCAGGCGCAAGGCCTGGATCGGATCAAGACCGGAGGCCGGTTCGTCGAGCACGATCAGGGCCGGCTCGTGGACGATGGCCTGGGCCAGGCCGACGCGCTGGCGAAATCCCTTCGACAGCAAGCTGGTCAGGCGCTGGCGCATCTCGCCGAGTTCGCAGCGCTCGATGGCTTTCTCCACCGCAGGCTTGACCGCATGGCGGTCGATTCCATGCAGGCGCGCGCAGAAGCGCAGGTATTCCTCGACATTGAGTTCACCGTAGAGCGGCGGCTCCTCGGGCAGATAACCGATGTCGCGACGTGCGCGTTGCGGGTTCTCGTACAGGTCATCCCCGCCCAGAAGCACGGCACCGGAGCTCGGCGCGAGCATGCCCGACATCATGCGCAAGGTCGTCGATTTGCCGGCGCCGTTGACCCCAAGCAAGCCGAGTACCTCGCCACGCGCGAGGGTCAGATCAAGCTCGTCGACGATCACGCGCCCGGACAATTGCCGGGAAACGCGGGCGAGGGAAAGCACCGGGGAGGATTCATTCATGCGGCGGGGATTGTTCCGGCTAAGGCCGGCAAGGGCAAGAGCCGGGTCGACAGTGGCTTCTTCGTGCATGGCGCGGCGTGGCGCTTGCGAACTTGCCGGCTTGCCAAAGAAAAACCCGCCGAAGGGCGGGCTTTTGCTATACAAATTGAACAGAAGCAGAGTCACTGGATCCCGATTTTCATCGGGATGAAGCATCGGCAAAGCCACGCGCGGAGCGCGTGGGCCAATGATTCACTTGATCTTGGCTTCCTTGTACGCCACGTGCTTGCGCACGACGGGATCGTATTTCCGGATCTCCATCTTCTCGGGCGTGTTTTTCTTGTTCTTGTCGGTGGTGTAGAAATGGCCGGTGCCGGCGGAGGACACGAGGCGGATCTTGTCGCGTTTGGATGCCATGATTGAATACTCCTCAGATCTTCTCGCCGCGCGCACGCAGCTCGGCAATGACTGTTTCGATACCCTTCTTGTCGATCGTGCGCAGACCGTGGCTCGATACCTTGAGCTTGATCCAGCGATTCTCGCCGGCGACCCAGAAGCGGCGTTCGTGAAGATTCGGCAGCCAGCGGCGGCGCGTCTTGTTGTTGGCGTGGGAAACGTTGTTACCGGACTGGAAACTCTTGCCGGTGACCTGGCATACATTGGACATGCGAACCTCGTCATTGTCGGTTACCGCCCTTGGCCAGGACGGAAGCGGCCCAGCGGCGACAGTGCGCCACACGATGCTGGGGGTGCCTCGGCAATGCGACAGGGCAGTCGTGTACCGGGATCTGCGCAGCCGGTGAAACCGGCGAACGGACCGAAGCGAGCCGTGCTTTATAGCCTATTCCGGGTTGACTGGCAACTTCTCCGGCAGCCCCTTCGGGCTAGATTTCCCGGGTTTCCGTGCGTTTCGAGCGGCGGATCAGCCAGCCCACGCCGCGCAGGTCGGCAATGCCGACGAGGGCGCGGTTGAGGTTGTTGTACTTGGAAACGCCGGTACCACGGGCGCGGTGATTGACCGGCACGCTGCGGACCTGCCAGCCGGCGCGCTGCATCAAGGCCGGCAGATACCGGTGCATGTGGTCGAAATAAGGCAGATCGAGGAAGGCCTCGCGCTCGAACAGCTTGATACCGCAGCCGGTATCCGGGGTCTCGTCGTGCAGCAAGCGGCTGCGGATCGCATTGGCCCACTTCGATGCCATGCGCTTGCTGCCACTGTCCTTGCGATCGACACGCCAGCCGGCAAAGAGTTTGATCTGCGGGGGTGATTGATCGCGCATTGCGAGCAGCTTCGGGATATCGGCAGGATCATTCTGGCCATCGCCATCGAGGGTCGCGATCCAACTGCCGCGTGCTGCCTTGATGCCGTTGCGGATGGCCGTGCTCTGCCCGCTTTGCGAGACGTGGTGGAGCACGCGCAACTCGGGATTGGCGGCCTTGGCAGCGCCGAGTACCGCAAGGGTGTCGTCGGTGCTGTGGTCATCGACGTAGACGATCTCGAAATCAATCCGTCCGCGCAGGGCGCTGCTGATCTCGTTGATCAAAGGAACGACGTTGCCGCGCTCATTGAACACCGGCACGACGACGGAAAGCTGGGTCATGGCCCGGATCCTGTGGTTTGCTTGCCGGTTCGAACGACGTCGAGCGGGCAGGTGACGATTATCGTTGTTTCAGGTTTTCTGCAAAGTGCCACTCAGCGAATCCGGCCGAGGATGCCGTCCAGTTCGTCGAGGCTGTGATAGCTGATGACGAGCTTGCCGCGCCCGCCGCGTCCGTGGTTGATGGCGACGCGCGCGCCGAGCTTCTCAGCCAATTCGTTTTCCAGCGCCTCGATATCCGCATCGCGCCTTGCCTTGGGCGGTTTTCCCTGCGGCAGGTCGCTGGCGTTGCGCACGGCCGCTTCGAGCTCGCGCACGCTCCAGTCGTTGTCGATGGCCTTGCGCGCCAGCGCGATGGCGCGCGCTTCGGCCAGCGGCAACAGGGCGCGCGCGTGGCCCATCTCGAGCGTGCCCGCATCGAGCATCTGGCGGATGGCTTCCGGCAACTCGAGCAGGCGCAGCAGGTTCGAGACTGCGGCGCGCGAGCGACCGACGGCATCGGCCGCTTGCTGGTGGGTCAATTTGAACTCGGCGATCAGGCGCGCCAGCGAATGCGCTTCCTCCAGCGGCGACAGGTCCTCGCGCTGGATGTTCTCGACCAGGGCAATCGCAATGGCGGCACGATCATCGATGTCGCGAACCAGCGCGGGAATCTCGCTCATGCCGGCCAACTGGCTGGCTCGCCAACGCCGCTCACCGGCGATGAGTTCAAAGCGGCCACCGGCGATACCGCGCACGATGATCGGCTCGATCACCCCCTGCACCTTGATCGAGTTGGCCAGCTCCTGCAGCAGGTCCTCGTCGAAATGCCGACGCGGCTGGTACTTGCCGGCGGTAATCGAGGCCACGGCGAGTAAACGCAGCTCGCCCTCGCCTGAGCCCGCGAATCCCGTCGCATCGGCGTCGTCATTGCCGCCGAGCAGGGCGTCGAGCCCGCGTCCGAGCCCAAGCCCGCGTTTCTTTGCTGCCATTGCGTCGGTTCCTAGATGACTGGTTGTGCGGCCGCAGGCGGCGTGCGTTCGCGTCGCAGCATTTCGCCAGCAAGGCCAAGATAGGCAATGGCGCCGCGCGACTCACGATCATAGAGATTGATCGGCTTGCCGTGACTGGGAGCCTCGGCCAGGCGGATGTTGCGCGGGATGATCGAGCGCAGCAGCTTGTCGCCGAAATGCTTGTGCAACTGCGCCGAAACATCGTTGCTGAGGTTGTTGCGCACGTCATACATCGTGCGCAGCAGCCCTTCGATCTCCAGGCCGGGATTCAAGCGCTTGCGCACCGCCTTGATCGTGTCGATCAGGCTCGACAGACCTTCCAGGGCGAAGTATTCGCACTGCATCGGAATCAGCACGCCATGCGCCGCGGTCAACGCGTTGAGGGTAAGCAGGTGCAGGGATGGCGGGCAATCGATGAGGATCGTGTGGTAACGGTCGCCGAGCTTGTCGAGCTGCTCCTTGAGACGGTGTTCGCGGGCCAGCGCGTCCATCAGCTTGATCTCGGCCGCAGTCAGGTCGCCGCTGCCGGGCAGCAGGTCGAAGCCGCCTTCGGTCTTGACGATGGCATCCTCGATCGCCGCTTCCTCCAGCAGCACGTCGCAGCCGTTCGGCTTCGCCGCGCGTTTGTCGATGCCGGAGGCCATCGTCGCGTTGCCCTGCGGGTCGAGGTCGACCAGCAATACCCGCCGCCGGGTTTCCGCCAGTGCGGCAGCAAGGTTCACCGACGTGGTGGTCTTGCCGACACCGCCTTTCTGGTTTGCAACGGCAATGATGCGTGTCATGGAAGTATCCGTGCGCTCGGCTCAGCGAAACTGCGTTTGATGATGACCAGGTGCCGTTCGGCATCGAGGCCGGGCACATCGATTCGATGCACCGCCTCGATCTTGAATCCGGGGGGCAGATTATCCAGCTCATCCTGCGGGAATCGCCCCTTCAGCGCCAGCCAACGCCCCTCGGCAGCCAGCAGATGGCCGCCCCAGGCCAGCATGTCAGCCAGTGTCGCGAATGCGCGGGCGGTGATGCAATCGAATTCGCCGACCACCGCCTCGACCCGGCATTCATCCACGCGAACGCGATCCGCCAGTCTCAGGTGGCGCACGGCTTCGCGCAGGAAACGCGCCTTCTTGCCGTTTGAGTCGACCAGGTGGACATGGAGATCGGGGTTGGCCAAGGCCAATGGGATACCGGGAAGCCCGGCGCCGCTGCCGAGGTCGGCCAATGAGTTGCCGGTCACGTACGCCAGGATCGCCAGTGAATCGAGCAGATGCCGGGTAACCATTTCGCCCGCATCGCGCACCGCGGTCAGGTTGTAGGCGGCATTCCAGCGCAGCAGCAGATCGACATAATCGAGTTGCTGCTCGATGGTTGGATCATCGAGGTCAAGCTTCAGCGTCGTCAGTCCCGCACGAAGCCGCTGCCTCAGCGCTTCGCGGTTGGACATGAGTCGCTCGGAATCGAAAGGGGCGCCAGTATCGCGGCGTGCGCAGGCAAAATCCAGCCAACGGGAGCCTCAGGACACCTCGCGCAAGTCGATGCGAGTGACCAGCAGGCCGCGTTCGCGGACTTCCGCATTGAGGCTCTGCTTGAGCCAGAGGCGGCGTTCGAGCGGATCGGACGGGATCGCCTTGCTGCCCAGCAATTCGCTGGCACGCGCGCGCAACAGGCTGTCGACGGACTCGATCACGTGATCCGCGCGTTGCGGATCGAGCACCTGGAAATAAAGCGAAGCCTCGCATTTTTCGCCCGATCCCAGCATGGCCGGGATTTCGATGCGGCTGCCGGCCAGACTCATCTTGTGCGAGACGCGCTCGATCAAGGGCAGCACGAAATGCACCCCGGCCCCGACAAAGCGCGTGTTGCCGCCCACTCGGCGCAGCGAGTAGACCTGCCCTTCGGGAATGCGGCGTACACACACTGCCGCGAAGGCGACCAGTGAAAGCACGCTCATCCAGAAGAATTGGTTAGACATTTTTCAATTCCGTCATGAGGTTATCCCGTAAACCTCAAGTCAAGACTAGCAAGTTCCGCGTGATGTTGGAATAACGATGCATTAACATCTTGGTGGATTTCAGGGAAACCGATCCTGAACGCGGTCACATTTTTTGCAGATCTTGCGGCAGGAGTGACAAATCACGCTGCCTTTTCGAGGCAATTCCGGGGCTTGAGTAATCCGTTCAGGTTGATGAAAGGCCGCATAGCTGCTAGTTTTCCGTCATGCAGCACGAGCCTCACACCAGGCGGGCGGGGTTTGTGTGGCGCCGCGTTCAGATTCTGAAGTTCGAAAACCTGAAACAGGCATCCAACGAAAGGGGAAATTGCGGAATGAATAAATTGACTTTGGTCGTTGCAAGCGCTGCGTTCTGCCTCGCTCAGGGAGCGATTGCGGCACCCGCGGATCAACTGGCACGTGCAGGTTTCGCCGTCGACATGGCGGCGCCGAATGCCAACCCGGCACCTCTGGCGATCATCGTCGATGAGGGATTTGATGACATCACCACCCTTCCCGGGGCTGGTTGGACGCTGCAAAACAACAGCACCACCGTCGGAAGCACCACCTGGTTCCAGGGCAACGACGCGGTTTTCCCGGCATTCGACGGGGCAACCACTGCATACATCGGTGCCAATTTCAACAGCACCACCGGTGCCTCGATCATCAGTACCTGGCTGGTCTCGCCACCGATCAACTTCGGCAATGGGGCAGCCGTATCTTTCTACACGCGAACGGTCACCGGCTCGATATTTCCCGATCGCTTGCAGGTGCGCTTGTGCACAGCCATGCCCTGCGCGAGTTTCGGTGCGGCGGGCGAAGGCATTGGCGATTTCGCTACCTTGTTGACCGACATCAACGCCGGTGAAGCGTCCGGTGGCTATCCCGAGGACTGGACCCAGTTCACGGTGACCAATGCGGAAGGCTTGCCGACCAGCGGCACGGGCCGGGTCGCGTTCCGCTACTACGTACACGATGCGGGCCCGTCCGGAAACAATTCCAACTATATCGGTATTGATCGGGTGAACATCGAGGAAGGCACGGGTGGGACGCCTTTCGTCGCTCCGACCGCCCTGCCGTCGATTGGCACCAGCGCCATGATCGGCCTGGGTGCCTTGCTTGCCCTGTTCGGCTTTGCCGGCCTGCGCCGTCGTCGCCTGAACTGATCGGTTAGTTCCAGCACTACAAAAAACCCCGCTGCGGCGGGGTTTTTTATGGCGTATTGAGGATGTTCGAGGTGTACTCATGGTTGTACGAGGTCCAGTCGGTGACCGGGCGCAGCGCAGCGCCGGCGGCAAACACCTCGGGTGCGCGAAACATCGCCATCAGCGCCATGAAGCCGCCATAGGAGCCGCCGTAGAGGCCAATACGCTTGCCGTCGACCGCATGATTGGCGACCAGCCAGTTTGCTCCGTCGATCAGGTCTTCCAGTTCCGGGTGACCCATCTGCCGGTAGATGGCCGTGCGCCAGTCGCGGCCATAGCCGGCGGATGCGCGGTAATCCATGTCGAGCACGACATAGCCCTGCGCAGTCAGCAGGTTGTGGAACATCTGCTCGCGGAAGTAATTGGGGTAGCCCAGTTCGGTGTTCTGCAGGTAGCCGGCACCGTGCACGAACAGCACCGCCGGATATTTTTTCGTCGCATCGAAATCGGCGGGTTTGTAGAGCTTGGAGTAGATTGGTTCCTTCACGTGCGTTGACGGCACGCTGACGATTTCCAACTGTGGCCAGGCCAGTGCCTTGTACGCGTCCGTGCGGGTGTCGGTCAGTTGCTTCGATGCGCCGCCGCTGGCCGCAACCACGCCGAGTTGGGCAGGTACATAGATGGTGGATTGTTGAAGCGCGACGCGGCTGCCATCCGGGGAGACGGCGAAACCATCCATGCCCTTGACCGAAGTGATCCGCTCCAGCGTGCCGCCGTTGCTGGCGATCCGGTAAAGGTCGTACGCATACGGCGCTTCGACGTTTGCGCGGACATAAAACCAGCGTCCGTCGGCCGACAACTGTGGATCGGAGATCTCGAACTTGCCCGAGGTCAGCGCCCTGGCCTTGCCGCCGGGAAGCTTCGTGTACAACTGCGAATAACCCGATTCCTCGGACAGGTACCAGAGGCTGCGGCCGTCGCGACTCCAGCCGAAATCATTGAACGACCAGTTGATCCATGCCGGATCGGTCAAGCGGTGCTGGTTGACCAGGCGGTGTTTGCCGAAATCGACCGTGGCGATCCAGCGATCCTTGTTGTCGATCGCACGCAATTGCACGGCGACCTGGCTGCCATCGCGATTCCAGACCTGCTCGGCCACGGTGACGCCGCGTGGCTTGTCGGCATCCGGCTTGCTGTCGTCCTTTGCCGGCTCATCCTTGAGCAAACCGGCTTTGCGATTCTCCGTGCGGATTTTCGCCAGCGGATCCTCGTTGATGCCGGGCAACTCGGCCAGCGACAGTTTTTCCTGCGTATGCGCCACCAGATCGAGCAGCCAAAGCGTATTCGGCGCCGGCAGGTTGCGACCGACGCGGACGCGCTCGTCTTCCTGTTCCTCGTAGCCCGATTCGGTCACGTAATGCTGGAGTTTGGCGATCTTGCCGTCGTCATAGGCCTTGTCGCGGGTGACAATGAGCAGGTGGCGTGCATCGGGAGACAGCGCGGTGCTCTCGATCTTGACCTCGGTGCCGAGATAGAACGGCGCCGGTGCGCGCGTCGGATCACCCTTGCGGAACGCTTCTTCGATGGTCTTCTTCGTCTCGCGTTCCGCCTTGATCTCGCGCAACGTCGAGAACAGGCGCAACTGCAGGTCGCCAAGGTCGTCGGATTTTTTCT
The DNA here is from genome assembly GCA_016707485.1 of Lysobacterales bacterium. Classification (GTDB taxonomy): domain Bacteria; phylum Pseudomonadota; class Gammaproteobacteria; order Xanthomonadales; family Rhodanobacteraceae; genus Dokdonella. Next base: position 42,887 of record JADJHN010000002.1, on the reverse strand, counting down.
CGGCGGGATCCTTTTCGGTCAGCACGATGGCAGCGGGTGCATTCACGCCGCTGGCAAGGTCGTGGGTGAACCAGTCGTTGCCGACACGGAAATGCACGGCACGATCGTCGGCGGAAAACTGCACCGAGCTCTCGGTTTCCTGGGAGCGCGTGACCTGGCGCAGCATGCCGCTGGCCAGCTCACGAACAAACACATCGCCATTGCGGATGAAGGCAGCGCGTTGTCGGTTGGCACTGAACACGGCGTTGCGGCCATCGGCATTCGCCATCATGGCCGGATCGACAACGACATCCTCGCCATTCGCCGGGTTGATGCGGTGCAGGTCGCGCACGCCCGACCCGCTGCGCTTGAGCGAGTAGTAAATCGCCGTGCCATCGACGCTCCAGTAGGGCGACTCGACGGCCGGCCCGATCCAGTCCGGATTGGCCATGGCCTGGTCGAGGGTTATGGCCTGGACGGGTGCCGCAGACAGTGACAGCAGGGCACACAGGGCGGCGATGGCGAATCGGGTCATCGGTACGGATCTCCAGCGAAAGGCGATCGCCAAGGATAACCGCTGCCGGTACCCTCGCCATGCGTCGAAAGTCTTGGCAGGCGCGGGATAATCGGGCAGCCTGCGCCACACCCTCACATCAGGATTGCCCATGCTTGATTGCGTACAGACCGAAACCGGTGCCGATCCACGCTTCGCGGTGATCTGGTTGCATGGCCTGGGTGCCGATGGCAACGATTTCGGCCCGATCGTGCCGGAACTGGTGGACAAGGACTGGCCGGCAATCCGTTTCGTGTTTCCGCACGCGCCGCGCCGGCCGGTCACGGTAAACGGCGGCATGAACATGCGCGCCTGGTACGACATCACCGGCATGGAAATTGCCCAGAAGCAGGACGAGATCGGCATCCGCGCCTCGATGGCCGAGGTCGAGACGCTGATTGCCCGCGAGGTTGCCCGCGGCATTCCCGCATCGCGGATCTTCCTTGCCGGGTTCTCGCAGGGCGCGGCCATGGTGCTCTCGGCTGGCCTGCGCCATGCGCAAACGCTGGCCGGCATCATTGCCCTGTCCGGATATCTTCCGCTGGAGCAGCAGCTTGCCAAGGAGCGCTCGACGGCAAACGCCGGATTGCCCTTGTTCATTGCCCACGGCAGCGTTGATCCCGTGGTGCCACAGGTGCTTGGCATGCTTGCTCGCGACTTTCTGCGCAGCCTGGGCCATGCTGTCGAGTGGCGCAGTTATCCGATGGCGCATCAGGTGTGCGCCGAGGAAATTGCCGATCTGCGTCAGTGGATCGGCCAGCGCATTACCGCCATTGCGCCGGATTGAGGCTGCGTGAGCGCAGCCCGCAGCGTCGGAGTCGACATGAGCGAGACTGACAAGCAGCGCTGGTTGCCGCAATTCTGCAGTCTGCCGACGCTGTTTGCGTTGATGGTGGTGGCCGAGATCGTTGCCCTGGTCATCGCCATGGCACCGGATCGCGCGGCACGCTCGTGGCTGAGTGAACTCGGCATCGCCAGCGTGTTCGTGCAGTGGCTGGCCTTGCTCAATGCCGTGGTGCTGTGCTCCTCGCGCGAGGTTCTCGAGCGCTTGCCGGTGCGGCCCGGATTTTTCTCGGCCTGGGCGCTTGCGGTCATCACCACGGCCCTGGGCAGTGCCGTGGTGTATTCGATGGATCATGCCCTGGGTTTCGGTCTGACGGCACCAGCCGGGGCGATCTGGCGCTTCTCGATCGGGAATGCGGCAATCTGTGCGCTGATTGCTGCTGCGCTGCTGCGCTATCTGTATGTACGCGAGCTCTGGCAGGAGCGCGTGCATGCGGCGGCAAAGGCGCAGGTCGATGCCTTGCAGGCGCGCATCCGCCCGCATTTCCTGTTCAACAGCATGAACACGATTGCCAGCCTCATCCGCAAGCGTCCGACCGATGCCGAGCGTGCGGTCGAGGATCTCTCCGAACTGTTCCGCGCCGCCCTCGGCACGCGCGAAATGCTCGGCACGCTTGGCGAGGAACTGGATCTGATCGGCCATTACCTGCGCATCGAATCCTTGCGCCTGGGCGAGCGCCTCAAGCTCGATCTGGATCTGCAGGCCTTGCCGCGCGATTTGCCGCTGCCGCCGCTGCTTCTGCAGCCGCTGGTCGAAAACGCCGTCTACCACGGCATCCAGCGCATGCCCGAGGGTGGAACCCTGAGCATGCACGGCGCGCACAACGACGGCATGATCGAGATCGTCGTGCGCAATCCGCTGCCGGATGATGTGGCGCATCCGCGCAATGCGCACGCCCTGGCCAATGTGCGCGCACGCATCGAGTACCATTTCGGCGACAAGGCCGCGCTGATCGTGCAGCCTGCGCGCGGAGAATTCACGGTGACGGTCAGGCTTCCGGAACGGATAAGGCAATGAGGGTTGTCGTAGCCGACGACGAGGTGCTGGCGCGCGAGCGACTGGTCGATCTGCTGGGTCGGATCGGCTCGGTCGAAGTGGTTGCCGAGGCAGGCGATGGTCGCGAAGCAATCGAACTGGTCGAACGCTTGCGCCCCGACGTGCTGCTGCTGGATATCCGCATGCCGCGAATGGATGGCCTCGAGGCGGCGCACCATCTGGCATCGTTCGAACATGCCCCTGCCATCATCTTCTGCACCGCATACGACGAACACGCGCTGGCCGCGTTCGATGCGAATGCGGTCGACTACCTGCTCAAGCCGATCCGCCTCGAACGCCTGCGTGCCGCCATCGAGCGTGCGGGGCGCTTCAACCGGGACGTGCTGCGCGAGATCGACAAGGGCGAAGCCAAGGCACGCGAACGCACCCACCTGTGCGCACGCGTGCGCGGCAACCTCGTCCTCGTGCCGATCACCGAGATCGACTACCTGCTCGCCGAAGACAAGTACGTGGTGGTCCATCATGCCGGCTGCGAAGTCCTCATCGAGGAGCCGCTGAAGGCGCTGGAGGTCGAGTTCGGCAATCGCTTCGTGCGCATCCATCGCAATTGCCTGGTCGCACTCGACAAGCTGGCCGGCCTCAGCCGCACCAGCGACGGCCGCGTGCTGGCCAAACTCGAACGTGTCGCTACCGAGCTCGAAGTCAGCCGCCGCAACCTGCCGGCCTTGCGCAAACTGGTGAGAACCCTATGAAACGACTGCGCATCGCCACCCGCCAGAGCGCCCTGGCCCTCTGGCAAGCCGAACACGTGGCCGCACGCCTGCGCGCCGCGCATGCGGGGCTGGAAATCGAACTCGTGCCGATGACCACGCGTGGTGACCAGGTGCTGGATCGTCCGCTGGCCGAGATTGGCGGCAAGGGCTTGTTCCTCAAGGAGCTCGAAGTCGCGATGCTGGAGGACCAGGCCGACATCGCCGTACATTCGCTGAAGGATGTGCCGATGGACCTGGAGCCGGGATTCGCCCTTGGCGCCGTGCTCGAACGTGCCGATGCCGCCGATGCCTTCATCAGCAATGCCTGCGCGCGACTCGCCGAATTGCCGCAAGGCGCGCGCGTCGGCACGTCATCGCTGCGCCGGCAGGCGCAGTTGCGCGCGTTGCGACCGGATCTGCAATTGCTCGATCTTCGCGGCAACGTCAATACGCGTCTGGCCAAGCTCGATGCCGGTCACTATGACGCCATCATTCTCGCCTGTGCCGGGATCGAACGCCTGGGCATGATGGAGCGCATCCGTTCCCGGCTGCTGGCGCCGGATTGGCTGCCCGCCGTGGCCCAGGGCGCGATTGCCATAGAGCAGCGCAGCGGCGACCAGCGCGTGGCTGATCTGCTTGGCATACTGGATGATGCCAACACGCGTCGCTGCGTGGAATGCGAGCGCGCCATGAATCGCCGCCTGCATGGCAGCTGCAATGTGCCGATTGCCGGCTATTGCGTGGAAACCGAGAACGGCCTTGCCCTCTATGGTCTGGTTGGCGATGCCGGCACGGGACGGCTGGTGCGTGCGGAAATCGAAATCTCGGGCCGCGATCGAGGCATCGAGCTTGGCGAGCAGGTTGCGTCGCTGCTCCTGGAGCGCGGTGCGGACGCGATTCTCGGCAGGCTTCGCGATCACTGAGTTGTCAGGACCTCCGGCTGGATGCAGGAGAGCATCTGCGCAGGGGCCAGGCAGTTTGGCGTGTGATTGCAGAATCCAGCCGTGAAATGGCGAGCCGCAGCGGGCTCGCCATTCCGGCAACGGCGTTTGCCGTGGGTCAGAACTTGAAAACGAGATTGGTGGTGACGAGCTGGTCGGTCTTCTTCTTGTCCGGGGTGACGTCCGAGTTGTGGCGGACTTCGTAGCCGAGCTTGAGGGCGAGTTTTTCGCTCATGCTGACGGAAAGTCCGGCATTGTTCTGCAGGAACGTGTTGTTCGAGCCGGCTTCGATCAGGGTCGTGTTCTCGAATGCGGTTGAATCATTGAACTTGTGCTTGTAGCTGATCAAGCCGCGACCGACCACGTTGCCTTCGACATCCGGGTCGATGATCGTGGTCACCGGCGGGTCGCCGGCCACGACCGCATAGGCGCGGGGATCAAGGCGACGATAGCCGGGGCCGACCTCGGCGGAAAACTCGGTTTCGGCGTTCTTGATGAAGGTGTAGCCGTAGCCGAGCGAGACGATCCACTGGTACGCGTACGGCGAGAAATCGTCGTTTTCGTAGCGCGCCGCGCCGACGATGTAGCTGCGCTCGTCGAGCTTGTAGCCGGAGGAGGCGCCAAGGTCGTAGCGATTGGCGGTGAGGTCGTATTCACCGTTCGCTTCACCCTTGCTGCGCAAGGCATTGACGAAGAAATTGTGCTTCCACTGCGCGTCTTCCTTCTTGAAGGCGAGCTTGACATTGAGGTTCTGCGACTTGGTGTTGCCGCTGGTCAGGGCGAGACCGGCCTCGCCACTGCCCGACCACGTGCCGTCGTCAGCCTGCGCCGAAGCAAGCGCGGGAACGGCAAGCAGGACTGCGCCCGCAAGGAGTGCACTTTTCATTGAAATTACCTTCTGGGAGAGAGTGGATGAATCGAATGCACAATCCGCTGAACCGCGGACGCGCAGGCGTTGCGATCCTAGCGAGTGGAATTGAATGCGAAGTGAACGGTTGCCCGAAAACCCCTCGCTGAAACAGAACTTTACGTCCCGTCCTCAGTCACCGTGGGCACCGTAGTAAAGCATCACCGCATGTCGCGCTTCAGCGAAAAACAGCCAGCGTTCGAGGAAGATGCCGAACATGCCCGCAAGCAGGCCGATCCATGCGGCGACACCGCCCGGACCTGGCACCAGCAAGGCCAGCAGGGCAAGGATTGCCGGCGTCGCGAAACCCGCCAGCAGGCAGATCAAACGCAACTTGCGCGAATGCTTGCGCGCAATGCGGAATCCCATTTCGTGGGTCAGGTAGTTTTCCTGCGTGTGCGGCTGCTCGAATGAACGCACGTTGCCCAGCCCATCGAGGCCGATGACATGCGCCGTGCGCAGGCCTGATGGTTGGTCGATCTGCTTCCAGTAGGTGAGCTTGATGGCCGCGGAGATCACCGCAAGCACGATGACTGCAGACGGGAGCAGCACGCTCCAGACTGTTTCCTGCGCTGCCGGCACCAAGTCCCGACTCGGTAATGTAGCGAGGGCCCAAAGCAGCAACATGCCACTGAGCGCCGCGAATGCGAGGTAGGCGGGGACCACCAGCCGATTGTTCCAGGCCCTGATCGGCTTCAGGCAGGCATAGATATTGGCCGTGCAAAACACGGTTACGATGGATGCGGCCGCGAGCAATGCGCCCGTCACGCGCACGAGTGTCTCGTTTTCCAGGAGCAGCGCGGGAACCAGGTGACCGGGAGACTGCTGACCCAACCAGATCAGAAACAGTCCTGTCGCCGGGACATAGGCCAGCAGTGCCGCGACGCCTTCACGCGAGAGCCACGAACTGCGCCACTGCGAGAGTGCGCGCCAGGCGCGTTGCGGTTGGCCAAGGTGAGCGAGCGACGACAGCAGGCCGGCACTGACGAGGAGGAAGCCGGCAGCCCAGGCGACAGCCAGCGTGCTCGGCATACCGCAAACCGAGCTCTGGGCATCAACGGGGCCGATCTCCGCATCGAGCAGGCAACCCGGCCACGCCAGTGCAAAGGCGAGGCCGACCAGCATCCACAAGCCATAACCGGCGCCCGAGATGACGGTAAAGAAAATGATCGAGAACGTAGGTCGCATCTTCGGTTGATCTCAGCGCGACAGCACGCGATCAACCCAGCGCAGCAGGGGCGACATCTGCGTGGTATCGATCGCTTCGGCGGCCGGTTGCGGGTGCGAATTCGCCCTGCTGGCATCGCGACGCGGACGCGGTGGCAGGTAGCGGTTGACCGGCTGGTAGCCGAACTCGGGCATCAGCGCGTAGCCGCCGCGTTCGGCGACCAGCTTCGACACATCCGATTGCGCGTCGCCGAGATCGCCGAAATGCCGTGCACGGGTCGGGCAGGCCAACACGCAGGCCGGCTGGCGGTCGGCTTCGTCGAGCGTTTCGTTGTAGATGCGATCGACGCACAAGGTGCATTTCTGCATGACGCCGCGCTGCGCGCTGAACTCGCGTGCGCCATACGGGCACGCCCAGGCGCACAACTGGCAACCAATGCACTTGTCCTCATCGACAAGGACGATGCCATCTTCGGCGCGTTTGTAGCTCGCCCCGGTCGGGCACACCGTCACGCACGCCGGCGTCTCGCAATGCAGGCACGAGCGGGGGAAGTGGATAGTGCCGGGAATCAGGAATTGGGAATCGGGAATAGGGGAGGTGCAAGAGCTTTTCGCTTCGGACTTTGCCGTTGCCATTCCCCATTCCCCACTCCCCATTCCCGTTGCCTCATACGAATGCACCCGATTGAACCAGACCCCCTCGGGCTCGGGGCCGTGGGTGTCCTTGTCGGGGAGGGGGCCGAAGGAGCCGCCGTCGTTCCATTCCTTGCAGGCGACGGCACAGGCGTGGCAGCCGACGCAGGTGTCGAGATCGATGACCAGACCGAGCTTGCGCGTGGCCGCTGCGGGCAGGCTGGTCATGGCTGCAGCGGCCAGAACAGGGGGATCAGGTACATCGAGAGTGCACAGAAGATCGCGATCAGCGGAATGCCGACCTTCATGAAATCCATGAAGCGATAACCGCCGGCGTAGTAGACCATGGTGTTGGTCGGGTAGCCGACCGGCGTGGCGAACGAGGTTGCCGCGGCAAAGGCGACGGCGACGACGAACGGTCGCGGATCGGCACCGACCGAATGCGCCACGGTGATCGCGATGCCGATCATCAGCACCACCGAGGGATTGTGACCCATCAATTCCGTGAGCAGGGCGGTCAGCAGGTAGACCATAAGCAAGGCGGCCATCGGGCCATGTTCGCCGACGACACCCATGCCGGCCGCGACCAGGGTATGCGACAAGCCGCTGTTTTCGATGGCCGTGCCGAGCGGCAGGATTGCCGCAAGCAGGACGATGATCTTCCAGTCGATGCCTTCGTAGAGATCCTTGCGCCCGTAGCACCCGGCAATGGCCATGGCCACAGCGCCGGCGATCGCGGCGACCGGGATCGGCAGCCAGTGCAGGCCGGAAACGACCACCACCGAGATCATGATCAGCACGGCGGCGACGGCGCGCTTGGAAGTGCGTCGGGTGTCCTCGCGTTCGCTGAGGACGACGAAACGCTCGTCGCTGCGCAATGCGGTCGCCGCTTCCTCGCTGACCAGCAGCAAGAGCACGTCGCCGGCAGCCAGGCGCACATCCTTCAGCTTGTCGCGCAGAATGCGTCCACGTTGGTGGATGGCCAGCGCGATGGCATCGTGGTTGCGCTTGAAGTCGAGTTCTTCCAGCGAACTGCCCTCGATCGTCGAGGCCGGCTTGACCATCACCTCGACGAGGATGCGCGCGGACTTGCGATCATGGCCGAAGCGGTTTTCCGGATCGATTTCAAGATCGGCACGCTTGCGGAACTCTTCGATCTTGTCCCAGTCGCCGCGCACCAGCAGCACATCATCGACGGCCAGCACCTGCGAGCGCGGCGACCACAGGTGACGATCGCCGCGCAGCAGCTCAAGCGGGTAGATGCTGTATTTTTCGCCAAGCCGGGCATCGGCAATGGTTTGCCCGACAAGGGGCGAATGCGGGGTGACCTTGAGCTCGGTGACGTACTTGCCGATATCGGTTTCGGCCGCGGCGACCGGCGAGATTTCCTTCGGCAGCAGCCAGCGCCCGACCAGCATCAGGTAAGTGATGCCGACCACGGCCAGCAGCGCGCCCAGGCGGGTGAATTCGAACACGCCAAATCCGGCCAGACCATGTTGCTGCGCGAGGCTGTCGGCAAGCAGGTTCGACGAGGTGCCGATCAAGGTGCAGACGCCACCCATCTGCGCGGCATAGGCCATCGGCAGCAGCACGCGTGCCGGCGAGGTTCCGGTGTTCGCGCAGACGCGCAGGGCCAGCGGCAGGAAGGTCGCGACCAGGGCGATGTTCTTGACGAAGGCGCCCATCGGTGCGATCGCCAGCATCAAGGCCAGCGTCAGCAGCCACGGCTTGCGGATGCGGGAAAGCACGCGCCCGAGTGGCTCCAGCGCCCCCGAGCGCTCGATGCCGAGGCTCAGTGCAAACATGGCGGCGACCGTGATGGTCGCCTCGTTGCTGAAACCAGCCAGCGCCTCGGCCGGTGAAACCAGCTGCAGGACCACCAGCAGGACAAGGACGATCAGGGCAACCAGATCGATGCGCACTTTTTCGCTGGCAAACAGCGCGACTGCGCCGATCACGATGACCAGGGTCATCCATTGCGGCAGGGTCATGGCATCGCCCTCGTCCCGTTCATTTCGATGCGGTGGCCATCCACCTGCGGCGTCCGATCGCGTTCGATGCGTACGCGCAGGTCGAACCAGGCGGCCTGGCCGGTGAGCGGATCGGCATTCGCGCAACTTGGCGAATTTCGATCCTGCGGCAGCAGTTCGTTGATCAGGTGATTGAGCAGGAAGCCATCGCGATTCTCCGGCGCATTGGCAGCGAGCTTCCACGCCCCCTTTCGCTTGCCGATCGCGTTCCACGTCCACACGGTCCCGGGCGCTGTCGCCGAGTGGAATCGTGCCTGCACGCGGATGCGTGCGAGTGGCGAAACCAGCCAGATCCAGTCGCCGTCGCCAACACCATTCGTCTCGGCTGTTTGTGGATTAAGGTACAGATAGTTGCGTGCCGCGATCTGTCGCAGCCAGACGTTCTGCGACCCCCAGCTGTGATACATGAACATGGGTCGCTGGGTGATTGCGGAAAGTGGATAGTCGGCTTCGCGTGCGGAACCGCTTGAATCCAGGTCCCCGTACCAGAACGGCAATGGATCGAAATAGCGCGCAACGCGTTCACGTTCGCTTTCCGGCGGCTGTTGCGCGCCATGCCCCAGCGCGGCAAGCCGGAAACGTTGCAGGGCTTCGCAGTAGAACTGCATGACAATGGCCTCGGTCGAACCGACGAAACCCAGCGACTTCGCCCAGGTCAAATAATCGCGATTGGCCATCTTGTAGTAGCGCCCGGCGTCGGGAACCCGCGCCTCCCAGACGCAGCCGTGTTCGATGTAGCGTTCGAGTTGATCCGGATTCGGTTCACCGAAACCCGATTTCGATCCATCCGCGCCGCGCCAGCCGGCAAGCATGCCGACGCCGGGTGCGCGCTCGTGCTCGACCATGTACTGGGCGAAGCCACGCGGATACTTCGCCGTGCCATCGTCCTTCAGCAGGCCCGGCAATCCGATGCGCGTGCCGAGATCGATCAGCACATCCTGGAACGGACGCACGTCGCGATCAGCTTCGACGACCGGCTGGCGGATCGCATCGGCCGCGCAATCGGCATCGGAGATTGGCCGGTCGAGCATGCTGATGCAATCGTGGCGTTCCAGGTATGTCGTATCCGGCAATACGAGATCGGCGAACGCCACCGTCTCGGAAAGGTAGGCGTCGGAATAGATGATGTGCGGGATGCGGTATTCGCCGCTGTCGGCATCGCGGTCGCAAAGCATCTGCCGCGTCCCCATCGTGTTCATCGACGAGTTCCAGCCCATGTTCGCCATGAACATGAACAAGGTGTCGATGCGACACGGGTCGCCAGCCCAGGCATTGCGGATGACCGATTGCATGATGCCGTGCGCGGCCAGCGGGTGCTGCCAGGAATAAGCCTTGTCGAGGCGTCGCGGCTGGCCATCGGCATCGACCAGCAGGTCCTCGGGCGATTGCACGTAGCCGAGCGGGCCAGCATCCAGGCTGCCGTTGTCCTTGCGCGATTTGCCGGGCCGATTCGGCGGTGGGGCCGATTTCGGATACGGCGGTTGGTAGCGGAAGCTGCCCGGCGTGTCGATGGCGCCCAGCAGCATCTGCAGGATGTGCAAGGTGCGACAGGTGTGAAAACCGTTGGCATGCGCCGAGATGCCGCGCATTGCGTGCATGGCGACCGGGCGGCCGCACATGCTCGAGTGTTCGCGACCGTGGACATCGGTCCACGCCTGGTCGAGGCTGATGGCCTGGTCGAAAGCGGTTTCGGCGAGTTCGCGGGCCAGCCGGCGGATGGTCGCGACATCGACGCCGCAGCGTGCGCTCACCGACTCCGGTGCGTACTCGTCGGCGAGGAAGCGTTCGGCCAGAAGCTGGAACGAAGGCACCGCCTTGCGGCCGTCGGCCAGCGTGCATTCGCCGACGACCAAGGGCGAGATGTCGATCGCGTTCGCACGAGCGAGGACGATTCCTTCGCCCTCAACCCGCGAAGCACACAGCGCATGACCTTCGGCGTCGCGCGCAATCAAGCCATCGTCCGCTGCGCCGGCGTCGCGGATCACCAGATGGTGCGCATTCGTGTAGCGCACCAGATAGTCGAGATCGATACGGTCGCTGCGCAGCAATTCGTGGATGAAAGCGCCGGCGAGCAGGCCATCGCTGCCGGGGTTGATCGGCACCCATTCATCGGCAATTGCGCCATAGCCGGTGCGCACCGGATTGATGGCGACGATCTTTGCCCCGCGTGCCTTCAACTTGCCGAGGCCGAGCTTGATCGGATTGGAATCGTGATCCTCGGCGACGCCCCACAGCATCAGGTATTTCGTCAGCTCCCAATCGGGTTCGCCAAATTCCCAGAAACTTCCGCCAAAGGTGTACATGCCGGCGGCAGCCATGTTGACCGAGCAGAAACCGCCATGCGCGGCATAGTTGATGGTGCCGAACTGCTGCGCCCACCAGGCGGTCAGCGCCTGCGACTGGTCGCGACCGGTGAAGAATGCCAGTTCATCGGGATTGCGGCGGCGGATGTCGCCAAGCCACTGCGCCGCAAGTGCCAAGGCCTCGTCCCACTCGATTTCGCGGAACTCGCCGGCACCGCGCTCACCCGTGCGCAGCAGCGGCTTGCTCAATCGCGCGGGCGAATAATGCTGCTTGATCCCGGCCGAACCCTTGGCGCAGATCACGCCGCGATTGACCGGGTGCTTCGGATTGCCATCGATGTAGCGGACGCGACCGTCCTTCAGGTGCACGCGGATGCCGCAACGGCATGCGCACATGTAACACGTCGTCGTCTTGACCTCGTCAGCAGTCGGCGTGTTCAGGTCGAGGGCAGCGTGAGGCATCGATCATCAAGGCATCGGCAGGAACGACGAATGGTAAACGCTTAATCCGCATGCGGGGGAATCGAATGGGGAATTGGGGAATGGGTTGAAGCCAAGGCAGAAGCGAAGCCGCTGTCCGCTTTGCTTCCCACTATTCCCGATTCCCTATTCCCGAATATGCGAAACTCGCATTCGCACTTGCAGTCGGCGCCTTACATCCATGGATCGCTACGAACGCACCTTGCTGCTTCACCGCATGCTGAAGTCCGCGCGTTACCCGGTCACGCTCAAGCGCGTGCAGGAGGAACTGCAGTGCTCGCGGGCGACCATGTATCGAGATGTCGCCTTCCTGCGCGATGCGCTGGGTGCGCCCATCGAGAGTGATCCGGAAAATGGCACGATCCACTACGCCAGGGATGAAGTCGATCGCTTCGAGTTGCCCGGCTTGTGGCTGTCGAGCGAGGAACTGGCCGCCTTGCTCGCCCTCAACGAATTGCTCGATCGCTCCGACCCCGGCGTGCTGGCGGGTGCGTTGGCACCGTTCCGCGCGCGCATCGAGACCCTGCTTTCGGATCATGCCAGTGGCCGCACCTTGCCGGTCGAGCGCATCCGCGTCATCTCCAGTGGCGCGCGCAAGCTCGATCAGGTCGTGTTCCGCAGCGTGTCGAGCGCCTTGCTCAGTCGCAAACGCCTGACCTTCGAATACCGTGCACGCACGACCAACGCGCCGACCACGCGCGATGTTTCGCCGCAACGCCTCGCCCACTATCGCGACAACTGGTATCTCGATGCATGGGATCATGGCCGCGAGGCCTTGCGCAGTTTTGCCCTTGATCGCATGCGCAGCCCGAAGGTGGGTGAAGTCGAGTCTCTGGATTGTGATCTCGAGGAACTCAATGCTCACCTCGCGTCCAGTTACGGGATTTTTTCCGGTGCGCCAAAGGCCACGGCGGTGATCCGTTTTTCCGAGCATGCCGCGCGCTGGGTAGCCGATGAACACTGGCATTCGCAGCAGGAAGGCCACTGGCTGGCGGATGGCCGCTATGAGCTGAAGGTGCCCTACAGCAACTCGCGCGAGCTGCTCATGGATGTGCTCAAGTATGGCCCGGACGCCGAAATCGTCTCGCCGGTTTCGTTGCGCGAGGAAATGCGCATCCTCCTGCAACTTGCCATCGGCAGCTACCAGGCAGCGCCGACATGAGCGAGCCGGTCCCCATCATGGGCGCACTGCCGAAGCCGAAAATTCCCATTTCCCTCGTCCTTGGTTCTGGCGGCGCGCGCGGCTATGCGCACATTGGCGTGGTCGAGGAGCTGATCGCGCAAGGCTTCGAGATCCGTTCAATTGCCGGCAGCTCGATGGGTGCCCTGGTTGGCGGCATCTATGCTGCCGGGAAACTCGACGCCTTTCGTGACTGGGTGCTGCCGATGGCCCGCTACGATGTATTCAAGCTGCTCGACATCACCATCACCGGCGGCGGTTTCATCAAGGGCAATCGCATCATAAACGTCATGCGCGAACAGGTCGGCGACGTCAACATCGAGGATTTGCCGATCAGTTACACCGCCGTTGCGGTGGATCTCGATGCGCATCGCGAAGTCTGGTTCTCGCGTGGCTCGCTGTTCGACGCAATCCGCGCCTCGATCGCCATCCCGACGATCTTCCGGCCTCACCGCTACCAGGGTCGCCTGCTGGTCGACGGCGGCCTGCTCAATCCGCTGCCGGTGTCACCGACCTTGCGTGACCTCACTGCGGCGACGATTGCGGTCGACGTCAATGCAGCACCGGAGCCGCTGGATGGAAGTCCGGCGTGGCCATTGCGATCCAGTCCCGAAGACATGCCGGGCGAGGTGCCCGAAGCCGATCCTGGCAGCGATGCCGAATCCCGCTCAGGCAATCCATTTGCTCGCGCCATGGCGGCCTTGTGGCGCAGTGAAAAGCCGATCGCGCAAATGCGCGAGCCGAACGTCCTGGAACTGCTGTCGCGCTCGCTCGACACCGTTCAGGAAACCATCACCCGACTCAAGCTGGCCGCCCAGCCACCGGACTTGCTGGTCACCATCCCGCGCAACGTCTGCACGTTCTATGATTTCCATCGTGCGCAAAGCGTGATTGAATTGGGTCGTACGCGCACCCGTGAAGCGCTGGAACGCTGGGCCCCGCCGAACGGCAGCGGGCGCTGAATCACCAGTATTTCTGCGTCCGCGCGTAGCGGGAACGACCTGGCGGGCAGCGGGTCTGAGCTGGCGCAATGCGCAATCATCCTGTCCGCGAGCGCAAGCTGCCGCAGATCGATCATGCAATCCTTTCCAAACACGAGTATCTCCTGATGAACATCCGAAACATCCTGACCGCAGTCGTGCTCGCCTTGTCCCTGTGCGGTATGGCCGAGGCTGCGGATAGCGCCGCAAAGCTCTACCGGATCGATCTTGTCCTGTCGAGAAACGGTGAATTGATCGGCAAGCCGGCGATGGTGGTCGAAGCCGGAGCCGAAGCGGAAATTCGCGATGATGGCGACAAGAAGCCCGAGAACGCATTTCGCATCCTGGTGACCGCGACGCCGCTCGAAGGCACGCTGGGCGTCAAGGAGGCGTTGAAGATCGACCTTGGTTTCTACGACAAGATCGGTGGCAATTGGGTCAAGCGCGCCGAACATTCGGTCACCAACGTGCTTGGCGAACCGCTCAGCCTCGCATTCCCGTCGACATCGCCGGAAACGGCGGGAAGGAATTACGATCTGGTGGTGCTGACCGGTCGTGGCAAGGCCGAGGCTCCGGTAGCAAAGTAAGGCAGGCCGGCAGCCGCCCGCACACGGCGACGGCACGGCAGCATCATCGCAGACGGGCGGAGGAGTCCATGACCAATCACGCGACCAGTCAAAGTGCATCCGCGACCGCAGCAGACATCGATGCGGCGCTGACCAGCGCGATCGGCAACGTGATTGCTTCCTTTGCCGCGCGCCAGGACAACCTGTTGCCAATCCTGCATGGCATCCAGGACCAGTTTGGATTCGTGCCACCCGCGGCGGTGCCGCTGATTGCCGCGGCACTCAACCTCAGTCGCGCCGAAGTACATGGCGTGGTCAGTTTCCATCATCATTTCCGCAGCGTGGCACCGGGTCGGCATGTGCTCAGGTTGTGTCGTGCCGAGGCCTGTCAGGCAATGGGTGCAAGGCAGATCGAAGCGCATGTGCGGACGCGGCTGGGCATCGGCTTCGATGAAACCAGTGCCGATGGCGCGCTCACCCTGGAGGCGGTCTACTGTCTCGGCAATTGCGCTTGCGCACCCTCGGCGATGCTCGATGGCCAGGTGCACGGGCGACTCTCGCTGCAGACCATCGACCGTCTTGTCGATGCCTGCGGAGCGTCGGGATGAGCCTGCGCCTGTTTGTTCCGCGTGATACCAGCGCGATGGCCTGCGGAGCCGATGCGGTGGCGTTGAAGATCCGGGGCGAAGCCGAGGCGCGTGGCGTCGACGTGACGATTCTGCGCAACGGCTCGCGAGGCATGTGCTGGCTGGAACCCTTGCTTGAGGTCGAGCGTGGCGAAGTCCGCCATGCCTTCGGCCCGATCACCGAGGGGGATGTCGGCGGACTCTTCGACATCGCCTTCGCAGCGGATGCGGGGCATCCGAAGGCGCTCGGCCCGGTCGCTGAAATCCCCTGGCTGAAACGCCAGCAGCGCCAGTGTTTTTCACGCAACGGCATCACCGATCCGCTGGCCCTGGACGACTATCGCGCCCATGGCGGCTGGCGTGGTGCCGAGAATGCGTTGCGCATGACAGGCGCCGCCATCGTGCATGCGGTCACGGACTCGGGCCTGCGCGGACGTGGCGGTGCGGCGTTTTCCTGCGGCATCAAATGGAAGACCGTGCTCGATCAAGCGTCTGCGCAGAAATACATAGTCTGCAATGCCGACGAAGGTGATTCCGGAACTTTTTCCGACCGGATGCTCATGGAAGGTGATCCGTATCGCCTGATCGAAGGCATGTTGATCGCCAGTCTCGCGGTGACTGCCAGCAAGGGCTATGTCTACCTGCGCAGCGAATATCCACTGGCGCAACAGGTGTTGGCCGAAGCCCTTGAGCGTGCGCGCGGCGCGGGCTGGCTCGGTGTCGACATCCAGGGCAGCGGGCACGATTTCGATATCGAGTTGCGCATGGGTGCCGGCGCGTACATCTGCGGCGAGGAAACCGCGATGCTGGAAAGCCTCGAAGGGCGTCGCGGCCAGGTGCGCTTCAAGCCGCCGCTGCCGGCCATCAAGGGCTTGTTCGGTCAACCCACGGTCATCAACAATGTCATCACCCTGGCCTCGCTGCCGGATATCCTCGTGCATGGCGCGGCGTGGTATCGCGGCATGGGCATGGGCCGTTCGCGCGGCACGCTGCCGATCCAGTTGGCCGGCAACATCAAGCACGGCGGCTTGATCGAACTGGCGTTCGGCGTGACCTTGCGTGAACTGCTGCATGATTTTGGCGGTGGCTCGGCGAGTGGCCGGCCCATCCGCGCCGTGCAGGTCGGCGGCCCGCTGGGTGCCTATCTGCCGGAAGCGCAATTCGACACGCCGATCGACTATGAGGCCTTCGCGGCGATTGGCGCGATGCTCGGTCACGGCGGCATCGTCGTCTTCGATGACACGGTCGACATGGCCGAACAGGCACGCTTCGCCATGGAGTTCTGCGCCATTGAATCCTGCGGCAAGTGCACGCCGTGCCGGATTGGCTCGACGCGCGGGGTCGAGGTCATCGATCGCATTCGCGGTGGCATCGACGCCGAGGCAAGCACGGGGCTGCTGAAGAGCCTGTGCGACACCATGCTGCACGGATCGCTGTGTGCGCTGGGCGGATTGACGCCCTTGCCGGTGCTCAGTGCGCTCAAGCATTTCCCGGAGGATTTTGCTGCGCGGCCACAACCGGTTGTGCAGGCATGATTTCGTTCGGGGTCGCAACCGGCTGGTTGCTGGAGGCGTGGCATGCGATCAATTGATGACAACGACTACGGCACGCCGGCCATCCATTCGCTGGATTCGCTGAAACCGGTGCAGCTCGAAATCGACGGGGTGGCGGTGCGCGTGCCGGCCGGAACATCGGTGATGCGTGCGGCGGCGACGCATCGCATCGACATCCCGCGTCTGTGCGCGACCGATACGCTCGATGCCTTCGGCTCGTGCCGCCTCTGTCTGGTGCAGATTGAAGGCATGAAGGGTTATCCGGCTTCCTGCACGACCCCTGTTGCCGAAGGCATGAAGGTCACCACGCAAAGCGCGAAGCTCGGTGAAATCCGCCGTGGCGTGATCGAGCTTTACGTGTCCGACCATGCACCTGATTGCGTCGGTTGTGCGCCGGGTGGCCGCTGCGAATTGCAGGAAATGGCGGCGGCGGTCGGTCTTGAGCGCAATCGCTACGGCATTGACGGCGCCAATCATTTCCGTGCGGAACACGATGGCATCGCCAATCCGCTGTTCGTCGCCAGCGATGCCTCGAACCCGTATTTCCGGTTCGATCCCGCGCAATGCATTGTCTGTTCGCGTTGCGTGCGGGCCTGTGACGAAGTGCAAGGCACGTTTGCGCTGACCATCGAAGGTCGAGGTTTTGAATCGCGCGTTGTCGCCAGCCAGGACGAATCCTTCCTCGCTTCCGAATGCGTGTCCTGCGGTGCCTGCGTGCAGGCCTGCCCGACCACGGCGCTGCTCGAAAAATCAATCATCGAGAAAGGCCAACCTGAGCGCAGCGTGGTGACGACGTGCGCCTATTGCGGCGTCGGTTGCTCGTTCCGCGCCGAGGTGCGCGGCGAGGAGATCGTGCGCATGGTTCCGCACATCGACGGCAAGGCCAACCATGGCCACTCCTGCGTCAAGGGACGTTTCGCCATCGGCTACGCCACCCACAGCGAGCGCATCACCACGCCGATGATCCGCGCCAGCATCAACGATCCCTGGCAAGAGGTTTCCTGGGATACGGCGATCGCGCACACGGCGCGCGAATTCCGCCGCATCCAGGCCGAGCACGGACGCGATGCAATTGGCGGCATCACCTCCTCGCGCTGCACCAACGAGGAAACCTGGCTCGTGCAGAAACTCGTGCGCGCCGCGTTTGGCAACAACAATGTCGATACCTGCGCGCGGGTCTGCCATTCCCCGACCGGCTATGGCTTGAAAGCCACGCTCGGCGAATCGGCCGGCACCCAGGATTTCGATTCGGTCGATGAAGCCGACGTCATCTTCGTCATTGGCGCCAATCCGACTGACGCACATCCGGTATTCGCCTCGCAGATGAAGCGACGCCTGCGTCAGGGCGCGAAGCTGATCATCGCCGATCCGCGCAGCATCGACTTGGTGCGCTCGCCGCATGTACAGGCGGAACATCTGCTCAAGCTCAGGCCCGGCACCAATGTCGCCCTGCTCAACGCTCTGGCGCATGTGATCGTTGTCGAAGGACTGGTCGACGAGGCCTTTGTAGCCTTGCGCTGCGAAGCCGATGCATTTGCGCGCTGGAAGGCATTCGTCGGCGACCCACGCAATTCGCCCGAAGTCAGCGAATCCGCAACAGGCGTGCCGGCCGCCCAGGTGCGTGCGGCAGCACGCCTGTTCGCCACCGGCGGCAATGCCGCGATCTACTACGGCCTTGGCGTCACCGAGCATTCGCAAGGGTCGACCGCCGTCATGGCGATTGCCAACCTGGCCATGGCTACCGGCAACATCGGCCGCCGTGGGGTCGGCGTGAATCCCTTGCGCGGGCAGAACAACGTGCAGGGTTCCTGCGACATGGGGTCGTTCCCGCATGAATTGCCGGGCTATCGGCATGTTTCGGATTCCAGCGTGCGCGGCAGTTTCGAGCACGATTGGAACGTGAGCCTGCGCGCCGATCCGGGGCTGCGCATCCCCAACATGTTCGAGGCTGCGCTTGATGGCGAGTTCAAGGGCCTGTATGTCGAAGGCGAGGACATTGCCCAATCCGACCCGAACACCCGGCACGTCACTGCGGCACTGTCGGCGATGGAATGCATCGTCGTGCAGGACCTGTTCCTCAACGAGACGGCCAAGTTCGCCCATGTGTTCCTGCCCGGTTCGACCTTCCTCGAAAAAGACGGCACCTTCACCAATGCCGAACGGCGCATCTCGCGGGTGCGCAGGGTCATGGCGCCGAAGTCTGGCTACGCTGACTGGGAGATCACCCAGCTCCTTTCCAACGCGCTGGGCTATCCGATGGCGTATGCGCATCCCTCGGAGATCATGGACGAGATCGCGCGGCTGACACCGACCTTTGCCGGCGTCAGCTATGCGCGCATCGACGAACTCGGCAGCATCCAGTGGCCGTGCAATGCGGAAGCGCCCGACGGCACGCCAACCATGCATGTCGATGAATTCGTGCGCGGCAAGGGCCGCTTCATGCTCACGGAATACGTGCCGACCACGGAAAAGGTCAATGCGAAGTTTCCATTGATCCTGACCACCGGGCGCATCCTCAGCCAGTACAACGTCGGCGCGCAGACGCGGCGCACGCCAAACACGGTATGGCACGGCGAGGATCTCCTCGAAATCCACCCGCACGATGCCGAACAACGCGGCATCGGCGACGGCGACTGGGTCGGCATCGCCAGCCGCGCCGGTGACACCGTGCTGCGCGCGCAGATCAGCGAGCGCATGCAGCCTGGCGTCGTCTACACAACATTCCATTTTCCATTTTCCGGCGCCAACGTCATCACCACCGAAAACTCGGACTGGGCCACCAACTGCCCCGAGTACAAGGTCACCGCCGTCGAATGCACGCGCGTCAGCCAACCCTCCGACTGGCAACAACGCTACCGCGCCTTCAGCGAAACCCAACAGCAACTGCTGCACAACCGCCACACGTAGAGCGGAGCCCTTCGGTAGGCTCGGGACATGCTTGCTCCGCTGTGGTTACCCGCAGCCGAGCAAGCTCCACTCTACGAATGCGCGCACACCGAATTAGGCCGTTCGCCCTGAGTCCTTCGGCTGGCTCAGGACAGGCCTGTCGAAGGGCCGGTCCTGAAATCCCGGGCTTGGACAATCCAGCACGAGCGGTGGTGTCCCGAACGGAAGTCATTGATTTTCGCAGGAAGTTTCCCCAACACCCGCCGGAGTGGCGTGTTACGCTTATGGAATAAATTCCACTTCGGGACCGAATAGTAGTTCGCTACCATGGAAGATCATCAGGAAGTTTCGGTTTCTGAGAACCTGCTCTTAATCGGGCAGGCACACTTCATTCGGAGTGTGGCCATCCCATTGCATGAAGCACTGGAAGATCTGACCAGGTCGTTTCCTGCGTCAGCTGAAGAAGAAGCATGGGAGCCAGAGCTTCCGCAAGGCTTGTATGCAAACTTCACAGCTCTTTCTGGCCTTGCTGGAATTGTCCTATTCATCGGCGGCAGGGCCGCAAAGAAGACACTAGATGAGCTGTACGAAACGACCATCAAAGCGAAGGTCCGCAAGGTCCTTGAAGACTTCTTTCGGTCGGACACTTCAGGAAAAAAGTACGGCGTCTCTCTCTCCTGATCAACAAGGTGCCAGAGCGCATTTCTATAGTAGTGGCTACAGTCGGACAGGACATAGCCGAGATCGAGCTCGGGCAGAGGCAAGTAAGCTCAGTTATCGCCCGCGCCATGGATACGGCAAGAAAAATGGCCGTGCCAAACACTGTCCACTTATATATGATCGAGGCAGGAAACGTTAACGATCACCCTTGGATCTATAGAAGCCTTGCTGAGGCCATGGGCCACATGAGCAACATGTCACCGGTCGTGTCAGTCAAACCAGTGCGGCTTGGCAACTAACTCATTCAAGCCGACGCGACGGCTTAACTTGAGCGTTGAAGCTGTAGAAAAACCCCTTTCTGCTCGTCCACGCATCCGCCTTGCTGGCGGATTTCTTTTTTCGGGTTCGCGGCGGCGTCGACTTTTCGGTCATTCGCTGACGCGTCGATTTTCGGCCTTGATAGGGCTGCTTTGGGCGTGTTTTACGGACGGATCTCCGCTTACGCGGCCATCTTGCCGTAGACCTGCAGTTTCGCCACGTTGTGGACAATGCAGAACAGCTTCCATTGCGTGTCGACTTTGGTTTGTCCGCGCAGCGTGAATCGTCGCAGGCCGCGTTGCTGGGTGTGGCCGAACACCGGTTCGATCAATCCCATGCGATGGGCGTAGATTGCGCGGCCTTTGTCGCTGTCGATCTTCTCGCGCATGGCGCGGCAGTGCGGGTTGGGCAGTTTGCTCGCTACCGCGCCTTCGAAAAAGGCCACCTGGCGTACGGCGGTGAGATCAGGCTTGCGCAGGCACTGACTGCGCAGCGGACACGCCGCGCAGGTGGCGGCGGTGCCCTTGAACACGATCGCATTGCGACCGCTGATGATGGCGTTGGCGCTGTTGAGCTTGAGCGTCTTGTTGGCCGGGCAAATACAGGTGCCGTGTTCGCGATCGAAGCTGAAGTCCTTGGGCAGGAAGGTCTTTGCCTTTGCTGGGTCGCTTGTGCACGTTTGCCTTGGCGTAGCGCGGGTCGCGCTTGCGCATAGTGCCGTCCGCGATATAGCCGTCGATGCCCTCGGCGGCCAAGGCCTTCAGGCCGCGTTCGCTGTGATAGCCGGCGTCGGCCAGATAGGCCGCGGCATCGACGGCACCGTCTTCGCCGATGGCCTTAAAGTGCTGGCGTACGCCGTCAATCACCGGCTTGAGCAGGTCGTGTTCTTGTGGCGTGCCGTGCGCTTGCGCTTCGACAATCACCTGATGCGCGCCGTCGACCGCCGCGACGCCGATATAGCCTTGAACCACGCCATGACCGCTCTTGAGCGTGGCGCTTTCGGCATCAGTCAGGTTGCGCTTGATCGGCTTGCCCTGGGCACCCATGCGTTCGCTGGTGGTGGCCAGGGCTGAGCGCAGCTTGCCGGCATTCTTGCGCAAGGTGGCGAGGGTCCGTTCTTCGTGTTCGCGCTGCTTGTCCTGGCTGGGATCGAGTGCTTCGCTGGCATCTTGCTCGGCATGCGCCTTGACCAGATGAGCCACGGCGCGCTCCATCTTCGCCGCCTTGCGCTCGAAGTCCGCCCGGGTGCCGCTCCATTCCTTGGAGGCGTTCGAAGGCAGCTTGCAGCCGTCGATGGCAAACATCGTCTTGCCGATCAGACCTTGCGCGTTGCAGACCATCAGCACGTCTCGAAATACCGCCTCGACTTCCTTGCCCAGCGTCGCGACGAAGTGCGCCAGGGTGGTGAAGTGCGGTTGCTGGTCGCAGGCCAGGGCAATGAACTGCACATTCTCCGCACACGCTCGCGCCATCGTGCGCGAGGAGGTGATGCCGCGCGAGTAGGCGAACAGCACCACCTTGAGCAATACCGCCGGGTCGTAGGCAGGCGCACCGGTCTCGTCATTCTTGAAGCGCTCGGCAAATCGTCCGAGATCGATCTCGTTGTCGATCAGGTAGCTCAACGCGTGCTCAAAGGTTCCAGGCAGCAATTGTCGAGCATAAGACACCGCGATCATCTTGGTCTGCTGGGGGTCGTAGTGCCGGTATCGCGCCATCGTTGCTTCGCCTCATTTTCCCGCTTTGTTGCGGACATGTGAATGAATAGGCTGTGGATGGGTTTTTCTACAGCTACGTTGAAGCTGTAGAAAAACCCCTTTCTGCTCGTCCACGCATCCGCCTTGCTGGCGGATTTTCATTTCGGGTTCGCGGGATTCTTTGCGTGTCGCTCTTCGATCATTCACACGCTGATTTTCGGCGTTGATCGGGCTGTTTTGGGGGGTGTTTTACGGGCGGATCTCCGCTTACGCGGCCATCTTGCCGTAGACCTGCAGTTTCGCCACGTTGTGGACAATGCAGAACAGCTTCCATTGCGTGTCGACTTTGGTTTGCCCGCGCAGCGTGAATCGTCGCAGGCCGCGTTGTTGGATGTGGCCGAACACCGGTTCAATCAATCCCATGCGATGGGCGTAGATTGCGCGTCCTTTGTCGCTGTCGATTTTCTCGCGCATGGCGCGGCAGTGCGGGTTGGTCAGTTTGCTTGCTACGGCGCCCTTCGAAAAAGGCCACCTGGCGTACGGCGGTGAGATCAGGCTTGCGCAGGCACTGACTGCGCAGCGGACACGCCGCGCAGGTGGCGGCGGTGCCCTTGAACACGATCGCATTGCGACCGCTGATGATGGCGTTGGCGCTGTTGAGTTTGAGGCTCTTGTTGGCCGGGCAAACACAGGTGCCGTGTTCGCGATCGAAGGTGAAGTCCTTGGGCAAAAAGGTCTTTGCTTTGCTGGGTCGCTTGTGCACGTTTGCCTTGGCGTAGCGCGGGTCGCGCTTGCGCATAGTGCCGTCCGCGATATAACCGTCGATGCCATCGGCGGCCAGGTCTTTCAGGCCGCGTTCGCTGTGGTAGCCGGCGTCGGCCAGATAGGCCGCGGCATCGACGGCACCGTCTTCGCCGATGGCCTTAAAGTGCTTGCGTACGCCGTCAATCACCGGCTTGAGCAGGTCGTGTTCTTGTGGCGTGCCGTGCGCTTGCGCTTCGACAATCACCTGATGCGCGCCGTCGACCGCCGCGACGCCGATATAGCCTTGAACCACGCCATGACCGCTCTTGAGCGTGGCGCTTTCGGCATCAGTCAGGTTGCGCTTGATCGGCTTGCCCTGGGCACCCATGCGTTCGCTCGTGGTGGCCAGGGCTGAGCGCAGCTTGCCGGCATTCTTGCGCAAGGTGGCGAGGGTCCGTTCTTCGTGTTCGCGCTGCTTGTCCTGGCTGGGATCGAGTGCTTCGCTGGCATCTTGCTCGGCATGCGCCTTGACCAGATGAGCCACGGCGCGCTCCATCTTCGCCGCCTTGCGCTCGAAGTCCGCCCGGGTGCCGCTCCATTCCTTGGAGGCGTTCGAAGGCAGCTTGCAGCCGTCGATGGCAAACATCGTCTTGCCGATCAGACCTTGCGCGTTGCAGACCATCAGCACGTCTCGAAATACCGCCTCGACTTCCTTGCCCAGCGTCGCGACGAAGTGCGCCAGGGTGGTGAAGTGCGGTTGCTGGTCGCAGGCCAGGGCAATGAACTGCACATTCTCCGCACACGCTCGCGCCATCGTGCGCGAGGAGGTGATGCCGCGCGAGTAGGCGAACAGCACCACCTTGAGCAATACCGCCGGGTCGTAGGCAGGCGCACCGGTCTCGTCATTCTTGAAGCGCTCGGCAAAGCGATCAAGGTCGATCTCGTTGTCGATCAGGTAGCTCAACGCGTGCTCAAAGGTTCCAGGCAGCAATTGTCGAGCATAAGACACCGCGATCATCTTGGTCTGCTGGGGGTCGTAGTGCCGGTATCGCGCCATCGTTGCTTCGCCTCATTTTCCGCTTTGTTGCGGACATGACGAATGATAGGCTGTGGATGGGTTTTTCTACAGCTACGTTAGCTCTGGAGAGGAAATGCCGAACGAAGGAAGAGTGTACTTCGGGCTTTTTGGAGACGACTTCGACCCGGAATCGCTGTCAATCGGCGTTTCGCCAACGAGGACCACTCGCAAGGGCAGTCCAGTTCCGAAACAATCCTCGTGGATATATTCAAGTGACAAGATCCAGAGTGATCTAATCGACGTGTACGAGATCTCTTCCTCGGTGGTGAACGTATTGAAACCTCATGCCCATCGGATTCGAGAAGCGATTCAGGAGCACAATCTGGAAGCGGTCCTCGAGGTTGTAATCACGATCACGCCGGATGATTCAGTATCAACTCCTGCGGTCGGGTTTGACTCGGCCGTCATTTCGTTTCTCCAAGAAGTGGGAGCATCGATCGATGTTGATATCTATCGAGGAGAAAGCTGACAAATTGCTGCAGGCGACGGGGAAGTTCCGCGTATCATCGGAACTCCGCGGCCGGGCGTAGCTGAAAACGGCGATGGAGTCTCTTCCAATATTTGCGCAACCGACCCTGGAGCAACTCCTCGAGCAAACCGTCTCGCACGTCTGGTTTGGCGACTATTCCGCGCTATATCTGGAGCTAGGTCAGCTCACCGAGCGTTTGCGCAAGGATGGCACGCTTGGAAATCCCGAGGGACAGTTCACGGTCTACGCAAGCTTTGATTGGCGAGTCGAGAACGCGCGTTCCATTCTGGGTGGTAGCACTTGTTCGCCAACTCAACGCACTTCCTTGGCGCAGCGGCTTCTGGGCTCTACGGTAACTTCTGTTGGGCTCTTTGGTCGCATTCCGGAGTTGCAATTGGGCTTTGGCAACGGCATTTGGCTCACCACTTTCGATCGGTCCAAGGGCCAACCCGGTTGGTGCGTCAGCTTTCACCAGAGGCCGGCCACGCATTTGTGCGTTCGGCGGGGGAAGCTTGCAGTTGATCGCGGAGACTAGATTTCGCGTCAGGTTTGGGCAATTGATGCTGTTGCCCTGAACGTTCGGGCCTTGCTGCTCATCGGCTGATCTCTTTGTGGTCCTGTGTGATGTCGGTTTGACGCGGACAGCAGGCCACCTGCATATTTGCTGTGCAGCATCGCCGGGTGCGCTTGCATCTGCACGAAATTCGTTGTCGCCACGTATCATGCGCCAGTGACTTTCAGGGGGAATGCATGAAGGATTCTGCTCCGGCGCGTACGCGGATTCCGTCCAGTGTCTGGGCGCTCGGTTTTGTCAGCCTGTTTACCGATATCGGTTCGGAAATGGTGCACAGCCTGTTGCCGATCCTGCTGGCTGGAACACTGGGCGCGAGCGCTCTCACCATCGGTCTGATCGAGGGCGCGGCGGAATCACTGGTGCTGATCACCAAGGTGTTTTCCGGATATCTGAGTGATGCCTTCGGCAAACGCAAGCCACTCGTATTGCTGGGCTACGGCCTTGCCGCCCTGGTCAAGCCGATGTTCCCGATGGCGGGTTCGATTGGCACGGTGGTCACGGCGCGCCTGCTCGATCGGCTGGGCAAGGGCATCCGGGGCGCGCCACGCGATGCCTTGATTGCGGATATCACGCCGCAGGAAGTCCGCGGTGCGGCGTTTGGTTTGCGCCAATCGATGGATTCGATCGGCGCCGTGATCGGGCCCTTGGCAGCGGTCGGCTTGATGGCCGTGTTTCTCGGCGATATCGATACCGTGCTGTGGTTTGCCGTGCTGCCCGGCATCGTCGCCGTGGCCTTGATCGTGTTTGTCGTGCGCGAGCCCGAACATGTCGAGCGGCGTGCGCGCCTGCCCATTTCGCGGACCGGATTGGCCGCGCTCGGCAAGCCGTTCTGGATGGTGGTCGTGGTCGGCGGCCTGCTTTCGCTGGCCCGTTTCAGCGAGGCCTTCCTGATCCTGCGCGGCTCGCAAGTCGGCCTGTCCAACTCCACCGTGCCACTGGTGCTGGTGATCATGGCCGTGGTCTATACGGCCGCAGCCTGGCCGGTCGGTGCGCTTTCCGATCGCTGGTCGCGGCATCGCTTGTTTGCGGTCGGCATGGTGATGTTGATCCTTGCCGATCTGGCCCTGGCATTCGCCAACGGGGCGGCCGGGGTATTCCTCGGCGCTGCACTCTGGGGCCTGCACCTCGGCATGACCCAGGGCCTGCTGGCAGCGATGATTGCCGATACCACGCCCGCCGCGTGGCGTGGCACCGCGTTTGGCGTGTTCAGCCTGATTTCCGGACTTGCCTTGCTCATTGCCAGCGTAGCTGCGGGTGCGTTGTGGGATTGGCACGGATCGCAGACGACGTTTCTGCTCGGCGGCGTATTTGCCCTGTTGTCGGTTTGCGCCTTGCCCTTGCTGAAGCGGGGCAATGCGGGGTAGCCGAGATTCCTCGCCCGAGGAGGTGCGCTCGGCGTTTCCTGTAACGTCATCGTGCGTGGATTTGCGCGGAATCCCGAATGGCTCGTCTACACTCCATGCATCGCATGGCTGGACAAGGTACCTGATCGATGGATGTGCAACGCCTGGTCGCGATGGCCAACGACATCGCCCGTTATTTCGCCAGCGAACCCGAGCGTGATGCGGGCATCGAAGGCGTCGCCGATCACCTGCGCAAGTTCTGGACTCCACGCATGTGCGAGCAGCTTGTCGCGCATGTCGAAATCGACGACAGCGGGCTCGATGCGCTGGCCGCTGCGGGAGTCCGACGCCTGGCGGCGCGGCGGCAGGATGCATAGATCTGGCGTGTAGCCGCTCGGTCCGAGATGACTCCCGGGTCGGGTTGGGGAGTGGCGGCACCTGCGTTTCCCGCCTCGCTGTTGTTATGCGCGGCGTGCGCGAGCTGGCGAAAAGGCGGCGCATTGAAAACGCGTATCCTTGTTTCCTGCGAAGTTTCTCCATCATCTTCTGCGAAACTTCGCCCACGGCGCGCAATCACAACATGTCCGCAGGGTGTAGTGGGCGCGGCGAGGCGGATCATCGGTTGCGCGTCACCGCCCGGAACACGCGCTGCGGTCAACCTGCAAGAATGTGAGGGTTTGCGCTGGCCCATGAATACAAGGAAATGCGCATGTCGCGCGGAAAGCTGATTGCGGGAATCATCATCGTCATCGTGGCCGCCATTCTCGGCTGGCGGATGTTTGGCAGCGGCGGCGAAAGCGGAGCGCGGCGTGGCCCGCCGGGTGCGGGTGGCGATGCTGCACCAATCCCGGTGACCGTCGTTGCCGCGCGCACACAGGACGTGCCGCTGTACCTGAGCGCACTGGGAACCGTGCAGGCCTTCAATACGGTCACCGTCAGTGCCCAGGTCAGCGGGCAGTTGACGGCCGTGCATTTCGCCGAAGGTCAGGAGGTCAGGAAAGGCGACCTGATTGCCGAGATCGATCCACGCAGCTACCAGGCCGCACTCGACCAGGCGTTGGCGAAGAAGAAACAGGGCGAGGCGCAACTGGCCGCTTCACGCAGCACCTTGCAACGCTACGAGGATCTGATCGCGAAGAAATTCGTTTCCGCGCAGGATCTCGAAAACCAGCGTCAGGTCGTGCGCCAGCAGGAGGCCATGATCGCCGGCGATGCGGCGGCGGTCGAAAATGCGCGCACCCAGCTCAGCTTCACCCGCGTGGTCGCGCCGATCGATGGCCTCGCCGGCATCCGCCAGGTCGATGCCGGCAACCTGGTCCAGGCCAATGGCAGCGCGATTGTCGTGTTGACCCAGACCCGCCCGCTGAACGTGATCTTCAACCTGCCGCAGCAGGACATGACCAAGGTTCGCGAAGCCGATCAGACGCCGCTGGCGGTCATTGCGCTCTCGCGCATCGATTCCAGGCCGATCGCCGAGGGCGAGCTCAAGGTCATCGACAACTCGATCGACACGAGCACGGCGACTTTCAAGCTCAAGGCCGAATTTCCCAACACCGATGCGCGGCTCTGGCCCGGCCAGTTCGTCAACGTGCGCATGGCGGTGCGCACGGTCAAGGATGGCATCGTGGTACCGGCGACAGGCGTGCAGCAGGGTCCGGATGGCGAATATGCCTGGCTCGTGCAGGGCGATTCGACCGTCAGGATGCAACCGCTGGTGACGGCCGGCACGGTTGATGGTGGTGGCTTGCTGATCGCCAGCGGCCTCGGCGTCGGCGACCGCGTGGTGACCGAAGGCCAATTCCGCCTGAAGACCGGAATCAAGGTTGCACCCATGGCCCCCGGCGAAGTCGCCGCGCCGAAGCCGGAGCCGAGTGATGGCAAGAAGCAGGGCGAGCGCGGGAAAGGTTGAGCTGCGTGCCGATCGTTGCGTCAATCGATCGCGCAGCGGGCGATGAAACGAAGTGCGCGTCGGTTCTCCGCTGTTGCCATTAGTCCAAGGAAACTGACCTCGTGGGATTCTCGACCCTTTTCATTCGCCGGCCGATCGCCACCTCGCTGCTGATGGCCGGCGTGCTGCTGCTCGGCAGCATGGGCTACCGCCAGTTGCCGGTGTCGGCCTTGCCGGATATCGACGCGCCGTCGATCCAGGTGACCACGCAGTATCCGGGCGCAAGTCCGTCGACGATGGCGTCACTGGTGACGACGCCGCTGGAGCGCCAGTTCGGGCAGATTTCGGGCCTGACCATGATGACCTCGGATTCCTCGGCCGGCCTGTCGACGATCCTGCTTTCATTCAATGTCGATCGTGATATTGATGCTGCCGCGCAGGATGTGCAATCGGCGATCAATGCCGGGCGTGGCACCTTGCCGAGCAACCTGCCGTATCCGCCGGTGTACAACAAGGTCAATCCGGCCGACGCACCCATCCTGACCCTGGTAATGAGTTCGGATGCCTTGCCGTTGCGCGAGGTCAACAACTATGCCGATTCGATCCTTGCCCAGAAGCTCTCGCAGGTGGCCGGGGTGGGCCTGGTCAGCATTGCCGGCAACGTGCGTCCAGCCGTGCGCATCCAGGTTGATCCGGCCGCGATCGCCAATCAGGGCCTGACCATCGAGGATGTGCGCTCGGCGCTGACCCAGGCCAACGTCAATGGTCCCAAGGGCACGATCGACGGCGCGTCGCAGTCGTTCACCATCGGCACCAATGACCAGATTGCCGATGCCGAGGGCTATCGCAACACCATCATCAGCTTCAAGGGCGGCGCCGCAGTGCGCCTTGGCGATGTCGCCAGGGTGATCGATGGCGTGGAGAACGACCAGCTTGCCGCCTGGGCCAACGGCAAGTCGGCGATCCTGCTCGACATCCGCCGCCAGCCGGGCGCCAACATCGTGCAGACCGTCGACAGCATCAAGGCGCTGCTGCCGGAACTGCGCGCGCTGCTGCCGGCCAACGTGCATCTGGATGTTTTCGCCGACCGTACGGTGACCATTCGCGCTTCGGTCGAGGAAGTCGAGTTCACCTTGTTGCTGACGATCGGCCTGGTCATCGCGGTGATCTTCGTTTTCCTGCGCCGCCTGTGGGCAACGGTGATTCCCAGCGTGGCCGTGCCGTTGTCGATCATGGGCACGTTTGCGCTGATGTCGGCGGCGTCCTATTCGCTGGACAACCTGTCGCTGATGGCGCTGACCGTCGCCACCGGTTTCGTCGTCGACGATGCCATCGTCATGATCGAAAACATCGTGCGCTACATCGAGAAAGGGCGCGAACCCAAGGAGGCCGCGGAAACCGGCGCGAAGGAAATCGGTTTCACCGTGCTGTCTCTGACCGTATCCCTGATTGCGGTATTCCTGCCGCTGCTGCTGATGCCGGGCGTGACCGGCCGCCTGTTCAAGGAGTTCGCCGTCGTCCTGTCGATCGCGGTCGGCATCTCGATGATCGTTTCGCTGACCCTGACGCCGATGATGTGCGCCTATCTGCTGCGTCGCGAAAACGTGCCGCACGAGGACAGTGACGCGATCACCCGACGTGCGGGCAAGCGCGACTGGTGGGATAACCTGGTCATCGGCTACGGCCACAGCCTCGATTGGGTGTTTGGCCATCGCCGGCTGACCATGCTGGTGCTGACCGCCACGGTCGGCCTCACCGTGCTGCTGTTCGTGACCATGCCGAAAGGCCTGCTGCCCGATCAGGACACCGGCATGATCACCGGCGTTGTCCAGGCCGACGAGACGGTTGCCTTCGAGGCCATGTTCGAGCGTACCCGGCGCGTCGCCGAGGCCCTGCGTGCCGACCCTGCGGTCAGCGGAGTCGCTGCATTCATTGGTGCCGGCTCGATCAATCCCACCCTCAACCAGGGCCAGCTCAGCATCGTCCTGAAACCGCGAGGCGAGCGCGATGGCCTGAAGGTGCTCTTGCCGCGCCTGCAACGCAGCATCGAGCGGATTCCCGGCGTTGCTCTGTTTCTCAAGCCGGTGCAGGACATCGCCCTCGACAACCGCATTGCGCCGACCGAATACCAGTACGCGCTGACCGAGGTCGACGAGGAGGAGCTGGGCCGCTTCGCCGAGCGCATGACTGGGGCCCTTCAACAACGCCAGGAGCTTGCCGATGTCGCCAACAACATGGCCGCCAACGGCTTGCAGTTGAACCTGAGCATCGACCGCGACCAGGCCAGCCGCCTCGGCGTGCCGATCCAGACCATCAACGACACGCTCTATTCAGCGTTTGGCCAGCGCCAGATTTCCACCATCTTCACGCAGTTGAACCAGTACCGCGTCGTCCTCGAGGTCGATCCGAAGTTCCGCAACAGCGCCGACCTGCTCAACCACCTCGGCGTGCGCGGCAGCGGCAGCGGGACCTTGAGCGGCAGCAATGCGACCACGCTCGGCCAGGCCACATCGAGCAATTCGGCCACGCCGAGCGGCATCGGTTCGCAAGGCAATACCGGCATCGCGCTGGGCGCAGGCGGAACCATCCCGATGGCGTCCCTGGTCGACGCCAAGGTGGTCAATGCGCCACTCGTGATCAGCCATCAGAACCAGCTGCCGGCGGTGACGATCTCGTTCAATGTCGCCGCGGGTTATTCCCTGTCGGATGCGGTCGAGGCGATCGCGGAAGTCGAGCGCACGATCGGCATGCCGCCCCAGATCCGCGGCAACTTCATCGGCAAGGCCGCCGAATTCTCGGCTTCGATGACCGACGAGGTGCTGCTCATTCTCGCCTCGCTGGTGGTCATCTACATCGTCCTTGGCGTCCTCTACGAGAGCTACATCCATCCGATCACCATCATCTCGACCCTGCCGCCGGCGGGCGTCGGCGCGCTGCTGGCGCTGACCCTGTTCGGCTTCAGCCTGTCGATCGACGGCATCGTCGGCATTATCCTGCTGATCGGCATCGTCAAGAAGAACGCGATCATGATGATCGACTTCGCCATCGACGCGCAGCGCGAAGGCATGTCCGCACACGACGCCATCCGCCGCGCCGCCTTGCTGCGCTTCCGGCCGATCCTGATGACCACCTTCGCCGCGATGTTCGGTGCGTTGCCGCTGGCGCTGGGTACCGGCATAGGCTCCGAGTTGCGCCAACCGCTGGGCGTTTCGATTGTCGGCGGCCTGCTGGTTTCGCAGTTGATCACCTTGTACACGACCCCGGTCCTGTACCTGTACATGGAACGGTTTTCCGACTGGATCACCGCGCAGCGTGCGCGCCGCGCCCTGGTGCAGCAGGGGAACCTGGCGTGAAACCACGATGAATCTTTCCGGCCCCTTCATCCGCCGCCCGATTGGCACCTTGCTGCTGGCGCTGGGTCTGTTTGTCAGTGGCGTGATCGCGTATTTCCAGTTGGGCGTGGCGTCGTTGCCGAACATGGAGTTTCCGGTGATTTTCGTCGTCGCCAACCAGCCCGGGGCGAGTGCGGAGAACATGGCGACCACGGTGGCGGCGCCGCTGGAGCGGCACATGGGGCAGATTGCGGGCGTCGATTCGATGGGCTCCAACAGCAAGGAGGGGCGTTCCTCGGTCATCCTCTTCTTCAAGTTCGATCAGGATATCGACAGTGTCGCGCGCGATGTGCAGGCGGCGATCAATGAGGCGATGCCGGATCTGCCGAGCGGGCTGCGCACCGCGCCGGTGTATTTCAAGGCCAATCCGAACAACGATCCGGTGCTGATGCTGTCGCTGACCTCGCCCGCGCATACGGCGGCCGAACTTTACAACATGGCCGATTCCCTGCTGTCACCGCGCCTGCGCCAGTTGCCCGGCGTGGGCGACGTCACCCTTGCCGGTGGCGCGACACCGGCGGTACGCATCGATGTCGATCTCGGCAAGCTGACCTCGATGGGCATTTCCGCCGATCAGGTACGCAATGCGATCGCCGCTGCGAACGTGACTTCGCCGCAGGGCTTCCTCAGCAACGGCCAGCGCATGATGACCATCGCCGCCAACGGGGCGCTGACCGAAGGCAGCCAGTTTTCCGACTTGATCGTTGCAGTGAGGGACGGTGTGCCGATCCGCCTGCGCGACATCGCTACGGTCGGGGATGGTGCCGAGAGCAAGGATCAGGCGGCCTGGTTCAACGGTGATCGTTCGATCCTGATGATGATCACCAAGCAAGCCACGGCGAACGTGATCGATACCGTCGACAGCATCCACGCGCAACTGCCGCTGATGCGCAGCTGGTTGCCGCAAGGGGCCACGCTGACTCCCTTCAACGACCGCACGGCGACAATCCGATCCTCGATCCACGAAGTGCAGATCACGCTGTTGATCAGCATGGCCCTGGTCATCCTGACCATGTTGCTGTTCCTGCGCCGCGTCGCGCCCACGGTGATTGCCGGATTGTCGGTGCCGCTGTCGCTGTCGAGCGCGTTCATCGTCATGTACTTCTTCGATTTCACCCTCGACAACCTGACCTTGATGGCCCTGGTCATCTCCATCGGTTTTGTCGTGGATGACGCCATCGTTGTCATCGAGAACGTCGTGCGCCACCTGGAGATGGGCAAGTCGCGGCTGCAGGCGGCGCTTGATGGTGCCCGCGAGATCGGCTTCACGATTGTCTCGATCACCGCTTCGCTGGTTGCCGTGTTCCTGCCCTTGCTGTTCATGGGCGGCTTCATGGGCATGATGCTGCATTCGTTCGCGGTGACCATTGCCGCTGCGATCGTGATGTCGGCGGTGGTTTCGCTGACCTTGACCGCTTCGCTGTGCGGCAGCTACCTGAAGGCGCACAAGGAGGGAGAAGCCCTCGCGCCTCGTCCAGCGCATCGATGCCGGGCATGCGTGGATGCTGCGCAACTATGCGCGCGTGCTTGACTGGTCGCTGCGCCACCCGCGCACGATGAGCCTGCAACCGGTGCTGCTGGTGCTCATCACGATCTGGTTGAGCACGATGCTCAAGTTCGGTTTCGTGCCCGAGCAGGATACCGGCATGATCAGTGGCACCACGGTTGCCAGTGCCTCGATTTCCTATGAATCCATGGTCCAATTGCAGCGCAAGGTTGCCGATATCGTCGCCGCCGATCCGGCCGTGGCCAGTCTCGGTTCCTCGCTCGGCGGCACGGGTTTCCGCTCCGGCAGCAACCGTGGCAGCCTGTACATCAATCTCAAGCCGCTCGGCGAAGGCCGCGATGTGGCGACCTCGAAAGTCATGCGGCGAATTGCCGAGAAGACTGCGAACCTGCCCGGGATCCAGCTGCGCCTGCGCCCGGTGCAGGATATCGGTGGCGGTGGTCCGCGTGGCGGTGATGCGTCCTACAGCTATTCGCTGAAGGGCAGCAACTATGACGAGCTGGTCGCCTGGGGGCCAAGGCTCGCTGCCGAGTTGAGGAAATTGCCACAATTTACAAATGTCAGCACCGAGCTGGACGAGGGCGGAGTTGCGCAGAACCTGGTCATCGATCGCGATATCGCGGCACGCCTTGGCGTTTCCATCGGCGCGATCGACAGCAGTTTGTACAACGCGTTTGGCGAGCGCCAGATCTCCACCATCTATTCCGACATGAACCAGTATCGGGTGGTGTTGAATGCCGTCACTGGCCTCAATCCCGGGCTGGATACGCTGAGCGCGCTGCACGTACGTGCAAACAACGGCGCGATGGTGCCGTTGTCGGCGTTGACCCGCATCGAAGCGGGCATCGCGCCCTTGTCGGTCAGCCACGATTTCCAGTTTCCGGTATTCGACATCAACTTCAACCTGGCCGAGGGAGTGAGCATGGGCGAGGCGGTGCCGCTGATAAAGCAGACCGTTTTCAACATGCGCATGCCTGGCAGCATCACCGCCGAAGGCAGCGGCAATTTCCGCCGCTTCGAGCAGCAGCAATCCGGTCAGAACCTGCTGATCCTGTTTGCAATCATCGCCGTGTACCTGGTGCTTGGCATTCTCTACGAAAGCCTGATTCACCCGGTGACGATCCTCTCGACCCTGCCGGCGGCCGGCGTCGGTGCCTTGCTGGCGATGCTGGTGACCGATACCGAGTTGTCGGTGGTCTCGGTGATCGCGATCGTCCTGCTCATCGGCATCGTCAAGAAGAACGCGATCATGATGATCGACTTCGCCCTGCACGCGGAACGCGACGGCGGCCTGACGCCGATCGAGGCGATCCGCGAAGCCTGCCTCGTGCGTTTCCGGCCGATCATGATGACCTCGATGGTCGCCATCCTTGGCGCACTTCCGCTCGCGATCGGTTTTGGCATCGGTTCGGAGATGCGCCAGCCGCTGGGTATCGCGATGATCGGCGGTCTGCTCGTGTCGCAAAGCCTGACCTTGTTCTCGACTCCGGCGCTGTATCTGGTGTTCGCGCGGTTCGCGCAGCGCCGCCGCGAACGCAAGGCGGCGCGGCGCAGCGCTCACCCCCTCGCGGCACCATCGGTGTAGGCATCGGGGCCGACGCTGCCGGATGGGTTGCCCGTGCCCACCCTGCCGGTGGACGATCAATCAGCGATGCATTACGTCTTGCGTGAATCGCGGGGTGGACAAGCGCAGCGCATCCGCCGCACCGTCCATGTCTTGCGCGTCCCGGCGATCAACGCGCGTCGTTCGATGCCGTCAGCGTTGGCGAAGTCCGCCATGTATTCGGCAGCAATTGGCATAGGGATCGGGCGTGACTGTCAGCGTCGGCATCAGGTCACCGGCGTCGGCCGGCCCGCGGCGATGCTCCAGCGCACGGCGGCCGTGGGATCGGAAATGCTGGCGCTGACCTTGAGCGCCGGCAGCAAGGTTGGTGCAGTGGCGCACGTGCGTCGAGCACGGCTGTCGGGTCGGCTACGGCGTTTAGCGACAACACGGCGAGCAGGCTGCCGCCGAATATGAGGCTGGACATTTTGCGATTGATGGATTTGCGAGCATTCATGGGGATTCTCCTGCAAGCGGGGGACTTGCAAGCTACACAGAGCAAGCACCATGCCACTCGTGAAGCCGCGATCGCCTGCAGGAAATGAGATGCGCAATCAATGACTTCGGTTGCTGGGCCGGAAGTCTGCCTGCGCCAGCGGACACGCATGCGGACACTGCCGCAAGTCCGTGGACAGTCGCGGCACATCAGATTCATGCCCGATTTCCGATCATCAGGCCCCGCTCGCTTTCGCACGCGCCTTGCGGCGCGTGCCATGCGAACGGGCGCGGAATGCGACCTTATTCGGACAAGGTCAGCAGCGAGGCATTGCCACCGGCGGCCGTCGTGTTGATGGTGACCGTGCGTTCGGTGGCGAAGCGCAAGAGATAGTGCGGGCCGCCGGCTTTCGGGCCGGTGCCGGAGAGGTTTTCGCCGCCAAAGGGTTGCACGCCGACCACGGCCCCGATCTGGTTGCGGTTGACGTAGCAGTTGCCGACCCGCGCCCGCTTGGCGATGTGCGCGATGGTGTCGTTGATGCGGCTGTGGATGCCGAGGGTGAGTCCGTAGCCGGTGGCATTGATCTGATCGATGACTTCGTCGAGCTGGTCGGCCTTCCAGCGCAACACATGCAGGATCGGGCCGAACACTTCCTTGTGCAGGATGTCCAGTCGCGGGATCTCGTAGGCGCGCGGGGCGAAGAAGGTGCCATTGGCGGTGGCTGCGCTGCTGGCTACCTCGCCGATCAGCGTCGCCTCGCGATCCATGCGCGCGGCATGTTCGCTCAGCACCTTGTGCGAGGCGGCGTCGATGACCGGGCCGACATCGGTCGAGAGCAGGCCGGGATCGCCCATGACCAGTTCGGCCATGGCTCCCTTGAGCATGCCGATGACCTTGTCGGCGATGTCGTCCTGGACAAACAGCACGCGCGCGGCCGAACAACGCTGGCCGGCCGAGTCGAATGCCGAGGCACAGACGTCCTTGACCAGTTGCTCCGGCAGTGCCGAGGAGTCGGCAATGAGCGCGTTCTGGCCGCCGGTCTCGGCGATCAGGGCGGCGATCGAGGAATGCGCGCGGCGAGGGTGCGATTGATCGTCCACGCCGTTTCGGTCGAACCGGTGAAGCAGACACCGGCGACCTCGGCCTTGGCAAGCAGCGAGTTGCCGAGCACCGAGCCCTTGCACGGAACGAACTGGAGGACGTCTTCCGGGATGCCGGCTTCATGCAGCAGCTTGACCGCGGCATGGCCGATCAGGGTGGTTCGGTCGGCCGGCTTGGCAATCACGCTGTTGCCGGCGGCGAGCGCGGCGGCAACCTGGCCCATGAAGATCGCCAGCGGGAAATTCCACGGACTGATGCAGACGAAGACGCCGCGGCCGTGCAGGAACAATTGTTCGATTCGCCGGTCGGGCCGGGCAGGGATTTCCGGATGCGCAAAGAGCTTGCGCGCCATCGCGGCGTAGTAGCGACAGAAATCGGCCGCTTCGCGCACCTCGGCAATCGCCGCCGACATGGTCTTGCCGGCTTCGCGCACGCACAGGGCGATGAACTCCGCCGCGGCGTGCTTCGAGCAGGTCGGCAGCGTGTTCGAGGATCTTCGCGCGGCTGACCGCGGGCAGGGCGTTCCAGCCGTCGTGGGCGACGACGGCATTGGCCAGTGCCTTTTCCAGCACGCCGACATCGGCGCTCCGGGTGTGTCCGATGACGCGGCGACGATCCGCCGGATCGGTCACTTCGCGCGCTTCGCCGCCCGGCATGCCGCCGGGGACGAGCGGTCCGGCGGAGCCACGGCTTGCGTCCCGCGTTGACGCTTTCGGCGAGGGCCTTGAGTTCGTTGTCGTTGGTAAGATTGACGCCCATGGAATTCTTCCGTTGTTCGCCGAACAAAGCGATCGGCTGGGGATGTGGGGATGCGGCTTGGCGGCGAGCTGGCAGGACAGTTCGCAGGGGTCGGCTACGAGATCGTGGGATCGGCACGTTCTCGTCGACCGCGCGATTGACGAAACT
Organism: Lysobacterales bacterium; assembly: GCA_016707485.1. Taxonomy (GTDB): domain Bacteria; phylum Pseudomonadota; class Gammaproteobacteria; order Xanthomonadales; family Rhodanobacteraceae; genus Dokdonella. Next base: position 5,798 of record JADJHN010000002.1, on the reverse strand, counting down.
CGTGTTGGCGCCGTTCTCGAGCAGGCGACGAACCAGATATGGCAGCAGGTCCTCATGGCTGCCGACCGGAGCGTAGACGCGGCAGGGGACGTCGAGGTTCTGCGCGCCGATGACCTCGGCATACAGATCGCCGCCCATGCCGTGCAGGCGCTGGTATTCGTAGGGACGATTGCGCGCGAGTGGTGGATCGCGGCGATCGTGTGCGCATTGTGGGTGGCGAACTGCGGATAGATCAGTTCGGCGCCGGCCTCGAACACCGCTTGGCGCAGGCCGGGTACGAAACGTCGGTATTCGGCTTGCGCGTGAATACCGGATAGCCGCCGAGGCCGAGTTCCTGCGCGCGTTTGATCTCGGAATCCCAACAGGCACTTCTTGACCAGACGCACGCACCAGTGGCGTCCGCACTTGCGTGCGACATCGGCGAGCCAGTCGATCACCGAACGGTGCGCGCTTCTGGTACGCCTGCACGGCGACGCCGAAACCGTTCCAGCCTTCCAGCGAGGCATCGAACGAATACCGCGCCGATCACATCGAGCGAAAGTTCGAGGCGATCGGCCTCTTCGGCATCGACGGTCAAGCCGATGGCACTGGTCCGCGCCAGTTGCGCCAGTCCGAGTACGCGCGGGAGTCAGTTCGGCATGGACGCGGGCGCGGTTGGCGACGTCGTAGCGCGGGTGGATCGCCGACAGCTTCACTGAGATCGAGGCGCCTTTTAGTACATCCGGCCATGGCCCGCGCTTGCCGAGGGCGCTGATCGCATCGCGATAGGTTGCATCTAGCGCTCGGCGTCGGCCCGGGTCAGGCCGCCTCGCCGAGCATGTCGGTGGAATATCGATAGCCGGCATTGGCCTTTTGCGCGGAGCGATCCTGGGCTTCCTTGATCGTGGGCCCCATGACGAACTGGTGACCCATGATGCGCATGGCCTGGCGCACGGCCAGGCGGATCACCGGTTCTCCGGCGCGACCGACCAGGCGGCGCAGGGCATCGACGGAAATTGATCGGGTTTCTTCGGCAAGCTGAACCAGCTCGCCGGTCAGCATCAGGCCCCAGGTCGAGGCATTCACGAACAGCGATTCGCTGGCACCAACGTGCTTCTTCCAGTTCGCATCGCCGAGCTTGTCGCGGATCAGCTTGTCGGCGGTCTCCTGGTCGGGGATGCGCAGCAGCGCCTCGGCCACGCACATCAGCAAGACGCCTTCCTCGCTGGAAAGATCGTAGTCGCGCATGAACGATTCGACCGCGCTCTGGTTGTCGGCCTTGGCGCGGATGCGGGCAACCAGGTCGATGGCCGCGGCCAGCATCTGTTCGCGCTCCGCCGGGGCGAAGCTGGCTTCGACGAGCAGGTCGTTGACCGCTTCGGTCTCATCCCTGGACCAGGCCGCAGTGATGCGTGCGCGCAGGATCCGGGTTGTCGGGAAGCTCGGGGGAAAGGATTTCGCCCCACGTGCTGTGGGCTTTCGGTGATGCTGCCCGCGCTTTGCGCGCGTCGGCGGCTGGACTGGCGACCGCCCAGTGTAGTCAGTGCGTTGCGTCCGGCCAAGCATCGCACTCGGGTCACTTGCGGTGGATTGACGAAGCTTTTCCTTGCCGCTGGCGCTGGGGCTCATCTATCATCTCAGGTTCCCGGCATGCAGTTGCGTCTTGCGGTATGCGATCGGGCCGCCATTCGGCCCCATTCCGGGTTGGGATATTCGCCTCGGCAGTCGTTGCGGCCAAGTGCGGATCGATGATTCACGTATACGTGGTGATGGCAATGATGTCAGTTGGGATCTCGCGAATGCGCCGTGGGCTTGCCGCACCGGCTGTGGTCCTCCTCGGCCTGCTTGCGAGCGCGGCGGCGAACGCAAATCCGTAGCCGTGGCAGCTCAACATGACCCGGGGGGCCACGCAGACGGCGCGCGAGGTCCACGATATCCACATGGTCGTGCTGTGGATCTGCGTGGCGATCGGCGTGGTCGGGTTTGGCGTGATGTTCGGGCCTGTTCCGCTTCCGCAAGTCGAAGGGGCCGTGCCCGCGACCTGGGGTCACAGCACCAAGCTGGAAGCGATCTGGACGATCATCCCGATCCTGATCCTGATCGGCAGCGTCTGGCCGGCGACGACCCTGCTGATCCGCATGGCTGACACCTCCGAATCCGAGATGACGATCAAGGTCACCGGCCATCAATGGAAGTGGCGCTACGAGTATGTCGACTATTCCGGCAAGCAGCCGGGAATAAATTTCGTGTCGAGCCTCGAGTCAGATGCGAACCGCACGCGGCAGCTTGGCTCCGGCATGGACCCGGCGTGATATCAAGGTGGACGGCCAATCGACCTACTTGCTCGATGTCGAGAAGCCGCTGGTGGTGCCGGCTGGCGTCAAGGTGCGATTCGTCGTCACAGCCGACGATGTCATCCATTCGTGGTGGGTTCCCGCGCTCGGCTGGAAGCAGGATGCGATTCCCGGAATCATCAATTCGGCATGGACCCGCGTTGACGAACCGGAGCGTCTATCGCGGCCAATGCGCCGAGCTTTGCGGCCGCGATCATGCTTTCATGCCGATCGTGGTCAAGGCCTTGCCGAAGGCCGAATTCGAGCAGTGGATGACCGCGCAGGCGCCTGCGCCGGCGCCGGCAGCCACCGCAACCACGCTTGCCCCGACGACGGCCCCGCAAGGCTGATCCCGTTCCAGAATTCTTGAGGTAGAGGCAATGGCTCACGCTCGTCCACGACACTCACGACACCCACGACCACAAGCCGCAAGGCTTCCTGCATCGCTGGTTGTTCACGACCAACTACAAGGATATCGGTACGCTGTATCTGGTGTTTGCGTTGGATCATGTTCTTCACCCGCGGCTCGATGGCGATGATCATCCTCGCTGAGCTGTTCCAGCCCGGCTTGCAGTCTCCGTGCATTCCCGTTAGTTTTTCGGGCAACCAGATGACCACGATCTACGCCCCGTCGATGATCTTCGGTGCGGTCATGCCGGCCTTTGTCGGTCTCGGGCAACCGGATGATCCTACTGCAGACCGGCGCGCCGGACGCGGCCTCGCCGCGGATGAACAACTGGTCGCTCTCGATCCCGCCATTTGCCTTCCTCCTGCTGCTCTCGACGTTGTCCAAACCGGGCGCCGGACCGCAGGGTGGCAGGACGTTGTACCCGTCGTTGTCGCTGCCAGGGCAGCAACAGCGTCGCCTTGGTCATGCTCGCCATCCAGACATGATGGTCATCAGCTCGATCAGGGCGCGACCAACATCATCGCGACCATCCTCAACATGCGCGCACCTGGCCCGTGACCCGCTGAAGATGCCGATCTTCGCCTGGTCGTGGCTGATTACCGCGTTCCTGCCTGATCGCCGTGATGCCGGTACCTCTTGCTGGAGGCCGTGTAACCATGCTCTTACCGACAAGTTTTTCGGCACCAGCTTCTTCAATGCACCGCCGGTGGTGGTGAATCGGTGATGTTCCAGCACATCTTCTGGTTCTTCGGGCACCCCGAGGTCCGCATCATGATCCTGCCGGCGTTCGGCATCGTCAGAGAGATCATCCCGACCTTCTCGCGCAAGCCCCAGTTGTTCGATTATTGTGTCATGGTCCAGCGTGTCGTCGATCGCGTTCCCGTGTTCATCGTCTGTGGCCCACCACATGTCCACGGTGTGGCCTGCCCTCGGCGGAGAGATGTACTTCATGTACGCGCCGACGCTCATCTCCATCCCGACCGGTGTGACTGTGATTCAAACTGGGGGACCATCGATGTGGGAAGGCTCGTTGACCTTCGAGACTCCCATGCTGTTCGCGATTGCCTTTGTCATCCCGTTCTCTATCGGCGGGTTCTCGTGTTTGATGCCGGGCCATCGTGCCGGCAGACTTCCGTAGCACCACGATATCATACTTTATGTCGGGGGTCATTTCCACTTACGGGCTGCTCACCGGGGCGATCTTCGCGATCAAGGCGGCTTCTGGCTTTCGGCCACTGGTCGCCCAAGTGGTGCGGTAAACGGGCTACAGCGAGTGCACAAAAGATTCACTTCCTGATGAGCGTGATCTCGGTGAACGTGCCGTTCTTCCCCGGGCACTTCCTTGGTTTTGGCTGCATGCCGCGCCGTATTCCGGATTACAACGTCGCCTCCGCCGATTTCAACATGACTCAGCCTGAGCGGTGGCTTCTGGTTTGAGCGGGAGCCAGTTGCCGTTCGTTGAAGTCATCATTCACGCCGTGTAATTTTCGAAGAAGCGGCAAACCGCCCAAGGTCTGGGAAGGCGCTTCTGCGGGCCTGATACCGGAACCGTGCCTCGCCGGCACCGCATCACTACATTTAACGCGTGGCCGGTCATAGATGACTCCAAGCTGGCCCACGGTGACGGGACGTGCACTGAGATCATGAAATTTGATAGTTTCCTCATTTTTTTTTTTTTTTTTTTTTTTACCAGCCCAACAAACTCCGCGGGAAGGCGGGGCGTCGCAGGCATTGCCAAGACCGTTTCGCGGGGTGGCGGCTTCGTTCCTGCTTGGTTTTGCGCTGGTGCCGGATCCACCGGATCGCCTGCGAGCATGTGCTCTTTTTAGTAACGCTTTCGCCAAGGGCGATGCTGCTGACGGCCTGGCGATTGCCCGCCGATGAAGGTCGATTGAGTCGCGCACCGTCACGGCTTCGGGTTTTCATAGCGAGCGTCACAGCAAGCTGCCCTGCAATTTCACGGGCGAGAAGATGCGCGGGAGACGGGCATCCGGCGCGCCGTGATCGTGAAGCCTGGTCTGATGCGATCAACGATTTCCGGGCTCCCATCGTAGGGGCAAACCGCAGCCCAGCGGGGCACTGAGCGAGGCTTCTCCTTATTTCAACAAGATGGAATGCTTCGCTTTTACTGAGCAGCTGCTGGATGGCGGGTGAATCGCGGCGCATGCCGGTGCGCTTCGTGATTGATCCGCAGTTGCCGGGAGCGGGCTGCTGCGTGAAGACGCTGACCTTGTTCCACACACCTTCTACGCGAACGAAAGGCGCACCAGCCGACTGAGTTCGGTTTCACCGTTCGGCACGACGCGTATCGTGATGTACTGACCAACACGGGTGAGTCCGCCGGGGTTACAAGATCATGGCGCAAACATAAGGTGCTAACATTACGTTCCACACGGCAGCCACTGGCTGATCGTGGCTCCATCGGTTCCCTCCTCAGCACCATTATCGGTGCGGCGAACTGTCGGTGGGCGGCGGGGCCGACCCGGAAAGCGGCAGCCGCTGATGTACCAAGGCCTGGCGACCCTGGTTTTCATGATCGTCGGCTGGTTCGGTACGCATCCGCAGGTCCTGCCGCCAGCAGGTACACGTCCGGTCAGATGTCTCGTTCCGCATGTGGGCACGATGCGGACCATCTTCTCGGAAGTAATGTTCTTTGCCGCGTTTCGGCGCCCTGTTCTACGCGGGCATGTAATCCGGTGCCCTGGGTCGGCAGGGAAGGCCATACGGACGCCCTGACCAACTACTTCCTGTGGGAGGTTTCCACTCTGAGGTGGCTATAACGAATGGACCCGGCAACATCGGTGGTATACCCGGAAGATCTCCGCCCCGGCACCTGCCCTCTGCTCAAACACTTTGTTGCTGCTCAGCTCAGGCATAGTCCATCGCCGTCGCAGTTCATCACGCACTGTGTTCAGGCCATCGTCGTTTTTTGCTTGTCTGCCCTGGTCGCACACTGTGCGGCTCGGCGCCGCGTTTCTGTTCTTTCAGTCTAGCGAGTATGGCTGGAGGCTTTACCGGCACCTGGGAACCTCACACTTGGCAGTGCGGCATCTTGCCTCGACTCTTCTTCATGCTGA
>JADJHN010000001.1 GCA_016707485.1 Lysobacterales bacterium | reverse complement strand
CGAAGTGCTTGGTACGTTCAACGCCACGCCAGACGCATGTCCATTTCCGCGATCACTTTGGCAGGCTGCTGCACGGCGCAGAGAGAAAGCAGCGGAGTCAGCAACTGGCATGCCATTGAGACTTTTGCAGCCGCATGCTGGAAGTGCTGGCCTATGAAAGCGCCAAAACAGCGCAACTTTTCACGAGCTTTTATACGCGCCGAGCTTGGCTCACGCAGGCAATCGATAGGCGTGAACGATCTGCATATTTGCCGGTCATGCGCGCAGCGCAGGCCTGACAACGAATACCAACAACGTGGACAGTTCGTGCGCGTGTCGAGCTTGCGAGTCGAGAACTGGGTTGGGGTGCTTGGTCGATCGACAGCGTGCGCATCCGTCTGCGCAAGAATCACACAGGTCAGGTAAGCTCCGGGTTGGTTGTTACGCGCCGGGATGGCGCATCGCCCCTGCGCGTAACGCCTTTAATCACCGCGCAGGCGATCGGCTGGATCATATTGGTAGATCAACACCGGCCAGCACGATCATGCCGAGTGCCGGGTTGCCCGGCAAACAACACGTTGCAATCGGGATGCCGCTGGCCAGGCTCTTCTTGGAGCCGCAGAACACGATAAGCAATGCCCGGTCCTCAGCGCAGCAGATCCCCGGACACGGCTGACTTGTCCGGTGAAGTGAATGCGAGAAATCGCCAGGGGGATCGCGCTGACGATGGCGAACAGAACAGCCAGTGAGCCCGCTGGCAGCATGCGCCAAATCCTTCGATGACCGATGCGCTGATGCGGATGTGATCAAAGGCCGACGGTGCCGCGATCGATCAGAGCCAGCAGGTTGCGGCGGCGTTCCAGCCCAGCGCGAGCCAGGAATCGAGCCCCAAAAGGTGACCGGCAACGAGGGGCAGCGCCAGTTACGAATGATGCGCAGGATGGAATCACGACGTGAAAAACTTGCCTCCCGCTCATCCAGCCGCAGTTGAACGAGCACTGGGGTCGGAAGGACGCCCAGCTTGAGATTGAAGTGGATGCGCTGCATACGCCTGTAGCCACGTTGCCGTGCGCGATCATAAATGAACGCAATCGAGGACTGCGGGGTGGAGGGCAGGGGCGCACAGGAAGCAACACGCCCAGCATCAAGCTCAGGCCCCGATCGGCGAAAGGCCTGAAGCTTGAGGACGGCGCCGAGCACAGGAAAGACAGGAACGGCCCGACTGCCACTTTGAGCGGGTGAAGGCGCCAGTGGGCGAGCCCACGGCGATGATGGCCTCGCGCGGGAGGAGCGAAACGATGCAGGAAGAACAGAAAGGTGATGGCCAGCGGCGGAAACCGCGTGAACAGGGTTTCAGCCACCTCGCCGCTCCCCGGCGAGCAACGCCGCCCGCCAGGCGGTGATTTGCGAGCATGATGAGCAGGGAGGCGGGTCGTAAACGTGATGGACAGGCGGGACGACATGGCCGGACGTTCGAATCAGTCGCGCTATTCTGCACCACGGCCATCCCGCCCAGCCATGCTGGAAGCCGCTTGCGGAGTGCCGCGCAAGACTACTGCTTACCGTCTCAGTACTATCTCGCGCCCAATTCAGGCCAGGCAAACCCCCGCAACCAATGAGCAAATCCGCTGGCCTGGATGTCAGTCGTCGCGACACCGCACGGTGGCGCTTACCGCCCTGGGTGGCGCGCTGGAAATCTCTGATTTCTATCATCTTCGATGTTCTTCGCCTCGGTCGTTGCCTAACTGTTGCTTTCCCCGGACATGCCGGGATAACACGCGTCGGTTGCAGACCTTCAGCATCTTCGCCGCCGGGTATCTGGCAAGACCGCTGGGTGGAATCATCATGGCCCGTTTCGGCGACGCATCGGACGCCAGCGCATTTCATACCCAGGCGTGTTTGCGATGGCCGTGCCCACCTTGCTGATGGGCGTATTGCCAACCTATGCAACGCTGATCCTTGCTTGCTGCCCAATGCTGCTGGTGCTGCACGCATCCTGCAAGTGCGCGGTGGGTGGCGAGGTGCCGGTACGTGGGTGTTCGTGGCCCAAGCATGCGCCGAACGGTCGTTTCGGTTTGCCATCAGCCTGTGACGGCAGCCGGGCTGACTCTTGAGTCGATGCCTCCGGATCGGCGATGCTCCCATTTCGATAATTCGTTCTGGAAAACAACACGATGATTTGCTGGCGTGAGACTGGCGCGTGCCGTTTTGATCCCGGGTGGTGTGTTTGGCTTGCTGGCGGTCTGGCTGAAGCGTTACCTGACGAGACGCCGGTGTTCCGACACATGCGCAAGCGACGCGGGACTTCGATGGGATTGCCCTTAAGGTTGTCCTCAGGGTCAATCGCATGGCGGTTGTTCGGGTCTCATGCTGATCCCCTGGACCCTGACTGCCGGCATCGTGGTGGTGATCCGCAGTAGCGCCGGCTTTGGTGCAGAATGAATGTATTCAATCTCACAGCCAGAGGCAGCCAATGCAAGCACGCTGGCGACCTTGGCGCTGACCCTCGGTTTGCGTGATCCTGGCGAAACGGCCCGTTGACCGCTTTGGAATCTCCGCGTATTGCTGGTTGAGGTACGACAGGGCTTGCGCTGGCGGCCGGTGGCCCTCTATTGGACGCTCAAGCATGACCGTCGGGCATTTCACCATGGCATTCGCCATCAGTGGCCTGCTGGTGGGCGTGAGTGGGGCCATTCCAAGGTGATGGTGAACGCTGTTTCGGCTCCGATCCGATTCTCCGGAATTTCCTTTTCCTACAATGTCGCGTATGCCATTTGCGGCGGGCTCACGCCACTCGCCGTGACCACTGGTTGCGAGCCGGCCCGAAGCGTACGCGCCGGTCTACTATGTGGCGGCAGCCTGCCTTGCCGGTGCGCCTAAATGAAGCGATCTTGATCGCGTTCCGCGCAACCTCGCGCATTTGGCAACCAGTAGCTTCAGCCTTGGCGATGATCAATGACCCAATCGGATAAGCAAAAACAACCGCGACGTCATCATCATCGGTGCCGGGCATAACGGCCTGGTCTGCGCCACCTACCTGGCCAAGGCCGGACTGAAAGTGACCGTGCTCGAGCGACGCGAGGTTGTCGGCGGCGCTGCGGTCACCGAGGAGTTCCATGCGGGATTCCGCAATTCGGTGGCGGCTTACACGGTGTCGCTGCTGCAGCCGAAGGTGATCAAGGATCTCGACCTGCATGCGCATGGCCTGCGCATTGTCGAGCGCAAGCTCGGCAACTTCCTGCCGCTGCCCGATGGGCGCTCCCTGCGTGTCGGCGCTGGCATCACGCGGGAGGAAGTCGCCAAGTTCTCCAAGCGCGATGCCGAGCGCCTGGCCGATTACGAACACCGCCTTGAAGCCATCGCCGATGTGCTGCGCGTACTGGCGATGGAGCCGCCACCGAATATCACCGATGGCGGCTGGTGGAAGGCGATTCCCGAACTGGTTCGTGCCGGCAAGCTGGGCAAGCGCCTGCACAAGCTCGATACCGGCTTGCGCCAGGAACTGCTCGACCTGTTCACGATTTCGGCGGCCGAGTATCTGGACCGCTGGTTCGAGAGCGAGCCGATCAAGGCGGTACTCGGCTTCGACGGCATTGTCGGCAATTACGCAAGTCCGCATTCGCCCGGCAGCGCCTATGTGCTGCTGCACCATGTCTTTGGCGAGGTCAATGGCGTCAAGGGTGCCTGGGGCCACGCGATCGGCGGCATGGGCGCGATCACCCAGGCCATGGCCAAGGCGGCACGCGCCGCCGGTGTCGATATCCGCACCGGTTGTGGCGTGCGCGAAGTCATGGTCGAGAACGGTCGTGTGGTAGGTGTGGTCACCGCGAACAGCGAGATCCTGCAGGCGCGTGCGATTGTCGCCAACGTCAATCCAAAGTTGCTTTATGAGCAATTGCTCTCACCACTCGTGGTGCCCGCTCCGACACGCGAACGCATGGCCAATTGGCGCTGCGGCTCCGGCACCTTCCGCATGAATGTCGCGCTTTCCGCATTGCCGGATTTCAGCGCCTTGCCCGGACCTGGAGATCACCTGACCGCTGGCATCATCATGGCACCGAGCATCGCCTACATGGATCGCGCCTGGCAGGATGCCATAGCGCATGGCTGGTCGCGCCAGCCGATTGTCGAGATGCTGATCCCCTCGACCCTCGATGACAGCCTCGCCCCGCAAGGCCAGCACGTCGCCAGCCTGTTCTGCCAGCACGTCGCGCCGGTGCTGCCCGATGGCCGCAACTGGGACGATCACCGCGACGAAGTCGCCGACCTGATGATCGCAACCGTCGATCGTTTCGCCCCGGGGTTCAAGGACCTGGTGATCGCGCGGCAAGCGCTGACCCCGCTTGATCTCGAACGCACGTTCGGGCTGATCGGCGGCGATATTTTTCATGGCGCGCTGAGCCTCAATCAGTTGTTCAGTGCGCGCCCGATGCTCGGCCAGGCCGATTATCGTGGTGCCTTGCCGGGTCTCTATCTGTGTGGCGCCGGTACCCATCCTGGCGGCGGCGTGACTGGCGCGCCCGGACACAACGCGGCGCGGGTGATCAAAGCCGATCTGCGTTGAGCTCGACGTTGCAGAACCAGCTTGACCGGGATGGTCACGCCTGCATTGCGTGAACGGGAACAACAGTCCATCGTGGTGACCACTTCCTCACCCCCTGGATGGCAGATGGCCCATGTACACGCTCCCGGTCTCGTCCTGCGCATGGATCCCGACGCGTTGATTCGCGAGGGCGCGACGTGCAGTTGCGCCGAGCATGAAGCGGTCCATGCCCAACATTATTTCGTCTGCATCGAGGCTAATGCCCGGGACGGATTGTGGTTGCCCTTGTTCAGTGCGCCACGGGTGGGTACCAAGGAGCTGCCGAATGCCGCCCGGATCGGTGATCCGCGATGGGTTGGCACGTCCTCCCATTACCACCCCGAACAAATCTGGCGGGCGCCGCACAAGGCGGTGCAACGCGCCGCAGCGGCCGCCCACGATTCCTCGTCGGGCAAGCTTGCAAACCGGATCAAGACGGAATTCCTTCCCCCGATCGCGGAGTTGATGCCGTTCAAGGAGCAGGATCGAAGAGGCGATTGATGGCAATCCCGGTATGCCGGTGCACGCCTGCAGCGTGCGGCCGGTCGCAGCCAACACGCTGGCCTGCGGTGTAAGATGCCGGCAAACCGGGTCGACCCGGCGCAGGGAGACAGGCATGAGCAGCGTTGATTTCACCTCGTTCCTCAAGTTGATGGTGCACAAGAAGGCATCCGACCTTTTCATCACGGCGGGTGTCGCGCCGTCGATGAAGGTACACGGCCGAATCTCGCCGATCACGCAAAACGCGCTGACCCCGCAACAATCGCGCGACATGGTTCTGAACGTGATGACGCCCTCGCAGCGCGAGGAGTTCGAGAAGACCCACGAATGCCAGTTCGCCATTGCCGTCACCGGTGTCGGTCGATTCCGTGTCTCCTGCTTCTACCAGCGCAATTGCGTCGGCATGGTCCTGCGTCGCATCGAAACCCGCATCCCCACGGTCGACGAGTTGAACCTGCCGCCGGTAATCAAGACCCTGGCGATGACCAAGCGCGGCATCATCATCTTTGTCGGCGCCACCGGTACCGGCAAATCCACCTCGCTGGCGGCGATGCTTGGCTATCGAAACCTCAACTCGACCGGCCACATCATCACCATCGAGGATCCGATCGAATACGTGCACAAGCACGAAGGTTGCATCATCACCCAGCGCGAACTCGGTATCGATACCGATTCCTGGGAAAACGCGCTGAAGAACACCCTGCGCCAGGCGCCGGACGTGATCATGATCGGCGAGGTGCGCACCCGCGAAACCATGGAGCACGCAATCAACTTCTCCGAGACCGGTCATCTCTGCCTGTGCACCCTGCATGCGAACAATGCCAACCAGGCGATGGATCGCATCATCCACTTCTTCGCCGAGGATCGACGCGCGCAGTTGTTCATGGACCTGTCCTTGAACCTCAAGGGCGTGGTCGCCCAGCAGCTGATTCCGACACCGGATGGAAAGTCGCGCCGCGTCGCCATCGAGGTCCTGCTGGGCACGCCACTGGTACAGGACTACATCCGCCAGGGCGACATCCACAAGCTCAAGGATGTCATGAAGGAATCCACCAACCTCGGCATGAAGACCTTCGACCAGGCCTTGTTCGAGCTTTACCAGGCCGGCGAGATCTCCTACGAGGATGCCTTGCGCCACGCCGATTCGACCAACGAAGTGCGTTTGAAGATCAAGCTGGCCCAGGGTGGCGACGCGCATACCCTGTCGCAGGGGCTGGATGGGGTCGAACTCAGCGAAACGACGTGACGCGTTGGTTGCCGCGAATGACGACACACTGATTCATGGCGATCGAAGCCAAGGACGCGCAGCTTGCCAAGCTGCGCAGGGTCTGGGGTGCGCTCGGACAGGACGATCCGCTGTGGGCCGTGCTGTCGCAACGTGACAAGCGTGGCGGTCGTTGGCAGGCGGAGGATTTCCTTGCTACCGGCCAGGTCGAAATCGACAGCCAGCTCGCCGTGCTCGCGGCCAGCGGCTATCCGCGGCAACATGATCTGGCCGTTGATTTCGGTTGCGGAGCAGGGCGGCTGTCGCGCGCACTGGCGAGTCACTTCGGCAAGGTGATCGGCATCGATGTTTCGTCGAGCATGATCACTGCGGCACGGCGGTTGAATGCCGATGTCGCGAACATAGAGTTTCGCGAGAACGCCGGTGCCGAGCTGGCCGGGGTCGAGGATGCCAGCGTCGATCTGGTGTTCTCGCATATCACCTTGCAGCATATCCCCGCGCCACTGGCGATTGGATATGTGGAGGAGTTTTTTCGCGTCCTCGCCCCTGGCGGTGTCGCCGTGTTCCAGTTTGTCGATGACAGTGATGCAAGCTGGCGTGGCCGCTTGTTCGGAATCGCATCCAATCGCTGGCTCAATCCGCTGCGGCGCCTGCTCTGGCGGCGTCGCGAAGTTTTCGAGATGCATGTGCTTGCCGAGCACGAGTTGCGTGATCGGCTCGCGCGGCATGTGTCGTTGCAGCTGCTGGCGGCGATCGATGACGGCGCGGCGGGCGCGGGATGGCGCGGGCGGCGTTGGAGCGTGGTCCATCGCGGCGAACCGCCGCGTCGGCTCGAACGCAATGGCTACACGTTGTTTGCCCATGCCGACGACCTGCAGATTGGAGCGCCGATCATTGCCGGTGCAGAGCACGAACCGCATGTTGCGGCGATCCTGCGCGAACGCTTGCGGGCCGGCGATGTCGTCCTCGATATCGGTGCCAACATCGGCATCTTCACCCTGCTTGCGGCATCCCGGGTTGGTCCAGAGGGTCGCATCATCGCCATCGAGCCGGTTGCGCGCAACCGGCAATTGATTGCCCGCGCTGCGCAGCTCAATGGTTTTGCCCAGATCGAGCTGATCGCCGCTGCTGCCAGTGATCGACGGGGAATGATCCAATTGTGTACGCATCCGCATACTTCCAACAGCGCGATGCCGGCTGCCGCCGGTGAACTGCTGCGCGACGCGCGCGGTGTCGTGGTGTCGGTGCCGGCGCTGGTGCTGGACGAGCGCTGCGCCGACCTCGATCGGCTGGACCTGCTCAAGATCGACATCGAGGGCATGGAGCCGCTTGCGCTGCGCGGCCTTGAGCGCACGATCGCGCGGCTGCGTCCGACCTTGCTCAGCGAGTTCAATCCGTGGGCGATCGAGCGTGCGACGGCGACCAATGCAATCGACTATCTGCGTTGGCTGCGCCGCTGGTATCCGGCCATCACGATCCTGCAGCGTGATGGCCGCCGCAGCTGCTGTGTCGAGGTGGAAGAGGTAATGCAGGCCTGGCGCGAGGAAAACCATCGCGCCGGACTTGGCGATCGCCTGCATCTGGACCTGCTGCTGGCGATCGACGGCTGACAGCGGTTGCCTCAGGGATTCAGTTGCGCATCCTGGATCAACTCGATGCCCTTTGGCGTCGCATTGACACGGATGTCGATCGACTTGATCCATTGCGCATACAGGCGGTACAGGGCGGTCTGCGTTTCCAGGTCGGCGCGCTGCTTGTCCGGCAACATCGCGGAGAAGCGCGTCAGCATCGTGCCGAGCACTTCGTAGAACGTGCCGGTGTAGGCCGCATGCAGCAACTGGCCGTCGGCCGCTGCCGGCGCGCCGACAAATGCTGTCAGATCGATGCCGTCGCCGAGGCTGACCGCCAGCGCGGCGTCGTTGGCGGCAATCTGCATCGGCGGCGCATAGCCGACCTCGGTCGGAATGATTCCGGCCGGGAGATCCATCGCCTTGCCGTCAAGCGCGAGCTTGAAATCACTGAGTCCCGGAATCGCCAGCTGGGCCATGCCGATCAAGCCCATCGGGTTCGAGGTGCCGACCAGGATTGCCGCCGAGGCGTCGGGACTGCCGTTGACGGGAATGTCGAGACGATTGATCAGCAGGCGCAGCCCGGTGAAATCGCTCAATGGCGGCGGCACGACCTGGGTCAGCTGCTGCTTGGCCCTCGCAGCGGCCTCGTTCATCGGCGCCAGTGCGGCGCACTGGAACGGCGCATCGACAATCGCGTTGCTGCGTTCGATCAGGAAATCCTTGATCTTGAGGATCGGCAGCGAAAGGGCGATGTCGTAGAGCGCCGTCGCCGTTGCTGCCGAGCCCGGTGGCGGCGAGGACAGCTTCATCAATGCCGTGGCCAATACGGCATCGAGATCGATGCGGCTGCTGGTGGTGAAGTGTTGTCCATCGAAGCGCGTGTATCCCATCACCATGCGTGGTGCGCGCCCGGCGAGCGCCTCGAATTCGGTGCGGCAGGTGGCATCGAGCCTCGGCGGGGCTTCCTCAAGCATGCCGGCGAATGCGGCATAACCCGGATCGTTGTCGATCAAGGCGATGATGCGTTTGGAAGTCGATCCAGCCACTCCCGTAAGCGAGGTAGCCTTCAGCCTTGTTGAAGCGGATCAGGCCTGCCGAGGACTCCAGGCTTTGTCCCGGGCGATCAAGGCCGAGCACGCGCCGGCGCAAGGATTTTTCGGCGTTGGCCGGCAGCACCGTGATGACCAGGTGCTTGCCCTCGATGGCAATCAGCGCTTCGGCCTTGTCCAGGGCGATGGTCCAGAGGTCCTGGTCGTCGACGCGCGCGGTGGTCAGCGAGGCGCCCGCCTTTTGCTCGATGCGCGCAACCATCGCGCGGAACTTGTCCGCATCCGCCAATTCGACGCGCAACACCGGAACCAGGCCGACGCCATAAAATGCACCCCGCGCCTGCATGGAAAAACCGACTTGCGCCCACTCGTCCTGCGTGTCGCGGTCGCGGACTTCATCGAGGATCGCCGCGGTGACGCGCTTGACCTTGCCGATTTCCGCGTCACCCGGGTCCGGCAGGTCGTCCAGCATGCGGTCGTAAACGCCAAGCAGGCTCGGCCAGACACCCTGCATCATGCGTGTCCAGGTCTGCACGGCGGCTTCAGGCGCAGGCTCGGCATTGGCCATCACGAAGGGCGTATCGGCGGGCACGAAAGCAAGCGGCGAGCTGTTGTCGGCGGACTTGCCGCAAGCCGCGATGAGCAGCACCGTGATCAGAAGGCTGGCGCGAATCTTCCACATGGTCCGTTTCCTTGGGGGGTGAGTCAGGGAATGCTTGCTGTCGCAGCGAATGCCGGCGGCATTGCGCGATCGGGGCGGAGCAGGCTGGCCAGCACGGCCATTCTTGCCGGGATGCCGTTGGCAACCTGATCGAGTATGACCGATTGCCGCCCGTCTGCGACATCGCCGGCAATCTCGACGCCGCGATTCATCGGACCCGGATGCATGACCAGGGCGTCGGGCCTGGCCTGACGCAGGCGCTGCGCAGACAGGCCGAAGCGTGAACAATATTCAGCCTCGTCGCCGATCAGGGCTTCGATCATGCGCTCGCGTTGCAGGCGAAGCATGATCACGACATCGCAGCCGGCAATGGCCTCGTCGAATTCGTCGACAAGAATGCATTGTGGAAAATCGTCGGCCCTGGGCATCAATGCCGTCGGGCCGCACAAGCGGATTTCGCCGGCGCCAAGGGCGCTCAGCACATGCACGTCCGAGCGGGCGACGCGCGAGTGCCGGATGTCGCCGCAGATCACCACTTTCAATCGCGAAAAATCGGCATGGTGGTCGCGGATGGTCAGCGCATCGAGCAGCCCCTGGGTCGGATGCGCGTGATTGCCATCACCGGCATTGAGGATTGCCGCCCGGCGCGCGCAGGCGGCCAGCCGTGCCGGCGTGCCGTTTTCCCTGTGCCGCACGATGAAGGCATCGGCCTGCATGGCTTCGAGCGTTGCCAGGGTGTCTTCGAGCGACTCGCCCTTGTTCGTCGAGGAACTTGCGATATCGAAGTTCAGCACGCTGGCACCGAGCCGGCGCGCGGCCAGCTCGAAGCTGCTGCGGGTTCGCGTGGAGGTTTCGAAAAACAGGTTGATGATGGTGCGCCCGGCCAGAAGCTGCGGACCCCGGGCGCCGTCGGCAAATGCCGTGCGCAAGGCAACTGCGCGATCGAGCAGGGCATTGATGCGGTCGCGGCCGAGGCCTTCGAGGGTGATCAGATGGCGCAGGTTTCCGTTTGCATCAAACTGCAGATCGCTGCTCACGAGGAAGTCGCCTTGTGGTCGGGATGGGCAAGCCAGGATTCAAGGATGATCTGCGCGGCCAGCGCGTCGATCTCGGCGCCATGCTTGCGCCTGGCCGTGCCTTGCGCGCGCTGCCCGGCGAAGCGGCGCGCGGCTTCCTTCGAGGTGAAGCGCTCATCCGATTCGTGTACGTCGCGGTTGTAACGGCGGCCAAGCTCGCCTGCAAACGAGCGCGCATGGCGGGTCATCTCCTGCTCGCTGCCATCGAGGGCGAGCGGCAAGCCGACCACGAACGCCTGCGGTTGCCAATCCTTGACCAGGATGTCGATCGCGCTCCAGTCGATCCTGCCGTGACTGACTGCAACCGTCGACAGGGCGCGCGCTGCCGCTGATCGGGTGGCCAATCGCGACGCCGATCGTGCGCGTGCCGACATCGAAGGCCAACACATATCCCGCCGCGGTGGTCATTGCCGCAAACCGCTGGCTTCAGGCGTTGCCGGCATACGGCGAAATCCATTCCAGCTTCACCCCGACCAGTGCGGCGGCAGCGTGCCAGCGTTCATCGAGCGGTGTCGTGAACAGTATTGCGTGATCCACCGGTGCGGTCAGCCAGGCGTTCTCGCGCAACTCATGTTCGATCTGGCCCGGACTCCAGCCCGAGTAGCCGAGGGCGACCAGGGCGTGCCGCGGACCGTTGCCGCTGGCGATGGCCTCGAGAATGTCACGTGAAGTGGTCACGCTGATCGATTCGGAAATCCGGAACGAGGAATCCCAGCCGCCGTGCGGCGTGTGCAGGACAAAGCCGCGCTCGGGTTGTACCGGTCCGCCAATCAGCACCGGCGCATCGGTGACTTCGGGCAGGTCCGAACGCAGGCTCATCTGTGCCAGTACGTCGCCGAGGCGATAGTCGGAAAGCCGGTTGACCATGATGCCCATGGTGCCGTCCTCGCCGTGCTGGCAGATGATCGCGACCCCGCGTTCGGAAATTCGGATCGTGCAGATTCGGCATCGCGATCAGCAGCTGATTCGAGAGGGTCGAGGATTCGTGCATGGCACCATTGTACGGTGCCGCGCGCCATCCCGGCCATGCGCGGCAGCGCCATTCAGCGGTTGCGCAGGATATTGCCTTCGAGGAACTGCCAGGTACGCGTGATGTAGAGTTCGTCGATGGCCTCGGCGTTCTTTGGCAGCGCATTGAATGGCGCGGCCAGGCGCACGATGCGGATTGCCGCATCATCGAGCACCTTGTGCCCGCTGGGCTGGATGATGTCGATGCTCTTGACGCTGCCATCGCGGTTCAGCCCGACCGTGAGCACGAGTTGCCCATGCAGCTCCTGGCGGCGCGCCTCGTCGGGATAGTTGAGATTGCCGATGCGCTCGATGCGTGCAACCCAGGCGCTCATGTAGCTGGCGAACTCGTATTCCCGGGTGTTTGCCGAAATGTACTTCTTCTTTGGCCGCTTGGCGTATTTCTCGGTCTCGCGCTGGATTTCCTGGGCCAGCTGCGCCATTTCCAGCTTGCGTTCGATGATTTCGCGTTCCGACGGCGCCTGCAGGTCAGCCTGGTCGGGCGTTTCCCGCGTCGACTCCACGCTGCGCTCGGCGCTGCGCGTGGTCAGCAGCTCGGCCTTGGTCGCCACCGACGGTCGCGGCGCGCCATTGTCGGTCGGTCGCGGGGTGATGCCTTCGATGGGTTTCGGAATCGGGCTGGACAGCGGATTGCTCGGGCGCCGCGCCATATCCGAGTCGCCGCCGCCGCTGTTGCTGGCCTGGGCGAGGAAATCGGCCTTCTCGGGTAGCTTGCCGCTGGCCGACTGCACGAGGATCACATCCAGCGATGGCAGCGATGCCGCCGGTTTCTCGATGGAGAAGGTGATGCCGAGCGCAACCACGGCATGCGCAATCAGCGAGAACAGGAAGGTCACGCCGAGGCGATCGGCGGCGGCATTGGCAGTCGAGGTGCTCACGCCCGTCGCGATTCGATCACATCGAAAAGCTGGCCGGCGATATTCAGCCCGAACTGTGCGTCCAGCTCGCGCAGGCAGGTCGGCGAGGTGACGTTGACTTCGGTCAGCCAGTCGCCAATCACGTCCAGGCCGACGAAGAGCATGCCGCGGCGCCTCAGTTCCGGACCGACCTCGGCGGCGATCCAGCGATCCCGCTCGGACAGGGCGATGCCGACGCCCTTGCCGCCGGCGGCGAGGTTGCCGCGGAACTCATCGCCCTGCGGGATCCTCGCCAGCGCATACGGCACGGGTTCGCCATCGATCATCAGGATGCGCTTGTCGCCGGCGCTGATTTCCGGGGATGTACTTCTGCGCCATGGCAAAGGCCTGGCCGTTTGCAGTCAGGGTTTCGATGATCACGTTGAGGTTGGGGTCGCCGTGCGCGGAGAGAAAGATGCTGCGTCCGCCCATGCCATCGAGGGGTTTCAGCACGATGCGTCCGTGTTTCGCGGCAAAGCGCTTCAGCTCGCTGGCGCTGCGCGCGACCACGGTTGGCGCACAACATTGCGGAAAGTGTTGTGCGAACAGCTTTTCGTTGGCGTCGCGAAGGCCTCGCGGATCGTTGACGACCAGCACGCCGGCATCCTGGGCCAGCTGCAGCACATGGGTGTCATGAATGAACTGGGCGTCCACCGGCGGGTCCTTGCGCGCCAGCACAATGTCGATGTTGCGCAATTCCCGCCATTCGGCCTCGCCCAGGTCGAACCAGCCGCTGGCGTCGTCCCGAACGACAAGCGGGGCAAGTCTGGCCCAGGCAGAGCCGTCGCGAATGGCCAGGTCACCCTGGGTCATGTATTGAAGCTCGTACCCGCGACGTTGCGCTTCGAGGAGCAGGGCAAAGGTCGTATCCTTGGCAATCCTGATCTCGGCAATGGCGTCCATGAGGACGGCCAGGGTAGGGGCCATGCGGCGACTCCAACGATGAAAGGGTTGGGTGGAAATCGAGCGACGAATGCAGCCGCGCTAGTTTACACTCGGACTTGGCGAAGTCAGTCGGTGGACACGGCGTCTGCGGCAGGTTCCCAATATTTTTTGAGGACTTAGGCGCTAAACTTGACAGATTAGCTAAGAATTGGTTAAGAAGCTGCAGGGAGGGAGAAGAGCTCTCGTGCGGGCGGGCAAGCGATGCTTGCACGGCCTGGCGCAGATTCTTTCCCAAACGAGGTTTGGTAGGCACGCTTCTTGCGTGTCCGAATATTCAGTACAGCGGTTGGGGGTCCTTACCAGGTGGATGAGACCAAGCAAGGCAGCTTCAGCGGCCTGAAAGTCATGGTCATAGACGATTCCAAAACCATCCGCCGCACGGCGGAGACCTTGCTGCGCAAGGAAGGTTGTGAAGTCGTGACGGCGACTGACGGGTTCGAGGCGCTGGCCAAGATTTCCGACCAGCAACCACAGATCATTTTCGTCGACATCATGATGCCGCGTCTGGATGGTTATCAGACCTGTGCACTGATCAAGAACAACCAGATGTTCAAGGGCACGCCGGTGATCATGCTGTCCTCGAAAGACGGGCTGTTCGACAAGGCGCGTGGCCGCATCGTCGGCTCCGAGCAATATCTGACCAAGCCATTCACGCGCGAAGAATTGCTCGGCGCGATCCGGCGGCATGTGGACCTGAAGTAGGTTCATTGGCTTGGCCATTCGACTCACAGGGGTAAGGCGGTGGCGCACATTTTCATCATTGACGATTCACCGACCGACGTAAGGGTCTTCACGACCTTGCTGGAGAAGGCCGGTCACCGGGTCAGCAGCGCAGGCAGTGCCGAAGAAGGCATCGCCGGAGTCAAGCGCGAGCGTCCGGATCTGGTCATCATGGACGTGATCATGCCCGGCATGAACGGCTTCCAGGCAACGCGCGACCTCAGCCGCGACGCCAGCACCGGCCACATTCCGATTCTTATCGTGACGACCAAGACCATGGAAACCGATCGTGTCTGGGGTCTGCGTCAGGGCGCCAGGGATTTCCTCACCAAGCCGGTGGATGCGAAATCCCTGCTGCAGCGCATCGACAACCTGCTACCGGGCTGAGACGACGAGCATGGCCACCAGCCCCGATCTGCAGATTACCGGACCCTTCGAGGCGCTCGCCGACTACGAGCGGCGCAGCCTGGCGCATGTGGCGGGTTTGCCCGAGCAGATCGACGCGCCCGGCCTCTGGCGCGGCATCGGTTTCCGAATCGGTGCGCGCTACCTGGTCAGCAGCATTGGTGAAGTCAACGAAATCCTGACCATGCCCCTGCTCACGGTTGTTCCGGGAACGCAAGCGTGGATGCTCGGCGTGGCCAATGTACGCGGCAACCTCGTCGCCCTCGTCGACCTGCGCAATTTCATCGAAGGCCAGCGCACGTTGATGACCGATTCGACGCGCGTTCTGGTCGTGCGCCAGCACGGTGGCAGCGTCGGCCTGCTGGTCGACGAGGTACTTGGACAGCGCAGTTTCAATGACGACCTGCGTGCGCATGCGCTGGGCGAGGACGATCAGCGCTACAGCCGCTATGTCGGCGAAAAGATTCAACTTGGCGAAATCGAGTGGGGCCTGTTCAGCATGGCCGCACTCGTGCGTTCCGCGGATTTCCAGCAAGCATCGGCATGACAGCAAACCGGCCATCCACCCGGATACGGCCGGACATGAGCAACTTAGGGGTGAGGTAACAAGATGAGCACAACTTCCAGCGCACTCTCGGGCTCCGAGCGAACGGGCAGCCTCAACACCATCTTGATCGTGTTGCTGGTGTTGTCGATTGCGTTCGCTGCGGCAGACTTCATTTACCTCACCATCAAGAGCAACCAGGATCGCCAGGCAAGCGCGCTGACCACCGAGATCCAGGTGGCCTCGCAGGCCTTGACCACCTATGCGGCCAATGCCGCCGGCGGCAACGAGCTGGCCTTTGACGAATTGTCCAAGACCACACGCGACATCGATGCCTTCCTCGGCTACCTGAACAAGGGCAATGCACCGGCCTCCACCCCGTATTCCGGCATGCCCTCCTACGCGGACGAGCCCGGCGTGGCCAAGGAGCTCAAGGATCTGAATGCGGCCTGGGAGCCGGTGTTGACCAATGCCACCAAGATCCTCGGCGGCAAGAGCCTGGTGCTGGATACGGCGACAACCTCCAACGAATTCAGCTCGAAAATGCCGGTGCTCAACTCGCGCATGAACGAAGTCGTCAACATTCTCACCGAGCGCAACGGCAGTGCCGGCCAGGTGTACATCTCGACCCGCCAGATGTTGCTGGCCGACCGCATGATCCGGCGCGTTCAGGAAATCGGCCAGGGTGGCGATGACGCCCAATCCGCCGCAGATGGTTTCTCGCGTGACGCGGCCTTGTACAAGTCGGTGCTCGGTGGACTGATCGATGGTGCGCCGGCACTCAACATCAAATCGATCGATCAGGCCAATGCGCGTCAGATCCTGACAGACGTGTCCGCGCAGTGGGACGGGCTGGATGAGCCGGTGCGCAAGATCATCGATGCCTCGACCGGCCTGCAGGTGGTCAAGCAAGCTGCCGACGCCATCTTCACCGACAGCCAGAGCGTGCTGCTGAAGGCGCGCAACGTTGCCGATCGCCTGAGCACGCTGGGCACCAAGCGCACCTTCCCGAATCCGCTCTGGGGTGGCATTGCCGCCGCTGCCGCGATCGTCCTCGTCATCCTCCTCGGCATCACCCTGGTTCGCGACCAGCAAAGCCGGTACCAGATGTCGGCCGAGTTGAACCAGCGCAATCAGGAAGCCATTCTGCGACTGCTGGATGAGATGGGCTCGCTGGCCGAAGGTGACTTGACCGTAAAGGCAACCGTTACCGAAGACATCACCGGGGCGATCGCGGACTCGATCAACTTCGCGGTGGAGGCGCTGCGATCCCTGGTCACCACGATCAACGAGACAGCCGTGCAGGTGTCCGCCGCCGCCCAGGAAACCCAGGCCACGGCGATGCACCTGGCCGAAGCCGCCGAGCACCAGGCCCAGCAGATCACCTCGGCATCGGCCGCCATCAACGAGATTGCCGTTTCGATCGACGAGGTTTCGAAGAACTCCAGCGAGAGCGCCGAAGTGGCGCAGCGCTCGGTGCAGATTGCTGCCAAGGGCGCAGCCATCGTGCGCCAGACCATCCAGGGCATGGACTCGATTCGCGACCAGATCCAGGAAACCTCCAAGCGCATCAAGCGCCTTGGTGAATCCTCGCAGGAGATCGGCTCGATCGTCGAACTGATCAACGACATTGCCGAGCAGACCAATATTCTTGCCCTGAACGCCGCCATCCAGGCCGCCTCCGCCGGTGAGGCGGGCCGCGGCTTCGCGGTCGTCGCCGACGAAGTGCAACGCCTCGCGGAGCGTTCGGCGAATGCGACAAAGCGAATTGAAACCCTGGTGCAGACGATTCAGTCCGATACCAACGAAGCGGTCAGCTCGATGGAACAGACCACCGCCGAGGTGGTGGCCGGTGCGCGCCTGGCCGAGGATGCCGGTCTTGCCCTTGGCGAGATTGAAAAGGTCTCGCACGATCTTGCCGACCTCATCCAGAGCATCTCCGCCGCGGCCAGCCAGCAGTCCGCTGCGGCAACCAACATTTCCGCGACGATGAACGTGATTCAGGAGATCACCACGCAGACATCGGTCGGTGCCAGCCAGACTGCCGAATCAATCGGCAACCTGGCGCATCTGGCCGGCGACCTGCGTCGTTCCGTTGCCGACTTCAAGCTGCCGGGCTGAAACCCCGGCTTGTAGCAACGATTCCCAGACCGAAGGAGAACCCGCCACCGCATTCAGACATCGGCAATTGCCGCACCAGACCCGCTACTGGATTGGGCCGCGCCATGGAGTTGGAACGGCCTGGGGGCAGCCAGTTCACAGCACTGCTTGACCGCCCGACGGCACAGGTCGGTGGTGTGCGCCGAGTAGGGTTTACAGGCAATCCGGTGAGCTGCGGTATGGTTGGCAGGCTTCGCCAGGACGAAACAAAATCATGAAACTGCACGATGATTTCACAACGCTGAGCTGGGTCAAGGGCGAACTCGACGAGACCCTCAAGCAGGCGCGTCAGGCCCTCGAGGCCTACGTCGACGAGCCGACCGATACCAGCCTCATGCGCTTTTGTGCGACCTATCTGCATCAGGCGCAAGGCACCTTGCGCATGGTCGAGCTGTATGGCGCGGCCATGCTCGTCGAAGAGATGGAGCGCCTTGCCGACGCCCTGCTTGCCGGCACCGTCGCCGAGCGTGATGAAGGCTATTCCGTGCTGATGCGCGGCATGGTCCAGTTGCCGGACTATCTCGAGCGCGTGCAGACCGGCCACAAGGACATTCCAATCGTCCTCCTGCCGCTGTTGAATGATCTGCGCGCATGTCGCGGCGAAAAGCTGCTCACCGATTCCGCCCTGTTTTCGCCGGACCTGACCATTGCCTTGCCGGAAGCGGCCAGAGGCTTGCCCGCCGAACTTCCGTTGAAGGAACTGCGCAGTCTCGCGTTGCGCTTGCGCCTGGCCTTCCAGGCCGCCCTGCTCAAATGGTTTCGTGATTCCGGCAATCCGCAGCATTCGACGAGATTGCGTGATGTCCTCGATCGCCTGCGGCAGACCGTTGCCGCCGGCGAAGAGCCGCGGCGCCTGTTCTGGGTGGCGGCCGGTGTTGCCGACGCGGTCAGCGATGGCAGCCTGCAACCGGGTGCCTCGGTGAAGCTGCTGTTTGGCGGAGTCGATCGCGAGATCCGGCGCTTTGCCGAGCAGGGTGAGGTCGGCATGCAGGTCGTGCCGCCACACATGCTGGTGCAGAATCTTCTTTACTACATTGCACATTCTGGCAGCCAGAGTGAACGGGTTGCCGCGATTCGCGACACCTACGGTCTGGATTCGCTGCTGCCGACCGATCGTGAAGTCGAACACGCCAAGAGCTCGATCTCCGGACACAACCGCACCTTGCTCGACACGGTTTCCGTGGCGATCAAGGACGACCTCATGCGTGTCAAGGAATCGCTGGACATCTACCTGCGTGCGCAACAACGTGATCCGGCCGACCTGCTTGGTCAGGTCGAGCTGCTGGATCGGGTCCGCGACACCCTGGGCATGCTTGGACTCGGCGTGCCGAGGCGCGTGGTCACCGAGCAGCGCGCCACCATCGAGGAGATTGCGCAAGGCCGCCGCGAGGCGGATGAAGGCACCCTGCTCGACGTCGCCGGGGCCCTGCTCTATGTCGAAGCCTCGCTGGACGATCACATCGAGCGCCTGGGCGCGACCGGCGAGGAAGGCGACGGCGATGGCACCGAGTTGCCCAAGGCGGAAATCCGGAAGATCCTCGATGCGCTGATGCACGAAGCTGCCGTGAACATCCAGCAGGCCAAGCATGATGTCATCGCCTTCATCGAATCACCGTGGGATCACGAGCGCGTCGAACAGATTCCGCGCTTGCTGGAGGAGATTTCGGGTGCCCTGCGCATGCTCGATCTCGGCGCCGCGGCGGAATTGATGAGTGGCATCGTGCGTTTCGTCGAAGTCGAGCTGATCCGCCATCGGCGCGTGCCGACCACCGAACAGATGGACAAGCTCGCCGATGCTCTGGCCTCGATCGAGTATTACCTTGAAGCCACGCGCGATCAGCGCGGCGGACGTCAGAAGATCCTTGAGGTGACCCGCAGCAGCCTCGAGTCCCTGGGCTATTGGCCGATTCCGGTTGCAGACGGTGGCGATGAGCCTGGTGGCGGCGGCGGCCGACCGGATGGCGGCGGGCCGCTCAGCCCGGAGGACATGCGCGCGGCGGAAGCCGCATTGGTCGAGCCGGTCGAGCGTTCGACCGACAACGCTGCGCGGGCCTACGTTGGCCGGGAACTCGATCTCGCTCCAGCGGCTTCCGATTTCCCGAGTTGGGGCGAACATCTGCCCCTGGGGCAGAGTGCCTCCGTGCGCTCCGCGACGGCAGTCGATTCGGGGGAAGTCGACCTCGACGGGCTTGATTTTGCGGTTTCCGCCGAACGCGAATTCCCTTCGTCCGAAAATGCGGTAACCGTCGAGCAACCATCCGAACTCGACCGCATCGTGGAAGTGGCCGAAGGCGATGATTTGCGTGGCCTGATCGTCGGCGAGGCTGTCGACAACCTGCCGTCCGAGCAGGATGTCGCCGGCATGCGCCTTGCCGAGACAATCCATGATCGCGACGCGGAAATCCCGGCCAGCGATGCGGGTGCCGCGCAAGCGGATGTCGGCGTCATCGTCGATGCCGATGGCAGCCGCTGGATCGAGATCGAAGAGGAGATCGAGGAAGAAGTCGAGGAGGAGGTTGCCGCAGGAGGAACCGCCGATGGCAGCTTCCAGATTACCGCCTCCAACGAGATCGATGACGAGATCCGTGATGTCTTCATCGAAGAAGTGCAGGAGGAAATCGACAACCTGCGCACGCAGTTTCCGCAGTGGCGTGCGAAGCCGGATGATCTCGAACAGGTCAAACCGATCCGTCGCTCGTTCCACACCCTGAAGGGTTCGGGTCGACTTGTCGGCGCACTCGCCCTTGGCGAATTCAGCTGGAAGGTCGAGAGCATGCTCAATCGCGTGCTCGACCGCTCGATCGGTCCCAGCGCGCAGGCCATGGCCCTGGTCGAACATGCCATCAATGCCTTGCCCGGACAGCTTGCCGCCCTGCGTGGCGAAGGTTCGCCCGACGTTGATATCCAGGCCATCGTCGACACCGCCGATCGCCTGGCAGAGGGCGAACTGGCCACGGTACCGAGCCGCGCACCGGCGACGACGATGGTCAAGCGCGTGGTCAAGAAGCGGGTCACGCGCCGTATTCCTGCACCCTTGCAGGTCGTGGCGGCAGCGTCGCCGATACCGACACCGGTCGAGTTCGAGGATGATTCGGTCGAGATCGTCGCCGGACCCTTGCCGGGACTGGATCCGGTCCTGTTCGACATCCTCAAGAGTGAAACGGCGATGCATCTGAGCGTCGTCGACGATTTTCTCGGCCAGGCCAGCTCGGGCCCGTTGCCCGTTTCCGAACCGGTCCTGCGCGCGGCGCATACCCTCAGTGGCGCCATCGCGATGGTCGAGATCGATCCGCTCTCGCAGATGCTGTCGCCGCTCGAAGGCTACCTCAAGCGCATGCGCGCAAGTGCCTTTCCGATCGATCGCGAAGGCAAGGCAGTGCTCGGCGAAGCCGCCGCGATGGTTCGTGAAGTCATGGCCTGCCTCGATCGCGGCGGCCGCGACTTGCCCGACACCGACGGATTGACCGCGCGCATCACCGAATTGCGCGACACCCTGCACGAGCCGGAGAGCTCGCTGCAGTTCTATCATCAGGACGACGACGGCGTGCTGGCCGAGGAAGAGTCCGAGTCGCCCGCCGCAGACGAGTCTGCTGCGGTCGAGGTGCAGTCGGCTGCCGCCGAAGCCGCAACAGCAGCGACCACCGAACTGGATTTTGCCGAGCTCGACCTGACCTCGGCCCTGGTCGAAAAGTTGGAGGACAAGGAATTCGCAAGTGCCGAACTGGCCGACGAACTGCCTGCATCCGCGCCCGGCTGGGACGCGCCGGTGGCGCCCGAACAGGTGCCGGCGGATACCGATTTCGATGCCCTTTTCGAGGCCGCCGGTGCGCTCGATGCGCTGCCTGACAGGGCCGTAACGGAATCCGCATTCGATGAACCTGAATCCGCAGCGGAAACCATCGCCAGCGAAGAATCCGAAGCCTCCGTGCCGGCGTCGCCCATCGAGTTCGAGGAGACGCTGCTGGAGTCGGTCGCGGCCACGGACACACCGGCAGAAGCTGCCATCGAGCCGCTCGAAGCACTCGACATCGAACTTGGCTCAGGGGAATTCGAAGCCAGCTTGGTCGATGGCGAGGCGGAAGCCGACATCGAGACCGATGCCGAGACAATCCTCGTTGAGCCAGGCAAAGCGGATGTCTCCGAGGCTGCGCAGGCAGGCCCGGCACCGGCACTTGCCGATGCGACGGTGCTGATCGACCAGGCTGCCTACGAGGAAGACCTGCAGCCTGAGGGGCGGCTTGAATTGCCCGAGATGGATCAGGACCTGCTGGACATCTTCGTCCAGGAAGGCAATGACATCCTCGATCATTCCGATTCGGTGATGGCGCAACTTCGCGATGCCCCGCAGGATCGCGAACTGATCGTCAACCTGCAACGCGACCTGCACACGCTGAAGGGTGGTGCGCGCATGGCCGGTATCGGCCCGATCGGCGACCTGACCCACGCCATGGAGTCCCTGCTG
This sequence comes from Lysobacterales bacterium, assembly GCA_016707485.1. Lineage (GTDB taxonomy): Bacteria > Pseudomonadota > Gammaproteobacteria > Xanthomonadales > Rhodanobacteraceae > Dokdonella. The sequence continues at coordinate 1,148,246 of JADJHN010000001.1, read as the reverse complement.
GACGCGACCTACGACGGTCATCGCAGCATGGATATGCTGGCGGTCGAGGCGCTGGAACGCAGCTACGATGCCCTGCACGGCCTGGTCCAGCGCATTGCGCGCCGTGAAGCGATCGCCATGCCCGAGCAGATGATCGCCCGGCTGGAAAACCTGGTCGCTGGCGAGACGCTGAATGACGTTGCGCATCAGCCAGCGCCGGAGACTCCGGCGGCGGAAGCCAAGCCTGCGGCCGTGGTGCCACGTCCCGCTCCACGTGCCTTGCCTGCCGTGGAGACGGAAGACGAGCCGCGTGCGCCGCAGGAAATGATCCGCGTGCGTTCCGAGCTGCTCGACTCGCTGGTCAACTATGCCGGCGAAGTTTCGATTTACCGCTCGCGACTTGAGCAGCAGATTTCCACCTTCCGCTTCAACCTGGTCGAGTTCGAGCAGACGGTCAGTCGTCTGCGCGAGCAGCTGCGCAAGCTCGAAATCGAGACCGAAGCTCAGATCATCGCGCGTTATCAACGCGAGCATCATGAAGGTGTCGAAACGGCCTTCGATCCGCTCGAACTGGATCGCTTCTCGCAGCTGCAGCAGTACTCGCGAGCACTCGGCGAATCGGTTTCGGATCTGGTGTCCATCCAGGGCTTGCTGGACGACCTGACACGGCAGTCGGAAACCCTGCTCCTGCAACAGTCGCGGGTGAGCTCGGATCTGCAGGAAGGTCTCATGCGCACGCGCATGGTGCCGTTCGATTCGATGGTTCCCTCGCTGCGGCGCACCGTGCGCCAGGCAGCACAGGAACTCGGCAAGCGCGCCCAGCTCAAGGTCGAAGGCGCGCAGGGCGAAATGGATCGAAACCTGCTCGAGCGCATGAAGGCTCCGTTCGAGCACATGCTGCGCAACGCGCTGGCCCACGGCATCGAGTCGCCGCAGCAGCGCCTTGCCGCGAACAAGCCACTCGATGGCACCGTCACCATACGTGTTTCGCGTGAATCGACGGAAGTCGTCCTGCGCATCAGCGACGACGGCCGCGGCATGGATCGCGATGCCATTCGGCGCAAGGCGATTTCGCTCGGCCTGCTCAGCCCGGAAGTGAATCTTTCCGACCGCGATCTGTACGGCTTCATCCTCGAAGCGGGTTTCTCGACCGCCGAGCAGGTCACCCAGCTCGCCGGCCGTGGCGTGGGCATGGATGTGGTGCACAGCGAGATCAAGCAGCTCGGTGGTTCGCTGGTGATCGATTCCATTGCCGGCACCGGCACGACGTTCACGATCCGCCTGCCGTTCACCCTCGCGGTGACCCAGGCGATCCTGGTCAAGCTCGGCGATTCCACCTACGCGGTGCCGATGTCCTCGGTGCAGGGCGTCGTGCGCATTGCCCTCGACGACTACAGCCGTCGCGTCAGCAGTGGCGAACAGACCTATACCTACGCCGGCGAAGATTTCAACATTTACGAACTTTCACAACTGCTCGGAGTGCCGCAGGGGCGCGTACTCGATGAGACCCAGTTGCCGCTGCTGATGACGCGCACGGGTGATCAGCGCGCCGCGGTGCGCATCGATGCCGTCGTCGGCTCGCGCGAAATCGTGGTCAAGTCGGTTGGCCCGCAGATCAGCTCGGTACCTGGCATCTTCGGCGCGACCATCATGGGTGACGGTTCGGTCATCATGATTCTCGATCTGGCGCCGCTGGTGCGTCGAGTTGCTTCGTTGCGTGCAAGTGTCGCCGCAGGCGAGACGCCGGAAAGCGCCGAATTGCTGCAGGTGCCGGAACTCCCCGAAGTCGTGCGCAAGACCACGATCATGGTCGTCGACGATTCCATTACCATGCGCAAGGTCACCACGCGCGTCCTCGAGCGCGCCGACATGGAAGTGGTCACCGCGAAAGATGGCCTGGACGCAGTCGAAAAGCTGCAGGATACGGTTCCCGACCTGATGCTTCTGGATATCGAGATGCCGCGCATGGACGGATACGAACTTGCCACCTACATGCGCAACGATGCGCGGCTGAAGGGCGTGCCGATCATCATGGTCACCTCGCGCACCGGCGAGAAGCATCGCCAGCGCGCACTCGAAATCGGTGTCGAACGCTATCTGGGCAAGCCCTACCAGGAAGCCGATCTGCTGCGTCAGGTCCAGGAAACCCTGAGGACAACCCGCGCCAATGCCTGAGAATACGATGCCGATTGCACTGCTCTCGCAGGCAGGTGATTCCGGACGCCATCTACGCGATGCGCTGGCGGCTTCCGGCACGCCGATCGTCTACGAATGCCAGGCCGCCGAGTTCGACCGCGAGGCGCTGGAGCAATCGGGCGCGCGCGTCGTCGTGGTCAACCTTGATCCGGAAGTCGAAGCGCATCTGGATGATGTCTATGCGCTGCTCGACGACGACCGCTACAACGTGATTTTCAATGAGGCCCAGGTCTCCAGCCAGCTTTCCGGCTGGGAGCAGGCGCGCTGGGCGCGCCATCTTGCGGCGAAGATCCTCGGTTCGTCCGATGCCGATCCGCCGCGCCCGGAAGGGGCCGAGCCGGTACCGCAGCGCAGTCCGGCCGCGGTGGTTGCCGAGGCCGCACAGGTTCCGCACGCGGCAGACATCCCGCGCGCCACTGAACTCGCCGAATCGACAATCGATGCGATCGCCAGCGTTGATGCCGATACGGCGCACGGCGCGGCCATGGAACTGGACAGCGTCATCGAGATTGACGAGTTTGCCGATATCAGCGCCTTGCTGAGGGAGTCGGAAGCCGATCCGCTGACCGCGCCGGTCGAGGAGATCCCGCGTTCCGCCGCCGCGCCGTCGCTTGACGACACCATTCCCATGCCGGTGCTGGATCTTTCCGAATTCGAGGATTCCGCAGAGACCGCGGATTCGGCTGCCACCGCGACCATGGAACCGGATGAATTCGACGGCATCTTCCTGGCCGAGGACCTGCCCGAGGCATCCGCCGCCGAGGCAACCGTGGAGATGTCGGCTTTCGATGTGATCGCGGCACAGGGCGAGGAATCCCTGGGCTTTGGCGATCTGGACGGCTTTGCCGATGCCGACGAGGAATCCATCGAGGCCATCGAGATGGTTTCGGTGGACGAGAGCGAGACCAGTCCGGTCGAGGTGGATCTGATCGAGATCGCGAGCGCCAGTGATGCCGCAGCTGCCGGCAACGATCTGGCCGGGCTTGAAATGCTCGATCTCGACTGGAATGAAACGTCGCCAGCGGCACCCGCGGGTGCGTCGGACACGCCTGCGGAAGTCGAGGAAATCCCTGCGCCCAAGGTTGAATCGGCCTTCACCTGGAGTCTCGCGGATCTGGATGACGGCGCAGCCGCACCGGATGCCGGTCAGCGTGACGAAGGCGTGCCGGCAACTTTCGGCATTGAAAAGATCAGCGCCTCGGAATATCTCGCCCCGACCGATGAAGTGGTCGAGGACAGGGATGATGCAGTCGGCTTGTCGCTGGAATTGATTCCGATCGAGGAAGCCGTCGCGCACCAGACATCCGGGACCGGCACGCTGGCCCACGAATCGTGGCTTGATCCAAGCAACCAGGTTGCCATCAGCCGGGTCTGGGTGCTGGGCGCGTCGATCGGAGGTCCCGAGGCGGTGCGTGAGTTCCTTGCCGAGATTCCCGCCAAATGTCCAGCCCTGTTCCTGCTCGCCCAGCACATGGGTGCGGAATTCATGGAAATCATGGCCCAGCAACTGGCCCGCTCGACCTCGCTTATGGTGCGCACGCCTTCGCACGGCGAGCGCGTGAGTCATGGCGACATCGTCATCGTGCCGACCACGCATCGCTTGCGCGTCGATCGCGCCGGCGTGATCACGCTGGAAGCGCAAGCTGCCGGCGAGCGGCCGAACTCGCCCTCGATCGACCAGGTGCTCGAGGACGTTGCCGATCGCTTCGGTGCCAAGGCTGGCGCGATCATCTTCTCCGGCATGGCTGAAGATGCCGCGCAGGGCAGCCGCTATTTGGCCGGAATTGGCGGCACGGTCTATGCACAGGATCCGGATACCTGCGTGATCAGCTCGATGGTCGACGGCGTCGTCGAAACCGGGGTGGTCAGCTTTGTTGGTTCACCGAAGGCATTGGCCGGCAAGCTGCTCGGCGAATTGAACGTGACTGCGAAATCTTGAGGACATCGTGATGGTCGATCTACCGCGCGAAATTCGTGGCGTCATGATTCCGGTGACCGGCGGGCGCGTGCTGCTGCCAAACGCAACCGTGGCCGAGGTGATCACCTACACCCAGCCGGAAAAGATCGAAGGCGCACCGGCATGGCTGCTCGGGCGCCTGAGCTGGCGCGGTTGGCGCCTGCCCTTGTTCTCCTTGCCGGTGCTGGCTGGTCATGCCAGCGAGGAAGACACGCGCAACGCGCGCGTCACCGTTCTCAAGGGCCTCAGCGGCAATGCCAAGATTCCTTTCCTTGCCATGCTGGCGCAGGGCTTCCCGCGCCTGACCACGATCACCTCGGAACTGCTGTTGACCACCGGCGACAACACCGAGGTGGGTCCCGGCGTGCACTCCGAAGTGCTGGTGCGTGATGACCACGCCGTGATTCCGGATCTCGGTGCCATCGAGCGCATGATTGCCGAGGCCACCGCCACGGCCTGACGCCTGCTCAAAGGTCGCCGTGGATTGCCTGCAGGGCGGTAATCGCCGCAAGCCCGGCGGTTTCGGTGCGCAGGATGCGCGGACCCAGGCGCAGGCCGCGGAAATCCGCTTGATCGAGGATATTCAGGTCCTGATCGGAAAGACCGCCTTCCGGTCCGACCACGAGCACGGCGGATGCAAACGCCGGCAATGCACGCGGGGACACCTCGCCGGCTGGATCGAGGGCGAGCCGAAGGCCGCTTTCTTCGCCCAGCGCTGACGCCCAGGTGGCAAGCCGTTGCGGTGCTGCAAGCGTCGGCAAGCGAACGCGACCGGATTGCTCGCAAGCTGCGGCAATCACTGCCTGCCAATGAGCGAGCCGCCGCCCGGCGCGTTCGGCATCCAGCTTCACTTCGGTGCGCTCGGTTATCAGCGGGATGATGCGGCTGACGCCAAGTTCGGTGGCCTTCTGCACGATCAGGTCCATCTTCTCGCCGCGAGCGACACCTTGTGCCAGGGTCAGTTGCAGCGGACTTTCACGATTGGCGCTGTCGAGCATCTCGAGCACGCGCACGCTCACCGCCCGCTTGCCCAGTTGGCTGATCTCGCCGCGAAACTCGTGGCCATCGCCGTTGAAGAGGACGATGGGATGGCCGCGCTCAAGGCGCAGGACGCGCGCCAGGTGCTCGCCAACCTGGGTTGGCAAGAGCATTTCGGTGCCGGCGGCAAGATCGGCAAATACACAAACTCGCGGGATACGCATGATCGGATCTTAGGGCAACGTGGATCGCCTGGCACGGCCGTCAGGCGACGGCGCGCTCGATTCCCTCGATTGCCGCTTCGACCATAAGGTCGATCTCGGCCGTGCTCACGCAATACGGCGGCATGAAATAAACGACATTGCCAAGTGGCCGCAGGATCACGCCACGCTCCAGGCCATGCAGGTAAACGCGCATGCCGCGGCGTTCGGCGGCGGGAAACTCCTCGCGCGTGCGGCGATCGCGCACCAGTTCGATGGCGGCGATCATGCCCGTCTGGCGCACATCGGCGACGTTTGCATGATCGGCCAGGGCGGCCAGGCGCTCGCCGAGGTGGGCGCTCAGCGTCTGGTTGCTCGCCAGCACGGGTTGCTCGCTGAAGATGGCCAGGGTTTCCAGCGCCGCCCGGCAGGCCAGGGCATTGCCGGTATAGCTGTGTGAATGCAGGAACGCCTTGCCGGCGGAATACTCGGCATAGAACGCCGCGTGCACGGCATCGTTGGTCAGCACCGCAGACAACGGCAAGGTGCCGCCGGTGAGCCCTTTCGACAGGCACAGGAAATCCGGCGTGATCGCGGCCTGCTCGCAGGCGAACAAGGTGCCGGTACGGCCGAAGCCGACGGCGATCTCGTCGGCAATCAGGTGCACGGCGAACTCGTCGCACAAGGCGCGCAGGCCCCGCACGTAGTCGGCGTGATGCATGCGCATGCCGCCGGCGCATTGCACCAGCGGTTCGATGATGATGGCGGCGACTTCGTGCGCATGGCGTTGCAGCAGGGCGCGCATGTCGAGCAACCGCCGTGCGGCGTGGTCGCTGGCAGATTCACCGATCTCGCCGAGATAGGCATCCGGCGAGGGTGCGAGAATGGGCGCAAACAGCAACGGTGCATAGGTCGTGCGATACAACGCCACATCGGTCACCGACAAGGCGCCAATCGTCTCGCCGTGATAGCCACCGGACAGGGCAATGAAGCGCGTGCGCGCCGGCTGTCCCTGGTTGCGCCAGTAATGGAAACTCATCTTCAGCGCGACTTCGACCGCGCTGGAACCGTTGTCCGCGTAGAACACGCGCGACAGCCCGGCGGGTGCCACCTCGATCAATTTCTCGGCCAGGGATACCGCCGGCTCGTGGGTCATGCCGGCGAGCATGATGTGATCGAGGCGATCGAGCTGATCCTTGAGTCCGGCAACGATGCGCGGGTGGCGGTGGCCGAAGACATTCGTCCACCAGGAACTGACCGCATCGAGATAGCGCCTGCCGTCGGTGGCATGCAGCCAGGCACCTTCGGCCCTCTCGATGGCCAGCATGGGAATCGTTTCGTGATCGTGCATCTGCGTGCACGGATGCCAGACCACGCCAAGATCACGTGCGACAAGAGACAGGTTTTGCGGGGCAGGGGCGGTCGACATGGCTTTGCTATGATCAACGCCTTGTCCATGCCAGCACAAGGCTTCCGATGCCGCACGCGGTTGAATCCTGCACCCTGCCGTCGCGCTGGCGGCATCCCGACCCTGATAGGCCGAATCACGGAAAAGCGCCCATGCCCGCGACATCACGTTTCCCGAATCCCGAATCCCGAATCCCGGCTTTCGACAGCCGAACGGCGGGTCATCCCGGCTCCCAACGCGGCTTCACCCTCATCGAGATCCTCGTCGTCGTCGTCATCCTCGGCATCCTTGCCGCAATCGTCGTGCCGCGCGTGATGGAGCGGCCGGGCGAGGCGCGCATCGTCCGCGTCAAGCAGGATCTGCAGGGCGTGGCTACCGCGCTGAGCATGTACAAGCTCGACAACCACCGCTACCCGAGCAGCGAACAAGGCCTGCAGGCGCTGGTCACGAAGCCGGCGGGAACCCCTGAAGCATCGAACTGGAAAGGCCCTTATCTCGATCGCCTGCCCAAGGATCCATGGGATCACCCGTATCAATATCAACAACCCGGACAACATGGTGATATGGATATCTACAGTTACGGTGCCGATGGACGTCCAGGCGGAGATGGCGACGATGCCGACATCGGCAATTGGGGTGATTGAGCTGAACCAGCCCGGCGTGGTGTACGTGCAGGCATGAGCGCGCTGCAGCCGTCGCCGGGCGGTCCGTGCGCTGGCGCGGCCGAGGGCCCGGGCGGCAGCGGCGGCGAGTTGCGGGATTCCTGCTGCCGTGGGTCTTTGGCCGATCTGCAGCAGAAGCGAGAACGGGAGCATGCGTTGGGGGTTCCTCGGCTTCGGTGCGGCCGTGGGGCGTTACCCGCTTTGCGACAGAGGCGAGAACACAAGCATGCGTCGGGGCTTCCCGACTTCGTTGTTGCCCTTTGCCGTTACCCGCAATTGTTGGCTTCACCTTGATCGAGATCCTTGTCGTCATCGTCATCGTCGCCGTGCTTGCCCTGGCCGTGACGATCAGCATCGCCACGGCTGGCGGCGAGCGCCAGCTCGGACGCGAGGCGGAGCGGCTGCAGGCCTTGATCGTGCATGCCTGCAGTCAGGCCGAATTGAGCGGCCGCGAAATAGGCGTGCGCCTCAGCGCTGGCGGCTATGCGTTTTCCCGGCTTGGTTTCGATGGCTGGTCGGCGAACGGACAGGGAGACGAATTGCGCCCGCGAACCTGGTTGCCCGGCATGCAGGTTGCGCTGTTTCGCGATGGCAGCGAGCTGCGACTCGCCGAGGACGAGTCGCAGGCACCGCAGATCGTCTGTTTCTCCTCGGGGGAATTGTCGCCGTTTGTCCTGCGCCTGCAACTTGGCGACGCGGCAAGGCGCTATGAAGTACGTGGCCAGGCTGACGGGCGTGTCGAGGTCGAATCCGTGGATCTGCGCTCATGAACAATCGCCGCGGTTTCACCTTGCTCGAAGTGTTGATTGCACTGGTCGTCGTGGCGCTGGCCCTGCTTGCGCTGACGCGCACCGCGGGCAGCCAGGTCAGCCATTTTGATGGCTTGCGTGAACGCACGTTGGCGGGATGGGTGGCGGCGAATGTGCTTGACGAGACGCGCATCGCCAACCCGTTGCCGGCGGTGGGCAAGCGTGATGGCCGCACACGCCTGGGCAATCGCGATTGGCGCTGGTCGTTGCAGGTGCAGGCGACCGACGATGCCGACATGCGCCGCCTCGACGTGCAGGTGTTTGCGGGGGATGCCACGGAACCCAGCGCAAGCCTGACCGGCTTCGGCAGTTCGCAGCCTTCGCCATGAAGCCTGCCTTGCACGCAATGTGCGGTCGCCGACGCGGCTTCAGCCTGATCGAGATCCTCGTCGCCCTGGTCGTGTTTGCCGCCATGGCGGCGATCACCTGGGGCGCACTGGGCCAGATTGCGCGTACGCGCAGCGCGCTGGCCGCCGAGCAGGATCGCTTTGGCGCAATCGTGCGCGGCATGGGCAATCTTGAACGCGACCTGCGCCAGGCCATTGCGCGACCGTTGCGCGGCAACTATGGCGAACCGGTGCCGGCCGTGCTCGGCTTTGGCGATCGCATCGAGTTGAGCCGCCTCGGCTATGCCAACCCGCGCGCCGAGCCACGCAGCAATATCGAGCGCGTGCTCTATGCGCTGGACAATCATTCGCTGCGGCGCGGACGCTACGCGGTGCTGGATCGCGCCGCCGGCAGCGTACCGGAATGGCGCGACCTGCTTGACCATGTTGCCGAGTTTCGCCTGCGTTATCTCGGCATGGATGGCATTTGGCGCGAACAGTGGCCGCCGCGCGATGCCGCGCCGGAAGAATTGCCGCGGGCAATTGAATTGCGCATGCACCTGGATGATTTTGGCGAGCTGCGTCGCGTGCTGTCCTTGCCCTCGACGATTCCGGCCAGGGGCGTCGGTGCCCGTGGTTCGATCGACATGCCGGCACTTCCGCCCGGTCCCATGCCGGTGCTGCTGCCGAGTGGAGGCAGGCCGTGAACGGGCCGCGACGGCAGCGCGGAGTCGCCTTGCTGATTGCGCTGCTCGCCGTTGCCCTGGCGCTGATCCTGATTGCATCCCTGCTCGATCGCGGCGAGCTGGCCTTCGCGCGGTCGCGCAATGTGCTGCGCGGCGAGCAGGCGATTGCCTACTCGGAAGGACTGGAGGCGTATGCGGCGCAGGTGTTGCGGCGTGACAACGAGCAGGATCCTGGACTGGATACCTTGAGCGATGCCTGGGCCGTGCCGCTGCCGCCGCAGCAGGTTCCGGGCGGACGCATCAGCGCGCGCATGGACGATCGCAACGGCTGCTTCAATCTCAACAATCTTTCGTCGGATCTCGCTGCTGAAAAGCAGCGCATCTGGCGAAAGCGCCTGCGCAACCTGCTGGTCGCGCTCGAACTCGACCCGTCGCTGGCCGGTGCCATCGTTGACTGGATCGATGCCGACAGCGATATCGATGCCGAAGGCGGTGCCGAGGACAACGCCTATCTGGCCCAGGCGCTGCCGTATCGCGCGGCCAATCGCGTGTTTGCGCATGTTTCCGAGTTGCGCCTCGTGCGTGGCATCAGTGGCGAGGCCTATGCACGACTCGCGCCCGAGGTTTGCGTGTTGCCAATGGGCACCTCGATCAATCTCAACACGGCTTCGGTCGCGGTCTTGATGAGTCTCGACTCACGCATGACCGCGGTGCTCGCCGAACGCATCCGCCAGAACGGTCAGGCGCATTGGCCCGACCTGCAATCAGCCTTGAACGAGGTGGCGAGCCAGGGTGTCGAGATCCTGCCGGCGGACCAGGTCGATCTGGGCGTGACCAGCAGCTACTTCCTCGCCCGGGGCGAGATCACCCTCGACGGCGTTCCGTTTGCATTTTCCAGTTTGCTCGAACGCGTCAGCGGTGGCGCGCGCGGCGGCGTGCATGTGCTTGCACGCAGTCGCGGGGCCGAGGATCTGCCTCCCGGCATGCTCGCACGCGCACTGCAACCGGCGCGCTGAACCCCCGCACCGGCGTTTCAGGTCAACAAGTGTGGCGATCGCTCACTCGGGTTCGCGACGCCGTCGCCGGCATGCGCGCGGATTGCCACGGCACCACCTCACTCCACCCGGCATGCCTTGTTCCCTGCCTCGATCTGGCGGGAAAAACCTCGGCCGATCACGCCGCACATGCCGCATGGAAATCCTTGACAGCCCATTACGGGCGGCATAAGGTGGGTTTCGGTGGGTTTTCGTGGTGAATAGTGGTCATGTTTCAAGGCGAAGCCGCGGTCACGCTGGACGAAAAGGGGCGGGTTTCCATTCCTGCAACCCATCGCGAAGCCGTGGCCAGGCTCAGCGGCAACCGCCTCGTCATTACCTACAACCCGTTCGAGCATGGCTGCTTGTGGCTGTTCCCGGAGAAAGAGTGGGAGCAGGTGCGCGATGAGGTCAACGCCCTGAGCAAGGCCAAGACCGTGCACCGCAACCTGCAGATGAAGCTGGTCGGTGCCGCCGCGCATGTCGAGCCGGATGGGAATGGCCGCGTTCTGCTGCCGGCCAGTCAGCGTGGTGCGGCGGGTATTGAAAAGAAAGCGGTCTTGCTGGGCATGGGCAACAAGCTGGAGCTGTGGAGCGAGCAGGCCCACCTGGCCAAGATCCGCGAAACGATCAGTGAGGAGCAGATCACGGAGGACATGCTCGATCTCAAGTTCTAGTCGGGAAGCAACCATGGCGGAAGCGGAGTTCAGCCACGCGCCGGTCATGCTGGAAGAGGTGATCGAGGCGCTGCAGATCCAGCCACAGGGAGTCTATCTCGATGGCACGTTTGGCCGTGGTGGCCATGCGCGGGAAATCCTGAAGCGGCTGGACGAGCGCGGTCGGTTGTTGTTGATGGATCGGGATCCGACCGCGATCGCGCAGGCGCAAAAGGAGTTTGGCAAGGACGCACGTGTACGCATTCGCCACGCCAACTTCACCGAAATGGCGGACTGGGCGGAAGCGGGGCAAGGGCTGGATGGCGTGTTTCTCGATCTCGGCGTGTCCTCGCCGCAGCTTGATGATGCCCGCCGCGGATTCAGTTTCCAGGCGGATGGTCCGCTCGACATGCGCATGGATCCCGGCTCCGGGCGCAGCGCCGCCGAATGGCTGGCGGTTGCGACTGAAGGCGAGATTGCCGATGTGTTGTGGCGTCATGGAGAGGAGCGTCTGAGCCGCAGGATTGCCAAGGCCATCGTCGAGCAGCGCATCGAGCAGCCGCTGTTGACGACGACCCAACTGGCCGAGCTGGTGGCAAGGACGATTGGTTATCGCGAACGCAACAAGCACCCGGCGACACGCACATTCCAGGCCCTGCGCATCCATCTCAACGACGAGTTGGGTGCGCTGGAAGCGGGACTTGCGGCGGCGCTGCAACGACTCAAGCCGGGCGGCCGCCTGGTGGTGATCAGCTTCCACTCGCTGGAGGATCGTGTGGTCAAGCATTTCATGCGGGGACAGGCAGTGCAGCCGATCAACCGGCGCAATCTGCCGCCGGTTGAAATGCCGCCCTCGGCCCTGCACGCGCTCGGCAAGCAGTTCGCCGGTGCTGCCGAGCTGAGAGGCAATCCACGCTCGCGCAGCGCGGTGTTGCGGGTTGCGGAGAAGCGCACATGAGCCTGCGCGTGTTTGCCATGTTGATCCTGGCCGCCGCGGTGATTGGCAGCGCCATCGGTGTGGTCTACGCGCGCCATGAAAGTCGCCGCCATTTCGTCGAGCTGAACCAGCTCACCAATGAACGCGACAACCTCAATTTCGAGTTCGGCCGCCTGCAACTGGAGCAGGCGACCTGGGCGGAAAACAATCGAATAGAACAGATCGCACGCGGTCGCCTCGGCATGGTTTCGCCGGGGCCCGCGGAGATGATCGTCACCAAGCGTTGATCCGGCAGTGAGGGGGAACTCACAGTCATGAATGAAAGCCCGTTCGCAAGGATTGCGAAGCACATTCCGGCCACCGCCGGGCTTGCTTCTGGCTGTGCAAAAGCACAGGCAGGCGCGGTCGCGTGCGTGGCGAGGGCGTGCCGATGACCTCGCGGGCCAAGCCGGGCAACCTGCGCTTCCGCCTGTACATGGTGCTCATGGTGCTCGTCCTGGCGACCACGGCACTGGTCGTGCGCGCCGTCGATCTGCAGGTGGTCCGCAAGGATTTCTACCAGGGCGAGGGTGATTCGCGCTATCTGCGCGACATCCCGATCGCGGTATCGCGCGGCACCATCTTCGATCGCAATGGCGAGCCGCTGGCGGTTTCCACACCGGTCGAGTCGATCTGGGGCAATCCGCAGGAACTGCTGGCCAACCCCGAACAGTTGCCGGTCCTGGCCAAGGCGCTCGAGGTCACCACGGCCGATCTCACCGAGCGCCTCGTGCAGCGCAAGGACAAGGAATTCCTCTACCTGAAACGACCGGTCGACCCTGACGCGGCTGCCGAGATCCTCGCCCTGAAGATTCCCGGAGTGGCCAGCGAACGCGCGTTTCGTCGCTATTACCCGAGTGGCGAGATCATGGCCCACGCACTCGGCATCACCAATATCGATGATCGCGGCCAGGAAGGTCTGGAGCTCGCCTTTGACGACTGGCTGGCCGGCAAGCCCGGTTTGAAACGGGTCATTCGCGATCGCCTCGGCCACGTCGTCGAGAATGTCGAACTGTTGAAGGAAGCGCAGCCTGGTCGCGACCTGACCCTTTCGATCGACCGCCGCATCCAGTACCTGGCCTATCGCGAATTGAAGTCGGCGATCCTCGAGCATCAGGCCTCGTCCGGTTCGATGGTCATCCTCGACGTCAGCAATGGCGAAGTGCTGGCGATGGTCAACCAGCCCTCGTTCAACCCGAACTCGCGGGTGGCGATCGACCCTGCATTCCGTCGCAATCGCGCGGTCACCGACGTGGTCGAGCCCGGCTCGACGATGAAGCCGTTCACCATTGCCGCCGCCCTCGAGAGTGGTCGCTGGAAGCCGGAAACACCGATCGACACCACGCCGGGCAAGCTGCAATTGCAGGGCGGCTACACGATCAGCGATTTCCGCAACTACGGCATGATCAACGTCGGTCGGGTGATCACCAAATCGAGCAATGTCGGCGCCGCCAAGATTGCCGCGACGCTGAGCAGCGAGCACATGTACGACGTGCTGCATCGCTTCGGCTTCGGTGAGGTCAGCGGCTGCGGCTTTCCCGGCGAATCGCCGGGCTTCCTGCCGGTGTCCAAAAGCTGGGGGCCGGTGGAGAAGGCAACCATTGCCTACGGTTACGGACTCAGCGTGACGCCGATGCAGATTGCCCAGGCCTATGCCGCCCTGGCCAATGGCGGGCGCCTGCGCCAGCCCGGTTTCGTCAAGGGTGCGATCAATCCCGACAGTGCCGTGATCGATCCGCAGATCGCCGCCAGCGTGCGCGCGATGCTGGAAACGGTGGTGTCGCCGGAGGGTTCCGGGCTGGCCGCGGCGGTGCCGAATTTCCGCGTCGCCGGAAAGACCGGCACGTCCCGGCGCGCCGTCGCGGGAGGCTATGAAAAGCGTTATGTCTCGCTGTTCTCGGGCATGGTGCCGGCGAGCAATCCGCGCCTCGTCGGCGTCGTCATCATCAATGACCCGGGGCATGGCGAGGGTGCCTACTTCGGCGGCCTGGTCTCCGCGCCGGTCTTCAGCAAGGTCATGGCCAACGCCCTGCGCCTGCTCGATGTGCCGCCCGACAACGTGCAGCGCTGGTACGCAGGTTCGCCCGATGTCGGGCATCCGATCGGTCCGGCCAGCGCGCATCCGGAATATCCCGCCGACCAGCCGAACTACGAGGAGGCGGTGCCATGAGCACGGCCATGCGCCTCGACGACCTGCTGGCCGGACACGCCGACAGCGGCGGCTTCGCCGATGTCATCGTGCGCGGGCTCAGCCTGGATTCGCGCGCTGTCACTAGCGGCGATGCCTTCGTCGCCCTGCAGGGCAGTCGCGAACATGGCATCGGCTTCGCTGCCTCGGCATTCGCCCGTGGCGCCCGCATCGTGCTCGCCGAAACCGCTCCGGCGGCGGCGCAATCCGCCATTGCCGGCGACGTACTCTGGATCGATGGCCTGCGCGAGAAACTGGGCGCGATCGCGGCGCGATTCTTTGGCGATCCTTCCCGGCACCTGCGCGTGACCGGCGTCACCGGCACCAATGGCAAGACCTCGATCGTGCAACTGCTGGCACGCGCCTTCAGTGTGCTCGGCCGGCGCAGCGCGACGATCGGCACGCTTGGCGCAGGCTTGCATGGGGCACTCGATGCCGGCGAACGCACGACGCCGGATGCAATCAGCCAGCAGCGCTTGCTGGCACGCTTCGTCGAACAGGGTGCCAGCGATGTAGCCATGGAGGTTTCCTCGCACGCTCTGGACCAGGGTCGCGTCAACGGCATCCAGTTCCGCATTGCCGTGTTCACCAACCTGACCCGCGATCATCTGGACTACCACGGCGACATGAGTGCCTATGCCGCGGCCAAGCGCAAGCTGTTCCATCTGCCGGGCGTCGGCAGCGCGGTCATCAACATCGACGATGTCTTTGGTCGCTCCCTGAGCGCGGATCTGCCGGCCACGGTCGCATGCGTGCGCTATGCGATCGATGCTGCGGACGCGGAAGTGCGCGCACTGGACATCGACATGGACGCATCGGGCTTGCGCTTCCTGCTGCGCACGCCGTGGGGCGAGCGGCGCATCGAATCGAAGCTGCTTGGTCGCTTCAACGTCGCCAACCTGCTTGCGGTGGCGGCGACACTTGGCGCGCTCGGTCATGGCTTCGCCGACATTGTCGCCGCCCTGGTCGCGCTGGAGCCGGTGCCCGGACGCATGAGCCGCCTTGGCGGCAGCAACGGCCAGCCGCTGGTGGTGATCGATTACGCGCACACGCCGGATGCGCTCGAACAAGCCCTGACCAGCCTGCGTGCGCATTGCACCGGCGCGCTGGTCTGCGTCTTCGGCTGTGGCGGAGAGCGCGATGCCGGCAAGCGCCCGCAGATGGCGCGGATCGCGGAACGCCTGGCGGATCGCGTCATCGTCACCGACGACAACCCGCGCGGCGAGGACGGCGATGCGATAGTCGCGGCGATCCTCGATGGCTTCGCACATGTCGATGATGTCGTCGTCGAGCGTGATCGCGGCCGTGCCATCCAGCGCGCGATTGGCGACGCGGGCGAAGACGATGTCGTGCTCATCGCCGGCAAGGGCCATGAGCCCTATCAGGAAATCGGCGGCATGCGCCATGCCTTCGACGATCTGGAAGTCGCGCGGCGGATGCTGGGAGCGCGAGCATGCTGAAACTCTCCCTCGCCAGCATCGCCGAGGCCACGCAAGGTCACGCGTACGGTGCCGACGTGGGCGTCGAGTGCGTCTCCACCGACAGCCGCAAGCACGCCGCGAATGCCTTGTTTGTGGCACTGCGCGGCGAGCAGCACGATGCCCATGAATTTCTTGCCCAGGCGCGCGGGAACGGAGCGGTGGCAGCGCTGGTCGAGCGCCGCATCGATACCGATCTGGCCCAGGTCGTTGTCGTCGACACGCAGATCGCGCTGGGGCGGCTGGCGGCGCACGTGCGCAGCCAGCGCGATGTCTGCGTGATCGGCATCACCGGCTCGAACGGCAAGACCACGGTGAAGACCCTGCTCGCCGGCATCCTTGCGCGAGTCGCGCCGACACATGCCAGCATCGGCAGTTTCAACAACGAGATCGGCTTGCCGCTGACCCTGCTTTCGATGCCGGAAGACACGCGCTTCGCGGTGCTGGAAATGGGTGCCGGCAAGCCTGGCGACATCGATTACCTGGCCGCCATCGCGCAGCCGCAGATTGCCCTGGTCAACAACGTCGCCCCGGCGCACCTCGAGCGCATGGGTTCGCTGGATGGCGTGGCCGCGACCAAGGGCGCGATCTACAGCGCCTTGCCGGTCGATGGCATTGCCGTGATCAACGCCGACGATGCCTATGCCGGATTCTTTGCCGGCTTGGCCGGCAGTCGCCGCGTGATCCGCTTCGGCGTCAACATGCAGGCCGAGGTCATGGCGCGCTTCGACAAGGCAGCGCCAGCGAATGCCTTCACCCTGCTTGCAGCGGGCGAGGAAATCGACATCGCGCTGCCACTGCTGGGTCGGCACAATGTGAACAATGCACTGGCGGCCGCGAGCCTGGCCCTCGCCGTCGACGTGCCGCTGGCGGCGATCAGGCAAGGCCTCGAAGCGGCCAGCGCGGTCGCCGGGCGCAGCGCGCAGCGCATGCATGCCAGCGGTGCCTTGATCATCGACGATACCTACAACGCAAACCCTGCTTCATTCGCCGCCGCCATCGATACCCTGGCGGCGTTTTCCGGCACCCGCATCCTCGTTGTCGGCGACATGCGCGAGCTCGGTGCAGATGGCGAAAACCTGCATGCAAGGATTGGCACGCTGGCGGCGGCAAAGGGCATCGAGCGATTGCTTGCGGTCGGTGCGCTGAGCCGCGCCACGGCGACTGCATTCGGCAGCAAGGCACGTCATTTCCCCGACCAGGCAGCGCTGATCGAGGTGCTTCGTGACGAACTGTCCACGGCGACGACGGTTTTGATCAAGGGTTCGCGCGGCTCTGCCATGGATCGCGTGGTCGCTGCCTTGTTCGCCGCCGAAGCCACGCCAGGAGGGCGACATGCTGCTTGAACTGGCCGACCTCCTGCGCAACTGGTACAGCGGCTTCCACCTGTTCCAGTACCTGACCTTCCGCGCCATCATGAGCACGCTGACCGCGCTTGCCGTATCCCTGCTGATCGGCCCGGCGGTGATCCGCAAGCTGGCCGACATGAAGGCCGGCCAGGTGGTCCGCTCGGACGGTCCGCAGACGCACCTGTCCAAGGCCGGCACGCCGACGATGGGTGGACTGCTGATCATCCTCGCCGTGGCCATCGCCACGCTTTTGTGGATGGACCTGCGCAATCACTACGTGTGGATGGTGCTGGGCGTAACCGTCGCCTTTGGCGGCATCGGCTTCTACGATGACTACAAGAAGCTGGTGCTGCGTGACAGTCGCGGCCTCGCCTCGCGCTGGAAGTACTTCTGGCAATCGGTGTTCGGCCTGACGGTGGCGCTGATCCTGTATTTCCAGGCCGACCTGCCGGCGCAGACCGCACTCTACCTGCCGCTGTTCAAGACCGTGGCGATTCCGCTTGGCCCGCTGTTCGTGCCGCTGGCCTATCTGATGATCGTCGGCTTTTCCAATGCGGTGAACCTGACCGATGGCCTCGACGGTCTCGCCATCATGCCCAGCGTGCTGGTGGTCGCCGCGCTCGGCGTGTTCGCCTACCTGGCCGGCAATGTTGTCTTTTCCAATTACTTGCAGATTCCATCGATTCCAGGTGCCGGCGAACTGGCGATCTTCTGCGGTGCCCTCGGTGGCGCTGGCCTCGGATTCCTCTGGTTCAATACCTATCCGGCACAGGTTTTCATGGGCGACATCGGCGCGCTGGCGGTGGGTGCGGCGCTCGGCACCATCGCGGTCATCGTCAGGCAGGAGTTCGTCCTCCTGATCATGGGCGGCGTCTTTGTCATGGAGACCGCCTCGGTGATGCTGCAGGTGGCCAGCTTCAAGCTGACCGGCAAGCGCATCTTCCGCATGGCGCCGATCCACCATCACTTCGAGTTGAAGGGCTGGCCGGAGCCGCGGGTGATCGTGCGCTTCTGGATCATCAGCGTGGTGCTGGTGCTGGTCGGTCTTGCCACGTTGAAGGTGCGCTGATGTTCGGCATGGGCGCAGGCACTCAGGCGACACGACGCGGAGCACCGCAGGGGCGCTACGATCCCGGCGTCGTGCTCTCGGCACTCGGCCTCGCCTGCCTGGGCCTGGTCATGGTTGCGTCGAGTTCGATCTCGATCGCCGACAGCCAGCACCTCGGCCCGTTCTACTTCCTCATCCGGCACATGATCTTTCTTGCGCTCGGCATCGGTCTTGCCTGCGTCGTCGCGCGCGTCGAACTGAGCGTGATCGAGGAGCAGGCCTTTCCGCTGCTCCTGCTCGGCATTTTCCTGCTCCTGCTTGTCTTCGTGCCCGGCATCGGCATGCGCATCAATGGTGCGAGACGCTGGATCCACCTCGGCATCTCCGGTTTCCAGTCGGTCGAACTGGTCAAGGTGATCCTCATCGTCTACCTGTCGAGTTACCTCGTGCGGCATCGCGACAGCGTGCATGCAAGCATGCTCGGCGTGCTCAAGCCGCTTGGCGTCGCCGGCTTCCTCGTCCTGCTGCTGCTGGCCCAACCCGATTTCGGCAGCGCCACCCTGTTGCTGGCGGTCAGTCTCGGCATGATCTGGCTGGGTGGGGCGCGCCTGCGCAACCTCGGCATGCTGGCGGCGATGGCGATGCCGGCGCTGGCCTGGGCGGCCTTGTTCGAGGACTACCGCCTGAAGCGGCTGAAGTCCTTCCTCGATCCATGGGCCGATCCGTTCAACGAAGGCTTCCAGTTGACCCAGGCGCTGATTGCCGCGGGCCGCGGGGAGTGGTTCGGGGTCGGACTCGGAGCCAGCGTGCAGAAGCTTTTCTACCTGCCCGAGGCGCACACCGATTTCATTCTCGCCGTCATTGCCGAGGAGCTGGGCTTCTTCGGCATCATCCTCGTGCTTGGCCTTTTCGCCGGGCTGGTCGGCAGCGGCCTGCGTATTGGACTGCGCGCGATGGAGCGCGGCCAGCGCTTTGGCGGTTATTGCGCCTTCGGCATCTCGCTGCTGATCGCATTCCAGGCACTGGTCTCGATCGGGGTCAATCTGGGCGTGCTGCCGACCAAGGGCCTGACCCTGCCGCTGATCAGCTCGGGCGGTTCCAGCGTGATGATGACGTGCCTGGCTGTCGGCTTGCTGGCGCGGGTCAGCTATGAACTCTCGCGCGCCGAGAATGCCGCTGCGCAGGCCGTGGCGGCGGCTCCGGTCGCCTCGCCTTCGGTCGCGGGAGAAGCGGCATGAGCCGGACCATCCTGATCATGGCCGGTGGCACCGGCGGTCATATCTTCCCGGGCATTGCGGTGGGCCGTGAATTGCGGGATCGCGGCATCGACGTGGTCTGGCTCGGCGGCAAGGTCGGGCTCGAAGGCCGCCTCGTTCCGGCTGCAGGCTTCACCTTGGAGACGCTCGATTTCTCCGGCGTGCGCGGCAAGGGCCTGGCCACCCTTGCACTCGCCCCGCTGCGCCTGCTGCGAGCGATTCTCGTGGCGCGCACGCTGCTGCGCCGCTTGCGTCCGGCCAGTGTGCTGTCGATGGGCGGTTATGCCGCCGCACCGGGCGGTATCGCCGCCTGGCTGTCGCGCATCCCGCTGGTCGTGCACGAGCAGAACCGCGTGCCCGGCTTCACCAATCGAATGCTCGCCCGCTTCGCCAGGCGCAGGCTGAGCGGATTTGCCGACAGCTTTGCCGGCAGTGAATGGATCGGCAATCCGGTGCGCCGGGAAATCAGCGCGTTGCCGCCACCGGCACAACGACTTGCTGGCCGCGAGGGCGCGGTGCGCGTGCTGGTTCTTGGCGGCAGCCAGGGCGCGCAAAGCCTGAACCTGATGGTGCCGGAGACGATCCGGCGGCGCGGCGATCGCGTGCATCTCGAGGTGCGCCACCAGTCCGGCGAGCGCCATCTGGAGAAGACCCGTGCCGCCTACGCGGCAGCCGATCTTGCGGTAACGGTGGAGGCGTTTGTCGAGGACATGGCCGCCGCTTATGCCTGGGCCGACATTGTCATCTGCCGGGCCGGGGCCTTGACCATCGCCGAGCTTTGCGCCGCCGGCGTGGCATCGATCCTGGTGCCGTTTCCACAAGCGGTCGATGACCACCAGACGCACAATGCCGAGGTGCTGGTTGCGGCCGGCGCGGCGCGCCTGGTCGCCGAGGGCGATGGCTTCGTCAAGCGCCTCGGCGCCTGCCTGGACGAGCTCGATCGCGATCGCCCGAAACTGTTGAAGATGGCAACTTCCGCGCGGGCCCTGGCGCGCGCCGATGCCGCCGCGCGCATTGCCGATGTCTGTGTCGAGGTGGCGGCATGACTCCGCAACCGCTGCGCCAGCACGGCGACATCATGCAGGACTTCCGCCGCGTCCACTTCGTCGGCATTGGCGGCGTCGGCATGAGCGGAATCGCCGAGGTGCTGCACAATCTCGGCTATACCGTGTCCGGTTCCGACCGTGCGGAAACGCCGACCACACGTCGCCTCGCCGAACTCGGCATCAGCGTCCGGCGCGAGCACGCCGCCGGCAATGTCGAAGAGGTTGACGTGCTGGTCACCTCGAGTGCAATACGCGCCGACAACCCCGAGCTGCTCGCCGCACGCGAACGCCGCATCCCGGTGGTGCCGCGCGCGGAGATGCTCGGTGAGCTGATGCGCTTCCGTCGCGGCATCGCCGTTGCCGGCACGCATGGCAAGACCACCACCACCAGCCTGACCGCCAGCGTGCTTGCCGAGGCCGGCCTCGATCCTACCTTCGTCATCGGCGGCCAGTTGACTGCCGCCGGCGCCAACGCGCGCCTCGGCACCGGCGAATACCTGGTGGCCGAAGCCGACGAATCGGACGGCTCGTTCCTCATGCTCTCGCCGGTGATCGCGATCGTCACCAACATCGATGCCGACCACCTGGACAACTACGCCGGCGATTTCGAGCAGGTCAAGCTCGCCTTCGAGCAGTTCCTGCATCGCCTGCCGTTCTACGGCCTTGCCGTGCTCTGCATCGACGATGCCGAAGTCGCCGCCCTCGTCGAACGCACGCCGCGGCGCACGCTGACCTATGCCATCCAGCGTGCGGCCGACATCCGCGCCAGCAATCTGCGTCAGGACGGCGCGCGCATGCACTTCGACATGCACTTGCCGGATTGCGAGACAGGCATCGGCATGACCCTCAACCTCCCCGGACGCCACAATGTCCTGAATGCGCTCGCTGCCTGCGCGGTGGCCTGGCAGCTTGGCGTCGAGGCGACCGTCATGCAGGCGGCACTGAGCAGTTTCCAGGGTGTCGGCCGGCGCTTCTCGATGCGCGGGGACTTGCTTCTCGACAGCGGCAGCGCCGTGCTGGTCGATGATTACGGCCATCACCCCAGCGAACTTGCCGCCGTCTTCGAGGCCGCCCGTGGTGGCTGGCCCGAACGCCGCCTCGTCGTCGCCTTCCAGCCGCATCGCTATTCACGCACCCGCGACCTGCTCGATGATTTTTCGCGCGTGCTGGCCGACGTCGACGTGCTGATCCTGACCGAAGTCTACCCGGCTGGCGAAGCGCCCATCGCTAATGCCGATGCGCGGGCACTGGCCCGCGCCATCCGGGCCCGCGGCAAGGTCGATCCGGTGCTGATCGACCACCCGCGCCAGCTGCGCGCCGCGCTGCCGAACCTGCTCGATGACGGCGACATGCTGCTGCTGATGGGTGCCGGCGACATCGGTGCCGCTGCGACCGAGCTTGCCCGTGATCCGGATTTGAGGAGCGCACGTCGATGAACATGCAGGTCACCGACCCCCGCCGCTTCGGCCGCGTCGCCGTGGCATTTGGTGGCACTTCGGCGGAACGCGAGGTATCGCTGGATTCCGGGCGCAATGTGCTCGAGGCGCTGCGCGCACGCGGCGTTGATGCGCATCCGGTCGATGGCATCCCGGCCCTGCTCGATGCCTTGCGCGCCGGCCATTACGCGCGCGTTTTCAACATCCTGCATGGCCGCGGTGGCGAAGACGGCATGCTGCAGGGTGCGCTGGATGCGCTGCGCGTGCCCTACACCGGCAGCGGCATCCTCGGTTCGGCATTGGCCATGGACAAGGTGCGCACCAAGCAGGTCTGGCAGGCGCTCGGCTTGCCGACGCCACGCTATGTGGCCTGGCGCCCGGGCGAGGACCTGGAGGCGGCCATTGCCACGATCGGCTATCCCGCCATCGTCAAGCCGTCGCATGAGGGATCGAGCGTCGGCATCACCCGAGTCTTCAGCGCCGAGGACCTGCCGGCTGCCGTCGCCCTGGCCTGCAAGCACGATGGTGAGTTGCTGATCGAGCAACTGATCGAAGGGGCCGAGCTGACCGTGGCCATCCTCGGCCGCGAGGCGCTGCCATCGATTCGCATCGTGCCCAAGGGTGCCTATTACGACTACCACGCCAAATACATTGCCGAAGACACCGAATACCTGTGCCCCGGCCTGGAAGGTGATGCCGAGACGCAGATCCGCGCGCTTGCCTGGCGTGCGTTTGATGCGGTTGGCTGTTCGGGCTGGGGTCGCGTCGATGTCATGCGCGATCGCACCGGCGCCAGCTACCTGCTTGAGGTCAACACCACGCCCGGCATGACCAGCCACTCGCTGGTGCCGAAGGCCGCGCGCGCGGTCGGCATCGAATTCGAGACCTTGTGCTGGCGGATCCTCGAATCCAGCCTCGCCCGCGAAGCGGCGACGGTCGCTGGAGGGCTGCCGTGAAAAGTGCCTTGATCACGCGCCTGCTTGCCTGGGGCATCGCCCTGACCCTGGTCGCCCTGCCCATCGTCGGCGTGCTGAACGGCTGGTTCGCCGCCACGCGCTGGCCAGTGCGCAAGATCGAGCTGCGCGCCGAGTATGCGCACGTCAGCGCCGAACAGATCCGCGCCACCGTGGAAACACATCTGGGCAAGGGTTTTTTCGCCGTGCAACTGCAGGATGTGCGCGACGCCGTTTCGCGCCTGCCCTGGGTCGAGCGCGTCGAGGCCCGCAAGCAATGGCCGGATACGCTGAGCCTGACTGTCTACGAGCGCCAGCCGTTCGCGCGCTGGGGCGACACGCGCCTGATCAGTCGCAGTGGCGACTTGTTCGAAGTGCCCGGCACCGATGCCATACAGGGCCTGCCGCAGTTGTCCGGGCCGGATGCGCGCCTGGCCGAGGTCATTGCATTCCACGGCGATTGCCTGCGCGAGTTTTCCGGCAGCGGCCTCAACGTGCAGGCGGTCGATCTCAGTGCACGCGGCAGCTGGCGGCTGACGCTTTCCAGTGGTGCCCTCATCGAGATTGGCCGGGTCGACGCCATGCCGCGCCTGCAGCGCTTCCTGAATGCCTGGCCGCAATTGAGCGCGGGCAATGCCGGTCCGCCGGTCTACATCGACCTGCGTTACGAGAACGGATTCGCCATGCGCTGGGCGTTGCCCGAACCGGCAGCGCCGGACGGGAATCGGGAACCGGGTATCGGCAATCAGGGGGGCGTCAGCCGCTTGGCGACAACTCCCGATCGCGCCCTGACCGACCTGTTCCCAATTCCTGGCTCCTCCAATGAACCGCAAGTCCGAAAAAAACCTCATTGTCGGCCTCGACATTGGCACCTCGAAGATCGTCGCCATTGTCGGCGAGCATGAGCCCGGCCAGCCGGTCGAGATCATGGGCATCGGCTCGCATCCCTCGCACGGCCTCAAGCGTGGCGTGGTCGTCGACATTGAATCAACGGTGCAGTCGATCCAGCGTGCCATCGAGGAAGCCGAACTGATGGCCGGCTGCGAGATCCGTTCGGTTTACGCGGGAATAGCCGGCAGCCATATCCGCTGCCTGAACTCGCACGGCATCGTGCCGATCCGCGACCGGGAAGTGACCGAGGCCGACCGCGAGCATGTCATCGAGGCGGCGCGCGCGGTGGCCATTCCGGCGGACCAGGAGCGGCTCTATCTGGAACCGCAGGATTACGTGATCGACGGCCAGGAGGGCATTCGCCATCCGATCGGCATGAGTGGCGTGCGCCTCGAGGCCCGCGTGCACCTGGTCACCGGGGCCATGAGCGCGGCGGCGAATATCCGCAAGTGCGTCTCGCGCTGCGGCTTGCGCGTGGATGACCTGGTGCCGCAGCAGATCGCTTCCAGTTTTGCCGTGCTGACCCAGGACGAACGCGATCTTGGCGTCTGCCTGGTCGACATCGGTGCCGGCACGACGGATATCGCGATCTTCACCCAGGGCGCGATCCGCCACACGGCATCCTTGCCGATTGCCGGCGACCAGGTCACCAATGACATTGCGGTGGCCTTGCGCACGCCAACCGCGCATGCCGAGGAAATCAAGGTCAAGTACGCCTGCGCGCTGGCCCAGCTTGCCCACGCCGAGGAGACCATCCAGGTGCCGAGCGTTGGCGATCGTCCGCCACGCCGCCTGGCCCGGCAGACCCTCGCTGAAGTGGTGCAGCCGCGTTACGAGGAATTGTTCTCGCTGGCGCAGGCGGAACTGCGCCGCTCCGGCTACGAAAGCCTGGTAGCCGCCGGCATCGTCCTCACTGGCGGCGCGGCGAAGATGGAGGGCGTGGTCGATCTCGCCGAGGAAGTCTTTCACATGCCGGTGCGCCTGGGCACGCCGCAGCACGTTACCGGCCTCGCCGATGTCGTCTCCAACCAGATCCATGCAACCGGTGTCGGCCTGCTGCTGTACGGCAGTCGCCAGCAACTGCGTGGGCCTGGCCGTGGGGTCGAGGCGGTGGGTGGTGTCTGGGATCGCCTGTCGAGTTGGTTCAAGGGAAATTTCTGAGCGCGGCCACGGCATGCGCTGAACACGTTTCACCCGCTGCGCAGGATGCGCGGCGGTGCAACCGAAACGGTTGCGTCGCGGAACACACGCCAGTGCTCCGCAATACGTCCAGTCGCCGGGATGGCGATGCCGACGGATTCATCAATTCAAATACGGCTAAAGCCGACGGAGGACGGGAAAATGTTTGAGTTCATTGAAAAGTTGGAGCCGAACGCGGTGATCAAGGTCATTGGCGTCGGCGGAGGTGGTGGCAATGCAGTCAGCCACATGGTCAACGCACAGATCGAAGGTGTCGATTTCGTTTGCGCCAATACCGATGCCCAGGCGCTGAAGAACAGTGGTGCAAAGCATACCCTGCAACTCGGTGCGAATGTCACCAAGGGGCTGGGTGCCGGTGCCAATCCGGAGGTCGGCCGCCAGGCCGCGCTGGAGGATCGCGAGCGCATCTGCGAACTGCTGCGCGGTGCCGACATGGCCTTCATCACCTGCGGCATGGGCGGTGGAACTGGTACCGGTGCCGCGCCGGTGGTCGCGCAACTGGCCAAGGAGATGGGCATCCTGACCGTCGCCGTGGTCACCAAGCCGTTCCCCTTCGAGGGCCGTCGGCGCATGCAGGTCGCCCTCAAGGGCATCGAGGACCTGACCCAGCATGTCGATTCGCTGATCACCGTGCCGAACGAGAAACTGCTCACCGAGCTTGGCCGCGACGTCACCCTGCTCAGTGCCTTCAAGCAGGCCAATGATGTGTTGCTGGGTGCCGTGCAGGGAATCGCCGACCTGATTACCCGCCCGGGACTGATCAACGTCGACTTTGCCGACGTGCGCACGGTGATGTCGGAAATGGGCATGGCCATGATGGGCAGCGGCAGCGCGCGTGGCGACGATCGTGCGGTGGCGGCTGCCGAAGCGGCCATCAACAACCCCCTGCTCGAAGACATCAACCTGGCCGGTGCCTGCGGCATCCTCGTCAACGTCACTGCAGGCAACAACCTGACCATGCGTGAATTCGACGATATTGGCCAGGTCATCCACGAGTTTGCCAGCGAGGATGCGACGGTGGTGATCGGCACCGCGCTCGATCCGGAATTGCAGGACGAGATCCGCGTCACCGTGGTTGCAACCGGGCTCAACCGCCAGGCGGCCAGGGCTCCGTTGCGCACGGAAAAGGAACGCGAGGCGATCATTGCGCCGCGTCCGCCGATGCGCGTCGTGCGCAATGCGACGACCGGCGCCATCGACTATGCCGGGGTGCCGGAGCGCATTGCCGCGCATGCCCAGGTTGCCGCCGAACAGCCGGGCAGTTCCGCCGACAACCAGGTCGATTATCTGGATATTCCGGCCTTCCTGCGTCGCCAGGCCGATTAAGGAGGACACGCCCGAACATCCCGTTGCATTCCTGACACGGCCCGGGTGGGACACCCGCCGGCGTCGGCTCGTGATGTCGTGAGACATCAAAGGGTTCGGACCCAATGCCGCTGCGTGGCGTCGCAGCGGCAACTTTTCGCATCGCCGGACGTCAATGATCGGCCAGGCCCGGAATCCTGTGTCGATGTTTTCGTGTGCGCGGAGCAGGCGAACTGCGGCATGCAGACAACTGTTGCATAAACACAACAGTTGTCCGATTTTCGAGTCGACTTAACTTCCGCTGAAGCATGGCCTGTGCTACGCTCCCCGGCGTTTTCGTGCTCCTGCCCCAGGGGTCAGACAAAAAAAATGATCAAACAACGCACGCTCAAAAATGTAATCAGGGCGACAGGCGTGGGTCTCCATACAGGCGACAAGGTCTACATGACCTTGCGGCCTGCGGCAGTGGATACAGGCATCGTGTTTCGGCGCGTGGATCTGCCGGAGCCTGTGGAAATCCGTTCCTGTTGCGAGAATGTGGGTGATACCCGGCTCTCGACCACCCTGGTCAAGGGTGATGTCCGCATCGCCACCATCGAACACCTGCTTTCGGCGATTGCCGGTCTCGGCATAGACAACGCCTACGTGGACCTCTCGGCACCCGAGGTGCCGATCATGGACGGCAGCGCCGGTCCCTTCGTGTTCCTGCTCCAGTCAGCCGGAATCGACGAGCAGGCCAAGGCCAAGCGCTTTGTGCGCATCAAGAAGTCCATCACCGTGCGCGATGGCGACAAGTGGGCGCGATTCGAGCCGTTCGACGGCTTCAAGGTCGGCTTCTCGATCGATTTCGACCATCCCATGTTTGCCAAGCGCACCTCCAGCAGTGAAATCGATTTCTCGACGACGTCCTTCGTCAAGGAAGTCAGCCGCGCGCGCACCTTCGGTTTCATGCGTGATATCGAAATGCTGCGCGAGCGCAATCTGGCACTGGGCGGCTCGATGGACAACTCTATCGTGCTGGACGACTACCGGGTGCTCAACGAGGACGGCCTGCGCTACGAGGACGAATTCGTCAAACACAAGATTCTCGACGCGATTGGTGACCTGTATCTCCTTGGCCACAGCCTGATTGGAGCATTCTACGGGTACAAGTCCGGGCACGCCCTCAACAACACGTTGTTGCGCGCATTGCTCGCGGACAAGACGGCTTGGGAGGAGGTCAGCTTCGAAGATGAATCGAGCGCACCGATTTCCTATGCCCATCCGGCGCAGGCCTTGTAGGAAATCTGTTGCAACGGAGACCCCGCCCCGGGGTGTCCGGTTTCAGGGGAAGGAAGGCTTTCAGTCTTCCGAAGAAGAATCAGAACTGGCGAGGGAAGCCAAACTTAGATACAGGGCCTGAAGTTCAGGGTCCGCGATGGATTTTGCTGTTGTGCGCAGATGCTTTGCGGCAGCGGTCGAGAGTGGTTTCGGCTGAACCGGTTCCTGGGGAGGGAGCGGCAGCGGGGCCACTTTCACGACGAGATGTTCAATCGGGTCGCCAGTGGCGGCGCGGGCTTCCGCCAGCAGGCTGACTTGATGCAGTCGCAGGCGTGTTGCCCAGGTTGAACTCGTCGTTATGAATACAAGCCGTCCGTTGCGCAAATCCGCGAGGCGACATTCGCGGGCCAGTGTTTCGGGCAAATGGTGGCGGAGTCGTCCATCCAGCAAGTCCAGGACACGCGCTCGCGCGGCGAGTGTGTCGAGGGCAATGCAGTCCGCGATCGGCACCAGCGTGCCACGCGGATGCGAGCGGGAAGGAGGATTTCGTTGCATGGCAGAACCCATTCGGCGAACTTTCAATGAACATAATCTTAGTCGCAAAGTCCCATTCCACCCCGCGCTGTATCGATCTCGGCAGCAACAAAGGTCGATTCCTCGTCGCCGGCGTGCTCAGTGCGACCTTGCTTCTCTTTGCCGGCATCGGCTTCGTTGCCGCGATGTACACGGTGAATCCCCGCGACGCGGCCATGCGCGAGCTGCTTGCCCTGCGTGCACAGATCCAGTTGCAGAAGTCCGAACTGGGCAATGTCGAATCCGACTCCCGGCGCAACCTCGATGCGCTGGCCCTTCAGCTTGGCCAGCTGCGCGCGCAGGCGACGCGCCTGAATGCCCTCGGTGATCGCCTGACCCAGGTCGGCAAGCTTGAGGATGGCGAGTTCGACTTTGTCTCCGAGCCTGCCCTGGGTGGCCCGGAAGATACCCTGGTCGAAGGATCCCGGCCGCTGCCGCTTGGCAACGACATCGACAATCTGCGCGCCGAGTTTGGCCGCCAGGAAGCGCAGCTCGAAGTTCTCGAAAACCTGCTGTTCGATCGCAAGATCGACAATGCCCTGCTGCCGACCGGCATGCCGGTGGCGCATGGCTATGTCGCCTCGGGCTATGGTACGCGCACCGACCCGATCACCGGCCGTCAGGCGGTCCACCTTGGCGTCGATTTCGATGTGCCGCTGGGCAGCGACATCCAGGCCGTAGCCGAGGGCGTGGTGACTTATTCAGGCGTGCGCAACGGCTATGGCAATGTCGTCGAAGTCGACCATGGCAACGGCTACATGACCCGTTACGCGCACAACTCGCGCAACCTGGTCGAGGTGGGCACGCGCATCCATGTCGGACAGATTGTCGCCAAGGTCGGCTCGACCGGCCGCTCGACCGGCCCGCATTGCCATTTTGAAGTCTGGTTGAATGGGCGGCCGGTCAATCCCATGGCGTACGTGCGTTCGACGCGTGCCACGCGCGGCTGAGAAACGGGCCCTTGAATCAGAAAATTTGATCCATAATTTGGTGTTGTGCCAAGGCCGCCGTATCATCGGCGGCCTTCGCTTTTCTGCCGAGCCCGCCCGATGGTGGATTTGCGGCCCTACCCGGATATCCCCGACCGATGTTTCAACGTGTCCTGACGAGTATTTTTGGAAGCCGTAACGAGCGC
Organism: Lysobacterales bacterium; assembly: GCA_016707485.1. GTDB lineage: Bacteria > Pseudomonadota > Gammaproteobacteria > Xanthomonadales > Rhodanobacteraceae > Dokdonella. Next base: position 1,119,261 of record JADJHN010000001.1, on the reverse strand, counting down.
ATTCTGCGCACGCTGAACAAGACGGTCATGAAGATCAACGCGCTTGAGCCGCGTTTCGAGGCACTCGACGACGACGCCTTGCGGGCGATGACCGACGAGTTCCGCAAGCGCTGCAGCGCAGGCGAATCGCTCGACTCGCTGCTCCCGGAAGCCTTCGCTGTCGTGCGTGAAGCGGCGCGGCGGGTGATCGGACTGCGCCACTACGACGAGCAGCTGATCGGCGGCATGGTACTGCACATGGGACGCATCGCCGAAATGCGCACCGGCGAAGGCAAGACCCTGGTCGGAACCCTTCCGGTCTATCTGAACGCGCTTGAGGGAAAGGGCGTGCATGTGGTCACCGTCAATGACTACCTCGCACGGCGCGACTCCGCCTGGATGGGGCGGATCTACAACTTCCTCGGCATGTCCGTCGGCGTGGTCTATCCGGGCATGGATCATGCCGACAAGCGCGGTGCCTACGATGCCGACATCACCTACGGCACCAACAACGAATTCGGCTTTGACTACCTGCGCGACAACATGGCGCAGTCAAAGGACCAGCGTTACCAGCGTGCGCTCAATTTCGCCATCGTCGACGAGGTGGACTCGATCCTGATCGACGAGGCGCGTACGCCGTTGATCATCTCCGGCCCCACCGACGAATCTCCGCAGCTCTATGTCAAGGTCAATCGCCTCGTGCCGAAGCTGGTGCGTCAGCAGACCGAGGACGGCGAGGGCGACTACTGGGTCGACGAGAAACAAAAGCAGGTGCACCTGTCCGAAGCCGGCATGGAACACGCCGAAGCGCTGCTGCGCGCCGATGGCATCCTCGCTGACGGCGAGAGCCTTTACGACTCCAAGCATCTTGCCGTTGTCCACCACTTGAATGCCGCGATGCGTGCGCACGCGCTGTATCAGCGCGATGTCGAGTACATCGTGCGCGATGGCGAGGTCATCATCGTCGATGAGTTCACCGGACGTACGCTGTCCGGCCGTCGCTGGTCCGATGGCCTGCACCAGGCCGTCGAGGCCAAGGAAGGCGTGCCGATCCAGCGTGAGAACCAGACTCTTGGTTCGATCACCTTCCAGAACTACTTTCGCCTGTACAAGAAGCTGGCCGGCATGACCGGTACCGCCGATACCGAGGCTTTCGAGTTCCAGTCGATCTACGGGCTTGAAGTCGTGGTCATCCCGACACATCGCCCGATGGTGCGCAACGACGAGACCGACGTGGTCTTCCTCAAGGCGAAGAACAAGTACGACGCGATCATCGACGACATCAAGGATTGCTACGAGCGCGGCCAGCCCGTACTCGTCGGCACCACCTCGATCGAGACCTCGGAATATCTGTCCGAGTTGCTCAAGAAAGCGTCCGTTCCGCATGAGGTGCTGAATGCCAAACAGCACGAGCGCGAGGCGATCATCGTTGCCCAGGCCGGCCGCCCCGGCGCGGTGACGATCGCCACCAACATGGCTGGCCGTGGTACCGACATCGTCCTCGGTGGCAACCTCGAAGCGGAGCTGGAAGCGCTGCCGGAAGACACCTCCGCGGCGGAACGCGAGCGCATCAGGGCCGACTGGAAGGCGCGCCAGGCCAAGGTCATGGAGGCCGGCGGACTGCGCATCATCGGCACCGAGCGTCACGAGTCGCGGCGCATCGACAACCAGCTGCGAGGACGTTCCGGTCGCCAGGGCGATCCGGGATCGAGCCGCTTCTACCTCTCACTGGAAGACAACCTGCTGCGCATCTTCATGGGCGAACGCGTGGCGGGCCTGATGCGCATGTTCGGCATGAAGGAAGAAGACGCGATCCAGGATCGCATGGTCACCAAGCAGATCATGAACGCGCAGCGCAAGGTCGAGGCGCAGAACTTCGATTTCCGCAAGAACGTGCTCGAATTCGACGACGTCGCCAACGACCAGCGCAAAGTCATCTACGAACAGCGCAACGAACTGCTGGAAAGCGAAGGCGTGGGCCAGACCGTGGCCGACATCCGCGAGGATGTCTTCGCCGAGCTGGTGCGTCGGCATGTGCCGCAAAATTCAATCGACGATCAGTGGAATATCGCCGCGCTGGAAAAGGAACTCGAATCCGAGTTCGGCCTCAAGCTCGACCTGCAGGGCTGGTTGAAGGAACAGGAAGAAGCCGATGCCGATGACGTCCTCGCCCGCGTCGAGGATGCGGCCGCGCGACTGTTTCGGGAAAAGGAAGCGCTGCTGGGCGACGAGACGATGCGCTCGCTCGAGAAGCACGTCATGCTTTCGGTTGTCGACAACTGCTGGAAGGAGCACCTGACCAGCATGGACTACCTGCGCCAGGGCATCTACTTGCGCGGTTATGCGCAAAAGCAGCCGAAGCAGGAGTTCAAGCGCGAGTCGTTCCTGCTCTTCCAGCAGATGCTCGAGAGCATCAAGCACGAGGTGATCCAGTTGCTCGCGCGCGTGCGCATCCGCAGCGAGGAAGAAGTGCAGGCACTGGAGGCACAACAGCGCGCGCAGGCCGAGGCACAGGCGAAGACGATGCAGTTCCAGCACGCGCAACCGCCGGGCTACGCTGATGGCGAGGAGCCGGCGCTGGCGCAAAACCCGCATCCGGCATCATCGACGCCGGTCCTGCGCGACGCGCCAAAGGTCGGTCGCAACGATCCGTGTCCGTGTGGTTCGGGCAAGAAGTACAAGCATTGCCATGGCAGCTTGAGCTGACGCCAGGCCGTGGTCGGGGTCGGCCCCGGATTGCTTGACGGGTATTCGAGAATTGACCTGGACCCGGCATCGCCGATGAATCCCATTCTGCATGTTGTCGCCGCCGTCATTCGTGATGATCGCGGCCGCGTCCTCCTTGCGCAGCGCCCACCCGGCAAGTCGCATGCCGGGTATTGGGAGTTTCCCGGGGGCAAGGTCGAATCCGGCGAGAGTCCGGAAGCGGCTCTTGCCCGCGAACTCCACGAGGAACTCGGCATCCACGCCCGGATCGGTCGACGTTTGATCGTCATCCCGCACCAGGACATCGTGCTGGAGGCGTGGCGGATTGTTGATTTTCAGGGAACACTCCACCCGCGCGAAGACCAGAAGCTGGCCTGGATTGCTCCGGAGGATATCGATACGGCGTTGCTGCCACCGGCAGACCGGCCCATCGTCAGCGCCGTACGCCTGCCCGATCACTACCTGATCACGCCGCCGGCGGAAGCTGAAGACCTGGCGGGGTTCTTGGCCGCTGTCGATCGCGCGCTGGACGTTGGCATCCGCATGCTGCAACTGCGCCTGCCGGGATGGTCGCGGGCACAACAGGTTCCGCTTGCACGTCAGGTTCGTGACCGCTGTCGGCATGCGGGCGCGGCCTTGCTGCTGAGCACGGATTGGCAAGTGGCCGAATTGCTCGGGCTTGATGGCGTCCATCTGCCCGCCCGCGTTGCCCGCACGCTCAGTCACCGCCCATTGCCCAAGCATCGATGGTTGGGCGTTTCCTGCCATGACGCCGACGAACTGCGGCACGCCGCGGCCATCGGCGCAGACTTTGCCACGCTCTCGCCCGTCCATTTCAGCCCCGCGCACGCCGATTCGCAGCCGCTCGGCTGGCAGCGTGCCGAGGCCCTGATTGCCGCTGCCGCGATCCCGGTGTACGCCCTCGGCGGAATGCAGCTTTCCGAAATGGATATCGCCCACGCAAGCGGTGCCCAGGGCATCGCCGCGATCCGCTCGCTGTGGCCGGATTAGCCGAGTATTTCGCTACAGTCCGCGACCGCCGCAGTACGGTTGCCGCGAATTTCATGTTGCCGGCTTGCAGGCGTTGGCCATGTTCACCCGTCAAACAGGTGTCGACAGTCGTTCCAAATCGAGTTAATTTGTGACTTCCGTCACAGGATCGCGATTCGGCATCGGGGAGCCGGGTGGGCGAAATTTCGAAGTATGGCCCGTTTGATGGGTGTCTCTGCGTGATTGGAGAGGCCGCCTCGGGCAACTCGTGATTCAGCAACCGGGGAACGACATGACTGCAAGCAAGCTGCAACGCGACGGCAAGGCCGGTGTGCGTTTTTTCTGGCAACAGATGCTGATCGTGGCTTTCATCACCGTACTTGGCGGAATGCAATCCGCTGCGGCCAGTGTCGACAAGCTGGCGTCCTACGAGGAAATGCTCGCCCTCACCAGCCAATTGGCTGCCCTCAAGCCACAGATTCCAGCAAGCTCCGCAGCGGCACTCGAATATGAAACCGCCGCAAACCGCTATCTCGATCTTTCCCTGGCCATGGGTGGTGACGATCCCGGGCAAATCCTTCACGCGGTCGTACCTTCCGAGGTGCGGCCTTCGACACCCAAGCCGAACGGGGCGCTGCCACTCGGCTGCAATACCACGACAAGCACTTTCCAGAACGCCACTGCGGTGGCCATTCCGACCGGGCCTGGCGTCGTAACCTCGACCATCGTTGTCGCCGGTGCTTCGCCCTATCTGCTGGACCTGAACCTGACCACCCAGATTCAACACACCTTTGCGGGCGATCTCGATGTCACGCTGACCTCGCCTGCGGGAACCGTGGTGACCCTGACTTCGGACAATGGCGCCGGCAATGACGATGTCTTCAACGGCACGGTCTGGGACGATAGCGCGAATCCGGCCGGGCAGGTTCCTTACACGACCAACAACGGCCTGGTGACCGATCATGCCTACGTCAATCTGACGACGGCGACCCCACTGGTGCCGGAAGAGGCCATGGGTGCGTTCATCGGCGAAGATCCGAACGGTACATGGACCCTGACCCTCTCCGATGATGCGGCCGGCGATGGCGGCAACCTGAATGGCTGGTCGCTTGACGTCACCACGCTGCCGAATGCGCCGATCACGGCGACCGTTCCCACGCAGACCCAGTCGACTCCGGTAGCCATTCCGACCGGCCCCGGGGTGGTGACCTCGACGATCGTTGTCGCGGGCGCGGGTACGGCCATCCTCGACGTGAATGCGACCACCTTCATCCAGCACACCTTTGCGGCCGATCTCGATGTGACCCTGACATCCCCAGCGGGAACCGTGGTGACCCTGACTTCGGACAACGGTGCGGGTAATGACAATGTCTTCAATGGCACGGTCTGGGACGACAGCGCGAATCCGGCCGGGCAGGTTCCTTACACGACCAACAACGGCCTGGTTACCGACCATGCCTATGTCAACCTGACTCTGGCATCGCCCCTGGTGCCCGAGGAGGCCATGGCGGCCTTCATTGGCGAGGATCCGAATGGAACCTGGACGCTGACGATTTCCGATGATGTGGCCGGCGACGGCGGCAATCTCGCCAGTTGGTCGCTGGATATCGATACCTTCACCTGCGCCTCGGCCGACCTGTCGATCACCAAGACCGATGGCGTGTCCAATCCTGCCGCCGGTCAATCCGTGATCTACACGATCACTGCCAGCAATGCCGGGCCTACCGCTGCCGCAGCAAGCACCGTGACCGATGCCTTTCCGCCTCCGTTGGCCGCATGCGCGTGGACCTGTGCGGGCGCGGGTGGTGGCACCTGCAGCGCGGCGGGTGCGGGCAACATCAACGATATCGTCAATCTGCCCAGCGGCGGCTCGATCACCTACACGGCAACCTGTGCCATACCCGCATCGACTGCAGCAGGTACGGTGATTGCCAACACCGCCACCGTCACAGCTCCGGTCGGCATTCCCGATCCGGTACCGGGCAACAACAGTGCGACGGATACCGACACCACCGTCGTCTCCGCGGATCTCGCCATCAGCAAGACCGACGGCGTGACCTCGGTTGTTGCCGGCGACGTGCTGACCTATACGATTGTCGCCAGCAACACCGGCCCCAGCGATGCCCTGGCCAGCACGGTTGCCGACACGTTCCCGGCCGGGCTGACCTGCACTTGGACTTGCGCGGGTGCAGGCGGCACCTGCACGGCCGCCGGCAGCGGCAACATCAACGACCTCGTGAACCTTCCGAGTGCCGGCAGCGTCACCTACACGGCAAGCTGCACGGTTGCCGCGGCAACTGCGAATGGCACGGTCATAAGCAATACCGCGACCGTGGCCGTGGCCGGCGGAGCGACGGATCCGAATGCCGGCAACAATTCGGCTACCGATGACACCACGGTCATTGCCGGATCGGGTGTCAGCGGCACCAAGACGGTTTCCGGCAACATGGTTCCTGGCGGTGCGATTACCTACACCATCGTGCTGACCAACGCCGGGCCGGGGCCGCAGGCCGACAATCCGGGTGATGAATTCGTCGACACCTTGCCGGCCCAGGTCGGCTTCAATTCGGTTACCGCTTCATCGGGTACCGCCATCGGAGCCGGCGGCACGGTTACCTGGAATGGTGCTATCCCAGCAGGCGGCAGCGTGACCATAACCATCGATGCTACCGTCGCAGGCTCGGCTTCTGGCGTGATCAACAACCAGGGCACCATCAACTTCGATTCGGATGGCAGCGGTGACAACGATGCCAGCACGTTGACCGATGAGCCGGTCGCGCCCGGCACAGCCGATCCCACCGGCTTCGTTATTTCCCGCGAGCTTCCGACGCTGGGCACGTTGGGGTTGCTCCTGCTGGCGATCGGGCTGATCGCCGTGGGATACCGTCGCGAGCGGAGTTTCAAGCACTGACAAGGATTCGAAACATGCATTTCCCGGCCAGGCACCGATAATGCCTGGCCGTTGTTTCCGCGATTGATGGAAGTTGCCGGTATTTGCGCCGCTTTCCGGCTACTTCATCGATCGCTGCGCTTGTGAATTCAGCTGGATACAAGGCCGGCCGATGCGGTTTGCCGCTGGGCCGAAGTAGTCGAAAATCGGGGAGAAGAACATGTTTTGCAGATTCCAGGCTTGTGCACTGAGCGCAGCCACTTTGTGTGTGACGCTGTTGTCGGCCGGGCAGGCCGATGCCAGCAGCGCAAGTGCGGCCGGCAGGTTGCTGCATGCATCCTCGCATTCTCCCGCCTACGCGCTGGCGAGCGTGAATGGAACTGCGGAAAAACGGCAGGAGACTGCGGCCGGGCCGAAATGGTTGACTCTGGCCGACCTGTCGAACCCCAAGTCCTCAACGGCAACGCCTTTGGCCTTGGCCATGCCGGTCAACGGCGACGAGATCAAGGGGCAAGGCAACGAACCCAAACCCTCCAGCTTCAGCCCGGGTGGCGTGATCTATGCGCCCCAGGCGCCCCTCGGCCAGGGTTATCTCGGCGACGTCGAGCCGAACGGCACCTTTGCGACCGCCACGCCGATTCCCGGAACCAACCAGGTCGTTCGCGGCAATCTGTTTCCCAATGGCGATGTGGATTTCTACTCGTTCACGGCGGCTGCAGGCGATCGCGTCTACGCGGCAATGATGACCAGTTTCTCCGCTGGCAGCAGCACCGACAGTCAGATGTCCCTGTTTGCTTCCGACGGCACCACCCTCATCGAGTTCGACGACGACAACGGTTCCTTTGCCTCACTGTCATCGTCCATTGCCGGCGCGACGATTCCGGCGGCCGGCACCTATTACTTGCGGATCAACGATTTCACTGCCGGCACGACTTCCGAAAGGCCGTATGAACTTCATTTCCGGCTGCAGAGTGGCGCGCCAACGCCGGAAGTGGAATCCAACGATACGCCGGCCACCGCCAATGTATTGCCGGCCAATGGCTGGGTCAGCGGCACGCGCAATCCCGCCGCGGCGACCGAGCAGGACTGGTACAGTTTCAGCCTCAACGCCGGGGACACTGTTTACCTGTCGCTCGACACCGATCCGGAACGCGATGGCGTGGTCTGGAATGGTCGTCTCGGGATTGCCCTGTTCGGCGATGCGGCCAACCAGATCCTGGTTGTCGACGATGCCGGCACAGGCGACGTGTCGCCGAATCCGAATATTCCCTCCGAAGCCCTGTTCATGACGGTCAAGACGGCGGGCACCTATTTCGCCTTCGTCGATTCCGCCTCCGCCGCTGTCGGCGGGCCCACGGCGACTTATACGCTCAGCGTCAGCGTGCATCCGGCGACCAATGAGGGCGTCAACTGCACCACGTACACCAGCACCGATGTGCCCAAGACCATCGGCCCGGGAACGGGTCTGGTCAGCTCGGTCATCACGGTGCCTGGCAATCCGCGCATTGCCGATGTTGATGTCGATATCGTCCTCAACCATGCCCTGATGGGGGATATCGATGCCCACCTGCGCTCGCCGGCCGGCAATGACAACGGCCTGTTTACCGACATCGGCGCGAGCGCAACGGGTGGCCAGGCCCAGATGAATGTCGTCTTCGATGACGAGGCGGGCATTCCGCCGTCGTTTACCGTATTGAGCGGCGTGCAGTACAAGCCAGAACTCGCCTATCGGCTTGCCTGGTTCGATGGCGAAGACGCGGGCGGCACCTGGACGCTCGACCTGCGCGACGATACGGCCGGCGCGAATGGCGGCACGTTGACATCCTGGAGTCTGCGCATTTGCGAAGCACCGCCACCGCCAACCTGCCCGCCGGGAACCGCGTCCACGACTGTCTATTCGACCGATTTCGAGTCCGGTGCGGCAGGCTTCACGCATGGCGGGACAGCCGACGAATGGGAACTCGGATTGCCCGCATCGCCGGCAACGACAACGGCCAACCCGCTCGCCGCGTTCACCACCTGCAACAGCGGAACCAATTGCTGGAAAACCGATCTCGACAACACCTACAACGTATCAAGCAGCCAGGATCTGTTGTCACCGAATATCGATCTGAGCGGGCTCGTGGCACCGATCGTCGTCAACTGGGCGCAGCGCTACCAGATGGAAAGTGCGAACTTCGATCATCTGTTTGTCGATTTCCAGCAGGCCGGTGGTGCCACGCCGGTGCGCTTGTTCGAGTTTCTCGATGCGACCATGACCAACGCAGCCGGAAATCCAGCGACCAACATTGGCGCCAGCGCCGGCTGGGCGCAAATGTCTCGCCGCGCCGACAGTCTCGCCGGGCTGAACAGCGAACTGCGCTTCCATGTCGACAGCGACACCACGGTCAATTTCCAGGGACTGGCGATCGATGATGTCTCGGTAACGGGATGCCGGGCGCTCAGCGCCGACCTCGCCATCACCAAGACCGATGGCGTGACCAGCGCAGTTCCCGGCGGCAGCGTCACCTACACGATCACCGGCAGCAATGCCGGGCCGGATGCGGTCACTGGCGCAACCATTGCCGATACCTTCCCGGCCAGCGAAACCTGCACCTGGACCTGCGTCGGTGCGGGGGGCGGAACGTGCACGGCGGCGGGTTCGGGCAATATCAATGATGCGGTGAATCTACCTTCGGGCGGCAGCGTGACCTATACCGCCAGTTGTGCCATCTCGGCCGCCGCGAGCGGAACCTTGACCAACACGGCGACGATCAACAGCGCGATTGCCGACCCGAATCCGGTGAACAACAGTGCGACCGATTCCGACGTGCTGACGCCGCAGGCCGATCTCGCGATCACCAAGACCGACGGCGTCACCACCGCAGTTCCCGGCGGCAGCGTCACCTACACGATCACCGGCAGCAATGCCGGGCCGAGCAATGCGCCCGGCTCGACCATTGCCGATACCTTCCCGGCCAGCGAGACCTGTACCTGGACCTGCGTCGGTGCGGGTGGCGGCACGTGCACGGCGGCGGGTTCGGGCAATATCAGCGATGCGGTCAATTTGCCCGCAGGCGCCAGCGTCACCTACACGGCCAGTTGCGCGATTTCCGCAGCAGCGACCGGAACGCTGAGCAACACGGCGACGATCACCGGCAGCGTGACCGATCCAACTCCGGGAAACAATTCGGCAACCGACACCGACACGCTGACGCCGCAAGTCGATTTGTCCATCACCAAGACCGATGGCGTGGCCTCGGTGGTTGCCGGCGGCTCGACGGTTTACACGATCACCGCGAGTAATGCGGGGCCGAGCATCGCGCCCGCCTCGACGGTCGCCGATACTTTCCCGGCCACGCTGACCTGCACCTGGACTTGCGCCGGGGCCGGCGGCGGCACCTGTACGGCCGCAGGTTCCGGCAACATCAACGACACGGTCAACCTGCCCGCCGGCGGTTCGACGACGCACACGGCCAACTGCACGGTGTCGGCCGCGGCGTCGGGCAGCATTGCCAATACGGCGACGGTGGCCGCCGCTGCCGGTGTGACCGACACGAATCCTGCCAACAATTCGGCAACCGATACCGATAGCGTGCTTCTGCCCGGAGCACTCGCCGTCAGTCCGACCAGCATCAACTTCGGTTCGATTGCCGTCGGCAGCAGCAGTGCGGCGCAGACGGTCACCCTGAGCAACACCGGTGGCAGCCCGCTGCAGGTCACTGCGATCACCGCTGCCACCGCACCATTCGCCTCGAGCGGCGGCAGTTGCGGCGCGGTTCCGTTCGCGCTCGCGGCAGGTGCTTCGTGCACCCTGGACTACATGTTCAGTCCAACCGCCAGCGGGCCCGCCAGCCAGAACCTGACGGTGACCTCGAATGCCGGCAATGGCGCGATTGCGCTGAGTGGTACCGGCGTCGTCGGCGTCATCGGCGTCCTCTCGGCGACGATCGATTTCGGTGGGCAACTGGTCGGCACCAGCAGTCAGCTCGCCTTGACCATCCTCAATACCGGCGGCGGCCCGCTGCAGGTTACCGCCATCACTCCGGCGGCCGCTCCATTTGCCGAAGTCGCCGGCGGCACCTGCGGCGCAGTTCCTTTCGCGCTCGCGGCCGGTGCCAACTGCACGGTGCTTTACAGCTTCACCCCGACCGCAGCCGGCATGTTCAGCCAGGTCATCACCATCACATCGGATGTCGGCACCGCGACGGCGACGTTGAGCGGAGAAGGTCTGGCCGGGCTGGTCGATACCGTCGAGCTGGATGTCCTGTCGCCCTGGAGCAGCCTGCTGCTGCTCATGCTGCTTGGCCTGACCGCGGCCATGGCGACGCGCCGCTACGTCTGATCGCGTCGAGGCGCGTTCCAGAACCCCGGGGCGCAAGTCCCGGGGTTTTTTTATGGTTCATCGCGCCTTGTCGGGGGAGGCGGCCTTGATTTTGAGAAAGAACGACGCGGAGCCACGATCGCCACAGGTCGCTCTGTCATGAATCAGCCCGCAGCGCGGCGGGGATTGACCACTACGGGGGCCAGGCAGGGGCCGGATTGGCTTGTCGAGTCCGCCGGGTATCGGCGTCTCGCGTGGATGTCACAGCTGCGACGCGATCGGTCGCGTGATCCATTCGCCGAGGCGCTCGGTCAACGGCCGATCGACCCACATTTCGTACGTATATGGGCGTGCGTCCCGCAGGTCGCGTTCGAACACCTCGGTCATGTCGCGGGCGAAAGCCGCGTCGTAAATGTTCAAGCTCGCCTCATCGTTCAAGCGGAACGAGCGTTCGTCGAAGTTCGTCGATCCGACTGAAACGAGCAACTGGTCGATCACAAGCATCTTCGTGTGCATCATCGTCGGGACGTATTCATGGATCTCGACGCCGGCGCGCAGCAGATCACCCCACAAAGCCCGCGAGCGCAATCGAACGACGTCCGAATCGATGTGCTCGCCGGGGAGCAGGATGCGGATGCGCACGCCACGCTTGCGCGCAGCGAGCAAGGCGTCGAGCGCGAGCTGATCCGGCACGAAATACGACGCGGCCAGGTCGATCGAGTGGTCGGCTGCGGCTATCGCCATGAGGTACATCAGTGCCATGCTTTCGCTGCCGCCGGCCGGCGAGGCGATGAAAAGTTGCGCCGCCATGGCTCCGTGCGCAGGTATCGAGGGGAAATACCTATCCCCATTGAGGATGTCGCCGGTCTGCTTGATCCAGTTGTCATTGAATGCGGATTGAAACTGCGAGACGACCGGACCCTCGATGCGGAAATGCGAGTCGCGCCAATGCTCCGGATCGTTTCCTTTGCCTTGCCACTGATCGGCGATGCCGACGCCACCGGTGAAACCGACCGTGCCGTCAATGATGAGCAACTTGCGGTGGGTCCGGTTGTTCATCGCGCCCATGTTGTACCAGTGCAACGGACGATAGCGATGCAGTTGCACGCCCGCCTGTTCCATCGATTCAAGCAACTGGGAGTCCATCTTCATGCTGCCGACCCAGTCGATGGTGACATGCACGCTCACGCCGGCACGGGCGCGCTCGGAAAGTGCCTGCGAAAACTTCTCGCCGATCTCGCCGGACCAGTAGATGTAGGTCTCGAACGTGATCGTGTGCCGCGCGCTGCGCACGGCGGCGAGCATGGCCGGGAAGATCTCGACGCCGTTCTGCAAGGCCACCACGGTATTGCCCTGCACGATCGACGGCCCGAGCAGGACCGACATTTCCCGCTGGAATTGCGCATCGGCAATCGAATAGCGATGTTCGATCTTGCGCTCGACTCTTTTCTCGGGAGTCGAAAAGTTTGCCGCAACGACTGCCGCCAGACTCGTTGCGACGACCGAGATGATGATCATCATGAGCCTTGAACGGCCCACGCGCTTGTTCATGCAAGACTCCTGATCCCCACGGCAGCGAGGCGATACCACCGCGCACGTCGCGCAACCACGCACAGCGCAGGATCATATCGCCGTATGCTGAACGTCACCTTGCAATGGATGTTCGAAATGCGCGCCCGACGCACGCCGTTGCCTGGTGGCTCAGGCGGCCAATTGCAGATAACGCCGATGCAGGGTTTCGACGGCGCTATCGAGTGCTGCGAGGTCGGCAGTGTTGTCGATCACGTCGTCGGCGATGGCCAGGCGTTGTTCGCGACTGGCTTGCGCATTGACCATGGATTCGGCAAGTTCGCGCGTAATGCCGTCGCGATTCAGCAGTCGACTGATCTGCACGCTGCGCGGCACATCAACGACCAGCACGCGATCGACCCAGGCGTAGTCGCCCGACTCGACCAGCAACGGAATGACCAGCAATCCGTAGGCGCTGCGCATCTCCTGTGCCGATTGGCGCAAGGCGTCGCGCACGCGCGGATGGATGATGCGTTCCAGTTGGCGCCGGGCCTCGGGATCGGCGAAGACACGTTCGCGCATGAGCCTTCGATCGAGGCTGCCGTCGGCGGCGAGCACCTCGTTGCCAAACGTCGCGATGACTTGCCGAAGTCCTTCGCTATCGGGCGCAACCACGTCGCGGGCGACACGATCCGCATCGCGGATCTCGATGCCGCGTCGCGCAAAGCAGTGCTCGACGGCCGTCTTCCCCGAGGCGATGCCGCCAGTCAGTGCGACGATGAACATGTCAGGCAGGATTCGCGCCGGGCCGGCGATGACGGTTGATTTCGTCGCGCAGGGCAAGGGTTGCCGCACGTGCGGCATTGGCAAAATCATCATCGTTGCCGGCATACAGGATGGCGCGCGACGAGCTGATCAGCAATCCACTGGCGTCGCTGGCTTGGCCGTGGCGCAGCACCGCCTCGACGTCGCCGCCCTGCGCACCGATGCCGGGAACCAGCAGGGGCATGTCGCCGACGAGCGCGCGCACCTCGGCCAATTGCTGCGGATAAGTCGCCCCGGTCACCAGCAGGCAATTGCCATTGGCGTTCCAGTCCCGCGCAACTTTTTCCGCGACATGCTGGTAGAGCGGCCGGCCACCGATATCGAGATCCTGCAGATCGCCCGCTCCGGCGTTCGAGGTGCGGCAGAGGATGACCACGCCCTTGTCGGCGCGATCGAGAAACGGCTGCAGCGAATCGCGACCGAGATACGGATTCACCGTCACCGCATCGGCTTGATAGCGATCGAACGCTTCGCTGGCGTAATGCCGGGCGGTGGAGCCGATGTCGCCGCGCTTGGCATCGAGGATGACCGGCACGCCCGGTTGAAGTTTGTGGATGTGCGCGATCAGGCGTTGCAGGGCATCTTCCGCACCGAGCGCGGCAAAGTGCGCGATCTGCGGCTTGAAACAACACACGAGATCGGCAGTCGCATCGACGATGTCCCGGCAGAAGCGGAATACCGAATCATCGTCCCCTGCAAACATCTCCGGAAAACGCGCCGGTTCCGGATCAAGTCCGACGCAGACCAGCGAGTCGTTGTGCTGCCAGGCGTGCCTCAGGGATTCGATGAAGGTCATTGGTCGGGGTGGGAGTGGGGAGTGGCGAATGGGGAATGGGAGCGGCATGTGTCGATCATAACCGGCTCTTGAAGTTGCTCTTCCAATTCCCTGTTCACCAATCCCGAATCCCGGCTCTTAGGCCAACTTCTTGTAACGCAGTCGATGTGGAGTCGCCGCCTCATCGCCGAGGCGGCGCTTCTTGTCTTCCTCGTATTCACGGTAGTTGCCGGCGAAGAACTCGACGTGCGAATCGCCTTCGAAAGCGAGGATATGCGTGGCGATGCGGTCGAGGAACCAGCGGTCATGCGAGATCACGAAGACATTGCCGGGAAACTCCAGCAAGGCATCCTCAAGCGCACGCAGGGTTTCGATATCCAGATCGTTGGAAGGCTCGTCGAGCAGCAGCACGTTGCCGCCCTGCAGCAAGGTCTTGGCCAGGTGCAGCCGGCCGCGCTCGCCACCGGACAGCGTGCCGACCATCTTCTGCTGGTCCTGGCCCTTGAAGTTGAAGCGGCCGAGGTAGGCACGCGACTGGATCTCGATGCCGTTGATGTTGAGGATATCGGCGCCGCCGGAAATCTCCTGGAACACGTTGTGGTTGCCTTCGAGTTTTTCGCGGCTCTGGTCGACGTAGGCGACCTTGACCGTCTGCCCGCGGGTGATTTCGCCCTTGTCCGGCTTCTCGATGCCCATGATCATCTTGAACAGGGTCGATTTGCCTGCGCCGTTCGGGCCGATGATGCCGATGATGGCACCATGTGGCACGACGAAGCTCAGGTCATCGATGAGCAGACGATCGCCGAACGACTTGCTGACATTCTTGAATTCCATGATCGACGAGCCGAGACGCTCGCCGGGCGGAATGAAGATCTCGTTGGTCTCGTTGCGGCGCTGGTAATCGACCGATTGCAGCTCCTCGATCTTGGACAGACGCGCCTTGCCCTTGCTGCGACCGCCCTTGGCATTGCTGCGCGCCCATTCGAGTTCGCGCTGTATTGCCTTCTGCCTGGCCTTTTCCTGGTTTTCTTCCTGCTTGAGGCGCTCGCCCTTCTGTTCCAGCCACGACGAGTAATTGCCCTTCCACGGAATGCCGCGGCCACGATCGAGTTCAAGAATCCATTCCGCGGCGTTGTCGAGGAAGTAGCGATCATGAGTCACGGCGACAACGGTGCCGGGGAAATCGGCGAGGAAGTTTTCCAGCCATTCCACCGATTCGGCATCGAGGTGATTGGTCGGCTCATCGAGCAGGAGCATGTCCGGCTTCGACAGCAACAAGCGACACAGGGCGACGCGGCGTTTCTCGCCACCGGAGAGCTTGCCGACATTGGCATCCCAGGGCGGCAGGCGCAAGGCATCGGCGGCAACTTCCAACTGGCGCTCAAGTGCATGCGCATCGGTCACCGCAAGCAGGCTTTCAAGGCGCTGCTGTTCGGCGGCGAGCTTGTCGAAATCCGCCCCTTCCTCGGCATACGCGGCATACACCTCATCCAGACGTTGCTGTGCATTGATGATTTCGGAGACGCCTTCTTCGACGACTTCGCGCACGGTCTTGTCCGGGTCGAGATTCGGCTCCTGTTCGAGATAGCCGACCTTGGTGCCGGGATTGGCGCGTGCTTCGCCCTGGAAGTCGGTATCGACTCCGGCCATGATGCGCAGCACGGTCGACTTGCCTGCACCATTGAGGCCGAGCAGGCCGATCTTGGCGCCCGGGAAGAACGACAGCGAGATGTCCTTGATGATCTGGCGCTTCGGCGGAACCGTCTTGCTGACGCCATTCATGGTGTAGATGTATTGCATGCCAACTCCGGGTAGGGCGATGCCGACGCCGCCAGGCGGGCCTGGGCTGTCGGGCAGGGAAAAGCGAATCGACGATTATCGCCGATCCAGGGCGGGGCGTCATGTTTGCGGCGACGGGATTCGGGATTCGCAAGAGCGCGGCTGCGGCGATTGCCGTGAATCCGCTGCATTGGGGGCATGCCGGTTGCGGCCTGCCAGGCCACCCGGATACCTCAACCCTGATGCCTTTCTCGAATCCCGAATCCCTCGGCTATAGACGCGCCAACTGCTCGCGCAAACCTGCGAGGGTGCTGCTGAAATCGGCCAGGCGCTGGCGTTCCTGATCGACCACGGCGGCGGGTGCATTGGCGACGAAGGTTGCGTTGCCGAGCTTGCCGTTGCATTTGCCGATCTCGCCTTCGATGCGCTTGATCTCCTTGCCCAGGCGCGCCTTTTCGGCGTCGACATCGATCAATCCGGCCAGCGGAATCAGCACGCGCAGGTCGCCGACAATGGCCGAAGCGGAAGCCGGTTCGTCCTCGCCGTCGGCCAGCCAGCGCTGGCATTCGGTGCGCGCCAGGAACGCAATCTGGCTGGCAAAGCGGTCGATGCGCGCGTGATCTTCCGCGTCGCCTTTGGCAAACAGCAGCGGGATCTGCTTTCCCGGGGAGATATTCATTTCGCTGCGGATACGGCGGACTTCGCCCAGCACGGATTTCAGCCACTCGATATCGCTGACGAAAGCGGCATCGATGCCCGTGGCGAATTCATCGCGGTGCGGATACCGGCGCGCGGAAATCGAATCACCGGGAATGCCGAGCTTCGGTGCGACGCTTTGCCAGATCTCCTCGGTGATGAAAGGCGTGATTGGATGCAGTGCGCGCAGGATTGCTTCAAGTACCCGCAGCAAGGTGTGACGAGTCGAGGCGATTGCTTCGGCATCGCCGCCATTCAGCGCGGGCTTGCTCAGTTCGAGGAACCAGTCGCAATAGTCGTTCCAGACGAATTCGTACAGCGCCTGCGCAACCAGATCGAAACGGTAGGTCCTGAACTGCGCCTCGACTTCATCGAGCGTCGCCGCAAGTCGCGAAAGGATCCACTGCTCCGCCGCCGTTTCGGGTTGGTCGGGTGCAACGCCGTGGCACGTTCTATGCGAGGAATCGGCTGTACCCACTCCCGATTCTCCATTCCCCATTCCCGTGTTCAACAACACAAAGCGAGCGGCATTCCACAGCTTGTTGCAGAAATTCTTGTAGCCCTCGGCGCGCTTGAGATCGAAGTTGATCGTGCGTCCGTAGGTGGCCAGCGCGGCAAAGGTGAAGCGCATGGCGTCGGTGCCGACGGCGCCGATGCCTTCCGGGTAATCCTTGCGGATGCGCTTTTCGACCTTTTCGCGCACCTGCGGAATCAGCAGAGAGGCGGTTGATTTCTGCACCAGCGACTCAAGGTCGATGCCGTCGATCAGGTCCAGCGGATCGATGGTGTTGCCTTTCGATTTCGACATCTTCTGGCCTTCGGCATCACGCACGATGGCATTGATGTAGACCTCGCGAAACGGCACCTTGCCGGTGAAATACTGGGTCGCCATGACCATGCGCGCGACCCAGAAGAAGATGATGTCGAAGCCGGTGACCAACACGGCGCTGGGAATGAAGGCCTGATCTTTCGACCAATCCGCGACGACCGCGCCGCCTTCACTCACCGGGCTCGGCCCGGGCCAGCCCATGGTCGAGAACGGCCACAGTGCCGAGGAGAACCAGGTATCGAGCACATCCTCGTCCTGCTTCAGCGCACCGACCGGCTGGATGTCGGCATGCGCGATCGCGTCGGCCTCGTCCTCGCCGACGAAGATGTTGCCCGCTTCGTCGTACCAGGCCGGAATCTGGTGGCCCCACCAGAGCTGGCGACTGACGCACCAGTCCTGGATGTTTTCCAGCCACTGGTTGTAGGTGGTCGACCAGTTCTCGGGCACGAAGCGGATCTCGCCATCGCGCACGGCCGCCAGCGCCGGTTCGGTAATTGCCGTGCGACCGCCGGGGCCGGGCTTGCCGTCGACGCGCACGTCGCTGGTCAGGTCGAGAAACCACTGGTCGGTCAGCATCGGCTCGATCACCGCGTCGGTACGCTGGCTGATCGGCACCTGCAACTTGTGCTTTTTTGTCTCCACGAGAAGGCCGAGTGCGTCGAGATCGGCGAGGATCTTCTTGCGTGCGACAAAGCGATCCAGGC
The DNA here is from genome assembly GCA_016707485.1 of Lysobacterales bacterium. GTDB lineage: Bacteria > Pseudomonadota > Gammaproteobacteria > Xanthomonadales > Rhodanobacteraceae > Dokdonella. The sequence continues at coordinate 1,101,276 of JADJHN010000001.1, read as the reverse complement.
CACGATAGGCGGCGGGTGCCTCATCGACGATTTTCGCATCAAGGGTGAGGATGACGATGGGTTCCAGCTTGTGACGCGCACCAATCTGCGCATCGTTGAAATCATGCGCCGGGGTAATCTTGACGCAGCCGGTGCCGAATTCGCGCTCGACATAGGTGTCGGCGATGACCGGAATTTCGCGATCGGTCAGCGGCAGCTTCAGGGACTTGCCGATCAGCTGCTGGAAGCGCTCATCATCCGGATGCACGGCCACGGCGACATCGCCGAGCATGGTTTCCGGACGCGTGGTCGCCACCACGAGGCCTTCGCCGCCATCGCTGGCCGGATAGCGGATCGACCACAGCGAGCCGTCCTTTTCCTCGTTGTTGACCTCCAGATCGGACACCGCCGTCATCAACACCGGATCCCAGTTGACCAGGCGACGACCGCGATAGAGCAGGCCGTCGCGGTACCACTGCACGAACACGCGGCGCACGGCAGCGGACAGCCCCTCGTCCATGGTGAAGCGTTCGCGCGACCAGTCGACCGACGCACCGATGCGACGCATCTGGTTGCTGATTGTCGAGCCGGATTCCTGCTTCCAGTCCCAGACGCGCTCGATGAACTTTTCACGGCCGAGATCGTGGCGGGTCTTGCCGGTGGCGGCGAGCTGGTTCTCGACGATTTTCTGGGTGGCGATGCCGGCATGGTCGGTGCCGCCTTGCCAGAGCGTGCGCGCGCCGCGCATGCGCTGGTAGCGGCACAGCGCATCCATGATCGTCTGCTGGAAGGCATGCCCCATGTGCAGGGTGCCGGTCACGTTGGGCGGCGGCAGCAGGATGCAGTACGGCGTGCCATCGCCTTGCGGCTTGAAGGCGCCGGCAGCTTCCCACTGCGCATACCACTTCGGTTCGATCTGGCCGGGTTCGAAACTCTTGTCCATTGCGGGGAAATCGGGAATGGGGAATGGGGAATGGGGAATGGTCAATCCAGGGCAGAGCAGGGGAACGCGAGGGAGTGGCTCCCAGGATTCCAATTCTCAATTCCCGGTCGTCACCTCTCGTGCTGATCCAAGGCATGGCCGAGGCGCTTGCATTCGCTTCGGCGTGCGGCGCACTTCAAATGACGGGAATCGCACATTGTAGGGGAGGACAGCCCTGCGCCCAAAGGGTTATCGTTGCGGCTTGCAATGGAGGACGGGCGATGGCGGCAGGCGTGGAAGTGATCGGTCACCCGCTGGTGCAGCACAAGTTGACCTTGTTGCGCAGGAAAACCACCAGCACGGTGGATTTCCGTCGCCTGCTCGGCGAGCTGTCGGCCCTGATGGCCTACGAGGTCACCCGCGATCTGCCCTTGCACGAGGTGGCCATCGAAACCCCGGTCGGGCCGACGACCGGGCATCTCGTCGATGGCAAGAAGGTCGTCTTCGTGGCGATACTGCGCGCCGGCATCGGTATCCTCGATGGCATGCTCAGCGTCGTGCCGGGAGCCCGTGTCGGCCATGTCGGCCTCTATCGCGATGCGCAGACCTTGCGCGCGGTCGAGTATTACTTCCGAATGCCGCGTGACATGGCATCGCGAGATGCGATCGTCGTCGATCCGATGCTGGCGACCGGCAACTCCGCGGTCGCCGCGCTGGACCGGCTCAAGGAAACCCGGCCGCGCTCGATCCGCTACGTGTGCCTGGTCGGCTGTCCCGAAGGTGTAGCCAACCTGCGCAAGCATCATCCCGATGTGCCGATCTTCGCCGCGGCGATCGACAGCGGATTGAACGATCACGGCTACATCGTGCCCGGCCTCGGCGATGCCGGCGATCGCTATTTCGGCACCAAGTGAGGCGGGATTGGGGAATCGGGAATCGGGATGACCAGCCATTTGGCTGTTGAAAGCCGGGATTTGGAATTCGGGTAACTGTCGGTGTCGGCGATTGGCTTTTGCCATTCCCGATTCCCCATTCTCCATTCCCGGCCTTTCACATATCGTGCTTGGTCAACTCGTAGCCGCGGCTTTGGTATTGCTTCCAGCGGCGGCGTGAACCGTCGCGTTCGGCCGGGTCGGCGGCGACAACCTCGAGGATGCGGGCGTGGTTGCCGAAGGCGCATGCATCACGCAGGTTGATCGCCAACGGACGATCCTCCACTTCGATGCCGGGCGGCACGATCAGCACGGCGGTGATCGCATCATCGTCATCACCGGCAATCTGGTGCGGGATGAAGGCGTCGTCGGAAAAACTCCACAAGCGCTCGTCGATTTCCTCGGCCTGATCCTGCGAACGGGCGAGGATCACGGTTGGCTGCTCGCCGGCAAACGCCTTGCGCACCAGCTCGCAGACCAGCAGCAGCGGGTCCTCGCGGAAGCGCGGTTTGGCGATCAGGTAGAAGTCGGCGCGTGGCATCGGCTCAAAGCGTGGCAGGTGCCGGAGCGCCGGGCTGCAGCAGGGCCATCAGCGTCGAGCCGACGGCCGAGGTCAGGGCAAGTGCGAAAATCAGGCCGAAAAACCGCAGGATCGGCGCCAGGCGAGCGCCTTCCGCACGCGTCTTGTAGAGATAATAAGGGACGAATACGGCAGCGAGCAGGATGATGCCGACGTTCAGCCAGGTCGGCCGACGGATATCCAGAGCGGCACTGTCGGCCTGCAGCCAGCGGAAGCCGAGCACAAACAGGAGGACGTTGGCGGTCAACTGGATGCCCAGCGGCAGGCCGGCTTCCGCCGCATCCGGTGCGATTGCAGCGACGACGATGCCGGTTGCCAGCGAGACGCCGAACATCGCGGCGATCGCCGTCGCCTTCTGCCGCTGCCAGCGTTCCTGCATTTCGCTCATGCGCAGCGATCGATCAGGTACTGGGTGAGCAGCGGCACGGGACGGCCGGTGGCCAGCCCCTTGCGGCCTTCATTCCAGGCAGTGCCGGCAATATCCAGATGCGCCCAGCGATAACCCGTGGTGAAGCGCGAAAGGAAGCAACCGGCGGTGATCGCGCCGCCGTACTTGCCGCCGAGGTTGGTGAAATCGGCAAACACCGAATCCAGCGCGCTCTGGTAGTCATCCCACAACGGCAGGCGCCAGGCGCGGTCGAGGGCGCGATTGCCCGCATCGAGCAGTTCGCTGGCGAGCTCGTCGTCCTGGGTCATCAGGCCGCTGGCGTATTTGCCGAGGGCGACCACGCAGGCACCGGTCAACGTGGCGGCGTCGATGATCACCTGCGGCTCGAACTTCTGCACATAGGTCAGCGCATCGCAGAGGATCAGGCGGCCTTCGGCATCGGTGTTGAGTACTTCGATGGTCTGCCCGGACATGCTGGTCAGCACGTCACTCGGGCGATACGAATTTCCATCGGGCATGTTCTCGACTGCAGCGACCACGCACACCAGGTTCAGCGGCAGGGCCAGTTCGACCGCCGCAACGAAGGTGCCGAGCATGCCGGCCGCGCCGCACATGTCGAATTTCATTTCTTCCATGCCGGCGCCGGGCTTCAGCGAGATGCCACCGGAATCGAAGGTGATGCCCTTGCCGACGAGGGCGTAAGGTTTGGCCTCGCCGCCGCCATTCCAGCGCAGCACGACGAGTTTTGGCGGATTGGCCGAACCGCGGGCGACGCCGAGCAAGGAGCCCATGCCGAGCTTTTCCATGTCGTCGCGTTCGAGGATTTCGCAGGCGACGCCGGCATGCGCATCGGCAAATGCCTTTGCCTGTGCCGCGATGTGCGCCGGGTTGCAGATGTTTGGCGGCAGGTTGCCCAGCTCGCGGGCGAAGCGCACGCCTTTCGCCATGGCATTGGCTTCGGCAAGCGCACGCGCATCCTCGGTGCCGGCAAAGGCCAGGGCTTCGAGCTGCGCGGTCCGTGCTTGCTCCTTGGGCTTGAACGTGGCGGTGTAGCGGTACGCGTGCATGTCGGCGGCGAGAGCGGCGGTACGCAGCTTCCAGGCGCCATCACGCGCGGGCACCTCGAGGGAAGTCAACCACGAGGCCGCGCTGGCGACCGGCAAGGTCTTGAGGGCGCGACCGGCCTCGAGCGCAGCCTTGTTGAAGGCGGCGGCATCGAACTTGTCTGCCGATCCAAGGCCGACGACGAGAATGCGTTCGGTCCGGATTCCGCCGAGACCGAACAACAGCGAACTGCTGCCAAGCTTGGTCGTGATATCGCCGCTGTCGAGCAGGCGCTTGAGCGCTCCCGAGCTCGCCTGGTCCAGGCGTGCCGCAGCGTCGCTCATCTTGCCATCGGCAAATACGCCGACGATCACGCAAGGGCTGGCCGAGGATTCGGGCGAGTCGGAGGTCTGGCTGAACTTCAGGGTCATCAAAGGTTCCGTATCTGCTACAAAGTGGGGCGCTGGCCACGCGCGGCGACTGGCAGGCCGGTAAACTTGCCACCCTGCGTGCGCTCGGAAGTGGCGCGGAACCCGTCATTCTAAGGCATAGATACCAGTTGCTGCGCATCATCGACCGCTACCTGCTACGCGAACTTGCCCTGAGCTTTCTCGGGGTGACCGCAGTGCTGCTCCTGATCAGCATCGGCGAAACGGTGATTGCCGTGCTCAATCAGGTTGCACGTGGTCGCGTTCCCGCCGACCTGCTGGTCGCGATGATCGGCCTGCGTTCGATCGACAGCCTCAATGTGCTGTTGCCGCTGGCGGTCTTCCTCGGCGTCCTGCTTGCCTACGGGCGCATGTACCGGGACAGCGAGATGGCCGTCCTCGGCGCGTCGGGACTGGGTATTGGCGGGCTCATGCGGCCGCTGCTCCTGCTGTTCGTGCCGATTGCCGCCATCGCGGCACTTGTTGCATTCTGGATTGCTCCGGCGGCGGTGCGCTTTTCCCAGCATCTCGTCGACGAGGCCAACCGCTCGCTGCTCATTGCCGGCCTCGAGCCTGGCCGCTTCGTGCCCTTGCCTGGGCGCGAAGGCATCATCTACGTGGGTGACATGTCGCCGGAGGGCTCGAAGTTCACGCGCATGTTCGTCGAAAGCGAGCAACTTGAAGCCGATGGCACCTCACGCATCAACATCATCACCGCGCGCAGCGGCGAGTTGTACCGGGATACCTCGGGCGGCGATCGTTTTCTCGCGTTGAAGGACGGGTTTCGCGTGGAAGGGCGACCCGGCAATGATGATTTCCGCCTGCTGCGCTTCGAGCGCAACGACATCCGCCTGGCCGACAATGATGCCGTCGACAATTCCGAAGCCGTCAAGCGCGCCGCGCCGACCAGCGAGCTGCTGGAAAGCGTCGATCCCCTGCAGCGCGCCGAGCTGCACTGGCGCCTGGCACCGGCCATCTCGGTGCTGGTGCTGGCCTTGGTCGCCATGCCGCTGTCGCGCACGAATCCGCGCCAGCCCCGTTACGCGAGCCTGATCCTGGCCGTGCTCGCCTATATCGTCTACGCCAACTTCCTTGCTCTGGGCCGGGTCTGGATGGTGCACGGCAAGATGCCCCTGGCGGCGGGGCTCTGGTGGATCTATGTGCCGGCGATCCTGATTGCACTGGGCTTGATCCGCAGCAACCAGCGCCTGCGCCAGCGCAAGAAGTCACGGGCATGAGGCAGCCGTTCTTCAAGCAGGTCGATCGCCTGGTGGCACTGTCGGTGCTTGCCGCAGTCGGCCTGGTCTGGATCATCCTCGTCGGCTTCGATGCCTTCACCATCTTTGTCGGCGAACTCAATGACGTTGGTCATGGTGGCTACACCCTGGCCAAGGCGGCGAGCTACACCTTGCTGACCGTGCCGCGACGCATGTACGAGATGTTCAGCTACGCCGCCCTGATTGGTGGCCTGGTCGGCCTGGGTGGACTGGCAGGCACCGGCGAGCTCACCGCATTGCGCGCCGCCGGCATGTCCAAGCTGCGCATCTGTGCCTCGGTGGTGCTCTCCTTGTGCGTGCTGACGGCAATCGTCGTGGTCATCGGCGAGACGCTGGCACCGTGGGGCGATCAAAGCGCAAAGGCCTTGTCGCTGGCGGCAAAATCCACCGATGTCACCCTCGCCAAGGGCGGCAGCATCTGGGCGCGCGATGGCGAGACCGTGGTCAATGCCGGCAATGGCCGCACGCGGCAGACCGAGCAGGGCAGCGTGGTCGACCTCAATCGCGTGCGCATTTTCGAGTTCGACAAGGACGGCCGCCTCGCCACCTTGTCGCTGGCGGCACGCGCCGAACATGTGCAGGGCCACTGGATCCTCCACGACGTGCGGCGCACGGTCTTTGGCGAGGCCTCGGCGGCAAGCACGCAAGCCAGTGCGCTGCAATGGCCGTCGAGCCTCGATCCCGATGTGCTGGCCTTGAGCATTGTCAACCTCGATTACCTCAACCTGCGCGAGCTCTCGCGCAACATCGCCTATCTCGAGCGCAACGGCCAGGATTCACGTGGTTTCCGCGAGGCCTGGTGGTCGCGCATCTTTTACCCGTTCAACGTGCTCGTGCTGGCCTTCTGCGCCTTGCCATTCGCCTTTGGCACGCTGCGCAGCGGCGGCATGGGCAAGCGCCTGTTCCTTGGCATCGTCATGGCAATCGGCTTCTATTTCCTGCAGCGCGCCGCGGTCAGCATGGGCGGTGTCTACGGCTTGGCCCCGGCCATCGCCAATGCGATTCCGCCCCTGCTGTTGATCGCCATGGCCACGGCGTGGTTTCGCCGACATGCTTGAAGGCCGGGAATGGGGAATGGGGAAGGCGGCGAATTGCCTGCACCTGCAGGATCGCTCCTTCGACGAACTCAGGACAGGCTTCAGGCGCGATGCTCTTGGTGGAACTGGAACAATACTTCGCGCTCGCACGCCTTCATGCACGCATACGTCCTGCCTGCATCCCCATGCCTCAATCCGCCCGCCCCACATGCAGCATGCGCGTGCCGAGCATGACGTCGTGCCAGGCGCGGCGGTCGGCATCGAACAGGCAATAGATGAATCCTGCACCCGCCGCCAACAGCGACAGCGTGGCCAGCACGAAACGCAACAACGCTCGACGCCATCCCGGCGAGCGACCCTGCGCATCGACCAGGCGTACGCGCCACGCGCGCATGCCGATGGTCTGGCCGCCCCTTGACCACGAGATGACGAAATACAGCGCGCTCAGGATCAGCAAGGTAGCCTGCAGCACGAAGTGATAAAGCGCCGGCTGTCGGGCGACATCGACCTCGCCGTGGAAGGCGAGCAAGATCAGCGCCGCGGCGAACATCCAGATTGCAACGAGTACCAGCAGGTCGTAGAACAAGGCGGCAAGGCGACGCCAGAGCGCGGTGCCAGGAGGCGTGGACATGGGCATGTGCCGGATTGGAATTCGCGCTAGCCTCCGGGTTTGTGTCGCATCACGCAAGATCGATGAGTGCCAAAGGTGACCAGCAGCCAGCCGGAAAAACACGAAGTTCGCGCCGACGACCGCATCCTCATCGATGCATTCCTCGAACGCGCCTGGTCGGAACTTGGCCTGGCGGACAATTCGCTGTCCGGCTACCGGCGCGATCTGGACGGGTTTGCACGCTGGCTGGCCGCCCCCGCCATTGCCTCGAGCCTGCTGGCGTGCCGACGCGAGCAGTTGTATGCCTACCTTTCCCTGCGTGCACAAAGCGGGGGCAGGAAGGGGCGTGGCTACAGTCCGCGCTCGAATGCGCGCCTGCTCTCGGCGCTGAGGCACTTTTATCGGCTGCTGCAACGCGATGGGCGCATCGATGTGGATCCAACCTTGCTGGTAGATGCGCCGAAACTTCCGCGCAGCCTGCCCAAGGCGCTGGCCGAGGGTGAAGTCGAGGCCTTGCTGCATGCGCCTGCGGAAACCGCGCTGGGCTTGCGTGATCGCGCAATGCTCGAACTCATGTACGCCACCGGCTTGCGTGTCAGCGAGTTGGTCGGCCTGCGTGCCGATCAGGTCAACCTGCGCCAGGGCGTGTTGCGGGTCAGCGGCAAGGGCGGCAAGGAACGCCTGGTGCCGATCGGCGCGGAAGCGCAGCACTGGCTGGAGCGTTACATCGGCGAATCGCGTGCGGGCCTGCTCAAGGGCATGCGCGTCGATGCGCTGTTCGTCACCGCGCGGCGTTCCGGCATGACCCGGCAGATGTTCTGGACGCTGGTCAAGAACCACGCGCAGCGCGCCGGCATCGCCCGCCAGCGCATCTCGCCGCATGTGCTGCGGCATTCGTTCGCCACCCACCTGCTCAACCACGGCGCCGATCTGCGCGCCTTGCAGATGCTGCTGGGGCACAGTTCGCTGTCGACGACGCAGATTTACACGCTGGTGGCCAAGGAAGGACTCAAGCGCTTGCATGCCGAACATCATCCACGCGGTTGAGCCTGCGGCGCGGGCTTTCGCCACCCCGGCTTCCATGCCAAAATCAATGACTTGAGCGGAACCATTGGCGCTGCCGAGAGTCTCTGCTGTTCCCACCCCGAAAGGTTTGCCCATTGATGTCGGTTTTGCGCGCGCTTTGCGTCCTCGTGTTCGGCTTGGCCCTGCTTCCCGCGCTTGCGGCCGAGGGCGACGCGGCGCGGGCGACCATCCAGAAAACCGCGCCGTTGCAGTCGATCAGCGCATTCCGCCAATCCGCCTTGCCGGGTTATTACGAGGGGGTGATCGGTGGCAAGGTCGTCTATGCCAGCGCGGACGGGCGCTACCTGCTGCGCGGCACGGTCGAGGACACCGCCGAGGGGATTGACCTCAGCGAAGCCAGCATGGCAACCAAGCGCCTCCAGGTACTGGCCGGGCTTGGCGTCGACCAGCGCCTGAGTTTCGCGCCGGCGCAGCCAAAATACCGTCTTACCGTGTTCACCGATGTCGATTGCCCGTACTGCCGGCGCCTGCATTCGCGCATCGACGAGTACAACGCGCTGGGCATCGCCATTGATTACGTCTTCTTTCCATTGAGCATCCATCCCGATGCGGATCGCAAATCCATCGCGGTCTGGTGTTCCAGCGATCGCAAGGGCGCATATTCCGCGGCCGTCGCCGGACAGGCGATGGACAGCGCCACATGCCCGAATCCGTTGCTGCAGATGCGCCAGGCCGGCAACGAGATTGGTGTCGGGCAAACGCCAACCGCGATTGCCGCCGATGGCGGCATGATCGACTCCAAGATCCTCCTGTCGCCCCAACGCCTGTTGTCCGAGTTGCAGAAGCGCTCGGCGGCAGCAGTCGATGCTTCCGCCCTCGCCGCCACTGCGGCAGGGCGCTGATCAACCCACCGAGGTATCCATGCGCCATTTGTTCTGCTTGATCCTGATCGTTCTCGCCGCCAACGTCGTTGCGGCAACACCGGAGGAGACCGTGCAGGCCGCCTTCTCGAAACTCGCCCCGCAGGTAAAGGTCGACGTCGTCCAGGAATCGGTGGTGCCGGGCTTTTACGAGGCCATTGTCGGCAGCCAGTTCATCTATGTCAGCAAGGATGGCCGCTTCATCCTCGATGGCAGCGCCATCGATGCGCAAAGCAACCGTGACATCACCGAAGCGGCACGCGCCAGCAATCGCCTTGGCCTGCTGAAAACGATCGGTGCCGACAAGCGCATCATATTTGCCCCGGACAAGCCGAAGTACGCGGTCACCGTGTTCACCGACATCGACTGCCCGTTCTGTCGCCGCTTCCATCAGCAGATCGAGGCCTACAACGCTGCGGGGATCGCGGTCGAATACGTTTTCCTGCCGCTGGACATCCATCCCGGTGCGGACAAGAAGGCTGAAGCCGTATGGTGTGCCGCCGATCGCAAGAGCGCATTCACCGCGGCCATGAACGGTGCCGACCCGGGCACGGCGACCTGTCCGAATCCGGTTGCCGAGACCACCCGCGTCGCGCGCTCGATCGGCATCACCGGCACGCCGACCATGCTGGCCGCGGATGGCACCAAGGTGGCGCCACAGGTTTCCCTGTCGCCGGAAAAGCTCGTCGAAGAACTCGCCCACCTCGCCAACAATCCGGTTGCCCCGCGCTGATCGCGGCCGCCACACCCCATGCACAAGGTATGTCCATGAAACTCCCATTGATTGCCGCGCTCGCGCTGTTTGCCGTTTCCCCGTTGCTCCAGGCTGCCGACAGTGGCGAGGCCGTCGCCCGTGCCGCGGTGCAGAAGCTCATCACCAGCAACAAGATCGACGCCTTCGAGAAATCGCCGGTGCCCGGTTACTACCAGGCCGTGGTCGGCAGCCAGCTGCTGTATGTCAGCGAAGATGGCCGCTATGTGCTGCAAGGCACCCTGTACGACGCCGACGCCAAGCTCGACCTGACCGCAAAGCGCCTGGCCCGGGTCAACATCGCCAAGCTCGATGCCTATCCGGCTTCCAAGCGCATCACCTTTGCGCCGTCTTCCAAGCCGAAATACAAAGTTACCGTGTTCACCGATATTGATTGTGGCTATTGCCGCAAGATGCACTCGCATATCGAGGAGTACAACGCGCGCGGCATCCAGGTCGATTACCTGTTCTTCCCGCGCAGCGGCCCGGGCACGCCGTCGTTCACCAAGGCGGTTTCGGTGTGGTGCGCGAAGGACCAGAAACAGGCGTTCACGGCGGCCAAGGCCGGCGCCAATCCGGAGCCGAAACAGTGCGACAACCCGGTCGCCGAGGAATTCCAGCTCGGCATCAGCGTCGGTGTTGACGGCACGCCCAGTGTCTTTGCCGCCGATGGCAGCAAGATTGGCGGCTACCTGACCCCTGACCAGTTGCAGGCGCAGCTTGAGCGGGTTGCCGCGGAGAAGCCCGGCGCCTAGCAGCGGCGACACCCGCTCTGGCCGGGTGGTTCTCGCCCGGTCATGGCATCGGCTATCATGCGCAGCCTTCGCACGGCGACGTCGTGCGCTTTTGTTCAGAGCATCCCGGACTCCGACTGCCATGATCGTTCTCGACGGCCAGCCGGCCCTGTCAGCCTTTCGCATTGACCGACTCAATGCCGAGCTTGGGCGCGTGGCGGGCGGTTGCCGGTTGCGCTCTGCGCGCCATGTCTATGTGGTCGCCACGGGCGACGATGGCGCACTCGACAGCGCCACCCTGCAGCGCATCCTGCTTGCCAATGCCGGCGTGGCCGGCGCTGCCACACTCTGGATTGCGCCGCGTCTCGGCACGATTTCGCCTTGGTCGAGCAAGGCCACCGACATCCTGCGCCGCTGCAGCTTGCCGGTTCGTCGCGTCGAACGCACCTTGGCCGTGGATCTTGAAGCGCTGCCGGATCGAGCCTCAAGCGCGTGGCAACAGGTGCTGGCAATCCTGCACGACCCGATGACCGAATCGGTGCTGGCAACGCGTGCCGAGCTGGACCACCTGTTCGATGTCGGCGCTGCGCTGCCGCTGGAACGCATTGCTTTGGGTGCGGATGCGCGGGCGACGCTGGCCTCGACCAACCAGCATCTCGGCCTCGCCCTGGCCGACGACGAGATCGATTATCTGGCGAAAAGCTACGCGGGCCTCGAGCGTGATCCGACCGACGCCGAACTGATGATGTTCGCCCAGGCCAACTCCGAGCATTGCCGGCACAAGGTGTTCAATGCCGATTTCACCATCGACGGCAAGGCACAGCCGCTGTCGTTGTTCGCGATGATCCGCAACACCCACAAGCTGTCGCCGGCGCACACCTTGTCGGCCTACAGCGACAATGCCGCCGTCATCGCCGGCACGCTCGGCAAGCGTTTCTTCGCCAACGCCGATTCCGGCGTGTATGTCGGGCATGACGAGGCCGTGCCGTACGCGATCAAGGTCGAGACGCATAACCATCCCACCGCGATTTCGCCATTTGCCGGTGCCGCGACCGGTTCCGGTGGCGAGATCCGCGACGAAGGTGCGACCGGACGTGGTGGCAAGCCGAAGGCCGGACTGACCGGTTTCAGTGTCTCGCACCTGCGCATTCCTGGCCTGTCGCGGCCGTGGGAAGTCGAGCGCGCACATCCGCCCCGCTTCGCCACGCCTTACCAGATCATGCGCGACGGCCCGCTTGGTGCGGCCGCGTTCAACAACGAATTCGGTCGCCCCTGTCTCGGTGGTTATTTCCGCACGTTTGAACACTCCACCGATGAAGCCGGTCTGCTGCGTGGTTACGACAAGCCGATCATGCTCGCTGGCGGCCTGGCCAACCTGCGGGCATCCGACGTGCAGAAAAGAAATCTGCAACCCGGCGATGCGGTGATCGTGCTTGGTGGCCCGGCCATGCTGATCGGCCTGGGCGGAGGTGCGGCTTCATCGGTTGCCGCCGGCAGCAGTTCGGCGGAACTCGATTTCGCCTCGGTGCAGCGCGAGAACCCCGAGATGCAGCGCCGTTGCCAGCAGGTCATCGACGCGTGCTGGGCGCGCGGGCCGGGCAATCCGCTGGTATCGATCCACGATGTCGGTGCCGGGGGCCTGTCCAACGCGCTGCCCGAGCTGCTCAATGATTCCGAAGTCGGCGGCGCGCTGGAGTTGGGCAAGATCCCCTGCGACGACCCGCAGATGTCGCCGATGCAGATCTGGTGCAACGAATCACAGGAACGCTACGTGCTTGGCGTGCGCCCCGAAGATCTGCCCTTGTTCGAGACAATCTGCGCGCGCGAGCGCTGCCCTTTTGCCGTGGTCGGCCAGGCCATCGTCGAACGCAGGCTGCTGCTCACCGATTCGCGCTTCCCGACGGCCGACTCCAGGCACCGTCCAATCGATCTGCCGCTTGATGTCCTGTTCGGCAAACCGCCGCGGATGTCGCGTGACACGCGGCGTGTCAGGGAGCCGCTTTCGGTCATCGCCGATACCGAGAATCTCGAACTTGGCGAAGCAATCGAGCGCGTCTTGCGTTTTCCGGCGGTGGGCAGCAAGTCGTTCCTGATCACGATCGGCGATCGCAGCGTCGGCGGCCTGTGTTCGCGCGATCCGATGGTCGGGCCGTGGCAGGTTCCGGTCGCCGATTGCGCGGTGACCCTGAATGATTTCGTCGACCATGCCGGCGAGGCGATGGCGATCGGCGAGCGCACGCCGCTGGCCCTGCTCGATGCCGCTGCTTCGGCGCGCATGGCGGTCGGCGAGGCATTGACAAATCTTGCTGCGGCACCGGTGCGTCTCGACGAGGTGCGCTTGTCGGCCAACTGGATGGCTGCGGTCGATCATCCTGGCGAAGATGCCGCGTTGTACGACGCCGTGCATGCGGTCGGCATGCAGCTGTGTCCGGCGCTCGGCATCTCGATTCCGGTCGGCAAGGATTCGATGTCGATGCAGGTTTCCTGGATGCAGGGGGACGGCAAGCAGCGTACCGTCTCGCCGGTTTCATTGATCGTCACGGCGTTTGCCGGCAGCAGCGATGCGCGCCGCGTGTTGACCCCGCAACTGCAATTGGACCAGGGCGACTCCGAGCTGTGGATCATCGACCTCGGTGCCAGGCGCGGGCGCCTCGGCGGCTCGGTGCTGACCCAGGTGTTCCAGCGCGCCGGTGACTTGCCGCCCGATGTCGATGACCCGGCGCGGCTGAAGTCGTTTTTCCATGCCATCCAGGAGGCCAGTGCCGATGGTTTGCTGCTCGCCTACCACGATCGCTCCGACGGCGGCGCGATCGTCTGCCTGATCGAAATGGCTCTGGCCGGGCATTGTGGCCTCGACATCGAATTGTCCGGCTGGGCCGACAACATGCTGCGCGGCCTGTTCAACGAGGAACTCGGTGCCATCGTGCAGATCCGCCAGCGCGACCGTGAATCGTTTGTCGCGCTCATGCAGCGGCATGGGTTGGCCAAGCTGATCGCCAGGGTCGGCACGCCGAATGCGCGCATGAAGGTGAAGATCCATCACGACAACGAGCGCGTCGCCGCATGGAAATGGTCGGAACTGATGCAGGCATGGTCGGAGACCAGCCATGCCATGCAGCGCCGGCGTGACAATCCCGCCTGTGCCGACGCCGAGCTGGCCTGGCGCTGCGATGAAGACGATATCGGCATCAAGCCGCGCCTGACCTTCGACCTGAACGAGGATGTCTGTGCGGCGCATGTCATCGGCAAGGCGCGCCCGCGCGTGGCGATCCTGCGCGAACAAGGGGTCAACGGCCAGATCGAGATGGCGGCGGCGTTTGATCGCGCCGGCTTCGAGGCCGTCGATGTGCACATGAGCGACCTCGCCGAGGGACGCCATCATCTGCGTGATTTCAAGGGACTCGCAGCCTGCGGCGGATTCAGCTACGGCGACGTGCTCGGCGCGGGTCGCGGTTGGGCGGCCTCGATCCTTTTCAACGACATGCTGCGCGAGCAGTTTGCGGGATTCTTCGCCGATCCTGCGCATTTTGCGCTGGGCGTCTGCAACGGCTGCCAGATGATGTCGGCACTCAAGGAAATCATCCCTGGCGCCAACCTGTGGCCGGCGTTCGAACGCAATGCCTCCGAGCAATATGAAGCGCGCCTGGTCACCCTCGAAGTCGCCGAGTCGGACTCGATCTTCCTGCGTGGCATGAGCGGCTCGCGCATTCCCGTGGTCGTCGCGCACGGCGAGGGACGCGCGGTGTTTGCGGATGCATCGGCGGCCCGCAATGCGCGGCCTTGCCTGCGCTATGTCGACAACGCAGGCCGCGCCACCGAACACTACCCGCTCAATCCAAACGGCTCGCCTGGCGGAGCCGCGGGCTACAGCGCGGCGGATGGCCGCATCACCATCCTCATGCCGCATCCCGAGCGCGTCTTTCGCAGTGCGCAGATGAGTTGGCATCCACGCGACTGGCCCGATGCCTCGCCATGGCTGCGCATGTTCCGCAATGCCCGGGAGTGGACACGCTGATGGATGCCTCCGAAGTCCGTGCGGTGGGCTTGCGCGCCCTGCTCTGGCTGCCGCTGAGCTTCTTCATCTGGTTCGCATTCTCTTCGCCATTGATCTGGCCGGTCGTGCAGATGGCCAAGCTGGCCATGCTGTCGATCTGGCCGTCGCTGTTTGCCGATGTCGTGCAGCACGGGCACGGCATGGAAGTGACCACGCGCATCCTCGTCAACCAGGTTGCCCCGGATGGTCGCAGCGGCATTGGCGAGTTGATCCTGGTGCAGAATCCGCTGCTGTATGGGTATTCCTTGCCCTTGTTCAGCGGCCTGGCCATGGCCACGCCGCTGGGCTTTCGCCGCCGCCTGTTGCAGTTTGCGATTGCCCTGGCGGTGATCTGGTTGGCCCAGGCCATGGGCGTGGTTGCGGAGTCGCTGAAGGTGCTCGCATTCGATTCCGGCGCGGCCGGGGCCAATGCCATCACCGCCGCCGGAATCCAGCCCGATCCGGTTGCCCTGGCGTACCAGTTCGGGTATCTGATCCTGCCTGCGGTGACGCCGATTGCGCTCTGGCTGGGACTCAATCGGGACTTCATTGAATCCCTGGTGCATCCTGCCGAGGAACCGGAAGGCGAATTGCCGGGTCAAACCCGAGATACCAAGGAATCCTGATGTCGGCTGTTTCCGAAATGCCCGTGATCGAAAGTACGGCGTCCGTGCTCAGCGGGCCGGCGCTGGACGAGCGCATCTGCCAGTACCTGGTCGCCAAGGGACGCCTGAAGGAAGCCGATCTGGCGCGCGGTCGGCGCCTGCACGAGGAAGATCCCTCGGGTCGCCTGGTGGCCTTGCTGACCCGGCTCGGCCTCGTTTCCGAGCGCGAGATGGCCGATGCGGTCGCCGAGATCATGCATCTGCCCCTGCTCGCGGCCAAGGATTTCCCCGAATCGCCGCCGCCCAACGTGCAGCTCTCGGTGCGTTTCCTCAAGCATCACCATGTCGTGCCGATCGGCGAGAGTGAAACCGAGGTCAAGCTGCTGATTGCCGATCCGGCCGATCACTATCCGCTGGAAGCCATCGAACTGGCCACCGGGCGCAAGGTTTCGCTCAGCGTCGGCCTGCGCCCGGAAATCGACGATCTGATCGAACGCTATTACGGGCAGGGGCGTTCGGCGATGGGCTCGATCGTGGAGAGCCTGAGCGATGACAACGCGCGCAGCGAGGACGACATCGAGCACCTGCGCGATCTTGCATCGGAAGCGCCGGTCATCCGTCTGGTCAACCTGGTCATCCAGCGCGCCGTCGAACAACGCGCCTCGGATATCCACATTGAACCCTTCGAGAGTCGCCTCAAGGTGCGCTACCGCATCGACGGCGTGCTGCATGAAGTCGAATCGCCACCGGCGGCCTCGACGGCGGCAGTGATTTCGCGCGTCAAGATCATGGCCAAGCTGAATATCGCCGAGCGCCGCCTGCCGCAGGACGGCCGCATCATGATCCGCGTGCAGGGCAAGGAACTCGACCTGCGCGTTTCCACCATGCCGACCTCGCATGGCGAATCGGTGGTCATGCGTATCCTCGATCGCGAAGCGGTCGTCTTCGATTTCCACACGCTCGGTTTCACCGACGAGTTTCTGCCCAAGTTCAACAAGGTGCTGGAACTTCCGCACGGCATCCTGCTCGTCACCGGCCCGACCGGCTCGGGCAAGACGACCACGCTTTACACCGCGTTGAGCAAGCTCAACACGCCGGATGTGAAGATCATCACCGTCGAGGATCCGGTCGAGTACCAGATCGAAGGCATCAACCAGATCCAGGCAAAGCCTGCCATCGGCCTCGATTTCGCACACGCCTTGCGCTCGATCGTGCGCCAGGATCCGGACATCATAATGATTGGCGAAATGCGCGATCTGGAAACGGCGAAGATCGCCATCCAGTCGGCGCTGACCGGCCATCTGGTGCTCTCCACCCTGCATACCAACAACGCTGCAGGCGGCATTACCCGCCTGCTCGACATGGGCGTCGAGGATTACCTGTTGACCTCGACTGTCAACGGCATCCTCGCCCAGCGCCTGCTGCGCAAGCTCGATCGCGACAGTGCGGAAACCTACGAGGCCTTGCCCGAAGTGGTCAAGGAGTTCGGTCTGGAGAAACTCACCAGTGAGCGCCCGATCAAGCTGTACAAGCCGGTGCCGAGTGCGGCGTATCCCAGCGGCTACTACGGGCGCACCACGATCATGGAGTTCCTGGTCATGAGCGACGCCATTCGCCGCCTGGTCATGCAACACGCCGGCATGGGTGAAATCGAAGCTCAGGCCCGCGCCGACGGCATGCGCACCATGTACGAGGACGGACTGGTCAAGGCCCTCGCCGGGCAGACCACCATCGAGGAAATCCTGCGCGTCACGCAGGAGGGGTGATGTTTGTGAAGCCGGGAATCGGGAATCGGGAATCGAGAATCGGTGAAAAGCCTGTTTCTCGCCACCAGCGCCGCCTCCGCTCTTTCCATTCCCCATTCCCCATTCCCCATTCCCTGCAAAGCCCATGACCCTTTTTCACTACAAGGCCGTGACGCCGTCCGGGGAAACGCTGGAGGGGCAGATGGATGTGGCTTCGGCGGACGAAGTCATCATGAAGCTGCAGGACGCCGGCAATATTCCGCTCGATGTGCGTGATGCGGACAGTGTGGAGTCGGGAGGATTGCTGGCGGCGCTGATGAAGCGACCGACCCTGAGCGAAGCGCAGATCGTGCAGTTCACCCAGCAATTGGCGACCTTGCTTGGCGCCGGACAGCCGCTCGATCGCGCCTTGCAGATCCTGCTCGACCTGCCGGAAAGCGAAAAAGCCAGGAATCTCCTCGAACGCGTGCGCGATCTGGTGCGCGGTGGCACGACCCTCTCGGATGCGCTGGAGGCCGAGCGCGGAACGTTTACGCGCCTCTACGTCAACATGGTGCGCGCGGGCGAGGCGGGCGGATCGCTGGAAGACACCTTGCGCCGCCTCGCCGATTACCTGGAACGCTCGCGCGCGCTCAAGTCGAGTGTCATCAATGCGCTGATCTATCCTGCGTTCCTGGTCGGCATGGTGCTGGTGTCGTTGTTCGTCCTCCTTGTCGTTGTCGTGCCGCAGTTCGAGCAGATGTTTGCCGACATGGATGTCGAGTTGCCGCTGCTGACGCGCATCGTCGTCGGCGTCGGTTCGACCCTGCAGAGTTTCTGGTGGCTGATGCTGGCCGGGCTGGTTTTCTTCATCGCCTGGTTCCGGCGCAAGCTGGCCGATCCGGTCAGCCGCCTGAATATCGACGAACGCCTGCTGCGCATGCGCATCGCTGGTGAGCTCGTGCGCAAACTCGAAACCGCGCGCCTGTCGCGTACCCTCGGCACCCTGCTCAAGAATGGCGTGCCGCTGTTGGGTGCGCTGAATGTCGCCCGCAACGTGATGGGAAACTCCTTCCTTGCCGTGGCTGTCGAGAAGGCCAGCGAAGAGGTCAAGACCGGCAGTGGTCTCGGCTTTGCCCTGGCGCAATCAAAGCAATTTCCAAAACTTGCCTTGCAGATGATCAGCGTCGGCGAGGAATCCGGCGAACTCGACACCATGCTGCTGAAGGTGGCCGACACCTTCGATGTCGAGGTACGCAACACGCTTGAGCGCCTGCTTGCCGCGCTGGTGCCGGCGACCACCGTGGTGATGACCGTGGTCGTCGCCATCATCATGATGGCAATCATCCTGCCCATCCTGAAACTGACCAGTTCGATTCAATGAGGAACACGATCATGAATACCCGAAATCTGCGCAACCTGCGCCCGCTGCCGCGTTCCGCCGGCTTCACCCTGATGGAGATGATCGCCGTGATCGTCCTGCTTGGCATCGTCATCACCATCGTTGGCGGCGGCATGATGAATACCTTTGGCGGCGGCAAGTGGAAAGCTGGCACGATCCAGGTGAAGAAGCTTGCCGGCGCAGTCGAGCAATACCAGATGGCCGTCGGCTCATACCCGAATTCGCTCGAGGATCTGACCAAGCGCGAGGGCCTTGGCCCGTATGCCAAGGACACCGATCTGAAGGATCCCTTCGGGCATGCCTTCGCATACAAGAAGCCCGGTGATGCCGGCCGCGATTTCGACATCGTCTTCCTCGGCAAGGACGGCAAGCCTGGCGGCGACAGTACCGACAAGGATTACGGGAGTTGGGAGTGATGGAGCGGAGAATAGGGAATCGAGAATAGGGAATCGGAGAGCGGGCCTCGGAACGCATGCGTAAGGTCGAACCTCCAGCACTCAACGCACGCGTCGGAAGTCTCGCGACAAGCTCCGAGGTGCAGTCGCGCCCGCTTGCCACCACTCCCCATTCCCGATTCCCCATTCCCGTTTCAAGAGGCTTCACCCTGATCGAGATGATCGTGGTGATCGTGCTGATCGGCATCGTTGCCAGCGTTGTCACCTTCGCGTTTACCCGCACCCTGGCCAGCGCGCGCATCCAGGCAGCCAGCAATGACCTGGTTGCCGGCTTGCGCTATACGCGGGGCCAGGCGATCGTCAAGGGTGAGCAGAAGGTACTCTTGCTTGATCTGGAAAAGAATACCTGGCTTGCGCCGGGCAAGGCCGAACGGGAATTGCCGAAGGACATGATCCTGCGCCTGACCACGGCGCAGCAGGAGCTGACCAGCGACCAGACCGGCGGCATCCGCTTCTTTCCTGACGGGAGTTCCACCGGCGGCAATATCGCCGTCGTGCTGGGCGAGCGCGAGTGGAAGATCAATGTCGGCTGGTTGACCGGCGAGGTCACCCTCGACAAGCCGGACAACGAGAAGTGACGAACTCCCTCGCGCCGGCGCGGTCTGTTCAGGTCATGCGCAACTTTCCCCGCCAGCCCAGCCGCGGTTTCACCCTGATCGAGATGATCGCCGCATTCGTGATCTTCGCCATCGCCGTCGGCGCGTTGATGCAGATCCTGACCATGTCGATGAACGGTGCCAGGCGCTCGGCCGACGAGACGCGCGCCGCGCTGTGGGCGCAGTCGCTGCTCGACAACGTCGGCATCGGCGAGCGCATCGAGGCCGGCAGCAGCCATGGCGAGTTCGACCGGAAATACCGCTGGGACCTGCAGATCGAGCAGATCGACCCCGAACTCGTGGTCGCCGAAGTGACCCAGTACAACACCAGCGCAAGCGCCCCGGCTGCCGGTTCGGCGCAGCCGTCTTTCGCGCCCGCTGCGATGCCGGGCTTCGGCATGCCGCAGATTGATCTTTTCCATGTTGTATTGACGGTTACCTGGGGCGACAACGCGCACGAACGCAGGGCCGAGTTCTCCACGCTGCGCACGGCCAACTCGGAATCGCCGAATACCGAGGGATTTCCGGGGGCTGACACGCGTGGCGTGCAGCCGGGAATCGATGGCGTGCGCCAACGCCAGGCCGCGCCGGCGGAGCGGAGGCGCCGATGAGGATGCGCATTCTTCAAGGCGCACGCGGCTTCACCCTTATCGAGGTGATGCTGGCCATCCTCTTGCTGGCGGTCCTGCTGGCGGCAGCGTTCGGCGGCATCCGCTCGGCCGTCAAGGGCATGCACTCCGGTGAAGATCTGATGGACCGCACCAACCGCCTGCGCGTGGCCCAGGAGTTCATCCGCCATCAGGTCAGCCGCATCCTGCCGCTGCCGTTTGGCCAGGAGCGGGGGACCGGCGAAAACCTGTTGTTCGAGGGCAAGCGCGATCTGATGCGCTTTGTCGCCCCGATGCCGGGCTATCTGTCGAACGGCGGCGCCTACGTGCAGACGCTGGAGCTGAGCAACACGCGCAACGGCCGGCAGTTGCTCTTCAATCACTGGATGTTGAACGGTTTCGACAAGGACAAGTTGAACAAGGGTGACAGCGAGCCGGTAGTGCTCATGGATCAGATCGAGAGCGGCAAGTTCGAGTACCGGAAACTCGATGACCAGGGTGAACTCGAGGACTGGTCGGATGACTGGGACGAGCCGAACCTGACCCCGGTGATGGTCCGAATTGAATTGAAGATGCGCAAGGAAGCCCTGGTCGGCTGGCCGGACATGGAGATCCCGCTGATGCTCGATGTCGGTGCCGCGCGCCAGTCCAACACCGTGCGCTTCGACGACATCCTGCCCAGGGAAGGCATGACCGTGCCGCCGAACAACGCCTCCGGATCGACGCGATGATGCCGCTTGTCGCCAGCGCCAGGTTTGCACCTTTTCGTGCGCGGCGCCGAGCACGTGGTGTCGCCTTCGTGCTGGTCATGTGGGTGATCGCGATGCTGTCCGTCCTGCTTGGCAGCTTCGCCTTGATCGCACGAACGGAGAGCATGCAGTCGCGCCACCTGTTTGATACCACCACGGCCCGCTATGCCGCCGAGGCCGGCATCAACCTCGCCGTGTACGGGCTGAGCAAATCCGATCCGACGCAGAAATGGGTCGCCGACGGCCGACCCTACGCGATTGTCTTCGATGGGGTCGAGGTGGAAATCTCGCTGACCGACGATTCCGGCAAGATCGACATCAACGCCGCCGATCCGGTCGCCCTGAAAAGCCTGTTTGTCGGTGCCGGCGTCGAGGAGTCAAAAGCCGAGGAACTGGCGGATGCAATCCAGGATTGGCGCGATCCGGATGATCAGACTGGCCTGCATGGTGCCGAACAGGGCGATTATCGTGCCGCCGGCTTGCCCTACAGTCCGCGCAATGCGCCCTTCGAGACGCTTTCCGAAATCCAGCAGGTATTTGGCATGGATTATGCGATTTATTCGAAGATCGAGCCGGCGATCACGATGTTTTCTGGCCGCAGTACGCCGAGCGCTGCCTATGCGCCAATGGAGGCAATGATGGCCATTCCGGGAATGACACCGGACCTTGCCCGGCAGTTGATCCAGGAGCGCCAGCAGCTGGCCCCGGGAATGCTGAATCAGGGTGGTTCCGGCCTGCTGCTGCCGGACGGTTCGCCGCTAATGGCGGACGGTGGAGGGCTCACGTATAGTGTCAAATCCCGTGCCAAGCTCCCCAATGGAGCCGGTACCGTGCTCGATGCGACCATCCGCATGGGCGGGATGAATTCGGCGGGGCGACCCTTTGTGGTGCTCCGCTGGCGTGATGGTGAGAACGCGTAGTCATCGTGAAAGAAGCCCTGGACAGACAATTGGCACGTCTGCGGACGCGCCTTGCCAAGACCCCGCTGCCGCGATTCTTTTCGTGGTGGGGATCAGAGCTGGTTGCCTGTCTGCCGCCGCGTTGGCGGAGGATCTTCAGTGGCAACTCCGAAACCCTGCTGCTGCAACCGACGGACGAAGCGATCCTCGTCTTGCGCGAGCACGAAAAGGAGATTTCCGGATTCGGCCAGATCGCGGCGAGCGCAAGCGCCGAGGAGCAGGCCGCGGAGTTCCGCAGCATGCGCGCGCGCATCGAGAATCCGGGCCTGCGCACGGTGCTCTGTGTGCCCGAATCGCGTGCCTTGACGCGCGTCTTGACCCTGCCTGCCGCGGCCGAGGACAACCTGCGCCAGGTGCTCGGTTTCGAGATGGATCGGCAGACGCCATTCAAGGCGGATCAGGTTCATTTCGACAGCCGCATCGTCAGCCGGGATCCGGCCACGCGAAGCCTGCGTGTCGAGCTCACGGTGATCCCGCGCGGCGTGCTCGATCCGCAAATCGCGGCGATTGCCGGAGGTGCCATCGAGCTTGATGGCGTCGATGTGCGCAGCGAAGGTGTCGATGGCGTGCGCCGCGGCGTCAACCTGCTGCCGCCCGAGCGGCGCGCACGCCGGCGCGACATGCGCTTGCCGCTCAATCTCGGTCTTGCCGCGCTGATCCTGATCCTGCTCGTGTTCAACATGTCCGAGTCCCTGCACAACCGTGCGCTGGCAGTCGAAACCATGCAGGCGGAGGTCGACAAGGCAGCCGTGGCCGCGCGTGACGTACTGGCGCTGAAGAAGACCTTGCAGGATTCGATCAACGGTGCCAATTTCCTTGCCGAAAGGAAACGCAATGGCCCGCTGTTGATCGCCTTGCTTGACGATCTCGCCTTCCGCCTCGATGACGACACCTATCTCGAGCGCCTCAGCGTCGAGAACAACCAGATCCAGTTGCAGGGACAGGCGAAGAATGCGGCAGGCTTGATCAGCGTGCTGACTGCCTCGCCATTCCTGGCCAATCCGAAACTCGAAGGGCAGATCCAGCCGGATCCGCGCACCGGCAAGGATCGATTCACGATCGTCGCCGAGCCGAAGGATGTGCCGGTCGATCAAATCATCGCCCACGGGCCGGCGAAACCGGCCGAGCCGGCTGCCGACGATGTAAAGACCGAGAAAGCCCAGCAAGGCGATGCCAGGGAGGCCAGCGATGGCGCGCCTTGAGTTGCGTCCCAAGGATGGGCGGCCGCTGGCGGTGATCCTGTTGCTGATCGTTCTCCTTTCGATCTATCTGTTCGGCGTGCACTGGTGGTTTGTCGCACCGCATCTCGACTTCTACACGCAGATGGCCGATTTGCGCGAACAGCAACAGCGTTATGCGCGGGTGATCGGGGAACGCCCGGCCATCGAGAAGAAACTGGGTGAAGTGCGCGCCTACGAGCAGGGCAACCAGGCCTTCCTCGCCGAGGCCGATGCCAATGCGGCATCGGCGGGCCTGATCACGCGCCTGCGCCAGTCGCAGACCGACCAGTCCGATCCCCAGCGTTGTTCGGTGATCAATACCTCGCCGTTCACCGGTGGCCAGGACGAGCTGTACATGAAGGTCATCGTGCAGGCGCGCTTGCGCTGCGATCTCGAATCGCTGGCGGCCATCCTCTATGACCTCGAAAATGGGAAACCTTATCTTTTCGTCGACGAGCTGATGATCTACAAGCAGCAGACCTATGTGCCGCCGGGTGCCAAGCGCGTGGCCAGTCCGCTGGATGTGCGCTTCAACCTGTCCGGTTACCTGCGCCAGCCCGGCAAGCCAGCCGAGGCACCCTGAGCATGGATATCAGGACGGCACGCATGCTGACCCTGGTACTGGCCGCAATCTGCGGCTTGCTGGTGGTGACCGCCTTGATCCAGCTTGCCGGCTATGGCCGCGGTTACGGCTGGCTGCCGGCTGACGCTGCCGATGAGGGCCTGCGGGTTGCGGAGGTCGATCAGACGCCGCTGAAGATTCCCCCCATGTCGAGCTTTGCCGAAGTCGAGAATCGACCCCTGTTCAACGAGGATCGCAAGCCGACGCCCCTTGGCGACGATGCGCCGGTAACGGAAGGTCCGCCGCCGGTGGCGTTGAATGTCACGCTGACCGGCGTGATCATCGTGCGCGCGAGCGGCACCCGCCCGGAGCTGCGCATTGCCATGTTGCGTGACAACATGCGGAACGAATCGCTGACCTTGAAGGTCGGAATGCCCCTGACTGGCGATCAGGCGGGCTGGACCTTGGAGGCGCTTGAGCCGCGCTTGGCCACGTTCAGGAATGCCAACGACGAGAAGGCCGAGATCGAATTGACCACCACCGCGGCTCCTGCACGCGCACCGGCACCGGCAGCGGCCAACGCCCGGCCCGCGTCAGCACCAGCGGAGCCGTCGAAACAGGCCAACGAAGCGGCATCGGATCTGGCCAAGCGGATCGAGGAACGGCGGCGACAAATGCGTGAAGAGGCCGAGCGCCTGCGTTCGCAGCGAGGCAACTCGCCCACTGGGCAAAAGAATTGACGGAGTGATCCACGTGACTTCAAGAATCATCAAAATCTCGGTCGCTCTGGCCCTCACGTTGCTGGCGGGCTGTTCGAGTGCGCCGACGAAAAGCGATGGCGCGTCGCATGTTGGCGGGACCCTTCCGCTGACGGCCGAGAGCGTGGCGGCCAACCGCCAGCCGGCTGTCGACAAGGCGGCGAAATCCACCGGTATCGATGTCGAGGTCAACGAGGACAAGAGCTTCGAGCCGCCGAAACCCGAGATCCAGCTCGGCAGCGGCAAATTCATCGACGAGGCTGCCGCGCGCCGGGTGGCGCCGCTGGCCAAGGGTGAGGGGCAGGTCGATTTCAATTTCGAGAACAATCCGATCCAGTCGGTGGTCAAGGCCATCCTCGGCGACCTCCTGCAGGAAAATTACACGATTGCGCCGAATGTCGGCGGCAATGTGTCGTTCTCGACGTCCAAGCCGATCCGTGCCGACCAGGCCATGTCGGTCCTCGAAATGCTGCTGTCATGGACTGGCAACACCCTGGTCTACAAGGATGGCCGCTACACGGTGCTGCAGATCAAGGATGCCTTGCCCGGCAACCTGACGCCGAAAATCGGCGCGCCGAACCTGGCCAACGGTTACGAGGTGCGGGTCTTCCCGCTGCGCTACATCTCGCCGAGCGAGATGGCCAAGCTGCTCAAGCCCTATGCCAAGGCAGACGCATTCATCAACATCGATACCTCGCGCAGCATGCTCGTGCTCGCCGGCACGGCGTCGGAGCTGACCAACTATGCGCAGACGATCGATATTTTCGATGTCGATTGGCTCAAGGGCATGTCGGTCGGCGTGTTCACCTTGCAGCGGGTCGAGGTGGGTACCTTGTTGCCCGAGCTGGAGAAAGTCTTCGGCGCGACTGGCGAATCGCCATTGGCCGGCATGTTCCGCTTCATTCCCATCGAGCGCTCCAACGCGATCATCGCGATCACCGCGCAGCCGGAATACCTGCGCCAGGCAGAGGAATGGCTGAAGCGGCTTGATCGCGCCGGCGATGAAAGCGCGACCCAGCTCTTTGTCTATGATGTGAAGAACATCAAATCGATCGATCTGGCGGATTATCTCGGGCAGATCTTCCTCGGCAGCGCCAGCGGTGGCAGTGCGCGCCGCACTGATACCTCGGGTGCCGTCGCGCCGGGCCTTGCCGCCGCGACCATTGGCGGTGCCGGGGCGACGGGGACGGAGACAAGTGCGGGCCGCTCCGGTTCCGCGCGCTCGAGCCGTTTCGGCAGCCGCACCAGCAGCCAGCCCAAGTCGGGTGCTGCCACCGGCGCGGTGGCCGGCAACGGCGATTCGGACATCCGCATCACTGCGGTCGAGGAAAGCAACCAGCTCCTCATCATGGCCACGCCGGCCGAATGGGATTCGATGCAGGCGGCCATCCGCAAGCTCGATATCGCACCCTTGCAGGTGCATATCGAGACCAAGATCCTCGAAGTGACCCTGTCCGGCGATCTCAAGTTCGGCGTGAAATGGTGGTTCGCCGGCTTGAAGGGCGAGGGCTATGACGGCGCTTCATACACAAACCCGAATGATCCCAACGGCTATCCGATCCCCAACCGTCTGGATCGGCAACGTTCATTGCTGGGTGCGGCTACCTCGCCCGCGGCTGCCGGAAATTTCTTCTATTCGTATCTGAACAGCAAATTCCAGGTGGCGTTGAGCGCATTGCAAAGCAGCGGGCAGGCCAAGATCCTGTCAGCACCTTCGCTGATGGTCATGAACAACCAGGAAGCGGAGATCAACGTGGGCACGCGCA
Source organism: Lysobacterales bacterium (assembly GCA_016707485.1). Classification (GTDB taxonomy): domain Bacteria; phylum Pseudomonadota; class Gammaproteobacteria; order Xanthomonadales; family Rhodanobacteraceae; genus Dokdonella. The sequence goes on along the minus strand of JADJHN010000001.1, from coordinate 1,075,211 downwards.
TACCGGTGCTGACGCAGAGCATCATCGGCATTGGTACCCTGCAGACCAACAATGCCGGGACAACAACCAATCAGGGCATTGGCCAGACCACCTACCTCGATACGGGCGTGATCCTGCAGGTCAAGCCGAGGGTCAATCCAGGCGGTCTGGTTTACATGGACGTCTCGCAAGAGGTGAGCAAACCGGGCGTTGTCAGCGCAAATGGAAATCGCGAAATCAACAAGCGCACGCTGGATACCAGTATCGCGGTACAGAGCGGGCAGACCATCCTGCTCGGTGGTTTGATCTCGGAAGACGATCAGGATTCCGATGATGGCGTGCCTGGCCTGAGCCGGGTGCCCGTCCTCGGCAAACTGTTCGGCAGCACGAGCAGAAGTCATCAGCGCACCGAGCTGATAGTGCTCATAACTCCCGAGGTTGTAAGCAATTCCGATGAGGCGCGCGAGATCACCGAGGAATACAAGCGCCAGTTCCAGAACCTGAACCCGCTGCGTGGCGAGCAGCAGTCAACACCCCTGAAGCACTGAGGAGTCAATCCGTGAAACGAGTATCCATGCCGTCACTGGCAGTCTTGATTGCAGCAACGCTGCTTGCCGCGGGCTGCGCCTCGAATACGGCCAAGCCCGACAAGGCGGATTCCACTGCCGGCAAGTCGACTGCGGGTGCGGTACCCAACAAGGTCGTTCAGGAACGAGCCCTGCAACGCTGGGACCTGCTGATTGCCAACAAGACAGACAAGGCCTATGACTATCTGAGTCCCGGCTACCGGGCCACGGTGACGCGCGATGATTATGTCAAGGAAATGAAGGATCGCCCGATCAAGTGGAACAAGGTCCTGCCCTATCGAGAGACGTGCGACAAGCCGAAAACCTGCGTGGTTGACCTGCAGGTCGATATCGCGGTCAAGATGCCGGGGATAAGCCAGGTTGTTTCCAGTGTGGGATTCGTCTCGGAAACCTGGATCCTGAGCGGGGGAAAGTGGTATTTCCTGCCGCATGCCAGCGATTTGACTGGCAGCAAGTAACGGTTGTGCGTATAGTTCCCGCAAGTGCGAGCCGGGGGCTCGCTGCCCGCTGTAAACATCCCGGCTGGCAAAGGGGAGGCGGACAATGAAGAATTGTCCGCAAGGGATTGCACCGTGTGGAACCTTGCCGTACGATTGGTTCGCTGTTGCCTAACCCTGCCCTCTGAAAAGCGGGACAAAACTGCTGTTGGACAGAAGTTAGCCGTAAGCAAAAGCCCTGTGGTCAATTTAGGAGTGTCTGTAATGAAGCGAAATAGCTTGACGACCGCCGTCGTCGCCGGTATCGCCGGTACGGTGGGCATCGCGAATCTCGCGAGCGCAGTTAATCTGAACCCGGATGGTCTGGGTCAGGTTCTTCTTTACCCGTATTACACCGTCAACTCGAATGGCGTCGGTGACAATCTGCAAACCCTGTTCTCCGTGGTCAACACCACCGACCAGGGCAAGGCGATCAAGGTGCGTTTCATGGAAGGCTACAACAGCCGTGAAGTACGCGACTTCCACGTCTACCTGTCGCCGTATGACGTCTGGACCGCAGCCCTGTTCAAGCTTCCGGACCAGGCTCAAGCCAACCTGCTGACCGATGACAATTCCTGCACGGTTCCGGACATCAAGGGTTCGACCCTGCCGCCGTTGCAGCAGTTGCCGGACGGCCGCAGCTATCTGCCGTTCACCAACGCCCTGTTCTCGGGTGCGAACGCTGATGGTGGTCCGACCGGTCTCGAGCGTACCCGCGAAGGCCATTTCGAGATCATCGAAATGGGCGTCGTCACGAACGATACGGAAGGATCGCTCGATGCGATCACCCACATCGCCGGCGTGCCGGACAATTGTGGACAGGTCATCGGTGCGTGGGTTGCCCAGCCTCCGGGTTACTGGATCCAGGATCGCAACACCGATATCGATCCGCCGACCGGTGGACTGTTCGGTTCCGCCCTGCTGGTTGACGTCGCCAATGGTGTCAGCTCCGGTTACAACGCCGACGCCATCGAAGGCTTTGTCTCCAATGGCCAGGACAACCTGCACGACCGTCCGGGTAACGTCCTCCCGTCGCTCGCCAACGTTGGTGGCTCCGATGCGCAGGTTACCGCCTATGTGTTCGACAATGGTCGCCTGATCCAGGCCACCTACGGCGGCGGTTTCGGTCGCAAGATCGATGCAGTCAGCGCCCTGTTCACCCATGACAACATCTTCAACGAGTATGTCCTGGGCGGTGGTGCCGCTGCGACGACGGATTGGGTGGTTACCTTCCCGACCAAGAACTTCTACGTCGACCGTCCGGCACCGGCTCTGGCTCCGTTCGCGGAAGTCTTCAAGGCTTATTCGGGCGCTGGCACGGGTGAGTCGAAGGTTCAGGTGGGTCTGTTCCCGTACGATCGTGAAGAAGGCAACCCGAGCGCCTGTACCGGTTCGGACAGCGACAACCCGAACTGCGGCGTGTGCTTCTCGCCGTGCGATCCGGGCGAATCCCCGATCCCGGTGCTGCGCTACGAAGCCCAGGTCATCTCGTTCCAGACGTCCACCGACTTCACTGCAAACCGCACCTCGCCGGTGTTGGGATCGCAGTTGGCGTCGAACGTCGACGTGCGTGCCGACTCCCTCAACAACGGTTGGATGCGCATTGCATTGAACCCGACGTCGGAAGCGCATTTGATGGAAGCGTCGTCGGAAGGCGAAGTGTTTGAAGGCCTGCCGGTTACCGGCTTCGCCATCACCAACTACGTCAATGCCAATGCCGCTCCGGGCAAGCTGGCCAACTACTCGGGCCTGTGGCGTCACAAGGGTTCGCGTGCTTGCTCGGTTCCGGATCCGCAAACTCCGCTGGCTTGTTCGTAATAGTGACTCAGGTCAGTTTCAGTTGACCGGAAAGCCCCGCGCATGCGGGGCTTTCTTTTTTTTTAAGGTGTCAAGGTCTATCCTTTACGCCCTAGCTGTCCATTCCCCAGCGATTTGAGAGATCCAGCCAGTGATCGAGTCCAGCAAATATTCTCCCGTAACCGTCGTCGCACTTGCGTTTGGTGCACTCCTGTTTTCCGCAACGGCCGTGAATGCTGCGGATTTTCAGGTTTTGGTAAAGCGAAACGGGAATACCGAGTGCACGATGGTCGGCTCGATGCTCAACATCGATCCGAACACCGGCAACGTGTCGATCGATCTCAGCGCGGACTTTCCCTGCGGAAGTTCCACTGGCTATCCTTTGCCAGTCACCGCAATTGCCGCTGCCACCTTGAGCGTTACCGGGGCAACCACGGTAGGGGGCGGAACGACTGGTGAGGGTACGGTCAACCTTCAGCTCAATACCGGACTGAGTGCAGTAACCCCGGGAGTTACCTGTGCGCCGGATGGCTTTACCGGCAGCAATGTTTCGATCACCTCAGGATGGTCCGCCAACCTGTGCACCAGCAATTGCGGGGCGATAGCGACCCGCAGTGTGGTTGTGCAAAATACCTCGGCTACTCTGGATGGCAACATTACATTCAAGGCCAAGTGCACGTATCAGGATCAGACCAACGTCAATCTGAGCACGGCGCGCTCGAACATCAATTCCACACCGTCGGTGACGGTACAGCATGGCACCGCACCGCCGGCAAATTATTGCCAGAGCGTGACGGAACTCAGCAACCCGAAGGGAATGACGGACGCCATGCGGCAGACGTCCGGAATCGTCACCGGCGGGTTGTACGCCGGCAATATTTCGTTCATGAATTATGTCACTATGTTTGGCGTCAGTGCCAATACTTTTCCTACGGGTAGCGGGGACACGGCGGGTTATGGCTTCCCCGGCGACAATACGAGCACGATCGCAACCAACTTATCACGCGACAAATATATTTCGCTGCAGTTCCGTGCGCCGTCCAACACCATCTGGGACCAGCGGGCTGGTTACTATTCCTTTGCCGTCAATCCGCAGAACACTCCTTTCAGTGCGGCCATCGCGCCTTGTCCGGGGCAATTCGACACTGACCCGTTGTTCCCGATCAGTGCCGCCTGCAAGGGAGAGGCGCTGTTCAGTGACATCAACTGGAAGATCACATCTGGAACAACACCCAGCTGCAAACTGGAGCCAGGCAAAACGTATTATCTCAATGTCATACATGCCCCGCGCGGCACGCCAAGCCAATCCGGCTGTGCCTCGGCCACCTGCAAGGTCGAGCTGCGCAACGCCCATTCTTATTGAAAAAGGCGCCCGGGCAGCCTGTTGAAGTGGCAAGAGGACGCCGAACCACGGCGTCCTTGCCTGGCTGTCGGCGGGAGTTGCAGTCTGGCACTCGAATCGACGTGGTTGATCGATTCAGTGGGTGACCTCCCTGCTGCGTGGGCTTGACGAGCACGCCGCAAATCCCTGGCTCCGTTGGCGCGGAATTTCAATGCCCGCCGGAAGCCCTCGGTGCAACTTCTAACCTGTGCTCATGTCTCAACATTGCCTCGTGCGTGTGGGCATTGCTCCGTTTCGGGGCACCACGTTGACTGCAACCTGGAATTGTTTCTCGTGTACCAAATGAACCGGTATTGGAGGTTTGACGCGTGCTGAAAATGTCTTTGACCCAGATGTGCCCTGCGTTCTTTCTCGTGCTTCTCCTGTCGGGAGGGTCGCTTGCCGCGGATGCGCCGTACCCCGAACAGACTGTTGTCGCCAGCCGTGGCAGCGCTTCGGTGACCATGAAAGATGTGGATGCGGCGTTGATTGGCATGCCTGCGGACCAACGTGCCAACTTCATGAACAGTCCCAAGCGCATTGAGGAACTGCTCGAACGCCTTTTGATCAATCAGCAGCTGGCCAATGAGGCGCGTGCTGCCAAGCTTGACCAGGACCCACTGTTCCAGCGTGCCGTGCAGCAACAAAGCGACAAGATGCTGACCGAGCAGTTGGCCATGAAGCTGCGTGCTGAAGTGTCGCCCGCCATTGTCGAGCCGTTGGCCAGGGAGCGATATGACGTGAACCCGGATGCGTACGCGATTCCGGGAAGGGCCACGGTTCGCCATATCCTGATTGACACCAAGACGCGCAGTGACGCAGAGGCAAAGACGCTGGCAGAGACCGCTCGCGCCAAGGCACTTGCCGGCGAGGACTTTGTCAAACTCGTTACCGAATATTCCGACGACGGCTCCAAGCGCAGCAACGACGGGGAGATCCCAGATGGAGAGGGAGAAGGGCTGGTGCCCGAGTTCGTCGCAGCGGTCAAGCAACTGAAAGAGAAGGGTGAGATTTCTCCCTTGGTCAAGACTGCATTCGGCTACCACATCATCAAGCTCGAGGCGCGCTATCCCGCGAAGTCGCAGTCATATGACGATGTAAAGGAGCGCATCATCAGCGACTTGGCCAACCGGATGCGCGACAACCGCGTGAAGGAACATATCGATGAGCTCAAGGCGTTGGAACTGACAGCAAAGCCGGAGGTCGTCGCTTCCTTGCGTAGCCGCTACCTGCCGTCCGCAACGTCTGCCGAGCCTGCTGCTCCCGGTTCGAAATAACCGGGTATCGGGAATACATCTGGATCTCACCATCGAATCCCTGCTTGGGCGGGGATTGGAGCAGTCTGAGCCCCGGCCATTGGATGACGGCATTGACGGTCGCCGATGCCCGATTGGCGCATGTTCCAGACTCCGCCGCTTGCCTTTCACGCTGCCCGCCTTCGGCCCACCCCGGTCTGGGCCGACCGTTGCCCGCGTACCTTCCGCCCGGGCGATCGACGGGTAAGGAGCGTGCGCCGGCCGCGCGGGATCGCGTATTCTTCCGTGTTGGCCATCCCGCGCCAGCTTCGGGTTTCTTGCTGTGCCAAACCGCTTCGTGGAGTTGACTGACGCGCGTGCGGAATCGGCATGGGGAAGGATTGCAATGAACAAGCTGGCACTCGCCACACATTTCATTCGCCGCGAGTTGAAGGAACGCTATCGCGGCAGCTTTACTGGATTCGGCTGGGCTTTGCTGCAGCCGTTGCTGCAGCTCGCGATCTATGCATTCGTGTTTGTGCAGATTTTCAAGGCGCGTGTCCCCGGCGCAGGCGCGCCAGGCTATGTGCCATTCCTTGTCGTGGCCATGTGGCCGTGGATTGCATTCTCGGAGGCGATCTTCCGCTCGACCACCGCGATCCAGGACAACGCGGCACTGATCGGAAAGGTGGCGCTTCCGCGCGCACTGCTGGTATTGGCGCCCTGCGCGGCGAGCTTCTTCCTGCATGGGGTCGGATTCCTCGCCATACTGACTGTCCTGTCCATCAGCGGACACGGCATCGAGATGATCAAGGTCCCGCTCGCCCTGCTTCTGTACGTGCCGATGTTTGCCTACGCATTCGGGATCTGCCTGACTTTGGCGGCACTACAGGTGTTTGTCCGCGACCTGGTGCAGATCATTGGTCAATTGCTGACCCTGATGATGTTTGCTGCACCGATTTTCTACGACCGCACGAATTTGCCGGAACGCTTCCAGGTGCTGCTCGATCTCAACCCCTTCACGTTCTATGTCGAAGGCATGCGCAACCTGCTCCTTGGTTACGGCGAATTTCCCTGGCATGGCTTGCTGATCGCCATCCTCGTGGCGGGTCTGACCCTGGCCTTTGGTCTGTGGTTGTTTCGACGCCTCGACCCGCATTTCGAGGATTTCCTGTGAGCCAGGTCCTGGTCAAGGCAGCCGGTGTCGGCAAGGCCTATCCGAAGGCTTACCTTTCGGGTGACCGCCTGCGCGCCTTGGCGCGCCTGCTGGTCGGACGCCGCGATGCCGATGCGCAATACGTGGTCAAGGACATCGATCTTTGCGTCCGCCGTGGCGAGTCGATCGCCGTCATCGGGCAAAACGGAGCTGGCAAGTCGACCCTGCTCAAGTTGATCACCGGCGTGCTGACGCCAACCAGCGGCCAAGTCGAGGTGTCCGGAAGCGTCGGTGCCTTGCTTGAGCTGGGTGCCGGGTTCCATCCCGAATACAGCGGCCGCGACAATGTCGAAATGGCTGCGGCCTTGCATGGCTTGAGTCACGATGAACTCGCGGCGCGCATGCAGCAGATCATCGAGTTTGCCGATATCGGCGCTTACATCGATGAGCCGGTCAAGCACTATTCCTCGGGCATGGTCGTGCGTCTGGGCTTCGCCATCATTGCCTCGTTGAAACCGGACCTGTTGATCACCGACGAAGTCCTCGCCGTCGGTGACGAGTCTTTCCAGAAGAAATGCATCCGCTGGATGGAGGAATACCTGAAGGAAGGCGGCACCTTGCTGCTGGTCACCCACAGCATGTATCACGCGCAGAAATTGTGCCGCCATGCCTTGTGGCTGGATCATGGTGCGCTGATGCAGTTTGGCGATGTCTTCGAAGTGAGCCAGGCGTACCTGGCCTGGCATGAGCGCAAGCAGGCCGCGAGCGAGCAGCGCGCGCCCGATCGTTCCGGAATCGAGTTCGAGATCACCGACCTGGTGGTCAACGACTGTCCCGGCAATCAGGCGGTGGTGATCGACTTCGGTGGCAAGCTGGTCATGAGTTCGCGGATTCGCTCGCGTGAGGGCAGGTTGCCGATTGCCATGTTCGGGATCGTGCGTGCCGATGGCACTCCGGTTTACGGAGTCAGTACCGAGATGGACGAGGTCGGCGTACAGCGTCTCTCGGATCACGATTTCAGGGTTGAAATCGAGTTTGCAGGACTCAGTCTCTTGCCGGGGAGTTATCAGGTGCGCATTCACACCATGGATACCGAAGGATTGCGGCTGTTCGACACGCTGGAGCGCGGCCTGACCGTGCGCGGCGAATCGCGCGAGTTCGGCCTGGTGCGGCTGCCGCATCGCTGGAATCAGTCCAGCGGAGACCACGGTGGCTGAGCAGGACAAGGCGCTTGAGTTCACCGGCGAGCGCTTCACGCCGGAGTGCGTGCGCGAGATCCGCTATGAACATTGGCATCGCTATGCGTTCGCCCTCGCCGTGGCGCGAGGCAAGCGCGTTCTCGATGCGGCCTGCGGTGAAGGTTATGGTTCCAACCTGCTGGCCGGCGTTGCCGAGCACGTCACCGGTGTCGATATTTCCGTCGAGGCAATCGAGCACGCCCGGACTCGCTATGGCGATCGCGGCAACCTGCAGTTCCACGACGGCGACGCGGCCCAACTCGCATTTGCGGACAAAAGCTTTGATGTCGTCGTTTCCTTCGAGACGCTGGAGCACCTGCTTGCCCAGCAGGCACTGGTTGCCGGTTTCGCGCGCGTGCTCGCCGACGATGGAATCCTGCTGATTTCCTCGCCGGACAAGCACACCTACAGCGAAGTTGCCGGATTCCGCAACGAATTCCACGTCCGCGAACTCTATCGCGAAGAACTGCTCGACCTGCTGCGCCCGCATTTCAACGGCATTCGCCTGTACGGGCAGAAGCTTCTGTTCCAGTCCATGCTGTGGACGCTGGATGGCTCTGGCGAGGGCGCGGCCATGCAGACCGTCGACGCGGATGGCAAGGTTTCCCCCGGATTGGACTATGCGCCGCTGTATTTCGTCGCCGTGTGCGCGAAACAGGAATTGCCGGCAGATCTTCCTCGCCTGTCCAGTTTCGGAGACCGCGAAGAATCGGTCTATTCGCATTACAATGGCGAGGTGCGCAGGAACATGAGCGCCGGTGCCCGCATCGCCGAGCTTGAAGCCGAAATCGATCGGCTGCGCACTTCCACCAGGATCACACCGTCATCGCGATGGCCACGCTGGCTGCGTCGATGACGAAACCGGCAAGCCGATGAATACAACCCCCGAGTTCCAGATCAACTACGGCAATTTCAGCTTTGCCGGACAGAGTCCGCGCAACACGCAGGATGCGCCACGCTATGCGGCGATCGACGCCATGATCGCGCCGCTGTCCAGCGACGAATACGCGTTCATCGCCAAGGACTCAGGTGAGCGGCATGTGCTCAGCCATCACGTCCTGCAGACGCTGGATCAATGCCGGGAATTCCGCACGATCGAGGAGCATGTCGCGCGCGTGGCATCGGTGGTACCGGGCCTTACCCAGCACGACCGCATTCGCAAGGGTCTTGAGGGCCTTGCCGCGACCGGTCTGCTGGTCGCCGACAACGCTTACCTTGCCGGCCTCGAACGCGAGCCGGATGCACAACCGCGCAGTCTCCACGCAATCTATATCCGTGCCTGTGATCGTCCGCAGCAACTGCGCCTGCTGCTCGATTCGCTGGCCAACTACGAGCGCCGCTTCCGCGTCGCGCGCAATGTCATCCTGCTCGATGATTCGATCGAGGAAGGCAATCGCGACACCAATCGTGACCTGCTGCGCGAGTTCGCCCGCGCGGTCGGCAATCCGGTCAGCTACATCGGTCCGGTCGAACGGGCAAAGCTGCGCCAACGCCTTGCCAAGGCCTTGCCACAGGCTGCCGCAAGCCTCGAATGGTTGCTCGATCGCGGTCCGCGCACGCGGCGCGGCGGTGGCGGGCGCTCATGGAACCTGGCCTTGTTGCTGTCGGCGGGGCGCATGTTCGCCATGCTGGATGAGGATTTCCGCCTGCCCTTGCACCGTCATGCCGATGTCCGCCCGGGACTTGAGCCGAATCCCGCCGTGGCTGCCGCCGCACGTTTCTACCGGCGCCTCGAGGACGCGCTGGCGGCGGGCGAGGAAGAGCAGCAGGATCCCTTTGAAGCACACCTGCGCGTCTGCGGTGAACGTCTGGGCGCGGCCATAGCGCAGGATGACTATCGCCTCAACCGCGACAGCCTGCGCGGAATCAATCTCGGCCGCCTTGAGCACCTGCGCGGCGATGCCCGCGTCCTCAATACGCTGAACGGCACTTGCGGAAGTTCGGGCACCGAGAGTGCGCTGTGGCTGTATCACCTCGACGCCGACAGTCGCGCGGAGTTCTGGGCGGATCGCGAATCCTACCTGCGCAACATCGAGGCGCAGAGTCTCTGGTTCGGCAACTTGCGCGCAAAGCCGGCCAGCCAGGCCTACTTCACGCCCTTTGTCTTCGACAACCGGCAGATGCTGCCGTGCACGAATCCGGACGGTCGCGGCGAGGATGGCCTGGCCAGTGCGGCGACGCAGTTCTGCCACCCCGGATCGCTGGTCGTGCATCTTCCGCTGGCCATGGGTCATGCCCAGGAAGCGGATCGCCAGCGCTCGCAGGTGACCATGGCCGCGCATACGCCGCGCTTCAATCATTACCTGCGCGACTACGCCAGCAATCAAATCGGCCTGGCCAAGGCCGCCGATGCCGGCCGTCGCCTGGAACTGCTCGGCACCCTGACGGCCGACCTCGCCGCCGCCGATGAGGCAACCCTGGTTTCCTCGCTGAGCGAATACCTCGGCTTTGTGCGCGCCGACGTGGTCGAACGCCTGCAGAACCAATTCGAATTGCTCGCCGCCGAGGCTCCGGTCTACTGGCAGGCGGATGTGCGTGCGATTGTCCGCAACAATGGCAATGCCTTGCTCAAGCACGGTGCGCCGCGCCTGGCTGATTGGCCGGAGGAGTTCGATGCCAGCGCCTGTGCCGGTGCCGCGCGCGCCGAGCTGGCCGACATGGCCCAGGCCTGGCGGGACTGGCCAGCCGTGTGGAATGTCGCGCGCGAACAGGGTGATCGCCTGATCAGCGGATTCTGAGGCCGCATCGTGCCGGTGTCGTCGCTCGCCAGCGTGCCGGGACTGACCAGCGTCATCGTGGTGACCGCCAACAGCGGGCCGGTCAGCCTGCGCTGCGTCGAGCGCCTGCTCGCCTCGACCGCGCCATTGACGCTGGCAGTTGTCGACAACGCCTCCGACGATGGCCAGGTTGACGAGATCCAGCGTCGCTTCGGTGCGGATCCCCGCCTGCGCATCCTGCGCAATACCCGGAATCTCGGTTTTGGCCCGGCCGCCAACCAGGCCGCCGACTCCTGCGAAGGCGAATGGCTGCTCGTGCTCAATCCGGATTGCTTGGTCGAGCCGGACAGCATTGCACGCCTGGGCGCAATCGCCCGCGCGCATCCGCAGGCCGGTGTCATCGGCGTGCGCATCGTCAACCCGGACGGGACTCCCGCCCGGGCCAATCGCCGGCGTGATCCCGACTTGCGTCGCGCGTTGATGAGTCTGAGCGGCCTCGCCCGCCTGCAGAAGCGCTGGCCGGCGCTGGCGGGCATCGAAATGCCGCCTGCGCCAGCAGGAACGGTAGTCGAGCGCGTCGATGCAGTATCGGGCGCGTGCCTGTTCCTGCGCCGGGACGTATTCGTGTCGATCGGTGGCTTCGACGAGAGATATTTCCTGCACTGCGAGGATCTCGACCTGTGCCGGCGCGTGCGCGATGCCGGCGGTGAGGTCTGCCATGCGCATGCCATCGCTCTGGTCCACGAACAAGGCAGCTCCAGCCAGCGCCGCCCCTTGTTTGTCTCGCGGCACAAGCACGCCGGCATGTGGCGCTATTTCCGCAAGTTCGATGCGGCCGCGAAAAGCCCGCTGCTGCGCGGCATTGTCTACTGCGGGATCTGGACACACTACTGGCTGCTGGCACCGTTCAAGGCCTGGCGACAACGCCCGCGGCGGAGCGCCTGATCAGCGTCGGCTCAATCGAGAAAGATGAAAAACGCCGCAACGACAATCAGGGCGAAGCCGAGCAGATGGTTCCACTTGATGCTGGCGCCAAGCCAGAAAACCGAAAATGCCATGAACACGATCAGGGTGATGATCTCCTGGATCGTCTTCAGTTGCGCCGGGTTGTAGACCGCGTAGCCGATGCGGTTGGCCGGCACCTGCAGGCAGTATTCGAAGAAGGCGATTCCCCAACTGACCAGGATCACCAGCAGCAGTGGGCGATTGGTGAACTTGAGATGGCCGTACCAGGCGAACGTCATGAAGACGTTGGATCCAACCAGCAGCAGGATCGGTGCGATATGGCTCCACATGCGGGAAATCTCCGGGTTGGACCGTGACCCTGCCCAGCATAAGCGAAGATCCGCGCGCCGCATTGGCTGCCGGACGTTGACTCTTACGGCTCGTCCTTGCCGATGAATCGGGATTCGTAGAGCAAGGCTTCGACCGCGGCCTCCTGAGCGGGCTGGAACTCGAAGCCGAGGTCTTCCTGGCCATGGCGCACGCAATCGGCTTCGACTGCGATCACGGTCTCCTGGTCGAAGATGAAATAGATGCGACAGCGGCGGCGATCATCGCCGGCCCAATGCTGCGGGCGCGCCAGGCAGGCGCCGCCCTGGGACAGATCGCGCACTTCGCTGAGCCAGCCTTGGCCGGCATGGGTGATCAGGGCTGCCGAGAAGATCGGCAGGCGCGGAAAGCGGCGTTTCTCGTCGGTGCTCATTGCCTTCACGATAGCCGCCGGATGCTTCACTGCGCAAGCAGAGTCCCTGCGCGAAATCAGGTTCCGTGACGCAATACCAGCATCGGTGGCGTGCCTGCGATGCGCCGCGTGCCGAGCAGGCCGGCGAGCATGACAATCACCGCCGAGGCAAGTGCAACCAGCGCCAATGACAGCCAAGGTGGCGTGTAGTCGGTCATGCGGAAGACATTGCCGGCAAGGGCAATACCGGTGGCTGCCGCACCGGCCGCGGCGATGAGGCCGGCAAGCATGCCGAGCACGGCGAATTCGCCAAGTACCGCGGCATTCAACTGGCCGCTGTTGGCACCAAGGGTGCGCAGCAGGGCAATCTCGAAGCGGCGTTCCTCGGCGGTGGCGGCAAGCGCGGCAAAGAGGACGAGGATGCCCGCGGCGAGGCTGAAGCCGAGCACCCAGGTCACCGCTGCCGAAACCCGGCCGATGATGTCGCGGATGCGATCGAGGATCGAGCTGACATCGATCAGCGACAGGTTCGGCATGGCCCGCGAGAGATCGGCCAGTGATGCGGGCGGCGGCAGGTGGAAGCTTGATATCAGGCTGTGCGGAAGGTTCTCCGCATGCGCAGGATCGAGCATCATGAAGAAGTTGACCCGGAATGAATCCCAGTCGACCTCACGCACGCTGGTCACGCTGGCGGTGATTTCCTGGTCGGCAAAGCGGAAGGTCATGGTGTCGCCGAGGGTGAGCTTGAACAGTTCTACCCAGCTTGTGTCGACGGAGAGTTCGGCCGCTTGCGCATGGGCATCCGCCCAGCGCCCGTCGACAATGCGGTTGGACGGCGGCAGGTCGGCACTCCAGGACACCCGCACCTCGCCTTCGACGAAATTGCCGGCACGCGAATCCGGCTCGAAATCCGTGGCGCGCACCGGCTTGCCATTGATCGCCACGAGTTTTCCCGCAGCCAGCGGCAGCAGGCTGAGATTGTCGGCACCGAGCGCCTGCAGGCGCCCGCTGAACTCCTCGCGCTGATCGGCCTGCAGGTTGAGGACGAAATAATTCGGCGTGTCGGCGGGGAGGTCGGCGCGCCAGCGATCGAGCAGGGAAGGGCCGACCACGGCAAGCAGATCGAGTGCGGTCAGGCTGAGGGCAAGCGCGCCGACCTGGATCAAGGTCAGCGTGCGACGCCGGTTGAGATTGGCCAGGCCGAAACGCAAGGCACCCGGCAGCCGGCGCGAACCGGCGCGCAGGATCTTCAGCAGCAGCAGCGTGAAGACCAGGGTCACCAGGGCCACGCCGGCAAGACCGCCGGCGAGCACGCCGGCGAGGCGGGTCGAGCCACTTTCCAGCAGGATGAGCAGGCCGCCGACCGCAAACGGCAGCAGATACAGCGCATCGAAGCGGCGCAAGCGGGTTTGCAGGTCGCGCCGGAACACGCGCATCGGCTCGACATCGCGCAGGCGCAACAGCGGCGGCAAGGCAAAGCCGAAGAGCACCGCCAGGCCAATCAGGAAGGCCGAGGCCGATGCTGACAGCGGAATGCTGCCGGTGGTCGTGCCGAGCAACTCGCGCGCAAAGACAAAGGCGATCTGCTGCATGCCGAGTCCGAGCAGGGCACCGAGGAGACAGGCCGGCAGCGCGAGCAGGAGCAGCTCGAAGGCCAGGCCGAGGACAATCTCGCGACGGCTTGCGCCCAGGCAGCGCAGCACGGCGACTTCCTCGGTCTTGCGCCGGGCAAAGCGTTGCGCGGCGAGAGCGACCGCGATGCCGGCCAGCAAGGCGGCCAGCAAGGCGGCCAGGCGCAGGAAGTTCTCGCCACGCTCGAAGGAATTGCGCAGGTTGGCCTGGGCCTCGGTGACGGTGATCAGGCGTGCGCTGGCCGGCAGGTTGTCCTTGGCCCAACCGGCGTAATCCGCGACCGCCTCCATCGCCCCGGCGACGAGGATGCGGAAGTTCGCCCGACTGCCGGCACCGAGCAAGCCGCTGGCCTCGGCATCCGTCGCATTCATCAACACCGTGGGTGCGAACTGGAACACCGCTCCGCCCGGCGCGCTGACGATCTCGCCCGTGATGACGAGATCGCGACCACCCAGTTGCATGCTATCGCCGACCTTGCGCCCCAGCGCATTGAGCACGGCGCGATCTGCATAGGCCTGGCCGGGTGCCGGTGCCGCAGCATTGTGCTGCATGCCCGCGGCATCCTTGACCTGCAGTGCGCCGCGCAGTGGATAGTGCTCATCGACCGCACGGACTTCGCTGAACTGGCTGTTGTCGCCGGCAAACACCACGCTGGAGAATTCGACGCTGCGGCTGCTCGACAGACCCAATGCCGTTGCCTTGGCAGTGAAGGAATCGGGCAGCGGCGTGCGCCGCGCGGAGACGCCGAGATCGCCGCCGAGCAATTCCGTGGCCGAGGCGAGGATCGCGGTTTCGACGCGATTCGCCAGCGTGCCGACGGCGGCCAGCGCAGCGACAGCAAGCACCAAGGCAGCGGCCAGCGTCGCCAGTTCGCCATGGCGGAATTCGCGGCGCAGGCTGCGCGCAGCAAAGACCAGCGGGTTCATGCGTCGTCCTCGACGACGCGCCCGTCGCGCAGGCGCAGCATGCGCGCGCAACGTGCGGCAAGATCGAGGTCATGGCTGACGAGGACCAGGGTTGTCGCATGTTCGCGATTCAAGTCGAACAGCAAGTCGCTGACCGCCGCGCCGGTGCGCTGGTCGAGATTGCCGGTTGGTTCGTCGGCAAACAGCAGTTGCGGACCGTGCACGAAGGCGCGGGCGAGGGCGACCCGTTGCTGCTCGCCGCCGGAGAGCTGATGCGGGTAGTGGTGCAGGCGCTTGCCGAGGCCGACATCGCCGAGCACGCTGGCGGCGCGCTGGCGGGCATCGCTGCGGCCTTCCAGTTCGAGCGGCAGCATGACGTTTTCTTCGGCATTCAGCGCCGGCAGCAGGTGGAATGACTGGAAGACAAAGCCGATCAGACGACGACGCACGCGTGCACGGGCCTCTTCATCGAGACGATCCAGTGACTCGCCCGCAAGGGTGATGCTGCCGCTGGTCGGCCGATCCAGACCCGCAAGCAGGCCGAGCAGGGTGGTCTTGCCCGAACCGGAGGCGCCGACGATGGCGAGGCTTGCCCCGCGTTCGACAGTCAGGCTGACCTCGTCGAGGATCAGCAGGCGACCATCAGGGCCATCGACGGCTTTGCTAAGCTTCTCGGCACTGAGCACCGTTGTGGAATCGATCGACATGCTGCGCATCCTGTGTTTGTTCCTGCTGCTGGCCTTGCCAGCGACATCGCTTGAGGCCCGTGAATCGCCGCGCCCGGTTCTGGTGCTCGGTGATTCTCTTTCTGCCGCCTATGGAATCCCGGTGGATTCCGGTTGGGTCAATCTGCTGCGCGCGCGCCTCATGGAGTCCGGCGCGGTTGCTGATGTCGTCAATGCCTCGATCAGCGGTGAAACCACATCGGGCGGCCTGGCCCGCATCGAAAGCCTGCTGGCTGAGCACAAACCCGTCCTTGTCGTCGTCGAACTGGGTGCGAATGATGCCCTGCGCGGCTTGCCACTGGGCACGCCGAAACAGAACCTGTCGCGCATGATCCGCCTGGCCCTGGATTCCGGTGCCTCGGTGTTGCTGGTCGGAACCGAGATTCCCACCAACTACGGCCCGCAGTATCGGGACGGCCTGAGGGACATGTATCGGGATCTGGCGGCGGAATTCAACGTGCCATTGGTCCCGTTCCTGCTCGAAGGCGTCGCCCTTGATGAATCCCTGATGCAACCCGATGGCCTGCATCCCACCGCTGCGGCACAGCCGATGGTGCTTGCCAACGTGCTGCCGGTGGTCATGCAGGCCTTGGCGGCAAAGCGCGCGGCCAAGAGTCAGGAGTAGCTTGCGATTCGGGATCGATCCCGCATCCCGAAACACGGATTTCCGCCCTTCAGCGATTCGGCGTTTCCCGCACCGGGCGTTTGGCCAGCTTGCGTTGCAGGGTGCGGCGATGCAGGCCGAGGCGGCGGGCGGCTTCGGAGATGTTGCCCTCGCACTCGGCGAGGACACGCTGGATGTGTTCCCACTCCAGGCGTTTCAGCGGCGGTGGTGCGTCGGGAAGGTTGTCGACACCATCCGCCTGGGCCCCGGCATGGCCGAGCAGGGCCTGTGCCACCTGGTCGGCATCGACCGGCTTGGCCAGGTAATCGTGCGCACCGCGCTTGATCGCTTCGACGGCGGTGGCGATCGAGGCGTAACCGGTGAGCAGCAGGATGCGCACGCCGGGACGGGCTGCATTGAGGCGCGAGATCAGGGAAAGCCCGCTCTCGCTGCCGAGTTTGAGGTCGAGGACGATGTAGCGCGGTTGCATCTCGGCGCAGCGTGCCAGTGCCTCGGTTCCATCCTTTGCCGTGGTCACCTCGAATCCGCGTGCGGCGAGCGCGCGTCCGAGGACATGGAGAAAAACCTCATCGTCGTCGATGAGCAGTACACGATCGGTGGTTTCAACGTTCATGAGGTGGATTGTCCAGCCTTGGCAGTGGCAGACGCAAACATTGCCGCGTGCCGCCGCCCGCGGCAGCCACCGCGTTGAGGGTGCCGCCGAAGCGTTCGGCCGTGGCATTGGCCAAGGCGAGGCCGAGGCCGAGGCCATCATGCTTGGTCGTCTGGAAACCGAACCCGCTGACCGCTGCGGACGTGGCGCGCATGCCGCGACCGTGGTCGCGCACCTGGATTTCGAGGATGTCGCCATCGGCGCGCGCGGTCATCTCGACGCGCGCATCGCCATTGGCGAGCGAGGCGTCGGCGGCATTGTTGAGCAGGTTGACGATGGCGTGCTGCAAGGCAGGAACAACCGCGATGCGGCGTGTGCCAACTTCGTCGTCGATGGTGAAACTGGCTTCCGCTTCCGGGCGCAGCAGGCTGAACGAATCGCGCGTTGCCGCACAGAGTTCGGCGACACTGATCCATTCGGCAATGCCGGCCAACTGGTTGCTGCCGACCTTGACCAGTTCGCGCAGGATGTCGCGGCAACGATCGGCCTGGCCGATGAGCAACTTGAAATCCGCCTGCAGGGTCGCGCTGGTGGAGTTTTCACGGGCCAGCTCGGCAAGCAGGGTGCGGATGGTCGAGAGCGGCGTATTCAGCTCGTGTGCGGTACTCGCCGCCTGCGTGGCAATGGCGAGGATGCCTTCGTCGCGCAGGGCGCGCACGCGCTCGTGTTCGACTTCCGCCTGCTGCGCACGCAAGGCACGTGCGAGTCGGGCAATGAAGAAACCGAGCATGCCCGCGGTGATGGCGAAGCTGATTGCCATGCCGGTCAGGTGCAGGTTGAAGAACAGGCCGCTGCTGCCGGCATCGCTGACTTCCGGCAGGACAACGGAGAAACGCATCAGCAGCAGATAGGTTGCCACGGCGAGGGTTGCCACGATTGCCACCGAACGCAGCGGCAGCGCGGTGGCGGCCAGCGTGATCGGCATGACCAGCAGCGACACGAACGGATTGCTCGCTCCGCCCGTCAAATACAGCAGGTAGCCAAGGACAAGGGTGTCGATGGCGATATGCACGACCGGCTCCCAGCCCGCCATGGCCGATTTCCGACGCAATCGCCAGAGCACCAGCAGGTTGAACAGGGCGAGTACGGCAATTGCCGCCAGCAGTCGCGTCACCGGAATCGCCAGACCGAGCACCTGGGCGACGAAGGCGATGGTGACGAGCTGGCCGCCGATTGCGCAAAGACGCAGCCAGGCCAGGGTTGCGACAAGCTGGCGGCGGCCATGTGGCCAGGAGCGGCCAGCCTGGTGGGGTATCAAGGGGGTCTCCGCCTGCCCGAATGCTGCTGTCCGACAAGCATAGCAGCGTTGCCCGGCGCCGGCAGCCGGGCGCTGGAGTTGCGCAAAGCTAGAAGATCGCCACGCCGAGGACGAGGCCAAGCAAGGCCAGCACCAACAGGACCAGGAAGATGCCGAAGATCAACTTGGCTATTCCGGCACTGGCACCGGCAACCCCGCTGAAGCCCAGGGCGCCGGCAAGCAGCGAGATCACGGCAAATATCAGGGCAAGTTTGAGCATGTCGTTCTCCTTCGCAATCGGGCCGCAATGCGGCATTCACCCGGCAGCAATTCCGGGGATCGACATGCTGGCATGGAGAGGCTGGTTTTCCGCCGTTTCAGCGGCAGTCATTCAGGCGCCAGCGGGGATCTCCACTCTCGGCACGATGCGATGAAGATGCAAAACATCCTTCAAGACATGTTCATGTCATTGCTTGTCCGACGCAGTGTTGCTTGCGGCGGAAGCGGAAATCGCCGTGATGCGGCGGAAGCTCAGCAGCGCGATGCGCGGATCGCCTCGCTGTCGTGCTCATTGGCTTGCCAGTGGCGAAGTGCGGCGCTGACCAGCAGGGCCATGCAGGCGGCGATGAGGGCTGAGGCGGCGACATCGGAAAGGAAATGCTTGCCCATGTCGATGCGCGCAGCGATCACGAACAGCGGAGGTGCCAGCAGCACCGTTCGTTGCCAGGCGCGCGGTGCGGCAGCGGCAAGCGGCAGGAACAAGCCGAAATAAAACGCGCCGTGTCCGGAGGGGAACGAGCCGCCGCCGACAAACCACAGCGGGAACATTTCTCCACTTTCAAGCCATGCCATCGGCCGCACGCGGCCAAAGGCGGTTTTGCCGAGCATCATCAGGCCGATGGATGCCGCCTGCACGAGGCCGGCGCCAAGCAGGGCCAGGGCGAGCTTGCGCAAGCGGATCCTGTTTCGTGCAAGTGCCAGCAGGATGGCACCGCCGAGGATCATCACGGACGCGGTCAGCCAGAAGGAAACATGGATGCCGAACAGAGCATCCAGCGCATCGAGTCCGTGCTCGAAGAGTGGTGCGTTGCCGATGCTGCTGGCCTGGATCAAGCGCACGATCGGGATATCCAGCACGAGCAATCCGGCGATCATGCAGATGCCGGCAATCAGCGCAGTGGCCAGCAGGAAACGTCGGCTCATGGAAACTCCGGGAGTCACAGGTTGCGGCGCATGCCGGACACACGGCGGCGTCTGGGGCACGGCGCCTTTATGGCATCATAGCGCGCTGGATTTCCAGTCCCACGAGCCGATGCATGCCCAGTAACGAACCCCGCGGGCCGCGCCAGATTGCGCGTGCCGCGATCTGGTCCTACCAGGGACTGCGCGCGGCGTGGACGCATGAGGCATCGTTCCGCCTGGAAGGCTGGCTGTTCGTGATCTTCTTCCCGCTTGGCCTGTGGCTGGGGCAGGGCGGCATGGAAAAAGCCGTGCTCTGTGGCAGCCTCGTCCTGGTGCTATCGGCCGAGTTGCTCAACTCCGCGGTCGAGGCCGTGGTCGACAAGGTCAGTCCGGAGTTCCACGAGCTCGCCGGGCGTGCCAAGGACATGGGCTCGGCGGCGGTCTTCCTGCTCATGCTCAACGTGATGCTGTGCTGGGGCCTGGTGCTCTGGCCGCACTTCTCCTGACGGCAGCAATTGAATGCTGGAGCTTGTTGCCGATCCGCAATTCTGGCTGGCGCTGTTCACCCTGGCCACGCTGGAAATCGTCCTTGGCGTGGACAACCTGGTGTTTGTCTCGATTGCGGTGAGCCGGCTGGCTCCGGCGCAACGACCGTTGGCCCGCAAGGTCGGCCTCGGACTCGCCTGCCTCACCCGCATCGCCTTGCTGCTGGTGCTCTCGTTTCTGGCCGGGCTTGACGACAATCGCCTCGGCCTGTTCCGCATTGCCGATCAGGTGATTTCCCTGCGTGACCTGATCCTGATCGGTGGCGGATTGTTCCTGCTGGTCAAGGCGGTCATGGAAATCCACCAGGAGCTGGAAGGCGCGCGCGGTGGCGACAATGCGGAAGGTCGCGTGTTTGCCTCGTTTGTCTATGTCATCGTGCAGATCGCCATCATCGATATCGTTTTCTCGCTGGATTCGGTGATCACCGCGATCGGCATGGTCAACGAGATCGTGGTCATGGTCGCCGCCATCATCCTCGCCGTGGTGGTGATGATCTTCGCCTCCAATCTGGTCGGTGACTTCATTGATCGGCATCCGACATTGCGCATGCTGGCACTGGCTTTCCTGATCCTCGTCGGCGTGGTCCTGATTGCCGATGGCCTGGAGTTCCACATCCCGCGCGGCTACGTCTATTTCGCCATGGGTTTCTCGATTGCCGTGGAGGCGCTCAATCTCTGGGCGCACCGCCGCCGCAACGCCTGAAACACGCCACGTCAGGAAACCGGCCGGCGCTTGCCGTGCTTGAGCGGGTAGAATGCGACCCTGCATTTGCTGGTGGATCCGACATCGTGACTGACGAAATCCAGGTGCCCGCGCTGTACCTCAAACGCGGCGAAGACACGCGCCTGCGCGCCGGGCACCTGTGGGTGTTTTCCAATGAGGTTGACGTGGCGCGTTCGCCGTTGTCGGCGTTCGAGCCAGGTCAGGTCTGTGCCATCGTCGACAGTCGCGACAAGCCGATCGGCGTGGGTTACGTCAATCCGAACTCGCTGATTTGCGCACGCCTGGTAAATCGCGGCCTGGAACATGCACTGGACAAATCCCTTTTCGTGCACAAGCTCAATGTCGCATTGGCCTTGCGCGAGAGGATTTTCGACGAGCCGTATTACCGGCTGGTGTTTGGCGAATCCGATGGCCTGCCCGGGTTGACCATCGATCGATTTGGCGATGTCGTTGTCGCGCAGGCGACGACGGCCGGCATGGAGCGGCTCAAGGATGCGATCGGCGATGCCATCGCCAAAGTGCTCAAGCCGCGCCAGCTCTGGTGGAAAAACGATGCCTCTATCCGCGCCATGGAAAATCTGCCCGAGTATGCCGAGCTCGGCGCTGGCGAACGCTCGAATGAACCGATGATAGTGCGCGAGGCCGGACTCGAGTTCGAATGCGACCCGCTCGCCGGGCAGAAGACCGGCTGGTTCTACGACCAGCGCGGCAACCGCGACCATCTTCAGCACCTGGTCAAGGGCAAGCGCGTGCTCGACGTGTTCAGTTACCTCGGTGGCTGGGGGCTGCGCGCAGCGGCTTGCGGCGCCAGCGAGGTGGTTTGCGTGGATGCCTCGCAACCGGCAGTTGAGGCCATCGGACGAAATATCGCGCGCAACGGCTTTGCCGATCGCGTCACGGCGGTGCGGGCGGATGCCTTCGATCACCTGAAGGCCTTGCGCGAGCAGCGCGAGCATTTCGATGTGGTCATCCTCGATCCGCCGGCCTTCGTCAAGCGCAAGAAGGATCTGGCCGAAGGCCGCGTCGCCTATCGGCGGCTCAACGAACTCGGCATGCAGGTGCTTGCGCGCGATGGCATCCTGATCACCTGTTCGTGCTCGTATCACATGCCGCGCAGCGTGCTTCTGGATGGCGTGCAGCAGGCGGCGCGGCACCTGGATCGACAGGCGCAACTGCTCTGGCACCTGCAGCAGGGCCCCGACCACCCGATCCATCCGGCGATTGCCGAGACCGAATATCTCAAGGGTTTCGTCCTCCGCGTCCTGCCGGCCTAGGACATAATGCGGTGTAGCCGCGCCGCGCCTCATGCAAAGCGATCCCATGCACTATTTCGTAGACATCGACCCCGTTGCCTTCTCGATCGGTCCCGTGGCCGTGCACTGGTATGGCATCATGTACCTGATCGCATTTGCGGCGTTCTGGTTTCTCGGCGAACGCCGACGCCGGCTTGGCCGGCTGCCGGTCGGCCCGACCGCGTTTTCCGACCTGGCCTTCTACGGCATGATCGGCGTGATTGTCGGTGGCCGCGTCGGCTACATGCTGTTCTACGACACGGTCAGCCTGATCGCGCATCCCTTGTCCTTGTTCAGGATCTGGGAAGGCGGCATGTCCTTCCATGGTGGCCTGCTCGGCGTGCTCGTCGCCATGTGGCTTTGGGCGCGCCGCAATGGCCTGCATTTCTTCGACGTGATCGATTTTGTCGCGCCGCTGGTGCCGATCGGCCTGGGCATGGGTCGCCTCGGCAACTTCATCGGCGGCGAGTTGTGGGGGCGGCATGCCGATGTCTCCTGGGGCATGATCTTTCCGCGCGCCATCGAGACTGCCGGGCATTCGATCGAGCAACTCAAGGCGATGGCTGCGGCCGGCCAGCTTGACCACGAAGCGCGCCATCCCTCGCAGCTTTACCAGATGGCGCTTGAAGGCTTCGTCCTGTTCTGCGTGCTCTATGCGGTGTCGATGAAACCGCGCCGGCGTTACCTGGTTTCGGGATTGTTCGCCCTGCTCTACGGCCTGTTCCGTTTTGCCGTCGAGTTCGTGCGCGAACCCGATCAGCAGCTCGGCTATCTGGCATGGGGCTGGTTGACCATGGGCCAGGTTCTTTCGCTGCCTCTGGTCGTTCTCGGCCTAGTCCTGATCCTCATGTCGCGGCGCGCACCGATCCTGTCGCCCCGCATCGCCGAGGATCCGCCGAAGGACGCGCGCTGATGCAGCAATACCTGGAACTGCTCCGCCATGTGCTGGAAAACGGTACGCCCAAGTCGGATCGCACCGGCACCGGCACGCATTCGGTTTTTGGCTGGCAGATGCGCTTTGACCTGGCCAGGGGATTTCCTCTGGTCACTACCAAGAAACTGCACCTGCGCTCGATCATCCACGAGCTGATCTGGTTCCTGCAGGGTGACACCAACATCGCCTACCTCAAGGAAAACGGCGTCGGCATCTGGGATGAATGGGCCGATGCCGAGGGCAACCTCGGCCCGGTCTACGGCAAGCAATGGCGATCCTGGCAATGCGCCGATGGCCGCACGATCGACCAGATCGCCTGGCTGATCGAGGAGATCAAGCGCAATCCGGATTCGCGCCGGCTCGTCATCAGCGCGTGGAACGTGGCTGATCTCCCGGCAATGGCCCTGCAGCCGTGCCATGCGCTGTTCCAGTTCCATGTTGCCAATGGCAAATTGTCCTGCCAGCTCTACCAGCGCTCGGGCGACATCTTCCTCGGCGTGGAGTTCCTTTCCGGCATAGCGACAACGCGCGTAACTAAAACTCAATGAATTCAAGGGTTAGTTGACTAACCATAAGTCATAGTGCTATTAAAGACTCATGCTGTCAATAATCCTTCCTCAACAAAAAGCCCTGCACGGCCCTCGTTTCGGCTAACGGTTCTAGCCCGACGGCTTCGGCGTTTTTGTTGCTATGGGAGACGCTTCGCTAACGTTTCATTGAGGTCAACGATGCGCCATCCCGAATATCAATACTTAGATCTGATGTCTCGAATCTTGGACACCGGAGATCGACGCATTGATAGAACCGGAGTCGGGACACTTTCTGTTTTCGGCGCCATGGCCCGGTTTGACTTGTCGAATGGTCAAGTACCAATTTTGACCACCAAGCGGGTCTATTGGAAGCTAGCAGTTAAAGAGATGCTTTGGTTCTTGAGTGGCGGAACCAACATTCAACCGCTCCTTCGCGAAAAAGTAAGGATCTGGACCGACTGGCCCCTTGCGAAGTATCGGAAAGAATCAGGCAGTCAAATATCACAAGAAGAGTTTGAGGCCCGCATCTTGAGTGATGATGCGTTTGCCGCCCAGTGGGGTGAGCTGGGGCCAGTCTACGGCAAGCAATGGCGACGATGGCAGGGGCCTGATCGCCGTGAGCACGATCAGATTGAAACGTTGATCGAAACCCTAAAGTCGAATCCAGCAAGTCGTCGCATGCTCTTCCACGCATGGAACGTGGCAGAAGTCGAAAACATGGCATTGCCACCCTGCCACATGGTCTATCAATTCCATGTTGCCAGCGATAGAAAACTAAGTTGTCTAATGTACCAGAGAAGCTGCGATCTCTTGTTGGGTGCGCCATTTAATTGGGCAGGCGCCGTGGCACTTCAGATGATGATCGCGCAGCAAGCAGGTCTTGAGCCAGGGGAATTCATTTGGATGGCGGGGGACGTGCACCTCTACCTGAATCACCTGGATCAGGCGCATGAACAACTGAGTCGAGAACCCAGATCATTGCCTACCATGCGTTTAGTTAGTGAGCCGAAATCAATTGATGACTATCGGATTCGCGATTTTCTGGTGGAGGAATACGATCCACATCCGCCAATTCATGCCGATGTAGCTGTTT
This sequence comes from Lysobacterales bacterium, assembly GCA_016707485.1. Taxonomy (GTDB): domain Bacteria; phylum Pseudomonadota; class Gammaproteobacteria; order Xanthomonadales; family Rhodanobacteraceae; genus Dokdonella. The sequence continues at coordinate 1,050,885 of JADJHN010000001.1, read as the reverse complement.
AAAAGAGTGGATGATGCCCAAAAGGACGGCAGAGCTACTCAAAGAAGTATTGACCAAGGACTTTTCGTCAAGTCAGGGCATTAGAGTTACTTCGCGTGGAACTATCGACCAGAAATACTACGCAACAAAGATTGGATTGACATATTGCGGTGCCCACAGTGGTCCGATACTGGAGGAGTTTCAGAAGAAAATTGGGCTGCCCGTAACTGCTACGGAAGCAAATCTTCCTGCTATGCGGGAGTGGCTTGAAGAGCAGTACAAGAAGCGCGCTTTAACACTTAGAAACGGCAAGATCAGCCGAATCGCGTTGGCCAGGCGCTTCCCACAGTTGAGTGGTGTTAAAGACAACGAGAAGGTTAAGGCAACGCTGATTAAGTCTCCAACCTCTGCTATAATTATCCACAACATAGCATGATCGGGATGTGGCGATGAAGCAGCGGACGTTAGCGTTGGCGGGTGACCAGAATCAAGGGTTTGAGCAGCATCGCCGCCCGACCCGTCGTGACGTGTTCCTGGCATCGATGGAGCAATTGGTGCCCTGGTCAGCCTTGTGTGCGGTGATCGAGCCCTTCTATCCCAAGCGGGGCAACGGACGCCCGCCAGTAGGGCTGGAGCGCATGGTGCGCATGTATTTCGTGCAGCAGTGGTTCAATCTGGCCGACGAGGCCTGTGAGGAGGCCTTGCTCGACAGCACGGCGTTGCGCCGGTTTGTGGGCATTGATCTCGGTTGCGAGCGTGTACCGGACGGAACGACGCTGTTGAAGTTCCGACGTCTTCTGGAGAAGCACCAACTGGGCGCAGCCCTGTTTGCACAGGTAAACGAGACCCTGGAGTCACGGGGCCTGAAGGTGGGCACAGGCACGATCGTGGATGCCACGATCATCGGTGCGGCGGGTTCGACGAAGAACGCCCATAAGGCCCGGGATCCTGAGATGCGCCAGACCCGCAAGGGCCAGCAGTGGTACTTCGGCTTGAAACTCCATATCGGCGTGGACAGCCGCACGGGACTGACCCATAGCGCGGTGGTGACGGCAGCCAACGTGCACGACAAACACGCATTGGCTGACCTGCTGCACGGTGAAGAGCGGCGCGTTTATGGTGACAGTGCCTATGCGAGTCAGAAGGAACTGATCGGTGGGCATGCCCCTCAGGCGAAGGACTTCACCAATCAGCGCACTCGAAAAGGGGGCGAGATTGACGAGGCCGAGCGCGCACGCAACCGAAACAAATCCAGGATTCGTGCTCGCGTCGAACACGTCTTCGCGGTCGTGAAGCGATTGTGGGGTTTCAGCAAGGTGCGCTACCGAGGACTGGTGAAGAACGCGAACCGCAGCTTCGTGATCCTCGGCTTGGCCAACCTGTACCTGGCGCGCCGGAAATTGGCGGCGTAATGCTCATCGGGCATCCGATGGATGCCCGATCAGGAGAAAGTAAGCGGCAATCGGTCGGCGGATCGACCAAAAACTGACGGACGGAAGCTCTATTTTCATGATGTCGCACACTTTGAACCCGGCTCGCACTTATTCAGCGTTGCCTTAAGGCACTTCTTGCGGAATTCGACAATCTTGCTGCTCAAGAAGGATATCTTCCGCGCGATGTAGAAGAATTGCTGGATCGACTTAGAAAAGAGCTAGAGTCTAAGAAGTGCAAGCTTACAAAAGGGCAGACCCGAGTAAATCGCGTCGTGCTCGCAGCGAAACTAGGTCTCAGTCCCGTCGCACTAGATAGCGCTCCCTGCCTCGCATTGGTCGAGGCAAAGGACGCTCAATTGATGGAATTGGCGACTGCAGATCCGACCACTGCCATATTTCAGAATCGAGTCTTCATATTTGGTGATATTGATGCTTGGTCAGAGTCGTTTTTGGCTCGATCTGCGAATAGGTTCGGACAGGTTTTCGAAGGATCGTCCGAAGGTACTGCAAAAGCTAATTATCTAGCATTGAGGAAAGCGTTAGTATGGATAGGATCTAGCAGCAATCCGCACTGCCGAGCCGTTGTTTCCAATTCCCGCGAAGGCCAGATCAAAGGGGAGAGTTGGGAAGAAGCGGTACATGCGTATCGTGAGTTCTACCTTAGTTCCGCGGATGGCAAGAAATCTCCTATATCCGCTAGTACTCAAATCGGCTGTCTCAACTCTGCATTCCGTGCGCTTTCATCAGGCGGAGTGGTTCCTGCCCTCTCATTGCCTCTAATGGGTGTAAAAACGCCAGTCGCAAAGCGGGCCACCGAAAGAGCCTGGCGGAGACTGTCGGTGCGGATGAAGCATCAAAGAGTCGCTATATCGAATTTGCACGCAGTGCGATGCAACAAGCCGGTAGGAAGTACGGTGTAAGCATAGAGGGAGATGCTTTTGATTTTTGAGGACCTTGGAGTCGGAGACTGGCGAAGGGAGTGAGCTCCCATCAAATCCGGCAGAGGCCGTTCTGATGCTTGTCACCAAGCGGATAAACGTCTTGGTGCAGCACGCGGAAGCGGTCCTGCGCAGATGGGTGGCGCGACGAGAGGAAGGGAGGGAGCTGCTGGCAAATACCTCAATCGATGCTGGTTCATTCGCAGGACTATGGGGGCATAAAAATAGAACCGAACGAATCGCGATGATACGCGATTGGTTCCCAATCTCGTCCCCTCTCCTCAATGAACATCGCAAAACGGGAATTGGAAATTTGCTTGCAGTCGCAGAAGCAAATTTCGATGGCCTCCTGCCCGGAAAACAAGCCATAGAAACATTCGGGCAGTTCTTTCAAAAACGATATTTGGAGTACGGCGGTTTCTATGAAATCGACTCATACCTAAATCCTCACAGAGACGCGTGTTTTGCGGCCCTGACTCTGTATCTCTGTGAAAGCGGCGCCAACTTGGCGGTTGCAAGAACGCTGGATGCGGACTGCATTGAGGATAGCGACCTCCCGGGTTATGTGCGAATTACCGGTCACAAGGCGAGAGCCAAGGGGAAGCCAATTATCGTTGACCTCCCTCGTAAATCCGCAACCATTGAAGCCCTGTCCTGGCTGCGAGAAGAGACAGTTCGTATCAGGCGAAAGTTAACCGAGCCTGATAGCTCCTTGTTGTTCTTAGTCCGCGTAGGGGAGAGATGTCAGTCGATGTCCGTAAACAGATACTCTGCTTGGTTCACTTCATTTGCCGCAAAAATTCCGGGACTGGAGGGCCTAAGACTCACCCCGAGCATGATTCGTCCCACTGTCTTACTTCGTAGCGCATTGGAGAATGACGGTCGGCTGCAAGTCGGAATGGCCATTGGTCAACACACGCAGCAAGTCACCCAGGGCTACCAAGTGAAGTGGCCAACCAGACTTCTCTATGATCAGCATTTACGCCGGTTTCAAGAAGCGTTCCGGAACACTTGTTATTCGAAACATAGATGCAGCCGCTGAAAAACTTGGCATTGAGCCTCAAGAATTCAAGCGGCGGCTTGAGACTCTTCGAGAAACAGGGCTTGGAACTTACTGCAAAGACCCTTTTGGCCGTCCTGAGAGCAAGGGTGAGCAATGCACAACGCTGGATTGCTGGAATAGTTGTCCGCAGATGGTCATTGTGGCCGAGATTGAGTCAATAGCATTGCTTCAGATTTGGCAGGGAGCACTACGTGTAGTGCGGCCGAATTGGGAGCGAGATCAGCCTGATAGATGGGATGCGGTTTGGCTTCCTTGGTTAAGTTTGATAGATGCGATTGAGGAAAAAATGAGCCGTGGGCCGTTGCTAAAAATTTGGAATCAGGCGAGAGCCCGTCGAAAAACGATTGAGAGCACAGTGCAATTCGTGCCTCCAAACCCTTGGTGATCCATGAATAGCCAACCTAAGAAGTCGAAGGCACAGAACCCTTCGGCGTCTGCGCGAACAGAGGCGGATTCGCCGCGCCAAGCTGGATGGCTACTTTCGCCGTACGAAGATTCGGTATGGGAAATCAGAGGCAGTCATGAAGGGGCTAAGGCAAGCAAGCTGAACTTTCAGTATAGGCTGGCGGATGGCACGTGCTTGACGCAAGCAACAAGGCTTTACAAGGCAGTCAAAGGCTATGCTTGGTGGGTGCGCGACAGTAGGTTTGGTCGAGTCGAAGATGCGACGACACACGTGGCGCTGGTAAATGCCTTGATGAACGTGGCGCATGCGCTAACGTTGCGCAATATTTGGTCGTTCGCACACCTTACGCCATTTGATATTGAAGAAATAACCGAAGAGTGTCGTTATGGGGTGGACGCATTGCTACGGGCCTCCGAGCGAGTTGAGAAGTACCTGAAGCAGAAGAAGGCCGAGTTTGATGCATCTACATCGGCCGTTCCGAATCTGCCAACATATGTGGCGCCAGATGGCAGAGTGAAGGCAAGGATTGCATCCTCCGACATAATCGCTGCTTGCAACTTGCCAGCGAATTCAATGAAGCTGCGCCGCGTTGCTTGGTTCGTTGGAAGGGCAGCGATTGAACAAGGGCTTCAGACGCAGTATCAGGTTCGGGAAACCGAGCCGCCACTCTCGAACGTTTCTGTTCAGAATTTGGGCCGGTTTCTCGACTCGATTGAATCGTTGTACGTAATGCGCGCGCGCCTCGATGGTGAAGGGATCGCGTTTAGACCGTTCACTGAAGGTGCCGCAAAGCGAGCATCTCAGTTGGGAGCAGATACCGAGCGAACGCCTACCCCACCACCGAACTTGGCCCTGCACCTAATGGAGCACGCCGCAGAGTGGGTTGTGAACTACGCGCCTGAACTACTGCGCGGCTTGGAAGCAGTGAGGGCCACCACAGGGAGGAGCTTCACATGGCGCGCCCCTCGACTCGACGCAATAGGATCAGAATTGCCCCAGAAAGGTAGCGAAGGAAGTCCATGGCCCGTCGTTGTTCGCAGCCGTACTTTCGATGGAAGCCTTAGCTTCTATGAGGCTCTCAAATACTTGGCTACTGCGAGTTGGATCCTGATCGCCACCTTTTCCGCTCGACGCTATGAGGAGTTGATTGATCTTGAGGATGGTTGCCTTGTCGGTAGTGATGAGGATGGGTGGTGGTTGAATATATATATAGAAAAAACCTTGCAAAGGAAGGAGTGGATTCCAGTTCCGAATGTGGTGGAAAGAGCCGTCAGGGTCATGATATCGGTTAGCGAAAGCGCTAGAAGAAAGGGTGGTTCAAAGAAGATCTTTCAATGGTATAGCCCGTTTTCCAACGATAGAGATGGGCTCTTCTCCTCGCTGGATCCGCGTAAGGTCTTGGACGATTTTGCTACCCACGTGCACGTTCCCGTGCATCAGACGAAAAGCGGCGAAAGGCAGTGGCATTGGCATCCTCATCAACTGCGCAAATTCTTCGCGATACTATATTTCTATAGGTACGATGGAAGCCGCCTTGAGGTTCTTTCCCATCATCTAAGGCACTTCAACCTAGAGATGACTCGTAGGTATGTGACTGAGGATCCAGAGGTTGCCGCTTTGTGGACTAGTGTTGAATGGGGGTATTCGGGTTCACTAGCGAGAAGCATAGTTTCTGGCGATCGAGCGGTTAGTGGTGGTATGGGTGAGCGACTAAAGAAGACGGCCAAACGCCTTATTGATTTGTTCCGCGCAAAGCTCCACGTAGCGGACCCCAATCGGATCGGCTCGGCTCTTCAGATGGTGATGCAGCGAAAAGGCTTGGTGATAACGCCTAAGCCATGGGTAGCCTGCAGCTGTCCGCGAACACAAGCTGCGGCAATTCGCGCTCGATGTCGAGCGGGTCAGGAGAGCGGCCCTAGTGTTGTTGGTCCTGATTTTGCTAGCGCAGGACCATTGATTTGTGAGAGTTGTCCATGGGCAATCACGGACAAAGCGCGATCGGGATATGTCGAACTAGAGATTGAGTACCTTGAAGGCGCTGTTGCAGCAGAGACGCGGTCAGGAACGCTACTTGGTGAACTTGAAGAGCTGCGCGTTATCCAGTTGAGGCAAGTCAAAGAAAAGCGCTACGAAGGGGCGACAGCTCTTGGGGCGCTTAAGGGCAGTCAATCTGGAGGCTGCGATGACCAAGAGGGATAAAGTTGGTGATCTTGTTGCGAGGTCGGACAATACTAACCGCAAGAAATCGGTGCGTGATCGAGTGCTCCAACGCAAGAAAATATTGACCACATGGATGAAAGAAGGAGTTCCTGATAATAAGCGCTCTGAACTGCCAAGAAGTCTACGTCAAGCCGCTGACTGGAGTGATGATGAGCTTGGTATTCATAGGATCAAATCACCAAACGATTTTACGAAAACCCATCCTGTCTGGGGGAAGCAAGTTTCTGAAATAGCGTCGCTAATTACTCTGCTGGTCAGAAGTACACGGGGCCCAGTACGCAAGCACAAGAACGACGCGAGTTTCGTGCGCAAGGTAGAGAGCCAGGAGCTCGAAGCTCAACTTGTCTCGACAGTGTCGCAGTGGCACTCAGAAAGGTATGAGGCGTTAAGCCAAAAAGCTCGCGCAGATTCAGCGGATTCCCGAAGTGCCCAGCTTCTCGAGGAAAATAGGAAGAAAGACGAGGAGATTGCGGATCTTCGTGGCCAACTTCTTCAACGTGTCGGGTTGAAAAGTGTCTAGTGAAGAAGTGGTTGTTCACGCTGATCGATGGGTGCGAACGCCAGTTCCTCGCATTAGAACTGATCGTACGTCGATTGAGGGCCAGTCACAGAAGGTGCCGCGATGAGTTTTAGCGAACCCTCATCTGTTTGAGTGAGCTATGTTCGATTGAGCAGTGCAGGACCCAAGAAATAGATGATCTATACAGCGCGCTCATATCAATCGCGTTGTTTGGACGCACGAGATCATGGAAGTCGACATGATTGTGCGCTCGCCCGCGAGATCCCTTCTGAGGGTTCGGTTCCTGACTACATTGTTTCACCCGCATCTACCATCGAAAAATGGATGGATCAACATGAATGATTCGCTGGCTTTTGGAAAGATTGTCATGACTGATGCCTCCTGTAGGCTGGGGGGGCATTCCTACGCGGGCATCCCGACGCTAGTCTGGCCAGAAGGCATAGATGTCCCGGTCTCTGATTGGTTTCGGAAGATAGTAGTAAAAGACGGAATTGCTCTCAGCAGCGCGTCGCAGTATGCGGAGATTCTGCGAGTATTCATGCGATTCTGCAGGAAGTTGCGGCGCGATTGGACAAGCGTCGATGACAATCTACTGGTGAATTGGCGTGAGCAAATGATAAGGGCAAAAAAGCTTGGCCCTGCCCGGGTCAATACCTGCCTAAAGACGATCTTTGCATTCTATCGATGGGCTGAAGAGTCCCGATATCTTAGCTATAGAGTTGGGATCTACGATCGAACTGCTCTGCCCCCGGAATTGTCCGAAATGACATTTGCCATATCAGCTCGTCAAGTGTTTCGAAAAAGCCAGAGAGGACGGGTATTTGGGAGCTGGACAACACCGCTAACCGTTAGTGAGCCGTCGACTTCCGAGGGCAAGCGAAATACGCCTAATGAGGATCAGATCAGGAAGCTGCACGAATTTGCGGTGGAGCGTGAAAATGGTGCCAGGGATTCACTATTGTTGTCTTGGTTTGAGGAGACTGGTGGGCGGAGAAGTGAAGTGCTTAGAGTGTGCAAGTCACAGCTTCCGGACGCCACGGAAGTTGCAGCATTGATAGAAGAGGATAGGCCCTGTGTGGTCCAGGTTTTGAGGAAGGGGCGGCGCATGGGGCAGCTCTCTCCGATGCCCGATCTGCTGCTGCGTACGCTCGACTATCTTGAGAATGAGAGGCGGGAGGTGGTCGATCGCTGCCGTAAGAAGTTTGTAGGGTATAGCGAACCTGAAGAGGTTTTCATATCCAGCAAAACAGGTATGCCGCTGCATCCGGATTCTGTAACGTCACTTGGGGCAAAGCTTTTTCAAAAGGCTGGAATTTCGAATGCCAATGTTCATCGATTACGTGCAAGATTTGCTGTTCGAACGGTGGAGGGTCTAATAGATGCGATGGGCGACGTCGGAATTTCTTTAGGCGCAGATTCAAGTTGGAAGGAAACAATTCTTCAAAAGGCTTCTGAGCGTATGGGTCAATCGAGCCCAGAATCGCTCCGGCCCTACCTAAACTATGTTTTGAATCGTCGCCTTCAAGCTTCGGACGCGCATAGCACGATGAATCGTGCATCTCGTGTTCGAGAGTTAGAGCGACGGGAGATTATTCTTTTGAAGCGATTGGAGAGAGAACAGCAGATCTATCGAGCGTCGGTACTTATTCGCTCTGGAAAGGCAGAGGAAGCGTTGGATATGTTAGAAAAGGCAAAAAAAGAGCTTGAGGAGATCTAGCCTCAAGCCATAAGTTCGGTATGGGTTAGCCGAGTTTTTGTTTGTCGTTGAGACTGCTTCCGAGTGAACATACTAAATGGCGGCGGGTACGGCCATCTCGCTGGACTTACTCGTCAATTTCACCCCGTATCCAAAAGAAGTTGAAACAAGGTAACCGTTGATGCAGCTTTACATCGCTTCACGCCATACACCGCTACAGGGGAGCCATTGTGTCCCGACTCACTGATCTGATTGCGCAGGCAAAGACAAAGAACGCCCAGCTCGGCGCCGACCTTGAGCGGGAGTTCAAGGTATTGTCAGCGCGGCTGCCGTTTGGTTTGAACTTCGAACGTCACAGGCCGGAAGCTGTGGAGTGTTGGCGCTCGTTGAAAACTGACCATCTCTGCTCGTTGAAAATTGACCAGGGATGAAGGCCGGGGAGAGCTCCCTCGGCGTGGTCGGAGTGTAACTCCGAGCGTTGGGTCAATAGGATCAGAAGGGCTCTTCGATCACCTCCTTGGATGCTCTCTGCTTGGCCTGCTCACGCGACTTGATTCGGGCTTTGGCCTGGCCGCTGCTCTGGTGGAATCGGTAGGATTCGTTGCCGGTCTCGACGATGTGGCAGTGGTGGGTCAGTCGGTCGAGTAGCGCCGTGGTCAGCTTGGCGTCGATGAACACGTTGGCCCATTCGGCAAACACCAGATTGGTGGTGATGATGACGCTGGTGTGCTCGTAAAGTTTGGATAGCAGATGAAACAGCAGCGCGCCGCCGGCCTGCGAGAACGGCAGGTAGCCGAGTTCGTCGAGGATGACGAGATCCAGATGCATGAGCTGGTTGGCCAGTCGACCGGATCGGCCCGCGGCCTTTTCTGCTCCAACTGGTTGACCAGATCGACGGTGGAATAGAACCGAACTCGCTTGCCGTGGCGGGTAATCGCCTGAATGCCCAGCGCGGTGGCGAGGTGGGTCTTGCCGGTCCCGGTGCCGCCGACCAGGACGACGTTCTCGGCCCGCTCAGTGAACTCGGCGGTAGCAAACACGCTGATCTGCTGGCGATCGACTTTGGACCGATCAAATTCGAATCCAGCGAGATCGCGATGCACAGGGAACTTGGCCACATGCATCTGGTAGCGGATTGAGCGCAGACCGCGGTCGGTCTGCTCGGCGGTGATCAGATGGCGTAGCAGCCACTCGGCTTGCTCGGTGCCGCCGCCGGCGCTGTTCTGCAGTACCTCGGCATAGCTGCTGGCCATGCCGTACAGGCGTAATTGCTTGAGTTCGGATATCAGGTCAGACATGGGTCATCTCCTCGCGCAGGGTGTCGTAGCGACGGGTGTCGGTGGTCGGTGGCTCTTCAACAACGAGCGATGTGCGGACCGCTTCCGGTGGCGGCCCCTCACTCAGTCGGGCAAGGACGTTGAGCACGTGCTCGGCGCTGGGATGCCCTGCATCGAGCACGAGATCAACCGCGACCAACACCCCCTCTAGCCCATGCCGTGGTACCGCCGCCAACACCTGCGCCATCACCCGATCACCGCCTGCGCGACGCAGCAGCGCACGACTGAGCCGCTTGAGCGGCTCCGGCATGTCGGCAAACGGCGCGCCGTTGCGCAGCGCGCCGGGCTTGCGCGCGATCAGCGGCACGTAATGCTGCCAGTCGTAGACCACGTGGTCGCGCTCGGTCGCCCGCGGGTGCTCGGCGATGACCTCCTGGTCACCCACGATGACGATGCGCTCCGGATACAGCCGCACGCTGACCCGGTGACCCGCATAAGCGCAGGGCACCGAGTAGCGATTGCGCGCCGCCGACACCAGGCAGGTGCTCGATACCCGCGCGGGTGATTCGATGTAGCCATCAAACGGTGCTGTCATCGGCATCAGGTGCGGCAGCTCGTGCTCCAGCGCTTCGGCAATGCTCATGCCCGGAAAGTCCGGATGCGCGGCACTGCGGCCTTCGATGCACTCCGTGGCCAGCCACACGTTGAGCTCAGCAAAGCTTACGAAGCGCTGCTCCTGCGCTCGCTGCCAGATGCGGCGGCGGGCGTCCTGCACGCCTTTTTCGACACGCCCCTTCTCCCAACCCGAGGCCACATTGCAGAAGTCTGGATCAATCAGATAGTGCGCCGTCATGGCGGCAAACCGCGCGTTGACGATCCGCGCCTTGCCGCGGCCCGGCACCCGGTCCACTGCCGTCTTCATGTTGTCGTAGATGCCGCGTCGAGCGATGCCGCCCAGCCCGGTCAGACAACGCAGGTGTGCATCGAACAGCATCTCGTGACTCTGCGCCGGGTAGGCCACCAGCCAGAAGGCCCGTGACGCGCACAGCTTCATGTGCGCCAACTGCACCTTGCGCCAGACGCCGCCAATGACGATGCCTTCTTCGCTCCAATCAAACTGGTACGCCTCACCCCACTCGAAGCGCAACGGCACAAAGGCCGAGCGCGCCGTCACTGCGCCGGACTCGGCACGCCAGGCGCGGATCGCCTCCGTGACCCGGGTGTAGCTGCCGTCAAAGCCCTCCGCCTGCAGTTGAGCGAACAGCCGCAGCGCCGTGCGCCGCTCCTTCCTTGGCCGACGGGCATCGATCTCAAGCGCCTGTCGCAACCACTCTCGATGCCCGTCGAGCTTCTTCGGACCCGCCTCGCGCCGGTAGCTCATCTCACTGCGGGTCGACTCCCGCAGCCACGCCTTGATCGTATTCCTCGACAGACTCGTCCGTCTGGCGATCTCACTAATCGACAGCCCCTCGCGGAGCCGCATCCGTCGCACCTTTGCGTACGTTGCCATGGTGTGCACCTCGTCTCCTGCCAGTCCAAAAGGCCGGCAGGTTAGGTCAGAGCACCCTGGTCAATTTTCAGCGAGCAGAACCCTCGATTTATGGTCAATTTTCAACGAGCAGCAACACGCTGGTACTGTTTGCGGCCTGTAGGCCAGCTACATGCGTACCATGACCAGCTCTCGCCGGCTCAACCGCAGGTAGATGCTTGGGATTGCACGCCGAGTTCGGATCCAACGGCATCGGCGTGACCTCGTTTACGTCTGCATCATAAGATGTCGGCCAATCGCCCAGATCTAACGACCCCGGATTGACATTGCCTCCGAGGTACTGACCCGCCGAAGAAAATTGCCGCAAAGCTGCGTGGCTCGTGGCCAGGCCAGTATCCGCAGTGCCGATTAGCGCGTATCCCCCTGCAAGTTCCCATGCCGCCGCCACGTTAAGTGCATCCCACCCGTATTGCACGGGTGTGCCGAGTGGTCCAATGGGATACGACAGTCCAGAGTTTGGGCTTGTCAGACCAAACTCCAATACTGACACCGACGAGAAATCCGACTCTTGGGGCAGATAGGCAGCCAGCACGTTGGGATCGTTGCTCAACGAAGTGACAGCAGCCTCCATGTTGGTTGTTGGCGGGTACTCTACAAGCAAGTAACGTTCCAGCCGAGCTCGGGCTATATCCGGATTCGCTTCCAGGTAGGCAAGGAAGTCACCGGTCGCGCGCAAAGGCAAGAGATACCCCGCATCAACTGGCTCAACCACTTGAAAGGCTTGTAACGGAGGTGGCCCTACTGGAGGGGAAGAACCATAGTAGCTGACCACTTCCTCCGCGGGCGGCGCACCAGAATTAGAAGACAGCAATACCTGTACATAGCGATTCGATTCTGGAGCCGTTTGCGCCTCTGTGCCGGGCGGAAACAGCAACACCACAAGCACCACTACTACTCCGCAGCCATGACGTCGCGATAGTGTCAGCCAAACCACCGCGATCATGCTGAGCACTAGAAATAGCAAGCCACCAGGTCCAAGCATCGGGAGTGCCGTTCCCCCGGCAAATCCACTAACGGCAAACCCCTCGGTACCGACGGTCTCAACAATGGTGGCGCCAAAGAAATCCACATATTGGCGATCAAGTTGCAACGTATAAGTTCCGGCGGAAAATTCGCCAAACGGGAGGTCAACAGTTCCCGGTTCACTATTGCAAAGAATGATGTCGTCCGTGTAGGTTGTAGCCAGAAGCATTCGGATTGAATTTCCGCTTTGAGTGATCTGTGGATACCCATCGGCTTCAATGATCGAATCACAAAGTCCCGCGCTCACTCGCACTGCAACCGACTCACCTTCCATCGGCGAATCGGGAACGATCGCATCCAGCGTGATGAAGGCTTGTGCTGCTGAAGAAAGCGCTAAGAACACCAGAGAAGCAAGGCCAGCCAAGAGCTTCATTCTCATCGTCGACATTCCTTATGGTAATGACATAGCATTGTGCAAATAGCCTAATCGAAGGAACTGAATATCTTCCTTACAAAAAGTCGCTTCAATCAAGATACGTACACCGAACCCTATTCCCACTCGTGCCGCGAATCAAGCAATCTGATCAACGTAGTCGACCAACCCGCCCGTAATAGCTGCTCAGTCCGGCTGCAGTACTCTGGCCCCTATTCCTCTCCATACTTGGCCGGACCAATACCATATTCTCGCGGTCTCGACTGTTGAGATCGTTGCTGATGGACAGGAACTTCACTACAACCTAGCCTGGGGTCCAACGACCAACGGGCCGCTCGGTGTCGGCGTATCCCGAACCCGCGAACTCAATTTCTCGATTGCAGGCGCCGCCCCGATTATGTTGCCCTTCGCCTTTGCGCTCGCCAGTTCCTACAGCGACTTGAACGACGAGAACAACTCCACCACTGTCCTCTTGTGGCGGGGAGACACACATATTCACTGAGCTGTAGCCAAGCTACTGAACGTCTGCTTCGGGTCGATCTCTGCCCTTCAAGAATTTCGCTGAATGGCCACAGCAGTATCCCGGTCAAGCTGATCAACGCTCCTGCGTGCTGATCACCGCCAATCGGTTCAGATGATCAACTTCATCGGTGTGCGCAGACAAACACGGGCCGGCGCGAGTGCGATTGACCAACTCCCAGCTGTCGCGTGAAGCAACGTCATGGACGCAACCCTGGTATTTCGACGATCCAACCTGCGTGCATCTTGGTCGATCGACAGTTCTTGAGCTTCAAGAGGAAGGCGACAAGACAAAGCTGATTCTTCTGGACTGGGTCCCCGACCACAGTCTTGACGCGCTGTCCCTTGTGCCCAATTCGCTCTGTCCGGTCGATGGAATTGTTGCCAGAACAAAGAGCCTGGTTGATTCCCTTCAAGTCCGGGAACTTCATGACTATGTCTCAGATGTATTCAGACTGACGGATGTGTTCCGCTACTTCTGGACATGCCCCGCATCGATAGCCGACCACCACGCACACCCCGGTGGATTGGCCGTCCACTCACTCGAAGTCGCAACGGCGGTTTCGCAACTCAAGAGTCTCGATCGAGATGATCTTGAAATCGCCACTGTCTACGCCCTGTTCCACGACGTAGGAAAGATTTGGAGCTACGAGAAGGGAACACTGACTGCAGAAGCCCTCGAGCTCGGTCACGAGTACATTGGTCTGGATCGGATGCTCCCTAGCATTCGACGTCTGCGCGGCACGTGGCCGCAAGGCGGTCTGATTCTGCAAGGGCTGTTTGCATCCGTCTGGGGGCGAAACTACAAACGCAGGGGAAGGGCGATTGGGCAAATTGTCCGCTCACTCGATGCACACAGCGCGGAACAATTCATGAAAAGGAAGCGCCGATGAAATGAGTGAGCGCGGGGGCTTGCGCAGCAAGGAGACCAGAATAGGGCTTCATGCCGACGATGTAGTGCGTGCGCCATGTGCGATATGCCGAGCAAGTTCACTTCATGAACGTCCTAAAGAGCGAGATGACGTTCGCCGTTTCTTCCTCGCGAAGCTTTGCTCTGGGCTCGTTTGCTACATGCTCGCGTAAATGTTCACTTAGCACTTCCAGCAAAAGTCCTTGGACAGCGCCGCGCACCGCGGCGACCTGGGTCAAGACAGCGGCACAATCAACACCTTCCGCAATCGCCTTTTCGACCGCGGCGAGTTGGCCGCTGATGCGCCGCGTTCGCGCCAGCAGCTTCGATTGATTGAGGACAACATGCGACATGGGTGGCTCCTTGTAATACCCTAGGGGGGTATATTCACACGAGTCGCCCATGATGACACTTCAAGACGTCGCTGCCTCGCGTACACATTCCCATGCCTTCGATGATGGCAATCCCCTGGCTGAACGAAACACAGGTCGGGCCATGTGGCTGACGATAGTCATGATGGTCGTCGAAATCAGTGGCGGCTGGATCTACAACTCGATGGCCTTGCTCGCCGATGGCTGGCACATGAGTTCACATGCCCTGGCCTTGGGCCTTTCTGTATTCGCTTATGCGTGTGCGCGCCGCTTCGCGGCGGATCGACGATTCGCCTTCGGCACCTGGAAGATCGAGATCCTCGGTGGTTACACCAGTGCCATCTTGTTGCTGTGCGTGGCCGCACTGATGGCGTTCCAGTCAATCGAGCGCCTGATCAGTCCGCTGCCGATTCACTACTCGCAAGCCATCGTGCTGGCGGTGCTGGGGCTCGCGGTCAATCTGATCTGTGCCTGGTTGCTGCGAGGTCATCACAACCATGGTGACGAGCATGGATCGGGGCATCACGCCGGCCATGATCACGGGCACGCGCATCACCATGACCTGAACCTGCGCTCGGCCTATCTGCACGTACTCGCTGATGCGGCGACATCGGTATTCGCCATCATCGCTCTTGTCGGTGGCATGTTGTGGGGTGCGCGATGGCTCGATCCGATTATGGGAATTGTCGGTTCGATCCTGGTCACCGTCTGGGCCATCGGCCTCCTTCGCGACACGGGCAAGGTATTGCTTGATGCGGAAATGGACGCGCCAGTCGTTGAAGAAGTGCGCGAAGTCATTGCGGAGTGCGACCCGACAGCAATCATCACCGACCTGCATGTCTGGCGTGTTGGCAAGGGCAAATTCGCTTGCGTGCTCAGCGTCGTAACGCGCGCAGACGTTGATGATGACTACTTTCGCGATCAACTCGCCATTCATTCGGAACTGGCCCACGTCACCGTCGAGGTAAAGCGGCTCATCGCTGCCTAAGAGTCCGCCACAGCGGGCAATCCAAATGCATTGTTGATTCGATTAGCTTGTGGCGGGGACCTATCAACGAATAGAACCAGAATGGGCAACTTCACAACGAGTCTTGGTTGCGTGCAGGCAAATCTTTGGTTCAATTTGGCCGCGCATCCGGAAGTCCGGCCTGCCAATGCAATTTTATAACGCTGCGATACTTAGGTAAGCTGTTCGAATGCCCGCCAAGTCTTCCGCCACGTTTCTAGCTCGACTTCGCCGATCTTCGCGGTTGGCGATGTTTATGGTCTTGGTGTTTGCGCTCAAGATCGGTGTAGTTGTCACCTGCACGGCACACGACATACTTGATGTTTCCAGTGGAGCCGTTGGTTCCTCGGCGGCACTGGCCTCGGTTGATAAGGCGCCGGGCAATGATCCTGGGGGGAATCCCTTCGATCTTGACGGGCCATGCGAACATTGCGGCTGTCATCAGACTATCGCCATCATGCCCGTTGTCGATTCGCCCAAGCCGCCTCAAGCCCGAGTGGTGAGTGCCTGGACCGTTGCGCCGACCCAACACATCATCCTACCCAAGGAATTGCGCCCACCAATCGTCTGAATGAATCAAAGCCGCCCTTTGGCTCTGACTGCCAAGGGATGAATTTCATTCAGAGGATTACCAGATGTTCCCTTTCCGTCTGCCGCGACGATGCACGCTCGTGCGTCTAACCGTGGCTGTTTCCTGTGTCATCTACTGGCCCATTCTGGCGCATTCCGCCGAGATCCCTCCCACTCTTGCGCCGCCGGAAATTCGCCAGGCAGTGCAGGGCGCGTGGCAACAGCACCCGAGCTACCGCATCAATGAAGCGCTGATAGCGGCAGCCAATGCCCGGCTTGATGCGGCCTCGAAACCCCTCTACAACCCCGAGCTCGAAGTACTTCTTGACAGGGAAGGTCCGGATCGCTCTGCCGTCGCCGGGGTAAATCTGACTCTCGATCTGAGTGGCAAGCGTCGATTCCGCCATGACGCTGCCGAGGCTCGCGTCGATCAGGCAACAGCGGAAGCGCGCGTAGTTCGCCGGGAATTCACTCAGCAGTGGTTCGAGGGTTGGGCAGATTATCTGGCCGCTACCCAGCGCGTGGAAATAGGTGATCGGAGATTGCGGCTGGTCGCCCGATTTGCGGATCTCGCGGAGAGACAGTACGCGGCGGATGACATCTCGGGACTGGACAAGGATCTGGCATCCCTGGCCAGCGAAGAGGCGCGTCTTCAACAATCGCAATTGCTGGCAGAACAGACCGATGCTGAAGCACGCTTTCGTGAGGTTGGGGGCGCCATCAATCCTGCAACGGGTCAGTCGCTCCCGACCAGCGAACTGCCAGCCCCCATTGCATACCAAAAAGGCGATCCCGAGGAACTACCTGATTGGCAAGTAGCTCAGGCGACTGCGAAAGCCCTTGCGCGTGAAGTCTTGGTAGCTCGGCAGAACCGAGTCGCTGATCCAACGGTCGGCATCAATGGGGGACGTATCGACTACGGCAGCTTTCGCGACAACGTGATCGGTGTGAGGCTTAGCGTACCCCTGTTTGTGCGCAATTCCTTCGGCGCGGAGGTGGTTGCTGCGCAAGCGGACGCAGACGCCGCAGACGCTGAAGTTGAGCGTGTCGTCTTGCAACTCGACACTGAGCGTCGGCGCGCCATCACAACCTACGATTCTTCCCGCACGGCCTGGTCCCGATGGCAGGCCAGTCGTGGCACTGACGTCGAGCTCCGGGCAGGTCTGCTTGAGCGACTCTGGAAGCAAGGTGAGTTGTCGACGGCTGACTACCTGTTGCAGCTCAGACAAACTTTGGACACCGCGCTTGCCGGCGCCGAACTTGAAGCGCGCGTCTGGCGCAGCTTCGTTGAATATCTTGCCGCGACCGGACAGCTCGAACGCTGGTCTGGTCTGGAGGGCACCCCATGAGAATCGCTCCCATGATCGTTCGATCCCTATTTTCCCTGTTGGTTTTCACAGCGCTCGCCGCGGCGCTATCGGCCTGTTCACAATCAACCGAGCAGGGCAATGTTGGTGTTGACAAGGCTCAATCCAAGTCCGAACCCGCCCACCAGGAAGGCGGCGCCGACCATGCAGATGAAGGCGAATCCGAACAGCGCGTGGTGATGGACGACGCGGCGCTTGCCGCCGCCGGCATTGAATTGCAGACGCTTGTACCTTCCCAGCTCAGTGAGGAACTGCGCGCCCCCGGCGAAGTCGTCGACAACGCTTATGGCACATCCTTGATTACTCCCCGGGTCGAATCGCTGGTCATCCGGCGACATGCCCGGATAGGCGATGAGGTACAAGCCGGTGCCCAGCTGGTCACCTTGTCCAGCGTCGAAGTGGCCAACGCACAAGCCGACTTGCGCATTGCCGAGGAGGAATGGCGACGCGTCTCCGCGTTGGGCCGCGAAGCGGTGTCTGGGCGTCGAATCAAGGAAGCCAAGGTCGCCCTTGATCGCGCCAGGGCCACTGCCCGCGCGTACGGATTGTCGGGCTCGGCGGACGGCCGCAGCAATGGCGAGTTCACCCTGGACGCGCCTCACGCGGGCCGTCTGACCGAGGATGATTTTGTGGTCGGTCAGCGCATCGAGCCGGGTAAGACGCTGTTCCGCCTGGTCGACGAATCCACCGTGTGGGTTGACGCCAAGCTGCCATCGGAATCCGCTTCGCACGTCAAAGCCGGGACACCCGCCGTCATTATTTCGGGTGGCCGTCGGATTGCAGGTACGGTCATGCGCAATGCGCATCGCACCTCGGAGGCCACGCGCAACGCGACGGTCAGGGTCGAAGTACCCAACCCGGATGACCGCTTGCACAGCGGCGACTACGTCGATGTGTATTTCGAGACAACCTCAAGCGCAAACGTGGCATCCCAAACGGCTACCCGATTGGCCGTGCCAACCAGCGCACTGGTCCAGATCGATGGCGAAACCGTGGTGTTCCGACGCGACGCCAAAGACAACGCGTTGCTACCTGTTCCTGTTCGAACGGGTGAGGTCATCGGCGATCACACCGTCATCAAGGAGGGTCTCAACGCGGGCGATGTCGTCGTTGTCGCCGGTGTCTTCACTGTGAAATCGCAGATGCTCAAAGCGCAGTTGGGAGAAGGTCATGGGCATTGATCGCATTCCTCGGGAATCAGGAGGTGCGCCATGCTGAACCGTTTGGTCGAACTCTCCCTGCGCTACAAGTTTCTCGTATTGATCAGCTTTGCCGTCATCGCCTTTCTCGGCCTGCGCGCCGTGCGCGATGTGCCGATCGATGCATTCCCGGATGTCACGCCAGCGCAAGTCAACGTGTACACCGAATCACCAGGCCTCGCCGCGGAAGATGTCGAGCTGCTGCTGACCACGCCGATTGAATCGGCGCTCGCCGGCCTGCCCAAGGTGCAGGAAATCCGCTCGGTCAGCCTGTTCGGCTTGTCCTATGTCGCGGTCTATTTCGAAGATGACATGGACATCTATTTTGCCCGCCAACTGGTCAACGAACGCCTGCAGGAGATCGGCGATCGCCTGCCTGCCGGTTACGGCAAGCCGGGCATGGGGCCGAACACCTCTGGCTTGGGCCAGGTGTTCTGGTACACCGTGGAGCGCGCAAAAGGGGTCAGCAAGGACGAGGTGACCGACATGGACCTGCGCACCTGGCAGGAATGGATGGTACGACTCGTATTGCGCACCGCGCCGGGCGTGGATGACGTCACCTCCTGGGGCGGTGGTGAGCGTGAATATCAGGTCCTGATTGATCCACAACGGCTTTATGCCCGTGGCCTCGGTTTCGCCGATGTGATCAACGCGATTCCGGCCAACAATGGCCAGGTCGGCGGCAATGTCATGGATGTCGGACGCGAGCAGTTCCTCGTGCGCGGTCTGGGGCTCTTGAAATCAACCGCCGATATCGGCGCCATCGTGCTGAAAGCCGAGGACGGCGTTCCCGTCTATCTTCGCGATGTCGCCACCGTGGTCGAAGCACCTGCGCCTCGATTTGGTGCGGTGACGCGTGACGGCGAAGAGGTCGTGCTCGGCATGGCGTTGGCGCGTATCGGCGAGAACGCCAAGGCCGTCGTTGAAGCGGTCAAGGGCAAGCTCGATGTCGTCCGCGATGCCTTGCCCAAGACCATGGTGCTCAAACCCATCTACGAGCGTACCGACCTGGTCAACAAGGCCGTAGGAACCGCAGTCAGGGCGTTGATCGAGGGATCGATTCTCGTTGCCATCGTCCTGTTTCTTTTCCTTGGCGAATTGCGCTCGGCGCTGGTCGTTATCGTGACCTTGCCGCTGGCCATGCTGATTGCGTTCATCGGCATGGGCGAAGCGGGTTTGTCGGCCAACCTGATGTCACTGGCCGGTTTGGCCATCGGTATTGGCATGATGGTCGATGGCGCCGTGGTCATGGTCGAGAATGCGTTTCGCATCATGGCCGAGCGTCTTGAACACGGCGAGAAGGTCAACCGCACCTCGGCCGTGCTGGCGGCGGCTCGTGAAGTGGCCAACCCGATCAGCTTTGCCATCACGATCATCATCGTCGTATTCCTGCCGCTGTTCGCACTGGAAGGTCTCGAAGGCAAGATGTTCAAGCCGATGGCCTTTAATATCGCCTTCGCCATGGCCGGTTCGATGATCCTGAGTCTGACCCTGATTCCCGTCCTGGCCTCCATGATCCTCAAGCCCAAACCAGAGCGGGACACCTGGCTGGTGGCGCGCATCAAGCGCGGCTATCAACCGGTGTTAGCCAGGGCGCTTGCAAACAAGCGTGTTGTGGTCGCCAGCGCGATGCTTGCGCTGGTGGCAAGCCTTGCGCTGTTTCCGTTTCTGGGCAAGGAGTTCATGCCGCAGTTGCAGGAAGGCTCGATTATGTGGCGGGTGACGGGAATTCCCTCCACCTCGCTCAACGAGTCCATCAAGACCAGCAACACAATCGCCGAGGCGTTCAAGAAGTTTCCGGAGGTCGAGACGACACTGGCGATGATCGGTCGTGCAGAAAAGGGCGAGACCGCCGACGTCAACTACATGGAAATCTACACGGCGCTCAAGCCGCAGGAAGAGTGGAGAAGCGGACGCAACATCAAGCAGCTCGAAGAGGCCATGCAGGAAACGCTTGAGGAGGTGGTCCCCAACGTCGTGCCCGGCTACACCCAACCGATCCAGATGCGGGTGGAAGAGTTGATCTCCGGCGTGCGAGCGACCCTGGCACTCAAACTTTACGGTGAAGACCTGCAGCAACTTGATCAGATCAGCGGACAGTTGAAGGGCGTGCTCGCTGGCGTGCAAGGAGTTGCTGATCTGTCCCTGGAGGCGAATGTGGGTAAACCCCAAATCCGTATCCAGGTCGATCGTGACGAGCTCGCCCGCCATGGCATGAATGCCGAGGACGTGTTGACCATCGTCCGCAACGGCTTGGGTGGCGAACCGGTGAGCGTCCTGCTCGATGGCGTTCGGCGATTCGACATTGCGGTGCGGCTCAGCGATGTGACGCGCGATTCTGTGGAAGCCCTGCGCAAGATTCCCTTGCGGACGGCCACCGGTGCCCTGGTCGCGCTGTCCGAGGTCGCCGATGTCAGCGTGGCGGAGGGTTACTCCTTCGTGCGCCGTGAGCAGCTGCAGCGCTACGCCGTGATCCAGATGGATGTACGCGGTCGCGATGTGGACGGTTTCGTCAAGGATGCGGAAGCGGCGATACAGAAGCAGGTGACGTTGCCGTCCGGATACTGGATCGAGTGGGGCGGGGCGTTCGAAAATCAGCAGCGTGCGCTGGCCAAGCTTGCGTTGATCGTACCGGTCACGATCTTCTTCATCTTCGTGCTGCTCTATACCGCCTTCAACTCGGTGAAGTATGCCGTTCTCATCCTGGCCAACGTTCCGTTCGCCACGATTGGTGGTCTGCTCGCATTGTTCGTTACCGGTCAGTATCTATCGGTGCCGTCGGCGATCGGCTTCATTGCGGTCTTTGGTGTGGCCATGCTCAACGGCATCGTGCTGGTGAGCTTTCTCAACGAGCTGCGCGAAAAGGGACTCAGCCCGCGTGACGCGGTAACGCGGGGAACGGCATTGCGCCTGCGACCGGTGTTGATGACCGCGAGCGTCGCGATACTCGGGTTGGTGCCCATGCTGCTTTCCAGTGGTGTCGGCGCGGAAACCCAACGCCCCCTGGCCACGGTGGTGGTCGGAGGCCTGATCACCTCGACCTTGCTCACGCTGATCTTGCTTCCGGTTCTCTACGAATGGATGGAAAACCGCGCAGAGCGAAAAATGCTCGAGTCACGAACACAGGAGGCTGCGTCATGAAACAGATCAAGGCATTCGTGCACAAGAATCGCGTGCCCGACCTTATCCATTCTCTGGAGGAAGCGGGGTTCCGGAAGCTGAGTCTGTTCGACGTCAAAGGCTTGTTGCGCGCGATCAGCGCGCGCGAACAGGAATACTCGATCGATTTTGGCGACCGTGTCATCAGCGAAATGCAAATGGAATTGTTTTGTGAGGACGATGAGGTCGATCGAGCGGTGGAGATATTCCGTCGCGTCGGTCGAACAGGACGCCGTGAGGCCGGTTGGGTCTATGTCGCCTCCGTCGAGCAGTCCTTTGCAATTGGCGATCTCGACTAGCGCCAAACGGATGTCGGTGCCTGCGGGTCTTGTGCCTGCAGGTGCCGGCAAATTCTCAGATGTGCGTGGAGACAGAAAATATGAGCGCAGGATACGACCACGGCATAAGCGAAATGAAACATGAGAAGCCACTTTGGTGGGCTTTCGGTATGACGGCCGTCTTTCTCGTCGCCGAGATCGTTGGTGGCATCCTTACCAACAGCCTGGCGTTGTTGTCCGATGCTGCGCACATGGGCACGGACGCGCTTGCGCTCGGCATCTCCTTGTTCGCCGTGCGCATGAGTCGGCGCCCGCCGGATGCCAAGCGAACCTATGGCTTTGCTCGCATGGAAGCGATCGGCGCGATGATCAACGGCGGCATGCTGTTCTTGGTCGCGGGTTACATCCTGTGGGAGGCGGTGGGGCGTTTTCGCGAGCCAACGGAAGTTGCCTCGACGGGCATGCTGGTGATCGCCGCACTGGGTTTGCTGGTCAACCTGATTTCAATGCGCCTGCTCAAGGCCGGCAGCGGCGAAAGCCTCAACGTCAAAGGCGCGTATCTTGAAGTCTGGGCCGACATGCTCGGGTCGGTAGGCGTCATCATCGGCGCGGTGGTAATCATGACCACCGGCTGGACGTTGGTAGATCCAATCATTGCCGTGCTGATCGGCCTGTGGGTTCTGCCGCGCACATGGACGCTGTTGCGCGAGGCGGGCCAGGTGTTGATGCAAGGCGTACCTGCAGGTCTTGACCTGGACAGAGTTCGCGACATGTTGTTGGCGCATCCCGGGGTCGCAAAGGTTCACGACCTGCA
This sequence comes from Lysobacterales bacterium, assembly GCA_016707485.1. Classification (GTDB taxonomy): domain Bacteria; phylum Pseudomonadota; class Gammaproteobacteria; order Xanthomonadales; family Rhodanobacteraceae; genus Dokdonella. The sequence goes on along the minus strand of JADJHN010000001.1, from coordinate 1,028,215 downwards.
CGTCTGGGCGCTCGGGTCAAAGGAACCCGTATTGACTGCGCACATCATCCTTACCGACGAAACGCAACCGCCGGATGCGGTGCGGCAGTCGTTGGCGACGGCGTTGACAGCAGCATTTGATATCGAACACGCGACCTTGCAGGTAGACGCCTCCACGGTGATCGAAGGTCCAACGCATGCGTAGAGGACTCGCTTCGGCGTTGCAGCAAGCAAACATCAAGATCGCTGATTTTCGATTGGGCCACGGCCTACATTGATTTCGCATGGTCCTTCAGTGCATCAACGTCTAGAAGAATAGTTACCGGAGAAGTTTGTGAATACAAAAGAAGTTGACGTGGCAGGCGCCGCTGGTTCGCACGCTGACAAAGATCATTGTTGTGACTCTGGTACTCCCCCCGCACCAGATCAGATCGCGGCGGCTGGCAGTGGAACGGCTTTCCGCATAGACACCATGGATTGCGCCGCTGAGGAAAGCGAAATCCGCCGCGCTCTGGCGCCAGTCACCGCGGTGCGCGGGCTCAGTTTCCAGTTGGGCGCACGGATCCTCACCATCGATGCTCCGGAGCCGGTGATACCAGAGGCGCTGGTGGCGATTCGGAAAGCAGGCTTTGACCCCCAACCGGTTGCGAACGATGGCCCAGCCGCGGGCGCAATTGCGCCTGTCTCCCAGGGACTGTGGCGTCTGGGATTTGGCTTGACGCTTGCCGTAGCGGCGGAATTGCTGGCCTTCTTCGCGCCGGAAACATTGCTGTTCAAGATACTTGGCATGGCGCTGGCCGCCGCCGCCATCGGCCTGGCTGGCCTGTCGACGTACAAGAAAGGCTTGGCCGCGCTTCGTCGCGGACAGTTCAACATCAATGCATTGATGGCTGTGGCGGTGACCGGGGCGTTCCTGATAGGGCAATGGCCCGAAGCCGCAATGGTCATGGCGCTTTATGCGATTGCCGAACTGATAGAGGGACGGGCACTGGATCGCGCGCGCAACGCCATCAAGAGCCTGCTCGATCTCGCCCCCGACACCGCAGAAGTGCGGGAGGCCGACGGCGACTGGAAGGAAATCGCCGCGACCGAGGTGGCTCTGGAAACGATCGTCCGGGTCAAACCCGGTGCGCGGGTACCGCTGGACGGCGTGATCACGGCTGGCACCACCGCGATCAATCAGGCACCTGTTACCGGAGAAAGCATTCCCGTCGACAAGGCACCGGGCGACCCCGTGTTCGCCGGGACCATCAACGACACCGGAATGATCGAGATGCGGGTCACCGCGGCCGCCAACAATACAACCCTGGCGCGCATCATCGATGCGGTTGAAAAAGCGCAAGGCACCCGGGCCCCAACACAGAAGTTCGTGGACCGATTCGCCGCAATCTATACACCAGTGATCTTTGCCTTGGCTGTCGCAGTAGCCCTGCTGACGCCGTGGCTGATGGACTGGACATGGTCGCAATCAGTGTACAAGGCGCTGGTGCTGCTCGTGATCGCGTGTCCATGCGCGTTGGTGATCGCAACACCTGTGACCCTGGTCAGCGGTCTGGCCGCTGCGGCGCGGCGCGGCATCCTCATCAAGGGCGGCATTTATCTGGAGGGTGCCCATAAGCTCAAGGCGATCGCACTCGACAAGACTGGAACGATCACCGAGGGCAAGCCGAAACTGGTCGCGACCGAAACGATGGTCAAGGACTTACCCGAAGAACAGGTCCTGCGCTGGGCGGCCGTGCTTGCCGGCCAATCCGATCATCCCGTGTCGAGGGCGATTGCCCAGGGACTGCCTCAAGGCGAGGGTGACGTGCAGCAATTCACCGCGCTGCCTGGACGCGGCGTCCGCGCCATCGTCGACGGACAGACTCTCGTCCTGGGCAACCATCGCCTGATCGAGGAACGCAAGCAGTGCAGCGGCGACATCGAAGCGCGACTGGCCGTGCACGAAGCCGAGGGACGGTCGGTCACGTTATTGGCATCGGAGTCGCAGGTACTGGTGATCTTCGCGGTGGCTGACACCATCAAGGGCAGTTCGCGCGAGGCGCTGGTGCAGCTGCACGCGCTCGGGGTGTCGTCCGTCATGCTGACCGGCGACAACACGGCCACCGCGAAGAGCATCGCCCGCCAGGCCGGCATCGACGATGCACGCGGTGACCTGTTGCCCGAGGACAAGCTGGCCGCTATCGAGGAAATGCAGAAGCGCTATGGGCTCACCGCGATGACCGGCGACGGAATCAACGATGCGCCAGCGCTGGCACGGTCCGACATGGGCTTCGCCATGGGAGGCGCAGGCACCGACACCGCGATGGAAGCGGCCGACGTGGTGATCATGAATGATGATCTGCGGCGTATTCCCGAAACCATTCGCTTGTCGCGCCGCACGCGGACCGTGCTGTTGCAGAACATCGTGCTCGCGCTGGGCGTCAAGGCTGTCTTTCTGGTGCTGGCGATCTTCGGAACCGCCACCATGTGGATGGCGATCTTTGCCGACATGGGGGCAAGCCTGCTTGTGATCTTCAACGGGTTACGTTTGTTGCGGATGGGTTCGGTGGAGAGCGGCAAATAGCGGCGCGATGAGACAGGTTGTTTGCGCATCCGGAGTGATCAGGACGTTCATCCCAGGCACGCGCCGGCTGATGGAAGCTGGCGGCCCTCGATGTGGGCTCACCACAGCATCAGGCAATCGATCGCATCAAGCCGGATATGGATCAGCAGTCCCAGTCCCAATGCGCGGATACGTCGCGGCACGGTATGAGTTGCGCGACAAGGAACTATCGCCGCGAATTGCGACCGGTCGAACTGGGCCAGCGTGACGCCACCCATGTGGAAACGCAAGCAGGCCCAGCACGAAGACGCGCAGTGCAAACGGGAGGCGATGGCGAGAACGCAATGGCGATGGCTTGCTCGAAATGGATGACACTGGGTCGGAATAGTCGTTCGATGGATTGGAAGGCCATCAGGCCCGCGACGCCGAGCAACAGCATCGCGCTCGTGTATCCACCCACTATTTCGATCTTCAAGGTGCCGAACGCAAAACGATGATCATTGGCGTCTTGATCACGACCAGCACCCAGAATCAGAATCCGGGCGAGCTTCATGTCTACTGATCCATCATTCAGATTTGGATCATGGCCGTCCGCGACCGATAGACGCGCTTCGGCTAAGCTGATCAACCTATCGGCATGCTGATCACGACTGGTCGGTGCCCGCGATCAATCTCGTCGGTGTACGCAGCAGAACACGCTGTACTGCCAGCCATCCGGCTGCGCGGCCTTGTATTCCTGCCACAGCAGCATCCGCGTCACGCCCGGGCGCTGCAGTTCCGCGTGCAGCTTGGCATAGTCCGGCGTCGGCGTGCGCGACAACGGCACGGCACGCCGGTACAGCTGTGCGTGCAGCACCGCTTCGTCGAGTTCAGGTGCCAGCGGCCACGCCAAACCAGCATCACGGCATCGGCAGAGGCATTCCTGCACGGTCGAGCGCGCGCTGCCAATAGCCAACGCGATCTGACGATCGCTCAACCCCTCGGCCTTCAGCCGCAGGACTTCTCGTATCTTGCGCACGGGTAACCTCGCTTGCGCCACCATCACTCTCCTTCCCATTGGAAAAAGAGCGCACGGTAGCCCGGTTAACCCGCTTCACTCACCCTGCCGGCATGCGCCGGAATGGTGGCCCGGCATGCACCGGAACACCGGCCCGGCATGGACCGGAATCGCGGCCCGGCATGGACCGGAATACGCAAGGATTGGCCGAACCGCGCGAGGCCATCGCAAATCACGTCGTCTTCACGCGAGCGGGATCGGGCAGGGCGACGACATCATCGTCACCTTGAATCGCCAGAGTGTTGCGGAGCCATTCTTCTTCGCTTCCGAGCGCTACTCTCTGAATCCTTCGATGAAATCGGTCCTGTCATTCAGTGCGATGTGAACCGGATTCTCGCAGTTCGAAGCGCGCCCAAAGAAGACTGCATGGCGCTCCGGAAGGGCGGGCAGCAGTGCCGCATAGTCCTTGCCAATGTAATTAGACAAGAACTCTTTACTGGTGTCGTCAAATGACCGCATTGCAAACACCGTGTTGCATTGATTCAAGATGGTCTTTGTCACACTGGCGGTTCGCTGTGTAATTAGGAGGCAGCCAAGCCCATACTTTCGGCCTTGAAGTATCGCGCGCGCGGTACCGTTGCACGCAGAACGGTCACCTTCGCCAACGGCTGCGTTCCACTCCGGGACCAGTGAGTGCGCCTCTTCATAGACTAGCCAAAGTCTAGCCTTGTCGGTTCGTCCTCGCTTCTGTGCGATGCATAGCGCAGCCTCTGAAATGATCTGCGTGATTTCGCAGCTTGTCAGGCTCGACATTGACGCGGTGTTGTTGTATGGCCTGCTGTCCTGCCTCCAGACTTCAAATGCGCTTGGATTGAGAATGAGTAGGTCTTCATCGGAATCCATGAACGCTTCTAGCTGATTCTTCACCTCTTGCGCGAATGTTGCGCGCGCACCTCCCTCCTCAACGTTGAGTGAGACTGGCCCCTTTCCTCCGCTGGCTGTTATCGCTGCCACGACTCTATTGTTGTGTTCGCTGTCGAACAGACCCTCTAATTCATCTTCGTACTGGTCTGTGAGATCGAGTGCGATTACCTTGCATCCCTCTTTGAGGGCGCGTTCAATCAGTTCCAGCGCAAGCATTGATTTGCCAACGCCGAGTATTCCAAGGATTGCTGTGTTATGGGTGATCAGATGATGTACATTCTTGAACCCGACCCCGAAATTTGTTCCCGGAAAGGTTCCGACTTGCTCCGTGTCAATTCGTTCGCGCTGCGCCGTCTCTACTGTCAATACTGGCGCATTGGGTGCGGGCACCCATAAAATTGGGTGGAAGGCTGACTTGTCGTCATCCCAGTGACCTACGCTTGTCGCAAGTGCAGAAACGAATCCAAACGTGTTTTTCTGCTGGATAATATCTTCCTTGGTCAAGCCGTTAGTTAGTTGGTAGTACGCATCCTTGCTTCCGCAGCGAGCGCGCACAAGACCTCCTGCGCTCAGTTCAAGGTCTGTCGTTACATCGATCAGTAGACGGCCGATTTGGGAGTCTGGCGCTATGACGCCAACACACCTCTTTTGGAAGTTTTCAGCTTGACCTTTCTGTTCGTTGCTAATCAGCGCCGCTGGCGCATTCGTCGCGCGCATGACATCAATAGTTCCAGATTCCGCTGACTGCTGCGACTTGGCTGCTCCAAGGTCAATTGCCCGCGTTAATGCGCCGCTGTCTCTGCCCGCATCCCCTAGCACGCTTGCCAAACGCACTTCAGATGTTGGTGTTCGATAGGCGACTATTGCACCCCGCGGGAAGGTGTGTTCGCTGTTCGCTCTGAAGACAACTAGACCGGGAACTTGGAACGATGCGACTTCGGCTTCCACGTGCTGTGGGCCAATGAGTATCGCTGCACGCAGTCGGCGTCCGAGCCGATAGAGATAATCGAGTATCGAGAATGGGACTGTGAGTGCCCAGGCAACCGCAATGGCTAGCAAGCCTTGCGTAGCGCCTGGAGGGAACGCTACAAGCAGCAGGACTAAGATGACGGAGAAGAACGTCTTTGGGTTGCCCAATGCACCGCTTAGATGGGTACCAATCAGGCTAATTCTGCTTGCTGTCTCGCGTGAACTTGCTTGAAACCAAATCGCGAGTGACGAAACAACAATCGTTAGCGCGATCCACTCCAGCAGCAGCCATTTCACTCCAATACCGTCGGCAGGGCTGGGCAGCCATGTGGCGTCTTGAACTTGCAGGACGGCGATCAGTGCCGGAACTGCGTAGAGAACTGCGTCTTTCGGCGTCGTAAAGAAGGGAGTGTCAAGGCGCTGACCTAGCAGCAGTCCGAACAGGGCAGCGTAGAACCACAAACCTTGTGCGTCTGCCGTGGGCAGCCAACTGCCGAAGGCGATCCGATTGGCCCAAAGGAGCGCAACAAGTTCTAGGAGCAAAAACGTATACCGCCAATGCAACGGAGTATTTGTGCGACTCATCGGGCACCCCCTGTGCGAAACGACTTCTTAGCGTTAAAGGAAAGGATGTCAACCGGGATTTGCTATCACCATGCTGTCACAAAAACTGGCGCTAGGCCGGTTTTGAAGTAAATCACTGAGTTAACGCTGAAAAAGTAGTAGGCCGTGCAGGACTCGAACTTGGGATCGTTGCCGAGTGAAGGCAAAAATGGGCTGCGCCAAGATTGTAAATGTCTGCTTCTGGCCGGAGGGCGACCGTCGCAACTCGACCCGAAGCTGACGTCCGATGGTGCCGCGATCGACTCTCGGTACCATGAACTTGCAAAAATATGAGTTGGTCCTCACGGCTGGCGAATGCTCGAATCACAATCCGGTCCGGGATCCAGGGTCGGCTACGTACCATCGCATTCTTGATGCTGCCCGGGCGGCCAAGACCGAGCCTTGGTTTCCCGCCAGTGTCGAGGGCCTATTCTTCCAGCGTCCGCTGAAGCGGGCCAGTTCTCAACTACACTTGGCGCTATGCAGTTCATGACCCATCGCAAGCTTCTCAGAGCTCTGGCCTTGATGATTGCCGCCATCAGCTTGCTGACAATTCTGACTTTCGGCGTGGTGAAGGGATGGCGCTACTACGAATACAACGAAGTAGGAGATAGCGGCATCGTTCAAACAGAGGCCGTGAAAATCCGAGGTACCACTCAATACTTGTTCATTCGAGGCTACCAGCAGGACAAGCCACTTCTTTTGTTCCTTCCCGGCGGCCCTGGAGAGAGTTTTGTACCGCTCGCCTCCGAATTCAGCGACGAATTGGAACGGGATTTCATTGTCGTACACATTGAGACGGGTGGCGTTGGAAAATCTGACAAATACAAAGTAGGGCCGACGCTAGAGGAAATGGTGCAAGACACAGACGCGATAGTCGATCATCTCCTCGTAGAGTTTGATCGACATGCGCTCTATCTCGTTGGCCACTCATTTGGGTCCATTCTTGCACTTAAAATTGCATCAGCGACACCTGAAAAAGCACTAGGCGTCGCAACCGTCGGACAAGCCGTTGACTGGAGAGCGGGCAATTTGCTTACGCACGAGCACCTCACCTCGCTCGCGCGACGCGAGGGAGATGGTAAAGCTGTTATCGCCCTCTCCAGCTTCGCACCTAGTCTCGCCACAACCGCTGGCGGCCAGCCGATGATCGACTTTTCCGCCGTCAAAATTCAGCGACAGTGGCTGGAGCACTTCAATATAGGCAACGTCCTTCAGAAGCACACGGCCAAGGTGCGTTGGTTTACCTACCTGACTTCGCCCAACCACTCGGTGGCCGAGTCCTGCGAACTTGCATACATAGGCCCATGCAAATGGATCGCGAATCCGCAATGGTGGAGCCAATGGAAAAACATCATTCCAGGCATCCTCCAATTTAACGCGATAAATGACATTCCTGAGCTGAAAGTTCCATACGTGGCGATTGTCGGATCAGATGATTGGATTACTCCCAAGGCACTGACACGACAGTACTACGAGACACTTACTGACCCAAAAAAACGCTACATTGAGATTCCGGATGCGCAGCACTACACCTTTCTCGACAAGCCACACGAGTTTCAAAAGGCGGTGCGAACGCTGGTCTTGCTCAACGCCGAGCATCCAGAGTGAGGGAGAAGCGACCAAGCGAGTCAGTCAAGCCGAAGCCGCTTCAATTCGCGAATTCAATCAGGCGCCAGGCTTCATAGAGCATAGGTTTTGTCGCACATGAAAATTGGAATGCAGACATGGGGTAGTCATGGAGATATTCGTCCGTTCATCGCACTGGCTGAAGGATTGCGAGAGGCAGGCCATGACGTAACGCTCGCAATTACATGCGTTGATAGCGATCGCTATGACAGCTTGGTTTCCGGGGCTGGCCTGAGGATTTTGTTGACTTCGTCACCCGTAATCCAGGACAAGGCACAGTTGAAGAAAATAGGAGAATCGATTTTCTTTGAGAAAAATCCAATTACGCAGACACAGATGGCTATTGAGAAGCTATTTTTGCCCGCAGAGTCGGAAATGTACGAAGTGTCAGAGCAACTATGCAGTGAAAATGATCTGGTTATCGGGCACTACTTCCACTATCCATTGAATGCAGCGGCCGAACGATTCGGGAGAGCCTATGTCAGCATCGCACTGGTTCACGGTGCTGTTCCTTCGGCTTTTCGACCTCCTTCGGGTGTTCCCAATCTTGGCACCTTCGGAAACCGCCTTGCTTGGCGGCTCGCCAGATCAGTTCTGAACCGAAAATTAAAACAATATTCTGATCGGCTACGCCAAAAAAACGGAATTGGGGTTGCGCGGGATCTGATTGACAACGTGTGGGCATCGCCTCAACTCACGTTGCTTGCGATCAGTCCGACAATATGTACGAGAAATCAAGACTGGCCTGACTATTATCAAGTTTGTGGTGCCTTGGATACAAAGGATACCTTATTAGAAGGCGAGATATCAAAAGAGCTTCAGGCGTTCCTGGATGATGGCACCCCTCCGATATACATGACGTTTGGAAGTGTCCTGTCAGGCAGCGATGAAAAGGAAACAATCTCGCTATTGAGTGAAGCGGCGAAGTTGGCATCCGTGCGCGCCGTGATCCAGTCGCCGGGATGGGAAAGGTGCGGATTCAAACCAACCACTGGCGTCTATTTTGTAGATTCAGTTCCTCACGCCGCCATTTTTCCGCATTGCCGCGCGATTGTTCATCATGGTGGCGCGGGTACGTCGCAGTCTGCTCTACGTGCAGGAAAGCCTTCTGTGGTCGTCGCGCATACGGCAGAGCAAGAGCTCTGGGGTCGGGAATTGAAACGTATAGGAGTGGCATCTAAGCTGCTTTTGCGAAGGAAGCTAACATCCAGTCAACTCGCTGCGGCTATTGAGCTTGTCGTTGGTTCGTCAGGCATCAACGAACGTGCGAACAGACTTGGCAGGGAAGTGTCCATGGAAAACGGCGTAGCAATTGCCGTAAGATTGATTAGCAACAAGTTCCCGGCTCAGCGAAGCTCTCCAGCGGACGTGAAAGTTCATCCGCTATGAGGGGCACGCGGAGCCAGCCATTGACTTCTGAACGTCCGGCTCTGGCCGGACAGGGACGATCGCAACTCGTAGTCAGGTTCCACGACGCCATTTGCAATCGAATACTCACTGAGTTCGCAAATTAGCTCCGAGAGCAAGGTGTCTTAACCACAAATTCATCATCAAACGATTTGCTCGAAACCAAGGACTTTGTTTAAAGGCATTCGGTTCTGTGAGGAGGCAAACCAGGGCGGCACAAAGGTCGCCGGCGAGTTGTGCCGTTAGCAACCGAACTCGTTCAACTCGCCCATCATGGGTTGCCGCCTAGATCCAATCATCTCGCGCGGCGGGCTAACTTCGGAATTAGGCCGGGAGAATGTGATGAGCGTATCTGAAGAAACTTTGCGCGAGTCTTTCCGCACGATGGACAGTGATGGGTTCTACCCCGATTCTGCGGACACTTTCACTAAGACCCATACTGGGTCAAAGGAGTGTCCATGTCCAAGCGCAAACGTTATAGCCAAGAGTACAAGCACGAACTCGTCGAACTGGTCCGCCAGTCGAAGTCGAGTTGCCGTCAGGTCGCGCTGGAAGTGGGGATCAACCCCGCTTTGCTGACCCGTTGGGTCCGAGAGGCCGATGCTGGAGGCACAAAAGCATTTCCCGGCGGTGGAACCCCGCGGGATGAGGAGCTCGCGCGGATCAAACGCGAGCTGACACGGGTGACGAAGGAACGGGATTTTTTAAGAGACGCGGCAGCGTACTTCGCGAAGCAATCACCGTCCGGTACGCGGTGATTGAGCGCTGCCGCAACGACTACCCCATCGGTTTGATGTGCCGTTGCCTGGAAGTTTCAACGAGTGGTTTCTACGGGTGGGTTGGGCGCAAGCCTAGCGCTCGTGCGCAGGACAATGCGCGTTTGTTGGTGCGCATCCAGGAGATCCATGAAGACAGCCAGGGCGTCATCGGTGCACCGCGCATGCAGGAAGACCTGGTGGACGAGGGTGAGCGCATCAGCCTCAACCGCGTGGCGCGCCTGATGGCGGCGGCCGGGCTGCAAGGCTGGCCTCGGCGCAAGCGACGCGGCGCTCCCCGACGCCCGGGGAGTCGTCCCGTTGGCGTCAAGAACCTGCTGGAACGTGATTTCACCGCGCTTGAGCCCGAGACCAAATGGGTCACCGACATCACCGAGATTCCGACGCAGGAAGGCAAGCTGTACCTGTGTGTCGTGATCGACCTCTACAGCAAGCTGGTGATGGGCTGGTCGATGCACCATCGCCAGGACCGGCACATGGTCGTGCGCGCGGTGCAGATGGCGGTGTGGCAGCGGGAAGGTGATTCCGAAGTCATCCTGCACTCGGATCGCGGCGGGCAGTTCATCAGCGGCGACTACCAGAAATTCCTCGGCGGAAATGCCATGGTCTGCAGCATGAGTGCGGTCGGCCATTGCGCCGACAATGCAGCCTGCGAAGGGTTCTTCGGCGTCCTCAAACGGGAGCAGGTGTTCCACAAAAGCTACGAAACTCGAAACGAGGCCCGAGCTGATCTGTTCGACTATATGGAGAGGTTTCACAACCCGCGAATGCGTCGTAGAGTTGCACGACGCGATCGGGAGTTTTCAGACTTAATCAAACCGTCCGTGGAAACGGGGTAGAACCCGCATCAAAATTAATGCAGCTAATCTACAGCTTCGATACGCCGTACACAGATTGTACTGAGCCAACCTGGAAAATATTGCACGCAATGCCAGCCTTGCGGCAGCATTGCTGATGCATCCAACCTAAAGACCATCATGCCGTACACCGTCCAAACGTCATTCGCCAAGTTCTACGAGAATATCAATCTCGGCGGCGACCACCGAGATGCCGCCAATCGTCGGCGAGATGACATCGTGTCGAAGTTGAACAAGACGTTCTCTATCGTTGAGGCCTTCAGCAGTGGCTCTATCCCGAAGTACACAGCCCTTCGCTCCCATGCTGATCTAGACGTGATAGTGGTGCTGAACTGGACCAAGCATATCAAGGACAAGACGCCTACGACTGTACTTCAGGACGTCCGCAATGCGTTGGCGGAATGGCGGAACGGAGTTCGTAGCAACGGGCAAGCGGTTACGCTCCACTACGTCACATGGCCGAATGTTGACGTTGTACCAGTCAGTAGAACTGATAATCCAGATGGCACAGTCAAGCATTACAACGTGCCAAATTCCCATACCGACACATGGATTAAGTCGAGGCCGAAGCCGTTGGCGGCGGCCATAGAATCCAAGTCGACGGAGTGCGGTTACAACTTTCGACGAATCATCAAGATGATCAAGCATTGGAACCGCATTCACAGTGACTATCTGCAGAGTTACCACATCGAGGTGCTTGCGCTAAATGTTTTCTCGGGCAACATTGACGACACGTGTTGGAATATATACAAGTTTTTTGAGAAGGCTCGGGACTTACTGATAGCCCCTCTCTGGTATGACATTGGTTTTGCAGACGACTACATGTCCGCGACGGATCGCGAGCAGGTGCTAAAGCGTTTTGATACAGCCATAGAGAAGAGCCGCCTTGCGTGGCACTTCACCTACAGCGACAAGAACGATCACAAATCAGCGATCGAACTCTGGAAGCAAATGTTCGGAGACCAGTTTCCCAGCTATGGATAACAAATCATCTCGTTCCGACCCCATACGCAAACGGTACTTCAATGCCGTTGAATTTTCTGATCGACTATCTGATTGTTTTTTTTACACCGGGGCATCGCTATCACTGGTGTCGCTGTCCATCGACAAGGCGCTGAACCCATTAGTCTATGACGCAGTTGTAGTGTTGTTCGTCCTAGCGGTCGTCGCATTGTTCGTTGTTGGCTTGTTCCTACGCCTCTACCTGACTCCACGGGCAGATGATCGGCGCCGACAGGATTTCTTTACAAGCGCTTGCAACGTGAATCTCACGCCGGAAACGACTGTGGGGTACTACAACAACGAACTGACGAAACCAATTGATCGAATCGCCGCACAATTGTTCGAGAACAGTTTCTTTAGCAAGAACATCGCGCTGAGCATGGTGAAATTTGAGCGCGCTAAAGTTGCCGTGTACGCGATCTTGTGGCTTGTCGCTGTCCTCAACCGCAGCACGGACCTGGGATGGATCGCCGCTGCTGCTCAGGCCGTCTTCAGTGAACAGATCCTCTCGAAGTGGTTTCGCCTTGAGTGGTTGAGGATGAGGTTCGAGCGCACCTTTGACGATATGTATCGCCTGTTTCAGAATAGAGGATCGGCGCAGAAGTTCCTTGCCATGACTCTTGACTCACTCGGCATGTACGAAACCTCAAAAGCAAATGCCGCCGTCACCCTGTCGTCCAAGATTTTTCAGGAGCGGAACGCTGGACTTTCTATCGAGTGGGAGGCTATCAAGCAAAGACTGAAGTTTTAGCGCCATTAGCAGAAGGCGTTGCCTAAGCGCGAATGATGCCTTACGCTGATCACGACTAGCTGGTTCAAGTGATCAACTTCGTCGGTCTGAATCGCACCCGAAGCAATTCTAGTTGCGCTCACATTCAAGAATTTACGCATCGAAGTACACGCCATCGACCGCACCGAACAAGGCGTTGAACCTGATTTCGCCATGCACTTGGGCTTGGCGCCTGGTCTTGCCGGCCGCGATGGCGAACGAGATTGCAGATGCGACAGGCTGCGACAATATTGTCCCGACCCTTCCCGCCTCGCTGACGTTCGACCAAGTGCTCCGCTGTGCACTGGAAGGAACGGGTATTTCGAAGGGAAAGACCGTAGCGATTGGCAAAAATCTCTTGATCACCCAACCACATCGGTTGCGAGCAATAGAAACAAAGGCCGGCTTGGCGGTGAAAAGCGCGTGAACGCGCTGAAGCGAATTGGTTCGGCATGATGGCTCCTAGCTGGAAAGGTTCCCCCGCTTGCCGTTGTGGCATTGCGAAGGTACCCATCAGCTAGAGCCGAGTGGGCCAAACATCGGGGGTTATGACCTGCCGACAGCGCCTTTATAGCGTTCGTCGCTATATGAAGCAAGGCCTTGAGAGCTGTTGCTCCGCGCCGTCGACAGCAACGCCGCAGCTTGCTGCAGAACTTGCGTATTCCGGTCCATCGTGACCGCCCATTTCGGTAAGCCGTGACCGGTCGTTTCGGCAAAGCGTGACCGACGATTTCGGATCACGTGCTCCGGTTGTGGGTAATCCGGGATGTCAGCGGGCAACTGGCTCGCACTCATGTATGAAGTTTCCCAAAAGATCGGATTCGAGGGGCAAGGTCAATCATCCTATTCGAGAGTGTCGGGTAGTTCGGCGTCTCCCTCAAGATCCACTGGTCGCGCCTTATCCAACGCAGCCTCTGAAACCGGCACCGTCCAATAGCTGTCTCCCAAGCGACTCGCAAGGAGGAACGTTCCGAGAAGGGTGCTGAACGGAACCGCCGCATGTCGGCTAAATTGCATTACTACTTGGCCGTTCTGGCGAGCCCTGTCCGAGTAGTTATGTATGGAGCGAATTAACTCTCGATCTGCCGAACCCGTCGCACCCCCACCGTGGCGAAGGAACCACGATGCGACATGTTTAGCCGCAGTCCACATCATGGCGTTGAGTTGGCCGATGGAATACTGGCCCAATAGTGGTCCCAGCGAAGCTGCTGCGGATCGTGCGATGTTGGGATTGATATTGTGAACTGCCAAAGCATGCTCACCAAAGGCTATGCACTCCCCCACGCCTAGCGCTTGCCATGTGTCCAGCAACACCGCTCGCGTTCCTGGGGTGCTGTCAAATCCATCCAGGTAGGTGGTCAATCGTTGAGCCAGTCCGCCTTGGGTGACCCGATCCCAGACGACCAACCAATTTGAGTCTTCCAGGCTCGAGTCCGCCCACGATGCTTCGCTAAGCGCATCATCCAGCCGACGTCGGGATCCGACCGTTGCCAGCACGCCTGCATCGAGGAGCGCTAGCAAAACCCTGTTTCGCAATGCCAGGTGAGGTGCGAGACGAATCCCAAATTCAGGGTGAGTTCGAATGGATCGATAACCAGCATCCGCCCCTGCTTCGATGGTTGCAAGAAGTGCAATCGCCCCAAAGAGGCCGAGTTCTTCGGCGCTTGAGTGCACGGATATCTCCCCGCAATTCGAGCGTTGTATCTGGGCTGATTTCACCATGCCGAAGGTTTCCGAAAAAGCCGATTTTGGACTATCCGAAAATCGACTCTAGCTTGTGCATTCGTCTTGAGCAAGCTACATGGCAGCGTCCACCCACAACATCAATTATCAGTGCTTTCTGACACTCATGCGTCTAGCTCGAGAGCGCGCTGGCATCACTCAGGAGATGCTTGGACGGCGCTTGGGCAATAGTCAGACCTTTGTTTCCAAGATTGAGCGTGGAGAGCGCCGAGTTGATTTCGTGGAATTCGTCGAAATCTGCGAAGCACTTGGTGAGAACCCAGTCGATATTCTCGGCGAGTATCTGGCGAGCCGACAAAAACACTCGACGCTGAAAACTCAATCCAAGCGTGATCCCTTTACGCGTTAGTGCGAATCGCCGGCCAATTGCAGTGTTCGCAATATGAGCTGACCAGCATCGCCAGTGAAATTGACTACGGTTCATTAGCGCCCGGCAATTTTGTATGCGGTTGCCGCGTTCCCGGCGCCGCCGCTGGTCACCTTTGCTCCAGTGGATTTCTCTAGGTCGGCACGCGGGCTTACTGACGGCTACGGCAGGGCTATTTCGGCTGGCTTGAGACGTCAGATGTAGGCCATACATATGGACTATATCCACTAGAAGCATCTGACTTTGTTTGGGACATCATCGCTGACTATATCGGTATGCAAAGGGCGTACTACAGCGCCATTGAGAACGAAGAAGGCTCGTGTTCATCTGAATTCTCGGGGTGGACGCACAGCGCGATCGAGAATAAAGGCATCTAGAATGATGTTAATGTGATGTTAACGGTAGGCAGTACTATTTCGAATGATCATAGCGTTTTGGTTAGAATATCCCATGACCGGAAAACCGTTCAACATCGCCAGCTACGCCTTGCTGACCCACATGGTTGCCCAGGTTTGCCATCTCGATGTCGGGGATTTCGTGTACACGCTGGGTGATGCACACCTGTATCTGAACCATTTCGAACAGGCCCGCGAACAATTGACGCGCACGCCGCATGCCTTGCCTAGGCTGCAGCTCAATCCGGCGATCCGATCGATCTTCGATTTCCGTTTTGACGACGTGCACATCGACGGCTACAGCGCCGACAAGCCGATCAAGGCACCGGTGGCGGTGTGATTGCACTGATCGCGGCACTCGATCGCAACTTCGCCATTGGTCGCGACGGCAGCATGCCTTGGCATCTCCCCGATGATCTCAGGCGCTTCAAGCAACTCACCCTTGGCAAGGCCGTGCTGATGGGTCGCAAGACCGCCGTTGCAATCGGGCGCGCATTGCCCGGGCGCACCAACCTGGTGATGTCGCGCCATCCTGATGCGCCGTATGCGGGGCAGGTGCGCGTGGATTCGATTGCGGCGGCGCTGGATCATGCCGCCGGCAACGACCTCATGGTGATCGGTGGCGGTGAAATCTATGCGTTGACCTTGCCGCTGGCCGAGCGCATGCACCTGACCTGGGTCGATGTCGAGGCCATAGCAGTCGATACGCACTTCCCGCGCTTCGATGCGGCGCAGTGGAAGATCCTCGCCGAGGAAAACCATCCCGTCGACAATACCCATGCACTCGCATTTCGCTTTGTGGATTACGCGCGTATTTCCTGATTCGCGAGCGGACTTGCTTGCCCTAGTCGATGTCCTTGCCTTGCGGCTTCGGGCGGTCGGAATCGATGACGACGAACTCGGGCTCCTCGATGTCGATGCGCATTGCGGTCAAGGCGCCACCCCAGACGCAGCCGGTATCGATTGCGTAGACGCCAAGCCCGGCAAAGCGACCGAGCGTGGACCAGTGCCCGCAGACGATGCGCAAATCGCGGCGCACGATTCCCGGGACGGAGAACCACGGATAGTTGCCGGGCCGCTGAGTGCCGGGCATGCCTTTTTCCTGGAAGGCGATGCGACCGCGCACATCGCAGTAGCGCATGCGGGTGAGCACGTTGATGCCGGCGCGCAGGCGATCGATGCCACGCAGGCGCGGCGACCAGGTATCGGGCTTGTTGCCGAACATCTGCCGCAGCAGGCGCTTGTGGTCATCGGCGCGCAAGCGCGTCTCGATTTCGCGAGCCACGCTCTCGGCGCGACCGACATCCCAGCCGGGCGCCAGTCCGGCATGCACCATCATCGTGCCGAGGCCGCGATCGACGTGCAGCAGCGGGCGATGGCGCAGCCAGGCCAGCAATTCTTCGCGATCCGGCGCAAACAACACCGCACGCAGTTCCGGGTTGACCCGGGCTTGATCCTGTTCGCTGCGGATGCCCACGGCGAGCAGGGACAGGTCATGGTTGCCGAGGGTGACCACGGTGCGATCGTTGAGCGACTTGACCAGGCGCAGCACTTCCAGCGATTGACCGCCGCGATTGACCAGGTCACCGCAAAACCACAGCGCATCGCGGGCCGGATCGTAGTTGAGCTTGTCGATCAGGCGCGCCAGTTCGTCGTGGCAACCCTGGATGTCGCCAATCGCCCAGACCGCCATGTCAGCACCGCTCGATCATTCGACCGGCATACCGCCCAGTGATGATCATCAATGCAAGGTCCGCGGAATCGAAAGCACGAAAGAGGGGATGTCGGCGTCGAACTGGGTGCCATCCTCGGCGAGCATGCGATAGCTGCCACGCATGGTGCCGACCGCGGTTTCAAGAACCGCCCCGGATGTGTAGTCGTAGCCTTGTCCCGGACTCATCCAGGGTTGTTCGCCGACGACACCGTCGCCGCGGACTTCCTGCACGTCGCCGTTGCCGTCGGTGATGATCCAGTGGCGACTGAGCAGGCGCGCGCCGATACTGCCGCGGTTGCGGATGGTGATGGTGTAGGCAAAGACGTAGTGGTTTTCCTGCGGCTTCGATTGTTCATCGAGGAAGCGGGTCTCAACCGAAACGGCAATGTCGTGGAGCTTCTTGGTGGCCATGGCCTGATTGTCGAGGAGTGGAGGGCGCTCGGCAAGCCGATGGGGAGCCGGGATGACCAGCCGTTCGGCTGTTGAAGGCCGGGATTCGCGATGAGCGCCCGCACAAGCGGGCATTCACCGGCCCAGGTGTTCGGCGAGGCGAACGAAGGATTGTGGCGACAGTTGCTCGGCGCGCGCCCCCGGATCGATGCCGACGGCCTTGAGGTCGGCGACGCTGGCCAGTCCATCGAGCGAGTTGGACAAGGTCTTGCGGCGCTGGCCGAAGGCGGCGCGCACCAGTCGGGTGATCAGGTCCAGGTGTTCGAGCGGGCGTTGCGCGCGTGGCAGCGGGGTCAGGCGGACGACGGCGGAATCGACCTTGGGTGGCGGCCGGAAGGCCTGCGGCGGCACCGCCAGCAGCGGCTCGACCCGGCAGGCCAGTTGCAGCATCACGCTGAGCCGTCCATAGATCTTGCTGCCCGGCGCGGCGGCCATGCGATCGACCACTTCACGCTGCAGCATGAAGTGCATGTCGCTGATGGCATCGAGGTGCCCGATGCAATGGAACAGGATCGGCGAGGAAATGTTGTAGGGCAGGTTGCCGACGATGCGCAGCTTGCCGCCGGCGGCAAGCGCACCGAGATCGACGTCGAGCACATCGGCATTGATGATCTCGACCTCACCGATGCCGGCGCTGCGCGCGGCAATGCGCGGAACGAGATCGCGATCCAGCTCGATCACGGTGAGCCTGCCGCACTGGCGCAACATCGGCAGGGTGATGGCGCCTTCGCCGGGGCCGATCTCGACAATGCGCTGGCCGGGTTGCGGTGCCACGGCCTGGACGATGCGCGCGATGATCTGCTGGTCGTGCAGGAAGTGCTGGCCAAAGCGCTTGCGCAGGACATGCGGCGATTCGGCGGTGCGTTCGGAGTATCGGGTCACGGCGTGGTGGCGGGTCGGCAGGGCGGCGGAGCCGGCTAGGTTACGCCACCCGCGCCTGCCTGCGAAAACTCCCACTCGATTGACCGTAAAATACATGCGCTGCCGCCCGTCGGGCCGCCTGCTTCCGTGTCGAGGTCCGATGCCACTCTCCGCGCTGATCCGCTTGCTCCTGCTCGGCATGATCTGGGGCGCTTCGTTCCTGTTCCAGCGCATCACCGTGCCGGTGGTCGGTGCCTCGTTCACCGCTGCCGTGCGCCTGGCGCTGTCGGCGCTCATGCTGGTCTTCGTGCTGCGCGTGCTCGGACGTTCGCTGGACCTGCGCCGGCAATGGCGGGCGTGGCTGTGGCTGGGCACGATCAGCGCGGCGCTGCCGTTCCTGTGCTTTGCCTACGCGGCGCGCAGCCTGCCGGCCGGGTACATGGCCGTGATCAATGCGACCGTGCCCTTGCTGACGGTGATTTTTGCCGCACTGCTATGGCGGATTCGAGCGTCGTGGTCAAAGCGCATCGGTGTGGTCGTGGGTCTGCTCGGGGTCGGCGTGCTGGCGCGTTATGGCAGCCTTGGCATGAACGCGCAGGCACTGCTGGCGATTGGCCTGTGCTTTGTTGCCTCGGCGCTGTACGCCTACAGCTCGCTGTTCATCCGCCAGCACCATGCCACCGTCAATCCCCTGGTGCTGGCCGCTGCGAGCCAGCTCGGGGCAGCCATGGCGATCCTGCCGCTGGGTTTGTGGAACCTGCCTGCTCGCCTGCCCCCGACCGGCGTGATCGTCTCGCTGCTGGTCCTCGGCCTGGTCTGCACCGGCCTGGCCTATGTGCTGTATTTCCAGTTGATCCGGGACGTCGGCAGCGAGAAGGCGGTGACCAATACCTTTCTCGTGCCGGTGTTTGCCCAGGTCTGGGGTGCACTGTTCCTGCACGAGCGCCTGACCCTGGCTGGCGCGCTCGGCTTCGCCCTGGTCTTGCTGGCAGTGGCCCTGGTGCTGGAAATCCACCCCTGGCGCCGGCGCGTCGCACCGACTCCGCAATAGCACTCAGCCGGCGAGCTGGATCGCCAGCTGCAGCGCCGCGCGCAGGCTGCCGGCATCGGCGCGGCCACTGCCGGCAAGATCGAGTGCGGTACCGTGATCGACCGAAGTGCGCACATAGGGCAGGCCGAGCGTCACGTTGACGGCGTGGCCGAAACCCGCGTGCTTGAGCACCGGCAGGCCCTGGTCGTGGTACATGGCGAGGACGGCATCGAAGTGCTGCAGGTGCCGTGGCACGAAGGCGCTGTCCGCCGGCAACGGGCCGATCAGGTTGAGCCCTTCGCCGCGCAATTGTTCGATGACCGGGGTGATCGTGTCGACTTCCTCATGGCCCATGTGGCCGCCTTCACCGGCATGCGGATTCAGGCCGAGCACGGCGATGCGCGGCTGTTCGATGGCAAAGTGCCGGCGCAGGTCGGCATGCAGGATGCGCAGGGTGCTTGCCAGTCCTTCGCGCGTGATCGCCGCGGGCACCGCTGACAAAGGCAGGTGGGTGGTGGCCAGGGCGACGCGCAGGCGATCGGCGACCAGCATCATCACCACCTCGCAGCCTGCACGCTCGGCAAAAAAACCGGTGTGACCACTGAACGCAATTCCGGCATCGTTGATGACGCCCTTGTGCACCGGCGCAGTGACGATGGCATCGAACTCGCCCGATTGCGCGCCGTCGGCAGCGCGGCCAAGGATGTCGAGCACGTGGCGGGCATTGCGCCGATCCAGCTGGCCGGCCTGCGACGGTACGCCCAGCGGCGTGTCGATGACGGCGATGCTGCCGGCCTTGCCGACCGGTTTGTCGGCGTCATGTGGATGCAGTGCAAGATGCTTTCTGGCGGCCCGGGCGCGCTCGATGAGCAGTTCGGCATTGCCGATGAAGACCAGGTCGGCGGCGAATTCCCCGGCGCTGATGGCACCGAGCAGTTCCGGGCCGATGCCGGCGGGTTCGCCGGCGGTCAGCGCAATCCGCGGGCGCTCAGCTGCCGCTGCCGCTGGCACCGGCGGCTCCCGGCAAGCGGATCTCGATGTAGGCCTCGGCGCGGATCTGGCGCAGGAAATTGCCGTATTCCTCTTCGGCCTTGCGCGAGCCCAGGGTCTGCCGCGCCTTGTCGCGTTCGGCTTCCGCGGTCTTGTCCTCGGTGCGCGTCGCCAGCGGCTCAAGGATGTGCCAGCCGGCGTCGCTGAGGAAGGGTTCGCTGATTTCGCCGACCTTGGTCTCGGTCAGCATTTCGGCGATCTTGCTGCCGTAGGCGCCCTTGACGAACCAGCCCATGTCGCCGCCCAGGTTGGCGGTGCCGGTGTCGTTGGAGAACTCCTTGGCCAGCTTGGCGAAATCCTCGCCGGCAAGGATGCGCGCGCGCAGGTCGCGGATGGTCTTTTCCGCCTGCGCCGCGCTGACGATTTCGGTGATGCGCACGAGGATGTGGCGCGCATGGTATTCAGTGACCAGATCGCTGGTCGCTTCGCGGCGTTCGATCAGCTTGATGATGTGGAAGCCGTTCGGGCCGCGTACCGGCGGTGCGCTCTGCCCGATCTGCAGCTTCTCGGCAATCTCGGCAAATGCCGGCGGCAGTTCGTCGTAGCTGCGCCAGCCGAGATCGCCACCATCCAGCGCGTTCTGCGCATCGGAATAGCGGATGGCCGCGGCTGCGAAATCCATGCCGTCCCGGATCTGCCGGGAGACGTCCTCGGCCTTGGCCTGGGCAGCAGCGATCTGTTCCGGGCTTGCGCCATCAGGCAGGGTGATCTGGATGTGGCCCAAGTGCAGCTGGCCGCGCTGGACGCCGCCATTCTTGAGCAGCAGTTCGATCTCGGTATCGCTGACCTGGACGCGACTCTGCACCACGCGCTGGCGCAGTTTCTGGATCAGAGATTCGTCGTGGACGTTGTGGCGGAACTGCTCCCACGACATGCCCTGGCGGGTGATCGCCTGGCGCAACTGGTCGACATCCATGCGGTTTTGCGCGGCGATCTGGCCGAGGGTCTGGTCGATCTCCGAATCGGCAATGCGGATGCCGGTTTCATCGGCACGGGCAACCTGCAGCTTGCTCATGATCAGGCGATCGAGCACCTGCCGCTCGAGCTCGGCGCGCGGCGGCAACTGCTGCGGATTGTTTGCGTACTGGGCCTGGACGGTGGCGACCTGGCGCTCCAGCTCGCTGCGCAGGATGACGTCACCATCGAGAACGGCGACGATGCCATCGAGCTTTTCGGTCGGCATCAATTGCGCCTGGGCAAATGGCGCGGCAAGGGCGAGGAGCAGGATCAGGGTGGCGAGCAGCTTGTTCATGCGCATGAAGTTTCCGCAGGAGCCGGAAGAAACGGGGCTGGATTGTAAGGGCTGCAGCCGCAGCGGCGTTAACAAAAAGTACGCTGGCGGGCCGGTTCCGCTGCCGTTTCGGGCGAGCCGGAGCCGGCATTATTGATAGCCGAGAATAGCACGGCGCAGGAAATCGCCGGTCTTCTGGCCAAGCGAGCCGACACCCTTGAACTCGAGCTCGAAATACAGGGCATTGGACATGTCGCGTTCGATGTTGTGCACGTAACGCCGCGCCAGCAGGCGCCAGGCAATGCAGCAACTGTCATGCTCGATGCCGGCAAAGGCCTCCAGGGTCTTTCGATCGAACATCGAGTAGTTCCAGCGCCCGACCAGGCGCCAGGATGGATTCAGCGGGATCAGCACCGAGGCATCGGCCTGCTCCAGCAGGTTGCGGCGAAAGCGGTAGGAGACATTGAACACGCCGTCGTTGCCGAAGCGGTTCTGGATGCCGACCGCCGACAGTTCGGTCCGGTCGGAATTCGGATTCCACTGGTTGGAGAAGGTGGCGCGCCAGCGCTCGTTGATGCGCAGGTCAAGCTCGCCGACATAGGTCGAACCGTTGAAATCGGTGCCGGCGCGACCGGGCAGCTGCACGCGTTGATCATCGAAGTAGCGGATCTGTCCGATGCTGGCGGAAACCCGCTCGCTGCCGCTGCTGTCCTCGATCAGGCGCGAGGTCAGGGCGAGGGTCAGGTTGTTTGCATCCATCTGCCGGTCGGCGCCGACGAAACGGTTGCTGCGGAACAACTGGCCAAAGCTGAAGGGCACTTCCTGCGTGTCAAACAGCGGCAGATTGTCCTGGTCGCGATAGGGCACGCGCAGGTAGTAGGCGCGCGGCTCCAGCGTCTGCGTGTAGCCGCTGCCGCCAAGATCCAGCGCGCGCTCGAAGCGCAAGCCGGCATCGACACTGGCGACCGGCGTGCCGCGATGGGGGGATTTGTCGGCATCACGATCGATCTGGTAGCTGGTGTAGCGGAAACCGAGTTCGGGACGCACGAACCAGGCCGCCCGCTCGATCGGCATGGCCAGGTAGGGATGGAGATCAAGGCGATGCGCGTCGACCGCGTTGTCCTTGCTGAAGGACACATACTCGGAGCGGATTCCCGCATCGAGGTTGCCGAACAGGCTGTGGTCGGCATCGAAGGTTGCCCGCGGCAGGCGCCGGTAGGGTTCGGCTGCAACGCTCAGGGTTGGATCGGTGATCTGGTATTCGTCGCCGCCGACGCTGGCTTTCCACCAGCTGCCCTGGCCGCGAAAATACGCGCTCGAAGGCAGCAGGGTGGTCGCGGCGATGCTCAGGCTGCGCCCGAAATCCTCGAAGTAGCGATCATCGGAAACATGATTGAAGTCGACCGTGGCGCCCCAGTAGGCATTGAAGCGCGTCGCATCGTCCCAGTGCAGCAGGCTGCGGCGGCGATCGGTATCACGATCGTTCGGCAACCACTCGGCTTCGATCGTGCCGCGGCTGCTGTCGGTCAGGTAGCGGAACTGGCCGCCGAGCATGAGCCCGCGCTGGGTCATCAAGCGCGGCGTCAGTGTCGCGTCGTAGTTCGGCGCGAGATTGAGGTAATACGGAGCGGCAAGATCGAATCCGCGCTGGTTGCTGTAGCCGAGCTCGGGATAGAGGAATCCGGACTTGCGTCGATCGTCGAGCGGAAAGCTCGCATACGGCAACCAGAACACCGGCACATCGCCGATGCGGAATGTCACGTCGTGGGCGCGACCGATGCCGTTGGCCTGGTCAAGGTCGATGTCGGCGGCACGGAATTCCCAACTCGGCGCATCCAGCGCGCAGGTTGAAAACGTAGCCTGGTCAAGGCTGGCGTGTTCGCTGTCGGCGAGCACGGCGCTGGCCGCGCGACCATTGCCGCGCGAGGACAGCAACTGGTAGCGCACCTGCTTGACCTTGGCCTTGTTCGGCGCGGTCGTGCCGCTGGCCTCGCTGGCCGAGAGCAGCATGTCGCGATCCTGGTAGCGGACATTGCCCTGCGCGGTCCACTGCGTCGACGTGCGCGCATAGGTGAAGCGGTCGGCGCGGATCAGCTGATCGAGTTGCCGGATGCTGGCGTCGCCTTCCAGCACATAGGTCTCGCCGTCGCCCGACTGCGTCTGCCGACCCTTGATCTCGGTATCGGCGAGGGCGCGTTCACCTTGCGTCGGCAAGCCGCTGACGTGGAAATCGAGGAGGTCGTTCTGCGGGCACAGGGACCAGTCCAGGGCCGGCTTCTTGCAGATCAGGGTGCCGATCGGGCAGGCCGGTGATTGCGCCGAGACCCAACCCGGCGTGGACAGGATCAAGGCGATGGCCGCCGCAATGGCGCGGCGGCGATGGTCGCGGGACGTTGTCAGCAGCACGATGATTGGATTCGCCAGAGGCTCGGGACGCGCTAGTGTAATGCCTCGCGCGGATGTGCAGCGAGTCCGGCCAGCAGGCTGTAGAAATTCTGCCCGGTCGACACGCTCCGGCGGCGAAACGCGCCTCAAAATGCTCATTTACCGCATGCAGACTGCGCTTTTTCGGTCCCTTTCGCCGTGTCTCGCACTTGCCTGGGCGAATATCAACAACCTGCCATGGCATTGATGTGCGCAATCGTTGATTCGTGCAGGGCGGTCAGGCTGTAGCCACCTTCCAGGCTGGAAACAATGCGGCCGCCTGCGTGCCGCTCGGCAATCGCCACGAGTTCGCCGGTGACCCAGCCATAGTCTTCGGCATCGAGGTTCAGGTTGGCCAGCGGGTCGAGGCGATGGGCGTCGAATCCGGCCGAGACCAGCAGCAGTTGCGGGGCGAAGCGATCAAGTTCCGGCAGGATGCGGCTGACAAAGGCCTCGCGGAACTCCCTCGAGCCGCTGCCGGCAGCGAGCGGCACATGGACCAGGTTGTCGACCCCGCGCTGGCGCACGCCACCGCTGCCCGGATACAGCGGCGATTGGTGCGTCGAGGCATACAGGACACGCGCTTCGCCGGCGAAGATGTCGGCCGTGCCATTGCCGTGATGGACATCGAAATCAATGATGGCGACGCGTTCGACGGACTGTGTGGCGAGCGCATGGGCGGCACCGATGGCGACGTTGTTGAACAGGCAGAAACCCATGGCGGTGTCGGGGGTGGCGTGATGGCCCGGCGGACGCACCGCGCAGAACGCGCGACGGCGGGTATCGGCAAACACCGCATCGACGGCAGCGCAGACGGCACCGGCCGCGCGTAACGCCGCACCCAGCGAATGCGCGGACATCACCGTGTCGGCATCGAGGTAAACGTGCCCCTGCGCCGGCGCGGCGGCAAACAGCGCATCGATCATTGCCGGCTCATGCACGCGGGCAAGTTGCTCGCGCGTGGCCGCTGGCGCTTCGATGCGCTCGCTGCGTGTGCAGGCGGAATCATCCAGCGCGTGCAGGACAGCCCGCAGGCGCGCGGGCGATTCGGGATGTCCTGGGCCGGGTTGGTGATCGAGGCACAACGCGTGGGTGTAGACCTGGATCGGCATGCGGTGTTGCGCTCAGCGCTTGACCCGCTCGTGCTGCCAGAGCACTTCGCCGTGCGCGGAGGCGCGCGCCAGCACGCGGGCAATGACGAAGAGCAGGTCGGAAAGCCGGTTCAGGTAGCGGGTCGCCTCGCCGCGCACGCTTTCAACGCGGGCCAGGCTGACGACGCCGCGCTCCGCACGCCGCGCGATGGTGCGGGCGAGATGGCATTGCGCGGCCGCCATGCCACCGCCGGGCAGGATGAACTCCTTGAGTACCGGCAGATCCTCGTTGAATCCATCGAGCTCGCGTTCAAGCCGTTCAATGTCGCTGTCATGCACCAGGGCCATGCCGGGGATGCACAACTCGCCACCGAGGTTGAACAACTCGTGCTGGATGCGGATCAGGGTCTCGCGTATGTCGGCAGGAACCTCGCACGCCAGCACGATGCCGATCGAGCTGTTCAGTTCATCGATCGTGCCATAGGCGCTGACGCGCAGCGAATCCTTGCCGACCCGCGAACCGTCGCCGAGGCCGGTCGTGCCGTCGTCGCCCGTACGCGTGTAGATTTTCGAGAGGCGGTTACCCACGATTCCCGCTGACCCCGGGCGTCGTCGCCAGCACGTGCAGCCAGCGTGCGCCGATCACGTGCGCGGCGACCGCGACGCAGACATAGGCCACGGTCGTGCGCAGATAGCCCAGGTACCAGTCGCCCATGTTCTTGATCCAGCCGGCAAGACTGGGCGAAGTCACTTCGTCGCTCAACTGGTAGTAGGAGCCGTTGGAAATGACGAAGCACACGCTGGTGGCAAGCACGAGCACGCCGGCCAGCAGCAGCAGCGAGCGCACGCCGATCTCCCGGTGCAGTCGCCGCAGCAAGGCGCCGCCGAACCACATCGCGGCATACGCGAGCAGCAGGAAACCATACGCCGGCGACATGCAGTAGTGGCCCCAGAAATCGAGCCCCATGCTGTTGATGACGAGGAAATCAATGAACACCCCGAGCACGATCAGCAGCGGAAACGCCCAGCGCAGGGAATCGCGCAGGTAGAAACCGGCGACGAAGAACACCGCCCACGAGGCATCCGGCAACGCGCCGAAATGGTTGATGCGCGTACCCGCCATGACGAGGGCGAGGACGAGGAAGATGCCGATGCACTGGCGCAGGGAGAGGTTCATTGGGCGGATTCCGGAGACGACACGGGGACTATCTTAGCCGATGATCACCGCGCCGGCTCGGCAGCCTCGGGTTCAATCCTTCTCGAAGCGGCTGCTGTTGATGCAGCGCACCTCGAATTGACCGTTGGCGTAACGCACGCGCGAAACGCGCGAATGATCGACGGCGATGCCGAGCGCACGCCCTGGTGGCAAGCCGAGCGCATGACAAAGCACGGCGCGGATCGATCCGGCGTGGCCGATCGCAAGCACGCAATCGTCGTTGCCGGTGGCGGCGAGCAGGGCCGCCAGCCAGGCCCCGGTGCGGCGCAGCACATCGGCGAAGCTCTCGCCGTCAGGTGCTTCCTGGATGACCCAGTTGTCGAACCAATGCCGGTAGTGATCGGCGTCGGTCTGCATGACCTCGTTCCAGTGGCGGCCATTCCAGCGACCAAAATCAGCTTCGCGCAGGCGCGGATCGGACAGCGGTTCGATGGCGAACGCCGCCGCGAATACCTGTGCCGACTGCTGGGCGCGACGCAGGTCGCTGGTGAACAGGAAACGCGGCGGTACGCCGACCCAGGTCGTCGCAAGCTGCTGCACATCGGTAAAGCCGCGCGCAGACAGCGGCAGGTCGGCGTGGCCGATGCACAGGCCCGGGCGCGCTTCGGTCTGGCCGTGGCGGACGAGGATCAGATCCATCGGCCGCACGCGCCTGCCGGCGGAAGATCCCCGCAGGAGCGGGGATTGCCCGATCGTTCCCGGCGGGAATCAGAGCGCATCGAAGTTGAGGATCGCATTGGTCACCAGTGGATAACTGCCGACGGTTGCCGCGCGCCACATGGGATTGATCGCGAACAACAGCACGTGACCCTTGCCAAGCCGCGCATCGACGACTGCGGCATGCCTGGCAAGGCTGCCGCCATTGTCGAGCAGGCCTGAAACCAGCAGATCCTCGGCGTCGGCAAAACGCAACAGGGCGCGCGGACGCTGATCCTGCGGCAGCAGGAACGGATTGTTGCGCGCCTGTTCGGCATTCAGCGGCAAGGCCTGCCAAGGCTTGACCGAGGGCAACTCGGGCGGCTCCGCATAGCCGGCGCCTTGCGGCAGGTCGATGTCGTCGGCACCACCACGTCCGGTCGGGCGCTTGTGGTCGTCGGCGCTGACAATGCGACCGTCGCCACGGATCTGGTTGCTGACCTTGAATGCCATGCCGCGTTCGCTGTAGACCGTGAACGGCTTGTCGTAGCCCCAGGTCACCGGACTCTCACTTTCCGTGGTCTGCGCGCGCACCAGCGTGCCGGTGACGCGCAGGTTGCCGGGTTTGGCCACGCTGACGCCGGGAGCAAGGCCGCTGTCGATGGCGAATTCCGACGTGTCCATCGAGGTAATCAGCAGGCCACCATCGCGGACGAAGCGCTTGAGGTGATCGACGCCGCTGCCGCCGAGGCCGGGGCGGATGTCATCGGTGCTGTCGATGCGGCCGAGGTTGGGCGTCAGTGCGCTCTTTTCCACGGCATCGCATTGCCGTGCATCGGCAGGCCATCGATGAGCAGGCGCGAATCGCCATAGCCGATCGGGCCGAACAGGATCACGTCGTAACGCTTGCGCAGGTCTTCGCCGCGCGCGACATCCTGGGTGCTGATGTAGCTGAAGGGGATGCCGAGATCATCCAGCGCCATGCGCCACCAACCTTCGGTCTGAGTGTTGAGCCAGGTGTGCAGAATCGCCACGCGCGGCAGGCCGAGTTTGCGCGTCGCCACCTTTGGCAGAGTGTCGCTGTGCAGGACATCAAGGCCAAGTCGGGCGGCGTGGTTGTCGAAGGCAGCGTCGGCGCGGCGGACGATCAGTGAACCGGCGGCGAAATCGCGCTCGCCGATCCTGAAGGCCTCGCCGGCAATCTCGATGACCGTGCCTTTCGCGGCGAAGCGCAGCGATGCCAGTTCGGGCGCGGCCGGATTGGCGATGACGCGGAGCGCGCCATGGCCCTCGGCGACCTTGCCCGGCAACGGCCAGGACACGGTCTGCATGGGTGCGTCGAGCAGGGCTGCATCGGTCACGCGCACGAGATCGATGCCAAACTGGTCGCCAAGCGACCAGCCGGTATCGTCATACGGATGCTTCTGCGGATCGTCCGGCGACCAGTACTGTCGATCGAGGAGGACATCGGCAATGCGTGAATACGGCTGGTCCATGCGCACCACATAACTGCCGGCAGGAAGGTGCGCGTGCTCGGCGCGTCATCGGCCCTGGTTTCCTTGTCGTCGCCGGATGCAGCGCTTTTCTTCTTCGCCGGAAGCTGGATGGTCAGGGCCGCGTCGAGGCGCTGCACCTCGACCTTCTGCCGCTGCAGGACCTGCAGCAACTTGCGTTGCGCGCTGCTGCGAGGATCATCTGCGGCCAGCACGTAGCCGGCCGGCCCGGAATCGGTCGCCTTGGTCACCGAGCGTTTCGATTTCAACCAGAAATTGCGCAGGAAGGCCTGGCTGTTTCCGGCGAAGTAATCCAGTGCGGTGAGCATGCCGCTTTGTGAATAATTGTTGTTGTTGCGTTGCGACCACAGCACTTTCGCACGCGGCGGGTTCGGGCGGAACCAGGTGCGTTCGTACTCGTCCGGATCGAGGATGCGCTCCTCGGTGTCGGCGCCGTCATTGCCGAAGGTTTCATAGAGCCGGCTGATGCCGTTGTGGGTGGCGGCGATGAACATCAGGTAGCCGGGGCTCCAGGTGTCGAAATCGCCATGCGTGAACACGCCGGGCAGGCCGAGCCGGGTCAGCGTATCGACATTGTTCCAGCCCAGTTGCTGCCATTCGCCGACCAGCAAGGGATCGATCCAGGCATTGTACGGGCCGGCACCGACCGTGTTGTCGTAGAGGAAGGGCACCGATTCGTGCATGTCGTGCAGCACCTGGGCATGCCAGCCGGTGTAGGTGTCGATGACATTTCGGGTCAGTGCCAGCGAGGCAAGCATGGCATCGCGATTGTTGTCGTGGGCGACGTAATGGCCCCAGTACAGCAGCGGCGGATATTGCTGGTCGGGATGCGCGCGATGCCAGTTGTAGACATCGACCTTGCGCTCCCAACCATCGGTTTCCACCACCGGCGTGATCAATGTGATCATTTTCGAACGGATCGCGCGGATGTACGGCGCCTCGTCGACCGTGAGGCGATAGGCGAGTTCCATCAACGAGGTCGGCGTGCCGGTTTCGTTCGAGTGGATCGTGCCGGTGATGTAGTAGACCGGCACCGATTGCTCGATCAACTTCGCCGCACGTCCGTCGTCGAGACCGATCTTTCGCGGGTCGGCAAGCTGTGCCAGGCGCTCGCGGTTGCCCTCGAGATCGGCCAGCAGTTTCTCGTCGGCGATCGCCACCGCGATCATCTCGCGGCCTTCCTCGGATTGGCCGATGCTGAAGACCTTGACCCGCGGGCTGCTCGCGGCGAGCGAACGGAAATAGTCATGCACTGTCTCCAGCCGCGGCAGCATGTTCGGCGCGCCGGAAACATCGCCCAGCGCCTTGGCCGGCGACGGCACCGTGTCCGATGCCGGCAGGTAGTCGGTCAACTGCGTATTGAACGAGGGATCGGTGGTGTACCTGGCAATCTGCTCGCCATACCAGGCATCCACCTTTTGCCCGGGATCCGCCGCGAAATGCGCCTCCAGCGGCGAGGCGGCATGGACATGGATCGCGGCCGACAGCACGGCAAGAGCGACAAGGATGCGTTGCATGGATTTCCCCGGTTGAGTCTTCAGGCACGAATGCTTCGGCATTCTGCCAGACCCGCATGGTCGCCAAGGAGTGGCATCAGTCATCCACCCGGCAAGCCTGGACTTCATGATCTGCCGGGCCAGCGCTTATCATGGGCGCATGAACGAAATGCACGACATTGCCATTGTCGGTGGCGGGCTGGTGGGTTCGAGCCTGGCAATTGCGCTGGAAGGTTGCGGGTTCCGCGTGGCCTTGATCGAGGCGGCGCTGCCGCATGTTTCCGCGCAGCCGAGTTATGACGAACGCAATCTCGCCCTGGCCCGCGCCAGCATCAATGCGCTGGAGTCGCTGGGTGTCTGGGCTCATTTCGCCACGCCGCCTGCTGCCATCGAACGGATCCGGATCAGCCGGCGCGGCGATTTCGGTACGGTGAAACTGGATGCAGCCAAGCTCGGTTTGCCCGCGTTCGGCGCGGTATTGCCTGCGCGTGAACTTGGCAATGCCTTGCTGCATCGACTGGATGAGTGCGCAACGCTGGAGCGCATCGCGCCAGCGCAATTGATCGGCATCGAGAGTCGGATGGAATGCATCGAGCTGACCTTGCGGGCCGGCGCTGCCAAGCGTCGGCTGTCGACGCGTTTGCTGGTGGGCGCCGATGGCTCCGCCTCGTTCGTGCGCGAAAGCGCAGGCATCGGCGTGCAACGCACGGATTATGGACAAAGCGCATTCGTGACCACGCTGACCACGGAACTTCCGCTGGACGGCACGGCCTACGAACGCTTCACCGATTCCGGGCCGGTCGCCTTGCTGCCGATGGCGGGAAATCGGGCTGGACTGGTCTTGACCGTCGCCGCCGGGGATGCGCAGCGCGTGGCGGCGCTCGATGATGCGGCCTTCCTCGGTTTGCTCCACGAGCGATTCGGCTATCGCGTCGGACGCTTCAGCCGACCCGGCCAACGCAAGCCGTATCCGCTGGCGCGCCTGCTCGCGGATCGCCTGACGGCCGAGCGCATGGTGCTGATCGGCAACGCCGCGCAGACCGTGCACCCGCTGGGCGCGCAAGGGTTCAACCTTGGCCTGCGCGATGCGCTGAGCCTGGCCGAACTGCTGCTCGCGGCCAGGCGGGATGATGCCGATCCGGGCAGTGCGGAACTGCTCGCGCGCTACGTCGCGCGACGCATGCCGGATCGGCTGGCGACGACTTCGTTCAGCGACGACCTGGTGCGCTTGATGGGCAACGATTCGCCACCCTTGCGCGTGCTGCGCTCGTTGGCTTTCAGCACACTGGATCGCCTGGCTCCGCTCAAGCGCCGCGTCGCCCTGCGCGGCATGGGTTTTCGCGGCGATGTTTCGCAACGGGGCCTGAGCCGATGAATCGTCGTGGCGAACTGGATGTGATCGTGGTCGGCGCCGGTATTGCCGGAGCGGCCATGGCCCTGGCCTTGGTGCGCGATGGTTTCGATGTGGCCTTGATCGAGTCGCGACCACCACCGGCATGGAAAGTCGAAGATGAAGTCGATGCGCGCGTGGTCGCCCTGGCGGCCGATGCGGTGGCCTTGTTCGACGATCTCGGCGTCTGGGCCGATGTGCTCGCGGCGCGCGCCAGTGCCTATCGACGCATGCGCGTGTGGGATGCGCTGGCACCCGGTCAGCTCGAGTTTGATTCGGCTGATCGGGGCGAAGCGGCGCTGGGCTGGATAGTCGAAAATCGCCTGCTCCAGCATGTCTTGTGGCGTGCCTTGTCCAAGGCCGTCGATGACGGCGAGTCGCTGCGCCTGCTGTGTCCGGCAGAAGTCGGCACGGTCGAGAACGAGGCTGATGGCGTCGTCGTCGGCTTGGCCGATGGCGCGCGCCTGCGATCGCGCCTGCTGGTTGCCGCGGATGGCGCGAACTCGCCGATCCGCCAACAGCTTGGCATCGGCACGCGCGATCGCGACTACCATCAGCGCGCCATCGTCGCCCATGTCGGCACCGAGCGTGCGCACGAGTCGACCGCCTGGCAGCGTTTCCAGCCCGGCGGCCCGCTTGCGTTCCTGCCGCTCGCCGATGGCCGCAGTTCGATCGTCTGGTCGCTGCAGAACGACGAGGCCACGCGCCTGCTCGCACTCGATGATGCGGGATTCTGCGCCGAACTCGGTTGCGCGCTGGATTTCCGTCTTGGCGCCATTACCTCCAGCACGCAACGATTCGCTTTTCCGCTGCGCATGCGCCTGGCGCAACGCTATATGGCTGGCCGATGCGTACTGCTCGGCGACGCTGCCCACGCCGTGCATCCGCTGGCCGGGCAGGGCCTCAATCTCGGCTTGCGTGATGTGCGCAACCTGCGTGGGCAACTGCAGCGTGCGCGATCGCGCAACAGTGATCACGGTGCCGCTCACGTGTTGCGTCGCTACGAGCGCGAACGACGCAGCGAGAACGCCATTGCCGCCAACGGCTTCAGCCTGATCGAAACCAGCTTCAATTCCGATTCCACGGCGATCGCCGGTCTGCGCGGACTCGCCCTCGGCATCGCCAATCGCATCACGCCACTGAAGCGCCGCCTCGCCGATGCGGCCGCCGGGCGCCTCTGATCGGTTCAATCACGATTGAACCGCGTCATGAGCAACACCGTGCAACCAGCCAGCACCCTTGCTCAGGCACGGCCTCGCCGCCGCGGAGCGGGCATTCGCCGCAGGCAGAGTCAGCAAATCAGCCACAATGACGAATGAGCGCGATAGCCGCACACGTCGGTAATGCCTGCGCCGTTTGGTTGGGATTGGGGTGGCATCGGTTCTACTCGGAATCCATCACCTGAGGAATCCGACATGCCCGCACTCAAGCTTCGACTGACCGCCGGCGAAGATGCCGCACGTCTCCTGATGAATTTGATTGGCTCACTCGATGGCATCGAATCGGTGGAGGAAATTGCCGATCTGATGCCGCACATGGACGATCCGGATTCCAGCTCGCGCGGGCTGCCCGACGATATCGGTCCGGGCACGCACCTGATCCGTATCGAGGCCAGCAACGACACCGTCGTCCGTCGCGTTCTGGATGTCGCGGAAGCCGCCGCAAGGGATCGGGGTGCCGTCCTCGAAGTGGTGGATGACGAGGAGGATTGAGCAGGCCGGGTGTAAGCGCGCGGCGCATGACACCGCGCGCTGCATCGCCCGGCAGCTATCCGCTTTGGCCGCGCTTGCCCTGGTTGCCGCGCCCGTGCATTCCGGCAACGCCAAGATTGGAATGCGGATCGACAGGTGGCGGAGCGCCATCATGGAGATCGTGGAGCGGTTCCGGGTTGTGATTCAACTGCCCGGTATGCGCATTCGCCGCCGGCCAGCTTGGACCCTGCCGCACGCGCTCGTTCTTCGCTTCAAGCAAGGCCCTCATCCGTTCGGCGATTTGCTCGGGAGTGCTCGCCTTCCTGCGTGAGCCGCGCGCCTTTGCAGGCGCGGGTTTGCCAGTTGGGGGCGGCGTCTTTCGCGCAGGTTTGCGTTGGGTCGCGTTCTTTGCTGGCGAAGGCTCATTGAGGCTGGACGCGGGTCTGGAAGTCTTCCTGCCGGGCGATTTTTTCGTCGCTGCGGATTTCCTTGCGGCCAGCTTGCGTGGGGCCACCTTGAGCGCGGTCGATTTTATCTTCGCTGTCGGCTTTGCGGCCCGCTTCGTGGCGACTTTCCTTGCCGGGGACTGCTTGCTGACCGCCTTTCCTGCTGCGGTGCCGGTGGTTGCCGACCTGGCGACTTTCTTCAGCGCGACGCTCCTTTTTGCGGGCGTCTTCCTGGTGGCGGTCTTGCGTGCGGTTGTCGGCTTGCTCGTCGCGGCCTTCTTCGTCGCGGTCTTTCCGGCTGGCCCAGCTTTGGCGGTTTTCCTGACCGCTGCCTTCTTGCGCACGCTCTTCCCGGTGGACGCCGTCTTTGCGCTTGGCGCGGTTTTCCTGGTTGCCTTCTTCGTTGCCATGATGTCTCCTTGAAGAGATCTGCCGGAACTCCAATGTGGAGATCTGGTCGTTGCGCACGCCAGCGAAAGTCTGCACCTGCATGCGTGCACCACAGTGATGACACGCCCGCGCTGGACTCGCGCTGAATGCAGAGGGTGGAAATTCGTGCGGCGCGATGCCCGGGGCGTTGCGCGACAACGCGCGTCCATCAATTCGATCAGTCCAGGAGAGGACTTTGGTCATGCTCGTGATGGTGACTCATGTTGCAGCAGGCGAGGCTGGCCGTGGCAAGCGTCATTCAAGCCAGGGCCAGCAAATCCGCATCGATATCGCGCAGCATGTCGATCACCTGGGTTTCACCGGAAAGCGTGCTGAAGCCGCGCCACTCGTACCCTGGGGCGACGGTGCAGCCGACCAGGGCGTAGCTGCCGAGCGGGCGCGCGGCCTGCCAGCAACCGGCAGGGACGACAAAGACCGGCGCGGAATCGTGGCTGACCGGGCCAAGCCGATGCCGAGTCAATTGCCGCTCGCGCGGATCGAATCGAAGCATCTCGATCGGCTCGCCTTCGTACCAGTGCCAGATCTCGTCGGCATCGATGCGATGCCATTGGCTGACTTCTCCGGCGCATAGCAGGTAGTAGATCGACGTTGCCATCGGCCGCTGGCGCTGCTCGTCGCCAAAGGCAAGGCTGCTGGTCGATTCGTAGATGCGTCGGTAGTGGCCGCCTTCGACATGAGGTTCGAGGGCAAGCATGCGCTTGAGGTGATCTGCACGTTCATTCATGCCGACATGATAGTTGGAACGCGGCTATTTCTCGAAACGATAGTTGATGCCGGCGCGGCTGCCGGTGGTCGCGTTTTGCGCCTCGAAGTTCCAGCGCTGGCTGAACAGGTAGCGCAGGGTGACCACCTCGCCGGGGTCGAAGACGCCGACGCCGTAACTCAGATAGAGTTTGGGAGAAAGATACTTTCCGACGGTAAACGCCGCGCCGCCAAGGGCATCGTTGTCGGCAACGCCGATGTCATCAATGCCCATCTTGCTGCCGATGCTCTTGGCCAGCAGATCGCCGCCGGCCGTACCGAGTGCGCGCGCGGCGGTGCCGAGCATGTCGCCCTCGCCACTTTTCAGCGCCGACAGCGGCTTGCCGGTGACCAGATAGGAAAGCGCTTCGGATTGCTCCATGGTCGGATCGGCAAACACGGTCAAAACCGGAATCTGCGCGGTCCCGCGTACGAGCAGCCCGGCGGTCACATTGTCGGCCTTGATCGTGCGGGTGGCGCGGAGGTCGATGCCGGGGTTGTCAATCGGCGTGCTGGCGAACAGGATGCGCCCGGTTTCGATCTTCAGATCCTGGCCGTACGCCTTGTAGGTGCCGCCGGCATTCAGCGTGCCATTGCCGGTGGTGGCCCGGCCGGGGCGTTCGATGACGATCAGGTCGCCACTCAGGCTGCCATCAAACCCGTAGCCCGCCAGCTTGACCTGGTCACCGAGCGATACCGTCACCGTGGCGGTGACCGGTAACGGTTTGCCCGGTTCGACCTGTTCGGCGTCGACGATGACGACATCGGGGGAAACCGCACTGGCACCGCCGCCCGGCAACTTGGCGAGGTCGATGTTGGCCGCAGGCAGGACCAGCTTGCCGCTGACGAGGATGCCCTCGCTGCTGCGTTCGATGACCAGGTCCGGGCTGATCACGACACGCGCGGCGGGGATGTCGGCGGCAAGGAATTGCTCGCCCTTGAGGCTGATTGTCATCGGCGCGTCGGCAGCCAGCCCGCCTTCACCGGAGATCAGCAGCTTGCCCTCGCCCGAGCTCAGCGAGCCCTCCAGCACGTAGCGTTGCGCGTCGTTGGCGCGCAGGCTGACCTTGCCTTCCTTGAGCTTGATTCCTGCGGCGGGGATTTCCGCGGCAAAGCCGTCGAGGTTCAAGGCACCGTCGAGACGCGGCGCGGACAGCGTTCCGGCGATTGCGTAGTTGGCCGACAGCCTGCCGCCGGGGTTGGTGACTTCGCTGCTCAGCAATTCGATGAAGGCGAGGCTGTTGAGTTCAAGTGCAAGGTTGCCGTCAAGGACCTGCTGCTCGCCTTCGCCGGGCGTCATCCTGATGTCGCCGGCAATGCGGCCTCCGTGATCGAGCGCGGCGCGGACCTGCGCAGTCGTCGCCGAATCATGCAAGGTCGCTTCGATGCTGAGGCCGGTGTAGCTCAGCAGCGGCTTGTTGTCGCCACCGGCATAGAACACCTCGCCCTTGTCCGATTGCAAGGATGCGTTGCCGCCGAGCGCGCCATGGCCCTTGCGCGAAACCGCTCCCGAACCA
The DNA here is from genome assembly GCA_016707485.1 of Lysobacterales bacterium. Classification (GTDB taxonomy): domain Bacteria; phylum Pseudomonadota; class Gammaproteobacteria; order Xanthomonadales; family Rhodanobacteraceae; genus Dokdonella. Next base: position 992,305 of record JADJHN010000001.1, on the reverse strand, counting down.
TGGATCTCGCCGCGCAGGCGTACCGGCGACTCCGGCGCGCCGAGACGCACCAGCAGGCGCAGGGGCAGGTGCTCGATGGCGTAGCTGCCAGCCAGCGAGCCATCGCTGTCGCTGCTGCCGCCCACACACAGGCGTGCCGGAACTTCCGGTTCAGGCGCGGCAACCGATTCTGCGGCAACTTCGCCGGCCTTGAGCGGCACTTTGGGATCGGCGGGGCCGGCGCGCTCCCGCGAGGGCGGCTTGCCGACGAGGCAGCTTTGGCCGAGTTCAAAGCGGCTTCCATCCCAGCTCATTCGTGCAATCTGATCCAGATCGAGATCCGGAAGATTGCGCCCGGCCGGATCAAGGTGCAGGGTCTTGACCTGGCCGTTCCAGGTTCCGTTCGTGCTGCCGCCGCTGAGCGAGACGTCGATGCTTGCCGGCGTGCCTTTCGCGGTCAGGCTGGCCTGATGTGATTCCTTGTTGCCATCGCCTTCGACCAGCAGGGTGTCGAAATGCATATCTCCATGTGTGATGTTTTGCGCTTTCAGGGTCAGTGCGCCAGCGGGCTTTTCCAGATCGGTGATCTTGGCCACGAGTTCCATCGATTCGATGCGAACGCCCGACCAGGCAATTGCGCTGGCGCTGACATCGCCATCGACATCGAGTTTCGGCCATTGGCCATTGACCTTGATCTTGCCATTCGCCTTGCCGCCTGCATCCGGCAGCCAGTCGCCGAGCGAGGCCACGTCAAAGCGGATCTGCGCATTGGTCTGCGTGCCGCCGCGCCCTTCCACGACAAGGCGACTGCCACCCGATTGCACATCGAGCGTGCCGTTGACGATGTAGCCGGGCTGCAGGTGCAAGTCGGCCGAGCCGCCGAGCGGTTTTCCACGCAGCGTGCCGCCGACCTTGGCCAGGGTCAGCGATGCATCGGGACCATCCGCCGTCTGCGTCCCCGCCGTGTCGAGAATGAAATCGATCGCGCCTGGCCAGTCGGCGAGGAATGCGCCCGGATCGAGCTTGTTCGCGCTTGCCTTGATGGTCCAGCCCAGCGTCGGTTGCAGCGAGACCGTGCCGCTGGCATCGAGTCCACCGTCGGCCTGTTTCAGGCGCACGGTGTTCAGGGTGATTGCATCCGGCGTGCCGCTGATGTCGACGTCGATATCGGCCAGTGCATCGGGCGGGCCAAGGGCCAGCGAACCCTTCGCGGCAAATTGCCTGGCGCTGCCATTGATCGCCAGGCTGCCATGCGTGGCGAGTGGCTGACCGGCCAGGTCAGCCGGCAACTCGATGCCCTGCCAGTCCGCCTCGAGATCCGCAGCGAGGGGCGATGCGCCGGTGTCGAGGGTGCCGCTGATATCGAGCGCACCGGTCGACGCAGGCGAAGTCAGATGCAGCGTCTCGATGCTGACGATGCCGTCATTGAGTGCATAGTGCAGAGGCTCGATCGCCAGCGTGTGCTGGTCGATCTGCACGGTTGCGCCGAGCTCGCCGTTGGCGCGCGTACCGCTGCCCTGCAGGTGCACGGCCAGTTGCCCCAACGTGCTGTCGGGGATGACTGATTTCGCGTCGAAGCCAGGAACATCGAGGACGAGGTTCCATGTCGCCTTGGCATCCTGCTCGATGGTGACCGTCGCCGTCGCCGGAGTCGGCTTTGCCAGATGCAATTCAATGCGCGCCTGCTTGCCGTTGCTGCGACTGGTCAAGGTGCCGGCGAGATCGGTATCGCCGGCGCGCCATTCGAATCGGGTTTCGCCGCTGCCCGACCATCCATCCAGGGTGACAAGGTTGCCGGACAGGTCGATGTGCCCGTCCGGCGAGCGCAAGGCCAGTTGCTTGACCAGCACGCCATCGCCGGTCCATGCGCCGCTCAAGTCGAGACGATCGACCAGCAGGATCGGCTTGCCATCACTCCTGATCGTGGCGCGTTGCAGGGCGAGTCTGTTGATGAGGATGTCGATAGGCGCGGTCAGCGAGAATTCGCTGCTGCCGTCTTCGGGTTTCGCTGCGACCGTGCTCAGGGCGACATCTACATCGTCGGCGAGCACCTCTTCCAGCTCGACGCGGCCGCGGAGCAAGGAGAGGAGGGCCGGATCAAGGCTGAGCCGGCCCATGCGCGCATCGATACCGGCGGTGGCATCGGCATAGCGCAGGTCGTCCAGCACGAGCGGGCCGGACAAGCTGCCGCTGCTGTGGCCGACGACGAGCTTGTCATCGAGGGCGGATTGCACGCGGGCCAGAACGAAGCGGGCGCCGGATTCGCTGTTGAGCGCCCACAGCAGGAGGCCGCCAATGACGACAAGCAAGGTCAGCAGGGTCCAGCCGATGCCACGCAGGATTCGACGCCTGACGAAGCGCCTGGTCGGCTTCGGTGCGATTTGCTCGGCGGCGCTCACAGATCCGGCCCGATGATGATGTGGAGTTCGATGCCGCTGGCATAGGGATCGCCGATCGGCGTGCCGAGATCGACGCGAACAAGCCCCACCGGCGAGCGCCAGCGCATGCCGAGGCCGGCACCGATCTTGAGATCGAAATCCTTGCCACTGAAGGCATCACCGGCATCGACGAATGCGGCCGCACCCCATTTCGGCGTGAAGTAGTATTCGTACTCGGCGCTGCCGACAAGGAGTTGCTTGCCACCAATCACCTTGGGTACGGGATCGTCGGCAAATTGCCGGCGTGGGCCGACGGTCTGGAATGCATAGCCACGGATCGAGCGATCACCGCCGGCAAAGAAGCGCAACTCGGGCGGCAACTTGTCGAAATCGTCGACCCGGGTATAGCCAAAGGCACCACGGGCGATGAAGCGACTGTCATCGCCAATCCCGCGTATCCACTTCGCATCGGCCGTGATCTGGGCAAAGCCGGTGTCGGAAAGCAGGCCTTTCTGGCCGGCGCGCGCGGCCATCGTCAGCGACCAGCCCTTGCGCGGAAAGTTGAAATCATCGGCACGCTTCCTGGCCAGCACGATTTCCGGGTAGAGCAGGGTGGTGCTTCCCTTTGTTTCCGCGACCTTGAAATCGCCGGTCAGGAACTGCAGGCCTAGGGTGCGCGTCCAGCCATGCCAGACCTGCGAATCATTCGCTGCCAGGCGCAGGGTTTTCGATTCGCTGGTCTTGGTGTTTTCGTCGCGATAGGTGATGCCGAAGTTCAGGCTGTGGTTGTTCTTGCCGGGCAGTGGAACCTGGTAGAGGGTCGACAAGGTCTTCAGGCGCTGGGCGAGAATGGTCTCGAACTTCATCTTGTGGCCGCGCCGATTGACCCATCGTCGTTCGATGCCGCCGCGGATGCCGGCGCCGGTATCGGTGCCGACAAATATGCCGCCGGTATAGACCGTGCGCTTGGCCGGGGCCAGGGTCACCGCGATTGGCACCGATCCCGCGCTCGCCTTGTCGAGATCCGGCTGCACCTGCGAGATGGCGAAATAGTTGGCATCGAACAGGCGCTGCTGCAGGGCCAGCAATTGTGTCTGGTCATAGTAGTCGCCGACCTCCCAGGGGATATAGCGCTGCATGAATTCATCTGGAAACTGGCCGCCCTCGAAGCCGGTGTCGGCGAAGCGATAGCGCTGACCGACTTTCCAGGCGAGATTGATCGTCGCCGTGTTCGCCGCGCGTTGCACCTCGACCCGATGCGTGGCCAGCTCGGCATCGAGATAGCCGACGCTGAACAATGCTGCGTGGATGGCCGCCTTGCTGCGTTCGTACTCGGCGTGGTCGAGGCGCTGGCCTCGGCGTGGCGAGAAGGCGGCGCGCGCCATGTCGACGGCGCGCAAACCTTCCGTTTCGCCATCGATGCGGATGTCGACGTCCGTGACCTTGACCGGATCGCCGGGTTTCACGGTGAAGACGGCGCGATAGTCCTCGCCTTCGTTGGCGAGTTCCCCGGCCACGCCGACGTTGTAATAGCCGTAGGGTTCGAGGGCGCGCTGGATCTGCCTTTCGGCACGCCGGTAAAGGCGCTGGACCTGGGCGCGACTGACCTCGCGCTTGCTGTATTGCTGCAATTCCAGGGCGCCGAGCGCGGCCGCGGACAGTTCGTCGTCGAGTCCATCAAGCTGCACGCGGACATGCGCCGCCAGCGCCGGCAATGATGCTGCCGAGAGGACCAGGGCAATCAGGCTGCTTCGCAGCAGGGGCAAGCGGCGAACGGGGATTGAAGCGGCGGATGTCATGGATTGTTTTATAACAGGGCGCGCGGCAGAACAATGTTATGCGCGTGCCTGGCGTTCATCCGCGAGCCACGAACGCTTGCCTCAAGCTGCGGCTTCGCTCGAATGGTGCGCGATCCACGCGCCGATCAGGGCCGAGGCATAGGGAATCGCCTGCGCCGCCAGAATGCCGATCCACAATTTTCCTTCGACGTAATTGATGCCGGTGGAATGGATCATGGCGATGATGCTGGCGACCAGGGCAATGAACATCAGCAGTTCCTCGCGCACGGACGAGAACGCGCTCGGCTTGCCGCCGAGGCGGCGGCTCTTGGCCGTGCGCACGAACTCGCCCTTCTTCTTCCACAGGCCGAGGAAGATGCCGCGGGCAATGGCATGGCTGAGGCCCATGCTGGCGATCGAGGCCATGATCGTGTCGTACCAGGAACACGGCACGCGTTTGCGATAAAGGACGATGCCGAAGAACACCTTGCTGATGATGAAGCCGATGATCGGGATCAGGAACAATTCCATGGGCAAGGTGAAGTAGCGCGGCCAGCCGACCATGCCGATGGTCCAGGCGATCGCCATCATGGTGAAGACCAGGTGCAGGGCATCGGCAAACCACGAGAACCAGCCGGTGAGGAAGTGGAACTTCTGGCCACGGCTGAGCGGACTGTCCTTGGCCGTCATCCAGCCAAAGCGTGCCTTCATGATCTGCATCGCGCCAAACGCCCAGCGATAGCGCTGCGACTTGTAGGCGGTGAAATCGGCCGGCGTCAGGCCCTTGCCCATCAACTCGTCGACATAGGCCAGCTCGTGGCCGGCATGCATCAGGCGCAGGCCGAGCTCGGCATCCTCGCAGATCGTCCACTCGGACCACTTGCCCGTATTGTTGAGCAGATCCTTGCGCACCATGGTCATGGTGCCGTGCTGGATGATGGCATTGCGCTCGTTGCGATGGTGCATGCCGATGCGGAAGAAGCCGTCGTATTCCCATGCGGTCATGCGCCGGAATGGATCGGATTCGGAATCGCGATGCGCCTGCGGACATTGCACCACGGCGATCTTCGGATCCTTGAAGTGCCCGGTCAGGGCACTGAGCCAGTCCTCGCGCACGACATAATCGGCATCGACGACGGCGACGATTTCGGCACGCGGGTCGGTCTGTTCAAGGCCAAAGTTGAGCGCGCCAGCCTTGAAGCCCGGCCACGGGTTGAGGTGGAAGAAGCGGAATCGCGCGCCGAGTTTCGCGCAGTATTCCTCGACCGGCTTCCACACATCTTCGCGCTTGGTGTTGTTGTCGATGACCAGCACTTCGTAGTTGGCGTAATCGAGCGCGGCCAGCGAATCAAGCGTGAGGATGACCATCTCCGGCGGCTCGTTGCAGCATGCCAGGTGGATCGAGACAAACGGCTGTTCGGCGGCCGGCGAGGGCTGCAGCAGCTCGAAGTGGCGCAGCCATCGCGGTCGCCACAGGACCTCGGTGAATTCGAAACCGTTGATCAGCAGGACGAGGATGATGGCGAGCTGGGCGGGCACCAGCAGCAGGAACATGGTCCAGTCCAGCGGACTCAGGTAGAACGCCAGCGGCACGCTGATCGACCAGACGATGACCGACACCGACAACTGGATGAGGCCGAGGAAGAACAGGATGCCGGTCACGTAGAAGCGCATGAAGTGGCGGGCGAACCAGAACATCGGCAGCAGCGCCAGCAGGGACGCCGCGAGTGCCTTGATCCACCAGGTCGGGTCCTCGATGACCTTGCCGGTCAGCGCGAACTTCGGCTCGCGCGCGGCATTGAACATGCCCCAGTAGGCTTCGACGCGGCCGGCGAAAACTTCCTTCCACGGCTGGTCGATCGCTTCCATCACGTAGTAGTCGATGTGCTCGCGTTCGGCGACGTTGAACCACTCGCGCAGGAACTGCGCTTCGTCCTCGATCGAGGGCTGTGCGTGTTCAAGACGGTCGCCGTTCGACGGCCAGCCCACTTCGCCGATGACCACCGGCTTGCCGGGAAACAGTTCCTTGAGCCTCTTGTACTGTCCAAGGGTGAAGTTGATGGCATCCTTGCGCGGTATCTTTTCCCAGTACGGCAGCAGGTGCACGCTGATGAAATCGACGTGCTCGGCGAGCTTTGGATTGCGTTCCCAGACATAGAACGGTTCGGCGGTCGAAACCGGGATCTTCAACTGCGCACGGGCACGATCGATGTAGTTGATCAGCTGGTCGATGCTGACATCGCCGCGCAGGATCGTCTCGTTGCCGATCATGGCGCGGGTGATGTTGTCGTGCTTGCGGGACAGCGCGATCAGCGCCTCCAGTTCGGCCTCGTTGTTGTGCATGCGCCGGTCGATCCATGCACCCGACATGACCTCCATGTCATAGAACGCGGCGAGGCGCGGGATCTGCGGGCTTTCCAGCGAGGAATAGGTGCGCAGGCGCTTGGTATGCCGCGACAGCATGCGGATGTCGCTGGCCAGTTCGGACTCGCTGGGGAACAGACCCTTGGTCGGATCCTGGTAACGCTGGAAGGCGTTGTAGGCCATGCCTTCGACGCGGCCACTCCAGTCATCGATCTGCTTGGGCCGATTGAGGAATGCCCAGAGGGCGAAGTTCAACGCGGCGACGAGGGCTGCGAACAGCACGGCGCGCCAGAAGGACTTCTTCACCAGATCGGAGCGGTTAGTGAGCAAGAGGATCTCGAACGGGCGAAGCGCAGCGCGGCAGCATAGCGGAGGCGTTTGCGAGCCTCAATGTGTGGTTCGGGAATGTGAATGAGGAATCGGGAGTGGGGAGTGCAGGTCTTTGGATTTCCTTGGGAAGCGGCTGAAGCCGCTTCCTGCAATTCCCGATTCCCGATTCCCCATTCCCCCAATCACGCTAGAATGCGCACTGGAGTCGGCCAGGCAGTCGCGACGTGTTTCGACACGGCGAGGAAAGTCCGGGCTCCGCAGGGCAAGGTGCCAGGTAACGCCTGGGCGGCGCGAGCCGACGGAAAGTGCAACAGAAAACAAACCGCCGAACGGCATCGCAGGATGCGCGTGGCAAGGGTGAAACGGTGTGGTAAGAGCACACCGCATGCGGGGCCAACGCCGCATGGCACGGCAAACCCCACCTGGAGCAAGACCAAATAGGGGAGCCATGGCGCGGCCCGCGTCGCTCCCGGGTTGGTTGCTTGAATCCTGCGGCGACGCAGGATCCAGAGGAATGGCTGCCCACGACAAAACCCGGCTTATCGGCCGACTCCTTCCATATTCCTTGTTCCACGGAAACTTCGCGGGTCGCGGCGCTGCCGAAAGGCAGCGCCGACGTGCCTCGCCGTGCCGGACGAATGCCGGATCGGCCAGCAGCCGATCCCGGGTGATCAGGCGGCGGCGCGCGAGGCGCGCTTGCGGTCGTTTTCGGTCAGGTGCTTCTTGCGCAGGCGGATCGCCTTGGGCGTGACTTCGACCAGTTCGTCATCCTCGATGAACTCCAGCGCCTGTTCCAGCGACATCCGGATCGGCGGCGTCAGCTGCACGGTTTCATCCTTGCCGGCGGCGCGCACGTTGGTCATCTGCTTGGCGCGCAGGGCGTTGACGGTGAGGTCGTTGTCCTTGGCGTGGATGCCGACCAGCTGGCCTTCATAGATTTCGTCGCCTTCGTTGATCAACAGGCGACCGCGTTCCTGCAGGCTGATCAGCGAATAGGCGGGCGACGGGCCCTGGCCGTTCGAGATCATGACGCCGTTGGAGCGCTTGGCGATGGCACCTTCCGAGCGCGGACCGTAGTGATCGAAGACATGGAAGAGCAGGCCGGTGCCGGCGGTGATGGTGCGGAACTCGGTCTGGAAACCGATCAGGCCACGCGCCGGGATCATGTACTCCAGACGTGCGCGACCGCGACCATCGAGTTCGATATTCGAGAGTTGCCCGCGGCGATTGCCGAGGCGCTCCATGACGCCGCCCTGGAATTGTTCATCGAGGTCGACGACCAGTTGTTCGTAGGGTTCCTGCAGCTCGCCATCGATTTCCTTGACGATGACCTCGGGACGCGAGACGGCGAGTTCGTAGCCTTCTCGACGCATGGTCTCGATGAGCACGGACAGATGCAGTTCGCCGCGACCGGAAACCTTGAACTTGTCCGGATCCTCGGTTTCCTCGACCTTCATGGCGACGTTGTGCAGGGTTTCGCGGAGCAGGCGCTCGCGGATCTGGCGACTGGTCAGGAACTTGCCGCCGCTGTGTTCCTTGACCCCGGCGAACGGCGAATTGTTGACCTGGAAAGTCATGCTGATGGTCGGCTCGTCGACGTGCAGCACCGGCAGCTGCTCCGGCGCTTCCGGCGCGCAGATGGTGTCGGAAATGCTCAAGCCCTCGATGCCGTTGATGGCGATGATGTCGCCGGCTTCGGCTTCGGCGACTTCGCGCCGCTCCAGGCCCATGAAGCCGAGCACCTGCAGCACCTTGGCGTTGCGTTTCTTGCCATCCTTGTCGACCACGGCCACCGGCATGTTCGTGCGTACCTTGCCGCGCTGGATGCGGCCGATGCCGATCAGGCCGACATAGTTGCTGTAGTCGAGCTGGCTGATGCGCATCTGGAACGGGCCGTCCGGATCGACCTGCGGCGGCGACACATGCTTCATGATCGCCTCGTAAAGCGGCGTCATGTCGCCGGAGCGCACATCGGAATCGAGGCCGGCATAGCCGTGCAGGGCCGAGGCATAGACCACCGGGAAATCGAGCTGCTCGTCGGTCGCGCCGAGGCGGTCGAACAAGTCGAAGGTGGCGTTGAGCACCCAGTCCGGACGCGCGCCGGGACGATCGACCTTGTTGATCACGACGATGGGCTTGAAGCCCATCTCGAAGGCCTTCTGGGTGACGAAGCGCGTCTGCGGCATCGGCCCGTCCATCGCGTCGACCAGGATCAGCACGGTGTCGACCATCGACAGCACGCGCTCGACCTCGCCACCGAAGTCGGCATGGCCTGGCGTATCGACGATGTTGATGCGATTGTCGCGCCAGGTGATCGCGGTGTTCTTGGAAAGGATGGTGATGCCGCGTTCCTTTTCCTGGTCGTTGGAATCCATGACGCGTTCGGCGAGCACGGTGCGCTCGCTGAAGGTGCCGGATTGCTTGAGCAGGCAGTCGACCAGGGTCGTCTTGCCATGATCGACGTGGGCGACGATCGCGATATTGCGCAGTTTTTCGATGGACATCGGGAACACCAAACGACCTCGTAGCGGGCCGTCACAGGAAGAAAGTCGGGGGCCGCGATTTCGCGGCAGCCGGGCATTATGCCCGGATTTCGGATCGAGCGCTCGAATTCCGCCGGTCGGCGCGATGCTGCCGCCGCGCCAATGCACATGACATGTCGATGCGCGCGGCTGGTCCGGATTGGCCATGGCAACGCTGATTCGCCCTCGCATCGGCCACGGAAAAGCGGGGCGTGGCGCCGACTGCCGTCACCCTTGCGGCGCAGGCGCACTGTCGAATCCGCGAAAATCGTTTAGGCTAGTCCGTTCATGATCTGGAGCAACGCAATGAATGCACCCAACCACCTGACTGCCCTGTTCAGCACATCCAAGGGGCCGATCAGGGTCAATCTGTTTGCCGACAAGACCCCGATCACGGTGGCGAATTTCGTCAATCTCGCCCAGCGCGGCTACTACAACGGCTTGATTTTCCATCGCGTGATCCCGGATTTCATGATCCAGGGCGGTTGCCCGAGCGGCAGCGGAACCGGCGGTCCGGGTTATCGCTTCGAGGACGAGATCGTGCCGAGTCTCAAGCACAATTCCGGTGGCGTGTTGTCGATGGCCAATGCCGGTCCGGGCACCAATGGCAGTCAGTTCTTCATCACCCATGTCGCCACGCCGTGGCTGGATGGCAAGCACACCGTGTTCGGCATGGTCGATGGCCCGGCCGATCAGAAAGTCGTCGATGCCATCCGCGGCGGTGACACGATCGAGTCGATCACGATCAATGGCGACACCAGCGCCCTGTTCGCGGCGACCAAGGCGCACCTGGACAAGTGGAACGCGATCCTCGACGCGGCTTGAGGCTATCCGCTGTCAGAAACCTTCGCGCTTGATGCTTTGCGCCAGCCTGCGGCGATGGCATGCCAGCCTCAGGCTGTTTCCATCGGGATTGCTGCAGCCCCTAGCCGGCTGCCTTGCGTTCGCGCACTGGGATCGGCACGTTGCACAGGTCGATCTTGCCGGCGGGATGGATGTACCACGCATCACTGCGGTTGCGGCGTGATTCGATCAACGCGCTGAAGGTCGCCGTGTCGGTTCGCAGGATTTCCAGCGGGCGGCGCTCGGCGGCGGCGACATCGGCGGCGAGGCGCACCGAGATGATCGGCGGCTTGGCCTGATCCTTGTCGTAGAACCCGGCCGCGCCGTTGCCGCGCGGCAGGGCGGCAAGCAATTCCATGCCCTTGACCACGCGTCCGACCGTGGCGATGTTGCGATCGAGCTGGCGCGGCGCGTGACCGATCACCACATACAACTCCGCACCGCTGCCTGATTCCGGTTCGTTGTTGCGTCCGGCACCGACCGTACCGTAGCAGTGCGCAAGCCAGGCCTCGCCGGTTTTCGGATCGCGTGCGGCCGGAAAGCCGTTCGAGAAACCGGCTTCGGGCGCATACAGATCGCCATCAGGCAACACGGTGAAGGGAAGGCCCGCGGCCGGACGGCTGAATTCGGCGGCGAGGGTTGCCTTGGCGTGGCCGAGCGTACGTGCGGTCTTCGGATCCTCGGCGTTCGGATCGCCCCATTGGGTGACGAAGTTGTCCTGCACGCGCAGGATGGCCAGACCATCGAAATACTTCTGCCTGACCAGGGTGCGGATATTGGCCACATGCAGGGGCGCGAACGCCTGGGCCAGTTCGATGACGACGCGCCCGCCAGGCAGTTCCATGTAAAGGGTGTTTTCCGCATCCAGCGCACGCCAGTCGCTTGCCGCGGAGGCATCGATGACCGCCTGCATGGTCGGTTTCCCTGCCGGTGCATCGGCCGCCGTGGCCAGGCCGCCCGGTATCAGACCCATGCCCAGTGCGGCGGCCAGCAGCCAGCCGCTGCTGATCGAGGTGTGCCGATCCGTGGGCAATGCGGCAGCGGCCCGGCAGGACAAAGCCCGCTGCCTGATGCGCATTCCGAAGTGCCTTGCGGCTGCGTCCATCTCCTTGCTCATGCTGTACCCGGATCTTGTGGCTGAAGGCGCAAGCCTAACCGTTCCGCTGGCTGGCGCGGCGCATGACTTCCGGCGCATTCACTAGTGCGAAGTAAACACTATGATCCATTCAACGCTATAGCGTGATGAATGACAGCCACCATGAGCGAGCTCGAAGGCCATCTGAAGAAGTTCCAGAAGGAGTTGTCCTCTGGATCGGTGTCCCTGGTTTTGCTGGCTGTGCTGGCCGGTGCGGAGGAACCCATGTACGGCTATCTGATTGCCAAGCGCCTGGCCGATGGCGGCGAAGGCGTGCTCGCCGGCAAGCAGAGCGCGCTGTATCCGGTTCTGCGCAATCTCAGCGCGTCGGGTCTGCTCGACAGCGAAGTCGAACCCTCGGTGGCCGGTCCGCCGCGTCGCTATTACCGGATCACCGCGCTCGGCCGCGAGGTGCTTCAACAGTGGATTTCAACGTGGGCGACGACACGCGATTTCGTCGACAGCGTGCTTGAAAGCAACACTTCGCAAGGGGCGAAATCATGAACCATCCGATTCCAGGAACGATCCGCGAATATCTGGATCAATTGCGCGTTGAATTGCGCGGGGCCGATCCGGCGATGATCCAGGATGCGCTGTACGACGCCGAGGAGCATCTGCGCGCGGAACTCGCCGAACATCCCGGACTTGACGAGGCGGCGATGCTGGCCAAGGTTGCGACCAGCTACGGCGCACCCGACGAAGTGGCCGAGATCTACCGGGTCAAGGAAGGCGAGGTCGAGCAGGCCTTGCGGCCACGCCGTGCGCGCCCGGTGGTCGAGAAATCGTTCATCGCGAAGTTCTTCGGCATCGCCGTCGATCCGCGCGCCTATGCGGCAATGTTCTACATGGTGCTGGCGATGGCGACCGGCATCTTCTACTTCACCTGGGTCGTCACCGGACTCGGGCTTTCGGCCGGATTCGCGATCCTGATCATCGGCATTCCGTTCATCGTGCTGTTTTTCGCCACGGTGCGCGCGCTGTCGCTGGTCGAGGGCAAGATCGTCGAGGCGATGCTCGGCGTGCGCATGCCGAGGCGGCCCTGGAATGTCGATCGGGACAAGTCGATCTGGCAGCGCATCGGCGCCATGTTCACCGATCCGCGCAGCTGGAGTACCTTGTTCTACATGCTGCTGATGCTGCCGCTGGGCATTGTCTATTTCTGCATCGTCACGGTCGGCATGTCGCTCGCACTGGGTTTCATTGCCGCGCCGTTCCTGTATCTGTTTGGCGTCCCGGGTGGAATCATCATCGGCAACGACGCGCATCTGTTTGTGAGTTCCCCCTTCCTGATGCCTCTGGTTTTTGTCGCCGGCGTGTTGCTGCTGTTCGGCATGCTGCATGTGGCCAAGGCCATCGGGCATCTGCACGGCCAGTTGGCCAAGCACCTGCTGGTGATGTCGGCGCAGGAAAGTCGCGGATCGTGACCCGCATGCGCGTTGACCCATCGGTCAAGGCGTTGGTGCTTGCGCGAGTCGGCTGGGTGGCCTCGCAGAGGGCGTGCTTTGGTCCACGCACCTTGCGCGCTTTTTCCGGCAGACTTCATCCTGGGCAGGTTCGCGGACGAGGTGGCCATGGCTTTTCCTGACAACCGGATCCCGCCGCCCCTCATTGCGGTGCTGACGGCAGCCGGCATGTGGGCCATCTCCGCGCACGGCCCGCAGTTTTCCCTCGATCCGATGCTGAAGTACGCACTGGTCGGGCTGCTGCTGGTGATCGGCATCGGCTTCGATGTATTCGGCATTCTCGCCTTCCGTGCCTCGCGCACGACGATCAATCCGCTCAAGCCCGAGCGCAGCTCGAGCCTGGTGACGGGCGGGATCTACCGGATCACGCGCAATCCCATGTACGTGGGCATGGCTTTGCTGCTGCTGGCCTGGGCCGTGCATCTTTCCGCCCTGTTGCCGCTCGCTGGCATCGCCTTGTTCATGCTCTACATGACGCGCTATCAGATCCAGCCGGAGGAGCGCGCGCTGGAACGCATTTTCGGCGAGCAGTACCGCGCTTACTGCGCCCGCGTGCGACGCTGGCTGTGAAGGCGATGGTGCGCTGCACCTGCGTGGATCGAACGTGACGGCCGCTGCGGGACCGTGCGGCATTCCGCTGATCGGTGCCTGCCGAAAGCGACCGTGCGTGGTCGTTGGGGTGCGGTTCGGCCTGGCGGGATTAGCTTCGAGGATCCATCCTGATCGAGAGGAACCTCGCATGCCATCCGCACGACAATATGCAGGCTTGTTGCTCTGCAGTTTTTTCTGCGCCGGGGGCGCCATCGCGGCGAACATCGTCACTGCACCCCAGGGCGGCGTGGCGCGCTGGGCCGGCATGGCGGCCAGTGAGTGCGGCATTTACGGCAAGACCTATCCGGCCGTCGATGCGGTTTGCTACTACCCGGTCGACATCCAGACCACGCCGGGCACCCACGAGATTGCGCTGCGGGATCAGGATGGCAAGCAGCACCTGGGTTCGCTGCGTGTCGAGAAGGCGGAATTCCCGCAGGTCGAGATGGAATTGCCGCCGGACCTGGACCGCTATCTCAATCCATCCGCGGAAGAGACCCGCCGAGCCGCTAGCGAGCGCAGCGCAATTGGCAAGATCCTCGGCGGCAGCACCGATCAAGCGGCACAGTTTTCCTTGCCGTTGGCCAAGCCGGCCGCAACCCTGCCGAAAAGTCCGGATGACTTCGGCAGCGAACGCCTGTTCAACAAGGAGCACAAGTCGCTGCACAGCGGCCGCGACTATCCGGTCGGTGCCGGCAGTGCGGTCAAGGCCGTTGCCGATGGCACGGTGGTACTCGCCGCGGATCACTTTTTCGCCGGCAACTCGGTCTACGTCGATCATGGTGATGGCCTGGTCAGCATGAACTTCCACCTCGAATCGATCAGCGTGAAGGAAGGAGACAAGGTCAAGCGCGGACAGACGCTGGGCAAGGTTGGCGGCACGGGACGCGCGACCGGACCACACCTGCACATTGGCCTGCGCTGGCTGGGCAAGCGCATCGATCCGGCCCTGCTGTTCGACAACCCGACCTCGCTGCCGTCGGTCAGCGACTCTCCGGCCGAAGCCGAACGCAAGATCGAGAAGGCCGAACAGCGCGATCCGGATGAAGGGGATACGCCGGTTGACGAGGACTAACCTCCCAAAACCACCGTAGCCGGTCGGGATTCGGGTCGCGTGGATTTGCAATGTCGGCGCGCTGTCGCTGTAATGCCGCGCCGACATTCTTCCATTCCGACCAGGATAAACCGATGCCCATCATCCGCATGAGCGACCTCGATCTGAGCAACAAGCGGGTCTTGATCCGGCAGGATCTCAACGTGCCGATCGAGGCGGGTCGTATCACTTCCGGGCAGCGCATCATGGCCTCGCTGCCCACCCTTCGGTTGGCGCTGCAAAAGGGCGCAACGGTGCTGGTCACATCGCATCTGGGTCGACCCAAGGAAGGCGTCTGGAGCGCGGCCGATTCGTTGGCACCCGTGGCCGCACGCCTTGCGGAACTGCTCGGGCGCGAGGTGCCGCTCGTTCGCGACTGGGTCGATGGGGTCGAGGTGGCGCCGGGCTCGATCAGCCTGCTCGAAAACTGCCGCATGAATGTCGGCGAAGCCAAGGATGATGAGGCGCTCTCGCGCAAATATGCCGCGTTGTGCGATGTCTTCGTCATGGATGCCTTTGGCACCGCGCATCGTGCCCAGGCGTCCACGCATGGCGTGATCCGTTTCGCCAAGGTCGCTGCGGGAGGGCCGTTGCTGATGGCCGAACTCGACGCCTTGGCCAAGGCGCTCGAGTATCCGTCGCGACCGCTGATCGCGATTGTCGCCGGATCGAAGGTGTCGACCAAGTTGACCCTGCTTGAAAACCTGGTCGACAAGGTCGACCAGTTGATCGTCGGTGGCGGCATCGCCAACACGTTCCTGGCGGCGGCCGGATTCCCGGTGGGAAAATCCCTGTGCGAACCGGATCTGGTTGAAACCGCCAATCGCATCAGCGCGGCCGCCAAGGCGCGCGGGGCGCAGGTGCCGATTCCCGTGGACGTCGTCGTTGCCTCGCGCTTTGCCGCCGACGCAGCCGCCACGGTGAAAGCGGTCGCAGATGTCGGCAGCGACGACATGATCCTCGACATCGGCCCGCAAACCGCCGCGCAATACGCGGCAATGATCGACAAGGCCGGCACCGTGGTCTGGAATGGCCCGGTCGGCGTGTTCGAGTTCGATGCCTTCGGCAAGGGCACCGAAGTGCTGGCGCAGGCCATCGCGAAATCACCGGCGTTCTCCATTGCCGGCGGCGGCGACACCCTCGCTGCCGTCGACAAATACGGCATTGCCGACAGGATTTCCTATATCTCGACGGGCGGTGGGGCGTTCCTGGAATTCCTCGAAGGCCAGGAGTTGCCGGCGGTCACGGCACTGCGCGCACGCGGAGCCTGATTCAAGACGCGAATCCATGAACCGGCTTGCGCGGGAATGCGTCGACACTTTGCTGTCGCCCGCCGTGATAGCTTCATGCGTTGACCCGGAGGGATCAGTGGATGTCTGAGCAGTTGCGTCGTACGCGAATCATCGCGACGTTGGGTCCGGCCACGGATGCGCCCGGAATGTTGAAGAAGGTTCTGGCCGAGGGCGTCGATGTCGTGCGCCTGAATTTTTCCCATGGAAACGCCGACGATCATCGCGCGCGCGCTGCAGCCGCACGCGCAGCCGCTGCGGAACTGGGTCGCGAAGTCGCCGTGCTGGGAGATTTGCAGGGGCCGAAGATTCGCGTCGAACGATTCGCCGATGGTGCAGTGCATCTCGACGTAGGCGCACGTTTCACCCTCGATTGTCGAGCCGATGCGCCACCGGGCGATGCCACGCGCGTCGGCGTCGGTTATCTGGATCTGTGGCGCGACGTGAACCCCGGCGATCTGCTCCTGCTCGATGACGGCCTGATCGTGCTTGACGTGATCAACGTGGTGCCCGAGCAGGTGCAATGCGAGGTGCGTGTCGGCGGACGCCTGTCCGATCGCAAGGGCATCAATCGCCAGGGCGGTGGACTCACGGTCGCCGCGTTGTCGGACAAGGATCGCCACGATATCCAGTTGGCCGCCGAGATCCAGGTCGATTTCCTCGCCGTTTCCTTCGTCAAGAGTGCCGCCGATGTCGAGCAGGCTCGTCGCCTGCTGCAGGAGGCGGGTGGCGATGCCGCCATCGTCGCCAAGATCGAACGCACCGAGGCGATGGCCGTGCTCGGCGAAATCATCGATGCCAGCGATGTGGTGATGGTCGCGCGCGGCGATCTCGGCGTCGAAATCGGTGATGCGGAATTGCCCGGGTTGCAGAAAAGATCATCCGCGAAACGCTGGAACGCAGTCGCGCCGTCATCACCGCCACCCAGATGATGCAATCGATGGTCGAGTCGCCGATCCCGACCCGCGCCGAAGTGCTCGATGTGGCGAATGCCGTGATCGACGGCACCGACGCGGTGATGTTGTCGCAGGAGACCGCCTCGGGCCGCCATCCGGATACGGCCGTTGCCGCCATGCGCCGGGTCTGCCTGGGTGCGGAGCGCCAGTTTGAACCCAAGCTCGATTTCGGCTCCGGTGCGCGCGTGCTCGTCCGCACCGACCAGGCGATCGCGCTTGCATCGATGTTCCTTGCCGACCGCATCGGTGTGCGCGCCATCGTCGCCCTGACCGAATCAGGAGCGACCGCACGCTGGTTGTCGCGGCATCGTTCGAGTGTGCCGATCTATGCGTTGTCGCGCAACGATGCCGCGCGCCGCCGAATGCTGTTGTTTCGTGATGTGCATCCGATCGATTTCGATCCGCACGATGTCGGTCCGATGCAGGCAGCACGCGAGGCAATCCAGCATTTGTTTCGCCTCGCCCATCTTGTCGAAGACGATCGCGTGATCCTGACCACCGGCGACCACACCGGCCAGCTCGGCGGCACCAACACGCTGAAGCTGTTGCGCGTCGGACCGGCCGGACTGGCCGAGGGCCTGGGTGATCTGTGATGGGCCGGGCATCCTTTGCCTGGCTCGATTGATCCTTCGACAGGCTCCCTCCGGCAGGCCGAGTGCGAACCATGAACGGGGCTGACCTGCGCCGGATTCGCTATGCTTTCTTCCTTTCCAGCGGAGTAACTGCCATGTGCCTGCGCCGTGCCATCTTGCTGATTGCCAGCATGTCCGTGATGTCGTTTGCTTTTGCGCAGAAGGTTCCGCGTTCGGTCGCGCCGGAGGACCTTGAGAAATACTGGGTTCTGATGAAGGCCTCGGTCGCGGGCAATGCGCCCCTGGGTGGCAAGAACATGGATCAATCCGGTTGCGCGGCGGTGTCGTTCATCGTCGAGGGCAATGGCCGCGCCAGCAATATCACCATCGAGAAGGTCGAACCACCGGGTGGTCTCGGTGAGCTGGCCCGGAGCATCGCCGAGAACATCGAGTTCGAGCCGACCATGAGCAACGCCGGGCGCGATCGCGTGTTCAGTTCGCTCATCTTTCCGTTCAATCTCCCGGCCGATGCAGACGCGCGTCAGGCGATCATGGAGAAGTGTGTCATCCCAGCTCGGCGCTGGAATCCGAAAAACCAGGAAAAACAATGATGTGTCGACGATCGTTGCGACGCTTTGACGCGTCGCCCGTGTGCCGATGGCGGACCCGGGCGGACTGCAGTCCGACGCGATCTGGCCTATACTCCGCGCCCCTGAAAGTCCCATCCCTCCCTGTCCGGCACCCAGCATCCTGCGTGACGGCATAACGCGTTTGTTTTACGGAGTCGTTCATCCATGAGTATCGAGCAGCTTGAAAGCATCGCCCAGGCGATGGTGGCACCGGGCAAGGGCATCATTGCCATCGACGAATCCAACAACACGATCAAGAAGCGCTTCGACACGGTGGGCGTGCCGAACACCGAAGAGAATCGCCGCGCCTATCGCGAGATGCTGCTGACCACGCCCGGCCTCAACCAGCACATCTCCGGTGCGATCCTGTACGACGAGACGATTCGCCAGTCGACCAAGGCCGGCGTGCCGTTCACCAAGCTCATGCTCGACGCCGGCATCCTGCCGGGCATCAAGGTCGACAAGGGACCGTTCCCGCTGGCCGGTTTTCCGGGCGAGCTGGTAACCGAAGGTCTCGATGGCCTGCGCGAGCGTCTGAACGAATACGCCAAACTCGGCGCCAAATTCGCCAAGTGGCGTGCGGTGATCACGATCAGCGGCGATGCGCCGAGCGGCACCTGCATCGAAGCCAATTGCCATGCGCTGGCCCGTTACGCGGCGTTGTGCCAGGAAGCCGGCATCGTGCCGATGGTCGAACCGGAAGTGCTGATGGATGGTTCGCATGACATCGACGAATGCTATGAAGTGACCGAAGCCACCCTGCGCAGCCTGTTCGCGTCGCTGTACGAGCAGAACGTCTTTCTTGAAGGCACCATCCTCAAGGCCAGCATGGTTCTGGCCGGCAAGGATTGCGATGAACAATCCGACATCGACGATGTTGCCGATGCGACGATTCGCTGCCTGAAGGCATCGGTGCCGGCCTCGCTGCCGGGTATCGTCTTTCTTTCCGGTGGCCAGTCCGACGAACTCGCCACCGCCCATCTCAATGCGATGAACCAGCAGGGCCCGCATCCGTGGCCGTTGTCGTTCTCTTATCGGGCCATGCAGCAGGCCGCACTCAAGCTATGGGGCAAGGACATGGCGGCCAATTTCGCTGCCGCGCAGAGCACGGTTGCCCAGCGTGCCCGCGAAAACGGCCTGGCCGCACTTGGCCAATGGAAGAAAGGCGGCTGACTCCACTAGCCCCGCCTCGTAAAGCGGAGCTCGCTCCGCTTTCGTTGCCCGAAGCCGGGCAAGCATGTCCTGAGCTTGTCGAAGGGCTCGACTTTATCGGACCGCTGCTCTTGTCGAGCGGAGCTTGCTTCGCTTGCGGGATTGCGGCCGAGCAAGCTCTGCTCTACACGCGCCGGGCAAGGCGCACTTTCCGGTCGCGGGCCGGCAGCGTTGCCCGCTGCCGATCAGCCGAGAAATCCCAGATCGGCGGTGGCAAAGTGCGCCAGCGACGGGAAGATGTCGGCAATTTCGCTGTTGCTGACGCCAAACCACTTGGCCAGTGTCGCGGCATACTGGTCGACGGCCGTGGTCGGGATGATCTGGCCAAATCCGGTATCGTCCGGGTTCGCGGTATCCCGCAACGACGGCATTGCGCCGTAGAAGCGCTGTCCGCGCACGGCACCGCCGACGACAAAGTGATGGCCGCCCCAGCCGTGATCGGTGCCATCGACATTGACGCCGAGCGAGCGCCCGAAATCCGAAGCGGTAAAGCTGGTCACGGACTGGTCGATGGCCAGCTCTACGGTGGCTTCATGGAACGCCTTCAGCGCCTGTGACAACTGGCTCAGGTTCCACTGCTGGTCGTCGACCTGATTGTTGTGCGTGTCATACGCACCGGCCGAAACGTAGAACACCTGGCGACTCATGCCGAGCGCGGCACGCACCTGGATCAGGCGCGCGGCCATGCGCAACTGCTGGCCCAAGGATGTTGCCGGGAATGGCGTTGCCAGCGGTGGCGCAGCGCTCAGCGCGGCGTCCACGAATTCATAATTGGCAATCGCATTGCGCGAGCGGTCGGCGAAGGCGCGCTCGAACACATGCTCCTGGGTGTCGGCCGCGAGCAACGCGTTGTAGGCGGCGATGCCCTCCGCGTTGGGCGGAATCACCCAGGACTCCGGGCCGTCGCCGAGATAGCTCATTTTTTCGACACCTTCGGGTGACACCGAGTAGCTGTCGACGACATCGCCACGCTGGAACAGGTTGTTGCTGGAGAGACTCACGCACATCGGCAGCGGGCCGGCATTGGAGGTGTGCAGGCGGTCGGCAATGCGTCCGCCCCAGCCGTTGGCATTGGCATCGTCGGGGCGCGACGTCTGCCAATAGGTCGACTGGTCCAGATGCGAGAACAACTGCGGCGGCACGGCGATGGTGCCGGCCTGGTATGCGGCCTGCGAAGTCGGATACAGCAGCGTACCGACATTGGCAACAATCGCTGCATGTCCCGTATTGAACAATTGGCGAAGTTCGGCCAGGGCCGGATGCACGCCGTAGCTGCCGCCATCGCTGGGCACGCCGCCGGGCAAGCCGCCGCCCGCGGCCAGTGGCGACAAGGCCTGTGCCTGGATCGTGGCCTGGTCGAAGGCGATGCCGCCATTGGCGACCAGCACGCTGCGCGAACTGCGATAGGCCGCGTATTCGGTTGCGCTGTAGGGAACGATGCTGTTGAAGCTGTCGTTGCCGCCATGCAGGAAGATGCACACCAGCGCCTTGTAATCGCCGGGCGGGAACCTGGTGTTGGCGGCCGCGGCGGCCAGCACCTTGAGATTGCCGAACGCGCCGCAGACACTGGCGGCGCCAAGGGCGGTCAGGCCTTGCTTGAGGAATCGGCGGCGGCTGCTCGACATGCTGCGCTCACTTCTGGATCGAATATTCGGGGGAATTGAGGATCAGGTACAAGGCGTGCTGCACGCGCTGGCGCCCGCGTGTGCTGCCGCTGATCGCATTCAGCCGCGTCAGCAGGGTCTGATGCATGGACGGCGACATCTGGCCCGACATGAACAACACGCTGTAACGATCCAGCAGCGCCGAGGGATTGCTGGCAGCCAGTGGCGCATCGCGCGCGGTATCCAGATACAGCGTTGCCCCATGGCCGTTCTCCCAACAGCTGCCGCCGTCGGAGTGCCAGCAGAAGGCCAGGCTGAACAGGCGGTTGTTGGTCGCCACCGAGGTGATGTCGCTGAGGATCTGGAACTCCGGGCTGACCAGGCCAAGGTTGCTGATCTCGCCGCTGTGGCGATAGTCGGGCGCGAAGAAATTGAAAACCGATTGCGAGCGCAGCGGCCCCTGGCCATACCAGTCCTCGATGCCGGGATAGGGGCTCAGCGTCTCGATGCGGCCACTTTCGGTGGTCGCGCTCATCGCCCGCCAGAGCTGGGTGTTCTTGAGCAGCGGCTCGCGCAACTTGCCGAAAGTGGAGGGAAACATCCATTGGCCAAAGCGTGCCTCGGGATCGAGCAGGATGGCGCTTACGGTCGCCTTGAGATCACCGCGCACACCGCTGCCGTTGTTGTTGAACGCGGCAGCGACCCGCTGCACATAGGCCGGCGACGGATTGCTGGTGACCAGGCGCTGGATCAGGCGACGGCCGATGAAGGGGCCGACGTTGGGATGATGGAAGATGTTGTCGAGCGCGACATCGAGTTCCTGCGCCGCGTTGCCGCCTGCGGCCAGCACGCCCGCGGGCAGCGCGACGCCGGCATAGTCGAGCAATTGTTTCGCGCTGGTATTGTCGTGGAAGGCCTCGATCGGCTGCATCGGCAGCTTCCAGCTCGGCAGGTTGTAACCATAGCGGCCGCAGTTGGCATAGTTGCTTTCGTCGCAACAGACATAGGTGCTCGGTCCGCAACCGGTGTTGTTCCAGTTCCAGCCGGTCAGCACGGCGGCGAAGCCGCGCACACTGGCCTGGCCATAGGTGGGGATGGGCTGTCCGCCACTCAGGATCGGTGTGCCGTCGTCGGCCAACTGGACCAGTCCGATCGAGAACAGTTGCAGCACTTCGCGGGCGTAGTTTTCATCGGGCCGGATGTTGTGCGTGGTATCCGCTTTCTGGTTCTGCATGTGGGTGAGATAGATGCCCATGGCCGGATGCAGGGTCGCATCCTTGAGCAGGTTGCGATAATTACCGAACGCGTTGGTCGCCAGCATGTCGTACCAGCTGGCCAGCGCCCACGGCTGATAGGCCAGGGTTCCGTTCTTGTTCGAGACGACGAAAATCTCGCTCAAGGCAAAGGCCACGCGCTGACGCAATTGGTCGCCCGGCACGGCCATGCCGCGACTCGGATCCGGCGTGCCGAGCGCGTTGATCGTCCAGATTTCAAGGCGCGTATCGTCGTTGACGGTGTTGTTGCCGCTCGGCGTCGACGGCAGGTTTTCAACCCAGTCCAGATACGGAATTTCGGTCGAGACCGGCCGCGCGAACTGCTCGTTCAACCACGCCTGGTAACCGACACTGCGCAGGTGCGCGATGTCGGCAAGGGTCGGGCCGAACGTCGCCTGGGTCAGGAAGCGGGCGGCATCGGCGTCCGACGATGGCCCCGTATCCGCGCGCTCGAAACCACTGCGCATGCCGGCATCCGGTCGGTGGCTGGGAGACTGGGCCACGGCCACGCCTGTCACACCCAACGCGAGGAGCAGCAGGATGCGCGATGACCTGGACATCAACATGGATCGACCTTGCTCAATACCCTGGCCCTCAGGCTAAGGTGGCGGTGCAGGGCAAACCTTGATGGTGGGCACAGTTTGCATGTCGCCGCCAATCCCGGCGCGGAGTCGATCGTCAGCCCAATGATTCCAGCCACTCATCGTCGGAACCTTCGTTGACGCCCTCGAACAGGAAGGTCGACAGGTAACGCTCGCCGGTGTCGGGCAGCATTGCCAGGATCACCGAACCCGGCTTCGCCTCTGCGGCGATTTCCAAAGCACTGGCCAGCGTTGCACCCGCCGAAATACCGGCAAAGATGCCTTCCTTTTGCGCGAGCAAGCGGGCGGTATCGCGGGCGTGAGTGTCGTCGACGCGCAGGATGCGATGCGCGACCTCGCGATTGAGCACGCTCGGAATCAGGTCGGGCGTCCAGCCCTGGATCTTGTGCGGCTTCCATTCCTCGCCCGAGAGCATTGCCGCGGCCGCCGGCTCCGTGGCGATGATCTGCACTTCCGGACGCGCCAGTCGCAACATTTCGCCGACACCGGTCAGGGTGCCGCCGGTGCCCCAGCCGCTGACAAAATAGTCGAGGCGCTTGCCGGCAAAATCACGCAGGATTTCCGGGCCGGTGGTGTTGCGATGCCAGGCCGGGTTGGCCGGGTTGTCGAACTGGGCGCTGAGGAACCAGCCGTGTTTTTCAGCCAGTTCGCGGGCCTTGGCGACCATGCCGGTGCCGCGCGCGGCGGCCGGAGTCAGGATAACCTTGCCGCCATAGGCGCGGATCAGCTTGCGTCGTTCGATCGAGAAGGTTTCCGCCATCACCGCGACAAAGGGATAGCCGCGCGCGGCGGCAACCATCGCCAGGGCGACGCCGGTGTTGCCCGAGGTCGCCTCGATAATGGTCTGGCCGGGTTTCAATTTGCCACTTTTCTCGGCATCAAGGACGACCGCCAGTGCGAGGCGATCCTTGACCGAGCCGCCGGGATTGAACGACTCCACCTTGACGAAGAGATCGATGCCTTGCGGGGCGAGCCGTTGCAGCTTGACGATCGGGGTATTGCCGATCGTGTCGAGGATGGATGCGTACGTCATGGGATGGGCTTTCCTTCGTTGTCAGGCAGCCCGCAGAACATGCGCTTTATCCACCGCGATGGTCAATGCTTGCGCCCGTAACCAGTTCAGGCAATCCGCCGGGGCAGCGCGTTCACCAACGATCAACAAGGCCGGTGACTGCGCGCTCTGGTAGCGTCGTTGATGGCGCGTTGGCCGAGAGCATCGCGCCCGGCCCCATGCTTTTCCGTACGAGGTTCTCCTCGGGCAACTGTTCGGGCACGGAGCGCGAGATCCCGCGTGCGATCCCTGCCGATTACGCTGCTGTTGTCACCGAGGCGTTATCGGACACGCACGCCGGTTCTCGGCGATTACACTACGGAAAATGCTAGACAAAAGGCGTTAGCCGTCATTCCTGACCCTGGAGGCAGCATGTCCATTCCAACCATCACACCAGGTATCGTCTATCACAACGCACCCACAGCGATTGAGTGGCTGGGTCGCGCCTTTGGCTTCCAGGAACGTACTGTCATTCCCGGAGACAACGATACGATCCTGCATGCGCACCTGACACCAGGCAACGGTGGGGTCATGCTCAGGTCTGCCGAAGCCTGTCCATTTCCACACTTGTGCAAGTCGCCGCGCGAACTGGGGGGCGTGGGCTGAAATCATCGTCTACGTCGCCGATCCCGACTCGCACCGTCAGCACGCGGTTGCTGCCAGGGCCGAGATTGTCACCCCCATCGAAGACAAGCCGTAGGGGGGCGTGGCTATTCTTGCAAGGATTCCGAGGGCTACTTCTGGGCGTTCGGGTCGTACAACGCACGGGCTGGCGAATGATGGCTGACAGTTCGCCGAAGTCAACCGTGATCCCGCTACGCGGTCACCGCGGTTGAGTACAGGCGTGGGGTCACATGGAGATTGCTCGCGAGCTTTTGTCAGGTTTTGCAAACTAACATCGGCGCGCTGTGCGTGCAGTGCGACCTGACACGTCAATTCAGCGGATAATGGATCGTCGCCGTTGATTCCTTGCATAAGTTGTCCCAAGATATTTCTTTCGCAATCCGGGGAGAGATCGAATGAAGACGCCTGCATGGTTCAAGGTCGTTGCGGTCGTTGCGTTACTGTGGAACCTGCTTGGTTGCATTGCATTCTTCTTCGATCTTCGGCTTTCGCCGGAAGACCTCGCCAAGCTTCCTGAGGCACAGCAAGCGCTTTACGCGGCTCGCCCTGGCTGGGCGGTCGCCGCTACCGCAATTGCAGTGTTTGGTGGAGTGTTGGGTTCCATTGGATTGATTCTGGGGAAGAGGTGGGCACTGCCTGTTCTCGTCCTGTCCCTGCTCGGCATTCTCGTGCAGGATTTTGGGCTGTTCGTGCTGGCAGACGGTGCGAGCTTGGCTGGTCCTGTTGCTGTCGTCATGCAGGGGATTGTGCTGGTTGTCGGCGTTGGCCTTGTCTTGCTCAGCCGGAAAGGGATTGCACGCGGCTGGCTGAGGTAAACGGCAGCCAACAATTCCTCAAGAGACTTCCCATCAACTGCGTGCGAATGATGCACACTTGAACACTCCCTCAAGGCGGCACTTGGCCTCTAACCCTTCACATTGAAGGGGGGGGGCGAAAGGCTGCGTCCATCAGGCGAGGTTCCTGCGGCGTTTTCCCGAGGTCTGTTACGCACTCGCTTTGCTGCATGTATTCCATTACGCCCTCATCCATCGCAGATAACGCAGCCATGTTCAGGAAAAGCGAGCATCGGCGGAATCGGCAATGCCCTGATTTCTTGCAGGAAAATTGCTTGACGGACAGCAATCCCGACCTGACCATGCCCGCCACACCCCGTTTTTGGGGTCTACTTATAGTTATGCGCCTAACCTACTTTTTTCACACTTGGACTCGACATGAAAATTCCTGCATTAATTGATAAGACCAGCAGCTTCGGTACGCTCTTTGCCGCAATGTCATGTGCCGGCTGCTTCCCAGCACTCGGCGCACTGGGCGCCACTCTTGGCATCGGCTTCTTGTCTAGCTATGAGGGGTTTCTTTTTCGCAAACTGATTCCTGCTCTAGTCGTCCTAGCTCTGGTAGCGAACTGCATTAGCTGGTATCGGCATCGCGTGGTCTCTCGCGGGCTACTTTCCATAGCCGGGCCAGTGGCTGTCCTCGCGGCACTGTTTGCCTTCTGGCACTACGACTGGAGCATTTATTTGTTCTATACGGGCCTTGGCCTCATGCTGACCGTGTCGCTGCTTGACATCTTCCATCCTGTGAAGAAACCGCAATGTCAAATCTAGAGCTTCAGTCCACCATTACCTGTCCAAGCTGCGGATTCCAAAAGACCGAGACAATGCCAACCAATGCGTGCCAGTGGTTCTATGAGTGCTGTTCGTGCCATGAGCTTTTAAAGCCTCTGCCGGGTGACTGTTGCGTTTTTTGTTCGTATGGCACCGTCAAATGCCCGCCAATCCAGCTGGGCAGCTCGTGCTGCAGCCGTGACGGCGCATAACAATTCCTCAAGAGACTTCCCGTCAACCCCGGGCAAGTGATGCCTTTGCCCTCAGCATTCGGGCTTCTGCTGGTCATTGATTGTTCCTTTGTTACGTACTGCGCTGTCAGTGCAAAGCGGGTGACAAAACGGTTGTCAGACTGCATTTCCTCAAACGGTCTTGTTGCATCGCTGTGCCGATGCGGACCAGGGTAAAAAACCGCACCTGGAGACCTCGTTCATTCATCGGTGTCGTCGGTGTTTCGGGGATCAACCGGAACACGGTGTGACGGCCGGATAGTTAGTCAGGTTCTCTCCAGGTCGGTCTGAGCCGTTCTCTACCTTGTCGCGCTGACGGTGAAGGGAACAGAAGATCTCAAGCCGTGGCTTGCGTGCGCTGCAGGGGATGGTGCACGCAGGCACCGGGGTCGTAGTCCACCTCGTGTGCGAGCATCGCCCACAGTTGCCGCGCATGTTTGTTGGCAATGGCGACGATGACTTTGCCAAACGGCAGCCGAGCGGCCAGGGATCGGATCCAGACCTGCTCGGGTGTGGACTTCTCCACGCTGACTGCCTTGGCGCGCTGCAGGCTGGAACGCGCGCCCTGGATCAGCACGGTGCGCAAATACGCATCGCCCCGACAACTGATCGAACCCAGCACGGTGCGCCCGCCGCTGGAGTGCTGGCGCGGCACCAGGCCCAGCCAGGCCGCCAGTTGCCGGCCGTTCTTGAACGCACGCGCCGAGCCGACCGTAGCGACTAGGGCATCGGCGGTGAGCGGGCCGACACCGATGATCGAACGCAGGCGCACGCAGCGTTCATCCGCGTGGGCGTGCGCCGTGATGCGCGCATCGCAGGCGTCGATGCGCGTTCGAACCTGTTGCCAATGCGCATTCAGATCGGCGATCAATTCCCTCATTTCTGCCGGCAAGCCG
The DNA here is from genome assembly GCA_016707485.1 of Lysobacterales bacterium. Classification (GTDB taxonomy): domain Bacteria; phylum Pseudomonadota; class Gammaproteobacteria; order Xanthomonadales; family Rhodanobacteraceae; genus Dokdonella. Next base: position 965,286 of record JADJHN010000001.1, on the reverse strand, counting down.
GTCAGCTGATCCGGATCGGCCAGGGCCGCACGCAATGCCGACTCAGACTTCGCCACCACGATGCCGAACTCGGCCAGCAGGCCACGCAAGCGGTTGTCGATGGCCAGATGTTCCATCTTGTAGCCTTCGCGCACGCGATGCCACGACAACCGCGCCTGCTGATCGATCGACTTGATGGGCACGAAGCGCATGTTGCCCTGTCGCGCCGCGGTGGCGATCGCCTCGGCATCGGCGTGATCGTTCTTGGTCGCACGCGCCTTGCGAAACGGGGTGACGAACTGCGCCGCCATGATCCGCGGCGCAAGCCCGTACTCGACGCAGCGCCGTGCCCAGTGATGCGCCCCGCTGCACGCTTCCATCGCCACCACGGTGCCCGCCGGCACCTGCGCCAACCACCGCGCAAATGCTTCGCGCTTGAATTCCTGCCGCGCCAACACCCGGCCCGCGGCATCGACCGTGCAGACCGCAAACACCGACTTCGCCAAATCCACGCCCATGGTTATAGTGCTCACGGAGACTTCCCCTTCTGTTGACGGTTGTGTAGAACTACCATCATGGCCCCAGAGGCCGTAGGATGCGGGAAGTCTCTTTTTACTCATTCAAGCCGACGCCGCTTCGCGGCGCGGCTTAATTCAGGCGTTGAAGCTGTAGAAAAACCCCTTTCTGCTCGTCCACGCATCCGCCTTGCTGGCGGATTTTCATTTCGGGTTCGCGGGATTCTTTGCGTGTCGCTCTTCGATCATTCACACGCTGATTTTCGGCGTTGATCGGGCTGTTTTGGGGGTGTTTTACGGACGGTTCTCCGCTTACGCGGCCATCTTCCCGTAAACCTGCAATTTCGCCACGTTGTGGACGATGCAAAACAGCTTCCATTGCGTGTCGACTTTGGTTTGCCCGCGTAGCGTGAATCGTCGCAGTCCGCGTTGTTGTGTGTGGCCGAATACCGGCTCGATCAGGCCCATGCGATGGGCGTAGATTGCACGTCCCTTTTCGCTGTCGATCTTCTCGCGCATGGCGCGGCAGTGCGGGTTGGTCAGCTTGCTCGCTACCGCGCCTTCGAAAAAGGCCACCTGGCGTACGGCGGTGAGATCAGGCTTGCGCAGGCACTGACTGCGCAGCGGACACGCCGCGCAGGTGGCGGCGGTGCCCTTGAATACGGTGGCCTTGCGACCATTGATGATGGCGTTGGCGCTGTTGAGTTTGAGGCTCTGTCCGGCGGGGCAAATACAGGTGCCGTGTTCGCGATCGAAGCTGAAGTCCCTGGGCAGGAAGGTCTTCGCCTTGCTGGGTCGCTTGTGCACGCTTGCCTCGGCGTAGCGCGGGTCGCGCTTGCGCATAGTGCCGTCCGCGATATAACCGTCGATGCCATCGGCGGCCAGGTCTTTCAGGCCGCGTTCGCTGTGGTAGCCGGCGTCGGCCAGATAGGCCGCGGCATCGACGGCACCGTCTTCGCCGATGGCCTTAAAGTGCTTGCGTACGCCGTCAATCACCGGCTTGAGCAGGTCGTGTTCTTGTGGCGTGCCGTGCGCTTGCGCTTCGACAATCACCTGATGCGCGCCGTCGACCGCCGCGACGCCGATATAGCCTTGAACCACGCCATGACCGCTCTTGAGCGTGGCGCTTTCGGCATCAGTCAGGTTGCGCTTGATCGGCTTGCCCTGGGCACCCATGCGTTCGCTCGTGGTGGCCAGGGCTGAGCGCAGCTTGCCGGCATTCTTGCGCAAGGTGGCGAGGGTCCGTTCTTCGTGTTCGCGCTGCTTGTCCTGGCTGGGATCGAGTGCTTCGCTGGCATCTTGCTCGGCATGCGCCTTGACCAGATGAGCCACGGCGCGCTCCATCTTCGCCGCCTTGCGCTCGAAGTCCGCCCGGGTGCCGCTCCATTCCTTGGAGGCGTTCAGAAGGCAGCTTGCAGCCGTCGATGGCAAACATCGTCTTGCCGATCAGACCTTGCGCGTTGCAGACCATCAGCACGTCTCGAAATACCGCCTCGACTTCCTTGCCCAGCGTCGCGACGAAGTGCGCCAGGGTGGTGAAGTGCGGTTGCTGGTCGCAGGCCAGGGCAATGAACTGCACATTCTCCGCACACGCTCGCGCCATCGTGCGCGAGGAGGTGATGCCGCGCGAGTAGGCGAACAGCACCACCTTGAGCAATACCGCCGGGTCGTAGGCAGGCGCACCGGTCTCGTCATTCTTGAAGCGCTCGGCAAATCGTCCGAGATCGATCTCGTTGTCGATCAGGTAGCTCAACGCGTGCTCAAAGGTTCCAGGCAGCAATTGTCGAGCATAAGACACCGCGATCATCTTGGTCTGCTGGGGGTCGTAGTGCCGGTATCGCGCCATCGTTGCTTCGCCTCATTTTCCGCTTTGTTGCGGACATGACGAATGATAGGCTGTGGATGGGTTTTTCTACAGCTACGTTAGCCCCTAAAAACATGATCCGTCTGGCTCCGCTCCTACTTCTTGCATTGCCAATAGGGGCAAGCGCCGCAGAGAGCGTCTGCTTCGGCACGCCCAGCAAAGGCCGTCTTGAGGGAGGCGTTCAAATCGTCGAGTCCGGCAGTAACTTTTCGCCATACAGTTCTTTGGGCGTCAGCCTCGGCCGCACCTACGTACATTCAAAGGTCGCGCGGGTCGTATCGGAGGCATACACAGCGGTAGGTCAGTCACTGCCCAACACGGTCTTCGTATACGGCGAGTCAGGCTGGGCCAGTGGCGGACGCATCAAACCGCATCGCACTCATCAAAACGGGCTGGCAGTAGATTTCATGGTTCCTGTCCGCAATTCGGAGGGCCGGTCTGTCCCTTTGCCCACCGGCGTGACAAACAAGTTCGGTTACAGCATCGAGTTTGATGGTGCGGCTGGTTACAACGACCTCACCATAGACTTCGAGGCCATTGCAGAGCATCTTTATGCCGTGCATACAGCGGCACAGAAAAACGGCGTTGGTGTGGCGCGGGTTATCTTCGAGCCAGCGTTCATTCCAAAGCTCTACAACACAAAGCGCGGTGCTTTCGTTAAGCAAAGCGTCAAATTCATGCAGGGCCAAGCATGGGTGCGCCATGACGAGCATTACCACATTGACTTCTCGCTTCCCTGCAAGCCAGCGCAGGGCTAACAATGCGCTCCAGCCGACGTATTTGCCTCCGCTTCGCTGCGGCAAATTCGCGGCTGAGCTAGTGCGTTAGACCTGCCATGAAACCAATCCGTAATCTGGTGGTTTTTTCTCTTGGCCTCACGCTGGGTGGCTACGCGTCCGCAGCCACCCTCCTCACGTGTCCTTCTGGTCTTGCACCTTCATTCACTGCAACACCAAAGCTCCCATCCCGGCTGCACAACGAGTTCTCTGGTGAGGCCCAAGTCTCTTTCGTCGTTAGTGTTGCAGGTCATGTGCAGTCGCCCACCATCGTGTCCTCGGCTTGGCAACCCGTCGGTCTCAGTACCGGTCAGCCGGTCGGCTACAATGAGGCCATTCTTTCTGCTGTTGCTCAATGGCGCTATCCACCCAGACACCGCGCCTGTCGCCACCGAGTTCCGGTGGAATTTAAGTTCCAAGGCTCATCCAGCGTCGGAGCTGGCAGGTCTAACTTTTCCTCAAGAGACTTCCTGTCAACCCCGGGCAAGTGATGCCTTTGCCCTCAGCATTCGGGCTTCTGCTGGTCATTGATTGTTCCTTTGTTACGTACTGCGCTGTCAGTGCAAAGCGGGTGACAAAACGGTTGTCAGACTGCATTTCCTCAAACGGTCTTGTTGCATCGCTGTGCCGATGCGGACCAGGGTAAAAACCGCACCTGGAGACCTCGTTCATTCATCGGTGTCGTCGGTGTTTCGGGGATCAACCGGAACACGGTGTGACGGCCGGATAGTTAGTCAGGTTCTCTCCAGGTCGGTCTGAGCCGTTCTCTACCTTGTCGCGCTGACGGTGAAGGGAACAGAAGATCTCAAGCCGTGGCTTGCGTGCGCTGCAGGGGATGGTGCACGCAGGCACCGGGGTCGTAGTCCACCTCGTGTGCGAGCATCGCCCACAGTTGCCGCGCATGTTTGTTGGCAATGGCGACGATGACTTTGCCAAACGGCAGCCGAGCGGCCAGGGATCGGATCCAGACCTGCTCGGGTGTGGACTTCTCCACGCTGACTGCCTTGGCGCGCTGCAGGCTGGAACGCGCGCCCTGGATCAGCACGGTGCGCAAATACGCATCGCCCCGACAACTGATCGAACCCAGCACGGTGCGCCCGCCGCTGGAGTGCTGGCGCGGCACCAGGCCCAGCCAGGCCGCCAGTTGCCGGCCGTTCTTGAACGCACGCGCCGAGCCGACCGTAGCGACTAGGGCATCGGCGGTGAGCGGGCCGACACCGATGATCGAACGCAGGCGCACGCAGCGTTCATCCGCGTGGGCGTGCGCCGTGATGCGCGCATCGCAGGCGTCGATGCGCGTTCGGAACCTGTTGCCAATGCGCATTCAGATCGGCGATCAATTCCCTCATTTCTGCCGGCAAGCCGGTCAGCTGATCCGGATCGGCCAGGGCCGCACGCAATGCCGACTCAGACTTCGCCACCACGATGCCGAACTCGGCCAGCAGGCCACGCAAGCGGTTGTCGATGGCCAGATGTTCCATCTTGTAGCCTTCGCGCACGCGATGCCACGACAACCGCGCCTGCTGATCGATCGACTTGATGGGCACGAAGCGCATGTTGCCCTGTCGCGCCGCGGTGGCGATCGCCTCGGCATCGGCGTGATCGTTCTTGGTCGCACGCGCCTTGCGAAACGGGGTGACGAACTGCGCCGCCATGATCCGCGGCGCAAGCCCGTACTCGACGCAGCGCCGTGCCCAGTGATGCGCCCCGCTGCACGCTTCCATCGCCACCACGGTGCCCGCCGGCACCTGCGCCAACCACCGCGCAAATGCTTCGCGCTTGAATTCCTGCCGCGCCAACACCCGGCCCGCGGCATCGACCGTGCAGACCGCAAACACCGACTTCGCCAAATCCACGCCCATGGTTATAGTGCTCACGGAGACTTCCCCTTCTGTTGACGGTTGTGTAGAACTACCATCATGGCCCCAGAGGCCGTAGGATGCGGGAAGTCTCTTTTTACTCATTCAAGCCGACGCCGCTTCGCGGCGCGGCTTAACTCAGGTGTTGAAGCTGTAGAAAAACCCCTTTCCGAGAGGCAAAACGATCCGCCGCGCTGGCGGATTTCTCGTTTCATCGTAGTGAACGGCGGCGTCGACTTTTCGGTGTTCGCTGACGCGTCGATATTTGCCCACGATAGGGCTGCATGAGCCGTGTTTTTCGGGCGGATCTCCGCTTACGCGGCCATCTTGCCGTAGACTTGCAGTTTCGCCACGTTGTGGACAATGCAGAACAGCTTCCATTGGGTGTCGACCTTGGTTTGTCCGCGCAGCGTGAATCGTCGCAGGCCGCGTTGCTGGATGTGACCGAACACCGGTTCAATCAATCCCATGCGCTGGGCATAGATCGCGCGGCCTTTGTCACTGTCGATTTTCTCGCGCATGGCGCGGCAGTGCGGGTTGGGCAGTTTGCTTGCCACGGCACCTTCGAAGAAGGCCACTTGGCGCACGGCGGTGAGATCCGGTTTGCGCAGGCACTGGCTGCGCAGCGGACACGCGTCGCAGGTGGCGGCGGTGCCCTTGAACACGATCGCATTGCGACCGCTGATGATGGCGTTGGCGCTGTTGAGCTTGAGCGTCTTGTTGGCCGGGCACACACAGGTGCCTTGCTCGCGATCGAAGGTGAAGTCCTTGGGCAAAAAGGTCTTTGCTTTGCTGGGTCGCTTGTGCACGTTTGCCTTGGCGTAGCGCGGATCGCGCTTGCGCATGGTGCCGTCGGCGATGTAGCCGTCGATGTCCTCGGCGGCCAAGGCCTTCAGGCCGCGTTCGCTGTGATAGCCGGCGTCGGCCAGGTAGGCTGCGTCATCGACTGCGCCGGCTTCGCCGATGGCCTTGAAATGCTGGCGCACGCCATCGATCACCGGCTTGAGCAGGTCGTGTTCTTGTGGCGTGCCGTGCGCTTGCGCTTCCACAATCACCTGGCACGCGCCATCGACTGCAGCGACGCCGATATAGCCCTGCACCACGCCGTGACCGCTCTTTAGCGTGGCGCTGTCGGCATCGGTCAGGTTGCGCTTGATCGGCTTGCCTTTGGCACCGATACGCTCGCTGGTGTTGGCCAACGCCGAGCGCAGCTTCTCGGCATTCCGGCGCAACGTCGCCAGCGTGCGTTCTTCGTGTTCACGCTGCTTGTCCGGGTTGGGATCGAGTGCTTCGCTGGCATCTTGCTCGGCATGTGTCTTGACCAGATGAGCGACGGCGCGCTCCATCTTCGCGGCTTTGCGCTCGAAGTCGGCGCGGGTGCCACTCCATTCCTTCGACGCATTCGAGGGCAGCTTGCAGCCATCGATGGCGAACATGTTCTTGCCGATCAAACCCTGCGTATTGCAGACCAACAACACATCGCGAAACACCGCCTCGACGTCCTTGCCCAGCGTCGCCACGAAGTTCGCCAGCGTGGTGAAATGCGGCTGCTGATCGCAGGCCAGGGCAATGAACTGCACGTTCTCCAGACACGCCCGCGCCATCGTGCGCGAGGAGGTGATGCCGCGCGAGTAGGCGAACAGCACCACCTTGAGCAATACCGCCGGATCGTAGGCCGGCGCACCGGTGTCGTCGTTCTTGAAGCGCGCGGCAAAGCGATCAAGGTCGATCTCGTTGTCGATCAGATAACTCAGCGCATGCTCGAACGAGCCAGGCAGCAGCTGCCGCCCGTAGGACACCGCGATCATCTTGGTCTGCTGGGGGTCGTAGTGCCGGTATCGCGCCATCGTCGCTTCGCCTCATTTTCCGCTTTGTTGCGGACATGACGAATGATAGGCTGTGGATGGGTTTTTCTACAGCTACGTTGAAGCTGTAGAAAAACCCCTTTCTGCTCGTCCACGCATCCGCCTTGCTGGCGGATTTTCATTTCGGGTTCGCGGGATTCTTTGCGTGTCGCTCTTCGATCATTCACACGCTGATTTTCGGCGTTGATCGGGCTGTTTTGGGGTGTTTTACGGACGGTTCTCCGCTTACGCGGCCATCTTCCCGTAAACCTGCAATTTCGCCACGTTGTGGACGATGCAAAACAGCTTCCATTGCGTGTCGACTTTGGTTTGGCCGCGTAGCGTGAATCGTCGCAGGCCGCGTTGTTGGGTGTGGCCGAACACCGGTTCGATCAGACCCATGCGATGGGCGTAGATTGCACGTCCTTTTCGCTGTCGATCTTCTCGCGCATGGCGCGGCAGTGCGGGTTGGTCAGCTTGCTCGCTACCGCGCCTTCAAAAAAGGCCACCTGGCGTACGGCGGTGAGATCAGGCTTGCGCAGGCACTGACTGCGCAGCGGACACGCCGCGCAGGTGGCGGCGGTGCCCTTGAATACGGTGGCCTTGCGACCGCTGATGATGGCGTTGGCGCTGTTGAGTTTGAGGCTCTGTCCGGCGGGGCAAATACAGGTGCCGTGTTCGCGATCGAAGCTGAAGTCCCTGGGCAGGAAGGTCTTCGCCTTGCTGGGTCGCTTGTGCACGCTTGCCTCGGCGTAGCGCGGGTCGCGCTTGCGCATAGTGCCGTCCGCGATATAACCGTCGATGCCATCGGCGGCCAGGTCTTTCAGGCCGCGTTCGCTGTGGTAGCCGGCGTCGGCCAGATAGGCCGCGGCATCGACGGCACCGTCTTCGCCGATGGCCTTGAAGTGCTTGCGTACGCCGTCAATCACCGGCTTGAGCAGGTCGTGTTCTTGTGGCGTGCCGTGCGCTTGCGCTTCGACAATCACCTGATGCGCGCCGTCGACCGCCGCGACGCCGATATAGCCTTGAACCACGCCATGACCGCTCTTGAGCGTGGCGCTTTCGGCATCAGTCAGGTTGCGCTTGATCGGCTTGCCTTGGGCACCCATGCGTTCGCTCGTGGTGGCCAGGGCTGAGCGCAGCTTGCCGGCATTCTTGCGCAAGGTGGCGAGGGTCCGTTCTTCGTGTTCGCGCTGCTTGTCCTGGCTGGGATCGAGTGCTTCGCTGGCATCTTGCTCGGCATGCGCCTTGACCAGATGAGCCACGGCGCGCTCCATCTTCGCCGCCTTGCGCTCGAAGTCCGCCCGGGTGCCGCTCCATTCCTTGGAGGCGTTCGAAGGCAGCTTGCAGCCGTCGATGGCAAACATCTTCTTGCCGATCAGACCTTGCGTGTTGCAGACCATCAGCACGTCTCGAAATACCGCCTCGACTTCCTTGCCCAGCGTCGCGACGAAGTGCGCCAGGGTGGTGAAGTGCGGTTGCTGGTCGCAGGCCAGGGCAATGAACTGCACATTCTCCGCACACGCTCGCGCCATCGTGCGCGAGGAGGTGATGCCGCGCGAGTAGGCGAACAGCACCACCTTGAGCAATACCGCCGGGTCGTAGGCAGGCGCACCGGTCTCGTCATTCTTGAAGCGCTCGGCAAATCGTCCGAGATCGATCTCGTTGTCGATCAGGTAGCTCAACGCGTGCTCAAAGGTTCCAGGCAGCAATTGTCGAGCATAAGACACCGCGATCATCTTGGTCTGCTGGGGGTCGTAGTGCCGGTATCGCGCCATCGTTGCTTCGCCTCATTTTCCGCTTTGTTGCGGACATGACGAATGATAGGCTGTGGATGGGTTTTTCTACAGCTACGTTAGACCGTCATCGGCTGTAAGTGCTTTGCACGGTTCAGCGCGGCATGTGCACCTGGCTTCGGCTCGAATCCGTGGGCGAGTTCAGCGGCATCAGCGGCGCTTCCGTTCTTCGCACCAACTTATTTGGTCGCGGCGTGGGTCGCTTCAAAGCAGCGTGTCGTCGCGTGTCGTTCTTGGCTCGCTCAAGCCTCCACTCACTCGCCGCGTATCGGTCTTCCAAAGTGCACCGCATCGGCATAACCTTGGTCTAACTAGTAGTTCAACGCGACCGCCGAATGTCGCCGCGAAAATCCTGCGTCCTCGTGCGGCGCGTTAACACGGCGTTGGATGTCACTTTATGCTGCTGCGCACTGCCACCATCGCAATAGCGTTAGTCGTGCTGCTGACCGCGGCGCTCGCAGTTTCATTGCTGGCGCCTGGTCCACACTACTTCCCAACCGGCGCACTCGGATCCGACCAAGAAACCGATGCGTTCCGTTCCCGGTGGTACTCCCAACACCTCAAAGCTCTGGGCGAGCCAGTTCTCTATAAGGCCGGTCCACCCGGCAGTTTCCGGTTCACGTGGTTGCGTTCGTTCCACCATCCAATTGCCATCCGCGTTAGTCCTATGGGCGGAGGTTTCTACCAACTGACTGCCACGGAGCTGGGGGGCGCTGGGGGCTACGCGCCCGGGCCAGTAGTGAGCCGACGCCAGCGGATGCTTTCGCCACAGGAGTCCGCCCAGGCGCTCGAGTTTTTCCGTGACCCAGATCTTTGGCATTCAGAGGTTGTACGCAACGGCCTTGACGGAGCCGAATGGGTTGTTGAATCAACAGAGGGCGGATACCGGGTGGCCTTACAATGGTCACCCACTAAAGGTGCTATTCGAGCGGTTGGCGTCGAGTTGCTTCGCCTTGCCGACTTGCGCATACCTCCGAGTGAAATGTACTAGAGTGCCAGCCAACTATTCGTCCAAGCCGACGTGCTAATGCACGCGGCTTAACTCTGGTGTTGAAGCTGTAGAAAAACCCCTTTCCGCTCGTCCACGCATCCGCCTTGCTGGCGGATTTTCATTTCGGGTTCGCGGGATTCTTTGCGTGTCGCTCTTCGATCATTCACACGCTGATTTTCGGCGTTGATCGGGCTGTTTTGGGGGTGTTTTACGGACGGTTCTCCGCTTACGCGGCCATCTTGCCGTAGACTTGCAGTTTCGCCACGTTGTGGACAATGCAGAACAGCTTCCATTGCGTGTCGACTTTGGTTTGCCCGCGTAGCGTGAATCGTCGCAGTCCGCGTTGTTGTGTGTGGCCGAATCCCGGCTCGATCAGGCCCATGCGATGGGCGTAGATTGCACGTCCCTTTTCGCTGTCGATCTTCTCGCGCATGGCGCGGCAGTGCGGGTTGGTCAGCTTGCTCGCTACCGCGCCTTCGAAAAAGGCCACCTGGCGTACGGCGGTGAGATCAGGCTTGCGCAGGCACTGACTGCGCAGCGGACACGCCGCGCAGGTGGCGGCGGTGCCCTTGAATACGGTGGCCTTGCGACCATTGATGATGGCGTTGGCGCTGTTGAGTTTGAGGCTCTGTCCGGCGGGGCAAATACAGGTGCCGTGTTCGCGATCGAAGCTGAAGTCCCTGGGCAGGAAGGTCTTCGCCTTGCTGGGTCGCTTGTGCACGCTTGCCTCGGCGTAGCGCGGGTCGCGCTTGCGCATAGTGCCGTCCGCGATATAACCGTCGATGCCATCGGCGGCCAGGTCTTTCAGGCCGCGTTCGCTGTGGTAGCCGGCGTCGGCCAGATAGGCCGCGGCATCGGCGGCACCGTCTTCGCCGATGGCCTTAAAGTGCTTGCGTACGCCGTCAATCACCGGCTTGAGCAGGTCGTGTTCTTGTGGCGTGCCGTGCGCTTGCGCTTCGACAATCACCTGATGCGCGCCGTCGACCGCCGCGACGCCGATATAGCCTTGAACCACGCCATGACCGCTCTTGAGCGTGGCGCTTTCGGCATCAGTCAGGTTGCGCTTGATCGGCTTGCCTTGGGCACCCATGCGTTCGCTCGTGGTGGCCAGGGCTGAGCGCAGCTTGCCGGCATTCTTGCGCAAGGTGGCGAGGGTCCGTTCTTCGTGTTCGCGCTGCTTGTCCTGGCTGGGATCGAGTGCTTCGCTGGCATCTTGCTCGGCATGCGCCTTGACCAGATGAGCCACGGCGCGCTCCATCTTCGCCGCCTTGCGCTCGAAGTCCGCCCGGGTGCCGCTCCATTCCTTGGAGGCGTTCGAAGGCAGCTTGCAGCCGTCGATGGCAAACATCGTCTTGCCGATCAGACCTTGCACGTTGCAGACCATCAGCACGTCTCGAAATACCGCCTCGACTTCCTTGCCCAGCGTCGCCACGAAGTGCGCCAGGGTGGTGAAGTGCGGTTGCTGGTCGCAGGCCAGGGCAATGAACTGCACATTCTCCGCACACGCTCGCGCCATCGTGCGCGAGGAGGTGATGCCGCGCGAGTAGGCGAACAGCACCACCTTGAGCAATACCGCCGGGTCGTAGGCAGGCGCACCGGTCTCGTCATTCTTGAAGCGCTCGGCAAATCGTCCGAGATCGATCTCGTTGTCGATCAGGTAGCTCAACGCGTGCTCAAAGGTTCCAGGCAGCAATTGTCGAGCATAAGACACCGCGATCATCTTGGTCTGCTGGGGTCGTAGTGCCGGTATCGCGCCATCGTTGCTTCGCCTCATTTTCCGCTTTGTTGCGGACATGACGAATGATAGGCTGTGGATGGGTTTTTCTACAGCTACGTTAGCCGACAGAGAGCGCCACTGCGTACTTGGGGAAGGCCTTTAGAAGCTTGGCGTCCATCGTCACAAGCTTCACGCCGAGCGTCATTGCCAGCGCTACGAACTCGCAGTCGTACGCAGAACAGTCGCTATCGCGCACGAGTTCCAGCACCTGGCGCGAGTCCACCTCATGTTCAGCGCCGGTCAGCAGGCTTTCTGCCTCCAGTTGCAGATCGCGCGCCGCCTCAAACGTGAGCGTCTTCCGACGCATGTAGCCAGCCAGAATGTTGCGGAACTCGCTTCGCCAGAGCAGCGGCGCCGCCCAGTCAGCGTCATGCTCGAGCAAGGCTTCCGCCTTCTCGGTGTAGTCGCCCGGTAGGTACAGGTACGCAACAACGTTGCTGTCCACAACAATCATTGCCGGCCCTCGCGCTTGTAGGCGTCAATGTCCTTCGCACGGAACTTCGCCTTCGGCAGTGCCGCGCGCAGAGCACGAGCCTTTGCCAATCGCTCGCTGACCGCCACACGCCCTGGAATCAACACCGATTCCAAGCACACAATCGCTTCGCTGTTCAGGCTTCGCCGGTGGTTCTCCGCGGAGGCCTTGAGCCGTTGGTACACCTCGTCGGGAATGTTCTTCAAGGTCAGAGTCGTAGGCATTGCAGCACCTCATCAATGGTTTCATTATGGTTCCATAGCGGTGCCAAGTCAAACTGCCGGCTAACCCTTCGCTCGAGTGGACTGGACGGTTCCTTCGCTTCAGTGGACACCCTGATCTAACCATCAGGAGTTGTCATCATGGCCAAACCCGGCCCCGAACCACCTATCGTTACAGTCGTGAAATCAAGGCGACGGCCGTTCGCCTGAGTCAGTTGCCGGGCGTCGCTGTGGGTGATGTTGCCGAGTCGCTTTACATCCATCCCTTCATGCTGTCTCTTTGGCGCAAACAGGCGCGCGAGGGATTGATCATGACGAAGGGTGTGGCGGTCGACAAAGAAGTGGTGGCGGAGCTCAAGGCGCTGCGCAAGGTCAAGAAGGCCTACGAGCAGTTGAATGACTGACGTTCCGAGTGACCGAATGCCGGTCTGTTCAGGCGTGGCGTTTTCCGAATCCGTCCGGCACAGGCGGCCTCGCTACGAATGCCTGCGCCGTGTCGGCACGCGCGTCTGACCTAATTGAGGAGACGGCGCTGGGTCGTTTCCTGTGCATGGCAAGGATTTTTCCTGGGCCGGATGTCGATACGACATGAGGAACTTCGCGGGTCGTGGATCGGCTCAGCCGAGGATGCATCGGTCGCCTCGGTTCGTTGAAATTAAAACGTCAAGGTTGAATCCACCGGAGATCGGTTTGCGCTTGATCCCAGTCTGTGACTGCATGCGCTAAGATGTAGCCACGATGTCCGATGATTTGAGTGAGCGTTCCCCACATGGCCTTGTCTGAAAATCAGCTGCGAGCGATTGCGCGTCAAGCCAGGGCTTTTTGGGATGCTCAGGTCAGCAACAAAGGTTTTCTGGAAATCACGCGCGGTAAGGAGATCGGTCATCGCATAGCTGATTATGTTGACGATCACACTACGGCTTTGCTCAAAGTGAAATTCGATACTCGGTACGAGGCGGACGGCAAGGGTGAGTCGCGCAAACGTTCGATGGGTGACGTGGTTGCATGGGGGCGGTGTCCTCAATCCCGTCAACGTGAAAGCCGGTTTGCAGGACATGAACGGACAACCGAATCTGGTGTCGATGCAGAAGCTTTTGGACTACATCCTTCACAGATGGATCGACAGCTACTACCTCTTGATCGTGAAGTTCTCTTTGGGTGATCCGGTGCAGCACAAGATCGCGCTGGTGGACATGCTGGATTGGCTGGATTTCATCGTCTACGACGCGGGGCCGGGGCAGATCATGTTACGTGAGCGAGACTTCTTTTTGGCGTGGGATAGCGGTAATAAGCCACGAGTTCGAACAATGGTTGAAAAAGTGGAACTATTGTTTGGGAGGTTCGAGGCGGGTGTGGATTCATTGATTTGCAATCGCAAGGAGCGCTTGCGGCGACAACGCAAACTGTTTGAGGATTTCGGTGATCGGAAGTTCGAGGTCGATCAATCCGGCTTGGTCTTCGTTCCCTGATTGTCATGGCCAAGATCAAGCACAATCGCGACGCGAAACGCCAGCTTGGACAGTTCTTCACACCGCCTCTAATTGCCAAGAATTTACTGGATGCGTGGGTCTTGCGCGCCGACATGCGTGTGCTGGAGCCTGGGTTCGGTAAAGGGGCGTTCTTGTTGCCATTGGTCGAAGCGTTCATGCGGCTTCGCAATGCCGACCTTGCGAAGGTGTTGAACGAGAACATCTGGGGTGTGGAGCTGGACAAGGATGTGTACACATGGACATTGGCTGAGATTGAGCGGCGATGGGGAAAGTTGCCTGATCGGCACAACCTGATCCTAGGCGATTTTCTTGATCCTGCCGTGCTGGCTGGATACGAAAACAGACCCGGTGACTTGCTTGGTAGTGGAATGGGGTTCGACCTGATCATCGGAAATCCGCCGTTTGGCGGCACTGTTGCGTTGGCGTTGCAGGATGAACTGGAACGCCGTTACGGGCGCCGCCACGGCTGCAAGATCAAGAGGGAGAGCTACTCGCTGTTTATCGTCAAATCGCTCGAGTTACTCAAGGATGGCGCGACACTGGAATTCATCTGTTCGGATACCTTTCTCACGATTCCGACGATGCGTGGGTTGCGCAATGCCCTGATGGAAGAAGGTGCGACAACCGTTCGACGCTTGCCGGAGTTCTCCGAAGAAACCAAGTACCCGATGGTGACGATGCGGCACGTACGAGGAAAGAAGGCGGATGAAATCGTTGTCGATGGTGCGCGTTTAAAGGTGAGCAGCATCCGTTGCACGGGTAATCTGTCGTGGCAGGTGTCGGACGATCATTCGGTACTGTTTTCCGGCGGAGTTCTTGCTGAATACATCGTCGCGTCCAGCGGCATGACGACCGGAAAGAATGAATACTTCGTCCGCGAACTCGATGACGATGGCTACTTTGATGAGCCATACGATTTCATGTTCTTTGAAGACCTCATCACGCTGAAGCGTGAATTGGGCCGCGCGCGGCTAGGGAAAATGTCCACTGTGAAGCAGGCGGAGATTGCAAGAAAAGAACAAATGGGCGTGACTCGGCGTAATGTACGCTTGCTCAGTTTCGATGCTCCCAAGCGCCTGCGGATACCGCATCCTGACTACCGGTATTACAACAAGGCGCAGCCGGGGTTGTTCTATGTGCCGCCGCGATTCGTCATTTTCTGGAAGGACGATGGTGATGCGGTGAAGACATTCAAGAAAAACGGAAGCTGGTATCTGCATGGTGTGGGCGGTGCGCCGTTCTTCGAGCGCGAAGGCATGACGTGGCGATTGGTGAGTTCGCGCATTGACATGCGTTATCTGCCATCCGGTTACATTCTGGACAGCGGTGCGCCATGCGCTTTTCTGCGCGATGGCGTGGAACGCGATGAGCTGTGGTTCATACTCGGTTGGTGCGCCTCACCGCAGGCGACGATGTTAATGAAGTCAGTGCTGAATCACACCATGAACATCCAAAGTAAGGATATTGAACGGCTGCCTTATCCGTGGTGGGTAACCGCATCGGACAAACGTGAGGCCATTGGCATGGTGAAGTGCATCGTCGAAGATGCGCAACGTGGACTTACAGTTCAACCACGAGAGCTTGATGCGCTTTTCGGTTTGTACGACTTCAATCGCAAGCGGATTGCGCAAGTAGCGTGACCTAGAGCTGCCCAAACACTCTCGGAATTCCGGTGACGTAAACGAGGTCGCCATTTCGCCGCCCTAGCCATTAGGCCCAACAGCAAAAATGCAGGGCGGATTGACGCTCGACCTGCAGCGTCCTGGGCGTCATGTGTTGCCTTGGTTGGTACGTAATCGGTGTGATTAGTGGCATCTGCGGGCCCGGTGCCATTGCGGCCACCACCATTGCGGTTGATAGCGTTTTTATCAGCCATTTGCAGAAGCAGCTTGTTGCGCTGCGCGGCAATGACCCTGCCGCGGTCTCTGCAATCTTCGCCATCGCCGCTGAGGAGCAGCAGCACCATGACCGCTCGGAAAGTCATGTCCAAGTGGGTAGTCTCTGGCCGATGTTCCTCACACCGCTTGTTTCAGCGTCAACTGAGGAAGTCATATGATTGGGCATGCGGCTATGACCGATAGGTCGCTCACGCCGAAACGCCAGTAGAAGAGGGGGAAGCATGGGACCGGAAAAATGGGGCTCTTGTCTTGAATCTACCCGCTATCCGATGTGGGTGAGCATGACTCAGGTTACCGCGGATGTTTGTTGGCGATGCCGATGAATGGGTTTGGCGAAAGGCAGACGTCGCGAACGGCTGAACACCGGTCTACTCAGGCGTGGCGTTTTCCGTGGCAGCCGACTTGGCGCGCTGCAGGGATGAAGGCGTCGGCGAAAGCGGTCATTTGGCGCTATTCTCGACGCATTCCGTCACCGAGGCCGAGACATGAGCAGTCCCATTTCCAGCCGGCTTGCCGTTCTCATCGATGCCGACAACGCGCAGCCCTCGATCGTCGAAGGCCTGCTGGCGGAGGTCAGCAAGTACGGCACGGCCAGCGTCAAGCGCATTTATGGCGACTGGACCGGCCCGCAGTTGAAGGGGCTGGAAAGAAGTGTTGCTGTCGCATTCGATCCAGCCGATCCAGCAATTCCGTTACACGGTCGGCAAGAACGCGACGGATTCGGCGATGATCATCGACGCCATGGATCTCCTCTACAGCCAGCGCCTGGATGGGTTCTGCATCGTATCCAGCGACAGCGACTTCACCCGCATAGCCGCACGCATCCGCGAGTCCGGGCTGACCGTGTACGGATTCGGCGAACGCAAGACGCCGCAGCCGTTTGTCTCCGCCTGCGACAAGTTCATCTATACCGAATTCCTGTTGAAGAAGGATGAAGGCAAGCCGGCCAAGGACAAGCCGGTTGCCGGCGTCGGCAAGGACAAGCGCCTGGCGAGATTGCTGCGCGATGCGGTCGAGGCTTCATCCGACGACACCGGTTGGGCGTTTCTTGGCCTGGTCGGCAACTACCTCGTCAAGCAGATGCCGGATTTCGACGCGCGCAGCTACGGCTTCTCGAAATTGCGTGAACTGGTCGCCGCCAGCAACCTGTTCGATATCGAGGAACGCCCGATGGCCGGCGGCGGATCGGCGAAATCCGTGTATGTGCGCGAGCGCGGTTGAGCGTGTGGTAAATTGCCAAAAAGGCATCGGGCCTGAAGGCCTCTCCTACGAATAGCGAGCAAGTTTCCCGCTCCCTTCGTGGGAAGCGGTTTCAGCCGCTTGTCCCCTCTTGGGGGCGATGCTCGTCCGCACGGTGCCAACAAAAGCATCGGGCCTGAAGACCCCTCCTGCAAAACGCGCGCTGCTCAGCGCAGCGGCTTGGTCAGGCGCAGGATGTCGATGCCGAAGCCGGCCTTTTCGTAGATCGTCCGTGCGCGTTCGTTGCCCGGGAACACGGCCAGTTGCAGATGGCGGTATTTGTGCTCGCGGGCCCAGCGTTCGGCGTAGGCGAGCAGGGCGCGGCCAACGCCTTCGCCATCGTGGTTGCTGGCGACGGCGAGATCGGAAATGTGGCCGTTCTGGGCGTCGCTGAAATAGTCCTTGACCGTCTGCAGATGGATGAAGCCGACGCGCTTGCCGTCATCGTTTTCGGCGACGAAGACATGCGAGCCGGGTGGCTGCTCGGACAGATGGCGGGCCAGGTCGAGCTTGATGTGCTCGGCACATTCGCCCCGCCGTCGCCATGGCGGAAGCTCCGAAACCCTCGACGAATCGGGGCACCAGGCCGAGGATGAAATCGTCATCGTCGGCATCGGCGAGGCGGATGTGGATATTGGCTTCCGAATCCATCTGTCGTTTCCAGGTTTCAACCAAATTGCGAATCGGGCATGGCCATCAGTGTATCCGCACCGGCCCGAATTGCGGCACCGTGGTGGTGGATGCGCGGCAGGATGCGGCTGAAATAAAAGCGTGCGGTATGCCGCTTGGCTTCCTTGAATGCAGCGGACTGGGCCGAACTCTCCAGCGCGGCGACGCTGCGCGCCCAGCAATACGCCACAGCCACGTAGCCGGAGTAGAAAAGATAGTCGACGGCGGACGCACCGACTTCCTCGACATTCGCCTGCGCTTTACGGGCAATTTCCTGGGTCAGGTCGCTCCACTCCTTGGTCACGATCGCCAGCGGCGCGATGAATTCGCCAAGGTCCGGCTTGTTGGCACTGGCCTGGCAGAACGCCGAGATCTCGCCGAGGAAATGCTTGAGGCCCGCACCCTGCAATTGCAGGATCTTGCGCCCGAGCAGGTCGTTGGCCTGGATCTGGGTGGTGCCCTCGTACAACGTGGTGATGCGCGCGTCGCGGGCAAACTGCTCGACGCCGGTTTCGACGATGAAGCCATGGCCGCCGAAAATCTGGATGGCATCGTAGGTTGATTCCTGGGCCAGTTCGGTCAGCAGACCCTTGACGATCGGGGTCAGGAACGAGACCAGTTCTTCGCCGCGCTTGCGTTCCTGCGGATCCGCCGCATGGGTGGAAATGTCGTGCTGCATGTAGGCATACAGGGCGAGCACGCGGCAGCCTTCGGCAAAGGATTTCTGGGTCAGCAGCATGCGCCGGACATCGGCATGCACGATCAGCGGATCGGCCGGCTTGTCGGGGAATTTGGGTCCGCTGGCCGCGCGCATCTGCAGGCGATTGCGTGCGTAGTCGAGTGAACTCTGATAGCCACGTTCGATCTGGCCGAGGCCCTGCACGCCGACCGCCATGCGCGCGGTGTTCATCATGGTGAACATCGCGTTGAGTCCCTTGTTCGGGCCACCGATCAACCAGCCTTCGGCCTGGTCGAAATTCATCACGCAGGTGACCGAGGCGTGGATGCCCATCTTGTGCTCGATCGAACCGACGGCAAGCGAATTGCGCGCGCCGACCTTGCCCTGCTGATCGACCTTGAATTTCGGCACGATGAACAGCGAGATGCCCTTCACCCCGGGCGGTGCATCGGGCAGGCGCGCGAGGACCAGATGGATGATGTTGTCGGTGAGGTCATGCTCGCCGGCGGTGATGAAGATCTTGGTGCCGCTGATCCGATAGCTGCCGTCGGCATTCGGCTCGGCGCGTGTCTTCAACAGGCCGAGATCAGTGCCGCATTGCGGCTCGGTCAGGCACATCGTGCCGGTCCAGCGGCCCTCGATGATCGGGGTCAGGAACGCATCCTGCTGCCATTTTTCGCCATGCACCTTGAGCGCCTCGCTGGCGCCGTGCGAGAGCATCGGGAAATTGCTCCAGGACATGTTCGCGGAATCAATCATTTCCTTGAAGATCACGCCGATCGTTTCGGGCAACTCCTGGCCGCCGAACGCCGCCGGGATGGTCAGCGCCGGCCAGCCGCCTTCGACGAACTTTTCATAGGCTTCCTTGAAGCCCTTCGGCGTGCGCACGCTGGCGGTGGCCTTGTCCAGCGTGCAGCCCTCCTGGTCGGCGCTGGCATTCAGCGGTGCCAGCACCTGCTCGGCAAATCGCGCGGCCTCCTCGAGAACGGCGTCGACGATATCGGGCGTCGCTGATTCAAAACCGGGCAGGCGCTGGAACAGCGCTTCGGCACCAAGCACATCATTGAGGGCAAAGCGGATGTCCTGGATCGGGGCCTTGTACTGGGTCATTTCGGTTCCTGAAAGTGTCGGTGATGGGTCAGCGCCAGGTGCCGGGCAGGCCGGGGGCCGGGCTCAGCTGGCTCTCGCGGGTGAACTTGAAGTTGCCTTTCGGCTCGCTGCTGCTGATCGTGCCGTGCAGGCGATAGGCGAAATCGCCCACCGGTGCGCGAGTGCCGGCAAGCGGTAGCAGATCCGCCTCGAAGACGTCGGCGCTTTCTCCGGGAATATCGAGCTTGAACGAGAGCTTGATCGTGCCCACCGCGCGGTCGCCTGTTTCAAGCTCGGCATCGATGCCGCTGAAGGTCATCGGCACGTTGCTGAAGTTCTGCAGGCGCACGCGCAGATGCCAGTTGCCGTCGGCACGAACAACCAGTTCCTGCACGCTGGCGGTGGGCGGGCTGACGCGCTTGACCGGGCCGCCGCCGCAGGATGCGAGCAGCAGGCTGCCCAGCACGATGCCAATCCAGGTCCACAATTTCATCGGCAATCCTCAAACGATCGTTTCAAGTGCCTAGCCTAACGCGTTGATCGCAAGCAGAAAAGCATTGCAGGCTTTCGAGGTTGGACTCAGTCGCCACGGCTCTGGAATTTCGCCATGTCGAGCTGCGCGGTCAGCGTGCCGGCATGCACGCGGATCACCTCGTCGGCCAGCGCAATGACCTCATCGGCCTGGTGCGAAACGAGCACGGTCGCCACGCGCAATGCATGCTTGAGCCGGCGCAAGTGATCGAGCACCTGCACGCGCGCCTCGCGATGCAGGCCGGTCAGCGGCTCATCGAGCAGCAGGATGCGCGGCTCGGACATCAGCGCACGACCGATGGCGACGCGCTGGCGCTCGCCGCCGGACAAGGTATGCGGGCGACGTTGGAGCAGGGGTGCCAGTTCAAGCAGGTCGACGAGGCGCTCGAACTGCGTGGCCTTGCGCTGCCGGGCGTGGTTTGCGTAGAGCAGGTTGGCATGCACGCTCAGGTGCGGAAACAGGCGGCCATCCTGGAACACGTAGCCAACCTCGCGCGCGGCCGACGGCATGTCGATGCTGCTGGCGGTATCGACGAGAACCTGCCCATCGAGGACGATGCGCGCCTGGCGCGGGCGCAGCAAGCCGGCGATGGCATTGAGGATGGTGGTCTTGCCGGCACCGGAATCGCCAAACAGGGCCAGGCAGCGCGCGGCGGAGGAAAAACGGATGTCGATATCCAGATCCGCCAGCGTGTGCTGGAGTGCCAGTTCAATCATCGCGACGACGCCCCCACAGCGAGCCGCCGAGAATCGCCGCACCGATGGTCGCGGCAAGGGCGACAATCAGGGCGACCACGGTCAGCCGCTGCACGCCGGACTCGCCACCCGGCAGGCTCATCAATTCGTAGATCGCGATCGGCAGCGTCCGCGTCTCGCCCGGAATGCTCGAAACAAAGGTGATCGTGGCACCAAATTCGCCGAACGCGCGCGCAAACGCGAGCACGCTGCCGACAATGATGCCGCGCGTGGACAAGGGCAGCACAATCGTCACGAAGCGCCGCCAGGCCGATGCGCCGAGCGTCTCCGCCGCATGTTCGAGGCGACGATCGACACTGTCGAAGGCGGCGCGGATCGACAGCACGAGCAAGGGAAAACCCATCACCGCCGCCGCCAGCACGGCACCGCTCCAGCGGAACGCAAAGACGATGCCGAACTGTGCCAGCCATTCGCCGATCCAGCCGTGGCGTCCAAACAGCACCAACAAGGCATAACCGGTGACCACGGGTGGCAGGGTCAAGGGCAGGAACATCAGCGCCTCGACCAGCAGGCGTCCCGGGAAGCGCCGGCGCGACAACAGCCAGGCCAGGGCCAGCGCGAATGGCATCGAGATGATCACGCTGAGCATGGCAACACGCAGGCTGAGGACCAATGCCTGCCACTCGTCGGCGGACAGCGCGAACATGCTCAGAGGCGGTCGAAGCCGAAGCGCACGAAAATCGCCGCTGCGGATGCGGAGTGCAGCAGTTCGAGCAACTGCCGCCCGCCGGGATTGTCGCCGGCTTCGAGCAGGGCGACCGGATAGACGATCGCCGGATGCGAGGCCGCAGGAAAGGTGTCGACCACGCGCACCGCACGTTCGGAAACCGCATCGGAACGATAGACGATCCCCAGCGGCACTTCATGGCGGGCGACAAAACCCAGCGCGGCACGCACATGCATGGCGGGGACCGGGCGCGATTCCAGTGCCGGCCACACGCCAAGATCGATCAAGGCCGCTTTCGCATACTTGCCGGCCGGCACGCTGTCCGGAGCGCCGATGGCGAGACGGCCATCGACACCGAGTGCGCCGGCGAGATCGAATCCGGGTGCGATCGTGAGTGCGATCGTGCTGTCGTTCGGCGCAATCAGCACCAGGGCATTGCCGAGCAGGTTGCTGCGGCTGCCGGCGACGAGCTTGCCGGCACGCTCGACCACATCCATCCATTCGGGATCTGCCGAAATGAACATGGCCGCCGGTGCCGCGTGTTCGATTTGTCGCGCCAGTTGCGAGGAGGCCGCATAGCTGACCGTGATTTCGCCAATGGCCTGCGCCTGCGGCGTGGCGAGCACGCTGTCAAGCGCGGGTTTCAGGCTGGCCGCCGCGAACACCAGCAGTTTCGCGGCCTGCGCGGTGGGCGCAAGCAGGATCAGGCAGAGACCGCAGAACAGGATCAGGTTGCGGGTGTTTCGCCACGTTGGCCACTGCCGCGGCGGTCGCGCGCCGGCCAGGCCAGCGCGGTTTTGTCGATGGCTCGCTGCGATGCCCGGCATCGATTCAGTTCCGTTGTCCGGCAATCCCGCGTTGACCGGCAGACTGCGCGCATCTCCGGTCATTCGATTCCGGTATTCGCCTTGAGGTTGAGGAAGGGCACCGCGCCACCTGGAACCATCGTCGCCGGCAGCACGCCATTCCATTTTTCGGCCTGGGTCAGCGCGATCAGTTGCGCGTTCTGCTTGAGCGCCTCGCCGCGTGACTTGATCGCATCGCCTTCGGCAACGCCGCGCACGCGGATCGCCTCGGCCTCGGCCTGGGCCTTGGCCAGCGCCGAATCCGCCTGGGCCTTGGCCTGGGTCACGGTGATTTCGGCGTTGATGCGCTCGGTTTCGAGGTTCTGGCGCTTGGTCTGGATTTCGACCTCGGCCATCATGCGTTTTTCGATGGATTGCTCGTAGGCGTCGGAGAAGGTCACGTCCTCGACTTGCACGCTGTCGACCGTGACCGGGCCTTCCACCGATTTCTTCAAGGTCTCGTTGATGTCGATACCGAGCTTGGTGCGGTCCTGGATTGCCGAGATCGCGGTGTAGCGGCCAAACACGTTCTTGACCTCGTCGGGCACCTTGCGGCTGATCAGCCGATCGACCATTTTTTCAATGGTTCCATAGTGCGAATACAGCTCCTCGACATCGGCCTCCGGAACACGGTAGCTGACCGATATGCGCAGCGTCGCCGGTTGCTGATCCTTGCTGTAGGACTCGACATGGTCGTAAAGGATGGTCTGGTTCTGCACCGACACGTGCTCGACCGTATCGACGAACGGAATCTTGAAATTGAGGCCAGGCTCGGCGATGCCGACGATCGCCCCGTAACGGAGTTTCACCCCGCGCTCGCCCTGGTCGACCGTGTACCAGCTGCCGAATACGATCGAGAGCAGCAAGATGGCGATGATGGCGCCGATCACGCCGATCGAAATGAAGCGGTTCGACTTGCCCATGAAGGCGGCGGGTCGGTTCATGGATTTCCCCTTTTGTGGAATAATGGTCTTGTTTTGTCAACGGTTCTTGCGGGTGAAATCCTGGTAGAAGGCGAATGCCCCGCGCACGATCAAGGCGACGAGGACAAGCCCGCCCACGACTTCGATCAGTACTGCCATTGCTGACTCCCCGGCTGCCGGCTGCGTGCCGGTGATTGAAGGATGGTCGAGGCTTGATCCGACTTCAAGCGCGTTGCCTCAGGGCGGCGTGGCTCGATAGATCTTCTCGCCGGCCTCGACGCGCAGCTTCAGGCGGTTTTCCGGCGGCGCGGTCGGGCACACGACATGTGGCGACAAGGCGCACGGCGGGTTGTAGGCCTTGTTGAAATCGAGCACCACCTTGCCGTCCTGCGCGGGATCGGCGTACAGGAAACGCGCGGCGGGATAGGTTTCCTTGCCGCTGGTCTGGTCGGTGAAGATGAAGAACAACTGGCCATCGTCCTCGAGTACCGGTTGCAGTTCGAAGTGTCGGCCATCACGTTCGAACACCGCCTTGCCCGGCACCGGTGCCTTTTGCAGGGTGTTGATGATGGTTATCAACTCGATCTCGCGGGGCGGCTCGAATGCCTGCCAGTCGGCCTCGATGCGCCAGTCCCGATCGATGGCGAAGTTGTCGATGCCACGGAAGGATTGCAGCTGCGGCGACTGCGGATCGCGGAAGCGCCAGCCGATCAGGTCATCCATGCGCACGATGTAGAACCATGCATCGCCGATGTCGATGCGCGTCGGCTTGGCATCGTTGGCATTGTCCTGCAGTTTCACCGTGCCCTTGACCGGCTTGCCATCGATGCGCGCGTCACTGCCGCGTGCGGCGCGAAAGGTTGCCTTGCCTTGGGCATCGAGGATCAAGGTGCCGAGGTGCGCCGGACCCCGTGGCAGCACGATCGTGTTGTCACTGGCCGTGCCGAGCGTGCTCTTGCCCGGATTGACGACACCCGAGCCCGCATAGCTCAACCAGCCATCCGGCTTCTTCAGCGAGGCGATGCGCTCCGCACGCCATTGCTCGATGGATTGCGTATAAGCGTCGGCGGCCAGCACGGGATGGTCGAGCAGCAGGAAAGCGAGCAGGAACAGACAGAAACGCATGCAAGCAGCCATTCGCGGGGATCGAGCGTCAGTATAGGTGTCCGTCGACTTGGGCGGTACATCCGGTTCGGCGGCCGAGAGTTGCTGCTATTCATCGGCACCACTCCGGGGGCCGTTGATCGCGTTGTCGACGTGCTGCTGGTCCGAATCGGGGACGAGAATCCGCCAGGCGACATTCCGGCGCAGCAACATCGTGTCCTCGGCGAAACCGCTCGACCGCTACACCGAGGCAAATCCCGATCGCGAAACCGCCATCCACGCCGCGGTGGCTGCAGCATGAAGGTGATCGGTCATCATTTCGGCTTGAGCCATTCGATGCTGAGCCGGATCGTCAACACGGAACCGGGTTCGAGATTCAAGGGCGCGTCCGTTCTTGTCCCGGCGGGATTCCAGGTCACGGATCAGCACCTGGATCCCGGCAGGCCGTACGCCATGATCAGCGCGCATGGTTTCTCGAGGCGCGTGCAGCAGTGGTGTCGCCCGGGCTGGATCCTGCGACCATCGGGCCGGATTGACGCGGGCATGCTCCGGGCTGACGCCATGCATTCAACGCGTGGCAGACTGCGCCCCTGCAAGCACTGGAAGCGATCGTGACCGAAGATGCCGTCGAGCTGCTGTTCGCGTTTTCCGCCGCGCTGGGTGCCGGGTTGCTGGTCGGCCTGGTTCGCGAGCGTGGCCACACCACGCATTCCACCGCCGGCCTGCGCACCCATGCGCTGGTGGCGCTGGCTGCGGCGGTCGCGGCGTGGCTCGGCAGCGGCGTGTTGCTGGTGACGCTGGTTGCGGTGGCGCTGCTGGCGGCCATGTCCTACCGCGCCACCCACGCGGAGGATCCCGGCTTGACCGGCGAGGTCGCGCTGCTGGCAACCGCGTTGCTGGGCGCGCTGGCGGTGCGCTCGCCGGCAATGGCCGCCGGGCTTGCGGTGGTGATGGCGGTGCTGTTGTATGCCAAGGAGCCGCTGCACCGGCTCAGCCGCGAACTGCTGAGCGAGGACGAGGTCTTCGATGGCCTGTTCCTGCTCGCTTCGGCGCTGGTGGTACTGCCGCTGCTGCCCGATCGCGGCATTGGACCTTATGGCGCGCTCAACCCGCGCACACTGTGGTTGCTGGTGGTGCTGGTGATGGCGGTTGGCGCGCTGGGCCACGTCTTGCTGCGCGTTATCGGCAATCGCTGGGGGCTGGCGGTGTCGGGATTCTTCGCCGGCTACGTGTCATCGACCGCGGCAGTGCTGGGTTTCGGCCAGCGCGCGAAGGAGTCGCCGCCGCTCACGCGCTCGGCGGTGGGTGCGGCGCTGTTGGCCAACCTGGCGTCGCTGAGCCTGAGCGTACCGATACTGGGCGCTCTGTCGCCGTCTCTGGTGGCTGAGCAGCGCTGGGTGCTGGCGGCAGTCGGCGCCGTGCTTCTGGCCGGCGGCTTGCTGGGCGTGCACGCGGGACGCGAGGACGAAGTGTCGCCGCCGACCGCACAGACGCGCATGTTCCGTTTCAGCCACGCGCTCGGTTTCGCCGCGCTGGTTGGCGGCCTGGTACTTGCCTCGGCGGCGCTGAACGAATGGATCGGCAACAGCGGCGCGATGGCAGCCGCATTGATCGCCGCGGCTGCGGAACTGCACGCCTCCATCGCCACCTTGGGCAGCCTGCGCCTGGGTGGCACGATCGATGCGGCGCAAGGACAGTGGCTGATGGTCGGCTTGCTGGCTGCAAGCATGGGTACGAAATCGGTGCTGGCGGTGGTCAGCGGCGGGCGCGCCTACGGCTTGCGCGTAGCCGCCGGATTGCTGGCCTCGCTGGCCGCCGGCGTCGTCACGGCTGCATGGTCGTCAGGCTGAGGTTGCGCTGCCGTGAACGTGCAGCATCCGGATCGGAGTGGAAGGGAACTTGCTGTATGCCGCCATATCGGCTTTCGCCGGGATGCCGAAAGTGGGGGGTTGCCTTGACCCGCTGCGGCGCAGGTTCCTGAAATGTCCGGGCCACTTCGCATCGGGTTTTCTGGCGCGCTGTATCACTTGCGCTCGCGAAGTACGCACGCAAGAAAAGTGCAAGAAGACCGCTAGCGCGAGTTGCCTGGCTCTCAGGGGGACAGCCTCGAAGCCATTGGCGAAGATGAGGTCGGTGACGACCACCGTGCTGCGCACGCAGTTCCAGGTTTCGCCAATCCGCGGGCCGGTGTCGATCACTTCGAAATGGCTGACCTGCACAGGTGTCGAGCCGTTCGCGCCATTCAGGAATACCTGGGCCGAGATGCCGAGGGTGTTCCATTTCGCCGTCGTGTAGCGGTCGGTCTCGAAGGTCAGGGCGATGTTGCCGCCATCGGCAAGGACGATGCCATAGCGTTGCATCGTGCGCAGGATGACCTGGGCGGCGGCGTTGTAGCCGCTCATGTTGAAGTTCGACTTGAGGCGCATGCGCACGCCGTAAGGCACGGTATTGCTCGGCCCGCTGGGACCGCCGGCATGCGACGCCGGGCGGACGTAGAGCCTGCCGCCGACACCGCCGAGCGAGCCATCCGAGGCCATGCGTGCATTCGGCAGGATGAAGCGGATGGCGTGGCCGAGGTCGGATCCGGCAATGCCGGCGTTGGCGGCGACTTCATCGGCATTGACCAGCAGGGGCGCAATCGGAAAGCCGGCCGCGTCCGCGCTCGTGCAATGCTCGCCGCGACCTTCCGGCGGATACACGGCATTGAGTTGCCAGACCACCAGGCATCGTGCATCGAGGACGCCGCCGGAATAATTGCCGGAGTACAGTTCGTAGAGCAGGTTGCCCTGCCGCACGAGCAGGTGGCAGTCCTCGGCATCGTTGTCGCAACCGAGACCGCTCTGGCCCTCGAACGCCGCGCCGGCCGGCACCGGCATGCTCGCCGGCAGCGCCTCGCAATCCGGATCGTAGTACTCGTCGTCGGCGTGATGCGGGACTACCGGCACCATCTGCGTGCCGGGGGCTGCATCGGGGAATGTCTGCAACGAGAAATCAATCTGGAACTTGTTGCCATTGCCCCAGCCACCGAGACCGATGAGGGCATTGATCATCGATGTCGAATTCGCATGCAGCGGTGCCGCGGCGATGTTCTGGTGCCAGACCGACGCGGACGGAAAACGCGGCGGCGGATCGGCCATGGCCAGGGCCGGGATCAACGTGCTCAGCACGACAACGAGGTGGGCCGGGCGTTTCATGCGCTTGCTCCGCTGCTGGTGACGAGGCCTGCGAATGCCGGAACGGTCAATCCGCGGCGTCGATCGGTTGCACACAGTATTCCCGCGGCGACGCCGGGGTGGCGTGCCCGGGAACGGACGTGGCGTGCAGCATGCCTTGAACCCGGGTTGGAAACTGCCGCGTGCTTGACGTTTTCGGCAGGTTCCTGCCGCGACCAGGCGCGGCAAGGCAGTCCCGGCAGCGCCGGCATGTCAGTCCAGCGCGTAGCCGAACTGCTGGCGGAACTGGTCGGCGAACTGGCGGTAGTCGAAGCGCTGGTTCTGCGTGCCGGGGTGTTCGACCTTGAGCGCGCCCATGAGGTTGCCGATGCGGCCGATGGTCATCCAGTCGTAGCCCTTCATGATGCCGTGGATGAGTCCGGCGCGGAAGGCGTCGCCACAACCGGTCGGGTCGGTGATGCGGCGTTCGTGGGCCGGTGCCACATCGAGGGTCTTGCCATCGGCATGGATCTTCGCCCCCTTCGGGCCGCAGGTCGTGATGTAGGCCTTGACCCGGCTGGCAATTTCCGTCTCGCTCCAGCCGGTGCGCTCCTGCAGCAGATTCGATTCGTAGTCGTTGACGGTGACGTAATCGGCCAGCTCGACGAAATGGCGCAGCTCCTCGCCGTTGAACAGCGGCATGGCCTGGCCCGGATCGAAGATGAAGGGGAGGCCGCCGTCGCGGAACTCCGCGGCGTTCTGCAGCATGCCTTCGCGACCGTCCGGGCTGACGATGCCGAACTCGACGCCGGCGACATCGCGCACATGATTTTCGTAGGAGCGCATCATCGCCCCGGGATGGAAGGCGGTGATCTGGTTGTTGTCGAGATCGGTGGTGATGAAGGCTTGCGGGGTGAACAGGTCGCCCAGCTCCTTGACCTGGTCGAGCGGGATGCCGCACTCGACGAAATGCTCGCGATAGGGTCCGAAATCCTGACCGACCGTGGCCATCGGCACCGGACTGCCGCCCAGCAATTTCAGGTTGTAGGCGATATTGCCGGCGCAGCCACCAAACTCGCGGCGCATGCGCGGCACCAGGAAAGACACATTCAGGATATGCACCTTGTCCGGCAGGATGTGGTTCTTGAACTGATCCGGAAAGACCATGATGGTGTCGTAGGCGAGCGAACCGCAGATCAAAGCCGACATCAGTGAACCCCTGCATGGCTGGATGCGCCGCCCTGCCAGCGGGCGGCGCACAAAGGATGCGATCTTGCCCGAACTTGGCGCGCGACGCACGCGAGCGGGCGCTGGATGGACATGTCCCTAGCACCTTTTTAACGGTGAATTGGCTTGCCTGCGCGATTGGCCGTCTCTAGACTGTCGCGTTCCCTGCAGTCACTGCGGCGCCCCTTCCAGGTTCGGCTTACTCATGTTCAAAGGTTTGCGTGGTCTCTTCTCGAATGACCTGTCGATCGATCTCGGCACGGCCAACACCCTGATCTACGTTCGCGGCCAGGGCATCGTCCTCAATGAGCCTTCGGTCGTCGCCATCCGCCAGGATCGCGGCCCGGGCGGCCCGCGCAGCATCGCCGCGGTCGGCTCGGATGCGAAGAAAATGCTCGGTCGCACGCCGGGCAACATCGTCACCGTGCGTCCGCTCAAGGATGGCGTGATTGCCGATTTCTCGATGACCGAGGAAATGCTCAAGCAGTTCATCCGCAAGGTGCATCGCTCGCGCATGTTCCGGCCGAGCCCGCGCGTGCTGGTCTGTGTGCCCTGCGGCTCGACCCAGGTCGAGCGCCGCGCGATCAAGGAATCCGCCGAAAGCGCCGGTGCTCGCGACGTGTTTCTCGTCGAGGAGCCGATGGCCGCGGCGATCGGTGCCGGCATTCCGGTCGGCGAAGCGCGCGGCTCGATGGTGCTCGACATCGGCGGCGGCACCTCCGAGGTGGCCGTGATCTCGCTCAACGGCATCGTCTACGCGCAATCGGTGCGCATTGGCGGCGACCGCTTCGACGAGGCCATCATCAACTACGTGCGGCGCAACCACGGCACCCTGATTGGCGAATCCACCGCCGAGCGCATCAAGGTGGAAGTCGGTTGCGCATTCCCGCAGAAGGAAGTGAAGGAGATTGAAGTGTCCGGGCGCAATCTCGCCGAAGGCGTGCCGCGCATGTTCACGGTCAATTCCAACGAGATCCTCGAAGCCCTGCACGAGCCGCTCTCGGGCATTGTCAGCGCGGTGCGCAGCGCGCTCGAGCAGACGCCGCCGGAGCTCTGCTCGGACGTCGCCGAGCGCGGCATCGTGATGACCGGTGGCGGTGCCCTGTTGCGTGATTTCGACCGCCTGCTTTCGGAAGAGACCGGCCTGCATGTGCATGTCGCCGATGAACCGCTGACCTGCGTCGCCCGTGGTGGCGGACGCGCGCTCGAGCTGGTCGATCAGCATGGTGGTGATTTCTTCGCTCCCGAGTGACGGCATGATCCGCCCGGAAGCCTGCGCAGCAGAAGCAAGCACCATGCAGGCGTGTTTGCAGCCAGGCCGGCTTCTGCCGTGGACGCTTCCAGATGCCGCTATCCAGTCCTGACAAGGTTTCGCTGTTTGCCGAAGGTGCGGTCAGCACGGCGCGCCTGATCGCCTACCTGACCCTGGCCATGATCGTCATGGTCGTCGATCATCGCGGCAATTATCTCGAACACCTGCGCGCCGTGGCCGGCACCTTGGTCGAGCCGGTCTATCGCATGGCCGCACTGCCCTCGGATGTCGCCCGCGCGGGCCGCCTGGCGGTGGCGACACAGACCCAGCTGGTGGACGAGAACCGCGACCTGCGCGAAGCCCTGCTGCTGGCCCAGGTACGCCTGAACCGGATGTCGGCGTTGACCGCGCAGAATGATCGCCTGAAGAAGCTGCTCGACGTGCAGAACGAGCTGGGCCTCGGTGTCCAGCTGGCACGCCTGATCGACATCGATCTGGATCCGTTCCGCCATCGCGTCGTCCTCGATGCCGGCAGCGCGCAGATGATCAAGGTCGGCCAGCCGGTACTCGATGCCTTCGGCATCATGGGGCAGATCGTCGAAGTCCTGCCGAACACCTCGGTGGCCCTGCTGATCACCGATCCCACGCATGCGATTCCGGTCATGGTGCGGCGCACCGGCTTGCGCACGATCGCCTATGGCACCGGTGCGATCGATCGCCTGCAGCTGCCGAACATTCCGATCAGCGCCGACATCAAGGTCGGTGACGAACTGGTCACCTCGGGCCTTGGCGGTCGTTTTCCGATGGGCTTCGAAGTTGGCCGGATCGTCGAGATCAGCAATGACGAGAGCGGCATGTTCGCCGCCGCTACCGCCAAGCCAGCCGCGGCACTCGATCGCAGTGGCGAGGTGCTTCTGCTGCAGGATCTGCCGCAGCCGATGGGCCCGCCGGCGCCGGAGGAAACCCCCGCGCCTGATGCCGCTGCCGCTTCATCCTCACCGGAGCCGGGCCGATGAGTCGCCGTCGCGTGCAGACCTTCATCTTTGTCGGCAGCATCGTGCTTGCCTTCCTGCTGCAGTTGACCCCGCTGCCGCAGGCCTTCCTGCCGCTGAAGCCGTACTGGATCGCGCTGGTACTGATCTACTGGTCAATCGAGGCGCCGGAACGCATGGGACTCGGTTTCGCCTTCCTCATCGGCCTTGCCGGCGATCTGCTGACCGGGCAACTGCTCGGCGAGCAGGCCTTGCGCCTGATCGTGCTGGTTTTCATCGTCCTGCGTTTCCGCTCGCGCCTGCGTTTCTTCCCGCTCAGCCAGCAGGCCCTGGCGGTGCTTGCCCTGCTCCTCAACGACCGCATCGTGGTGATCATGGTGCGTGGTTTTTCCGGGGATCCGATTCCCTCGCTGGGTTTCTGGGTTTCGCCCTTCGTCGGCATGCTCGCCTGGCCGTTCGTGTTCCTGCTGCTGGATGACGTGCGCGCACGTTTGCGCGCACACGAGACATGAAGTTCCGGCCGATCAAGGATGGTCGCCAGGAAGCGGCCTTGTTCGCGCGTCGGGCGGTCGTCGGTTTTCTTGTCATCCTGATCCTGCTCGGCGTGCTCGGCGTGCGCTTCTGGTACCTGCAGGTGTCCCAGCACGACGAATTCCAGGCGCGCTCGGATGCCAATCGCATCCTCACCCGGCCGCTGGCACCGGCGCGCGGCCTGATTTATGACCGCAACGGCGTGCTGCTGGCGGAGAACGTCGCCGCGTTCCGCCTCGAAGTGATCCCCGAGCAGGTCGCCGACATGGATGCCCTGCTGCATGACCTGCAGGACACCATCGGCGTCAGCGACGATGACATCGCGCGCTTCAAGGCCCTGGTCAAGTCCAAGCGTTCGTACCAGAGCGTCCCGCTGCGGCTGAAGCTGAGCGAAGAGGACATCGCCCAGTTTTCGGTCAATCGCTGGCGCTTTCCCGGCGTCGACGTGGTGCCGTACCTGACCCGCTTCTATCCGAAGGGTGCCGGATTCGGCCATCTGGTCGGTTATGTCGGGCGCATCGATGCAGCTGATGTCGAGCGCCTCGACGCCTCTCTGT
This sequence comes from Lysobacterales bacterium, assembly GCA_016707485.1. GTDB lineage: Bacteria > Pseudomonadota > Gammaproteobacteria > Xanthomonadales > Rhodanobacteraceae > Dokdonella. The sequence continues at coordinate 933,591 of JADJHN010000001.1, read as the reverse complement.
ATGCCGGCACCACGCATGCCGGAAAGACCGGCATCGAACGCTCCTACGAGGCACTCCTGCATGGTCAGCCGGGTTACGAACTGGTCGAGGTGAATGCCGATCGGCGTCCGCTGCGGGTCATCGACCGGGTCGCGCCGACGCCGGGGAAAAATCTCTACCTGACTGTCGACGCACGCATCCAGGAGGCTGGCGAGGCGGCGTTCGAGGGGCGTGCGGGAGCGTCGGTGGCGATCGATCCGCGCAACGGCGAGGTGCTGGCAATGATCAGCGTGCCGAGTTTCGATCCCAACCTGTTCGTCAACGGCATCAGCCAGGCGGATTACAGGGCGCTGCTGGACAATCCCGACAAGCCGCTGCTGGATCGCGCGCTGCGTGGCAGCTACGTGCCCGGATCCACGGTCAAGCCGTTCCTTGCCGCTGCCGGTCTCGAACTGGGCTTGCGCACGCCTGCCGACACCATCCTCTCGACCGGCGAGTTCTTCATTCCCGGACAGACGCGCGGCTACCGCGACGTGCGCGCCGGCGGCCATGGGCGGGTCGACCTGGTGCAATCGCTGGCGCAATCGGTGAACACCTACTACTACTCGCTCGCCCTCGACATGGGCATCGACAAGCTCAGTGATTCGATGGCGAAGTTCGGCTTCGGCCAGCCGACCGGGATCGACCTGGTCGGCGAGAGCGCGGGCGTGCTGCCGTCACGCGATTGGAAACGCGAGCGCATGAACCAGGCCTGGTATCCCGGCGAGACTGTCATTGCCGGCATTGGCCAGGGGTTCTGGGTGGTCACGCCCATGCAACTGGCGCACGGCGTGGCGACGCTTGCCGCCGCCGGCGTCTCGCGGCAGCCGCATCTCCTGCGCGCCACCCAGGATGGCATCGGCGATGCGCCGGTGGCGATGGCGACGCCTGCCGCCGGGCCTTCATTCTTCCGCAATCCGGCCAATTTCGATGCCGTTCGCGAGGGCATGATCGCGGTGGTCAACGGCCCCACCGGAACAGCGCGCACCATGGGCGACGGTTTTCCCTTTCTCATCGCCGGCAAGAGCGGCACGGCCGAGCGCTTTTCGCGAACCAACGAGGTCTGGCAACACATCTCGCAAGTCGCCATCGAGCGCCACCAGGTATTGTTCGAGGCGTTCACGCCGGCTGACAGCCCGCGCATCGCGGCCATCGTCGCCCTCGAGGCCGGCCGTGGCGGCGGCCGCGATGCCGCGCCGATCGTGCGCAAAATGATGGATGCGTGGTTGCTCGACCAGGCGCAAGCGCAAGTGCAAGCGCCCGAGCCGGGCAAGCAGGCGGGAAATCGCTGATGGACGGCGTCTTCGCCCAGCTTCGCCATCGCTTCTCCGGCATGCTGCGGCGGCCGCGTTTCGACCTGCCGCTGGCCGGGGCCTTGTTCCTGCTCATCGTCATTGGCCTGATGACCCAGTACAGCGCCAGCGACCTTGATCGAGACAAGGCCATCGCCCAGGGCGTGCGCCTGCTGCTCGGCGTGCTGCTGATGGCGCTGGTTTCGCGGGTGCCGCCCTCGAACCTGCGCAACTGGTCGCCATGGCTGTACCTCGGCAGCGTGATCCTGCTGGTGCTGGTCGCGATCTTGGGCGAGGGCCGCGGCTCGCATCGCTGGCTGGATCTGCATTTCGTGCGCTTCCAGCCCTCCGAACTGCTGAAGCTGACCATGCCGATGATGGTTGCCTGGTACCTCAACCAGCGGCCGCTGCCGCCGGGTTGGGCCTCGCTTGGCGTGGTCTGCGTGCTGATCGCGATACCGGCCGGGCTGATCGCCGAACAGCCAGATCTTGGTACCGCCCTGCTGATTGTCGCCAGCGGCCTTTTCGCGGTGTTCCTCTCCGGCCTGGCCTGGTGGCGGATCGGCCTGATCATCGGCAGCGTGGTTGCTGCGGCACCGGTGGCCTGGCATTTCCTGCACGAATACCAGCGCAATCGCGTGCGCATGTTGCTTGATCCGGAGTCCGACCCGCTTGGCCTCGGCTGGCACATCATCCAGTCGAAGATCGCCGTGGGTTCCGGCGGACTCTGGGGCAAAGGCTGGCACCAGGGCACGCAATCGCGGCTCGAGTTCCTGCCCGAGCACACCACCGATTTCATCTTCTCGGTGTTTGCCGAGGAATGGGGCCTGATCGGGGTGCTGCTTCTGCTTGCCCTCTATGTCTTCATCATCGGCCGTGGCCTGTGGATTGCCGCGAGCGCCAGAGATACCTATTCCCGCCTGCTGGCCGGTTCGATCACCATGGTCTTTTTCGTTTACGTGATGGTCAATGGCGGCATGATCACGGGCATGCTGCCGGTGGTTGGCGTGCCCTTGCCGCTGATCAGCTATGGCGGCACATCGGCGGTTTCGCTGCTGGCCGGTTTTGGCGTGTTGATGTCGATCCACGCGCATCGCAAGCGGGTGGCAGGGTGATTGCCCGGCACGCTACAGTGCCGCTCTGGATGGCTGAGGATGATCTGAACTTGAACAGAAGCGTGTGGAAGTGCATCGCCATCAGTCTTGTGCTGTGCGTGCCCATGGCCGGTTGCGCGGTGGATGCACAGGCGCGGGCACAGGCTGCGGAATCGCTGGCGACCAGCGATCCCGGGTTTGTCGAATTCGCCCGCGAGCTGCAGCGCAATGATGGACTGGACGAGGCCGATGTCCTCGCCACCCTGGCCAAGGCCAAGGTCCAGCAGGGCATCCTCGATGCCATTTCGCGTCCGGCCGAGGCCAAGCCATGGAAGGACTACCGGCCGATCTTTCTCACCGACAAGCGCCGCGATGACGGCATTGCCTTCTACCGGGCCAACCGCGAACTGATCGAGCGCGCTGCCGCGGAGTTTGCCGTGGCCCCGGAAATCATCGTTGCCATCATCGGCGTGGAAACCAGCTACGGCCGCAACTATGGCAGCTACAAGGTGCTCGATGCCCTCGTCACGCTGGCCTTCCACTATCCGCCGCGGGCGAAATTCTTCCGCGGTGAACTGCGCCAGTTGTTCCTGCTGGGCGACACGCACATGGCCTATCCGATCGAGGAGATGGTCGGCTCCTATGCCGGCGCCATGGGCTGGGGTCAGTTCATCCCGACCAGCGTGGCCAATTTCGCCCGTGATTACGACGGCGACGGGCGCATCGATTTGTGGAACTCGCTGCCCGACATCATCGGCAGCGTGGCCAACTATTTCTCCGTGCATGGCTGGGAGCAGGGCAAGCCGGTGGCTACCCTGGTCACGCGTCGTGCCGATGCGCGCGAGATCAGCCCGAACGGCCTCGAGCCGGTCTATCCGGTCGAGCAACTGGAAGGCTGGGGCTACGTGCCCGCACAGGCCATGGATCCGGCCGAACTGGCGACCCTGGTCACCCTGGATGGCAGCAACGGCAAGGAAACCTGGATGACCTTCCGCAATTTCCACGTGATCTCGCGCTACAACCGCAGTCCGCTGTACTCGATGGCGGTATGGCAGCTTTCCCGGGAAATCGCCGACGGCGTTGCCAGCGCGCCGTGAGCAGGCTGCTTGTCCTGCTCGTGGTAGCACTGTTGCTCGGCGCCTGCGCCGGGCACAAGCCACGCCAGCAGCCTTCCACCGCACCAGGTCCGGCACCGGCGACGACGGTTCCTGAAACCAGTCTGCCGCAGTCCATGCGCTACCGCGAGGCCCGCGATGGCGGACCGGATGCGCCAGCGGTGGATGTCAGCACGCTCGTCGAGCCGACGCCGAAAGCCGAGGCGCGCGCCCGTTATGGCAACAAATCGCCCTACAGCGTGCTCGGCAAGACCTACCGGGTGATGCCTGATGCGCGCAACTACGTCGAGCGGGGAATTGCCTCGTGGTACGGCAACAAGTTCCACGGCTACATGACATCAAGCCTCGAACCCTACGACATGTACCAGTTCAGCGCGGCGCACAAGACCCTGCCGCTGCCCAGCTACGTGCGCGTGACCAACCTCGAGAACGGCAAGAGCGTGGTCGTGCGCGTCAATGATCGCGGCCCGTTCCACGAAAACCGCCTGATCGATCTTTCCTATGCCGCGGCCGTGCGTATCGGCGTCTGGCCGAAGGGAACCGGCATGGTCGAAGTGCGCCTGCTGGATGGCAGCAGCCCGGAACCGAAACCGTTGCGCGCGGTCCCAGCAGTCGAAAGCCACTCGCGCGTCTATGTCCAGCTCGGCGCGTTTGCCGATCAAGGCAACGCCGATCGCATCGTCCAGCGCATTGCCCGGATCGGCCTCGGCCGCGCGGACATCGTCACCACGCGGATTGATTCGCGCGCGATCCATCGCGTCCGCATCGGCCCGCTGGACAGTGTCGAGGTTGCCGATGCGCTGGTCGTGCGCCTGGAAAAACTCGGCTTCGGCATGCCGCGCGTGGCGATCGAGGATTGAACCGGCGACAATGGCCGGCGCGTAGCCATCATCTGCAAGTTCCAAGGAGTCTGTTTTGCCGACCAAGTTGCTGTTTGCCACTCTCGCCGCTGCGCTTGCAGCATTTGTCGCCAACGCGTTCGCGCAGACTCCGGCCGCAGCCGTGCCGAGGCCCGCGCCGCAGCCGGTGGCGGCGGCCATCGCCACGCCGACACCGCCACCACCGACGCTGGATGCCACGAGCTGGCTGTTGATGGATTACGCAACCGGGCAGGTCCTGCTTGACGGCAATGCCGATGCCCGCGTGGAACCGGCGTCAATCACCAAGATCATGACTTCCTATGTGGTCTCCGCCGAGCTGGCCCACGGCAAGATCCACATGGAAGACCCGGTCACGATCAGCGAGAACGCCTGGCGTTCGGGTGGCGCGGGCACCGATGGCTCGACCAGTTTCCTCGAATTGAACAGCCAGGTTCCGCTCAAGCAACTGCTCTACGGCATGATCATCCAGTCCGGCAACGATGCGGCGATCGCGCTGGCCGAGCACACCGCGGGTTCGGAGGAACTGTTTGCCACGCTGATGAACCAGTATGCCGCCCAGCTCGGCATGACCGGCACGCACTACGTCGACGCCAGCGGCCTGCCCAACGCCAACCACTACACCACTGCGCATGATGTGGCCCTGCTTTCGCGCGCTCTGATCCGTGATTTCCCCGACGAGTACGCGATCTACAAGATCAAGGATTTCGAGTGGAACGGGATCAAGCAGCACAACCGCAATACCTTGCTGTGGCGCGACTCCTCGGTCGACGGCATCAAGACCGGGCATACCAGTTCGGCGGGTTTCTGCCTGGCAACCTCGGCGCTGCGCGGTGAGCAACGCCTGATTGCCGTGGTCATGGGCGCGAAAAGCGAAAAGGCGCGTGCCGATGCCAACCAGGAGCTGCTCAACTACGGTTTCCGCTTCTTCGAATCGCACAAGCTCTACACCACGAGCAAGCCGCTGGCGACGCCGGAATTGTGGAAAGGTGCAGCCCCGACGGTCGCCCTCGGTGTTGCCGAGGATGTTGTCGTGACCCTGCCACGTGGCCGCTACGCCGACCTGAAGGCCAGCATGGACCTGCCCGCGCGCTTGATTGCGCCGCTGCAGAAAGGCCAGGCGGTGGGCAGCCTCAAGGTGGAACTTGATGGCAAGACTCTGGTCGAGCGCCCGATCGTCGTGCTCGAGGAGGCCGTCGAAGGCGGCTTCTTCAAGCGCATGGTCGACGGCGTCATGCTGTGGTTCGAGAGTGACGAGAAACCCGCGACAAGCGAAGTGCCGGCGAGCGCCGGCTGAGCATGCGCAATCTCGATGACATCCAGCCTCAGCGGCCAGACCAGGGCTTCCAGTTCCCCGGTGCCTTCGAGATCTCCGCGCTGGGCCGCACCGATGCGGATCTGGAAGCGCGGGTGCCGCAGATCATCCAGGGCCTTGGCCTCAACGTGATTGCCGGCAGCCTGCGCTCGAAGCCCTCGCGCGAAGGCAACTATCATTCGGTATCGGTGACCTTTACCTGCCCGGATCGCGAGACCTACATCGCCGTGCATGCCGCGCTGCGCGCCGCCCCCGGCATCCGCTGGACGATCTGAGGCAGCGGCGGGCATGGGCTAGTGCTTGCGATGATTGCCGCCAACCCCATTTGCGACCCATGAACAACCCCTTGCTCATCCGCCGTCTTGGGCGCCAGTCTTACATGCCCGTGCTCGAAGCCATGCGCGGGTTCACCGAGCGCCGCGGCGGCGACACCGCCGACGAGTTCTGGCTGCTGGAGCACGAGCCGGTGTTCACCCTCGGCCAGGCCGGCAAGCAGGAACATGTGCTGGCGGCCGGCGACATCCCGGTCATCCACGTCGAGCGTGGCGGCCAGGTGACTTACCACGGCCCCGGCCAGATCGTCGCTTATCCGTTGCTCGACCTGCGCCGCCTCGGCATTGGCGTGCGCGAGCTGGTCTGCCGCATCGAGCAGGCGATCATCGACACCCTGGAACACTGGAACATCATCGCCACGCGGCGGCCCGGCGCACCGGGCGTCTATGTCGGTGATGCCAAGATCGGTGCCCTTGGCCTGCGTATCCGCCGCGGCTGTTCGTTCCACGGCCTGGCCTTGAACGTGGGCATGGACCTGCATCCGTTCCGGCGCATCAACCCTTGTGGATACCAGGGCCTGCAGGTGACCCAGGTGCTAGACTTGGGCGGCCCGGGGTCGCTCCACGCGGTCGAGAATGTGCTCATCGACGAACTGTCCCGGCAGTTCGGCCTCACGCCGCAGCCCGGTGCCGCGGAACTTCCGAATGCCGCCGACGTGGCGATCATGCCTGCCCAATGAACGAACCGATCAAGACCATTCCGCTGACCGTTGTCGGCGAAAAGCAACTGGGTGGCGACAAGATTGCCCGCAACCGCGCCGTGTTCGACGAGTCCCCGATCCTGCGCAAGCCGGCCTGGATCCGCGTGCGCATTCCGCCCGGCAACGCCGTCGCGCGCCTCAAATCAAAGCTGCGCGAAAACAGCCTGGTCACCGTCTGCGAAGAAGCTTCCTGCCCGAACATCCACGAGTGCTTCAGCAAGGGCACGGCGACCTTCATGATCCTCGGCGAGGTCTGTACCCGGCGTTGTTCGTTCTGCGATGTCGCGCACGGCCGGCCAAATGCGCCGGATCCGCTGGAGCCGGCCAAGCTCGCCGGCACCATCCGCGACATGCGCCTGCGCTACGTGGTCATCACCTCGGTCGATCGCGACGACTTGCGCGATGGCGGTGCCGGCCATTTCGCCGCCTGCATCCGCGCCGTGCGCTTCGAGAATCCGGACATCCGCATCGAGATCCTGACTCCGGATTTCCGCGGCAGGGGGCGCATGGAGCGGGCCCTGGAACTGCTTGCCGCCTATCCGCCGGATGTCTTCAACCACAACATCGAGACGGTTCCCGATCTCTATCGCAAGGTCCGTCCTGGTGCCGATTATGCGTGGTCGCTGCAGTTGCTCAGGCGCTTCAAGGAGCAGCATCCGCATGTCCCGACCAAGTCCGGGATCATGCTCGGCCTCGGTGAAAACCTCGAACAGGTTCAGCGCACGTTGAACGATTTGCGCGAGCATGAGGTCGATATGGTGACGATCGGCCAGTACCTGCAGCCGTCCGCGCATCATCATCCGGTGCTGCGTTACTGGTCGCCGGCGGAATTTGCGCAATTGGCGGAGTACGGCACGGCACTGGGTTTCAGCCATGTCGCTTCCGGTCCAATGGTGCGTTCCTCGTATCATGCGGATGAAATGGCGCATGCCGCCGGCGTCGTCGAGTCACTCTGAGTTGCCAATCACGCACCACCGGGCCCTGATGGAGAGTTGCATGCGTCGCATTTCCCTGACATTCGCACTGCTGGCGGCTTGCGGCATCGCCTTTGCCAAGCCGGTGTCCGAATCTGCCAGCTCGCTGGTGCTCAAGCCGACCCCCGACCAGACCGAGGCGGCAATCTGGGCAATGCGTTTCCTCTCGCGCTTCCACTACAAGCCGATGCCGCTCGATGACGCGATGTCGGAAAAAATCTTCGGCAGCTATCTCGACAGCCTCGATGGCGACCACCTGTTTTTCACCCAGGCCGACATCGACCGCTTTTCCGCGGCCAGGGACAAGCTCGACGACGCGATTTTCGAGCGCGACCTGTCCGCGCCGTTCGCGATATTCAACCTCTACCAGCAGCGCGTCGCCGAGCGCCTGGCCTATTCGCGCGAACTGCTCGCCAAGCCGTTTGATTTCAGCAAGGACGAATCCTGGCAATACGATCGGGCCAAGGCGCCATGGGCCAAGGACACGACCGAACTGGATGAACTCTGGCGCAAGCGGGTCAAGAACGACTGGCTGCGCCTGAAGCTGGCCAACAAGCCGGCCAAGGAAATCCGCGAGACGCTGGACAAGCGTTACGCCAATTACCTCGAGCGCGTCCACCAGCTCAACAGCGAGGATGTCTTCCAGACCTTCATGAACGCCTATGCGACCTCGATCGAGCCGCATACGAACTATCTCAGCCCGCGCGCCTCGGAGAATTTCGACATTGCCATGCGCCTGTCGCTGGAAGGCATTGGCGCGGTCCTGCAGCGGCTGGACGAGTACACCGCGATCCGCGAGATCATCCCCGGCGGGCCGGCGGCGATTTCCGGCAAGCTCAGCCCCGGTGACCGCATCGTCGGCGTCGGCCAGGGCGCGAACGGCCCGATCACCGACGTCATCGGCTGGCGCCTGGATGATGTCGTCGACAAGATCCGCGGTGCCAAGGGCACCATCGTGCGCCTGGAAATCCTGCCTGATGCGGCCGGCCCGGATGGCCAGCACGAGATCCTCACCCTGACTCGCAACAAGGTCAGCGTCGAGGAGAGCGCGGCAAAGAAATCGGTCATCGATGTGCGCAGTGGCGACACCACGCGACGCATCGGCGTGATCACATTGCCGACGTTCTATCAGGATTTCGAGGCTCGCCGGCGTGGCGATGCCGACTACAAGAGCGCCACGCGCGATGTCGAGCGGCTGCTTGGCGAGCTGAGCGCGGAAAAGGTCGATGGCGTCGTCGTCGACCTGCGCAACAACGGCGGCGGTTCGCTCGACGAAGCCACCGACCTTACCGGCCTGTTCATCGACAAGGGCCCGGTCGTGCAGATTCGCGATGCCAGCGGCCGTGTCGAGGAAAAGAGTGATCGTCGCGCCGGTACCGCGTGGAGCGGCCCGTTGGCCGTGCTGGTCAATCGCGCCTCGGCGTCGGCGTCGGAGATTTTTGCCGCGGCGATCCAGGATTACGGTCGCGGCGTGATCATCGGCGAACCCACCTTCGGCAAGGGCACCGTGCAGAACCTGCTCAACATGGACGACATGGCGCGCAACGAGAAGCCGACCTACGGCGATCTGAAAATGACCGTGCAGCAGTTCTTCCGCATCAATGGCGGTTCCACGCAATTGCGCGGGGTCACCCCCGAGATCAGCTTTCCACTGACTGCGGCCAGCGACGAATTTGGCGAATCCAGCTACGACAATGCCTTGCCATGGACTTCGATCACGCGCGCCGATTACAAGCCGGTTGCCGATCTGAAGCCGCTGATTCCGATGCTGCAGGCGCGGCATCAGGCGCGTGCGGAAAACGATCCGGTGTGGAAGAGTCTGGTCGCCGAGATTGCCGACGCCCGGCGCATCCGTGCCGAGAAAACCCTTTCCCTGAACGAGGCGGTGCGCACGACCGAGCGTGACGAGCAGGAAGCCAAGCGCAAGGCGCGTGAGGCGCTGTTGACCGGCAAGCCGGCGGTGGCCGCCGCGGCGCATGGCGATTCCGGCACTCGGGATGCGCCCCGCAGCGTCGTCAGCGCCGAAGACGAAAGCGATCCGGTTTCCGCTCCGGCAGTCGAGGACGACGGCCTGCAAGCCGATGAGCGCAGCATTTCCAAGGACCTCGCGCGCGAGGAGAAGCGCAAGGCCAAGCCCGATATCGTGCTCAACGAAGTCGCCCGGATTCTCTCCGACGAGATCGACCTGATCCGCAATGACACCAAGCTCGCCGCGCGTGTGCTGCCGCACGAAGCAGCGGCAGGCGTGGATTGATTGCGGACGGGAAGCGGGAAGCGGCTTCAGCCGCGATGCTTCTTCTTCATGTCGATGAAAATCCAGAGCATTGCGGCTGAAGCCGCTACCTGAGATACAGCGGGCTCTCCTTTTGCTTTGCGCCCAGTTCCCGAATCGATGTCTTTCAAGCGTAGCGCTGTTTGAGGAATTGCAGATAGGCGCGCAAACCCTGGGCTTCGCCGCCTTTGGGTCGGCCGGGACGCTCCGAGTCGTTCCACGAGTAGACGTCCAGATGGCACCAGGGGATTTCCTCGGGGATGAAGCGTTCGAGGAACAGGGCAGCGGTGATCGCGCCGGCGTGGCGGGAGCTGCCGGAATTGGCGAGATCGGCGATATAGGACTCAAGCAGGGTCAGGTACGGACGCCACAGCGGCATGCGCCAGAGCGGATCCTGGGTTTGCGTGCCGGCGCCGAGCAGGGCATTGGCGATGTCATCGCGATTGCAGAACAAGGCGGGCAGATCCGCACCGAGCGCGACCCGGGCGGCACCGGTGAGGGTGGCGAAATCGAGGATCAGGTCGGGTTTCATCTCCGCGGCATAGGCCAGCGCATCACAAAGGACGAGGCGGCCCTCGGCATCGGTGTTGTCGATCTCGACCTGGATATTGCCGCGCGTCTGGATGACCTCTCCAGGACGAAACGAGTCACTCGAAATGGCATTTTCGACAGCCGGAATCAGCAGGGTCAGCCGAATCGGCAACTTCGCCTCGAGAACCAATCCGGCCAGCGCGATCGCATGGGCGGCACCACCCATGTCCTTCTTCATCCAGCGCATGCCGTCGGCGGTTTTCAGGTCGAGGCCGCCACTGTCGAAACACACGCCCTTGCCGACGAGGACGACATGCGGCGCTGTCGTGTCGCCGTGGGAGAGCATGGCCAGTCGCGGCGCACGCTCGGCTGTAGCGGCGCGTCCGACCGCGTGGATGGTCGGAAAGTTGTCGTGCAGCAGCGCGGCGCCGACCCATTCGCGATACTCCGCGCCGTGACGCGCGGCCAATGCGGAAACCGCAGCGGCGAGTTCGGCCGGACCCATGTCCTGGGTTGGGGTGTTGATCAGGTCGCGGGTCAGCGTCGCCGCGTTGGCCAGGCTGGAAACCCTGGCGCGCGTTGCTTCGTCGACCAGCAGACGCGCGCATTCGCGATCGCCGCGGCGGTAGCGGTTGAAGCGGTAAGCGCCAAGCGCCCAGCCAAGGGCGGCCTCGGCCGCATCCAACGCCAGTCCGCGCGGATCGAGTGCGTAGTTGCCAGGCGGCAGTCGACGCGGCAACGAGGCAAGCGCGTAGAGGCCACTGTTGGCCGCACAACCGGCCAGCATGACCGGCCCGCTGTCCTGGCTGGCAGCAAGGCCGAGGAAGCGTCCGCCTTCGCCCTTGAAATCATTTGCCGCGCACAAGGCGCGGGCGCCCTCGCCGAAGCGGGCGATGATGGCATCGAAATTCTTCCCGTCGATGGCGACCAGGGGAATCGAACGGGTGGCATCCGCGGCGCTGATCCAGGCATCCATGGGCAGTCTCTTCAGGGGCAGGGCAATGGGTTCGGGCCCGGATGGTCATCGAGCCAGTCGGCGAGTGCGTCGAGATCGGTCATTTCCAGATCGGGTTTGACTTCATGCTGCCACGCCGCGGCATGGCGATTGAGCCAGACCGTGCGCATGCCGGCATCGCGCGCACCGACGACATCGGCAAGCGGATCGTCACCGACATGCAGGACGTGTTCGGGGCTGATGCCGAGACGTTCGCAGGCATGATGGAAAATGTCCGCCGACGGTTTCGCCACGCCGACCTCGCCGGCACTCACGCTGAACCGGAAATGCCCGTGCAGGCCGATGCGTTCAAGCTCGGCGGTGCCGTTGGAAATGCTCACCAGGGGAAATCGTGCCGCCATTCGGGTCAGGGCCGCAGTGGTGTCGGCATAACATTCGACTTCATTGCGCACCTGCACGTAAACGGCATAGGTGCGCTCGATCCAGTCCTCACCGAGCTGGAACGGAGCAAAGGCGCGGCGCAGGGTCAGGCGTCGTTGTGCGGCGAAATCATGGGCCAGTTCGGGGTGCTCGCTGGCGACCTTGTCGCGCAAGGCGCGCATCGACTCGATCGGCCAGGCACGCGCCACCTCGGGGCAGTTTGCCTGCAGCCAGGCGTCGACGCTGCGCTCGACCCGTTCAATGACCGGGCCGATGGGCCAGAGCGTGTCGTCGAGGTCAAGCGAAATGGCGCGGATATGCATCGTGGCCGAGGCGGTCAGTACGGCTTCCTGCCGCTGGCCTTGGCCGCTTCGGCATCGGCCTTGGCCTGTTCCGCACGCGCAAGGTTTTCACGGGCGCGTTGCGTCGATTCGGCACCCGGCGCGGTGGCGATGCGTTCCTGCAGAGTTGCGCGTGGCGCGGCAACCGGTTGCAGCTCGCGCTCCCGCGGCATGGCCGCGACATCGGCCGGGGTCACCTCGACAATCGCCGAGTCGATGCGGGCCAGGCGCTCGCCATCACGCGAGTAGACATCGCCGGCCTCCGAAAACGGCACCAGCTGGTGTCTGCGCATCACCTGCGACGCCGACGAGGAGCCGAGAAAGCGCACGAAATCATCGACTTCCGTGCGATTCGGGGCATCGGCACGTTGCACCACATAAAGCGTGATGAAGAGCGGGTAGCTGCCATCGGCAATGCTTTGCGTGGTGGCCGTGCTGCCCTCGACGCTGAGCATCTTCATGCCCTTGTTGGCGTAGGCGCTGGACAGGCTGGTCAGGCCGAGGCCATTTGGATCGATGGCGATGGCTTCTTCGAGCTTGCTGGTATTCAGGTACAGGCGCGGCGCGGCGACGCGCTGCTCGCCACGCTTGTAGAGCAGGCGGCGGAAACTGAATTCGACGCCATCCAGCGGCGCGGCGATGGAATAAAGGTTGATGGGCGCATCGGCACCGCCGAGCTCCTGCCAGTTCTTCACCCGGCCGAGGTAGATCTGGCGCAACTGGGCGAGGGTGATGTTGCTGACGGGATTGCGCGGATGGGTCACCGCGACAATCGCATCCAGCGCGACCGGCTGGAAGATCAGCTGCTGCTCGGACTCGCGCGCCTCGTTCATGGCGCGCGCGCTGCCGGCAATGTCGGCCTTGCCTTCGATGACCGCATCGATGCCGGAGATCGTGCTGAACGCCTGCACGGTCAACTGGCCCTGCTGCTCCTTGCGGTAGACCGCAACAAGATCATTGGTGAAGCCGCGCGCGGAGACGATGTCACCACGCCAGACGATGGTGGTCTTTGGCACAAAGGCCTTGTTGCCGCCGGCCGCGACAGCGGGGATCGACATGGCCAGCGCCAGGGCGGCCAGCGCACTCATGGCAAGGAAGCGGCGGAACAGGCGGGGGCGTTGCAGGAACATAGGCAGAAAGATGGCGCCAGGGCCAAATCGAAGAGGAGCGAACTTTATCATGCGCCTCGGTGCGACGTGCCGTTGTGCGCTGCCGTGGATTTCGCCGTGGCAGCGTGCAGGTGCGCGGCCAGCCGCCGATTTCCGGCAAGCGTCGCGCTTCTCGTACAATCGACCGGATCTCCAGGATATGCGCGCATGCCCGATCGTCTCATTCTGCGTCTCGACCCCGCCGGCGGGCTGACCTGGCTGCGCCAAGCGGCGGACGGACGCCTGCTCTCGTCGAGCCAGCGCGGTGCGCCACCGGCCAGCGTGCTCGAATCGGCGAATGAAATCATCGTGCTTGTGCCGGCCGAGGACGTCTTGTTGATCGAGGCGCGGGTCACTGCGCGCAGTGCCGCGCAACTGCGTCAGGCGGTGCCATACGCGGTCGAGGACCAGTTGCTCGCTGCCGTCGAGGAGCAGCACTTTGCCATGCAGCCGATCGACGGCGACAAGGTTGGCGTCGCCGTGGTCGCGCAAGCGCGGCTGCAGCAGTGGATCGACATGCTGACCGGCAGCGGCGTCCGCGCCGATGTGATCCTGCCGGAATCGCTGGCCGTGCCGGTATCGGCCGATTCGGCGACGGCAATGATCGATGGCGGGCGCGTGCTGTTGCGCCTGGGGCCCTGGTCGGCAGTCGGTTTTCCCGGCGCCGACCTGGACGACTGGCTGGCGCAGATCCGTGTCGCGACAAGCGATCGCGCCATCGTCGCGCATGATTTCGATGGCCAGGCCGATGTGCCGGGCAAATCCGGCTTTGCCGCATTCCACGGCGGCCAGCGCGAACCGTTGGCCTTTCTTGCCCGCAACCTGCAAAAGCCGGCGATCAACCTGCTCTCCGGCGGTTTTGCCAGCGGCCATCGCCAGGCACGCGGCACGCGCTGGTGGCGCCGCGCCGCGATGGTGGCTGCGGCAGTCGTCGTGCTGGCCTTCGTGCATCGCGGGCTTGAGGTGCGCCAACTCGCGCAAAACCTTGCGCGGGTCGATGCGGCAATGGCCGACAGCCTGCTCAGGACCTTTCCCGACCTTGGCGCGGCGGAGCGTTCGCGCGCGCCGCAAAGCGTCATGCGCGATCGCCTCGAGCGCTTGCGTGGCGGCAGCGAGAGCAGCGGCTTCCTGCGCCTGCTCGGGCAGATCGCGCCGGTGCTCGGGCGCACCACGCGCACGCAGATGCGCGGCCTCGAATTCCGTAACGGCATCCTCGAAGTCGGCTTGCGCGCCCCCGACGTGACCACGCTCGACAGCATGCGCGAGCAGTTTTCGGCGATCCCGGGTCTCGCTGCCGAAGTGACCGCGTCGATCCCGGCCGACAGCGGTGTCGATGGCCGCATCCGCATTCGCGGGGATGCGCCATGATCGCCGCATGGTGGCAGCAGCAGTCGGCGCGTGATCGTCGCGTGCTGGTGATCGGTGGCATCATCGTCGCCATCTTCCTGGTCTGGTCGTTCATCTGGCATCCACTGGCCAGCGAGCAGGCGCGCCTGAGCCATCAGCTCGACAATGCGCGGCGCGATCTCGCCTTTGTCCGTGTTGCCGAAGCCGAGGTCGAGCGCCTGCGCAACGCGGGCGTGCGCTCGCGCGCGGACCGGCAAGGCAAGTCGCTGCTGGCGCTGGCCGATGTCAGTGCACGTGGCGCCGGCCTTGAAGGCGTGCTCAAGCGCCTCGAGCCAGTTGGCTCCAACAGCGTGCGTGCCAGCTTCGAATTCGCCTCGTTCGACGTGCTGATGAGCTGGATCGAGGGCATGGCCCGCGATCATGGCGTGCAGATCACCGATTTCTCCGCCGATCGCGTCGACGCCAGTGGCCTCGTCAATGCGCGGGTCACGCTGGAGGACGTTCCTTGAGTTCCCGTTGGCCGGGTCCGCAATGCCCCTGCCTTTCCTGTTTTCCATGAATCGTTGAGCAATGAAAATACTGAAGTGGTTTTTTGCACTGTTGATCCTCGTCGTCATCGTCGCCGGCGCCATTGCCTGGACGCTGCCGGCGGATGTCGCCTATCGTTACGTCGCCTCGCAGCTCGGCCCGGTTTCCCTGGTTGGCGTCCGCGGCACGGTCTGGCAGGGCCATGCCGATGGCGTCAGCGTGTTTGGCCGCGATCTTGGCGAGCTGGATTGGCAGGTCGAGAAGGCGCCGCTGTTCGCGCGCCGCCTGCATGCCGACCTGCGCATCCGCGGTGCCGACATCGATACCTCGGGCCTGATCGAGCGTGCAGCGGATGGACGCCTCACCGCGCATGACGTGCGCTTTCGCGTGCCGGCATCGATGCTGGCGCCGGTGCTCGACGTGCCATCCCTGAAACTGCTGGGAACGATTACCGGAAGCTTTGCCAAGGTCAGTTTCCAGGATGGCGTGGTCAGCGATGCGAACGGCACCGCGTTGTGGAGCGATGCCGGCGTCAGCGGCACGGCCGAGGCGCGCTTCTCGGACATCCTCGCCGAGTTTGCCTCGAAGCCCGATGGCAGCATTGGCGGCACCGTGGCCGATGACGGCAAGGGCAATCTCGAAGTGAGCGGTCATTTCACGATTGCCGCCACCGGCTTCCAGGCCGAGGCCTTCCTCGCCGCGCGCAACGACGATGCGCGCGTCCGCGAGGCCTTGCGCTATGTCGGCGAGCCGCAGGCGGATGGCTCCTCGCATTTGCTCATCGACGGCAAGTTGTTCAAGTTGTTCTGAGCATGGCCTTGAGCGAATCCTTTCTCGCCACGGCACTGGAAGTGGCGCACCGCGCCGCTGATGAGGCCGAGCGCGCCATCCATGCGCGCTACGCGGCGCGCGATTTCTCGGTCGACGCCAAGGCCGATGAAACGCCGGTGACCGAAGCCGATCGCGAAGCCGAGTCAATCATCAAGGATGTGCTGCGTGCGGCTTTTCCGGGGCACGCCTTCCTCGGCGAGGAGCATGGCCGCGAAGGGCAGGGTGATTATCTGTGGCTGATCGATCCCATCGATGGCACCAAGGCCTTCGTGCGCGGCTATCCGATGTTCTCGACGCAGATTGCGCTGATGCATTGCGGCGAGCTGGTGCTGGGTGTTTCCGCTGCCGGCGAGTACGGCGAACGCGCCTGGGCGGTGCGCGGCGGCGGGGCATTCATAGGCACCAGCAGCGCCAATGGCCGGCGCGTGCAGGTTTCCGACACCCGCGAATTTGGCCCGATGGCTGCCGTTTCGACCGGCAACCTGAAGTCGATGGCGAATGATCCCGCGCGTTGGCAGGCACTCGGCGGCCTGGTCAGCCGCGTTGGCCGCATCCGCGGCTACGGCGATTTCCTCCACTACCACCTGCTTGCGCGCGGGGCGATCGACCTGGTCGTCGAGTCCGACCTGAATATCCTCGACATTGCGGCATTGGTGGTGATCGTGCGCGAGGCTGGCGGCGTGTTCAGCACGCTGGAGGGCGAAGCGATCGGACTGGACGTGCGCAACGCATTGGCCGGCCCGCCCGCCCTGCACGCCGAGGCTTTGGCCCTGTTCGACCCTTGATGGATCGAGGATTTGTACCTGTGGGCCGGTTCCTCGAATGAATACGGTTGCGAATGATTCGCATCTAGGGTTTAATTTGCGCCCTGCACAACCGCACTCCCCCGTACTGAAGCGCGCTGACTGATTGCAATGGTGGGCCTGGCGGCGCTGTCGATGGCGGCTCCGGGCAGTGCCGAAGTCGGCTCGAACCAGCGGTTGGAGGTGGTCGGTCGCACCGCCAAACTCTGCCCAAGGATTCCCTTTGATTTCTTCGACCCCCCGCATCTGCGCCGCGCACGCCGCACCGCGTCGTCTCCTCGCCAGCACCCTCGGCAGCCTGTTCATCTCGGCAAGCGCCGCGGCCGCTGCCGAAGCCAGCAGCGCACCGGAGCTTCCCGATGCCAGCAAGGCGCGCGAGCTCGACAGCGTCAAGGTGGACGGCTATGCCGTCAGCGAGCCGACCTCGGCCAAGTTCACGGCGCCCTTGCTGGATACGCCGCGCTCGGTCGCCATCGTGCCCGAGGCCTTGATCGGCGATGTCGGCGCAACCGACCTGGTCGATGCGCTGCGGCTGATCCCGGGCATCACTTTTGGTGCCGGCGAAGGCGGCAATCCGCAAGGCGACCGCCCCTATCTTCGCGGCTTCGATTCGCAGGGGTCGATCTTCGTCGACGGCGTGCGCGATGCCGGTGCGCAGTCACGCGAGACCTTCAATATCCAGCAGATTGAAGTGGTCAAGGGCCCGGATTCGGTTTACAGCGGGCGCTCGAACGGCGGTGGCAGCATCAACCTGGTGACCAAGGCCCCACTGGCCGAGGATTTCACCCGCGTTGAACTTGGCCTGGGCTCGGCCGCCTACCGTCGTGCCACGCTTGATACCAACATGCGCCTGGGCGAAGGTGCCGCGCTGCGCGTGAATGTCCTCGGCCATGATGCCGGCGTCGCCGGGCGTGACGAAGTCAACAGCCGCCGTTTCGGTTTCGCGCCATCGGTCACCTTCGGCCTGAACAGCCCGACCTCGGCAACCTTGAGTTACTACCACCTCGACAGCGATGAACTGCCCGAGGCCGGCATTCCCTATCACTACGGCGTCAATGGCCTGGCCGCCGGCGTGCGCGTGGTGCGTCCCGATGACGGCGGCGACCGCAGCAATTTCTACGGTCTCGTCGACCGCGATTTCCGCGAGGCGAATGTCGATATCGGCAGCCTCCAGCTGCGCCACGAATTCGACAACGGACTGACCCTGCGCAACACCTCGCGCTACGGCCGCTCGCAACAGGATTACATCCTCAGCCAACCGGACGACAGCCAGGGCAATGTCGTCAACGGCGAAGTCTGGCGGCGGGTGAACTCGCGTGCCGGCAATACCGTCTCGGCAATCAATCAAACCGACCTTTCCGGCGAGTTCCGCGCGGGCGGCCTGAAAAACGTGTTCAACGTCGGCTTCGAACTGGCCAACGAGAAGGCGTTCAAGGACAGCTACATCGTGCCCAACATCAATGCCGCCACCGCCTGCAGGACGCTGGGCGTCGGTGCACCCTCGTTCTACAACTGCACGAGCCTGGCGGATCCGGAGCCGAACGATCCGTGGCTGCCGGGTACCTACAGCGCCGCCGGCGGCTTTGTCCCCGCGCCGATCGTGCGCGCCAACGCGCCGACGCGCACGCGCAGCAACACGCGGGCCTTGTACGCGCTCGACACACTGCATTTCGGCGACAACTGGCTGCTCAACGTCGGCCTGCGAATGGATCGATTCTCGACGACGGCCCCGGTGACTTATTGCCCGGAATTGCCGGGAACGGTCTGTCCGCGCGGTTACACCGGCCTGACCATCACCGAGGACCATCGCAGCAGCAGTACGGATGCCAGCGGTCAGCTTGGCCTGGTCTGGAAACCGAGCGAGGCCGGCAGCGCGTATCTGTCATTCGCCAATTCGGCAACGCCACCGGGAAGCTTCATCAGCGAAGGCAGCGACACCAATCCCATCAGCATTACCGATCTCGATCCGGAAAAGACCCGCAACATCGAACTTGGCTTGAAGTGGAACCTGTTCGGCGAGCGCCTCGCCGTCACCGCCGACCTCTTCCACACCGAAAAGACCAATGCGCGCCAGCTGGATGCGGACGGCAGCTTTCAGAACATCGGCGAGTCGCGCGTGCGTGGCTTCGAAGTCTCGGCCAGCGGCAGCCTCAGCGAGGCCTGGAGCGTTTTTGCCGGTTATGCGCACATGCGGGGCAAGCTGGTCGATGGCGGCTTCGTCAACGGCGCCGCGAATCCGATCAACGGCACGCGCCTGGCCAATATCCCGGAAAACAGCTTCAGCCTGTGGAGCAGCTACCGGCTTTCGCGTGAGCTGAGTTTCGGTGCCGGTGCGTTCTACGTCGATCAAGTTGTCGGCAGTTACCGGGTCAATCCGGCGGATGGCCTGTTGACCGAGTTCGGCGTGCCTTCCTACTGGCGTTTCGATGCAATGGCCAACTGGCAGGCGAGCGAAAAACTCGCCCTTCGCCTGAACCTGCAGAACCTCGCCGACAAGGTCTACTACACCAAGGCGTATCCGGTGCATTACGCCACGCCGGCGGCCGGGCGTGCCGTGCAACTGAGCGCCAGCCTGAAGTTCTGAGTGGTTCCGCGCGCGGACGGCGACTGCCTGCAGCCGCCGCCGTCGCCAAAGGAGAAACCCGCGTGCTCGTTCATGTGCCGGATGTGCTGAATGCCACCGAGCTGGGTCATTGCCGCGAACGGCTTGCCCATGCGGAGTGGAAAGATGGAAAACGTACGGCCGGATACCAGTCCGCCCAGGTCAAGCACAACGGCCAACTCGCCGAGGACGATGCTCTGGCCGTCGAGCTTGGTGAACTGATCCTCGCTGCACTGGCGCGCAACACGACTTTTTTCGCAGCCGCCTTGCCGCGCACGATCTATCCACCGCTGTTCAACCGCTACAGCGGCGGCGAACACTTCGGCTTGCATGTCGACAACGCCATCCGTTACGACCGCCGCCAGCAACCGGCCTTGCCGATCCGCACCGACCTTTCGGCAACGCTCTTTTTCGCCGATCCCGAGGAGTACGAGGGCGGTGAGCTGGTCATCGAGGACAGTTACGGAACGCACAGCGTCAAGTTGCCGGCCGGGGACCTGGTGCTTTATCCGGGATCGAGCTTGCACCAGGTCACGCCGGTGACACGCGGAACGCGGGTGGCCTCGTTCTTCTGGTTGCAGAGCCTGGTCCGCAGCGAGGCGCAACGCCGTCAGTTGTTCGAACTGGATGTCGCCATCCAGGCGCTGACCGCGCGTGTTCCGGGTGCGCCCGAACTGGTCTCGCTGACCGGCGTCTACCACAACCTGCTGCGTGCGTGGGCGGATGTCTGAAGCTGCCGCAGCAAACCCCGGCATGGCGCATCACGAGCACCTGCTGGACGCCTTGCGCAAGGATCCGGCGCATGCCCACGACCTGATCCATGCGGCGGCGTTGAACGGCGAAATCGCCGCGCAGTTCCTGCTGGGACAAATGTGCTGCGAAGGTCGCGGTGTCGCCCGCGATGCCGTTGAAGGCCTGCATTGGTATCGATTGGCGGCCAACTCCGGTCTGCCGGCGGCCATGAACATGCTTGGACGCTGTCACGAACTCGGCGCCGGCACCCCGTGCGACTTTGCCCTGGCGGCAGTCTGGTATCGCAAGGCGGCGCTGGCCGGACTCGACTGGGGCATGTACAACCTGGCCAACCTGCTGGCGACCGGACGTGGCCTGGAGCCATCACGCCGCGAGGCCTGGGCCTGGTATCGCAAGGCAGCCGGGCTTGGGCATGCCAAGTCGATGAACCTGGTCGGTCGTTATCTCGAGGAAGGCTGGGAAGTCGAGGCAGATGCACTTGCCGCCCGCGAGTGGTACCGCAGATCGGCCGAAGCCGGCGATTTCCGCGGCCAGGCCAGCCATGCACAGATCCTCATCGGCGAGGGCCGCATCGTTGAGGCGGCGGGCTGGCTGCGACGCGCCGTGCTTGCCGGAAGTCCGGCCTTTCTCGCCCATGTCGCCAATGACCTCGCCGCATCGGCACATGCGGAAATACGGGAAATCGCGCAATTGGCGCGTGATCGGGGCGCGGCCGTGGAGGCGCGGGCCGGGCACGAAGCCGCGTGAACACGCAGCGTCGCTGCGCCAGTGATCGTGGATTGATCCCGCT
Organism: Lysobacterales bacterium; assembly: GCA_016707485.1. Lineage (GTDB taxonomy): Bacteria > Pseudomonadota > Gammaproteobacteria > Xanthomonadales > Rhodanobacteraceae > Dokdonella. Next base: position 912,551 of record JADJHN010000001.1, on the reverse strand, counting down.
GCAAGGGCATCAAATGGCGCGCAGGCGCCTGGAAAACTAAGGCTGTTCGCGTTGCTTCATGCCGCTGCGCCAGGCGTACACGGCAGCCTGGGTGCGGTCGCTGACGTTGAGTTTGCCAAGCACGTTGCTGACGTGGGTCTTGACCGTCTTCTCGCCGATGCCGAGGCGCTCGGCAATCATCTGGTTGCTCAGTCCCTCGGCAACCAGGGCCAGCGTTTCGCGCTCGCGCTGGCTCAGCGAACGCAGGACATCGCTGCCGGGTTCGACGCCGCGACGCATGGCATCCATCAGGCGTGCGGCGATGCGCGGATGCAGGACCGCCTCGCCCTGCGCGGCCTTGCGCAAGGCATCGGCCAGCGCGTCCGCATCGACATCCTTGAGCAGGCAGGAAAGCGCGCCCGCCTGCACCGCGGCGACGATCTGCTGGACGTCCTCGAACGAGGTCAGCAGGACCACGGCGGTCTTCGGGCTGGCGGCACGAATCGCGCGGGTCGCCTCGATGCCGCCGCCGGGCATGACCAGATCGACGAGGGCAACATCGGGGCCTTGCTCGCGGCACAGGCTGACCGCCGAGGCCGCGTCGCCGGCCTCGCCGACGATGGCCAGGTCGGCATGGGTTTCGAGGAAGCCGCGGATGCCCTGACGGACGAGGTCATGGTCATCGGCGATGACAATGCGGATGGGTTTGTTCACCTTGCTACCTCGTCTGGAAGCCGACCGTCACGCGCGTGCCGTGTTCCGGCGTGCTGTCGAATTCGAATCGACCCCCCGGCAGTGCCTCGGCGCGCTCGCGCATGTTGCGCAGACCCATGCCCTGGCCCGGATCCGCACGTGCGCCCGTGCCATTATCGGCGATGACAAGGCTGACGCGCTCCGCCGTGCGGCGGAGGCTGACATCGACGTGGCTCGCGCCACTGTGGCGCAGGACATTGGACAAGGCCTCATCGGCGATGCGCAGCAGCGAGTCCTCGACCGCGGCGGCCAGTGGGGGTACATCATCGATGTTGAATCCGAGGCTGGCACCGCTGGTGTGGGACCAGTCGCTGGCACGCATGCGCAGGCGTTCGGCGAACGGCAGTTCCGCATCCGAGGCATGCATCTCGTCGAGGATTTGCCCGAGTTCCTGCTGGATCTGCTGGGTCAGGCGTTGGGCCAGTTCGAGGCGCTCGCCGCCCGCGCCAGTGCCCAGCGTGCGCCGCGCCGTGGCCAGTTGCAGGTTCAAGGCGAAGGCCTTTTGCTTGACCGTATCGTGCAGGTCGCGGGCCAGGCGTTGGCGTTCGGCCAGCGCCGCAAGTTGCGCGCGAGAGCGCACCAGGCACTTCAGGTCAAAGGCCATGCCATCGAGCTTGCGCGACAGGCCGCCGATTTCGTCGCTGGAATGGTCGTTGATGCGATTGGAGAAATCGCCGCGGCTCCAGGCAATCGCAGCGCGCTCGATGCGGTTCAGGCGCCGCGTGACCCAGGCCGCCAGGAACAGCGACGAGGCGAGTCCGAACACGATGAGGAAGGCAAAAACCGTGGCTGACTCGAAACTCGAATCGACCAACAGGTGCCGCCATGCCGGCGGCACGCGCAACTCGACGAACAGCCAGCCGTTGCGCGTGCCGGCGGAATCGTGCAGGGCAACGAGGATTCGCTGGATCTTGTAGTCGCTGTCGCCGACCGGCGGCAGGTGGAATGGTGCGCCGGGCGCGGCGGCATCCCGCAACTCGGCCGCAGTCGGCAGGTCCAGCGTCCAGCGTGCATTGTCTTCGGTGCGCGCGAGCACCGCTCCCTCGGCGCCGATGATGGCCGCCGCCATCGGTACTTCACTGAGCTCAAGCAGGATGTAGGACTCATCCGGTGTCAGCCCGCCACGAGGTTGCTGCAGGCGCAGGATCCAGGCATCGAGCCACAATTTCAGCGCCGCCGGATTGGGTGCCTGCTGATCCAGCAGACCGGACCATTGCGCATCGAAATTGCCGGCGCCGCGCACCACCGCACGCTCGAGGCTGCCGCGCTCGACTCCACTGACGAAGCGCTGGAACTCGTAGGTGAGTATCACCGACTCGACGACGATCAGCGTAGGCAGCGACAACAGCAGGTAGAACAGCGCGAGTTTCGAGACGAGGCCGCGAAGGCGCGGGCGATGCAGGGTCATGGGCGGCAATGTTGCGCGGGCGATTGCCTAGCATACCGGCAAGCGCACATGGCGACGGCAATCTGCGGCCCGGCGCGGCCAGGCTGGCTTAGATGCGCTGTGCTGCATGCGGTTACAATTGGCGGATGCCCAAGAAACCACCGATCGTGCTGGCGACCCGTGCCGTCGAACACAGCCGATTCCTGCGCGCCGAGCAGATCGACCTCGAATTCTCCAACGGCGAGCGGCGTACCCACGAACGCCTGCGCGCCTCGGGATTCGGCGCCGCGATGATGGTGCCGATGCTTGATGACGACACCGTGCTGCTGGTGCGCGAATACGCGACCGGGATCGAAGGTTACGAGCTTGGCTTGCCAAAGGGTCGTCTCGACCGCGATGAAACGGTCGAGCAGGGCGCCAATCGCGAGCTCAAGGAAGAAATCGGATACGGTGCGCACGAGTTGCACATCCTCACCACCCTGGCGCTGTCGCCGACCTACATGAGCACGATGACGCATGTCGTGCTGGCCCGCGACCTGTACCCCGAACGCCTGCAGGGCGACGAGCCGGAAGAGCTCGAAGTGGTGCCCTGGAAGCTCAGCGAGCTGCACACCTTGCTGCTGGAACCCGAGGTCAGCGACGGTCGCTCGATCGCGGCGCTGTTCATTGCCCGTGAGTATCTCGCCGGCCGTTTCCGGCCGACCCGATGAACCTGGAAAGCCTGATCGTCGAGGTCTGCGCGATCGCCCGTCGCGCTGCCGCGGAAATCCTCGCCGTGTATGACGGCGAGTTTGCCGTCGAACACAAGGATGACCGTTCGCCGTTGACCGCCGCCGACCTCGCCGCACACCACTGCATCGTCGAGGGATTGCGCAGGCTCACCCCCGAGTTGCCCATCCTCTCCGAGGAATCGGCGGCGATCGACTGGCAGCAGCGTCGCCAATGGCCGCGCTACTGGCTGGTCGATCCCCTTGATGGCACCCGCGAGTTCGTCAAGCGCAATGGCGAGTTCACCGTCAACATCGCCCTCATCGATGGCGAGCGCAGCGTGCTCGGTGTCGTCCAGGTGCCGGTCAGTGGCGTGATTGCCTGGGCCTGGCAGGGCGGTGGTGCGTGGATGGCGCGGGCCGAAGCCGCACCAGGGCGATGCCGCACGCGCCGGCGCGCACAACCGCTGGTGGTTGCCGGCAGCCGCTCGCACGGCGATCCGCGCCTGCTCGGCATGCTGGAGCGCGTCGGCGTGCACGAGATCATCCCGCTTGGCTCCTCGCTGAAGTTCCTGCGCATCGCCGCCGCTGAAGCCGATCTCTATGTCCGCCTCGGGCCGACTTCGGAATGGGATACCGCCGCTGCCCAGTGCGTGCTCGAGGAGGCCGGTGGAGCCGTCATCGACCTGCACGGCAACCCGCTGCGCTACAACCGCAAGGAATCCCTGCTCAATCCCGAGTTCATTGCCTGCGGGGATGCACAGGTGGACTGGCCCGGCCTGCTCGGCGGCCGCTGAAGCGAAACCGGGTGCGGCGGCTTGTTGTCACGCTGCCGGGCGACATCGGCAATGGCCGGTTGCGCGGTTTCGGCGAGGCTGGTCGGGGAATGGGCATGAATCGTGCATCGAATGCCCTTGCAGCCACGCCCCGGCCGCAATCCTCAACGAGTGGCAACCGATGAACAAGATCCTGCTCGCCGATACCTCGCAAACGCGGCGCCGCGCGCTCTCGGCGGTACTCAGCCAGAGCGGATACGTGGTCACCGCCGTGGCCACGCTGGCCGAGGCCTTCGATACCCTGCAGCGATCCCAGCTCGGCCATGCCACCCTCGATGCGGTGGTGCTCGGCTGGCCCGAGTATTCGGACGGTCTGGTCGAGGATGTCTTCGGGCTGCTCCACAGCGAGCGTTTCGAACACCTTGCCGTCCTCATCATGGCCGATTCGAGCAATGCCAATGCGGTCAACTGGCGCATGTCGCGGCCGCGCACGGCGCTGACCCTGTGGTCGGAGTATCTCGAGGCGCCGAATGCAGTCGGCCAGTTGCTGCGGCCGAACGCGAGCATCAAGCCGGTTCTGAGTGAGCACGACGAGCAGATCCGCATCCTGCTGGTCGATGATTCCGCCACCGTGCGGGCCGGCTATTCGCGCCTGCTGCAGAAGCACGGTTACCACGTCGATGTCGCCGAGAGCGTGGGCGAAGGCTGGAAGAAGGTGTCCCGGCAAAGCTACGACATCGCCATCATCGATTACCTGATGCCCGAGCAGAACGGCACCGCGCTGATCACGCTGATCCGCAACGATCCCGCAACCCAGCACATCCTCACCGCGACGATCACCGGCACCTATTCCGATGCGGTGATTTCCGAATCGCTGGCCTGCGGCGCGCTTGAATGCCTGTTCAAGAGCGAATCCCGCGACCTGCTGCTGGCGCGCATTGCCTCGCTGGCGCGGACGATCAACGATCGCAAGGCGATCGACAACGAGCGCCGCCGCCTGCAGGGCATCCTGTCCTCGGTCGGCGAGGGTGTCTACGGCGTCGATGTCGAGGGCATCATCCAGTTCATCAATCCGGCCGCGCTCGACCTGCTCGGCTACCAGGACGGCAACGAACTGATCGGCCACTCGGCCTTCGATGCCTTCCATTACGCCGATGAAAACGGCATGCCGATGCAGCGTGCGGCGTCGCAGTTGCAGCAGTGCTATGCCAGCGGCAGCGAGATGTCGGCCCTGCAGACGCGCTTCTGGACTTCGGCCAAGCGCGGCGTCCTCGTCGAATGCAACGTGCATCCGCTGCGCATGGACGCCGAGCAGAACGGTTCGGTCGTCGCCTTCCGCGATGTCTCCGCGCGGCGCGCGCTGGAGGACGAGCTGCGCTGGCAGGCCGAGCATGACAGCCTGACCAAGCTGTTCAACCGCGGCTGGTTCGAGGCGCAACTCGAACAGGAGTGCAATCGCGTGCGCCGCACCGGCCAGTCGGCCATGTTGCTGTTCATCGACCTGGATCGCTTCAAGTACATCAACGATACCGCCGGGCACGTCGCCGGCGATCGCTTGTTGCTGGAAGTGAGCCAGAGGCTGAAGTCGCGCCTGCGCGGCAGCGACTACCTGGCGCGCATGGGTGGCGACGAGTTTGCCGTGCTGCTGACCAATGTCGGCGCCAGCGACCTGATGAGCCTGGCCGACGGCTTCCGCCGCGTGCTCACGGCAACGCCGTTCACCTACGGCGGCAAGAGCTACCGCATCACCCTGTCGATTGGTTGCGCAAAGATCGACGATACGGCGTGGTCGCCGGGCGACGCCATGGCGCATGCCGATATCGCCTGCCACATGGCCAAGCGCAGCGGGCGCAACCAGTGCCAGATGTATTCGGCGGAAACCGGTCGACTGGCCGCGATCGACGAGGATCTCGGCTGGTCGGTGCGTCTCGAGGACGCCTTGCGCACCAACCGCTTCGTGCTCTGCTACCAGCCGATCGTGCCGCTCAAGGGCATGGAGAACGATACCGTCACCAGCAAGAACAGCAAGGACATCTGGCTGCGTCAGCTCGAGCGCAATCCGTACGAGGAGGCCTTGTTCGAGGTGCTGGTACGACTGCAGGGCAGTCAGGGCGAGCTGATTTCACCAAACGCCTTCCTGCCTGCCGCCGAACGCTTCGGCCTCATGCAGGAAATCGATTTCTGGGTCATCGACCACGCTCTCATGGCGCTGCGCGAAACCCGCGACAGCCCGCGGCCGATCGCGCTGACCATCAACATCTCGGCACAGACCCTGGAGAAGGCCGGGATCACCGATTTCGTCACCGCGAAGATCGTCGAATACGACGTCAATCCGGCAGCAATCATCATCGAGATCATCGAATCGCATTCAATCAACGACATTCACAATGCGCAGGCGCAGTTGACCGCGTTGCGCGCGCTCGGCTGCCGCATCGCGGTCGATGATTTCGGCACCGGCTTCTCGACCTTCGCCTACCTCAAGCAGATCGAGGCCGACATTCTCAAGATCGACGGCTCGCTGATCCAGGGCCTGCCGCACGATGATCTCGATCGCACGATCATTGCCGCGTTGACTTCAATCGCCGAAACCGCCGGCAAGAAAACCATTGCCGAATGCGTCGAGGACGTGGCCATGCTGCGCACCCTCTACGAATGCGGCGTCGACATGGCGCAAGGCTATGTCGTCGGCATGCCGCGCCTGCATCTGCCGAAATCCTTGCCCACTTTCGGCACGACGCTGTTCGAGCCGCCCAAGCCGGTCCCGGTCGCCGGGGTGTGAGCGACATGCTGATGCAAACCTCTGCTTCCAGCCCACTTTGTAGGAAGCGGCTTCAGCCGCGACGCCTGTCGGGAATTTGCAGCCACGCCAATTGATCCCGTGAAATTTTTTGATCAAGCCTACCCGGAAAATACCCAGAATTAGATCGTGGAATTAAGTCATGGAAGGGACAAAACACAATGATTGTAATAAACAAATTCCGACAGGCCTCAGTCAAAAATCCGTGTTAGGCTTGTGGAATACATCCCATTTTCGGGTCGAATAGAGTTAGAACTGCTTGGTTGCATTGGAGGAGGGTTATGGAAGCGAAACAAGACAAAGCGCGGGAGATCGGAATGGCGATTGTCATTGCCACTAAGCCTAACGAGCTAGACGCGCTGCGCTTATGGGCGCAGGCCATGCTTGATATTAGATCAAGCAATACGTCGGCAATTTCCAAAGCGAAGGCCGCAATTCTCGCCTCAACCGATCGGAAAGTGCTTGCACCAGTCCTTCAAGTTGCTTGGCAGGAGCTCAAACGTGTAGGTTGGACGGAGCGTGGATTGCCGGCCCGAATGGCCATGGGCGCAGCGGTTGGGGCACTTACGCTGTCTGGCCAAGGTGCCGGCATCGCGGCGCTGGGCGGTGCTATTGGCGTACCCTTGTTCGTTGTCTTTGGCGCGGGTGGCGCGCTGGCTGGCGTAATCATTGACGAGACTCGTCGGAAATGAAGGTTGGCAGCAGTTCTAGCCATTCGTCCGACCGGACGCGGATAGACCCGCGTGCCGCTTAACTCTAGCGTCAGAAGGGGAAAATCATGCAGATCGCTCCAGTATGTCTTGTGGGTTTTGCGCTTCTCATCGCGCCTCTGCTTGCGAAAGCAGATACGTGGATCCCATATACGGACGGCAGAGCGGGCGGTTGCTGGCTGAATAGAGTGAATGTGCTGTACGGTTGCACACCGCAGCCTGTCCAACACTCCAACAGCAGTGATTCCTCTGAGGGCTACCAAGCGCAGAATCGCGAAGATTACTGTCAGCAAGAACAGCAGAGGCTGGAAAACGCCAACTCAGATTTCAATCGAACCGTCACGAGCATGCGCGCAGCAGAAGAGCGGTTTCGCCGCTCCGGTTGCTAGTATTCCTTCTCACACGCTAGTCAATCCGACCGCTGACGCGGCGGCTGAATTCAGGCCATAGATTTCCAAGGGGAGCGCAAAGGGATCAGACTGTCGCGTCTCGAAACGCTTTCAGCACTGCATTCATTCGCGTTTGCCATCCCGTGCCTTGGGCGCGGTACCACTCCAGCACTTCCTTATCCACGCGCAACGCGATTTGCTCTTTGCGCTCCTCGGCCGCCTTTGCAGGCCGGCCACGTTTGGCGTGCAACTCCGCAGTGCCCTTGTGCGGGGTAGCGCCTTCCCAGTATTTCAGTGTGGCCGCCTTGTCCTTCGGGTTGTAGGGCACGTCAGCTTTGCGGGTACGCGCGGTAGTACGCTTCTCGTTCATAGGTTTCGGCCTCTCGACAGGAAATCAATCTCGGGCCTTCCTCGCGGTCGGTCCACACCAGCACAACCACCCGCCCATGCGCCCAGCCCAGGCTCACCAACCGTTGTTCTCCGTAGCTTTCCCGGTCATCTTCCCGGGAAAGCATCGGGCCATCAAACGCTTCCATGCAGCCGGGCAAGTCAATCTTGTGCTTGCGCAGATTCTTTCGGCGCTTGGCAGGGTCGTGGCTCATGCTTGTTTATCGTATATGCGTTAATTCGACAGTGCAAGTGCAGCCTCTGTCGGGCGCGGGCCAGCTCAGCATGGACCCTTTGCCCGAGTGCTTGCGTGAACTCGGAGTGGAGTGATACCGCCAAATAGAACAGATAGCAGACCGATAAGGGTTGAGTCAGCGATTTCAAGAATCGATGGGTCAAAGTAATTTTAAGTCCGGATCGACGGGGGCAGAGTCATTGATTTCTCTCGAGACTTGGAAACGAAGTATCGGAGATGCGCATTGCGCTTGGGCCGGGTTATTGCGTGCTGCCAGGCAAGTAGAGCCGGAGGCAAGAGAAGAGCGGGTCGTCCCGATTTGGTGCCGTCAGTAGTGGTATCGCAACTGCGCAATAAATAAAGAGTCGTCAGCTACTTTGTAGACAATTCGATGCTCATCATTGATACGCCGCGACCAGTAGCCTGATAACGCATGCTTCAGTGACTCGGGTTTCCCTGTGCCCTCATATGGCGTTCGCGCAATCTCCCTGATCAAGGCATTGATTCGCTGCAAGAGCTTTTTGTCAATTTGTTGCCAGTACAAGTAGTCTTCCCAGGCTTGCTCCGAGAAGATCAGTTTCACTCTGCCAGCTTCCGTAGCGCACCCCTGCCGGAGTCAAGCGCGGCAATGCTCTCCAGCAGCCGCCTTGCGTTCTTCGGACTGCGCAGAAGGTAGGCGGTTTCCTCCAGCGCCTTGAAGTCGTCGAGCGACATCATTACGACGGCTTGATCCCCGTTGCGCGTGATGATGATTGGCTCGTGGTCGTCGCAGACGCGATCCATGGTGTCGGCCAGCTTGGCCCTGGCAGTGCTGTAGGTAATAGCGTCCATCGGATCCTCCTGTTGTACGTGATCTTGTACAATGAATACAAGCGTATGTCAATTCCGGTGCCTGACAAGGGGATTGTTGCTTGTTGCGGGTCATTCATTCCTTTGATGCGTGATGCATCGGGCTGAAAATTGATGCACAGACTCAATCCGGCGGGCGGTGCAAAGGGCCCTGGTCGATCGTGATGCGCCATCGGCCGCTTTCGGAGTACACGCGCAAGCCGCGATGGCGGACCAGGTAGCGAATGCCGACCAGCAAGGCGGCAGCACCCGCTGCCACGCCGATGCCCAGTGACCAGCGTGCGCCAAAGGTATCGGCGACCCAGCCGACGATCGGTGCGCCGATCGGTGTGCCACCGAGTGCGAGGGCGAGCAGGATCGCCAGCACGCGACCGCGCATGGCGGGTTCGGTGGAGAGCTGGACGAGGCTGTTGGACGTGGTCATGAAGGTTTGCGCGGACATGCCGACAATGATCAACACCAGGCCGAACAGCACTGCATTGGGCGTGATCGCGGCCACCAGCGTGCTCAAGGCAAACGCGATCGCGCTGATCAGGAGTTGCGACAGCTGCGGTCGCGCGCGGCGTGCGGAGAGCAGGGCACCGGTCACCGAGCCCACGGCCATGGTCGAGATGAGCACGCCGTACTGGCCCGGGCCGCCGTGGAAGATGGTCACCGACATCATCGAGACGAAGATCGGAAAGTTGAGTCCGAAGGTGGCGATCAGGAACAACATGGTCAGGATCGCGACCAGATCCGGTCGCCTCCAGACATAGCGGAATCCCTCGAACAGGCTGCCACGTACGCGTACCGCACGGGCATGGCGTTGCAGTTCATTGATGCGCAGCAGGCGGAGCGAGGCGATCACCGCGATGAACGAAATCGCGTTGAGGACAAACACCCAGCCGGTGCCGATCCATGCAATGAGCAGGCCGGCAACGGCCGGGCCAACCAGGCGCGCGCCATTGAACGAAGTCGAGTTGAGGGCCACTGCATTCGACAGCTCCGCCTCGGTCACCAGGTCGGAGACAAAGGTCTGCCGGGCCGGCGCATCGAAGGCGGTAATGCAGCCAAGCAGAAACGCGAACACATGCACGTGCCAGAGCACGGCATGCCCGCTGATCGTGAGCAGGCCGAGGCCGAGCGCGAGCAGGCCCATGCAGGTCTGCGTGAGCATGAGCACGCGACGGCGGTCGAAATGATCGGCGACCAAGCCGGTCAAGGGCAGCAACAGCAGCGGCGGTCCAAACTGCAGGGCCATGACGATGCCGACGGCAGTGGCGTTGCGGTCGGTCAACTCGGCGAAGACCAGCCAATCCTGCGCCGTGCGCTGCATCCAGGTGCCGATATTCGAGACAAACGCGCCGGCCGCCCAGAGCCGGAAATTGAAACCACGCAGCGAGCGGAATGTGGCGGACATGCAATCTCGGTCGGGGCGCAAGCGCAGTCATTGGCAGAGCGTTGCCGATTCACGCACTCTAGGCGTCAATGCGCACGCGAATATCGAGGAAGCCCGATGCCGAACATTGACGATCTGCTCGCCATCATGGCGCGCCTGCGCGATCCGGACAACGGTTGTCCGTGGGATGTCGAGCAGAGTTTCGAGACCATCGTGCCCTACACGATCGAGGAAGCCTATGAAGTCGCCGATGCCGTCGATCGTCGCGACTATGCCGATCTCCGCGACGAGCTGGGCGATCTGCTGCTGCAGGTCGTGTTCCATGCGCGCATGGCCGAGGAGGCCGGACATTTCCGTTTCGAGGATGTCGTGGCGGCGATCTGCAACAAGATGGTCTCGCGGCATCCGCATGTGTTCGCCGAGGCCAGGGCGGACACGGCGGAGGAAGTGCTGGGCAACTGGGAGGCGATCAAACGCCGGGAACGTGAAGACGCTGGCGACGCGGATCGCAGCGCGCTGGCCGGAATCGCGCGCGGCCTGCCGGAGTGGCAGCGTGCGACCAAGCTGCAGAAGCGTGCGGCCAGGGTCGGTTTCGATTGGCCCGACGTGAATCCGGTGTTCGACAAGCTGCATGAGGAGATCGACGAGGTGCGCGCCGAATTCGCCGGCGGTGCCGATCCGGCCAGGCTCACCGACGAGATTGGTGATGTCCTGTTTGTTTGCGCGAATCTGGCCCGCCATGCCCATGTCGATGTCTCGACGGCCATGCGCCATGCCAACGCCAAGTTCGAGCGCCGCTTCCGGCGCATGGAGGCCATTGCAGCGGAAGCCGGCACATCACTTGCGGAAAAGTCGTTGGAGCAGCAGGAAGATCTGTGGCTGCAGGCCAAGCGGGAAGAGCGTTTGGCTTGACCCGAATGGCGTGGATTCGAGCTGATTCGGCACCGCCATGCTTGCTCCCGGCTGCGGGTTAGGGTTGCGGAGACAGATCCATCGGCGCGGATAGCCGCAGCTACGCTGCGTTCCCCTCATCCGGCGCTGCGCGCCACCTTCTCCCGCAAGGGGAGAAGAGAATGGTTGATAGGCGCAGCTACGCGGCAGTCTCCTCGGCAACTGATGCGTTGCTATACCTCCTGCATCCATGCAGTAGTCATCCGGCGCGGCGCGCCACCTTCTCCCCCGAGGGGAGAAGAGCTTGAATTTTTTCGTGCTTCCTGGGTTGAGGCAGTGCGCATGCCTTAAACCCTTTTCGCTTTCGGCGTATCCAATGCCCCGTCCCTTCAACGGAGTTTCCCCATGCGCCTGCTCGTCGTCGCAGCCTTGATTCTTTCCTCGACCGCCGCATTCGCGGTGGATTGTGCCCATCACGCCGATCGCTCCTTCAATGTCGAGCGGGCCGACATCAAGACCCTGGCCGTCAAGCTGGGATCGACCGACATGAAAGTGCGCGGCGTCGACGGGCTTGCGCGCATCGAAGTACAGGCACGGGCTTGTGCTTCGAACGCGGGCGATCTCGAACGGCTCACCGTTGAACAGCGTCGCGATGGTGATCGACTGGTCATTGAAACCGAGCGCAACAACGACAGCTGGTCGCTCTCCCTGTTTGGTTCGAGCTATGCCTACCTGGAGCTTGAAATCCGCGTGCCCCGGGATCTTCCGCTGGAGGTCAACAGCGGTTCCGGCGATGTCGATGCGCGTGAGCTGTCGAGTCTCGACTACACGGCCGGCTCGGGTGATCTGGACGTCACGGATATTGCCGGGGAATTGACGGTGGAAACGGGTTCGGGCGATGTCGAAGGATCAGGCCTCGGCCGTCTGCACCTGCGTTCGACGGGATCGGGCGACTTCAACCTGCGGGATATCCGTGGCGATGTCGAAGTCGGCGATGTGGGTTCGGGCGATCTCGATTTGCGCAAGGTCGCCGGCAGCATCCAGGTCGATCAGGTCGGTTCCGGGGATCTGGATTTCTCCGAAGTCGGCGGTGATGTCGGCATCGATTCGATAGGATCGGGTGATGTCAGCGTCGAGGATGTGCGCGGCAACCTGACGGTCAAGTCCGCCGGCAGCAGCGACATCAACCACCGCAACGTCGGCGGCAAGGTCGACGTGCCCGAATCGGATTGATCGGCGTTGCCGGACGCTGCGTACAGGCGCAGCGTCAGCTGGATTTGTATGCGCCGTGGCCGCGCAGGCGCTGGTAGCGTTGTTCGAGCAGGCTTGGAATCTCGAGTTTGTCGAGTGTTTCCAACTGGTTGAGAAGGACGGCCTTGAGGCGCACCGCCATCGATTGCGGGTTGCGGTGGGCACCACCGAGCGGCTCGCGGATGACCTTGTCGATGAGACCGAGTTCGAGCAGCCGGCTGGCGGTGATGCCGAGTTCGGCAGCGGCGTCCTTGGCTTTCTCGGCGGTCTTCCAGAGGATCGACGCACAGCCTTCCGGGGAAATCACCGAGTAGGTCGAATACTGCAGCATGTTGATGCGATCGCCGACGCCAATGGCCAGTGCGCCACCCGAACCGCCTTCGCCGATCACCGTACACAGGATCGGAATCTTCAGTTCAGCCATCTCGATCAGGTTGCGCGCAATTGCTTCGGACTGACCGCGCTCCTCGGCGCCGACGCCGGGATAGGCGCCGGGTGTGTCGATGAAGGTCAGCAGGGGCAGCTTGAACCGTTCGGCCAGTTTCATCAGGCGCAATGCCTTGCGATAGCCTTCAGGACGCGGCATGCCGAAATTGCGGCGGATCTTGGTCTTGGTGTCGCGGCCTTTCTGGTGACCGATGATGACCACGCCGCGGCCATTGATGCGGGCAAGTCCGCCGACAATGGCGGCATCCTCGGCATAGGCACGGTCGCCGGCCAGCTCGTGGAACTCCTCGCACATGACCTTGATGTAGTCGAGCGTGAACGGCCGCGCCGGATGTCGTGCGAGCTGGGCGACCTGCCATGGCGTCAGGCTGCGGAAGATTTCCGCCGTGCGCGTCTTCAGCTTGTCCTGCAGCTTGCCGATCTCGTCCTCGATATTGAAAGCCTGTCCGTGGCTGGCATGGCGCAGCTCCTGGATCCTGGCTTCAAGTTCGCCGAGCGGTGCTTCGAATTCGAGGAAGTTGGGGTTCATTCAACGATGTTTGAATCAGAAGATCGGAAGTATAGCCGGTCACATGCCGCGTGGCAGGCCGGATCAAGCGCCGTAGACGAATTCGGCATCGAGGACTCCATCAAGCGCGGCAAGGGTCCGGGCGAGAGCCGGGCTCGCCCGCACCGTCCATTCAGGACCCAGCTCGATCTCGCCACGGCCACTGGAGTTGCTGAAGGCAATGCGCACTGTCGTGCTGCCGCCACGACACGTTTCGAGCACGGCGTAGAGGCGCGTGGCGAAATCACCGCCAATGCCGTTGACGCGCAGGCGCAGCACGCGGGCGCGGCTTTCGCAGGCCGATTCAATGGTGCTGACGCGCTGCGTGCGCAACTGGTAATTGCCGGAGAAATCATCGATCGACAACGAGCCTTCGAAGACCAGGATGGCATCGCGGCTCAACAGGGCGGCATAGTCACTCCAGGCCTCGCGGTAGAGCACGGCCTCGAAGCGACCCGACCAGTCCTCGACCTGGACAAAGGCGCGCGAATCGCCCTGCTTGCGCAGGCCGAGAACCGCTCCGGCCAAGGTGAAGGACTGGCCGCCACCAAAGCGGCTGCGTCCTTCCTGCGGCTTGTGATGTTTTTCCAGCTCACCGATCGGGCAGGTCACCACGCGTGCGAACAGCTCGCGCCAGGCGTCGGTCGGGTGTCCGGAAAGATAGTGGCCGAGGGTGTCGCGCTCGCCGGCCAGGCGCTGGGCGGCTGGCCAGTCCTCGACTTCGACCAGCTTGATCGATACCGCGGCCGGGCTGGCGGCGCCGAACATGTCGTTCTGGCCGGCCTGGGCATTGCGCGCCTGTTGCTCGGCTGCGCGCATGGCCTCGGGCAACTGCGCCATCAAGCTGGCGCGATTGACTGCCAGTGCATCCATCGAGCCGGACTGGATCAGCGCTTCCAGCGTGCGCTTGTTGACCTTTTGCGCATCCACGCGCGTGCAGAAATCGGCGAGATCCCTGAATGCGCCGCCGCGCTCACGGGCGTGCACGACATTCTCGATCGCACCTTCGCCGACGCCCTTGAGTGCGCCGAGGCCGTAGCGGATGGTTTTCGATGCGGCAGCGGCCTTGTCCGCATCGAGCGCATGGAACTTGTGCCCCGACGCATTGATGTCGGGCGGCATCACGGTCAAGCCCAGCGCGCGCGCCTCGCCAAGCAGATTGACCACCTTGTCGGTGTTGTCCATGTCCGCTGAAAGCACCGCCGCCATGAACTCGGCCGGATAGTGGGTCTTCAACCACGCGGTCTGATACGACACCAGCGCATAGGCGGCCGCATGCGACTTGTTGAAACCGTAGCCGGCAAATTTCTCCATCAGGTCGAATACGGCGTCGGCCTTGGCTTCGTTGACGCCGTTGCGCGCCGCGCCTTCGCGGAAAATGGCACGGTGCTTCGCCATTTCCTCGACCTTCTTCTTGCCCATCGCGCGACGCAGCAGGTCGGCAGCACCGAAGGTATAGCCACCGACGATCTGCGCCATCTGCATGACCTGTTCCTGATAGACCATGATGCCGTAGGTCTCTTTCAGGATCGGCTCCACGCGCGGATCGGGATATTCGATCGGTTCGCGGCCGAGTTTGCGTGCGCAGAAGTTCGGAATCAGGTCCATCGGGCCGGGACGGTACAAGGCACCGAGGGCGATCAGATCCTCGAAGCGGTCGGGACGCGCGTCGTTGAGCGCCCGCTGCATGCCGCGCGATTCGAACTGGAAGATCGCCACCGTCTGCGCGCGCTTGAACAAGGCAAACACTGCCGGGTCGTCCAGCGGAATCGTCGAAATATCCAAGCCGCCCGTGGCTGCTTTCTCCGAATCGCCGTTTTCAACAGCCGAACGGCTGGTCATCGCCAATCCCGAATCCCGGCTCTTGAGATTGATCGCCTTGACCGCCCAGTCGATGATGGTCAACGTGCGCAGGCCGAGGAAGTCGAACTTGACCAGGCCGACCTTTTCCACATCGTCCTTGTCGAACTGGGTGACCGCACCTTCGCCGCCGGCTTCACTGTAGACCGGCGCGTAGTCGGTCAGCGGCCCCGGCGCGATGACCACGCCACCGGCATGCTTGCCGGCATTGCGGGTCAGGTTCTCGAGTTTGAGGGCGAGATCGACCAGCTCGCGCACGGCGTCTTCGCTTTCGTACTCGCTGCGGAACTCGGCGACGATGCGCTCGGGTTCCTTTCTTGATTTCTCGCTGCGCCCGAGCGCATCTTCGAGGCTCATGTCGAGCGGGCGCATCGGGATCAGCTTGGCAATGCGATCGACCTGGCCGTAGGGCATGCCGAGCACGCGGCCACAATCACGCAGCACGGCCTTGGCTGCCATGGTGCCGAAGGTGATGATCTGGCTGACATGGTCGCGGCCGTATTTCGCGGCGACGTAGTCGATCACCTGATCGCGCTTGTCCATGCAGAAATCGATGTCGAAATCGGGCATCGACACGCGTTCGGGATTGAGGAAGCGCTCGAACAGCAAGCCGTAGCGCAGCGGATCGATATCGGTGATGCCGAGTGCCCAGGCGACCACCGATCCGGCACCCGAACCGCGCCCGGGGCCGACCGGGATGTCGTGATCCTTGGCCCAGTTGATGAAGTCGGCGACGATCAGGAAGTAGCCCGGGAACCCCATGGCGACGATCACGTCGACCTCGGTTTCCAGGCGGCTTTGATAATCCTCGACGCTGAAACCCGCTGCGGGCGATTGTCGGGCCAGGCGTGCGGCGAGGCCGTTGCGCGCTTGCGTGCGCGTCCAAGAATCCAGGGTGAAACCGTGCGGTATCGGGAATTCCGGCAGGTAATAGGTGCCGAAGCTCAATTCGAGATTGCAGCGCCGGGCCAGTTCGACCGTGTTTTCGATTGCCTGGGGCAGGTCGGCAAACAACTCGATCATCTGCGCCGGCGATTTCAGGTATTGCTCGGCGGAATAAGGGCGCGGGCGTTTCGGGTCCGCCAGCACGCGACCCTCGTGGATGCATACGCGCGCTTCGTGGGCCTCGAAATCCTCGCGATCGAGAAAGCGCACGTCGTTGCTGGCGATGGCCGGCAGATCAAGGTCAATGGCGAGGTCGACCGCCGCCGCGATGAAGGCTTCCTCGTCCGCGCGCTGCGTGCGCACCAGCTCGAAATAGTAGCGATCCGGGAAATGCCGCATCCACTCGCCCATGCGGGCGCGGGCAAGCTCCTCGCGACCTCCGAGCAGCATGGCGCCGACATCGCTCTCGCGCCCGGCCAGCACGATCAGGCCGCGATTCGCCGCAAACAACCAATCCGCTTCGATCAGCGCGAAATCGCCGTGACGACCCTCCGCCCAGGCGCGTGAAACCAGGCGCGAGAGATTGCGGTAGCCCTCGAGATCCTGGCACAGCAAGGTCAGCCGATGCGGCTTGCCGCGATCGGCCGGATCGGCAATCCAGATATCGCAGCCGGCAATCGGCTTGATGCCGGCTTTTTCCGCCGCCGTGTAGAACTTGACCAGGGCAAACAGGTTGACCTGATCAGTCAGTGCCACGGCGGGCATGCCGGCTTGCGCGCACGCAGCCACGAGGCGATCGATGCGGATCGTCGAGTCGACCAGCGAAAACTCGCTGTGGACGTGCAGATGAATGAAATCCGCAGGCATGGCGGCAACAAACGTGAGGAACGGACAGGGTAGCGGTGTGGCCCGGAGCGGACAAGCTTGTGCGACGCCGCCGGATGTGGGTGTCAGTCGGCCAGGCAGGTGCGCACGGGGGCAAAGCTGCGACGGTGTTGCGGGCATGGGCCGAGGCGTCGCAACGACTCGAAATGCTCGGCCGTCGGGTAGCCCTTGTGCTTGTGGAAACCGTAGCCGGGGTGGATCAGATCGAGCGCGCACATGATGTGGTCGCGTTCGGTCTTGGCGAGGATCGAGGCGGCGCTGATCGCCGCTTCGCTGGCATCGCCGCGCACGATCGCCTGGCCGCGGCAGGGCAGGTCCTTGGGCACGCGGTTGCCATCGATCAAGGCCAGCGCCGGCCGGATTGCCAGAGCCGCCACGGCACGCGACATGCCGGCCAGCGTCGCGCCGAGGATGTTCAGTCGATCGATTTCGTCGGCCTCGACCACGCAGATCGCGAAGGCCAGCACGCGGCAGCGGATTTCGATGGCCAATTGCTCGCGCCGCGCCGCGCTCAAGACCTTGGAATCGGCAAGGCCCTCGATCGGGCGCAGCGGGTCGAGGATCACCGCGGCGACCACTACCGGCCCGGCCAGCGGCCCGCGGCCGGCCTCATCGACACCGGCGATGTGTCCATCCTCGCCGCACTCCAGCGCGGCCTCGAACAGATCATTCCTCATCGCGCACGTCTTTCAGGGTGTTGAAGATGTAGTCGTGGTACGAGCCGAGCAGGTTGCGGTCCTTGCAAGTCAGGTAGCGTCCCTTGCAACGATCGCGAAGCAGGCTGTTGGCCTGGTAAAAGGCATCCTTGGGCACGCCGGCCGCATCCAGCAGCATCGAGCCGAGATAGGTGATGTCGAGTGCGTCCCATGTTTTCATCGGCTTCATCGGAAAACTGGTCAGCAGGCGGTAGTAGGTGACCCGGCTGTCATTCTGGCCGGCAGCCCTGGGCACGGTTTTCGGGATCGCGTGCATGGCGCCATCGAACGAAGGCTGGTGATCGCCAAAGTGCATCAGCACGGTCGGCCGGCCACTGTTCCAGAGCAGGTCGCGCATCGATTCGAGCATGCGGCTCGACAAGGCGGCACGTTGCAGGTAATTGCCGAGGTTGAGGTTGAGCCAGTCATCCAGCTCGGGTGGCTTGAACTTGCCGCGAAACAAGGGTTTGTCGAACGGTGCCGGCAATTGTTCCAGCGGCGTCATGTGCGGGCCGTGCTGGTGCAGGGTCAGGGTGAAGATGAACAGCGGTTGCTGCGGATGCGCCCTGGTCTCGTCGGCATAGATCTGCTCGAACACCTCGAACAGGTCGGCATCGGTGCTTTCCCAGCCAAGGCCATGATCGGTACCGTCGTAGAACTGGTCAAAACCATAGTTGGCATAGGCATTGCGTGCATTGAGGAACTCGCCGCTGTGCGAGTACACCGCAATCACCCGATAACCGGCGGCCTTGAACGCGCGTGGCAGGCTGTATTCGACGCGCGGGGCGAGGCTGTAGGGCGCATACAAGCCGGCATTGCCGAACAACACGTCGGCGAGGCCGGTTTCCAGGGCAAACTCGCTGGTCCAGGTGCCGCCACCGAAGGTATGCACGATCAACGGACTGCCGGCGCGCGTGTAGCGCCCGGACTTGAACATGTCGAGGTCGCATTGGGGCACCGTGCAGGCATCGAGCATGTGCGGGTCAAACGTGCTCTCTTCGAGTATCGCGACGACATCCGGTTGCTGCCGCGGCGTCACCGGCGCCCGTTGATTGATCGTCCACTTGATCGATCGATCGACATGCGCCGGAGTCGGCGGCACGTGCGCCTCGGTATCGCTGAACGAGGTCATGAAGGCAGTCACATAGCTGCGATCGGTGATCGTCGCCCACATCGGCTTGTTGAACGCAGGTGCAAACGGCCCGGCCGGAATGAGACTGGCGGTGAGCAGCGCCAGCGCGGCGAGCAAGCCG
This sequence comes from Lysobacterales bacterium, assembly GCA_016707485.1. Classification (GTDB taxonomy): domain Bacteria; phylum Pseudomonadota; class Gammaproteobacteria; order Xanthomonadales; family Rhodanobacteraceae; genus Dokdonella. The sequence goes on along the minus strand of JADJHN010000001.1, from coordinate 893,490 downwards.
CAGCCGCGCAGGATGAGCGCCGGCCAATGGCGCAGCCGCAGGCGTTCCGGCACGCTGTCCCAGCGCCAGGCCGGGATCAGCAGCAGCGGGATGAGGATGACCACCAGCCCGCTGAAGCCGATCAGGACCGGATAGCGGTAGATGACCTCGATGGTCTGCCAGTTGAAGTAATACTTGAGATCCGGTGCCAGCGCCGGCGTCATCAGGAACTCGAGCTTGAGCATGCTCGCCGTGGCCAGTGCGCCAAACAGCAGGCTTGCAACCAGCAGCGAGAAGGCCAGCCGCGCCGTGGCAAACAGCAGAACCAGGGTCAGGCTGCCGACGATGGCCAGGGCAAAGGCTTTTTCAATCGGGAGCTTTTCCGCCAGCGGCACGCCGGCCAGCATGGCGACGAAGGCGACCAGGGCGAAACCGCGCATGGCACTCTGGCGCAGATGGCGCTTGCCGGGCAGGCGTGGATCGGCGGCGAGATCGGTCAAGGGCTCAGGCTCGGGACGGCCATGGCGGGAGGTATCGTTGCATCGGCGTGCATTATGCCGTCGGCACGGGCTTCATGGGGCAACGATGGCCGCCGCCGCGCCGCTATTGCCTTCGCCGCGCAGGAGTTCGTGCAGGCGCACGTACTCTTCGAGCAGGGTTGCATCCAGGTGCCGCTGCCGCAGCGGCTCGCGCAAGGCTTCCGCCAGTGCCTGCGGCGTGCAGCGATCCTGCATCAACTCCGGCACGATTTCGCGACCGGCCAGGTGATTCGGCAGCGAATAGCGCTCGACCTTGAGCAGGCCAAAACCCTTGACGATGCGATAGGTCAACGCGGCCAGTCGGTAGGCCACCACCATCGGGCGCTTGGCCAGCATCGCTTCCAGCGCGGCGGTGCCCGAAGCGAGCAGGATCGCATCGGCGGCAATCATGGCGGTATGTGATTGGCCATTCAGGACGAGAATCGGGAATGGGGAATCGGGAATCGAGAAAAGCGAATGTCCGCGAGAATCTGCTTTGCCGATTCCCGATTCCCGATTCCCGATTCCCGCTTTTGCGAGCTCGCTCGCGAAAGCCGAACGACATGCCGCATTTGCCATGGGCGCGATGACATGCAGGTTCGGGATCTCTTGCGCCAGCAGGATGGCGGCGGCGATGAAGTCGGCACCGAGGCGGCGGATCTCGCCGAGGCGGCTGCCGGGCAGGAGGGCGAGCACGGGGACATCGTCGCTGATGCCGAGGCTTTCCCGGGCTGCACGCTGATCGGGGTGCAGGGCAAACGCATCCGCGAGTGGATGGCCGACGAAGCACGCATCGACGCCGTGTCGTGCGTAAACCGCCGGCTCCATCGGGAACAGGCAAAGCACGCGATCGGCACTTTCGCCAATCCTCTGCGCGCGCTTTTCGCGCCAGGCCCAGATCGACGGACTCACATAGTGGATGGTGCGGATTCCGGCCTGCTTGAGTTTGCGCTCGAGGGCGAGATTGAAATCCGGAGCATCGATGCCGATGAAGGCCTGCGGGCGCAGCGCCAGCGTGCGCCGTCGCACCGTTCGGCGAATGCGCAGCAAGCCCGGCAAGTGGCGCAGCACTTCAGCCAGGCCCATCACCGCCAGGCGCTCGGCGGGAAACCACGCCTCGAATCCTGCAGCCAGCATGCGCGGGCCACCTATGCCGGCAAAGCGCGCATCGGGATAACGCTCGCGTAGCGCCTCGATCAACCCCGCCCCCAGCAGATCACCGGATGCTTCGCCGGCGACAAGGATGAAGAGCCGGGATTGGGGATGACCAGCCATTCGGCTGTTGAAAACGGGGATTCGGGAATCGGGCATGGCGTCGTGCGATTCCGTGATCAACGGGAAATTCGAATTCCACTCGATGGCAGGATTCTTTCTGAGGCTTCCGCGGCGCAAATCAACGCGAAGCAGGCCATCCGTACAAGATTGTGGAATGCGAACCCCATTCCCTATTCCCTATTCTCCATTCCCGGCCTTCAACGCACCAACGAACGTTGCGAGCGTTCGATGAAATCGAGCATCAGCTTCACGTCCGGGGCGGACTCGGCGGCGCGGGCGAGTTCGCTGCGTGCCTCCGAGAGCGGCAAGCCGGAGTTGTACAGGGTTCGATAGGCGCGCTTGATCGCCATGATGCGTTCCGACGAGTAGCCGCGGCGACGCAGGCCTTCGGAATTGATGCCCTTGGGTTCGGCAAAGCTGCCGGCCACGGTCACGTACGGCGGCACGTCGCGGTTGATGATCGCGCCCATTGCGGTGAAGGCGTGCGCGCCAATCTGGCAGAACTGGTGGACCAGGGTGAAGCCGCCGAGGATGACCCAGTCATCGACGGTGACGTGGCCGGCCAGGGACGAGGCATTCGAGAAGATTGCATTGTTGCCGACGACGCAGTCGTGGGCGATGTGCACATAGGCCATCAGCCAGTTGTCGTTGCCGATGCGGGTGATGCCGCCACCGTCCTCGGTGCCACGGTTGAAGGAAACGAATTCGCGGATGACGTTGCGGTCGCCGATTTCGAGGCGCGAGGACTCGCCATGGAACTTCTTGTCCTGCGGTGCGGCACCAAGCGAGGCGAATTGCCAGATGCGGTTGTCGCGGCCGATCCGCGTATTGCTTTCGATGACGACATGCGGGCCGATGCTGGTGCCGTCGCCGATCTCGACCTCGGGGCCGATGATGCTGTAGGCGCCGATGCTGACGTTCGCGCCGATCCGCGCGCCGGGATCGACGAGTGCGGTGGGATGGATCATCACTCCCTCCGCTCGGCGCACAGCAGCTCGGCTTCGGCGACTACCTCGCCATCGACCTTGGCCTGACCCCAGAACAATCCCATGCGCCGCAGCATGCGCTTTTGCTCGACTTCGAGCACGAGCTGGTCTCCAGGCACGACGACACGGCTGAAGCGCGCCTTGTCGATCTTGACCAGGTAGAACAGGGCCGCCTGGCTGGGATCCTTGGTCGCGGACAATTGCACCAGGGTTCCCGAGGCCTGCGCCAGGGCTTCGATGACGAGCACGCCCGGCATCACCGGGTTGCCGGGGAAATGTCCCTGGAAGAACGGCTCGTTGTAAGTCACGTTCTTGATCGCGGTCAGGCGCTTGCCGGGTTCCCAGGCAGTCACGCGATCGATCAACAGGAACGGGAAACGATGTGGCAGCAACTGGGCGATGCGCCGGACGTCGATCGGGGCTTGCTCGGGCGACGGTTTCGGGTCATTCATGCGGGATTCCCTTGTTTTGGTCGGCAACATGCCGCGCCAGTTCATCCAGGTGCTTGAAGCGCGCTGCATTGCGCCTCCACAACCGGCTTTCCTGGATCGGTGTTCCCGACGAGTATTCGCCGGATTCGCGGATCGAGTGGGTGACCAGGCTCATGGCCGTGATCGTCACCCTGTCCGCGATCGTCAAATGACCAATTATGCCAGCCCCGCCGCCAATCAGGCAGTTTCTGCCGATGCGCGTGCTGCCAGCCACGGCGGCGCAGCCGGCAATCGCCGTATGCGCGCCGATGAAAACGTTGTGGGCGATCTGGATCTGGTTGTCGAGGCGCACATCGATTTCGAGCTCGGTGTCCTCGAGGGCACCGCGATCGATCGTGGTGTTGGCGCCGATCTCGCAATCGTCGCCAATGCGCACGCCACCGAGCTGTGGCACCTTGATCCAGTGGTCCTCGTCGAAGGCCAGACCGAAGCCATCGGCGCCGATCACCGCACCGGAATGGATGAGGACGCGGCAACCGAGGCGAACGCGGCGAACCAGGGTGACCCGCGCGGCCAGGCGACAATCGGCTCCGATCACGCAATCCGGCCCGACGCAGGTTTGCGCGCCGAGTTCGACGCCTTCGCCGATCACCGAGTTGGCCTCGATCACGCAATGCGGCCCGATCGAAGCACTGGCCGCCACCTCGGCCGAGGTGGCGACGACGGCGCTTGCATGGATGCCTGGCACAACGGGCGCCTGGCGCTCGAACAAGCCGGCAATGCGCGCAAAGGCGACGTAAGGATTGGCAGCGACGAGCAGGCCGGTTCCGGGTGCGGCGGCATCGAGGTCGCCGGCGGCAATGACCACGGCTCCGGCGCGGGTGCTCGCCAGGTGTCCGCGATAGCGCGGATTGGCGAGGAAGCCGAGCTGGCCGGGTCCGGCATGGGCGAGGGTGGCGACGCCTTCGATCAGGCGCGAGCCATCCCCGTGCAGTTCGAGGCCGAAGCGCGCGGCGATGTCGCCGAGTTCGATCGCCGTTCTCAAGGCTTGGCCACCGGCTTGCCCAGTTTGCCTTTCAGGCGTTCGAGCACCTGGTCGGTGACATCGATGCGCTGGCTGGCGTAGACCACCGGGCTCGGCACGATCAGGTCGATGTTTTGCTCGCGGGCGAATTCGACCACGGCGTTGTTGATTTCCCGCCAGCTGCGGTCGAGCTCCTGGTCGCTGCGCGATTTCAGCTCGCTGCGCAGGTTTTCCCGCTTGCGCTTGATCGAGCGATCCAGCGCGTCGATTTCGCGGCGCAGGTTTTCGGCATCGGCGCGGTCCATGCTGGCGCTGTCGCGCTCATGGCGCGAGCGCATGGTCGCCAGTTTCGTTTCCTCGGCACTCAATTCGCTGTCGCGCGGGGCGAATTCGCGTTCGAGCTTCTGCCGCCCGGCAATCACCTGCGGCGCGTTGTCGAGCAGTCGTTTCATGTCGACATAGCCGATGCGCATCGCCGCAGGCTGGGCCATCAGCGACGAGGAAAATGCCAGCAGCAACGCAATCGGCAGCGTGCGCCAGAGCATGATCCTGATTGCACGATTGGCCTGTTTCACCTGTCCGACCCGGTCAGCCTTGCGCCCTGCGGTGACCAGTCGAGCCGATCGGTGGACGAAGCGCAAGCAAATCCGGAGCGGTGTGCCCCGACTGTCGCCTGCGCAGTGCCCCGATGGCTCGCGTCTGATCCTGAATGGGCAGGATAGGATGAAGCAGTCCACCGGCCAAGCCCGTTCTCCCGGTTTGCGTCGAATGCGACGGGCAATTCAGGTCAGAACTGCGGGCCGAACGAGAACTGGATCGATTCGGTATCGTCGCCATCCTGCTTGCGCAGGGGCTTGGATATGCTGATGACGATCGGCCCGACCGGGGCGCGCCACTGGAAGGAAAGGCCGGTCGAAACGCGCAGATCGTTGGCGTTCCAGGCGTTGTAGTCCTTGAACACGTTGCCGACATCGACAAACCACGACAGCCGCGTGGTGTTGTCGTTTTCCTTGACGAACGGGGTCGGGAAGATGATCTCGGCCGTGGCCACCGTCTTGAAGGCGCCACCGAGCGGCTGGCGAAAGCCGCGGGTCGTATCGTAGGGGCCGAGCGTGTTGTCGCGGAAGCCGCGGATGTCGGAACTGCCGCCGGCGAAGAAGTTCTCGAAGAACGGCAGGCCGCGCGCGCCGTATTCGCTGATGACCGGCGGATCCTGGCCGTAATCGACCGCGGTGCGATAGACACCGTTGTAGCTGCCTCCATAGCCGAGCGAGGCGCTGCCGAACAGGGTCAGCTTCTCGGTCAGCGGAATGTACTTCGAATACAGGTAACGGAACTTGAAGTACTCGACGGTCGAACCGGGCAGGGTGGTTTCAAACGACGCCGTCTGCAGCGAGCCGCGGGTCGGGTTGTAGAACTTGTTGCGCGTGTCATGCGCCCAGGAGAATTCCAGACTGCCGGTATGGAAGGTGTTGTGGTTGAGCGCAAACAGGTAATCGACGAACTGCTGCGGCGTCGACGCAAACGTCTGGATCGTCGTGCGGCTGAGGCCGATGCGCGTGTTCAGCGTATCGCTCTCGGTCAACGGCAGGCCGATGTAGGTGCTGAAGTTGTCCGAGTTGGTCAGGTAGTTGGCGATGTTGGCCTGTCCTGAATCAAGCTCGCGATGGCTGAGGTCGTAGCCGAGGCCGATGCCGGAATCGGTCAGGTAGGGCTCGAAATAGGAAATGCTGTAGGTCTTCAGGTACGAACTGCGCTGCAGGGTCAGGCCAACGCGGTCGCCGGTGCCGAAGAAGTTGTTCTGTTGCAGGGCGATGCTGGTGATCAGGCCCTGCACCTGCGAGTAGCCGATGCCGAAGGTGAAGCTGCCCGAGGGCTGCTCCTCGACCGTCACATCGACGTTGACCTGGTCTTCCTGGCCCGGCACGCGCGGCGTGTCGATGGAAACCGTCTTGAAGTAACCGAGGCGCTGCAGGCGGATCTTCGAGCGGTCGATGGCCGCCTGCGAATACCAGGCACCCTCGAGCTGGCGCATCTCGCGGCGCATGACCTGGTCTTCGGTATGCAGGTTGCCCTTGAAGGTGATGCGCTGCACGTAGACGCGCTTGCCCGGATTGATCTGGAAATTGAGCCCGACTTCGCGCTTTTCGCGGTCGATCTCGGGCGCCGGGTTGACCTCGGCGAAGGCGTAGCCGATGTTGGCCAGGGCAGCGCTGATCGCATCGGCGGACTGCTCGACCTTGCGCCGCGAAAAGATTTCGCCGGACTTGATCGAAAGCAGCTTGCGCAGGTCTTCATCCTTGAGGATCAGGTCGCCGGTGAGCTTGATGTCGGTGACGGTGTAGACCTCGCCTTCCTTGATGTTGGCGACCACGTACATCTTGCGCTTGTCCGGACTCATCGAGACCTGCGTCGAATCGACGGCGAAATCGACGTAGCCGCGGTCAAGGTAGAACGAGGACAGGCGCTCGAGGTCGCCGGACATCTTCTCGCGCGAATACTGGTCATCCTTCGAGTACCACGAGGTCCAGTTGCTGGTGTCGGACTGGAAATCGTCGCGGATCTTCTTGGCCTTGAAGGTTTCGTTGCCGACGATGTTCAGGTGCTTGATGCGCGCCGGCTTGCCTTCGACGATGTTGATGGCGACTTCGACGCGGTTGCGATCGAGGTTGACCACGGCCGTCTTCACCGAAACGTTGTACTTGCCGCGGTTGTAGTACTGGCGGGTCAATTCCTGCTGCACGGAGTCGAGCTTGAGGCGGTCGAAGGTTTCGCCTTCGGCCAGGCCGATGCCCTTGAGGCCCTTGCGCAGGTCTTCTTCCTTGAGATCCTTGTTGCCGCGCAGAGACACCTTGGAAATCGACGGTCGCTCGACCAGGTTGACGACGAGGATGTCGCCCTGGCGATCAAGGCTGACATCGTTGAAGAAGCCGGTCCGGTAGAGGGCGCGGATCGCCTGCTCGGCGCTTTCCGCCGTGAGCACATCGCCTTTTTCGATCGGCAGGTAGGTGAACACCGTGCCGGGCGCGATTCGCGAGAGGCCGTCGATGCGGATGTCCGACACTTTGAAGCTGTCGAAGGCGAAGGCATTCTGGGTGCTGAGCCAGGCAAGCAAGAGCAGGGCGGCGATACGCTTCATCGTCACTTCCATTGAGGCAGGGGCGGCTGGCGGCGAGGGCACACCGCAGCCGTTGTTATTGGGCAGAACCGGCTCAGTGGATGAGCCGAAGGATATCGTTGTAGAACGCCAGCCCCATCAGGGCCACCAGCATCATCAGGCCGACATACTGGCCTGCAATCTGGCTGCGCTCGCTCACCGGACTGCCTTTGATCAGTTCGATAAGGTAATACAGCAGATGCCCGCCGTCCAAGATCGGGATGGGCAGCAGGTTGATGATTGCCAGCGACAGCGAAATCAGGGCGAGAAAACCGAGGAACCAGGCAAGGCCGAGCTGGGCGGAGCCATTGGCAAAGCGGGCAATGGTGATCGGGCCGGAAAGGTTGTCGAGGCTGGCACGACCGACGATGAGCATCTTCATGATGCCGAGCGAGCTCTTGGTCGTATCCCAGGTTTCCGCAAACGCCTGGGGGACCGCATCGAGCAGCCCGTATTTCAGGGTTGCATTGTGGCGATCCGTGCTGCCGACACCGATGACAAAGCGGGTGCTGCCGTCCTTGGCCCTGATTTCATTTGCCTTGAGGCGGATATCGAGCTGCTCGTCGGCGCGCTTGACGACGAGATCCAGCTGCGGATCCCGCGCCGCCTGTTCCGGCACCATCGACTCGATGTCGGCAAAGCTGGAAACGTCATGGCCATTGATGCGCAGGATGCGGTCTCCGACCTTGAGTCCGGCCGCCGCGGCCGGCATGCCTTCGCTGACACTGCCGATGACCGCATCCAGTTTGGGCGGCTGCAGGCGCAAGCCGATCCGGTCGAACAACTCGGCTTCCGGCACCTGCTCGGGCAGCTTGCTGAAAGCCAGCACGCGCGTGGCCTCGGCGCCGGCGGCCGTGCGCACCTCGACTGTTGCATCGTAGCGGCCGACGGCATTTTCGCCGAGCTTCTGGATGGCCTTGCTCCACGAATCGATGGCCGAGCCATTGATTGCGGTGATGCGGTCACCGGCCTCGATGCCGGCTTCGGCCGCAACGCCGCCGGGGGCGTCGACGACGGGCAGGAAATCAGGCTTGCCGACGACGAACATCAGCCAGAACGCGAACAGGGTGAAGATGATGTTGAAGGCCGGGCCGGCAGCGGCAATTGCCATGCGCTGGCCAACCGGCTTGCGGTTGTGGGCCTGGTCGAGATCTTCCGTGGCGACTTCGCCCTCGCGTTCGTCGAGCATCTTGACGTAGCCGCCCAGCGGAATCGCGGCCACGGCGAATTCGGTGCCATGCCGGTCACGCCGCATCCACAGCGGCTTGCCGAAACCCACCGAGAAACGCAGCACCTTGACCCCGCACAGGCGGGCGACGATGAAGTGGCCGAACTCATGGAAGGTGACCAGCAGGCCGAGGGTGACCAGCAGCCACCACACGGATCCGAAAAACTCGCTCATTGCAACATCTCGATAATCATTCCGCCAAGCTGGCAATGATACGTTGTGCTTCGCGTCGCGCGGTTAAATCACTGTCAAGCAGGCCCGGCAAATCAGTCACGCCGGCGCTTGGCAGGCGTTCGAGGCAGGTTTCAATGACCGCCTCGATGGCAAGGAACGGCAGCCGGTCTTCGAGAAAAGCCGCCACCGCTTCCTCGTTTGCCGCATTCAGGGTCGTCGGCGCGGTGCCGCCGCTGGCCAGGGCCTGGTAGGCCAGGTCGAGACAGCGAAACGTCTCGCGGTCGACCGCCTCGAAGCCGAGCTGGGCGATGCGCACCAGGTCGAGCGCATCCACGCCGGCCTCGATGCGTTGCGGCCAGGCCAGCGCGTAAGCAATCGCCGTGCGCATGTCCGGGTTGCCGAGTTGGGCCAGCACCGAGCCATCCCGATACTCGACCATGGAATGCACGATGCTCTGCGGATGCACGACGACATCGATCGCCGCCGCCGCCGCGTCGAACAGGAAATGCGCCTCGATGACTTCCAGGCCCTTGTTCATCAAGGTGGCCGAATCGACCGAGATCTTGCGTCCCATGCTCCAGTTGGGATGGGCGCAGGCCATGTCCGGCGTCACCTTGACCAGTTCGCTGCGGGCGCGCCCGCGAAACGGCCCGCCCGATGCGGTCAGCAGGATGCGGCGTACGCCGCAGTCGGCAAGGTCACGGCGTTCGCGTGGCAGGCACTGGAACACCGCGTTGTGTTCGGAATCGAGCGGCAGCAGCAAGCCGCCGCCTTGATCGAGTGCCGCGCGCAGCAGGCTGCCGGCCATGACCACCGATTCCTTGTTGGCCAGCAGCAGACGCTTGCCCGTACGTGCCGCAGCCAGGGTCGATTCGAGGCCGGCGGCACCGACGATGGCGGCGACGACACAATCGGCGTGACTGCCTTCGGCGGCCTCGATCAGGCCCTGTGTGCCGGCATTCGGGCGCGTATCGAGGCCGGCGGAACGCAGGCCTGCGGCGAGTTCTCCTTCCCGCGCGGGATCGGCAATCACGGCAATCTCGGGACGCCATTGCCGGCACAGCGCGACCAGTGCATCGACATTGCGGTGCGCCGACAGCGCGGTGATGCGGAAGCGCTCCGGGTGGCGCCGAACGACATCCAGCGTGCTCGCGCCGATCGAGCCGGTCGCGCCGAGGAGCGCGATGCGCATCATGCCGGAAAGTACAGATCGATCAGGAACTTGCCGAGGGCGAACATGGGCATCGCGGCAAACACGCCATCGAGGCGATCAAGCAGGCCGCCATGGCCCGGGAACAAGGCACCGGAATCCTTCACGTTGGCCTGGCGTTTCATCAGGCTCTCGAAAAGATCGCCGAGGATGGACCAGACTACGCACAGCAGGCCGAGCACGACCAGCAAGGCCAGCGGCGCGCCGCGTGCGCCAATCCACCAGCCGCCGATGAGGGCGATCAGGCCGCTGCCGACCAGGGCACCCCAGACGCCTTCGAGGGTCTTGCCCGGGCTGATCCGCGGTGCCAGCTTGTTGCGACCCCAGCGGCTGCCTGCGGCATAGGCAAAAGTGTCGGCCGCCCAGACCACGAACAGCGCGTAAAGCGCCCAGGTTCCCCTTGGCCCGGGCAGGCCGTGGATCTGCACGAGTGCCACCCAGCCCGGAATCAGCACCAGCCATCCGGCCAGCAGCTTGATGGCGATGTTGCGTTTGTTGGGCGATGCCGCAAACGAGAACCGGCGCATCCAGGCCAGTGCGAACAGCCACCAGGCGACGCCGATGCTGATGCACAGCCACCACGCCGATTCGCCGCGAACGCGCCACAGGCCGAGCATCAGCAGGATGCCGGTGACGACCACGAGTGCGCGCGCGAGGAGTTGCTGCATGCCGATCAGGCGCGTCCATTCCCACATTGCATAGGCCCAGACCGCGACCAGCAGGCCGGCAAACCAGGAGGTCGGGGAAAGCAGGATGAAGGCAATCGCGATCGGCGCGAGGATCAGACTGGTGATGATTCGCTGTTTCATGCAACTCCCTGACCGGATCCGGCGACCACCTGGGCGGAAGTCTGGCCGAAGCGACGTTCGCGACGCGTGAATTCGTTCAAGCAATCATCCAGCACGGCGGCATCGACATCAGGCCATAGCGTATCGATGAAAACCAGCTCCGCATAGGCAAGCTGCCAAAGCAGGAAATTGCTGATGCGCAACTCGCCACCGGTACGGATGAAGAGATCGACCGGCGGTTGCCCGGACAGGGCGAGCCAGCGGGCGAGCAGGTTTTCGTTGATCGAGGCGGCCTCGATTTCACCGCGGGCAACCGCCTCGGCAGCGAGCCGCGCGGCATTGGCGATATCCCAGCGTCCGCCATAGTTGACCGCCACGTTCGCCAGCAGCGCCGTGTTTGCGCGGGTCTTTTCCATGGCCTTGCGCATGCGCGCCTGCAGCTCGGGCGAGAACGCGGAAAGATCGCCGATGAACTCGATGCGCACGCCGTGGCCGTGCAACTCGTCGACCTCGCGATCCAGCGCCTTCAGGAACAACTGCATCAGTGCGCCGACTTCTTCCTCCGGCCGCCTCCAGTTTTCGCTGGAAAACGCGAACAGGGTCAGCGCCTTGATGCCGCGGCGCAGGCAGTACTCGAGGGTTGCACGCAAGGCCTTCTGGCCTTCACGGTGGCCAAAGCTGCGTGGACGATGGCGGCGCTCCGCCCAGCGCCCGTTGCCATCCATGACGATGGCAAGGTGCTGCGGCGCGCGCACGATGTCGACGCTCGCGGAGGGACTGCTCATGGGTTGGCGGATGGACGGACCGATGGCTCAGATCGCCATCAATTCGTCTTCCTTGTTCTTCACCACACCATCGACATCCTTGACGAACCTGTCGGTCAGTTTCTGGATCTCGTCTTCGCCGCGGCGCTCCTCGTCCTCGCTGATCTGCTTGTCCTTGAGCAGTTCCTTGATGCTGTGGATGGCATCGCGGCGGATGTTGCGGATGGCGACCTTGGCGTTTTCGCCCTCGCCGGCGACCTGCTTGGAGAGCTCCTTGCGGCGCTGCTCGGTCAAGGCAGGCAGGTTGATGCGGATGACCTGGCCGACCGTGGTCGGGGTCAGGCCGAGGTTGGAGCCGAGGATGGCCTTCTCCACCACCGCGACCATGGTCTTCTCGAATGGCGTGATGGTCAGCGAGCGCGCATCGGCGACGGCGACGTTGGCGACCTGGGTCAAGGGCACGTCGGAGCCGTAGTAGGGCACGACCAGTTGATCGACGAGGGCGACGCTGGCGCGCCCGGTGCGCAGGTGGGTGAGGTCCTGGCGCAGCGATTCGACGCTCTTGGTCATGCGTGTCTGCGCATCCTTCTTGATGTTGTCGAGCATGGTGCGGTCACCCGTGGTGCATTGCGAATGGCCGCGAAGTATAGCAGCGGCACCGAGACCGATGCCCATTCATGCCGTGCGCGAGCGCCTCACGGCAGCGGCTCATCATCGCCGCTGCACTTTCACTGCATCCGCAAGTCGCGCGATGTCGGCGATCAGCCCGCCTCGCTGACCAGGGTGCCGATCTGTTCGCCGTGCATGATGCGCATCAGGTCGCCCTCGCGCGACATGTCGTAGATGCGCAGCGGGATCTTGTGGTCGCGACAGAGGGCGATCGCGCTGGTGTCCATGACCTGCAGGTTGCGCTGGATCACCTCTTCATAACCGAGGTGTTCATAGCGCTTGGCATCGGGGTTGCGCGCCGGATCGGCGGTGTACACGCCATCGACCTTGGTCGCCTTGAGCAGCAGGTCCGCGCCGATCTCGATCGCGCGCAAGGCTGCGGCCGAGTCGGTGGTGAAAAACGGGTTGCCGGTGCCGGCCGCAAACAGCACCACGCGATCTTTTTCCAGATGGCGGATTGCCCGGCGGCGGATGAAGTCCTCGCAGACCTCGTTGATCTTGATCGCGCTCATGGTCCGCGCCGAACCGCCGGCGCGCTCGATGGCATCCTGCATGGCCAGGGCGTTGATCACGGTCGCCAGCATGCCCATGTGATCGCCGGTGACCCGGTCCATGCCCGAAGCTGCCAGGCCGGCTCCGCGGAAAATGTTGCCGCCGCCGATGACCACGCCAACTTGCACCCCGGCGTTGCGCACTTCGAGGATCTCGCGCGCCAGGCGGCCAATCACCTTCGGGTCGATGCCGTAGTCGGACTCCCCCATCAGCGCCTCACCGGACAGCTTCAAGAGGATGCGGTGATGCTTGATCGCTGACATGGGGCACTCCGGAAGATGGCAAAACGAACGCATTGTAAGGGAGTCCGGCGCATCTGCCACGCATGGCCGAGAGCGCTGTCGCACATGGGGTGCTTTTCGACGGGCGGTTCCGCGCGTCGCGCGTGATACCAGGCGGGCAGCGTCTGGCCGCCGTCACACACCCGCGCCGTCGAGCAGCGGGGGCAACGGGAGAACGCAACGTGCGCGGCCATGCACGGGGAATCAAGCGGCGCGATCCCGCATGCAGTCTGCGCGGCCAAGGCAGATCCGGGGCCGGGTGCACATCGGCGGGGAAAGGTTGCCATGACCAATGCCAGTGGCAGTTCGATGCCATCGCTTCATCATGCTCGGCCAGAGCGATGGCCATGGCGGGGAGTTGAATGCGAGCAGCGTGTTGTTGGGGTCTTGTTTTGGCGGGCATGACAGTCGCGGCGCAAGCGGTGGAGATCGATGGGCGCATCGACCCGGTCGAGTGGCAGGACGCCCGCCATGTGACCGACTTCCGCAAGGTACAGCCGCTGAGCGGCGAGCCCGGCTCGTTGCCGACCGAAGCCTGGATCCTCGCCACTCCGGAAGGCCTCGCGATCGGCTTCCACAACACGCAGCCGGCAGACGTGCCGCGCACGCGCCAGCGCGTGCAGCGCGATTTCGATGCGCAGGTCGATCGCGTCAACCTCAATATCGATTTCGAAGGGGGCGCACGCACCGGTTACAACTTCACGGTGTCCTCGACGAATGGAATTGCCGATGCGGTCATCACCAACGAAAACAAGTACAACACCGATTGGGATGGCAACTGGCGGCATGCGGTCAGCGAGGATGCCGAAGGCTGGTCGGTCGAGATGCTGATCCCCTGGTACATCGCGCCGATGGGCAAGGCGGTCGGCGGCAAGCGCACCTTCAAGGTCAACCTGGATCGCGTCATCGGTTCGACCGGCGAACGCACCGCCTGGCCGGTCGCGAGCTTCGAGCGCCCGCGTTTCCTGTCCGACTTCGCGCCTGTGGAAGTCGCCGCCTACAGCCAGTCGCTGTTTGCGGTCACGCCGTATGTTTCCGGCCTGTACGACAACGTGCATGGCGGCAGCACCTTCGATGGCGGCGCCGACATCTTCTGGAAGCCGAACGGTCAGTTCCAGATGACGGCGACGATCAATCCGGGCTTCGGCCAGGTCGAGAGCGACGATCTGGTGGTGAATTTCGACGCCACCGAAACCTTCATCAGCGACAAGCGCCCGTTCTTCACCGAAAACCAGGGCTTGTTCGAATACACGACCCCTTCCGATTCCAGCCAGTTGCTCTACACGCGCCGCATCGGCGGGCCGGCGGACGATGGCAGCGGTGCCGGCGACATCACCGCGGCAGGCAAGGTCAACGGCAGCTTCGGCGCTACCAAGTACGGCGTGTTCGTTGCCGACGAGGCGGACGAGGTCGGGCGCAGCTTCAGCGCGCTTCGTCTCGTGCATGATTACGACACGCAGAACCTCGGCATGATGCTGACCAATGTCGAACGACCGTGGCTGGACCGCGAGGCCACCGTATTCGGTGTCGATCACAACTGGCGGCCGACGCCACGCTGGAATGTGCAGACACGCGTATTCGGCAGCCGCATCGATGAGTCCGGCGATATCGAAAGCGATCTCGGTGCCACCGTCTGGGCCGACTATGAAATGGATCACGGTTGGCGTCAGCAATGGATCGCGATGCATTTCGGCAACGACCTGGACATCAATGACGCCGGCTACCTGTCGCGCAACAGCACCAATTACCTGCATTGGGAAGTGCGCCGTCGATTCAGTGACCTGCCCGATTCGTCGCGCCATGCATCGAAGGACTGGCGCGGCCGGATCAGCACGAACTACAACGACCATGGCGAGAAACTCAACGACCAGTTCCGCCTGAGTCGCGAGGGCCGCTTGCGCAATGGCGGATACGAGTTTGCGCAGATCAACCTCAACAGCGCGGGCGTCAACGACCTGCTGACACGCGGCAACGGTTCGTTGAAGAAGCCCGCGAACTTCAACGCGTACTACCAGTACCAGCGCCCGCGCAAGGGTGACTGGGCGCACAACATTGAACTGGAGTCCTACAGCGGCGGATTGTCCGGCGGGTTCAACCTCGGCTACAGCGTCAGATACGACGCGACCTACTTCATCAGCGATGCCTTCAACGTCCACGCCGGCTTCTTCAGCGATCGCTCGCCGGATTGGCTGGTCTGGCAACGCGACAACCTGATCGGCAGCTTCGGTCGTCGCGAATTCGATCTCAACGCCGGCCTGGACTGGACCATCGACAGCCGCCAGGAACTGCGCGTGAAGCTGCAGGCGATTGCCCTCGATGCCGACTTGCAGCAGGCGTATCGAGTCGGAGCCGGCGGCAACGCCATCGACAGCGACGAGCCGGTCGATGATTTCAATGTGCGCAACCTCGGCTTCCAGGTTCGCTACCGCTACGAGGTTGCGCCGCTGTCCTACCTGTACGTCGTCTACGGCCGCGGTGGTTTTCGGCAGGATGCATTTTCCGACAGCACCGGAAGCCTCCTGCGCGACAGTTTTTCCCTGCGCGACGATGAACAGCTGCTGGTGAAGTTCAGCTATCGCTTCGAGCTTTAAGGCAACGCTGATCAAGTAGTACAACCGTCATGGCGTTCGGAAGGTTCGCCATGCGTGCTGCGTGGCGAAGCGAAGGCTGGTGGCCTTGGCGAGCCGCACGGTGCGCGTGGCGGACCTTCCGAGCACCACCGTTTCAGGTATGAATCAACGAGTTCGGCGACACCTGTCTGCGCGCGGATCTTTGTTGCGCTGCCTTGAAGGACGGCCAGTCCATCTGCGTCAGCGCGCCGCGATCTGCACGCAGACAGGTGTCGTGACGGTTGCGCTACTTGATCAGCGTTGCCTTAAGGCGCACGCGCCGGGACAAAGGAGCCGCCCTCCCTTCGTGGCCACGGGTCTTTTCTGCAGCGCGTGCAAGCCTGTCAAGCGGGAAGGTGAGGGCTGGCGAAAAAAGCCGCGGTCTGTTACAATATGCTACGCAAGTCTTTGTAACTACTGAATATTTTTAAGGAGGCACCTGAAATCAAGGCAACTGTCATGTCCCTGTTTTTCAACCCCGGACCCATGCGGAAATCGCGCAGCAAATCCATCGGGCGCTCGCTCAACCCGATGCTCAAGCGAGAGTCCAGCGCCATCCTGGACACCGTGTCCGCAAGCCAGCGCCTGGCAGGCACGCCGCTTCGAAATGTCCCGCGCAGGCGCAAACAGCGATTCCCCGGTTACCAAATTGCAGCAGCGCCAGGCCCGCGCATGTTCCGCGTGTCCTGAGTGCCGATCACGGCGAATCCACGGCGAGTACTGCAGAACCCGTCGCCCTGCGGCCTTGAACGAGCCAGGGGTATTGCATGCAGACGAGTTCCGGTCGAAGTGCAGCGTGCCGCCTCAGCCGTCAAACCCGTCGACGAAGATCGGCGTTTCCACCCACAGCGGATTGGCCGCGTAAAACACGTCCCAGGTGCCATTGGTATCGCCGGGCACCTGCGTCGTGGAATACGAATGCCAGACGATGCCGGTGCCGTCGGCGCTCAAGCGTGGCTGATGGACGTTGCCGCTGTTGCCGCCGGTACTGACTTGGGTGATCAAGCCCTCGACCACGTCGATGACATACACGCCGCCCGCTTCCGCGCCGACGTAGAGCCGGTCGCTTGAGGCAAACGTGACCCAGCGGCCGCTGTAGTCGAAATCCGGCTCGTAGTTGAAGCCTTCGCGTGGCAAGTTGCCTTCCGGGATGCTCAGGGCGATGGTCTGGTCAAGGCTCGGTATGCGCAGGTAAAGCGTCTCGTCGGCAAATTCGCCCCAGTCAGGCAAGGAAACCGCGCTGCTTGAGAATGCAAGCAAACTGCCGTCGGCATTCAGCGCACCGATCAGGCCGGTACCCGCCGGTGCGCCGGCCTGGGTGTTGCCGGGGCCGATGTTGACCCGCGTGATCGGCACGCCATTGTTGGAGGCGGCCAGGAAGATGTCGTTCTCGGCGTTGCTGTCGCCGGAAACGAGGTTGCTCGCGTTCGAGGCGAAGATCACGCGGCTGCCATCCCCGGAAATGCGCGCATTCGAGCTGCTGGCATTGCTGAAGCCGCCGCCGGTCGCACGACTGACGCGGGTGGTCGTGCCGGCAAGCAGATTGCGCACGTAGATATCGGTATGGTTGACGTCGCCGGCTTCGAGCGCATCTCCGGAAACCAGCGCGACGCGTGTGCCGGCATGGTCGATGGAGGCGCTGTTGCAGGTCGTCGCTGGCTGGCCGTTGGGCAGCAGGTCGAGAATCTGCAAGGTGTTGGTCGTGCGGTCGAGCAGGTAGCAGTTCTGGTAGCCGCTGTTCGGCATCAGGTGCCCATGCGAGGCGAACACAACGCGCATGCCGTCGCCGGAAATGTTTGCCTCGTAGCTCACGGCATCGCTTTGGCTGCCGTTGAACTGGTTGCTGATGCGCGTGGTCGTGCCGAGCGTGCGGTCGCGCAGGAAGATGTCTGCCGCAGCGTTCGTGTCATTGGCAACCAGATTGGTCGCGTCGCTGGTGAACACGACATAGCGGCCATTGCCGGAAATCGCCGCAAAGCGGCTCTGGCTGTTGCCCTGGCCACCGCCCGTTGCGACGCTGATGCGCTCGACGGCAGCGGCCGGCGCGAGCGCTCCCGAAAATGCCGCGGCGAGGATCGCGATGACACAGGAGTGCAGGGATGGCGGGCGCATGAGGAATTCCAGGGTGGTGTTTCGATGCTCCTGTTACGCAGGGGAACGCCAAAAACCTCAAATCGATTGCGGAAGAGCTATCCGCGAGTCCTGCCCGGGCGCGGCAGGCGGGTTGCTCCGCAGTCACCACGGCTCGTCGATGAGGAATCCACGCGGGATCTTTTCCTGCAACGGCTTGCCGGCGAGTTTCGGCATGGCCGGTGCCGGCGCGGGCGGTTCGCGCCTGGGCAGTTGCTTGAGCAGGTGCTCGATGAGGTTGAGGCGCCCGCGCTTCTGCTCGTTGAAATTGACCACGAACCACGGCGCATGTGCGGCGTGCGTGGCCTTGAGCATGCGGTCGCGAGCCTTGCCGTAAGCGGCGTATTGCTCGCGCGCCTTGATGTCGATGGGCGACAGCTTGAAGCGCTTGGCCGGATCCTCGGCGCGCTCCTTGAAGCGCAGTTCCTGCTCCTCCTGGTCGACACTGAGCCAGTACTTGAGCAGGATCAGGCCATCGCGGGTGATCAGATGCTCGAACACCGGGCAATCGAGGAGGAACTGCTCGTGCTGGGCGGACGTGCAGAAGCCCATGACCGCTTCGACACCGGCGCGGTTGTACCAGCTTCGATCGAACAGGACGAGCTCGCCGGCACTGGGCAACTGCCGTGCATAGCGCTGGAAATACCACTGGCTGGCTTCGCGGTCATTCGGTTTCTGCAGGGCTACCGTGCGCACATGGCGGTTGTTGAGCGAGCCTTCGATGGCCTTGATCACGCCGCCCTTGCCGGCGGCATCGCGGCCTTCGAAGATGATCACCACGCGCTGGCCGCTGGCGACGATCCAGTGCTGCAATTCAAGCAACTGGATCTGCAGGCTTTCGAGGGCTTCTTCGTACTTCTTGCGCTTGATCGCTTTCATGGATCGCCGGGCCCTTGCTGGAAGGTGGAATCAGCGCTCGCCGAGGCGCGGGCGCAAACCGGCGAGGTTGCACGGTCTGGTGCGCGCATCGAGTTGGCTGTGGATGATCTTTTGCCATGCCGTGCGACAGGCCGAAGTCGAGCCGGGCAGGCAGAAGATGAAGGTCTGGTTGGCGAGTCCGGCAAAGGCTCGCGATTGCAGGCTCGAGGTGCCGATTTCATCGATGCTGACAGCGCGGAACATCTCGCCGAAGCCGGGCATGAGCTTGTCGAGCAAGGGCTCGATGGCTTCGGGCGTGGAGTCGCGACCGGTGAAGCCGGTGCCGCCGCTGACGAGGATGCCGTGCACCTGATCCTCGGCAATCCACTGCGAGACGATGGCGCGCATGCGGTAGATGTCGTCCTTGACCAGGCGGCGTTCGTGCAGGCGGTGGCCGCTCGCGACCAGGGCCTCGACGAGGTAATCGCCCGAGGCATCATCCGCCGCCGTGCGCGTGTCGGAAACAGTGAGGACGCAAAGCGTCAGGGGGACGAATTCGCTGGCGGGCTTCATTCGTGAAGCTTAGTTCGCCGCGGCATCGAAAGCCAAGGAAACTTGTCGGCGACGCGGGTCGACCCGGCGGCGGGTGAGCGAGTGCGATTGCGTCACTCGATGGGCGCAGGGGCCAGGCCGGCGCGCTGGCGATCCACCATGCGTTGCACGAGGCTGAGGAAATCATCGGCAAGGCCGTCCATGTCGAACAAGCCGCTGTCTTGCCGGCATCGCCCAAGCTGCGCGCGCAACGCGGCACGCGCACCGGGATCGTTGCCGAGGTGGCTGGCAATCCCGACATAGGCGTCATCGTTGGCCGCATTGAGGGCGTCCATGCCGAGGTGGTGGTTGAGGCTCGCGGCAACGCGGGCAGCGAAAGTTTCGCCAGGCGTGGTCAAGAGCGGGCAGCCGGCCCACAGCGCATCGGACGCGGTCGTGTGGGCGTTGTAGTGCGCCGTGTCGAGGAACAGGTCGGCATGCCGATAGCGGCTGAGGTATTCGGCGTGGGGCAACTTCGGCATGAACACGATGCGCTCGGGATCGACGCCCGTCTGGGCGATGCGTGCGCGCAGATTGGCGTCGCTGTTTTCGGGGCCGGAAAGCAGCCAAAGGACGGAACCGGGTACCGCCTTGAGGATGGCCAGCATGCGGTCCACGCTGCGTGGATCGAGTTTGTAGCTGTTGTTGAAACAGACGTAGACGACGCCGCTTTCGGGCAGCCCGCATGCGCGGCGAGAGGGTGGCTCGGCGATGACCCGGCCCGGGTCGGACGGCTGGAAGCAGCGCGGCAGCCAGGCCACGCATTCGGAAAAATGACGCCGCATGTCCGCCGTCAGCACATGCCGATCAGCGATGACGTAGTCGATCCAGCCAGCGCCCGAGGTACCCGGATAGGCCAGCCAGTTGATCTGCAGCGGCGCAGGCCGCAGCGCCAGCGCCTCGCTGATGTTGCCGCCGCCCCAGCCGCGCAGGTCGACCAGGACATCCAGCGCGCATTCGGCAATGCGCGTGGCCATGCCTGGCGCAGGCAGGCCGCCGAGTTCGCGCCATTGCCGCGCACTGGCGCGCAGGCGTTGCTGGATCGTCGAGCCGTCGGCGGCAGCCGTTGCAAACAAATGGAAATCGACGCCGCGCCGCTGCAAGGCCTCGAAAAAGGCGACCGTGAGCAGACCGGTCGGATGCTTGCCGAAACCGTTGGAGGCAAAACCGATGCGCAATGGTGCCGCCGCTTCATGTCGCGGGAACTGCAAGCGTGCCTTGTCGCGCATGGGATCGACGCGGCGGATGATGCCTTCGGCGAAATTCCGCGCACAGTGCAATTGTTCATCCGCGCTGGCCGCTTCGGCGAGAAATCCGAATGGCGTCACCCCGGCAGCGCCGTTGGTGACGGCATGGCGCAGCCGCTCCGACAGCGCATCGAGATCGGTCCAGTCGCAAAGTTGGCGCTTGAGGAAAACAAGTTGCGCGAGCGCGGCGTCAAGGCCGGGATCGAGCGCCAATGCGCGCTCATGTGCGGCAGCGGCTGCGCCGGGTCGATTCTGCTCGTCGGCGATCATGCCGAGCTGGTAGGCAAGGCGCGCATCATTCGGGGCGACGCGTTCGCCTTCGCTGCAGGCCACGGCCGCTTCCTCGAGGCGGCCTTGCGCGGCGAGGGCTTGCGCGAGCAGCAACCAGGCTTCCGCGTGCGCCGTCTGTTGCAGGATCATGCGCACGATGCGCTCGCATTCGCGGGGTTGGGCAAGGACCAGTTCGGCGGCCGCCAGATTGAGCCAGGCACCAAGGAATCCGGGTGCCGCTCGCGTCGCCGCGCGATAGGCATCGCGTGAGCCCTCGGCATCGCCAACGGCGCGGCGTGCCGTGCCAATGCCGTTGAGCACCGCGGGATGTCCGGCGGCGATGAGCTGCGCGGAGTGCAGCACGGTCAGCGCCGCCCGCGCATCGTTGCGGGCGAGCAGGGCGCTGCCAAGATTGCACAGGGTTTCGATCGACGCTGGATCAATCGCCTGCGCCACTTGCAGCACGTCGATGGCCTCATCGACGCGGCCGGCACTGAGCAAGGCGACGCCATGCAGCCGAGCCGGCTCGACCGCCATCGGATAAAGCGCGCGGACTTTTGCCGCCTGCTCCGCCGCAAGATCGGGGCGGCCCTGGCCAATGAGGGCGGCAATGTGGTCAAGCTGCTCGTTCACGGAAGATCCGCGCGGAACCGGTCGTACACGTTAGCGAAGCGGCTGCCAGGTGTCATCCATGCGACCGTCCACGTGCCCGCCGACATGCCTCGCATTGCCCACGCAGCCGCGGGCGCGCATCATCCACGCCATGGAAAGACAAGCCCAGGCAATCCTCGCAGCCGCTGCCGCATCGCCCGTGCAAAGCGCGGCAATGGTCGCCAATTGCGTCGCCTACAGTGCCGATGGCAAGCGCATCGGCGACATCAGCCTGGATGCGATCAGCGATGTGCTGGAGCGCCCGGACACCTTTGTCTGGGTTGGCCTGATCGAACCCGATGAGGCCTTGCTGGAGAAACTGCAGGAGGAATTCGGCCTGCACGATCTGGCCATCGAGGATGCGCACAATGCCCACCAGCGCCCGAAGATCGAGGCCTATGGAGATTCGCTGTTCATCGTCGCGCAGACCGCCCAGGTCGTCGATGCGGCAATCCAGTTTGGCGAAACGCACATCTTTGTCGGCAAGCGCTATCTGGTCACCGTGCGCCACGGTGCCTCACTCTCCTATGCGCCGGCACGGCGCAGTTGCGAGCAATCCCCGGAGATGCTCGTGTTCGGGCCAAGCTATGGCCTGTATGCGGTGCTCGATTTCATCGTCGACAATTTCATGCCAATCGTGCGCAGCTTCCGCGAAGATCTGCAGGAGCTCGAAGAGGATATTTTCGAGGACACGTTCAAGCGCGAAACAATCCGTCGCCTGTACAATTTGAAAAAGGAGCTGGTCACCCTGCGCCTGGCTATTGGCCCGTTGCAGGACATACTCAATCAGCTCACGCGCATGCATCCGGGGTTGTTGCGCGACGAAGTGCGGCCATATTTCCGCGATGTCTACGACCACGCCGCGCGCATCAACGAATCCACCGACACCATGCGCGAGATGCTGACCGCCGCGCTCAGCGTGAACCTCTCGCTGGTCACCGTGGCCCAGGGCGAGGTGGTCAAGCGCCTCGCCGGCTGGGCCGCCCTGCTGGCTGCGCCAACCTTGCTGACCAGTTGGTACGGCATGAACTTCCACCACATGCCCGAACTGGACAAGCCGTGGGGCTATGCGGCGATGATCGCGTTCACCGCGCTGGTCTGCGGCGGCCTCTACTGGTTGCTGCGTCGCGCGAAGTGGTTGTGACCAGCGTGCAAGGATGAACAGGTCGGCATCGTGCCGGCCAGATGGGTCTCTGCTTGCCCGCGCTGGCGACGCGGCCGCCGCTGCCTCGTGCATGCGCTTGCGCGATGCACGGCGCGCGCGCATCGTTCACCATCTTCAAGTTGCGCGAGATCCGCCATGAACCGACACGCGACCGGCACCTTCGAGGTCAGGCTGAATCCGCTGGATCTCAACGAGGCAGGCGAGGGCGAGACGCGCGGGCGCATCTCGATCAACAAGACCTTCCATGGCGACCTTCAGGCAACCAGCATCGGCGAGATGCTCAGCGCGATGACCGAGGTCAAGGGCTCGGCGGGCTATGTGGCGATGGAGCGTGTGGTCGGCACCCTGCAGGGGCGCCGGGGCAGTTTCGTGCTGCAGCACTCGGGTACCATGAATCGCGGCGAGCCGAGCCTGAGCGTGACCGTGGTGCCGGATTCGGGCACGGCGGAGCTGACCGGCCTGAGCGGTTCGTTGACGATCACCATGCGCGAAGGGGTGCATTGCTACGGGCTGGATTACCGCCTGGGCGATGTCGCCTGAGGCCGTGCGGATCCGGCCCGGTCAAACCGGCGTCGGTGGTTGCAACGATGCGTTCACGCCGCTGGCATGGCATAATCCGCGACCTTTTTCGCCTTCCGGTGTTTGCCGGCGGCGTTGCAAACCCTTGGAGTTCCAATGGATTTTTTGATCAGTTCCGCCCATGCACAGGCCGCCAACGGCGCTGCCGCACCCAATCCGCTGATGTCGTTCCTGCCGCTGATCATCATCTTCGGCATTTTCTATTTCATGCTGATCCGTCCGCAGATGAAGCGGGCCAAGGAAGCGCGTGCCATGGTCGCGGCCCTGGCCAAGGGAGATGAAGTGCTGACCAATGGCGGCCTGCTCGGTCGCATCGAAGACATCAGCGAGACCTTCGTCACCCTCGAGGTCGCCGACAAGGTCAGCGTGAAGATGCAGAAGAACGCGATAACTGCCGTGCTGCCCAAGGGCACGATCAAGCAGGCTTGAGTTCCTTCCGCTAGCACCCCACTGCAATGCGGCGGTAGATCCGGCCCGGTCGGACCGGTTTGCCGCAATGCCAGTCACAGCGGGCCACTGGCTGAACAAGTGATCCACCAATCGATCGGCAACAGCGTAGAACTGGATTTGTACGAATGAACGATTTTCCCCGCTGGAAACACTTCCTGGTCGCCGCCGTGGCGCTGCTGGGCATCCTGTACGCAATACCGTCGCTGTATCAGAAACAGCCTGCCGTGCAGGTCCTGGCCAACAAGAGCGGCGTCGTTGACGAAGCCGTGAAGGAACGTGCCTTGCAGGCCCTGCAGACGCGAAAGGTCACCTTCGACGAAGTCATCATCAAGGACGAGCGCCTGCTGGTGACCTTCCCGAACACCGATTCGCAACTGGCTGCGGCCAGCGCGCTGCGCAGCGACCTCGGCGACGGATTCACCGTCGCCTTGAACCTCGCTTCGACCGTACCCGCCTGGCTGCGCGCGATCGGTGCCAACTCGATGCCGCTCGGCCTCGATCTGCAAGGCGGCGTGCACTTCCTCATGGAGGTCGACCAGAAGAGCGTGCTCGATGTCCAGGAACAACGTTACGTCGATGACATCCGCTCGCTGGCGCGCGACAAGAACATCCGCAACGTCAAGGTCAGTCGCGGCGCGCAGGGCATCGTCGTGCAGGCCAGCAGCAGCGAAGATCTCGATGTGATCGCCCTGGCCATCGGTCGCGATGCCACCGACCTGATCGTTTCCAGCGGCCCGTCGATTGGCGGCTCGCCAAGCCTGATCGCCAAGGTCAAGCCGGAGCGCATCAAGCAGATTGCCGACAACACGATCAAGCAGAACGTCGCCACCTTGCGCAACCGCATCAACTCGCTCGGTGTCGCCGAGCCGATGATCGTGCAACAGGGCGACAGCCGCATCGTCGTCGAACTGCCGGGCCTGCAGGACACGGCCGAGGCGAAGAAACTGCTCGGTGCCACCGCCACGCTGGACTATCGCGCGGTCGACGAGAGCGTCAACGTGGCCGAAGCGATACGCACCGGCTCGGTGCCCCCCGACTCACGCATTTATTACTTCAAGGATGGCCGTCCGGCCGTGCTGAAGAAAAAAGTCATCGTCACCGGTGACGAACTGGTCGATGCATCGAGTGCCGTCGA
Source organism: Lysobacterales bacterium (assembly GCA_016707485.1). Lineage (GTDB taxonomy): Bacteria > Pseudomonadota > Gammaproteobacteria > Xanthomonadales > Rhodanobacteraceae > Dokdonella. The sequence continues at coordinate 868,769 of JADJHN010000001.1, read as the reverse complement.
TGAACAGACCGGCACGCCAGCGGTTTCGGTGACCTTGAACTCGGCCGGCGCCCGCAAGATGCTCGATTTCACCACGCAGAACGTCGGCAAGGGCATGGCCGTCGTCCTCGTCGAGCGCACCCCGGAAGTCCGCATCGTCGATGGCAAGGAAGTGCGCAGCGCCAAGATCACCGAGGAAATCATCAGCCTGGCGACGATCCGCGGCGTGTTCTCGAACAAGTTCCAGACCACCGGGCTGGACAGCGCCAAGGCCGCTTCGGAACTCGCCCTGATGTTGCGCTCGGGTTCGCTGGCCGCGCCGGTCGATATCGTCCAGGAGCGCGTGATCGGCTCCACCCTGGGTGCCGACAACATCCGCAAGGGTGTCACTGCGGTCATCGTCGGCCTCTTCCTCGTCGTCGTTTTCGTCGCCTTCTACTACAAGGGCTTTGGCTTGATCGCCAACGCCGCGCTGTTGATGAACCTGATCCTGCTGGTCGCGATATTGAGCATCTTCCAGGCCACCCTGACGCTTCCGGGCATTGCCGGCATCGTGCTGACGCTGGGCATGGCCATCGATGCGAACGTGCTCATCTGCGAACGTATCCGCGAAGAGTTGCGCATCGGCATGACCCCGCTCGCTGCGATTCGTGCGGGTTACGAAAAGGCCTGGGCGACCATTCTCGACGCCAACGTCACCCATCTGATTGCAGCCTTCGGCCTGATGGCCTTCGGCTCAGGTCCGATCCGCGGCTTCGCCATCACGCTGGCAATCGGCATCGTCACGTCGATGTTCACTTCGGTGACCGGCACCCACTCGCTTGTTGCGCTGATCTTCGGTCGTTCGGCCAAGATCAAGTCGCTGTCGGTCTGACTTCGGGAATCTGCAATGGAACTTTTCAATCCGAACAGCAATATCGACTTCATGCGCTGGCGCAAGGTCAGCCTGACGGTCTCCGCGATCCTCATGGTCCTTTCCGCTGCCGTCATCTTCGTTCGCGGACTCGATTACGGACTGGATTTCACCGGCGGCGCGAATGTCGAAGTCAATTACGAGAAGGCCATCGATGTCGCCGATGTGCGTGCGGCACTGACCGCCGGCGGCTTCGACAAGGCCGTCGTGCAGACTTTCGGCGGCACCAACGATTTCGCCATCCGCATTGTCTCCGACGAGAACGCGAGTTCGACCACGGAAGAGGCCAGTGCGGTCGCCAACGACAAGATCGCCGCCAACGTTCTCAAGGCCTTGAACGTGACCCGACCGGATGCCAAGGTCACCAGCAGCGAATTCGTCGGCGCGCAGGTGGGTGACGAGTTGCGCAATGACGGCCTGGTGGCAGTCATCTTCGTCATCGCCGGCATCTCGATCTACCTGTGGATACGCTTCGAATGGCGCTTCGCGGTTTCGGCGGTTGCCTCGGAACTGCACGACACCCTGCTCACCGTCGCGGTGTTCGCCCTCACCGGGCGCGAGTTCGATCTGCCCGCGCTGGCTGCGGTGCTTTCGGTGGTGGGTTATTCGATCAACGACAAGATCGTCGTCTTCGACCGCGTGCGCGAGATCTTCCGTTCCTCGCGCAAGGGCGATTCCGCCGAGATCCTCAACCGCTCGATCAACTCGACCATGTCGCGCACCATCATGACCGGCGTGACCACGGCACTGGCAGTCGGCACGCTGTACTTCCTCGGCGGCCCGGCCCTGGAGAACTTCGGCCTGATCATGTTGATCGGCATCTTCATCGGTATCGCCTCGTCGATCTTCTTCGCCAACCCGATCCTGTTGCTGCTCGGCGTGTCCAAGCAGGACCTGATGCCGGTCGAGAAGAACGATCCCGAGCTCGCCCGGCGACCGTAACGGATCCTTCTCTGCTTTTCCGCGGGGCGCTTCGGCGCCCCGTTTCGTTTGGAGACGTGCTGCGTGGTGTCGAGGCGGAACCAGTCAGGGAAACACGTTGCCGGCACCCGGCATGGCCTGGCGCGGGTCATGTCCAAGCGCGGACTGTGTTCGCGCTCGCAGGCGGAAGCGGCGATTCGTGCCGGTCGTGTCACCCTTGATGGCCGCGTCGTCCGTGATCCGCAGACGCCCACCTCGGCTGAGGCATCCATCGCCATCGATGACGAGGCAGTGGTATCCGTCGAACGTCGCTATCTCATGCTCAACAAGCCGCGCGGGACGGTCACGACTGCAAACGACGAACGTGGCCGCGACACGGTGTATGCCCTGTTTGCGGATGCTGGCTTGCCATGGATCGCGCCGGTCGGGCGCCTCGACAAGGCCAGCGAAGGCTTGCTGCTGTTCAGCAATGACAGTGAATGGGCGGCGCGCATCAGTGCACCGGAATCGCAGATCGAGAAGACCTATCACGTGCAGGTCGATCGACTTCCGGATGCCGATCTGCTGGCGCGCATCCAGGCCGGTGTTCGCGATGATGACGAATGGCTCGCGGCAAGGTCGGTCATGGAACTGCGTCGCGGCGAAAAGAATGCGTGGCTGGAAATCGTCCTCGATGAGGGTCGCAACCGGCAAATCCGCCGCTTGCTGGCGGCATTCGATATTTCAGTCCTGCGCCTGATCCGCGTCGCCATCGGTCCGTTGCAACTGGACAATCTGGCAAAAGGCCAATGGCGCGACCTCGGCGACGACGAAATTCGTGCGCTGGATCGACTTCCAACCTGAAGACTCGCCCGTAAACGGCCTGCTGCAGGAGCGCGCTCGTTCCACATGGCGGCAGGACACGCTCGCCCCGCAATGCCGCCACCCTGAAGGAGTTCCCAAACGGGACGAGCCCTCGCTGCCACATGCCGAAGTGCGCGCCCTAGCTGGCCTTGCGTTGCCGCTTTGGCTTTGCGCCGGGCAGCAGCGATGTGAGCTGCTGATAGCGCTCGAACAGGAAGGCGACGCGCTCGGCATCGCTGCCGAGTTTCGGCGGCTTGCGTCCGGCGGCCTTCTCGGCGGCGATGTAAGCGGCATCCACGGCCTTGTCGAGTTGCTGGTGCGCCTTGACCAGCGCTGGCGGCATGGTCAGCGGATCGTAGAGGTCGGCCAGAGTCGAGCCGGGAAATTGCGCGCGCATATCGAGCACGCCTTGTGCGGCGGTTTCGATGGCGGCGCGTGTACTGTCCTCCAGCAGGTCGGGCCAGGGGAAGTTGTTGTAGACGATGCCGGCAGAGTAGCGATAGTCGCTTTTCAGGCGGCCACAAACAGAACGAACCCACGCCATATGCATCGTCGATTGGACGATGCCGAAATGATACCGACCGGCGTCGGGAACAAGAAGATTCAGGTTGCTGCTGATTGTTGTCGGTGGCATGAAACCGATTGGAATGTACGATCTCCTTTCGGAAGAAACACTCGGAATTAGCAAGTAGCTTGTCAACGGCTGACGATCTTCTCCAAAAAGCATGGGGAAAGCAGCAAGCGCGATTGTCGTTTCCCGGCTGCTCGCCTCACGGCATGCCTTCACGGCGGCAATTCGCTTTCGCATGATCGGCAGAGTTCGCAACTGCTTGGGGTCCATGTCCTTAAGCCACAGACACCAACGCGATACCCCGTTGATGAATTCTTCAGCGCCGACGAACGGGCGGATCCAGGGCGCAGCATTCGGTTCTGCATCGAGCAGTGTTTTCATCTCATCGTCTGTGAGCAACAGATTTCCACCATCATTCGGCATTGAACCGAATACGATCGGCGGGACTACGCAAATTGCCTCGCGCCGGTTCTGCAGCGCGACATCGGGGGAATCGACCAGATACCCGTTGATGTTCGTCACGGAAAACTCGTGCGGGTCGGACTTCGTGTGCGCGTAGTCGAACAGTCGCTTGCTCGACGGATCGGACATGCCGAATCCGACGATCACGCAATGCACGGCCGCCTTGCCGCGTGCCTCGTTGCTCCACTTGAACGTGCGATGGGCAAATTGGATATGCATGCCGAGTCGGTAAAGTTCGCTCCAAAGCACGCCGACCTGTTCGCCCTGCGTGATCGAATTGGTGGAGACAAATGCGCAGCGAATCAAGGTGTCCTGCACGTACTTCGCCGCCAACAGGTACCAAGCGGCCACGAAGTCGAGCACGCCCGCGCTCTTCACGCCTGCGAACACATGTGACATGTCGGCCTTCTGCGCTGCGTTCTGTTCCTTCTTACCAACGAACGGCGGATTACCGAGGATGTAGCTGAGTTTCTCCTTCGGTACCACATCCCTCCAATCGATCCGCAGCGCATTGCCGTGAACGATGGTGGGGCTCTTGGTCAACGGCAGGCGCGCGAAGTATTCGCCGAACTGTTCGGCCACGCGCAGGTTCATCTGGTGGTCCATCAGCCACAGCGCGACCTGGGCAATCTGGGCCGGGAACTCCTCGATCTCGATGCCGTAGAACTGGTCGACGTCGATGGCGACGTGGTCGGCAACGCCTTGCAGCACCGAGCCCTGGCGCGCGTACAGGCGTTGCAACACTTCGATTTCGAGCAGGCGCAGTTCGCGGTAGGCGATGACGAGGAAGTTGCCGCAGCCACAGGCGGGATCGAGAAAGCGCAGGCTGGCGAGCTTGATGTGGAAGCCCTTTAGCTTGCCTTCGTGGTTGCCGATTTTCTCCAGTTCGGTTTTCAGTTCGTCGAGGAACAGCGGGCCGATCAGTTTCAGGATGTTCTTTTCGCTGGTGTAGTGCGCGCCCAGGTTGCGCCGGGCCTTGGCATCCATGACCGACTGGAACATCGAGCCGAAGATGGCCGGGCTGATGCGGCTCCAGTCGAGCGTGCTGGCTTGCAGCAACAGCTCGCGCATGTTGGCGTCGAATGCGGCCAGCGGCAGCGGTTCCGCGAACAGCTTGCCGTTGACGTAGGGGAATTCGGCGAGTTGCGCGTCGAGGGTCTTCTGCCGGCGAGCCGGTGCGGTATCGAGCACCTGGAACAGCTGCGCCAGCCACTGACCGGTGTCGGCGCCGTCCACGCCGGTGCGCTGGGCCAGCAGCTCGTGGAAGGCATGCCGCGGGAAGATGCCGGTGTCGTCGCCGAACAGGCAGAACAGCAGCCGCACCAGCAGCACTTCCAGCGCGTGGCCGTCGTAGCCGGCCGCTTTCAGGGCGTCGTGCAGCTTGCCCATGCGCTCGGCGGCAAGCACGTTGACCGGGTCTTCCTCCTTGAAGCTGCGCGCCTGGTAGCCGGCAATGAAGCCGAACTGGCGCACGTGCTTTTGCAGATCCTTCAGCGCGAACTCGGTGGGGATCTCGCCGGTTTCCAGGTCGTACAGGCGGAAGCGCTCGAAGTCGCAGACCAGCAGGTAGCGCGGCAGCTCGGCGTCGCTGAGGCCGTGGAAGTAGTCGCGCGCCTGCGCATGTGCACGATCCAGATCCTTGCCGCGTGACTTGTGCTCGATCAGCAGCACGCCTTTCCACAGCAGGTCGATGAAGCCATCCTTGCCATCGAGCTTCCTGATCTTCTTCTCGAAATTCGCCACCCGCCGCCGGCTGACGCCGAACACATCGAAGAAGCCATCCCAGAACGACTTTGCCTCGGCATCTTCCGATGATTCGTGCTGCCATTCGCGCGAAAAGCGCAGCGCCCGATCCTTGATCTCGTTCCAGCTCAGTGGCATGAAGTTCCCCCTCGATTCACAAAGGATACGACACTCGCCAACGTTTGATGGGCGATCACGTAACCGCAGCAAGCACACGCAGGCGGGGGCCTGCCTGTCGCGACTCGAATGACACTGACGCAAGCTGATTCAGCGTCACAAATGCACCCCTATCGCGATGCGTACGTGCGGCTGCATCGCCGTCAGGTTGCATTCCCTCATCCGGCGCTTCGCGCCACCTTCTCCCGCAAGGGGAGAAGGGACGTCTAGTACTTTGTATATTCAAGTCAATGGCATTCGTCTGGCTCAGATCACGCCAAGGTTTCTTGCAACCTTGATGAACGCATCCACGGCGCGGTCGATCTGTTCGATCGAGTGTGCCGCGCTCATCTGCGTGCGGATGCGCGCCTGGCCTTGCGGGACGACCGGGAAGAAGAAGCCGATCACGTAGATGCCTTCGTCGAGCAGGGCGTTGGCGAATTGCTGGGCGAGCTTGGCGTCGTGGAGCATGACCGGAACGATGGGATGATTGCCCGGGCGCAGCTCGAAGCCGGCGGCGCTCATGCGCTGGCGGAAATGCCGGGCATTGGCTTCGACGCGATCACGCAGTTCGGTCGATCGCGAAAGGATCTCGAAGACCTTGAGGCTGGCGGCGACCAGCGGCGGCGGCAAGGTATTGGAGAACAGGTAAGGCCGGGAACGCTGGCGCAGCAGGTCGATGATTTCACGTCGACCCGTGGTGAAGCCGCCAGAGCCGCCGCCCAACGCCTTGCCAAGTGTCGAGGTGTAGACATCGACCTCGTGCATGACGCCGTGCAGTTCGGCCGAGCCGCGCCCGCTGTTGCCGACGAATCCGGTGGCGTGCGAGTCATCGACCATCAGCAGGGCGTTGTATTTTTTCTTCAGCGCGACGATTTCATCGAGCTTGGCGATGTAGCCGTCCATCGAGAACACGCCGTCGGTGGCAATCAGGCGGGTGCGCGCGTCCTTTGTCTCGATCAAATGCTTTTCGAGTTCGACCATGTCGCTGTTGGCGTAGCGGCGGCGCTCGGCCTTGCACAGGCGGATGCCGTCGATGATCGAGGCGTGGTTGAGCGCGTCGGAGATCACCGCATCCTCGTCCGAGAGGATCGTCTCGAACAGGCCGCCGTTGGCGTCGAAGCAACTGGTGTAGAGAATCGTGTCCTCGGTGCCGAAAAATTCCGAGATCTTCGCTTCGAGTTGCTTGTGCAGATCCTGCGTCCCGCAGATGAAGCGCACGCTGGCCAGGCCGAAGCCGTGCGTATCGAGGGCTTGCTTGGCCGCTTCGATGACTTCCGCGTTGTCGGCCAGGCCGAGATAGTTGTTGGCGCAGAAATTGAGGACTTCGCGACCATCGGTGGTGCGGATCTGCGCCGATTGCGGCGTGGCGATGATGCGTTCGGTCTTGAACAGGCCTTGTTCGCGGATCGATTCCAGTTCGGCGGCAAAACGGGCGCGGGTTGCGGAGTCCATGGCGGTTTCGGGTTGCGGGGAAACGGCGATTGTCCGTCAAAGCGCATGCCGGCGCAGCCCCGCTGGCGGGTCTTTGCGCGCGTTCGATCCAGCGAATGGCTAGACTGCGCAGCTGGCGCGGGGGTCTGGAGTATCTGGCGATGCGGTGCATTCTTGTCGGCTTGTTGTTGATCGTGGCTTGCCAACCTGTCCTCGCGACCGTGAAGCAGGTCGATCCGGCCTACCTGGCAAGCATTCGCGACGACAATCCAAACCCGCTGCCGCGTGGGTTCAGCGCCGAGGAGCTCTTGAATCATGTAGCACCAAGGATTCCGGACCATGTGCTCGCACCACCGCCCGGCACGGCGCGTGCGCAGGCCGAGTACGAGGGCAACCAGGGCTTGATGGTGCGTTGGGGCTCGTTCAATTCCTTGCTGACCGAAATGACCGTCGCCATCACCACCGGGGATCGCTCGGCCCGGATGTACGTCGTGGTCACCGGTACCAGCCAGCAGAACAGCGCCGCCAGCACGCTGGCCGGAGCCGGTGCCAACATGGATCGGGTCGGCTTCATCACCCAGCCATGCAGCAATTCCAGCCAGTGCAGCGTCTGGATGCGCGACTACGGTCCACGCTTCATCGAGGACAGTGGCCGCCTCGGCATGATCGATCACGTCTACAACCGGCCGCAGCGCATCGTCGATGACGCCTATCCCGACGTTGCCTCCGCCGTGCGCGGCGAGCCGAATTACGACATCCCGTTGATCCACGGCGGCGGCAATTTTCACTTGTTCCGCAATCGTGATGCGTTCATGACGCGGTTGATCGTCAACGAGAACCCCGGCGTGAGCGAGCAACAGATTCGCGACTACTACGCCGTCTACCAGGGCCTTGATGTGACCCTGACCGATCCGTTCCCGAGCAGCTACGACTCGACCCAGCATATCGACATGTGGATGTTGCCGCTTGCCGACAACACGGTCCTGATCGGCCAATATGCTGCGGGCGAAGGCGGTGGTGTGCCGAAGTCGGTGACCGATGCCGTCGCGTCGCAGATGCAGGCACGCGGATATACGGTCTACCGCACGCCTGGCTGGCGCGCGGGCGGCGCCCACTACACCTACACGAATGCGGTCCTGCTCAACGACCTTGCCCTGATCTGTCGTTTCGGCGGCAGTTACGCCGCGCAGGACGCGCAGGCGCTGGCGACCTTCCAGACCGCGCTGCCGGATCGCACCATCGTGCCGGTTGATTGCAGCGGCATCATCGGTTCGGCCGGCGCGATCCATTGCATCGTCATGCATGTTCCCGATCTGCTTTTCCGCGACGAGTTTGAAGGCGTCGAATGAGCCATCGCGCTGGTCGCCGACTCGCATGGATCGAATGACCCTGATCGACACCGCGCCGATTCCCGGTGGCGGCGAGCTGCGCCTGTTTGCCGAAGGCGAGCACTATTCGATCAAGATCGCCGGTGGTGGCGATTTGATGTCGACGCGCATGCACGGCTCCGAAGACGCATTGGCCCGAATCACCTGCGAGCGGATCGCCGGTGTCGCCGAGCCGCGCGTCCTGATCGGCGGGCTCGGCATGGGCTTCACGCTTGCCGCGGCGTTGGCGCAACTGGGCGCAAGAGCACGAATCATCGTCGCCGAACTGGTGCCGGGCGTGATCGCCTGGAACCGCGGCCCGCTCGGCCGGCATGCCGGCCATCCGCTGGACGATGCGCGCGTCGAGGTGCGCGAATGCGACGTGGCCGCCGTGATCAAGGCTGAACACGCGAGTCTCGATGCCATCCTGCTCGATGTCGACAACGGCCCCGACGGTTTGACCCGGCTCGGCAATGACTGGCTGTATGCGAGGCCCGGCCTGGCTGCATCGATGGCGGCGCTGCGTCCAAGGGGAGTGCTGGCAATCTGGTCGGCGCATGCCGATCGCAAATTCTCCGAACGTCTGCGCCAAAGCGGTTTCGCGGTCGATGAAGTGCCGGTGCGTGCGCACGGCAACAAGGGCGCCCGCCATTTGATCTGGCTGGCGAGCAAGCTCTCGAATCCGACCACGACCAAAGTCCGGCGGGCCCGATCGGCCCGGCCCACGCCAACGTCACGGCGATATTGATCGATCCGCATTGACGGCATCGTCCCGAAGAGGCGACAAGGGCATGAATGCGCTGCCTATTCGCTGCGGCTGGCCAAGCCGTCACGGTGTTGCTTGCGCGCATCGACGACGATGTTCCAGCCGCGCTCGGTGAGTTCCTGCTGGCTGCGCAGCGTCGCGGTGCCATTGATCAGCACGGTCTTGCGGGCACCGCGGAATTCCTCACCATCGAGAAAGCGTGCGACCTCGCCGGTCCATGTCAGGTAGTCGATCGGTAGTGGCAGCACGAGTTCACCATCGACGCTGTCGTAGGCGAGCCCGGCACCGACAGTCAGCAGATTGCCGCCCTTGGCGCGCTCGCCGAGGCGTTCGCCGACCAGTTGCAAGGCGTTGACGAGGTAGCGGGCTTCGAGCTCCGAGTGCGCCGTCATCGCAAGTTCAAGCAGGGCCTCGCCGCCCGCTTTCGGCTGCAAGCGTTCGAGCGCGTCGATCAGGGCGGTCTGCAGGCTTGGCGTGAAGGTGCCGCGTCGCAGGAACTGGCGCAGCAGCAGATTGTCGTGGCAGAACTGGCGCAGGCGTCTTGCATTGTGTTCGCGCAACTGCTCGGGATCGAGTTTCCAGACCACCTCGTTGAGTTGCTTGCTCCAGGAAAGGGCAAGCCCGCCGGCGCCGCCAATCGTGCCAAGTGCGGCGCTGGCCGCGAAGTGACCGCCCGAGCCGGCCCAGGCCAACCTGTCCAGGCGTTCGCGCAGGTAGGGGTTGCTCGTGTAGGGATCGATGCCGAGGCGCTCGGCGAGTTCGCGACGCACCTGTCCGTACTTGAGTTGACGCTTGACCTCGCGCCCGGCCTCGTCGCCGACATCGGCGTACCAGCCGGACTGGCCTTCGCTGCCGTTGCCGAGCGCTTCGGCGCGATCGATTTCGCGCGCCTGGGTCATCGGCCCGTCGCCGCGAGGGTGCGGGTTGCCGCTGCTGCCGAACTCGCGTGCGCCGCGATCCGACAAGGCTTGCGCCTGATTGCCCAGACGCTTCAGGCGCTTGCCGAAATAGCGTGCGACGCCGAGCGGAATGCCTGTCAGGGTCTGCACTGGATGGCGCAGGATCTGGCCAAGGCCATGCGCGGTTTTCGTCACCGAGGCATCGGCCGCATCGACAAATGCCTGGCTGCGGCTGACCGCGTCGAGTGTTTCGAGCGCCGGCAGCTCGGCAATGCGCTCGCCGAGTATCTCGACGCTCTCGGCCTGGATCGGCCCGAGCGCGGTGTCGATCGTGAAGCGCGCCATGTAGCCGCGGATCTCGACATGCGGATCGACCTGGAAGCCCGGCCCCGACAACAATGCCGGGCGCACCAGACTGCTGGCACCGAGCACCGGTTCGAGTTCGTATTCCGGCGTCGGCACGGCCTGTGCCGGCAAGCCGAGCAGGGCGCAACAGAGGATGGACAGGCTGGCAGGGCGGAATCCGGGCATGACGTGGCGCGTGATCGCAGGCAATCCCGGCAGTCTAGCCGCAGGGCGATGAACCGCTCGGTATCATGGGGTGAGAACCGCTGGCTGCAGGCTACGCGCCGTGGTCGATCAAGGGATGGCGCAAGGGCAGGGCAATGCAGGCAGCACATTTCATTCATGGAAACCGGCTGGAACTCCTCGCCGAGCGGCTGATCGATGATTTGCAGGCGGGCGGCAGCGGCGATCCGCTGCAACCGCAGGTCGTCGTCGTCGCCCATCCGGCACTGGGGCGCTGGTTGCAGGAACGCATCGCGGCACGTTGCGGCATCGCGATCAATATCGAGTTTCCCTTGCCATCGACCTTTGCCTGGCAGGTGTTGCGGCGTTTTTCCGGCACCTTGCCGCGAGAATCCGCGTTTTCGCGCGAGGCTTTGACCTGGCGCATCCATGCGGCCTTGCCGGAACTGGCCCGGGGCAAGCATTTCGAGCGTGTGCGCGATTATCTCGGCGATCCCGGCGATCAGCGCCAGCGCTACGAGCTTGCGGTGAACCTCGCCCGCCTGTTCGATGAGTACACGATGGCGCGGCCGCAATGGATCCGTGAGTGGACCCACGGCCGCCTGCTGCTCGACGATGCCGACGAGCGCTGGCAGGCGGAATTGATGCGCCATCTGGCGCACTCGGTCGATGAACTGGATCGCGCCAACCTGATGCGCACGGTGCTCGGCGAGATCGAGCGCACGCCGGATTTGCCGCATGGCCTCGCAGCAGGCTTCTCCATTTTCGGTGCCGCGCACCTGCCGCCGCTGTTGCTGGAGTTCTTCCTCGCCCTGGCCCGGTGCGTGCCGCTGCGCTTCTACCAGCCCAACCCCTGTCTGGATTACTGGGGTGACATTGTTTCCGATCGTGAACGCCTGCGCCGCAGCCAGTTGTGGCGGGCGCACGGCCGCCGCGAGGACGAAGCCTACCTGCACAGCGGTCATCCACTGCTGGCTTCATGGGGCGCACTCGGTCGCGAATTCCTCAAGGCGATCCACGCACCTGACCTGGTTGTGCATGACGACGACGCATTCGCCGCGCCGGCCTCGCCCGGGCTGCTCGGCTGGCTGCAGCACGGCATCCTGCTGCTTGATCCGCAGCACGCGCCGCCGCCGATGCTGGAGCCGATACCCTCCGTGCAGTTGCACCGATGCGCGAGTCGGCGGCGCGAGGTCGAAGTCCTGCGCGACCAGTTGCTGCGCCTGTTCGAAACTCTCGATGATTTGCTGCCGCATGAAATCGTGGTCATGTCGCCGCGCATCGAGGAGTACGCGCCCTACATCGCCGCCGTGTTCGGTGATACCGATGCGCTGTCGATTCCGTATGGCATCAGCGACGTGCCCTTGCGCGCGACGCATCCCCTGATCGACGCATTCGCACGCATCCTTGGCCTCGGTGAAAGCCGCATCACGGTCAGCGAGATCCGTGGCTTCCTCGCCGAACCGGCGATCGCGCGGCGCTTCGGTCTCGAAGGCGAAGCGCAGGACTGGTTGCGCACCTGGATCGCCGACAGCGGCATCCGCTGGGGTCTCGATGCGGACTTCCGCGCTGCACTCGGTGCCGCCGCCATCGACGAGACGACCTGGCGCTTCGGCTTCAATCGCCTGTTGCTCGGGTATGCGGTTGGCGATGACGATGCCATGCGTGCGGATGTCGTGCCGGCGGCCAACGTCGAAGGTGCATCGGCGCAATGGCTGGGCCAGTTCGCGCGCTTCGTCGACACGATCGCGGCGACCCGCGCAGGCTTCGCGAAACCCCGCAGCGCGAATGCCTGGAAAGCCTGGCTGATCGAACGCCTCGAGACCCTGCTCGACAGCGAAACCACCGACGTCGCCGAACTCGGCGCCGTGCGCGACCTGCGCGAGGCCATCGCCACCCTGGGCAACGCGGCGGCGCACTGGCTTGGCGACGAGCCGATCGCCTTCGACGTCGTGCGCAGCGCGCTGGATGCGGCAATTGCCGAGCCGCGTGCAGCGCGGGCAGGGCGTTTCGGCATCACCTTCTGCGGCATGGTGCCGATGCGCAACGTGCCGCATCGCGTGGTCTGCGTGCTCGGCCTGGATGCCGGCGAGTTCCCGCGTCGACAAGCGCCTGCCGGTTTCAACCTGATGCGTCGCCATGCGCAGGCCGGCGATCGCACGATTCGCGAGGATGATCGTTTCCTGTTCCTGGAAAGCCTGATTGCCGCGCGCGATGTGTTCTATCTCAGCCACGTTGATCGCGATGCGAAATCGGCGGCGATGAATCCGCCCTCGCCACTGGTCGAGGAGCTCATCGGTTTCCTCGCCGCAGCCTATGGCAAGGAAGCATGGCGAGAGGTACAGCCGCAGATCATCCGCCAGCACCCGATGCACGCGTTTGCGGTAGACAACTTCCGCGCCGACAAGGGCGCGCCAAGCTATGACCGACGCTGGTGGGACGCGGCACGCAAACTGCGCGAAGGCTGGCTTGAAACGGAACCGTTCGTGGCCGATTTCAGCGTGGCGGCAATGGCCGCACCGGCAGCCGATGGGGCGCTCGAATGGAGCGAGGTGTCGATCGACGAATTGCTCGCCTGGCTGCGCCATCCTGCGCGCGCGTACTTCCGCCAGCAGTTGCCATTGCACCTGCACGAAGCCGAGCGCGACGAGGATGTCGAAGCCTTCGCGCTGGATCGCCTTGATCGCTACCAGCTTGGCGATCGCCTGCTCGGGCCGCAATCCGCAAGGCCCGACCTTGGGCGCGTCCAGCGCGAGGGTGCATTCCCGCTTGGCCTTGCCGGGCAGCATGCCTGGGACAAACTGAGCGCCGAGGTCGACGCGCTGGAACAAGAGGCAGCCGACCAGCTTGGCGGCGCGTTCGTGCCGCTCACTGTCGAAGCCGCGGTGATCGAAGTTGCCGACTTGCGTGTGCGCGTGGGTGGGGTGATCCGTCACCTTGTGCAAACTTCCAAAGGCAAGCGTGTCCTGTTGCTGAGCCGGCCGGGCAAGATTCGCGGCGTCGACCTCGCCCGGCTCGCGCTGGAACGCGCCCTGCTTGGCACGGAGGAAGAGGCGACGGCGATGCTGGCGCTTGGCCTGGACAGGGGAGATGTCACGGTGCGTGAACTGAAGCCGGTTGCCGATCCGCACGACTGGTTGCGCAAGCTGCTGCTCTGGCGCGCACGCGGATTGCGCCAGCCGCTGGCGGCCTTCCGCAAGAGTGCCGAAGCATTTGCCGCGAAGTTGCAGGCCACGGGTGATCTGCAGCAGGCGCGCATGGGCGCCCGCGCCATCTGGTCCGGCGAGAATTTCCCCGAGAATGCCGATCCGTACAACGAACTGCTTGCACGCCACCGTGGTGATGCGCTGCTGGATGCCTCGTTCGAGGAGTTCGCCACCGAACTGTTCCTGCCGCTGTATGCCGCTGTCGGAGACAAGCCGTGAAGCGCAAGGCAGGCAATACCGGCATGCTCGATGCGGCGACGCTGATCCTGAGCGGCCAGCACCTGATCGAGGCCAGCGCCGGCACCGGCAAGACCTACAACATCGCCTTGCTCTACCTGCGCCTGTTGCTGGAACGGAAAATCCGCGTCTGCGAAATTGCCGTGGTCACCTTCACCGATGCGGCAACCCGCGAACTGCGCGGTCGCCTGCGTGCGCGCATTGCCGAGGCGATCGGGCGATTGCAGCAGGCCGCGCCGGCGCAGTCCGATGAGCTGGATCGGATTCTGCAAATGCATCGCGTCGACAAGGCTGCGCTGGAGACGGCGCGTGACCTGCTGACTTCCGCACTGGTCGGTTTCGACGAGGCACGCATCGCCACCTTGCATGGCCTGTGCAAGCAGTTGCTTGCCGAGCACGCGTTCGAGACCGGATTGCCGTTCTTCGAACTCGACAACGACGCCGGCAACGAGGCCACGCTGGAACTGGTGCGGGATTTCTGGCGGCGCCATGTCATTGTCGATGCGGACGAGGCCGTGCATGCCATCCTCGAACGTTGGGATACGCCCGAGGCCCTTGCGATGGAACTGCGGCGTGCGCAGGTGCTGGCATTGCCGGCCACGCAGGTCGATCCGGCCGATGTGCGCGCATGGCTGGCGGACAGTCGCGCTGCGCTCGCCAATGCGCAGAAGGACTGGCAGCGTCTGCATGCCGAGGGCGCGGTCGCCGAAGCGATGCAACAGTTGCAGCAGGCGATTGCCGACAAGTTCATTTCCTCGGCTAAGGATGGCCCGCACGGGACGGCTTCGATGCAGATCTGCACGGCTGCCTGCGCAAACGATCCTGCCGAGGTCGATTTGCCCGCACTGCACCCGCTGGGTACGAGTGCAATCACGGTGGCCCTGCTGGCGAAAGCGCGCAAGACGGGCTGGCAGCCCGATGGCGCGCTTGCCGAGGTATCCCGCAAAGTCGAGGCGATGCAGCATGCTCGGCGCGAAATCGATGCCGCCTTGCTTGCCCGCTTCGCGAGTGCGGCCATCGATTTCGTGCGCATGGGCCTTGCCGAACGCCGCCAGCGCCTGCGCCGCTTCGGCTTTGATGATCTCGTCGGCGAGTTGCATGAACGCCTGCGCGGCGAGTCCGGTGAGCGCCTGGCGCGCAGCATCGCGGCGACGATGCCGGTCCTGCTGGTTGACGAGTTCCAGGATACCGATCCGCTGCAATACGCGATCCTGCGTCGCATCCACCGCGCCCGCGCCGATGCCGTGCTGCTGCTGATCGGCGATCCGAAACAAGCCATCTACCGTTTCCGTGGCGGCGACATCCACACCTATCACGCCGCCGCCCGCGATGCCGCTGGCAACCGCCACACCTTGCGCGAGAACTGGCGCTCGGATGCCGCCTTGATTGTCGCTGCCAACAGCGTCTTCGATGGCGTCGCCGATCCCTTCCTCGTCGATTTCATCCCGTTTGAACCGGCGCGATTCCCGTCGAGCAAAGCCGCATCGGCACATTGGCTGTCCAGCGCCAAGCCCTTGACCGTGTGGCGCATGCCGGATCGCATTGACGACAAGGGCGCACGCAAGTCATGGACGGTCGGAAGTTTCGCCGAACGCATGTTTGCCGAAGTCGCCGTCGAGATCCGCGCAATCCTCATGCGCGCACGCGAGGAATCGGTCGACGTGCCGAGCATCGCCGTGCTGGTCAACAGCAACAAGCAGGCCGAACAGGCCGCACGCCATCTCGGCCAATGGAATATCGCCTGCGATTACCTGAGCGCGGCGAGTGTCTACGCCAGCGCCGAGGCAGTCGAGATCGAGCGCCTGCTGGTTGCCCTCGATGCGCCGGCCGATTCGGCCTGCGTGCGCGCCGCACTGGCAACGGAGCTGCTCGGTTTCACCCTGCAGGATTTGCTCGCCGCGCGCGAAGATCCCGGCCGCTGGGAAAGCCAGCTTGGCCACATCGCCAGCCTGCGCCAGCGCTGGCTCGATGCCGGCCCATACGCCACGATTGCGCATTGTGTGCAAATGTCGGCGACCCGCCTGCTGCCGCGCTGGGACGGCCGGCGCCGGGTCACCAACCTGCTGCATCTTGGCGAACTCCTGCAACACGAATCGGCGCGACGCTCGACGCCTGCCGAGTTGCTGCACTGGCTTGGCCAGCGTCGCATGGAAGCCGATGAAAAACGCGGCGAGGGCAATGCCGAACCATTGCGACCGGCCGACGATCCAGGTGCGGTGCAGGTGTTGACCGTGCATCGCAGCAAGGGCTTGCAGTACGACGTCGTCTTCGCGCCATTTGCCATGGCCACGTTCTGGAAAAAGCTGGAAAACCAGGAGGTCGCGGATGAGGCGGTGGCCTGGCATGCCGACGATGAACTGCGCATCGACATTGGCGGTCCGGAGTGGAAGGCGCATGCACTCGCCCAGCGCGACGAGCAGTTCGCCGAAAGCCTGCGCCTGGCTTATGTCGCGATCACGCGCGCGCGTCATCGCGTCTGGCTGGCCTGGGCCTGGGTGAATACAGGGCAGAGCAGCACCAGCCTGACCGGTCCATTCGCCTGGCTGTGGTTTCGCGACGCTGGAATCAAGCGTCCCGATCAACTCGTTGCACTCAAGGATCAAGCCGATCGCATCGACGAAGGGCTGGCCGCCCTGGTCAAGCGTTCGCGGCAGTGCATCGACATCAAGCGGCTGGAAGTCGAAGCGCCGCCGATAACGCGCTTGCCGGACGCGGCCAACAAGGACGATCTGGTCATCGCGGAGTTTTGCGGTCGCATCGAACGCGGCCTTGAAACGCTCAGCTACAGCCGTCTGTTCGCCGGCAGCCAGCAGGCACCGCTGGCTGACCATGACGAGTTCGACACGCCGCTGGCGACGAGTCCGGCGCCGCCGGTCGAGGATCCGGTGCCGCAATGGCCGCGCGGCGCGGCTTTTGGCGTCTGCGTGCATCAGGTGTTCGAGGATGTCGCCTTTGCCGAACTCGCCGCAGCGGGCGTGCCTGCCGATCTCGCCCGCATCTGCGCCGATCACGGCTATGCCGGCGACGAGATTGAAACCATTGCCGGCATCACCCGCGCCGGCGTGCGCAGCGAACTGCTGCCCGGTTCCGGCTTGCGCTTGATGGATCTTGGCGCGGGCGAGGCGTTGGCCGAGCTCGAGTTCCTGTTTCCGCTGGGTGGTTCACGGCTCGACGCCTTTGCCCAGGTGCTGGCGGCCTGGCCCGGCTACGCCCGCGCGCCGGCTGAATGGATCGTGCGACGCGCCAGCGTGCGCGGCCTGATGACCGGCTACATCGATCTGATCGCGCGCTGGCAGGATCGCTACTACGTGCTCGACTACAAGACCAACCTGCTGGGTCCGGGACGTGCCGACTACGCGGCCGAACGCTTGCCGGCAGCCATCCGCGCCCACGACTACGATCTGCAATACCTGATCTACCTGGTTGCCCTGCAGCGTTTCCTGCGCGCGAGGCTGGGTGGCAGCTACGACTATGAAAAACACATCGGCGGCGCCTTGTACCTTTTTGTGCGTGGCATGCGCGAAGGCGACCGCGCCGGCATCCATCACGATCGCCCACCGGCCGCCTTGATCGACGCGCTCGATGCCTGGTGCGAAGGAGAGGCGCCATGAGTGCATTCGAGTCAGTGCGTGAAGGCGGTTTCAGTGCCCTGGATGCGGCACTCATCGAGGCCTTTGCTTCGATCTGGCCGGACAGCGACAAGGCCGCCTTGCATCTGGCTGCGCTGAACAGCTGGGCGGTCGCGCACGGACACAGCTGCTTCAGCCCGGAGCTGCTTGCCGAATGGCCGACAAGTGTCGAGCCCGGTTCACGCGAGCGCATGACCTTGGCATGGCACGACGCCTTGCGCGCGGGCAACTGGCCACAGGCGGCTTTCATCGGGCCGGCCGCAGGCGATGCGCCGATTGTCGTCGAAGGTCAACGCGCCTGGTTGCGCCGCTACTGGCGCTATGAGCGGGAAATCGAGACCGCCTTGCGCGCGCGTGCGCTGCCGTTCGCGACGCAACCGCCGGCCGATGACGTGGCGTGCGCGCTGGACGAGTTGCTGCCCGGCGCCGATGCCGGGGAGATCGACTGGCAGCGTGTCGCTGCCGTGACCGCCTTGCGCGCGCCATTGACCGTGATCTGTGGCGGCCCCGGCACCGGCAAGACCTTCACCGCCTTGCGCGTGCTCGCCTTGATCCAGCGCTTCGGCGGACGGTCCTTGCGCATGGCTCTCGCCGCACCAACCGGCAAGGCCGCGCAGCGCCTCGGCGAAGCGGCCCAGTCGGGTCTGCAGAAATTGCCTTTGAGCGAGGATCAGCGCGCCAGCCTGCCCGGCGAAGCGATGACCTTGCATCGCCTGCTCGGCTTCCATCCGCAATCGGTGCAGCCGGCGCGCGATGCCTCGCGCCTGCTTGATCTCGATGTACTCGTCGTTGATGAATGCTCGATGGTCGACCTGCCGTTGATGGCCAAACTGCTGCGTGCGCTGAAACCCGATTGCCGGCTGATCCTGCTTGGCGATCCCGACCAGTTGCCGGCGGTGGAGAATGGCGCCGTGCTGGCAACGCTGGCGGCGCAGAACCCGGGCAACCGGCAATCGGCCCAAGCGGCGCAATGGCTGGTGGATACACGCGCCGCCAGCGTGCAGGCGAGCGACGGAATATCCGCCCTCGGTGCGCGCATCGTGCGTCTTGAACGACCGCGCCGCTTCGGCGGTGATTCGGGTATTGCGCGCCTCGTGCGCGCAATTCGCCTAGGCGACGCCGCGCAGGTGTTTGCCAGCCTGTCCGAGAGCGCCGACATCCTCTGGAGCGAACAACCGTGGCGACTCGACAGCGCGGCCACGCGCGCGGCGCTGCGCGAATCCTGGCAAGGTCTGGCGGCGGCCAGCTCGCCGCAGGATGCGCTGGAATGCCTCGGCCGTTACCGCATCCTGTGTGCGCTGCGCGAAGGCCCGCGTGGCGTGGCCGGCATCAACCAGGCCGTCGCCAGCGCCGTGCATGGCACGCAGGCCGCATCGATGTTCATTGCCGGTCGTCCCCT
This sequence comes from Lysobacterales bacterium, assembly GCA_016707485.1. Lineage (GTDB taxonomy): Bacteria > Pseudomonadota > Gammaproteobacteria > Xanthomonadales > Rhodanobacteraceae > Dokdonella. The sequence goes on along the minus strand of JADJHN010000001.1, from coordinate 849,716 downwards.
CCTGATCACCAGCAACCAGCACGCGCTGGGACTCTACAACGGCGATGTCGGCGTGCTGCTGGCCGAACAGGCCGGTGCGCCATTGCGGGCGTGGTTCGCGCGGCGCGATGGTGGCGTGCAGGCGCTGCTGCCGGCGCAATTGCCGCCGCATGAAAGCGCCTGGGCCATGACCGTGCACAAGGCGCAAGGCTCCGAATTCGATACCGTCGAACTGGTCCTGCCCGACGAGCCGCATCCACTGCTGACCCGCGAATGGCTCTACACCGCCGCCAGCCGCGCTCGCACGCAATTGCGCATCCATGCCAGCCGCGAAGTGATCGCCGCCGCCCTCCAGCAACGCACCCGTCGCATCAACGGCCTGGATTTCTCGATGCCCGAAGATCGCTGATTTACCCGTGTTCTGCAGGTGCGCTCCTGTAGAGAGCTGTGCCAACACACGGTTGTCCGCACAAGAGCCAGGTCTCTGGTGCTTTGACTCACAAGATTGGTCTTGCAAAGGTGAGGAGACTGAGTTTGCTACACCGAAGGCCGGTTCCCGCATCATGAGTGAGTTTGCAATTCCGGTTCAGAATTGTGTTTGGCGTACAATATTTGTCATATGAATTCCGTCAGTCAGATATGAGAGCCGGGACTTCAAGTGAACCGCCGGGTATGGGTGCCCTCCCAATCAATGATTTTGCTTGCCTGCCAGGGGTTGATGACGGTCCTTCGATCTTCCCGAACTGAACGAGATGGATTGCGAGAATGATCAAATTGAAAAGCAAAAGTGCCAAATACATTTTTATAAGCATCATCATGTTTTCGATGGTTTTGTTTATTTGCTACATGGTCCAGGGTCGAGTTTTGGTCCCTTCTGAGGGCTTGGCACCATCTCAACCGACGGCCCAAGGGTCGCCTGACAAAAGTCAAAACACGGAAAGGGATTCGCAACCTGATATTGCACATGATTCTGAACGGCATGGGCTTTCCGTCAAATCCGTGCTGGAGATGAGTGAGTCGAGGAAGGCAGGCCCGGAGCGGGCAAAAGCTTTTGCAGACTCCCGGAATCTTGCTGTAATTGTGGACCAGTTAAGCGCCGCCGTGTCAGCCAAGGATGGTGAAGCCATGGGAATAACAGCAAGGGCATATGATGAATGCAACTATTTCAGGGTAGTTCCAAATGGATCTGATCGAATAGGGAAAATGCTGGACGGGAAGACCGAGTTGGAGCGGCAGATCGGCGCATCCCATAGAGCGGTCGCAGAGCAACGCTGCCTGAGTCTCGCAAGTCGAGACGGTTGGGATGCCGGGGAGATCTCCACATTGCGCGAGGGAGCGGCATCCAATGGAGATGCTTATGGCTTGGCCATGGCTCTTGAATCTGACACTGATAGCGACTTGAGCAGCCGGATCATGGCCCTGCGAAGGATCGTGATGTCCGGGGATCCAGAGGCTATTGGCGTAATGGCCATGGGCCTGGGTGAGAGCAACGAATTTGCTCAAGACGTTCGCGGACCCTATGCGGGCACGGTGGTTGATGTGATTGCGTGGAATTTGGTCGCTTGTTCACTTGGTCGAGACTGCGGACAGGGGGGCGCGTTGATGCGCGCGCTCTGTTTGAACCAAGGTCTCTGTCTCGCCATCGGCTACCGTGAATACTTGCAACGGTATGTCGCTACGCCGGATCAGTTTTTGGAGGCCGAGGCAAAGGAGGAGGAGATACTGCATTTAATTGAAATCGGCGGCTATGATCAGATATTCCCTATTTCAAATTAAGGCGAAACTGCCGCCGCATGAACGCGCCTGGGCGATGACCGTGCACAAGGCGCAAGGCTCCGAGTTCGATACCGTCGAACTGGTCCTGCCCGACGAGCCAAATCCACTGCTGACCCGCGAATGGCTCTACACCGCCGCCAGCCGCGCCCGCACGCAATTGCGCATCCATGCCAGCCGCGAAGTGATCGCCGCCGCCCTCCAGCAACACACCCGTCGCATCAACGGCCTGCGCTTCGATTGATCGCCGAGCAATATGGGAGTGGCTTCAGTCGCGGTGCTCGGCTTTTCGTGGGAGCGACTTCAGTCGCGATGCTTCTGCTCCAGCGTGCCGAAGAGCATCGTGGCTGAAGCCACTCCCACAACCACAATTGGCGATGCTCCGCTTTCGTGGGAGCGACTTCAGTCGCAGTGCTCGGCTTTTCGTGGGGGCGACTTCAGTCGCGATGCTTCTGCTCCAGCGTGCCGAACAGCATCGTGGCTGAAGCCACTCCCACAACCGCAATTGGCGATGCTCCGCTGTTCGTGGGAGCGACTTCAGTCGCGATGCTCGGCTTTTCGTGGGAGCGACTTCAGTCGCGATGCTTCTGCTCCAGCGTGCCGAACAGCATCGTGGCTGAAGCCACTCCCACAACGACAATTGGCGATGCTCGGCTTTTCGTGGGAGCGACTTCAGTCGCGATGCTTCTGCTCCAGCGTGCCGAACAGCATCGTGGCTGAAGCCACTCCCACAACCACAATTGGCGATGCTCGGCTTTTCGTGGGAGCGACTTCAGTCGCGATGCTTCTGCTCCAGCGTGCCGAACAGCATCGTGGCTGAAGCCACTCCCACAACCGCAATTGGCGGTGCTCGGCTTTTCGTGGGGGCGACTTCAGTCGCAGTGCTCGGCTGTTCGTGGGAGCGACTTCAGTCGCGATCCTTCTGCTCCAGCGTGCCGAACAGCATCGTGGCTGAAGCCACTCCCGCAACCGCAGTCCGCGGTGCAGCCGAACGATGTCTTCCTGTCGGCAGCAAGACGAGCGGTTTTCCTACATGAGACGTCCAATCCGCCCATATCCAAGCGAGATGGGTTGATGGATGCTTTCAGTATGGAGACCAATCACTTTCCGCGCGCAGGTTCATCACGCTTGCGCAGCGGACGATCCAGCGAGTCGGGACGCATCTATCTGGTCACCTTTCATACGCGGGCGCGAGAGGCGATTTTTCGTGATTGGCCATGCGCCTGCGCGATGGTTCGATCATCAACGTCACGGTACGTGTTGCGCGCCTCCCGCCTGCTTTGCTGGGTCTTGATGCCGGATCATTGGCACGGACTGATAGAGCTGGGAGAACAAGACGATTTGTCCATGCTGGTTCGGCGGATCAAGGGCGTGTCGGCACGTGCGGTCAACAGTCTGGGCAATGTCCAGCGAGGCGTGTGGGCGAGTGGATTCCACGATCACGCAATTCGGATCGATGAAGATCTACCCGGCATTGCTCGATACCTTGTACTCAATCCAAAACGAGCCGGGCTTGTAGCTCGAGTGGGCGACTATTCCTTTTGGGATGCGATCTGGTTGGACCCCTGTGCAGGGAGGGCTCGCTGAGGTTTTTATTCCGGGGGCAAGGAGCATCGGGACTGCAGTCCCTCCCGCAGGTCGGATAGGAGCGCCATGTTTCGTGGGAGCGGTTTCAACCGCGATGCATTTGCACACGTTGTCGAGGTCATCGGGACTGCAGTCCCTCCCACGAAAAGCGCCATTTTGCAGCTCTTCTCGCGGGAGCCCCTGAAGTCGCTTCCTGCAAAGGCGGAATTTGAAGCCGAAGGTAGTGCGCCGCGCGGGCGCGCTCCTGCGGCTTGCTCGGGTATCCTTGGCGGATGAAAAGCACGAACTCACACGATTCGATTCGCTCGGTGCTCTGGCGCGGTGACCGGCTGCGCCTGCTGGATCAACGCAGGTTGCCGTTTGCCGAGGACTACATCGACTGCCTGAGTGCCGAGGAAGTCGCGCAGGCGATTCGCGATCTGGTCGTGCGCGGTGCGCCGGCGATCGGCATTTCCGCGGCCTGGGGCGTGGTCCTCGCCGCGCAGCGCGGGCGTGCGGCGCTCGCTGCCGCCTTGCCGATCTTGCGTGCGGCGCGGCCGACCGCGGTCAACCTGATGTGGGCACTGGATCGCATGCAGCGGCGCATTGCCGAGGGTGCCGACGCCGCCGCCCTCGAGGGCGAGGCGCAAGCCATCCAGGATGAGGATCTCGCCGCCAACCGGCACATGGGAGAGCTTGGTGCCGCCTTGCTGGGCACGGATGCTGGCGTGATCACCCATTGCAACACCGGTTCGCTGGCGACTGCCGGCTACGGCACCGCGCTGGGCGTGATCCGCGCCGGTGTCAGCGCGGGGCGGATCGCCCGAGTCTTCGCCGGCGAAACCCGGCCGTGGCTGCAAGGCGCGCGCCTGACCATGTGGGAACTGGTGCGCGACCAGATTCCGGCCACCCTGGTTTCCGATTCGGCGGCCGCGCACCTGATGAAATCCGGCCAGGTGCAATGGGTGATTGTCGGTGCCGACCGCATTGCCGCCAATGGCGATGTCGCCAACAAGATCGGCACCTATCAGCTGGCCATCGTCGCCCGCCATCACGGGGTGAAGTTCATGGTTGTCGCACCGGCCTCGACGGTCGACATGTCCACCTCCTCGGGCGAGCACATCGAAATCGAGATGCGCGATCCGGACGAACTGCTCGCGCATTCCGGCCAACGCACGGTGGTCGAGGGCGCGGTGGCGTGGAATCCGGTTTTCGACGTGACTCCGGCGGGCCTGATTGATGCGCTCGTCACCGAGCGGGGCGTGATCGAAAATCCGGATGCCGCGCGGATGCAGGCGCTGTTTGCTTGAGACGCTGGTGGCGCCCGCGTCTGGTCCCCGTGCCGGCGCGCGGCTGAAGGCGCCCGGCGCATGCGCCAGATCCTGCTTTTCTGCGTTGGCGGCTTCATTGGCTTTTTCATCGATGCCGGCCTCGTACAGTGGCTGGTCAGCGCGTTTGCGGCCAATCCCTATGCCTCGCGAATGCTTTCGTTTCTCACTGCGGCGACCGGCACCTGGCTGTTCAACCGGCGCTACACGTTCAAGGGCCTGCGTCATTACCGGCGTTTCGGCGAATGGTCGCGCTACATGTTCGCGATGAGTGGGGGTTTTCTGGTCAATTTCGCGATCTATTCGGCCTTGGTCTATCACCACGCAGTGTTCCAGCGCCTGCCGGCACTGGCCGTCGCGATTGGCTCGCTGGGTGGTTTCGTGGTCAATTTTTCGGCGTCGCGGTTCTGGATCTATCGCCAGCGCAAGCCCTGATCCGGGCAGCCTTGTCAGGCTGTTGAAGCGCGTTTCCCGCGAGCACCGCAAAGCACGGTCTGATGGCTCCTGCGGGGCTGCGGACAGGGCCTGTTTCGTGCTAATATTTCGCGTTTTCGCCGTGCCTGTTCCGGCTCCTCGACGCGGCAGGAGTTCCTGCCGTAAATTCCTGATTTATATGGAAGAATTTCTCAATGGCTGAGTTCGCCAAAGAAGTCATACGCGTCAACATCGAAGACGAAGTCCGGCAAAGCTATCTCGACTACGCGATGAGCGTCATTGTTGGCCGCGCCTTGCCCGATGTGCGCGATGGCCTCAAGCCCGTTCATCGACGCATCCTCTTTGCAATGCAGGAGTCGAGCACGGTCTGGAACCGCCCCTATGTGAAGTGCGCGCGCGTCGTCGGTGACGTGATGGGCAAATACCATCCGCACGGTGATTCCTCGATCTACGACGCCCTCGTGCGCATGGCCCAGGATTTCTCGATGCGCTACATGCTCATCGACGGCCAGGGCAACTTTGGCTCGGTCGATGGCGACAGCGCCGCGGCAATGCGCTACACCGAATGCCGCCTCGACAAGCTCAGCTCCGAACTGCTTGCCGATATCGACAAGGAAACCGTCGATTTCCAGCCCAATTACGACGAGAAGGAACTGGAGCCGACGGTACTTCCGGCACGCATCCCGAACCTGCTGGTCAATGGCTCGGCCGGCATCGCGGTCGGCATGGCGACCAATGTGCCGCCGCACAACCTGAGCGAAGTGCTGAGCGCCTGCATTGCCCTGATCGACGAGCCGAACCTCGAATTCGAGGATCTGATGCGCATCGTGCCGGGGCCGGATTTCCCGACCGCCGGCATCATCAACGGCTCGGCCGGCATCGTCGAGGCCTATCGCACCGGTCGCGGACGCATCCTCGTGCGCGCCAGGGCCGAAATCGAAGTCGAGGCCAATGGCCGCGAGACGATCATCGTCCACGAGCTGCCATTCCAGGTGAACAAGGCACGCCTGATCGAGAAGATCGCCGAGCTGGTCAAGGAAAAGAAGATCGAGGGCATTTCCGAGCTGCGCGACGAGTCCGACAAGGACGGCATGCGCGTGGTCATCGAGGTGCGCAAGGATGCGATGGGCGATGTGCTGCTCAACAACCTCTACCAGCAGACGCAGTTGCAGGTCACCTTCGGCATCAACATGGTCGCCCTGGTCAATGGCCAGCCGCGCACGCTTGGCCTGCGCGAGATCCTCGATGCCTTCATCCGTCATCGTCGCGAAGTGGTCACCCGGCGCACCATTTTCGACCTGCGCAAGGCACGCGATCGCGCGCACATCCTCGAAGGCCTGACGGTCGCGCTGGCCAACATCGACGAGATGATCGAGCTGATCAAGACCTCGGCATCCAGCGATGAAGCCAGGCAGCGCATGCTCGCGCGGCAGTGGGAGCCGGGCCTGGTGCGTTCCCTGTTGTCGGCATCGGGGGCGGATGTCTCCAAGCCGGAGAAGCTCGATCCCGGCATCGGCCTCGGCGACAACGGCTACCAGCTTTCCGAGGCGCAGGCGCAGCAGATCCTCGAGATGCGTTTGAGCCGCCTGACCGGTCTCGAACAGGAAAAGCTGACCGACGAGTACAAGGAACTGCTGACCACGATCCTCGGCCTCATCGAGATCCTCGAGGATCCGGCGCGCCTGCTCGCGGTGATCCGCGCGGAACTGGTCAAGCTCAGGGAAGATTTCGGCGACGCGCGGCGCACCCTCATCCAGGCCAACCAGGATGAACTCGACATGCTCGACCTGATCGAGCCGGAAGATGTCGTCGTCACCCTCTCGCACACCGGCTATGCCAAGCGCCAGCCGGCCAGCATCTACCGCGCGCAGAAGCGCGGCGGCAAGGGACGTTCGGCATCGGCCTTGAAGGACGAGGATTTCGTCGAGCGCCTGTGGATCGCCAACACCCATGACACCCTGCTGACCTTCACCAGCACCGGGCGCGTGTATTGGCTGAAGGTCTATCAGATGCCGGATGCCGGTCCGAATGCGCGCGGCAAGCCGATCGTCAACCTGCTGCCATTGCAGGAAGGCGAGAAAGTGCAGGCGATTCTGCCGGTTGCCGAATACTCCGCGGATCGCTTCGTCTTTTTCGCCACCGAAAACGGCACGGTCAAGAAGACTCCGCTGACCGAATACGCGTATCAGCTGCAGAAAGGCAAGATTGCCATCGGCCTGGCCGATGACGATGCCCTGGTCGATGTGCAGATCACCGATGGCGACAGCGACATCCTGTTGTTCGCCTCGAATGGCAAGACCGTGCGGTTCGACGAGAACACCGTGCGCTCCACCGGTCGCACGGCCAGCGGCGTGCGCGGTATCCGCCTGGCCAAGGGCGAAAAGGTGGTCAGCCTGATCGTGCGCGATGGCGATGGCGACATCCTCACCGCGACCGAGCGCGGCTACGGCAAGCGCACCGAACTTGCCGAATACCCGCGCAAGGGACGCGGCAACCAGGGCGTGATCGGCATCAAGTGTTCCGAGCGCAATGGTGAACTGGTCGGTGCCGTGCAGATTGGCGAACAGCACGAGCTGATGCTGATCTCGAACCAGGGCACCCTCGTGCGCACGCGTGCGGCCGAAGTCGCCAAGGTCGGTCGCAACACCCAGGGCGTGACCCTGATCCGCCTGCCCGATGACGAGAAGCTGGTCGGCCTGGTACGTCTGGATGCCGAAGACGACGAGGGCGGCATCGCGAACGGTGAGGCCCATGCCGGCCCGGATACGTCATCCGGCGCGGGAGAAGCCGACCAAGCCAGTACGGATGCGTCTCCCGACAACGAGTGAGTCGTCGCGGTTCGCTCCGGTTCCCGAAAAAAAACACCCCGCCGTAAAGTCTGCGGGGTGCGTGGTCAAGCTTGACTGTCATCCCGGACAACGGGATCGGCTTTCGGAAGCGATTACTTCGGCATCAGCACGGTGTCGATCACGTGGATGACACCGTTCGAGGTTTCGATATCGGTCTGAGTCACGCCGGCATTGTCGACCTGGACCTTGCCGTCAACGACCTTGATCGTCACCGACTGCCCGTTGACGGTCTTGGCTCCATCGAGCTTGATGACATCGGCCGCCATCACCTTGCCCGGCACCACGTGATAAGTGAGGATCGAGGTCAGCTTGGCCTTGTCCTTGAGCAGGCCATCCACGGCGCCTTCAGGAAGCTTTGCAAAAGCAGCATCGGTCGGCGCGAAAACGGTGAACGGGCCGGGCCCTTTCAGGGTATCGATCAGACCGGCGGCATCAAGCGCTGCGGCAAGCGTCGTGAACGAACCCGCGGCAACGGCGGTGTCGACGATGTCCTGCTGGGCATTCTTCGTGTTGGGGTTTCCCGCCGTGGCGGCGAGAGGTGCTGCGACGACCGCAGCGGCACACAGGTAGAAAATCGGGTTCATGTCGGATCCTGATGGAGATGGGGGAGGGAGGCTTGTCCAACCTTTGTTCATGTTTCAACGGCTGGCCAAGCCCGATGTACAGTATATGTCCAGCTATTTCGTGTCAATAGGCCTCGATTAGTTGGACATTATTCGTAAATATCTGGACAAGCATGCTGCTGCTGCTTAACATGCCGCATGTCCGAAACCATGCAGTCGCCCCTCCATTCCGTCCGGGTCGTGGCCCGCCGCACGGGCTTGACGCCCGACCTGTTGCGCGCCTGGGAAAAACGCTATCGCGTCGTCCAGCCCGTGCGCTCCGCCGGTGGGCAACGCAATTATTCGGACGCCGACATCGAACGACTGCAGTTGCTGGTCAAGGTAACCGCTGCCGGCAGGTCGATCGGTCAGGTTGCTCCGCTCGGCAACGCCGAGCTCCGGGAACTCGCCGCCGGGGATCAGTCCGCACACGATTCGCTTGATGCAACCGAATCCGGCAACCCGGCTGTTGGCCGTTACCTCAATGACGCGCTCGGCGCTGCGGAACACTTCGACTCAAACCTTCTGGAATCCACGTTGCGCGCGGCTGCCTTGCAACTTCCATCCGACCAGGCACTCGACCAGGTCTTCGGACCACTGCTGCTGGAAATCGGCGCGCGCTGGGAGCAAGGCAGGTTTCCGCCTGCCAACGGGCATCTGGCGACGGCGACCATTCGTCGCGTATTGACCTGGATGACGGATTTTCGCGCGGCTCCGGAAAACGCCAGGACCATCGTGATCGGCACGCCGGCCATGCAATTGCATGATCTCGGCGCCATGCTCGCCGCAACGGTCGCGGCCAGCAGCGGATGGCGGGTCGCCTTTCTTGGCGCCAGTCTGCCGGCCGACGAACTCGCGCGCGCGGCGCGCATGGCACACGCGGATGCCGTGGCGTTGTCGATCATCGACCCGAGCGACCCTGCCCACGTCGGCCGCGAGCTGGGGCAATTGCGCAGTGAACTCCCCCGATCGGTTGCGCTGCTCGTCGGCGGAGCCGGCGCCGCAGCCCATGCGGACGTGCTGGAGCAGATCGGCGCACACCGGCTCGATTCGCTTGCGGCTTTGCGTTCATGGCTGATGACGCGCGGGCAGGGCGGAGAACCGAGGCCAGAGTGACTTTTCGAGGCACCTGTGACTTGCCAGGTCTGAGCGGAAGTCGGGACATGGGATTGCCGGAAAGCCGACTCAACCGGTCCATGACCTGAATCCCCCCGTCTCCTCTTGGCTTGAGACCGAGCATTTGGCGTTGCGTTGGCGTGCGCTGGACTTGCGCGCGAATGCTCGTCGTCAGGGCAGACTCTGCCGCTAACGGCTAGCCTCTCGCGGCAAAAGCACTTCGGTGGTGTGACATGAACTCCCGCTGTTCGTAGCGAAATGCTTCGACTCGTCTGTCCGGATCGATCGACCAGCGGTCAAGGACCTCCCTGGCAAGCGAAGTGTGAACATGCATACGCCCATCGTCTTCGAACGTGATTAAGTGATCGTCGAACAAGGCGTCGATGTGGGGAGAAAGCAAGAGGCCATTGAAGCCGTTCACCCGCTCGGCGTTGTTTGAAGCGCGCCAAGGTTTGATATGGCTGGCGACGAGGAGCCGCACATCCGAGACTCCCGTCACCCGGCACGCGCCATCGATCAGCATCACTCGCTTGCGAAACAAGCCTTGGCCGACACGAGCTTTTGCGAGTTGGACGCGCTGGGTCTCCGGAATCGAGGCATCGACGTCGATGTCGCGTATGTCATCGAGCAACTCGGCGTCTGGCGCTCGCTCGACATGAAAGGGCGCGATCGCATCGAGCTCGCGAACCTGGTCGGCACCGAGGAGGGCCATCAACAGCAGCCCAAGGCTGTCCGGAATGGCGGCGAGGTAAGTGCCTTGGTTGCCATCGCCACTTGCACGAATCGGGGAATGGCGCGAGGGCAGGAGTGGCCCGATCCGTTCGATATGCGCTTTCGGGCGAAGTGGTTTCGGTACCGGAACAAAGTCGACCTCGACCAGCCACCCTTCATTTGCCCAGTAATCACCGATATTTCCGAACTCAGTGGGTTTTGGCGCAGCCATTGCCACCTCAGTAACGCGTCCGACGGCGCCAATGAAGCCGTTTGCATATGAGAAGACCAGGTCGCCACGGCGTACCTGCTTCATCGCGTCATAGCTGGCATTCCGCCTGTCGTTGGCGTTGCGCATGGGCGACCAAAGGTAACGGCCTCCAACTTCGAGGTCGCGCGTCTGCTTGTGATTGACCCACCAGAACGCCATTGAGTGCCCCCCGCGCATGAGCGTAGCAACACGAGACGCGCCTGGCGACAAATACCATCTTCGAAGTGGTCCGCTGATACCTCCGCTCCGACGTCACTATAGGGGTCGATTCGGCCGACACACGCTTGCAAAGCGCCGGGTCCGGGTCTCGTTCATTACGCGAAAGTCGTCGCGGTCGCTGATGCGCTGATGATGCAGGTGGGCGCATGGGGCTGACAGGCCCGATTCGTCTAAAGTCATGTCGCGAGAGCACCTGGATCGGAAGCCGGTACGCGCCCGATAGTGATCCGTCGTTCGGTTGTTTCACCATTCGCAGCAGCAAGCCGCGCGCAACGACGGCGCACCGCTGCGTCGAAAACGACCTTCAACGAAACTCGAACAACTCGGAACGAATCCGCGAGGCTGGCACGGCGCGGGCTTGCAGCAGTGCGCGCGTGGCGTGCAGCAGGCCGGCCGGGCCGCAGAAGTCGATATCGACGTTTTCCGCGCCAGCGTTGCGGACGATGGTGGTGAGCGCATCGGCGAATGCCGGCGAGTCCGGTCCGGAATCGATGCAGGTCAAGGCGACGCCGCGTGCAGCGGTGAGCTCGGCGAGCTCGTGGGGAGCCGGAAAGCTGCGCCCGGGCGTGTGGAAATAGAACAGGTTCACGCGTTCGAGCCCGCTGGCCTGCGCATCGTCGAGCCAGGCAAGGAACGGCGAAATCCCGACTCCACCGGCAATCCAGATTTCACACGTCGAGTTTGCGCGCCGTTCGAACTTTCCGAACGGTGCATACACGGCGGCGAGCATGCCCGGTACGGCCTCGGCGACGAGACGTCGTGTGTGGTCGCCCAGCGCGCGGATCATGAACACGACCCGACCTTCGGCGTCGGGTGCGCCGGCAAGCGTGAACGGATGGGGCTCGCGCAAGCCCTCGACCTGCAGGACGAGGAAACCGAATTGGCCCGGCCTGAACGCAATGGCGCGGCCGGTCGGAAGCAATTCGATGCGTACCGCCGACTGGCCCGGCGTCACCCCGACGATCCGATAATCGGCATGCGACGACAGCCACGGATACAGCAGCAGTTTCCAGCCTGCACCAAGGACTCCCAGCGTCGCCATCCCGGCGAGCCACCAGCCGGCCGGACTGTGCAGGAGGATCGGTGATTTGATGCTGAGCCAATGCGCAATGACGATCAGCAGGAACGGACCGGACAGTTTGTGCCACCAGCGCCATGTCGAAAAAGGGATCTTCCTGTTCAGTGCAAGCAGCACGATCAGCATCAGTGCAACGAATGAGAGTTGGCGCACGAGCCTTGTCACGTCGCCGGGCAGCGACAGGATCGGCGCGACGTCCCAGGATGACAGTCCGGCCTTGAAGGCCAGGTGTACGCTGGCCATGACCAGCGCCCAGATGCCCAGCCACTTGTGCACTTGGTAGACGCGATCGAGGCCACCGAACACGGCTTCGAGCCAGCGCCAGCGCGATGCAAGCAGCGCTGCGCCAGCCATCAGGGAAAATCCGGCAACGCCACTCGCGAGGCTGAGGCTGGCGATGCCAAGGCGCGTTTCTGCGGGAACCGACAGCGCGCTCAGCCCGAAGCTGATCGCCACAAGAAACACGACCGCATGACGCGCATTCACGCTCATCGCAACTCCCGGGTAATCGGCAGGACTAGTGTCGATCGTGAGCATCTGCTTGCACATGACCTGGATCAAGCCATCGGGCCGATGGGATACGGGGGTGGCAATGCATGAACAACATCCGGCTTCGTCGTGCATGACGGCGCCGCGACGAGCTTGCCCCGCCCTGCCGGTTCGCGCTGGCCTGGCTCGACGGCTACCATGCCGCTCCACTCAATTCCGGAAGCACCCCCATGTCCCTGTCGATGCACGCCGCGTCCGTTCCCGTATTCCAGCAAATGCTTGCCGCGCTCGCTGGCGTGCTGGCCAAGGCCGAAGCCTTCGCTGCCGAACGCAAGATCGAACCTGCTGCGTTGCTGCAAGCGCGCCTGTTCCCGGACATGTTTCCGCTCGCGCGCCAGGTCCAGGTCGCCTGTGACTTCGCGACCAGCGTCTCGGCCCGGCTTGCGGAGGCCGAAGTTCCTGCTTACGACAGTGGGGCACCGACATTCGCCGACCTGCAGCAGCGCATCGCGGAGACGCTGGCTTTCATCGCCGCGCTCGATGCAGCGCGTTTCGAAGGCAGCGGGGAGCGCGAGATGGTGTTGCGCCCCGGCACGCCGAAGGAACGCCGCATCGGCGGCCAGGCCTACCTGCTGGCATACGGGCTGCCGCAGTTCTTCTTCCATGTCACGACGGCGTACAACCTGCTGCGTCACAACGGCGTTGAAATCGGCAAGAAGGACTACATGGGCGCGTACTGATACCTCGTGCGATGTGGTGGTTTGGCCAGACCGGCAGGATGCAGCCATCGGTCAAGAAGCGGGGACGGCTCGGTCCCGGCAAGCAAGCTACCCTGTCCCGTTCCCGCCGTCGGCATGCTCAGCGTTCGGGCACGCGGCCGTGCGCAGCGCGCATCGGCGTTGTCTGGCATCGCGCGAACGACCACGCCTTTGCCGCACCATCCCTTGCCCATGTCCACGCGTTGTTGTGGAGTGGCGGCATCTGCACCACAGGGGGTGAGATGAGTTTCGGATTCCGCGCGCTTCGCGTGAGCGCGGCGCTTTCTTGTATCGTCGCGATGACCACTGCGTTGATTGCTTGCGGCGGCCAGAAAGACGGCGAGTCCGCTGCGGCAGCCCGCAAGCCGCAGCAAGCCGGCCAGCCCGTCGACCCTGCCAGGGCCGCCGCGCACATTGTCGGTGCACGCGTCGCGGCGGCGACCGGAGATACCAAAGCCGCCGAAGCCCATGTTCTTGCACTTGCCGACGACATGCGTCGATCGGCGCGCATGCCGAACGTGATGCGCCCGATCCATCGGGAATCCGCGCGCGTGGCGGTCCGCCCGTTGCCGGGTGTGAAGTCGGTGATCTGGATGGATCACGAGAACCTGATCGTGATGGTCGACGGCCAGCGCCATCGCACCATGGCGAAGATCGACGAAGTCTGCCTCGCGCTCGAGCCGCTTGGCGACACGCTGGCGATCGTCGTCAATCTGCAGGACGCGACGGCGCGCAACGGCGACGAAGCAATGACGCTCTCGCGCAACTGCCAGTTGGCGGACGGACAAAGGGCCGCATTCCAGCGCAAGCGCCAGATCGATGTCGTCGATCGCGAAACCCGGGACGCGTTCAAGCAGATGCAGCGGAAACAGGCGACCGATGCCCCCTGACATGCGCCGTTCCACGTCTTTCCTTTCACGGTCACGGCGGCCGGCACGCCCTGTGCGCGCGATGATCTTGCTCGGTCTGGCCTTCTCGCTGGTCGCGTGCGATCGCGCCGACTCGCGCAGGTACGAAGCGGACATGCCGATGAAGTCCGTGCCGCAGGGCGACCAGTGTCCGGACCTCGCCGGCACCTACGCGTTCGAGCCGCGGTCAGCCGCGGAGCGGTTTCTCGTTCCGACCCGCTTCGGCAACCAGCACTTTTCCCTGCTGCGCATCGAATCGTGGTCCGACAGCGGCTACCGCTTCACCGTGAAGGCCTCGCGTGAAGCATTCGATGCAGCCGTGGCCGAGTTGGCCGCGCACGATCCGAAGCGGCATCGCGAATGGCAGGAACTGCTGGACGAGCGCGAGCGTGTGATCAAGGCGAACAAGTGGCCGCGCGTATCCGACGAAAGCATCGCCGCGCTCGGGCCCCTGCCGGAGATGGCACGGAATGTCTCGCGGCAAGCGTGTGCCGAGTACTGGGTCCGATCCGACGACATGCTCGATCAACGCGCCTACGCCGACGTCGGCGATCCGGTTCCGGATGCCGCGTATGACCTCGAGCTTTGGTTCGCGCGCGACGCGCAAGGCGATCTCATCTATCGCATCGATCGCTACCGCATGCACGATTTTCTTTTCGGCGGGAAAATCCGCACCACGCGCAGCCGGCATTTCCAGCATCTCGAAGCCGTCGACCATGATCGATTCGATTGGGAACCCGAGCGCGTGGAGGAACCGGAGCCCGTCGAGGTCGTGTCGCGCGAGGCGCTGCCCCGGCTCGTCGCCGGCGTTTCGCAGGTCTTGATGTCCGCGTTGCCCGCGGGAGGCGAAATCACGCGATTCACGCCGCGCGAAGTCGATGCCTCGGGTGCCGGTGCCGAGCCTTCGCTGGTCATCGACGTCAGCGGCCTTGCCCCGAGCAACGCAGACGTTTCGAATCTCTTGCGCGCGGTGGACGCTGCCGAGGGCGTCCACGCGATCGAACTCGTCAGCTTGCGCGCGACCGAACAGGGGCGCATCGAATTCCGGATGACCGTGAGCGTGCAGGCACGGCATTGAATCGACGGCGTGCAGAGGTTCGACCAAGGTCGCCCTCGCCGGCACCTGCGCCACCTCGGCGCACGTCCGGCTTCGCGATCTCGATCCACGTCGGCGCGTGGTCGCTGGTTTTTTCCTGCAGCCGCCGATGATTCCCGGTGACGCCGTGTGCAACTTCCTCAAGGGATTGACGATGCGCGTACGCCGGAAGCCGAACGGGCCGGCAGCGAGGTGGTCGATCGACGCGCCGGCGCTTGCCAGGTCGGGGAAGCCCGGCGTTTCACTGATCCGAATCGATGCGTCCGTCGACCAGCGTGATCGTGCGGTCGCAGGTTTCTGCAAGGCGCGGATCGTGGGTGACGAGCAACACGGCGCAACCGAATTCAGCGTTGAAGCGACGCAGCAATTTGAACACGTCAGCGGCGGTCTTCGTGTCGAGGTTGCCGGTCGGTTCATCGGCGAGCAGCAGGGCCGGGCGCGTGACCAGCGCACGCGCGATCGCCACACGTTGTTGCTGGCCGCCGGAGAGTTCGCCGGGTTTGCGATCGGCGAATTTCTCGAGGCCGACATCGGCGAGCAAGTTGCGCGCGCGGTCGAGCGCCTCGCGGTCGGGCTTGCCGTGGGCAACCATGTGCGGCATCAACACGTTTTCGAGCGCACTGAACGCACCGATCAGATGGTGGAACTGGAAGACGAAGCCGATATGCCGGCCGCGCAGCGCGGTGCGCGCTTCATCGTCCATTTCACGCGTCGGCTTGCCGAGCAGGTACAACTCGCCGGCCGTCGGCGAGTCGAGCAGGCCGATCTGGTTGAGCAGGGTGCTCTTGCCGGATCCGGACGGCCCGACCAGTGCGGCAAAATCGGCGTGCTCGACGCGCATGTCGATGCCGTGCAGCACCTCGACCTCGTTGGGCTGGCCGATGTTGTAGGACTTGCGCACGCCATCCAGGCGCAACACCTCGCGCGAATCAGGCATGGCGGATCGCCTCGACCGGATCGAGCCGCGCCGCACGCGACGCAGGCACCGCCGCAGCGATCACGCCGGCGACCGTGGCAAGCAGCATCGATGCCGGCACCAGGCCGGCCGGCATCGGGATGTAGAACAGTTTCGGGCCGAAGGTGTTGAAGATGCCGACGAGGCCCCAGCCGGCGAGCGCGCCGATCAGCGAACCGGCGACGCCGAGCACGGCACCCTGCACGAGGAAGACCTGCAGCATCTGCCGCCGGCGCGTGCCCATGGCGCGCAGGATGCCGATCTCGCGCGTGCGCTGGGTGACGCTGACCGCGAGCACGCTGGCGATGCCGAGCGCGACCGACATGGCGACAAAGAAACTGATCATGTTGGTCGACATGCTCTGCGAGGTCAGCGCGTTCATCAGCTGGGCGTTGGTTTCCATCCAGCTTTCGGCCTTGAGCCCGGTCAGCCCGCGAATGCGCGCCGCGATGCGCTCGGCCTCGAACAACTCGGCCACGGTGATGTCGATGACGGTGACGCCACCGGGCAGGGCGAGCAGCGATTGTGCCTGCTTGAGATCGAGATAGACGTAACGCGCGTCGAGTTCGCGCACGCCGAGTTCGAAGATGCCGGCGACATTGACGACCGTAGCGCGTCCGTCGCCGGCATCGAGCCGCAGCTTGCCGCCGGTGCGCAGGCCGAGATCTTGGGCGAGCTGGCGGCCGACCAGCGCGTTGCCCGAACCGACGTCGAGGCGGCCTTCGACCATGTTTTCATCAAGCGGGATCACGCGCAGGTAGCGCGGCAGATCCATGCCGATGAGTGCAACCGACTCGACCGCGTCTCCGCGCCGCCCGAAGGCCGGCCCCGACACGACCGGCGATACCGCAGTGACACCGGGCAGATGATCGAGCGCATCGCGCACCTGTTGCCAGTTGACGATCGGTCGCAATGCCTGTGCGCGTCGATCTTCGAGCAGCAATTGCGCGGTGCCGGCTGCGGCCGGCGCAATACGGTTCACCTCCTCGGGCGCTTCGACGCGCACATGTGCCTGCGTGCCCAGCGTGCGCGCGATGACATTGGCCTGCAGGCCGGAGATCAGCGCGACGACGAAGACGATCACCGACACGCCGACCGCGATGCCGACCAGGATCAGCAGCGTCTGCGCGCGTCCCTGGCGCAGGAATCGCATGGCGATGGTGGTTTCGATCCACATCCTCAGTCGAACCGCACCGGCAACTCGCGGCGCGTCGCCGAGTCGGCCGTGGGCAGTGCCTGACTGTCGATGCGCACGCGATCACCCTCATTCGGCACCGCCTCCGCATCAATCGCGGCGGCAGCGAGGATGTGTTCGCCGGCACTCAGTCCAGCGGTTACTTCGACCATGAGCAAGCCACGCAGGCCCAGTGTCACCGGCGTGCGGCGCACGCGGCCGTCGCGCACGGCGAGTACCGTCGCCTGATCGCTGCCATCGCGCGCGTCGAGCAGTGCGTCGGCGGGCACGATCAATGCACGATCGCGCTGCGCGGTGCGGATGGTCGCGGTCACCGTCATGTCCTGGCGCACGAAGTCGGCAGCGGGATCGAGGCGCAGGCGCACGTCGACGGTGCCGCGCGAGGGATCGACGCCCGGCGCGATGTGGAAGACGGTGGCGGCAAACGGACGCCCGGGGTACGCATCGGCGATGCATGTGGCGGGCTGCCCTACGGCAAGGCGCGAGAGATTCTTCTCGTCGACGGGGACGAGGATTTCGCCGGGGGCGTCGGCGGCGATGACCAGCAACACGTCGCCAGGGCGGACGGTGTCGCCGGGTTCGACGCTGCGCGACAGGACGGTGCCGGCGACTGTGGCGCGGATTTTCGCGTGGGCCAGCGCGGCCTCGGCAGCCGCCAGCGCCTCGCGTGCTTGTGCCTCGCGCGCGCCGCCGGCCAGGGCATCGACCGCGAGGCGCGCCTGTTCGGCCGTCGCCCGCACGGTCACGACAGCTTGCGCCGCCTGTTCGACGGTCTCGCGCGCGAGGAGTTGGCGCTCGACCAGTTCCTTGCGGCGCGCGAGTTCGCGCTCGGCTTGGCTCAACTGGGCGCGAGTCTGGCGCAGTCGCGCCTGGGCTTCGGGCAGGTCGGCTTCACGGATTGCCGCGAGCGCGGCGCGGGCCTGGTCGCGGCGCGCTTCAAGTTCCTGCGCGCGCAGCAGCACCAGCACATCGCCCGGCGCCACGCGATCGCCTTCGATCACGCGACGCTCGAGCACGAGCCCGGTGATCTCGGCGCCGATCTGCACACGCGACGGGTTCGCCACGCGACCGGTCGCGACCACGTCCTGCACGAGCGGGCCGGCCTGCACTTCGTATCCGGGCAACACCGGCCCGCGCATCCGTGCCACGCCCCACGCCGCGAGCAGCACGAGGGCGAGCACGGCCAGCACGAACCAACGCTTCCAGTGCTTGCTTGATGCGGGCATCGGCTCGCTCCAGGTCCGGGAGTCGCCATCGTGCCCGAAAACCAGCGAGACCGGCCAGCGTCGACTGTGCCGACGAATCGTGGGACCGATCGCGGCATGGCGCGAGCCGGGCCTGTCGAAGCCGGATATTCCGGGGCCGGCCTTTCGACAGGTTGAGGGCGAACGGTTCCAGTCAAACGGCTCGCCAACGATCACACGCGGCTGTAATGCGAACGGCAATCCGCCAAGGAGACCGCGCGACGAGCAAGCACAGGTAATCAGCGTGCGCCCGCCAGCAACGGCATTCGTCGGCCGGCAGGAGCGGGTGGCCTACTGCAACAGCAGATAGAACACGCTCTGGCCGCGCACGATGGTCAGCATCAGCTGGCGGGGCTTGCCTTGCAGCAGTTCGCCGAGATCGCCGGTATCTTCGATGTCGCGCTGGTTGATGCCGACGATGACATCGCCGCCGCGCAGGCCGCTGGCATAGGCGCGACTGGCCCGATCGACGTTTTTCACGACACTGCCGGTGAGCCCCGGGCGGCGCTGGCTTTCATCGAGATCGGTCAGCTGCACGCCGGCGAGGCGGACATCAAGGTCATCGCCGCGCAGGCTCACCACCGAGCTAGCAGCCAGGGTCATGCGCAGGGTCAGGGGCTTGCCGTCGCGCAACAGCGATATGGCGAGCGGCGTGCCGATCGGGGTCAGGCCTTCGACGTTGTGCAGGTCCTGGCCGGAGCTGATGGTGCTGTCGTTGATTGCGGTGATCACGTCGCCGGGCTGGATGCCGGCCTTGGCCGCCGGGGCATCCTTGCGCACGCGCGTGATCACGGTGCCCTTGCCGACCGCCACCGAGAGCATCGCGGCGAGTTCCGGGGTGATGTCCTGGGTATCGACTCCGAGCGTCCCGCGACGCACTTCGCCGTACTCGACCAGCTGGCGCATGACGTTGGCGGCAAGATCGCTGGGGATCGCAAAGCCGATGCCGACGCTGGCACCGGATGGCGAGAAGATCATCGAGTTGATGCCGACCAGCTCGCCGCGCAAGTTGACGAGGGCACCGCCCGAGTTGCCCGGGTTGATCGCGGCGTCGGTCTGGATGAAGTTCTGGTAGCCGCGGCTGATGCCCTTGCGATCGAGTGCCGAAACGATGCCCGAGGTGACCGTCTGGCCGAGGCCGAACGGATCGCCGATGGCGACCACGAAATCGCCGACGCGCAGGTCCCTGGACAGCGCCAGCGGCACCGCCTGCAGGTTGTCGGCCGGGATCTGCAGCACGGTCAGGTCGGTATCGGGATCCGAGCCGATCACGCGCGCCTTGACCGTGCGGTTGTCATGCAGGGTCACGGCAATGTCGTCGGCACCCTGGGTGACGTGGTTGTTGGTCAGCACATAGCCCTTGGCTGCGTCGACAATGACGCCGGAGCCGAGCGATTGCTGCACGCGCTCGCGAGGCTGGTTCGGCACGTTGAAGAAGCGCCGGAAAATCGGATCGTCGAAGAACGGATCGCGCACCTGAACGCGGGTCTTGGTATTGATGTTGACCACGGCCGGCGTGACCCGGTCGATCATTGGTGCCAGTGTCGGCATTGGCTGGCCGTCGACGGCTGGCGGCAGCCCTGCTTGTGCGGCGGTGATGGCCAGCAAGCCGATCAGCACGAGGATTGCGGAAAACGACACGGAGCGGATGGTTTGCTTCGAGGACATGGTTCGGACTTCCAGGGCGATGGGTTCGAATGGAGTGCTCAGGGTGATCGGTACGGCCATCAAGCGGTCGCGCGGCGACACGCGGAGACAGATCGCGCCGGCACAGCGGCATTGCAAGTGCGGGGCACGATCCAGGCACGCCCTTCAGACCGCAGCCGTGCCATTCGGTTTCATTCCGACGCGAGCCCGGGTCGATGTGGGCGCATCGCTTCGCAGCACTCGGGGCAATGCAAATCGATGTGTCACGGAGGCTCGGGATGCTGGACAAGCGGCGGGTCGCAGCGTAGGGTACGACGCGGTGTTCACCACAAGATGTTGTGTGCGCCGAACGGGGGATAACCCAGCCATTGTGGAGCAATTCGGGGAATGTCACTGGCATTCTGTCCGCTTTGACCGGCTTTCTCCGTCTGAAACAAGATGTGGCGATAGACGTGAAACACGACAACAAACCCGGGAAGAAATCCCGGGAACACAATAAGAACCAGGAGGAAACGCTGGCCATGAGCACAGTGCGTCTTGAGGGAGTCGCGCGTGGCGCGGTAGAAATTCCACTGCAACCGGCATCGCTGGATATCTGGGACAAGAAATACCGGTTGAAGTCAAAGCAGGGTGCGCCCGTCGACGTCGACATCGACCACACCTACCAGCGCGTCGCCCGCGCCCTCGCCGAAGTCGAGAGCAGCCGCGAAAAACAGGATTACTGGTACGAGCGGTTCCTCTGGGCGCTGCGCCGTGGCGCGATCCCGGCCGGACGCATCACCTCGAATGCCGGTGCCGCCGAGCACAAGCCGAAAACCTCGACGATCAACTGCACGGTTTCCGGCACCATCGAGGATTCCATGTACAACATCCTCGACAAGGTCCACGAGGCCGGTCTCACCTTGAAGGCGGGCTGCGGGATCGGCTATGAGTTTTCCACGTTGCGTCCGCGTGGCGCGTACGTGTCGGGTGCCGGTGCGTACACCTCCGGACCGCTGTCGTTCATGGATATCTACGACAAGATGTGCTTCACCGTGTCCTCGGCCGGTGGCCGTCGCGGCGCGCAGATGGGCACGTTCGATGTGTCGCATCCGGATGTGAAGGAGTTCATCCGCGCCAAGCGCGAGGATGGCCGCCTGCGCCAGTTCAACCTGAGCCTGCTGATCACCGATGGCTTCATGGAAGCGGTCGAGAAGGATACCGACTGGCCGCTGGTGTTCCCGATCCACATCAAGGAACAGCACGAGATCGATCTCGATGATCCGGCGAAGGTCATCTGGCGCGAATGGCCGACGCACAAGAGTTATGTCGTGCGCGAGGACGGCCTGGTCGCCTGCAAGATCTACAACCAGATCCGCGCGCGCCATCTGTGGGACATGATCATGGTCTCCACCTATGATTTCGCCGAGCCCGGCTTCATCCTCATCGACCGCGTCAACGAGATGAACAACAACTGGTGGTGCGAACACATCCGCGCGACCAATCCGTGCGGCGAGCAACCGCTGCCGCCATATGGCTCGTGCCTGCTCGGTTCGGTCAACCTGACCAAGTTCGTGCGCGATCCGTTCGGGCCGAAGGCGCGCTTCGACATGGACGAATACCGCGAGGTCGTGCGCGTGTTCACGCGCATGCTCGACAACGTCGTCGAGATCAACGGCCTGCCGCTGGAGGAACAGCGCGACGAGATCGAGAGCAAGCGCCGTCACGGCATGGGCTTCCTTGGACTCGGCAGCACCTTGACCATGCTGAAGATGCGCTATGGCAGCGACGAGGCCTGCACGTTCACCGAGGACGTTTCGCGCGAGATGGCCGTGGCCGGTTGGGAAGTGGCCCTCGGCCTGGCCAGGGAGAAGGGCCCGGCACCGATGCTGACCCGTGATTTCACGGTCACCGGCGAAATGCTGCGCAAGCGTCCGGAAATGGCCGCCGATGGCTACAGGATCGGCGACAGCGTGCCCGGGCGCATCCTGCATGCGAAATACAGCCGCTACATGCAGCGCATCGCCACGGTCGCCCCCGAGCTTGTCGCCGAGCTGGCCGAAGTCGGTGCGCGCTTCACCCATCACACCTCGATCGCACCAACCGGCACGATCTCGCTGTCACTGGCCAACAACGCCTCCAATGGCATCGAGCCGAGCTTCGCCCACCACTACAGCCGCAACGTGATCCGCGAGGGCAAGAAGTCCAAGGAAAAGGTCGGGGTCTACAGCTTCGAGCTGCTCGCCTATCGCGAGCTGATCAATGGCAAGGCCATGCCGTTCTCCGACAAGTTCGAGGAAAAGCTTCCCGATTACTTTGTTGCCGCCGATGACATCAGCCCGACCGAGCACGTCGATATCCAGGCTGCCTCGCAGAAATGGATCGACTCTTCGATCTCGAAGACGGCCAACGTGCCGACCTCGTATGCGTATGAGGATTTCAAGGACATCTATCGCTATGCCCACGAGCAGGGCTTGAAGGGATGCACCACGTTCCGCTTCAATCCGGCAGCCTTCCAGGGCGTGCTGGTCAAGGAGCATGATCTGGAAAACACCCGCTATCGATTCGAGCTTGAAGATGGATCGATCGTGGAAGTAAAAGGCAACGAGGAGATCGAGTACGATGGCGAGGTCCACACCGCAGCCAACCTGTTCGATGCCCTCAAAGAAGGCTACTACGGCAAGTTCTGATTCGAGTGGATCCACCGGTCGCGATGTGTCCGGTGGTTTGCTTGTTGTGCGTTGTCCAACCTAGTCAACCAACAGTGGCGCGCAAGCGCGGAGAGGGGAAGATGAGTACCGATAGCCCGGTGGAAGAAGTCAAAGACAGCCTGAAGGAAATGGGCGGAGCAATTTCCGACGCAGCCAGCGCCATTGCCAATACTGCCAGCGATGTCGCGGCCGATGCGAAGGCCGCCGTCACCAAGGCCGGCAAGAACGCCGTCAAGAAGGTGCAGAAGGCGCGCAAGCAGGCGGCGCGCAAGGTGCAGACCGTGGTCGCCAAGGCCAAGAAAGTCGAGGCAGCAGCGGCAAAGAAGATCAGCGGCGCGGTGAAGACCGTGGCCAAGAAAGCCGAAGAAGCCAAGGCTGCGATGACCAAGGCACCGGCCAAGGCCAAGGCGAAAGCCAAGCCGAAAGCCAAGCCGGCCGCCAAGAAGGTCGCCGCCAAGAAAGCCGCGGTGAAAAAGGCCGTGAAGAAAGCCGTCAAGAAAGTCGTGGCCAAGAAGGCCGCGGTGAAGAAGTCGGCGAAGAAAGTCGTCAAGAAAGCGGCAGCGAAGAAGCCCGTGGCCAAGAAGGCCGTGAAGAAGGTCGCCGCCAAGAAAGCGGTGAAGAAGGCCGTGGCCAGGAAGCCGGTCAAGAAAGCCGCACCGGCGAAGAAGGCTCCTGCAAAGAAAGCCGCAAAGAAGGCAGTCAAGAAAGGTCGCAAGTGATCGATTGATCGGTGGCCCTCCCGCCTGTGCGGGACGGGTCGTTGTCGCGACACGCGTTTCAATGCGCGGCGGAATCCGATTCCGCCGCGCACGTTTCAGCGGAGCACTGCCCAGGCAGGCCCGCGACCTGCAACAACGCCTGGCGCGACATGCGCAGCCAAGGCATGGACAACTCGATCGCCTCGCCAGAGGGCGGTCACGGACGAATTCAGGAGAGCGCCGGCATGGCGATCAAGATCAGCAAGAAGATCAAGGCATACAACGTTGTGCTGCCGGAAGCGGAATCACCTGCTGCAGTCGCCAAGCCGCAGCCGGTGGTCGAGGAGCCGGCAACCGCCGAAGTCATCCACATGCACGAGAAGGTCGAGCGCCCGGATCAGTTGATCGGCGCCACCTACAAGATCAAGTCGCCGCTGGTCGAACATGCCCTGTATGTGACGATCAACGACATCGTGCTCAATGCCGGTACCGAGCATGAGCTGCGCCGCCCGTTCGAGATCTTCGTCAACTCGAAGAACATGGATCACTTCCAGTGGATCGTTGCGCTCACGCGCATCATGTCCGCCGTGTTCCGCAAGGGTGGCGATGTCACCTTCCTGGTCGAGGAGCTGAAAGCCGTGTTCGATCCGCGCGGCGGCTACTTCAAGGCCGGCGGCGTCTACATGCCGAGCATCGTCGCCGAACTCGGCGCGGTCATCGAACGCCACATGAAGATGATCGGCCTGATCCACGATCCCGAAATGGATCCCGCGCAACGCGCCCTGATCGCCGAAAAGCGCGCTGCCTACGAGGCCCGCGCAAAAAAAAAGTCTGACGTAAGCCGCGCGCCAGGCAAAAGCACGCCAGTCTCCGATCCGTCATCACGACGCACGCCGGGATCCAGCCCCGGCATGGTAGGCGCGTCAGCGCAGATGCCCTCGCCCGATCTCGCCGAAGACGACTCCGCCGGCAGCTTCCCCCCGGGCGCCACCATGTGCCACAAGTGCAACACCAACGCGACCATCGTGATGGATGGCTGTGCCACGTGTTTGAATTGTGGTTATTCGAAGTGCGGGTAGGTGCATTTTCACCAGGTGCATGTCGGTGTTTTTGGATGGAGCAGGTCACGCGATACAGGTCGGGTGCCGGGACCGCAACGGAACGCAAGGACAATCTGGCGATATTTCAGGCGTGGATCGAATCCGTTCGGAAATGAAGCTCGGTCAAGCGCAGCTTGTCCGCCGGGGTCTTCATGGCCTGGGCGTTTGGCACGCCTGTTCTGCATGTTCCATCAATGCCGGGCACCGATGGTGGATGGCAGTACACCCTGATGGCGAGGAGCCAGCGCGCCGGGCGTGGCGCGAACGCGCCGAATGCCGGGAGCGGCGCCTGACATCCTCTGCCGGCCGGGCAATTTCCAGGCCCTGCGCAGGATGGCAGGCGATCGGCCCACGGCGCCGTCAGTCACGAGGTTCGCCCGCACTCGTGTGATTCGCGCGTTCGCGCGAAGTGACACTCAGCGCATGGTCAGCACGTAGATGCCGATCGTTCCGGTCGACTGCGAGACGTTGCCGAGGTTGCAGACACGGATATGCACGAGGTCGGCGCTGGGAACCCGCAGCGGCTGAATCAACATGTTCGGCGGCAGCGTATAGCCCGATTGAAGGTTGAAGACCACGAGATCGTTGGGTTGCGCGCCGGTAACCGAGATGTTGTAGTCGTTGCAATCGTTCGCACCGACCGTGGCCGCGATAGCGCCGTTGCTGTAACCGCCGGCAATCTTGCCTCGCGTGATGCTGTCGTTGGTGATTTCGGACGTCCCGACCGCGCCGCTGGCGATCGCTGCCGCACCAACCGCGTTGTCTGCAATCTTCGCGGATGTGACCGCGTTGTCGGCAATCTTCGAAATGCTCACCGCAGACGCCGCGATCTTGCTGTTCGTCACTGCGCCGAACGCGATCGTCGGGTTCGGATAATTTCCGGTCAGATCGCCGCCAGCCGGCCCGGAAATGCCGCCCGTCAACGTGAACTGCGATACCGGGGCGGTCGCGACGGCTTGTCGAGGCAGCATCGGCGTGCCTTCGACGCTCACTTCGAGATAAAGCTGGGTGCCGGTGAACGCGCCCGGGAAGGCGAGCGATACGCTGAACAGGCCCTCGGTGACCGGGAAGTTCGGTTGCGAGATTGTCGCGCCGATCTGTAACCCGCCGCTCGCGGCATCGAACAGCTTGAAGTCCAGGTCGAAGTTTCCGTTCGCCGGCGCGCCGTTCTGCTCAAGTCGCCCCTGGTAGACGAAGTCGGGAATCTGCGGCGCAGCGAAGATGCCCGCATTCGCGGCAAGTGCGGAAATGGCGAGCGCCACGCGTGCCAGTAGCCGCATCGGTATCGGGAAAATATTCATCACAGGCACTCCTGGAAACCATCATGGAAGATCGAGTCGCGAGAGGACGTGCCGAGGCCGGCCTGAAAGCCGGCAATGACGGTATAGGCACCGCCGCTCGAGCGTCCGCCAACCGGCTCCCCGAGAGTCGCGACGAGTCGTCGGCAGCCGCCGCCCGATGCGCTCGTGCCGCCACCCGCGGCGATGCCTTGCGCAGTGATCTGCAGTCCGCCGGCGTTGCCGACGCCCCAGCTCACGACGATGCCGGAGACGATTGCCAAGCTGAGCCATCGATTGCGTTTCATCGTGTTCCTCATCGTGTGGAGATGGACGGGCCGCATTTCGTGTCGGCGTCGACCGGTACTTGAAGCCATCAACGCAGAAAAGCCGTGCGGGGGGCCAGCAAATTGTCCCGCAGCATCGTACATCGGGCGGCGCGGCTCCAGTGCAGCCAAGTCGACTTGGCATCCTGCCGTCGTTGCGCTTGTCCGGCACGTGTGTCGGTGCGGGAAATCCATGCCGGATGGGGGAATGGTGGATGCGTTGCGCTTATCCACGCCACGCCGGGGAGTATGGCATCCGGGGAGATTCGTGATTCCGGAGGCGGATGCCGTCAACGCGGACGTGACTCGTTGATGTGATTGGCGGTGTCGAGCCTGATGTGTTCGCGTAGCCATGCGGCGAACTCGGTTTCAGACAGGCTACCTTCGGAGAGCGAGAGCATTGCGACATACTTTTCTTCGTCGCTGGCAGCGATATCGGCACCGTTGAGCGCGAGGAAGACGCGATAGCAAACATGCGCCGTCAGTTTGTTGCCGTCGAGCAAAGGATGGTTGCTCGCTAGGCCGAACGCGAGGCTGGCCGCGAGATCGGCAATATCCGGCGCGGGATCCCCGTAGGGATGGAGTTGTTGCGGTCTTGCCAGAGCCGAATCCAGGAGACCTTCGTCGCGTACCCCGACAATGCCGCCGTGTTCCGCTAGTTGACGTTCGTGGACGGCGATGGCGAATGCTTTCTCGATCCAGATCGTCATGGAGATGTCTCCTACTGCGCCAGCTTGCGCAGGACGTTGTGGTCCTTGCGCATGACTTCCTCCGCCACTTCCATCTGCTGGGCGAGGGTCGGATCGTAAGTGGTGAGTCGGATGCCGTCGGGAGTTTCCAGGGCAAACAGTTCATCGCCCTTTTCCAGGCGCAGACGAGCCAGCAACTCACGCGGCAGGATGACGCCGGCGGAATTGCCGATGGTGGTGATTTTCAGTTTCATGGCGTTACTCCCGTTGTTATAACGTGTGTTATGCCGGGATGCGCCCGCGGGTGCAATGGAGTGCAGGGCCCCGCTCCGCGCGGGTGGCAAGGGAAAATCATCGTTCGAACAACCCGTGCATGGCGGTCAGTGCGTTGACGCCGATTGCCCGCATTCGGCCCGAAATGATCCGCGACATGCCCTTCGCCGAGCGCCCAATGGCACCGACCAAGCGAAGGCGACGATCATGCAGATGCGCAACTGGACTCAAGGCATCACGTTCAAGGCAATGGGCGTAGGGCTTCTGGCCTTGCTCATGTTGATTCCGCTGGTCCAGGTGCAGAGCCTGATTGGCGAGCGGCGAGGGCTGGAAGGTCAAGCGCAGGCAAGGATTGCCGAGCGCTGGGGTGCTGCGCAGGTTATCGGCGGCCCTGTCCTGATGGTGCCGGTGCGCTGGCAGACACAAAGCGAAAAAGGCTGGATCAGCAGCGAGGAATGGCGCTTCGTGTTGCCGGAGACCTTGTCGATCAAGGGGGCTCTGGCTACCGAGATCCGCCGCTACGGCATCTATGCAACCCCGGTCTATACGGCAAGTCTGGCTTTCAGCGGCCAGTTTCGCAGCGAGGCCATCGGCGCGCTGGCCAGTCAGGGTCGTGAGCCGCAGTGGGCGCGGGCGGTCTTGCGCGTGCCGGTGTCGGATGTGCGCGGGATCCGCCGTCTTTCGGCGCTGACTATCGATGGCAGCGAGGCGAACTTTGGCCCGGCGGGCGGCGATGTGCGCGGCATTTCGGCAACCGAGGTCGCCTGGCCGATCGATGCGCAGTCAGCCGCCGCAACCCGTGATTTTTCCTTCGACATGCATTTGGCCGGAACCGCCGCGATCAATTTTCTGCCGACCGCGCGGCGCAGCGAGGTCGATCTGTCCTCAAGCTGGCCCGATCCGGGGTTTGCCGGCGCCTTCCTGCCCGCCAGCCATGCCGAAACGGCCAACGGATTCGATGCCCACTGGCAGGTGCTCGATCTCAATCGCGGTTATGGCCAGCAAGGTTTCGTCAGCGAACTCGATCCGGCGGCCTTGCAGCAATCGGCGTTCGGCGTCGAGCTTTACCAACCGGTCGGCACGTACCAGCGCAACGAGCGGGCCGGCAAGTACGGCATCCTGTTCATCGCCTTGAGCTTCGTCGCCTTGTTCCTGTTCGAGGCGCTCGGGCGCTGGCGCGTGCATCCGGTGCAATACGTGATGGTCGGGCTGGCCTTGTGCACGTTCTACGTGGTGCTGCTGGCGCTTTCCGAGCAGATCGGCTTTGCCTGGGCGTACGCGCTGGCCGCGCTGGTCGTGGTCGCCATCATCGGCGGCTATGCCACGGCCGCCGCGCGCAGCCGCCAGGCCGGTACCACCCTCGGTGCCTTGCTGGCCCTGGTCTATGCGCTGCTCTACGGCCTTGTCATCAGCGAGCAGTACTCGTTGCTGATGGGCGCGCTGGCCTTGCTCGCCGCCATTGCCGTGCTGATGTATCTGACCCGGCGCATCGACTGGTATGGCCTTGGCAGCGAGGCCGCGGTCCCGACAGGTAGAATGCCGTCATGAACCTGCTTGCCATTGAAACCTCCACGGAATCCTGCTCGGTCGCCCTGGCCTGCAACGGCCAGTTGATTGCGCGCAGCGAGTTGGCACCGCGGCGGCATGCCGAACTGCTGCTGCCGATGTGCGACGAGGTGCTGGCCGAGGCCGGTGTGTCGCGTCGCCAGCTTGATGCCATTGCCGTTGGTTGCGGACCGGGTGCGTTCACCGGCGTGCGGCTGGCCATCTCGGCGGCGCAAGGCATGGCGCTGGCGCTGGACCTGCCGGTGATTCCGGTTTCCTCGCTGGCGGCACTGGCCTGTGCTGCGCCGATCGACGTCAAGCCGATTCTTGCCGTGATCGATGCGCGCATGGGCGAAATCTACAGCGGCTGCTTTCGCCGCGATGCCGATGGCCTGGTCGAGCCCATCGGCGTGGAACATGTGGGTTCGGCCGAGCTCCTGAGATTGCCGGGCGACCACCTGTGGCACGTGATCGGCACCGGCTGGGACAGCTACGCCGAGATCATCCGCCTGCGCCTGGGTGCCGCGCCGGTCTCGGCCAGCGGACGCAGCTATCCGCAAGCCGCAGCCATCGCCCGCCTCGCCGCCCGCGCATTCAACGCCGGCCACGGCCTTGCCCCCGAACAGGCCTTGCCGGTCTATCTGCGCGACAAGGTGGCGATGACCCGCGATGAGCAGGATTCGGCCCGGCTGAGCCGGGCAGCACGCTGAGGAAAATCCTCGCCACCCACGATGTCGTGCGTGGATGTTTGCACGCACAAACAAGGCAGCAGCAGCCTGTCTGCGGCCAATGCCATTCAGGTCCGGCGTTCGCTGCTTGACCGGGGCAGCGACGTGTTGCGGAGATGCCCGCGAGCCGAAGGAGGATCAGCTACCAGCTTGGCTGCATGACAATGCCGTGATCCTTTGACGAGAGCTCGATTTCCAGGTGAAGGTTGGGTCGCAGGCCAGGAAAACGCTCGTAGATTCCGGACGCCAGTTTCTTGCGGGCGTCATTCGGTTCCGGATAGTAATTCCTGACGGTTTTCGCCTTGACGGTATTGAAGTCCGGTGAAAGCAGGCAGAAGTAGCGGATGACTTCGTGTTTCGAGAATTCGCGCCAGTGGTGGCCATAGGTATGGGTGCCGAGGATGGCGTCGACACTGATGCCGCCGCCGAAGCCGCGAAGAAAACGGCCGAAATCCCAGGCGCGACCATTCCAGGCGTAGTAGTTCGGCGTGGTCACCACCAGTCGGCCATTCGGCGCGAGGATTCGATAGACCTGTTTCCAGAAGCGGATCGGATTGAACGTCAGGTGTTCGATGATCTCGGTGAAGAGGATGACGTCGGCGCTCGAATCCGCAATTGCATCGAATGCATCAGCGGCTTCGAGATTCGCGCACGGGATCAATTTGATGTCCATCGCTCGCGCAATCGATTGCACGTTCGCCATCTCGAAAGTGATTGGCAAATCGACCGCGGTGATGTCGAAACCCGCCTGCTTCCAGAGGATCGATTGATGCAGCCAGTGGGCACCGATGTCGAGCACGCGGTTGCCGCGCTGCAGATCCCAACTGGTGCAGAACTCCACAAGAGTTGAAGCAAACCGGCCAAAGTGATGGGCGAGGTAGGCGCGATCGGTGCTGCCGTGTGGCTCGAATTGTCGTGCAAAAACGCTGGCATCAGGAATCGAGATTTGCACGATGGACGTCCGGAAAGCTGCAGTAGTGACGGATGGGCGGCGGCCCTGTTTCAGTCCGGCCCGCTGTTGATCATGGCGAGGGCTGGCGGCTGGGCGCGTAGAGCATCGTATCAAGCCGGGGAATCAGCCATGCGGAAAATCGCGATCGACCTTGAGGATTTTCATGGTAGAAATCCGCGAAGATGCTGCAATCACTTCCCGCATCGCCATCAAAGAAGCCCGTGGCATCGACAAGATGGATCGTACCCTCATCGTCCAGTGGTTGCAGAATCGAAAGTGCCCATTGCTGCATGCCGGCCCAATGCGCATCGCTGCGCCAGATCAACGGAATCGGCATCAGCACCACGACCGGTGGCGTGCCCCATTTGATCCCGCGCAACTGTTGCTGCACAAGGCTGCGGGTTTTCTGCATGAAATCGGGAAGAGGCGACTGCCTCGCCAGCACCGCGAAATCGGGTCGATCCTTGACCGCTGCAGTGACCTCCCGGCATTGCCGGCGAAGGTTTTCCGGAGCATCGACTTCCGCATCGAGCCGCTCGCAGGTATCCAGTGATCGCACGCCCCAGGCGCACATGTCACCGGGCATGTCGTGACTTGAAAACAGGCGATCAAGGTCGGTTGTCCGCAAGGTATCGCGGGTCCGGTTCAGGCGTGTGAAGGGATGG
The DNA here is from genome assembly GCA_016707485.1 of Lysobacterales bacterium. GTDB lineage: Bacteria > Pseudomonadota > Gammaproteobacteria > Xanthomonadales > Rhodanobacteraceae > Dokdonella. Next base: position 818,554 of record JADJHN010000001.1, on the reverse strand, counting down.
GAAAGGAAATCGCGTACATCGTCGCGCCAGGCAAACAGCGCGAATCGACTGCCCCAGGTTTCCATCTGACTTCGATCGAACGGCACGTGCGCCTCGATCCATTCGCGGTCGGACGCCTGGCGGAATGGTTGCACGATGCCGAGTTCGTAGGCGCCATTGCCGGGCCAGGCCAGGTCCTGTGTCGACAGCGCAATGATGCCGCCGCGGATTTCCGGATGATGCCGTTGCAACCAGTCGGTGAGGATGCCGATGCTCATCCAGTGCACGCCAGGCATGCTCAGGTTTGCATGGATGAAACCCTCCTGCCGGGCCGCTTCGGCAACGCCTTGGTGATCAATGCCGAGCTCCGGACGCGAGCTGCCGAGGGTGACGAAATCGATCCTGGCAAGCTGCGCATCGAGCAACATGCGTTTGAGACGCACGCTGGTGCCGGCGTGGCTGGTCGGTTTCGCCATCGGCTCCCACAACCCGAGGCGAAATACCAGCTCCAGCAGCACCAGCAGTGCCAGCGGCGCAACGAGAATGAACACCTTGCGCATCATGCGACGTGCGCCTGGCTGCGCCAATGCGGCGCCTGTTGTCGATGCCTGGGTTCGCCTGCGGTTGCTGATGGCTGCATGATCAGAACTGGAAGTAGATGAATGGCACGTTGGCGTTCGGCGTGAACCAGATCATGGCCAGCATCGCCGCAGTGAGTGTGCCCATGAACATCGGCCCCTGGCTTTCGCTGATGCGGCGCTTGATCTCGCCGTCATTGCCGAGAAACTGAGCCCAGAGCAGTCCGCCGAGAACAACGCACAGGGTCAGATGGCGGTCGGCATTGAAATCGGCCACGTTGAACTGACCAAGGCTGCCGAGGATCCTGCCGACACCGGCGAGATCATGCGCACGGAAGAAGATCCAGGCGAAGCAGACCAGGTGGAAGGTGATGAAAACGCGCAGCAGACGCCCGCCGCGGGTGTTCCTGTTCCAGCCCGGCCAGCGCTCATGCACGATCCGCTCGCAGGCAAGATAGAGGCCATGCAGGCCGCCCCAGATCACGAAGTTCCAGCTTGCGCCATGCCACAAGCCACCGAGCAGCATGGTCAGCATCAGGTTGACGCGGGTGCGCGACGGGCCTTTGCGATTGCCACCGAGCGAGATGTACAGGTAATCACGCAGCCAGCGCGACAGCGTCATGTGCCAGCGCCGCCAGAAATCCTGGATCGATTCGGCAACATACGGATAATTGAAATTCTTTGGAAAACGGAAACCCAGCAGCAATGCGCAGCCGATCGCGATATCGGTGTACCCGGAGAAATCACAGTAGATCTGCATGGCGAATGCATAGATCGCCAGCAGGGTGTCCCAGAATCCTTGTGGCGCGGTCGCATCGAAGACCGGTTCGACGATGGCGGCAAGGTTGTCGGCAATGGCCACTTTCTTCACGTAACCGAGGGCGATCAGCACCAGGGCCTGGCGTACCGTGGCGAAATCGATCTGGCGGTCGCGATCAAGCTCGCGGAAAAACTCCCCGTCGCGAACAATCGGTCCCGCGACCAGCTGCGGAAAGAAGGCGATGAACAAGGAGTAGTCGAGGAAGTTCCTTCGCGGCGGGCTGTCGCCACGAAAGACATCGATGGTGTAGGACATGCTCTGGAACGTGTAGAACGAGATGCCCACCGGCAGCAGCAGGTCGAGCGGTGATAGCGTCAGCCCGGCACCCAGCATCGAATCGACGGCATTCCAGTTGCCGATCACCCAGTTCACGTACTTGAAGAAGAACAACACGCCAAGATTGACGATCAGGCTGATGATGAGCAGTTGGCGCGGGCGCCTGACCTTCACCAGACCCAACCCGATCGCGTAATCGGTAACCGTCGAGAACAGGATCAGCAGCAGGTACAACCAGTTCCATTGGCCGTAGAAGTAGTAGCTTGCCGCCAACAGCATCAGCTTCTGCGCACCCGGCCAGCGCCGCAGCGACTGGTTGAGGGCGAGGACGATGACGAAGAAGACGACGTAATGGAATGAGTTGAACAGCATCTGCTTCAGGCGCTCGGTGGAGTTCCGGGGTCGGTCAATGCAATCTTGAGGGGAGGCCTGCGCAAGCCAGCGTCAACAGCCACTGACATTCTTGATTTTATACACGGCTGGGGTCGTTCACCAGCGCGCCGGAAGCATGCCGTCCTTTGTTCGGGATGGCCACGCTGAATTGCGGAATGGATTGGGCGGCAAGGCTGGAGTCGTGCAAGTGGCGCATCGCCACGCCGGATCATTTCGTGGTTGATGGTATTGGCGAGAGTGGGGTTGAAACCCCGCTGTCGGGATCGAGTACGGCCAGGCGGTAGCGCTGATCCGCAGAATAATTCCGGATATAGCCATCGAAGCCACGCTTGCGCGGCATGTTGATGCGAGGCGTGGTTCCTTCCTTGCCGACGAAGCTCGGCAGCGCGTAGCCGACGATGCTGTTGCTTTCGTCAATGAACAACAATGTTCCACCTTTGCTTGTGCGGCGGATTCCGCTCATGACGATGCCGCGAACATGTGCGCCTGGCAGGCCGGTGCGCGCATCGGTCAACAGTTCGACATTGTCCATCCAGATCGCCACGTCCGTGCTGCTTTCGCCAATCCCGGTCCTCTCCCCAAGCCTGCCGCTGCCTGGAATCGAGAACATCGCCAGCTTGCGCTGTTGCAGCAGTTCCAGGGTGCGCAGCACGTCATCGGCTTGCGCCGAGTCATCATCCGGAAACACGCGCGCATCGAAGACATCGGAAATGGCGGCGGCCCCGGCTTGCTGGCCAATCCGGTACACCGCCTCACCCCAACCCGCCCAGTTCTGCTGGCTCGGCATCAAGCCGATCGGCAATGCCAGCGCGATGACCAGGGCGGCGGCCCGCGCACGCCGACTGGACCGGTCAGCCTGGAGCAGCAGCAGGATGCCAAGGCCAAGCCAGAACATGCATGACCACGGCAGATAGCGGTCGGCGAATACGTCATCGGGAAGCGTGCTGAAATTGCCGACGCGGCCGATGCCGATGATTGCCGCAACGGCGCCCACGAACAGCACCAGGGCAAAGACGAGGCAATGGACGGGTGCCAGCGGCTCGCGCCGGATGGCCTGGCGGACGAGGAAATAGCCGGCCACGCAGAATCCGGCCATGCCCACGAAGATCGCGCCGGTCCTGCGATTGTCGAAGTGCAGCAACGACTGGACGGCGTTGGCGGAAACGCTCAGCCAATGGACGATCGGGTCGCTGCTGGCGCTGGATGCCATCCATGGATACAGCGGTGGTTCCGCGAAACCCAGCCAGGCATTGATCCAGGGCGAGGCGATCCAGCGCATTGCCGTTGCCGCCGAGTCGATCGGGCGAAACACCAGCATGTCGCGCACGCCGTCGTCTCCCGGCAGGATCCACAGGTAGACAACCAGCGCCACGGCAATACCGAGGCCGAGGATGCCGATGGCACGCGCCGGTACACGCGAATACCAGGCGATGATGGCGAGCGCCGGGAAGGCGGCGATGCCGGATCCAAAGGAAAAGGTCGCGCAAAGACAACACCCGGTTGCTGCACTCATCCAGGCCACGGGCGATGCCTGCGCCGCCCGGTAGATGGCCAGCGCACCGAGCAGCAGGAACAAGCCGGGCAGATAGACGTGCAACAGTTCGCTTCCGTGCAGAAGCATGCGTGCGTTGCCCAGCCAGAAAATGCCGATGCAACTGGTTGCCACGCAGGCGGCGCGAGTCGGCAAGGAAGCTTCTGGTGCCCGCCAGGCGGCGATCGCGAGCAGGGCGGCCATGAGCAATGCGCTGCCGCCGCCCAACGCCAGCTGCAGGTTCTGGTTTGCCGAAAACCATTGTGCTTCGGCAACTTGCACCAGATTCGGGAGAATCGGCCGATGTCCATTCTCGAGTTGCAGCACGCTGTCCGGAAACGGCAGCATCAGGTAGTTCGGATACATCTTGAACTGGTCGAACATCGGTTGCCGAAAGCCGAAATTGATGATTTCCAGCAGGCCGGTGAGCAGGAACCAGGTGCCCGCCAGCAACAAGGCGAGGGAAACGATTCCGCCAGGAATCGTCCTTGCCCAGGCCAACGCGGACGGCCCGTGGGCAGCGTGTTCAGGGTTGGATGTCAGTTGACTCGACATGGCCGATCATTCCTGGTTCTGCTGGCGATTGTCCGCGAATCACCGAGATGCGCGAATGCGCTTGCCGCGACCACGCAACTCACCCGGTGGTTTCCGGAACATCGCCGACGAAAGGCGGATTGAGCGGCAACCCGATTGCAGGGCTCATGCGATGCCCCGCAATCAACGGATGAAAGCCCGCAACGGCCGGCTGCGGCGATTGCCCGGTCAACAGTCGATTGGCGGAGCAGCGACGGCATTTTCCACGATTGCAGACATGCGCGCACGCATCCGATGCATGACGGCGTCGATGCCGGCCCGGTCGGTGGCGCGCAACAGCCGCGGGGCGATCTTGCGCAGTTCGCCGGCGTGAAGGGCGTTGACGACTTCGCGAACTTCAAGGATCAGGCCTGGGTGCATGCTGAATTCGGTCAGACCGAGGCCAATGAGCATTGCCGTGAAATACACATCACCGGCGATTTCCCCGCACAGCGTCACCGGCCGCCGATTGCGGCGGCAGACCGCGATGGTATGCGCGATCAGGCGCAGCACGGCGGGATGCAGCGGGTCGTACAGCTCGCCGAGTTCGTTGTTGTTGCGATCGACGGCAAGCGTGTACTGAACCAGGTCATTGGTGCCGATGGCGACGAAATCCAGTTGCCGGATCATGCTGGTCAGGGCGATCGCCGCGGCGGGCACTTCGATCATTGCACCGAGTTCGAAATGCTCGGCGATCTGCTGGCCTTCCTTGCGCAGTTGCGTTGCGCACTCATCGACCATGCGTCGGATGGTGATGACTTCCTCGACTGCGCTGACCATGGGCACGAGGATACGCACCGGTCCGTAACCGGTGGTGCGCAGGATCGCCCGCAACTGCGTGCGCATGAGTTGCGGATTGCGCAGAGACAGGCGCACGCCGCGCACGCCCAGTGCCGGATTCGGCTCGTCCTCGAGGACCAGACCAGCGCTGTCGGCCTTGTCGGCGCCCAGGTCAAGGGTGCGGATGGTCACCGGCAGGCCACCCATGCCGAGGACGAGGTCGCGATAGGCAAGGAACTGCTCCTCCTCGCCGGGCGCGTCACGGCGTTGCAGAAAGAGAAATTCGGTGCGGAACAAACCGATGCCGGCGGCACCGAAGGATCGTGCGCGGGCGACGTCGGCGGCCATTTCCGCATTCGCATGCAGGTGGATCTCGATGCCGTCGAGAGTGCGTGTTTCAGCATCGCGCAGACGCGCGCGGCGCTTGTCCTGCTGCGCGACATCGCGCTGCCACTGCCGGTAGCTGGCCAGATCCTGGGCGGTGGGGTGGGCGATGACATTGCCACTGTCGCCATCGATCAACACGAGATCGCCATCACGCAGGTGCGCCAGTGCCTGATGCGAGCCGACCACCATCGGCAAGCGCAGCGACCGCGCCAGGATGGCGCTGTGCGACAGCGTGCTGCCGCCGGTGAGAATGAAGCCGAGCACGCCATGTTCGGCAAGCGGCACGAGTTCGGCCGGGGCCACCGTGTCGCTAACCAGGATCTCGCCGACGCGTGAGGCGAGCTTGCGTTCCTCGACGCTGGATTCGCGGCTCAAGGCGCCTTGCACGCGGCCGATGACATGCTCGATGTCCTCGCGCCGGCTGCGCAGGTAGGGATCATCCATGGCCTCGAACACGGCAACCAGGCTGTCGCGCTGCATCTTCAGCGCCGCACTGGCGCGGAAGCGGCCATCCTTGATCAGGTTGTGCAGGCCATTGACGAATTCGGGATCAGCGAGAATCAAGCCGTGTGCATCGATGAACTCGGCGACTTCGCGGGCGAGCGGGCCGCTGAGCTTGTCGCGCAGGCCCTTCAGTTCGGCGCGCGCCAGCGCCAGGGCATTGTCGATGCGCACCAACTCTGCGGCGACATCGGCTTGCGCAAGCGGCGTGTTGTCGACGAGGAAGCGGCTCGGCTGTTCGAGGCGAGCGCGTCCGAGCGCCATGCCACGCGATGCTCCGCTGCCTTCGAGTATCAATCGCACGCTGAATCATTCTCCCTGAAATGCATTGTGATGACGCCCGGGATCACGCGGCTTCCCTTGCTGCCGGGCGATTACTGGCCTTCGTCGAATTTGCGCTCGAACAGATCGACCAGGGCATTCATCGCCGATTCCTCGTCCGGGCCATCGGCACGCAAGGTCAGCACCGCGCCAAGGCCGGCGGCCAGCATCATCACGCCCATGATGCTCTTCGCGTTGACCTCCTTGCCACGGTAGACCATGAAAATGCTCGACTGGAAGCCGTGCAGGGTCTGCACGAGCTTGGCCGAAGCCCGCGCATGCAGGCCGAGTTTGTTGCAGATGGTGATTTCGCGTTCAAGCATGATCGATGAATATTCCTCCGCGGCCGCCGCTTGCCGCGGTCTGCGCGAGTTCGTCGAGGGATTGCTCCGGGTAATTGAGTACACGAAGCAGCATGGGCAGATTGAGACCGGATACGCAGTGCATGTTGAGGCCGAGTGCCGGCAAGCGCCGAGCCACGTTGCACGGCGTCGCGCCATAGAGGTCGGTCAGCACCAGCACGCCCTCGCCACTGTCGAGTCCGCGCGCGTGGCGTGCCGCCTGGCTCAGCGTTGAATCGGGATCGGCACTGGCGGCAACCTCGATCACGTCGAGGGCCAGGGGCAACTGGCCAAGCACATGCCGGGCCGCGCCGACCAGCGCGGCACCCATCGCCTCATGGGTCATCAGGAGGACGCCGACGCTCATGGCGATGATGCCGATGCGCGCGGATATTCCAGATGCTGCAGGCATGCCGTGGGCGGACCTGGTCGCAATCGATCATTCGAGTTCACGATGATAACTCAGCACTTGTTGATAGTTCTGGCGAAAATGCTCGGCCAGGCGTTCGACCAGGAAAACCGATCGATGACGGCCGCCGGTACAGCCAATGCAGATGGTCACGTAGCTGCGGCCTTCGTTCTGGAAGCGGATCAGCCAGGTTTCGAAGAAACTGCGCAGGTTGTCGAGGAAGAGGACGACATCGGCCTGCTGCTCCAGCCACTCGCGCACCGGCGCATCGCGGCCGCTGAGCGGGCGCAACGCGGCATTCCAGTGCGGATTGGGCAGGCAGCGCGCATCGAAAACGAAATCGGCGACCGGCGGCACGCCCTTCTTGAAGGCGAAGGATTCAAACAGCAAGGTCAACGAGCCGCTGCTCATGCCGAGCTCGGCGATCACCAGGCGGCGCAACTGGTGCACATTGAGTTCGCTGGTATCGATCACGCGATCGGCGATGGTGGCGATCTGGCGCATCAATTTGCGTTCCAGCGCGATCGCATCGGCGAGGCCGAGGCCGCCGAGCGACAGGGGATGCCGGCGCCGGGTCTCGGAGTAGCGCTTGATGAGAATGTCATCGCGCGTATCGAGGAAGACCAGTTCGTAGTCGATGCCGATCTCGGCCAGTTCCGAAAGCACCTCGGGCAGGCGGTTCAGATCGTCGGCACGGTTGCGCACGTCGACGCCCACGGCGAGGCGTGGATGGCGGCCTTCGCTGTCGTGCGCCACGGCGCGGACAAACGCCGGCAGCAGGGCACTGGGCAGGTTGTCGACACAGTAATAATCGAGATCCTCCAGCGTGCGCAGGGCCACGGACTTGCCGGAGCCGGAAAGTCCGCTGACGACGACCAGAGGGCTCGGTGGATTGGCGACATCGACGGCATTCATGCAGTCACCATGGCGGCAGGCGCCGCAATTGATGAGCCTGGCGATCGACGAAGGTTTGCGCCGGATCGAGGCCCTTGGATTTCAGCATGTGGCTGCGCACGGCGGCTTCGGCAAGCACCGCGATGTTGCGCCCCGAGGCCACTGGAATGACAATTTGCGGGATGGCCACGTCGAGCACGTCGCGATAGCCGACATCGCCATACAGGCGCTTCATCGCATCATCGGCACCGGTTTGGCTCATAGGTTGCAGGTGCACGATAAGGCGCAGGTATTTCGACGGCTTGACCGCCGTGTGACCGAACATCTCGCGCACATTGAGCACGCCCAGTCCGCGCACTTCCAGCAGGTCGCGCAGCATCTCGGGACAGGTGCCGTCAATGACGTCCGGCGCGATCAGGGTGAATTCGGGCGCATCGTCGGCTACCAGGCGATGGCCGCGCGTGATCAACTCGAGGGCCAGCTCGCTTTTTCCGGTGCCGCTCTCGCCGGTGATCAATACGCCGATCGAATTGACCTCCATGAGCACGCCATGCAGGGTGATTTGCCGGGCGAGGCCGCGGGCGAGATGGTATTGCAGATAGGTCAGCAACTCGTGGCCGCGCTTGGGGCTGGCCCACAGCGGCGTGTTCGATTCCTCCGCGGCATCGCGCAGATCGCCCGGGATTGCCTGGTCCTTGGTCACCAGCAGGGCGATTGAGCGGTAGGCCATGATCTTCTCGATCGTTTCCCAGCGCTGGCGTGAATCGAGGCTGTCGAGGTAGGCAAGTTCCTCGGTGCCGATGATCTGCACCTTGTTTGGATAAATGATGTTGAGATAGCCGATCTGCGAGGGCCGGCGCGAGGTCTTGTCGCCGGGTTCGATGGCGCGGCCCTCGCCACGCAGGCCGGCGACCCAGCGCAATTGCATGCGCTCGCCGACGGCGTCATAGAGTTGCCGTGAGGTCAGTCGGTCCATGGCGGGCTCTTCGGTCTGTTGCGGCTGAATTCTGCCAGCTCCGCTTGCAGCTCACCGCTGTCCTGGGCCTGGCGCATGGCAGTGGTCAGTCGGCTATCGGAAAACATTTCGGCAAGCTCGGCGAGCAACTGCAGGTGTTGTTCGGGATTGTGTTCGGGAACGGCCATTGCCGCGACCAGATCGACCGGCAGTCCATCCAGCGCGTTGAAATCAAGGGGCGAGGACAACCGCAGGAGGACGGCGCGCGCACGGTCGAGTCCGGGGACACGTCCATGCGGAATCGCCACGCCACGCCCGATGCCTGTCGAACCCAGTCTTTCGCGGCTGTTCAGCGCTTCGCCGATCAGCCTTTGTTCGGCGGAACTGCCCGCCAGCATGGCTGCCAATTGTTCGAGGAGTTGCGCCTTGTCCGCCGCCGCGACATTCGCGAGCACGTGTTGCGGGGAAAGGAGATCAAGTATCGGCACGGCGAGGCTCGACTGGATTGAACCGACAGTATCGCATCGCCGTGCCTTGGGCGCAGGCCTTGTGTCACTGTCCGATCCGTGGATGTGAGGGATCGGACAGGCGGCCTGATGCCGCTGTTACTCGTAACGCGAAGCGAGGACCTCCTTGGGATGATGATCGGTCACTTTTTCCTTGTGCTTGCGTACCTGGACAGTGAGCTTGTCGGCGAGTGCATCGATCGCCGAATACATGTCGGCGGCGACTGCGTCGGCATGCAGATCCTTGCCGGACAGGTGGATCGTCGCTTCCGCCTTGTGCAGGAGTTTTTCCACGCCGAGGACGATGGACAATTCGTGAAGGTGGTCAAAATGCCGGGTCAGACGCTCCATCTTTGATTCCGTGTGCGCGCGCAGTGCGGGCGTGATGTCGATCTGATGGCCTTTGATCGTGATCTGCATGGCAACCTCCTTCTAGGGTGGGCCGGACATCCGACCCGGATGGAACCACCGACCAGTGCGGTGATCCGCGTTCTTCACTGTCACTCGTTCTTTCGACAACCATTGCAGCGTGGTGTTCCGCGTTTCCTTCCTGCAGCGATTCAGTCGAGACGGCAGCGTTCGTTCGATGAAGAGATATTGAGGGCCTCCCGGTATTTCGCAACCGTGCGTCGTGCCACGCTGATGCCGCGACGGTTGAGTTCCAGCGCAAGCGCCTGGTCGGACAACGGCCGGGCGGCTTTTTCCTCGTCGATCAATTTGCGGATCATGGCCTGGATCGCGGTGGCGGAGGCGGCGCCGCCGTCGATCGTGGCCACGCCGCTGGAAAAGAAGTACTTGAATTCGAAGGTGCCGCGCGGCGTATGCAGGTATTTGCGCGTGGTCACCCGGGAAACCGTAGACTCGTGCATCTCGATTTCGTCGGCGACATCGCGCAATACCAGCGGGCGCATCGCCTCGGCACCGAAATCGAGGAAGCTGGCCTGTGCCTGGACGATGGCCTGGGCGACCTTGAGCACGGTCTCGGCACGCGTCTTCAGGCTCTTGATCAGCCAGCGTGCCTCCTGCAATTGTCCGCGCAGGTAGTTGGCATCATCACGGCGCACCTTGGCGATCAGGCTTGCGTAGTGTTCGTTGATCGCCAGTCGCGGCTGGCAATGCGGCGACAGCGATACCTGCCAGCGGCCGTTGACCTTGTGCGCGTAGGCATCGGGAGCGACATATTCAGGTGCTGCGTTCGAATAACCGGCACCGGGTTTCGGATTCAGCGAACGGACGAGGTCGATGATGGTGTCGAGTTCGCCGTCGCTCACGCGCAGGCGCTGGCACAGGCGCGTGCGATCGTTGCGGGCGAGCAGGTCAAGGCAATCCGCGACCAGTTGCCGCGCCTTGGCCAGCCCCGGCGTTTCCGCATCGAGGCCTTCGAGCTGGACGTCGAGGCATTCGCCGAGCGTGCGCGAGGCAACGCCGACCGGATCGAAGCGCTGGATGCGATGGCGCACGCCTTCCACCTGATCCTCGCTGACTGCGAACAGGCCAGCCAGGCTCTGCGCGAGCACCGCGTTGGTTTCCTCGAGATAGCCATCATCATTGACGGCTTCGATGATTGCCGTGGCAATGCCGCGGTCGGGGGCCGACAGCGGGGTCAGGTTGAGCTGCCAGAGCAGATGGTCGCGCAGATCCTCGGCCTCGGCATCCTGTGCCTCCATGCCTTCCTCGTCGCTGGCAGCGGTGCCGGCGCGGTAGTCATGCGAATCAGCGCCGAGATCAAGCGGGACGTCGTCGAAATCCGGCGTGCTGTCGACCGGTTCGGCCGAATTGCTGTCGCCGGCTTCGACCGCGGCGCTGGGCGTGTGCTCGGCCGGAACGAACTCTTCGACTTCCTCTTCCGGCTCGCTTTCGTCGATGTCGAGCAGGGGATTGGACTCGAGGGCGAGATTGAGTTCCGCTTCGAGTTCAATGCTCGACAATTGCAGCAGCTTGATTGCCTGCTGGAGTTGCGGTGTCAGCGCAAGCTGAGCCTGGACTCGGAGTTGTAGAGCGGGTTTCATGCCCGGATTATTGTCGTCTGACGGCCTTATGCAAGCTTAGCGCCAATTGTGTGCCATCGGCAGATCTTGACGCTCGCCAGCGCACGGTCCACTCTCTCGCGGTTGCCTGCGGGTTTATGCAGCCAGCGGCGCAAGTGCGCATTGAAACCCGCCATGCTTCAGGGCTGTATTTGCACAGGCAATTTCATCGCCGCCGGCAAACATGCTGTCACCTGGCGGGTGACTGAATCCTGCAAGTGGTGCCGATCACCTTGAGCAAACCGCCTCGCGAGGCGGCATCGTTCTGGTCGAATTGTCGGGCCGTTGGAACTGGCCGAAGGGCCATGTGGGCATTGCTCCGCCCGGACATTGCAGCCGCAACGGCTTGTTTGCCGGCTGCCGCGACTTGAATGCGCCCCAATCCCGGCTACATGCGGAACTCGGTGCCGAGATAGACCTCGCGCACCTTCTCGTTGGCCAGCACTTCGGCCGGCGTGCCCTGGGTGAGGACGGCACCTTCATTCATGATGTAGGCCCGATCACAGATGCCCAGCGTCTCGCGCACATTGTGGTCGGTGATCAGGATGCCGATGTTGCGCGCCTTCAGGTGCCGCACGATGCGCTGGATGTCGACAACCGAAATCGGGTCGATGCCGGCAAAGGGTTCGTCGAGCAGCAGGAAGCGCGGCCTGGCGGCCAGCGCGCGGGTGATCTCGACGCGACGGCGCTCGCCGCCGGAAAGGCTCGCCCCCTTGCTGCGCGCGATATGGCTGATCTGCAGGTCATCGAGCAGGTGCTCCAGCTCGCCTTCGCGGCCCTTGGCATCGAGATCCTTGCGCAACTCGAGGATGGCCATGACATTGTCGGCGACGCTGAGGCGACGGAAGATCGAGGGCTCCTGCGGCAGATAGCCAACGCCCAATGCGGCACGCTCGTGCATCGGCATGCTGGTGATGGTGCGGTCATCAAGGCGGATGCTGCCGGAATCGGCGGCGACCAGGCCGACCACCATGTAGAAACAGGTGGTCTTGCCGGCACCGTTGGGGCCGAGCAGGCCAACGACTTCGCCCTGGCGCAGCGAAAAACCGAAATCGCGCACGACGCTGCGGCCGCCATAGGCCTTGCGCAGGTTTGCCGCATGCAGCATCAGCGATTGCTGTCCGTGGCCGGCTTGCTGGCAGCCCTGGGCTTGGGTTTGAAGGTCATGTGCACTTCACTGCCCGGGGCCTGGCTGCCGCCCTCCATGGCACCTGTTTCGGTGTTGTAGGTCATGCGCTGGCCACGGAACTCGGATTTGCCTTCCTGCACGACGACGACATCGCCAGTGAGGATGGCAATGTGGCTGCCATCGTTGTAGTCGATTTCCGCGGCGCGCGCGGTCATCAGGCCGCCGTTGTTGTCCTGCAACTGTTCGAGGCGCGCAGGTGATCCGGTCAACACGATGCGACGGCCGGAATCATTGCTGCCATCTCCTTCATAGACACGCGCTTCATCGCCGCTGGCTTTCAGCGAGCCTTGCTCGATGCGCACGTTGTCCTTGAACAACGCATACGATGGCGTGGTGGTGACCATCTTGTTGTAGCTGGCGCGGACCTCGAGGTTCTTGTCGCGGTCGCTGCTCAGTGCGTGGGCTGCAGCAAACGCCAGCATGCCTATCGCGGCGAGCAGCAGTTGCCAACCGAGCGAGCGATCAGGGTTTGCGCCGGGTCGGTTCGAAAGTGTTGTGGACATCGGATAGCAGCTCCAGGACTTTGCTGTTGAGGTCACCACGCAGGCCGGTGCCGCGCAGTATAGAGCCCGGCTGGGTGATCTGTGCCGGCGCCTCGGTCTCCAGCGTGCTGTCGCGGGGATGCGCAATCAGGTTGGAGGTGACGATGCGGGCGGGGCCTGCATCCGGGCCAGGCTGGCGCTGCAACTCGACATGGCCTTCGAGCTTCATCGTTGAACCGTCCTTGTTGACCGAAGCCGAATCCGATTTGCCGATCCACGGGTTGGCATCCTTGTCGACGATCACGTAGTCCGGTGTCGAGACGAAGATCGATCCGTCCTCGCTGCGCCGGGTCAGGCGCGGACCGCTGACGGTGAAACTGAGCTTGCCGCTTTCATCCAGGGCATTCATGGAGAAATTGTCGAGCGTGTAGCCGGAGCGCGGCGGGCCGCTGAAGGTGGGTTCGAGCGGCGGCGGGCGGGTCAACCAGAGCAGGATCTGGCTCAGCGCGGCAATCATCGCCAGCGCGAGCATGACCATCAGCGTGCGTCGATCCATGATCATGGCCGGCGCCTCGCGATTGCGTTCAGCGGTTTTTCAATGCCCATGCGCTCAGTGACGGCCAAGGGGCCTGGCGAGTTCCGCATCGGCCTTGCCCTGTGCCTGCAGCAACAGGTCACAGACCTCGCGCACGGCACCTGCGCCACCCTCGCGCCGGGTCTGCCAGTGCGCTCGCGCGGCTACCGCCGGGTGCGCGTTGGCCACGGCGATGGCCAGGCCAACCTGGGTCATGACGCCAATATCGGGCAGGTCATCGCCGGTGTAGGAGCAATCGGCCGCGCTCAACTGCATGGCATGCAGCAACTGGTCGAAACAGGCGAGCTTGTCCTCCTGGCCCTGGTAGACATGGATGACGCCGAGGTCGGCCATGCGTTTGGCCACCAGATGGCTGATCCGCGCGGTGATGATGGCCACCTCGATGCCGTTGGCGCGCAGGCGCTTGAGGCCAAGGCCATCGTGGACGTGGAAGGATTTCAGCTCATGCCCATCTTCCGAGTACCAGAGCCGGCCGTCGGTCAGGACGCCATCGACATCGAACACGGCCAGGCGCACCTTGGCGGCACGGTCGCGAATGACGGCGGGAAGGTCGTTGGAGGGCATGGTTGCGAGCGGTAATGGGAAATGGGGAATGGGAAACAGTGCGAGCCAGTAACTATCTATTGCGGAATAACCGGGAAGCGATGTCGGCAATCGCCTGCTTTTGCGATTCCCTGTTCTCCATTCCCCATTCCCTATTCAGAGCGTTCAAACCACCCGTGCGCGCAGCAGGTCATGGATATTGAGTGCGCCGACCACGCGGTTCTCCTCGTCGACGACGGGCAGGGCATGGATCTTGAAGGCTTCCATGACCTGGGCGGCCTCGACGGCCAGCTTGTCCGCGGTGATTGTCTTCGGGTCCGAAGTCATCAGGCTGCGAACCGGCGTATCGCGCAGGTCGATGTCGGCATCGTCGACGGCACGGCGCAGGTCGCCATCGGTGAAAACACCCAGCAACTCGCCCGCGGCATTGGTCACCGTGGTCATGCCCAGTCCAGTGCGGGTCATTTCGACCAGGGCGGCAGTCAGCGACGCATGCTGGTCGACCTTCGGCACCTGCTTGCCGGAATGCATGATGTCGCTGATGCGGACGAGCAGGCGCCTGCCCAGAGTGCCTGCCGGATGCGAACGGGCGAAATCCTCGGAGGTGAAGCCGCGTGCCTCGAGCAGGGCAATGGCCAGGGCATCACCCATGACCAGCGCGGCCGTGGTGCTGGCGGTTGGTGCCAGGCCGAGCGGGCAGGCTTCCTCGGATACGGAAACATCCAGGTGGACGTCGGCGAGTTTGGCCAGCGAGGAAAATTCGTTGCCGGTCATCGCGATCAGCGGCACGTTCTGGCGCTTGATCAGGGGCAGGATGGTCAGCAGCTCGTCGGTTTCGCCGGAATTGCTCAGGCTCAGCACGACATCCTTCTGCGTGATCATGCCGAGGTCACCGTGGCTGGCTTCGGCCGGATGCACGAAGAACGCCGGCGTGCCGGTGGAGGCCAGGGTGGCCGCAATCTTGCGTGCGATATGCCCGGATTTGCCGATCCCGGTCACGACGACGCGGCCCTGGCACTGGAACATGAGCTGGCAGGCACTGAGGAAGCTGCCGTTGACGCGCTGCTGCAGGGCCTCGATCGCACGCGCCTCGGTCACGATCACCGTGCGCGCGCTTTCGCGGATCGCCGCTTCGACAAGCATCGGGTTGGTCGAGGAGAGCTGGGCCGGGTTCAATTGGGCATTCATCGGGGTCGGATTCAATGGCGAAAGTGCGCGGTCCGCCGGCCTGGAATTTCGGCGGAGCCGGATTTTTAGTACCATTACGCATTCCCATTGTATCTGTAACCCCCGTTTGCGCCTATGCCGTGCGGGTTCGCTTGTTCGTCGCCGGCTTGCCAGGAATCCGCCTTTTCATGGACACAAAGACCATCCACGATCTGATCCAGAGCGGGATTCCGGACGCGGAAATCCATGTCGAGGGCGCCGATGGCGTGCATTTCGAGGCGCGCGTGGTCAGCCCGGTGTTTGCCGGCAAGCTGCCGTTGGCGCGTCACCGGCTTGTTTACGCGACGCTCGGCGCCCACATGGGGAACGCAATCCATGCCCTCTCGCTGCGCACCTTGACACCGGAAGAAGCGCTCAAGGGTTGAACACGGAGTTTGCTGCACTCCACCCGCTACAGTCGTTCGCGCCAAGGCGATGAACGTCGCCTTGTCATTTACCCGAACCAGGAAAATCGCCGGCCATGGCCAAAATCGTAATCAACGGCGGTGAGCCGCTGCAGGGTGAGGTGCAGATTTCCGGTGCCAAGAACGCCGTGCTGCCGATCCTTGCCGCTTGCCTGCTCGCCGACGAGCCGGTCAGCATCGCCAACGTGCCGCATCTGCACGATGTCACCACGACCATGGAATTGCTCGGCCAGATGGGCGTGCAACTTGTCGTTGATGAGCGCATGAAGATCCAGGTCGATCCGCGCACCACCCATCGCCTGTTTGCGCCATATGACCTGGTCAAGACCATGCGCGCCTCGATCCTCGTGCTCGGCCCGCTGGTGGCGCGCTACGGCGAAGCCGAGGTTTCCCTGCCTGGTGGTTGTGCGATCGGCTCGCGCCCGGTCAACCTGCATATCCAGGGTTTGCAGGCCCTGGGGGCCGATGTCCGCGTCGAGAACGGCTACATCAAGGCGCGCGCCAAGCGTCTCAGGGGCGCACGCATCGTGCTCGATCTGGTCACCGTGACCGGCACCGAGAACCTGATGATGGCGGCGGTGCTCGCCAAGGGCACGACGGTCATCGAGAACGCCGCGCAGGAACCTGAAGTCGTTGACCTGGCCAATTGCCTGAACAGCATGGGTGCGAAGATTTCCGGCGCGGGCACCACCTCGATCGTCATCGAAGGCGTCGAGCGGCTGGGTGGTACCGATTACGAGGTATTGCCGGATCGCATCGAAACCGGCACCTTCCTGGTGGCCGCGGCCATCACCGGCGGCAAGATCCGCGCCCGCCATGCACGGCCGAAGACCCTTGATGCGGTGCTCTCCAAGCTCGAGGACGCCGGTGCGCATATCTCGACCGGCGATGACTGGATCGAGCTCGACATGCGCGGCCGCCGGCCGAAGGCAGTCAATATCACCACCGCGCCGTACCCGGCTTTCCCTACCGACATGCAGGCCCAGTTCACCGCGCTCAACTGCGTTGCCGAGGGCGTCGGCGTGATCACCGAAACCGTCTTTGAAAATCGTTTCATGCATGCGCTGGAACTGCAGCGCCTCGGTGCCGACATCCAGCTCGAAAGCAATACCGCGATCATCAAGGGTGTGCCGGCGATGACCGGTGCGCCAATGATGGCCACCGACCTGCGCGCCTCGGCCTCGCTGGTCCTGGCCGGCTTGGTCGCCAAGGGCGATACGGTCATCGACCGCATCTACCATATCGATCGCGGCTACGAAAACATCGAGGAAAAGCTCGGCTCGCTGGGTGCCCGCATCCGCCGCTTGCCTTCTTGAAGCGGGAATGGGGAATAGGCAATAGGGCATGGTTGGAGCAGGACAGCGGCGCGCGTAGAACTTGCGACAGGCTGTCGCTTTGCGTTTGCCGATTCCCTATTCCCCATTCTCCATTCCCGATCGTGTCGCCACCAGCCGCATGGTGATCGTGTCGCCCTTGCGTTCGACTTGCTCGATCTGCACCGGAATCCAGCCGTTGTCGATTTCGGCGAACCAGCTGGTCGATGTACGCTTCTTGCGCACGCGCTCGAGGCAGCGGGTCAGGAAGCTGCCGGCCGGGACATTCAGCTTGACTTCGCCGCAAGGCGAGTAGCGGACATCGTCGATGGCGTCTTTCGTCGCCACCTTGTAGCTGAAGGTGTCGGCATGGCCGGCCAGGTCCGCGGCCAGGGCAATGGTCAGCGCATTGCGGTCGATGGTGAACGGGACCAGGCCATAGCGCGCATCACTGCCGCCCTCGACCATGTGCACTTCACCGGAGTCCCAGTCGAACTCGCCGTGGCGGCGCTTGTTCTTGAAGGCCATGTCCTGGCGGAAATCGTAACGGGTGGTTTCCGGGCGTGCGCCGTTCCAGCGCAGCACGGATTCTTCGGCGACATCGAGACCGGCAATTTTCGCCAGGCTGGACGTCCCCTGCGTGGTCGTGCGCAGGGTCCAGTTGGCGTCGCCGTTGCGCTTCCATTCGATGGTCGTCCGCGCGATCTCATGGCCGTTGCGCAAGGTTGCATATTCGGCCGTGAACGGTGCGATCGGTGAATCGGCAAGGACACAGCCTGCCGGAACGAGGAGACACAGGAGCAGGGTGGCAATCCGGTTCAAGGCGCGCTTCCGCTGAAAGGGCGGCATTCTGGTAGCTGCATGATGAATGCCGGGTGTCGCCAGCGAATTCAGTCCGGCAGGCGCAGCGGCGCGGCCAGCGCCACGCCGTCGAGGAGGATCGTGTCCGCCCTCAAGGCCAGGCGACCCGCGGCGAGCAAGCCGACGCAGGCCACCAGCAAGCGGTGTTCACGGGCGAGCAGGCGGCTGGCCAGGCTGCCTTCCGTGTCACCCTCGGCGATCTCGATGACGGTCTGCGCAATGACCGGCCCGCCATCCAGTTCGGCGGTGACGAAATGCACGCTGGCGCCATGCTCGCGATCGCCGGCTTCAAGCGCGCGTCGATGCGTGTGCAGACCCGGATAGCGGGGCAGCAGGGACGGATGGATGTTGATGATGCGGCCCAGCCATGGTGCAAAGGCCTCTGCGTCGAGGATGCGCATGAAGCCGGCAAGCACGATCAGGTCCGCGTGCAGATCGGCTATGCGCGCGAACAGGGCAAGGTCGTAGCCGCGGCGATCGGGGAACTGGCGCGGATCGAGATGGATTGCCGCAATGTCATGGCTGCGGGCGAGTTCAAGTGCGCGCGCCTCGTGCTTGTCGGAAAGCACGCCGACAATGCGGATGGGCAGGTGCCCGCCGCGCTGCGCGTCGATCAGCGCCTCAAGATTGCTGCCCCTGCCCGAGGCGAGCACCACGACACGCATGGCCTTGTCCGGATCGTTCAACGGATATGCACGCGCTCATCGCCGCGTGCCGCTTCGATGGCACCGATCGTCCATGCCTGCAAGCCAAGGGTTTCAAGGGCATCGAGGGTCGCACCGGCGTGCTCGCGCGAGACGATCAGGGTGTAGCCGATGCCGCAGTTGAAGGTCCGCCACATTTCATCCTGGGCCACCTTGCCTTCACGTTGCAGCCAGTCGAAGACGACGGGTGCCTTCCACGCGCTGCTGTCGAGTTCGATGCCCAGGTGCGCGGGGACGACGCGGATGATGTTCTCGCGCAGGCCGCCGCCGGTAATGTGCGCCATGCCGTTGATCGGCAACTGCTGGAGCAGCTTGAGGATCGGTTTGACATAGATCGTGGTCGGCATCATCAGCGCATCGGCGAGGCTGATCCCGCCAAGGTCGAGATCGAACGGGTTGCCGGCGCGCTCGACGATGCGGCGGATCAGCGAGTAGCCGTTCGAGTGCGCGCCGGAAGCGGCGATGCCGATGATCGCGTCGCCGGCATTGATGCGGCTGCCATCGATCAGGGCGAGTTTTTCAACCGCGCCGACGCAGAAGCCGGCCAAGTCATACTCGCCGGGCGGATACATGCTCGGCATCTCGGCGGTCTCGCCACCGATCAGGGCACAGCCGGCCAGCTCGCAGCCCTTGGCGATGCCGCCGACCACGGCCACCGTGGTTTCGACATCGAGTTGGCCGGTGGCGAAATAATCGAGGAAAAACAATGGCTCGGCACCCTGCACGAGGACGTCGTTGACACACATGCCGACCAGGTCGATGCCGATCGTGGCGTGGCGATCGAGTGTCTGCGCAAGCTTGAGCTTGGTGCCGACGCCGTCGGTGCCCGACACCAGCACCGGTTCGCGATAGCGGCCACCGAGGTCGAACAGGCCACCAAAGCCGCCAAGACCCGACATCACTTCCTTGCGGAAAGTGCGCGCAACCAGCGGCTTGATGCGCTCGACGACGGCATTGCCGGCATCGATATCGACACCGGCGGCGCGGTAGGTAAGGGCCTCGTTCTCGTTCGACATGGGCAGAGCCGGATACGCGGGGGCGCGCATCTTACCAGCAACCGCAGCGAAGGCCCGCGCAGGGACCAAGGGAGGTGCCCCGGTGCGGCAGCCGCGCAGGCCCTCGATGGACGAGGCAGGCGCCGTCCGGCAGACTTGTCGAAATTCTTGCCGGGTCAGGGACTCCCCTCATGCGTGCCTCCGACATCGACGTTGCAACTTGTGCGAAGCGATTCCCGTGCCGTGCCCGGGAACCGCGGAACGCCGAGGCCGGCAAGGGCGGAAGCGGCTGCCGCTGGCTGCCGATCATGCTGCTGTGGCTGGCTGCGGGCTTGCTCGCGACCGCGGCGGTCGCCGCCCCGACCACCTACAGCGGCGAGGCACCGGTCGCCAACCAGTCGGAAGCCGCGCGCGCAGGGGCCTTGAAAACAGCGCTTGCCGAGGTCGTGATGCGACTCAGCGGTGATCCCGGCATCCTTGCGCGCAGCGAAGTCGCCAATGCGGTGGCGGGCGCCGACAAGCTGGTCCTGCAGTACCGCTACCGGCGCGACAACGTCACCGATGATGCCGGCGCGTCAGTTTCCCGGCTCGTGCTGGTTGCCGAGTTCGACAGCGACGCGGTCGATCGCATGCTGGCCGGGGCGGGTTTCGCCGGCGGCGGGGCGAGCGTCGCCATCGACGCCACGCCGGTCGAGAAGCGGATCTGGCTGAGCGGCATCCACTCCGCCGCCGACTATGCGCGGGCGCTCGGTTACCTGACGCGCCAGGCGCAGGTGCGCCGGTCCTGGCCGGTCGAGGCGCGTGGCGACGGCATCCTCGTGCACCTCGTCCTTGCCGGTGATTTCAGCCGCTGGCTGGGCCTGGTCGGCACGGACATGGTGTTGCAGGTGAACAGCGCCAGCCCGCCCGTGCAAGGCATCGATGCGACCCTCGCCTTGAGTCCCTGACTTGTGTCGATGTGGCGTCACCTGCCCAACCTGATCACGGCCCTGCGCATCGCCCTGGTCTGGCCCGTGTTCTGGCTCATCTCGCGTGGAGATTTCGGCAGCGCTCTGATGCTGGCCGCATTGGCTGGTGCCAGCGATGCCCTTGATGGCTGGCTGGCGAAGCATTTCAACTGGCAATCACGCCTTGGCGGACTGCTCGATCCGCTTGCCGACAAGCTCCTGCTGCTTGCCGCGTTCAGCGCCTTGGCGACAATTGGCGCGGTGCCGTTGTGGCTGTTCGCGCTGGTCATCGGTCGCGACCTGGTGATCGTCTGCGGGGCGATCGCCTATCACAACCTGATTGGCCCGTTCGACGCGCAGCCGACGCGCCTGTCGAAGCTGACCACGGTCGTGCAGATTGTTTTCGTGCTTGCCGAGCTGCTGCGCCAGGCCTGGCCTCCGCAATGGCCTGGACAGGGCGTGCTGCTTGTCGCGACCGCGCTGTTGACGGTGGCCAGCGGGCTAAACTATGTCCTCGTCTGGTCGCGGCGTGCGCGCCGGGAATTCGCCAATCGCCGGCGCCTGAAGGAATCCTCGCATGGCCGCTAGTCTCGATATCCGCCTCAAATGGTTGATCCTGGTTGCCCTGGTGGGTGGGGTGCTGTACCTGATCGGACCGGTGCTGGCGCCGTTCATCATTGCCGGCCTGTTCGCCTATCTGTTCAACCCTGTGGTCGAAAAGCTCGAGCGCCGCGGCGTCAGTCGTTCGATCGGGGTCAGCCTGGTCTTTCTCGTCCTGACCCTGGTGCTGGTTGGCATCGTGCTCGTGCTGATTCCGTTCATGGACAAGCAGGTCACCCGCTTCATCGACCAGCTGCCGAGCTGGACCGACTGGGCGCGGGATGTCGCGACGCCATGGGTCGAGCAGCATTTCGGCATCAGCCTCGGCATGTTCGAAAGCCAGGGCGTGGTCGAGATGTTGAAGGGCCACTGGAAGGAAGCGGGTGGATTCGCCACCACGGTGCTGGCCAAGGTTTCCAAATCCGGTTTCGCGATCATTGCCTGGGCGCTCAACCTGGTCATCATTCCGGTTGCCGCGTTTTATCTGTTGCGCGACTGGAACATCGTCGTCGAACGCATTCATGCGCTGGTGCCGCGCTCGATCGAGCCGGTGGTGACGCGCCTGACCCGTGAATCGGATGAAACCCTCGGCGGTTTCCTGCGCGGCCAGCTCAGCGTGATGATCATCCTCGGCACCTTTTACGGCATCGGCCTGTGGTCGGTCGGCATCAGTGTCGGCCCTTTGATCGGCATGATCGCGGGTGTGATCAGCTTCGTGCCGTACCTGGGCGCGATTGTCGGCGTCGGCATGGGCGTGATCGCCGCAGTGGCGCAGTACCAGGACGTCTACCACGTCGTCCTCGTGCTGATCGTTTTTGTTGTCGGCCAGTTGCTCGAAGGCTATGTGCTGGTGCCCAAGCTTGTCGGCGACAAGATCGGCCTGCATCCGGTGGCGGTGATGTTCGCGATACTTGCCGGTGGCGAATTGTTCGGCTTTGTCGGCGTCCTGCTGGCCTTGCCGATCGCCGCCGTGATCATGGTCCTGTTGCGTTATGCCTATGAGCGCTACACGCAAAGCGAGATGTATCAGGAAACCGAGGCCGAATCGCTCATTGTCGGCGTCGATGATGCCGACAATCCATCGCGTGAGGACGTGGTGATCATCGTCGCGAGCGCACCTGCAGCCGACACGGATTCCAGCGTCAGGCCATGAGCGCACAGATTCCGCTGGCCCTGCGCTGGCCGGCGCACCAGCGCTTTGCCTCGTTTGTCGCCGGAGCCAATGCGCCCGGGATCGACATCCTGCGCGAAGCGGCACATGGCGCGGGTGTCGATCGCGTGTTCCTCGCCGGCGCGCGCGGCAGCGGCAAGAGTCATCTGCTGATCGCGGTGTGTGCCGAAGCGACCGCCGCCGGACGCAGCGCCCAGTACCTCGATCTGTCACGGCTGGGCGAAGCGGCGGGTGACACGATCCGGCGTTTTGCCGGCAGTGATGTGCTGGCGATCGACAATCTCGATGTGCTGGTCGGCGATGCATCCGCCGAGCATGCGCTGTTCGATCTGCACAACCGCTGCCGCGCCGAGGGCACGACCCTGGTCTTTGCGGCCAGCGATCCGCCGACGGCACTGGCACTGCAACTGCCGGATCTCGTCTCGCGGCTGTCTGCATGCACGCAGTGGCAGATCCGCCCGCTCGATGAGGCGATGCGCCGTCGCATCGTCCGTGATCTGGCCAGTGCGCGCGGGCTTGAGCTGGATGACGCCGTGCTCGACTGGCTGTTCACGCGGCGTGCGCGCGATCTCGGCACCCTGGTCGGCCTGCTTGATCGCATCGATCAGGCCGCGCTCGCCGCGCAACGGCGCGTCACCGTGCCGTTCCTGCGTCAGCTGTTTCCGCCAGCGACGAGTTGAACACGCCGTTTCAGCGATTGCGCAGGCGCCGGTCCAACTCGGCGAGCCGTTGCGGTGTGCCGACATCGACCCAGTCGCCGGCGAAGAATTCGCCGCTGACCTGATGCCGGCGCATGGCCGCGCGCAGCAGGGGGGCGAGGGGGAATCGCGCCGGTGTTTCGGCTGCCCCGGCGTGTCCGTGCAGGGCCGTGCGCCACTCGTCGAACAACGCCGCGCGATACACGCCGACACCGGAATAAGTCAGTCGCGCGGGACCACTGTCGATCAGATGGCCGTCCGCTTCCAGGGCGAAATCGCCGTGCGCGACATGTGCCGGATTGGCCACCATGACGAGGTGGGCGAGGCTGTCGGGAGCGTGCGCCAGATGCGCGAAATCCATGTCGATCCAGATGTCGCCGTTGACCAGCAGGAACGGTTTGTCGCCAAGTCGATCGAGCGCATTGAGCATGCCGCCGCCGGTTTCCAGCGCGACCGGTCCTTCGTCGATGTAGTCGATCTCGAGATTCCAGCGACTGCCATCGCCAAGTGCCGCCGGAAACTGGCCGGCGCGCCAGGAGGTGTTGATGACCACGCGGCTGATCCCGGCAGCGCCCAGTTTCTGCAGGTGCCATTCGATCAGGCGCTTGCCGCCGACTTCCAGCAAGGGCTTCGCCGTGGCATCGGTCAGCGGCCGCATGCGCTCGCCGCGGCCGGCTGCAAAAATCATCGCGCGCTCGAGTTTCACGCAGGTGGCAGCTCGCGTGGCACGCGCATGTCGCGCTCGCCAAGTGCGCCTTCGAGCAGGGCGGCGAAGGCTTGCAGTTCCGGGTAACGCCGGGCGACCGTGATCGCGTAGCGCCAGCACAGGGGCAGGTCGTCGAGATACTGGCGTTTGCCGTCGCGATACCAGAGCCGGCAGAAGATGCCGAGCACCTTGATGTGGCGCTGCAGGCCCATCAGATCGAACCAGCGCGAAAACCTTGCGGCGCTGACTTCCGGGCCAAGCAGATGGCTTGATTGCAGGCGCAGGCGATAGCTCTCGACCCAACCCGCGACGCGTTCCGCATCCCATTCGATGTAGCAGTCGCGCAGCAGGGACACGAGGTCGTAAGTGACCGGACCGACCACCGCATCCTGGAAATCGATGATGCCGGGATTGGCCAGCAGGGCCGATTCCGCGGCAGCAGCCACGTGCTCGACGATCATCAGGTTGCGGCTGTGGAAATCGCGATGCACGAAGGCGCGTGGTTGCTCGTCGGCGGCGTGCACGAGGAAGGTGAAGGCCGCCTCCATGATGTCCCGCTCCTCGCAGGAAATCGTGCACCCCAGGTGACGCTTGAGGAACCATTCGGGCAGCAGTTCCATCTCGCCGATCAGGCGCTCACGATCGTAGGCGGGCAAGCCGGCGACATCGACCGTGGTCTGCATGCGCAACAAGGCGTCGAGCGCATCGGCGTACAAGGCATCGGCGCTGGCTTGCGTGAGCTCCGGCAGATAGGTGCGCGTGCCGAGGTCCTCCATCAGCAGCAGGCCCTGGGCCGGGTCGACGGCGAGGACCTCCGGTGCATGCAGCCCGGCCGCGCGCAGTCGCGCATTGATGTCGAGCCAGCCGCCGAGATCCTCCCTGGCTGGCGGCGCGTCCATGAGGATGAGTGTCCTGGCGGTCGTTTCGACCCGCCAGTAACTGCGGAAACTTGCATCCTCGGAGGCGCGCGAAACGCGCGTCGGCGTTTCGCCGAGGATTTGCGCCAGCCAGTCAAGGCGACGCACGTGGGCTGGTTCTTGCACAGGGAATCCCGGATCTGCAGGCCTCGGCAGTGTAAGCGAATGTCGCCTGCTTCGATCCGCCGCGGCCAAGGCACCGCTTGCGGCATGGCGGGCGTTGAGTCGGCCATCGATAAATAGTACTATTTCGGTCCTTATTGGAGTTCGTATGTTGAGAGTCAGCAAATTGACCGACTACGCCACCGTGGTCATGACCTGCCTGGCGGTATCCGGCGACGAGGTTCTGAGTGCCCAGCTCCTCGCCGAACAGGCGCGCCTGGAGACGCCAACCGTGAGCAAGGTGCTCAAGCTGCTGGCCGGCGCCGGGCTGGTTGATTCCTGGCGTGGCGTCAACGGCGGCTATCGCCTGGCGCGCGCGCCGGAGGCGATCACCGTCGCCGATATCGTGACCGCCATGGAGGGGCCAATCGGCATGACCGAATGCTGTACCGAGAGCGGTCTCTGCGACCACGAGGCGCATTGCGGCGTGCGCGTGAACTGGCTGCGCATCAGCGAGGCCATCCGCACCGCGCTGCAAGGCGTGACCCTGGCCGACATGCTGGCAACGCCGCCAAGGCGCACGCCGGGCATCCCGTTGCGGGTGGCCATTTCATGAGTACTTCGACAATGACCCAAGCCATGCAGCGGGCCGAGCCTGCGCCACGCGAGCTGCCGCCGAGTCCGGGCAACGAGCACGTCGTCGAGGCGATGAACCGCCGCTACGACGCCGGCTTTGTCACCGACATCGAAACCGACAGCCTGCCGCCTGGACTCAACGAAGGTGTCGTGCGCTGGATTTCCGAGCGCAAGGGTGAGCCTGCCTGGATGACCGAGTGGCGACTTGCCGCCTATCGGCACTGGCTGACCATGATCGCGCCGGAATGGGCCAAGCTGCGCATTGGCCCGATCGATTTCCAGGCAATCAGTTATTACTCCGCGCCAAAGGCCAAGTACAAGTCGCTGGCCGATGTGCCGAAGGAACTGATCGATACCTACGACAAGCTTGGCGTGCCCTTGCACGAGCGGGCCAAGCTCGCCGGCGTGGCCGTCGATGCGGTGTTTGATTCGGTCTCGGTCGGCACCACGTTCCAGAAGGAACTGGCCGATGTCGGCGTGATCTTCTGCTCGATGTCCGAGGCAATCCGCAGCCATCCCGAACTGGTGCGCCGATACCTCGGCTCGGTAGTGCCGACCGCCGACAACTATTTCGCCGCGCTCAATTCCGCGGTGTTCTCCGACGGCAGTTTCGTCTTCATTCCGAAAGGCGTGCGTTGCCCGATGGAGCTGAGCACCTACTTCCGCATCAACGCCGGCCACACCGGCCAGTTCGAACGTACCTTGATCATTGCCGAGGAAGCTGCCAGCGTCTCCTATCTGGAAGGCTGCACGGCACCGATGCGCGACGAGAACCAGTTGCATGCGGCGGTCGTCGAACTGGTCGCGCTGGACGATGCCAACATCAAGTATTCGACCGTGCAGAACTGGTATCCGGGCGACGAGAACGGCGTCGGCGGCATCTACAACTTCGTCACCAAGCGCGGTGATTGCCGCGGCGCGCGCTCGAAGATCGTCTGGACCCAGGTTGAAACGGGTTCGGCGATCACCTGGAAGTATCCGAGCTGTGTGCTGCGCGGCGATGATTCGGTCGGCGAGTTCCATTCCGTGGCGCTCACCCATCACCACCAGCAGGCCGACACCGGCACCAAGATGATCCACATCGGTCGCAATACCAAATCGAAGATCATCGCCAAGGGCATCAGCGCCGGGCGCAGCCAGAACAGCTACCGCGGCCTGGTCAGGATCGAGAAAGGGGCCAGCGGCGCGCGCAACTACACGCAATGCGACAGCCTGCTGATAGGCAAGCAGTGCGGCGCGCACACGTTTCCGTACATCGAGGTGAAGAACCCGGGCGCGATCGTCGAACACGAGGCGACCACCTCGAAGATTTCCGACGACCAGATGTTC
Source organism: Lysobacterales bacterium (assembly GCA_016707485.1). Taxonomy (GTDB): domain Bacteria; phylum Pseudomonadota; class Gammaproteobacteria; order Xanthomonadales; family Rhodanobacteraceae; genus Dokdonella. The sequence goes on along the minus strand of JADJHN010000001.1, from coordinate 791,864 downwards.
TACTGCCGCTCACGCGGCATTGCCGAGGAAGACGCGGTATCGCTGATCGTCGACGGCTTCTGCAAGCAGGTGTTCCGCGAGCTGCCGATGGAGTTTGCCGTCGAGGCGAAGAAACTGCTGGAAGTTTCGCTGGAAGGAGCGGTGGGATGAACGAACCGCAGGCTATCGAGGCCTTGCAGCATGCGCCCCCGTTCGGCGGTGTCGTCGAGTTGATTGTGGGTAAGGATGCACTGCAATCGCACCCTCCACGTCGAGGAAGCGATGTGACTTCCGGGTTTGCAGCACTGGATCAATTGAGGGCGCAACACAATGGCTGGAGCGAAGAAAATCCCCCGCGACTGGAGCGAGTTGCTCACGTTGTTAAATTCTGAAGGTATCGATTTTCTCGTCGTTGGGGCTTATGCGTTGGCTGCTCACGGGCATGAGCGCTACACGAAGGATCTGGATCTTTGGTTGGCGCCTACGGAAGAGAATGCTCGCAGGGTTGGCGACGTGCTGACGACTTTCGGCTTCCACGACCTCGCGCCTTCGGTGCAGGAATGGACCCAGGACAAGACAATGGTGCAGTTGGGGCGCGCGCCGTATCGAGTTGATCTGCTCAACTTCGCTTCGGGTCTGGAGTTTGCTGAAGCCTGGAATACGAGCGTTTTGGGTGAGCTCGGAGAGATATCGGTGCATTGTCTTGGCAAGGAGGCCCTCGTACGGAACAAGCTGGCGAGTGGACGACTCAAGGATTTTGCGGACGCCGAGGCCATTGCGCCGGAACGCGCTGTGGAAATTCGGGCCGCGCTTCTGGATGCGCTGGCAAACAATCGGGTTGAATAATGGCTGGAATGAGCATGTTGAAAATTGAAAACCTCCACGTCCGCGTTGCCGGCAAGGAAATCCTCAAGGGTCTCGATCTTGAAGTGAAGGCGGGCGAGGTGCACGCCATCATGGGTCCGAATGGTGCCGGCAAGTCGACGCTGGGCAACGTCCTCGCCGGCCGCGCGGGCTACGAAGTCAGCGCCGGGTCGATCCACTTCGAAGGCGGCGACCTGCTTGCGCTGGAACCCGAGGAGAGGGCCGCGGCCGGCGTCTTCCTTGCCTTCCAGTATCCGGTGGAGATCCCCGGGGTGAACAACACCTATTTCCTGCGCGCCGCACTCAATGCGCAGCGCAAGCGCCGTGGCGAGGCGGAGCTGGATTCGATGCAGTTCCTCAAGCGCGTGCGCGAGAAGCTCGCCGTGCTGCATCTGAAGGACGAGTTGCTGCATCGTGCCGTCAACGAAGGTTTTTCGGGTGGCGAGAAGAAGCGCAACGAGATCTTCCAGATGGCCTTGCTTGAACCGAAGCTGGCAATCCTCGACGAGACCGATTCCGGCCTCGATATCGACGCGTTGAAGATGGTTGCCGACGGCGTCAATGCGATGCGCGATCCGGCGCGCGCGTTTGTCGTGATCACCCACTATCAGCGTTTGCTCGATTACATCGTGCCGGATTTCGTGCATGTGCTGGCCGACGGGCGCATTGTCGAGAGTGGCGACAAGTCGCTGGCGTTGAAGCTCGAGGAACATGGCTACTCGTGGATTGCCGAGCGCAAGCTGGCCGGGGCCGCCTGATGGCCGCAGGTTTTCTCGAACCTCTGATTGCCGATGGTGCGGCGCTGGCCGGCGGCCAGGCTGGCTGGCTGGGGCGGGTGCGTGCCAACGCATTGGCGCAACTGGCCCGCGACGGCATGCCGGTTGCGCGCAGCGAAGCGTGGAAATACACCAGCCTGCGCGCCCTTTCCCAGCGTCCCTATCAGCGCGGCGACAGCGATGCCACGGCGCGATCGATCGATGCCGGCCTGCTGGCCTTGCCCGGTGTCGACGGCCCGCGCCTGGTCTTCGTAAATGGCGCGTTCCGCGCCGATCTTTCGCATATCGAGCCGATTGACGGGCTGCAATTGCGCACGCTCTCGCAGGTGCTCGAAAGCGATGCGGATTCCCTGCGAGGTCCCTTGTCACGCTCGTTCGACGATGCCGCGGATGTCTTCGCGCGCCTGAACACCGCGCTTGCCGGCGATGGCCCGGTCATCCGCGTTGCCGCCGGGCGCCGCGATCTGCCGCTCGTGCACCTGGTTCTGATTGGCGCGGCGGCCTCGACCGAACTGGCCTGGCATTTGCGCGGCATCATCGAGGTTGGCGAAGGCGCAGCCTTGCGCGTGGTCGAACATCATGTCGGCGAAGCGGGCCAGGCCCATTTCGGCAACCTGCTGACGCAGATTGTCGTTGCCGCCGGTGGTCGGCTCGACCTGCTGCAAGTGCAGAACTCCAGCGAATCGGCGAGCCTCTATCGACGCAGCGAAGCGTTGCTCGAAGCCGATGCGCAACTGGAGATGCGTTCGATCGAGGCCGGTGCGGCATGGCTGCGTCATGATTTGGCAGTGACCCTGGCGGGCGATCGTTCGCGCTTTGTCTCGCGAGGGGTGTTTGCCTTGCGCGGCCGACAGCATGCCGATACCCGCCTGGACGTCCGCCATGCGGCGCGCGACACAGCCTGCGACATAGGGTGGCGCGGCGTTGCCGATCAGCGTTCGCGCGGCGTGTTCCATGGTGCCATCACGGTCAACCCGGGCGCCGATGGCAGTGATGCCCAGCTCAGCAACAAGAACCTGCTGCTTTCCGCACAGGCCGAGATCGACAGCCAGCCCGTGCTCGAGATTTACGCCGACGAGGTCAAGGCCGCGCATGGAGCGACGGTCGGCCAGCTTGATGAGCAAGCCTTGTTTTACCTGCGGTCGCGTGGACTCTCCGCACAGCAGGCGCGTTCCCTGCTGACCCTTGCGTTCTGCCGCATTGCCTTTGATTCGATCGAGAACACGGCCTTGCGCGAACACGTCGATGCCTTGCTGCTCGAACGCCTGCCCGAGCAGGTCGAGGAGTTCGCCAGCGAAGGTGCGTCGGCATGATCGCCGCGCCGGTGGCAAGCGCGGGCGCGCTCGATGTCGAGCGCATCCGTGCCGATTTCCCGCTGCTTGCACGCCGCGTGCATGGCAAGCCGCTGATCTATCTCGACAACGCCAACACCTCGCAAAAGCCGGCCTCGGTCATCGAGGCGGTCGATCATTTCTACCGGCGGACCAATGCCAACGTCGCCCGCGCCGTGCATGCGCTCGGCGATGAAGCGACCAGCGCCTTCGAGGCCAGCCGCGACAAGCTTGCACGTTTCATCAATGCGCCTTCGCGCGATGAAGTCATCTTCACCTCGGGCACGACCCAGGCGATCAACCTGGTTGCCTACAGTTACGCGTTGCCGCGCCTGCAGGCGGGTGACACGATCCTCGTCACGCAGATGGAACACCATGCCAACATCGTGCCGTGGCAGCTTGTCGGCGCACGGACAGGCGCGAAGCTCAAGGTTGCGCCGATCACCGAATCCGGCGAATTGATCGTCGAGCGTTTCATCGAGTTGCTGACGCCCGAGGTCAAGCTTGCTGCCGTCACCCATGTTTCGAATGTGCTTGGCACGATCAATCCCGTTGCCCAGCTCGCCCGTGAATGCCGCAAGCGCGGCATCCCGCTGCTGGTCGATGGCTCGCAGGCCGCACCGCACCTGCGTATCGACGTGCGTGCGCTGGGCTGTGATTTCTACGCGCTGACCGGGCACAAGCTGTTCGCGCCAACCGGCACCGGCATGCTCTGGGCACGCCGTGCGCACCTTGATGCGATGCCGCCTTTTTTCGGCGGCGGCGAGATGATCCGTGAAGTGCGCTTCGAGGGCACCACGTTTGCCGATCCGCCGCACAAGTTCGAAGCCGGCACGCCGAACATCGCCGGCTTTGTCGGCTTTGGTGCGGCGCTCGATTACATCGAGTCGATCGGCTTCGAGCGCATGGCTGCGCGCGAGCACGAGCTGCTTCTCCACGCAACCACGGCCATGCGTTCGATCCCCGGCCTGCGCATCATCGGCGAGGCGCGTGACAAGGCGCCGGTGATCGCCTTCCTCATCGATGGCGTGCATGCGCACGATCTGGCAACCCTGCTCGATCATGAAGGCATTGCCGTGCGTTCGGGCCATCATTGCGCGCATCCGCTGATGCAGTTCTTCGGCGTGGCGGCGACGCTGCGCGTTTCGCTGGCGTTCTACAACACGCACGCGGAAATCGATGCCTTTGTCGCCGCCGTGCAGCGCGTGCGCAAACTTCTTGCCTGAGTGCGTGCAATGACCGATCTGGAATTCCGTACGGCCAGCCTGGCCGATGTCGATGCGATCATCCCGCTGGTTGAATCGGCCTATCGGGGTGATGCCAGTCGCCAGGGCTGGACCACCGAAGCGGATTTCCTCGATGGCCAGCGCATCGACCGCCCGTTGCTCGTTGAACTGATCTCGCGCCGCGATGCCCGCGTGATCCTGGCCGAGCGCGATGGCGAATTGCTGGCCTGCTGCGAATTGCAGGATCAACACGGGATCGCCTATTTCGGCATGTTCTCGGTGCGGCCGGCCGGGCAGGGCGCCGGCATCGGCCATCGCCTGCTGCGTGAAGCCGAGCGCATCGCGACCGAGGAATGGCAATGCCGGGAAATGTGCATGACGGTCATCGATATCCGCAGCGAATTGATCGACTGGTATGTGCGACGTGGTTACCGGCGCACCGGCGAACACAAGCCGTTTCCGTACGGTGACGAGCGCTTCGGCATTCCGCTGCGCGATGACCTGCGCTTCGAGGTGATGCGAAAGCCCCTGGCTTGATGGGCGCAAGCGTGTCGGGTGCACCGCGCGTGCAGCCTTCACGCACGACCGTATTGCGATTGACCTGCACATTGGCAAGCCGGGGGGGTCGCTTCGTATTGCGAGTGATTCGCATTCGTGGTGTAATCGCCGCTGTATCGCCGCGCAGAACCCGCATCGTCAATGAGTCAGCCAGTGGATCCGATACGCCGGTCGTACTGGCTGAAGACCTTGCACGCATGGCACTGGACCAGTTCGGCCTTGTGTCTGGTCGGCATCCTGCTTTTCAGCATCACCGGCATCACCCTCAATCATTCCGCGCAGATCGAGGCCAAGGCCGTCGTCAGCACGCAGAAGTCGCGCTTGCCGGCGGAACTCCTTGCAGAACTGGCGACTGCGACGAGTGAAACCGGCGCGGCGCTGCCCGAATCCCTGCGCGACTGGCTTGAAGCGCAACTGGATGTCCGCGTCGGTGCGCGCAGTGCCGAGTGGTCGGACAGTGAAATCTACGTGTCGATGCCGCGCGCCGGTGGTGATGCATGGCTCAGCATCGATCGCGCCAGCGGCGAGATTGAATACGAGCGCAGCGATCGCGGCTGGATTTCCTGGCTCAACGACCTGCACAAGGGCCGCAATACCGGAGCGGCATGGAACTGGTTCATCGATGTGTTTGCCATTGCCAGCGTGGTCTTTGCGCTGACCGGGTTTTTCCTGCTGCACCTGCACGCGCGGCAGCGCCCGTTGACCTGGCCACTGGTCGGGCTGGGTTTCATGGTCATGTTGCTGATTGCCATACTTTTTGTACATTGAGAGGTCTTGCATGCGTCGACTGCTGCTGCCCCTGCTGCTGATCGCCTCGATGGCGTCGGCTGAAGTCAACGTGATGGTGGAGATTCCACGCATCGATGCGTCGGAATACCACCGTCCCTATGTCGCGGTCTGGGTCGAAGATGGCGGCCACGAGGTGGTTGCCAATCTCGCGGTCTGGTATGCGCAGAAGGAAACCAGGGAAGGCGCCGGCAGCAAATGGCTGGCCGACCTGCGCCAGTGGTGGCGGCGCAGCGGGCGTGACCAGACCTTGCCGATTGACGGTGTCAGCGGTGCGACGCGGCCCGTGGGCCAGCACCAGTTGCGTTTCGATGCGGCCAAGCCACCGTTTGCCGCGCTCAAGCCGGGCCAGTACGCGCTGGTGGTCGAGGCGGTGCGCGAAGTGGGCGGCCGTGAACTGCTGCGCATCCCGTTCGATTGGCCGGTCACCGCATCCCGACACCTTGATGCCAGGGGCGAGCACGAGCTCGGTCTGGTCAAGCTCGATCTCATTCCCTGAATCCGGAGAACCGCCATGAACGCTCCCGTGAGACTTCTCGCTATGGCTTTTGCCCTCGTCCTGCCTTTGTCTGCGCAGGCGCACAAGGCCTGGTTGCTGCCGTCGGCAACCGTGCTCTCGGGTGAAGATCCCTGGATCACCGTCGATGCGGCCGTATCCAACGACCTGTTCTATTTCAACCATGTGCCTCTGCGCCTCGATGCGCTGGCCATCACCGGGCCGGATGGCAAGCCGGTGCAGGCCGAGAACCGCGCGAGCGGAAAATACCGCAGCAGCTTCGATGTGCACCTGACCCAGCCCGGCACCTATCGCATCGCCGTCGTCAGCGCGGGTCTGTCCGCAAGCTGGGAGGAAGACGACAAGCCGAAGCGCTGGCGTGGCAATGCGGAAAAATTCGTTGATGAAGTGCCCAAGGACGCGAAGAATCTCAAAGTGTCGCAATCCGCCGGGCGCGTAGAGACCTTCGTCACCGCAGGCCGACCCAGCGACACCGCGCTCAAGGCGACCGGTGCCGGACTCGAACTCGTGGCGGTAACTCATCCGAATGACCTGTTCGCCGGCGAAGCCGCCACGTTCAAGCTGCTGCTCGATGGCAGGCCTGCTCCGGATCTGGCCATCGAGATCATCCCCGATGGCATCCGCTATCGCGACAAGCAGAATGAATTGGCAGCCACCAGCGACAAGGATGGCCAGTTCAGCGTGACCTGGCCGAATGCCGGTCGCTACTGGCTTGAAACCAGCATGGTGGATGACAAGACCTCGGTTCCGCAGGCGACCCAGCGCCGCGTCAGTTATGCGGTCACGCTCGAGGTGCTGCCGCAGTAATGAGGTGCTCGCGCAGTTCGGTGGCATGCCCGGGCAGGGCCTTCGGGAACCTGCGCGCGTGGTTTGCGCTGGGCGTGGCCATCATGCTTGCGGCATGTTCGACGGCGCCGCTCATGCAGTCCATCGATGGCGAATCGATGGGTTCGACGTGGGCGGTTCGTTACGTGGGCGCGGATGACAGTCCGGAGAAGATCAGGGATGGAGTCGAGGCGCGGCTGCTGCTCGTCGATCAGCAGATGAGCACATGGAAGGCGGATTCCGATCTGAGCCGGTTCAATGCCGCCCCCGCGGGGAGCTGGAACGTGCTGCCGCCCGAGTTGTTCAAGGTCATCGAATCCGCACTCGAGCTCGCCGAGGATACCGGTGGTGCCTACGATCCGACGGTGGGGCCACTGGTCGATCTGTGGGGCTTCGGCGCAGCCGGATCGCGCCGGGAACCGCCAGATCCGGCATCGATCGAGGCGATGCGTGAGCGCACCGGATGGCAACGAGTGCGGTTCGATGCAAGCCAGCGGCGCATCCTGCAAAGCGGCGCTACGCATCTGGATCTGTCATCGATTGCACCCGGCTATGCCCTCGATCTGATTGGCGAATATCTTGAGGCACAGGGCATCGGGGACTACCTGGTCGAAGTCGGCGGCGAATTGCGCGGGCGCGGCTCACGGCCCGGCGGCAGCGCCTGGCACGTCGCCATCCAGCGCCCGCTCGACAACGACAGCGCCGACGGCAGCATCACGCCGCAGCACGTGATCGGCCTGCGCGATGCCGCACTGGGATCCTCGGGTGACTATCGGCATTTCTTCGAGGCTGGCGGACGCCGCTATGCGCATCGGATCGATCCACGCAGCGGCTGGCCGCTCGACAATGGTGTGGCCTCGGTGACCGTGATGGCACCGCTCGGCATCGATGCCGATGCGCTGGCCACGGCCTTGAGCGTGCTCGGGGTGGATGCCGGCCTGGAATATGCCGGGCGTCGCGGCGTTGCCGCACTGTTCATCCTGCGCAAGGGCGAGGGCTTCGAGGAACGCATGACGCCCACATTTGCCGCGCTGCTGGCCCGATGAGCAGCACGCGCTCCCATGCCAGCCCGGCATCGCCGCACCGTCTCGGCAACCTCGCGGTTGTCGCCGTGCTGGTCGGGCTGGCGATCCTCGCCGGGTACGCGCAGACGACGGCCATTGGCTGGCCCGATCCGGGTGCGCGGCGCTGGCTCGCTGCCGGCGTCGCCGGCTGCCTCTACGTTCTCGCCTGCACGTGGATGTTCGCCCTGCGCCGGAAGGCCGCGCAGCTGGCGCTGGCTGCGACTGCGCGCGGGAAAATCGATGCGCCCGGCAAGGACATCCTCGTCGCCTATGCCAGCCAGAGTGGAAGCACCGCCCAGCTTGCCGAAAAGACCACGGAGTCGCTGCGCGCCGGCGGCATGCACGTCGAGCTGTGTTCACTGCAGGAACTTGATCTGCAGCGCCTGCAGCGCTGCCGTCGCGCGCTGTTCCTGGTCAGCACGACCGGCGAAGGCGATGCCCCGGACATGGCCGCAGGCTTTGTCGATTCGGTCATGCGTTCGCCGCTGGCACTCGATCATCTGGGTTACGCCGTGCTGGCCCTCGGCGATTCGGAATATGTGAACTATTGCAGCTTTGGTCATGCCGTCGAACAGTGGCTGCAGCGCAGCGGGGCGAAGCGATTGTTCGACATGATCGATGTCGATGACGGCGATGATGGAGCCTTGCGTCACTGGCAGTATCGCCTCGGTCAACTGAGCGGCTGCAGCGACCTGCCGGACTGGCAGGAGCCACGCTACGCGCGCTGGCTGCTCAGCGAACGCAGGCTGGTCAATCCGGGCAGCCTGGGTGATCCGTGCTTCCACCTGGCCCTGCAACCGCTTGATGCGGCGGATCTCGCCTGGCAAGCCGGCGATATCGTCGAGATCGGCCCCGAGAACGCCGCGGCGAGCGTCGAGGCGTGGCTGGCACGGCATCGGCTGGATGGCGATGCCATGGTCAAGCTGCGGCGGAAACCATTGACCCTGCGCGAGCTGGCCAGCCGCAGCTCGCTCGTCCTCGATGTGGCGGGCAAGGATGCGCAACAGATCGCCGACGCGCTGGTGCCCCTGCCGCATCGGGATTACTCGATCGCCTCGATTCCGGCGGATGGCAAGCTTGAACTGTTGTTGCGGCAATGGCGGCGCGCCGATGGCAGTCTCGGCCTGGGCACCGGCTGGCTGACCGAGTACGCCCCGCTCGGAGCTGAAGTCCGCGCCCGCGTGCGCGCCAATGCCACCTTCCATGCGCCGGATGCCGATGTGCCGGTCATCCTCATCGGCAACGGCACCGGAATCGCCAGCCTGCGCGCCATGCTCCGCCAACGCATCGCCGAGGGCCGTTTCCGCAACTGGCTGATCTTCGGCGAGCGCAATGCCGATCGTGATTTCCACTATGCCGAGGAGATTGTCGGCTGGAAGGACAGCGGCCGCATCGAACGACTTGACCTGGCCTTTTCGCGTGACCAGCCCGAGCGCATCCACGTGCAGCATCGACTGCAAGCCGCCGCCGCCGACCTGCGCCGCTGGCTGGCCGACGGCGCGATCATCCACGTCTGCGGCAGTTCGCAAGGCATGGCGCCCGGCGTTGATGCGACGCTCCGGCACATCCTCGGCGACGAGGGCGTCCACGCCCTGACCGCCAGCGCCCGCTACCGTCGCGACGTGTATTGATCGACGCTGCCTGCGCGGCAGCGATGCTCGGCAGTCGCTCGTCCTGCATTTGCCCCGGCGAAAACCCCTGGTTCTCCGGAGACTTCCGTGCCGCTGCTGCGTGCGGAGAGGTGCCGGGCCTGAAGGCTTCTTCTGCCGAGGCTTGCCGTTGCGGGTGTTCGATTACTGCTTGCGCATGGCAACAATCGTCGGTACCCTGTGCATCAATGTACTAGCGCGTTAATACGTCATGAAGCGTCGTTCGATTGAAGCGGAGACCCCGATGGCACGGTCCGAGGAAGGCTTGTGTCGTGCCTTGCTGTCGTTGCGGAGCGTGGCCGAAATGCGTGCGTTCCTGCGCGATCTGTGCACGCCCGCCGAACTGGAGGCGCTGAGCGATCGCTGGTGCGTGGTCCCCTACATCCTCAAGGGCATGCCTTATCGCGAGATCCATGAGCGCACGGCGGTCAGCATCACCACGATTGGCCGCGTCGCGCGTTTCCTCAGCCACGGCAATGGCGGTTACCTGGCCGCCCTGTCACGCGACGCTGCGCCGGAACCGACCAGGGCGAAGTCCACCGCGGCGGATGTCGCGACTCGGCCGCCCGCATCCGCTGCGAAATCCCCGCGTGCCCGTGTTGCCGTCCGCGGGGTGCGCCGGTGAGTGCGCGTGACCGCCTGCGCATCGCAATCCAGAAGTCGGGTCGCCTCAGCGACGCCTCGATCGATCTGCTGGCGCGTTGCGGCCTCAAGTTCCGACGCAGTCGCGACAAGCTGTTCTGCTTTGGCGAGAGCTTGCCGGTCGACCTGCTGCTGGTGCGTGATGACGATGTGCCGGGCATGATCGCGCAGGGCGTCTGCGATCTCGGTATCGTCGGCCGCAACGTCTTGCTGGAACAGGCGCTGGACTCCGCCAACGCTGGTGACGGCGCGGCGTTTCGTGAAGTGCGCGCGCTCGGCTTCGGGCACTGCCGGCTGGCGCTGGCCGTGCCCGAGGAGTTTGCCTATGCCGATGCCGCGCAACTCGGCGGCCTGCGCATCGCGACCAGTTACCCGAACCTCCTTGCCGACTGGTTGCGCCGCGCCGGCGTGCAGGCCGCTGTCGTGACCTTGTCGGGCTCGGTCGAGATCGCGCCGCGCCTCGGCACGGCCGATTGCATCTGCGACCTGGTTTCCAGCGGTGCGACGCTGGCGGCGAACCAGTTGAGGGAGGCGGCAATCATCCTCGAATCCGAAGCCGTTCTGGCTGCCGGCACGCTGTCCCCGGCGGACGCACGCGCCGAGTTGATCGACATGCTGTTGCGCCGCATCGATGGCGTGATCCAGGTGCGCGTGTCCAAGCTGGTCATGTGGCAGTCGCCGCGCGCGGCGCTGGATGCGATCACGCGCCTGTTGCCCCAGGGGCAGCGACCGACGGTGACTTCCATCGAGGGGCAGGACAACCAGGTTTCGGTGCAGGCGATCTGCAATGACGCGATCACCTGGCAGCATCTGGAAGACATGCAGCGTGCCGGTGCGCGGCAGATGCTGGTGTTGCCGGTGGAGCAGATGCTGGCATGAAGCGCCTCGACTGGACCGTGCTCTCCGCTGCCGAGCGGCACACCGCGCTCGCCCGGCCCGCACTCGCAGGCAGCGCGGAAACCCGCGCGGCAGTCGCGCGGACACTGGCCGCGGTGCGCAGCGACGGCGATGCTGCCCTGCTCGAACTGACCCGCCGCTTCGATCGCTGCACGCTGGCATCGCTGCGCGTTGGCGAGGCGGAGTTTGTCGCCGCCGAGGAATCCCTGGCGGAGGAACTGAAGCGCGCCATCCTTGATGCGCGTGGGCGCATCGAGCACTTCCATCGCGCCTGCGCACCGCAGCCGGTGCGCGTCGAGACGGCAGCCGGAGTGATCTGCGAACGCATCCTGCGGCCGATCGAGCGCGTCGGCCTGTATGTGCCGGCCGGAGCCGCGCCGTTGCCGTCGACCGCGCTGATGCTCGGCGTGCCGGCGCGGATTGCCGGCTGTGGCGATATCGTCCTGTGCACGCCACCGCGCGCCGATGGCCGCTGCGACGAGGCGGTATTGTTTGCCGCGCGCAGTTGCGGGATCGATCAGGTATTCAAGCTGGGCGGCGCGCAGGCGATTGCGGCCATGGCCTATGGCAGCGAATCGGTGCCGCGTTGCGACAAGTTGTTCGGCCCCGGCAACGTCTGGGTGACCGAGGCCAAGCTGCAGGTGGCAAGCGATCCGCAGGGCGCGGCCATCGACATGCCAGCCGGGCCATCCGAAGTCCTCGTCGTTGCCGATGCGCAGGCTGATGCACGCTTCGTCGCCGCCGACCTGCTCGCCCAGGCCGAACACGGCACCGATTCGCAGTCGATCCTGGTCTCGCCAAGCGCGGCGTTGATCGAGGAAGTCGCCGCCTGCATCGAGGTGCAACGCCTGCGCCTGCCACGCGCCGACATCGCCGGCCAGTCGCTGGCCCGCGGCCTGCTGATCAAGGTCGCCTCGCTGCAACAGGCGCTGGAGGTCAGCAATGCCTACGCACCCGAGCACCTGATCCTCAACGTTGCCGAGCCGCGCCAACTGGTCGCCGCAGTGCGCAGCGCCGGTTCGATCTTTCTCGGTGCCTGGTCACCGGAATCGATCGGCGATTACTGCAGCGGCACCAATCATGTCCTGCCGACCTATGCGGCAAGCCGGGCATGCAGCGGGTTGTCGGTGGCGAGCTTCCAGAAACAGATCAGCATGCAGGAGCTGTCGCCCGCCGGTCTGCGTGCAATCGGTCCCTGCGCGGTGACCCTGGCCCGTGCCGAGCAACTCGATGCGCATGCGAACGCGGTCAGCCTGCGCCTTGAAACCATGGAGAATGTCGCATGAGTGTGCTCGATCTGGCGCGTCCGGAAATCCTTGCCTTGCAGGCCTATTCCTCGGCACGGCGGGAAGCTGCGCAGGCCGCGGTAATGCTCAATGCGAATGAAGCGCCGTGGCCACCGTCGGGCAACTTGCCGGAGACACGTGCGCTGTCGTTGAACCGCTATCCCGAGCCGCAACCGCAGGCCTTGATCGAGCGCCTGGCCGAGTTGTATGGCGTCGGCAGCAGCCATGTCCTGGTCACGCGCGGCAGCGACGAGGCCATCGATCTGCTCTTGCGTGCCTTTTGCCGTCCCGGCGTCGATGCCATTGCCCTGTCGCCGCCGACTTTCGGCATGTATGCGGTGTGCGCGGCGGTGCAGGGCGCCGAGCGCATCGAGGTCGCCCTGGATGCGCAATTCGGCCTGGACGTGCAGGCGCTGTGCGAATCCCTGCCGGCATCGGTCAAGCTGGTATTCCTCTGCTCGCCAAACAATCCCACGGGCGCTTGCGTGCCGCTGGTGGATATCGAGCGCATCGCCTATGCCCTGCGCGGCCGTGCCCTGGTCATCGTCGACGAGGCCTACATCGAGTTTGCCGATCTGCCCAGCGCCAGCGGACTGATTGCCCACCACACCAATCTCGGTGTCCTGCGCACCTTGTCCAAGGCCTGGGCGCTGGCTGGCGCGCGCATCGGCTGCCTGCTCGCCGGTACCGAGATCATCGCCCTGCTGCGCAAGATCCTGGCCCCGTATCCCTTGTCCACGCCGAGCGTGGCGGCGGCACTGGCGGCGTTGACCGCTGCTGGCATGAGCCTTACCCGGCAACGCATCGCCTTGACCATTGCCGAGCGCGAGCGCATGGCGATCGCGCTGAAACGACTGCCGGCGGTGCTCGATGTCCTGCCTTCGCGGGCGAATTTCCTTTGCGTGCAGTTCGAGGATGCATCGCGGGCCTATCGGACCCTGCTCAGTGGCGGTGTCGTCGTTCGCGATGTTTCTCGTCAGCCGGCATTGGGCGGCTGCCTGCGCCTGAGCATTGGCACGCGCGAGGAAAATTCGCGCCTGCTCGAGCTGCTCATCCGCGGCGAGGCGGCGGCATGAGTCAGCGCAGGATCCTCTTTGTCGATCGCGATGGTTGCCTGATCGAGGAGCCGGAGGATTTCCAGGTCGATCATTTCTCCAAATTCGCACTGTTGCCTGGCGTCATCGCCGCCTTGTCGCGCTGCGTGGCGGCGGGCTATGAAATCGTCATGGTCAGCAATCAGGATGGACTTGGAACGGACCGCTTTCCCGAAGCCGATTTCCAGGGACCGCAGGAACTGTTGCTGCGCATCCTCGGCTCGCAGGGCATCGCCTTGCGCGAGGTGCTGATTGATCGCAGCTTTGCCCATGAGGGACTGGATACGCGCAAACCCGGCGTCGGCATGTTGCGGCACTGGCTGGCCGATGACAGCTGGTCGCGGGCACGCTCGGCAGTGGTGGGTGATCGCGACACGGATATGCAGCTGGCTGCCAATCTCGGTGTGCGCGGATTCCGCATCGGTCCCGGCGGGCAAAGCTGGGCCGCGATCGCCCACGATCTGCTCGATGCGCCGCGCATCGCCGAAGTGACCCGCGCAACCGGGGAAACGAGCATCCGCGTGCGCGTCGATCTCGATGCCGGTGCCGCTGCCGACATCCACAGCGGGCTCGGCTTTTTCGATCACATGCTCGAACAGATCGCCCGTCACGCCAACATCGACCTGCGCCTGAGTTGCGCTGGCGACATCCACGTCGATGAGCACCACACGATCGAGGATTCGGCGCTGGCACTCGGCGAGGCCATGCGCAAGGCGCTGGGCGACAAGCGTGGCATCGGCCGCTACGGATTCACCTTGCCGATGGACGAGAGCCTGGCAACCGCCGCGCTCGATCTTTCCGGGCGAGCCTGCTTCGAGTTTGCCGGAACATTCCCGCGCGATCGCGTCGGCGCGCTGCCGACCGAGCTGGTGCCGCATTTCTTCCGTTCCCTCTGCGACGGGCTTGGTGCCAACCTGCATCTGAGCGTGCGTGGTGGCAATGCGCATCACATGGTCGAGGCCTGCTTCAAGGTCGTCGCGCGTTGCTTGCGCCAGGCGTTCCGCGTCGAAGGCGGCGACGTGCCGAGCAGCAAGGGCGTGCTGTGAGCGCGCGTGACGTGGTGCTGGTCGATGCCGGCGGCACCAATATCGGCTCGCTGCGCTATGCCTTGCAACGTCTCGGCATCGATGCGCAGGTCAGCGACGATGGCGAGCGCATCCGCCGTGCCACGCATGTGATCCTGCCCGGTGTCGGTGCCGCCGGGCCGGGCATGGCGCGCCTGCGGCAAGCCGGCCTGGTCGACCTCATGCGCAGCCTCGAACAGCCGGTGCTCGGAGTCTGCCTCGGCATGCAGCTGCTGTTCGAGCACTCGCAGGAAGGCGATACGCCATGCCTTGGCGTGATCCCCGGATGCGTCGTGCGGATCCCGGCCGCCGCCGGTCGGCGCGTGCCGCACATGGGCTGGAATGCCTTGCAGCGCCTGCGCGAGGATGCCTTGTTCGATGGCCTCGCGGCGCCGGATTTTGTCTACTTTGTGCACGGTTATGCCGCGCCGGTCGGGGCGTCGACGGTCGCCAGCGTCGAACACGGCGCGTGCTGGAGCGCAATCGTGCGCCAGCACAACTTCTGCGGCATGCAATTCCATCCCGAACGCTCGTCCGCCACGGGAGCGGCGTTGCTGAGGAATTTCCTCGCCTCATGACCCTTGAACTCATTCCCGCGCTGGATCTGCGTGGCGGTCGCGTGGTGCGCTTGCGCCAGGGCGATTACGCGCAGGAAACCGCGTACCCGCTGGATGCGCTCGCGCAGGCACAAGGCTATCGCGATGCCGGTGCCCGGCATCTGCACGTGGTCGACCTCGATGGCGCACGCGAGGGTCGTTTCCGCAATCTCGCCGTGATCGAGGCACTCGCCCGCCTTGATCTGGCCGTGCAGGCCGGTGGCGGCGTGCGCAGCGAGGATGATCTCGAGCGCCTGTTCGATGCGGGTGTCGAGCGTGTCGTCGTTGGCAGCGTCGCGGTCAGGGAATCCGGACGGGTGATCGAATGGATCGAACGCTTTGGTGCCGAACACCTGGTCATCGCACTGGATACGCGTGAGGTCGAGGGAATCTGGACACTCGCGTCGGCCGGCTGGACCGAAGCCGCCGCGACGACGCTCGATGAACTGGCGCCGCGCTATGCGCAAGCCGGGGCGCGGCACCTGCTGTGCACCGATATCGGCCGGGATGGCATGCTCTCGGGACCGAACCTGGAGCTCTACGAGCACCTGGCGAAGATCGCCCCGGGACTGGCCGTGCAGGCATCCGGTGGCGTGCGCGATGGTGCCGACGTGGAGGCCCTGCAGGGCAAGGCCGCCGCCGTGATCCTCGGCCGCAGCCTGCTCGAAGGGCGGCTTGATCTCGCCGCGGCGCTGCAATGCTGACCCGGCGCATCATTCCCTGCCTCGATGTGCGTGACGGCAAGGTCGTCAAGGGCGTGCGCTTCCGCGATGCGCACGTCGTCGGCGACATCGTCGAGCTGGCCCTGCGCTATTGCGAGGAGGGTGCCGACGAACTGGTCTTCTACGACATCACCGCCAGTCCCGAGGGGCGCAGTGTCGATCGCCAGTGGATCGAACGCGTGGCCCGCGCCATCGACATTCCGTTTTGCGTCGCTGGCGGCATCCGCGATGTCGAAACGGCGCGCAGCATCCTGCATGCCGGTGCCGACAAGATCTCGGTCAATTCGCCGGCGCTGCAACGTCCCCCGCTCATCGACGAACTGGCTGCGGCATTTGGCGTGCAATGCGTCGTCGTCGGCATCGACAGTCGCCTTGATGCCGATGGCGAATGGCGCGTGCGCCAGTACAGCGGCGATCCGCAAAAGATGCAGGCCTTGCCGCGCCGCACGCTCGACTGGGTGGTCGAAGCGCAGGCGCGCGGTGCCGGCGAAATCGTCCTCAACTGCATGGATACCGACGGAGTGCGCACGGGCTACGACCTTGTGCAGCTGCAGGCGGTGCGCGCGATCTGCGCGGTGCCGCTGGTCGCCTCGGGCGGCGCCGGCACGTTTGCACATTTCCACGCGGCCTTTGTCGAGGCGGATGTCGATGCCGCGCTTGCGGCCAGCGTGTTCCATACCGGCGCGATCCGGATTCCCGAACTGAAATCCTTTCTTGCCGCCAACGACGTGGAGATCCGCCCATGAGCGAAGTCGATGCCATCGACAGCCTGGACTGGGCAAAAGGCGACGGCCTGCTGCCGGCCATCGTCCAGCATTGGAGCAGTGGCGAGATACTCATGCTCGGCTACATGAATCGCGAGGCGCTGGCGGCGACCCGGGCCGGCGGCAGGGTCACCTTTTTCAGTCGCAGCCGGCAGCGGCTGTGGTGCAAGGGTGAGACCTCGGGCAACCAGCTGCTGCTGAAGTCACTGCATGTCGATTGCGATGCCGACAGCATCCTCGTGCGTGCCGAGGCGGTCGGCCCGACCTGCCATCTCGGCACGCCGACGTGCTTTGCCGATGCGCCGGCCTTGCCGCTGGGCTTTCTCTCGATGCTCGATGCGCTCGTCGAAGCACGCCAAGCCGAGCGTCCGGCAGCGAGCTACACGACGCGCCTGTTCGACGCCGGCCTGCACAAGATCGCGCAGAAGGTCGGCGAGGAGGGTGTCGAGACGGCGCTGGCGGGGGTTGTTCAAGGTGATCCCGAACTGCTCGGCGAAGCGGCCGATCTGCTGTTTCACCTGCTGGTTCTGCTGCGCGCGCGTGGACTTGCGCTGGCGCAGGTCGTGGACCTGCTGCAATCGCGTCATTCGCAATAGCCTCGCGCCTCGCGTAAGATGCGCCGCGCCGTTTTGGCCGCGGTCACGCTCAACCCGACGGGGTCGCCGCCGATCCGCCTGCGGCTGATGCCTGGCCTGGAGGATGCGTCGACGGCAGCAGGCATCGTCAACACTTGTTCGCTACAGCCTTGCCGCAACCCCGGATGAACGTGTCCGGGGTTTTTCGTCATTCAATCCAGAGGTAGTCATGCAGATCGCCGAGCGCACAGTCGTGTCCTTCCACTACACCCTGACCAATGATGCCGGCGATGTGCTGGACAGCTCGGATGGTCGTGAACCGCTGGCCTATCTGCACGGTGCCGGCAATATCGTGCCGGGTCTCGAACGCGAGATGAGCGGTCATGTCGCGGGCGACAAGTTCATGGTCGATGTCGCCGCCGCCGACGGTTATGGCGACTACATCGAGGAACTCGTGCAGACGGTTCCGCGTGAATCCTTCCAGGGCGTCGACGACCTCGCCGTCGGCATGCAGTTCCAGGCGCAGACCGGGCAGGGCCCGATCGCCGTGATCATCACCGAGATCGACGAGGACGAAGTCACCGTCGACGGCAATCATCCGCTGGCCGGAGAAACCCTGCATTTCGCCGTCGAAATCATCGAGGTGCGCGAAGCCAGTGCCGAGGAAGTCACCCACGGCCATGTGCATGGCGCCGGCGGACATCATCATTGACGTTGCGGGAATAGGGAATAGGGAATGGCAGGAAGCGGCTTCAGTCGCGATGCGCACTTTCGATTCCCCGCACCCGGTTTCCGTTGGAGAATCGGTTCACGCGAAGGATGCCGTGCTCCTGTTCGTAACCGATTCCCCATTCTCCATTCCCGCTTCCATCAAGGCTGCACGACCTTGATCGAATCCACCGGGTTGCGGCCGATGCCGCGGATCTCGGGGCGGTACATGTCCTCGACCAGCGGTGGCGGCACGCGATAGCTGCCCGGTGACACGGCGCGGACCAGGTAGAACACGTGCGCTTCCTGGCCTTGCTCCAGCTTCAGCGCCGCCACGTAGCGGTCGTCGCGGAACTCCTCATGCTGCACGTCGGCGGCGCTGCTGCGGTCGCTGAGGGTGATGCCGCCAACCACGACATCGGCCCATTGCCTGGCGTCGGTCAGGTTGAAGTTCTCGATCTCGAGGCCACCGGGCAGCAGGTCGACGAGCAGGGCATCAGGCATCGCCACACGCGCTTCAATCTTCAGGCCGACGATCAGCGCATCGCCCTCCTTCAGCGGCGCCACCACCCACGGCTTGCCATCCAGCGTGTAGAACGTGCGCTGGATGAACACCTGGCCGTCTTCAACCGGAGGTGCACTGTCCGGGATGCCGACAATGTCGGTCGACAGGTACAGGGGCGGATTGCCGCTTGGCACCAGGCGCACGCCGGCACGCAGTTCGTTTGCCGTGAAGCTGCGGCTCCACAGGCGATCGGGCGAAAGCGTGCTTGCCTTGTCGCCGATGTCGAGCGTACCCGAAACCACCGCATCGCCATCCTTGATCAGGTTCTTGCCGAGGCGGCCAATGGCAACCTGCTCCTGCGTGCTCAGATAGATTCGCCCGCTGCCACCCCAGCGCGATTGCGCTTGCTCGGCTTCGCGTTGCTCGACCTTGAGCGCACGCGCCAGTTCGAACACGCGCGCGCCAAATTCGGGCTTGCCCATGCCGAAGCGTTGCGCGAGCGAAACCATCAGCGCCGTGTCGCGCAAATCGGAGCCATAGTCGCCAAGCCAGCTCGGTCGCTTGACCTTCATCGCGAAGGCTTCGTCAACGGCCTTTTCGGCACGCGGGGCGTCGCCCATCAGCTTCAGCGCGATGCCGAGATGGACCAGCGGCAGCGCGGTGATCGACTTTGATCGCTCGTTGTCGAACAGGGCGCGCAAGGTGCCGAGCGGGGCGCGGTTGACGCGGGCCAACACGTAGGCCGACCAGGCCTGGTCGGCAAAGCGCAGGTGATCGGCATTCTCGTAGCTGTAATACGGATGACCACCGGATAGCAGATCGTCGCTGAGGCGTTGCAGGGCTTTCTGCAACATGGCATCGGGGACAATGAAACCCTCCTCGCGCGCATCGAGCAGGAACTCGACCACGTACGGCGTGATGAAGGTATTGACGCTGCCTTCGCCACCCCACATCGAAAAGTGCCCGGAGCCGATCTGCATCGAGGCGATGCGGCCAATCGCGGTCTCGATGCGCTGCTTGCGCGCAGCCTCATCGAGGCCTTCGACGTGCAAGGTCTCGGCGGTTTTCTGATCGAGCAGCAGGGCGGCGAAGCCCTTGCTCGTGGTCTGCTCGACGCAGCCATACGGATACTTGAGCAGATCGGCGAGCGCCGCCGAGAACGGCAACGGCGGCAGGCTGCTCAGGGTCAGGCGAGCGTTGACCGAATCGTCGATCAGGCCATTCAGCGCACCGGCGCCGAGGTTGATCGGTGCCAGCGTGTCGAGCGATTGCGGCGTGGAGCGCAACACGCTCGGCCATGCCGCGCGCACGACCATCTCGAACTCGCGCTGGATGCGGATCGGCTGGCCGGCCTTGTCGGTCGATTCGGCGCTGACGCGGATCTTGCCGACGCCGTAGCCCATCAGCGCGTCCAGGCTGAAATCGAGCGTGGCCTTGGCGCTGTCGGCGAGGGTCAGCGTGCGTGCGCCGTTGGCCAGGGCGAGCGGCTTGTCCGCCTCGACCTTGACCTTGAACGCACGCTCGGCGCCCGAGAAGTTCTGCAGATCGAGCGAGAGCATGGCCTTGTCGCCCGGTGCCATCACCCGCGGCGTGCTGATTTCGGCGACCAGGTCGGCGCGCACGATCGTCTCGCCATCGCTCTTGCCGTACTGGTCGTCGCTGAAAACCAGCGCACTCACGCGCAGGGTGCCGTTGAAATCGGGGATGGCCAGCTTGACCTTGGCATTGCCTTGCGCATCGAGGCTGACCGGGCCGGCAAACAGATCGACGGTCTGCACCCTCGCCGTCGGCCGGCGCGCCTGGGGCAGTGCGTCGAGGGCCATGTCACCACCGTAGCGCAGTTTCGCCGTGCCGCCATTGAAACTCTCGATCACCCGACCATAAAGATCATAGGCATCGACGCCAAGGCGACGCTGGGCGAAGAACCAGTCGTTCGCATCGGGCACGCCAAAGCGGGTGATGTTGAGGATGCCGACATCGACGGCTGCAATAGTCACTTGTGCTTTTTTGCCGGCAAGCGCCGGCACCTTGACCGTCACCATGAGATCGGTTTCCGGTTTCATCAGCTTGGCCGCCTCGATTTGCACCTCGACCTTGCGTGCGCTGCGATCCATCGGGATGAACGCCTCGCCAACCGCACGTGCCGGGGTGATGCGCTCGGCCGCCGAGCCGCCGCGGAACACCAGGGCGGTCAGATAGACATCGTGGCGTTCCCAATCCGCGGTGACCGGGATCTCGAAGGTGGCACCGGCCTTGGCTTCGATATTGCGCGTGTACAACATGTGGTCGGATTCGACGATGAGCACGCCAGGCCCGGAATGCGGCGGCGTCAGCGTGACCTTGAGCGTGTCGCCGGCCTTGTAGCCGGCCTTGTCGAGCGACAGCTTGACCTTGTCCGGGCGCGCTTCGCCGCCGCGGTTGTCGTCGTTCCAGCTCCAGCCGGCGGTGAACGGGAAGCGCATGGTCAGGCCGGTGGCCGGATCGAGCACCTCGACGCGATAGCCGCCCCATTCGACCGGCACGTCGATGCGCGTGGCCTTGCCGGCCTCGATGGTCACTTCGCGTGCCTCGGCGTTCTCGAAGCGTTCGTTGTAGTTGAAGTGCCAGCCGCTGTCCTTGTCCCAGACCCAGTGGTAGTCGCGCAGCTCGCGGACGAGGGTGAGCTTGAGGTTGGATCCGCCGAGCATGTCGCCAGCGGCATTGCTGCGGATGAGTTCGAAGCTGGCGTTGCCATTCGCACCGGCACCGTCAGCGACATCGAACAGCGGGCGGATGCCGACCAGCTCCTCGGCCGGCCAGACCGTGCGCTTGAGCGTACGCGTGACGGTGCGCCCGCCAGTCTCGTAAACGCTGCCCGACAGCACGGCGGCGACCGGCGCCTGCCGGGCTTCGTCGAGCACGCTGACTTCTTCACTCAGATGGCCTTTGGCATCGAGCTTGGCATCGATGACGTCCTTGGCCTCCTTGGGCAGGTCGATCAGTGGATCGCCGAAGAAATAGTCCTTGCGCGATTCCACCGGATGCACGTCGGCACTCAGGGTGAGGCGTGCGCTGAAGCGGTTGTCGGCGGCCGGGGCGCCATACAGATAGTCACCTTGCACTTCGAGCTTGAGTGGCTCGCCGGGCTTGAGCTGATCCTGGGGGGTGCTCAGGTCGAGTTTCATGCGCTCGGGCAGGAACTCCTCGATGCGCAGGGTCATGCTCTGCGTGGCTTCCTTGCTGGCCGGATCGAGGCGGAACTCGACTTGCCAGCGGCCGGTTGGCGCATCAACCGGAATCACGCGCGACCATTCGAAGTAACCGAGGTCCTTCGGCTCTATCCTTTCCTGCGCGTAGAGGCGTCCGTCCGGCTGCTTGAGCGTGGCGAACAAGGGTTGCGGCTTGATCGCCTTGCCGTCGTTGTCGCGCAGCAGGGCAGAGAGGCGCACCGTTTCGCCCGGGCGATAAAGATCGCGCCCGCTCCAGGCGAACACGTCGAACCAGGCCTCGTGGCGACCAGCCACGGCAAAATCGGAAAGGTCCAGCGCCGGCTGGTTGAACGGCACCATCGACACGTTGCGGCCAGCCTTTGCCACCAGCACGTGTTCGGCCTTGAGTTGGTAGGCGAACATGGCGTTGCCGCTGGCATCGGTATCGCCGCTGATGACGGCGTTGCCGCCTTCATCAAGAACCTTGATCTCGACGCCGCCAAGCGCATCGCCGGTCTTCAGCGAGGCGGCGTGGACGAACATCTTGTCCTTGTACATGCGCGTGTGCACGCCGATGTCACTGACGAAATAGAAACTGGTGTCGACCTCGTCGCGGAAAGTGCCGGGACGCTTGAGCAAGGCGAAATACAGGCCCGGGGCTTCGAGCTCCTGGATGTTCTGGATCGGCAGGTAGTTCAGGCTGCGCTCGTTCTCGGCACCGCCAAGGACGAAGCGGTTGGCATAAACGGATTCGGCAATCTGCGCGACCGGCTTGCCGTTGCGGCCATACCAGCCGTATTGCGGATCCAGGTCCCAGGAGCCGCGCTTGCCGTTTTTCTGGTAGGCGGCGAAGAAATTGGCGACTTCCGAATCGCGCACGCGCAGGAACTCGACATCGACCTCCTTGACGTTGACCGAGACCACCGGCAGGCCGCGCGTCTCGCGCGCCGGCAGTACGCTGCCCTGTGCGGCGAATCCGACTGCCGGTTCGAGCGGGCCGGTGAAAATATCCTTGTTGGTGTCGCTGCCGAGGGTTTGCCCATCCACTGCAGCCAGCGCGCCCTTGATGCGCACCGTGTAACTCGCATTGGCCTGCACGTAGGGGAAGCGCAAGGTCTTGCCGTTTTCATCAAGCGCCCAACTGCCGCTGACAGCCTCGCCATTGCTGCCGGTTACCCCGAGCAGGTTGTCGAAATCCTGCGAGCCGGTGAGTTGCTGCGGGAACTCCAGGGCCAGGGCGAGTTGGCCCTGGTATTGCTCGGCGCGTGCCGAAAGGACTCCAAAGCGCTCACCTGCGCTCGGCTTGGCCGGTTCTGCAGCTACCGGCGCCTGGCCTTGGACCTGGGGAACCGAAGCCGGTCGCTGCCCGCAAGCCGCAAGCACCAGCACCGCGGCGGCAAGCAGGAAGAGAGGGAAGACGCGCAGCGTTGCTCCGGCCGGCAAGATCGACATGTTCAACTCCGTGGGGTGATCAGCCCGCGCAGTATAGCGGCGCAATGTGGCGCCAGCCGGGCGAGCCGTGGCGAAACAAGGATGGCCGGGGATGACCTGGCCCGAGCGGCATTGCCCTAGACTCGCGCCATGAAGACTGCCGTGATCTGGTTCCGCCGCGATTTGCGACTTGCCGACAATCCGGCCCTGGCGACCGCCTTGGCCAGCCATGAGCGCATCGTGCCCGTGTATATCCATGCGCCCGATGAAGAAGCGCCGTGGACACCCGGCGCGGCAAGTCGCTGGTGGCTGCATCATTCCTTGCGCGCACTGGATGAGGATCTGCGTGCGCGCGGTTCAAGGCTGCATCTCGCGCGCGGCCCGACTCTCCCCGCCCTGCGGCAGATCCTGCGACAGAGCGACGCCACGGCCGTCTACTGGAATCGCCTGTACGAGCCGGCGATCAGCGCCCGCGACACGCAAATCAAGCAGGGCCTGCGCAGTGATGGCATCGAGGCGCACAGCAGCAAGGCGAACATCCTCTTCGAGCCCTGGGAAATCCGCACCGGCCAGGAGCAGCCCTATCGCGTGTTCACGCCGTTCTGGCGCAAGGCGCGGGCACAGTTGCAGGTTCGCCCGCCCTTGCCGAAGCCGCAACGGCTGGTCACGCCCGCGGGCGAAGCCGGATTGGCGCTCGAGGAACTGGAACTGCTGCCGCGCATATCCTGGGATGAGCAGTTTCACCCACGCTGGACGCCCGGTGAAGCAGGTGCCAGCGCGGCGTTCGAGCAGTTTCTTGAAAGCGCCTTGCGCGATTACGCCAGCGCTCGCGATCGCCCTGATCGGGAGGGCACATCAAAGCTGTCACCACATTTGCACTTCGGTGAAATATCGCCGAGGCAGATTGCCTGGGCGCTTGAAGAACGCGTGCACCATGCTGGCGACTCGTCGCGCGCGGCCGGCGCGGAGAGTTTCCTGCGCGAGATCGGCTGGCGTGAGTTCTCGCAGCATCTGTTGTTCAACTACCCGTCGATGCCGGAGCAGAACCTGAATCCGCGCTTTGACGGATTTCGCTGGGCCAGCAAGGATGCAACGGCGATCAGGCGCTGGCAGCAGGGGCGCACCGGCGTGCCGATCATCGATGCCGGCATGCGCGAGTTGTGGGCCACCGGCAGCATGCACAACCGCGTGCGCATGCTGGTTGCCTCGTTCCTGACCAAGAACCTGCGCCAGCACTGGCACCATGGCCAACGCTGGTTCTGGGACACGCTCGTCGACGCCGATCTCGCCAACAATGCGCAAGGCTGGCAATGGACCGCCGGTTGCGGCGTCGATGCCTCGCCGTACTTCCGCATCTTCAATCCCGTGAGCCAGGGCGGGAAGTTCGATCCTCATGGCGACTATGTGCGGCGCTGGGTCGCCGAGCTTGCTTCCGTGGCAGCACCGTTGATTCATCATCCATGGACGGACCCGGCGATCTTGCGCAGTACCGGCTATCCGCCACCGATGGTCGATCTGGCCGCATCGCGGACGCTCGCCCTGGCCGCGTACCAGGATCTGCCGCGGAGTGATGAGCGCTGAGATCGATCCCTTGCCGGGGCAAAGCCGTTGCGTTTTCGATGCGCTACCGTAATCCTAGCCCGGCGTCGGGTCACGTTCGAGAATGATGCCGGCCCGCAATTTCCCGGAGGGCTGGCATGTTCGATTCGGCAGACGGCACGCGCGAGGCGATGTCCAAGGTGGATACGGCCTGGTTGCGCATGGAGCGACCGACCAACCTGATGATGATCACCGGCGTGCTGATGTTTGCCGCGCCGCTGGTTCATGCCGAAATCAAGCAACTGCTTGGCGAACGTTTTCTGGCCTACCGGCGCTTCCGCCAGAGGGCGGTCAACACGCCATCCGGCGCCTATTGGGAAACCGATGCCGATTTCGATCTCGATTGGCATGTCCGCGTGGCCGCCTTGCCCGGCGCGGCCGACAAGATCGAGCTGGAGAACTTCGTCGGCGAACTCGCTTCCACGCCACTGGATCATTCCAAGCCGCTCTGGCAATTTCATGTCGTGGAGAATTATCGTGGCGGCAGCGTGCTGGTCGCGCGCATCCACCATTGCTATGCCGACGGCCTGGCCCTGGTCCAGGTCATGCTGTCGCTGACCGATACCGCGCCGGAACCGGAAAAACGCGCCGAGCTCGCCGCGACCTGGCTCCATCGCGATGGCACGAATGTCTGGCAGCGCATGCTCGAACCGGCCCAGGCCGGGCTCGGCAAGGCGCTCAAGGTCGGCAACAAGGTCTACGGCAAGATGACCGAGATGATCAACGATCCGGCCGTCGCCGCCGATATTGCGCGCGAGGGCGGCGAGATCACGCGCGAGCTCGCCCATGCATTGCTCCTGCCCGATGATCCGCAAACCCCGCTGAAGGGCCCGCTCGGCGTCAGCAAGCGTGTCGCCTGGGCGGATCCCTTGCCGCTGGAAGAAGTGAAGACACTTGGCCGCGCGCTTGGTTGCACGGTCAACGATGTGCTGCTGGCTTGCGCCAGCGGTGCCTTGCGCGGCTATCTGCTCGACCAGGGCGGTGAAGTCGATGGCTTGACCATCCGCGCCACCGTGCCGGTCAACCTGCGACCGCTGGAACACGCGAAAAAACTCGGCAACCATTTCGGGCTGGTTTTCCTTGAGCTGCCGGTCGGTGAAGCGAACCCGCTGCGCCGTCTGGAGCGCGTCGCTGCCAGCATGCGTGAACTGAAGCGATCGCGGCAGGCCATCGTCACCCTCGGCTTGCTTGCCGCGCTTGGCATGGGGCCGCAGGCCTTGCAGGCACCGGCGCTGGAATTGTTCAGTCGCAAGGCGACGGCCGTGGCAACGAATGTGCCGGGACCGCAGCAGCCGCTGTACATGACCGGAGTGCAGGCTACCGAACTGATGTTCTGGGTGCCGCAATCCGGATCGATCGGCCTCGGCCTGTCGATACTCAGCTACAACGGCCGCGTGCATTTCGGCTTGATCGGGGACGCCAAGCGCGTACGCGATCCCTCGGCGGTGACACAAAGGTTCGCCGCCGAATTCGAGAAACTCATGCTCATTGCCCTGATGGAAGACTGGGACGAGCGCATCGCTGCCGGCGACGCCGCCTCCACGCTGCAACGCTATCTCTGAGCGCGTTCCGTAGACCCCGGCAGCCGCGATGCGATCCAGAAAATCGGAGTGCGCATCGAGACGGGTGTTCGGCGGTCATCGACCCGCTTCGATCAATTCGCGGATGACTCAAATCCGCTGGCGAAGATGCGATCGTTGATGCCGGCGATCTGGGCGATCACGGCGATGCTGGTCTTGAGGATGGCGCCGCCCATGGCTTGCGCGTTGGCGCCGATGTGGGCCGGCGTGTCGCCACTGTTGTGGTACCAGGGATAGGCGTCGTAATCGCTCTCGATGGCGAGCAGGGTGCGTTTGCCGGCCTGCAGATAGGGCATGTGATCCGAGCCGAACGGGTTGGTGCTGAGGGTGACCTGCAGTTCGGGTGCATAGGTGGCTGCCGCGGCGGCGAACTGGTTGAGATAGGCAATCCAGGTCGAATAGCTCTCGAACACCGCATCGAGCTGGCTGTCCGCGCTGTAGCCGATCATGTCCATGGTGACAACCGCTTG
Organism: Lysobacterales bacterium; assembly: GCA_016707485.1. Classification (GTDB taxonomy): domain Bacteria; phylum Pseudomonadota; class Gammaproteobacteria; order Xanthomonadales; family Rhodanobacteraceae; genus Dokdonella. The sequence continues at coordinate 765,168 of JADJHN010000001.1, read as the reverse complement.
CACCTTGGCCAGATTGCCGGAGGCTTGCAGGGACTGGACATGCGCGTAGCTGCCATGCAGTCCCTGCTCCTCGCCGGCGTAGCACATGAACAGGATGCTGCGCTCGGGTGCGAAGCCGACCAGCACGCGGGCGAGTTCGATGACGCCGGCGCAACCGGATGCGTTGTCCTCGGCGCCGGGCGTGTTGACGGTTGAGCTGCTGCTTGAATTGCGCGAGTCGTAGTGGCCGCCGACGATGATCCACTGTTCGGGGAATAGCGTGCCGGTCCACTGGCCGATCACGTTGTTGACGCTGATCTGGCCCCCGCCCGGGCCCGGCATCGTGAAAGCGGGCGCACTGACGCTGAGGCCCAATCCACTGAATCTCGTTTCGATCCATGCGCGCGACAAGGCGAGTTCGGGGCCGTAGCTCGAGCGATCCCAATCGGCCAGCGTGGACAGGTCGGCAAACCAGCGTGTCGTGTCGATGGCATCAACCACCGACTGGATGGTTGGATCGGCGGCGGTGGGCGCATCATCGGTCCGGTAGCGCCAGGTGATCGTGCTGTCGGGTTCGATCTCGCGCCATTCCTCGGCATGGCCGTCATGCAGGGCGGGCAGGGGGTTGCGCAGTTCGGCGGCGGACAATTCGCGCAGTTCCCAACGACCGCTGCGTGCAATCAAGCGTCCCGGCGTAGCGGACTCGCGCGCACAGCCCAGCGCATGCAGGCGCATGCGGCTGCGATCGAAATCGACGAGTTCGCCAAGCACCTCGCGATCCGGTGCAGCCTTGCGAATTTCGCCGCGGGCACCGACCAGCAGCAATTGATCGCCCAGCTCCAGCCACCAGCGCACATGCGCATCCTGCTTGTGCGCAGCCACTTGCGCGGAATCAGCGTGGCGGATGTCGACGACGATGGCGCTTTCCTGCGCCAGCTGCGGCGGAGGAGCCGGAAGATCGATGATTGGCACGTGGGGTCCTTTCGGCAGGCGCAGTGGAGCGGTTGCGGGCAATGCCCGGGTTCAGCGGGTATTGTAGGTGGGCTTGATCGACACGCAGTGTGAAATGGATTGGCGAGTTTGCCGGTCTTGATCCTCGCGATCACGCGGCGACGGACCCCACACGGCGGAATGCGGTCGCCAGCTTTGCCGCCGACACGTGCATGGATTCCGCTGCGGCCGCGCTTGCCCGTGCACTGGGCGTACGGGTGGATCGCCTGGAAGGCCATGGGCAATCGCATGTCCGCCGAATCGAGGAACATTGAATGAACCGTCGAACACTGTTGCAACACCTTGGCAGCCTCGCCCTGTTGCCACTGCTGCCCGCCTGCTCGCAGGCTGCCGAACGGCAACCCGCCGCCCGGGCCGGTGCCGTGGTGGCGCTGGGCAAGGCGCACGCGGAATGGCGTGGCGTGGTCAGCGATGCCGCCTATGCGGTGTTGTTCGAGGAGGAAACCGAGCCCTCGGCAAGCAGTCCGCTGAACGCCGAAAAGCGCCCGGGAACCTTTGTCTGCGCTGCCTGCCGCCTGCCGCTGTTCGACAGCGCGAACAAGTTCGAAAGCGGCACCGGTTGGCCGAGTTTCACCCAGCCCATTGCCGGTCATGTAGAAAGCAGGCGTGATTTCAAGTTGATCTGGCCACGCACCGAATATCACTGTGCACGCTGCGGCGGACACCAGGGCCATGTGTTCAACGATGGCCCCGAGCCGCGTGGCGAGCGCTGGTGCAACAACGGGCTGGCCCTGGAATTCATCCCGCGCGACCAGCCGCTGCCGGAATTGAGGAGTTGAACATGGGAGTTTCCCGATTTGGACGCATGGCCCAGGTCGCCATGCTTGGCCTGATGGTGTCGATCGGCGCGATGAGCGCCTGCGCCGGACCGGCGGACGATGCCGCGAATCCTGCGTCAGCCGATGCCACGGCCACCGAGTCGGCAATCTTTGCCGGCGGCTGTTTCTGGTGCATGGAACCGCCGTTCGACAAGCTGGCCGGGGTGATCTCGACGACGTCCGGCTATACCGGCGGCACGCTGGCAAACCCGAGCTACGAGCAAGTTTCGGCGGGTGGCACGGGCCATGCCGAAGCGGTCAAGGTCGTCTTCGATCCGCGCCAGGTCAGCTACACGCAGTTGCTCGATGTCTACTGGCACAACGTCGATCCGTTCGTGATCGACCGGCAGTTCTGCGATCACGGCGATCAGTACCGCTCGGCCATCTTCACCAGCGGCCCGGAGCAGGCGCGCCTTGCCGAGGAAAGCAAGCGTGCGCTCGCGGCTTCGGGGCGTTTCGACAAGCCCATCGTCACCTCGATTGTTCCGGCCTCGACGTTCTATCCCGCCGAGGGCTACCATCAGGATTACTACCAGAAAAACCCGCTGCGTTACAAATTCTATCGATACAATTGTGGACGCGATGCCCGGCTTGAGCAGATCTGGGGCGGTTCCGGGCATTGAGCCAGCCGTCGAGGCTTGCGCGATGGCGGTTTCCACGAACCTGCAGGAGCAAGGCGTGAGGTTTGCACGAATTCCCGTTGTCCTCGCCAGCGTAGCGCTGCTGCTGGTACTGATTTCCGGGCCCGGGACGCGTCTGGAACTCTGGCACTTCCGCACCGGATTCATGCTGATGACCGGTGCCACGATCATGGCCCTCGGTGCGCTGGCGCTCGGCCTGCTTTTGCTGCTGGTCCCGCGAGCGCGGCGTGGCCACGGCAAGCTGCTGGTCGTCGGCATGGCTCTCGGGCTTGCTGCGGCGGCGATGCCGCTGCTTGGCGCGTACACGGCCAGGACGGTGCCGTTCATTCACGACGTTTCGACCGACACCCAGCGACCGCCGGAGTTTGTCGCGATCCTGCCGCTGCGCGCAGACGCCCCCAACCCTGCGGCCTATGGTGGGCCGCAGGTCGCTGCCGCGCAGCTGGCGGGCTATCCCGATATTCGTAGCCTGGTGCTCGAAATCGCCCCGCCCGAAGCGTTTGCGCGCGCCGGGGAAGTCGCCCGCGACATGGGCTGGGAAATCGTTGCCAGCGTTCCCCGGGAGGGGCGCATCGAAGCGACCGACACCACGTTCTGGTACGGCTTCAAGGATGACATCGTCATCCGCATCGAACCCGAAGCGGCCGCCAGTCGCATCGACATCCGTTCCGTGTCACGCGTCGGCAAGAGTGATGTCGGCAAGAATGCCGCACGCATCCGTGCGTTCCTTGCCCGATTGAATCCACGCTGAGCCACTTCGATCGACGCGCAGGGTATTGAGCGCAACGGCGGCAGCGACCCCTCGCCATGACCTTTGGCGGTCGACGATGAACGACGAATGCGGCCATCGTTCGGAGTCGCGAACAGCGGACGGTCAGCTGGCGGCCATTCGCGCCCGTCCGTTTGCCACTTTGCCGATACTCCACGTCCCCACTGCAGAAGGTTTTGTCATGCACCGTAGCCTGACCGTTGCCATCGCCTTGACGCTTGCCTGCGCCCCCCTGTGCGTTGCAGTCGCCAATCCGCAGAAGGGGACCCAGGTCAGCGAGGTCACCACGCAGTTGCCGCGTGATGTGCGGCCGACGCACTACGAGATTTCAGTGACCCCGCATGCCGGGAAGCTGACGTTCGATGGCCGGGTCGAGGTCACCATCGATGTGCTGCAAGCGACCGATCGCATTGTCCTCAATGCCGTCGGCCTGCGCTTCTCCGAGGCGCACGTCCACTCGACGCGCAACAAGCGCGCCTACCCGGATCCGGAGGTCGGCGTGGACGAATCCGCGCAGACGGCCACCTTCAGCTTTCCGCAGGCGCTGGAAGCCGGAAGTTATCGACTGATAATGGAATACACCGGCATCATCGGCACGCAAGCCAACGGCTTGTTTGCGATCGACTACGTGACCAAGGCAGGCAAGAAGCGCGCCTTGTACACCCAGTTCGAGAATTCCGATGCGCGCAAGTTCATCCCCAGCTGGGACGAGCCTGACCACAAGGCGACTTTCGACCTCACCGTGACCATTCCCGATGCGCAGATGGCGGTCAGCAACATGCCGGTCAAGCACCGCGAGGATCTTGGCGAGGGCATGAGCCGCGTCACCTTTGCCACGTCGCCGAAGATGTCGACCTACCTGCTGTTTTTCGCCCTCGGCGACTTCGATCGCGCCACGGCGACAGCCGATGGCGTGGAGTTCGGTGTGATCACGCAGCAGGGCCTGGTTTCGCAGGCGCAATTCGCACTGGATTCATCGCAGGCCGTATTGCGCGAATACAACGATTATTTCGGCGTGCCGTATCCCTTGCCGAAGCTCGACAACATTGCTTCGCCGGGCAGCAGCCAGTTCTTTGGCGCGATGGAGAACTGGGGGGCGATCTTCACCTTCGAACGCGGCCTGCTCATCGATCCGGCATTCTCCACCGATGCGGACAAGCAGCGGATCTTCGGCACCGCCGCGCATGAAATCGCGCACCAGTGGTTTGGCGATCTGGTCACCATGCAGTGGTGGGATGATCTCTGGCTCAACGAAGGCTTTGCTTCGTGGATGGCCGGACGCACCACGCAGAAGCTGCATCCGGAATGGAAATCGCAGCTCGGCGCGGTGGGTTCGCGCGAGTACGCGATGTCCGCCGATGCGATCGCCAGCACGCATCCCGTGGTGCAGAAGATCGAAACCGTCGAACAGGCCAGTCAGGCATTCGACGCGATCACCTATTCCAAGGGTGCGGCCGTCATCAACATGCTGGAAAACTATGTCGGTGCCGATGTCTGGCGCGATGGCGTGCGTCGTTACATCAAGGCACATGCCTATGCAAATACGCGTTCGGATGACCTGTGGCGGGAGATCGAAGCCGCCGCCGGCAAGCCGATCACGGCAATCGCGCATGATTTCACCTTGCAGCCCGGCGTACCGCTGATTTCGCTTGAGGAAGCCGTGTGCGACAACGGCCAGACCACGATCAAGCTCAGCCAGGGCGAGTTCACCAAGGATCGCCCGGACAAGACGCCCTTGCGCTGGCGCGTGCCGGTGATCGCGCGGACGCTGGGTGGCGAGCCGGCGCGTGCCTTGATCGAAGGGGGCGGCGGAACCATGCACTTGCAGGGTTGCGGCGCCGTGCTGCTGAATGCCGGGCAGAGCGGTTACTACCGCACGCGTTACGCACCGGGCGACTTTGCCGCGCTGCGCGATGGCTTCGCCAGCCTTGCGCCCATCGACCAGCTCGGCATCATGGGCAATACGGCCGAGCTCGGCATGACCGGCCAGCAGTCAGCGGCGGACATCCTCGACCTGATCAAGGCGACGCCGCTCGATGCCGATGCCAAGGTCTGGGATCGTGTCGCCGAAAGTCTGCAACGGCTGGATCTGCTGTATCGGGGTGATGTGGCGCGCCAGCAGAAATTCCGCAGCTTCGCGATCGGCACGCTGCGCCCGGCGCTGAAGAAATACGGCTGGCAAGCGAAAGACGCGGAGAGCGAGCCTGAGGCGATCCTGCGCGCCAACCTGATCAGCTCTCTGGCCGATCTGGGCGACAGCGAGGTCATCGCCGAGGCACGCCGCCGCTACGCCGCACGCGAGACGGAACCCCAGGCAATGCCGCGGGCCTTGTACAAGACCATCCTCAATATCGTCGCCAGTCACGCCGATGTGGCTGCGTGGAACCAGCTGCATGCTGCAGCGAAGATGGAGAAGGGCGCGATGATGAAGGATCGCCTGTACCTGATGCTGGCCTCGGCCAAGGACAAGGCGCTTGCACAACGCGCACTCGACATGGCCCTGACCGATGAGCCGGGTGCGACCAACAGTGCGGCGATGATCCGCTCGGTGGCGGAGGAGCATCCCGACCTGGCGTTTGATTTCGCCATGGCCCATCGCGAAAACGTCGAGCCGTTGATCGACACGACATCGAGCAGCCGCTACTACCCGCGACTGGCCGGCAACTCGCTGGATCCGGCGATGGTCGGCAAGCTCAAGGACTACGCCGACAAGTACGTGGCCGCCAGTTCGCGCCGGGCGACGCAAACGGCAATCGACAACATCGAGTACCGCATCCACATCCGCGCGCAGCGTCTGCCGGCAATTGACGCATGGTTGAAGAAGCAGGAGGGCTGACGCCTCGATGACAGCCGGGACATTGTCCCGGCAAAAAGCCCCGCAACGCGGGGCTCTGCCGTCGCGGGATGCTCAGGCCACGACTTCATCCTTGTACGCATCGATCGGGATGCACGCGCACATGATGTTCTTGTCGCCGTAGACGTTGTCGACGCGGGCGACCGGTGGCCAGTATTTCTGCTGCTTGAGCACGGCCAGCGGGAAGGCGGCCAGTTCGCGCGGATAGGCGTGCGTCCATGTGCTGCCAGTCACCATCGTCGCCGTATGCGGGGCGTGCTTGAGGGGATTGTCCTCGCGATCGAACTTGCCTTCCTCGACGGCGCGGATCTCGTCGCGGATCTGGATCATGGCATCAATGAAGCGATCGAGCTCGTGCAGTGATTCGCTCTCGGTCGGTTCGACCATGAGCGTGCCGGAAACCGGAAAGCTCAAGGTCGGCGCGTGGAAGCCGAAATCGATCAGGCGCTTGGCGACATCTTCCGCGCCAATGCCGGTGGCGTCCTTGAGCGGACGCAGGTCGAGGATGCACTCATGCGCGACGAGTCCGTTGCGCCCGGTGTACAAGGTTGCGTAATGCGGCGCCAGGCGGCGGGCGATGTAGTTGGCATTGAGCAGGGCGACCTGGGTGGCCTTGCGCAGGCCGGCGCTGCCCATCAGGGTGATGTACATCCACGAGATCGGCAGGATGCTGGCGCTGCCAAAGCTGGCCGCCGAAACCATGCCGACATCGCCCTTGCCACCCAAGGTGCGCGGCAGGAACTCGGCGAGATGCGCCTTGACCGCACACGGGCCGACGCCGGGGCCGCCACCGCCATGCGGGATGCAGAAGGTCTTGTGCAGGTTCAGGTGCGAGACATCCGAGCCCCACTTGCCGGGCCTGGCCAAGCCGACCAGGGCGTTGAGATTGGCACCATCGGTATAGACCTGGCCGCCATGCTGGTGGACGGCTTCGCAGATGGCGACGACATCTTCCTCGAACACGCCGTGCGTGGACGGATAGGTGATCATCAGTGCAGCGAGGCGATCGGAATACTTCTGCGCCTTTTCGCGGATGTCGTCGACATCGACGTTGCCGTCCTTGTCGCAGCGCGTGACGACCACGGTCATGCCGCACATTTGCGCCGAGGCGGGATTGGTGCCGTGAGCGGATTCCGGAATCAGGCACACATCGCGGTGGCCTTCGCCGCGCGAGCGGTGATAGGCGCGGATTGCAAGCAAGCCGGAGAACTCGCCCTGCGCACCGGAATTCGGTTGCAGGCTGACCGCGTCGTATCCGGTGATCTCGACCAGCATCGCTTCAAGCTCGTCGATGAGCTGCGTGTAGCCGCTGGCCTGTTCGGTCGGTGCCAGCGGATGGATGTTGGCGAACTCGGGCCAGGTCACCGGGATCATCTCGGCGCTGGCGTTGAGTTTCATCGTGCACGAGCCGAGCGGGATCATGGTGCGATCCATGGCCAGGTCCTTGTCCGACAGCGCACGCATGTAGCGAAGCAATTCGTGCTCGCTGTGGTGCGTGTTGAACACCGGATGCTGCATGAACAGCGATTGGCGCAGCAGCTTGCCGGGCAGGGCATCGGGCGTTTCACGATCGAGCGCGTCGATGGTCGCTATCGGCGTCCTGCCGCCCGCGACACTCGCGCATCCCGGTGCATCGTCGCCAAGGTCAACGCCGAATGCGGCTGCGAGTGCAACGATGTCGGCGCGCGTGGTGGTCTCGTCAACGCTCAAGGCGACGCTGCGCCCATCCATCGCGCGCAGGTTGATGCGTGCCGCGCCTGCGCGTGCATGCACGGCGGCGGCATCGATGTCGCTGACATGCAGGGTGTCGAAGAAATCAGGGGCGACGTTCAATCCGGCCTTGCGCAAGGCACCAGCGAGGATTGTCGCCATGCGATGCGTGCGCATGGCGATGCGCTTGAGACCATCCGGACCGTGATAGACCGCGTACATGCTGGCCATCACTGCCAACAATACCTGCGCCGTGCAGATGTTCGAGGTCGCCTTTTCGCGACGGATATGCTGCTCGCGGGTTTGCAGGGTCAGTCGATAGGCTGGTTTGCCCTCGGCGTCGATCGACACACCGATCAGGCGACCGGGCATCGAGCGCTTGTAGGCATCGCGGCAACTCATGAAGGCTGCATGCGGGCCGCCAAAGCCGAATGGCACGCCAAAGCGCTGGCTGTTGCCGATGACGATATCCGCACCCCATTCGCCCGGTGCACGGATCAGGGTCAGGGCAAGCAGGTCGGTGGCGACTGCGACCAGGGCACCGCGTGCGTGCGCGGCTTCCGCGAGCGAGGCGTAATCGTTGATCCGCCCAAACGTGTTCGGGTATTGCAGCAGCACGCCGAAGCTGTCGACGCTCGCCGCTTCGGCGTCTTCGCCAATGTGCAGTTCGATGTCGAGGCCGTCGGCGCGCGTGTGCAGCACTTCGAGGGTCTGCGGGTGCACGGCGCTGGAGACAAAAAAGACGTTGGATTTCGATTTGGCCGAGCGTTTCGCCAGGGTCATGGCCTCGGCCGCGGCGGTGGCCTCGTCGAGCAGGGAGGCGTTGGCGATTTCCATGCCGGTCAAGTCGGCGACCATGGTCTGGAAATTGATCAGCGCTTCCATGCGGCCTTGTGATATCTCGGCCTGATAAGGCGTGTAGGCGGTGTACCAGGCCGGATTCTCGAACAGGTTGCGCAGGATGACGTTTGGCGTATGCGTGCCGTAATAGCCCTGGCCGATGAAGCTGCGGAAGACTTCGTTGCGCCCCGCAATCGCGCGGATGCGTGCCAGCGCGTCGACTTCACTGATCGGCGCAGGCAGGTTCAACGGCGCGGGCGACTTGATCTTGCCTGGCACGATGGCATCGGTCATCGCTTCGAGCGAGGCATGGCCGAGGAGGCCGAGCATCGTCGCGATCTCGGCATCATTGGGGCCGATATGCCGCTCGACAAAGGCGGAATGATTTTCAAGGTCGCGCAGGGAAGGCGAATGAATCGGGTTCATGGTGGGGGCGTCCAGTAGTCGCGTGCGAAGCCGCACGCCGGGCGCCCCTCTGTCCTTTTGCCTGAGAGTTTGGAGGCGGGAACCTGCCTCTTGCCCCTTCGGCGCCGGTGCTTGCCGATCGTGGCAGCCGGTCTCTCCAGAGTTGTCTGCGCGCGGAGGTATCGGGGCCTGAGCGATTACGGGCGTTGCGCCTTCGGCAGCAGGCTGGCCTGCTTCTCCCACCGCGTATAACGGGGCGCATGATACCCGCGAACGTGGACGTTTTGGAGATCCGGCGGGCCGGGACGCGGCAGGGTCCGTGCGGGCGGGGCAGCCGCGGTTTTGTGAACCGTTGCATGATGCACATGCCGGATTGCGCGGACTATGCGAGCATTGATCGCTTGCATTGCTGCCGGGGGGACAGGATGACCGCTACGCCCATGGAAGCCGACAGCCATCGTCGTGCCCGGCGGCGTCTGGTCACGCAGGTCGCCGATACCTATTCGCGCTCGGCCAATGGCGGCTTCCTGTACCTGGTTGCGTTGCCGCCGCTGGCGCATGTCACCGGCCTCTCCGCGCGTTATCCGTTGACGATGATCCTGGTGGTGCTGGTCCTGGTGCTGGCCGCCGTCGTGCGCCGACGCATGGTGCCACCCGCGGCAGCGGCGAATGTCGACGTGCAGCGGCGCTGGGTCACGCGCTACTGCCTGGTCGCTCTGTCCAGCATCCTGACATGGGCGATCGTGCAGGCCTGGATCCTCGTCGACGCCGGCATCGAGCCGTTGCTGAAATGCGTTTCACTGTTTGCCACGCTGGCTTTCTCGACCGTGTTGGCCCACCTCTATACCTCGCTGATGCGCTTTTCGATCAGCGGCATCCTGATCCTGCTGGTGCCGACCCTGCTGCTGCTCTGGCTGGATCCGGCCATGCAGGTCCCGGCATTGGCGATGGCGTTCTATGCTGGCTATCTGGCCACGGCGGCCGCGCGTTCCTGCCGCGAATACCAGCGTCGCCTCGAACTCGATGAAGCCTTGCGCAACCAGCGCGACAAGTACGAGTTGCTCAGCCGCACCGACGCCCTCACCGGGCTCTGCAACCGGCGCACGTTCACCGAGACGCTGAACGCCCGGGTGCGCGAGGCACAGTGGCTTGACGGTGCCGGCGTCTCGCTGGCCCTGCTGGATATCGACCATTTCAAGTCGATCAACGATCGCCACGGCCACGTCATTGGCGATGAGGTGCTCAGGCATCTTGCGCGCCGCCTCGAAGCCGCGTTCGACGGTGACGAGGTCATGGTCGCGCGCACCGGTGGCGAGGAGTTCGGCCTGATCCTGCGCGATGTCGACGAGGTGGAAGCAATGATCCGCGTCGAGGCCTTCCGGGAAGCCCTGCACGCAAGGCCGATCGTCTGCGCCGGCATCGAGGTGCCGGTCACGGTCAGCATTGGTGTCGGCCGCTTCGATGCCGATCGCCATCGTGACGACGATGGCCTGTATGGCGCCGTCGATGTCGCGATGTATGCCGCCAAGCAGCAGGGGCGCAACCGGGTGGTCACCGATTCGATGCTGGCATCGAGCCTGGCGATGGACCGGCAGGGCCTGGCAGCGCCGCCGGCACGGGCGCCGATTGCGGGAGCGCGCGGTGACGATTGAGTTGATCGGCTTCGATGGCGATGACACGCTGTGGAAGAGCCAGGATTTCTACGACGCCGCGCAGGCCGAGTTCGAGCGCATCATCGGTCGCTATGTCGATCTCGCCGATGCGCGCGTGCACGAGCGCCTGCTCGCGATCGAGGCCAGCAATATCCACGTCTTCGGTTATGGCGCCAAGGGCATGACCCTGTCGATGATCGAGGCGGCTTTCGATATCACCGGTGGCTTGATCAGTTCCGGCGACCTGCATCGACTGGTCGGCATCGGCAAGGAAGTGCTGGCCCATCCGGTCGAATTGCTGCCGGGTATCCGCGAAGCGGTCGAGACACTCACTGCGGATTACCGCATCGTGCTCATCACCAAGGGCGACCTGATCCACCAGCAGGCCAAGGTCGAGCGCTCGCGCCTTGGCGATCTGTTCCAGCGCATCGAGATTGTCTCGGAAAAGGATCCGCCGGCCTATTCGCGCGTGCTCGCCGAGTTCGGCATTGCTGCCGCATCGTTTGTCATGGTCGGCAACTCGCTGGTGTCGGATATCGCGCCGGTGCTCGAACTTGGTGGTCGCGGCGTGTACATGCCCTACCACTCGACCTGGCTGCTGGAGACCAATCCGCAATTCGCCCTCGAAGACCCGCGCATCGTGCAGGTCGGCGAGGCCAGCCAGATTCCACCGGCAATTGCCCGGCTTCGTGCTGGTTGAACGAGAGTTGCGGCTGCGCGGGTGTCATCGCGCTTCCGCCCGCTGTCGCTACCTGCCGCGCTTGCCCGTGGTTTTCGTCTTGCCCGCCTGGCTGCGGTTGCCGCGACGCTTGTCGATCGGTGTCGCCCTCGCGGCTTCCCCGGCCGGCAGTCGCGGGCGCACGATCGAAGACTCCATCGCAGGATCCTCGTGCAGGTTGAGCAGCGCGCCGAGCAATTGCTCATCGGCGCAGGTGCAGATGCCAAGCAGCAGGGCTTCGTCATGGCCGGCGGCCACGGTGTAGGCATGGCCCATGTTCGAGTCGATGTACACCGACTCGCCGACATTCAGCACGACCGGTTCGTAGAACTCGGTATGCACCTCGGCCGCGCCTTCGAGGATGTGGATGTATTCCTCGCCGGAATGGCGGACGAGGTCGCCAAACTCGGCAAGGCTACGCGCGCGCACGCGCGTCATCACCGGAGTCATGTGCTTGCGGCGCAACTCCGGGCACAGGTAGTAATAATCGTAGTTGGGCGTGTTGACGCGGATCGAATCCTTGATGCGGCCGATACTGCGTCGCGCGGTGATCGGGTGCTCGTCCCCGGCAGCGGTTTCAGCGAACAGCTCCGACATGCGCATGCCAAGCCGCTGGCTGATCTGCAGCAGCTTGTCGTAGGTCAGGGTCAGGCGATCATGCTCGATCTTTGACAAGGTCGACAGCGGAATCGCGCAACGCCCGCTCATCTCCTTCAACGTCCAGTCGTTGCGCGCGCGCAGCGCACGCAGCAGGCTGCCAATGGTTGGCTGGTTCGAGATCATCGGCGTACGGGCTCCGGTGACGTTTCGATCTGCGCTGGCCATGGCCGGCGGCAGTGTCATCCGCAATGATCCCGCGTTATCGGGGAAATCACCAGCGCGGCCAGCGGGCATGACCGGCTCATCCTCAAGACGGAGCAGGAATGTCCTTGTCCGACCTGCGAAGCTGCTGCGCGTTCCCGTTCTTCGCGCCGGCGCGCCGACCACTCGGGGCTACGGGCAGAACGGGGGCCTCACCATCCTCATCATCATCGTGCTGTTGGTCATGGGACGAATCTGATTGCCGATGCGGCGCGAATATTCGCGTGCCCGACTTCGCCTGGAAGGGATCGCTGCACGGTCGAAGCGGGTGCGGGATGCGGCCCTGGATGGATCATCGCGGTATCGAGCGGCGCATCAGGGGATCATGCGCGGATGCGCGGCCTCGCCAACATCTTCGATCCCTGAATTCATCGGGATTGCCTTGAACGGCCTCTCCCGTGCGTCCATGCCACAAGTGGCCCAAGGCTCAATTGAGCGCGCTGCTGGCCTCGAACGTCATGCTGCCGAGCTGCTCGGCGATGGACTCGACGCGTTCCTTGGCCGCCCGCAGCGAGGTATGAAATTCGAGCACCGGCAACACGGCGAAGCGCTGCGTGGACCACCAGGTCAGGGCAAAGCTGCCATCCGGCCACGGCCCGGAAATGCCGGCGACCGAAGCGCCATCCATCCTCGCCACGGACAAGGCACCGCTGTAGCGCGACTCCCACGTGACCGGGGATGTCGACTTTTCGATTGCATGCGGTGCGAAACTGAACATGACACCCATGATGAATATCTCCTTTTTTTGGGTTTGTTGCTTGTCAGCGGGGTTGGTTGCTTGCAAGGAAGTGGGAGCAAGCGCCATGCCAGAAACGTTGATTTCGCGTTGGCCCTGTGACCCTGAACCCCGATTTGGGACAGGGGTCACATTCGCGCCCCGGATGAGGGCGGCGTCATGTGAGCTGCATCACATTCGGCGCGGGGCTGACGCGGCTGTTCCTCGATCAGTCCGAAGGTTTTTTGCCGATTGCTGACACTTTTGTCTGCCGGCCTTGGGTGAAATGCACCACGCTTGCCGTACGCGATACGCCGGGCATCGTCGCGGGGTGTCCTGGCAATGCGGATTCCGCGGGCCAGCTGTCCCTGTCGCGCGCACGTCGAGGGCGTGATGGGCGCTCGCCGGTTGCTGGCGCTGACCGATTCCGCAAGGGAACTGTTCGATAGCGAACACGATGCCCGTCCCTCGCGTGCATTTGGAAGCAGAAAATACATATGAATCAGATGGTTGCAATTATCGCGGACATTGGCACAAGTCCTGCTCCATCTGCCCATGGATATCGCACGCCCCGAACTCAAGAAACGCAAGCGCCGCCGCCAGATCGTGCTGGGTACCGCGCTCGGCATCGTCGTCATCGCCACCGGCGCAGGCATCATGTCCCTGGGGCCGGCCATGCCCTCGGTCGAGCGCAGCAGCGTGCTGGTCGATACGGTCAAGCGCGGCGAATTGCTGCGCGAGGTGCGCGGACCCGGAACCCTGGTGCCCAAGGAGATCCGCTGGATTGCCGCGGAAACCTCGGCACGTGTCGAGCGCATCCTGGTCAAGCCCGGTGCCGCCGTCGATGCCGACACGGTCATCCTCGAGTTGAGCAATGCCGAGGTCGACGATCAGCTGCTTGCGGCGATGACCGCGTTCACCGCCGCACAATCGGATCTCGCCGCCAGGCGCACCGAGCTGCAATCGCGCCTGCTCGACCAGCAAGCCGCAGAGGCCCAGGCCAGGACCGACTACGAAACCGCACGCATGCAGGCCGAGTCGGAAAAAAGCGTCGCCGAGAAAGGCATCATTCCCGCCGTGCAGTACAAGAAGAGTCTGGTGGTGCTTGAGCAGCTCAAGTACCGCGTCGATATCGAGCGGCAACGCGTCAACGAATTCCGCCGCAACATCAGCGCGCAACTGGCCGCCGAAAAGGCGCGTCTGGACCAGTTGGCGAATACGCGCGATCTGCGCCAGCGCCAGGCCGACGGCCTCAAGGTGCGCGCCGGAATTTCCGGCGTGTTGCAGCGCGTGCCGGTCGAGGAGGGCCAGCAAGTCGATGCCGGCAGCAATCTCGCCCGCGTTGCTGGGCCGGGCGATCTGATGGCCGAGCTGCGCATTGCCGAAACCCAGGCGAAAGACATCGTCATCGGACAACCGGCGCGCATCGATACGCGCAACGGCATCGTCGCCGGCAAGGTCCTGCGCGTCGATCCCGCCGTGCAGAACGGCAGCGTGCAGGTCGATGTCGAGCTGGAAGGCGACTTGCCCGCCGGGGCGCGACCGGATCTCTCCGTGGATGGCACGATCGAGATCGAGCGGCTGGCCGATGTGCTCTATGTCGGTCGCCCGGCGTTCGGCCAACCGGATTCGGAGGTGCGATTGTTCAAGGTCGATGTCGATGGCGTTGCCGCACGCGTGCCGGTGCAACTCGGACGCAGCTCGGTCAATCTGATCGAGATCCGCAAGGGTCTGGCCGCCGGCGATCGGGTGATCCTTTCCGATACCAGCGCCTGGGATCAAAGCGACCGGATTCGCTTGAATTGAAAATCCAAACCACTTCGACAGGTAGCGACCTCCCAGCACACGCTTTCACCACGCGCACCGAAATTGCAGGATGGAAACCCATGAATGCCGGCAACAACACCCTGATCCATCTCGACAACATCCAGAAAGTATTCCTCACCGACGAGGTCGAGACGCATGCGCTGGCGGGTGTGCATATCGACATTGCCAAGGGCGAATACGTGTCGATTACCGGGCCTTCCGGTTGCGGCAAGTCGACCCTGTTGGCGATCCTCGGCCTGCTCGATACGCCGACCGAGGGTCGCTACACGTTGAACGGTCGCGAAGTTGCCGACATCGGCGCGAGCGAACGCGCGGCAATGCGCAACCAGGAAATCGGCTTCGTCTTCCAGGCCTTCAACCTGATCGGCGACCTCAGCGTGTTCGAGAACGTCGAACTGCCCCTGACCTATCGCGATGGCGTATCCAGGGCCGAGCGCCGCGAGCGCGCCGTTTCCGCCCTCGAGCGCGTCGGCATGGCGCACCGGGTCAAGCACTATCCGGCGCAACTTTCGGGCGGCCAGCAACAGCGCGTTGCGGTCGCCCGCGCCCTGGTCGGTGCACCGTCGATCCTGCTCGCCGACGAGCCCACCGGCAACCTCGATTCGAAGAACGGCGAAGCGGTCATGGCCTTGCTCGACGAGTTGCACAAGGCCGGCTCGACCATCTGCATGGTCACCCACGATCCGCGCTATGCCGATTTCGCCCAGCGCAAGATCTTCATGTTCGACGGCCGCGTGGTCGATGAAGAAACCATGCACCGGCTGCGCCACGAGGAAGACCAGCGCCTGATGCGCCGGCCGTCCGGCCCGGCAGTCGACTTGCGCACCTGAACGGTCCACGCAGAACGAGTGCCGCCTCGATGAATGCAGCCAACGAACTTTCCCTTGCCTGGCGTCGCCTGGTGAACGCGCCGGGTTTCTCGATCGCCTCGATTGCGATGCTCGCGCTTGGCATCGCATGCAGCGTCGCGATGTACTGCACGCTGGACGGCGTGCTGCTGCGCGGACTTCCATTCGCGAACAGCGAGCGCATCGTGCTCGTGCAGGCGCAGGATCCGGCACAGGGCATCGCCGATGCGCAGTTGAACACCGTCGAGGCGGAACGCCTGGCTGCGGGAACGCCGGGCTTTGCCACCCTCGCGTTCTACTGGTGGAGCGGCGTCACGCTGTTCGACGGCGATCGCGCGCGCGAGATCACGACGCACATGGTCGGCGAAGGCTACTTCGAAACATTGGCCCTCGAGCCATTGCTCGGGCGCACGCTCGGCAAGGACGACATCGCGCAGGACCGTCCGTTCGCCGTTCTTTCACATGCCGAATGGCAGCGCAATTTCGGTGGCGATCCCGGCGTCATCGGCCGCCGGCTTGATCTCGTCGACGAAGCGCCGCTCGAAGTCATCGGCGTGATGCCGCCGCAAATGGATGTGTTCGCGGGCGATGCGGGCTTGTGGCGTCCGTTGTCGAAGCGCCTGCTGCCCCATGACACGGTCCAACGCCGGCACCGGGCCTTGTTCATGCTTGGTCGCCTGCAGGAAGGCGTCACGATCGAACAGGCCGACGCCGCATTGGCATCCCGATTCGCGTCCTTGAGAGAGCAGGGCGAGGCCGGGCAGAACGACTGGAGCGCGCGCGCGCGTCCGCTGCTCGATGTGCTGGTCGGCGATGCGCGCACTGCGCTGTGGGGTGCCTTCGCGTTGGCCGTACTCGTGCTGCTGATCGCCGCGGCGAATGTCGCGATCCTGCTCGCCGCCCGGCAGACTTCCCGGCGCCATGAGCAGGCTGTCATGCAGGCGATCGGCGCGAGCCGCCAGCGGGTCTGGGGTGGTCTGCTGCTCGAGTTGATCCTGCTCGGATCTGTCGCCTCAGCACTCGGCGTGCTGTGCGCGATCGCCGGCATCGAGGGCTTGCGCGAACTTGCACGTGACAGCATTCCGCGCGTGGACGGGATCGTCATCGACTGGAGCATGCTCGGTTTCGCCGTGCTGCTCGGCGCTCTGGCGCCGATCGTCGCCGCACTCGCCGGCGCACTGCGCATACATGCCGAACCGGTCGAGGCGATCCGTGCTGGCGGCCGGGGCCTGATTGGCAGTCGGGCCCCGCGTGGCGTGTTGCCGGCCATTGCGATGGGCTTGTCGACCGTGAGCCTGGTCGCCGCGCTGTCTCTGGCGAGCGGCCTGTGGCGTTTGCAGCATATCGACCCCGGCTTCCACGCCGAGCGCGTCGAGGTGTTGCAGTTCTTTCGCGGCGGGACGGAGGCATTCCTGCCGTTCACCGCGCAGATGCTCGAGCGCCTGCGTGCAATACCAGGCGTGCGCGACGCCGCACTGACCAGCGCGCCGCCGCTGTCGGGCATCGGCAGCGCCAGCGTCGACATCGAAGTGGCGGGACAAGGCGGGAGCGAGCCGGTACAAGCCGGGTTGCGTCGGGTTTCGGAGGGTTACCGGGCCCTCCTCGGAATGCCTCTGCTGTCAGGACGCGACTTCGGCCCGGGCGACCGCCGCGGTTCCGAGCCGGTCGCGATCGTCAATCGCACGGCGGCGCGGCGCGCATTCGGTGCAACATCGCCGATCGGGCAGTTGATCAGCCTGCCGATCGGTGGCGACGCGCGCGTTGCCTGCCGCGTGGTCGGCGTCGTCGAGGATATTCGCAGCGACGGACTGCGCGCGGCACCTTCGCCCGAGGTGTTGGTCCCCTTCGCCCAGCATCCGCGAAACGCGATGAGTTTCCTCGTGCGCAGCACGGGCGCGGACGGCGTCGCCGGGCAGATGGCAGCCGTGTTGCACGCCATCGATCCGCGCCAGGCGATCACGCGCCAGTACGCGCTGGTCGGCGAACTGGACAGCGAGCTGCGCCCGGCACGCTTCTTCGCCCGCACGGTCGGTGCGTTTGCTGCCGTTGCGCTGCTTCTCGCCGTGCTCGGCGTGTACGCGGTCGCGTCATTGCAGCAACGTCGACGCACCGGCGAGTTTGGCTTGCGACTCGCGATCGGTGCGCTCCCGCGCGCGCTGGCGTGGAGCGTGATGCGAGAGAGCCTGGCAGCGAGTCTTGCCGGGATCGCCGTCGGCGGGGCCGCGGTCGTGGCCCTCATGCAGTTTGTCGACCTGCGCGCGCTCGGAGTCGGAGAAGGCTTGCCGTCGATCGCATTGGCCCTCGCGAGCACCGCCATGGTGCTTGCGGCACTGGCGGCGGCGCTCGTTCCCGCACTCAGCGCGGCACGCGTGCAACCGATACAGGCATTGCGCGATGCGTGACTGGAGCGTCGGCCGATGCCGGCTTGAACAGTGGTTGGCACCATTTTCCGGAGAACGGGCACATGCGCGCTATAACCCATGAATTGAAGCAGGCCGCACGCGGCCTGTTGGCGAAGCCGGGCTTTTCCGCGCTGGTGATCGCCGTGCTCGCCTCGGGGCTGGCCTGCGTGTTGTTCATGGCCGTGCTGGTCTACGGACTGGTCATTCGGCCGTTGCCGTTTGCTGCGCCCGAACAGTTGCTGCATATCGGATTGCAGAAAGCCGATCGGCCGGATCGCTTGAGTGCGGTCAGCACGCATGACCTGATCGATTGGCAACGGCAACTCGATGCCGTCGTCGATGTCGCTGCCTATCAGCAGCAGACCATCAACCTCAGCGATGAAGGACGTGCCGAACGGTATGCGGGCGCCTTGATCACCAGCAACCTGTTGCGCGTGATCGGCGTGCCGGCACAGCTCGGGCGCACGTTCACAGCCGAGGATGCCGTGCCCGGCGCGCCAGCGACGGTGATCCTTTCCGATGCGGTATGGCGCCAGCGCTACAACGCGGATCCGGCGATCATCGGTCGCGTCCTGCGCATGAATGCGGGCAGTGCCAGTGTGATCGGCGTGATGCCGGCGGATTTCAGCTATCCGCAAAAAGAGATGTTGTGGACGCCGGCGCCACTCAAGCCGGGCACGACGCGCGACGAGGGTGGCGATTGGGTGGTGATCGCACGACTGCGCGCCGCGGCCGGCATGTCCGCGCTGCGCGCCGCACTGGACAACTGGCATGCCGATGCAAAGGCCGAATCCCCGCGTTATTTCGAAATGCTCGGCGTTGGTGTCGAGCCCTTGAGCTATCTCATCGTCGATCGCAATACGCGCGCAATTTTCAACGTGATGCTGGTGGCGGTGCTGCTGGTTCTGCTGGTCGCCTGTGCAAACGCGGCCAACCTGATGTTGAGCCGGACGCTGGCCCGACGCCAGGAACTCGCCGTGCGCGCCGCGCTTGGCGCGAGTCGAGCGCGGCTTGCGGGGCATCTGCTTGGCCAGAGTCTCGTGCTGGCCGCGGTCGCCGCAGCAATCGCCCTGCCGGTCGGTTGGGCGGCAGCGCGCTGGGTCGACCAGACTTTTCGCAACAGCGAGGAAGGCCCGCCGCACTGGATGCATTTCAACCTCGATGCGGCGCTGATCGGCTACACCGTGCTGGCCGCGCTGCTGACCGGAGTGATCAGCGGAATCCTGCCGGCGCTGCGGGCCGGCAGCCAGGTCAACGCAACCTTGCGCGACGACAGCCGCGCCGTGGCGGGTGGCGCATTTGCGCGGATCAGTCGCGGACTGGTCATTGGCGAAGTGGCGATTTCCTGCGTGCTGCTGGTTGCCGCCGGGGTCATGGTGCGGGGCATCGACCAGTTCGAGAGCAGCGATTTCGGCATTCGCACCGACAACCTGCTGACCGCGCGGATCGGCGTGCCCGAGGTCAAGTTTCCGTCTGCCGAGGCACAGCTTGCGGTATTCGATCGGCTTGAGCAGGCACTGCGCGCCGAACCCGGCGTGATCGATGCCGGGATCGGCACGACCTTGCCGGGTTTGATCGCCGAAAGTCGGCGCGTGCTGCGCGATGGCGCAGGCCCCGATGATGCGCAGACCGTCGTCTATTTCGGGCGCATCGACGATCACTTTGCATCGACCTACGAACTCGGGCTTGAAGAAGGTCGATTCTTCAACAGCTCCGATGACACCGATTCACCCGCGGTCGCGCTCGTCGATCGAACGTTTGCGGACAAGCTCGGCGGCGGTGAATCCGTGCTCGGTCGACGCTTCCGCATCGATCCGGACAATGCCGATGCTGCACTGGTGACGATTGTCGGGGTGATCCGAAGAGTCCAGCTCGACGATCTCGACGATGCGGTGCGACCGGCCATGCTGCGACCGCTGCGCCAGGATCCCGCGCGCTTCGTCAGCCTCGCCATCCGTACGCAGGGCGATCCGCTCGCGTTCGCGCCGCGCTTCAACGAGATCCTGCGCGAGGTCGAGCCGGATACGCCGGCCTACTGGGTGCGCAGCTACGATCAGGTCATCCGTGAGGGAACCTTCGGTGAGTTCGTCCTCGCCCGGCTGTTCCTCGTCTTCGGCGGGATCTCGTTGTTCCTTGCCGGTGCCGGCGTATATGGGGTGATCGCCTTCAACGTGCGCCAGCGCACCCGCGAGATCGGTGTGCGCCGTGCGCTCGGTGCACCCGCTGCAAACGTGTTGCGCAGCCTGCTTGGTCGCGGCGCGTGGCAGATCGGTCTTGGCCTGCTGCTCGGCCTGACGATGGCGTGGCTGTTTGCGCGCGCCCTGGTCAGCAGTCTGAATGGTTTCGACGCCGACAATCCCGCCGTCTACGGCGCGGTGATCGGCATCCTCATGCTGGCTGCGCTGATCGCGATCCTCGTTCCGGCGCGCCGTGCATTGCGCGTCGATCCGCTGGTGGCGCTGCGCCATGAATGACCGTTTTCCCCATCGCTTCGGGAGCGCCCATGAACATCGCCACTGATTTGCGCTTCGCCTTGCGCAGCCTGCGTTCGCGCTTCGGCCTGACCTTGTTTGCCGCTGCTTCGCTGGCGGTCGGACTGGCTGCGGCGATCGCGATTTATTGCGTGATCGATGCGGTGATGTTGCGCAGCTTGCCGTATCCGGATGCCGATCGCCTCGTGCAGATCCGCGAATTGTCCAATGAAGGCCATGCGATGAACGTGGCCGGGCCGAACTACAGCGATCTCGCCGCCGGCATCGACGAGTTCGAGGCGATGGCGGGTTACGGCTACGGCTCCGGCACCGTGCAGGCGGGCGAGCAGACGGTACGCGGCGTCATTGCCTCGACCGTGGGCGGATTCTTCCAGGTGCTCGCCAGCACGCCGATGCTTGGGCGCGCCTACACGCGCGACGACCGCGAGCCGTTTGCGGTGATCAGCCAGTCGTTGTGGCAATCGCTGTTCCAGGGTCGTGCCGATGTGCTCGGCCAACGCGTCATCGTCGATGGCGAACGCTATTCGGTGGTTGCCGTGATGGCGGCGGATTTTGCTTTTCCGGAAAGCACCGGAGTCTGGATTCCATACCGAGACGACATCGGCAACTCGCGCACCGCGCACAACTGGCGCGTGCTCGGTCGCCTGAAGCGCGCCGGGGATCTCGCTCAGGCACGCCTGGCGGCCAGTGCGCTCGCCACGCGACTCAAGCAGGCGCATGGAAGCCAGACCAACGCGGAGAATTTCGAATTGACGCCATTGGCCGAAGCCATCGCCGCGCCGGTGCGCAGCGGCTTGCTGCTGCTCGCCGCCGGCACGGCTTTCCTTTTGCTGATCGCGATCACCAACACCACTCATCTGTTGCTCGCGCTGAATGCCTCGCGCAGTCGCGAATTCGCCGTGCGCGCGGCACTGGGTGCCAGCGACCTGCGCCTGGCGATGCAGGTTTTTCTCGAAAGCCTGCTGATCGTCGGCATGGCCACGCTGGGTGCGCTCGGCATTGCCGCTGCCGCGCTGCGCGTCCTCGTGCATGCCGCAGGCGAGAGCTTGCCGCGTGCGCAAGGCATCCGTCTCGATGGCGCGAGCATTGCGATCAGCCTCGTCGCTGCGTTGGCCATCGCCGTGATTGCCACGCTGGCGGTGCTCTGGAGCACGCGGCACACGGCCACGATGGCGACCTTGCGCGAGAGCGGTCGCGGACAGTCGCCCGGGCGACAGCAGTTGCGCACGCGCGGCCTCCTGCTCGTTGCCCAGACCGCATTGACCACCGTGCTGCTGATCGGCACGGCCTTGCTCGCGCGCAGCTTCGTCCAGTTGCTCAATGTCGATCCCGGTTTCAACGCCGATGGCGCGATTGCCGTGCAGGTTTCACAGCCGTGGACGCAGGATGCGGAAGTCGCTGCCGAAACGGCACGGCGCTATGCCACATTGATGCAGGAATTCGCGGCAATCCCCGGCGTCAGCGTGGTCGGTGGCGTCAGCAGCCTGCCGCTGACTTCCGAGGGCGCCAACGGCAGCTTCTTCGATGGCGCGGTGAGCAATTTCGATCAGGCACCACCGGCACCGATCGGCAATGCCGAATTCCGCGTCGCCAGCCCCGGCTACTTCGAGGCCGCCGGCATCCCGCTGCTGGACGGACGCGCTTTCGCGGAAACCGATCACGCCGAGGGCGGCCACGTCGCGGTGATCAGCGCCGCCGTGGCCAAGGCAACCTGGGGCGATCAGGATCCGCTCGGCAAGCAGATCCAGTTCGGCAACATGGATGGCGACCTGCATCTGCTGACCATCGTCGGTGTCGTCGGCGATGTGCGCCAGCATGGCCTCGATCGCGAAGCAGTCGGCACGGTCTATGTCGATCTCGCCCAGCGTCCGCAAGTTGCCGCTGAATTCAACATCCTCGTACGCACGCGCTTGCCGATGGCGGCTGTCATGCCATCGCTGCGTCGCGTGCTCGAAACCAGCGCGACAGGCATTCCCTACAGCGTGCGCCCGCTCGCCGAAGTGCGCGCCAGTTCGCTCGCCGATCGACGCTTCAGCCTGCTGTTGCTCGGCGCCTTTGCCGGTGTCGCCTTCACCCTCGCGATCAGCGGCCTGTACGGGTTGATGGCGTTTGCGGTGGGGCAGCGCCAGGGCGAGTTCGCCTTGCGCCAGGCGCTCGGCTCAACGCGCCAGCGCATTGCTGCGCTGGTCGTCAAGGGCGGCATGCGCATCGGCATCACCGGTGTCGTGGTCGGTGCAATCGGCGCGGTCGCGCTGGCGCGCGTGGCGGGCAACCGCATGCAGGGCGTTCCAACCATCGATGTGCCGGCCTTGCTCGGTGTCTGCATCGTGCTGCTGATCACATTGCTGGTTGCTTGTCTTTTGCCCGCACGTCGCGCAAGCGCGATGACTCCGCGCGATGCGCTGATGTGATTGGGCCGTGACGATGTTTCTTGTCTCCGACGAAGTGGATGTCGCAGGACACGGCTTCCGTCGCTTGTCCCCTCTTGGGGGCGATGCTTTTCTGAAATCCGCGGCAAGGGCATCGGGCCTGAAGGTCCCTCCTGCAGAGGCACATCGGCAATGAAATCCCTGTTGACCCCTTTCCTGGAACAAGGAATGCACCATGCTCGCTGATTTCCGCTTTGCCCTGCGCGCCTTGCTGCGGTCGCCGGTGTTCACCGCCGTGTCCGTGTTGATGCTGAGTGCCGGCATTGGCCTGTCGATCTTCATGTTCAGCAGCATCAATGCCTTCGTGCTGAAGCCGCTGCCGTTTCCCGATCCGGATCGGCTGGTACATTTCGAGTACACCGACAGCCGCGCGACTTCGCGCAACCTGGCCGTGCCGGCGCTGGACTGGCTGGATTTGCGCGAGCGCCAGAAAAGCCTGCAATCGCTCGCCGCCTACACGGTCGGCACGGCCAATCTCGGCGGCATCGATGGCCCGGCCGAGCGTCTTTCCGGGGCGTGGATCAGCGCCGATGCCTTGTCGACCCTCGGCGTCGTGCCGATTCTCGGTCGCGATCTTGCCGCGCCCGACCAGGGCGAAGGCGCAGAGCCGGTGGCGGTGATCGGATTCGACTTGTGGCAGCAGCATCTGAATGCGGACCCGGCGGTGATCGGTCGATCCTTGCGCATCAATGGCAAGCCGACGCGCGTGATCGGCGTGATGCCGCGCGATTTCGCCTTCCCCATGGCCGAATCGCTTTGGTTGCCGTTGTCGAGTGGTCGAAGCCCGGGACCTGGCGCAGACCAGATTCGGGTCAAGACCTTCGGCCGCTTGTTGCCCGGTGTTTCGATGGCCCAGGCGCAGGCCGATTTCACCAACCTGATGAGCGGGCTTGCTGCAGAACGCGGCGAGCCCTTGCGGGGCGATCAGGCCAAGGTCGAGGCGTTCGCCGATGAGTTCATCCTGCCGCAGATCCTCGGTGCCACCCGGACCATGTTCATCGCCGTCCTGCTGGTGTTGCTGATTGCCTGCGCGAACGTTGCCAGCCTGGTCATGGCGCGCTTCTCGGCGCGCGCGCGCGAGCTTTCCGTGCGCAGCGCACTCGGTGCGAGCCGAGGTCGCCTGGTCAGGCAGGTAATGAGCGAATCGATGATCATCGCCGCGCTGGCAGGCATGCTGGGTTACGCCGGTGCCGAAGTCGCCGGTCAGTTGATGACGCAGACGATGACCGCAGGCAACGGCTTCATGCCTTACTGGGTCAACTACAGCACGGATTGGCACGATCTGGCCTTCAGCGGCGGCATTGCCCTCGCTGCGGCGCTGCTCGCCGGGTTGCTGCCGGCATTGCGCGCCGGTCGCGTCGATATTCAATCCGGATTGCGCCAGGGCAGCACGGGCAGCATCGGCGATGGCAGCAAGTTGGGGCGCTCGCTGGTGGCCGCCGAAGTGGCCTTGAGCGTGATCTTGCTGGTTTGCGCCGGGGTCGCCATCCGCAGCGCGTTGCAGGCGCAGGAGGCGCCGCTCGGCATCGACACCGGGCAAGTGCTGAGCGGGCGCATCGCGATGTTCGAAGCCGATTATCCGGATGCCGCCGCACGCCTGCGCTTCACCGATGATCTCGCGCCGCGCTTGCACGCCTTGCCCGGCGTCAGCGCCGTCGCCTTTGCCAGCACCTTGCCGCTGATGGGTTACGAGCGTCAGAAATATGCACGTGTCGGTGACGAGGCGATCGAAGACAAGGATCGTCCGCAAGCCTGGTCATCGAGTGTCAGCGATGATTTCTTCAAGGTGTTCGGCATCGCCTTGCGCGAAGGCCGTGGATTCGATGCACGTGATACGGCCAGCAGCCCGCTGGTTGCCGTGGTCAGTGCCGGTTTCGCAGCGAAGGTCTGGCCGCATGCGAGTGCGCTCGGCCAGCGCGTGCAGCTGAATCCGAAGGATGCGCAAAGTCCGTGGCTGGAAGTGGTCGGTGTCGTCGCCGACAGCCTGCAGGCCGATTACCTGATCACTGCCGCGACCCTTCCGGCGCATCGCGGTGATGGCAATGTGTTCCGCCCGATCAGCCAGAATCCGCCGGCCATCGTCAGCTTTGCCCTGCGCGCCGAGGGCAATGTCGCGGCCCTGGGCGAAGCAGTGCGCAGCGCGGTTCGCGGCGTCGATGCCAATCTGCCGGTGTACTGGTTGCAAGGCATGAACCAGTGGCGCGACAAGATGCTCTGGGGCAGCAACATCATTGCCGACCTGTTCGGCGTCTTCGCCGTGTTCGCGCTGTTGCTGGCCGTTGCCGGCATTTACGCCGTGCTGGCATTCGACGTCAATGCGCGCACCCGCGAGATCGGCGTGCGCCGCGCCCTCGGTGCCGGATCGCGTGGCGTGCTTGGCCTGGTGCTCAAACGTGGTGCGCGACAAGTCATCATCGGCCTGGTCATCGGTATCCCGCTGGCCTTGGCTTTCTCGCGCCTGCTGGGTGCCGTGGTCATGCCGGGCGCAGCGAACGACCCGCTGGTTTACGCGCTGGTGATCGCGGTTCTCGCCGCAGCCTTGTTGTTCGCCGCCCTGATTCCCGCCCGCCGCGCCTTGCGCGTGGATCCGATGCTGGCCTTGCGCAATGAATGAGTATTCCTGCCCGGCAAGAGCGGGTTACGTCGAGTCAGAGGATGCGCAGATGTTTCGGCTTTGCGCCGCGCACGGCGTCGAGCGAAATCCCCTGATCGAAGGTCACCAGGGCGCCAGCGTGCTCGACGGCAAGTGCGAGCAGGTAGAGGTCGGTGATCTGGTTGTGTCCGTGGACACGCGCGAAATCGGCGACACGATCATCGCGCAGGCTGATGTCGTCGGGCCAGAATTCGTGATCGAGTTCGAGGCAGGAGCGCGCAAGCTGGCGGCGTACGCGATCGAGCCCGACCGCGCCGCGACGTCCGTACATCGGCAGGTTCATGACCCGGATGACACCGTTCTCGACCAGCGGACAGGTGGCGATGCGCACGCGCGGCGTCGCGATGAAGGCATTGGCACGATCGGCAGCGACGTGGGCGTCGTCGAACAGTGCGACCCAGACATTGACGTCGAGCAGATGGCGCATCAGATCCCCTCGCGCTCCATCAGTTCGCGGACATGTTCGATCGTGATGGTCTCGTCGCGCGCGGGCAGCAGCGCGAAGCGCCCGCGCAACTTCTGCGTGCGCGTCGGCTCGGCGATGCGCGCTTGCGCGCCGCTGCGCACCAGTTCGGAAACGGCCTCGCCGAGGCTGATGCGCTCGCGTTCGGCCAGCCGCCGCGCCACCAGCAAGGCGTCTTCGGCGATGGAAAGTGTTGTACGCATGGTAATTGTCTACGCATCAAAACATCATTTTGATGCTATCACATCCACCAATGCCGCGCTACCGCATGTGGATTTGCCAAGTGAAGCCCGTGAACGGGTTGAGGCATTTCAGGTCGAAGCGCGGTCTGCGGCTTCCATTGGGTCGGCGAGGGTTCGGTGAATATTCGCTCGCTTTATCGCTCAGTCCAGCGTGCGCCGATGGCCGCACTGGTGGTGATCGTGTTGGTTGCCATCGTCGTGGCGGTGAATGCCAGCACGTTCTCGGCGATCCATGCCTTGCGCTGGAAAGCGCTGCCGTATGTCGATGGCAATGCCTTGCTGGAGATGCGCGGTGACATGCGCAAGTTCGACTTCATTGCCGGGTTGAACGCAGGAATTCGCGATGCGCTGGAGGCCTATCGCACGCATTTTTCCGGGGTCGCGGGGTTCACCGGGGCAGGGCAGGAGCGCTTCGATGCGAGCGGGCAGGGTTGGCGTCTGGCCCAGGTGACACCGCGTTTCGAGCAGGTTCTCGGCATCGCCCCGGCGCTCGGGCGCAGCATCGTCGATGGCGATGCGATCGACGGTGCGGATCAGGTGATGGTGATTTCGGATCGTGCCTGGCGCGAGCGCTTCAATGCCGATCCTGCGGTGATCGGGCGGATGGTCGATTTCGGCAAGATGAAACTCGCCGTGATTGGCCAGGAATCCGCTGATCCAGAAAATCCCGTTATCAGGAAACAAGCATGATCCATCTCGAGAAAGTCGAAAAATCCTTTGCGCTCGCCGGTGGCCGCAGCTGGGTGTTGCGCAACATCAACCTCGACATTGCCGAGGGCGAGTTCGTCAGCGTGATGGGGCCTTCGGGTGCGGGCAAGAGTTCGCTGCTCAACGTGCTGGGCATGATGGATCACGACTGGCAAGGCGGATACATGCTCGATGGCGTTGCCGTCGACAAGCTCGATGCAAAGAAGCGCCAGGCCTTGCAGCGCGACAAGATCGGTTTCATCTTCCAGCATTATCATTTGATCGATGACCTGAAGGTCTGGGAGAACCTCGATCTGCCCTTGCAGTATCGCGATGTGCCGGCCAGGGAGCGCGCATCACGTGTCGCCGACCTGCTTGATCGTTTCCAGATCGTCGGCAAGAAGGATCTCTATCCGAGCCAGCTTTCCGGCGGCCAGCAGCAGCTGGTTGCGGTGGCCCGCGCGGTCATCACGCGGCCACGCCTGTTGCTTGCCGACGAGCCAACTGGAGCCCTGCATTCGGGCCAGGCGCGCATCATCATGGATCTGCTCGGCGAACTGCATGGCGAGGGCATGAGCATCGTCCAGGTCACCCACAACGAAGCCTTTGCGGCAGAGGCGCAACGCATCATCCGTCTGCGCGATGGCTGGATCGAGACGCCGTGATGCGAAAGTTGCGCAAGCAGGCCGTACCCCGCAGGATGAACACAGCGCAAGCCCGCGATCACGGAAGCCCCCATGGCTGCATCTGAAAAGCCGCACATCCTCATTGCCGACGACCAACGTGATGTGCGCGAAGCCTTGCGTCTGCTGCTGAAGAGCGAAGGCTGGAACTGCACGGCCGTCGAAGGCCCGAGAGAAGCGCTCGATGCGGCACAGAAAAAGCACTTCGATGTTGCCTTGATCGATCTCAACTACACGCGCGATACCACCTCGGGTGCCGAAGGGCTCGAACTGTTGCGTGAGCTGAAGACGGTCGACGAGGAGCTTCCGGTCGTGGTGATGACGGCCTGGGGCACGATCAACATGGCGGTCGAGGCAATGCGCCATGGTGCCGGCGATTTCATCGAGAAACCCTGGGACAACCCGCGCCTGATGAGCGTGCTCGGCAACCAGCGCGCGCTGGGTCGCGCACGGCGTCGCGGGCAGCGCCTGCAAGCCGAAAACACCTTGCTGCGGGGTCCTGCCGCCGAAGGTTTCGTGGCCGAAGCGCCATCCATGCGACGCCTGCTTGAACGCCTTGCACGGGTAGCGCCATCGTCTGCGAACGTGTTGATCCTCGGCGAGAACGGCACCGGCAAGGGCGTCATCGCGCGCCTGCTGCACGATGCTTCCCGGCGCGCCGATGCGAGCTTCGTCAAGGTCAACATGGGCGGCATCCCGCAATCGGTTTTCGAGGCGGAGATGTTCGGCCATGTGCGCGGCGCCTTCACCGATGCCAAGTCCGATCGCATCGGACGTTTCGAACTGGCCGATGGCGGCAGCTTGTTTCTCGACGAGATTGCCAACATCCCGCTTGCCCAGCAGCCGAAGTTGTTGCGCGTGCTGGAGGATGGCGAACTCGAACGCGTCGGTTCCTCACGCACGCTGAAGGTGGACGTGCGCCTGATCTCGGCGACCAATGCCGACTTGCCGGCTGAAGTGGCGAACGGCACGTTCCGCAAGGACCTGCTGTTTCGCCTCAACACGGTCGAGCTGCATCTGCCGCCGCTGCGCGAGCGTGGCGAGGATATCCCGTTGTTGGCCGAATCCTTCCTCGATCGCTTCGGCAAGCGTTATCAGCGCGAGGGCATGCGTTTTTCGCCATCGGCGCTGAATGCGCTGTGCGCCTATACCTGGCCGGGCAACGTGCGCGAGCTGTCGCATGCGATCGAACGCGCGGTGTTGATGGCGGTCGGCGACGTTCTCGATGCCTCGGCGCTGAATCTCGCCTCGGGCGCTGTGGCGGTCGGCGCAGGTGCGATGGCTTCGCCTTCCGCCAATGGCCAGGTCACGGTCGAGGAAGCCGAAAAGCAGCTCGTGCGCCAGGCGCTGGAGAAAACCGGCGGCAATATCCAGCGCGCCGCCGCACTGCTTGGCTTGAGTCGGCCTGCCTTGTATCGGCGCATGGAAAAATACGGCATTGAATAGGTTTTTCCTTCCCCCCTCGGGAGAACGAGAGAAAAAGTTCTCGGTAGAGAGAAATTTTGCAACAACGGAATGCTTCTCCCAGAGGCGGAAAAGCTGCCGACAGGCTGATGAGGGCGGGCGAAGCGTGATGTGCAGGCATTTCGAAAAGCGGCGCTTCGCGCCATTTGATCAGCGTTGCCCTAGTACAGTTGGCGTCAGGCGCCGAGATTGCGCGGCCTGATTGGCACGGCACGATGGAGATTGCGTCTCGGCTCATTCCAGGATCCCTTGATGTCGATTGAATTGAATCAGCGTCGGGCGCGCGCCAGGCGCTGGGGTTACGAGACGCGGCTGCTGCTCGGCGGGTTGATCGTGGCGATGCCGGCGCTGTTGAGCTTGCTTGTCGTGCTCTGGGTTCACGAGCCGCCGCACGCTTACGCATGGCTTTTATCGATAGTCATCACCGTGATCACGGTATTGCTCGCGCTGGAGCTGCGCCGGCGCGCGATTTATCCGCTGCGAACACTGTCGAACCTGCTCGAAGCCTTGCGTGAAGGCGACTACAGCTTGCGCGGTTCTGCGGCGCGCCGTGGCGATGCGATTGGCGAGGTTGTCATCGAGATCAACACGCTGGCGCAGACCCTGCGCGAGCAGCGCCTCGCCGTTGAAGAGAAGAGCGCGCTGCTGACCAAGGTGATTGCCGCGCTCGATATCGCGGTGCTGGCCTTCGATGCCGAGAGTCATCTCAAGCTTGCCAATCCTGCTGCCGAGCGCTTGCTCGGTTCGTCATTCAATTTCTTGAAGGGGCGCTCGGCCGCTGCGCTGGGTCTTGGCGATTGCTTGTCGTTGACCGAGCCGTGCATCAGCGAGCGCAGTTTCGCCGGCGGCAATGGACGTTGGGAAGTGCGCCGTGCGGTGTTTCGCGAGGACGGTCGGCCGCACGATCTGCTCGTCATCACCGACCTGAGCCGGACCCTGCGCGAGGAAGAGCGCTTGGCCTGGCAGCGCCTGTTGCGCGTGCTCGGCCATGAATTGAACAACTCGTTGGCGCCAATCCGCTCGATGGCCGCGACCCTGGCCAAGCTGCTTGCGGTCGAGCCCATGGCCGAGGATTGGCGTGACGATGCAGGCAGCGCACTTGGCGTGATCGGCGATCGTGCCGAAGCGCTGGCGCGATTCATGGCGCGCTATACCGCATTCGCCCGCTTGCCGCCCCCGAAGCCGAGGCGTTTTGCTTTCGCCGAGCTGGTCCAGCGCGTCGCCCATCTTGAGCAGCGCATGGCGGTCGTGGTCGAAGCCGGTGCCGCTGTCGATATCGATGCCGATCCGGACCAGATCGAGCAGGCGTTGATCAATCTGCTCAAGAATGCGGTTGACGCGACCTTGCCGGACGGCGGTGAAGTTCGCATCCGCTGGCAATGCATTGACAGTGAATTGAGCATTGAAATAATCGATGCGGGCAGCGGCCTGCCGCACACGGAAAACCTTTTCGTGCCGTTCTTCACGACCAAACCCGGTGGCTCCGGCATCGGCCTTGTGCTGGCGCGGCAGATTTTCGAAGCGCATGGCGGCAGTCTGACTCTCGAGAATCGCGGCGACGCGCAAGGTTGCGTCGCGCGTGGCATCCTGCCGCGCTGAAACACGTTCATCACGGAATCCGGCGATGCATGCGACGGCAACAACGAACGAATCACCGCGTCCGGGACGCCACAACGCCCGCTTCGCCCTGGCCTTGCTGGGCGCATTCCTGCTCGTCTTCGCCTTGCTTGCCGTCAATCCGGAAACACGCGAAGACTGGCTGCTGGAAAACATGCTCGCCGTCGCCGCCCTGGCCTGGCTGATCCCCTCGTATCGACGCCTGCCCTTGTCGAATCTCGCCTGCGGCCTGCTTTTCGTGTTTGGCGTGCTGCACGAAATTGGCGCGCATTACCAGTATTCCAACGTGCCCTACGATCGCTGGTTTGCGGCCATCAGCGGCGGCCATTCGCTGGATGCGCTGTTTGGCTTCGAGCGCAACCAGTACGATCGGCTCGTGCATTTCCTCTACGGCCTGCTGATCACCCCGGTGGCCGCCGAAGTGATTTCCGCGCGGATTCGCCTGCGCGGAGCCTGGCTGTTCCTGCTGCCGGTCACCTTCGTCATGTCGCACTCGCTGATCTATGAATTGATCGAATGGTTTGCCGCCAGCCTGTTTGGCGGTGACCTCGGCCAGGCCTATCTAGGCACCCAGGGCGATGTCTGGGATGCACAGAAGGACATGGTCCTCGCCACGCTCGGCTCGCTGATCGCACAACCGCTGTGGATATGGCGCCGCGCCAGGCATTGAACGCGGGCATCGCGGCGGGCGGGATGATCCGCACTTGAACCTGTTTGCGCTCTCGCGTATCACGACAGGGTCTCCATCACGGTGATCCGCTCATGCGATTGATCTGCGCAACATGTTTCCTCTTCGCCACCGCCGCGAGCCTGCAGGCAGCCGAGCGGCGCGTCATCACCCACGAAGACCTGTGGCTGATGCCGCGTGTCGGCGCACCGGTGATCAGCCCCGACGGCAAGCATGTCGTGTTTCCGCTGAGCGAACCGTCCTACAAGAAGGAGGAGCAGGTTGCGGACCTCTGGCTGGTGCCAAGCGATGGCAGCCAGCCGCCGCGTCGCTTCACCTCGGTCAAGGGCACGGAATCCGATCCGGCCTGGAGCGATGACAGCCGCCGCCTTGCCTTTTCCGCCAAGCGTGGCGACGACAAGGAAAACCAGATCTACATCATCGACATGGACCGGGCCGGCGAGGCGCAGCGGACGACACGGATTTCCACGGGTGCCGCGGCGCCGCAGTTCTCGCCGGATGGCTCGCACATCCTCTTCACCAGCAGTGTGCATGCCGCCGCCCTCAACGATGCCGACAGCGAACGCCTCGACAAGGAGGAAAAGGACCGCAAGTTCAAGGCGCGCACCTACACCTCGTATCCGATTCGTGATTGGGACAAGTGGATCGATGGCAAGCAGACCCACCTTTTCGTGCAGAAGGTCGGCGCGCAGGATGCGCGGGACCTGCTCGCCGGCACTGCCTTGGTCAAGTTGCCGGGCTTCGCACTGGCCAAGGGCTCGGCGCGCTGGACACCCGATGGCAAGGCGATCGTGTTCGCGGCGAGTCGCAATCGCAATCGCGCCGCCTTTTCCTTCATCAATGATGATCTGTGGATGGTTTCCATCACCGGAGGCGAGCCGCGTCGACTGACCGGAAACGAGGCGCTCGATGGCGGCGATTCCTGGTCCTCGCCGCGTTACAGCCACGATGGGCGACATTTGTTCGCCATCGTCGAGCCGCGGACCGACAAGGTCTACAACGCCCGTCGGGTTGCCATGCTCGATTGGCCGTCGATGCGCGATGCCGGGCGCATCCACCTTCCCGATGGACGCGAGATCACCGATTTCGCCATTTCGCCGGATGGCAAGAGCGTGGAAATGCTGGGCGAGGATGTGGGGCAGGTGAAGCTCTATCGAGCACCGCTGCGTGCCGGCGAAGCATCCCTGGTCGGCGCACCGGAGCGCGGCATGTATTCGAATCTGGAAATCGGCGGCAGCCGTTCACCGGTCAGGATCGCCGCCTATCAAAGTGCAACCGAGCCCCCGGAAATCGTGCGCCTGCATGCGGATGGTCGCGGGTTCCAGCGCCTGACCACCTTCGCCAGTGCCAAAGCCGCCACCCTGGATCTTCCGGCAGTCGAGAATTTCTGGTTCAGCAACCAGCGCGGCCAGCGCATCCACAACATGATCGTGCGTCCGCCGGCGTTTGATCCTGAAAAGAAGTATCCCCTGCTCGTGCTGATGCATGGAGGGCCGTATTCGCAATGGCAGGATGCCTGGGTGTTGCGCTGGAACTATCACCTGCTGGGAGCGGATGGCTATGTCGTGCTGCTGACCAATTACGTCGGTTCGACCAGCCAGGGCGAAGCATTCGCGCAAGCCATCCAGGGTGATCCGTTGAAAGGCCCGGCCGACGACATCAACCAGGCAGCCGATGAGGCAATCACGCGCTACGCATTCATTGATGGCAG
Source organism: Lysobacterales bacterium (assembly GCA_016707485.1). Classification (GTDB taxonomy): domain Bacteria; phylum Pseudomonadota; class Gammaproteobacteria; order Xanthomonadales; family Rhodanobacteraceae; genus Dokdonella. The sequence continues at coordinate 731,989 of JADJHN010000001.1, read as the reverse complement.
CCGCCAATGCGCGGCGGGGGCCAGCTATGGCGGCCACCTCGCGAACTGGTTGCAAGGCACGACCACGCACTACCGCTGTCTGATCAGCCACGCCGGCCTGGTCAATCTCGAAACACAATGGGGAACCAGCGACAACTCCTATGAACGCGAAATTTCCTCGGGCGGACCGGTCTGGCAACAAGGCGCAGTCTGGCGCGAGCAGAATCCGATCCGCCTGGCGGCCCACTTCAAGACGCCGGTGCTGGTGAGTTTCGGCGAGAACGATTTCCGCGTGCCGCTCAATAACGGCCTCGAATACTGGACCGCTTTGCAGCGCCAGCAAGTCGAAGGCAAGCTGATCATTTTCCCGGACGAGAACCACTGGATCATGAGTGGCGAGAACAGTCGCTACTACTACGACCAGGTTCGTGACTGGCTAAGGCACTATCTGATACCGGATGCGCAGGGCGGCAATACGTCACCTGCTGCGGCAAAGGGACAATGAAAAGAAAGCCCCGCAATGCGGGGCTTTTCTCCAAACGGGAGAGCAAGCAGGTTATTTCGCCTTCAGGCCCGAGGCATCGACGTTAACGACGCCCTTGATGCCCTTGGCCACGGCAATGGCCTTGTCGACAGCGGTCTTCGAATCAAGCACGCCGATCAAGGTGACCACGCCGTTGACGGTTTCCACCGAGATGTCGGTGCTCTTGATGCCTTCGGTCGTGGCCAGATCGGCCTTGACCTTGGTCGTGATCCAGGTGTCGGTCACCGGCTGCTCGGAATCCATGTCGGCGGCATTTTCCGCCGGCATCGCCTGCTCGGCGGCGAGGACGAGACTGGAACCGCCAAACAGGAAGGCCATGCCAAGGACGATGCTGCCGAAACGCTTGCTGGTATTTTTCATGGGAACTCTCCAAATGTGGGTTCGACTCCGCGAGGCGGAGCGAGATCCGCTGATGGCAATCGACTTGCAGCGACACGATCAGCGAACTCGGCGGCGAGTCTCGCCGTGTGCAAACGTATCGGCACTGAACAACGGGGATTTAACGCGATTGCGGGGGTGCTGGCGTTCAGCCTCGCGGCACCTCAGGCAGGCACGAAAAACTCGCGCGCCAGCAATCCGTAGATCGCACTGTCCTGTATTTCGCCCTGCACATGCCAGCGCTCGCGCATTAGCCCTTCCTGGCGGAAGCCGAGTGTTTCCAGCAATCGACATGAGGCTGTGTTGCGTGGATCGACATCGGCTTCGATGCGCAGGTAGTCGAGTGCATCGAACGCATGCCTGAGCACGGTCGTCAATGCCTCGCGGCCGATGCCGCGCCGCCAGTGCGCGCTGGCCAGGGCATAACCAATCTCGGCGCGATGATGCCGGGGATTGAGCGAAAACAGGGTCGTCGTGCCGATCACCCGGTCGTCCTCACGCAAGGCGATGCCCCATTGCAGGTGCGTGCCGTTGATGCGACCGGCATCGATGTTGCGCAAATAAGCCTCGGCCTCGGCCATGTCGACAAACGGCGCATGGCTCCAGTAGCGCATGGTCTGCGGATCGGAAAAGATCGCAAACAAGTCCGCAATGTCGGCAATCTGGATCTGGCGCAGCCGCAACCGAGGCGTTTCCAGTGTCGGCAAGGCTTTGCGGGATTTCATGCACGCAGTATCGGTGAGGAGCCGGGAATGGGGAATGGGGAATGGGGAAGCGGGGGGTGGCCTGCATTTCCTTCACCCGCTTGTGGGGAAAGCGTCCGACAGGACGCATGAGGGGCTTTATTGCAGTCTTCGCCAAGGACTGCCTGTACCGATCCGCTTCGCCACGCTTCGATGTTGGCGTATCGTGCCGATCTCGCTTGCCGGAGTCGTGCCGATGTATTCGACCACTCGTTTTGCCTTGGTCTGCATGCTGATATTCGCGGCAGCCCCGCTGTTCGCGGCCGATCTGCTGCTTGGCAACGTCAATGGTTACACATTGGATCGTGCCGGCACGCTGCAGCGCTTTGATGCCTTGCTTGTCGATGCGGGCAAGGTGGTCGCCGCGGGCAAGCGTACCGACCTGGCCAAGCGCGCTGGCGACGCCAAGGTCGTCGACGGCAAGGGTCGCACCGTGCTGCCAGGCCTGATCGATGCGCACGGTCACATTATGGGCCTTGGCATCATGTCGCTGCAGGCGGACCTGACCGGAACCACATCGCTTGATGCTGCATTGGTGCGAATCCGGTCGTTTGCCAGCAGCCACAAGGACGATCGCTGGATCATCGGTCGTGGCTGGAACCAGGTGGTATGGAAGCTCGGTCGATTCCCGACCGCGCAAGAACTCGATGCGGTGGTCAATGATCGACCGGCCTGGATGGAGCGCATCGATGGCCACGCTGCCTGGGCAAATTCCGCCGCACTCAAACTTGCCGGCATCGACCGCAACACCAAAGATCCCGTGGGCGGGCGTATCGAACGCGATGCCGAAGGCAATCCGACCGGCGTCTTCATCGATGCCGCGATGGAACTGGTCGGCAGCAAGATTCCGCCCGCAACCGATGCCCGACTCGACGCTGCGCTTGCGGCCGCGCTCGACACGATGGCCCGTCTCGGCCTGACCGGCGTCAGCGATGCCGGCATCGATCTGGCGACGTTCAAGCGCTATCGGCGTTTCGCCGACGCCGGCAAGCTCACCGCGCGCATCAACGCGATGATCGGCGGAACCGGCGCGGATTTCGATGCGATCGGCAAGGATGGCCCGTTGCTCGGCTACGGCCATGATTTCCTCAGCGTGCGCAGCGTGAAACTGTACGCCGATGGCGCACTCGGCAGCCGCGGTGCGGCGATGCTGATGCCGTATTCCGACGATGCGAAGAACTCCGGCCTGTTGTTCAGCAAGCCGGACGAAATGACCGCGATGATCAGCAAGGCATTCGCGCATGGCTATCAGGTCTGCGTGCATGCCATCGGCGACAAGGGCAATCGCGAAGTGCTCGACAGCTTTGCCGCGTCCTACAAGAAATATCCGGATGCCAAGGCCCTGCGCAATCGCATCGAGCATGCCCAGGTTGTCAGTCTCGATGACATACCGCGTTTCGTCGATCTCGATCTGATCGCCTCGATGCAACCGACCCACGCCACGTCGGACATGAACATGGCCGAGGATCGCGTCGGCCATGAACGCATCAAGGGCGCCTATGCCTGGCGCAGTTTCCTCAAGCAAGGCACGCGCATTGCCGGCGGCTCGGATTTCCCGGTCGAATCACCCAATCCGTTCTTCGGCCTGCACGCCGCGGTCACCCGCCAGGATCACGACGGCCATCCGCCCGGTGGCTGGTATCCCAAGCAGGCCATGAGCGTGACCGAAGCCTTGCGCGCCTTCACCCTGGATGCTGCCTACGCCGCCCATCAGGAGGACACGCAGGGCACCCTTGAACCCGGCAAGTGGGCGGATTTCATCCTTGTCGATCAGGATATCTTCAAGATCGATCCCGCAAAGATCTGGAAGACCAGGGTGCTGCAGACATGGGTGGCCGGCAAGCCCGTGTATCAATCCACGAACGCCACGCAAACGAATTCGCTGCAGGCGTCCCAGGCGAAGTGAGTCCTGAATGGAAGCAATTTCCCCGCTCGCCAGAAAACATCCCGGGACTAGACGGCAGGATCAGGCCGTTCGATCACCCGATCTCACTGATTTGTGCAGAAAAAGTCTTTCGGCATTACGACGAAAAGTCATGTTAGGCTTGCGGAATAGATCCCATTGTGGGGTCGAATAGTAGTTATGCTCAGTAGGGGAAACCTGATGCGCTTAGTCTTTGCAGTCGTCGCGCTCGCGCTTTCCTCTTGTGCGACCCAATACGGCTACATGAATGAATCCGGCCAAGACCCGAATACCGGCCGCTGGACGCAAACACACTATTCGCCCTATTACGAGTTCGAACAGCGAAGCGACGATGGCTCGGTTCTCGCACGCATGGTCATTACGCTTGGCGGTGAACGAGTGCCGAAAGGCTACAAATTCACTGGCCCGTTTTCCGAAGACCTCGCCGCGGCTCATCGTGACGGCATTGTCGAATGGGTTTGGGAGGTATACCTGATTAACACATCAAAGGAACCCATTACGGTCACGCCAAAATCGGTCATGGGCTCGCCGTCGTCGAATGCATCTTTTGAAATTCTTCCTGGGCAATGGAAGATCACGCCCGCTCTCGTCGACCTCGACAGCAACTACGGCGTCGAGTCCCCCGTGCATTTTAAATACGAATACGCCGGAAAGTCGTATGAGGTTGTGGGCGTAGCCAAGCGCATGACAGTTGAGCAAATCAAGCAGAAATATGGCAGGCATTGAGCATAACTGTTCGCCCAAGCGGGCCGGACGGTTCCTTCGCTTCAGTGGACACCCTGATCTAACCATCAGGAGTTGTCATCATGGCCCAACCCGGCCCCCGAACCACCTATCGTTACAGTCGTGAATTCAAGGCGACGGCCGTTCGCCTGAGTCAGTTGCCGGGCGTCGCTGTGGGCGATGTTGCCGAGTCGCTTTACATCCATCCCTTCATGCTGTCTCTTTGGCGCAAACAGGCGCGCGAGGGATTGATCATGACGAAGGGCGTGGCGGTCGACAAAGAAGTGGTGGCGGAGCTCAAGGCGCTGCGCAAGGTCAAGAAGGCCTACGAGCAGTTGAAGGTGGAGCACGACCTTTTAAAAAAAGCGATCGCCTTCACTTCCGAACTGCGAGCGAACGATTCGCCTTCATCGAGCGCCACAAGGACACGCACCCGGTGAAGCGCCTGTGCCGCCTTTGCGAGGTCAGCACCAGCGGCTTCTACGCCTGGCGCCGGCGCCCGCCCAGTGAGCGCGCGCGAACGGATGCGCACCTGCTCGACAAGGTTCTGCGCGTGCATCGGGAGAGTCGGGAAACCTACGGCAGCCCGCGCGTGCACGCCGCCCTGCGTCGCCAGGGGGAAGCGGTCGGACGCCGCCGGGTCGAGCGTTTGATGCGCGATAACGCGATCCAGGCAGTCTCTGCCCGCCTGTACCGACGCTCCCCTGGAACCGGACGCTTCTATTCGAGCATCGACAATCAGGTCCATGAGCTCCAGGTGGACCGCCCTGATCAGGTCTGGGTGGGTGATGTCACCTATCTGAAGGTCGCCGGTCAATGGCGTTACCTGGCCACGATCATGGACCGCTACTCGCGGCGCTTGCTGGGTTGGTCACTGGGCTCGGAAAAGAGTGCGGAGTTGACCCGACGTGCGTTGGCCTCGGCCATTCGCCAGCGTCAGCCCAAGCCCGGCACCCTGTTCCACAGCGATCGCGGGGTGGAGTTCCTCGCCCACGATTTCAAGCGCGTGCTCGCGAAGTCGGGACTGATACAAAGCGTCAACCGTCCCCGCCGCATGACCGATAACGCGCACATGGAGTCCTGGAACAAGTCGATGAAATCCGACCTGTACCACCGCCAGACCTTCACCACCGACGAGATCCTGCGTACCGCGCTGCGCAGCTATATCGATTTCTACAACAAACAGCGTTTACACTCCGCACTAGGCTACCGCTCTCCCATCGAGTTTGAAGCCCAACGCACCTAACCATTGGGTGTCCATTTTTTCGTAGGAAGTCTCGTGACAGGTTGTTTGCAATTCGCTGCGGAGCTGGCGTCGTATTCCGCTATTCAACGCAAAGCGGTTTCCAAACTCTCCTACAGATTGGTACTGGTCCTTGGGAGTAGCAGTTCGCTCTCACTGTGGAAGCATGCCCTAGCTCTATGAGAATGATGCCTAATCCTTCCATCGAGAGGACGTCACAAGGGCTGCGCCCTTGCGCCGCCACTCATGTCAAACGTTAGAGCCCTAATGAAATTTCTTCGGCAACTGGCAAAGACAGAACTAGTGTCGCTTGTAGCTCTGGCAATTGCTGCCGCTGCGCTCGCGGCTTTCTCCGCGGTTCAAGCATCGCTCGCGGCTAAGCCGCTTCTCGGGGCAGCCGGCTCCGCAAAAGTCGTCTTCCTTTACACCATGGTCTTCGGCTGCTTGCCGGTAGCTTTGTTTGGAGCCCCCCTCTACTCAACATTGCGCTACTTTCAGAAGGCTGGGTGGCTTACCGCCATTGGCATTGGCGTATCACTTGGCCTGGCTCTGCTCTTCGTTGCAACAGATGAGACTTCCTACGAAAAAATGGACACCCAATGGTTAGGTGCGTTGGGCTTCAAACTCGATGGGAGAGCGGTAGCCAAGGGCGGAGTGTAAACGCTGTTTGTTGTAGAAATCGATATAGCTGCGCAGCGCGGTACGCAGGATCTTGTCGGTTGTGAAGGTCTGGCGGTGGTACAGGTCGGATTTCATCGACTTGTTCCAGGACTCCATGTGCGCGTTATCGGTCATGCGACGGGGCCGGTTGACGCTTTGTATCAGTCCCGACTTCGCGAGCACGCGCTTGAAATCGTGGGCGAGGAACTCCACCCCGCGATCGCTGTGGAACAGGGTGCCGGGCTTGGGCTGACGCTGGCGAATGGCCGAGGCCAACGCACGTCGGGTCAACTCCGCACTCTTTCCCGAGCCCAGTGACCAACCCAGCAAGCGCCGCGAGTAGCGGTCCATGATCGTGGCCAGGTAACGCCATTGACCGGCGACCTTCAGATAGGTGACATCACCCACCCAGACCTGATCAGGGCGGTCCACCTGGAGCTCATGGACCTGATTGTCGATGCTCGAATAGAAGCGTCCGGTTCCAGGGGAGCGTCGGTACAGGCGGGCGGAGACTGCCTGGATCGCGTTATCGCGCATCAAACGCTCGACCCGGCGGCGTCCGACCGCTTCCCCTGGCGACGCAGGGCGGCGTGCACGCGCGGGCTGCCGTAGGTTTCCCGACTCTCCCGATGCACGCGCAGAACCTTGTCGAGCAGGTGCGCATCCGTTCGCGCGCGCTCACTGGGCGGGCGCCGGCGCCAGGCGTAGAAGCCGCTGGTGCTGACCTCGCAAAGGCGGCACAGGCGCTTCACCGGGTGCGTGTCCTTGTGGCGCTCGATGAAGGCGAATCGTTCGCTCGCAGTTCGGAAGTGAAGGCGATCGCTTTTTTAAAAGGTCGTGCTCCACCTTCAACTGCTCGTAGGCCTTCTTGCCTTGCCTGCAGCGCCTTGAGCTCCGCCACCACTTCTTTGTCGACCGCCACGCCCTTCCTCGATCAATCCCTCGCGCGCCTGTTTGCGCCAAAGAGACAGCATGAAGGGATGGATGTAAAGCGACTCGGCAACATCGCCCACAGCGACGCCCGGCAACTGACTCAGGCGAACGGCCGTCGCCTTGAATTCACGACTGTAACGATAGGTGGTTCGGGGGCCGGGTTTGGCCATGATGACAACTCCTGATGGTTAGATCAGGGTGTCCACTGAAGCGAAGGAACCGTCGATCTCGCTCTTTGGTCATTGTTGTGTGGGGTCTTCGTCGCCGTGGTTACGCATGCGATCTGCGGCGCAGGCTCTAACAGTTTCTCAAGAGACTTCCCGTCAACCCCGGGCAAGTGATGCCTTTGCCCTCAGCATTCGGGCTTCTGCTGGTCATTGATTGTTCCTTTGTTACGTACTGCGTTGTCAGTGTGTAGCGGGTGACGGAACGGTTGTCAGACTGCATTTCCTCAAACGGTCTTGTTGCATCGCTGTGCCGATGCGGACCAGGGTAAAAACCGCACCTGGAGACCTCGTTCATTCATCGGTGTCGTCGGTGTTCCGGGGATCAACCGGAACACGCTGTGACGGCCGGATAGTTTGTCAGGTTCTCTCCAGGTCGGTCTGAGCCGTTGTCACCCTTGTCGCGCTGACGGTGAAGGGAATAGCAGAACTCAAGCCGTGGCCTGCGTACGCCGCAGGGTATGATGCCCGCCGGCACCTGCGCCAACCACCGCGCAAACGCATCGCGCTCGAATTCCTGCCGCGCCAACACCCGGCCCGCAGCATCGACCGTGCAGACCGCAAACACCGACTTCGCCAAATCCACGCCCATGGTTATAGTGTCCATGGAGACTTCCCCTTCTGTTGACGGTTGAGGGACTTTTTGGGCCCCGCCCTCCCGGGCCGGGCGCCCCCCCCCCCCCCCCGGCCCCCCCCCGCGGCCCCCGCCCCGCCCCCCCCCCCCCCCCCCCCCCCCCCCCCCCCCCCGCCGGCCGCGGCGGCGGCGGGGCCCTCCAGCCGCGGGGCGGCCGCCGGACCCCCCCCCCGCCGCCCCGCCGCCCCCCCCCCCGCGCGGCGCGGTGGGTTCCGCGCCGGGGCCCGCGGCGTCGTCTTCCGCGCCGCCCCGGCCCCCCCCGGGGGGGGCCCGCGGGGGGCCCCCGCGCGGGGGCCCCCCCCCTTCCCCCCCCCCCCCCCCCCCCCCCCCCCGCCCCCCCCCCCCGGCCCGCCCCCCCACGCCCCCCCCCCCCCCCCGCCCCCGGGGCCCGCCGCCCCGCGCGGGCCGCCGGGGGCGGCGGCGCCGCGGGGGCCGCCCGCCCCCCCCCCCCCCCCCCCCCCCCCCCCGGGCCCCGCCCCCCCCCGGCCCCCCCCCCCCCCGGGGCCCCGCCCGGGGGGGCCGGGCGCGGGCCGCGCCGCGGGGGGCGGGGGGGGGGGCCCCCCCCCCCCCCCGCGGGGGGCCCCCCCGCGCGCCGGCGGGGGGGGCCGCCCGGCGCCCCGGGCCGGGGGGGGCGGCGGGCCCCCCGGGGCGGGGGGCCCCCGGGCCCGCGGGGGGGGGCGGCGGGGCCGGGGGGGGGGGCGCGGGGGGGGGCCGGGGCGGGCGCCCCCGCCCCCCCCCCGGGGGGGGGGGCCCCGGGCCCGGGGGGGGCCCCCGGGGGCGGGGTCGCTGGTCCTCTGTGTCCCGGGCGCCGGGGGGGCCGGGCGGGGGCCGGGGGCCGGGGGCGCGGGGGGGGCCGGGGGCGCCCCCCGCCCCCCCGCCCCCCCCCCGGCCCCGCCCCCCCGGCGCGCCGGCCGGGGCCGGGGGGGCCGGGCCCCGCGCCCCCCGCCGCCCCCCCCCCGCCCCCGGGGCGGCCCCCCCCCCCCCCCCCCCCCCCGCCGGGGCCGGCCGGGGCCGGGGGGGGGGGGGCGCCCCCGCCCCCCCCCCCCCCCCCCCCCCCCCCCCCCCCCCCCCCCCCCCCCCCCCCCCCCCCCCCCCCCCCCCCCCCCCCCCCCGCGCCCCGGGCCGCCGCCCGCGCGGCGGCTCCCCCGTTGGCCCGCCCCCCCCCCCCCCCCCCCCCCCCCCCCGGCGCGGCCGGGGCCCCGCCCCCCCCCCCCCCCCCCCCCGCGCCGGGGCCGCCGGCCCCCCTTCCCCCCCCCCCCCCCCCCCCCCCGCGGGGGGGCCCCCCCCCCCCCCCCCCCCCCCCCCCCCCCCCCCCCCCCCCCCCCGCCGCGCCCCCCCCCCCCCCCCCCCCCCTCCCCCCCGGGGCCCTCCCGTGTGGCACTACCATCCTGGCCCCAGGGCCGCTTGCAGCCACGTTGGCGAACATGTTCTTGCCGATCAAACCCTGCGTATTGCAGACCAACAACCAGCGAAAGCACCGCTTCGACGCCTTGCCCAGCGTCGCCACGAAGTTCGCCAGCGTGGTGAACTGCGGCTGCTGACGCAGGCCAGCGGAATGAATGCCACGTTCTCCTAGACACGCCCGCGCCATCGTGCGGGTGATGCCGCGCGAGTAGGCGAACGCACCACCTTGAGCTATACCGCGGGGCTGCTTGGTTGGTGCACCGGTCTCTGTCGTTCTTCGAATCAAACGGCCCAATGGGCCATCGATCTCGTTGTCGATCAGGTATCTCGAGCTTGCTCGAAAGGTTCCAGGCCGAATTGTCGACATAGTACACCGCGATCATCTTGGCTGGGGGTAGTGTCGGTCGTGCCATGTTGCTTCGCCTCATTTTCCGCTTTGTTGCGGACAGGACGAATGATAGGCTGTGGATGGGTTCTTCTACAGCTACGTTAGGCATTAGATGAGGCTCTATCACTTCCTGAAAGAAGAGCATGGCTTGTCTGCCATACGAGATCAGCGGATTAAGATCGCCAGGATCTCAGAGTTGAACGACCCTTTTGAGCACATCCACTTCGATACGAGCAATTACGTAACGCAGGCCGTACTCAAGGAGAGGCGACGGATAGCAAATCAGAGATTTGGACTCGTATGCCTCAGTGCACGCTTCGATGACCCGGTTCAGTGGGCGCACTACGGAGACTCGCATCGGGGCATATGCTTAGGATTCGAGGTCGCTGACGCGGATGTCATCAAGGTTGAGTACATTGATTCAAGAACTTCCGATTTTGATTTTCGCGAGTCCCTTGACCTTTCGCTTCCGGACTTCCTCCGCCACGCGCTTTCAAAAAAGTTCAAGCACTGGCAGTACGAGCAAGAGCATCGGCTCATAGTTCCCGCCCGCAAAACTACTGATCTTGTCTTTCACCCTTTTTCTGCCAGTTTCCGCTTAACCGACGTGATGATAGGAGCCAGATCCAATTTGACTTTCGCTAGTATTCGCGCTCGGATCAAGAGCTACCCCCAGCCTCCCGCCATTTACAAAATGAAGGCGTCACCGGTGGCGTTCGCAATGGAGCATTTGACATGACCGCGATGATGCCTAACAAATCCTCAAGAGACTTCCCGTCAACCCCGGGCGAGCGATGCCTTTGCCCTGAGCATTCGGGCTTCTGCTGGTCATTAATTGTTCCTTTGTTACGTACTGCGTTGTCAGTGTGTAGCGGGTGACGGAACGGTTGTCAGACTGCATTTCCTCAAACGGTCTTGTTGCATCGCTTCCCATTCTGTGAACGGTTGTGTAGAACTGCCATCATGGCCCCAGAGGCCGTAGGATGCGGGAAGTCACTTTTTGATCGTTCAAGCCGACCGCTGACGCGGCGGCTTATTTCCGGTGTCAGGTGCCAGGAGAGCCATGTGGAAATATTCAGCATTCTTTTACTGCTGGTAACGCCCATCTTGTTCCTGGCAGCACTGGCAGTGCGGTTCGCCGGCGACCGGCGCGTCCTCAGCAGCATCGACTACTCCACCATCTCTAATCCAGCTGCGCTTAATCGGTGGGCTGGCAATCGTCTTATGTTTCTGCCACTTCTGTCGTTGTCATTTGGTGTCCTCTCTCTCAACCGCCAACCACTGAGTATCATTGGTTGCGGCGCTGTGGCCTTGGCGGGTCTTCTGACTATTGTGTGGATAGGGGCTGGCTCAGACAGATTCCGCGTTGGCACCCAACCATTCCTCAAGAGACTTCCCGTCAACCCGGGCGAGTGATGCTGTTCTGTTGCCCTGGGCATTTGAGCGATTGCTGGCCGTCGGTTTGGTCCATCGTTTCTTGCTGCGTTGCCAGATTGATCGTGGTGACAAAACGGTTGTCCTGACGCTGGAATGGCGAACGTGCCAGGCACCCGTTGCAACTCCGGATCCACCGGCAGGAGCCGCGGAATCGGATCAACCTGCCGGTGGCGCCCCATCCACAAACACTTCTTGTCTGTGTGCGGTGGTTTCAGCAAGATCGGTGAAACTTTCTTCAACCTCGTTGGGTGCGATGACCTGTCTTCGATTCAAGCACTTCGTTCTCCCAACAGCGGCATTGATGCTGATCCCGAATCTTGCGTTGGCGTCGGATTTTTCAGGGTTGCTGTTCATTGCTTATGGCATCACGGCGATTGTTGCCCTGATTATCGGGCTCATCGCGCACTTCGCCATCAAAGGGGTGAAAAGCATCGCAATCCGGGCGATTGTCTGGGGGACTTTCATGGCGCTGGTCTTTACTCCGCTGAGCATAGATGGAGGCAACGGGACGTCACATGGACCTCCGCTTCTCAACATGCTTGCGGTTGTATTTGGCGCAGATCCAGCATATGGAATGGGTGCACTGAAGGTGCTGGCAATCTCTGCACCAGTCTGCACAGGCGTCGTCGCGTGGCTGCTTTGGGCCGCGCCGCGTTTGGAGTCCTCCGGGGACAGCCCTGATAACGGCTGAGGATTCGTTCCAGCCGTGAAGACCAGGACCAATCCAGGCAAGCCTGGCCTTGCGTTGGCGAATGGGGTTCATCGTGTTCGGGGTCGTCAATCCAGTACATCCGCTCTGTGGCGGAATCCAGGTAACAAGCGCGGTCGAACCGGGTGAATCCAATCTGCGATAATCCGCGGCACCACAAGATCCGATGCCGTCGTGACGAAACCCAGCCAAAGCCATCTCGATCGCCTCGAAGCCGAGAGCATCCACATCCTGCGTGAAGTCGCTGCCGGTTTCGGCAATCCGGTGATGCTGTATTCGATGGGCAAGGACAGTTCCGTGTTGCTGCATCTGCTGGTCAAGGCTTTTGCGCCGGGGCGTCCGCCGATTCCGCTGCTGCACGTCGACACGCGCTGGAAGTTCCGCGAGATGATCGCCTTTCGCGACCAGCGTGCCGCCGAAACCGGCTGCACCCTGCACGTGCACATCAATCCCGAAGGCATCGCCCAGGACATGAGTCCGATCACGCACGGTGCCACCGTGCACACCGACGTGATGAAGACCCAGGGCCTCAAGCAGGCGCTGGACAAGTTCGGCTTCGATGCAGCGATTGGCGGGGCCCGCCGTGATGAGGAAAAGTCGCGTGCCAAGGAGCGCGTGTTCAGTTTCCGCAACACGCAGCACCGCTGGGATCCGAAGAACCAGCGCCCGGAATTGTGGAATTTGTACAACACGCGCATCCACAAGGGTGAGTCGGTGCGGGTGTTTCCCCTGTCGAACTGGACCGAGCTGGATGTCTGGTTGTACATCTACCGTGAACGGATTCCGGTGCCGTCGTTGTATCTGGCGAAGGTTCGTCCCGTGGTCGAGCGCGATGGCGCGCTGATCATGGTCGATGATGATCGCTTGCCGTTGGACGAAGGCGAACAACCGATGTTCAAGAAGGTGCGCTTCCGCACGCTCGGCTGCTATCCGCTGACCGGGGCCATCGAGTCGGATGCCGACACGCTGGAGGCAGTCATCCAGGAAATGCTCGTCGCCACCACTTCCGAACGCCAAGGCCGCGTGATCGATCACGATCCAGCTGCATCGATGGAGAAGAAAAAGCAGGAGGGTTACTTCTGATGGGGACGGGCATCGGGAACGGGGAATCGGGAATGGATGCGGGCGCAGCGGCCACGCCGTCCATTGCCGAATACCTGCAACAACACGAAAGGAAAAGTCTGCTGCGCTTCATTACCTGTGGCAGCGTCGATGACGGCAAGAGCACGCTGATTGGTCGCCTGCTGCACGATTCCAAGCGGCTGCTCGATGATCAACTGGTCACCCTGAAATCGGACAGCCGACGGTTCGGCACGCAAAATGGCGAGATCGACTTTGCACTGCTCGTCGACGGATTGGCGGCCGAGCGTGAACAGGGCATCACCATCGATGTCGCCTACCGGTTTTTCGATACCGCCCAGCGCAAGTTCATCGTCGCCGATTGTCCGGGGCACGAGCAGTACACGCGCAACATGGCTACCGGTGCCTCCACGGCCGACCTCGCCATCGTGCTGGTCGACGCCTGCAAGGGGCTGCTGACGCAGACCCGCCGCCACAGCTATATCGTCTCCCTGCTCGGCATCCGCCATGTGATCCTGGCCGTGAACAAGATGGACCTGGTCGACTACGATCAAGTTGTCTTCGAGCGCATCGCCGAGGAGTACCGGCAACTTGCGCGGCGCTTCGGCATCGCCAGCGTGGCCTGCCTGCCGCTGTCGGCACTGCAGGGCGACAACGTGATGGCGGCATCCAGTCGCATGCCCTGGTATCGCGGCGAGAACCTGCTGCGCCTGCTGGAAACCATCGACGTCAGCCGCCCCGAAGGCAAGCGTCCGTTTCGCCTGCCGGTGCAGTGGGTCAACCGGCCGAACCAGAACTTCCGCGGATTCTCGGGATTGGTCGCCAGTGGCAATATCCGCGTGGGTGACGAGGTCATCGTGTTGCCATCCGCTACGCGCACGCGACTAGCCGGCGTGATCAACCCGCAGGGCGAGGCGGATGGGGCAGGCGAGGGTGAAGCAATCACCGTGATCCTCGCCGATGAAGTCGATGTCAGTCGTGGCGACGTCATTGCTGCAGCCGATCATCCGCCGGAAGTCGCCGATCAATTTGCCGCGCACGTCCTCTGGATGGCGGATGCACCGATGCTGCCGGGTCGTGGTTACTGGCTGAAGATCGGCAGCCAGACCGTCGGCGCGCAGGTCACCGAAATCAAGCATCGCATCGACGTCAACAGCCAGAAGCTGCTGGCGGCCAAGCGCATCAATCTCAACGAGGTCGCCTACGGCAACCTGATGCTCGATCACGCCATCGCTTTTGAAACCTATGCGGACAACCGCACGCTCGGTGGTTTCATCCTGATCGACCGGCAGAGCAACGCCACGGTAGGCTGCGGCACCATCGACTTCGCCCTGCGCCGGGCCACCAACATCCACTGGCACCAGCTTGAAATCGGCCGGCAGGCGCGCGCGGCGATCAAGGGGCAAACGCCTTCGTGCCTGTGGTTCACCGGCCTGTCCGGCTCCGGCAAATCGACCATTGCCAACCTGGTCGATCGTCGCCTGCACGCGATGGGATACCACACCTACATTCTCGACGGCGACAACGTGCGCCACGGTCTCAACAAGGACCTGGGCTTCACCGACGAGGACCGCGTCGAGAACATCCGCCGTGTTGCCGAAGTCGCCAAGCTGATGGTCGATGCCGGCTTGATCGTGCTGGTCAGTTTCATCAGCCCGTTCCGCGACGAGCGGCGCATGGCGCGCGAATTGTTCGACGACAACGAGTTTCTCGAGGTGTATGTCGACACGCCGCTGGCGCTCTGCGAGCAGCGCGATCCCAAGGGCTTGTATCGCCGCGCCCGCGCCGGCGAGATCCCCAACTTCACCGGTATCAGCTCTCCGTATGAACCACCGGAGCATGCCGACATCCACCTGCCAACCGCCGAACTCACCACGGAGCAATCGGTCGACCGGGTGATCTCGCGATTGCTCGGCCGCGATAGCCACTCCTGAACCTGACGCTCGCCATGCTGCGAAAAATCATTGCCGACGAGTTTCGCTTGCTGACGTTTCGGCGGCCCAGTGCGGCAATGCACGCCGAGTGGAAGGCGTTCCTGCTGTTCGGGCTGGCCTTCACCTGGCTGGCAGGTATCGGCCGCTATTGGGACAATCCCAAGGCGCAGCTGTGGCAATACCTTGGGTTGGGCTCACTTGTTTACGTGTTTTTGCTGGCCCTGATCGTTTGGCTCTTGCTCGTGCCGCTCAAACCGAAGCACTGGTCGTACCGGAATGTACTGCTGTTCATCACCCTCACTGCTCCGCCGGCTGTGCTCTATGCCATTCCGGTGGAGCAGTTCATGGCAGCCGAAGCTGCGCGAACAGCGAATGCCTGGTTTCTGATTGTCGTCGCGGCCTGGCGAGTCGCCCTCTTCGCGATTTTTCTCCGGCAGCTGGCAGGTTTGTCGTGGCCAATGGTGGTCGTTGCGACACTGCTGCCGTTGGTCATCATCATCATCGCACTCTCGGCCCTCAACCTGGAGCACGTGGTGTTCAACATCATGAGCGGGATACGAGAAGAGGATCGCAGCCCGAATGACGCGGCCTACGGAATCGTGTTTCTGCTTTCGGTGTTTTCGTTTCTGGCGGCACCCGTTCTGCTGATCGGCTACCTCGTCGCGATCTTTCAAGTGTGGACGGAATATCGACCCGCCAAGCGATCGGGTTCTGGGTGACGAACGATCGCCAATTGATGTGCCGCAGGGACAGGTTTCTTGAAGGGCGCGCGACTTGATTCGCGCTGCCGGGCAACCCGGGTAGCGAGTCGCTTGCGGCGGTGCGCGGTTCAGCTGCGCCGGCAGGCCGTTGGTAGCCAGCCACCGCGCCTTGCCTGGCGCGACCGCTTCACTGCTCGATCAATCATCGGTCTTTGCACTTCTTCACATGCGCCACATCGAGCGCTAACCGAGCACGCCCACACTGTTGTCCGGGATCTTTCCCATTACTGGAGAACAGCACCATGCACAACGACAAGCGTCTGCTTTCCGGCCTGCTGATCGGCGCGGTTGCAGTCATCGGCGGATTCGCGGCCCATGCACATGAGTGGCATCCGCGTGGTGACGGGATGCAAGGCGGAAATTTCCTCTCGATATCCGGGAGTCCGGAAGAGTTGAGCAAGCGAACGCGCGAGCTCGGCGAGCATATCTGCGAGACCATCAAGCCCGGTACGGATTGCCCGGTCTCCTCGATCAGCGACACGGCCGCCAATGAACTGGCGGCCATGCAGGAGTCCTTCGCCGAAGGGCAGGGACGGCTGCATGCTGCGTTGACTGCCGCCAAATTCGATCGCACCGCAGTCGATCAGGTGCAGGCGGCGCAGGCAACCGCTATCCACGCAGGCGAAGTGCGTTATCTGCGGTTCCTCGGCGATGCCGCCGCTTCGTTGACGCCGAATCAACGGCAACTGTTCTCGCGCAATGGACACGCGGGGCAGTAAGCTCGTCTGGAGCGCCCGACGGACGCGTCCGATGAGTCACCGATGACTGTCCAACTGCTGCTGCTGGAAGATGATCGCCGCCTGGCCGAGATGATTGCCAAATATCTCGGTCGGGCGGGATTTTCCGTGCACATGGAAACCCTCGGCCATCGTGCTGTCGAGTGCCTGAAGGGAGGGAAGTTCGAGGCACTGGTGCTCGATCTGACTTTGCCTGACGGCGATGGCCTGGATCTGTGCCGGACGATTCGCGCGCAACCCGCACTGAGCCGCTTGCCGATCCTCATGTTGAGCGCGCGCGGCGATGCGGCTGATCGCATCGTTGGCCTCGAACTGGGTGCAGACGACTATCTCTCCAAACCCTTCGAACCGCGCGAATTGCTTGCCCGCCTGCGCGCGATCCTGCGCCGGAGCGGCGCCGCGAGAAAGAGTGTCGACACTCGCATGATGCGATTCGGCCGCCTCGAGATCGACTGCGACGCCTATCAGGTCCGACTTGATGGCGAGGCGAAAAGCCTGACCGCGCATCAGTTCGCCCTGCTCAACCTGCTCGGGCGCAACGCAGGTCACGTACTCAGTCGGGACTGGCTGCTCGATGCGCTGAAGGGCACGCCGGCTGGGAGTTTCGATCGTTCGATCGACGTGCATATATCGAAACTGCGCGCGGCCATCGAGGATGATCCGAAGCGACCTCAGCGCATCTTGACCTTGCGCGGTGCGGGCTATGTATTCGCCAAGTCCCAGGATTGAGTCGCCGATGCGCCGTTATCCGATGTTCCAGCGCTTTTACCTGATTCTGGTCGCTGCGATGGCTTTGTTCGCAATCACGGGGGTGACCTTGCGTCACGCGATTGCCGAACCCCTCCCGCTGCCGGTATGGATGCTCGTGTTCCTCGTCATCGCGATGATCCTCAGTCTCGTTGCTTATCCCTTCATGCGCCGGGTGACCACGCGGCTCTCGCGTCTGCAACAAACCGTTGGCGCATTCGGTCGTGGTGAACTCGATGTGCGCGCCGCCATAGACGGAAGCGACGAGGTTTCCGATCTCGCGCTGGGATTCAATCTCGCCGCCGAGCGCATCGAGTCCTTGGTCGCCGCGCACAAACGCTTGTTGGCCAACGCCAGCCACGAGCTGCGAACACCTCTGACTCGGATTCGACTCGGCATCGAACTGCTGGGCGATTCCATGGAAGGCAACGCCCGGATCGAACTCAGGCAGGACCTGCGTGAACTCGATGACCTGCTTGAAGAGATTCTGCTGGCCAGCCGACTCGAAGCCCTGCCGAGACTCGAAGGTGCAGACGCGGAGGTGGATTTCCTCGCCCTGATCGCCGAAGAGTGCGCACGCTACGATCAAATCGAGCTCGACTATCCGCCCGGCAATGGCGGCAAACACGCAATGTGGCTGCAAGGGAACGAACGACTTCTTCGCCGCCTCGTCCGCAACCTGCTCGAAAACGCGCGCCGACATGGCGCACCACCAGCCTCGCTGACTCTGCGGGTGCTTGATGAGATGTTGGAACTTCATGTCACCGACGCCGGGCCCGGCGTCGCGCCAGCAGATCACGAGCGCATCTTCGAGTCATTCTTTCGTTGCGGGAACGCGAATGAGAATGTGGGCAGTGGCTTGGGCTTGTCGCTGGTTCGGCAAATTGCCCGGCGGCATGGGGGTGATGCGATTTGTTTCGCTCGCCTGAATGGAGGGAGTGAATTTGTCGTCAGCCTTCCGCGGCGTCAGCCGAACCAGTTCGAGCGACAGGGATTCAACGCCCACCAACCGAATTTTCGCCACGACGGCAATTGAATTTTCGAATGACGTGAGCGCGGGTCGCGGATACGGATGGGCGTCCAGGGTTCGAAAGGCTCACCAGGAACGGAAGAGGTGAACTCACCACGAACGGTTTCGCTTTCCGTTCGTCCTGAGCTGATCGAAGGACGGGGCACAAATGGCGAACCCGTCCATGGTTCGACGGGCTCACCACGAACAGAGAGGTGGGCTCACCACGAACGGGAGACGCAGGGCCACCAGGGACGGTAGGGGGCGCGACTTGATTCGCGCTGCCGGGTAACCCGGCTAGCGAATCGCTTGCGGCGATGCGCGATTCAGCTGCGCCAGTAGTTGTTGGCGGCGGCCACGGTCTGGAAGTTGATCGCGATGACCTGGGATGCCGCGGTCAGGCCGTCGGCGGAGTCCGCATATTCCGGGCGCAATTTCTTCAACGTGGCGCTATCGGGTTGCGTGTATTTCACGCCGCGCCGGCTCATTGTGATCGCGAGTTCGAATCCTTCCTGCGGCGTGGCCGTGATCAGCGATTTCAGCCATGTGTCGGTCATGTTCTTCTCCGGTTGTTGAAAACGATCGAAAATCAGCGAAAAAACGGCATCACTGGAACGCTGCGACATTTTACCGCAGATGCCTGAATCACCTGGTCGCGAATGCTTCGCATGCGCGTGCGGACGCGAAAATCAGCCCTTTGCCGTGCGCGGCAGAGGGAGGTCCGCGACTACCATCGCGCGATGGCGGTCTTAGCCATTGCCGGAGATTCGGCCATAATGCCGCATCTGCCATCACCGCAGCTCAAGCCCCAACCGCCTTCCTTGCACCAGCGCCGCCACTCCATCAGAGGAGTCTGCCGCAGGAAGTCCTCGGCCAGATCGACTTGAAGCCCCTGCTCGCCGCAGCCGCGCGCGATGGTGATTGCGTTTTCCTGCCGCGGAGTCGTCCATGCCGAATACCGAAACCTACAACGACGACGTGGTTCGTCTGTTCCTGCTGGCGGCCGCCGTGTGGGGGATCATCGGCATGTCGATTGGCGTGTACGCCGGTGCGGAACTGGCCTGGCCGGCCCTCAACTTCGATGTTTCGTGGCTGAGCTTCAGCCATTTGCGTCCCTCGCATACCTTTGGCGTGATCTTTGCCTTTGGCGGATCGGCTCTGATGGGCACCTGCTATTACGTCGTCCAACGCACGGGGCATACGCGGTTGGCGCTGGGCAAGCTCGCCACCTTCACGTTCTGGGGCTGGCAACTTGCCTGCGTGCTGGCCATGGTCACGGTGCCGCTGGGCATGACCCAGAGCAAGGAATACGCGGAGCCGGAATGGTTCGTCGACATCATCATCGCGGTGGTGTGGGTCTCGTTTGGCACGGTGTTTTTCGCCACGCTTGCGCGCCGCCGCATCCAGCATATCTACGTGGCCAACTGGTATTACGCGGCCTTCATCATCGCCGTCGGACTGCTGCACATCGTCAACAACCTGGCCTTGCCGGTGTCGCTGACCAAGTCCTATCCGATTTATTCTGGCGTGGTCGATGCCATGGTGCAGTGGTGGTACGGGCACAACGCGGTGGCATTTTTCCTCACCGCCGGCTTCCTCGGCATGATGTATTACTTCGTGCCGCGCCAGGCACAGCAGCCGCTGTGGAGCTATCGTTTCTCCATCGTCAATTTCTGGGCGCTGATTTCGGTGTACATGTGGGCCGGTGCGCACCACCTGATGTTCACCGCGCTGCCCGATTGGGTGCAGTCGGTCGGCATGGCCTTTTCCCTGGTGCTGCTGATGCCGAGCTGGGGTTCGGCGGCGAACGGCCTGATGACCTTCCAGGGCTCCTGGCGCAAGTTGAAGACGGACCCGGCGGTCAAGTTCATGGTCATCGCCCTGGTCTTCTATGCCGCATCGACATTCGAAGGCTCGATGATGGCGATCAAGTCGGTCAATTCCTTGTCGCATTACACCGACTGGACCGTCGCCCACGTGCACTCGGGTTCGATCGGCTGGGTTGCGATGATCACCATCGGTTCCTTGTACGCGATGGCGCCGCGCGCGCTGGGCCAGCCGGCGATGTACTCGCATCGCGGCATGGAAGTGCATTTCTGGCTGCACATGATCGGCTTGTTGCTCTACGTCATTTCAATGTGGCTGGCCGGTGTCACCGAAGGCATGATGTGGCGTGCGACCGGCGCGGACGGCTCGCTCACCTACAGCTTCCTCGACAGCCTCATCGCCATCAAGCCGCTCTACGCCGTGCGTGCCTTGGGCGGTGTGCTGGTGGTCTCCGGCATGGTGGTGATGGCGTGGAACCTCTGGCACACGGCAGCCGATGCGCGCGCGCACCTGATCAAGCCGATCCCGGTGCCGATCCCGGAGCCGGTCATGCACCAGACCCCGGCACCGCTGCCCGCATATCCCTGAGGAGACCGACATGGCAAGTGGTTACAAATACATCGAGGCGATCGAAAAGCGCGCCGGCCTGCTCGGGATCTGCATCGCGGTCATGGTTTCGATTGGTGGTCTCGCCGAGATCACGCCGTTGTTCATGAAGGCGCATTCGCAGGAAGCGCCCGCCGGGGTCAAGCCCTACGACGCGCTGCGCCTGGCCGGCAGGGACATCTACGTGCGCGAAGGCTGCTATCTGTGCCATTCGCAGATGATCCGTGCGCAACGCTTCGAGGTACAGCGTTACGGTGAGCATTCGGTGGCCAGCGAATCCGTCTACGACCGCCCGCATCAGTGGGGCTCCAAGCGCACCGGCCCGGACCTCGCCCGCATTGGCGGCAAGTATTCCGACGAATGGCAGCGCATGCACCTGCTTGCGCCACGCACGCTCGTGCCGGAATCGAACATGCCGAACTATCCCTGGCTGGAGAATGCCGGGATCGATGGTGGCGACATCCAGGCACGCATGCGCGTCCTGCGCCGGCTGGGTGATCCGTACACGGATGCCGATATCGCCGATGCGGCCACTGCCGTGCAGGGCAAGACTGAGCTCGATGCCATCGTCGCTTACCTGCAGGGCCTCGGCACGCTGAATGTCGATACCTCCGCGCCGCCAGCAGCGGGTACCCCGGCTGCCTCGGGGCAGCCATGAACCCGCTCTGGGGGCAATTGGCCGGAATCATCACGGTATTCCTGCTGGTGGTTTTCATCGGCATCTGGATCTGGGCTTGGCGGCCACGGCACAGGAAGCCGTTTGACAAGATGGCGCAGATCCCGATGCAGGACAGGGATGCGCCAGAGAAAAATGCAGAAAGCGAGGACACCAAGCAATGAGCACCTTCTGGTCGAGCTGGATCATGTTCCTGGTGGTGTTCAACATGGGCGTGACCTTTTTCCTGTTCCTCTGGGGGCAGCGGGTGAAGATTCCGCTGCAGCCCGACGGAACCACCGGCCACGTCTGGGCGCACGGCACCATCCGCGAAAGCGTGCGCAAGCTGCCGACATGGTGGGTCTGGTTCTCCGCGTCGATGTTCGCCGCCGGCATCGGCTATCTGATCCTTTATCCAGGGTTCGGTGCAAACAAGGGCGTGCTCGGCTGGACATCGCAAGGGGAGCTGGCCCGCGACGTGGCCAGCAACAACGCCAAGCTGGAACCGATGATGGAGCGCCTGCGCACGCGCTCGGTCGAGGCGCTTTCCGCCGACGAGGAAGTCATCGACTTTGGTCGCCGCCTGTTCCTCGACAACTGCGCGGCATGCCACGGTCGCCAGGCGCATGGCAACCAGTTGCTCGGCGCGCCGAGCCTGGCCGCCGGCGGCTGGATGTACGGCGGTGACGGCGGGCAGCTGCTGGCCAGCATCAAGGATGGTCGCCGCGGCATGATGCCGCCGTTCGCCGAAACCTTCGACAAGGAAGGAATCAGCAACCTGGCCAACTACGTGCTGAGCCTTTCCGGAGCCAGGCACGATGCCAGGATGGCGGCTGCCGGCCAGCCGCAATTTGCCGTCTGCAGCGCCTGCCATGGCATGGACGGCAAGGGCAATCCGGCTCTCGGCGCACCCAACCTCACCGACGACATCTGGGTGCACGGCGGTGACCAGGCGACGATCGAGACGACGATCAGCCACGGCCGCACCGGCACCATGCCGAGTTGGGGCCCGCGCCTGGGTGCCGAGCGCGCGCAAGCGGTTGCGGCCTGGGTTTTCGCCAATGCGCAGGGCGAAGAACTGGCAAGAAAGAGAAATGCAAAAAAATGATCAACGCTGGTATCGGCAGCCGGTCGCCTGGTTGGGCGTCGCGATCCTTGCTGGCTCGCTGGCCGCGTGCATCCACCTGATCGTGTTTGCCCTGGCGCATGAGGATCCGCCGCTGCCGAGTGTCGACCAGGGCGCCAGTTTCAGGATTCCGGCAACCCGCCAGCCGGCGCCAGCGCCCGCATCGCAACCAGCGGCGACACCGTGAAGCCGATTGACCTCCGTTGCTGGCACTGCGGCGAGAAATTGCCGGCCAGCGGCGTCGTGCATGCCGAGGTCGCCGGCAGCCGGCGCGCCTTGTGTTGCGAGGGTTGCCATGCGGCAGCGGCGTGGATCGAGCAGCTCGGACTCGGCGACTACTACCGCCTGCGCACGCACCCGGCACAGAGGCCGGAGCCACGCCGCGATGGCGCGGATGCCGAACAGGCATGGCAGCGCGAGGAAGTCGCGCGCCATGTCGTGCGTGATCTCGGCGGCCATCGTCGCGAAATGGTGCTGCTGGTCGAGGGTGTGCGTTGTGCCGGTTGCGTATGGCTGATCGAACGCGCGCTCGGTGCTCTGCCGGGCGTGCACAAGGTCCAGGTCAATGCCGCCGCCCGGCGTGCCCGCGTGGTCTGGGACGAGCGCATGAGCAGGCTCACGCAGATCCTGCAGACCTTGTCGCGGGCGGGCTACCAGGCCTTGCCACTTGATGCGCAGGCGCTGGATGACGTGCGCCGACGTGAATCACGCGCCGCGCTGAAGCGTTTGCTGGTTGCCGGCTTCGGTGCGATGCAGGCGATGATGTATGCGGCAGTGCTGTATTTCGGCGCGATGGAACTCGAAGACACCTCCACGCGCGACCTGTTCCGCTGGCTTGGTTTCCTCGTCGCCACGCCGGTCGTGCTGTATTCGGCGCAACCGTTCTTTGCCGGTGCGCTGCGCTCGCTCAAGGCACGCCAGCTTGGCATGGACGTTCCGGTCGCGATTGCGGTCGCGGCGATCTATGTCGCCAGTCTGGTCGAGGCACTGCGCGGCAGCGGCCATGTGTATTTCGAGTCGGTATCCATGTTCGTGTTTTTCCTGCTCGCCGGGCGCTATCTCGAAATGCGCGCGCGCCATCGTGCCGGAGACCTCACCGATGCGCTGGCGCGCCTGACGCCGCCGCTTGCCGAGCGCCAGTGTGCCGATGGCAGCTTCGAGCGGGTTGGCGTGCATGAGCTTGAACGCGATGACCACGTGCAGGTTCGCGAAGGTGGCGTGGTGCCGGTTGATGGCATCCTCCTAAGTGTCCGCTGTCGCGTCGATGAGGCCTTGTTGACCGGCGAATCGGCTGCGCTGGAAAAGCGCCGCGGCGACACCCTGGTCGCGGGCAGCGTCCTTGTCGACGGGCCGGCGTCGCTGCGCGTCGAACGCACCGGCAACGAGACCACGCTGGCCGGCATTGCCGCCCTCGTCGAACGTGCCCAGGCCGAGCGACCAAAGTTGGCGCGCGCCGGTGATCGCGCGGCATCGCGTTTCGTCGCCCGCGTGCTGGGTCTGACCGCGTTGACCCTGCTGGTCTGGCTCATCGTCGATCCCTCGCGTGCGTTTGCCGCCGCATTGGCGGTGCTGGTGGTGTCGTGCCCGTGCGCGTTTGCCCTGGCCGTGCCTGCCGCGATCACGCGCAGTCTTGCCGTGCTCGCGCGCCGTGGCGTGCTCGTCGTGCGACCCGATGCCATCGAGGTGCTGGCTGAAGCCACGCATGTGGTGTTCGACAAGACCGGCACGCTGACCGAGCCGGAGCTGGCCCTGGCCGATATCGAGATCCTCAACGGCCAGCCACGTGCCGAGGTGTTGGCTCTGGCCGCCAGGCTGGCAGGGCAGAGCCGCCATCCGGCCGCGCAGGCCATTGCCGCCGGTTGCGTGGATTCGGCCGCGGCCTCGCCGAGGCATGTGGAGATCAGCGCAGAGGCCGGGCTCGGCATCAGCGCATGCATCGACGGACGCCGACTGCGCTTGGGTCGACCCGATTTTGCCTGCGCCGGACTGATCGCCGACGCAGCATTCGACGATGCCGTCCTGCTTGCCGATGAGCACGCCGCGATTGCCGCTTTTCGCCTCAGCGAACGCTTGCGCCCCGGCGCGCTGGCGGCGGTCGCGACACTCAAGGAGCAAGGTCTTGCGGTGTCGATGTGCAGCGGCGATGCGCCGGCCAAGGTTGCCGCCATCGCCGGTCGCCTCGGTATCGAACAATGGCGCGCGCGCCAGCTCCCCGCCGACAAGCTGGCATGGCTGGCCGAGTTGCGTGCGCACGGTGCGCGCGTGATCGCGGTTGGCGATGGCATCAACGATGCGCCGGTGCTGGCCGGTGCCGATGTCTCGATCGCCCTCGTCGGTGGTGCCGAACTTGCCCAGGCCAGCAGCGACATCGTGCTCGCCGGTGAGCGCCTCGACGTGCTCGCCCCGGCGCGCACGTTGGCGCGCCAGGCATTGGCCATCCTGCAGCAGAATTATCGCTGGGCGCTGATCTACAACCTCAGTGCCATCCCGATTGCGGCGCTCGGCTTCGTGCCGCCCTGGCTGGCTGCGCTCGGCATGTCGATGAGTTCGCTGGGCGTCATCCTCAACGCGCTGCGCATCGGTCGCGAGCCTGCAGCGGCGGCCCCGGCTGCAGGCGCCCGACATCCGCTGCCACGCGTGGACAACGCATGAACATCCTGCTGGTCATGGTGCCGTTGTCGATCGTCTTGCTGATCGGCGCCGGTTTCGCCTTCTTCTGGGCGGTCGAGCACGACCAGTTCGACGACATGGACACGCCCGGGTTGCTGCCACTGATCGACGTGCCGTTTGATGAGGAAGGTTCGAGTCACGCCACCGCTGAGGCACACGCGCCAGTTTCGCCGCTGACTCCGGAAGGCAACGTCGGCTGATCACGATCTGTCTGCCTGACGGCGCTCGCTGAGCGAAGCGTCTATCGGCATGCCGGCGCAAGCGTGCATTCCATTTTTGCGTTCATTGTGGATTGCGGCGATGCGACTGAGCGTCGGCATCCTGTTGCGCGTCATCCTGAACGACCGCTACGGCGCGGCAGAATCCTTTCCGCGAATAACCTATCATCAACCCGCGATGGCATGGCTTGGAACTGTTCGGTGTTGATTTCATGATCGACAATTTCGACAGTCTGAAGCGCAAGCTCGACGAACACGTTTCACATCGATCGCTGCATGGATCGAACCAGACGAACCCGATGGAAGGTGCCGACGCATGAGTTCCGAACGCAGATTGTCGCGGTCGCGCAGTGACCGCATGCTCGCTGGCGTCATGGGCGGCATTGCCCGCCGTTTCGGCTGGAATCCGACGCTGACCCGCGTGCTGTACGTGATCCTTTCGATCGCATCCGCAGCATTCCCGGGCCTTCTCGTCTACCTGATCCTGTGGCTGCTGATCCCCGAGGAATAGAGCTGGAACAGCGGCGGTCGCGACTGCGCCGTCTCACGCGAGTCGTCGATGCGCCGATTCGAAGCAATTGCCGAGCATCTCCACGCCTTGCATCAGGCCGCCCGAGCCGATGGCTTGCGCATCAAGCGCGTCATTTTCGAGAGCACTTATATCCCGAAGCTCTACGCGACCCGTCGTGGCGCGTTTATCAGGGCATCGATTCGCTTCATGCAAACGCGACCGTGGATTCGCCACGACGAGCACTATCACGTGGATTTCGATATGCCATGCAAGCGCCATTGAATGGGGAATGGCCGACAGGCGTTTCGGTCAGGTACTCCGGAAATGAAAAGCCCGGCTTGCGCCGGGCCCTTGATTTGGTGGAGCGGAGGGGGATCGAACCCCTGACCTCCACGATGCGAACGTGGCGCTCTCCCAGCTGAGCTACCGCCCCATGAATCCATGCATCCGGCCGGTTGATGCGGGTTGGGTCGCACCGGAAGCAGGCGCGGATCATATCGGATGCGTGTCGATTGCGCCAAGTGTCGAGTCTGCCGGGAGCAGCCCCGGCCGTTGCGATGACGATGCTGCCGTTGGAACCGCGCTGTCCTGGATGGCCGGCAGGGGCTTACAGTTCGGACAGTCGGTTCATCAGTGCATCGTGCAGCAGCGGTTTGCGCCAGCCTTCGAGCGCGGCTGGCCATTGCCGTGACAGGTACAGGCTTTCGAGGTGGCGGCGCGAACAGAGCAGGCCTTCAGGCAGATCGAGTTCGCCGGCGCGGGTGGTGACGATTTCCTTCAGCGCGCGGATCACGCGGCGTTCCTCGCCATCGGCGGCTGCGGGAATGCACTCGAAATCGAGTTCTTCGGCACTCAAGGGGCTGCGCAACACCTCCAGCAGCTCGGCGCGTTCGGTGCCGCGCAGTGCGCGCAGTCCGCGTCCGCGTTCGGCCAGTTCGTTGGCATTGGCGGGCGGGTTCGCGGCGAGGTCGAGGATGCGCGGATCATCGAGGATCCACGGTCGCGGCTTGTCGATGCGGCGCGCGGTGGCGTCACGCCAGATCAGCACTCGACGCAGCCGGGCTTGCTGTTCGCGAGTCCATTCGGCGGCACCACGATAGGCGGTCTGCGGTTGCAGGTCGGGCTCGCGATGGCGCGCGCGCGCGAGCATGCGTGCGCAATCCTCGGCGTGCCAATCGGCAAAGCCGCGACTGGAGAGGCGGGCGGACAAATCGGCATGCAGGACGGGCAGATGAATGACATCCTGGGCGGCGTACTCCAGTTGCGAAGGCGTCAACGGACGCTGCAGCCAGTCCGAGCGGGTTTCACCTTTCGGCAGGTCGACACCGCATACGATCAGCACCAGTTTCTGGTAGCCGAGGCCCGCACCAAGGCCGCAAAAGGCCGCTGCGATCTGGGTATCGAACAGCGTGCCGAGGCTGTTTGGCAGCAGGCTGCTCAGCGCATCGAGATCCTCGCTGGCGCTGTGCATGATCGAGATGGTGTTTGGATCGCCGAGGCGCCTGGCGAGCGCGCTCATGTCGATGTCCGCAATCGGGTCGATGAGGGCGATTTGCGAGTCGATCTCGATCTGGATCAGGGCCAGCTTCGGCGCAAAGCTGTCGGTGCGCATGAACTCGGTATCCAGGCCGACAAGCCGACCGGGGAGGTGGTCGAAATCATGGAGTCTTTCGGTACGGTCGATCCAGGCTGCCAATTGCGCCTTCCTCTGCAGATACGGGAGTTGAACAAGGAGGCGCAATCGCGGTTGCGGATGCCTCCCGCGATAGCCTAAGGTGCTGACACGCTGCTGTCAGCCTTTCATTTCGCACCCATGCCCGGCACCGAGAACGTCAACAAGCAACGCAACTGGGGTGGCGCGCTTGGCATCCTCGTATTGGCGTTTGCGCTGGTGTACCGGTTTTTCCCGGGCATCCTGCATGTCGAGCCGCAATCCCAGGTGCAAACGACGACGACATCGCCGCAGATGGGCAAGCCTTGGGTCATCGACCGCAGCCAGCCACTGGCGGAGGCGGGTGATCGCACGCGACCGATCGTCGGAACCACGCTGGCCGAGGCCATCGCGATGGGGCCTCCGGCGCCGGTGAGCAAGGAAATCGCCGCCCTGCTCAAGGCCGCTCGCGCCCAGGAGGAGGCCGGCAAGCTGTTCGAGCCGCCCGGCAACAATGCCGTGGGCCTCTATCGCCAGGTACTCGCCGGGGACCCCAACAATCCCGCCGCACACAACGCGCTGCAGCGCATCGGGGGTGCCGTGCGCGACTGGTCGCTGGCGGCGCTGGAGCGCGGCGACGAGGCGGAAGCGCAGCGCTATGCCGCCCAGTTCGCCGATCTTCCGCACTCGGAAGCCGAGCTGGAAAACCTGCGTGCGCGATTGCAGCGGCTGGGCCAGGTCATGCCGATGCTGACGGCGGCGGCGGAGCTGCTCAAGCAGAATCGCCTGGTCGGCGAGGGCGACAACAATGCGCTGGCGGTCTATCGCAAGGTGTTGAAGATCGATCCCGGCAACCGTATTGCCGACGAAGGACTCGGCCGCATCGAGCGCGGCTACCTCGAGCGGGCGCTGGGCGCGGCAGCGCAGGATGATTTTGCCAGCGTCGACAAGATTCTCGCCGAGGCCTCGTCGATCCGCCCGGGATCGCAGGCACTGCTGGATACGCGCTCCCAGATCGAGGGCCTGCGCCGCCAGCGTGGCGAGACGGTGCTTGCACAGGCGCGATCCGCTCTGGATGCCGGAAATGCCGATTTGGCCGAAAGGCTCGGCAAGGATGCGCAGGCGATCAGCACGGATCTGGTCGGACTCGACGATTTCAACGAGCGCCTGCGCAATGCCCGCCTCTACGCGAGCTTCTCGCCCGGCCAGGTTTTCAGCGATCGTTTTCTTGATACCAGTGGCTCGGCTCCAGCGGTGGTGGTGATACCGGCCGGACAGTTCAAGATGGGTTCGCCGGCCAGCGAGGAGGGCCATCGCGACGAGGAGGATCCGCAGCGCACGGTGGTCATTCCCGCTGGATTCGCCATGGGCCAGAGTGAAATCACCGTCGGCCAGTTTCGCGAGTTCGTCAAGGCGGTTGGTTACCAGACCGATGCCGAGCGTCTGGGCACCGGCAGTGTCTATGACGAAAGCAGCGGCCGCATGATCGATCGGCGCGGAATCGACTGGCAGCGCGATTACAAGGGTGATCGCGCGGCCGAGAAGCTGCCGGTGCTGAATGTTTCGTGGAACGATGCCCATGAGTATGTCGCCTGGCTTTCGCAGCGCACCGGCAAGCGTTATCGGCTGCCCAGCGAAGCCGAATTCGAATACGCGCTGCGCGCCAATTCGACCAGCCGCTACTGGTGGGGTGACGGCAATCCGCCGAATGTGCTGGCCAACCTGACCGGCGACGGCGATCGCTCACCGAGCAAGCGCAGTTGGGGCCACTCCTTCACGCGCTACCACGATGGCTACTGGGGGCCGGCACCGGTCAGGACTTTTGCGGCCAACCCGTTCGGCCTTTTCGACATTGACGGCAATCTTTCGGAATGGGTGGATGATTGCTGGCACGACAACTATGTGCGCGCTCCGCGCAGCAGCGCGGCCTGGATCAACCCCGGCTGCGAGCTGCGCGTGGTTCGCGGTGGCTCCTGGGGCAGTTCGCCCTTGCAGATCCGCTCGGCCTATCGACTCGGTGTCGCCGCCGGCACGCGCAGCGCACGGGTCGGTTTTCGCATCGTGCGGGAGTTGTGAAACGCGCTGTCTCGGTGTCCGCAGCCACTTGCCTGGCATGCCGGGTGTTGGAAAACAATTGTTGACCGGTCAGGCAGCGTTATGGCCGACCGGCTAAGCTGCGCGGGAAATCGAGGGCAGGCACATGGGAATCTTCGGAAATCGATCGTCGCAACTGGGCCAGCAAGGCAACCGGCGCGGCCTGAAACTCTGGCCGATCATTCTGTTTGGCCTGTATTTTGGCTACTACTATTTCAGTCACAGCAATTCGGCGTCGTTCACCGGACGCAAGCAGTTGCTGGACACATCGGCGCAGGAAGAAGCTGCGCTCGGCTTGCAGTCGTATCAGGAAATCCTGCAGCAATCCCAGGTGATCCGCTCCGGCAAATTGCCCGAGGAAGTGCAAGGCATCGCCCAGCGCCTCGTTGAAGCGGCACCGAAGGTCGAAAAATACCTTGCCGATGCCACCGGAACCCCGGCGAATACCGATTGGAGCGCCTACCAGTGGCAGGTCAGCGTGATCCAGTCCGACCAGGTCAACGCGTTTTGCCTGCCCGGAGGCAAGATCGCCGTTTATACCGGCATCCTCCCGGTGGCAAAAAATGACGACGGCCTCGCCGTGGTCATGGGCCACGAGATCGCCCATGCCTTGCTGCGCCACGGTGGCGAACGCATGGCCCAGCAGAAGCTCGTGCAGATTGGTTCGATCGCGGCGAGCATGTCGACCGGCGACATGGACCCCCAGCAGCGCCAGATGGTGATGGCGGCAATTGGCGCAGGTGCCCAATACGGAGTGATCCTGCCCTTCTCGCGCAGCCACGAATCCGAAGCCGACAAGGTCGGCCTGTTGCTCGCCGCCGCCGCCTGTTACGACCCGCGGGAGGCACCGAAGCTCTGGGAACGGATGGCCGCGCTCGGCAACCAGAAACCGCCCGAGTTCATGTCGACGCATCCCGCCGAAGGCACCCGCATCAACCAGTTGAACGAGTGGATGCCGGAAGCGATGCAGGTCAGGCAACAATTCTGCGGCACCACCCCGGTCGCGCCGTAAAGGGAAGCCCTTGTCAGTCCGCAAGCGTGCCCGTATCATTCGCGGCCCACTTCCGGAGAGGTGGCAGAGTGGTCGAATGTACCTGACTCGAAATCAGGCGTACGTTTATAGCGTACCGTGGGTTCGAATCCCACCCTCTCCGCCAGATACGCAAAAGGCCCCGAATGGGGCCTTTTGCGTATCTGCAAAGCGGGTGCGTGGACGAACCGACCCGGTTCGACGGATTCGTCAGGAACGAATCCTGACAGCCGCAGGCTGGCCCGCAGCGCGCAGCGCGAAGGGTGAGGCTCAAGGACGAGCCGAACATATCCCACCCTCTCCGCCAGTCAAACAAAGGCCCCGAATGGGGCCTCTGCGTATCTGCAAAGCGGGTGCGTGGACGAACCCACCCGGTTCGACGGATTCGTCAGGAACGAATCCGGACAGCCGCAGGCTGGCCCGCAGCGCGCAGCGCGAAGGGTGAGGCTCAAGGACGAGCCGAACATATCCCACCCTCTCCGCCACCCTCTCCGCCAGTCAGACAAAGGCCCCGAATGGGGCCTCTGCGAATCGGAACGACGAGATCCGGCGAACTCAGCCGATCGCCTCAAGCATGGCTTCCGCACTGGAGACCTTGAACTCGCCGGGTGCTTCCACATGCAGCACCTTGACCACGCCGTCCTCGGCATACAGGGCAAAGCGCTTGGCCCGCTCGCCCATGCCGAATGCGCTGGCGTCGAACTTCAGGCCGAGCGCTTCGGCAAATGCGCCGTTGCCATCGGCGAGCATGGTCAGGCCGTCCGGGACATGCTGATTCTTGCCCCAGGCATCCATGACAAACGCGTCATTGACCGACATGCATGCAACCTCGACCCCCTTGGCCTTGAATGCGTCCATTTTCTCGACATAGCCCGGCAGGTGCTTGGCGGAACAGGTCGGCGTGAATGCGCCCGGGACCGAAAAAAGCACGATCTTGCGCCCCTTGAACAGTTCGTCGGTGGTGATTGCCTGCACGCCGTCCTTGAACGTGTTCAGGGTGGCCTGGGGAATGCGGTCGCCAGTCTTTATCGTCATGGGAATTCCTTGTGGAGGGTAGCTACGGGCGCTCCATGATACGACCGTCGCATGAATGATCGCACGCCCTTGAAACGTGACAGGCGATCCCTACCTAGTGGGCAAAGCGGCTGCGCGCCGCACCCTGACAGGAGCAAACCCATGAGCATTTCACGTCACAGCCTCTGGAATACCGGCAACAGCTTCAATCGCGATCTGCGCCAGGTCTTCGATCGCTTCATGAGCAACGAAGAAACCGATCAGTCGAACGTGGTGACCAGCCAGTGGGCGCCGCGCGTGGACATTCGCGAGGAAGACAAGCGCTTCGTCATCTTTGCCGACATTCCCGGCGTCGATCCCAAGGATATCGAAGTCAACATGGACAAGGGCATCCTTACCATCAAGGGCGAGCGCGCCTCGGAGTCGACGACCGAAAACGGGCAGCTGACGCGGATTGAGCGATCCAGTGGCACGTTCTATCGCCGCTTTGCCTTGCCCGACAGCGCCGACGCGGAGAACATCAGCGCCTCCGGAAAACATGGCGTTCTCGAGATTTCGATTCCGAAGAAGGCCGAAACCACGCCGCGTCGGATTACCATCAACGCCTGACCCGCTGATTCTTTTCACAACCCACGGCCTGCGGCGGGTTGACTCGTCGCAGGCCTTTTTCTTGCGGACAAACCAGGCATGCAGTTCAAGGACTATTACGAAATCCTCGGAGTAAAGCCCGACGCGAGCGACGCGGATATAAAGCGTGCCTATCGGAAGCTGGCGCGCAAATACCATCCTGACGTCAGCAAGGAGAGCGGAGCCGAAGACAAGATCAAGGAAGTCAACGAAGCCTACGAGGCGCTCAAGGATGCCGAGCGGCGCCGAGAATACGATCAACTGCGCGCTGGCGGCTATCGAGCCGGAGACGATTTCCGGCCACCGCCGAACTGGCAGGGGCGACAGGGAAACGGTGGTTTCGAGGAGGCCGATTTCAGCGACTTCTTCGAATCATTGTTTGGCCGCGGTGCCGGTGGCGCACGCGGCGGGCGTTCAGGCCCGCGACGGGGAAGCGACCTGCAGGCGCGCATCACCATTGACCTGACCTCGGCATTCAAGGGAGCGCGTGAACGCATCACCTTGCGCGACCCCGTGCAAGGCGAGCGCACCCTCGAGGTTAAGATCCCTGCCGGCATCGAGCCGGGCAGGCAGATCCGGCTCAGTGGGCAAGGCAATCCCGGTAGTGCCGGCGGCCCCGCCGGGGATCTGTTGCTCGAAGTGGGCGTGCGTGAAGATGCCCGGTTCAAGCTCGACGGACAGAACATCATTGTGGTCGTACCGATCACGCCCTGGGAAGCGGCGCTGGGTGCCACGGTCAAGGTTCCAACGTTGGCCGGCGAGGTCGAATTGCGTATTCCGCCCGGCTCGAACACCGGCAGCAAACTGCGCCTGCGTGGGCGCGGGTGGCCAGGCAAGGTGGCTGGCGATCAGATTGTCGTGCTCGAAATACACACTCCGCGCGCGGAAACCGACGCGCAGAAGCAGTTCTACGAAACCATGGCTTCAAGCTTCGATTTCAAGCCGCGCGGATAACGCGGCAATCTGCAGCGCACGGTTATCCCTGTCCCCCGCCGCCCCCCCGCCCCGGCCCCCCCCCCCCGCTCCCCCCCCCCCCCCCCCCCCCCCTTCCCCAATCCCAATCCCCCCAATCCCGGCCTTACTTCGGCATATGCTCGTTGATGGCCTTGATCAACTCGTCCTCGTTGATCGGCTTGGTGACATAGGTCTTGGCACCCTGGCGCATGCCCCAGACACGATCGGTTTCCTGATCCTTGGTGGTCACGAGGATGATCGGGATATGGCTGGTCTTGGCATCCTTGGCCAACGTGCGCGTGGCCTGGAAGCCATTGAGGTTCGGCATCACCACGTCCATCAGGATGAGGTCGGGCAATTCACGTTTGGCGACCTCGACTCCGGCCGAACCGTCTTCCGCAGTGATCACCTCATGGCCGAGCTTTTCCGCAATGCGCTTGAGCCCGACCAGTTGAGAAGGTGAATCGTCGACTATAAGTACTCGTGCCATGATTGGTTCCGTGGTCCCCTGATGCCGGATGGCTCCTGCATTCTAGCCATGCCGACGCTTCATCACCAGCGAACGCTGTCACCCAAAGCGCACCAGCGTGCGACCGAATGACTCGCCTGCGAGCATTTTTGCGAAAACCGGCTCAAGTTCGTCGAAACCCGCCTCTTTTGTCTCGATCCTGTCGAGATTTCGCGGTTTCCAGTCATCGGCCAAATGCTGCCAGATATCGTCCCGGATCGAGCGCGCGGTTCCCGCCGAGGCGATGCCCAGCAAGCTCAGTCCGCGGATGATGAAAGGCATGACGGTAGTGGCCAGTTCGATGCCGCCGGCGTTCCCGCAGATGGCAATGTTGCCGCAGGGCTCGATCACGCGACTGAGTCCGGCCAGCATGTCGCCGCCAACGTTGTCGATGGCACCGGCCCAGCGCGCCGTTTCAAGCGGGCGTTGGCTCCAGAACAGTTCCTTGCGCGAGATGCACTGCTTTGCACCCAGCCCGATCAGGAAATCGAACTGATCGGCCTTGCCGGTGATGGCATGGGCGCTGTAACCGGCGCAGGTGAGGATATCGATCGCGAGCATGCCGACGCCGCCCGTGGCACCGGTGACGACGATCGGGCCAAGCTCCGGCGTCTGCCCGTTCTGCTGCATGCGGTAGAGAGCAAGCGCGGCAGTGAATCCGGCCGTGCCGATGACCATCGATTCACGCAGGCTCAGGCCCGCCGGCAGCGGAATCGCCCATTTCGATTCGAGGCGCACGTACTCGGCATAGCCGCCATCGCGCGTTTCGGAGAGTCCGCAGCCCGTGCACAGAACAGCATCGCCTTCCTTGAAGGCCGGGTCGGTCGAGGCGGCGACATAGCCGGCCACGTCGATGCCGGCATTGAGCGGAAATCGGCGCAGGATCTTGCCCTTGCCGGTTCCGGCGAGGGCATCCTTGTAGTTGACCGAAGAATACGCGGCCTTGACCAGCACCTCGCCAGGCGAGAGCTCGTCGACGCGCATTTCCTCGATGCCGGCACGATAGCCATTGGCATCGTTGTGGATGCGGAAGGCGCGGAAATTCATGGGGTCTCCTTCGGCTCGCTGAGCCATCGGATTTTTCCGTTCTCGACAAGCCAAGAGCCGGCATCGGTGATGACGTAGTGCGGGCGGCGATAGCTCAAACTCGTGAATACGTCGAATTCGGTTGGTGCGGAAGTGGTTGTCAGCGTCATGCCAAAGGATTCGTTGGTGTCGAGCGCACTCGTGTCGATGTCGATGCATGAACTGGTTTGCGCGAAATGATCGACGGATTCGCCTTCAAACATGGGGATTTTGAAGCGGTGAAAACCTCCCATTGGCAGGTGATCGGGCTTCAATTGTGCAGGCAGCATTCGAACAACAACGTACTTTCTCCCTTCGTCAACGAAAACTTGAGTAGAGGGATTGTAAGTGTCGGCACAACGTAGCCACTCCTTCTTACTGAATGCGATGCGCGCGTAGGTGAGAACTTCTTCCCATCCCGACAAGCGACGTGGAGGAGTGTTTTCCTGGGTGGAAATGATGGGTTCGGATGCTGCCAAGTCCACATGGACATCGGCGTAGGCTACGCCTTGTTCTCCATCCTTAGCCGTGAAGGCAACATTCCAGATGCGGCCATCGGCATCCTGCTGCTGAGCAAGCCATCCAGTCGCCATCGATCGATGGCGATCCACGATGCCGGCAGCGACCACGGCGTCTGTGGCTAACCATGCTGCTCGATCTTCGCGGAACAAAGAAAGCCCCTCGATTTGCGCATATTCGACTTGCTTGCGATACGGCGGCGGGACCGAAACGTCGATCGCAGTGGTCAGGGTAACCGCTACGTCGTCTGTATCCGACGTGTCATGGACGTCTGATTTGCTGGTGTTTTCTATATCGACGAGCGGAACGGAAGGTGATGCGGCGCATGCCGTCAGCATCAGAAAGCATGCGCCGAGAGGAAGGCGATACGGAATCGCCATCATCGTCAATTCGCCTTGTGGATCGCACGCTTGTCGACCGCGAGCGCCGCTTCGTGCACGGCTTCGCTCAGGGTCGGGTGGGCGTGGACGATGCGTGCGAGATCCTCGGCGCTGCCCTTGAACTCCATGGTCACCACGGCTTCGGCGATCAGCTCGGAGACCACCGGCCCGACCATGTGCACGCCGAGGATGCGATCGGTTTCGGCGTGCGCGATGACCTTGACGTGGCCGGCGGTTTCGTTCATGGCGACGGCACGGCCGATCGCGGCGAACGGGAACGAGCCGGTCTTGTAGGGAATACCGGCTTCCTTGACCTGAGCTTCGGTCTGGCCGACCCAGGCCAGTTCCGGTTCGGTGTAGATGACCCAGGGCACGGTATCCAGGTTGACGTGACCGGCCTTGCCGGCAATCAGTTCGGCGACCGCGATGCCTTCCTCGGAACCCTTGTGCGCGAGCATCGGCCCGCGCACGCAATCACCAACCGCCCAGACGCCCTCGACGCCGGTCCAGTTGTGCGCATCGACTTCGACGCGGCCGCGATCATCGAGTTTGACGCCCGAGCCATCGGCAAGCAGGTCCTTGGTGGCCGCGCGTCGACCGACCGCCACCAGCAACTTGTCGACTTCGAGGGTTTGTTCGCCCTTGCCGTCGGTGTAGGTCAGGGTGATGCCTTTCTTGCCGACTTCGGCCTTGCCGAGTTTGGCGCCAAGGCGGATATCGAGACCCTGCTTCTTGAATTCGCGTGCGGCGACCTTGGCGATGTCGGCATCGGCGGCGGCAAGGAAATCCGGCAGCGCTTCGAGGATGGTGACTTCGGCACCGAGGCGCTTCCAGACACTGCCAAGTTCCAGACCGATCACGCCGGCGCCAATCACGCCGAGGCGCTTCGGCGTCTCGCTGAAATCCAGCGCGCCGGCGTTGTCGACGATGTGCTTGCCGTCAAACCTGGCAAACGGCAGCTCGATGGGCTGCGAGCCGGTGGCGATGATCACGTTGGTCGCGGAGTAATCGGTGCTCTTGCCCTCGGCGTCCTTGACCGAGACAACGCGATTGGCCTTCAACGTGGCGAAGCCGCTGATCGCGGTGACCTTGTTGGCCTTGAACAGCGAAGTGATGCCGCCGGTGAACTGCTTGACGATCTTGTCCTTGCGCCCGACCATCGCGCCGACATCGATCTTCGCATCCTTGGCGCTGATGCCATGCGACTCGAAGCCATGGGTGAGATTGTGGAACTGCTTGGATGAATCGAGCAGGGCCTTGGACGGGATGCAGCCGACATTGAGACAGGTTCCGCCGAGCGCCGGCTTGCCATCCTTGCCGATGAAATCGTCGATGCAGGCGGTCTTCATGCCCAGTTGCGCGGCGCGGATCGCAGCCACATAACCGGCCGGGCCGGCTCCGATGACGAGGACGTCGTATTGTTCGCTCATTTCATTCACTCACACGGGAATGGGGAGGAGGGAATAGGGAATAGGGAAGAAGAATCGCAAAAAACATAGAGAGTTCGGGGGGCGTCGCGAACCGCTTTTGACGATTCCCCATTCTCCATTCCCTATTCCCGATGTTGCTTGGCCTCAAAGGCCGAGCAACATCGCATGCGGATTTTCGAGCTGGTTCTTGATGTCGACGAGGAACAGCACGGCGTCTTTCCCATCGATGATGCGGTGGTCATAGCTGATCGCGATGTACATCATCGGCGCAGCGACGACCTGGCCATTCTCGACGATCGCGCGTTCCTTGATCGTGTGCATGCCGAGGATCGCCGATTGCGGCGGATTGACGATCGGCGTCGAGAACAGCGAACCAAACGTGCCGCCGTTGGTGATGGTGAAGGTGCCGCCCTGAAGGTCATCGAGCGTCAGGCCGCCTTCACGCGCCTTCTTCGCATAATTGACAATGGCTTTCTCGATATCGGCGAAGCTCATGTCCTGCGCGTCGCGCAATACCGGCGTGACCAGTCCGCGATCCGTCGAAACGGCGATCGAGATGTCCTGGTAGCCGTGGTAGATGACGTCGTTGCCATCGACCGATGCATTGACGACGGGATAGCGCTTGAGCGCTTCGGCCGCCGCCTTGACGAAGAAACTCATGTAGCCGAGCTTGATGCCGTGGGTCTTTTCGAAACGCTCGCCGAGCTGCTTGCGCATCCTGGCGACCTCGGCCAGGTTGACTTCGTTGAACGAGGTCAGCATCGCGATCGAATTCTTCGATTGCATCAGGCGCTCGGCAATCTTGGCGCGCATGCGCGTCATCGGCACGCGTTCCTCGGGACGACTGCCCGGCGTCGGTGTCACGCCGCTGGCCTTGCTGGCTGCTGCAGCGGGCGCCTTCGCGTGCTGGACCAGATCCTCCTTGGTTACTCGGCCATCGCGACCCGTGCCGGCAACCTTGGACGGATCGATGCTTTCCTCGGTCGCCAGGCGACGACCGGCTGGCGAGAGTTCCTCGACGCCCTTGGCCGGTGCCTTGGCTTCGGCTTTCGCGGCTTTCTTGTCCGCCTTCGGCGCTTCGGTTGTCTTTTCATCGGCAGCGGGTGTCGCAGCGGCTGCGCCTTCCTCGATCACGCCGAGCAGTTCGCCGCTGGTCACCGTCGCGCCGGTTTCGGCGCTGATCGACTTGAGAATGCCATCCGCCGGCGCCGGAACTTCCAGCACCACCTTGTCGGTTTCGAGGTCAACCAGGTTCTCGTCGCGCTTGACGGCATCACCGGGCTTCTTGTGCCAGGTTGCGATGGTCGCGTCGGATACGGATTCGGGGAGAACCGGAACTTTGATTTCAAGGCTCATGATTGCTGTCCTGGGGCGTCAATGCGGTGCGATGGATTCGGGATGGCGCGTGGTTATTCGAGAGCGTAGTCACTGTTGATCGGCGAGACCAGCGCCTGTTCGACCAGTTCGGCCTGCTCGGCCAGGTGGCGGGCAAGGTGGCCGCAGGCCGGTGCCGGCGATCGCGCGCGACCCGCATAGGCGACTGTCTGCTTGCTCGAGGAGACGGCTTGCAGGTGATGCTTGATCTGATACCAGGCACCCTGGTTCATCGGCTCTTCCTGACACCAGATGATTTCGCCGGCTGCCGGGTAGTTTGCCAGTTCGTTCGTCAATTCGGCGCGCGGGAACGGATAGAGCTGCTCGACGCGCAGGATGGCGACGTTGTCGATTTCGCGCTTGGCCGCTTCTTCGACGAGGTCGTAGTAGACCTTGCCCGAGCACAGCACGACGCGCTTGACCTTCTTCGCGTTGCTCGCCGTCGCATCGGGGATGACCAGGTGGAAATGACCATTGTTGAGGTCATCCAGCGTCGACACGGCCAGCTTGTGGCGCAGCAGCGACTTCGGCGTCATCACCACCAGCGGCTTGCGACATGCGCGCAGCATCTGCCGGCGCAGCATGTGAAACATCTGCGCCGGCGTCGTCGGCACGCAAACCTGCATGTTTTCCATTGCGCACAACTGCAGATAGCGTTCGAGACGAGCCGAAGAGTGCTCCGGGCCCTGGCCCTCATAGCCATGCGGCAGCAGCAGGACGATGCCGCACAGGCGGCCCCACTTGGCTTCTCCCGAGGAAATGAACTGGTCGATGACCACCTGGGCGCCATTGGCGAAATCGCCGAACTGCGCCTCCCAGATCACCAGGGTGTTCGGCTTGGCCGTGGCATACCCGTATTCGAAGGCCATCACCGCTTCTTCGCTGAGCAGCGAATCGATGATCTCCACGGAAGCGTCGGCACGCAGGGTCTTCAGCGGCACATGATGCGAACCGCTTCGTTGATCGTGCATGACTGCGTGGCGATGGAAGAACGTGCCACGACCGGCATCCTGGCCGACCAGGCGCATGTTGTAGCCGTCGGCGATCAGGGTTGCGTAGGCAAGGTTTTCGGCAAAGCCCCAATCCATCGGCTGTTCGCCGGATGCCATCTTTTCACGATCGGCATAGATCTTGGCCACGCGCGGATGCAGGGTGATGCCAGCAGGCACATTGAGCAGCTTGGCATCGACCGCTGCAATCTGCTTGGCATCGACGCCGGTGTTGACGATCTCGAAGATGTCGTTGGCAAGGTGCTTTGACCAGTCGACGGCATGCGCATCGTGGTAATCGGCATCCACGCCCGGAATTGGCGCACCGGCTTCGAGCAGCTTGCGATAGTCCTCGACCATCGCATTGGCCTCGTCCGCGCTGACCACGCCCTCGGCAATGAGCTTCTGACTGTAGAGCTCGCGCAACGGCGGACGCTTGCGGATAACCTGGTACATCAGCGGCTGCGTCGCGGCCGGTTCATCGG
This sequence comes from Lysobacterales bacterium, assembly GCA_016707485.1. GTDB lineage: Bacteria > Pseudomonadota > Gammaproteobacteria > Xanthomonadales > Rhodanobacteraceae > Dokdonella. The sequence continues at coordinate 692,065 of JADJHN010000001.1, read as the reverse complement.
CCTCGTTGTGGCCGTGGCGGCGATAGCAGACCAGATCGATGACCACGTCGCGCTTGAACTTCTGGCGATAGTCGAAGGCCAGCCGGGCGACGAACAGCACGGCTTGCGGATCATCGCCGTTGACGTGGAACACCGGCGCGTTGACCATCTTGGCAACGTCGGTGCAGTACAGCGTCGAACGCGCGTCGTGCGGATTGGAGATCGTGAATCCGACCTGGTTGTTGATGACGACATGCACGGTGCCGCCAACGCAAAAACCGTTGGCTTGCGACATGTTGAACAATTCCATTACCACGCCCTGGCCGGCAAACGCGGCGTCGCCGTGGATCAGCACCGGCACAACGTGTTCGCGATCGACGTCGTTGCGATGGGTCTGGCGCGCACGAACCGATCCGGCCACGACCGGGTCGACGATTTCCAGGTGCGAGGGGTTGAAGGCGAGGGCGACGTGCACGGTGCTGCCGGGCGTGCGCACGTTGGCGCTGAAGCCCATGTGGTACTTGACGTCGCCGGAGCGGGTCGGATCTTCCTGATGCTCGAAGCGGCCTTCGAATTCGTCGAACAACTTCGAGGGCGGCTTGCCGAGGATGTTGACCAGCACGTTGAGGCGGCCGCGATGGGCCATGCCGATGACCATGTCCTTGAGCCCGGCGCTGCCGCCGCGGCGGAGCATTTCATCGAGCAAGGGGATCAGGCTGTCGCCGCCTTCGAGGCCGAAGCGCTTCTGCCCGACGTATTTGGTGTGCAGGTAGCGTTCCAGACCGTCGGCCTGGGTCAGCTTGCCGAGAAGGCGTTTCTTTTCTTCCTTGTCGAGCTTGAACTGGCCGCCCGTGCTTTCGAGTTGCTCATGCATCCACTGGCGCTGGCTGGCATCCGAGATATGCATGAACTCGACACCGATGCTGCTCGCATAGGTCGCCTTGAGCAGGGCCAGCAGGTCGCGCAGCTTGAGCCGCTGCGGGCCGGACAGCGAGCCGGTGTTGAATTCGGTATCGAGATCGGCATTGGACAGGCCATGGAAGGCCAGTTCCAGATCGGGTGCGGCCGGGCGTGGCAACAAGCCCAGCGCGGCAAGTTCTTCCTTGCCGAAGGTGTTGGCCAGGTCCAGCGGATCGAGATCCGCGGCCAGATGTCCGCGTGAGCGATAGGCGGTGACCAGCTTGAGCACACCGGCCTGCTTCTGTGCCTCGACATTGTCCACCGCGGATGCGACAGGCGCTGCGCGAGAAACACCCTGGCGCTGCGCGGCTTCGATGCGCGCGATCGCCGCGGAGTGCGGAACGTCGCGGTCCGGCGAGCCCTTCAGCGCGGCAAAGCAGGCATTCCATTCGCTGGAAACCCCGGAAGGATCCTGCAGCCAGATTTCGTAGAGGTCTTCGATGAAGGCCGCATTGCCTCCGGACAGGGCGGAGGTGCTCTGGAACTGCTGCAGGAGTGTCGAGGAAGTCACGCGGGCTCCGGAATGGCGGGGAGTGCCGAATTGGGGTTGGGATGCGGGATGGGGTCGAATGCCGGGCAATCAAGCAAGGCGCCCGGGCAAGACCTTTGATTATAGCCACTGGGCCCGACAATTGCTGCATTGCGGCAGCTTCCGCGGCGCGAACCCCCGGCGTGGTTCAGTTGAGAGACATGGACTGCCGAAGGGTCGGCTCAGATCTCGAGTCGGCGCATCTCGGTCAATTCCACGCTGCGCTCCCAGACGGCATTGAACATCTCCTGCAGTTGCGCCTTGCGCCCGGGCCCGCGCGTACTGCCTTCGCCATCGAAACGACTGGCCAGCGTGCGTTCGAACCAGCCGCCGCGATCGCTGATGACAAAGCAGCCTGCATACTGCTGGTCGATCTCCTCGATCGGCGTGCGGAAGGCGAAACTGCTGCTCAGGCGCTGCGACAATGCGACCAGGCGATGGCCGTCGGCGCGCGCACCGGTGGGTTCCTGGATAAGGATGCGGACACTCGAGTTCGGCCCGGCAATCGCGATCTGCTTGAGTGCCTCGATGACCTCGGCGTGGTCATAGATGTCCGCTTCAAGCTCACGCATGTAGATGCAGGCCTCGCGGCGCGCGGTGGCGAGCACCGCAAGCACGGCGGCGCGGGTGGTCTCCCGATTGCTGGCGGTCAGCAGGTTCTCGTCATGCGCAGGGATCGGTGAAGCATGGCGCGGCTCCCACGCCGGGATGGCGATGCGCATGTGCCGGTGGAGGATTCCGCATTCCTCGAACTCTTCGCCATAGGCCTCGAAGCCGGCGCGCTCGTAGAACGCCTGCGCATGCGACTGCGCGTGGATTTCGATGGTCTTGAAATGGCGCGTGCGGGCCAGTTCGAGCAGCACGCGCAGGATCGAGTCGCCGACACCGCGTCCGCGCCAGTCGAGGACGACGGCCATGCGCCCGATCGTTCCCTTCGGGGTCAGCCGGCCGGTGCCGATCGGCTGGCCAGCGGGATCGCGGGCAATGACATGCTGGGAGACGGCATCGAGTTCATCCCATTCCTCGTCCTCCGGAACCGCCTGTTCGATCACGAAGACTGCATGGCGCACGCGGCGCAGCTCGGCGCTGTCGGCCGTCCAGTTGGCAGGTTCAACAGTGAAGTCCGCGTTGATCATGATCGACTCCGGGTCCGGCTCAGGGCGAGGTGTCCAGCATTTGTCAGCGTGCGCAACAGTTCCAGGGATGCATCATCCATGGCCGCGAGTTCATGTGCCTGCAGCGCTGCGCGGGTGCAGATCCTCAGCGCCAGGTTGCGCGAGCAGGCATGTGCTTCGCCAGCGACAAACAAGGTCGCGCCACGCGCCGTCTTCGACCAGGCCCATCGCGTCCACGGATTGAAAGCCATGCCGGCGCCCGCTTCAAGGCGACGCGCAAACTCGGGTTTGCCGATCGGCTTGCTGCGCGGCACGGCTTCGTGTGCGGCACGATAGCGGGTGATGAAGGAGCCGAACCAATGCCGAAGCAGTGACGCGTCCAGCGCCAACGATTCCCGCAGCGTCTGTTCGATCTTTTCCAGCGCTCCGTCATCAATCTCGCCCGGATGTTTTGCCGGGGTGATCCCGGCATCCGCATAGCGCCACTCTTCGGCCATGCGCTCGGCCAGGAAGCCGGCGAAATCCGTGATCATCTCGGCCACGGCCGGGGCGCGCATGCCGACCGAAAACGTCAGGCATTCGCCCTCGGCAACGCCGTGGTGGGCAACGCCTGGCGGCAGATAAAGCATGTCGCCGGGTTCGAGCAGCCAGTCGTGGGTCGGCTTGAATTCGCGCAGGAGCTTGAGATCGACATCGTCGCGGAATGCCATTGGTGCCTCGGCATCGGTGCTGATCTGCCAGCGCCGCTGGCCAATGCCCTGGATCAGGAAGACGTCGTACTGGTCGGCATGCGCGCCAACCGAGCCGCCATCCTCGGCATAGCTGACCATGACATCGTCGACCCGCCAGCTCGGCAGAAAGTCGAAATGATCGAGCAGGGCAGCCACGTCGGCATCCCATTTGTCCACATCCTGCACCAGCAGGGTCCAGTGCGACGCTGGCAGGGCGGAGAAATCGGCTTCGGCAAACGGGCCGCTGCGCACGTTCCATTGATCCAGCACCGGATCGCGGGTGATCAGTCGCGACAGGGCGTATTCCTCGCAGGCAAGGCCGCCAAGGTCGTCCGCAGCGAGGGGACTGGTGAAACCGGCAAAGGCATTGCGGACCAGCAGCGGTTTCTGTTGCCAGTAATCGCGCAGGAAGTGCGCCGGCGGCATGCCGAGGAAATGCGTGGCAGTGGCGCTGGTCTCGATCATGGGCGCACGGGTACCTGTTGCCGGCCCAGCCGTGCCTCGCCGCGAGTGCGGATATTCGCCTCGTTCGACCACGCTGTCTGGGCGATGGCGGCAGTGCAAACCGGCAAAACGGCAAGTTGCGACAATCGGGAAGTCACGCGCAGCCTCCGCAGGGAAGGGCAAGTGTAGACGATCAACCGGCCCGCAGCCGTGCAAGGGATCACCAGGAAACGCGGAAATCGATCCGGCAAGCCGCCAGGCAATCGAGCAGCCGTCAGCGCAGGTTGCGGGTGAGCTGCTCGGCGAGGCCGGTATAGCCGCCAGGCGTCATCTCCAGCAGGCTGCGCTTGTCGGCTTCCGGCAGGTCCAGCGTTTCGATGAACACGCGCATGGATTCGCGGGTGATGCCCTGGCCGCGGGTCAGGGCCTTGAGTTGCTCGTAGGGATTGGGCAAGCCCTGGCGGCGCATGACCGTCTGCACGGCTTCAGCGAGGACTTCCCAACTGGCATCGAGATCGGCATCGAGGCGCCTTGCGTCGATCTGCAGCTTGGCCAGGCCCTTGCGCAAGGCATCAAGCGCGATCTGGGTGTGGCCGAAAGCGGTGCCCAGCGCGCGCAGCACGGTGGAATCGGTCAGGTCGCGCTGCCAGCGGCTGATCGGCAATTTCGCGCTGAAATGCTCGAACAAGGCATTGGCGATGCCGAAATTGCCTTCGGCATTCTCGAAATCGATCGGGTTGACCTTGTGCGGCATGGTCGAGGAGCCGACTTCGCCGGCCTTCAGCGTCTGCCGGAAATAGCCGAGCGAGATGTAGCCCCAGATATCGCGGCAAAGATCGATGAGGATGGTATTGCTGCGTCGGCACGCGTCGCCGAGTTCGGCAATGCAGTCATGCGGCTCGATCTGCGTGGTGTAGGCATTGAAGGCGAGGCCCAGGCTCTCGACGAAGCGTCGGGCGAAGTCCGGCCAGTCGACATCGGGATAGGCGACCACATGCGCGTTGTAGTTGCCAACCGCACCGTTGATCTTGCCCAGCAGCTCGACTCCTGCAATTTGTGCCCGTTGCCGATCAAGACGTGCAATGACGTTGGCGATTTCCTTGCCGAGCGTGGTCGGCGAGGCGGTCTGGCCGTGCGTGCGCGAGAGCATGGCTTGCCCGGCAAACGCTTCGGCCATGTCGTGCAGTCGATGGCGCAGTTGATCGAGGGCAGGCAACAACACGCGCTCACGGGCATCGCGCAACATCAGCGCATAGGCGAGGTTGTTGATGTCCTCCGAAGTACAGGCGAAATGGACAAACTCCTTTGCCGCCGCCAGTTCCGGCTGACTGCCGATGCGTTCCTTGATGAAGTACTCGACCGCCTTGACGTCGTGGTTGGTCTCGCTCTCGATCGCCTTGATGCGCTCGCCGTCGGCAATGCTGAAATCATCGGCAAGCGCCTGCAGCGCGGCGCGCGCGGCCGGCGGGAACGGGACGACATCGGCGATGCCCGCTTCCTCGGACAAGGCGATCAGCCAGCGGATCTCGACGAGGACGCGCCGCTGCATCAGGCCGAATTCGCTGAAGATCGGTCGCAAACCCTCGATCCTGGCAGCGTAACGACCATCCAGTGGGGACACGGCAAGCAGGGAATGACTCATGTCGATTTCTCGGCGCTGGGTGGGGGTTGATCCGGCTTGACCGTGATCGCTTGGGCGCGGGCACCCTGCATGGTGCGCACGGTCAGGCTGAAGCCGTCGAATTTTAGCGTTTCGCCTTCGGTCGGCAGGCGTTCCAGCCGATGCACGATCAAGCCGCCGACGGAGTTGACCTCGCCGGGAGATTCGATATCGCGGTCGAGCAGGCGTTCGAGGCGATAGATCGGCATGCTGCCGGGGATCGTCATGGTGCCATCCGCCGCCCGCAGCGGCGCGTCGCCGAGGCTGCTGCGATGCTCGTCTTCGATGTCACCGACAATGATCTGCACGACATCGAACAAGGTGAAGAAACCGACGACGCGACCGCCTTCCTCGGTAGCCAGGGCAAACTGCGTGCGGCCGGTGCGGAAACGCCGCAGCATTTCCAGGACGGGCGTGTCCAGCGGCACGATGATGGCCGGACGCAGCAGCGGAATCATGTCCTCGATGCGGCCCTTTTCGGCAATCGCCAGCAGCAGGTCCTTCACGTGCAGGATGCCGCGGACTTCTTCGAGATCGGCATCAAACCACGGGTAGCGGCTGAACTGCGAACGGCGAATCTCGGCGAGCACTTCTTCCTGGGTCTGCCCGTCATGCAGCGCGCCGAGTTGATCGCGCGTGCGCAGCAGGTCGCCGGCAACCAGTTCCGGCAGGTCGAGGGCATGACTCATCATGGCGAATGCTTCGCCCGACTCGCGCATGGCGCGGTTGCCGTGCAGGATAAGTTTCAATTCGTCGCGCGAATAGTGGTGCTCGTGGGCACTGGTCTCGCCGAGTCCGAACAGGCGCAGCATCAGGTTTGCGCTGGCGTTGAGGATCCAGATGGCCGGATACATGATCCAGTAGAAGACATACAGCGGCGTCGCCGTCCACGCCGAGGTGTGCTCGGGGCGGCGAATCGCCAACGACTTCGGGGCCAGTTCGCCGAGGACAATGTGCAGGAAGGAGATGACCGTGAAGGCAAAAATGAACGAGATGATGTGCGTCGTTTCGGGCGAGATGCCGTTGAAATGGGCAAATACGGGCTGCAGCAGGCCGGAAAACGCCGGCTCGCCGATCCAGCCGAGGCCGAGCGAGGCGAGGGTGATGCCGAGCTGGCAGGCGGACAGATATGCATCGAGGTGCTCGTGCACGCTGAGCAGGATGCGTCCGCGCCAGCCGATGCGTTCAGCCAGGCCCACGGCCTGGGTATGCCGCAACTTGACCAGGGAGAATTCGGCTGCGACGAAGAACCCGTTGAGGATGACCAGCAGGATCGCGGCAAGAATGTAAAAAACGTTGGCGAGCATTGCTCGGGAAAGCGGCGGCGGGCTGTGAAGTCTAGCATTCGCGGCACTGCGGCAGTGAGCCACGGATGCCGCGGAAATCACCGCCGGCGCAGTTGCGGCAGATGGTCGTCGCGTACGGTTCGTGGTGACGGCCACTTGCGACTGTTTGACCCGCCCTCACGTCAGTGCAGGGCCAGCCGCTATAATCGTCGACCCCTTTCTCACCGACTCCTCAGGAATCCTGCGATGAGCGATTTCCGCATCGAACGCGACAGCATGGGCGAACTCAAGGTCCCGGCTGATGCCTTGTATGGCGCACAGACCCAGCGCGCGGTACAGAATTTCCCGATTTCCGGCCTGACCATGCCGCGCGAGTTCATCCGTGCACTCGGCCTGATCAAGTCGGCGGCAGCTCAGGCCAATGCCGACCTGGGGCATCTGAGGAAGGCCCAGGCCAAGGCCATCCGCAAGGCGGCCGAGCGTGTTGCCAACGGCGAGTTCGATGTGCATTTCCCGATCGATGTGTTCCAGACCGGATCCGGCACCTCGTCGAACATGAATGCCAACGAGGTCATCGCCCACATTGCCGCGGCGGCCGGCACCAAGGTTCATCCCAACGACGACGTCAACAACGGGCAGTCCTCCAATGACGTGATTCCGACGGCCATCCAGCTCAGTGCCGCTCTCACCGTCAGCGAGCAGTTGTTGCCGGCGTTGGCCCATCTGAAGGCAACGCTGGACAAGCGCGCCAGGGAACTGAAGAAGGTGGCCAAGACCGGTCGTACGCACTTGATGGATGCAATGCCGGTCACGTTCGGACAGGAGATCGGTTGCTGGTCGGCGCAGATCGCCTCGAATATCGAGCGTCTGAATGACGCGCTCAAGCGCGTGCGCAGGCTGCCGCAGGGTGGTACTGCCGTGGGCACCGGGATCAATGCCGATCCGCGGCTGGGTGCGGCCATCTGCGCCGAGCTGAGCCGCATGACCGGCGTGCGTCTCGAATCCGCCGCCAATCTGTTCGAAGGCATCAGTACGCAGGATGCCGCGGTCGAGCTGTCCGGCCAGTTGAAGACCCTGGCAGTCGGCTTGATGAAGATGGCCAACGACCTGCGCTGGATGAATTCCGGACCGCTGGCCGGCATTGGCGAGATCGAGCTGCCAGCCCTGCAGCCGGGTTCGTCGATCATGCCGGGCAAGGTCAATCCGGTGATTCCCGAGGCGCTGGCGATGGTTTGTGCCCAGGTCATCGGCAATGACGCAACCATTACCATCGCCGGGCAGAGCGGCAACTTCCAGCTCAATGTGATGCTGCCGGTGGTGGCCCTGAACCTGCTGCAATCCATAGAGATACTGGCCAATGCCGCGCGCGCGCTGGCCGACAAGGCGATTGCCGGATTCAAGGTGCGCGAAGACAACATCCGCGAGGCGCTCGATCGCAACCCGATCCTGGTCACCGCGCTCAATTCGGTGATCGGCTACGACGTCGGTGCCGCCACGGCGAAACAGGCCTACAAGGAAGGCCGCCCGATCATTGACGTCGCCCTCGAGACAACCAAGCTGAGTCGCAAGCAGTTGGTCGAGTTGCTCGATCCGATGACCCTGACCAAGGGTGGCATCCATGGCGGATCTGCCGGTGGCTAGCTGCCGCCGCAGGTCCGCGCAAACGACATGGCTCGTGGCCGGTGATGGCACCAGCGTGGCCTATGGCACATGCCACGAGGCGGACCATGGTCCAAGTTGGCACGCTTGCGCCAGCGCGCCCGGCGATGAATCCGTCGACATCGCGTTTCCAGCCACCCCCGCAGGCAACCAGCGCCTGCATGGCGCATTCGCCATGTTGGCGTGATTGATCGCGACAACCTTGCTTACGTGTGCGATCCCGGCATGCGGAGCCTCACCGCAACTCGTTTGAATTGAAGTCAGGATTGGAGTTTTGAGATGAAAAAGGTTTTCTTCGCGCTGACGGCGTTGCTCGCCAGCAGTGCATGGGCTCAGCAGAATATTGACATCACCGCCGAGCAGTTCAACAGCGGCGCGGCGAATGCCGAGTTGACCACGCTGGGACGCCAGGCGGCGGCTTCCGGCAAGCGCCTTGTGGTGACCGCACCGCAGCATTGGCATGCGCAGATTGCCGCACGCATCCGTGCGGGTGGCCAGGCGGAAATCGTGATGAAGGATGGCTTCTACGAAACCTTGCTCGTGCGGGTCGAGGACAAGGCGGCCGAACCTGCCAAGCCGGAGCCGGTCGCCGCCGCCGCGAAACCTGCTCCCGTCGCTGCCCCGGCGCCCACGCCCACGCCAAGGCCTGCTCCAGTCGCCGAGCCGCCGGCGGCAATCGAGCCGCCGCCTCCCGCACCGGTCGTCGAGGTGCCTGTCGCGGAACCGGAACCCGCGCCGGAGGTTGTTGCGCCACCGCAACCGCCACCAGTGCAAGCTGCGGTGCCGGCTGTCGTCGAGGAAGCTCCCGCGGCAGCAGCCGAGGCGCCGGTCGTGGTGGATCCCAAGGCACCGGTCATGTTGGTCGCCGCCGAACCCGGTGATACCGATCCCGTGCGCGAATCGATGGAAAAGCGCTACAACGAAGGCAAGCGCATCAGCGAGCGGGTCCAGCCGGGCAGTCTTCGCGAAGGTGATGTCATCTACACCGCTGCGGGTGCAGCGGTCATCGTGCGCCGCGAAAACAACCGCATGATCCGCATGTGGCTGGACGGCACGCTCAATCTGAACCAGACGGGACTGAGCGTGGAGGGTGGCAACAAGTATCTTGTGGTGAACAGGAACCTGACCCGGTAACACATTCGCCTCATGCCCCGTTACACAGGGAGCCGGCACTGCAACCAGTGCCGGCTCTTTTTTTATGGCCATGGATGGCCTGTATGCCTGCAACGCAGGACGACTGCATGGATGCAGGAGGTAGAGCAACGCAGGAGCAGTTGCCGAGCAGTTGCAGGCGATGGCCATGGATGGCCTGTATGCCTGCAACGCAGGACGACTGCACGGATGCAGGAGGTAGAGCAACGCAGGAGCAGTTGCCGAGCAGTTGCAGGCGATGGCCATGGATGGCCTGTATGCCTGCAACGCAGGACGACTGCACGGATGCAGGAGGTACGCATCCATGGATGGATGCGGTAGAACGGCGTCGGGAACGGCCGTCGAGAGGCCGCTCAAGCGCATCCTGCGCTCGCGGCATTTGCACATCCTTGTGCAGCACAACGCAGGAGCAGTTGCCGAGCAGTTGCTGGCATGGCGGAGGAGCCGGAATACTCCGGCTCCTGCCCGATCACTCAGGTGGAAGTCTCGATGCGGGTGCGGCGCAGCCAGATCGATGCGGCGATCAGGGCGATGCCGGCGGCGGCGCCAATCCAGATGCCTGGAGTTGCCAGCAGGCCGTAGACATTGGCCGGATCGAGCGTGGCGAGCACGTTCTTGTTCTCGAGCGAATCCTTGAAGCTGCCGAAGGTCGGGTTGCGATCATCGAGCCACCATCCCGGGAAGATCCCGAACAGCAGGCGGGCGAGGACTTCGTTGAGCAGGAAATCCCGGCTCAGGCTGGGCAGGCCCATGAGGCCGATCCAGCTGTTGGCGATGAGCGCAAAGAGGGGCACCAGCACCGCCCAGAGGAACGGTTTGCTGCGCGCATAGGCAGACCAGAACAAGAGCCAGCCGGCCGTCGGCAACGCCACCATGGCATCCAGGGGGATGGTCAGGATCATGCGCCAGAGCAGCCCAAGCATATGAGAAGCCCCGATGGCCGGCAGCGGATTGATGCCGTGCAGCATCGCCCAGACGCAGACGATCAGCAGCAGTACCACATAGGCCAGCGTCGCCACGACCAGCGAAAGCAACGGAGCGAGCAGGAGTGCTGCAGCGATTTTCGAGAGCACGGTGGCGGTATCTGTGACGGGCAGCGATTTCCAGAAGAACACGCTGCGGTCGCGGCGATCATCGTAGAGGGCACCCAGCAGGTAGAAGAACACGACGAAGAACAGGACCACGCAGAGCAGGGCGACGAGGGCAACGTAGGCGAGGTCAAGGCCCAGGCCCGCATTGACGAAATCCCCCGCGCTCAGGCGCTCGGAGATCAGCTCCCAGGGAATGCCGCCGTTGACCTGGATGTTGGCGCGGGAAGTGAACACTTCGGCGGCCATGATGCCGAGGACGGTCAACAGCAACATGATTCCGCTGACCCACACCGGCGTCCAGTAGAAGCCACCCTTGTGTTCCCAGTATTCGCGTTTGACCAGCCAGCCGAACGTGTTCATGCGTAGGTTCCTTTCATGGTGGCGACGAACAGATCGGCAATGCTTGGCTTGTGCAACTCGCCAAGCGCCGCCAGACGTGCGCGGTCGACGCCGTCGAACAGAAAAATGGACTTGCCAAAGACCTGGCGCTCGTTCAGCGGATGCAGCGCGCGCGCAGCCTCGGCCTTGTCTGGATTGACCATCACCTCGGCATAGCGATCGGCGATTTCATCCATCGATGCATTGAGGGCGATCTTGCCGTCGCGGATGAAGATCAGGTCGGTCAGAATGTGCTCGACTTCCTCGACCTGGTGGGTGGTCACGATGATGGTCTTGTTTTCGTCGAAGTACTCCGAGAGGAGGTTTTCGTAGAACGTCTTTCGATAGAGGATGTCGAGGCCGAGCGTCGGCTCGTCGAGGACGAGCAGGCGCGCGTCGATGGCCATGATCAAGGCCAGGTGCAACTGCACGATCATGCCCTTGGACATTTCGCGCACGCGCATCTTCGGCGTGATCTTGGTGCGGGCAAGAAAGGCTTCGCACTTGGCGCGGGAGAAGCGCGGATGCACGCCACCGACGAAGTCGATTGCTTCGCTCACGCGAATCCAGCGCGGCAGCACGGCGACATCGGCAATGAAACAGACCTGTTCCATCAACTGCGCACGCTGGCTGCGCGGGTCCAGTCCGAGCACCGACAGTTCGCCATCGAATTCGCTCAGGCCGAGGATCGCCTTCAGCGCGGTGGTCTTGCCGGCGCCGTTGGGGCCGATCAAGCCGACAATGCGGCCGCTTTCGATCTCGAAATCGACTGCATCGAGGGCGACGGTCTTGCCATAGCTCTTGCTCAGGCCGCGGGCGTGGATGACGGCGCTCATCGGGATTCCCCTTCAGTCGTCTTTGGCGCGTGCTTGAGCAGGGTCGCCAGGTCGATTTCCATGCGTTCAAGGCGTGCCGCCAGTGGCGGCCACTCCTCATGCAGGAAGTGCTCGCGTTCGGATTTCAGCAAGGCGCTGCGCGCCCCTTCGGTGACATACATGCCCAGTCCCCTTCGTTTTTCCACCAGGTTCTCGTCGACGAGCTCCTGGTATGCCTTGGATACGGTAATTGGATTGATCTGGAAATCCGCCGCGACCTGGCGAACCGACGGCAGCGCATCCCCCTGTTTGAGCACGCCATCAAGGATCATGGCCACGACGCGGTCGCGAAGCTGGCGGTAGATGGGTGTGTTGTCGTTCCAGACCGTGCTCATGGGTTAGTCCTTGATCACATTGGGCAGCATCTTGCCGAATGAATAGTAGGGCATGTCCAAACGCACATGCGGCAGCATGGGGCTGGTCGAGGGCGCGCTCATTGCCGCGGCTGTCGATGCCAGGGCATCGTTCGTTGACGCCGCGGCAAGCTGTTCCGCAGTCGGTCGCACGGTGATCACGGGCAGGGTGGGAATCGCCTCCGGTGCATGCACGACAACAGTCGGCAAAGTCGGGATGCCGGAGGCGACGATCGCTGACGGGTTTTCGGCGTGCGCCAAAGCCGCCGGTGCAACGAGGCTGCCGACTTCGACTGCGCCGATAGTGGCGGCGATGATGACGGCAAGCAGAAGGCGGGCATGGATCAGGCGGTTCATGATGACCTCCTTGAGGTCGGTTGATGAGCTGGTGTTGTAGGCAACTATAACACCTAAACTGAGGTTGTCAACAGGCTGGCACCGGAATCGAATCCGTTCAGCCATTTCGGGAACCCGAACCCCGGTTCATGTTCTCAGTGGCAGCATGGCGAACTTGGCAGTCCTGCTGCTTCGGATGTCGATTGCCATCGCCAGCGGCCACAGCCACAATATGCGGCCCGCTTGACGCTGATTCTTTTGTCGGGTGCCCAGCAGCCGTCCTCTACCGTTTTCCCAGGAGTCCCATACATGACCCGTTTTGTCCGCAAGACCCTCATCGCCACGGCGTTGACCTCGGTATTCGTCGCCGGTAATGCACTGGCCATCGATGCCTCGCTGAAGACCGAGAAAGACAAGGTCAGCTACATGGTCGGTGCCGATGTCGGCCGCGGCCTTACCCAGATCAAGGACGAGCTTGACCTGAAGGTCGTCATCCAGGCATTGCAGGATGAATTCAATGGCAGCAAGACGCTGATGACCCAGGAAGAGGGCCAGACGGTTCGCCAGGAATTCATGCAGAAGCTGCAGGCCAAGCGCGTTGCGGAAGAGAAGGTCGCCGCAGAAAAGAACAAGAAGGAAGGTGACGCGTTCCTGGCCAAGAACAAGGCCAAGGCCGGCGTCAAGACCACCGCTTCGGGTTTGCAGTACGAAGTGGTCAAGCTGGGCACCGGCCCGAAGCCGAAGGAAACCGATACGGTCAAGGTCGACTACACCGGTACCAAGATCGACGGCACCAAGTTTGACAGCTCGGTCGATCGCGGCCAGCCGGCCACGTTCCCGCTCAATGGCGTGATCAAGGGCTGGACCGAAGGCCTGCAGCTGATGCCGGTGGGCTCCGAGTACAAGCTGGTCATCCCCGCTGAGCTCGCCTACGGCGAAAATGCACCGCCGGCAATCGGCCCGAACGCGACCTTGATCTTCGACGTCAAGCTGATCTCGATCGAAACCGGTGCGGAGAAGGCGGCACCGGCCACGCCCGAGAAGAAGTAAGCTGCACGCAGCGTGATAGCGAAGGCGTGCCGGAATCCGGCACGCCTTCTTCGTTTTCGGCAGCCGGTGGTGATGGGCCGTGAACCGGTTCCTGGCAGCAGGCGGGAGTTGATGCAATGCGCATAGCGATATTTGGAACCGGCTATGTCGGCCTGGTCACGGGTACCTGCCTGGCCGAAGTCGGCAATGATGTGATTTGCGTCGATGTCGATGCACTGAAGGTCGCCCGCCTGGAGCGCGGGGAGATCCCGATTTTCGAGCCCGGACTGACGCCGATGGTGATCGACAACCATGCCGCCGGGCGCCTGCATTTCACCACCGATGCCGCCAGCGCGATTGCACATGGCGAAATCATCTTCATTGCCGTCGGCACCCCTCCCGAAGAGGACGGCAGCGCCGATCTTTCGCATGTGCTTGATGTCGCGCGCACGATTGGCGGAACGCTGTCCGCACCGGCAGTCATCGTCAACAAGTCGACGGTGCCGGTAGGCACGGCCGACCTCGTCAGCGCGACGATTGCGCAAGCTCTGGCCGACCGCGGCAGCAGCGTTGCCTTCGAGGTCGTCTCCAATCCGGAATTCCTCAAGGAGGGCGATGCCGTGCAGGATTGCCTGCGCCCGGATCGCATCATCATCGGCAGCGACAGCGCCTCGGCAATCGCCGCCCTGCGCAGCCTGTATGCGCCGTTCAACCGCAATCACGATCGCATCGTGCAGATGGACGTGCGCTCGGCCGAGCTGACCAAGTATGCGGCCAATGCAATGCTCGCGACCAAGATCAGCTTCATGAACGAGATTGCCAACATTGCCGAACGCGTTGGCGCGGACATTGAAAACGTGCGTCTTGGCATTGGCTCGGATCCGCGCATCGGTTACCACTTCATTTATCCGGGTGCCGGATACGGCGGCTCCTGTTTCCCCAAGGACGTCAAGGCGCTTGAGCACATTTCGCGCGGCCACGGTTACCAGCCGCGCGTGCTGAGCGCCGTGGAAGCCACCAATGCGTTGCAGAAGCAGAAGCTTCACGGGCTCATCAGCCAGCACTTCAATGGCGACCTCGAGGGTCGCACGATCGCCGTGTGGGGACTCGCATTCAAACCCAATACCGATGACATGCGCGAAGCACCGAGCCGTACCTTGCTCGAACAATTGTGGGCTTCGGGCACACGCGTACGGGCGTTCGATCCCGAGGCCCACGGCGAGGTGCGTCGACTCTATGGCGAACGCGATGATCTGGCCCTCTGTGATTCCCAATATGCCGCTCTCGATGGTGCCGATGCACTGGTCGTGGTCACCGAGTGGAAGGCGTTCCGAAGTCCCGACCTGGCCCGGATCGGCAAGGCATTGCGGGAAAAGGTGATCTTTGACGGACGCAACATCTTTGATCCCGCCAGCATCGAAAAAGCCGGCCTCGCGTACTACGGCATCGGCCGCGGACGCAGCATCCGGCGCACGCGCTAGCCTCGCCGGCTGTACCGCGGAGCGTACGCTCGCTACCATCACCCTCCCTGTTCCGATCGACCCGATCGGCTTCCCTATCCAGACGAACATCCATTGATGGAAAAGAAACGCGCATTGGTCACCGGCATCACCGGACAGGACGGTGCCTATCTCGCTGAATTGCTGCTCGCCAAGGGCTATGAGGTGCACGGTCTCAAGCGCCGCGCCTCGTCTTTCAATACCGAGCGCATCGATCACCTGTACCGCGAACTCGACGAATCCGGCCCGGCCCTGACCCTGCATTACGGTGACCTCACCGATTCGACCAGTCTCATGCGCGTGATCCAGGAAGTCGAGCCGCACGAAATCTACAATCTCGCCGCACAGAGTCATGTCGCGGTGTCGTTCGAGGAGCCGGAGTACACGGCCAACGCCGACGGTCTCGGCACGCTGCGCCTGCTCGAGGCGATGCGCATCCTCAAGTTGCAGGATCGTTGCCGCATCTATCAGGCCTCGACCTCCGAGCTTTACGGAATGGTCCGCGAAACGCCGCAACGCGAGACGACACCGTTCCATCCGCGTTCGCCCTATGGCGTCGCCAAGCTCTATGCCTACTGGATCACGGTCAACTACCGCGAGGCCTATGGCATGTTTGCCTGCAATGGCATCCTTTTCAACCACGAATCACCGATTCGCGGCGAAACCTTCGTCACGCGCAAGATCACGCGTGGGCTGGCGCGGGTCATATGCGGCTTGCAGCATTGTCTTTATCTCGGCAATCTCGATGCGCGCCGCGACTGGGGCCATGCACGCGACTATGTCGAGGCGCAGTGGCTCATCCTGCAGCAAGACGAGGCCCACGATTACGTGATCGCCACCGGCCTGCAGCACTCGGTGCGCGAGTTTGTCGTGCTTGCCGCGCGCGAGATGGGCGTCGAAGTCGAATTCAGCGGGCAGGGCGCCGAGGAGGTCGCCGTCGTCGCTGCCGTGCGCACGCCGAACGCGAAGATCCGGGTTGGCGAAACCCTGCTGCGCATCCACCCAAAATACTATCGGCCGGCCGAGGTGGAAACCCTGCTCGGCGATCCGACATTCGCCCGCACGAAGCTCGGCTGGACACCGAAAACCACTTTTGCCGATCTCGTGCGCGAGATGGCAAGCGCCGACCTGGCCCTGGCCGTGAATGAGGCATCCGGCAACCTGGGCGCGCGTCATGGGCGCCATTTGATTGAAGATCTGCCGCGCACATGAGTTCACTGGAAGAACGCCTGACCGAACTCGAGGTGCGCCTGGCCTTCATCGATGACGGCCTGGCCGCGCTGAATGCCGCGGTGGCGATGCACGACCAGACCATGCTCGCCTTGCGCCTCGAACTCGACCGCCTGCGCTCCGACCTGGTCGGCCTGCGCTCCACGCTTGGCAATGACGTCGGTGACGAACCGCCGCCGCCGCACTACTGACCCATGAACCTTGTGTTCTCAGACCATGGCTGATTCGCTGCGCGACCAGTTGCTCAAGAGTGGCCTTGTGCAGAAGCTCAAGGCACAGCCGCAACCTGTTGCTCGTCCACAACGTCCGCCGAACAAGTCGCGCGCCGATGCGGGCATGGCAAAACCGGCAAGTCCCAAGGCGGCGCGCAGCCAGGAGGAGATCGATCTGGCACGTGCCTACGGTTTGCGTGATCGCGCCGAGCGGGCGGAGCGCGATCGGGAGAAGCAGCAGGCCGAGCAGCGGGCCAGGGAAAAAGCCGATCGCAAGCAGAAACTCGCTGCGCTGCTCGCCGACAAGGCGCTGAACAAGGTGGATGCCGAGATCGCCCGGCATTTCCCGCACGGCGAGAAGATCTGTCGCGTTTATTGCACCGCCGACCAGCTTGTCGAGGTCAATGCCGGGCAATTGGGCGTCGTGCAATACCGCGGTCGCTATCTGCTGGTCACCCGTGAAGTTGCCGAACAGGTGCGCGCGATCAGTGCCGAGGCCCTGGTCTTGCTGTGCGACCCGGATGCCCCGACCGAAGATGACATTCCGGCGGACCTCATCTGGTAATGCGCCCGGGGCGGCTCAGAAATCCATGAAGTAGCCGCCGTTCACCGGGATGTTCGCGCCGGTGATGAAGGCGGAATCCTCGGCGCAGAGGAAATCGACGACGCGGGCGATTTCGCAGGGTTTGCCGAGACGGCCGACCGGGATATTGGCGATGATCTGTTCGCGTACCGGCTCCGCCACGGCCATCACCAGGGCGGTTTCGCAGTAACCCGGGGAGACACTGTTGACGGTGACGCCCTTCTTCGCCACTTCGCGCGCCAGGGCCATGGTGAATCCGTGCATGCCAGCCTTGGCCGCGGAATAGTTGGTCTGGCCGAATTGCCCGGTCTGGCCGTTCACCGAGGAAATGTTGACGATGCGGCCGAAACCGCGCTCGGTCATGCCGTCGATCAGCGCGCGACATGTGTTGAACACGCCATCGAGATTCACCGTGATGACGTCCGACCATTGCTGCTCGGACATCCTGCGCAGGCTGGTGTCGCGCGTGATGCCAGCGGCGTTGACCAGCACCGAGATCGGGCCATGGCGCGCGACGATGTCGGCAAGCGAGGCAGCGCAGCCGGCATGATCGGCGACATCGAGTGCCTCGAAGATGATGTCGTTGCGGTATTCCTCGACTTCGGCGCGGAAGGCGGCAATGCGCTCGCTGCGCGCACCGAGATCGGCGGCAATGACGCGATGGCCGGAACGGGCGAGGTGACGGCAGATTTCAGTGCCGAGGCCGCCAATGCCTCCGCTGACGAGGGCGACACGTTGACTCATGCGACGGACTCCGTGGGGATCGAGGGTAAGCAGGCGCAGGCAGCCACACCGTCAGGTCTGCTGGCAGTTGGCTTGATCGCTCGGGGAGATTGCCTGCTGCGGGATGGCTGCCGAGGGCTCAGGTCTTGCTGTCTTTCTTTGCCTTGGCGGGATCCGCGCCCTGGCGCGCCTTGTTGACGGCATCGGTGAGGAATCCCTGTTGCATGGACTTCCACATGTCCATGTTGCGTTCGGTCATCTCGTTGAGCATCGACCACGGCGTGCGACCCATGATGTTGTTCAACTGGCTGCGGAACTGCTGCTGTTGGTCGAGGAACACCTGCAGGCTCTTTTCGAGGTAGCTGCCCATGAAGCCCTGCAGCGAATCGCCGTAGAAACGGATCACCTGCGAGAGCAGCTCGGTGGTGAACATCGGCTGGCCGCGATCCTCGTGTTCCGAGATGATCTGCAGCAGCACCGAGCGGGTCAGGTCGTCACCGGATTTGGCGTCGCGAACTTCGAACTTCTCGCCATCGACGACGAGCTGCCGGACTTCTTCAAGCGTTATGTAACTTGAGATCTCGGTGTCGTAGAGGCGACGGTTCGGATACTTCTTGATGATGCGGAATTCGGCCATGGCGCAACGCTAACAGATCGTGCGGCGCTGCACCAGTTTCATGCTGCGCAGCATCGAAAATCGCAATCGCCGATTGGCGGGCCTATGCCGCATGGCAGGCATGGCGGGCATTGCAGCGGGTAGGCGAGGCTTGCCACTCCATGTTGCAACACGACGAGAGGAGGGCTCGCACTCCTCCCGTCGACGACGCCTACCAGCCCATGTAGTGGCCGCCGTTGATGGACAGGTTGGCGCCGGTGATCCACGAGGCACGCTCATCGGCGAGGAAGCCGACCGCATAGGCGATTTCCTCCGGCTCGCCGAGGCGGCCGATCGGGATCTGTGCGGCGATCTTGGCACGCACATCCTCGGGTACGGCCTTGACCATTTCTGTCAGCACGTAGCCCGGCGAAACCGTGTTCACGGTAATGCCGAACTTGGCGTTCTCCTGGGCCAGGGAAATCGAAAAGCCGTGCATGCCGGCCTTGGATGCGGCGTAGTTTGCCTGTCCGTACTGGCCCTTCTGGCCATTGATCGAACTGATCTGGATGATCCGCCCCCACTTCTGCGCACGCATGCCGTCGATGACCGGGCGGGTCACATTGAAGCACGAGTTCAGATTGGTGTTGATCACGTCCTGCCACTGCAGCGCGGACATCTTGTGGAAGGTCGTGTCGCGGGTGATGCCGGCGTTGTTGATGAGGATCTCGATCGGCCCCAGTTGGCGTTCGATCTCGCGCACCATGGCCTCGGCACTTTCGACATTGGAGACGTCGCCGGAGGCAAGGGCAAAGTCGAACCCATCGGCCTTCTGCGCCGCCTGCCACGCCCGGGCCTTTGCCTCGTCGCGATAATTGGTGGCGACACGGTGGCCCGATGTGGCCAGATGCCGGCAGATTGCCGTGCCGATGCCGCCGATGCCGCCGGTGACGAGTGCTACGCGAGCCGCCATGCTGTTCTCCTTGGTCTGTGATCGGGTGTGAACCTTGCCTTGTCCGGATTGTGCCTGCGCAAGGAGGATTAGTCCTTCCGCATTGCGGCATGTGCCGGCGCTCGCGCCGGAATGGCATCGATGTCGAACGCATCGACGGCTTCGCGCAGCAACGCGTCGACGCGTTTGCTGGCTGGCGGGCGCTGTCCGAGGAAGGCCAGCGCCGCCTGCAGGGCGGGCAGCGGATCGCCGGCATCGACCGGTCGCGCCTGCTCCTGCTTGCTCAGTTTGCGACCGCTGGGATCGAGCACCAGGGGCAGATGCAGGTAGCCTGGTGTCGGCAGGCCGAGGAGTTCCTGCAGATGGATCTGGCGCGGCGTCGAATCGAGCAGATCGGCTCCGCGCACGATTTCATTGATGCCTTGCGCGTCGTCGTCGACGACCACGGCAAGTTGATAGGTGAACAAACCGTCAGCCCGGCGCACGACAAAATCGCCCACCTCGCGATCAAGGCGCTGGCTGAACCTTGCGCATATCCGATCCGTGAAGGTGATTTCCCGATCGCCGACGCGCACGCGCCAAGCCGGTGGCGAGGAATTTGCGCTGCGGACGCACGCGTACGGGTGAATGCCGTTGAATGCCGTCAGGTCACTGCGACTGCACTGGCAGGGGTACACAACACCAAGGGCCTGCAGGCGCTCGAAGCTCGCCTGATAGAGATCGAGGCGCTGGCTCTGCCAGACAACGGGCTCGTCGGATTCGAGGCCGAATGCGGCAAGCGTGGCCAGGATGTGCTGGCCCGCTCCGGGAACGCTCCGCGTGCTGTCGATGTCTTCCATGCGCACGATCCAGCTGCCCTGGCCGGAGCGGGCGTGCAACCAGCTGCCGAGTGCCGCGACCAGCGAGCCGAAGTGCAGATTTCCGGTCGGTGACGGCGCGAAGCGTCCGCGCGGTCCGGCCGGCAATGCCAGCCGTTCGGCCGGCAAAGCCTCAGGGTTTCGCATGAACGGGAACCGTTAGCATGGGCGACGGTCGACAAGTAGGGCAAGATGCTTGAATTGGCACGAAGTTTACCCAAACTTCGGGGCAGCCAAGTGTCATTCCTCCGCACCCTACCTGAGAGTCAGCCATGCGTCGTATCCTGCTTTTCATCGCCACCAACCTGGCCGTCATGGTTCTGCTGACGATTGTCGTCAAGCTGTTCGGCATCGACACCTACACTTACAGCAAGACCGGTATCAACTTCAAAGGTATCCTCGTCCTTTCCGCCGTAATCGGTTTTGGTGGCTCGTTCATTTCACTGGCCATGTCGAAATGGGTCGCCAAGTGGCAGACCGGCGCGCGGGTCATCGACAATCCGGCGAATCCGACTGAATCCTGGTTGCTCTCGACCGTGCGTCGCCAAGCCGAAGGTGCCGGCATCGGCATGCCGGAAGTGGCCATCTACGACGCCCCCGAAATGAATGCGTTTGCCACCGGCGCGACCCGCAACAACGCGCTGGTCGCAGTAAGCACCGGTTTGCTGCAACAGATGAGCCGCGACGAAATCGAGGCCGTGCTCGCCCATGAAGTCAGCCACGTCGCCAACGGCGACATGGTCACCATGACCTTGCTGCAAGGCGTGCTGAACACCTTCGTGATCTTCCTTGCCCGCGTCATCGGCACGGTGGTCGATCGCGCCATCAGCGGCAATCGCGAGGGCGGTGGCGGCGGACTCGCTTACTTCGCGGTCGTCATCGTCCTGCAGCTGGTGCTCGGCATGCTTGCCTCGATCATTGTCATGGCCTTCTCGCGCTGGCGTGAATTCCGCGCCGACGCCGGCAGTGCCCGCCTGTCCGGCAAGGAAAAGATGATCGCGGCGCTCGGGCGCCTGGCTCAGGGGCATGGAGAAAACAACCTGCCCAAGGCAATCCAGGCTTTCGGCATCACCGGTGGCAACATGCGCAAGCTGTTCTCGAGCCATCCGCCGATCGAGGAACGCATCGCCGCCTTGCGTGCCGGTCAATAGCTGAAAACAAGAGGCCCCGCATCGCGGGGCCTCGTCTTGCGGGAACTCGCGCGGCGCGGGATCAGCCGCCGCCAAAGTCGTAGGACATGACCTGTTCCGGTTCCTGCAGGAAGTTTCCCTGCACGAAATTGATGCCGCACGAGAACAGGATCGACATGCTCGCCGCATCTTCGACGAACTCGGCAATGGTCAGCTTGCCGGCATTGTGCGCCTGCTCGCACATGGCCTTGATGCGCTCCTGGTTTTCCTTGTTCTTCGGCAGTTCCGCCATGTAGCTGCGGTCGACCTTGAGGTAGTGCGCGGGAATGTGCTTGAGCAACTGGAAGGAATTGAGACCCGAGCCGAATTGTTCGAGGGCGAATCCGCAGTGCAGTTGTTCGAGGCCGCGGACAAAGGCGCGCGCCGGTTTGAGGCTGGTCACGACCTTGCTTTCCGGCATTTCGAACACCAGCGCGTCGCCACGCTGGCGCGCGTTCTTCAGTTGCAGGGCGATCCAGGGCAGCAAGGTCTGGTCATCCAGCGACTGCGGCGCGAGCTTGATGAAGAAGGTCGTCTTGCGGCCCCCCTGTTCGCGTTCTGCCAGCGCCTTGATCGCCGTGCCGATGACCCAGCGGTCGAGTTGCGGCAGCAGGCCATGCTGTTCTGCGATCGGCATGAAGAATCCAGGCAGGATCTCGCCACGCGGTCCCTTCATGCGCAGGAGGATTTCGTAGTAATCGCCCTCCGCGCCCTGCAGGCTGATGATTGGCTGGAAATAGAGGACGTAGCCGTCGTTGGTGAGGCCTTCCTTGATCAGTTTCAGCCAGTGCCGGTTCTTTTCCGCATCGGCCTTGTCCTTGGCCGCCGGATCGAAGACGCGGGCAAGGTTGCCGCCTTCGGCCTGCAAGGCGCGCAAGGTCGCCGAAGTCTGGTTGAGCAGGGCATTGCCGTTGGCGGTCTTTTCGCCGATCAGGCTGGCGGCGACGCTGACGGTCAGGTTGATCGAGTTCTTGCCGATTTCGAAGATGCGCTCCTCGAATGTCTTGCGCAGCGTTTCGGTGAGCTGGCCGAGGGCCTCGGGATTGCGGTCATGGACGATGACGCCAAAGGTGTATTCGGCCATGCGCCCGGGGATGTCGAGTTCGTTCAGGTGCCGGCGCAACAGGTTGGCCATGTCGCCAAGCAGCAGATCGGTGCTGCCGAGGCCAATGCCTTCGAGCACGTTCTTGTAGTTGTCGAGTTCCATCAGGATCAGCGCCTGATCGGATTTCCCGGCATTTGCCGCGGCCACCGTGCGATCGATTTCGTTGGTGAGGTACTGGCGATTGAACAGTTCGGTGACCAGGTCCTTGCGCCGCAGATCCTCGAGTTCCTCGCTCGTGCCGTGATCGACCACCTGCTGGCGGAAGACAATCTGCTGGCAGGGTTCGCCTTCGTACATGGCTTCGGCGAATTCCATCACCGCATCAAAAGTGCTGCCGTCCGCGCGCTGCGCCTTCAGGTTGAGTTTCTGCGGCGGCGGTTCGCCCTTGGACAGGCGCTTGAGCAGGGCCTTGAAGTCGTCGGCATCGTCGGCGGCGACCATGTCGAGGATCGACATGCTTTCGATATCCTCGAAATCCTCGTAGCCGAACGTTTCCAGGTAGGCGCGATTGGCCCGCACGTGCATGCCTTCGTGGACATAGGCGATCGGATCGCGCGAGGAATCAAGCAAGTCACTGCAGCGCCGCTCGGACTCGCGCAAGGCGTTTTCAAGGCGACGCACGCTACGGCGCATGATCAGCGCCTCGAATTCGCGGCGAACGATCATTTGCAGGTGATCGGGCCGGTTCTGCAGGGCGAGGGCGCGGGCACCGTCGCGGAATGCCTCGGCAACCCCGTTGTCGCTGACATTGCTGCCGTAGACGACAAGGGCAATGTCCTTGCCGGTGCGATTGACGGTCTCGGCGGCTTGCCGCAGCGGCAGGTCGCGACAGGTCAGGTTGGCCAGGATCAAATCCGGTGTCTGGCGTTCGATCAGGTCTTCCAGCTCGGCTTCATTGCCCGCGCGCGATGGCCGCACGGCGATGCCACCGTTGCGCAACATGCTGATGATCTGCTCGGCCTCATCGGCCGAGTCCTCGATCAGCAGCAGCTTGATCACATTGTCTGGTTTGGTCATGGGGATTGCGCTGTCAGGGGAGTGCGCGGTGCGCCGCTGGCCGTTATGCGAGTAACGGTCAACACAGAAACTTGTACCGGATTCACCCAGCTATTTCCATACTCTGGCGGATTTTAAGGCAAGTTCACGATTCAGACGGGTTGTTTGCTGGCCGCGCCGGCCGTTTCGCGCACAAGGCGCGGCACCAGGTAACCTGGCAACAGGCCGCGCATCTGTTCGACAAGCTCAATTGCCTGCGCATCGGCCACCTCGAAGTGGGCGGTGCCGGCAACGCGGTCCAATTGGTGCAGGTAGTAGGGCAGGATCGAACAGGCCAGCAGGCGCTCGGACAACTCGACCAGCGCCCCGATCGAGTCGTTGACCCGGCGCAGCAAAACCGATTGATTGAGCAGGGTGACGCCGGCCCGGGACAGTTCCGCGCAAGCTGCGGCCACCGTTTCGTCAATCTCGTTGGCGTGGTTGGCGTGCACGACGAGGATTTTCTGAATGGGCAGGCGTTCCAGCCAGGCCAGCAGCTCCTGATCGACGCGTTGCGGCAGCACGATCGGCAAGCGACTGTGGATGCGCAGGCGGCGCACGTGGGCGATGCCTGTGAGTGCATCGGTCAACTCGGCGAGCTTCGCCGTCGACAGGGAAAGCGGGTCGCCACCAGAAAGGATGACCTCGTTGATCGAAGAATCGCCGGCGAGATGGTCGAGGGCGATCCGCCAGTGTCCGGCGGCGGCGGTCTGCTCGGCATAAGGGAAATGCCGGCGGAAACAGTAGCGGCAGTTGATCGCACAGGAGCCGGTCGCGATCAGCAGGGCGCGCCCTGCATACTTGTGCAGCACGCCGGGCACCGTGCCCGCAGCAAGATCTCCCACCGCATCAGTGCTGAATCCCGGTGCATCGAGCAGTTCGCCGATGCCGGGCATGACCTGCAGCAGCAGCGGATCGGCCGGATCGCCATGGCGCATTCGGGCGACGAATCCACGCGGCACGCGCACGGCGAACCCGGTATCGGATGCAGCCAGCAGTTCCTGCGCCTGCGCTTCCAGTCCAAGCAGGCGCAGCAGCTCGAGCGGATCGCTGATCGCTTCGCGCCAAAGCTGTTGCCAGCGCGGTGACTTTTCAGCGCAGCGGGGCAGGGGAATCTGTGAGAAAAGCGGGCTTGCAGGTATCATTGCCGATCGGTTCCGGGCAGTCCGGCCAACAAATTCCCCATTCTAGCTGCTTTGTATGGGCAGCTTGTCCACCACGCAACAGGAGCTCTCCATGGCCACACATGGAATGAACGACGTCAAGAACGGCCTCAAGATCATCGTTGACGGTTATCCGTGCACGATCATCGATACCGACTTCATCAAGCCCGGCAAGGGCCAGGCCTTCACCCGGGTCAAGTACCGCAACCTGAAGACCGGGCGCACGGTCGAGATGACGATGAAATCGACCGACACGGTCGAGTCGGCCGACGTTGTCGATACCGACATGGAGTTCCTTTATTCGGATGGCGAGTTCTGGCATTTCATGCACCCGACCAATCACGAGCAGATCGCCGCCGACGAGAACGCAGTGGCCGATGCCGCAAAGTGGCTGAAGGGCAACGAGATGGTCATCGTCACCTTGTGGAATGGCGCGGTGCTCAACGTGACGCCGCCGAATTTCGTCGAACTGCAGATTGTCGAAACCGATCCCGGCGTGCGCGGTGACACTTCCGGTGGCGGCGGCAAGCCGGCCAAGCTGGAAACAGGCGCGGTCGTGCGCGTGCCGCTGTTCGTCAACCAGAATGAAGTGATCAAGGTCGATACGCGCACTGGCGAATATGTCGGCCGGGTCAAGTGATCGGAGCCGCATGACTTTTCCGACAGCGGTGGACCTGCAGATCGAGGCGCGCTGGGTCATCCCGGTAGAGCCACAGGGCGTGGTGCTGGAAGCGCATGCGGTCATCGTCGAGGCCGATTGCATTGTCGCCATCCTGCCGATTGCCGAGGCGCGGCAGCGCTTCGCGCCGCGCGAACGCGTCGAACTGGGCGAGCATGCCTTGATTCCGGGGCTGGTCAACGCGCATACGCACAACCCGATGACGTTGATGCGCGGACTGGCCGATGACCTGCCGTTCATGGTCTGGTTGAAGGAGCATGTGTGGCCGGCCGAGGCCAAGGTCATGGGCCCGGAGTTCGTCCGCGATGGCGTCGAACTGGCCATTGCCGAAATGATCCGCGGCGGCACTACCTGCTGCAACGAGAACTATTTCTTTCCCGATGTGCAGGCGACGACCTACGCCAAGCACGGCTTCCGCAGCCTGATCGGCTTGCCGGTGATCGAATTTCCCACGCCGTGGGCGCAAAGTCGCGACGAATATTTCGACAAGGCGCTCGCCGTTCATGATGAATTGCGCGGCGAGGCCTTGATCGGCACCGCGTTCGCGCCGCATGCGCCGTACACGGTTGCCAACGAGAGTTTCGAGCGCATCCACCTGTTGTCGGACCAGCTCGACTTGCCCGTGCACCTGCATTTGCATGAAACCGCCGATGAAATCAACGACAGCCTGCGTGATTTCGGCATGCGTCCCTTTGCGCGGATCAAGCAGATCGGCCTGGTCAACGAGCGCCTGATCGCCGTGCACATGACTCAACTCGGCGAGGCCGAGATCCACGATTGCGCGGCCCACGGCGTGTCGATCGTGCACAACGTCGAATCGAACATGAAGCTGCTCAGTGGATTCTGCCCGGCCGAGGCGATCCGCCGTGCCGGTGTCAATCTGGCCATCGGCACCGATGGCTGCGCCTCGAACAACGATCTCGATCTGTTCGGCGAGATGCGTTCGGCCGCCCTTGTCGGCAAGCTGGTCGCCAACGATGCCGCGGCAATGAGCGCCGCCAGCGTGCTGCGGGCGGCGACGATGGGATCGGCGCGTGCGCTCGGCTGGCAGGATCGCATTGGCTCGATCGAGGTCGGCAAGCAGGCCGACCTGGCCGCGGTGGATCTCGGCACGATCGAGAGCCAGCCGATCTACAACGTCGTCTCGCAATTGATCTACGCGGCCGGCCGCCACCAGGTCAGTGATGTCTGGATCGCCGGCGTGCGCAAGCTGCGCAATCGCGAGCTGACCGGCATGGACACCAGCGAAATCCTGAGCAAGGCACGGCGCTGGCGCGAGCGCATTGCCACGGCATGAAGCGATGAACACGAGCAACGTCAATCCGGCCGAAGTGGCCAAGTTCGAACGCCTGGCCAGTCGCTGGTGGGACCCCGATGGCGAATCGCGACCTTTGCACGATCTCAATCCGCTGCGCTTTGCCTACATCGCCGGGCGCGTCGCCGTGAAAGGTGCGCGGGCGCTGGATGTCGGTTGCGGCGGCGGTTTGCTCAGCGAAGCGCTGGCGCATGCCGGGGCCACGGTGACCGGCATCGACCTGGCCCCGGCCGTGCTTGATGTCGCGCGCCTGCATCTGCTCGAAGGCACCCTTCATGTCGACTATCGCGAAACCAGCGTCGAAGCGCTGGCCGGCGAGATGGCAGGACAGTTCGATTTCATCACCTGCATGGAGATGCTCGAACACGTTCCCGATCCGGCCAGCGTCATCCATGCCTGTGCCGATCTGCTCAAGCCCGGCGGACGCCTGTTCCTGTCCACGCTCAACCGTACGCCGAAATCTTTTCTTGCCGCCATCGTCGGTGCCGAGCATGTACTGCGTTTGTTGCCGCGCGGCACTCATCGCTACGCGCAGTTCATCAAGCCCTCCGAACTCGCTGCCGACCTGCGCCGTGCCGGACTGGTCCTCGAGGATCTGCGCGGGATCGGCTACAACCCGCTGACGCGCAAGGCCTGGCTGGCCGATTCGGTTGCGGTCAACTACCTCGCGTGTGCGTTGAAGCCGGCATGATCGATCCGCGTCTGGCGCAAGCCGTGCTTTTCGATCTGGATGGAACCCTCGCCGATTCGGCACCCGACCTGGTCGCCGCGCTGGCCACCCTGTGCAAGGAGATCGGCCATGCCGCGCCGGACCCGCAGGTGGTCAGTCGCGTCGTCTCCGCCGGCGGTCGCGCCATCCTGCGCAGCGGCTTGCCGGGATTCGACGAGCCGCGCATCGAGGAGCTGCTGCCGCGCTATCTCGATCTGTATGCACGACGCGGCAATGCCGCCACCGCGCTGTATGCCGGCATCGAGCCGGTTCTCGCCGGACTCGAGGCGCGCGGCATCGCCTGGGGCGTGGTGACCAACAAGGTCGGCTGGCTGGCCGCGCCAATGCTGGATCATCTGGGCCTCGGCACGCGCTGCGCCGCGCTGGTTGCCGGCGACACTCTGGCCAGGCGCAAGCCCGATCCGGATCCGGTCCTGCATGCCTGCGCCATGCTCAAGGTCGATCCGGCCAGAACCTTGTTTGTCGGTGACGACTTGCGTGACATCGAGGCCGGTCGTGCCGCCGGAACCGCCACCGTGGCCGCGGCTTGGGGCTATCTCAACGGCGGCGATCCGCATGCCTGGGGTGCCGATCGGGTGGCCGCCAGCGTGCCCGCGTTGCACGCCTGGCTGCTGCCGGATTGAGCGTGTCGGCCGACGCCGCAGCAAGTTTCGAGGCGAAGTGGGCGCTTGCCCATCCCGAACTGCCGCTTGCGCTGCGTTTTGCCACCGCGCCCATGCGCCCGGTGGTTTCGGCGTTTGCCTGCCTGGCGCATGAAATCGGCCACGCGGCCTGGCACATTGTCGAACCCGAGGTTGCCCGCAGCAAGCTGCAGTGGTGGGCCGAGGAACTTTCGGCGTTCGCCGCCGGCAAGCCCCGGCATCCGTTGACCATGACCCTTTCGACCTGGCCATCGATGGCCCAAATCCCTGCCGACGCCTGGTCGGCCGTGATCGCCGGTGCATTGGCCCAGCGCGAGATGCTTCCGGCGGCAAGCCTGGATGCCTTGCTCGGCGGCTATCGGCGCGTGCATGGACCACTCGCCGCCATCGAGGTGATGCTGCATCCGAAGCTCGATGTCGAGGCCTCGACCCAGGCGGCGAACCTGATGCGTGCCCTGCACGAAGCGAGCTGGATGAGCGAGGCGCTGGCGCGTGATCGCCTGCCCCTGCCGCTGGAACTGCTGGCTCGGCACCAGCTTGCGCGGGCTGATCTTGGCCAGCCCGGTGCGCGCCGCGATGCGGCCTTGCGCGAACACTTCGCGCTGCTTGCCTCGCACATGCGCGCGCTTGACCGTCGCGGCCTTGCAGCGTTGACCGCGGCTGCATTGCAGGCTGCCTGCAGGCGCAGCCAGCGTGCGGCGCGTGCCGCGGATCCCCTCGTGGAAGCCGCCAGCAAGCTCGATCGCCTGCCGTTTTCGAGTGTCTGGGCAGGCTGGCGCAGCGCTCGTCGAATGCAGGCAAGTCCATGATTTTGTAAGCTTGCAGCCATTCGCCCTTGATCGCGGGGCGCGCTTCCCCCACATAGCGATGTCGGCTTGCACATTGGCCGAAGCGATATCCGACCTGAAACGGAAGTTTTGATGACGATGAGTCCGACCAGCGCACGCGCCATGCCCGATATCGCCAGAGATGCCGAACCGGGCGCGGCCGGCCAGCTCGACTGGGTAGGCATGGACGAAATTGCCGTGCCGGTGCGCCTTGCCAACCCGGACGGCATCATCGTGCAGTCGCCGGCGCGCGTGGCCGCATACGTCAATCTCAAGCGTGCGGATGCGCGTGGCATCCACATGTCGCGCCTCTACCTGCATGTGGATCGCCATCTGTCGAGCGAGCCGCTGACCCCTTGCTCGCTGCGCCGCCTGCTGCGCGACTTCCTCGATTCGCATGCCGATCTTTCCGATCGTGCGCGCGTCGGCATTCGTTTCGATCACATGATCCGGCGCCCGGCCCTGGCCAGCGACAACAGTGGCTGGAAGACCTATCCCGTTACCATCAATGCCAGCATGGACGCCAGCGGCTTTGCCGTGGAAGTGGAAACCGAAGTTTTGTATTCAAGCACCTGCCCATGCTCGGCAGCGCTCGCCAGGCAGTTGATCCAGGAGCAATTCGACGCTGATTTCCCGGAAGGACAAGCACTTGATCGGCACCAGGTCATCGCATGGCTGGGCAGCGAAGCGGGCATCCGTGCCACACCGCACAGCCAGCGCAGCAGCGCGCACGTGCGCGTACGCCTTGCCGCTGGTTTCGACCTGCCGATCATCGACTTGATCGACCTCATCGAGTCGGCCCTGCAGACGCCGGTGCAGACTGCGGTCAAGCGCGAGGACGAGCAGGCCTTTGCCTTGCTCAACGGGCAGAACCTGATGTTCTGCGAGGACGCTGCCCGGCGCATGCAGGAAGCGCTCGATGCCGACGAACGCATTGTCGATTTCTGGCTGCGCGCCGCGCATCTGGAAAGCCTGCATCCGCACGATGCCGTGGCTTATGCCAGCAAAGGCGTCGAGGGTGGTTATCTGGCGAGTCAGCTCGACTGACCGGCTGGGAGTTTTTGCCGCTTCGCGGCGGCTTACTTTTTTCAGCCTGGCGGCGAATTGGGATAAAAAGGCAACCAGTTCGCCGGGAGGCGAATGAAAAAAGCGGGGATGTCGGCCCGCGAAGGTGTCCACAAAAACCACTCCCGGTCGCGACGATCCACGGTCGGTATCCAACAAACTCCGGAAATCGCTGCCGGCTCCGTGGAAAAAAGTGGTCAATCGACAGAACCCGATCCGCATGCGAATCGTAGGGTTCTGTCACATCGATCCTAATATTTCTTGCGGGGCTTGCCCTTGTTGGGGCCGCTCGATGGATATTGCGCCATCGGCTTGGCGGGTCGCGGTGGCCGTGCGCTGCGTTCGCTGGATTCGTCGTTGACCGCGTGTGGCTCGCCGGCGGTGCCGCGGCTGATGCGCAGGCGTTGCCCGGCCACCCAGGATTTTTTCAGCAACTGCAGGATCTCGGAAGGCATGCCGACGGGCAGATCGACCAGGCTGTGATCCTCGTGGATGGTGATGCGGCCAATGTGCTTGCTGTCGAGTTCGGCTTCGTTGGCAATCGCGCCGACGATGTTGCCCGGCTTGACCCCGTGCATGTGGCCGACTTCGACGCGGAACGTTTCCATGCCCGCTTCCGGCGGGCGATGCTCGGATGCGGCATGGGCATGCGCACGCGGCTCGCGGGTTTCCATGCTGCGCTTGCGTCCATCTTCGGCCGGATTGCTGAAGGCTTCGGTGCGCGCTGCGCGGGGATGCGGCGGGCGATCGGCGCGCGGACGTTCGCTGCGTTCGGCTCGTTCAGGGCGTTCGCTGCGGGGCGGACGCGCGTCGCGACCTCGCTCTTCGCGGGTGGCGAATTCCTTGCGTTCGCGGCTGGCGGTCGGATCGAATTCGCGGCGCTCGGGCTTGGCCTTGGCATCCAGCAGCAGGGGTTTGTCGCCCTGCGCGAGGCGGGCCAGCGCGGCGGCAATTTCGATCGCCGGCACATCGTGTTCGCTTTCGTATTGTTCGATCACGCTGCGGAACATGGCCAGATCGCTGGCCGCAAGCGCGGTGGTGATGCGGTCCTTGAAACGCGTGATGCGGCGATCGTTGACGGTCTCCACCGAGGGCAGATCCATCATCTCGATCGGCTGGCGCGTGGCGCGCTCGATCTGGCGCAGCATGTTGCGCTCGCGCGGGGTGACGAACAGGATCGCGTCGCCCTCGCGACCGGCGCGGCCGGTGCGGCCGATGCGATGCACGTAAGATTCGGTGTCGTAGGGAATGTCGTAGTTCAGCACGTGGCTGATGCGATCGACATCGAGGCCGCGCGCGGCGACATCGGTGGCGACCAGGATGTCCAGCTTGCCATCCTTGAGTTGCTGGATTGCGCGCTCGCGCTGGGCCTGGGCCAGATCGCCGTTGATCGCCGCCGCGGCGAGGCCGCGTGCCTGCAGACGTTCGGCAAGCTCCTCGGTGGAGACCTTGGTGCGCGTGAAGATGATCATCGCGTCGAACGGTTCGGCTTCGAGGATGCGGGTCAGCGCATCGAGTTTGTGCATGCCGCTGACCAGCCAGTACCGCTGGCGCGTTTTCGCCGCCGTGGTCGTCTTCGACTTGATGGTGATCTCGACCGGCTCGCGCAGGTGGTTCTGTGCAATGCGCCGGATCTGCGTCGGCATGGTCGCCGAAAACAGCGCGATCTGGCGCGTCGGCGGGGTTTTCTTCAGCACCGCTTCGACATCGTCGATGAAGCCCATGCGCAGCATTTCATCGGCCTCGTCGAGCACCAGGCAGCTCAGCTCGGACAGATCCAGCGATCCGCGTTCGAGATGATCGATGACGCGGCCGGGCGTGCCCACGACGACGTGCACGCCACGACGCAGGCCACCAAGCTGCGGACCGTACGCCTGGCCGCCATAGATCGGCAGCACGCGGAAACCGGGGATATGCGTTGCGTAGCGCTGGAACGCCTCGGCAACCTGGATGGCCAGTTCGCGCGTCGGCGCCAACACCAGTGCCTGCGGCTTGCTCTTGCGCAGGTCCAGCCGATCGAGGATGGGCAGGGCGAAGGCGGCGGTCTTGCCGGTGCCGGTCTGCGCCTGGCCAAGCACGTCCTTGCCGGCCAGCAGATGCGGGATCGTCGCCGCCTGGATCGGCGAGGGCGATTCGTAGCCGACATCGGCAAGAACGCGTTGCAGCGGCTCGCCAAGGGCGAGTTCCTTGAAACTGGAAATGACGGGCGTGACCTGGGTCGCCGGATCTGACATGGAATTCTCGATGCGTCGACGGCCCGAAACGGCAGGTCGACGTGTAAGGAAGGCCGCGTATTGTAGCGATTTGTCGGGCCTCCCGCGCGTCGCGGCGGGAGGCGGCGCTGCTTGGGTCGGCGTGGATTCAGGACTTGCCGGGATGATGCGCGCGACCTGATCCGGATTTCCTGCCGCCGCCATCTTCCTTGTTCACGGTTGCCCATGCGCGCTTTTCCGCTTCCTCTTTCGGCACTCCCTTGTCGCGGTAGCCTTCCATGATGTGTTCGGCCTTGCGTTTCTGCGTGTCGGTGTAAGCGCTCTTGTCTCCGCGTGGCATGATGGTTTCCCGATAGTGAAGAGGCTGCCAGACTGGGCCTGGCCGACTGACGGGGTGCGGAACGTTCGGGCTATTGATTTCCATATGAATCATGGGTTTGCATTGATTCATCTTGTTTTGTGGCGAATCCGCCCCCAGTACGTGGGCCCTTAGTCCTCTTCCCAAGAATCCCGTCATGAGTGAAATGATTGCGCTGGCCGAACAGCGGCTGCTGCGCCCGGGCGGCCTCGCCACGAGCGACCTCGATCGCGTTTTCGCGCGCCTCATGACGCCCGCTGTGGATGCGGCCGACCTGTATTTCCAGCACTCGCGCAGCGAGTCGTGGATGCTCGAGGACGGCATCGTCAAGGATGGCAGCCACTCCATCGAGCAGGGTGTCGGCGTGCGCGCACAATCCGGCGAGAAAACCGGCTTCGCCTATTCCGATGACATCGTCATGCCGGCCTTGCTCGAAGCGGCCGGTTCGGCGCGGGCGATTGCGCGCGAGGGTGCCAACGGCAGCGGGCGACCGTTGGCGCTGGCCTCGTCGCGGGCGCTGTATCCGCCGATCGATCCGATCGATTCCATGTCGAGCGAGGCCAAGGTCCGCCTGCTCGGTGAAATCGATGCCTATGCGCGGTCGCTCGATGCGCGGGTCAAGGAAGTCATCGTCAGCGTTTCCGCCACGGTCGACACGGTGCTGGTCGCCGCGTCCGATGGCACGCTGGCCGCCGACGTGCGGCCGCTGGTGCGCTTCAATGTGCAGGTCATAGCCGAACAGAACGGACGCCGTGAAAGCGGCGGCTGTGGCGGCGGCGGGCGCTATGACCTGGTCGAACTGCTGGAAAACGATCGTGCACGACGCATTGCCCGCGAGGCGGTACGCAGTGCCCTGGTCAATCTCGATGCGGTCGAGGCACCGGCCGGCAACATGACCGTCGTGCTCGGCCCGGGCTGGCCCGGCGTGCTCCTGCATGAGGCAATCGGGCATGGTTTCGAAGGCGATTTCAACCGCAAGGGCACCTCGGCGTTTTCCGGCAGCATGGGCCAGCGCGTGGCGGCCAAGGGCGTGACCATTGTCGATGACGGCACCCTGGCCGGGCGCCGTGGCTCACTCAGCGTCGATGACGAAGGTACGCCGACGAACTGCACGGTCCTCGTCGAGGACGGCATCATGCGCGGCCTCATCCAGGACAAGTTCAATGCGCGCCTGATGGGCATGCCGCCAACCGGCAATGGTCGTCGCGAATCCTTCGCGCACCTGCCGATGCCGCGCATGACCAATACCTACATGCTGGCGGGCGACAAGGATCCCGAGGAAATCCTGCGCTCGGTCAAGCGCGGTCTGTATGCGGTCAATTTCGGCGGTGGTCAGGTCGATATCACCAACGGCAAGTTCGTGTTCTCGGCCAGCGAGGCCTACCTGATCGAGGACGGCAAGGTCACGCGGCCGGTCAAGGGTGCAACCTTGATCGGCGCCGGCCCCGAGGTACTCAAGCACGTCTCCATGATCGGCAACGACCTCAAGCTCGATGAGGGCGTCGGCGTCTGCGGCAAGGATGGCCAGAGCGTGCCGGTCGGCGTCGGCCAGCCGACCTTGAAGATCGACAACCTGACCGTTGGCGGCACGGCGGCCTGAGCGTTAGCCGGCTTCGGTCGGGCGCGATTGCAACTCGCGCAGGATGCGGAAGATTTCGCGCGAGGCGCGTGGCGGTTTCTGTTTTTTTGCTTCGGTATTGGCCTGACGGATCAGGTTGCGCAGATGCTGGCGGTCGGCCGATGGATGTTCGGCGATCACCAGGTCGAGCGCGCTGTCGCCCTCCGCAATCAGGCGATCGCGCAGGTTTTCGAGGTGGTGCAATGCGGCGGTTTCACGATGCGATTGCTGCTTGCTGATGTCGAGGACGGTGCGCACGGCGTCGATTTCCCCGCTTTCCAGGCGGCGCAGGAGTTTGGCGAGGTATTGGGTTTCGCGTTTGCGCGCAATCGGCTGGTGGATGGCGCGCGTGCGGCGGACCTCATCGAGCAGGTCGTCATCAAGCGGTATGCGCGTCAGTTGGGCATCGGTCAATGCGGCCAGCGTTTCGGCCAACTTGAAGATGGCGGTGGCATCACGACGCAGTTGGCTGCGACTCGGGCCGTCGAAGGCGTCATCGGTTTCATCATGAGACATCGGATTTCTGCAGGTAGTGGCCGTTCCCGCTTTGCTGGAACGGCAATCAACGGATAGTGAGGATAAGGCGTGGACCAGGCAATCACCAATCGCGACGACAGCCAGATTGAGCTCGATCGTATCTCGGAAATTGCCGAGGATGTGCTGCGGCGCTGTCGCACGCAGGGCGCCAGCGAAGTCGATGTAGGCATTGGCGTGGACGTCGGCTTGAATGTCAGCGTCCGCCTCGGGGAGGTCGAATCCATCGAGCACAACCGTGATCGCGGCCTTTCCTTGACCGTCTACTTCGGCAAGCGCAAGGGTTCCGCAAGCACTGCTGACCTCAGCCCGGACTCGATCGACAAGACCATCGAGCACGCCTGCGCCATCGCTCGATATACCGAGGAGGATCCCTGCAACGGCCTCGCCGATGCCGATCTGCTCGCCCACGAATTCGCCGATCTCGATCTCTGGCATCCCTGGGACATCACCACAGAGGAGGCGACCGAGCTTGCCCTGCGTTGCGAGCAGGCCGGCCGGGACTTCGATCCGCGCATCAGCAATTCCGAAGGGGCAACCGTGCAGATCGGTTCTTCGCTGGCGGTAGGTGCCACCTCGCATGGCTTTTTTTCACGTGAACGTGATACCCGGCACATGATTTCTCTGGCCTTGCTGGCCGAGGACGAGGCCGGCATGCAGCGCGACTACTGGTATGAGTCGGTGCGCAGCGCAGAGGATTTTCCGGATGTCGCGGCGATCGGGCGCACGGCCGCCGAACGCACCGTCGCCCGTCTTGGCGCACGCAAACTCGGCACGCGCCAATGCCCGGTGTTGTTCACGCCACAGGTCGCGCGCAGCCTGATCGGACATCTGGTCTCGGCGGTCAGCGGCGGTGCGCTGTATCGCAAGGCCAGCTTTCTCGTCGATCACCTCGGCAAGCCGGTATTCCCGGATTTTGTGCAGATTGTCGAGCGCCCGCGTATCCGCCGCGGCCAGGCGTCCGCCAATTTCGACAGCGAGGGCGTGGCCACGCAGGACTCCGACCTGATCAGCAACGGTCGTCTCGCACGCTATGTGCTCGGCAGCTATTCGGCACGCAAACTCGGCCTGCGCAGCACGGGCAACGCCGGTGGCGTGCACAATCTCATCGTCACGACCGGCGAGGAGGATTTCGCAACCCTGCTCAAGCGCATGGGCACGGGGCTGGTGGTCAACGAGTTGATGGGCCAGGGCGTCTCGCTGTTGACCGGCGATTATTCGCGCGGAGCCTCCGGGTTCTGGGTCGAAAACGGGGAAATCGCGCATCCGGTCGAGGAGATCACGATTGCTTCCAATCTGCGCGAGATGTTTGCGAACATCGTCGCCATCGGCAGCGACGTCGACCGCCGCTCGCATGTGCAAACCGGTTCGATCCTGCTCGAGCGCCTGACCGTGGCCGGAGCGTGACTTTC
The DNA here is from genome assembly GCA_016707485.1 of Lysobacterales bacterium. Lineage (GTDB taxonomy): Bacteria > Pseudomonadota > Gammaproteobacteria > Xanthomonadales > Rhodanobacteraceae > Dokdonella. The sequence goes on along the minus strand of JADJHN010000001.1, from coordinate 655,973 downwards.
AGCGCTTGAATCCCGGCGTTGGCGCAGCCATTCTGGAATGGCAGTCAACGCCACAGGAGAATCGCATGAACGATGAAGTCCAATCGCAGGTCGGCAGCGAAACCGATGTCGCTCCGGTGGGTGACGAGCGCACCTGGGCGGTGCTCGGGCACGTCTCTGCCTTGAGTGGCTTCTTCACCGGCGGCTTTGGCTGCGCACTCGGCCCGTTGGTAGTCTGGCTGGTCAAGCGCGACACCTTGCCGTTTGCCGGCGACCAGGCCAAGGAAGCCCTGAACTTCAACATCACCATGCTGATTGCCGGCGTGGCGCTGGTCTTCTTCACCCTGATCACCTTCGGCGTTGGTGCCTTGCTCACCGTGCCGCTGGGCCTGGCCGTGTTCCTCTATTGGCTGATCTTCACGATCATTGCAGCGATCAACGCCAGCAACGGCGTGCGCTATCGCTACCCGATGACCTTGCGCCTGATCCAGTAACGCGGCCGCGACACGGCGGAGTCGTCAACGACGATTCCGCCGTCGAGCCTGGGAACAGGGTGCAGAGGGCGGCGCGCAGAACTCCATATTTGGGTCTTTGGAGCCGTTCGCCCTGAGCCTGTCGAAGGGCCGTTCCGGATTTCCGGCTCCAACAGTTCAGCCGGGTTTGTGCCACGACGCAGCCAGAGCTCGCGCCTGAAGGCGCCCCACAGGACGCGACCTGCCTTTGCAGGAGCGCCTTCAGGCGCGAGCCTTCCGCATCACCCAAGCACAACGCAATGAATGGAGTTTTCTTCAGAGTCATTGATCATTGAATCAATGACTGCCTCCATCGATCGCTGACTCTATCGATCGTGACTCCATTGATCGCGCCATGTGGAGCTAATCACTACCTCCACCTCTGGCATCCTTGAAAGGAAGCTTTCGAGCAGCGGTAGCTTGGAGAACAACCCAACGCCATCGGGATGAAGCACGCGGTCGAAGTCGAGGAAGATGATCTTGCGCATCGGAATGCCGATGGACTGCTCTGCGCAGGCTGACGTAGCTGTAGAAAAACCCATCCACAGCCTATCATTCGTCATGTCCGCAACAAAGCGGAAAATGAGGCGAAGCAACGATGGCGCGATACCGGCACTACGACCCCCAGCAGACCAAGATGATCGCGGTGTCTTATGCTCGACAATTGCTGCCTGGAACCTTTGAGCACGCGTTGAGCTACCTGATCGACAACGAGATCGATCTCGGACGATTTGCTGATCGCTTCAAGAACGACGAGACCGGTGCGCCTGCCTACGACCCCGCGGTATTGCTCAAGGTGGTGCTGTTCGCCTACTCGCGCGGCATCACCTCCTCGCGCACGATGGCGCGAGCGTGTGCGGAGAATGTGCAGTTCATTGCCCTGGCCTGCGATCAGCAGCCGCATTTCACCACGCTGGCGAACTTCGTGGCGACGCTGGGCAAGGACGTCGAGGCGGTGTTTCGCGATGTGTTGTTGGTCTGCAACGCGCAGGGTTTGATCGGCAAGAAGATGTTTGCCATCGACGGCTGCAAGCTGCCCTCGAATGCCTCGAAGGAATGGAGCGGCACCCGGGCGGACTTCGAGCGCAAGGCGGCGAAGATGGAGCGCGCCGTGGCTCATCTGGTCAAGGCGCATGCCGAGCAAGATGCCAGCGAAGCACTCGATCCCAGCCCGGACAAGCAGCGCGAACACGAAGAACGGACCCTCGCCACCTTGCGCAAGAATGCCGGCAAGCTGCGCTCAGCCCTGGCCACCACGAGCGAACGCATGGGTGCCCAGGGCAAGCCGATCAAGCGCAACCTGACCGATGCCGAAAGCGCCACGCTCAAGAGCGGTCATGGCGTGGTGCAGGGCTATATCGGCGTCGCTGCGGTCGATGGCGCGTGCCAGGTGATCGTGGAAGCGCAAGCGCACGGCACCCCGCAAGAACACGATCTGCTCAAGCCGGTGATCGATGGCGTGCGCCAGCATTTCAAGGCCATCGGCGAAGCCGGCGCAGTCGATGACGCAGCCTACCTGGCCGACGCCGGCTATCACAGCGAACGCGGCCTGAAGGCCTTGGCCGCCGAGGACATCGACGGCTACATCGCCGACGGCACCATGCGCAAGCGCGATCCGCGCTACGCCAAGGCAAACGTGCACAAGCGACCCAGCAAAGCAAAGACCTTTTTGCCCAGGGACTTCAGCTTCGATCGCGAGCAAGGCACCTGTGTGCCCGGCCAACAAGACGCTCAAGCTCAACAGCGCCAACGCCATCATCAGCGGTCGCAATGCGATCGTGTTCAAGGGCACCGCCGCCACCTGCGGCGCGTGTCCGCTGCGCAGCCAGTGCCTGCGCAAACCGGATCTCACCGCCGTGCGCCAAGTGGCCTTCTTCGAGGGTGCCGTGGCAAGCAAACTGCCCAACCCGCACTGCCGCGCCATGCGCGAGAAAATCGACAGTGACAAAGGCCGCGCGATCTATGCCCAGCGCATGGGATTGATTGAACCGGTGTTCGGTCACATCCAGCAACGCGGCCTGCGACGATTCACGCTGCGCGGACAAACCAAGGTCGACACCCAATGGAAGCTGTTCTGCATTGTCCACAACGTGGCGAAACTGCAGGTCTACGGCAAGATGGCCGCGTAAGCGGAGATCCGCCCGAAAAACACGGCTCATGCAGCCCTATCGTGGGCAAATATCGACGCGTCAGCGAACACCGAAAAGTCGACGCCGCCGTTCACTACGATGAAACGAGAAATCCGCCAGCGCGGCGGATCGTTTTGCCTCTCGGAAAGGGGTTTTTCTACAGCTTCAACACCAGAGTTAAGCCGCGTGCGTTAGCACATCGGCTTTGACGAATAGTTGGGCTACATGCCCGGAAGCGTATAGAGCAATTTACCCGATGACGAAAAAACGTAAAGGGATTCAGCGCCCATCACTTCGAGTCTTCTCCCATCCGCTTTCCGAAAGATGGAGCGGACGCCAACACTCCACTTGTTTTCCTTAAAAAATGCGTGGAATTCACATCCAACTTGCGGGTAACCAGAAAGCACTCCGGAGTGCCACGACTCATAAGAGAGCTTCTCGGTTAGAGCAACAATTTCGGCCCCGGAGAGCATTCTACTCGGCGCCGTTGAGCAGCCACAAATGGACGCGAGAATTGCAATTGGGAAGCAGTTTCTCATTGAGCCCAACTACCATTCGATCCCACAATGGGATCTATTCCATAAGCCTACCACGGCTTTTTGATCGGACGCTGCGGGAAAGGTCGTAGGAAAATCATGGCGTTGCATCCACTGTGCGCCCTGATCCTGCGGTCCAATCCCGCGATATTTCCCGGGCAGGCGGAAACGATGGAAAGCGTTCGATGGATTCCGCTGGCTGCGTTCAGCGCGGCAAACCTGTTGCGTCAGCTTTGTCGCTCGGCGATGAAGCGGGCGAGATCGCGGAGGGCGCTGGCTGAGTCGCCGAGGGGCTCGATCGAGTGCAGGGCTTCCGCGGTCAATTCGGCCAGATGCGCGGCCGACGCCTGCATGCCGATGATTGCCGGATAGGTCGGTTTCGATTGCGCGGCATCCTTGCCGGGGGTCTTGCCCAACTGTGCGGGGTCGCCTTCGACATCGAGGATGTCGTCGCGGATCTGGAAGGCCAAACCCACGCAGTGGGCATAGCGTTCCAGCGCTGCAAGCGTGTCCGCATCGCGGCATCCGGCGGCGAGCGCACCAAGGCGCACCGAGGCGCGGATCAGCGCGCCGGTCTTGTGCACGTGCATGCGTTCAAGATCATCGAGGCCCAGTTGCTGGCCGACTGCCAGCAAGTCGAAGGCCTGGCCACCGGCCATGCCCTGCGATCCGCAGGCATGGGCAAGTACGCGCAGCATGTTGAGGCGTGTTTCTGCGTCGATGCCGGAACCGTGATCGCGGGTCAGCACTTCGAAGGCCAATGCCTGCAGCGCATCACCGGCCAGGATGGCCATGGCCTCGCCGAATTCGATGTGGCAGGTCGGGCGGCCCCGGCGCAAGGCATCATCGTCCATGGCTGGCAGGTCGTCATGCACAAGTGAATACGCATGGATGATCTCGACCGCAACCGCTGCGCCATCAAGCCTGGCCAGCGGCGCGCCAAATGCCGTGCCGCTGGCATACACGAGCAACGGGCGCATGCGTTTGCCGCCGCCCATCAAGGCATAGTGCATGGCCCGATGCAGTTCGACCGGTGGCTGCGTGATGGCGGGCAAGGCACGCATCAGCGCGGTGTCGGCGTGGGCGGCAAAGGCGCGCAAGGTCGGCGACAGATCGATCGCGGGCATGGAAACGTTGATGGCGGATTCCTGCGCGGCAAGCGTGCCGCAATCGGGGCGGAGTCAGGGCGTGTCGGGGTCGAACGGTTCGGCGGATTCGGGTTTGCCCGGATCGCTCAATTGCCTGACCCGCAGTTCGGCCTGCTCCAGCGCACTCTGGCAGCTGCGGTAGAGACTGATCCCGCGCTCGAAGGATTTGAGCGAATCGTCGAGTCCCATTTCGCTTTCTTCCATGCGGCTGACCAATTGCTCGAGCTCATCGAGCGATTGCTCGAACTCGGCGACCTGATTCGGGTTTTGCGGGGAGGTTGCAGGCATGGGCTGAAGGGTAGTGTGCCGTCCGTTGGCGGTCAACGCTTCCAACCGAGGCTGCAGCCGAGCCGGGCGAATTCCTTGCGGCCGGTTACGCTGATCCACAAGTCGCCCACCGCAAGAATTTCAGCGTTGCGATCGAGCACGATCGGAATGCGTGCGCGTTGCCAGGGCGGAATGCCGGCCTCCTGGAACAGATCACGAAGATCGCGGTGGCCGCCGCCCGCGTGCAGGCGCAGGCGTTCGCCACCACGCCGAAAGCGGACCTGCAGTTGTTCGGAATCGTCCAGGGCCATGGCTTGTTTCACAGGGCCACCGAGGATGAGCGTGCCGAGATTGGCCGGCAGTTCAAGCGGCAGGCCGTTCCAGCGCGTTTCCCAGCCGGGTTCGGGCACCTGCGCGGGTGCCATTGCATAAACGAGATCGCGATAGCGGCGCACTTCGGCACCGGGCCAGCGCACGCAGGGCAACTTGTCTTGCTCCGCCTGGGCCAGCTGGCGTTCGAGTTCGGCAACCTGATGCTGGTTGGGTTCGGGCAGAGCGAGGCTGCGCAGCCAGCGGCGCAGCAGCGGATCGCGCAAGGCATCGGCGAGTGCCAGCCAGGCTCGCCAATCCAGGCTTGCCGGATCGTTGCCCTGCAGACCGGGCAGGGCGCGGGCGGCCTCGTCATCGATGAAACCGGCGGCGGCGCGGATCCATGTTGCGCTTTGGCTGATGCTGACATCGGCCCGGGGCCAGCGCTGGCGCAGGATCGGCAGCAGCTCCTGGCGCAGGTAATTGCGCTCGATGCGGGTGTCGGCATTGCTCGGATCCTCGATCCAGTCGAGCGCGGCCTCGCTGGCATGGCGATGCAAGGTTTCGCGCGGGATTTCGAGCAACGGCCGCCATGCCCAGGCTTTGCCGAGGCGGCGCAATGTCCGCATCGCGCCGAGTCCTTCCGGGCCGGCAGCGCGCAGCAACTTGAGCAGCACGGTTTCGGTCTGGTCATCGCGATGATGGGCGAGGGCAAGGATCTCGCCATCCTCAAGCGCCGCCTCGAACGCAGCATAACGCCCCGCGCGCGCTGCCGTTTCCAGACCCTGTCCACGGTCGCGATCGACCTCGATGCGGATCACGCTCAGCGGGACGTCGCAGCGTGCGCTCAAGCGCTGGCAGTGGCGGCTCCAGTCGCCACTTTGCGCCTGCAGGCCATGGTCGACATGGATCGCGCGCAAACCGCGCTGGCGCGCCGCCGGCAAACAGGAAAGTGCATGCAAAAGCGCCGATGAATCGAGTCCGCCGCTCAGTGCGACCGCGATCGGCGCCACAGGAATCGCCGACAAGCCGGCGTCGAGAATGCGTTCAAGGTCGCGAGCCGTTTGCATTGCCTCGATCAGACGTCCCCGATCAGCTCCAGGAACAGACGACCTTGCCGCACTGGCCGGTTTCCATCAGGTCGAAACCCTTCTGGAACTCGTCGATGTGGATCTGGTGGGTCAGCACCTTCTGCAGCGGAAATCCGGTCAGCACCATCTGCGTCATCTTGTACCAGGTCTCGTACATGCGCCGGCCGTAGATGCCCTGCACGGTCAGGCCCTTGAAGATGATCTTGTCCCAGTCGATGCCGGCACCGCGCGGCAGGATGCCGAGCAGGGCGATCTTGCCGCCGTGGTACATGCATTCGAGCATGTCGTTGAAGGCGCGTGGATTGCCGCTCATCTCCATGCCGACGTCGAAGCCCTCGATGTGCAGATCCTTGACCACATCGAGGAGGGATTGCTTGGAGACGTTGACGACCCGCGTCGCGCCCATGTCGGCGGCGAGCTTGAGCCGGTAGTCGTTGACATCGGTCACCACGACATTGCGCGCGCCGACATGCTTGGCGATGCCGGCGGCGATGATGCCGATCGGCCCGGCCCCGGTGATCAGCACATCCTCGCCAATCAGGTCGAACTCGAGGGCGACGTGCGCGGCATTGCCATACGGGTCGAAGAAGGCGGCCAGTTCCGATGGCACCTGGTCCGGAATCGGCCACAGGTTGGAGGCCGGTACCGAGATGAACTCTGCAAACGCGCCATTGCGATTGACGCCAATGCCGACCGTATGCGGGCACAGGTGCTGGCGACCGGCGCGGCAGTTGCGGCAGACGCCGCAGACGATATGGCCTTCGGCAGAGACGCGCTGGCCGATCTCGTAGCCGCGCACGGCGGCGCCGACTTCAGCGATGCGACCGACGAACTCGTGGCCGATGACCAGGCCCGGCTTGATCGTGCGCTGCGACCACTCATCCCAAAGATAGATATGCAGGTCGGTGCCGCAGATCGCGGTCTTCTCGAGTTTGACCAGAACATCGTTCGGCCCGATCTCGGGCAGTGGAACCTGTTCCATCCAGATTCCTTTTTCCGCCTCGCGCTTTACCAGTGCCTTCATCGTGTTGGACATGACCTGAACCCGGGTAGCCAGCCGCCATTATACGGACAGCGGGCGGCGAACCGCTTTGGCCTGGCGATGGCGGATTGCTCAGGAAACCGGCATCTGGCTCTTCGACGGCGCCGCGGCGGCAAGGCCGAGCAACTCGAGCACGGCCTGTTGCGGCATCGAGCGATGGAAATGGAAGCCTTGCAGGCGATCGCAGCCGGCCGACTGGAACCAGGCCAGTTGCGCGGCGGTCTCGATGCCCTCGGCGACGACTTCGAGGCCGAGGCTGTGGGCAAGCGCGAGCATGGCGCGGACGATGGCCGCGTCGCGCGGATCGATGAGCACGTCGACGACAAAGCTGTGGTCGATCTTGAGGCCATCGAACGGCAACTGGCGCAGGTGCTTGAGCGAGGAGAAGCCGGTGCCGAAATCATCCAGCATCACGCGCACGCCGAGTTCACGCAGGTGCTCGATGCTCAGCGCCGCATGCTCGGGATGTTCCATGGCTATGGATTCGATGATCTCGATCTCGAGGCTGGCGGCCGGCAGCCCGGTGCGCTTGAGCAGGGCCTCGATGATTTCCGGAAAGCGTCGGCGCTGGAAGCTGTAGGCGGAAACATTCACCGCCACGGTGATGATTTCGCGATCGATGCGCTGCCAGGCGCAAGCCGAAGTGCAGGCCTGCTCGAGGACCCAGGCATCCAGGGTTTCGACCAGTCCGAGCGGCTCCAGCTCATTGATGAAGGCCTCCGGCAAGAGGCGCCCGCGCTGCGGGTGCTGCCAGCGCACGAGGGCTTCGAAACCGCAGATTTCCAGATTCCAGCCATCCAGCATGGGCTGGAATTCGAGCACGAATTCGTTGTTGGCAAAGGCGCTGCGGATTTCCGACTGCAAGGCCAGCCGCGCCTTGGCAGCGACATCGAGATCCGGGGCGTAGAAGCAGTAGCGCATTGCGCCATCGGATTGCGCACGTGCCCTGGCCATCTCGGCGCGCGATTGCAGGGATTCCGACGTGCTTGCATCCTGCGGCGCGAGGGCGATACCGACGCTGGCCTCGATGGCAATCTCGCGACCATTGCAGAACAGGGGCAGGGCAAGCGCGGCGAGGATCTGCTCGGCGACGCGTTGCGCGGCACTTGCTCCGGCAACGCCGGCACCGTGCACGGCGATATGGTCAGCGCCCGGGCGCGCCGCCACCATGCCGTTGGCGCGGGCCACGTCCTCGATGCGTTCGGCACTGCTCGACAGAGCCAGGTCGACGCCGTCCATGCCCGAGGCGGCGGCAATGTTGCCAAGGTTGTCCAGGCGCACCAGCAGCAAGGCAGCGCCCTGCGCGTGCTGCATCTGCTGGCTCAGGTGACTGAGCATCTGCGAGCGGTTGGGCAGGCCGGTCAACTGGTCGAAAAGACGCAGGCGCTCGGCGGCATCGGTTGCACTCTCGGCGCGATCGCGCTCGTCCTCGAGCAACCAGATGACCAGCCCGTAGCTGATGAACAGTGGTGCCAGCAAGGTGGCGATGGTGGTATAGCGCATCCACGGCCAGGATTCGCCGCCGAGCGCGGTGAGGACATAGGCGGAAAAGACATGCAACTGGTCGATACCGTAAATGCTCAGGGCCAGTGCGGTCATCTGCTGGCCCAGGCGCCTCCGTGGCCAGTGCCAGGCGATGGCGAGGCCCATGCTCAGCGCCGCTGCAGCGGTTATCAGGTAGCGCAAGCCGATGCGCATGACGAGTCGTTCCTGCACCATCGACGGATCGAAGGCAAACAGGAGCGTGCTGATCACTCCGAAAACGCTGGCCAGGACCAGCGCACGGACAATCTGTTGCCGGGTCCAGCGGCGTTGGCGCCAGATTGCAAGGGTGCCCATGACCAGGGCAACCACCTGGATGTAGGCGGCGACCAACGACACACTGGAGACGCCAAGACGCAGCGGGTGCGCGGCAGGGAAATGCGGGATCAGCAGCCACGACGCGCCGGCGGTGGCCAGATAGATGGCCAGGGCGAGAAAGCTGCCCGACCACAGCAGCAGGTGCTCGCGGCGGAACAGGCGGTAGTAATGCAGGAAGACGATACTTTGGGTCAGGGCAATCAATGACCCGGCGAAATAAACCACGAGGTCAAGTTTTGCCCATTCATTCATCAGCCTGGTCCACGCGACGTTTCCCGGATCCTTATGGGAGCCCAGCGGAGCGCGCAAGTCAAAGAATTTTGTCACCGAGGCGCAACTTCCCTCGGACAACGGCCTGGCAGAGCCCGCGTGCGGACGTGTGCCGTGCGTCGGCTGCCGTTGGAAAGCGTGGCAGCGATCATCCATCATCGGCATCCATCCCGATTGCAGCCCTGCCACGGACGCCGCGCATGAATCACGCTGACCGCCGGCCGTGCGTCCTCTTCCTGATGGGGCCGACCGCATCGGGCAAGACCGCGCTTGCCTGCGCGCTCGCCGAGCATTTTCCGCTCGACTTGGTCAGTGTCGACTCGGCCCTCGTCTACCGCGGCATGGATGTCGGTTCGGCGAAGCCCGCTGCGGCGACCTTGCAGCGTTTCCCGCACCGACTCATCGACATCCGCGACCCGGCCCAGGCCTATTCCGCCGCCGAGTTTCGCGCGGATGCCCTGCGCGAGATCGAGCAGATCCATGCGCAGGGCCGCGTACCGTTGCTGGTTGGCGGAACCGGCTTGTATTTCCGGGCGCTGGAGTTGGGCCTTTCGCCCTTGCCGCAGGCCGATCCGACGCTGCGCGCCGACCTGGCCCGGCAGGCGGCGGACAAGGGCAAGGCCTACATGCATGAGCGTCTGGCCAAGCTCGATCCGGCCACCGCGGCTCGCCTCAACCTCAATGACGTCCAGCGCGTGCAGCGTGCGCTCGAAGTCATCGCGCTGAGCGGCAAGGCTCTTTCCGAATTGCAGGGTGGATCACGCAGGCGCTTGCCCTACCGCCTGCTCAAGCTGGGCCTGTTGCCGCGGCAGCGGGTCGCCTTGCATGCGCGGATCGCCGACCGCTTCGATGACATGCTGGCTGCCGGCCTGGTTGCCGAACTCGAGCGCCTGCGCCAGCGCGCGGACTGGGCCGAGGATCTGCCCTCGATGCGTGCGGTCGGCTACCGACAAGGCTGGCCCTACCTGGACGGCGCCTGCAGTCTCGAGGATTTCCGCCTGAATGCGATCCACGCGACACGCCAGTTGGCCAAGCGCCAGATCACCTGGCTGCGTTCAGAGCTTGATGCGTGGATGTTCGATGCCGACGACGCGACGGTCGGCGAACGCGTGCTGCGGGCGGTTGCCGGCTTCCTCGACCGCTGAATCTGCGGGCGGATTGGCGTTTTATTCGGCCAATCATTGGGTTAAGATCGCCATTCATACCGGGACACCGATGAGCGGGGCGGATTGACCGTCCGGCCCAGGCACGGTTGCAAGGTGTTTTTTTTCCGGCTCGGGGCGCGTCACAGGAGAATAATAATGTCCAAAGGACAATCGCTGCAGGATCCTTTTCTCAATGCACTTCGGCGCGAACGCGTGCCGGTATCGATCTATCTGGTCAATGGCATCAAGCTGCAAGGCACGGTCGAGTCCTTCGACCAGTTTGTCGTGCTGTTGCGCAACACGGTCAGCCAGATGGTCTACAAGCACGCCATCTCGACGGTCGTGCCGAGTCGCAACGTGCGCATCACCGGCCCGGATGATGCCGTCGTCGGCGACACCCACGAATCCGGAGTAAACCGCACTGTTTGATCGATCGAAAAAAGGTGAGCGTGCCCTGCTGCTGCAGGCGCAGGCACCCGGACAGCATGATGCGGCCTTGCTGGAGGAGTTCGCGGAACTGGCTCGTTCGGCGGGCGCGACCGTGGTCGGCAACTTGGCCGCCCGTCTCGATCGCCCGAATCCGCGCTATTTCGTCGGTACCGGCAAGGCCGAGGAGCTGAAGGCGCTGAGGGTTGCGCTCGATGCCGACCTCATCCTCGTCAATCACGCCTTGTCGCCGGTGCAGGAGCGCAACCTCGAAAAGCTGACCGAGTGCCGCGTGGTCGACCGCACCGGACTGATCCTCGACATCTTCGCCCAGCGCGCGCGCTCGCATGAGGGCAAGTTGCAGGTCGAACTGGCCCAGCTCAAGCACATGTCGACCCGTCTCGTGCGCGGCTGGACCCACCTTGAACGCCAGCGTGGCGGCGCCATCGGCCTGCGCGGCCCCGGCGAAACCCAGCTTGAAATCGATCGCCGCCTGCTCGCGGTGCGGGTCAAGCAATTGCAGAAGCGCCTCGACAAGGTCGAAGTGCAGCGCAACCAGGCGCGTCGTTCGCGTGAGCGCAGCGCCTTGCCGGTGGTTGCCCTGGTCGGTTACACCAACGCCGGCAAATCGACCTTGTTCAATGCCATGACCGGTGCCGGCGTGTATGCCGCGGATCAGCTTTTCGCCACGCTCGACCCGACCTTGCGGCGCATCGACGGGCTTGCCTGTGGCCCGATCGTGCTCGCCGACACGGTCGGTTTCATCCGCGAACTTCCGCATGACCTGGTCGCCGCGTTCCGCTCGACCCTGGCCGAGGCGCGCGAGGCGGACCTGCTCCTGCATGTCATCGATGCCTCGGATCCGGAGCGCGACACGCGCGTCGCCGATGTCGAGGGCGTACTCGCCGAGATCGGTGCCAGCGATTTGCCGCAGGTGCTCGTCTACAACAAGATCGATCGTCTCGAATCCGATGTGCCGAGGGTTGACCATCCCGATCGCGACGGGCCGTTGCGCGTGTGGACCTCGGCGCGCGACGGCATCGGCATCGATGCCCTGCTGGCGGCGATCAGCCAGGCCCTGGCCCGCGAGCGCGTGCACCAGGTGCTGGAGGTGCCGGCGGCATCCGGTCGCCTGCGCGCGCGCCTGCACGAGCTTGGCCTGGTCGCATCCGAACAGCCTGGTGAAGAGGGCTGGCGCATTGAAATCGACGCGCCGCGCGCCCGCATCGAGCCGTTGTTCGGCATGCAGGGCGGCCAGGGCGAATGGTTGAAAGCGGCCTTGCTTGCCCCGAATGAGGGGGCTACCTACAATCAATTCGACAATCCACAACCCTGAAGTGCCAGCGCGGCAGTCCCGCCGCGGCTTCTTCGTGAAGCAGGTGCTCGGCAATCCCCTTCGCCTTTCGTGCATTCCTCGCGGGAATGCATGCGCAAGTGGCGCGAGGACGTTCAGACAGGAAGAGTGCAATGGCTTGGAATGAACCCGGTGGCGGCAAACAGCGCGACCCGTGGCGAGACAATAAGGACGGTGGCGGCAAGAATGATTTGGACGATGCCATCAACCGCGCCAAGGAGATGCTCGGGCGGCTGTTTGGTGGTGGCGGAAGTGGCGGCGGCCGAGGTGGCAGTTCGGGCAACAGCCGCGGCGGCGGCGCCGTGCTGGCAATCGTCGGCCTGCTGATTGCCTGGGTGTTCTTCGATTCCTTCGTGCAGATCGATGCCCGCCAGCAGGGCGTCGTGCTGCGCTTTGGCGAGTACACGCGGACCATGCCGCCCGGTTTCAACCTGAAATGGCCGCGACCGGTGGAATCCGTGACCAAGGTCGATGCGACGCAGATCCGTGCTGTCTCCGACACCGTGCGCATGCTCACGCGTGACGAGAACATCGTCCAGGTCGAATTCAACGTGCAATACCAGGTCGACGATCCGACCTTGTACCTGTATTCGACGCGCGATCCGGATGAAACCCTCAAGCAGGCCGCCGAAAGCGCCGTGCGCGAAATCATCGGCACCAGCGAGCTGGACGCGATCATGCCGGACCAGCGGGTCGAGGCGACCGCAGGCGATGCGCCGGTGGCCAACCCCAGTGCCGAACTCGCCCTGCAGTCGAAGAAGGTCGTCCAGCAGACCCTGGAACGCTACAAGGCCGGGCTGCTCGTGACCGAGCTCAATTTCCAGAACGTGCGCCCGCCGCAGGAGGTCAAGGATTCGTTTGACGATGCGATCAGTGCGCGTGAGGACCGCCAGCGCGCGAGCAATATTGCCGATGCCTATGCCAAGCGCGTGGTGCCGGAGGCGCGTGGTGAAGCGGCGCGCATCCTCGCTGAAGCCAAGGGCTACGAGGCCGAGCGCATTGCCAGGGCGCAAGGTGATGCCGAGCGCTTCAACCTGATCGCCAGCGAATACCGCGCCGCACCCGAAGTCACGCGCAAGCGTCTGTACCTCGAAACCATGCAGCAGGTCGTCAGCGGCACACCCAAGGTCATCGACTTCACCGGCGGCAGGAACCTGTTGCAGGTTCCCGTTCCGCAGCAGACTGCGGAACCGTTGCCGGCGACAACCGCGGCTGCGGCCATATCGACCGAATCGAGCAAGGGGAAGAACTGACATGCGCCCGATCATCAGCATCGTCATTGCCGCGATCATCCTGCTCGCCGTCAACAGCGTATTCATTGTCTCCGAAGGGCAGACCGCCATCCTTCTGCAGTTCGGACGCATCACCGAAGCCGGCTTCAAGCCGGGCCTGCATTTCAAGCTGCCGCTGGTGCAGCAGGCATTGCGTTTCGACCGGCGCCTGCAGACGCTGGATGCCGCGGCAGAGCGCTACCTGACCTCGGAAAAGAAGGACGTCAATGTAGACTTCGTGGTCAAGTGGAGGATTTCTGATTCTGCGAAGTTCTATACCGCCGTGGCCGGCGATCAGGAACGTGCGCAGCAGCGCCTGGCGCCGATCGTCAAGGACGGCATGCGTACCGCGATCAACTCGCGCACGCTGAAAGAGGTTGTTTCCAGCGCCCGCTCGGACCTGACCGATTCGCTCGTGCAAACCGCGAACAAGGCGGCCATGAACCTCGGCATCGACATCGTCGACGTGCGCATCAAGCGTGTCGATCTGCCCGAGGAGAGCTCGGTGCTGCGTTCGGTGTACGAGCGCATGCGTTCCGAGCGCAAGCAGGTTGCGGATGCGCTGCGCGCCGAAGGCAACGAGGCTGCCGAACGCATCCGCTCCGACGCCGACCGCCAGGTCCAGGTGATCAAGGCCGAAGCCTATCGCGAGGCGCAGACCGGGCGCGGCGAGGGCGATGCGGAAGCAGCCAGGATCTATGCGTCATCCTATGGCAAGGATGCCGAGTTCTATGCCTTCTACCGCAGCCTTGAGGCGTATCGGGAAGCGTTCACGCCGGCCAATGGCGTGCTCGTGCTCGATCCGAAATCGGAGTTCCTGCATTACCTGCAAGACAGCAAGTAGGATTCCATGCCAAGTGAACTGGCAGCCGCAATCTGCCTGGTGCTGGTCATCGAGGGCCTCTTCCTGTTTGCCGCGCCCGGTGCATGGAAGCGCATGGCGGAGCGCCTGCAACAGATCGATGAGCCGACTTTGCGCAAGGTGGGTGGAGTCATGGTGGTGATCGGCTTGATTGCGCTGAAGCTGGTGCATTGAGAGCCGGGATTCGACATTGGGGATTGGTCAAGCAGGATTTCGCGACATCTGCTTTTGCTGATCCCCCCGACAAAAAATTGCCCCCCCCCCCCCCCCCCCCCCCCCCCCCGGGGGGGCCACCCAAACAAAAAAAAGGGGGGGGGGGGGGGGGTGGGGGGGGGGGGGGGGGGGGGGGGGGGGGGGGGGGGGGGGGGGGGGGGGGCCCCCCCCCCCCCCCCCCCCCCCCCCGGGCAGGATGCCGAAGGCCGGGTGACTTGACGAGCGATGGATCGCGAGACTGGTCACTGACATCGCCCCACAACGGGGTTCGACAAGGGGGGGGGGCCCCCCGGCCCGCGCCGCGGGGGCGGGGGGGGGGCGGGGGGGGGCCCCCCCGCCCTCGCCCCCCAAGGGGGCCGGCCCCCCCGGGCCAATCAACGAAACGAGAACGACATGGGCAATTCGGTAGTGATTCTGGGTGCGCAGTGGGGTGACGAGGGCAAGGGCAAGATCGTCGATCTGCTCACCGAGCGGGTCGGCATCGTGGCGCGCTTCCAGGGCGGCCACAACGCCGGCCATACGCTGGTCATCAACGGCAAGAAGACGGTGCTGCACCTCATTCCGTCGGGCATCCTGCGCGATGGCGTGCAATGCCTGATCGGCAATGGTGTGGTCTTGTCACCGGCTGCCTTGCGCCACGAGATCAGCGAACTCGAGGGCGAAGGCGTCGAGGTGCGTTCGCGCCTGAAGATCAGCCCGGCCACGCCGCTGATCATGCCGTATCACATCGCCGTCGATCAGGCGCGCGAAAAGGCTTCCGGGGCAAAAGCCATCGGCACCACCGGTCGCGGCATCGGCCCTGCCTACGAGGACAAGGTCGCCCGCCGCAGCATCCGTGTTGCCGATCTCATGTATCCGTCGGAATTGCCGGAAAAGGTGCGTATCGCCGTCGACTACCACAACTTCATCCTCACCCAATGGTTGAAGGCGGAGGGTGTCGATTATCGGAAGGTACTCGACGAGGCGCTCGAATACAGCGAATACCTGCGCCCGATGATCGATGACGTCTCGACCTTGCTGCACGACGCCCGCCGTCGTGGCGACCACATCCTCTATGAAGGCGCGCAAGGTGCCTTGCTCGATATCGACCACGGCACCTATCCGTACGTGACTTCGTCGAACACGACGGTTGGCGGGGCGCTCGCCGGCACCGGCGTCGGTGCCTCGGATATCGATTACGTGCTCGGCATCTGCAAGGCCTATGCGACGCGTGTAGGCGGCGGTCCGTTCCCTACCGAACTCAATGACGAAATGGGTGAGGCGCTGCGCAAGCGCGGCAATGAATTTGGCGCGAGCACCGGCCGCCCGCGTCGGTGCGGCTGGATCGATCTGGTCGCGCTGAAGCGTGCAACCCAGATCAACGCGATCAACGGCCTGGCCATCACCAAGCTCGACGTGCTCGACGGCCTGCCGACGATCAAGGTCTGCATCGCCTACGAGTACCGCGGCAAGCGTCGCGACCTGGCCCCGCTCGATGCGGATGGCTGGGACGAGTGCAAGCCGGTCTATCTCGATTTCCCCGGCTGGGAGGAACCGACCTCGGGTGTGCGTGACTGGAACAAGCTGCCGGCCGCCGCACGCGCCTACCTGCGTGCAGTCGAAGAACTTTCGGGGTGTCACCTTGCCCTGGTCGCCACTGGTGCCGATCGCGACGACACCATCGTCCTGCGCGATCCGTTTGCCTGACCGGATCGGGCGAATTGCCTCGGCCGCGATGCCATGTCCGCCATGCATTGCATGAACGTGACCGTGGCGATATGGTGGCCGGTGGCACACGATCGCCGATCGCCCGCCCAATCTTCCACAAACCACTGCTGGGGAACACGAACATGTTGAACGCAAGGATTCGCACATTGTGCGCCCGATCGATCCTGGTCTCCGGTGCAATCTTCGCCGGGGCATTGCCGGCGTTCGCCTCGCAACCGAGCG
Organism: Lysobacterales bacterium; assembly: GCA_016707485.1. Classification (GTDB taxonomy): domain Bacteria; phylum Pseudomonadota; class Gammaproteobacteria; order Xanthomonadales; family Rhodanobacteraceae; genus Dokdonella. The sequence continues at coordinate 639,630 of JADJHN010000001.1, read as the reverse complement.
GCGATCCCGCGCGCGATTGCCCGGCGCTCGCCAACAGCGCACAGCGCGAACCAACCTGGTATGCCACCGAGTGCCAGGCCTACATCCCGGCCGTGAAATTGCTGCCCGTCGCCAAGGCAGGCACGGCACCGAACACGATCGGCGATCCGGCCTACCAGCTCGACCTGCGTGCAACCCCGAACACGTTCGAAACGTTCGCGTTGCCAAATGCGGCGTCGCCGAGTTCAGCGCCGACCACGACGTTCGATTCGTATGCGCTCGAACACGACAACGCGAGCGGCGTGCTGTGGGCGATCGAGAATGTGACCCTCGCGCTCGGCACGGTCAACAAGACCACGGGCGTGTTCACCGCGGGCCCGACCGTCACCGGTCTTGTCGGCACTGACGGCATTACCGGCCTTGCCTTCGTCAACAGCAGTTCGACGTTCTATGTCTCGGCATCCGATGGCACGGAATCCCGGCTTTATTCGCTGAACACCACCACCGGGGTTCTCACCAACATCGGTGCCATGGGTGCCCCATTGATGATCGACATCGCGATCAACAATGCTGGCCAGATGTACGGCCACGACATCAGCACAGATTCGATCTACTCGATCAATACGACAACCGGGGCCGCGACATTGATCGGAGCGACTGGAGTGGCGGCAAACTTTGCCCAGGCCATCGATTTCGACAAGAGCACCGGCGTGCTGTACGCATGGATCTACTCCGGTGGCGGTGTCAACCAGTTCGCCAGCATCGATCTCGCCACCGGCGCAGCAACAGCCGTGTCGACGCCGGCAAACAAGGAGTACGAAGGTGCATTGACGCCGGTCAGCCTGCAGAGCTTCAGCGTCGACTGATCGCGATCGTCACCCCCGGAAAGTCCGACAACGCCCCGATTCCGGGGCGTTTTCGCATCGGTTGGCTGCCTTCGCGGCATGAACCACCCCCCCATCTGCCCGGGATTGGCGTGCGCCGCGCCTTTGTGGCCCTCCGCCCCCCGCCCCCCCGCCCCCCCAACCCCCGTCCGGGGCATCGGAAGCAAGTTGTTGGTGCCCGGGAGAGGACTCGAACCTCCACGGGTCGCCCCCCCCCCCCCCCCCCAGGCGGTGCCTCCACCAATTCCGCCCGCCCCCGTGCGGCATGGCCGTTCGGGGGCGCGAACGATACAAGGCAGGCGCGAGTCCTGTCAATCATTGCAGTGCGTGGATCACTGATCAACGCCAAACGGAGTTCCACATCACGTGACAAAGAAGAAGACGACAGGGAAGAAATCGGGCGGCAAGCCGGTTGCCGGCAAGGCAGCACAACGACCGGCGCCACGCGGCAAGGCATCGTCCTCGCCCAAAGCGGCGAAGTCGAAGTTGCCGCCATGGATGCCGCAACACGGCGTGGCGACGAGCACGCATGCGGCGAAGGGCGGCAAACCGGTCATGCGGCCGGCGCGTTCACTGGCGCCCACGTCGGCGGATCCCTTCGCGGCCCGCGAAGCGCAGCGCTACGAGCGGCCGATCCCGAGCCGCGAGGCAATTCTCGCCCTGCTTTCCGAGCAGGCCTCGTTGATGAAGACCGAGGGCGTCGCCGCGGCGCTGGGCCTGCGCAGCGAGCAGGATGTCGATGCCCTGACCAAGCGCCTGGCGGCGATGGTTCGCGATGGCCAGTTGCTGCAGAACCGCCGCGGCGGCTACGGCGTAGCCGAGAAGCTCGATCTGATTGCCGGCGTCGTGCTTGCCAATGCGGAAGGTTATGGCTTCCTAAAGCCGGATGAGGGTGGCGAGGATCTTTATCTCTCGCCGGCGCAGATGCGCCTCGTCTTGCATGGTGATCGCGTGCTCGGCAGCGTGGTCGGCGTCGATCGTCGCGGTCGCCGCCAGGGTGCCATCGTCGAGGTGCTCGAACGCCGCGCATCGCGACTGGTCGGCCGCGTCGTCGTCGAGGAAGGGATCATCCTGGTTTCGCCGGATGACCGCCGCGTGCACCAGGACATCCTCATTCGCCCGGGTGACGAGAAGGGCGCGCGGGCCGGGCAGATCGTGATCACCGAGATCACCGATCCGCCGACCCAGCACCGTGGCCCGATCGGCCGCATCCTCGCCGTGCTGGGCGAACGCCTGACGCCTTCGATCATCGTCGAGATGGCGATCGCCAGCCACGGCCTGCCGCATGAATGGCCGGCCAATGTCGCCGCGCAGGCCGCCGATGTCGATCCGCAGGTGCTCGGCACGGAAATCAAGGGCAGGGTCGATCTGCGCGCATTGCCCCTGGTCACCATCGATGGTGAGGACGCGCGCGATTTCGACGACGCGGTGTATGCCGAGGCAAATGCGCAGGGTTTTCGCCTGATCGTCGCCATTGCCGATGTCTCGCACTACGTCAAGGTCGGCACGCCGCTCGATGACGAGGCCTACCTGCGCTCGACCTCGGTGTACTTCCCGGGTTTTGTCGTGCCGATGTTGCCGGAGACCTTGTCCAACGGCATTTGTTCGCTGAATCCCAAGGTCGATCGCCTGTGCATGGTTTGCGACATGCAGGTCGATCGCAGTGGCGAAGTGATCAGCTCGAAGTTCTACGAGGCGGTCATGCGCTCGCACGCGCGCCTGACCTACACCAAGGTCTGGGACGCGGTCGGCGAGAAGCTGGACGATGCGCGTGACGAGATCGGCGCGTTGATGCCGCGCATCGAGAGCCTGCATCAGCTCTACAAACTGCTGGCCAAGGCGCGCAGCAAGCGTGGCTCGATCGATTTCGAGAGCACCGAGGTCAAGTTCCGCCTGGCGGCTTCGGGCGAGGTCATCCAGCTTGGCGCGGAGCCGCGCAACGATGCGCACAAGCTGATCGAGGAATGCATGATTGCGGCCAATGTCGAGGCAGCGAAGTTCCTGCTCCGGAAACGCATCCCGGCACCGTATCGCGTGCATGAGCCGCCGCCGGCGTCGAAGTTCGAGGACCTGCTCGAGTTCCTCAGGGAGTTCAAGCTGAAACTGCCGCCGGCGGGCGAGGTGACGCCGGCCGACTTTGCCGCCTTGCTGAAGAAGGTGCGCAATCGCCCCGATGTCAGCCTGATCGAATCGGTGCTGCTGCGCTCGCAGAGCATGGCCGTGTACCAGCCGGAAAACACCGGCCATTTCGGCCTTGCCCTCGATGCCTACGCGCATTTCACTTCGCCGATCCGGCGCTATCCGGATCTGCTCGTGCATCGCGCGATTCGCTATGCGCTCGGCGGCGACAAGCCCGCCAACTACGAGTACTCGCCGACGCGGATGGCGTCGATGTCGGTGCACTGCTCGCACAACGAGCGTCGCGCCCAGGAAGCCGAACGCGACGTCGACGAGCGCTACAAGTGCGCGTGGATGGAAAAGCATGTGGGCAGCGAGTTCGATGGGGTCATATCCGGCGTCACCTCGTTTGGCCTGTTTGTCGAGCTGAGCGAGTCGAAGATCAACGGCCTCGTGCACATCACGCAATTGCCCAACGACTACTACCACTTCGATCCGAAGCGGCACTTGCTCAGCGGCGAGCGGCGCGGGCTGCAGTTCCGTCTGGGCGAGCAGGTGCGCATCCAGGTGCTGCGCGCCAGCCTCGAGGATCGCAAGATCGACTTCCGGCTGGTCACCCAGGAGGACAAGCGCAAGTCATGACGCCGCTGCGGTGCGCGCGGCACAAGCGCCAGGCGCGCCTGGATGCGACAATGCCCAACTGCTGTATCGCCGCAGCGATGCAGATTGATCAATCACCAGGGTAAGCCGTCATCCATGAGCACCGAACTGCTGATCGGAATCCATTCGGTCGAGGCCGCGTTGAACTACGACGCGGCCAACATCAGCGAGCTTTATGTCGAAGCGGGGCAGCAGAACCCGCGCGTGCGCGAGCTCGCCGAGCGTGCCCGCGACATGGGCATCAAGCCGCATGCGCGCGACAAGGCCGATCTCGACCGCATGACTGGTGGCGGGCGTCACCAGGGCATTGCGGCGATGTACAAGACGCCGCCGCCGCGCAGCGAAAGCGAACTGCCCGGCTTGATCGAAGCGGCCGGGCAGGATGCGCTCTTCCTCGTCCTCGATGGCGTCACCGATCCGCACAATCTCGGCGCCTGCCTGCGCAGTGCCGAAGCGGCCGGAGTGACGGCCGTGATCGTGCCCAAGGACAAGGCCGTCGGCATCACGCCGACCGTGCGCCGCGCATCTGCCGGTGCCGCGGATCGCGTGCCGTTCTTTGCCGCGACCAATCTCGCGCGCAGCCTCAAGCTGCTCAAGGATGCCGGCGTCTGGTTGACCGGCTTTGCCGGTGATGGCGCGCAATCGCTCTACGCCAGTGATTTCAAGGGCCCGGTCGGCATCGTCATCGGCAGCGAAGGCGAGGGCATGCGTCGGCTCACGCGCGAGGCTTGCGATTTCGTCGCCGCCATCCCGATGCGTGGCAGTGTCGAGAGCCTCAATGTCTCGGTTGCCACCGGCATCGTGCTCTTCGAGGTGCTTCGACAGCGCTCGTTGTGAGCGGATTGGCTATTGCGCGGAAAGCCATAATTCGCTACATGTTGTCGCAGTCGGGACGATTGCCGTCAATGCGGACTTGCCTGCCAGGCCGGTTACCGCCCAGACTCGTGACGTCAGCTGTCACAGGGGAGTAGGGAATGATTCGCATCGTCCTTGTCGACGACCACGAACTCGTGCGTACCGGTTTTCGCCTGATTCTCCAGCAGCAGGCGGACATCGACGTGGTTGGCGAGGCAGCGGATGGCGAGCGCGGACTGGTGTTGCTGAAAACACTCAAGCCCGACCTGGCGCTTGTCGATGTGCACATGCCCGGCGTCAGCGGCATCGAAGTGACCGAGCGCGTGCGCAAGCTCAAGCTGAAGACCCGCATCATCATCGTCACCATGGTCAGTGAGGCACCATTTCCACGCCGCCTGCTGGAAGCGGGTGCCAGCGGCTACATCACCAAATCCTGCCCTGCGCCGGAACTGCAGCGTGCGGTGCGCCAGGTTGCCGACGGCCGGCGCTACCTGGCGCCGGGAATTGCCGAGGCGATGGCGCTCGGTGCCATTGACGGATCCGTGCAATCGCCGTTCGAGGAGTTGTCCTCACGCGAGCTGGAGGTAGCCCTGATGCTCGCACGTGGCCAGCCGATGCCGGTCATCGCCGAATTGCTCAACCTCAGCAGCAAGACCGTGGCGACGTACAAGTACCGATTGTTTGAAAAGCTGAATATCGACAATTCGGTGACGCTCGCCCACCTGGCCAGCCTGCACGGCCTGCTCGACGCGCCGGGCGCCCGCTGAGGCAAACGATCCGGCGTGCGCGGTTTGCCCGCACGCCGGATCAGTCGGGATCAGTTGCTCAAGACTCGTCGGCAGGCGCTGCCGGTTTCGTGGGTGCTTCGCTGCTGGCCGGCTTCGCCAATTCGGCATCAAGTGCCAAGGATTTCGCTACCTCGGCGGCAACTTGCGGGTGCATGGCAAGAATCGGCGAGGGCCTGGTGACAGGCAGTTCGGAGCGGGCCGCCGGGCGCACGGGAACCGAGAACAGATCCTCGACGGGTGGGCGGGATGACGTGACCTGCGGCACCGGGTTGGGCACCGGCGCTTCAGCTGCGGCGGGCCGTGGCGTCGGTGCCGGAGTCGAAGTCTGTGCCGGAGCGGAAGTCTGCGCCGGAGCGGACGTCTGGGCCGGAGCGGACGTCTGGGCCCGAGCGGAGGTCTGCGCTGGAGCGGAAGTCTGCGCCGGAGCGGAGGTCTGCGTCGGAGCGGAGGTCTGCGCCGGAGCCGAAGTCTGCGCTGGAGCGGAAGTCTGGGCCGGAGCGGAGGCCTGCGCCGGAGCGGAGATCTGCGTGCGGGAGCGGAAGTCTGCGCCGGAGCGGAAGTCTGGGCCGGAGCGGAAGTCTGGGCCGGAGCGGAAGTCTGGGCCGGAGCGGAGGCCTGCGCCGGAGCGGAAGTCTGCGTCGGAGCGGAAGTCTGCGCCGGAGCGGAAGTCTGCGCCGGAGCGGACGTCTGGGCCGCAACCGGACTTTGCACGGAATCTGCTGCTGATTTGACGGTGGCAGCGCTGGCCGTCACCGTCGCAGGCATGCGCGGACCGGCCGAGCGATGGCGCTGGCGCGCGTCGGCATCTTCGTCGTCGAATGCTTCATGGGCGACGGCTGCAGCGGCGACACCGCTTGCCGCGACGTCCTCATGCTCGCCTTCACCGTCCTCGCCCTTGCGCCGGCGACGACCACCGCGACGGCCGCGACGGCGCTTGCTGCCTGCGGAACCGGCCGCTTCCTGATCGTGGGCTTCGCCGGCAGCGGACGCTGCGACAAGCGCATTCACTGGCAGTTTCCTTTCCTCGCTGCCGGCTTCGGCGACCACGGCATCCGCGGCGACCGGTTTGCTCGCAGGCTTCTCACGATTGCCTTGCGGCGGCGCGGCTGTGCTGCTGGCTTGCTGCCTGCGGCCTTCGCGCTGCGGACGCTGTGGTTGATCCTGCCTGGCGGCCTTCTGTGCTTGCGGTTTGCGCGCATCGCGTGATTCGTTGCGTGCGCCGTCCTTGCGCGGCGTGTCACCGCGCGCACCGCGACCCTGCTGCTGCGGTCGCGAGTATCCCGTCCGGCCATCACGTGCTTCACGCGGCTCACGGCGACCTTGCTCGCGCCGCGTGGGCGACGCCTCGGCGGCCAGCGCAGCAGGCTTGCTTCCAAACAGGCGTCCAAGCCAGGCCATGAAACCACCGGCCGGCACTGCTGCCGGCGTTGCGACGACGGCCGCTTCCACGGTTTCGACGGACTTGACCGGGGCCGGACTGGCCGGAACGACGCGGCTGACGGCCGGCTGCTCGGCGTCGTCGTCGACCTTTGCCAGTTGCGGCAAGGGCGTGCTTGCCACGGGCGTCAAGCGCTGGTAACTCGGCTTGGCATCTTCGCTGATGTCGGCGGAGCGGATGCGCTCGATGTGCAGATGCGGGGTTTCCAGCTTGTCGTCGGCGACGACGATGACCTGGACTTCCTGGCGTACTTCGATCTCGCTGAGCTGGCGGCGCTTTTCGTTGACAAGGAAGTTGGCAACTTCCGGCGGTGCCTGCACCAGCACCTGTCCGGTGTTCTCCTTCATCGCGTGTTCTTCGACCAGACGCAGGGCCGACAGCGCCAGCGATTCGACGCTGCGGATACGGCCATGGCCGTCACAGCGCGGGCAAACGATCTGCGTGGCTTCGCCCAGGGACGGGCGCAAGCGCTGACGCGAGAGTTCAAGCAGTCCGAAGCGCGAGATGCGACCGATCTGCACGCGGGCGCGATCGACCTTCATGGCATCCTTGAGCTTGTCCTCGACTTCGCGCTGGTGGCGCGGGCTGTCCATGTCGATGAAGTCGATGACGATCAGGCCGCCGGCATCGCGGATGCGCAACTGGCGCGCGATCTCCACGGCGGCTTCAAGATTGGTGTTGAAAGCGGTGTCTTCGATGTCGCTGCCCTTGGTTGCCTTCGACGAGTTGATGTCGATGGCGGTCAACGCTTCGGTCTGGTCGATGACGATGGAGCCGCCAGCGGGCAGGCGCACGGTGCGCTCGAATGCGTTCTCGATCTGCGACTCGATCTGGAAACGCGAAAACAGCGGCACCGTATCCTGGTAGAGCTTGAGCTTGCGCAGGTTGTTCGGCATGACCTGCTGCACGAACTCGCGGGCATCGTTGTAGAGCTCCTCATGATCGATGAGGATCTCGCCGATGTCGTTGCGCAGGTAGTCGCGCAGGGCGCGGATGATGAGTTTCGATTCCTGGTAGATCAGGAACGGTGCCGGGCGCGAGGTCGCCGCATCGGCAATCGCCTTCCACAGTTGCAGCAGGTAGTCGAGATCCCACTGCAGCTCTTCGGCCTCGCGGCCCATGCCGGCGGTGCGGATGATCAGGCCCATTTCATCGGGCAACTGCAGTTCATCCATGGCGTCTTTCAGGTTCTGCCGATCTTCGCCCTCGATGCGGCGCGAGACGCCGCCGGCACGCGGGTTGTTCGGCATCAGCACCAGATAACGACCAGCCAGGCTGATGAAGGTGGTCAGTGCGGCACCCTTGTTGCCGCGCTCTTCCTTGTCGACCTGGACGACGATGGTCTGGCCTTCCTTGATCAGCTCGCGGACACCCGCCTTGTTGGCATCCACACCAGGCGTGAAGTACTGCCTGGAGATTTCCTTCATCGGCAGGAAGCCATGGCGTTCACCGCCATATTCGACGAAACAGGCTTCCAGCGAGGGCTCGACCCGGGTGATGCGGCCGAGATAGATGTTCGATTTCTTTTGTTCGCGGGAGGGGATCTCGACATCGAGATCGAACAGGGTCTGGCCATCGACGATAGCCACACGCAACTCTTCACGCTGAGTCGCGTTGATCAACATACGCTTCATTGTCGTGTTTCCTTGCAGGCGCTCGAACCGCTGCCGCGCGTGAACGCGCCGCCCTGGGGCTTCGCGCCGCGCAATCCGCTTGGACCGGAATACCGGCCGCGGGATCGCCTGTGTTTGTCAAAAAGCCGACGCTTTCCGGGCGTCAGCGCTCATTTGGTGCATGCGCGGCCGGAAACCCTTTGCCACCGCGAGGGCGGCAAGCAATCTCCGATTCGAACCGTTACGATGCCCGGGCTTTGCAGGCCTGCATGCCCCTCAAACTTGAGTTCAGGCACCAGGGCTCGGGACAGGTGTAACAGTTGAATGCGCCTATGAGTTGTCTCTGGATCCCGGAATCGGGGGCCGGATGACGGCGCGATACGCGGGCGGAGTGTAGCAGTCAGATCCGGATTTTTTCAATGAAGACACACACTTCGGCCAATTCCGCAGATCCGCTCCCGGGTGGCGTTCAGCTTGTCAAGGTCGACGAGGATCGCGACGGCCAGCGCATCGACAACTTCCTCAGCGGACGCCTCAAGGGCGTGCCGCGCAGCCTGATTTACCGCATCCTGCGTACCGGACAGGTGCGCATCAATGGGCGTCGGGCCAAGCCCGACGTGCGCCTGAATGCCGGTGACGAGGTGCGCATCCCGCCCGTGCGCGTGGCGGAACGCGAGGATCCGGGCACGCCCGCGCCAGGCCAGATGAGCCGGGTCGAGCAGTCGATCGTGCACGAGGATCGCGATTTCCTCGTCCTCGACAAGCCCAGCGGGGTTGCCAGTCACGGTGGCAGCGGCATCAGCTTCGGTGCCATCGAGCTGCTGCGTGCGGCACGGCCGAAAGACACCCTTGAGCTCGTGCACCGGCTCGATCGCGATACCAGCGGCGTGCTCGTGTTCTCGCGCCGGCGCTCGGCCTTGACCGCGCTGCAGGCGGAGATCCGCGAAGGCAGGGCGACCAAGCGCTACATGGCGCTGCTGCAAGGACGCCTGGCGCAGGCGCGCATCACCATCAATGAACCGCTGCGCAAATCGATCCTGCAGGGCGGCGAGCGCATGGTGCGCGTGGATGCGGCGGGCAAGCCTTCCGTTTCGCATCTGATCCGTCAGCAGCAGTTTGCCGACGCCGCGCTGTGCGAGATTGCCATTGAAACCGGGCGCACGCACCAGATCCGCGTGCACGCGGCGCACATCGGCCATGCCGTGGCCGGTGACGAGAAGTACGGCGAGCGCGCGTTCAACCAGCGCATGCGCGAGCTGGGCCTGAAGCGCCTGTTCCTGCATGCGATGCGCTTCGAGTTCGAGATTGGCGAGCGCAGCTACAGCTTCACCGCAGCGATGCCCGAGGAGTTGCGCAGCGTGGTCAACGCGCTCGAACGGCAACGTTGATGCCTGCGCTCAAAGGAAGTAGCGTGCGCTGACTTCCGCCGAATGCAGCCATTGCGGCGGCAAGGAATCCGCCAGCAACAGGCCGCTGCAGGCATGCGCGACAATGTTCGCGAGCAGGGCGCGATGGCGTTGCCAGTTCCAGATCCAGACCAGGCCGGCAACAAAGCCGAGTTGCATGAGCATGCCGTTCGGCGTGTGCAGCAGGGCGAAGATCAGCGCCGCACCGAGCAAGGCGATTCTGGATGATGCCGTGATGCGCTCGATGCGCTCGGCGACGATGACGCAGATTAGGAATTGCTGCACGGCCGCCCAGGCCAGGTAGCGGGCCATCTGCGCCAGACCTGGCAGCTGTTGCGGGAGCTGGCCGTGGGCGAGTTCGAGGATCAGGGCAACGGCCAGGATCACGGTGGCCAGGGCCACCCACCAGCCCCGCTTCATCGTGCGCGCGCTCGGTTCCGCCGGCGCATCGCCAATCAGCAGGCTCAGGGCGAAAACGATGGTGGCGATGCTCGCGCCGAGCACCAGCGGGCTGATGTTGTCGCCAATGAAGCCGCCAATCACCACGATCAGCGGCACCACGGTGGCCGCCAGCAGTTCAAGTGCCGCGCGCAGGCGTTGGTCGAGGGGCGGCTTGAGGCGCAAGGCGAGGAGGAGGGCGATGTATCCGCCGAGCCAGAGCCAAGTGGCAGCGGGCGTCGCTGCCCGCGGATCTGGCGCGCGCCAGGCTTGCGCCCCCTCGACCACGGCCTGGAAATCCCCGGCGGGCACGACCACGGCATCGGCAATGGCGTCGCGGACCCGGTCGCGCGCCCACAGGCTCTGCTCGACCCGCGCATCGAGTGGCAGCTGCAGGATGGGCCAGGTCATCTGCCCGGCATTTTCCGCAATGCGCGAAAGCATGCGATCGAACTCCACGCCATCGCGCGGCTCTGGCAGCAAGGGCAAGGCCAGGTTGGGCAGGGCAGGCGCATCCAGATGCGTTTGCGTGCGCGCACGCACGTGGCGCAAGGTCACGCTCGCGTCTGCCGGCAATTCAAGGTGCAGGCGGAGCATGGCCGCACGCCGGGGTGGCGCGCTCGCGCTGCCCTGGCACTGCCATTCGATGCTGCGCAGGTTGATCGTCAACAGCGATTCGCCACGTGCCACGGGCGTCGTCGCACTCATGCAGGTCGGCGCTTCGAGCGATTCGGCGACGATCAAGCCCAGCGCGGCCGGGCTGTCGCTGCGCAGGTCGATGTCGAGCAGCGGAAAGCGCGCAAGATCCATGGCCGCAGCAAGTACCAGGCCGACCTGTATCTCATTGCCGCGCGAGCGCAACTGGAAACCGTCCTCGACGAATTGCGCATCCGTGGTTCCGAAGGCGCGTCCGGCGATGAGATCGTCGGCCGTCCGCGCCGACCATTGGTGGGGAGAGTCGGCATGGGTCAGTGCGCCAAGCGTGGCACTGGCCGAGGCAACCAGATGCTGGCGCAATTGATGGCGGGCGAGGAAGTCCAGGCACGGCAACGCGGCCAGCGCGCAGACGACGCAAAGCAGCCAGGCGAAAACCCTTCGCAGCAACACGGGCATGCGTGCGTCTTCCTCAATCGCGGCCAAGCAGCGCTTCGACCCTGGCGGCGCAGATGAAGTCGTTGAGGGACAAGCCGCCGACATCGTGCGTCGAAAAATGCAGATGGCAACTCGAGTAGCCGATCCGCATGTCCGGATGATGATCCGCGGCGTGGGCAATCCAGGCAACCGCATTGACGAAGGCCATGGTGCGGTGGAAGTCGTCGAAACGGAACTCCTTCTCGATGCCTTGCCGCGACGATGCCAGCTGCCAGCCGGGCAACAGGTGCAGGTGCTGCTGGATGTCGGCAGCGGCCAGTGCATCCTGCGCGCCCTTGCGCGGGCGGCAGCGGCTGCGGGCCAGTTCGTCAAGCGTCATGTCCGGATCCTTCAGCAAAAAGCCAAGTATAAGCGGCTGGCGCAGGCGCCACGGTGCAATCACGATGAACAAGGACTAGAATAGTCCTGATTCAACCGAGGTATGACCGGGATGATTGAAATCAGTGAATCGGCCGCTGACTATTTTCGCGGCCTGATTGCAGCGCAGGATCTGCCGGGGCTCGGCATCCGCTTGCGGGCGATCGCGGCGGGAACCCCGCAGGGCGACTGCCACCTCGAGTTCTGCGAACCGCGTGATCTGCGTGGCGACGAATGGGAGATCGAATGCCAGGGATTTTCCCTGTTTGTCGAGGCTGACAGCACGACGGCACTCGATGGTGCCAACATCGACTTCAACCGTGATGCAACCGGCGGCCAGCTTTCGATCAAGGCTCCCGGATTGCGCGGCGTGGCTCCCGCAGCCGATGCCAGCGTGGTCGAGCGCGTGCGCTACCTGATCGATGCCGAGGTCAATCCGAAACTGGCTTCGCACGGGGGCCACGTCAGCCTGCGCGAGATCACCGCCGAGGGTATCGTGGTCTTGCAGTTCGGTGGCGGCTGCCACGGTTGCGGGATGTCCGAGGTCACCCTCAGGAACGGAATCGAGAAGACCCTGCGCGAGAAGATTCCCGAAGTGACCGGCGTGCGTGATGTCACCGACCACAAGAGTGGCAGCAAGCCTTACTACGACCGCAAGGTCGGCTAGAAAGGCCGGCTGGAAAGGCAGAATCCCGGCCTGCGCCGGGATTCCTGGATCGTTCTGGATGGCGTCGAAGCGGCGCGGCTACTGGCCTTCCATGCGCCCATGCAGGTCCACCAGTTGTCCCGGCATGGCCGAGAAATAAGCCGACAGGTTGCTGATGTCCTGGTCGGAGAGATTCTCGGCATAGACCGCCATGATCGGATTGTTGCGCTCGCCTGCACGGTATTCCTGCAGGGCGCGGGCCAGGTAGTCGGCATATTGGCCGGCCAGGCGCGGATAGATTGCCGCCGTTGAATTGCCGTCGGCACCGTGACAGGCCTGGCAGGTCTGGGCGAGCACCTTGGCGGCTTCCAGATTGACTGGCGGCGCGGCAAATGCCGAGGTTGCGATCGAGACGGTGCCGAGCAGGGCAAGTCGGGCCAAGGTCTTGTTGATCATCATCACTTGGCTCACTCCGCGCTTTTGAGGTTGGAAAGGAAGGCAGCGATGTCGGCAATGTCCGCATCGCTCATGCTTTCGCCCTGGGCGCGCATGGTCGGGTGCTTGCGTCCGCCATTCTTGTACTCGGTCAGTGCGGCCACGAGGTAATCGTAGTTCTGCCCGCCAATGCGCGGCACGTGGTAGTTCGGGTAGGCATTTTTCCAGCCGGTGATGCCGTGGCAGCCAGTGCAGGTATAGGCCTTGAGGCGTCCTTCGGCAGGGTCGCCCTTGGCATCCTGGGCAAGAACGGTCGTGGTTGAAAACAGGGCAAGGACTAGCAGCAGCGCTCGGGTCATCTCGAAGGTTCCGGATCCGGCTGGTTGGAAGGGGGATTGCAGCAAGCACAGGAGTATAGCGATTTGAGTCGCGAAGGTCAGTGCCTGGGGTTTTCCCTTGCGCATCCGGCTTGTGACTACTGGCTCAGGACAGGCGCTGCGCAGCCGCATATTCTCCTCGACGACAAGCGGTGTCCGCAGTCATGTTCAACGATCCGCGAACGAGGCATGCAGGAAATGCCAAGGTGTTCGTCGCGCTGCAGCCCGCTTCGTTCCACGTAAACCGTTTTCGCCACCGATGTATCCAAGGCTGTCCACATGCGGTCGGTTTCGTGCTTGCTCACATATAGTGTTATGGTCTACTATAACACCATGTCATTCTGGGGTCGTGTAATGCCTTATTTTCCCGACAGATTCTCCCCACGCACGCTGGCGACGGGCCTCGCACTTGCCTTGCTTTTGCCCGTGTTGGCTTCCTGCAGCAAGCCCAGCGGCGATGCCAAGGCAGAGGAGGCGACGACCGATGCATCGGTGCCGGTCGAGGTGGTGCCCGTGCAGCGGCGCTCGATCAGTGCCAGTTATTCCGGTACGGCGACGCTGGAACCGGAAAGCGAGGCGCAGGTTGCGGCGAAGATCAGCGGCGTCCTGCTCAAGCTGCTGGTCGAGGAGGGCGATCAGGTCAAGGCCGGCCAGGTGCTGGCGCAGCTCGACGACGAGAATCCGCGGCTCAACCTGGCCAAGGCCGAGGCCTCGTTGCGCAAGCTGGAGAACGACTACCGGCGCTCGAAGGAAATGTTCGAGCGCAAGCTGCTCAGCGTCGAGCAGAACGACAAGATCCGCTACGACCTGGAAACCCAGCGCGCGACCTGGGAACTGGCCAGGCTGGAACTGTCCTACACCAACATCACCGCACCGATCAGTGGCGTCATCTCGCGGCGCATGGTCAAGGTCGGCAACTTCATCCAGGTCAACCAGGCCTTGTTCCAGATCGACAATTTCGATCCGCTGCTTGCCGTGCTCAACGTGCCCGAGCGCGAACTCAACACCTTGCATGCCGACCAGGTCGTGCGCCTGCGCGTCGATTCCATCGCCGATCAAGCCTTCGAGGGGCACATCCAGCGCATCAGCCCGGTGGTCGATGCGGCGACCGGCACGTTCCGCGTGACCTGCGAATTCCGTGATGACAGCCGCCGCCTCAAGTCGGGCATGTTCGGCCGCCTCGAGGTCACCTACGCGCAGCATGAAGACGTGCCGACCATCCCGCGCGCGGCACTGATCGAGGAGGATGGCGAAACCGCCGTGTTTGTCGTGCAATCCGGTGCCGCCGCTGCAGCTGCCGAAGCGGACACGGCCAAGGCCAAGGCCGCCAATGCCCCGTCCGAGAAGGTCGCCGCGACCGACAAGAACGCCGAGCCGGGCAAGGATGTGCCAGCGATTCCAGCCTGGGTTGCCAAGCGCCGTGTGGTCAAGGTCGGCTACGGCGATGCCAATCATGTCGAGGTGCTCGAAGGACTTGCCGAAGGTGATCGCGTCATCACCCTCGGCCGCTCGGCAGTGCGCGACGGTACCGCCGTGCAGGTGCTGGAGGGCGTGCAGTGAATATCGTCAATTTCGCCACGCGCCGGCGCGTCACCATCGGCATGACCACGCTGACCCTGGTCCTGTTTGGCCTGATTGCGCTTTCTGGCCTCAAGGTCAATCTGCTGCCGGATCTTTCCTATCCGACCCTGACCGTGCGCACCGAATACGAAGGTGCCGCGCCGATCGAGATCGAGAACCTGATCAGCCAGCCGGTCGAGGAAGCGCTCGGCGTGGTCAAGAACGTGCGCAGGATCCATTCCGTCTCGCGCACCGGGCAGTCCGACGTGATCCTCGAGTTCACCTGGGGCACGAACATGGAGCAGGCCAGCCTCGAGACCCGTGACAAGCTCGATATCCTGAGCCTGCCGCTGGAAGCGAAGAAGCCGATCCTGCTGCGCTTCAATCCATCGACCGATCCGATCATCCGCCTCGGCCTCAGCGGTTCCGCCGCGGATGCCGGTTTCAACGAGGCCGAACTGAAGCAGTTGCGCCGTTTTGCCGACGACGAATTGAAGAAGCGCCTCGAACCGGTCGCCGGCGTCGCTGCGGTCAAGGTCGGCGGCGGCCTCGAGGACCAGGTCAGCGTGGCCCTGGACCAGCAGAAACTGGCCCAGCTCAACCTCACCGTCAACGACGTTGCCGCGCGCCTGCGCAACGAGAACGTGAACGTCTCCGCCGGACGCATCGAAGAGGGCAGCCAGCGCTTCCTCGTGCGCACGATCAACCAGTTTGCCAATCTCGATCAGATGCGCGACATGCTGCTCAAGGTCGAGAACGGCGTGCCGATCCGCCTGAAGGATGTGTCCGATGTGCGCCAGGATTACAAGGAGCGCGAAGGCATCGTGCGCATCAATGGACACGAGGCGATCGAGCTTGCCGTGTACAAGGAGGGCGATGGCAACACGGTCGCGGTGGCCAAGGCGGTCAACCAGAAACTGGAACAACTGAAGAAATCCTTGCCGCCCGGCGCGAGCCTGACCACGATCGACGATCAATCGGTGTTCATCCAGCACTCGCTCGATGACGTGCGCAATGACGCCTTGATCGGCGGCACTTTGGCCGTGTTGATGATCTTCTTCTTCCTCGGCCATGCGCGCAGCACCTTCATCATCTCGCTGTCGCTGCCGATCTCCCTGATCGCGACCTTCTTCTTCATGGGCCAGGCCGACCTCAGCCTCAACGTCATGTCGCTGGGCGGACTCGCCCTGGCCACCGGCATGGTCGTTGACGATTCGATCGTCGTCCTGGAAAACATCGCGCGCCTGCGCGAGCAGGGCCTGTCGGTGATCGACGCGACGGTCAAGGGTGCCAGTGAAGTGAGCATGGCGGTGACTGCCTCGACCCTGACCACGGTGGCGGTATTCCTGCCGCTGGTCTTCGTCGAAGGCGTGGCTGGCCAGTTGTTCCGTGACCAGTCACTGACCATCACTTTCGCCATGCTGATTTCGCTGGTCGTGGCGATGACCCTGATCCCGATGATGGCCTCGCTGCACGGACGCTCGCCGCTGGCCTTCCGCGACGAGCCGCAACGGCAGCCGCGACCCTTGCCGCAGAACAGGATTGGACGCTTCTTCGTGCGCATCTTCCGCTTCATCGGCGAGCTGCTTTTCCAGATCATGCCGCGCACGATTTTTGCCTTGTTCCACTGGGGCGCCATGGCCTTTGATCGCACCGTCGGTGCGCTGCTGCGCTGGACCGGAAAGCGCGTCGTCGGTGCCTACGACCGCTCGGCCCGTGTCTACCACCGCATGCTGCCGGGGGCGATGGATCGGCCGTGGACGGTGCTCGGCACGGCGGCGCTCGCCTTCGCCATCAGCATCGCGGTGATCCCGAGTCTTGGCATGGATCTGATTCCAAGCCTGGCCCAGGGTCGTTTCGAGACGACGATCAAGTTGCCGCCCGGTACGCCGCTGGCCGATACCGATGCCCTGGTCGCGCACATTGAACTGCAGCATGCGCGTGATCCGAACATCGCCTCGATCTATGGCGTTGCCGGAACCGGCACGCGGCTTGATGCGACGCCAACCGAATCGGGTGAAAACATTGCGCGCCTGCTGGTCACCTTGAAACCGGGTTCCGGCGATCGCGAAGAAGCCGCGGCGATGAACGCGCTGCGCGCCACGCTGGCGGCGCGTCCCGATATCCAGGTCAAGTTTGCGCGCCCGGCATTGTTCAGTTTTTCGACGCCGCTGGAAATCGAGCTCCGTGGATACGATCTCGCTGCGCTGACCACAGCCGGCAAGAAACTCGGCCAGTTGCTTGGCAATTCGGATCGCTTCGCCGATATCAAGTCCACCGTCGAAGATGGCTATCCGGAAGTGCAGATCCATTTCGACCAGGATCGCGCGGCGGCGCTCGGACTGACCACGCGGCAGATTTCCGATGCAGTGGTCAGCAAGGTTCGCGGCGATGTCGCCACGCGCTACAACTTTCGCGATCGCAAGATCGATGTGCTGGCGCGGGTGCGTGAAGCGGATCGTGCCAGCGTCGATGACATCCGCAACCTGATCGTCAATCCGGGATCCGATCGCCCGATCCGCCTGTCGGCGGTCGCCGACATCAGCGCCAGCGAAGGACCCAGCGAAATCCATCGCGTCGACCAGGAACGCGTCGCCATCATCTCGGCCAACCTGCGCCACGGCGATCTCGGCAGCGCCGTCGCCGAGGTCAACTCGATCATCAAGAAGACACCGCTGGCCGCTGGCGTGTCGGTGCATATCGGCGGCCAGGGCGAGGAAATGAACGCCTCGACGCGCTCGATGCTGTTTGCCTTTGGACTGGCCATCTTCCTTGTCTACCTGGTCATGGCCTCGCAGTTCGAATCGCTGGTGCATCCCTTCGTCATCATGTTCTCGATCCCGCTCGCCCTCGTCGGTGCCGTGCTCGCGCTGAAGCTCACCGGCACGCCGATTTCAGTGGTCGTCTTCATCGGCCTGATCATGCTCGCCGGCATCGTCGTCAAGAACGCGATCGTGCTGATCGACCGCGTCAACCAGTTGCGCGAAGAAGGCCATGCCAAGCGCGAGGCGATCATCCTCGCCGCCGAATCACGCCTGCGCCCGATCGCGATGACCACCCTGGCGACCTTGCTGGGCTTTCTGCCGCTTGCAATCGGTCTCGGCGAGGGCTCCGAGGTGCGCTCGCCGATGGCGATCACGGTGATCGGCGGGCTCGCCGTGTCGACCTTGCTGACCCTGGTCGTGATCCCGATCGTCTATGAGCTGGTCGATCGCAAGCCTGATGCGTATTACGTCGAGCGAGGCGCCCGCAAGGCGCGCGGGGTTCAGGCCGATGAGGATTCATCGGGCACGATGGATTCGGGTTCGCTGGCTGGAGAATTGAGCGGAGCGCGTTCGTGAACTCGCATATCTTCTTGTGTTCAACGGTGCCCGCGCCGGGGTTGGACTCTGGTGGCTTTGGCTGGTTTGATTCTTACGCTCGTTCGTTGCGCCGCATTATTTTTTTTACCCGCCTCCGGCGAACTGGCGGCTTCTTTACGCCGCTTTGCGGCGCGGCATCCCTGCCGTTTTTCACTCGCCTCCCGGCGAGCGAGTCACTTTCTCTTGGGTGGCCAAGAGAAAGTAACCAAAGAGAAGGCCACCCCCTCCGCCCTACGCACAGTCCCTGTGCTCCGGGTACGCGAGGCTGCTGCGGGGTTCGCCGACAGTCCCTCCGTGGACTGGCGTCGAACTGGCCCACATCGTGTGGGCCATCCTTCGGACATTTCCTCCGCAACCTCGCCGTGATCGAGGGGCCCCCTTGAGCGCGCATCGTGCGCGCCAGAGCGAACAGCAAAACCAAAAGCCAAGCCAAGCCAAGCCAAGCCAAGCGCGCCCTCATCCCCCTCCGGGCACCTTCCCCCGCCTTTCGGGGGAAGGAAAGAGTGGAAGACGTCGATTGTTGTCGGAATCGGCTTTTTCTTCGCTAGCGTTTGCTTGTTGTTGTCGTGTCTTGTTACGCCGTTGCTACGGCTTTGCTTTGTCTTTGCTTTTTCTTTGCTGCGCAGGATGCGCAGTGAGTGGGGCCCTATGCAGCGGCGAAGTGGCGCAGGAAAGGCCCGCAGGGTGGCTCGCAGGGATGCGAGCCAGTTGGTTGTCAGTGCAGGGATGCACTGTCCGCCAACCCCGGAACCGCTTCGCGCAGTCGCAGGGCAGGAGCCCGGAGACCGCTGCATCGGGGTGGCCTTTCTCTTGGTTACTTCTCTTTGGCCACTCAAAGAGAAGTGACTCGCTCGCCGGGAGGCGAGTGAATACCCGGCATGGATGCCGCGCCGCGAAGCGGCGTGCCTTGGCTGCCGCGAAGCGGCGTGCCTTCGCTGCCGCGAAGCGGCGTGCCTTTGGCGCCGCGAAGCGGCATGCCCTTGTTGCTGCGAAGCGGCATGCCTTTGGCGCCGCGAAGCGGCATGCCATTGAAAATCAGGAACATTGCCACCCACCCTCGGCGCAGCCAAGTCCGACAAGAGATTGTGGGACAGCGGGCGCTACAACTTTCGGGATGATGCGCGACCGCGTTTCAGGAATCAGACAATCGGGAGCCCTGCAATGACTCTCGCCGAGCTCAGCCTCAAGCGTCCGGTCACGGCGATCATGTTTTTCATCTCGATGACCGTCATCGGGCTGCTGGCGGCGTTTCGCTTGCCGCTGGAATACATGCCCGACATCGAGGCGCCGTTTCTCTTCATCAATGTGCCCTATCCGGGTTCCACGCCGGCGGAGATCGAGCGCACGATCGTGCGTCCGGTCGAAGAGGCGTTGTCGACATTGACCGGCATCCAGTCGATGAACTCGGAGTCGCTTGCCGATGGCGGACAGTTGTTTCTCGAGTTCAAGTGGGGCCAGAACGTGGCCAACAAGGCGGTCGAGGCGCGCGACAAGATCGATGCCATCCGCGCCGACTTGCCCGATGACCTGCAGCGCTATTTCGTGCTCAAGTTTGCGACTTCCGATCAGCCGGTGATGCAACTGCGCATCTCCAGCGATGGCGATCTTTCCAATTCCTGGGAGTTGCTGGACCGGAAATTGAAGCGCCCGCTGGAACGCCTGGCCGGTGTGGCCAAGGTGTCGATCGAAGGAGTCGCGCCACCCGAGGTGCAGATCGAACTGTCGTCGGATCGCCTGACCGCCCACAACGTCAATCTCAACGATCTTGCCAGGCTGCTGCGCGATGCGAACTTCTCGACCTCGGCAGGGCAGATCCACGACGGTGGCATGCGCTACCGCGTGCAGCCGCTGGGCGAGTGGCGTTCGCTCGACGAGATCCGCGAGCTGGTTCTGGACAACACGGGTTTGCGCCTTGGTGACATTGCCGATGTGCAGTTGCGCCCGGCCCTGCTCGACTACGAGCGTCGCCTCGACCAGCGTCCGGCGGTGGCGGTCGACATCAGTCGCGAACGCAGCGCGAACCTCGTCGACGTCGGCCGTGCGGTCCTCGCTGAAGTGGAAAAAGTCTCACGCGAGCCGGAGATGAAGGGGCTCAAGCTGTACTTCCTGCAGAACCAGGCCAAGGGCGTCACCGATTCCCTGCGCGAACTCGGCAAGGCCGGGCTTGAGGGCACGCTGCTGTCGGTGCTGGTGTTGTTCTTTTTCCTGCGCGACTGGCGGGCGACGGCGATGGTTTCGCTGGCGATTCCGATCTGCTTCATCATGACGCTCGGCTGCATGTACTTCTTCGGCATCAGTCTCAACATCCTGTCGATGATGGGCCTGCTGCTTGCCGTGGGCATGCTGGTCGACAACGCAGTAGTTGCCGTCGAGAGCATCTACCAGTATCGCGAGCGCTTTCCCGACCGACCCTGGTACAGCGCCGTCGAGGGCACGCGTGCGGTGGGTACGGCGATCACCGCCGGAACCTTGACCAGCATCATCGTGTTCCTGCCGAACGTGTTCGGCGAGCCGACGCCGATCGCGATCTACCTGACCCAGGTCGCCGTGTCGATGGCCATCGCGCATGTTGCCTCCTGGCTGGTCGCGATCAGCCTGATTCCGATGCTCGCCTCGAAGCTGCCGTCGCCGAAGTTCATCGGCAGGGAGAATTCGATCACCCGGTTGCAGCAACGCTATGGTCGCTTCATCGACTGGACGCTGGCGCATCGGCGCAAGACCATGCTCTGCCTGCTGGCCCTGTTGCTGCTGAGCATCGTTCCGATGACGCAGACCAAGTCGGACATGTTCCCGTCCGGGGAAACGCGCGAGTTGCACTTGAGCTACGAGCTCAACGGCCATTACCGCTTGCCGCAGCTGGAACAGTCGGTCGGCAAGGTCGAGCAGTACCTGGCCGAGCACAAGGAGGCGTTCGAGATCCGCAACATCTACAGTTATTTCAACGAGCGCGGTGATGCCGCGACGAACATCCTGCTCACCGATGATGTCGATGCCAGGCGCAAGGCCAGCGAGATCATGGACGACATCCGCAAGGGTTTGCCAAAACTGGCAATCGGCACGGTGTCGTTTGATCGCAACGGCGGCAACAACGACGGCATCAAGCTGTCCCTGATTGGCGACTCCAACGAGACCCTGCACGAACAGTCCGCCAGCGTCATCGCCCTGCTCAGCCGCATTCCCGGCTTGCACGACGTGCGCCTCGACGAAGGTGCGCAGAACCGCGAGATCGCCGTGCACATCGATCGTGAACGGGCGCGCACCTACGGTTTCAGCGCCAACGACGTCGCCCAGTATGTGTCGATTGCGCTGCGCGGCGCGCAGCTTCGCGATTTCCGTCGCGGTGATACGCAGATCCCCACCTGGTTGCGCTTCCAGAATGCCGATGCGCAAAGCATCAATGACCTGTCCGATTACAAGCTGCGCGCGGCGGACGGCAGCCAGGTGCCGCTGATGGCCATGGTTGACCTGCAGACCCGGGACGCGGCATCGAGCGTTCGCCGGCAGGATCGGCAGACCGCCTTGCCGATCCAGATCAACCTCGACAGCAAGACCACGCCGGACGATGCGCGCCAACGCATCAAGGACGCCATGGAAAAGGTCGCGCTGCCCGCCGGCTATGGCTGGACGTTCGGCACCTCGTTCCGCAATGCCGACGAGACCGGCGAGGTGATGATGTTCAACCTGCTCATCGCTCTGTTGCTCGTCTATGTCGTGATGTGCGCCATGTTCGAGTCGATGATCTATCCGGCCGCGATCATGACCACTTTCGTGTTCTCGATCTTCGGCGTGTACTGGTTGTTCTGGCTGACCGGAACCACGTTCTCGTTCATGGCCATGATCGGCATACTGATCCTGATGGGCGTGGTCGTTAACAACGGCATCGTCATGCTCATGCACATCAACCAGCTGCGTCATGAAGGCATGTTGCGCTCGGCGGCGCTGGTGCAAGGCAGCAAGGACCGCCTGCGCCCGGTGTTGATGACCATGGGCACGGCGATTTTGGCGATGGTTCCGTTGTGCATCGGCACCGTGCAGGTTGGCGGCGATGGCCCACCGTATTTCCCCATGGCGCGGGCGATTGTGGGTGGCCTGATGTTCTCGACAATCGTCACCTTGATGGCCTTGCCGGTGATTTATTCCCTGCTCGATGATGCGCGCGCCTGGATTCGCAACGTGGGCCGGGATGGCCGCTCGGGCAAGCTGTTGCGGGAGCGGCCGGTGACGTCCTGATTCTTGCTGTCGGGTCGCCTCGGCGACCCGGCATCACATTTCTGGACTCGAGCTACATTTTTTCGCCGGATTGCTGCTGCGGTCGATCAGGTGTCGACATTTTTGTGTGCCGCTTTTGGCGGAAGGTTCCGGTCGCTTCACCCGGTTTGATTTTTGCGCTGCTTCGGCGTTCGGCATCCTGCTTTTTTTTGCTTGCCTTCTGGCGAACTGGTTGCATTATTTACGCCGCATTGCGGCGCGGCATCCCTGCCGTATTTTCACTCGCCTCCGGGCGAGCGAGTCACTTTCTCTTGGGTGGCCAAGAGAAAGTAACCAAAGAGAAGGCCACCCCGCGCTCCCGCCCTACGCACAGTCCCTGTGCTCCGGGTACGCGAGGCTGCTGCGGGGTTCGCCGACAGTCCCTCCGTGGACTGGCGTCGAACTGGCCCACATCGTGTGGGCCATCCTTCGGACTGATCCTCCGCAACCTCGCCGTGATCGAGGGGCCCCTTGAGCGCGCATCGTGCGCGCCAGAGCGAACAGCAAAACCAAAACCAAAGCCAAAGCCAAAGCCAAAGCCAAAGCCAAAGCCAAAGCCAAAGCCAAAGCCAAAGCCAAAGCCAAAGCGCCCTCATCCGCCCTGCCGGGCACCTTCCCCCGCCTTTCGGGGGAAGGAAAGAGTGGAAGACGTCGATTGTTGTCGGAATCGGCTTTTTCTTCGCTAGCGTTTGCTTGTTGTTGTCGTGTCTTGTTACGCCGTTGCTACGGCTTTGCTTTGTCTTTGCTTTTTCTTTGCTGCGCAGGATGCGCAGTGAGTGGGGCCCCTATGCAGCGGCGAAGTGGCGCAGGAAAGGCCCGCAGGGTGGCTCGCAGGGATGCGAGCCAGTTGGCTGCCAGTCAAGGGATGGACTGTCAGCCAACCCCCGGAGCCGCTTCGCGCAGTCGCAGGGCAGGAGCCCGGAGACCGCTGCATCGGGGTGGCCTTTCTCTTGGTTACTTCTCTTTGGCCACTCAAAGAGAAGTGACTCGCTCGCCGGGAGGCGAGTGAATACCCGGCAGGGATGCCGTGCGCCGCAGGCGCGTGCTCCTCGCAAAACCGACATTACGTCGCCGGGAGGCAAATGAAACATCGGCAGGGATGCCGCTCCGCGAAGCGGCGTAGAAAAGCAACCAGTTCGCCGGGTGTCAGCCAAAAAAGCAGGATGCCGCGCCGCGAAGCGGCGTAAAGAGGCGGCCAGTTCGCCGTAAGGCAAGTGAAAAAATCGAGAAGCCGCGCCGCAAGGCGGCGAAAGGTCGAAGGCAAAGTCGAGGAACGCCTGTCCGTGCTGCAGCGATGAAACCTCTCAAATCCAAAACCTAATCCGCCAAATCCCCTTCATCCGCATAGATCGCCACATGCGCGACACCGTCCGCGCCAACCCAGGCGCGGAACATTCCATCGGTGTTGAAGGGCATCGCCATGCTGCCATCGGCGGCGAGGGCGATGGCACCGCCGTCGCCGCCTAGTTTGGGGATGTCCTTGTTGATGACCTGTGCGGCGGCTTCGGCGAGCGGTTGCTTGAGCAGGCCGACGCGCATGCAGATCGAATGCGCGGCAACGGTGCGCAGATAGAACTCGCCCCAGCCGGTGCCGGACACGGCGCAGTTGGCATCGGCATAGGTGCCGGCACCGATCACCGGCGAGTCGCCAATGCGCCCGAAGCGCTTGTTGGTCATGCCGCCGGTCGACGTGCCGGCCGCGAGATGGCCGCTCCTGTCGAGGGCGACGGCGCCGACGGTGCCGAAATGTTTCGCGGTTTCGGGGTCGGCATGGGCAACGCCGGCCTTTTCCTCGGCGAGCGCCTTCTGCAATTGTTGCCAGCGCCTCTCGGTGCGGAAGTAAGCCGGCTCGACCAAAGTGATGCCATTCGCCTTGGCGAAGTCCTCGGCACCGCGTCCGGCCATCATCACGTGTGGCGATTTCTCCATCACGCTGCGCGCCAGCAGGATCGGGTTGCGCACGGTGCGCACGCCGGCGATGGCGCCGGCCTTGAGCGTGCTGCCATCCATGATCGCCGAATCGAGTTCGTTGTGTCCGTCGTGGGTGAACACCGCGCCCTTGCCGGCGTTGAAGTTCGGGTCATCCTCCAGCACGGTGATCGCGGCGGTGACGGCATCAAGCGCAGGTTTGCCGGATTTGAGCTCGGCGTAGCCGGCGTTGACGGCCTTGAGCAGGGCGGCGCGCACATCGGCTTCGATGGTTGCGGTCATGTCGCTGCGGACGACACCGGCACCGCCATGGATGACCAGCACGGGTCGGGTTTCCGCGGCGGTCACGGCGCAACTGGTGGCGAGCAGGACAGCGGCACAAAGCGGGTTCAGTCGGTTCATGGGTTTTCTCGTCGGGGTGCGGTGGCTGTCGAAGAATCGGCAGCCTCGTGGATGCTCAGGATGCCACGCTCGACATCGGCCGTGCGTTGGAATGCCGGATGTTGCACCTCGAATGTGCGCAGGTTCACGTGGCTGTCCGTGCCGATGCCGGTGATGCGGATGCCGGCCCAGCTCAACGGAGTGCCGGCGGCGACGACGCCTGGCGCAGTGGATGGCTGCACCATCCAGGCGTAGCCGCCGCTGCCGCTGAACACCGTGGCATTGCCCTTGCCGTCGATGCACAGCGCGGTGTTCTCGTCGACGCCCATGCCGATTGGCCGGTCGAGCAACTGCGTGGATTGCGCCTTGGCCAGGAAGGCGATCAGCCGTCCAAGGCGCTCGCGCTTGCCGAAGTGGCTGTCGGTGATGATGCGATCGAGAAAGCGCAGGTGCAGAAAGTCGTGATCCAGGGTGACCGCTGCGCCGAGTGGTTCGGCGAGGGCTGCCATCGAGGTGATGCTGCCGCCATCCAGTGCGCCGTAGCTGGCCGCGCCGAGAATGGCGAGCCCGGCACTGGTTCCACCCAGCGGTTTGCCGGCGCGCACATGGCGATCGAGTGCCGCATTCAATCGCGTGCCCTTCCAGAAGCGTATGTAATTGGACTGGTCGCCGCCGGCAATGAAGATGCCATCGGCGTGCTCGATTGCCTTGATTACGAAGGCATCATCCGCCGCCTCGCGTTGGCTGAAGACAAAGGTCTCGACCGAGCTGACGCCGCCAATGTCGTGGTACAGGCGATTCTGCAGATCAACGTCGCCGGAGGCCCGCAGGATCACGATGTGGCCGCCGGCGGCACGCTGCACGAACCAGTGGAAGGCGTCATCCATCCAGTCGCCGCCGCCCATCAGCATGAGGCCGAAGCTCGGCCGTCCGCGTGTCTCGGCGTGGGTGTCGCCAATCGAATGATGGCGGAAGCCCGCATGCGTGCCTTGATCGGCAAACGCGCTTGCGCCGAGAGTGCAGGAGGCGGCAACGATCAGGCCTGCAAGCAGCGGGGACAGGCGGGAGTTCAATGCGGATAGCATGCCTTGCATCGGTGGCGAAAGCTCGCGATCTTGACATGCCGCGGGTCGCCGCTCAATTGGATCGGACAGGACTTTCGTCGTCTTCCCAGTTGCCCGGATCAAGCCCACAATGGGCGTGCGGAGGGACTGCCAAAAAAAGCCTGCAAGGCTGGTTCCGGCTTTCCTCCGCAATGATTCCCCGCCGATCGTTGCGTTCACCCAATGAGAACTCCCATGCGCAGAAGCTCCCTGCTGTTGCCCATCCGTCTTGCCCTGTATGGATCGCTTGCCCTCGCCAGCGGTTCGGTCTTCGCCCAATCCACCACGGAGTCGGCCGATTCCGGCACGACTCTGGATGTCGTCACGGTGACCGGTTCGCGCATTCCGCGCGCCCAGGTCGAGGGACCCGCACCGATCACCGTGGTCACGGCCGAGGAGATCAAGGCAGGCGGATTCGGCAGCATCCCCGACGTGTTGCGCTCCATCACCCAGAACGGCGGCGAGACGCAGAGCCAGCAATCGTCGAGCGGCGCGGATTTCTCGCCCGGCGCGCAACAGGTCGATCTGCGCGGGCTGGGTCCCAACCACACCCTGGTGCTCGTCAATGGCCGGCGCATCGCCGATTTCCCGATGCCGTTCAAGGGCCGCAGCAATTTCACCGACATCTCGAGCATCCCGATCGGCATGATCGATCGCATCGAGATCCTCACCGGCAGCGCCTCGGCGGTGTACGGTTCGGATGCGATCTCGGGCGTGGTCAACTTCATCCTCAAGAAGAAGGCGGACGGCACCACCGTCGATTTCCGCTACGGCGATACCCAGCACGGCGGTGGCGAGTCCTACAAGCTCAATCTGTCCACGGGCTTTTCCAGCAACGATTTCAATCTCGTCTTTGGTGCCGAGATCATCGACCAGAAACCGCTGTGGGCATATGACCGCGACATCCAGGATTCCACCGCCGATGCGCCGACTGCGCGCTCGCGCACGCCGCGGCGGACCTTCCTCTACACCGATTACTACGACGACTACATTGATCCGGGCGAGGATGTCTGCGCCGGGCTGGCCCATCTCAACGGCGGCACCACGATTCACGCAAACCGCGCCAACTACGGCAATTTCTGCGGCAGCCGCGAGTCGATCGGCTATGGAACCATCCTCAGCCAGCGCCAGGGCATCAACACCTACACCTCGATGAACATGCCGATCGGTGATTCGCTCGACTGGTTCGCCGACATCCAGGCCGGTTACAGCAAGGTCAAGCTGTTCCGCGATGTCGAGCAGTGGAGCTACATGGCTGCGGATGGCAACGAGGAAGGCTATTTCTACAATCAGGCAAGCGGACAGGTCGAATACTGGGGCCGCCAGTTCACTCCCGAGGAAATGGGCGGACTCAATCGCGGCATGATTGAAACCACGCAGAAGACCTTCGGCCTTACCACCGGCCTGCGCGGCTCATTCGGGCAAAGCTGGGATTACGAGGCGTCGTTCAGCCATTCGCAGTACGAGGCCACGATCAGCTGGCCGCAGATTGTCGCGGCGCTGGCCAACAACCTTTACCTCGGACCGCAACTGGGCATTGACGAGGACAGTGGATACCCGATTTTCAACGCCGATCCAGGCCGCCTGTTCACGCCGCTGACCCGCGGCGAATACGATTCCATCGCGCAACGCACGGTCTATCATCCGCAGTCACAGAGTGACACCCTGGCGTTCACCTTTTCCAATCTGGATCTGTTCCAGTTGCCGGCCGGGGCGGCCGGATTTGCCGGTGTCGTCGAGTACGGCTATCAATCCTACGATCTCAAGCCCGATCCGCTGGCGACCCAGTACTACTACTACAGCTGGAAGGATTCCGATGGCAGCGGCAGTCGCAATCGCTGGGCGGCCGCTGGTGAATTGCGCATGCCCTTGCTCGACAGCCTGAGCCTCAGCGTCGCCGGTCGCTACGACGACTATCGCTTTGCCGGCAACAGCGCCGACAAGTTCACCTACAGCGCCGGCATCGAGTGGCGACCGCTCGAATCGCTGCTCGTGCGCAGCTCGTACGGAACCGCGTTCCGCGCGCCCGATCTGCATTATGTGTATTCCGGAGTCGGCAACGACGAGACTGGCGGCACTGATTATTATCGCTGCCGCACCGAAGAGCCGGATGAGGATCTGACCGATTGCTCCTACTCCGACGAGGGCTTGATCCGCACGCGCAGCGGCAATCGCGCCCTTGGACCGGAAACCAGCACCTCGTGGACAGCCGGGTTTGTCTTCTCGCCACGCGAGAATTTCGATGTGTCGATCGATTATTTCAATATCGACATGCGCAACCAGGTGCAGGATCTGAGCACCGATCGCCTGCTCCAGCTCGAGGCGAACTGCCGTATCGGCAGCGACGTCAACGGCAATCCCGTCGATGTCTCCTCCCCGAGCTGCATCGACGCGATCGCGCGCATCAACCGGCTGGCCAACGGCAACCTCTACGGCATCACGGTCAATCCGGTCAATGTCGCACGCGAACGCACCAGTGGCGTCGACCTGAGCGCACACTATCGGCTTGCCACCGGCATTGGCGATTTCCGTTTCTCGGGCAACTACACGTGGACGCGCGAACACCTGTTCCAGCAGTACACCGGTGATGCGGACGTCGACGAGTTCCAGGTCAACAGTGGTTTCGACATTCCGCGCAACAAGGCCAGCGCCAGCGTGTCGTGGGAGAAGAATGCATGGACGGTAACCCTGCATGGCGATCGCCTCGGCCGTCTGCCGAACTCCGATTCCTATGACCAGATCGTCGATACCGAAGCCGGTGAGGAGGCATGGATCGGCGCGACCTATCGCTACAACCTTTCGACCGAGTACCGCTTCAACGAGCGCATGCGCCTGTCGTTTGCGGTCACCAACTTGTTCGACAAGATGCCGCCGAAGGATCCGACCTATACCTCGTATCCGTACTACGATGTTTCCTGGTTCGATTCGATGGGGCGCAGCTACTATGTGCAGTTCACCACCAGGTTTGGTGGTGGCGCGCTGTAGGCACGCAGCGGATGTGACAACACCCGCTCCGCAGCCAGCGGAGCGGGTAGCCATCGGCCGAGCCATGGCGGGTGGTTCCTGCATCCGCCTTGATGGATGGCGGATTCCACCGGCCTGTACCTTTGTCCGATGACAGGCGCAGCCGTGCTTGCTACGGTGCCGGCATGAAAACTCCCTGCAGATTCAGCCTCGGCATGCTTGCCGCGTTCGCCCTCGCCGCCTGCGCGAGCCATCGCACCGTCTCGGAGAAAGCCGCCATGTCCGATGGACTCGTCAGCGGGATCCGCGTCACCACGCATCAGGGCGATGACGACCTGCTCAGCGCAGGCCTTGGCCTGGCCGGCTTGCGCGGAGCGCCACCGGCGGTTGCCGACGAGGAATCGCCGACTGCGGCCGAGTTGCGGCGACGCGCGATCTATTCGAGCTGGCGCGGAATCGCCGATCTCGGGCCTCTGGGTGGCTACGGCGAAATCTATGGCGCCGTGCCGCTGGTGACGGGCCGCGAGTTCAGCGCGTTTGCACGCTTGCCGAAGGCGAAATCGCCGCATCGCGTGTTGCTGCAGGTGCCGGATCTGTTTGATCGCGACAAGCGCTGCGTGGTGGTGACGGCTTCCTCCGGATCGCGTGGCGTCTATGGCGCGATCTCGCTGGCGGGTGCCTGGGGTCTGCCGCGCGGTTGCGCGGTCGCCTATACCGACAAGGGCACCGGCTCCGGCTATTTCGATGTTGCCAGCAATACCGGTGTTGCCCTCGATGGCACGCGCGCTGTGCGCGGCAGCACGCAACTTGAATTCGCGCCGGATGCGGATGCAGAGATCGCGGGGCCGAACCAGGTACTGGTCAAGCACGCGCATTCCGGCGACAACCCCGAGGCCGACTGGGGCCGTCATGTCCTGCAGGCGGCCCGCTTCGCCTTGCATGCGCTTGATCAGGCGTTTCCGGAGCAGGCGCCGTTCACCGCCGGGAACACACGCATCATTGCCGCGGGAATCTCCAACGGCGGCGGTGCCGTCCTGCGCGCGGCGGAAGATGATGGCGGCCTGCTCGATGGCGTGGTCGCGGTCGAGCCGAATGTCTGGGCGGGCGAGGGTGGTCGTGCCTTGTACGATTACGCAACCGAAGCCATGTTGCTGATGCCGTGCGCGCTGCTTGATCCGCGTTTTGACAAAACCCCGTTCGCCCGCGTTGCCGGCGCGCCGCCGCCGGCCTGGGTGGCGCGCTGCGAATCACTGAAGAACGAACGCTGGCAGTCGACGGACTCGACGGCATCCATCGCCGCACGAGAGCTCGGCAGCCTGCACGCGACCGGCTGGACCGACGAGGCCCTGGCCAGCGCGGCGGCATCGACCGCGCTCGATCTTTGGCGCGCGGTGACAGTCAGCTATGCCGCCGCCTATGCACGAACCGGTGTCGGCCCGATGCCTTGCGGTTTTGGTTTGGCCGCAACCGATGCCAAGGGCAATGCGCGTATGGCGTCGCCACTCGAACAAGCGAACTGGTGGGCCGATGCGACCGGCATTCCGCCGGGTGCCGGTGTCGGCATCCTCGACAGCATGGCGGCAGGCAAGGATGCGACCTGGGCGGGATCGGCATGCCTGAGCCAGTTGTGGAGCGAGTCGAGCGAGCTTGGCTTGCTCGTCTACACCGGTGCCGGTGAAACGCGGGCCGCCTTGCCGCGTGCGGATCTGCCGATGATCATCGTCCATGGCAAGGCCGATGGCCTGGTGCCGATGGCCTTCAGTTCCGAGCCTTATGTGCGCTGGCTGGAAGCAAACGGGCGCAAGCCGGTGTTCTGGAAAGTCGGTCACGGCCAGCATTTCGATGCCTTCCTCGCCTTTCCCGGATTCGGTGATGCGCATGTGCCGATATTGCCGTACGCCTATGCGGCGCTCGACAAGCTGTGGGCCCACGTCGCTGCGGGCGAAGCGCTGCCGGCGAGTCGTGAGATTGCGACGACGCCGCGAGGCAATGGCCCGCTCGGCGCCCATCAGCTCGGCGAATACTGATCCTGCACGCTGCTCCGGGTCGCCGCGGCGCTGCGTGCCCCGTTATCATGGCGGCATGTGGCCCGCTGGCCGCAGCTGATCCGCAACCGGAGCACGAGTCATGAGCGAACTGCTGGATGTAGGCCAATGGGCGAAGAACTGGGAAGCGATGGCGCGCCAGGCTCAAGCCGCGATGAGTGGAAATCCAGGCATGCCTGCCTGGAGCAGTGCGCCAATGCCCGGCTCGGCGTGGATGGAGAACATGACCAAGGTCAGTCCCTTTGCCGGCGGCAAGCAGCAGAGTGAAGCGATCGAGCATTTGCTGGCCGGTGCACAGGGCTATCTCGGCATGCTGCAAAGTCTTGCCAATGGCGTGATGGGGCAGGGTGCGGGTTCAAGCCCGCTTGCCGATGCCTTGGCCGGCAGTGGTTTCGCTGGCGCATTCCCGGCCTCGGCCATGGGCAACCCGTTTGCTGCGGCGATACGCGGTTTCGGCAGCCAGGGTGCGCGAGGCTTCGAGCAGATGATGGAGCAGTTCGCCACAGCGGCCGGGCCGATGTTCGACAAGGCCAAGGGCGCCTTGCAGATGCCGGCTTTCGGCCCGCTTCGCGAGAAACAGGAAAACCTGCAGAAAACTGCACAGGTGTTCATCGATTACCAGGAGCAGAGCGCGCGCCACGACCGCCTGATGCTCAAGGTCGCCGAGCAGAGTTTTGCGCGCTTCCAGCTCAAGCTTGCCGAGCGCGAGGAACCGGGTCGGCAGATCGATTCGGCGCGCGGCCTCTACGACCTGTGGGTGGATGCCGCCGAAGAGGCCTACGCCGAAATTGCCTTGTCCGAGGAGTTCCGCGAAATCTATGCCGCCGTGGTCGATGCGCAGATGCGCGTGCGCCAGCAGGTGCAGGGCGAAATCGAGCGCTTCTGCAATCAACTCGGCATGCCGACGCGCAGCGAGGTCAACAGCATCGGCGAACGCCTGCAGGCCCTGCGCCGCGAGTTCCGCAGCGAGCGTGAAAACGCCGGTGGCGGCGAAGCCTTGCAGGAGGAAGTAGCCGAGCTGCGTCGTGAACTTGCCGCGCTGAAAGCGGCGCGCGAGGAAGGCGCGAAACCGCAAGCATCGCCAGCGCGCGTTGCCGCCGGGAAGACCGCAAAGACTTCGAAACCCGCACGACCCGCAAAGCGCACGAGAGTGGCAAGGCATCCAGCATCCGGCAAGGCAGCAAAGGCAAGTGTCCCGGCGCGCGCCCAGGTCGAACCGCCAGCCAGGAGCGTTGCCAGCAAGCCCGCTGCGGCGCAGGAATCGACACCCACGTCGGGCCATCGTGAGCAGCGCCGCAAATCCACCGCCGGCAAGGCGCAGCGCAAGGCCGTTGCCGTTACCAAGTCACGTGCCGCAAAGGGCAAGAAGACCGCCGCGAGCGGCAGTTTTGCCGCGAGCATCGCGCGCTTTGCACGCAAGTCCAAGAGCACTGCGGCCAGCACTGCAGTTCCCGGCCCGAAAGAAAAGGCGAGCAAACAAGGAGGTAGCAGGTGATGGACCCGCTCAACATCGAACCGTTCAAGCTGTTTGAGGAAGCGCAGAAGGTCCAGAAAAAGATCATGGCCGGCATGCAGGTGTTGCGCACGCTCGACGAGGTCGACTTCGGCTGCACCGAAAAGGAAGAGGTCTATCGCGAGGACAAGCTGGTCGTCTATCGCTTTCGCGGCGAGCGCGAGCCGACGGCGGAGACGCCGACCCTGATTGTCTACGCGCTGGTCAATCGCCCGTACATGGTCGATCTGCAGGAAGACAAGTCACTCGTGCGCAACCTGCTGGCACAAGGCGAGGATGTCTATCTGATCGATTGGGGTTACCCGGATCTGGCCGATCGCTGGCTGACCCTGGATGACTACATCAACGGCTATATCCGGCGCAGTGTCGACGCGGTGGCGAAGAAAGCCGGGGTGAAGAAGATCAACGTGCTCGGCATCTGCCAGGGTGGGGCGTTTTCGCTGTGCTTCACGGCAATCCATCCGCACAAGGTCAAGAACCTCATCACCATGGTCACGCCGGTCGATTTCCACACGCCGGACAACATGCTGTCGAACTGGACGCGCAACATGGACGCCGACCTGTTCGTCAATACCATCGGCAACGTGCCGGCCGACCTGATGAACTGGTGCTACCTGATGCTGAAGCCCATGCGCCTGTTGCAGCAGAAGTACGTCGGCATGGTCGATATCCTCGACAACAAGGCCGAGCTCGAGAATTTCCTGCGCATGGAGAAATGGATTTTCGATTCACCCGACCAGGCCGGCGAGGCGTTTCGCCAGTTCATGCGCGATTTCTATCAGGGCAACAAGCTGGTCAGGGGTGGTCTCAAGCTCGGCAAGCACAAGGTGGATCTGAAAAACATCACGGTGCCCGTGTTGAACATCTTTGCCGAGCAGGATCATCTGGTGCCGCCGGATTCATCGCGTGCGCTGAAGGGCGTCATCGGCAGCAAGGACTACACGCAAATCGCCTTCAAGGGCGGCCATATCGGCATCTATGTTTCCAGCCGCGCCCAACGCGAAGTGCCACCGGCCATCCACGATTGGCTGCGGGCAAGGGCCTGACTCGCGCGCGGATGGCCATTCCCGGGAAGTCGTTTCCCGAGGCGGCGAGACAGCGATTCGCGGGCAGCCCGCCAGGCGGCCGATGCGCACGCTGGATGGTGCCATTGGCGCTTGCTGCGGGAACCTGGTGCTGCACGTTAGAATGCCGCAACTTTTGCCGCTGCGGACCTGCGATGAACGAAGTCCTGTTCCATATCCACAGTATCGGCGTGACCCCGTGGAAGCTGGTCGGCTATCTCGGGGTGCTGCTGTTCACCAGCCGCTGGTTCGTGCAGATGTATGCGACGCGCAAGCTCAAGCGCGTGCACATGCCGCGTGCGTTCTGGTGGTTGTCGGTCTGCGGCAGCGTGATGCTGGTCAGCTATTTCACCTTCGGCAAGAACGATTCGGTCGGCATCCTTTCCAACGCATTTCCGGCTTTTGTCTCGGTCTACAACCTGGTTGTCGACTACCGCCACCGGCGCGACCGGGCCGGATCCTGAGCGGATGCGGCGGGTTCAGGTTCGTGCCAGAATCCGCCGGCCAGGCAACCGCCTGGCAACAACCTCGGGGAGAGGCAAGCATGGAAAATCGTAGCAGTGCACCGGTGATGTCGCTCGGCGACTGGATCATCACCATGATCGTCCTGGCGATTCCGATCGTCGGCTTCATCATGTTGTTCGTGTGGGGATTCTCCAGCAGCGCAAATCCAAACAAGGCCAACTTCTGCAAGGCGGCCTTGATCTTCTATCTGATCGGTCTCGTGCTGTTCTTCCTGTTTGGCGGCATGGCGATGATTACCGCCATGAACAGCATGCCGACATCGGGCATGTGATCTTCGGCGCGCCTGTCTTCTGGCAGGCGCGCTTTTTCCCTTGCCCGTGGTCACTCCGGGTCGTAATCCAGATTCGATGCCAGCCAGCGTTCCGCTTCGAGCAGGCTCCAGCCCTTGCGCCCGGCATAGTCGAGTACCTGCTCGCGGCTGATCTTGCCAACCACGAAATACTGGCTTTTCGGATGCGAAAAGTACCAGCCGGAGACGGCGGCGGTTGGCACCATGGCGAAGTTTTCGGTGATGGTGATGCCGGCTCTTGCGGTCGCATCGAGGATGCGGAACAAGGTCGCCTTCTCGGTGTGGTCGGGGCAGGCCGGGTAGCCGGGGCCGGGCGGATGCCGCGATATTTCTCGGCGATCAGCGCCTCGTTGTCGAGGGATTCATCGCTGGCGTAGCCCCAGTATTCGCGGCGCACGCGCTGGTGCAGGCATTCGGCAAAGGCTTCGGCGAGCCGATCGGCCAGCGCCTTGAGCAAGATCGCCGAATAGTCGTCGTAGTCTTTCTGGAAACGCTCGATGTGCGCATCGATGCCGATGCCGGCGGTGACCGCAAATGCGCCGATCCAGTCCTCGACGCCGGAATCCCTGGGCGCGATGAAATCGGCGAGGCAGAAATCCGGGCGTTCGACCGGCTTGTCGGCTTGCTGGCGCAGGCAATGCAGGCGGGCGAGGACCGAGCCATCGGCATGCAGCACCTCGATATCCTCATCCAGGCTGTTGGCACGCCAGAGACCAATCACGCCACTGGCCTTCAGCCACTTTTCCTTGATGATGCGATCAAGCATGGTTTGTGCGTCGGCGAACAGTTCGCTGGCCTGCGCACCGACCACGTCATCGCTCAGGATGGCCGGATAGCGTCCGGCCAGTTCCCAGGCGTTGAAGAACGGTGACCAGTCGATGAAGGGAACTATTTCGTCGAGCGGGAAATCCTCGAACACGCTGATACCGGGTTGTCTTGGCGCGGGTGGCCGGTAGTTGGCCCAGTCGCCATCGAAGCGCTGTGCGCGCGCCTTCTCGAATGAAACCAGGCGCTTGCCATTGCCGCGATCCTTGTGGCGCTCGCGGATGTCGGCGTATTCGGCGCGAATCTTTTCCATGAAGGCGTCGACCAGTTCCCGGGTGATCAGCGACTGGGCGACGCCGACCGCACGCGAGGCATCCTTGACCCAAACCGTCGGCGATTTGTAATGCGGATCGATCTTCAACGCGGTATGCGCACGCGAGGTGGTGGCCCCGCCAATCAGCAAGGGCAGATGGAAATCCTGGCGCTGCATCTCGCGCGCGACATGCGCCATTTCTTCCAGCGAGGGCGTGATCAGGCCGGAGAGGCCAATCATGTCGGCGTTTTCTGCGCGCGCCGTATCGAGGATCTTCTGCGCCGGCACCATCACGCCGAGATCGATCACTTCGAAGTTGTTGCAGCGCAGGACCACGCCGACGATGTTCTTGCCGATGTCGTGCACGTCGCCCTTGACCGTGGCCATGACGATCTTGCCGTTGGACTTGCCGACATCGCCGGTGCGCAATTTCTCCGCCTCGATGAAGGGCAGCAGCCAGGCCACGGCCTTCTTCATCACGCGCGCCGACTTGACCACCTGCGGCAGGAACATCTTGCCCGCACCGAACAGGTCGCCGACGATGTTCATGCCATCCATCAACGGCCCTTCGATCACATCGAGCGGGCGCGACGACTGCGTGCGTGCTTCTTCGGCATCGACTTCGGCAAAGGCATCGATGCCATGCACCAGCGCATGCGCCAGGCGCTTGGCAACGGGCAGGTTGCGCCACTCATCCCTGGCGTTGTCCGCACCGGCTTCGGCTTTTCCCTTCTTGTAGTTCGCCGCAAACTCCAGCAGTCGTTCGGTCGCATCGGCGCGCCGGTTGAGAACGATATCCTCGACGCGTTCGCGCAGTTCGGGATCGAGGTCATCGACGATCGGCAAGGCACCGGCGTTGACGATGCCCATGTCCATGCCGGCGCGGATCGCGTGATAGAGGAAAACTGCGTGGATCGCCGCGCGTACCGGCTCGTTGCCGCGAAACGAGAACGAGACATTGGATACCCCGCCGGAGACATGGCAGTGCGGCAGGGTCTGGCGGATGATCCGGGTCGCCTCGATGAAATCGACCGCGTAGTTGTTGTGCTCCTCGATACCGGTGGCGATGGCGAAGATGTTCGGATCGAAAATGATGTCTTCGGGAGGAAAATCGAGCTGTTCGGTGAGGATGCGATAGGCGCGCGTGCAGATCGCCACCTTGCGCTCGCAGGTATCGGCCTGGCCTTCCTCGTCGAAAGCCATGACCACGGCGGCGGCGCCATGACGCATGACCTTGCGCGCCTGCTCGAGGAACTGCTCCTCGCCTTCCTTGAGCGATATCGAGTTGACCACGCCCTTGCCCTGCAGGCACTTGAGGCCCGCTTCGATGACCGTCCATTTCGACGAATCGACCATCACCGGAATGCGCGCGATGTCCGGCTCCGAGGCGATCAGGTTGAGGAAACGCACCATGGCCGCTTCCGAATCGATCAGGCCCTCGTCCATGTTGACGTCGAGGATCTGCGCGCCGTTCTCGACCTGCTGGCGGGCGACTTCGACGGCCTCCTCGAAGCGGCCTTCCTTGATCATCTTGCGGAACTGCGCGCTGCCGGTGACATTGGTGCGCTCGCCGACATTGATGAAGTTGAGCTCGGGCGTGATGACCAGCGGCTCAAGGCCGGAGAGCACGGTGTGACGTGGATGCAGGCTCATGCCGCCTGCTCCTGGCTGAACGCAGGCAGGATTCGTGGCGGCAGTCCGCGCACTGCTTCGGCAATCGCCTTGATATGCGCCGGCGTGGTGCCGCAGCAGCCACCGACCAGGTTGAGCAGGCCGGCCGTGGCAAATTCGCGCAAGGTCGCGGCCATTTCCTCGGGCGTCTCGTCGTATTCCCCGAACGCGTTTGGCAGACCCGCATTCGGATGCGCACTGACGAAGCTGTGGCTGACCCGTGCCAGGGTTTCGACATGCTCGCGCAGGTCGCTGGCACCGAGCGCGCAATTGAGGCCGAACGACAGCGGCCGGCTGTGTGCCAGCGAGGCGTGGAAGGCTTCGGCAGTCTGTCCGGAAAGCGTGCGCCCGGAGCGATCGGTGATGGTGCCCGAGATCATGATCGGCAGGCGACCGCCGCGTCGCTCGAACACTTCCTCGATCGCATACAGCGCGGCCTTGGCGTTCAGCGTATCGAAGATCGTCTCGACCATGATCGTGTCGGCACCGCCGTCGATCAGGCCTTCGACAGCCTCGCCGTAGGCTACACGCAGTTCATCGAAACCGGTGTTGCGGAAGCCGGGATCGTTGACGTCCGGGCTGATCGAGGCGGTGCGGCTGGTCGGTCCCAGCACGCCGATGACGAATCGCGGTTGATCCGGTGTTTTCGCGCTGAACGCGTCGCAACAGGCACGGGCGATGCGTGCACCTTCGCGATTGAGTTCGTAGACGATGTGTTGCAGATGGTAGTCGGCCTGGCTGATCGAGGTGGCGTTGAAGGTATTGGTTTCAATCAGGTCAGCGCCGGCTTCGAGATAGGCATTGTGGACGTTTGCAATGATATCGGGGCGGGTCAGCAGGAGCAGGTCGTTGTTGCCCTTGAGGTCATGCCCGCAGCCGGCGCCGTGTGCATGGCTGGAATCGAAGCCTTCGGCAAATCGCTGGCCGCGGTAGTCGCCTTCCTCAAGGTGATGGCTCTGGATCATCGTGCCCATGGCGCCATCGATGACGAGAATGCGCTTGCTCAATGCCTGTTCGAGTGCCTGCACCCGTTCGCCTTGCAGCCACGGAAGTTGTCGACTCATGATTTGCGTGCCAACAGCGAGATGACTTCGAAATGCGGGGCCTTGACCTCGCGGGTGATGCGCTTGCACGACAGCACCTCAAGCCCGGCGGCGCTGGCAAAGCCGGCAAGTTCCGCTGGTGTGAAGCCGAGGTTGCGATGATCGAACGGTTCCACAGCCGTGCGGTGCGCATGCTTGCCCAACGTTGCCGCGAGCAGGTGGCCGCCCTTGGCGAGCACGCGCGCAGCCTCGGCGACGACGCTCGCCGGTTGTTCGCTGTAGGTCAGCGCATGCATGAGCAGGACCAGGTCGAAGCGCTTGCGGCCAAAATCCAGCGCGTGCATGTCGCCGCTGACCACTTCGACGTTGGCAAAGGATTTCAGGCGTTCACGGGCGGCGGCGACCACGCGGGGACTGGCGTCGATGCAGACGATCGAACGCGCGCGTGGAGCGAGCAGTTCGGCGAGCACGCCATCGCCCGAGGCAATGTCGAGGACGTCACCCGGATCGACCAGCTGGGTCATTGCGCGGGCCAGGGTTTCCCAGGTGCGTCCGGGCGAATAGTGGCGCTCCATGTCGCCGGCCACGCTGTCGGCCCAGCCTTCGGCGCGCGCGCGCTTGGCCAGGATGCCCGGCAGGCGCCGCTCGTCTTCGGACAACAAGGCATCATCGACCGCGTCCTTCAAGGCATGCAGGAAGGCGTTTTCCTTCGGCGCAAGTTCGCCGTTGAAGCGGTAGTAGGAGGAGACGCCGGCGCGGCGGTCACGCACGAGGTCGGCTTCCTTGAGCTTGGCCAGGTGCGTGGAAACGCGGGGCTGGGCCAGGCGCAGGATCGCGGACAGTTCGGCGACGGTGAGTTCCTCGCGCTCGAGCAGGGCCAGCAAGCGCACGCGGGTCGGATCGGACAACACGCGCAACAAGGTCGATGTGGCAGTCAGATCCACAAAATATCCTTTCATCTTGATTGAAGGATGGATGCGCAATGTAGCGGTCGGCACCGGGAGGCGTCAACGCGGGCAGCTCCCTGTCAGCAGATCGGGGCGGGCCTCAGACGACGATTTTTCGTCGGAGCGCTATGCTTGCCGAGCTCATGCCAGCCTGTCTAACCCTGCGAATCCTCCATGCGCACCCGATCGCTGCCGGCTTGCTGGCCCTGATCCTGGGACTTGGCAGTGCCTCGACTGCTGCTGCCGTGGATGCGCAAGCATTTGGCAGATACCGCACGCCAGACGCTGATGCGATCGCCTATCGCGCCATGCAGACCGCAGGCCGACGCCATGGCGAGTTGTTGCCCTTGATCGTCTTCATGCATGGCAGCGGGCAGAACGGCAGCGACAACGAAAGCCAGTTGCAGGGGCGCGCCAACGGCGCGCTGGAACTGGTCGATACGGCTCAGGCGAACGGCATTCCGCTGGTCTTCGTGGCTCCCCAAGTGGACCGTGACTACTGGCCGCCGGCCTTGATTGCCGCGGTGGTCAACGACGCATTGCAGCGCTTCCCGGTCGATCCGCGGCGCATCGTGCTGAGTGGGTTGTCCGATGGCGGCACGGGTGTCTGGGCCACGCTGAAAGCCTATCCGCGCTGTTTCGCGGCTGGCATACCCATGTCGGGAATGACCGAGCTGGCCGGTCTTGCTTCGATTCGCGACGTGCCGCAATGGATTTTCCACGGTGCCAGAGACAACGATACCGATATCGAAACCGGCTACGGCGGCGCCATGCTTGGCTCACGTGCGGTGGTACGCGCCTTGCGCGCGATGGGCGGCCATCCGCGCTACACCGAATATGCCGACGCCATGCACGTGATCTGGCCGCAGGCTTATGCCACGGATGGCCTGCTGGTGTGGATCCTGCAGCGCAGGCTCAGCCATCCACCTTGCGATTTCAGCAGCACCCGCACGGCTGAATGATTCTGCCACCATGTCGGGCCTGGCCCGGTCTTGTCTGCCGCTTCGTGCCTGATCACGGCGACTGGCACTTGGAGCCGATGCGGAATGCCTTTAGGGTGATCGGCCCGTACAGCTCGAGATTTCCCGTGAACGTCCAACGCCCATCCCTGCCTGGTCGACATGCCGCGCCAGCGGCTTCTGCCGTGATCGCCGTATTGCTTGGCGCCTGCTCACCGTCGACGCCGACACCACCGGCTGCCGCCCCGGTTACGGTGCAATCAACGCCGGCAGCTGCCCCCGCCCAACCGGTTCTCGGTGCATTCGGTTTCGATGTCAGCGGGATGGATACGGGAATCGAGCCGGGTCAGGACTTCTTCGAGTACGTCAATGGCAACTGGACAAGGAACACCGAGATTCCAGCGGACCGTTCCAGCTACAGCAGCTTCACGACCCTGGTCGAGCAGGCGCAGGAAGACACGAGGGCGATCCTTGAAGCGGCGGCGGCCGATGCAGCGGCCGCTGGCGAACGCCGCAAGATCGGCGACTACTACACGGCGTTCATGGATGAAGCCGGCATCGAGGCCAGGGGCATCGCGCCGGTGCGGGCCGAGCTTGATGCAATCGCCGCGCTCGCCGACAAGCCGGGGCTGGCGCGTGCCTTTGGTGCCTCGCTGCGTGCGGATGTCGATCTGCTCAATGCCACTGACCGCTATACCGATCGACTGTTCGGCATGTGGATCAGCGCCAACCTGAAAAAACCGGACCAGTATGTGCCTTATCTCGTGCAGGGCGGCCTCGGCATGCCGGATCGGGATTTCTATCTCGAAGGCGGGCGCATGGCTGATCTGCGCACGCAGTACGAGGCACACGTTGCCAAGGTTTTCGAACTGGCCGGCATGGCCGACGGCAAGGCCAAGGCGGTGAAGGTGCTCGCGCTGGAAACCGCGATTGCCACGCTGCACGCCACTGCGCTTGAAACCGATGACGTCGAAAAGGGCGCGAATACCTGGTCGCAGGCGGATTTCGCAGCAAGGGCACCCGGTATCGACTGGAGCGGATTCTTCGATGCTGCGGGGCT
This sequence comes from Lysobacterales bacterium, assembly GCA_016707485.1. Taxonomy (GTDB): domain Bacteria; phylum Pseudomonadota; class Gammaproteobacteria; order Xanthomonadales; family Rhodanobacteraceae; genus Dokdonella. Next base: position 598,743 of record JADJHN010000001.1, on the reverse strand, counting down.
TTCCGCGCAGCCGGAGTTCATAGTCTGGCAACCGCAGGCCGTGGCCGGGATCGCTGCGGTCGTCGATCGGTTGCCGCTGGCGGATTGGAAAGACTATCTCGCCTTCCACGCCATTGAACGCGCCTCGCCCTACCTGTCGAAGGCCTTCGTCGATGAGCATTTCGCGTTCAACGGCAAGGCCATGTCGGGCACGCCTGAACTGCGCGCGCGCTGGAAACGTGCAGTGGATGAGGCCGATGATGCGCTCGGCGAGGCGATCGGCAAGATCTATGTCGAGAAACACTTTTCCGCCGAGACCAAGGCGCGCGCCAACACCATGGTGGCCAACCTGATCACTGCATTCGGCCGGCGTATCGACGCCGCCGCATGGATGACGCCGGCAACCAAGGCCCGCGCCCGGTCCAAGTTGAACGGACTCAAGGTCGGCATGGGCTATCCGGATCGCTGGCGCGACTATTCCGCACTGGAGGTGCGTCGCGATGATGCCCTCGGCAACGCGCAACGCGCCAGCTTGTTCGAGTACCGGCGCAATCTGGCCAAGCTCGGCCAGCCGATCGATCGCGGTGAATGGTTCATGCTGCCGCAGACGGTCAATGCCTTGAACATTCCACTCGAGAACCGCCTTATCTTCCCGGCGGCGATCCTGCAGGCGCCGTTCTTCGATGGTGCTGCCGATGATGCGATCAACTATGGCGGCATCGGCGGAGTGATCGGCCACGAGATCAGCCACAGCTTCGACAACAACGGGGCCTTGTTCGATGAAACCGGCAAGCTGGAAAACTGGTGGACAAAGGAAGATTTCGCCCGCTTCGAGGAAGCCGGTGCGGCGCTGGCCGCGCAATACGATGAATACAAGCCGTTCCCGGACCTTGCCGTCAACGGCAAGCTCACCCTTGGCGAGAACATTGCCGATGTCGCCGGGCTGGCGACGGCTTACGATGCCTACAAGCTCGCCCGCGCCGATCGGCCGGCGATGGCGCTGGATGGCTTCTCGCCCGACCAGCGCGTGTTCCTTGGCTGGGCACAGATCTGGCGCAGCAAGTTCCGCGAGCAGGCCTTGCGCAATACGGTGCTGACCAATGGCCATGCGCCTGGGCATTATCGGGCGCTGACCGTGCGCAATATCGACGCCTGGTATCCGGCCTTCGATGTGCGGCAAGGGCAGGCGCTCTATCTCGCCCCCGGGCAGCGCGTGCAGGTCTGGTGATTCATGGGCAAGGGCCGCGTTGCGGCCCTTGCCGCCGACTGTTCAGTCGCGATCGGGCGTGCCGAGTGGAAAATAATGACGGTAGGGTCGCGCCTCATCCACCGCGCGGGCAAACGAAGGCCGTGCCAGCAGGCGTTGTCGATAGGCGCGCAGGATCGGCATCCCCTGGCTGATCGGATGCGCCCAATCGGCGTAGAAAAGTGCCGGTGCCGCTGCGCAATCGGCAAGGCTGAAGTCCGTACCGGCCGCCCAATCTCCCTGTCGCAGGTTTGCTTCGAGCCAGGCATAGGCACGATCCAGCGTCCGGCGCGCGGCGTCGACGCCGTAGGCATCGCGGTGTCCGGCGGGACGCAGCCGTTCGCCGACGATGGCCTGCAGCGGCGTGTGCACGTAGTTGTCGAAGAAGCGATCGAGTTTGCGCACTTCGAGGGCGTGCTCGGCGTCCTCGGGCAACAGGCGCGCGGGACCAGCATGGTGGATCTGCAGGTACTCGATGATGATGCTTGCCTCCATCACCACGCGATCATTCTCGACCAGCAGCGGGAACTTCTTCATCGGCCACAGCGCTTCAAGCTCGCGCATGGCCGGGTTGTCGGCACCGTCGAGGTTGCGATAGTCGAACTGCGTGCCATTTTCGTAGAGAGCAATCAGCACTTTCTGGCAGTACGACGAGAACGGGTGGGAGTACAGGATCGGCGCCATGCGCGGACCTCGGTTTGCCTGGTCCGCAGGCTGGAGGGGACGACAGGGGTTGGCGGCCCGACCGGCAGGCGAGCCGGACCTGGGCATTGTGCTGCGATTGTCACTTGCTGCCGTTCGCTGACACAAGCCTGGCTGCCGGGTCGCGCATGGCAACGGCCACGGATGGCCCGGGATTTGCATCGAAGGGAACATTCGACCTGAATCGAGTGCGCCAGAATGGGAATGGAAGCAGTCTCGCAGCAATTTGCGCAGGATGCGCGGCATGCAGGGCAAGCGCAGCCCACGGGCGGCGATGTGCTGCCGAAAAGCGCAATCATGCTGTATCCCGCCGGGACGACGCTGCCGCCAGGTTGGCAGACGCCCTGGATCAAGGCCGGCTGGGTGGTTTCAGCGTGTCCGAATCCGGGTTGCCTGCCGGCCGTCGTGCGTGGTGCCGTGCCGGCATTGGCGGAACGGCGGGAAACCGATGCCGGCAAAAGTGCGGTTCTTGCGCATGCTGGCCTGGGCGGGAGTTCCGCTGCCGCGTCGGATGTCGATGCGCAATCGGGCGGGCTCGCTGGAAGCATGCTGCGACGCTCCGATTTCCTCGCGCAACTGGCTTCGCTGCGCGAATCCGAATCCCGCGTCAGCGTGCTCATGGCCATTCAACTCGACCAGGCGGCGACACTGGATGCGCGCCTCGATCGAACGGCCGTTTTCGCGCTTGAGGAAAGCATGTCCACGCGCATTGCCGCGGTGCTTGAAGCGGGAGATACGGTCACCCTCTGGCTTGAGTATGGTTTCGGCGTGCTGGTGCAACGCAAGACGGCCGAGGAAGTTTTGGATGTGGCGGCGCGCATTTGCGCTGGTATTGCCGCCGAGCCGTTCCTGGTTGGCGACGAGGCAGTGAACTTGTCGGTGTCAATCGGCCTCGCCCTGGCGCCATCCGCGCCCTGTGCGGATCGCGCCCAGGAATGGTTTTCGACGGCATATGCGGCGCAAGGCATCGCCAGCCGGCATGGCGGCAATCGTCCCGAAGGAGTGCTGACGCGCGAGTTCGAGCCGATGCCCGCAGAACGCGTGCTGATCATCCGCGAGTGGATCGCGGATGCCAGGGCCGGCAGGAATGTCATTGTCGAGTTCCAGCCCTTGCTGCCAGCCAGCACCCAGGCGGGCGAACTGTATTCCGTGCACGCCAAGTTGCGTGATGCGCGCGCGCCGCTCGGCGGCGTCTACCGGCGTGAATACCTGCGCCTGGCGCGTGCCGCCGGGGCGATGATCATGATCAACCGCATCAGCCTGTTCCAGGCCTTCGAGACACTCGAACAGGAATGCCGCGCCGGCCGCAGCACGCGCCTGGTCGTGCCGGTCGAACTCGATACCTTGCACGGCATGGCCTGGCGCTGGCTGGTCGAGGAGTTGCGTCGACGTCCGCAGCTGCGCGATCGCCTGATTGTCGAGCTGGAGGCAAGCCGCGAGCTGACGGAAAAGGAAAACCTCATGCGCATCGTGCGCCTGCGCCGCTTTGGCGTGCGCGTCAGCCTGAGTGACCAGTGCGGAGACCTTGCGCAACTGGCATTGTGGACAAGGTATCCGGTCGATTTCCTGCGCGTTCCCTACGCCACCGTGGCCGAGAACACGGATGCGGAGTTCACTGCGGCCACGCGGGGCTTCAAGGAAAGCGGACGCCAGCTGATCGTCGATTCGGTGTCCGATACCGGAGCGGTCAGTCGCCTGGCCGCTCTGGGCATCGATTACCTGCGCGGACGCAAGCTTGCCGCAACCGGCGCGCGCCTGGATTACGATTTCTCCGCGGCATTCTGAGCGCGGGTTGCGCGACGATCAGGATGCCTTCGTCGCTCGTCCCGAACGTGCCGAAGCTTGTACGGAAGACGGTTGTCTTTTCCCGTTCGCACTTTGACGGACTCAAGACGAACGGAGGGAGAGACGCCCGCGGATGTCTCACCTGTTACCGGGTGAGCGGACGATTGTCATTCGGCCGAGTGTCCCCAGATTGAGTGGAGACCGATATGCCATGACCCGCCTCGATTTCAGCAGCACCGGGCGGCATGGGCGTCGTTGCTCGGCAGACACGAGGTGAGGAGGCAATCATGGCAACCGGATGGGCCGGCGATGGTGCCGTGCAGGATCAGATCGATGCCACGATCAAGGAGGGCATCGCGCGTGCGCGCACGCGCCTCGGCAAGGGGCCCGGGTTGAAGCATTGCGAAGAGTGCGCGGCGAGGATTCCCGAGGCGCGGCGCAAGGCCGTGCCCGGCGTGCGCTTGTGCGTGGGCTGCCAGGAGGCGCGAGATCGCGAGGTACGTGCCTCCGGCATCAACCGGCGCGGCAGCAAGGACAGCCAGCTGCGCTGAGCCTGATTGCCCGGGCTTTTGCGTCGTGCACATGAAAACGGCGACCGGATTGCTCCGGTCGCCGCTGTTTTCATGCTCGCCCGACTCAATGCCGGGCCAGCATTCAGGGGGTGAAACTGTTGCTCAGGGTGACACCCGAGAAGGCCGCATAAGCGCGGATCTTCACGTAGTAGGTGCCTGCCGTGGGTGCTGCAAACGTACAGGTTTCGTTGTTGCCTGCGGTGTACGGGCGGCAGGTATAACTGGTCGTGGTCGGTGCCGATCCGAGTCGCACATAGAGATCGGCGTCGCCGCTGCCGCCCGCGATGGAGATGTTCAGGTTGCTCGCGCCCGCTGGAACCACCAGGGTGTAGGTTGCGGTCCAGTTGTTCTTGGTTGCCGACAGGCCGCTGATGACGGTGCCGTTGCAGAGCACCGTGCCCGATGGCGTGCAGCCGCCCGGAGCGGTGACCGTGACCGACTTCGTCGTCGAGTTTGTCGCCCCGCCGTTGTCGGTCACCGTCAGCGTCACGCTGTAGGTGCCCGCCGCGGCATAGGCATGGCTCGGGTTGGCCGAGGTCGATGAACCACCATCGCCGAAGTTCCAGGAACGCGAGGCGATCGTGCCATCGCTGTCGGTCGATGTGTCGGTGAAGTTCGCCGTCAGCGCACTGCTGGTGAAGCTGAAATTCGCCGTCGGCGGGCTGTTGCTGGTGGTCGAGTAACTGCCGGTCAGGGACACGCCGGAGAAGGTCGAATAGGCTTTCACGCGCACGTAGTAGGTGCCGACCTGGGCCGGGTTGATCGGGCAGGATTCCGAGTTGCCACTGGCATACGGACGGCAGTCGTAGGTGGTGTCCGTGGGTGCGCTGCCAAAGCGGACGTACAAGTCGGCATCGCCCGTGCCGCCCGACATGACGAAGCCGAGTGCGCTGGCGCCCGCGGGCACGGTCATCGTGTAGAGGATGTCGGTGCCGGTTGTGGCGGCCAGGCCGCTGACGGTAACGCCGTTCTGCAGCACGTTGCTCGGCGGTGCGGTGACCGTCACCGACTTGCTGGTGCTGTTGCTGGCACCACCGTTGTCGGTCACGGTCAGGCTGACCGTGTAGGTACCGGCCGCGGCATAGGTGTGGCCTGGATTGGTTGCGGTCGACGTCGTGCTGTCACCGAAATTCCATGAACGCGAGGCGATGGTGCCGTCGGCATCCGTGGAACTGTCGGTGAAGCTGGCGACCAGGTTGCTGGTGGTGAAGGTGAAGTTGGCAACCGGTGCATTGTTCGCGGTCGGCGTGCCGGTGAAATTCTGCCCGGACACGTTGGCGCCGCTCACCGTCACGCTGCGGCTGCTCGGCGAGAAGGCGTAGCCACCGAGGCTCGGCGTCAGGCTGTAACCGCCATTGGCCAGGTTGCCGAGGGTGTAGGCACCGCTTGAATTGGTCGTCGTGCTGACCGAACCGGTGCTGACGGTGACGCCGGCAATGCCGACGCCGGTTGCAGTGCTGACCGTGCCGGAGACCGAATAGGTGGTCGGCGCCGCGCCGCAATCACTGAACTTGAAGTCCTGAATGCGCGTGTTCCAGCTGCTTGCCGGGCGATACATGCCGACCATCCAGAACGTGCAATCGTCGGTGGGATCTACCGCCATCTGGTAGTAGTCGCCCCAGCGCCCGGAGGTTTCCGCAGCGCTGCCTGCGGCGACGGTGTTTTCGCCGAGGGTCATCACCCCGGCCGGATCGCCGGCCATGCGCCCGGTGTAGCCAAGCGTGGCGTAAACCGTGGGCGTGGAAGTCCTGGTCGTGTTGTAGCCGAGGCCGATGTTGCCCTTGTTGTCGGTGGCGATGGTGCCGACCAGATGGTGCGTGTTGCTGTCGCCGGGCGCGTAGGTGCCTTCCTGCTGCAGGGTCCAGTTGCCGCCACCCGTGCGGCGAAGCTCGAACCAGCGGATGCCGGCGTTGACCGTGGTGCCGCTGCGCGCCGCGTTCACGTTGGTTGCGAACTGGCCGACGATCGATTCGTGGCTGCCGAGATTGCGGTAAACCAGCGAGTTGAGGATCACTTCGCGGATCGGATCAAGCCGTGATGTGGAGCCCGGCTGCGGCACTGTGGCAAAGGTCGAATAGTCACGGAACCAGCTGTTGAATTCGGTGATGGCAATGCGCGGCAGAGTCGAGATGCCGCTGTTGGCCGGCGTGTTCCAGTCGATGTTGATCGAGTAGAGATCGATGAAATCGCGCGTTGTGTCCGCCGAACCACCAGCATGCGCCTCGTCATCGTTATGTCTGGCGAGAACCTGCTTCGTCGATGTTGGCGGCGCATGTGCGGAATCGCCCATGAAGGTGACCGGGGTCAGCGCCTGGAAGCCGTAGCCGGCCAGCGCCGGGACACTGGCGAAGCGCTGCTGCGCGCGGGCAGTCGCGCCAATGAGCATGTTGGCGCGGTCATAGGCATAGGCGGTGACATTGCTGCCGCCTTCGTTGTCGGTGCAGACATAGGCATTGTTCCAGACGCCGCAATGCGGATAGTCGTTCTGCGTCGGTGTCGAGAAGCCGTAGAACCACCAGCCGCCGGAGACCGGGTTTTCCGTCTTGGAAACATAGATGCACATCTTCGCCGTGGACGAAGTGCCGCCCATTTCGAGCAGGAACCAGCGATTGGCGAGCCGATCGAAGAGGACAATCGGATCGCTGACCGAGGTGGCGCAGCCATCGCCGCTCGGCGCGAGCGACTTGAACGTGGTCGGGCCGGCCAGCTTGGTGCCGGACTTGTCGTAGATGGTGAAGGATGTTCCGCTGCTGCCATTGACGCCGTAGACGATGTAGTTGGCGCTGACGTCGACCACCGGATCGCCGGGAGAGACGCCGGTCGAAGCATTGTTGATGCTGACACGGGTTTGCGAGGGGCTCCGCAGAGTCAACGGCGAGGCGTTGTCGTCCCACATCTTCTGCAACTCGGGCAGGCCGTCGGGCGCGGTCTGCAACCAGCTTGGTGCGGCGCTGTTTACGTGCTGGGGCGGAAAGAACTGGCGCTTGTGTGCTTCCTTGATGGCCATGCCCGGGCGCCAGCTGGCGGCCGTGGGCAAGTCGCGCAGGTCAACATCGATGCTGACGGCGCTGACCGGTTCGCCGATCTGCACGCCGTTCGCGGCGGTGGCTTCAAACGTGTCTGCTGCGGGCGCTGGCAATGCCAGCAGCAGACTCAACAGGACTATCGGAATTCTGCAATTCTGGAACTTCATCGTGAAATCCTCATGCGTCTTCTGGATCGTTGGATTCTCAGGCGCCATCGACGATGTCTTGACGATGACGGTCAGGGCTGATCAATCGCTGTCGGTATCCGCTTGCTCGTCTTCGTCGACGGGCTTTCCATTCACTGTTGTAAATCCTGTCCAGCGCAGCAGGCGGATCTCGCCGCGCCGGCTTTCAACGAATATGTCGGCTTTTCCTTCGCCGATTTGCGCGGTTGCGCGCTTGTTTGGTTCCTGTCCCGGCAGGTTTTCCACGCGCAGCGAAAACTCCGTGGCAAAGACCGCCGATGTCGACAATTCAAGGTTTGCATCGAGCTGGTCGCTGACCGCAAGGACGATGAATCCGGTGCTCGTGGCCAGATGCTGGCGCGAACCCGGTGGCGCACGCAGGAGCGAGGCTTCAATCGTTCCTGGCCCGGTTTCGGCGTTGATGCTACCGCTGGTGCCGCGGATGGCGATGTTGCCGCGGGCGCTGTGCAAGTCGATATCGGCGCGGATTCCGCGGCTCTCGATGACGCCGCTTTCAGTGCGTACCCGGACGTTGTGGCCAAGTGGTACAAAGACGACGAGGTCGAGGCGTTGGCCTTCGGCAATCAGGGTATCGGCAGGAAGGCGCGGGGCGATGCGGTAAATGCCATCGACCACGCCCGGCTCCAGCAGGATGGCCGCCGCCTGCGGCGGCTGCTGTGCGACGGTGTTGATTTCCAGCTCATCCTGGTAGCCGCCAAAGCGCAGGCGCACATCGCCATACGGGTTGTTGACGCTGACTGCCTGGCCGCTGCCCAAGCGTGCCGAGAAATCCTGACGGATGAGTTGACCGGCCGCCGCAGCTGCCACGGGTTCAGCGGGCGGATCGGCACCTTGCTTCGAAACCGCGGGCGGCAGCGAGGCACAGCCACAGATGCCGAGAAGAAAACTGGCAAGCAGGAAAACTCGCAAAGTGCGCGCCCCATCGATTCCACAGCCGTTCGCGCAATGTCCGCAGGCGAGTTGCCTGTGGTCCCCTCATCGCGCTTTGGCGTTGTCGATATCGGCCGCAAGGCTGATACCGATCCCGACCCCCGGCGGATGATGCATAGTCGGAGGGGACCTTGCAAGCGGATTCGCAATTGCTGCCGTGAATGCCACCTGCGGTGCGGGCAAGGTGTGCTTGGCTGAAAAGAAAGTGGGGTCGAATCTTTCGATTCGACCCCACCGGGACGCGCAGGGGAGAGATCTGCGCGTTTGCCGGCCTGCCGTTTGGGCGACCGGCTTCTCGGGAACGCTGCTATTTCGAGATGTCGACGTCCTTGGTTTCCGGCAGGAAGAGGGTGCCGATCACCAGGGTCATCACGGCGATGACTATGGGGTACCACAAACCCTGGTAGATGTTGCCGGTGGCGGCAACCAGGGCAAACGAGATGGTTGGCAGGAACCCGCCAAACCAGCCGTTGCCGATGTGATACGGCAGGCTCATCGAGGTGTAGCGGATGCGCGTCGGGAACAGTTCGACGAGCCAGGCCGCGATCGGCCCGTAGACCATGGTCACGTAGATCACCAGGATGGTCAGCAGCACCAGCAGCATCGGCTGGTTGATGCGCGCGGGATCGGCTTTCTCCGGATAACCGGCCGAGGTCATGGCCGCCTTCAGTTCGCCGTTGAAGCGGTCCGCTTCGGCTTTGGCTGCATCGCCGACCAGGCCGGAGGCCTCGTAGGAGGCAACTGTCGTCGAGCCGATCTTGACGCTCGCCACCGTGCCGGCCGGAACCGCTTCATTCGAGTACGGTGTGCCGCCGCGGGCCAGCGCGCTCTTGGCAATATCGCAGGAGGTCGTGAACTTGCTCGTGCCGACCGGGTTGAACTGGAAACTGCAGGCGGACGGATCGGCGACCACGACGATCGGACTGGTTTGCGCAGCCGCCTCGATGGCGGGGTTGCCGTAGTGGGTCAGTCCCTTGAAGATCGGGAAATAGGTAACCGCTGCCAGCAGGCAGCCCAGCATGATGATCGGTTTGCGCCCGATCTTGTCCGACAGCCAGCCAAAGACGATGAAGAAGGGCGTGCCGAGCACGAGGGCACCGGCAATCATCAGGTTGGCCGTGGTCGGTTCGATCTTCAGGGTCTGCGTGATGAAGAACAGCGCATAGAACTGGCCGGCGTACCAGACCACCGCCTGGCCTGCGGTTGCGCCAAACAAGGCGAGCAGGACGACGCGGCTGTTGCGGGTCAGGAAACTCTCGGTCAGCGGTGCCTTGGAAGTCTTGCCTTCGTTCTTCATCTGCTGGAACAGCGGCGACTCGGCCAGTTGCAGGCGGATCCACACCGAGATCATCAGCAGCACGAAGGAAAGCAGGAACGGGATGCGCCAGGCCCAGGCTTCAAATGCATCCTTGCCGAAGTAGTAGCGACAGCCGAGGATGATCAGCAGCGAGAGGAACAGGCCGAGCGTGGCCGTGGTCTGGATGAAACTCGTGTACAGGCCGCGTTTGCCCTGCGGCGCGTGTTCGGCGACATAGGTTGCCGCGCCCCCGTACTCGCCGCCCAGTGCCAGGCCCTGCAGCAATCGCAGGGTGATCAGCATGATCGGCGCGGCGACGCCGATCGACGCGTAGGTCGGCAACACGCCCACCAGGAAGGTCGACAGACCCATGATGACGATGGTGACGAGGAAGGTGTACTTGCGCCCGATCATGTCGCCGAGGCGACCGAACAGCAGCGCGCCAAACGGACGCACGGCAAAGCCGGCGGCGAAGGCGAGCAGGGCGAAGATGAAGCCGCTGGTCGGATTCAACGCCGTGAAGAACTGCTTGGCGATGATCGCGGCGAGCGAGCCGTAGAGGTAGAAGTCATACCACTCGAATACCGTGCCGAGGCTGGATGCGAAGATGACTCTCTTGTGACCCCGGGTCAGGGACGCGGACTGTGCAGTTGTTGCGTTGGCCATGATCGGTTTCCCCTCAGAATGAGTACTTGGTCGTGAACTGCAGGCGGGTCAGCGAACCATCGACTCCGCTTTCCAGTTCGCGATTGGCGCGCATCAGTTCGACACCGACATCAAGCTTGGGCATCGGCGAATAGAACAGGTTGACGCGGAAGCTCTGCACCGACTTGTTGACCGCGGTTCCGGTCAGGTCGATCGGGTTGTCATACTGGCTGCGGGCAAAGACCAGATTGCTGCGCAGCTTTGGCGACCAGGCATGACGCCAGGCGAGGTAGCCGGCGAATCCGCCGATGGCATCAAGATTGCCATCCGCGCTCACCGCGGTATCACCGGTCACGGCGAGGCCTACGTAGCGGCTCAGGCCATCACCTGCAGTGACCTGGTAACGCAGGTCGTCATGCGCGCCGAGCACCCACTTGCCGCCGACGGTAAAGGCAAATGCGCCTTCGCTGTCGTTGGCTGCCGGGACGGTTCCCGTCGCGGCGCGGTCGATTTCCAGGCTGCGCAACAGGGCGCCGACGCCAAAGCTGCCCCAGTCGCCCTTCCAGCCGTAACGCAAGGTGAGATCCGGCAGCGCGCCGCGATCGGAGGCAACGCCACCGCCACCGCCGTTTGGAATGATCAGCGTTTCCGGATTCTCCAGGGCCGCGGAGAAGCCGCCATTGGTGTAGCGCACCTGCGCCTGGCGCACGAAGATCACGCCATCGGTGGGGCCGATGAAATCGACCGTGTCGGGCAGGGCCGAGGTATCCATGAAGTTCGACCAGGTCTGGCCGGCCAGCCAGTGGTTCCAGTAGGCGTAGGCATGCCGCACGGTGACGCCGTAGGTGTTGGTCGAGGTCTGGGTGCCGAGCGCATTGCCGAAGAAATCCATCTCGAGGAAGGCGCCGGCCTTGTCACCGCCTTCGGTGACGGTGTCGATGCCGACATTGAAACGCGAGAACTTGGCGTGCGCGTCATAGACGGCATCGGAACTGTTGCCGCCGACCGGCGTTTGCCCCGGGATATACAGGGCGCGACCGGTGGCACCATCGGCAAGCATGCCGTCGTGGGCCTTGGTGACCATGAAATCGGCCTTTACGAAGCCGCCGACCTTGAGCGTTGTTCCACTTGGTGATCCCGGCGTCAGCGTGGTCAGCTGGATCGGCAGTTTGCCGGCAGGCAGGGCTGCGGGTGCCGCTGCAGGCGCCGTGCGTTGTGCACGGATTTCCGAAGCCAGTTGCTGCAGTTGCGCTTCGAGATCGTTGATGCGCTGTTCAAGGGCCTGTTCTCTTGCCTCGTCGGCCATGGCAATGCCAGGCAGGGCCATCAGGCATCCGAGTGACAAGGCCGAAAGACGCAATCCGAGATACTTCTTCATGATCATGGTGGCACTCCTCCCTATTGGTGGCGATGGGAGAATGCTGAGAATTTCGTTCAGCGGCCATTAGCCATTCGTCTATACGCGACCAAAGTCGAGTGGGCAATCACGCGGCCGCGCTACGTGGCATGATCGCAAGCGCGTTCCGTTGATTGCCCATGAGGAGGCGACCATGTCAAAACTCTATCCCGTGCCTGCCGCTTTCGCCGCGAATGCCCGCATCAACAAGGCCGGATATGCGCAGATGTACGCCGATTCGATTGCCGATCCGGACAAGTTCTGGGGGCGTGTCGGCCAGCGCCTCGACTGGATCAAGCCCTACACCAGGGTCAGCGATGTCTCCTTCGATGCGGGCGACCTGCACGTGCGCTGGTACGAGGACGGCATGCTCAACGTTTCGGCAAACTGCCTCGATCGCCATCTGGCGACGCGTGGCGACAAGATCGCGCTGATCTGGGAAGGCGACAATCCCGCTGAATCGCGCCGCATCAGCTATCGCGAGCTGCATGCCGAGGTATGCAAGGCCGCCAACATGCTCAGCAATCTTGGCGTGCGCAAGGGCGATCATGTCGCCATCTACCTGCCGATGATTCCCGAGGTGGCCGTGGCCATGCTCGCCTGCACGCGCATCGGAGCGGTGCATACCATCGTCTTTGGCGGCTTCTCGCCGGATTCCCTGGCCAGCCGCATCGCGGATTGCCAATGCAAGCTGGTGATCACCGCCGACGAGGGCCTGCGCGGCGGCAAGTCGGTCGCCCTCAAGGCCAACGTCGATGCGGCGTTGCAGCGCCCGAACACCAATTGCGTCGAAACCGTGGTCGTGGTCCGTCGCACCGGCGGTTCGATCGACATGCAGGTGCCGCGTGACCGCTGGTGGCACGCCTTGATGGAAGGACAGTCCGAACAGTTCGAGCCGGTAGCGTGCGAAGCCGAGCATCCGCTATTCATCCTGTACACCTCGGGTTCGACCGGCGCGCCGAAAGGCGTGCTGCACACGACCGGGGGCTACCTCGTCTACATCAGCTATACGCATGAATGCGTGTTCGACCTGCGCGAGGACGATGTGTTCTGGTGCACGGCCGATGTCGGCTGGGTAACCGGGCACAGCTACACGGTATATGGGCCGCTGGCAAATGGTGCGACCTCGGTGATGTTCGAGGGCGTGCCGAATTACCCGGACAGCTCGCGCTTCTGGAATGTGGTCGACAAGCACAAGGTGACCATCTTCTACACCGCACCCACCGCGATCCGCGCGCTGATGCGCGAGGGCGAGGAGCCGGTGAGAAAATCCTCGCGCGCCAGCATCCGCCTGCTCGGCTCGGTTGGCGAGCCGATCAATCCCGAGGCCTGGGAGTGGTATTACCGCGTCGTCGGCGAAGAGCGCTGCCCGATTGTCGACACCTGGTGGCAGACCGAAACCGGCGGCATCCTCATTTCACCGATCGCCGGTGCCACCGATCTCAAACCCGGATCGGCGACGCTGCCGTTCTTCGGTGTCAAGCCAGCCATCGTCGATGCCAATGGCGTGGTGCTGGAAGGCGCCGCCGAAGGCAACCTGGTCCTGACCGGTTCATGGCCGGGCCAGATGCGCACCGTGTATGGCGATCACGAACGCTTCATCAACACCTATTTCCGCACCTATCCGGGCAGCTATTTCACCGGGGACGGCGTGCGTCGCGATGAAGATGGCTATTACTGGATTACCGGGCGCGTCGATGACGTGATCAATGTTTCCGGCCATCGCCTGGGTACGGCCGAAGTCGAGAGTGCCTTGGTCGCGCATCCGGATGTGGCCGAGGCGGCCGTGGTCGGTTGCCCGCACGACATCAAGGGCCAGGGCATCTATGCCTATGTGACGCTCAGGGCCGAGGTCGAACCCAGCGAGGCATTGCGCAAGGAACTGGTGGCCTGGGTGCGCAAGGAAATCGGCCCGATTGCCTCGCCCGACCATCTGCAATGGGCCCCCGGCCTGCCGAAGACGCGCTCGGGCAAGATCATGCGCCGCATCCTGCGCAAGATTGCCGAAAACGCGCCCGAGCAGATGGGCGACATCTCGACCCTGGCCGATCCATCGGTGGTCAAGAGCCTGGTCGATGAGCGCCTGATCAGGGAATGAGCCGATCCTGCCGCGAGCTGCTGCCTGCTGCAGCAAAGATTGGGGCGGCGGCTTTGCATGAAGCTCGGGAGCGGTGCACGGAGTCGTGATCGCAATGCCTGAAATCCTCATTGCCGACGATCATCCACTGTTTCGCGACGCGCTGAGCCGCGCCGCGGCGCAGGCCTTGCCTGCCGTGGAGCTTGTTCCAGGCCGACAGCGTGCCGGCATTGCTGGCCCTGGTCGAATCACACGCGAATGCCGACCTGCTGCTGCTCGACTTGCAGATGCCCGGGGCGCGCGGCTTTTCCGCCCTCGCACATCTGCGCGGCCACTATCCGCAATTGCCGGTGATCATTGTTTCCGCGCATGAGGAGGCGGACGTCGCGCGGCGCGCGCTGGCCCATGGTGCCGCCGGCTATGTGCCGAAATCGATGGCGGGCGAGAACATCGTCGAGGCGATCCATGCGGTGCTCGACGGCGAAGTCTGGCTGCCGAGCCAGTTGAGCGGCGGTTCGGCCGAGTTGCGCGGCAACGAGGCGGTGCTGGCCGGGCGCATCGCCGAACTGACCCCGCACCAGTTCCGCGTCCTCGGCATGGTCGCCGACGGCCTGTTGAACAAGCAGATCGCCTACGAGCTGGGAGTTTCCGAAGCGACCATCAAGGCCCACATGACCGCAATCATGCGCAAGCTCGGCTGCAACAATCGGACCCAGGTTGCGCTCGCCGCCAGCCAGTTGACCCTGGATCCGGGCAACGTGATCGCGGTCGACGAGTAGTCGCCGGCAACCCTCAATCCTCGACTGGTGCGAGCGGCTGCGGCCGATCCGGATCGTCCGTCCTGCGGGTCTGCTCTTGCTCATCGGCGGCGCTTGGCGCTGGCGCCGATTCCTCGCCCTCCTCATCCGCCTCGGCCGGGCGCCGGGAAAATGCCGAGAGCAAGGCGCGCAATGCGCCCGGGCGGATCGGCTTGAGCAGCACGCTGAGGCCCAGATCGCGGGCGCGCTGCTTGAGTTCGGGACTGCCATCGGCAGTGATCAGCGCGGCCGGCGCTTTCGTGCCGTTGAGCCGACGCAGTTCAGCGAGCACGTCCATGCCATCGATGCCGCTGTCCAAGTGCAGATCGATCAGGATCAGATCCGGATTGCGCCGGCGCAGCGCCTGCAAGGCCTCGTCCTGGTTGGTGGCAAGGTCGCAGCTGAGCCCCCAGCGTGAAAGCAGGGCGGCCATGCCTTCAAGGATGCTCGGCTCGTTGTCGATGCACAGCACATGCAGGGCGGGCATGAGGCCAAGGACCGGTGCCGGCCTGCTTGGCAGCGGTTCGCCGCGCGCGCGCATGGCGACGAAGGGCACCTCGACCGAGAAGCAACTTCCCGAGCCAGGCCAGGAACGCACGGCCAGGCGATGGTCGAGGATGCGTGCAATGCGCTCGCAGATGGCCAGGCCGAGGCCGAGACCATGCTCGCCCCAGGGTGAGCTTCCCTCGACGCGATGGAACTCGTCGAAGATGCGCTCCAGATGCTCGGCACTGATGCCCGGGCCGGTGTCCCAGACTTCGATGCGCACGTGATCGCCACGATGGCGCAGGCCAAGGACAACGCGACCACTGCGCGTGTAGCGCAAGGCGTTGGTGCAGAAGTTCTGCAGGATTCGGCGCATCAGGTTGGGATCCGTATGCACGATCGCGCGGCTGGCGACGACCCTGAATTCCAGTCCGCGTCGCTGCGAGAGCAGGACGAACTGCTGCTGCAGCGGCGCGACCAGTTCCTCGAATGCAATGTCGACTTTTTCCGAACGGTACTTGCCGGCATCCAGTCGAGATGATTCAAGCAGCGATTCAAGGAGGACTTCGGCAACGCGGAATGCGGTATCGATTCGCTCGGCCAGTTGCCCGGACTCCTCGTCCAGCGCGGGTTGCTGCCGCAGTGCCGTGGTGAACAGGCGCGCCGCATTCAACGGTTGCAGCAGGTCGTGACTGGCGGCGGCAAGGAATCGCGATTTCGACAGATTGGCCGCCTGCGCCTCCAGCTTCGCCTGTTCCTGCGCCTCGAGCGCGTGCGACAGCTCGGAGGTGCGCGACGCCACGCGTTGTTCGAGCGTCTCGTTGGCTTCGATCAACGCCCTTTCCACCTGCTTGTAGTCGGTGACATCGGTGAACGTGGTGACGAAGCCGCCGCCCGGCAATTGCTGGCCGCGCATTTCCAGCACGCGGCCGTCGGCGCGTTCGCGGGTGAACACATGGGCCGTGCCCAGGCGCATGTGGCGAAGGCGCTTCTGCACGTGCTCGTCGACATCGCCGGGCCCGCAATCGCCACGCTCGGCGTTGTAGCGGATCAGGTCGGCAATCGGCCGACCGACGTAAACCAGGCCGGGCGGGTAATCGAACATCTCGATGTAGCGGCGGTTCCAGGAGACCATGTGCATCTGTGCATCGACCACGCTGATGCCTTGCGAGATGTTCTCGAGGGTGTTGAAAAGCAGCTCGCGGTTGAAGCGCAGTTCCTGCGAGGCATCGTCGAGCAGGGCCGCGGCCTCGCTGAAATCGAGGCCGGTTCCACGCAATGCCGTGGTCAGCATGCGCCGCGCCGAGGCAGAACCGATGGCAGCCGCAAGCGCGCGTTCGGCATGCTGGAACAGCAGCCGATCGGCCGTGCCACTCTCGCTGATGCGCTTGCCGGCGGCGAGGACGTATTCCTCGAACATGCGGTTTGCATTGCGTTCGCCGAGGATGCGCCCGACGATCATGCGCAGGTCGGCGACACTGACCCGGCCACCCCAATCCGATATCGTGCTGGTGCCGCGTTCGGCGTCGATATCCAGGAAACGCGCCGCGCGCAGGCGCTCCTC
Source organism: Lysobacterales bacterium (assembly GCA_016707485.1). GTDB lineage: Bacteria > Pseudomonadota > Gammaproteobacteria > Xanthomonadales > Rhodanobacteraceae > Dokdonella. The sequence continues at coordinate 582,035 of JADJHN010000001.1, read as the reverse complement.
GATCGACGGGCGAAAGCGCAGCGAGACAAACACGCAGGCGGCGATATTGACCATCAACGACCAGAACGTGCCGTGCGTGATCGAATCCCAGCCGCTCAGGTTGAACAAGGCATGCGGACGCAGCCAGTCGAGGCCGAAGGGGCCGCTTTGCACCCATTGGCTGTCGTACCAGCCGGCCATCGCCATGTTCGGCAGCAGCAGGGTGTACAGCCACAATCCGAATCCGAGCATGAGGCCGATCAGCACGCCCTTGCGGCTGGCTCCGCGCCAGTAGAGTCCGGCGATGATCGCCGGGGCAAACTGGGCCACGGCGGCAAAGGCGAGCAGGCCGATCGAGGCAAGGCCCTGGGTATGCGTGATGGCGCGGTAATAGGCCAGCGCCAGCAAGGCCAGGCCGATGATGGCGACGCGACGGATGCCGAGCACGATCGAGGAAAGATCATTGCGTTGTTCCAGTTTCAATGCCCGGATGCGCAGCAGGGCAGGCATGATCAGGTCGTTGGAGATCATCGTCGCCAGCGCCACCGAGGCGACGATGACCATGCCGGTCGCCGCCGAGAAACCGCCGACATAGGCGAGGATGGTCAGGGCCGACTGTTCATGCACAAGCGGCAGCCACAGCAGCCACGCGTCGGGCGGCAACGTGGTGCCGGCGGCAACCGTGCGTCCGGCGTTGACGATCGGCAGCACGAGCAAGCAGATCACCAGCAGATAGACTGGAAACAGGCGACGACTCTTGCGCACGTCGGCCGGATTCTCGCATTCGACGACGCCGACCTGGAATTGACGTGGCAGGCAGAACATGGCGGTGAAGGCAAGCAGGGTCTGCGCGAAGAATCCCGCAGGCAGGCCGTCGCGGACGACCTCCTCGACGATATCCAGTGACTTGCCATCGGCATTCCACGGAATCTTCAGGGCAAAGATGCCGATCCCCACGAAGGCGATCAACTTGATCGCGGATTCAACCGCGATAGCCAGCATCATGCCGTGATGGTGCTCGGTCGCATCAATGCGTCGCGTGCCGAAGAGGATGGAGAACAAGGCCAGTTGCATGGCCACGTAGAACGCGGAATCGCTCAGCAGCGGTGCCGACGCGCTCGATTGCGGATGGCCGCTGAGGACGCTGATGCTCAAGGCCACGGCCTTGAACTGCAGGGCGATGTAGGGGATGGCCGCGGTCACCGCGATCAAGGTCACCAGGGCACCGAGTGCATTGGATTTGCCGAAACGCGAACTGATGAAATCGGCAATCGAGGTGATGTTGTTGGCCTTGGCGACGCGGGTCAGGCGTTCGATCATGCCGCTGCCAAACATGAACAGCAGGATCGGGCCAAGATAGATGGGCAGGAACGAAAGACTCGATTTCGCGGCGCTGCCGACGGCGCCATAAAACGTCCAGGACGAGCAGTACACGGCCAGCGCGAGGCTGTAGACAATTGGCCGCAGCGCCGGACGTGAGGGGTAGAGCGGGCGCGAATCGCCGAAATAGGCAATGCCGAAGAGCATGGCCACGTAGGCCAGCGAAACCAGCATGAGGATCCAGCCAGCAATCACGGTCGGGCTCCGCGCACCCGGTGTGGGTGACCCCGGCCTACAGACTTGACCGGGACGCGCACGCCGTCAAGCGCTGACCGCCGTTGCCGACGCCCTGGCGAATTCCCGGTTCATGGGCAGGCTGGACAAGCGCGGCGCGTCCACGTGATTCATGGCGCGCGTTGTTGGCGATTCCAATGGCTGTCGGATCGTGCCAGGAAGGCGCCGGGCTTTGCGCAATCCGTTTGGCGGATGCGCTGCGCTGATCCGCCCTGCGCGTGCCGATGCGCACTCAGTCGCGGCGTTCCTGGCTTGCCGTCACTGCCACCTTCGCCACCATCGATGTGGTCTTGTCGCCCTTGCGCCGTTCCTGCGCGATCTGCGTGCCATGCACGATGAAATAGATGTTTTCAGCGATGTTGGTCGCGTGATCGCCGATGCGCTCGATGTTCTTGGCCATGAACAGCAGGTGCGTGCAGGCAGTGATGTTGCGCGGATCTTCCATCATGTAGGTCAGCAGTTCGCGGAAGATGCCGGTGTACAGGGCATCCAGCTCCTCGTCACGCGCCCAGGCGAGCAGGGCGCGATCGGCATCACGGTCGCGGTAGGCGAGCAATACCTCGCTGATGATTTCGCCGGCAATCTTGCCGAGTCGCGGCATGCTGATCACCGGGCGCACCTGGTCGACGCGATTGAGGGCAAGGGCACGCTTGGCGACGTTGGCCGCGTAGTCGCCGATGCGCTCGATATCCGAGGAAATCCGCAGGGCCGCCAGCACCTCGCGCAGGTCGCGGGCAATCGGCTGGCGCAGGGCGAGCAGGCGGATCACATCCTGGCTGATTTCGTTTTCCAGTTCGTCGATGGCCTTGTCGCTGGCAATGATGCGTTCGGCGGCGTCGCTGTCGCGCTCGATGACGGCGGTGATCGCGGCCTCGAGTTCGACCAGGGCAAGGTTGCCCATGCGCTGGATCTCGCCGGTCAGGCGGTTGAGTTCCTCGTCATAGCTTTTCACGATGTGTTCGCCGGGTAGGGACATGATCTGCTCCTCAGCCGAAACGGCCGGTAATGTAATCCTCGGTCTGCTTCTTCGCCGGTTGCGTGAAGAGCTTTTCCGTTTCGCCGAATTCGATCATCTCGCCGAGATACATGAAGGCGGTGAAATCCGAGCAGCGCGCGGCCTGCTGCATGTTGTGGGTGACGATGGCGATGGTGAACTCATCGGCAAGTTCGGCGATCAACTGCTCGATCTTGCTGGTCGCAATCGGATCGAGCGCGGACGTTGGTTCATCCAGCAGCAGGACCTGGGGCTTCAAGGCCACCGCGCGCGCTATGCACAGGCGTTGCTGCTGGCCGCCGGACAAGCCGAGCGCACTCTGCCTGAGCTTGTCCTTGACCTCATCCCACAAGGCGCCCTGACGCAGCGCCTCTTCGACGCGCACATCCATCTCGGCCTTGCCGAGTTTTTCGTAATGGCGGATCGCGTAGGCGATGTTTTCGTGGATCGACATCGGGAAAGGCACGGGTTTCTGGAACACCATGCCGACCTTGCTGCGCAGGCGATTCAACGAGTATTTCGGATCGAGGATGTTCTCGGCATCGAGCAGCACCTCGCCCTCGGCGCGCTGGTTTGGATAGATCGAGTAGATGCGGTTGAAAATGCGCAGCAGGGTCGACTTGCCGCAACCGGACGGCCCGATCAGGGCAGTCACGCGACGTTCCGCGATATCGAGATTGACGTCCTTGAGCGCCTGGAAGCGGTCGTAGAAGAAATCGAGGCTCCTCGCGCTCATCTTCGGCTGCTTGCCGACTTCGGTTTCGCGCCGGGCCGAGCTCACGGTCGGCGCCGACATGGCAAATGTCAGGTCACTCATGGCGGGATTTGTTCCTCGAAAGAATGGCTCGCGCGATCAGGCTCAGCACCAGGACGAAAAAGGTCAGTACCAGGGCACCGGCCCAGGCCAGGGATTGCCAGTTCTCGTAGGGGCTGGCGGTGAACTGGTTCATCACCACCGGCACGCTGGCCATCGGCTGGGTCAGGTCGGTGCTCCAGTACTGGTTGCCGAACGAGGTGAAGAGCAGCGGTGCGGTCTCGCCGCTGATGCGCGCCAAAGCAAGGATGATGCCGGTGACGATACCGGGGGCGGCGCCGCGATAAAGCACCTGCACGATCACTTTCCATTGCGGCACGCCCAGTGACAGCGCCGCCTCGCGCATCTGCGAGGGCACCAGCCGGAGCATCTCGTCGGTGGTGCGCACGATCACCGGCAGGACGATGAAAGCCAGCGACAGCGCGCCGGCGATGGCCGAAAAGCCGCCGCCCATCTGCGCCACGACCAGCGTATAGACAAACAGGCCGAGCACGATCGACGGTGCCGAAAGCAGGATGTCGTTGACAAAACGGATGACCAGGCCGATGCGACGCACGCCGGCATATTCGGCAAGCCAGGTGCCCGCGGCGATGCCGAGCGGCGTGCCGATGAGGATGGCGATGCCGCACATCATCATGCTGCCGTAGAAGGCATTGGCGAGGCCGCCGGCTTCCTGCGGTGGCGGCGTGTTTTGCGTGAACAGGGCAATGTTGACGGCACCGATGCCCTTGCTGATCGTGGTCCAAAGGATCCAGGTCAGGAAAAACAACCCGAAAACGGCCGCCGCGCAGGACAGCACGATGGCAATGCGATTGATGATGGTGCGCCGGCGATGGAGACGCTCGGCGACGCGTGACGCATTCGCGCGAGTGGTGGCCGTATTCATTGCAGACCCTCGCGTCGTTGCAATTGCATCAGCATCAGGCGTGCGATCGCCAGCACCACGAAAGTGACGATGAAAAGGACAAAGCCGAGCAGGAGCAGGGCCGAGCGATAGGTGTCGGTGGCCTCGGCAAAGTCATTCGCGATCAAGGCGGCGATGGTGGTGCCGGGTTCGAGCAGGGATACCGAAAAGCGCACCGTGTTGCCGACCACATAGGCAACCGCCATCGTTTCTCCAAGGGCGCGGCCAAGGCCGAGGAAGATGCCGCCGATTACGGCGGACTTGGTATAGGGCAAGACCACGTCCCAGACCACTTCCCACTTGGTCGCGCCAAGCGCGTAGGCGGATTCCTTGAGCCGCGTCGGCACCGTGACGAATACATCGCGCATGACCGATGACACAAACGGGATGACCATGATGGCGAGGACGAAGCCCGCGGTGAGCATGCCGATGCCGATCGGCGGACCCTGGAACATCGGGCCGATCAGCGGCAAGGTGCCGAGATGATCATTCAGCCATGGCGTGACGTGCTCGGTCATCACCGGGACCAGCACGAACAGGCCCCACATGCCGTAGATGATCGAAGGAATGCCGGCGAGCAATTCAATGGCCGAGCCGACCGGACCACGCAGCCAGGCCGGGGCGATTTCAGTCAGGTACAGGGCGATGCCGAAACTCACCGGTACGGCGATGAGCATGGCGATGGCGGCGGTGACCAGGGTTCCGAAAATCGGGATCAGTGCGCCATAACGGTTTTCCACCGGATTCCATTCGGTGGAGAAGAAAAAGCGCCAGCCCTCCTGGGCGAGGACCTCGCGGCCGCCCCAGAGCATCGACAGCGCGGCGCCGGCGAGGGCAATCAGGACAAGGAACGCGGTGAAGGCAAGCAGATAGCTGAAACCCTTGTCCTGGAGTTCGTCACGGCGGGAGCGGGGCCGAGGCACCGAATCGCGAGCTGCAATCGTCGTCATGTGAAGACCAGGGTAGAAAGATCCCGCGGGCAGCTGCCCGCAACAACCGGGATGAGCAATTCGGGCTGCCGATTATGTCAGCCCGGCCCGATTTCCTGAAACAGCAGACAGGCAATGCCCCGGGAGAATCACCGTCCCCGGGGCGTTGCCGAGATGCCGATTACTTGGTGCGGTCGGCCCAGTAGGCCTCGATCTGCTTGATCAGGCTGTCCGGCAGCGGCACGTAGTCCAGCGCGGAAGCCTGTGCCTTGCCGTTCTCGTAAGCCCAGGCGAAGAACTCGCGAGCCGCCTTGGCGCGCTCGGCATCCTTGGCTTGAGCGTGCATGAGGATGAAGTTCGTCGCGCTGATCGGCCACGATCCATCACCCGGGGCATTGGTGATGATCAGGCTGAAATCGGTGGCGTTGGTCCAGTCTGCGCTGGCTGCAGCCGCGGCGAACGACTCGGCGCTTGGTGCGATGAACTTGCCGGCGGCATTCTGCATCAGCGCGAAGGACATCTTGTTCTGCAGGGCGAAGGACAGCTCGACGTAGCCGATCGCATTCTTGATCTGCTTGACATAGGCGGCGACGCCTTCGTTGCCCTTGCCGCCGAGACCCACCGGCCACTGCACCGAAGTGCCTTCACCGACCTTCTCCTTCCACTCCGGGCTGACCTTGGACAGGTAGTTGACGAAGTTGAAGGTGGTGCCGGAACCATCCGAACGATGCACGATGGTGATCTTGCCGTCCGGCAGGGCCAGGCCTTCATTGATCGAGGCGATGGCCGGATCGTTCCACTGGGTGACCTTGCCGAGGAAGATGTCGGCCAGCACCGGGCCGGTGAGCTTCAACTTGCCGGCATCGATGCCGGCGACATGCACGACCGGAACAACGCCGCCGATCACCGAAGGAAACTGGATCAGGCCCGCTTCGGCCAGTTCCTTCGGGTCCAGCGGCTTGTCCGAAGAACCGAAATCGACCGTGCCAGCCTTGATCTGGGCAATGCCGCCGCTGGAGCCGATGGACTGGTAGTTGATCTTGTTCTGCGTGGCCGTGTTGTAGTCAGCCGACCACTTGGACATCAACGGAAAGACGAATGATGCGCCGGCACCGGTCACTTCCGCGGCCTGCGCCGCACCGACACTCGCGGCGATCGCGATGATCGCCGTACTCAACCTGATGGAAAGTTTCACGCGGGCAACTCCTTGAGGATGTGCTGTGGAGGCGCACTTTGTAACCGCTCAAGGTTGCAGGACTGTTACAGGGGACGGGAATCGGGAATCGGGAATCGGGAATCGGGAATCCGCAGACCTGGCTTTCCCCAATCCCGGCTTTCAACAGCCGAATGGCTGGTCATCCCGGCTCCCCAATCAATCCCCGCTGATATAGGCCGGGCCTTTGCCGACGGTCTTTTCGTAGACGCCCTTGCCGGCGCGCTTGTACTGGGTGAAGCCGTGTTTGCCGGCATGGCTTTCGCTGGTGCGGTGGGCCTGGCCGGATATGACTTGCGGGGCGCTGATGATCCGGTGGATGGGCGTGCCGCACTCGGGACAGGCGCTCAGGGCTGGATCGGCCAGGCGCTGCAGCAGGTCGAATCCATCGCGGCAGAAATCGCAGCCAGCATGATCCGGGAGGTATTGATGGATGGGCATGGCTGCAAGGATGCGGGTGGGCGTTGCCTGAATCAATCGGCTGCGGGCAAGGTCTGCTCGATGTCCGGTTCGGCGTTGGCTCCGGTCAGGTCCGACATGTGTTTCCAGCGGTTGACGATCTTGCAGAACAGTTCGGCCGTGCGCTCGGTGTCATAGACGGCTGAATGGGCCTCGTTGGCATCCCAGCTGACGCCCGAGGCGGCAACGGCGCGGGCCAATACGGTCTGGCCGTAGGCGAGCCCGGCCAGGGTCACCGTGTCGAAATTGCTGAATGGGTGGAACGGATTGCGTTTGTGGCCGGTGCGGCGCACGGCGGCATTGAGAAAGCTGAGGTCAAAGCCGGCGTTGTGGCCGACCAGGATGGCGCGCTGGCAATCGGCGGCGCGCAAGGCCGCCCGCACAGGGGCGAACACATGATCGAGCGCCGCACGCTCTTCGCGCGCATTGCGGAACGGGTGATCGACATCGATGCCGGTGATTTCGAGGGCGCGTGGATCGAGGTTGGCGCCGGGAAACGGCTCGACATGCGTGGAAACCGGGGCATGCGGAAACACGAATCCCTGCGCATCCATGCCGATCACGACCACGGCAATCTCCAGCAGGGCATCGCGTTCGCAATCGAAACCACCGGTTTCGACATCGACGACGACAGGGAGGAAACCGCGGAATCGCTCGGCGATCCGCGTCACGGAGGTGGTTTCGGGCATGCCGGAAGGATAGCCGATTGGCGTGCCTGCCGGGGGATGCGGCTGCAGCCACGCCGCCTGCCGTGTCTTCGTGTCAGGCGCGAGGCACGCAGGAGTGCGCTACCGCACCATCAGGCGTGTCGGGACATCCCTGATCGGGAAACTGCAACAATTATGTTGCCAGTCTGCAATGTTCCCGTAATGGAACGTCAATAACCTGCTCTGCCATGGCAGCCCGCCGTGGTGCCTTTCAGCCTGTCCCCACATCAAGAGATAACTCACATGAAACGCCTTGCACACCGCCTGCTTGCTGTTGCGATTGTTTCCACACTGGCCGCCCAGGCCCAGGCCGAAGTCGCCCTTGATGTCATTGGCGACTATGAGGTCAGTTTCGAAGGCCTGGTGCAGGCTGACGGCAACTGGTTCAACAACGATGTCGTCGACCTCAACGGCTCATCCGGCAACGATGGCAAGGACAGCGAGTTCGAGATGCGCCGGGCCGAACTCGTGCTGAAGGGCAAAGGCACCATGTTCGACTGGGTGCTTGGTTACGATGCCAAGGCCAACAAGTACCTCGACGTCAATCTGAAGTGGAAGCTTGGCTCGAACTACGTGCAGGTGGGCCAGTTCAAGCAGGTCAACAGCCTCGAGGAGCTCAGCAGCACCAAGAACAATGATTTCATTTCCAAGGCGATGGTTACCAATACCTTTGCCGTGGGTCGCCGCGTCGGTGTCGCCTACGGTGATGGCGGCAAGAACTGGGGCTACACGGCCAACGTGTTTGGTCGCGAAATGACCCGCAATCTCGGCCAGGGCCAGGGTTTTGGCGGCCGCTTCTATTACGCACCGATCGTCGACGCCGACAGCACCCTGCATTTCGGCATCTCCGCGGTCGACTACGACACCAACAACGATACCCAGCGCTGGCGCATCCGCCCGGATGCCGACCTGGCGACTGCACGCCTGATCGATACCGGCAACATCCTCAACGCCGACCGCAACCGCACGTATGGTCTGGAAGGCCTGTGGGCCAGTGGCCCGTTCAAGGTGCAGGCCGAGTACATGCGCACCACGACCACGCGCACCGGCAATTCGACCGCTGCGGATTTCACCGGCGACAGTTGGTATGTCTCCGGCGTCTGGAACATCACCGGCGAATCCTGGGGCTACAAGGGCGGCACGCCGACCACGCCGTTGCCGAACGATCCGGCCGCCGGCATGTGGCAGGTGGGCGTGCGCTATGACGATGCCAATCTCACGGATGGTTCGATCAGGGGTGGCGACGAGCACAACATCACCGTTGGCGTGAACTGGTACTGGCGCTCGAACGTGAAGATCATGGCCAACTATGTGGCCGTGAAGAGTTCGAAGTACAACTCCGCGCTCGCTGCCGACCTCAGCGACGATCCGAACATCTTCGAGACGCGACTGCAGTTCTTCTGGTAATCCGCGTCACCGTCGGGAGTTTCGGGCAGCACAGGATGCTCGCTGGCCACGCGCCGGATTTTATCGAGCACGCCGAAGCCGGGCCGGGGTGACGCGCCATGCGTCATCCCGGTACTGCACGCGAACGCTGCCGGATTGCCTGGTTGGCGCGGTGAAGGCGGCGGCCATGCACCAGCTGCCAGCGCTCGTGGTCGCGGGATTTGGCACGACTTGGCGCCCGATTGCGAATAGATCCGGGAGACGACACTCGTCGTTGCCTGGAGCGCGTGATGAACCTGATTCGCCTGGCAGCCCTGCTGCTCTTGCTGTCCGTGTGCCCGCTGGCCATGGCGGCGACGTACTCGGTCGGTCCGGCCGGTTGCACCCATTTCAGCCTGGCCGATGCGCTTGCCGCTGCCGCAGCCAATGGCAGCGGCCCGCATTTGATCAAGCTGCGCACCGGTGAACTGCTGACCGGCGGCCTCTCGCTGGATGAGCCAGCTGCCGACATCACCATCGAAGGCGGCTATGCAACATGTGCGCAGAGCGCGCCGGACGTGGATGCGCGCATGGTGATCCGCCAGATCAATCCGGGCCGCGTGCTGCGTTTCGACAACGCCAGCGATACGCGGCGGCGGCTTGAACTGCGCCACCTGACCCTGACCGGCGGCACCGAAAGCCTCTCCGATGTGCTCGGTGGCGGTGGCGCACTGGTCTTGCAGAACGCCACCCTGGTGCTCGGCGAAGGCGCGATCATCGAGGCCAACCTGGCCGGCAACGGGGGCGGTGTCGGCATGCTGGGCACACCTTCGCGGATTGCCGAACTGGTTGTCGATGGCGGCGCGAAGATACTCGCCAACGAAGCAGCCGGCCTCGGTGCACTCGGTAATGGTGGTGGCGTGCATGCGCTGGACAACGCCACGATCCGCCTGGTCCATGGCCGGATCGAGGAGAACCTGGCGCGTCGGGCCGGTGGCGGCATTGCCCTGAACACGGCGCGGACCACGCTGGTCGCCTCGCCGCCGGTGCTTCCCGACACGCCGCTGGCACCGGTCGTCCTGTTTCACAACGAAGCGGGCGCCGGCACCTTTGCCAGCGGCAGGGGTTTTGGCGGCGCGATCTACACCAACCAGGGCAACATCACCATCAATGCGCCGGCAATCGGGCGCTTCACCACCGAACTCAACACCAACCGGGCCAATTTCGGTGGCGCAATCTACGCCGAAGGCGCGACCGGACCTGCCGATCCCTTCACCTTCATTGCGCTGCGCAATACCCTGGTCGGATTCAACAGCGCCAAAGGCAAGGGTGGCGCATTTTATTCCTCGAATGCGGTCGACTGGGTGTTCGATACGACGGCCCCGGGGCAACGCTGCCCGTTTGGGCCGCGCTACAGTTCCTGCTCGGCGGTGCTGTACAACTCGGCATACAACCACACGACGCCGGGCAGTCCGGGCGGCGGTGTCGGCTACATCTACAACGATACCGGCAGCCAACGCGGCATTTTCCGCTTTGCGCGCACCTTGTTCGAGAACAATCGCGACGCCGACGGCCAGATCGCGGTGGCAATGGCTTTCGGCAGCAGCGAAATGCAATTCGAGCGCTGCGTTTTCCTCGACAACACGGCCGGCGCGGCGAGCATCGGCACCCTGCTGGCGAATGCGCCGGGCATCAACTTGCGCTTCGTCTACAACACCGTGCTGGCGAATGAAGTCGACACGCTGGTGTACATGAACGGCGGCATGTTGCGCACGCAAGGCAGCATCATGTGGGCACCGGGCAGCGACGTATGGACAGGGACGGCCGGGGCGACCATGGAAAGCAATTCGTGCCTGATCGCGCATCAGGCAATACCCGGAGCAACCGTTGTCGATCCGCGCCTCGGTGTCGATTTCACGCCGTCGGGAAGTTCGCCGGCGATCGATTTCTGCGACAACGCCGACGTCACTGCCGGGCTGGACATCTATCGCCAGGCGCCCGGTCATGACGCCGGAGGTGTCGTTGCCGTCTGGGGCAACAACGATCTCGGTGCCGTGGAAAATCGCGACATCCTGTTCTTCAACGGCTTCGGCAATCACTTCCAGCAGTGAGGCGCTGAGCATGGGTGCGACCGGCACGCGGCGCAGCGAGGCGTCGCCACGGCTTCGCTGCGCTATGGCGTGGCGGCGGCACAGGGCAGGTCGGAGTCCACAGACGAATCCGGTAGGATGTTGGCATTGCCAGCGGTACCGGGTCGATTGCATGGGTGACATCACCGAACTGTTGCGTGCCGCCCAGTCGGGCGACAGCCGCTGCCTGGATGCGGTGTTCGCCCAGGTCTACGCGACCCTGCGCACGCTGGCAGCATCGCGGCTTGCTGCCCAATCCGGCGAGAACACGTTGAGTGCAACAGCACTGGTGCATGAGGCTTACCTGAAGCTCACCGATGCGCAAAATCTGGATCTTGTCGACCGCCATCATTTTTTCTGCTGCGCGGCGCGCGCCATGCGCCAGATCCTGGTCGATCGTGCGCGTGCGCGCGGGGCGCTGAAGCGTGGTGCCGATCTTGCCAGGGAGACGCTGGACCACGCCGAGGGAATTGCCGCAGCGGAACCGGAACTGCTCGATATCGATGCTGCACTCGATCGTCTCGATGCCATCGATCCGTCTGCGCGCGAACTGGTCGAGATGCGCGTCTTCGCCGGCCTCACCCTGGAGCAGCTTGCCGAATCGAGCGGCCGTTCGTTGCGCAGCGTCAACCGCGACTGGCAACGCGCGCGCGCGCTGTTGCTGGCGCAACTGGATTGAGCGATGGACGCGGCGGAGCGCCAGGTCTGGTTGCAAGCGGATCGCCTGTTTGCCGAGTTGCTCGATATCGATCCTGCCCGGCGTGACGAGCGAATGGCGGCCATGCCGATGTCGCCCGAGGTGCGCCAACGCCTGTTGCGGCTGCTGGCAAGCACGCAGCAGGAACATGCCTGGCTGGATGGCGAGGAACCCGCGCTGGACCAGTGGGTGGCATCGGCATCAGCGGACAAGGAGTCATTGCGAGGACGACGCCTGGGCGTCTGGGAAATCGAGGACGAGCTCGGTCGCGGCGGCATGGCGGTGATCTATCGGGCGCGCCGCATCGACGGTGTTGCCGACCAGATTGTCGCGCTCAAGCTGTTGTCCATCGCCAGCCTCAGCCGCAATGGTGCGGAACAGTTTCGCCGCGAGACCGACATCCTCGCGCGTCTCGCCCATCCGCATATCGTCGGCTTGATCGACGCCGGCATTGCCGAAGACGGCACGCCGTGGCTGACCATGCCGCTGGTCGAGGGCGTGCACATCGATGCCTGGTGCGAACAGCACGCACTGGATACGCGCCAGGTGGTGACCCTGTTCCTGCAAGTCACCGCCGCCGTTGCAGCGGCCCATCGCAACCTGGTGATTCACCGCGACCTGAAACCCTCAAACGTGCTGGTCGATGGCGAGGGTCAGGTGCGCCTGCTTGATTTCGGCATCGCCCGCCTGGCCAACGGGGGCGATCAGGTAACGCGGTCGCAGTGGCGCGTGCTGACTCCGCAATATGCTGCGCCCGAACAATTCACCGATGCGCCACCGACCACCGCGACCGATATCCACGGCCTCGGCGCACTGCTCTATCGCCTGTTGACCGGACAGCCACCGCGCACGCAGATGGGTGCTGCGGAGATCACCTTGCCCTCGCTGCTGGTCGGCAGTCGCGGAATCGCCACGGCACGCCACCATCGCTCCCTGCGCGATGATCTCGACCGCGTGTTGCTGAAGGCGCTGGCTGCGGATCCGGCCGAGCGCTACGGCACGGTCGACGAATTGATTGCCGATCTGCAACGCTGGCTGGCCGGCCGGCCGGTACTGGCCAGTGCGCCAGGTCGCGCCTATCGCTTGCGCAAGTTCGTTGCCCGCCATCGCCTGGGCGTCGCCGCCAGTGCCGCCCTGATGCTGGCGATTGCCGGTGGTATTGGCGGCACTCTGTGGCAGGCCCGGCAAGCGCGTCTGCAGGCCGCCCAGGCCACCGCGATCAAGGATTTCGTGCTCGATCTGTTTGCTGCCGCCAATCCCGATCTGGCCCAGGGCGAAGATCCGCCGGCATCGGTCCTGCTGAGCAACGGTGCCGCGCGCGTGCGCAGGGAATTCGCCGCGCGACCGCTGGTTCTTGGCGAGATGCTCGGCATGATCGGCCGCGTGCAACTGGAACGCGGCTTGCTTGATGATGCCGAGTCCTCACTCGACGATGCGCTTGCGGCATTCGCGCGACGCTCCGCACCCACCGCGAAGTGGGCGGTGGCGCAGGGCGATCGCGGCATGCTTGCGTATGAGCGCGGCGATCCGCTCGAGGCCTTGCGCCGGCTGCGCGAGGCGGATGCCACAGGCGCTGCGGCCGGTTTGGCGCCGAGCCATGCCGAGCGCCTCTACCTGCAGGTGCGCATGGCCGAAATGCAGGTCGAGGCCGATCAACTCGAAGAGGCGGAAGCCATCGCACGCAATGCATTGCAGACGATAGTGGAAGCGCAAAGCGAGCATGCGCTGATCTATCCGGATGCGCTGTGCGCGTTGGCCACCAGCCTGCACCACCAGAGCCGCACTGCGGAGGCGCTGGGAATCCTCATGCAGGCGGAAACTGCGCAGCGGCGCATTGCCCCGGCGCATCCGAAGATGGCGGTGATCCTCAACGACCTTGCCTTGATGCTGCATCGGCTTGGACGCTACGACGAAGCCGAGGCGACCATGCAGCGTGCGTTGGAACGGAGCCAGGTGATCTACGGCCCCCTGCATCCGCAAACCCTGCATTCGCTGGCCAATCGCGCCTCGCTGTTGCGTGTTTGGCAGGGACCGGCAGCATCGGCGCGTGAGTACGAGCGCCTGCTGCCGCTGGTCGAACAAGCGCTCGGCAGCGCGCCACACTCGCAGCGCGTGAACATGCTCGGCCAGTTGGCAGTGGCGCGTGACGAAGCCGGCGAAAGCGAGGCGGCACTGCAGGCGGCGCGCGCGGCGTGGACGATGCACACGGCACTTCCGGTCGAGCAGCGCCAGCGCACCGATTGGGTTGCCGGCGTGCTCGGCGTCATGCTGTTCGAGCGCGGCGACGCGGGCGCTGCGGACTTGCTGGCCCGCTACCAGCCGCCGACTTGCAGCACTCTCGAATCGCGTACCGCGTTCACCCGCCGCGTGTGCATCACGCACGCATGGCTGGCCGCCGATTCCGGCGCGTGTTCGCTACCCTCGGCAACACCGCCACCAGCGACGGACATGGCCGACGCGGATCGGAATTGGTGGCTGGCCTGGTGGTTGCTCGGCAAGCGCTGCATGGGTGCCGATGCAACCGGCGCGGATGCGGCCATCGCCGCCTTGGGCACGGGCCGCGCATTGCCGGCCTGGTTGGCAGCGCGAATGAAGAACGTCGCGCTCGACTGAATCCTTCGGCCCTCGCCTCGGCCATGCGCCATCGTTGGTGGGTCCGACGCGCAGGGCGGGGCTTGGCCGTCAAGCTGGCGTTGTTGGCATGGGCCCCACGGTCTTGTGCCGATAACTGCACAAATCCCTAATCAGGCAAGTCGGGCAATCGGGCTTGCGGGCCTTGCACACGTAACGGCCGTGCAGGATCAGCCAGTGGTGTGCATCTTGGCGGAACTCGGCCGGAACCACGCGCAGCAGCTTGTCCTCGACTTCGCGCACGTTCTTGCCCTTGGCCAGGCCGGTGCGGTTGGCGACCCGGAAGATATGCGTGTCGACGGCAATGGTCGGTTCGCCGAATGCCGTGTTGAGGATGACATTCGCGGTCTTGCGGCCGACGCCGGGCAGGGCTTCGAGTGCTTCACGCTCGCGCGGAACTTCGCCGCCGTGTTGATCAACCAGGATGCGGCACGTGGCGATGACGTTTTTCGCCTTGGCGTTGAACAGGCCGATGCTCGCGATATGCCGCTTCAAGCCTTCTTCGCCAAGGTCGAGGATGGCCTGTGGCGTATTCGCAACCGGATACAGGCGCCGGGTTGCCTTGTTGACGCCGACATCGGTTGCCTGCGCCGACAGGATCACCGCGACCAGCAATTCAAATGGCGTCGTGTAGTCGAGTTCGGTGGTTGGTTGCGGATTGAATTCGCGCAAGCGCGTGAACATCTCGATCACATCGTTGCGCTTCATCAGGACGATGATCCGTCGAACTTGCCGGTCTTTGCCGCGCGCTTCGCCTTGCCGCGGGCGATGGCTGCAAGCACGGCCTTGCGGCTGATCGGCACAGGCCGCGGCGCTTCGTTGCGGAGTGTCGTTTCACGACGCGCAGCGCGCTCGTCAAGCTTGCGTGCGAGGCGGCGGTTGCGCTCCTCGAAGCGACGCCTGGCCACCGCTGCGCGCACCAGGATCTCGTCGCGCGCGAGAGGCGCGCTCGATGTCGCCAGCATCGCAATGCAATCGACCGGGCACGGCGGAATGCACAATCCGCAGCCGGTGCATTCGGCGGCAATGACCGTGTGCATGTGCTTGTTCGCACCGACAATCGCATCGACCGGGCAAGCCTGGATGCACTTGGTGCAGCCGATGCAAACCTCCTCGTCGATCAGCGCCACCGTTGCTGGCGCTTCCAAGCCAAACAAAGGATCCAGTGGTTTCGAAGTGCGCCCGAGCAAGGCAGCCAGTGCATCGACCCCCGCTTGACCGCCCGGTGCACACCGGTTGATGTCGACCTCGTCGCGCGCCATCGCTTCGGCATACGGCCGACATGCCGGATAGCCGCAACGCGTGCATTGCGTTTGCGGCAGCAGGGCATCGATTTGGCTGGCGAGCGGCACACTCATGCTCCTTGCACGGTCAATGCTTCCTCCGCATCGCGCTGCTGTCGTCCGAATGGGACGCGGGGCAAATCACGCCAGGCATGGGCGCATTCGGCACAGCGCAGGCGGTTGTGGACAATGAAGCGAAGCAGCCAGGGCATCGACATGGCCAACCA
The DNA here is from genome assembly GCA_016707485.1 of Lysobacterales bacterium. Classification (GTDB taxonomy): domain Bacteria; phylum Pseudomonadota; class Gammaproteobacteria; order Xanthomonadales; family Rhodanobacteraceae; genus Dokdonella. Next base: position 566,090 of record JADJHN010000001.1, on the reverse strand, counting down.
GAAGGCCGACGACAGAAAGAAGAACGGGATCAGGGGATCGCGCAGGAATTCCGCCACCAATCCCGGCGCGAGCCACAAGACGATGCCGGCGTGAAAGACCCAGCGACGCTGCCGATGATCGAACTCGCCGGACTGCGCATGGCAAGCGGGGCAGGTCGGTCGATCCATTTCATCATCGTCGCAGCGCAGCACGCCGCTGCGAAATTCAACCAGGACTTCGCCTGCGGCTTGCAGGTCGTGCGCAGGAACCATGACGCGAAATCCACCATAGACCAGGATGTGGAACCAGTTCTGGCGAACGATATTCTCGTCGAACAGTTGGGCATCGATTTGCCGGCTGCGCAGCAGGCATACGAACACCAGGCCATCCATGTATTCGAATGTTCGTTCGACGCATCGCATCCAGACAACTCCCATCTCCGTTTCAGCGCACCGTCGCTCCGGGCATGGCCCCGGCATCGGCATCAAGCAGCTTGAGATCGGCACCGCCGTTGCCGGCCGAGAGGATCATGCCTTCGGACAGGCCGAAGCGCATCTTGCGCGGTGCGAGGTTGGCGATGAAGACGACGTTGCGACCGATCAGTTTTTCCGGTTCGGCGTAGGCGGCGCGGATGCCGGAGAAGATCTGGCGTTCGCCGAGATCGCCGGCATCAAGCTTGAAGCGCAGCAATTTGTCCGAGCCGTCGACGAAGGCGCATTCGAGCACCTTGCCGATGCGCAGATCGAGTTTGGCGAAATCATCCATGGAAATCAGTGCGCTCGACACCGTGTCGTTTTTCATGCCAGGAGCGACGTCCGCAGCGCTCGGCGATTGCGAATTTTCGGCGGCGGCCGGCGGCACCAGCGATTCCTTCGATGCCTCGATCATCGCGGCAATCTGCTTCGGGTCGACGCGCGTGGCCAGCGGCTGGTAGCTCTGGATACGATGCTCGCCAAGATGCCTGGCGATCTGGTTGAAGTGCTCGAAGCGCCCCTCGGGCAAGGCGAGGAAGGTTTCCGCCTGCCCAACCAGGACCGGCAGGATCGGTTTCAAGGCGCAGGCGATGGCACGAAACAAATTGATGCCGGTGGTCAGCACGACATGCAGCTCTTCGCGTCGCGAGGGATCCCTGGCCAGCGCCCACGGCGCAGTTTCGGCAATGTATTCATTGGCGCGATCGGCGACTTGCATGATCATGCCGATGGCGCGGTTGAAATCGTCGCGGGCATAGTGTTCGACCGCATCCTGCAGCTGACCGACCGCCTGGTCGAGCAACAGCTTGGCCTTGCGCACGCATTCAGGCGCGGCGGCAACCGGTTCCTTTGTCCAGAAATCCGCAGCAAGGCGATTGTCGAAATTCGTCTCCAGCAGCTTTGCGCAACGGCTGGCGATATTGACGAACTTGCCGACGATATCGGCATTGACGCGCTGGGTGAAATCCTCGAGGTTGAGATCGAGGTCGACCACGCCGCCGGAAGACTTGGCGGCAAAGTAGTAACGCAGATATTGCGGATTGAGGCCGACGTCGAGCCAGGTGCGCGCCTGGATGAAGGTGCCGCGCGATTTCGACATCTTCTCGCCATTGACGGTGACGTAGCCGTTGACGTGCAGGGCGGTCGGTACGCGGAAATTCGCGCCATGCAGCATGGCCGGCCAGAAAAGGCCGTGAAAATTGACGATGTCCTTGCCGATGAAGTGGTGCATTTCGGCGGTGCTGCCGGAATCGAGGAATTCTTTGAATGAATAACCCCGGGCATCGCACAGCGCCTTGAAACTGGCGAGATAACCGACCGGAGCGTCGAGCCAGACATAGAAGTACTTGCCCGGCGCGTCGGGAATCGGAAAGCCGAAATAGGGCGCATCGCGCGAGATGTCCCAGTCGCGCAGGCCGCCCTCGGAATTCAGCCATTCGCCGAGTTTGGCAATCACTCCGGGATGGGCGACCGGGCGACCGGCCGTGAGCGTGCCGGCAAACCATTCGCGCAGCAGGTTCTCGAAGTGGCCGACGCTGAAGAAGAAATGCTCGGAATCGCGCAGCACCGGTTCCGCGCCGGACATCACCGAGCGCGGGTTTTTCAGGTCGGTCGGTGCGTAGGTTGCGCCGCAGTTTTCGCAGTTGTCGCCGTACTGATCGGCGGCACCGCATTTGGGACATTCGCCACGAATGTAGCGATCGGGCAGGAACATCTGCTTGACCGGATCGTACAGCTGCTGGATCGAACGCCGGGCAATGTGTCCGCCATCGCGCAGGCGCGTGTAGATGGTTTCCGAAAGCTCGCGGTTTTCCGCCGAGTGAGTCGAGTGGTAATGATCGAAATCAATCGCGAAATCGGCAAAATCACGCTCATGCGAAGCCTGCACCGGCTTGATGTAGTCCTCGGCGCTGAGTCCCGCCTTTTCGGCAGCGAGCATGATCGGCGTGCCGTGCGCGTCATCGGCGCAGACGAAATGCACGGTGTGGCCGTGCATGCGCAGCGCGCGAACCCAGATGTCGGCTTGCACGTAACCGAGCAGGTGGCCGAGGTGGAGGTGGCCGTTGGCATACGGCAAGGCATTGGTGACCAGGATCTTCCTGGCAGGGGTGATCATTTCGTCCGGTTTCCGCGCGATGCAAGGCGCGGAATTATTGCATGTGCGGAGGCGGTGATGGCCGCATGGCGACTGCTACAGCGCACAACCGAGTTCGTTGAGCTTGCCGACAGCCAGCTTGCGCGACTTCTTGCACAAGGCGGCGACACGTGCCGGATCGGTGCCGCGGGCGATATTGGCGCTGATTGCGCGGAACACTTCGTGCAACTCACGCGCGTGGCTTTTGCGTTCGTCGCTGCCGAGGCGCGAATTCAGGCATTGCCGATAGCTTTCAAGATAGTCATCGCAATCCGGATATCCGGTCTTGTCGTAGGCGGGAATCGGGCTGTCCAGCGGCGGCGGCGTGGCTTCGACCGGCGCGGCATCGGCAACCGTCGCTGCTGGCGGCTGTTCCACTGGCTGCACGGGCGCGGAGCTGGGCACGGCCGTCGTTTCGGGAACGCCCGAAGGTTGACTGCGGTTGCAGGCGGCCACGGAGAGCAGGAGCAAGGGGGCAAGCAGCAGCATTCGGCATGGGGTCATCGGATATCTCCTGGCGGATTGCGCCGTGGTCAACGGGCGTTGGACTGCGCAAACGCGAAACAGTTCTCTGACGGCTTGCAGGCAGGGTGACGGACTGCCATGGGATCCATGCGCAGCCGAGGTGACGTTACACTATAGGTCTTTGCCCGGCCGATCGAGACCATGAACGAAGTTGTTGAAGCGCGAGTCAGGGAAATTCTCTCCACGATCATCGATCCGCACACGGGGCAGGATCTGGTTTCCGGATCCGCCTTGCGCGGCGTCGGTGTTGCCGATGGACGCGTATCGGTGGATATCCAGCTTGGCTATCCGGCCTTGTCCTGGCAAGCGGCGCTGGCCGCCGAGGTCAAGGCGGCGCTTGAAGCCGATGCCATGATCGAGTCGGCGGCGGTTTCGGTTTCCTGCCGCGTCGGCGCGCATCGGGTGCAGGAAGGCCTGACGCCGATGCCGAACATCCGCAACGTGATCGCGGTAGCCTCGGGCAAGGGCGGCGTCGGCAAGTCGACGGTCGCCGCCAACCTGGCCCTGGCCCTGCGTGCCGAGGGTGCCAGCGTCGGCATTCTCGATGCCGACATCTACGGACCGAGCCAGCCACGCATGCTCGGCCTCTCCGGCAAGCCCGACACCAAGGACGGCAGTCGCATCGAGCCGAAGATCAACCACGGCATCCAGGTCATGTCGATCGGCTTCCTGATCGAGGAAGACACGCCGATGATCTGGCGCGGGCCGATGGTTACCCAGGCTCTGCAGCAGCTGCTCAGCGACACCAATTGGGTCGATCTCGATTACCTGGTCATCGATTTGCCGCCCGGCACCGGCGACATCCAGTTGACCCTGTGCCAGCGCGTGCCGGTATCCGGTGCGGTGATCGTCACCACGCCGCAGGACATCGCCCTGCTCGATGCGCGCAAGGCGCTGAAAATGTTCGAGAAGGTCAACGTGCCCGTGCTCGGCGTCATCGAGAACATGTCGACGCATGTCTGCTCGAAGTGCGGGCACGAGGAACATGTATTCGGCGACGGCGGCGGCGGGCGCATGGCCGCGCAATACAACGTGCCGATGCTCGGTTCGCTGCCGCTCGACATACGCATCCGCGAACAGGCCGACGGCGGTACGCCGACCGTTGCCGCGATGCCCGATTCGGAGCTGGCGGCGCGTTATCGCGAGATTGCGCGCAACACTGCCGCACGCCTGTCACTGCAGGCGCGCAACAAGTCGATCCAGTTTCCGAAGATCGTCGTGCAGAACACCTGATCGTGGTCGTTCGCTTGCTCGCTGGCTTGCTCGGAATGTCCGGATTGCTGCAGCCGCTGGCTGCGGCGTCCGATGTCGAGCGACTGCTGGCAGCGGCGACCGGGCAGATCGGGGTGACCACGACTTATGATCCGGCCTATGTTCAGCTTGCCTATCCCGGTGGCGACGTGCCGGTCGATCGCGGCGTGTGTTCGGATGTGATCGTCCGCGCCATGCGCGGAGTCGATGTCGACCTGCAAGCAGATGTGCACATGGACATGCGCATGCATTTCCCCGCCTACCCGGCCTTGTGGGCGCTCAAGCGCGCCGATCGCAACATCGATCACCGTCGCGTGGCGAACCTCGAAACCTGGTTTTCACGACAAGGCCGGAGCATGCCGGTCAGCCGCGCGGCAAGCGACTACCGGGCTGGCGATTTCGTCTCCTGGCGACTGGATGACGGCTTGTTGCACATCGGCATTGTCGCCGCTCAGCGCAGCGCCGACGGGCAGCGCCCGTTGATCATCCACAATATCGGTGCCGGCGTGCGTGCCGAGGACGTGTTGTTCGCCTGGCCGATCCGCGGACACTATCGCTGGTTTCAGCCAGCCGCATCGCCCTGAACATCGCGTATCCCTTTCATCAATGAGCAACGAGAATCCTGCATGAGCATCAAGTCCGACCACTGGATCCGCCGCATGGCCGAACAGCAGCGCATGATCGAACCGTTCGAACCCGGGCAGGTCAAGCAGAACGCCTCGGGCGGCCGCTTGATCTCGTACGGCACCTCCAGCTACGGCTACGACGTGCGTTGCGCCGCCGAATTCAAGATCTTCACCAACATCAACTCGACCATTGTCGATCCGAAGAACTTCGAATCCGGCAACTTCGTCGATTTCAACGGCGACGTCTGCATCATCCCGCCGAACTCGTTCGCCCTGGCGCGCACCGTCGAGTACTTCCGCATTCCTCGCAAGGTCTTGACGATCTGCCTCGGCAAATCCACCTATGCGCGCTGCGGGATCATCGTCAACGTGACTCCGCTCGAACCTGAATGGGAAGGCCATGTCACCCTGGAATTCTCCAACACCACGCCGCTGCCGGCGCGCATCTATGCCAACGAGGGCGTGGCGCAGATGTTGTTCCTCGAATCCGACGAGGAGTGCGCCACCAGCTACAAGGATCGTGCCGGCAAGTACATGGGCCAGCAGGGCGTGACCTTGCCGCGCGCCTGACTTTCAGTGGTAGGCTTGGCGTCTTTTTCCGCCCTGGAGAGTCCGTTTATGTGGCAGCTTGAGATTCCTCGCCCGCTGCGCCTGCTGGCGCTGGTTGTCCTTGCCGTGGTCGTCGCCGCCTGCTCGCGTGACTCGCGATCCGACGCCGCACGCGGGCCGGTGGTCACCCCGGCCAGCTATGACGTCACCCTGATTGCCGAGAAGGATGGCCAGTTTGATTACCAGGACGTTCCGCTGACCGCGCAGGATCTGCGCGCGGCGCTGAACTACCGCAAGGAGCAGGGTTTGCCGATGAAGACCCTGCTGCTCAAGCGCGGTGAAAAGAATCGCATCAAGGACAGCCATATCGTGGCTCTGGCACGGATCGCCGTGGCGCTCGAATTCACCGCCTATCTCGAGGAGAAGGGCGAGATCAACGAAATTCGTGCAACGACCAAGGCTGAACCCGAACCCGCCAAGTAACTCAAGGAACCTCGCCATGAATACCCGTTTCGTCAAAGTGAAACCGCTGCTGCTCCTGCTTGTCCTCAGCCTGTTCCTCGCCGGGCTTGCCCATGCCGGCAGCATCCGCGACGGCCGCGCCGTAGTCACCCCGGCCAAGCAGGATCGCTACACGATCGACAGCTACACCTTCGGCAAGGCTGAACTTTTTGGTTACATCAGCGACCTCAAGGAAACCAAGAAAATCACCGGGATCATTCTCAAGAATGGCCGCAGCGAAGACAGTCAAGCCACCGATGAGCAGCGCCATTCCGTTGCCAGCATCGGCAATACCCTGCAGCTTGAAACGTTTACCCAGGATGGCAAGGAACTCACGCCGCTGGTGCTGGAGTAACGCGTTTCGATCGTCGAGCGCTGGCCTGTCCGGTCGGCCAGCCGACCGCTGCCTGGTGAGATCCGAAGATCGCCGCCAAACTGGCGTGCTGCGCAGGTTCGCATGCTTGCTGCTGCCGATTGCGCTGCTGAGCGGGACGGCGTTTGCGGCCAATCCGTTCACGCTGTGGAAAGATCGCCTGTTCGGCGAAAAGCCCTCCAGTCCGCCGGTGGCTCGTGCCCCGGATGAAGGCGTCGTCGTGCTGGGATTCGATCGGCCCGAACGCATCTCCATCGGCACCGATGCGGAGCAAAGGGATTTCCCCAAGGGCAAGAGCCGCTTTCGCGAGATCGAGCTCGCCCGCGAGTTCAAGAACATAGCCGTGCGCGTCCAGGTCATTGCCGAAAGCAATCCGCAGGGGCGCGGCAATGCCGTGTTCAAGCCGATCCTGTATGTGCTTGACGATGCCGGCAAGGTGCGTGATTCCACCCTGGTCGAGCCCTTGCAGATCGATATCCGCCCGTTCAAGCCAACCCGCCTGCTGGCCTGCGTGAACCTCGAAGACGTGCGCCGCTTCGTCGTGGCGACACCGGCATCGGCACCCGGGAAGTTCTACGAATCGAAATCGCGTGACAAGCTCAAGGCCGCCAGCAAGGGCGGTTTCTACTACTCGACCGATCCGGTGAAAGTGCAATTGCCCTATGTCGAGACCGGCAAGCTGGTCATCGAAGTCACCCCGGTCAAGAAGAAAGGCGAAGGCTGCTGAGGCGTTGCGCGAAAGCTCAATGCGTGTAGCCGCCGGCAACGTCGAGGTCGATGGTCGTGTGCAAGGCGCAATCGACGGCTTCGCGCACGCCCTCGATCATCATCGCCAGCGGCATGCCCGGTTCGCCAGGATGGCGTGCCGCCTGTTCCGGCAGCCAGGGCACATGAATGAATCCGCCGCGCGCGTGCCCATGCTCGGTCGACAGCAGGTGGCCGAGCCAGTAGAAGACCTGGTTGCAGACATAGCATCCCGCGCTCAGCGAAAGTGACGCGGGCACGCCGCGCTGCCGCAGTCGTGCGTGGATCGCCTTCAGTGGCAGGGTCGAAAAATACGCACCCGGGCCATCGCGCAGGACTTCCACGTCGATCGGCTGCAAGCCGCTGTTGTCGGCAATGCGCGCATCGATCAGGTTGATCGCCACGCGCTCCAGCGAAATGTCCGCGCGGCCACCCGCCTGGCCGAGTGCGATCACCAATTCCGGAAGATGCCGATCGAGCGCTTCTGCCAGGCGCAGCGGTGCATCGGCGAACGAAACCGGCAGCACGGCGGAGACAACCCGGTGCGCACCGACCATCGCGCCTTCGAGATGGCGGACGATTTCCGCGGAGGGATTGACCGCCTCGCCGGCAAACGGCTCGAAACCCAGCAACAACACGCAAGGCGCGCTCATCGGAACACCAGCACGATCATCAGCAGGATGTTGACGGCCATCAGGCCCAGCGCGGTGGGGATCTGCGAGCGGATCACGCCGTATTGATCGGGCAGTTCAAGCAGGACTGCAGGCACGATATTGAAATTTGCCGCCATCGGCGTCAGCAGGGTCCCGCAGTAGCCGGTGAGCATGCCGATTGCGCCGAGGATGGCCGGATCGGCCCCATGTCGCAGGATCAGCAAGGGCAGGCCGATGCCCGCCATCATCACCGGGAACGCGGCAAACGCGTTGCCCATGATGACGGTGAAGAAAACCATGCCGAAGGCAAACGCGAGCAGGCAGGCGATGCGGTTGTCGATCGGGATCACCGCGCTGGTCAGCGCGGCAATCGCATCGCCGACTCCGGTTGCGGCAAACACGCCGCCCAGGGTAGCCAGGATCATTGGCAACAGCACCGCCCAGCCGAGTGAATCAAGCAGGCGTCGGCCTTCATGGATCGACTGCAGCGGTTTCGCGCGGGTCACCCGGAACGCCGCGAAAAGGGCAAGCACGCTGGCCAGGCCGAGTGCGGTCAAGGTCAGGTTTTTTGGATCGAGCAGCTCGATGCCTTGCGAGGCGAGGATTTTTCCGCCGAGGAAGAGTGCGACGGTCAGCGCCGGGATTGCCAGCGCCGGGCCGAACAGGCGATTGCCGAGGCGCGTTGCCGATTGGTTGCGCTGCTCCTGTTCGCCCGGCCCATCGGCGGTCATGCGCAAGCGTCCGCGCGCAGCGAGCAGACCGAGCGCGATGACGCCGACGCCCATCGCCTGCGCCGGCCACGCCTGGTCCTGTTTCAATGCGCCGAGGATCGCATCGCCGAACACGAATGGACCGGCGAGGATCAACCAGAACGCGGCCATCGAGTAATGGCGCTCGCGCAGGTTGAGCACGGCGCATGCAATCAGGAAAGCACCGACCAGCCAATAAAGGTATTCAATGCGCAGCATCGCGCGCTCCGTCGGCTCTGGCACGGTCGCGCACCAGACGACGTTGCAGCAGGCGCAACCGAATGGCGTGGATGATGAACGCCGCAACGGCGGTCGGCAGCGCCCACAGCGAGATCGCCAGGGGTTCCAGCTCGATGCCATTGCGCGCATAGAAACCCTGGATCAGCAGCACCGCGCCGAATGCCATGAACACATCCTCGCCAAAGAACAATCCGACGTTGTCGGTCGCTGCCGCGCTGGCGCGGACGATGGCGCGTTCCTCGTCGGTCAGTTCGCCGCCGAGGCTGCGCTCGGCGGCCGCCTCGCTCATCGGTGCAACCAGCGGACGCACGGTTTGCGGATGTCCGGCGACGTGCGTCAAGCCGGCCATGCTGAGCAACTGGCGCAAACCGAGATAAGTGACCTGGAAGCGGGTCAGGGTCAGGCCGCGGAATCCGGCGATCCAGCTTCGCGCCCGCTCGCGCAAGCCGTAATGCTCGAGCAAGCCGATCACCGGCAGGATCAGCAGGAACAACAGCAACATCCGATTCTCGACAAAGATCCTGCCGAGCAGGGCCAGCAGATCGGCAACACTCATGCCGGCAGCGAGCGCGCTGACGATGCCGGCAATCACCACGACCAGCACCGGATTGCGGCGCAGCGCAAATCCAGCGACGACGACGCCGACGCCGAGCAGCGGCCAATAATTGATGACATCAGGCATTCGGGACTCCGATCTCGCAAGCAGGGTTCATGGTGTCTGACGTCGGCTGTCCAGGGCAGCAATGCGGACGCCGAGGGCATCGAATGCAGCGCGCAAACGCAGGGCGAATTCAACCGCATCCGCACGATCGCCATGCAGGCACAGGGTATCGCAGCGCAAGGTGATGCGAGCGCCATCCAGCGTGTCGACCTGGCCGGATTGCACGATCGACAGTGCCTGCGCAACCGCATCGCCGACTGCATCGATCACGGCACCCTGCATGCCGCGCGGGGCGAGACTGGCGTCGGCCAGATAGCGACGGTCGGCAAACGCTTCGCGGGCAACCCGCAGCCCTGCCCGCAGGCCCGCTTCCGGCAAGGCGCTGCCCGCCAGGCCAACAAGGATCAGCTTCGCATCGAAGTCACGCACCGCAGCGGCGACGGCATCGGCAAGCAGCGCGTCGCACGCGGCCTGGTTGTAAAGCGCGCCATGCGGCTTGACATGGACCAGGCGCACGCCTTCGTCACGCGCCAGTGCAGCAAGCCGCTGCAACTGTTCGCTGATCAGTGCGGAAACTGCGCCTGGATCCAATCGCAGGTCACGGCGGCCAAAGTGCTCCCGATCGGCATGTCCCGGATGTGCGCCGGCAGCGACGCCGAACGCGCGGCACAGGCGCAAGGTTTCGCGCATGCTGGTTTCATCACCGGCATGCGCGCCACAGGCAATGTTCGCCGAACTGATCAGCGGAATGATCGCCGCATCGTTGCCGCAACCTTCACCAAGGTCGCAATTGAAATCGATGTGCTGCTTGTTGCCGTTCAATTCGTCATTCCGGTAGCGACACGTCCGCATTTACATGCCACCAGTGGGCAGCACTGCGTGGGCAGCAGACACCGGGGGCATTGCGGGTCTCCGCATTCAACACCGGGGAGACCGGTGGCGCAATCGGCAGCGGTCATCCTTTCGCGGCAATTGCAATGGCCATGCGCGCGAGGCGTTGACGCTGTTCGAGGCGTTTCTGTTGCGCCTGGCGGGCATCGCAAGGCACAAAGCGCAGCGAATCGCCCGCGCGCAACTGCGCGAGTCGAGGCCAATCGGCGTGGATGACGTGGCCGATGCGCGGATAGCCGCCGTGGGTCTGCGCATCGGCGAGCAGCAGGATCGGTTGGCCATCGGGCGGCAATTGCAGCGTGCCCGGAAAGACCGGTTCGGAAATTCGCTCGCGCGGATCGGCAATTTGCAGCTGTGCACCTTCCAGGCGCAGGCCCTGGCGATTGCTGGCGGTGCCGACCTTCCATGTGCCGGTGAACAGCGCCTCGGCATTGGCCAGCGCATCGCCAGCGGGCAGCACATGGATGATCGGCGCGGCGGAAAAATCGAGATCCGGAGCCGGATCGATCCAGCGCGTATCGATGACGGCCCGTTCGCATTGCGGATGGAATCCGCCAGCCCAGTCGAGCCGATCGCCAGCTTGCAAGGTGCGCCCGGCCACGCCGCCGAAGCCGGCACGCAGATCGGTGCTCGGGCTGCCGAGCACGCACTCGATGTCGAGGCCGCCGGCAATGGCGAGGTAGGCGCGCGCACCGCGTCGACAGGTGCCGAGTCGCAGTTCGCTGCCTGCGGGAATGTCGATGCGTCGCCAGCTTGGCAGTGCTTGTCCGTCGACATTTGCATCGATCTCTGCTCCGCAAATCGCGATGCGGGCGGCGTCGTCGAAATGCAGGCGCGGGCCGGCGAGGGTGATTTCAATCGTCGCGGCATCGGCGACATTGCCGGCCAGCAGGTTGGCCACGGCAAACGAAAACGCATCAAGCGCGCCGGAACCGCCGACGCCGAGATGGCGCCAGCCGATGCGCGTGCGCCCTTGCACGCTGCTGAGCAGACCGCCGGCGAGGATCGTCAGGCTCATGAGGAAGATTCCTGGCGTGCATCGATGTCGATGAAGCGCACGCGATCGCCCGGTTCGAGCAGGGCGGGTCGCTCCTGCGTCGCGTCGAACAGGATGGCGTCGGTGCGGCCGATGATCTGCCAGCCACCAGGACCGGTGCCCGGGTAGATGCCGGTCTGCGCGCCGGCGATGCCGACGCTGCCTGCTTGCACCCGCGTGCGCGGCGTGGCGTGGCGCGGCATCGACAGGCGCTCATCCATGCCGATCAGATACGGGAATCCCGGCGCAAAGCCGAGCATGCCTACGCGGTATTCGACGGCGGTGTGCAAGGCGATCACCTGTGCCACGCTGAGGCCGGCATGCCTGGCGAGTGCTTCGAGATCGGGACCATGCTCGCCGCCGTAGTGCAGCGGGATCTCATGCCGGCGTGCATCTTCATCGATGTCGGCGCCGGGCCGGCCCGGATCGAGCGATTCCAGCCAGCGTCGTGCATCGGCAAGGGGCTCGCTGGAATCGTTGAAAGCCTCCACGTCGATGGCCAGCGCCAGCGTGGAAAACGCCGGCACGATATCCAGCAGCCACGGCGGACGCTGCCGGGCGAGAGCGGCGGCGCAGGCATGCACGCGGCGATTGGTCTGCGGATCGATGGCATGGCCAAAACGCAACAGCAAGGCATCTTCGCCGAGCGTCTCGACGTTGAACGCGCTACTCACGTGTGCAGCAAGCCTTGGAGCAGGTCGATCCGCTCGATCAAGGCCTCGGGCGAATATGGTCGCGCTTCCACGCGGCCCCAGACCGGCGCCGGCCAGGCCGGGTCATCCTCGAAGCGCGCGATGACATGCACATGCAACTGGGCGACGACATTGCCCAGTGCGGCCACGTTGAGTTTGCGCGGACGAAAAGCATCGCGCAGCAGGCGTGCGGCGCGATCGGTTTCATCGCCAAGGCGACGGCGTTGGCCTGCATCGAGATCGATCAGTTCACGCACGCCGGCAATCCGCGGTACCAGGATCAGCCACGGATAGTTCGCGTCATTCATCAAGCGAACATCGGATAGCTCGAATCGGCACAGCGGTTGCGACTCGGCGGCGAGTCGCTCATCGAGCACGAAGTGCGCAGGATTCATGGCGACGATCCGAGATGGCGCGCGAAGAAGTCCAGCGTGCGTGCGCGGGCGAGGGCGGCGCTGGCCGCATCGAAATCCTGGCGCCGGTCGCAATTGAAGCCGTGCGCAGCCGGATAGACGTGGATTTCCGAAGCGGGCAGGCATTCACGGTGGCGCTCGATGGCTTCGGGCGGAATCGAGGAATCCTTCGCGCCGAAGTGGAATTGCAGCGGTGCCGAAAAGTTTTCATGCAGCCAGGCGACATTGCGTGCGCCGTAGTAGCTGACTGCGGGCAGTCCAAGCCGGCTTGCCGCAAGCATGGCGATGGTGCCGCCCCAGCAATAACCGACCACGCCGATCTTGCCGGCCGAGCGGATCGAATCCGCGGCGCTGCCGACATCGGCCATGACCTGGTCGATGTCGAGTTCGCTGATCAAGGCCCGGCCGCGTGCGATGCCGGCGGCGTCGTAATTCAGTTCGACATCGCTCTCCACATGATCGAAAAACGCCGGGGCGATGGCCACATAGCCGGCTTCGGCAAAGCGCTCGACGACATCGCGGATGTGCGCGTTGACGCCGAAGATTTCCTGAATCACGACGATGCCGCCCTTCGGCGGGTCGGCCGGCTGCGCGCGATACGCGCCGATGCACTGCATGCCGCTGCTGTTGATCTTGATGAAATCAGGCATTTTCCATATCTCCACGAGCTGCCGCGGCCGTGCTGAAGCGGGCAATGCGATTGCGGCCAGCGGCCTTGGCCAGGTACATGGCGCGGTCGCTGGCATCCAGCAAGGCATCGACGCTTGCCTGCTCCGCCTTGGCGAGATCGGCGAGCAAGGCAATGCCGACGCTGACCGTGACCGCGATGCCGCCGGTATCGATGCCGGCCAGCGAGAGCTGCACCTGCGCCCGCACACACTCGGCAACCTCCACCGCGGCAACGGCACGCGCACCCTCGAGCATGACGACGAATTCCTCGCCGCCAAAGCGGCCGAGGATGTCGCCGCTGCGCAGGCATTCGCGGATGCTGGCGACTCCGGCAAGCAGGACGCGATCGCCATGCAGGTGACCGAGCTGGTCATTGACCTGCTTGAAATGATCGAAATCAATCAGCAGCACTGCCAGCGGAACCGCGCTCGGCCAGCAATGGGCAATACGGTCTTCGATCAGCTCGCGCAGGTGCGCGCGGTTGTGCACGCCGGTCAGCGGGTCGCTGATGGCGGCGCGATAAAGTTCGCTGGCGCGTTGTTCGAGGTGGAGATTGGCCAGCGCCAGCGCCTGGCTCTTTGCATCGATCTCGTCGTTCTTCAGGCGCAGGGCGGCATTGAGCTGGCGCATGCCCTGGAAACGCCAGGAAATCAGGAACAGGGCAAGCAGCAGGCCGACCAGGCCGACCATGCCAAGCTGGCGTTCGACATCCTGCTTGTCGATGCGCACGGCCTGCAGTTCGTTGTCCTTCTGCAGCAGGGCGAGATCCTTGTCGGCTTCGGCGCGGGCATGGCGGGCCTGCAGGACGCCGAGTTGACGGCTGGCGCGTGTGCCGATCAGCAATTCACGCTGCTCGGAATACAGGCGCAGGAAACGCAATGCGGTGGCCGGATCGCGATCGGCGAGCGCGATCTTTTCGCGCAAGGCATAGGCACGGGCAAGTTGCGGTCGCAGCAAGGCGGTTTCCAGTCCGGCAATCGCCTCATCGATCATGCCGCGCGCACGCAGGGAGTTGTGCTGGATCTGGTTGATCTCGGCAAGGCTGAGCAGGGCGCGCGCGACAATCTCGTGCTGACCGAGCCGGCGGCCGATTTCCAGCGCGGATTCGAGTTGTTCGGCGGCTTCCGTGTCTTCGTCCAGTCCATGCAGGGCACGCCCGATTTCAAGGCGCTCCAGGCCCTGGTTGGCGCGATTGCCGAGGCCGCTGTCGATGGCCAGTGCCTCCCGCGCCGCGCCGAGTGCGGCGGCATGATCGCCGACGTCATTGAGCAGGCTTGCGTAGCTGCCGATGACCGAGGCATAGCGCTCGGGATTGGCGTGGCGATCCACTGCGGCGAGCGCGCGTTCGAAATACCTGCGGGCGTTGTCCTCGTCCTCGATTTCGCGATAGAGCAGGGCGATGTTGCGCAAGGTCGTTTCAAGGTGATCGCCAATGCGCTCGCGGATGGCCAGCGACTCCAGTTGCAGTTCCAGGGCGCGGGCAAAATCGCCGCGGTCACGGAACACGGTGCCGAGGTTGCCGATCATCAGCGCCAGGCGAAACTCGTCGCCGCTGTGGCGCAGCATGCCGATGGCAAGCGTGTAGTGCTCCAACGCCGCATCAAGATCGCCGCGCCGGCGCGCGACGACGCCGTAGTAGCCGTGTGCCGAAGCTTCGTAGTTGTTCGCGTGCTCGCGTCTGGCCAGGGCGAGCAGGGCATCGGCTTGCCTGCTGGCAGCGGCATAATCGCTGAGCAGCAGGTTCATTTCCGCCTGTTGTTCAATCGCGCGCATTTGCGCCTTGGCGTTTCCTGCAAGCTGCGCGAGTTGCGCGACATCATGCCAGGCCGCACGTGCCGGATCGGCGGCGTGCAGGGCCTGCATGGCATGCGCCTGCGCCGTCGCCAGCAGCAGCCCGGCATCAACCCCGGCGAGGCGGGTGATCAGCAATCTGGCAGGTTCCAGGGCTTGCCCGGCAAGTGCGGCAAGCTGAATCAGGCTGCTGGTCGATTCCTGCACGGTTGTGTTTTCGACCTTGCCTGCTTCGGCACGCACGCTGGCCATGGCGAGCAAGCCGGCAACGAGCAACGCGGGCCGCAAGATCCAGCTCATGCACCATCCCCCAATCATCCGCGCCAATCTCCGTATCGCACGCCGTTCGCGAATGCTAACCCGTTTTGCGCAAGCGACGGATTCCGCTCGATTCCGGCGCCGGCCAGCCAGTCCTTGCTGCAGCTTCCTGGCGGGACAGCGCATGCGTCGGCCGCTATCATACGCCGGCATGAAATGCTCCTTGTGCGCCGCACAAGTGGGGCTGACACATGCCATTTCCCCCCTTTGCCCGTGCCACGCTTGCGCCTTGTCGTCCCCACCATCGATCTGGTCGATCGCAATGTCTTTGCGCAGCCGCCGTTGTCCGACTGGGCTGCGGAACTGCGCATCCTCGGCGTGCCCGGGGCATGGCCGGACTTGAGCCAACTGGAAGAACTGCGGGACCACGTGCAATCCGCGGACGGCATCGCGCGGCCGTGTCTTGTCGCGCAGACGCCGGCGTTGCTCGCCGATGGCCTGCACTACGAGGAACGCATTCACCAGGGCCGCCTCGCCACCCGGGAACAGAACTGGCATGACCTGTTGAACGCGCTGGCCTGGCTGCGCTATCCGCGCATCAAGCACGCGCTCAATGTGGCGCAATGTGCGGACATTGCCGAGGTTGGTCGCCGCCAGCGCACTCGCGCGCAATGCGCGATGACCCATTTCGACGAAGGCGGCGCCATCGTGTTGTGCAGCGATCCGCAGCTGCTTGCGTTGTGGGATTGCCACGATTGGCAGGGCTTGTTCTGGCGCGAACGCTCGGCCTGGGGCGAGCGCATCGCCGTGCAGGTTTACGGTCATGCCCTTCTCGAACTGGCCCTGCAACCCGAACGCTTGCTGACGGCAAAATGCATCGTCCTGATGACCGATGCGGCGAGCATTGGCCGCGTGCATGCCGATCCGCTTGCGGTTCGCCAGGACATCGATGCACGCATAGCGGATCTCATTGCCGCACGCAGCGTGCTCGCCGACCCTCAGGATCTGCGACCCTTGCCGCTATCGGGAATCCCCGGCTGGCACCCCGGCACCAGTGACCAGCACTTCTTCAGCGCCGCACCCTGCTTTCGCCCGCTGCGACCAGGCCGTCGCTATCCACCCGCCAGCACGCTTTGACGGAGTCGATTGGTCCTGTCCCTTGCGCGGACCGCTCAGATCGGCAGCTCATCCGCGATGCGGCCCTTGCGCGCCCGGTGCGCCATGGCGGCGTAGTGGGCGCGGTAGCGGTCGAGGGTTTTTTCGTCGAGTTCTTCAAGGTCGAGCAGGGTGTTGTGGGCGAGTTCGGTGACGCGGATCAGTTCATCGAGCTTGATCTGCAGCGCGTAGGTGTCGCGGTTTTGCGTGTTCTGGATCAGGAACACCATGAGGAAGGTGATGATCGTGGTGCCCGTGTTGATGACCAGTTGCCAGGTGTCGCTGAAATGGAAAATCGGGCCGGTGACGATCCAGCTCACGACAATGCCGGCAGCCAAGCCGAAACACAGGGGTTGGCCGGTAAAGCGGGCGGCCCGCTTGGCGAGTTTGCTGAATGCACCTTGGCTCATGGTCGGTCTCCACGGGTAGACGCTGCGGGGTTTTCCAAGTATGGGCGCGGTGCCGACGTTGTGGCGGCGCGAAAGTGCAGGTCGCCGGAACTCGCCGCGGAGGTGGTGCCTCTGGCACTCTGGCAAGTCCCGGACCGGAATGCCGCCATGTATTTCCTTGCCTCGCAATCCCCCCGACGTCGCCAGCTGCTGGAGCAGATCGGTATTGCATTCGATGTGCTGGATGTCGAGATTCCCGAGGTGCGTGCGGCTGGCGAACCGGCGCTCGACTATGTCAGCCGGGTGGCGCGCGAGAAGGCCGGGGCAGGTTTGCTGCAGGTGGTGACGGTGCCGGGCGCGGTCGTGATCGCTGCCGATACCGAGGTCGAACTCGATGGCGAGGTGTTTGGCAAGCCGGTGGATGCCGAGGATGCCAAACGCATGCTGGGCCGGCTGGGCGGGCGCACGCATCGCGTCATCAGCGTGGTCTGGCTGCTCACGGCCGGCGCCGAGGATCACGCGGTATCGCTGTCCGAGGTGACCTTTGCGGCGTTCGAACCGGGCCAGATCGAGGCCTATGTGGCCAGCGGCGAGCCCTTCGGCAAGGCCGGCGCCTATGCCATCCAGGGCCGTGGTGCCGCGTTTGTCAGCCATCTGAGCGGGAGTTATTCCGGGGTCATGGGCCTGC
The DNA here is from genome assembly GCA_016707485.1 of Lysobacterales bacterium. Classification (GTDB taxonomy): domain Bacteria; phylum Pseudomonadota; class Gammaproteobacteria; order Xanthomonadales; family Rhodanobacteraceae; genus Dokdonella. The sequence goes on along the minus strand of JADJHN010000001.1, from coordinate 548,649 downwards.
CCCTGCACGAAACTTCACGGTTGCTCAGGCGATTTCCGGTGATTTCCGCTGTCAAAGGCGATCGCTGGCGCTTGCAGGGGCGTGATTGACGTGCTTGCGGCATTCGACAACATGCGCTCGCCCCGGCTATAAAACGCTTCAACTTCCTGTGCCAACACCTTGTCGTGACCGAAGAAATCCTGATCAACGTGACCCCGCGCGAAACCCGCGTTGCGCTGGTCGAGAACGGCATGCTGCAAGAGATGCATATCGAGCGCGCCAGCCGGCGCGGTTATGTCGGCAATGTGTACAAGGGCAAGGTCAGCCGGGTAATGCCGGGCATGCAGGCGGCATTCGTCGAAATCGGGCTGGATCGGGCGGCGTTCCTGCATGCCTCGGACATCGTCCGCCCGCAGAACATCCTGCTTGGCGAAAATGCCGAGTCGGCCACGCCGTCGACACCACCGATCAACGATCTTCTGCGCGATGGCCAGGAGATCGTCGTGCAGGTGGTCAAGGATCCGATTGGCAGCAAGGGCGCGCGCCTGACCACGCATCTGTCGATTCCGTCGCGTTACCTGGTGCTGCTTCCGTACAGCACCGTGCTTGGCGTGTCGGTGCGCATCGAGGATGAAACCGAGCGCATGCGCTTGAAGGAGATCCTCGCCGAGACCATCGGTGAAAACCCGCTCGGCTACATCGTGCGCACGAATGCCGAAGGGCAAAGCCGCGAGGCCCTGTGCGAGGACATCGACTACCTTGGCAAGCAGTGGAGTGCCTTGCAGCAACGCATTGCCGTGGCCAAGGTCGGCAAGCGCGTCTACGAGGACCTGCCGCTGGCCCTGCGCGCCTTGCGCGACCTCATGCGCCCGACCATCGAGCGCGTGCGCGTCGACTCGCGCGAGACACTCGATCGCGCCCTCGAATTCACCGGCCAGTTCATGCCCGAGCTGGTCGAGCGCCTGGAGCACTATCCCGGCGAGCGCCCGGTGTTCGACCTTTACGGCATCGAGGACGAGATCCAGCGTGCGCTGAAGAAGGAGGTGCCGCTGAAATCCGGTGGCTACCTGGTCGTCGACCAGACCGAGGCGATGACCACGATCGACGTCAACACCGGCAGCTACCTCGGCACGCGCAATCTCGAGGAGACCGTCTATCGCACCAATCTCGAGGCGGCACAGGCGGCGGCGCGGCAACTGCGCCTGCGCAACCTCGGCGGCATCATCATCATCGATTTCATCGACATGATCGATGAGGAACACCAGCGTCAGGTCATTCGTCAACTGGAAAAATCACTGGTCCGCGACCACGCCAAGACCACCGTCTACGAAATGTCGCCGCTCGGCCTGGTCGAGATGACCCGCAAGCGCACCACCGAAAGCCTGGAACGGCAGCTTTGCGAACCTTGTCCGGCATGCAGCGGACGCGGCTCGATCAAGACGGCGGAAACCGTGACCTACGAGATATTCCGCGAGATCACCCGTGCGGTGCGCCAGTTCGATGCGGAAAAGCTGCTGGTGCTGGCGGCAAAGGATGTGGTCGTGCGCATCCTCGACGAGGATTCCACGGCCGTGGCCGAGCTCGAGGAGTTCATCGGCAAGACCATCCGCTTCCAGCCCGAAGAACACTATTCGCAGGAGCAGTTCGATGTCGTCCTGCTTTGACGGATTGGCGGGAACGAACTTGCGTAGCCGATGAATGCCTTGATCGACAGCATTTCGCGCAACGGCCATTGCCCATGACGCCGCTGCGCCGACGCCTGCGCAGGCTGCGCTTCTTCGTGCAGGCGATGTTCGTCACCCTGGTGATTTCCGCCGCGGTCGTCGTCGCCATCGCGCAACTGGCCTTGCCCTGGCTGGCTGACAATCCGCGCCGCGTCGAGGCCTGGCTGTCGGCACAGTTGCAGCGGCCGGTGAGCATCGGCCAGCTCAGTGGCATGTGGACGCAGGCCGGGCCAAGGCTGGTTTTCGATGACCTGCGCATCGGTGCCACTGCCGCAGGCGACGCCGAGTTGCGGCTGCCACGCTCGGAATTGGCGATCAACCTGTTTGCGCCCTTGCGCAAGAACCTGGCCTGGAACGAGTTTCGCGTGATCGGGCCGGACCTGGCCTTGAGCCGGGCCGCGGATGGACAGTGGAAGCTGCGTGGCCTGGAACTCGAAGGCAGCGGCGGTGGCAGTGGGGGATCGATGGGCTCGCTGGGTGCCGTCGTTCTCGTCGACATGAAGCTGGCCGTGCGTGCGCCCAGTCACGCCATCGATCTGGATTTGCGCATCCCCGAGTTGCGCGTGGTCAACCACGGGCGCATCACGCGCGTGCTTGGCCAGGTCGGCACCGGCAACAGCAAGTCGTCGCCCTTGTCGCTGGTTGCCGACATTGACCTTGGCGAACGTTCCGGGCGCCTGTATGTGGCCGGTCGCGAGGTCGACATCGGAGAGTTGAGCGGGGCGCATGCGCCGGGCGGAATCCGCGTCGTCGCGGCAAAGGGCGACCTGCAGTTCTGGACCGCCTGGCAGGGTGGCTTGCTCGAGGAGACGCAGCTCAAGCTGGATCTCGGCCAGACCATCCTGCAAGCCAGCACCGAGGTCAAGGTCGATGACGCGCTCAGCGTGCTGCCGCGCAGTGCGCTTGAGCAGCTGGCCTTGAGCGCGCGCTGGCAACGCCAGCCGACCGGCTGGCGTTTCGACCTGGCCGATTATTCCGCCGGCGCTGCCGATGCGTCGGCGACCGGCGGTCGCGTGGTCGCCGAGTACGCCAGCGCTGGACAACCCTCCACCCATGTTCGCGCCAGCACGCTGGAACTGGGCGCTTTCGGCACGCTGGCGATGCTCGGCAACCTGGCGCCTGCGCGCCTGCGCCAATGGTTGTACCTGGCCAACCCGCACTGCGCGGTCGATGCGCTCGACCTGCGCTGGTCAAGTCTGCAGGACTTCACTGTCGACGCGCGGGTTTCGCGCTGTGGCAGTCGTCCGGCAGCGGCAATTCCGGGAATCGATCAACTGGCCGGCCGCGTGCGCGGTGACAACCAGGCGCTGTGGCTGCAACTGCCCGATCAGCAAACCCGCATCGATTATCCGAAAGTGTTCCGCAAACCCTTCGTGTTCACGCAATTCGGTGGCGATGTGGTGGCCTGGCCGGATGCCGAGGGCTGGCAGCTGCGCAGTCACCGTTTCGACCTCGTCGGCGACGGGTTTGCCGCTACCCTGCACGGCGGTGCCGAAATGCAGGGCGACGGCACGCGGCCGGCGCTGGATGTGTATGCGCGGATCACCGATGGCACGGTCGATGCCGCGAAACTGTTCTGGCCGGTCAACGTGATGCCGCCGACGACCGTCGAGTGGCTGGATCGCGCACTCGATGCCGGTCGGATCAGCGAAGGCCATGCCCTGGTTCGCGGCGATCTCGACAGTTGGCCGTTCGATGACAATGCCGGTCGCTTCGAGGCACGCGCCGAGTTGCAGGATCTCAAACTGGATTTCCTGCGCGACTGGCCGAGTGGCGAGGATCTCGCGGTCAGCGCGCGCTTCATCAACAACGGCATGCAAGCCACCGCACATGCCGGCAGCTCGATGGCGATTGCACTCGACGAGGTCGAGGCGACGATCGCCAGTTTCCACGAACCGCTGCTTGAACTCTCGGTCGATGGCCAGGCCAGCGGCAAGGATCTGCTGTCCTATCTGCGCGCGACCCCGGTGGGTGCCGAGCATGCCGATTACCTGCGTGGCCTTGGCATCGGCGGCAAGGGTGTCGTGCATGTCGATCTGGATGTGCCGCTAAAGCACAGCGAGGACATGACCCTTGATGGCTACGTCGACCTGAGCGCGGCAAGACTCGACGAATCGACCTGGGGCCTGCACTTCACCGAGGCCAAGGGCCGCGTGCGCATCCTCCGCGACGGCGTGCTGGCCGATGCCCTGGATACGCGCCTGGATGGAATGCCGGTCAGCCTCGGCATCGCCATCGGCAGCTCGGCAAAGGACAAGGACAATTCATTTGAAGCGAGTCTTCGCGGCGTGCTGCCGGCGACCACCGTTTTCGCCAAGGCGACCGATCTGGCCCCGGCCATGGCGAGTTTTCCCGGCCAGGCGGACTGGAACATCGATCTGGCCATCGGTTCCGATGCCGGCCCCGCCAAGGGACGCAAGGCGTTGCGCCTGCAAAGCAATCTCGAGGGCATCGCGATCAACCTTCCGGCGCCGCTGGGAAAGCCGGCCGCCACGTCGCTGCCATTCGAGTTGCAGCTGGAAATGCCGCTGATCGGGCAGCCGTTCAGTGCCAGCCTGGGCGACATCCTGCAGATTGGCGGACGCTTGCCGGGGCCGGATCTGCCGCTGGCGGCCAGGCTTGATCTCGGCCCGGCCACGGCCTCGAACGACGTGCCGGCGAGCGGCCTGCTCATCGGCGGCCATGCAAAATCTCTGGATGCGGGTGGCTGGATCGGCTTGTTCAACACGGGTGGCGGCGGTGGCGAGCTGTTGCAGGGCGTGCATGTCACTGTCGACGAGCTGCTCATGGCCGGGCGCAGTTTTGCCAACCTGAGCCTGGCGCTGGTTCCGGACGGCGAGGCGCTGAAGATCGACATCACCGGCGACTCGCTGCAAGGCAATCTCAGCGTGCCGACCGTCGATCTGCGCCGACGCGGCATAACCGCGCAGATGCAGCGCGTGCACTGGCCGGATCCCTTGCCTGGCAACGAGGGTGGCGCGGCCCTGGTCGATATCGCGCCGGCCTCGATCCCGCCGCTGCACTTGTGGATCGGCCAGTTGCAGCTGGGTGCCGCCTCGCTTGGCGAGTTGCGCCTGGAGAGTTTCCCGGATGGCGAGGGCATGCGCATCGATCTGCTGGAAGCGAAATCGCCGAATGTCGACCTCCATGCCAGCGGCGCATGGAGTGGCACAGCCGGCGACAATCGCTCGCGCATGGTGGTCGAGCTGACCGCCGAAAGCCTCGGCGGCATGCTCGACAGCTTCGGGTTTGCCGGCATCATCGACGGTGGCCAGACCATGGCGCATATCGATGCCAGTTGGCCGGGGTCGCCAACCGCCTTTGCTCTCGCCAACATGACCGGCTCGCTGGATGTCAGCGTGCAGGAAGGGCGCATCCTCGACGTAGAACCCGGTGCCGGCGGTCGCCTGTTCGGACTGTTGTCGCTGCGCGAGATCCCGCGCCGACTGTCGCTTGATTTCAGCGACTTGTTCAAATCAGGCATGAGTTTCAACTCGATCAAGGGCACGTTCACGCTGGCCGATGGCAATGCGCGGACCAGCAATCTGCATATCTCGAGTCCGGCCGCGGATATCTCGATCAGCGGGCGCACCGGATTGCGCGAGCGCGATTACGACCAGCAGATGATCGTGACGCCGCGCGCCGGAGTGGCCTTGCCGGTGGTCGGCGCGCTTGCCGGCGGTCCGGTCGGTGCGGCGGCGGGGCTGGTCGTGCAGGGCTTGATCGGCAAGTCGATCAATCGCGCCGCGCGCTCGCGTTATCAGGTCAAGGGCAGCTGGGACAAGCCGCAGATCATCCTGATCGGCAAGGAAAGGGTCGGCGTGGATGAGGCGGCTGCCGGAAGCGCATCGGGCGACGATAGCGGCGCCAGCGCAACCCCGGGCGAACCTGAATCGACAACGGATGATCCGGTGCAGGCCGTGATCGAGGCGATCCCGGGATTCCGTGCGGAGCCTGTGCAAGGCAGCGAGAGTCCGGCAACCGATACGCGCCCGTCGGCGGATTCGGTCAGGCAAGATTCCGGCCGTCCAGTGCGGCACTTGCCATGATCCGATCAGCCGATTCGCGAGTGGCTCCACGACAGCATGCGTCCGTCGCGATAAGGCATGACGCCGTGAAACGTGCGCGGATCGGCATCGAAGACCAGCGGCAGGAAGTGGCGATCGCCTTCCCACAAGGGCAGATCGAGGATGCGTTCGATGGCCACCCATTCCAGCGTGCCTTCGGCGTTGTGCGTCAGCGGAGTGCCGCTGAACTCCTCGATGAGGAAGATGAAGCCGAGCCAGTCTTCGCCGTGCTTGCCGAAACCGGGCCAGCTGATCGTGCCGCGCAGGCTCATGCGCGAGCATTCGATGGCAGCTTCCTCGCGGATTTCGCGACGCATGCAGGCGACGACGTCCTCGCCCGCATCCATCTTGCCGCCAAGGCCGTTGTACTTGCCGAGATGCTGGTCATTGGCGCGCGCATTGCGATGGATCATCAGGACCTGGCGGCGATCCGCGGAAAGCACATAGCCGAGCGTGGCGACAATCGGGGTGTACGGCATGGGCAGCGAACGATTCGGTTGCGGTCAGCCATTTTCGCAGATCCGCTCGCCTTGCCGGAAATCAGCGGCGATCGGCCAGATCGAACATGAGGGACCTTCGCCATTCGGCCACCTGGAGTGGCATCTTCGCCATCCTGCTGTGGTCATCGCTGGCCTTGATGGCGGTGTTCACGGCCAGCCTGCCGCCCTTCGAGGTACTCGCCTTGAGCTTCGCCATTGGCGGCCTGGCCTCGTTGCTGGCTTCCCCGGGCAGCCTGCGCGCGCGGCTTGATCGACTGCGGCAGCCGTGGCCGGCCTTTGCCCTCGTCCTGGCGGCCTTGTTCGGCTATCACGCCTTGTACTTCATCGCCTTCCGCCATGCCCCGGCCATCGAAGTCAACCTGATCAACTATCTGTGGCCGTTGCTGATTGTCGTCTTTGCCGCCTTCCTGCCTGGCGTGCGCGTGAAGCCCGGGCAATTGATCGGCACCGTGTTCGGCCTCTGCGGCGTCATCATCATGCTGGTGCAGGGACGGGCGCTGGCAATCGATCCCGCGCACCTGCCTGGTTATGCCGCGGCATTCGCTGCGGCCTTGATCTGGTCGGGTTATTCGGTGTTGAACCGGCGGCACGCCAGCGTGCCCAGCGCGGCGATTGCCGGACCCTGCCTTGTGGTTGCGCTGCTTGCCGGCATCGTGCACCTGGCCACCGAGCCCACGGTGATGCCGGATCGTGCGCAGGCGTTCGTGCTGGTGTTGATGGGACTTGGCCCGGTCGGCGTGGCCTTCCGGCTCTGGGATCGTGGCACCAAGCATGGCGATCTGGCCCTGCTCGGAACCTTGTCGTATGCAGCACCGCTGTTGTCGAGCCTGCTTCTGCTCGGCAGTGGCCGGGTCAGCGCGCACTGGAGTCAGGCGGTGGCGGTGGTGCTGCTGTTGCTGGGCGCGTGGATCAGCGTGCGCGCATCGCGTGCGAATCTCGCCCGCTGACGCTCAACCGTCCTGCGCGTGCGCTTTTTGCGCGGCGGCAAACGCGGAAAGCTGTTCGGCGCTGGCTTCGCGCTGGTGCCTGGCCTTCCATGCGGCAAACGGCTCGCCGTAGATGATTTCGCGCGCCTGTTCCTTGTCCAACGAGTGGCCGCGCTGCTCGGCGGCCTCGCGATACCAGTCGGCAAGGCAATTGCGGCAGAACCCGGCCAGGATCATCAGGTCGATGTTCTGCACGTCGTTGCGCGCGTTCAGGTGCTGCAGCAGGCGGCGGAAGGCGGCGGCTTCAAGCTCGGTGCTGATGTCGGTCATCGGCGTTCTCGGTCACGGTGGCGTTTGTCGGGCTGGTGCAATCCGGTGCGCCACGTTTGAGCGCTTCGGCGTCGACGTGGATAATGCCCGCATTCCCATGGAGTATCGATGAGCGCACGTCTGCTGGACGGCAAGCGGATTGCCGACGAATTGCTCGAACGCCTGGCCGCGCGGGTGCGGGCGCGCGTGCGTGCCGGCAAGCCGCGACCGGGATTGGCGGTGATCCTGGTCGGCAACGAGGCGGCCTCGGCCGTCTATGTTCGCAACAAGCGGCGCGCCTGCGAGCGGGTCGGCTTCTCGTCGCTCGCCTTCGACTTGCCGGAAGCCACGCCGGAGGCTGAATTGGCGGCGCTGATCGATCGCCTGAATGCCGACCCGAGCGTGCACGGCATCCTCGTCCAGTTGCCCCTGCCCGCGCATGTCGATGCCAATGCCCTGATCAACCGCATCGATCCGCGCAAGGATGTCGATGGCTTCCAGGCCGAAAACGTCGGCCGCCTGGTGCTGCGCCAGCGCGGCTTGCGACCGTGCACCTCGAAGGGCGTGATGACCTTGCTCGCCAACACCGATCGACCGGTGCGTGGCAAGCACGCGGTGGTGGTCGGCGTGTCCAACCACGTTGGCCGCCCGCTGGTCCTCGAATTCCTGCTGGCCGGGTGCACGACCACGGTCTGCCATCGCTTCACCGAGGACTTGCCGGCCTTCATTGCTGCCGCCGACATCCTCGTCGTTGCCGTCGGCCGCCCCGGCCTGGTTCGCGGCGAGTGGATCAAGCGCGGTGCCACGGTGATCGATGTCGGCATCAATCGTCGCGAGGATGGCAGCCTGACCGGCGATGTCGAGTTTGCAACCGCTGCCGAGCGCGCGGCCTGGATCACGCCGGTGCCCGGTGGCGTCGGTCCGATGACGGTCGCCACGCTGATGGAGAACACCCTCGAAGCCGCCGAGACGTTTTTCGACTGATTCAGCGCTTGCCGGCCTGGCGCACGCGCTGGCCGCGTGCCGCGGCCTCGGCACGCTGCACGTTGATCCATGCGGCAATGTGTTCCGCATCGTCCGGAGCTTCACCGATCCAGCGGCTTTCATCGCCATCCAGCAGGAATCCCGACACGCTGTCGTCCTCGTAGATGTCGATGCGGTTGCGATCATCGCCGCGTGCATGCACGACGATGGCCGGTGCTTCGGGATCGCTGCGCAGGAAATTCCCGCTGTAGGCGGAGCGGCAATGTTCAGCGCCAAACTGCCAGGCCAGCGAGGGCAGCAGGTCGGTCTGCTGGAAGGCATCCTCGACCACCGCCGGCATCTCCACCTTGCCGCTGACTACCATCGGCACCCGCGCGTAGGCGCGCTCGCCATGCGCGGCGAATTCATCCTCGTGCAGCGGCGTCATGGTTCGGTGATCGCCCATGACGATGAGGACGCCATGGTCGAAAAAGCCGCGCTGGCGCAAGGCCTCGTGGAAAACGCCGATTTGTTCGTCGACATATCGAAATGATCGCTCGGGATCGATCTTGTGGCTGCGCGGATCGAGAAAGGGCGGATGGCTGCTCACCGTCAGCAACACCGAGACAAACGGCTTGGCCTTGTCGCGGTGATCGAGCCAATCGACGAAGCGCTGGTAGAAGACGCTGTCCTCGACGGAGTTGAACTGCCAGCGCTCGCGCCCCGCATACCAGGGATCATCGGCACCGGAAATCGTGTCGAAGCCAATCTGCCGGAGCCAGCGGCCGAGATCGAGAAAACCGGTATCGCCGGGGGTGAAAAAGGCCGATTCATAGCCATTGGCCGTGGCCAGGCCAGGCAGGGAACCGCGGCGCTCGGCAAAGTGGTCGAAGGTGTATTCGAGCACGCCAGGTGGATAAATCGGCAACTGGCCGCTGCCAATGGCGACTTCGGCACCGCTGGTGGTGAAGCCGTTGGCGTAGAAGCGCGTGAAATAGTGGTTGTCGCGGGCGATCGCGTCGAGTCGTGGCGTCCAGTCGACTGCACCACCGAGCAGCCGGCTTTGCCAGGACGACAGGGATTCGACGAGGACGACGATGACATCGGGTCGGCTGGCCTGAGTGTTGCGTTCGCATTGCTGCGGCACGGCTTCGGCAGGCGGCGCTGCGCGTCGAGGAATCCGGCACTGAACGGGCGCACGCTGGTTTGCGGCAGGTTGACCGCAAGGACGTTGTCGATCAACACGGCGTGGACATAGTGCACCGGGTCGCGCAAGTGGATGACCAGGGCAGCCACGGCACTGCACAGCGCAAGCACGCCGAATATCCGCGCCATGCGTGGCCGTGGTCGTGTGGAAACACTGGCCAGCACCGGCAGGGCGAGCAGAAGCAGCGCGCCCGCCAGCTTGAGCCAGCCCCGGGGCGAGTGCAGGTTTGCCTCGAGCACACTCCAGTTGGCAGCGAATTCCCCGCCGAATCGGCCGATATCGCCGAGATGAAGGCGCTGGTTGAGCAGGTCGAAGATGACCAGGTCGGCCGCGACGATCACCAGCAGGGCAAATGCCAGCAGGATCAGGAGGCCGCGCAGCAGGCGTCGTCGGCTCAGCGCAACCAGGGCCATCAGGCCAAGCAGGCCGGCCCACAGCCAGGCATCCGCGCCGAGGGCAGCGGCGACGAAGCAGCCGTGGCAACCGGTATAGGTGCCGACAATCGCATCAACCAGCCAGGCGCGGCCAAGGAACAGCAGCGCCGCAGCGAGCACGATGCCGACCAGGGCCATGCCCTGGGCAAGGTCGGCCAATCGATGCGGGCGTGCGGGTCCGGAGGGAATCAGGCTGGATTGCATTGGCGGGATCAGGGGCGAAACCGATAGAATAGCGGACTTGCTCAGCCTGCCTGCGACCCATGCGCCTACTCGCCGAAGCCCTGACGTTTGACGACGTCTACCTCGTTCCCGGTCATTCCACCGTCCTGCCGCGCGATGTCGATACCTCCTCGCGCCTGACCCGCAACCTGCGCGTCAATGTACCGATCCTGTCCGCCGCGATGGATACCGTGACCGAGGCGCGACTGGCCATCGTCATGGCTCAATGCGGCGGCATCGGCATCATCCACAAGAACATGTCATTGGAGCAGCAGGCCGCCGAAGTGCGCCTGGTCAAGAAGTTCGAAGCCGGCGTGATCCGCGATCCGCTGACGGTGCGGCCCGACACGACCATCCGCGATGTCATGCGCATCACGCGCGAACACGGCATCTCCGGCGTGCCGGTGGTCGACAACGAGGAGCTGGTCGGCATCGTCACCAGTCGCGATCTGCGCTTCGAGAAGAAACACGATGATCCGGTGAGGAACATCATGACGCGCAAGGATCGCCTGATCACGGTCAAGGAAGGCGCCAGCGAAGACGAAGTGCTTGCCCTGCTGCACAAGTACCGCATCGAGAAGGTGCTGGTCGTCAACGATGCCTTCCAGTTGCGCGGACTGATCACGGTCAAGGACATCCAGAAGGCGCGCGACAACCCGCACGCGGCCAAGGACGACCACGAGCGTCTGCGCGTCGGCGCCGCCGTGGGCGTCGGTGGCGACACCGAGCGCCGCGTGGCGGCACTGGTCGAGGCCGGCGTCGACGTGCTGATCGTCGATACCGCGCACGGCCATGCGCAGTCGGTCATCGACCGCGTGGCCTGGGTGAAGAAGAATTTTCCGCATACCGACGTCATCGGCGGCAATATCGTCAGCGCCGATGCGGCATTGGCCCTGCGTGATGCCGGGGCCGATGCGGTCAAGGTCGGCGTTGGTCCTGGATCGATCTGCACCACGCGCATCGTCACCGGCGTCGGTGTGCCGCAGATCACCGCGATCGATCTGGTCGCCAATGCGCTGAAGGATGAAATCCCGCTGATCGCCGATGGCGGCATCCGCTATTCGGGTGACCTGGCCAAGGCCATCGTCGCCGGTGCCTCGACCGTCATGCTCGGCAGCATGTTTGCCGGCACCGAGGAGTGTCCAGGAGAAGTGGAATTGTTCCAGGGCCGCTCGTACAAGAGCTATCGCGGCATGGGTTCGATGGGGGCGATGGAGAAAGGTTCCAGCGACCGTTATTTCCAGGATGCCTCGGATCCCGAAAAACTCGTGCCGGAAGGCATCGAAGGCCGCGTTCCCTATCGCGGCCCGCTGCGCAACATCATCCACCAGCTGGTCGGCGGCCTGCGCGCATCCATGGGCTATTGCGGCTGCGCCACCATGGAAGACATGCGCACGCGCCCGCAATTCGTCCGCGTCACCAGCGCCGGCGTCCGCGAAGCCCACCCCCACGACATCCAGATCGTCAAGGAAGCGCCAAACTATCAGTTGGGTTGATGTGGGGCGGGGAGTCGGGAATGGGAAACAGGGAAGGGGAGGAAGGCCCGAGTGGTCGTGGCCATTTTGCGAGAGGCGAGTGCAATGCACGGTGTTGAAGATGGGCGTGACGCAATTGGCTCTGGCCATTCTCCATTCCCTGATCTCCATTCCCCGCTCCATAGCGACAAGATCCTCATCCTCGATTTCGGTGCGCAGTACACGCAGCTGATCGCGCGGCGCATTCGCGAGATCGGCGTGTATTGCGAGATCTGGGCCTGGGATCATGATCCGGCCGAAATTGCCGCCTTTGCGGCGAAGGGCATCGTGCTTTCGGGTGGGCCGGAATCGACCACCTTGCAAGGCGCACCGAAGGCGCCGCAGCAGGTTTTCGATGCGGGCCTGCCCATCCTCGGCATCTGCTACGGCATGCAAACACTGGCTGCCCAGCTGGGCGGCTCGACCGAAGCGGCGGATGCACGCGAGTTCGGTCATGCCGAAGTGGAAATCGTCGCAAAAGACGAACTGCTGCATGGCTTGAACGATCACCCGGGCCAGCCGCCACGCCTGAACGTGTGGATGAGCCATGGTGATCATGTCGCCTCGGCGCCCCCCGGCTTCGTCGTCACCGCACGCACCGAGCGCATTCCGGTCGCCGCGATGGCCAACGAAGACAAGCGCTGGTACGGCGTGCAGTTTCATCCGGAGGTCACCCATACGCGCCAAGGCGAAACCCTGCTGCGACGCTTTGTCGTCGACATCTGCGGTTGTCGCACGTTGTGGACGGCCGCCAACATCATCGACGACCAGATTGCCCGCGTACGCGAGAAAGTCGGCAGGGATGAAGTCATCCTCGGCCTCTCCGGCGGAGTCGATTCCTCGGTTGTCGCCGCCCTGCTGCATCGGGCGATCGGCGAGCAGCTGACCTGCGTCTTCGTCGACACCGGCCTGCTGCGCTGGCAGGAAGGCGATCAGGTCATGGCCATGTTCGCCGAGCACATGGGCGTCAAGGTCATCCGCGTCAACGCCGCCGAGCGCTATTTCAGCGCGCTCGCAGGCGTCAGCGACCCGGAAACCAAGCGCAGGATCATCGGCAACCTGTTCATCGAGATCTTCGACGAGGAATCGGCCAGGTTGGCCAATGCGCGCTGGCTGGCGCAGGGCACGATCTATCCCGACGTGATCGAATCGGCCGGCAGCGGCACCGGCAAGGCGCATGTGATCAAGAGCCATCACAACGTCGGCGGCCTGCCAGCGCACATGAAGCTCGGCCTCGTCGAACCCCTGCGCGAACTGTTCAAGGACGAGGTGCGCCGACTCGGCGTCGAACTCGGCCTGCCGCGGGCGATGGTCTACCGCCACCCGTTCCCCGGCCCGGGCCTCGGCGTGCGCATCCTTGGTGAAGTAAAGCGCGAATACGCCGAACTGCTCGCCCGCGCCGATGCGATCTTCATCGAGGAGCTGCGCAAGGCCGATCTCTACGACAAGACCAGCCAGGCCTTTGCGGTATTCCTGCCGGTCAAATCCGTCGGCGTGGTCGGCGATGCCCGCGCCTACGAATGGGTGATCGCCCTGCGTGCAGTCGAGACCATCGACTTCATGACCGCGCACTGGGCGCATCTGCCCTACGACTTCCTCGGCACTGTCTCCAACCGCATCATCAACGAACTGCGCGGCGTCTCCCGCGTCGTCTACGACATCAGCGGCAAGCCCCCGGCGACGATCGAGTGGGAGTGACCTGAAACTGCAAGGAGCGCGGTATGGCGCCCTTGTCACAAGGGGCGGTATCAGTAGTTTGGCGCGGGAGTCACGGGAATTGGGCGGCAGACGAAATGATGGAAGACACTGAACGCATCCGCGAGATGCTGGAACAGGCATTTCTAAAGAAGGGTGCTGCACAGCCAGCCGAGGGAAATGTTCCGTCCGGCACTACGCCAGCAGCGGCGGCAGCACTGATGGAGCGACGATTGCAGAATTCCCATGCCAGCAACGGAAGGATTTGGCGCTGGGTGGTGAACAACCCACATGCTGGCATGGAGGACGCCCGTCGGGCGTTGCCGAATGAAAATGGCGGAATCAACAAGTCAGGCAGTCAGTTGCAGCAAGAATTTCGCAACTGCCATCGTGCGATACAGCTGATAGAAAACAGTTCTTCCACAACGCGCCTCAGCTCCAGTGTGCGCGAGGAAATCATGATGGACAAGAATGCAGAGCTTTCCACGGAAGCTGTCGAGCTGCCACTCAACCGCATCTATTACGGACCACCAGGCACCGGCAAAACGTGGACTCTGACAGAGTTGCTCAAACAGGGCTACACACAAGCCAAGGCTGGCGGTGAGGAATGGCGTCAGCAGGTCATTGCAGAGCGAATTGTCACCATGACTTGGTGGGAGGCAATTGCCGCAGCGCTGCATGATTTGGGCGGAAGAGCCAAAGTGGCGCAACTTCGTGCCCATCCGTTCATTCAGGCAATTTCCCAAGTCAAGAACAGCAAGAATGTTTCAGCTGTGATGTGGGGAACGTTGCAGCATCACACTGTAATTGACTCGGCAACGGTAAACACAAAATTGCGACTTGCGCCTGCGGTATTCGATAAGTCTGAAGATTCGGTGTGGTTTTTTGCCGGTGACTGGGAGGATGCCTGCGTAGATGCCATTGATGTTGCAAAAGCGTTCCGAAATCCTCCGGAAATATCTGAACAGATCAAGCGCTACAGCTTTGTCACTTTTCATCAATCGTATGGCTACGAGGAGTTCGTGGAAGGTTTACGTCCGGTGCTTGACGATGAGGCTGAGGGCGGGCAGGTGCGCTATGAAATTCGCCCCGGCGCGTTCAAGCGGCTTTGCGAGCGTGCCCGCCGTGAGCCGCAGTACCGCTTTGCGATGGTGATCGACGAGATCAATCGCGGCAACATCAGCAAGGTTTTCGGCGAGCTAATCACACTGATCGAGTCCGACAAGCGCGAAGGCGCAGCGAATGTGCTGTCAGTGCTGCTGCCGTATTCGGGCGATGCGTTCAGTGTGCCGCGCAACGTGGACATCATTGGCACGATGAACACCGCCGACCGCTCGCTGGCGCTGCTCGATACCGCGCTGCGTCGCCGTTTCGAGTTTGTTCCGATGCTGCCGGACATCACGCTGCTGAAGGATTTGCGCGTCGGCGAAATCAAAATCGCTCGTATGCTTGAGGCAATCAACCGCCGCATCGAAAGTCTGTACGACCGCGACCACGCTATCGGTCATGCTTTCTTCATCGACCTTGGGCAGATACCGGAGGGTGTAGAGCGATTTGCCGCGTTGAAGGCTGTCTTTCGCACGCGCATCTTGCCGCTGCTGGAAGAATATTTCTTCGAGGATTGGCGCAAGATTCGATTGGTACTGGCCGACAACCAAAAAAGCGAGGGCAGGCAGTTCGTCATTCGCAGTGATGGCGAGGAGGGCGATCTTGAGCGCCTGTTCGGGCGGGACCATGGCTTGGACGAACACGGCGTCAGCGCCCGTTATGGGCTGGATGTGCAGGCGTTCGACCATGAGGACACCTACGTCGGCATCTATTCGACGTTGGCATAGGCCGATGGCGGGCGGTGTCATCAGTGCACACGAGTTCGACCGGCTGATTGCCGGCGAAGCGGATGCGGTTGCCCAAGCCGGCGTGCGCGTAGTGCCGCGTGCGGCGTTTCGCTGGCTGGAAGAGCAGTCCTTTCGCGGTGATGCCGATGCCCGTACGCCTTGGATACGACCCGCCCGCTGGGGTGGGCGACAAGCTCTGCAGCTGACGAGCTATGCCGGCATCGTGCAGGCTGCTGACGGCACCCGCATCGAGGTGTTGCCCAAGGTCGCTCGAGCTGTCGGTGGTGGCGAAGCGGAGGCGAGGTGGCTGTTGGTTGCCATGCTGCGTTGCCTTCCGGGGTTTCGCCACGTGCGCGCCGGACGCGCGGAGCAATTGGCGTTGCGCATGCCATTGCCGGAGGTGTTCATCGCCGAGTTCCTCGGCAGCGTGCGCGAGCTCGTCAAGCGTGGTTTGCGTGGCGATTACCGCCAGCGGGAGGGCGATCTGTATGCCCTGTGTGGCAAATTGTTGGTCAACGAGCAGCTGCGTCGGAACAGCATGTGTCCTGATCGATTCTTCACCGCGCACGATGAGTTTTCCAGCGATCGTGCCGAAAACCGACTGCTGCATGCGGCGCTGCGTCGCGTGCTGGCACAAAGTAGTACTCGGGAAAACCAGCAGTTGGCGCGGGAGTTGGCTTTCGTGTTTGGGGATGTGCCGCCCTCACCGGTACCGGCCACGGACTTCGCGGTATTGCGGCGCGATCGAGGCATGACCAATTACGCCGATGCGCTGGCGTGGGCGCGGCTGATTCTCGGTGGTTGGTCGCCGGTGCCGAGCAGTGGTGCACACGCCGCACCATCTCTTCTGTTCCCGATGGAAGCTTTATTCGAGGCCTATGTTACACGGCATCTGCCTGCGCAACTACCGGCACCATTGCGTCTTGCCACACAAGTTCGCGGCGAGCACTTGGCGACGCACAGACAGCGGCCCTGGTTCCGTTTGCAGCCGGATCTTCTGCTCAAGGAAGGCCAGATGGTGCGCATGGTTCTGGATACCAAGTGGAAGCTGCTCGACACCAGGCCAGGGAGCACGTTGAACAAGTACGGCCTCTCCGAGGCAGACTTCTATCAGTTGCACGCTTATGGCCATGCGTATCTGAACGGCGCGGGTGAGTTGGCGCTGGTCTATCCGATGACGGACGCCTTTCAGGCGCCGTTGGAGTTCAGTTTTCGTCACAGCCCGGATTTGCGCCTATGGGCATTGCCATTCTGTATGAAGGCAGCGCGATTGCATCTGCCGGACGTGCTCGAATCGCGTTTGGCGGGGTGACGCACTGGTATGTTGTGCGGCATTGACGCTCGCCTTGGTCGGATCGCTCACATTGGCCAGTGACCCGCCAGATCAAACGAAAGCTGTCGATGGTGGCGGATCGAGAGCAGGTGTGTCGTACCTTTGATCTGCGCGTACAGCAGCAGGTAGTGTGTCATCACGTATTCGCGCAGTTCGCTGGCTTCGGCAATGGCGTTCAATTGCCCGGTCAGGCGAACAATGCCGTTACTCGCCTCCACGGAGCGGGTGGGGAGTTCGAGGAAGGATCGCCCCATCCCCGGAAAGCGCTCCAGATTTGGGATGACGGTATCAATCAGTTCGTCCAGCAACGCATCGAAGGCCTGTGGGGCTTCGGCTTCGCGCAGGAACGCTTCGACCTCTTCGAGATTTCGTTCAAAGTGGGCAGTGAGTCTTACGACTTGGCGGACAGTCACGCGGCAATTCAGCCAGTTGTTTTGGCTGCACGGTTTCGCTTGAGGGCAGAGAGGGCACTACGGGCTTGTTTGGTCTTGCCTGCGGAGATGTCAGCCAAGCCATTGCCGGCATCCTCCATCAACAGCAAGTGAATGCGTTCACGCTCCAGTTGGTGGTAATAGTCCAGTCGCTGCGAGTCGATGATGGCAACGTAGCTCTCGCCATTTTTCGTCACGATCTTCTCGACTCCATCTTTTACCTGGTCGGCCAGTTCAGAGAGATTGGCCCTGGCTTGGGAAAGCGAAATCACGTCGCGGGCTGAGATGGGCATCACACACTCCACTGGCTTGATTTATGTGCAGAATTGAGTACATATTAACGCAATTGACGAAGACTTTCGCGGTATCGGGCTTGACAGGCTGTTGAAATTCGCTCAGGCGAGTGGGAGACAAGGTGAAACAGGCCGAAAAAGCGCAGTTTACCGGCGTAAATGGGCATTTTGAGGCCTGTTTTGCCACCGAGTCGTGCCGGCTGAGTAGTATTTCAACAGCCTGTTAAGCGCCCAAACTCCCCCCCCGTGCCCCCCCCCCCCCCCCCCCCCCCCCCCCCCCCCCCCCCCCCCCCCCCCCCCCCCCCCCCCCCCCCCCCCCCCCCCCCCCCCCCCGGCGCCCCCCCCGCGCCCCCCCCCGGGCCGCCCCCCCCGGGACCCGCGGGCCCCCCCCGCCGGCCCCCCCCCTTTCAGCCCCCTGTTGGCGCTCGTTGAAAACTGACCATTTCTGCTCGTTGAAAATTGACCAGGGATGAAGGCCGGGGAGGGTTTCCTCGGCGTGGTCGGAGTGTAACTCCGAGCGTGGGTCGGAGGGGATCAGAAGGGTTCTTCGATCACCTCCTTGGATGCTCTCTGCTTGGCCTGCTCACGCGACTTGATTCGGGCTTTGGCCTGGCCGCTGCTCTGGTGGAATCGGTAGGATTCGTTGCCGGTCTCGACGATGTGGCAGTGGTGGGTCAGTCGGTCGAGTAGCGCCGTGGTCAGCTTGGCGTCGATGAACACGTTGGCCCATTCGGCAAACACCAGATTGGTGGTGATGATGACGCTGGTGTGCTCGTAGAGTTTGGATAGCAGATGAAACAGCAGCGCGCCGCCGGCCTGCGAGAACGGCAGGTAGCCGAGTTCGTCGAGGATGACGAGATCCAGATGCATGAGCTGGTTGGCCAGTCGACCGGATCGGCCCGCCGCCTTTTCCTGCTCCAACTGGTTGACCAGATCGACGGTGGAATAGAACCGAACTCGCTTGCCGTGGCGGGTAATCGCCTGAATGCCCAGCGCGGTGGCGAGGTGGGTCTTGCCGGTCCCGGTGCCGCCGACCAGGACGATGTTCTCGGCCCGCTCAGTGAACTCGGCGGTAGCAAACACGCTGATCTGCTGGCGATCGACTTTGGACCGATCAAATTCGAATCCAGCGAGATCGCGATGCACAGGGAACTTGGCCACATGCATCTGGTAGCGGATCGAGCGCAGACCGCGGTCGGTCTGCTCGGCGGTGATCAGATGGCGCAGCAGCCACTCGGCCTGTTCGGTGCCGCCGCCGGCGCTGTTCTGCAGTACCTCGGCATAGCTGCTGGCCATGCCGTACAGGCGTAGCTGCTTGAGCTCGGTGATCAGGTCAGACATGGGTCATCTCCTCGCGCAGGGTGTCGTAGCGACGGGTGTCGGTGGTCGGTGGCTCTTCAACAACGAGCGATGTGCGGACCGCTTCCGGTGGCGGCCCCTCACTCAGTCGGGCAAGGACGTTGAGCACGTGCTCGGCGCTGGGAGGCCCTGCATCGAGCACGAGATCAACCGCGACCAACACCCCCTCCAGCCCATGCCGTGGTACCGCCGCCAACACCTGCGCCATCACCCGATCACCGCCTGCGCGACGCAGCAGCGCACGACTGAGCCGCTTGAGCGGCTCCGGCATGTCGGCAAACGGCGCGCCGTTGCGCAGCGCGCCGGGCTTGCGCGCGATCAGCGGCACGTAATGCTGCCAGTCGTAGACCACGTGGTCGCGCTCGGTCGCCCGCGGGTGCTCGGCGATGACCTCCTGGTCACCCACGATGACGATGCGCTCCGGATACAGCCGCACGCTGACCCGGTGACCCGCATAAGCGCAGGGCACCGAGTAGCGATTGCGCGCCGCCGACACCAGGCAGGTGCTCGATACCCGCGCGGGTGATTCGATGTAGCCATCAAACGGTGCTGTCATCGGCATCAGGTGCGGCAGCTCGTGCTCCAGCGCTTCGGCAATGCTCATGCCCGGAAAGTCCGGATGCGTGGCACTGCGGCCTTCGATGCACTCCGTGGCCAGCCACACGTTGAGCTCAGCAAAGCTTACGAAGCGCTGCTCCTGCGCTCGCTGCCAGATGCGGCGGCGGGCGTCCTGCACGCCTTTTTCGACACGCCCCTTCTCCCAACCCGAGGCCACATTGCAGAAGTCTGGATCAATCAGATAGTGCGCCGTCATGGCGGTAAACCGCGCGTTGACGATCCGCGCCTTGCCGCGGCCCGGCACCCGGTCCACTGCCGTCTTCATGTTGTCGTAGATGCCGCGTCGAGCGATGCCGCCCAGCCCGGTCAGACAACGCAGGTGTGCATCGAACAGCATCTCGTGACTCTGCGCCGGGTAGGCCACCAGCCAGAAGGCCCGTGACGCGCACAGCTTCATGTGCGCCAACTGCACCTTGCGCCAGACGCCGCCAATGACGATGCCTTCTTCGCTCCAATCAAACTGGTACGCCTCACCCCACTCGAAGCGCAACGGCACAAAGGCCGAGCGCGCCGTCACTGCGCCGGACTCGGCACGCCAGGCGCGGATCGCCTCCGTGACCCGGGTGTAGCTGCCGTCAAAGCCCTCCGCCTGCAGTTGAGCGAACAGCCGCAGCGCCGTGCGCCGCTCCTTCCTTGGCCGACGGGCATCGATCTCAAGCGCCTGTCGCAACCACTCTCGATGCCCGTCGAGCTTCTTCGGACCCGCCTCGCGCCGGTAGCTCATCTCACTGCGGGTCGACGCCCGCAGCCACGCCTTGATCGTATTCCTCGACAGACTCGTCCGTCTGGCGATCTCACTAATCGACAGCCCCTCGCGGAGCCGCATCCGTCGCACCTTTGCGTACGTTGCCATGGTGTGCACCTCGTCTCCCTGCCAGTCCAAAAGGCCGGCAGGTTAGGTCAGAGCACCCTGGTCAATTTTCAGCGAGCAGAACCCTCGATTTATGGTCAATTTTCAACGAGCAGCAACACCAGGGACGTGTGGAAGATGTGCCCTGGAAGGCGTGACGAGAGCCGACCGGAACAGCCGCAAGGAGCAAGTCATGAGCGACAATTCCGTGGGGAATTTGTCCAGGAGGCTGTTGGACTATTGCCACGGGGTCATCACAGTTGTGCTATGGTGCGAAAACACCAAAACGCCGAGCCGCCGATATGAGCCGCCTGACCATCACCTTGAATGAGGCCCGCTATCGCGCGCTGAAGGAGGCTTCGGCCCGGCGCGGCAAGTCGATCGGGCAGTTGATCGACGAAAGCCTGGAGTTCTACGGCATCAAGACGCGCGAAGAGGCGCGCAGCTTGGTCCAGCGTGCGCGTCAGCACAGCGGTCTGGACGAGGCCGATGCCATGCAACTGGCCGTGCAGGAAACCCGGCAGCATCGCCGATGACCGCGCCGGTCATCATCGACACCAACGTCATCGTGGCCGGTTTGCTGAGCACCCAGGTGGAAGCGCCCACGGTACGGATTCTTGATGGCATGTTGGCGGCGGAGTTTGCCTATGTGGTTTCCAGCCAGTTGTTGGCCGAATACCGCGACGTGCTGTGTCGGCCCAAGCTGCGCAAGCTGCACGGGCTGTCGGCTGAGGAGATCGAAACGGTGCTGACCGAACTGGCCTTGCATGCCATCGTGTTGACCGCCGCCCCAGCGCTCCCGGCACCCGACCCCGGCGATCAACATCTGTGGGGCTTGCTGGCGGTGCGCGACGACTTGGTGCTTATCACCGGAGATGCCCGCTTGCAGGAATCGACCGACTGGCCGCAGCGCATACTCAGCCCGCGACAATGGTTGGGAGACCAACGATGAAATCCGTCCCCTCCGTTTCCGTCGCCTACGCGCGCAACGGTGTATCCACCAAAGCCAATGCGCTCGGCATGCGGCCCATGCAGGAGCGGGCTTACGAGAAGCGCGGCGAACAATACCTGCTGATCAAGCCGCCGCCGGCATCGGGCAAGAGCCGGGCGCTGATGTTCGTCGCACTGGACACGTTGCACAATCAGGGCATCAAGCAGGCCATCATCGTGGTGCCTGAGAAATCCATCGGGGCAAGCTTCAACGACGAACCGCTGTCGAAGTACGGTTTCCGGGCGGATTGGCAGGTCGAACCGAAGTGGAACCTGTGCAACGCGCCGGGCAACGACAACGGCGGCAAGGTCAAGGCGCTGGGCGCATTCCTCGAAAGCGAGGACAAGGTGCTGGTCTGCACCCATGCGATCTTCCGCTTCGCGGTCGATGCCTACGGCGTGGAGGCGTTCGACGACCGCCTGATCGCGGTCGATGAGTTCCAACACGTCTCCAGCAATCCGGACAACAAGCTCGGCTTGCACCTCGGCCAGTTCTTCGAGCGCGGCAAGACGCACATCGTCGCCATGACCGGCTCTTTCTTCCGGGGCGATGCCGAGGCTGTGCTCGCGCCGCAGGACGAGTCGAAGTTCGATACCGTCACCTACACGTACTACGAGCAACTCAACGGCTACGCGCATCTCAAGCAGCTCGACATCGGCTACTTTTTCAACAGCGGGCCTTATGTCGATGACATCCTCAAGGTGCTCGATCCCGCCGAGAAGACCATCATTCACATCCCCAACGTCCATTTGCGCGAAAGCACGAAGGACAAGATGCGCGAGGTGGAGCACATCATCGAAGCGCTGGGTGAGTGGCAGGGCATCGATCCTGCGACCGGATTCCAGCTCGTCAAGCGCCCCGATGGCCGTGGGCAACACTCCTTCGGCGGGGAGCTTGAAGCCGATGATGTCGAAAGCGGCACGATCTACGTCCTGCGTTCCCTCTCCGATCATCCCTATGTCGCGCGTCACCGCGAGATCTTCCACAAGGTCGGCGTGACCGGCGGCAGGGTGGAGACGCGCATCGCCAACGCCGAGGACGACTCCACCTGCCTGCTGGCGAAGGTCGAAGTGGTGGCAACCTACAAGCTCGCGGGCGTCAACCGCACCCGGATGGAGAACCTCTTCCACAGGCTGTTCGCGCCCGCACGATTGAACATCACGATCAACGACCGATTCGGTCACCCCGTCCAGCCCGAGGAATGGTTTCTCGTGCCGCTGTTCGTCATCGACGAGGCCGTCGCACGCATCAAGGATGGCAGCGTCACCGGCTACATCTACGATCCCGCTGCCGCGAAGCTGTTGAAAGCATAAATGACCTGCAATGCGCCACAAGCGGGATGGGGTGGCTGAAATGGTCGTGGATGATCTGCTTGCAACGCTGATTGAATATGAGGATCGAGCTCCGCGCGAGTTCATCGACGAATGCGCGCGACATGGGCGGGCGATGGTCGATGCGCTGGATGCGCACGTGGGTCCAGCTGCCGACTGGTCCATGTGCGCGAGCGAAGGCCACTGGTGGATGCGCATCCACGCCGCGTTCATTCTCGGTTTGATGGAAGAAGAGGCCGCTGGGCAGCAATTGGTGCACTTGATGCGACGGCTGGCCGCTGACCCGGACGATGAGGTCCAAGACTGGTTGGCCGGCCACTGGCCAGCCCTGTTCCGCAACAAGCCGGATTCGATATTTGCGGATGTCGAGGCGCTGGCCTGGGAGCATCACGCGCACCCATACATGCGCTCGCATGCGGTGGAAGTCCTGCTCGCGGCTGCCCAGCGGCGTGACCCCGAGGCGCTTGATGCATGTCTGGCGCGAACGGCCGAATGGGTTGCCGCCCAGGCGGGCAATTTGGATGAAACGATGTTGACCGCAACGGTATTGCTCGATTTTCCGCGCCCCGCGTATCGGGCCTTGCTGGAAAGATTGGTTGAATCGCAGGTCGGGTCCGGCGCCATATTTTCCATGCAGGAAGTCGAGTCGGCGTATGCCGGCCAGGACAGCCCGAGCTGGTTGTACATGGGCGATCCCTGGGGTTTCTATTCGCCCGAGCGGATCGAGGCTCGGCAGAAACGTTGGGCCGAGGAGGACGAGCAAGGCAGGGGGCAGGACGAGTTACTCGACCTCGATGCGTACGACAACTGCTTGCCGTCGGAGCCCTATGTCCGCGACGTCCCCAAGATCGGCCGCAACGATCCTTGCCCGTGCGGCAGCGGAAGGAAATACAAGAAGTGCTGTTTGAATGCCGGATCGGACGCAGCGACAGAAACCTGAGGCGGTCGGTCAAGCAAGCCTGCGCAAGGACGCCCTGATGGCGATTCGTTGCGGCAGTGATCAGCGAACTGCAAATTCGAGAAGGGTGACCATCGAATGGGAATGGAAGAAGACCATCCACAAGCGGGCGATCGGCTTGCGCCTCCTCAATCCGGTGCTGCCGATCTGCACTGGATGCGGCGTGCGCTGGAACTGGCGGCGCATGCGTGCAATGTCGATGGCGAGGTGCCGGTGGGTGCCGTGCTGGTTTTGGATGGGGAGGTAGTCGGCGAAGGCTGGAACCGAAATATCGGCCTCAACGATCCGAGCGCGCATGCGGAGATCCTCGCCTTGCGCGCGGCCGGGGGCAGGCTCGGCAATTATCGTTTCCCGGGTGCGACGCTGTACGCAACGCTGGAACCTTGCGCAATGTGCGCGATGGCGTTGGTGCATGCGCGGGTGGCGCGTGTCGTTTACGCGGCAGCGGATCCGAAAACCGGTGCTGCGGGCAGCGTGTTCGATACGCTGGTCTCGCCGTTGCACAACCATCGCATCGAGGTGAGCGCAGGCTTGCTTGCCGAGGAAAGCGGCGCGATGTTGCGCGAGTTTTTCCGCAGCCGTCGCTAGCTTGCCGGCAGCCGGATGGTGGATGCGCTGCGCCAATCCAGCCTGCGCATGGGCGCGATCGATTTGGGTGGAACGCAGGGCGGACACGCTTGGCGCATCCGCTGACCCCGCGTGGCGGTCGGCACGCGCGGGCGCGTGACCGGATCGGGCTTGAGTGAGCGCGACTGCGCAGTTGCCTAGTCGAAGCCGTTGGCGAAGATCCGCACCGGTGCCTCGTAAGCGCCCACGTCGCAAAGTGCGATGCCATCGCCGTCGCCATCCTGCGGGCGTGGCATGCCACGGGCGTCGTATGTGATGCACAGATCCTGCCCCAGCACGGGATCGATGGCGGGCGATCCATAGGCGGGAGCCAGCGTGGCAGGGAACACCGAACGGTCCAGTACCAGCGATCCGGTGGGACCGATGCTGCCGCCAGACGCGGAAAGCACGCCGCATGTGCTCTCGAACAGGTTGGCATTGGTCGGGCCGGTCAGGACGATGGATTCCAACGCACAACTCGTCCCCGAACCGGCGGCGGTGGGGCCGAACAGCGACCATGCCCACTCCGTCACTTCCACGCCGCTCAGCGCCAGATTCGCGCCGATGGCGGCCTGGTTGCCCGTGAAGCTCAGGTGTCGGGCACCCAGTTCACCTGGCGCCAACGCGAACAGCGCACCTCCGGCGCCGTCGTTGGCGAGATTGCCGCTGAAGCTGACATTGAACAAGGCCAGGCGCCCGCCCTGGCTGACCAGCGCTCCGCCGCCGATGGTCTCGCCGGAAACGTTGTTGTCGATGAAGCCGACATTGGTGATGTCCAGCGCACACTCGCTTTCCAGGCATGCCACAACCGCCGCGCCGCCAGCCGAGAGGACGCCGTCGGCATCGGCATCGATCAGGCGATTGGATTCAAACTCCACGTTGCGGAGCAACACCAGCGAGGTCGTGGCCACATATGCGGCCCCGCCCAGTCCCTGCACCACACCGCCCACACGCTCCGCCACGTTGTCGGAAAAGCGCGTGGAGGTTATTTCGACGCGCTGGCCATTGAGCGCGACCGCGCCGCCGAACATCTCCTTCCGGCTGCTGTTGCCGACGACACCGATACTGTTGCCGTTGAACGAGCTGTCGTGGATGAATGTGGTGCTGCCGGCGCTGATCCAGGCGATCGCGCCGCCGTAGGCATTGCCCTGGTTGGCGACGGCCTTGCAGCCCTCGAAATGCGATTCGTACACGAGGAGATCGGTGCTGGTGGCAGGGGAGGAATACCACAGGCATCCGCCCACTCCCGTCGTTGTGCGCCCGCGCTGGAAGGTGAGGCCGCGCAAGGTGATTTCGCGCGTGCCGGCGGCCACCGTGAGGATACGCACGGCGTTGCGTCCATCCAGCACCGGCGCACGGCCATTGCCTTCGATCTTCAGGATGTCGTTCGACCACGTCGGCAACGTGGTTTGCAGTTCGATGACACCGCCAACAGGGAACGGCGCATTGAACTGGATGACGCGGGGATACGTGGTATCCGTGCCCGCATCGATCAGCGCCTGCCGCAGCGAACCGGCGCCGCTGTCGGCGGTGCTGGTGACGCTGAAGGTGGCCGCGTGCGAGAGCAGGGGCAGCGTGAAGGCGAGGACGACGGGCCAAGGGCAGAAGCGACGCATGTACACACTCCGGAAATTCGACGACGAGACGGAAAAAACAGGAAACAGCGCCGAAACCGGACAGGGCTCGTGCTTCGTCACGGCTGCGAAGTTGCGAGCCCGGCGTCGATGCTGCCCGGGAGCCGGGGCGGCAAGAAGCCGGCCCGGCTGCAAGCACGCCAGGCGAATCCGCGATTGCGCCTCGCCACATGCGAGATGACGCCACAAAACCCCCTACACTCCCGCGCATGACCTCCCACGACGCAACGCCCGCTGCCGCTCGCCCTGCGCTCGACGATCCCGGTCTGCGTGCGCTGATGGATCTGTTTTATGGAGATCTGCGCCGCATTGCGCGCCGCGAGCGGTTCCGCGCCGGGGCAGGTGCCACGCTGTGCACCACGGCGCTGGTCAACGAAGCCTGGCTGAAGCTCCAACGCACCCCCGCCTGGCAGGATCAGCGGCATTTCCTGGCGACCGCCGCCCTGGCGATACGGCAGGTACTGGTGAGGGATGCGCAGGCGCGCTTTTCCTTCAAGCGCGGCCAGGGCGAAAGCCCGATGAGCCTCGGCGAGGAAGGCATGCAGGTTCCGGATGCCGCGGATGAACAGATCGTGCAGGTCAATGATGCGCTGGAACGACTCGCCGCCTTGAGTCCGCGCCTGGCGCAGGTGGTGGAGTGTCGCTTCTTCGCCGGCTACAGCGAATCCGAAACCGCGCAGGCGATGGGGCTCACCGATCGCACCGTGCGTCGTGACTGGGTGAAGGCGCGGGCCTGGCTGTTTCGCGAATTGGGCGAGGGCGCAGCCGATGAGCATGTCTGAATCGGCACGCTTCGCCCGCGTCGAAGCCTTGCTCGATGCGGCGCTCGAAAAACCCGAAGGCGAACGTGAAGCCTTCCTCCACCTGCAGGAGTCCGATGCGGCGATCCGCACCGAAGTGCTGGAACTGCTGCGCGCCGTCGATGCGTCCGAAGGCTTCCTCGAAGCACCCGCCGTGCCGGCAGGCGAACACGAAGGTCGTCGCGTGGGCGCATGGAAGCTGGTTCGCCGCATCGGGCGCGGTGGCACGGGCGAGGTCTGGCTGGGCGAACGCGATGATGGCCGCTTCGAGCAACAGGTGGCAGTAAAGCTGCTGCGCCACGGTGTTGAGGATGCGCCGCGGTTCCTGCGCGAGGCACGCCTGCTGGCGCGGCTGCAACATCCCGACATCGCGCGCCTGATCGATGCAGGCAGCCTGCCCGATGGCGCGCCGTACATGGTGATGGAACTCGTCGAAGGCGTGCCCGTGTCGCACCATTGCCGCGAGCGCGGGCTGGAACTTCCCGCACGCTTGGCGCTGTTCGCGCAAATCTGCGAAACGGTGGCGTTCGCGCACCGGCATCTCATCGTCCATCGCGATTTGAAACCGGACAACATCCTGGTGCGTGCCGATGGCCAGCCCATGCTGCTGGATTTCGGCATCGCGCGTCCGATCGACGCGACCCACGGCGATACCCGCGATTTGCGCCTCACGCCGCAGTATGCCGCGCCCGAACAGCTTTCCGGGGGCGAACAGAGCACCCTCACCGACGTGTATGCGCTGGGCGTCCTGCTGCATGAACTGCTCACCGATCGTTCGCCCTGGGGCGAGCTGGCCGGCGCGGGCGTGCTGGCACTGCTGCAGCGCGCACAGGCCGGACCGCCGCCGTCGCCAAGTTCGCAGGCGGCATCGAAGACCGCGGCAAGAAAGCTGCGCGGCGATCTGGATGCCATCGTCCACAAGGCGCTGCGGCCCGAACCTGCGGCGCGCTACGAATCCGCCGAGGCCTTGGCGCAGGACGTGCGCCGACATCTTGAGCACGCCCCAGTAGCCGCACGCGGTGGAGCCTTCGGCTATCGTGCGCGGCGCTTCCTGCGGCGCTATTGGTTGGCCGCAAGCGTGCTGTTGTTCGTGTTCGTCGGCCTCGTCGGCGCGCTCGCCGCGATCTCGATGGCGCGCCAGGAAGCACTGCGCGAACGCGATATTGCGCAGGTGGAGGCACGTCGCAGCAAGGCCGTGCGCGATTACCTGGCACACATGTTCCGCGATGCCGGGCAGCACGCCCGCGATGGCGAACCGCTAACCGCCAAGCAGGTGCTCGACCAGGCCGCCGCGCGCGTGCAGGCCAGTTTTGCCGACGACCCGGCCACCGACGCGCAAGTCCTCAAAGCCCTTGGCGAGCTGCATTTCTATCTGGGCGATTACTCTGCCGCCGAGCCGCTGCTGCGACACTGGCTGGCCTTCGATGCCGCCATTGCCGATCCCGTCGCTGGTGCCGACGTGCGTTTCACGCTTGCCGAAACCGTGCATCGCATGGGCAATCCTGACGAGGCTCGCGCGTTGCTCGGACAAGCGCAAGCATTCTGGAACACCGATCCCGAACGCCACGCCGACGTGCTGCTGACCTCGCGCGCCCTGCAGGCCCGCTTGCAGCGCGAGGCAGGCGATACGGCGGCGGCCCTGGAAACGCTGGAGGCTGCGTTGGCACAACGCGTGCAACACTCCGGTCGCGAACATTTCGAAACCGCCATACTTGCCACCAACATCGGCGCAGCCTACGTGCAGGCCGGGCGCATCGATGAAGGCATTGCCGCATCGCAGGAAGCAATGGCGCTGTGGCGCGCGTTGAAACTGGGATCCGGCAACGATGCCCTGAACACGCTCAACAACCTCGCCGCCGCGCAGTTCCGCAAGGGTGATCTGGTCGCCGCGCAAAGCGCCTTTGCCGAGGCCCTGGCCCTGCGTCGGCAATTGTTTGGCCCTTCTGCTGCGACGGCGGCGTTGATCGGCAACTACGCCCGTGCGCTGCAAGGCCTGAAACGCTACGGCGATGCGTTGGAATATGCCGGCGAAGCGGAGGCCATGGCGCAACGGCACGCCGGTTCCGCCAGCCCGCTCACCCAGGCTGCACGCATCACCCGAGCCGAATTGCTGCTCGTCCTGCAACGCCACGAGGACGCGGGCGAGCCGCTTGCCGCCTTCATGGCCGAAGACACCAGCGCCTTGCCTGCCTCGCTGCAGCTGCGTGCCGCCCTGGCGCGTACCGAAAACCATCGTCATCGCGGCGAAGCCGATGCGGCACGGCAGGCGCTGGCGCAGGCCGACGCCCTGTTCGCCACGCTCGGTGCCGAAGCCGAACCCTTCCGTGCCAATCTGGAAGCGCTGCGCGCACCCTGATTTTGACGACACCCTCGACGGCGGTTGACGTATGGATGGCGTGACCTGTTCCTGCTGGCAGCGGCGGACATCGACCACGCCTGGCGCTTCGACGCGCCGGATCCCGTGATCGAGAAGGATGAAATTCGGGTCGAACAGCCGACCTGCCGCGCCAGCGCCGCTCCGATGACAACCCGCGAACCGCACGGAAGATCGCCAGGATGGGAATCCTGGCGATTCGCGCTCAGCCACCGATCTTCGGCATCTCCTTCAGCGGCAGCGCAGCAAAATCGAAGCGGCCTTCGATTTGTGGCAGTGTCGTTCCCTTGAGCTTCTTCGCCAATTTCGATGCGGGTACGTTGGTTGCACTGAAGCTGCCTGAAATCGCATAGCTGCCGTCCGCATTCTTCTCGAAGCGCTCGATTGCGACTTGTGGCTGCGCATCCTTCGCGGTTTCGTGGAATTCGAACGCCGCGCGCGCGTCAGGTCGATAACTCAGGCTGGCACGGGACAGTTTCAGGTTCGTGTCGTCGAAGCTCAGCGCGATTTCCAGCTTGCCGCCATCGGCTGCCTTGCCGCTGAGCGAAACCTGCAGCGACGAGATGATCGCCAGCTTGCGCACATCCGAATCGTGGAAGACCTTGCCCGCCATGCCGCCAACGAAATCGCGCACGTCACCCGCGTCGATTCGCGTGCCGGCGCCCAGCTTGTCGAGCTTGCGGTTGGCGTCGTCGAGGGCCTTGCGGCCCGCACCGGCGTCGAGCCTGGCGTCCATCTGTTTGCCGATGTCATCGGCCACCTTCGTCGCGAGTGAACGGAAGGATTGCATGCCACGCCCGACGTCGGCCTCGATGGTGCCTTGAACGGTCTGTCCCGGCTGCAATGGCGCATCAGCTGGCGGCGATTTCGCGGCAGCGGCATCGATGACATCGCGCAATCCATCGGCAGGCGCTGCGGTGGTTGATGGGGCTTCCGGGTTGCCGCAGGCGGCCAGGCCAGCGGCGATGGCAAGAGCAAGGACAAATACACTATTACGCATGGCTCACTCCGTGGGGGATTCGTCGGGGGGCGATTTCACGTCCGGCTCGATGGTGGCGTCCGGGTCTTCGCCTTGCTCCGCGCTGCGTTCGCTGGAATCCTCCTGCTCCAGGATCGCGCTGCAGCCCATGTCGAAAGAACCGAACGGCCGGGCGTAATCGCTGGGCATGCTTGGAAACTGCGAGCCGTCGGGGATGCTGTAGTTTTCGCCATCGTAGCCAGGCTCGGTGAACACAAGGATGCCGCAGCCCGCCTTGCATGCGAGCGATTTGATGCCATTTCGCCACGCTTCCGGCACTTCGCGCACCCTGCTGTCCGCGGAGCCGCCCATCTGCATGCGGTTGCCGGTATAGTTTTCCTGGTCATAGGCAACGCAGCCGTCGTTGAAATGGATTCCGGCGGTTTTCCCGGGTTCGACCGCAGGCACGGGTTCCTGCGTGATGGTTTGCAAGGCGCGATTGAGCTCGCCCGCGTCCCTTGCGGCCAGGTAGCGTCCGCCAGTGCTGCTGGCCAGGCATTGCAGCTGCAGCTGCGCCTGGCTGCCGGTTTCGATGTCGAAGCCGATCACATGCGCCGTGAAGTCGATGCCCAGTCCTTCCAGTTCCGCGCCCAGCGCACAGGGATCGGCCTGGCAGGTTTCATCACCGTCACTGACCAGGATCACGGTGGCCTTGTGCTCGGTGAAGCGCAGCTGTTCGGCGGCGCGGCGTACGGCGGCGGAAATCGGCGTCATGCCTTTCGGATTCAGTGCGCCCACTTGCCGGCGGATCGCGGCGGCGTCGAACCCGGTTGGCTCGATCAGAAGCTCGATGTCCTCGCAATCACCCTTGCGCCGGTGGCCGTAGGCCATCAGGCCCAGATTGCCGTCGTTCCAGCCCCCCAGCATCGCATCCACGGCCTCGCGTGCAATCGCGATCTTTGGCTGGCCGTCGATCTGACCCCACATCGAACCGGACGCATCGAGCACGAGGATGGATCGGGACGCGGCAGGGGCTTGCGCGCTGGCGTGCGCACAGGCCAACGCGCAGGCGGCCTGCAGGCACAGGGCCGACAACAGGGCAAGTCGCATCGGGAAGTCTCCAGAAAGCCGCGAACGCGCGGCAGGCTTCCGCAGAAACAGGAAAGCGCGGGAAAAGCGGACATTGCCTGTCGCTGCGCAATCGCGCAGCACATCTGCGGTCGCAAACGCCCGAACGATGACCCACAGGCGTCAAGGTGGTGGCTGCGCTGCGCTTGTCCATCCTGCCCAGGACTGGTTGAGCGCGGAGCGTAGGGCGGATAAACGTGGCGCATCCGCCTCCCGTCTCATGATCGAGTGGGCGATATTTCAGTCGATCGCGCGGCGGAAATCGAGATCGAAGCGGGTGCCGGCGGTGAGTGCGTGCAGGCGCATGTTGGTGATGCGGATTGGTGCGCCGGGTTCGAGTTCGGCCGCATTGGAATCGGCCATTTCACTGGGATCGATGATCGTCACGCCGCCGGTGCCGAATACCTCGAGTGCATTATCGGGGCCGATCGCGACCACGGTCGAGGCATCGATGCCGAGACCGAGGGCAAACGGATTGAGGGCAAGCGCGGCGAGCAGGCGGCCGAGCCGATCGCTGGCATTGCCGCCCTGGTCGATGACCACGCGATTGGTCAAGCCGAGTCCCGGTGCGAGTGATGCGCTGCCGACACGAGGCGTCGGCCCGGCGGTTCCCGACGCCAGCATGTGTTCGCAAAGCAAGGCGGCACCGGCACCGACGCCGCATACCGCCATTCCCGCTGCATTGCGCCGGCGCAGCAATCGCGCCAGGCTGCTGCCGCCAATCAGGGTGCTGAGCTTGAGCGGTTGCTCGGCATTGAGGATGACCAGATCGGCCTGCTCGACCAGATCGAGCAGTTGCCGCTGTTCCGCGCCAGCGCGGGTGGTCAGGGCATGGCGGTGCAACTGGGTGCAGCCGGCCGCCGTCAGCATCGCCTCCAGTTCGATGTCATCGTCATCGGACTTTTCCGGGGCGGAAACCAGAATCACGCGCGGTGAATCGCCGACCAGTCCGATGAGGCGGGCAAGCAGGACGGACGTGCGCTGATTGGAAGGCAGTTCACCGCAGGCAATGATCGAGCCGCGATTTCGTTCGGGAGCGATTTTGGCTGGCACGCGGTCGCCTCGACAGGTCGGGAATCCGATACTACACGCTGCATCGCATGCGCATGCAAGGCAGGGAGGAACGCGGTCGACGCATCAATCGGGGGCACCGGCGATTTCCTGATCGGTCTCGGCGGTGATGTCCTGCACGCAGCCGATCACGCTGCCCTGGGCGGAATCCTTCGGCAGTGCGCGAACGCGGATCCGCACCTGCCGTCGGCGGCCGATGGCGGTGGTCATGCGCGCCGTGATTTCGGTGGTTTCGCTGGACTTCGCCGCATCCAGGGTTTGCCGCAGGCGACGCTGATCCATGCCGGCAAAGTGGTTGAGCATGCGTTCGCGTGACACCGGCGTCGACAGGGGTACATCGAAAATCGCGTGCATCTGCGCCGACCAGGACATGCGCTCGCCGTCCGGGCCCAACTGCCAGGCACCGAGATTGGTCAGCGATTGCGCATGGGCGAACAAGGCCGCCTCGTGCTTGATCGCAGTGACGTCGGCAAACACCGAGACCACTTGGTCGGCATCGTCGTCAGCGCTGCGGCTGCGCGGAACGGCCGTTACCGAGAGCCAGCGTGGATCGGTCATCTGTGGCGAGCGCACTCCGCAGATCACCGACTCGATGGCCTTGCCGGTGCGCAGGGCCCGCGCCCACGGCAAGTCATCATGGACAATCGTTGTTCCTCCCTCGTCGATGAACTGCCAGTCGGCAATCTGATCCGTGCTCAAGGCAAGCAGGTCGGGTTCGCTGGTCTGCAGGATCCGGCACGCTGCCGGGTTGCAGGAAACCACGTGACCCATGCGGTTGCGCACGAGCATGCCCATGTCCATCTCGTGCAGGATGCGCCGCAGCTCTGCCTGCGAGCTGCGCAATTGCAGGTCGGCAAGGGCGCGCGGGCCAAGATCGCGGGTTACCGCGATGATGCGTCTCTGGTTGGCATCGAGATAGCCGTGGGCGTTCAGTTCGAGCACCGCTTCCTCGTCAGCGCCACGGCGGATCGTCGAGGTTGCGGTGACGGTTTCGTCGGCATCGAATGCTCGGTGCAGGCGACTGATGAAGGTGTCGTCGAGTTCCGGGAACGCATCCTCGATCGAGCATCCAAGCAGCCGCTCGCGCTCGCGATCGAGCAACTGGCAGGCGCTGGCATTGGCATCGAGGATGCTGCCTGTTTCGTCATGGATGGTGATCGCGTCGGGCACGGCGTCGATCATCGCGCGGTAACGGTTGGCGATTGTCGCGGTGATCCCGCGCAGGTTGCGATGGGCAGTGATCGCCTCGCCGACGAGCAGCCGCAGGACCGGATCGGCGTCGGCGCGCGAGGCGAACTCGGCGAGTTGGACCCAGACGTCCGCATCGGCTGTCCCGGTGTCGGTCGGATGGGTTGTCGCCTCGGAAAATTCCACTTTCTCGACCATGCGTGAATCCCATTCACGTTTGGCAGGTGCTCCCTTGCGATCCTGCGCGCAGGCAGGATAGCACCGCTCAGCCGATGCTGGCGCGGGCGACCTTGCTGGCGGTTTCGTGGCCAAGCTGGCTCGACAACCAGAGACCGGTCTCGATCAAGGCAGGCAGATCGATACCGGTATCGATGCCCATGCCTTCGAGCATGTAGACCACGTCCTCGCTGGCAACGTT
Organism: Lysobacterales bacterium; assembly: GCA_016707485.1. GTDB lineage: Bacteria > Pseudomonadota > Gammaproteobacteria > Xanthomonadales > Rhodanobacteraceae > Dokdonella. Next base: position 514,933 of record JADJHN010000001.1, on the reverse strand, counting down.
GCCGGTGGCGCCTTTTGCATACGGGCAACCGCCGGTGCCGGAGACGGAACTGTCGACCACGGCGACCCCTTCCTCCAGGCAGGCGAGCACGTTGGCCAGGGCCTGGCCACGCGTGTCATGGAAATGCACGGCAAGGGCCTCGATCGGCACGTCACCGGCGACGGCGCGCAGCATGGCGCGTGCCTTGCCCGGCGTGCCGATGCCGATCGTGTCGCCGAGAGAGATTTCATAACAACCCAGGGCGTGCATGCGGCTGGCGACACGCACCACATCGCGCAATGGCACCTCGCCCTGGTAGGGGCAGCCGAGCACGGTTGAAACGTAGCCGCGAACCGCCACGCCATCGGCGCGGGCCTTTTCCATGACCGGCAGGAAGCGTTCGATCGATTCGTCGATCGAGGCATTGATGTTCTTGCGGTTGAACATTTCCGACGCGGCCGAGAACACGGCGACCTCGCGCGCACCTGCAGCATGGGCGCGATCGTAACCCTGCTCATTGGGTACAAGTACCGGATAGCGCACGCCAGGGCGTTTATCGATGGCGGCGAATACTTCGGCGGCATCGGCCAGTTGCGGAACCCATTTCGGGCTGACGAAACTGGTAGCCTCGATCGTGCGCAGGCCCGTGCGCGACAGGCGATTGACCAACTCGATCTTGGTTGCCGCCGGGATGATGGCCTTTTCGTTCTGCAAGCCGTCGCGAGGACCAACCTCGACGATGCGCACGCGCCCGGGCATGCCACTCATGACGGCTTGCCGACGCGTCGCGCGCTGCGCTGCCGTTCGTATTCGTCGAGGCTCAACGTGCTGCGACGAACGTCGGCGGACGGCTTGTCCTCGAAGATCTTCTGCTTGCGCACTATGTCGAGAATCCTCGCGCGATCGCCGCTGATGAACACATGCAGTTCGTTGTGGCTGTCATCCACGCTGCCGTCGAGCACGCCGTCGATGACCTTGTGTGCGGTGCGTCTGGAATCGACTTGCCAGATGCGCAGGCGGTCATGATCGAGCTGATAGCGGGCGATGAAGAAGGATTTCTCCGGTGCCGGCTCGATGCCGTGGACCGGATTGAGCTTGACCGTCTCGCCAAGCTGGTTGTCGGCGACCACCACATAGTGCTTGCCGCGATCATGCACGTAGTTGACCGGGATGTGGATCTGCTTTGGCGGGCCGTCTTTCTCGGGGCGTTCGAGCATGAAGAAGCGGCATTCCGGGTCGACCAGGAAGGCCAACTCGTCGGGCTCGTCGCTGGAGCGTGGCTCCGATGCATCGACCCACAATCCTTTCCATGCCGGATCACAGGCAACGATTTCATCGCCCGGGGGTGATTCAAAACGCGTCTCGTTGCAGGCACCGAGCACGAGCAAGGCGCAGATTGCCGGAATCCATCGAATCTTCATTCGCAGGCCTCCAATCGGACCAGTACCGAATCGGCGTCGACGAAATCGCCCGCCGCCGCCTGGACCGCTTCTATGCGGCCGGCGCGTGGCGCACGCAAGGTCAGTTCCATCTTCATCGCTTCCATGACCAGCAATTCATCGCCAGCCTCGACGGCATCGCCCGTCGTTGCCTTGACCACGACGATGCGCCCAGGCATTGGCGCCAGCACGCGATCGGCATCGGAAACGGATGACTCGACAAAGGCGAATGCGGGCGCGTGTTCGAAGCTTCGTCGCGACGTGCCGTCGTGCACGGTGATGCGTGCGCCCTCCGCGAAGACGCGTTGGCGAGAGACGATGCCATCGCGGCGCGCGCTGAGCCAGCCGTCGCTGAACCTTGCATCGCTGATTTCAAAGGCGTGCGTGCCGATGGCAAGTCGGTAGTTGCCTTGCGCACCCTGCGCGGAAATCTCGATGCGCTGGTCGCCATCGAGCAAGGCGATGATGCGTTTGCCGGGATGACCCAGGCGCCAGCCATCGGCACGACGCCAGGGTGAATTCGGATCGGCACTGGCGGCGGCTTGGGCGAGCGCGTCGGCTTCCTCGGCGAGCAGTGAAACGATTGCCGCGGCGGGCAGAAAGGCATCGCCCTCGGCGCTGGCATCCGCCTGCTCCGTGGCAGCGAGGAATTCATCGAGGCTGCGATCGAGATAACCGGTATCGATGCTGCCCTCGATCACCGCCGGGTGGCGCAGCAGGCGTTCGAGAAAGGCGACATTCGATTTCGGCCCGATCACGCTGACTTCGGCCAGCGCATCACGCATGCGTTGCAAGGCGGAATGGCGATCGCGATCCCAGGCGATCATCTTGGCAATCATCGGATCGTAGAAGACGCTGACAAGGTCGCCCTCGATCACCCCTGCATCGATGCGCACGTGGGCGGAAACCGGCGGCAGGCGCAGGGTCTGCAAGCGTCCCGAACCCGGCAGGAAGCCCTGCTCGGGATCTTCGGCATACAGGCGCACTTCGACTGCGTGGCCATTGGCCGGAATCGACTTGTTGCGGATCAGCGAGGCGGGCAGGGCTTCGCCGGCAGCGACGCGCAACTGCAATTCGACCAGGTCAAGGCCAAGCACCATTTCAGTGACCGGATGCTCGACCTGCAGGCGCGTGTTGATTTCCATGAAATAGAAATCGCCACCCTGGCCAACGATGAACTCGACGGTACCGGCATTCACGTAATCCAGCGCGCGCGCTGCGCCGATCGCGGCTTCGCCCATCTTCGTGCGCAGCTCGGGCGTCAGGAAGGGCGATGGGGTTTCTTCGAGCACCTTCTGGTAACGGCGCTGCGCCGAACATTCGCGTTCGTTGAGATGGACGACGTGCCCGTGGCTGTCGCCGAAGACCTGGAATTCGATATGGCGCGGCTTTTCGACATAGCGCTCAAGGAGCACGCGGTCACGGCCGAATGCATTCTTCGCCTCGCGCTGGCAGGACTCGAGATGGGCGGAAAACTCCTCGGCCTTGCGCACGATGCGCATGCCCTTGCCGCCGCCGCCATAGGCCGCCTTGATCATCAATGGAAAGCCGATGCGCCGGGCTTCGCGCGCCAGCAGGGCAGGGTCCTGATCCTCGCCGGTGTAACCCGGCACGACCGGCACGCCGTGCGAGGCCATCAAGTCCTTGGCCCCGGCCTTCGAGCCCATCTTGCGCATCGAGGTGCCGGAGGGGCCGATGAAACAAAGGCCGGCGGCGGCAACCGCATCGGCAAAATCGGCATTTTCCGAGAGAAAGCCATAACCCGGATGGATTGCCTGCGCGCCGGACTTGCGCGCCGCTTCGATGATTGCATCGCCCCGAAGATAGGAATCCGCCGGTGCCGGCCCCCCGATCGGATAAGCGAAGTCGGCCTGGCGAACGTGCTGTGCGGTGGCGTCGGCTTCCGAATATACGGCGACGGTGCGAATGCCGAGGCGACGGCACGTGCGGATCACGCGGCAGGCGATTTCGCCGCGATTGGCGACAAGGATCGTCTCGAACATCATCAATTCCCTGAAATCCAGCGCGGTGGGCGCTTGTCGAGAAAGGCTGACAACCCTTCCTGGCCCTCGTCGGAGACGCGCAGACGCGCAATCAGCGCGGCGTTTTCCTGATCCAGCTTTTCGGCGCTTTCGCGGGTGAGGCCGGCAATGCGCAGAGCCAGTGCCTTGGCTTCAGCCTGGGCATGCGCACCGCATTTGCTGAGGAAGTGCAGGCTGCGGGAAACCGCGTCAGTCAGTTGCGAGGGCGCAACCAACTGGTGCAGAAGATTGATGCGCAAGGCTTCCTCGGCATCGAAAACCTCGGCGCTGATGAACAGCTTGCGCGCATGGCGCGGCCCCACGGCAGCCACCACATACGGCGAGATGACGGCCGGCACGAGGCCAAGCTTGGCTTCGCTGAGCGAAAACTTTGCGCCTTCCACGCCAATGGCCACGTCGCAGCAGGCAATCAGGCCGATGCCGCCGCCATAGGCCGAACCATTGACCTTGGCAATCGTCGGTTTGGGCAGGAAGTTGAGCGTGCGCATGAGGCGGGCCAGGCGCAGCGAATCCTCGCGATTCGCCGACTCGCTCGCACCCGCCATGGCGCGCATCCAGTTGGCATCGGCCCCGGCGGAAAAGGTGCTGCCCTGGCCGGAAAGCACCAGGGCCCAGATCGAGTCATCTTCGCCGGTTTCGGCGATGGCCGATGTCAGTTCCGCAATCAGGCGGTCATCGAATGCGTTGTGCACCGACGGGCGGTTCAAGCTGATTTCACGGATGCCGTTGTTGTCGGTGACAAGGAGGGATGAAGTCATGCGCTCGATCCGGGTGAAAGTCGGAATCATAGGGTGTTCAGCGGAAACCTGCAGGGCAGCGGCCCGGTGCGGGAGCATCGCTGCGAAGCCCCGATTGGCATATAATGCGAACCATTCTTATTTGCGGCGGTCATTAAATGCGGTTGTCCGAGCTGTCCCAAGGGGCCGATGCCGTGGTTCGGGAAGTCGAGAATGTGGTGGATGGCGATCCCATCGCGCGACGCTTGCGTGACTACGGTTTCGTGCGTGGCGAACCGGTGCGCCTGGTCGGGCGTGGCCCGATTGGTGCCGATCCCTTGCTGGTGCAGATCGGCTTTACCCGGTTTGCATTGCGCCGTGCCGAGGCCGCGCGCGTGATTGTCGAGTCGGTGCCATGATCGAAGCGGTCGTCAGCCTGCGCCTGGCCCTGGTCGGCAATCCAAACTGCGGCAAGACCGCCTTGTTCAACCAGCTTACCGGCGGGCGGCAAAAAGTAGCCAATTACGCAGGGGTCACGGTCGAGCGCAAGGAAGGTCGATTCAGCGGGCCATCGGGGCGCACCTTCCAGTTGATCGACTTGCCGGGCGCGTACAGCCTGGAGGCGGCCAGCCCGGATGAGGTCATCACGCGCGATGTCTGCCTCGGTCACTTCCCGGGCGAGACGGCGCCGGATGCGATTGTCTGTGTCGCCGATGCCACCAACCTGCGCCTGCATTTGCGTTTCGTGCTCGAGGTGCGTCGGCTGGGTCGACCCATGGTGCTGGCATTGAACATGATGGATGCGGCACGCAAGCGCGGCATCGAGATCGACGTGGCGAAACTCGAAGAGGCACTCGGTATCCCGGTGGTCGAGACCGTTGCCGTGCGGCGCGGTGGCGCGGCAGCACTGGCTGCACGCCTGGATGGTGAATTGCCGCCGGCAGTCGTGGTTGATGCCAACAGCGACCTGCATGCCGAGGTGCGCGCGCTGCTTGCCGACGCGGTGAGCATGCCGCGGCGAACGGCCGAAATCGACGACGCCCTGGATCGCTTCTTCCTGCATCCGGTGCTCGGTCTCGGCGTGCTCGCGGTGATCATGTTCCTGATTTTCCAGGCTGTTTTTTCCTGGGCCGAGCCGCTGATGGAAGGTATCGAGGCCGGAGTCGGCCTGGTCGGTGCCTGGGTCGGCAGTGGCCTGGCCTCGATGCCGATGCTGCAAAGCCTGGTCGTCGACGGCATTTTCGCCGGGGTCGGTGGCGTGCTGGTGTTCCTGCCGCAGATCCTCATCCTCTTTCTCTTCATCCTTGCGCTGGAGGAATCCGGCTACCTGCCGCGTGCCGCCTTCCTGCTTGACCGGCTCATGCTCAAGGCCGGCCTGACCGGTCGTTCGTTCATTCCGCTTCTGTCGAGCTTTGCCTGCGCGATTCCGGGCATCATGGCCACGCGCAGCATCCAGGACCCGCGTGATCGCCTGACCACGATCCTTATTGCGCCCTTGATGACCTGTTCGGCGCGGCTGCCCGTCTATGCCCTGCTGATTGCCGCCTTCATTCCCGATCAGACCGTCGCCGGCATTTTCAATCTGCAGGGCATCGTGCTGTTCTCCCTGTATGTTGCCGGCATTGTCAGCGCGCTCGCCGTAGCCTGGGTGATCAAGCTGATCCGGCGCGACAAGAGCGAGCACGCCTTGCTGATGGAACTGCCGTCGTATCGCATCCCGCATCCGCGCGACATCGCCATCGGCCTCTGGGAGCGCGCCAACATCTTCCTCAAGCGTGTCGGCGGCATCATCCTCTCGCTGACCATCATCCTGTGGTTCCTCTCGACATTCCCGGGCGCGCCGGAAGCTGCCACCGAGCCGGCCATCAACTACAGCTTTGCCGGCATGCTCGGGCGCTGGTTGCATGTCCTGTTCGAGCCGATCGGATTCAACTGGCAGATTTCGATCGCGCTGGTGCCTGGGCTCGCCGCCCGCGAAGTTGCGGTCTCGTCGCTGGCCACGGTGTATGCGCTGTCCGGCCACGAGGAAGGCCTGCAGGCCATCGTCGCCGCGCAATGGTCGATGGCGACCGCGTTCTCGTTGCTGGCCTGGTACGTGTTTGCGCCGATGTGCCTGTCCACCCTGGCCACGGTGCGCCGTGAAACCAACTCCTGGCGCCAGGTCTGGATCATGGCTGGTTACCTGTTCGCGCTGGCTTACCTCGCCTCGTTCCTGACCTATCAGATCACCCGGGCATTCGGCGCATGAGCACGCAATGGCTGCAGACCTTGCTGGTGACCGTGATCGTCTCGACCAGTGCAGTGCTGGCCGTGCGCCATGTCGCACCGGGGCCGTTCCGCCTGTGCCAAGCAACCGTTGCGAGGGTGCTTGGGCAATCACGACACAGCGCCATCCTGCGCACGGTCGGGCGCTGGCTGCAGCCGCTGGAGGCCAGGCAGGGCGGCTGCGGCAGCGGCCTTGGTTGCTCCAGTTGTGGCGGCTGCGGCACATCAAGCGCGACAAAGGCAGTCGAATCCATCCCCTTGAAGGTTCCTTCACCTCCGCGGCAGCGCCACTGAGCGCAACCTGAATCCGCATCCCGGGATTCTGGAACGTCGCGCGATGCGCGTAGACTGCGGCCATGAAAACACATGACCTGCATCGCGGCAGCGCACCCTTGCTGATCAGCCTGCCGCATGATGGCGAGGCGATTCCGCCGGCCATCGCCGCGCGCCTGACGCCCTCGGCACGTCACGTGCCCGATACCGACTGGCACGTCTCGCGCCTGTATGCCTTCGCGCGCGATCTCGGCGCATCGATGCTGGTACCGAAATACTCGCGCTATGTGGTCGATCTCAATCGTCCGCCCGATGATGTCTCGCTGTACCCGGGCCAGAACACCACCGGGCTGTGTCCGTTGGTGCAGTTTTCCGGTGAGCCGGTCTATCTCGATGGACAGGCACCCGACGACGACGAGATTGACGAACGCGTCAGGCATTATTGGCAGCCCTATCACGCCACGCTCGTTGCCGAAATCGAGCGCATCCATGCCGAGCACGGACGCTGCGTGCTCTGGGAAGGTCATTCGATCCGCAGCTTCGTGCCATTCCTGTTCGACGCGCGGCTGCCCGATTTCAATCTCGGCACCGTCGGCGGCGCCAGCTGTCGCCCCGGCCTGCGTGCGCAACTGGTTGGCGTGCTGGAGGCCCAGGCCGATTATTCCTTTGTCGTCGATGGCCGCTTCATGGGTGGCTACATCACCCGCCACTATGGCAGGCCGGAGCAGGGCATCGATGCCATCCAGCTTGAGCTCGCCCAGGCCAACTACATGGACGAGGCCAGTTACGCGTACGACAACGAACGCGCCGCATCCACCCAGTCCTTGATCCAGCGTCTGCTCGAAGCGGTTCTGGATGCCGAATAAGCAGTCGACTGGCCTGAGAGCGGGCTGCTGTCTTTTCCGGCTTGATCACTGTCCTTTGATTTGATTGGAAACCTGCGTGCGCGGCAGGAACCATGCAAGCAGGCCGATCGCCGGCAACCAGGCGCAGATCCGGTAGACCGCTTCGATGCCGATATGGTCGGCAAGCTGGCCGAGCACGGCCGCACCAATGCCGCCCATGCCGAAGGCGAAGCCGAAAAACAGTCCCGAGATCATGCCCGTGCGTCCCGGCACGAGTTCCTGGGCGAACACCAGTATTGCCGCGAATGCCGAGGCCAGCACAAGGCCGATGACGACGGTCAGCACGGTTGTCCAGAGCAGATTGGCGTGCGGCAGCATCAGGGTGAATGGCAGCACGCCGAGGATGGACGCCCAAATCACGTAGCGCCGGCCGATACGATCGCCCACTGGCCCGCCAATGAGCGTGCCGGCGGCAACGGCGGCGAGGAAGATGAACAGGTGCACCTGGGCGGATTGCGCGCCGAGGCTGAACCTGTGCATGAGGTAGAACGTGTAATAGCTCGACAGACTGGCCAGATAGAAGTATTTCGAGAAGATCAGCACGCCGAGCACGCCAATGGCGATCGTCACCTGGCGCCGCGTGTAGGCTGCCCTGCCGGCAGCGCGCATGGCCGGGCGAGCCAGGTTCGGGATCTGCAACTGATACCAGCGGCCGATGCGGCCGAGCACGAGGATCGCGATCATCGCCGCCAGGGCAAACCAGGCAATGCTGGCCTGGCCGCGCGGCATGATGATGAATGCCGCAAGCAGGGGGCCGCTCGCCGAGCCGATATTGCCGCCTACCTGGAAGATCGATTGCGCCAGCCCGTGTCGGCCACCCGAAGCAAGGCGGGCGATGCGCGAGGATTCCGGATGGAACACTGCCGAGCCAGTGCCGATCAACGCCGCCGCCATCAGCAGGACGGGAAAACTCGGTGCGCGTGACAGCAGGAGCAGGCCGATCAAGGTCGAACCCATGCCGAATGCCAGCGACCAGGGTTTCGGGTGGCGATCGGTGAACATGCCGACCATCGGCTGCAGCAACGAGGCGGTGATCTGGAAGGTCAGCGTGATCAACCCGATCTGGCCGAAATCGAGGGCAAACTCGGATTTCAGCAAGGGATAGATCGCCGGCAGCAGCGACTGGATCATGTCGTTGAGCAGATGACAGAAGCTCAACATGACCAGGATCGGGAAGGTGGTGGCGACCGCTGCACCAGGCCGAGCTTCCGACTGCGTGGCGACAATGACTTCAGTGGGCGTCGACATGAGTTCGGGCGATCCTTGGCGGCGTGCCGGTTCGGTGAATGCGGCTGCGGGGCTGGCGGGGAATCCACGGCCAGGGCGCGCATTATCGGTGGCGACGCGTCCCGTTGCATGGGCCATCATGCATGCCATGCAAATCAGGCCGGCCAACCGGCCAATTCGGCACGAGGCGGGGCAAGCACCGCTTTGCCGCCCGCATAGAGCAGATGCTCGACCTGCGGCTGCTACAAGGGTGCGCTGGATGGTTCCCTATCCGCCAGGAGTCGCTGCGTCATGCTCAGGTTCTCTCCGATTCGAGCTGCCGATCTGCGTGCCTACAGCCGCCTTGCCACCGAGGCGACAATCGCGGTCACTGATCTGCTCGAGAACATGCACCACAACATCTCGCGCTTGCCGGGGGTGTTCGGCGAGGCCACCGATGAGCCTGCGCGCGGCATCACCGGCCTCGTTTACCGCAGCATTCGCGGGGTCACGCGCAAAGTCGGCCATGGCGTCGACAGCATTCTCAGCGTGGTTGCGCCGCAGAGCCTGCCTGACGACGTGTCGACGCAACGCGAAGTGCTGGTAGCCGTACTCAATGGCGTGGTCGGTGATTACCTCCTCGCCACCGACAATCCCCTGCAGGTCCGCATGCAGTTTCGCCGTGAGGGAAAAGCTCTGAAACTGACCCCGGCGGCGCTTGCCGGATCGATTCCCGGGGTGAGCGGAAAGATAGTCGTGCTTGCGCATGGCCTGTGCATGTCCGACCTGCAATGGCAGCGGCGCGGCCACAACCACGGCGAGGCTCTGGCGGCCGAGGCGGGTTTCACGCCGGTCTATCTGCATTACAACAGCGGCCTGCATATTTCGACGAATGGCCACGAGTTCTCGGAGAAGCTGGAACAACTGATCCGGGCGTGGCCGGTGCCGGTGGAGCAGTTGGTGATCATCGGCTACAGCATGGGTGGATTGCTCGCACGCAGCGCCTGCGAAGACGCGCGCCGCACCGGCAAATCCTGGATTCGCCATCTGCGCGACATGGTGTTCATCGGCACGCCGCACGATGGCTCGCCGCTGGAGCGCACCGGCAATCGCCTCGACGCGTTGCTTGGTGCCAGTCCTTACACGGTGGCTCTGTCACGCCTCGGCAAGGTGCGCAGCGCCGGCATCACCGACCTGCGCCACGCCAACCTGGATGATGCCGACTGGCACGACCACGATCGCTTCAAGTCCCGGCGCGTCCGTCGCGAGGCAGTGCCGCTTCCCGAAGGCGTGCGCTGCTACGCAATTGCCGGTTCGGTGGCGCGGCGTCCCAACGGCTTGAGCGAACGCCTGGCCGGTGATGGCCTGGTGCCGTTGTTCAGCGCACTCGGTTCGCATCGCAGCCCGAAGCGCAACCTGGGACTGCCCGAGTCGCGGCGCTGGATCGCCTACAAGACCAATCATCTGGATCTGCTGGCCAGTGCGGATGCCTATGCGCGCATCAGCGCGTGGCTGTCCTCGGCGCCGCAGGCAGCATGGATTGCTGCGGAAGATTGAGTCGGCGGGCCGCCTCACCCGGGGGTTCACGTTGAGCAGCGCGCCGACAAGGCATGCAGTTCCATTGATTTTCGTTCCGCGCGACTGGACCAGGCACTTGCTGAGTCCAGCCCTGGCACCATGCGCTTGAGGGCGGTGCCGCTGTCCGAGGGCGCCATGCCAGCCGCATCGGATTCCCGGCAATGACGGGGCGAGCGCAAGTTTGTTGCAGCGCGTCCTCGACCGGCATGGCGGAGCAACGCCAGGATCATCGTCGCGGTTTGCGCGGCCCGGGCGCGGAATGCCTGCCCTGGTGCGCATCGATCGCGTCGATCCAGCCGGCCCGCGCATCGGGGAAAGCGTCGGCATAGGGAACGTAGGGCTTGATGTCGAGAATCGGCGTGTCATCGAGCAGGTCGATGCCGCGGACCTGCAATGCGCCCGGCTCGATCGCGATCAACTCCACGGCGGAAAGACCGAGCGCATTCGGCCGATGCGGTGAGCGTGTTGCCAGCACACTGCGCTTGCCGCCACCGCGTGGCGGGCGCACCTCGGCTTTCCAGCCCTGGCTGCGGTGGAAGGCAAAGATCAGCCAGATGCGTTCGAAGCCTTGCAGGTCGCGATACGCCTCGGCGGGAAATCCTTCGATGAATTCGATCCGCGCCAGCGATGAGGTGCCGGTCTCGGTTCCTTCGGTCACGGTCGGTTGATGCGGCGCATCGATGCGCCGCGCATACGGCGAGCGCACGAAGGCGATGGCTTCGAGGCGGAGGGCGGAGGAATCGGGCATGGCTGCGTCGAATGGTTGCACAGTCGCCGGAACGGGGAAACGTGAGGGCAACGCCAATCGACCCGCGTCGCCCGGGTTGGTTCGCATTTCGTCCAATCCGTCCTACCATCACGGTTTGACCCACAGGCACGCCCCCGCAATGAGCCAGATAGCCGTTCCCGTTTCCTATGGCGAACTGATCGACAAGATCACCATTCTCGAAATCAAGTCCGCGCGCATCGGCAATGCGGACAAGCTCGCCAATGTGCGAACCGAGCTTGCGTTGTTGAATGCGACCTGGTCCGCCGATCCGCTGTCGGCGACGGACATTGCCCGCGAACGCGCCAGGCTGAAGGCGGTCAACGAGGCGCTGTGGGAGATCGAGGATCGCATCCGCATCAAGGAGAAGGCCCAGGCCTTCGACACGGAGTTCGTCGAACTGGCGCGTTCGGTGTATTTCCGCAATGACGACCGCGCTGCCTGCAAGCGCGAGATCAACGAGAAGCTCGGTTCGACCCTGGTCGAGGAAAAATCCTACGAGAACTACCGTTGAAATGACGGTTCGCCGCAGCGCCGGCTTGATCGTCGCAGGCTTGGCGATCGTCCTCGCCGCCGGCATTCCGACGCTGTGGGCGGCAACGGGAACATCGCTGATGGAACGTATTTCCGGCGCCCAGGTGGACCGGGCCCAAATGGCCGAGGCGCGGGTGAAGCCGGCGCTGGAGCGTGATTTGCGCCAGCTTGGCTTGCGTTACGGCGCGCCGGTATTCATGCGCATCTTCAAGCGTGAAAAGGAACTGGAACTGTGGATCGAAGGCGATGCGCAGCGCTTCGTCCACTTCCGCACCTATCCGGTGTGCACGTATTCCGGTGAACTGGGCCCGAAACAGCGCGAAGGTGACAACCAGGCACCGGAAGGCTTCTACCGTGTCGCTGCCCGTCAGCTCAATCCACAAAGCAATTATCACCTGTCGTTCAATCTCGGCTATCCGAACGCATACGACCGCGCGCATGCGCGTACCGGCAGTCTCCTGATGGTGCACGGTTCGTGCGTTTCCATCGGCTGCTACGCAATGGGTGATGAGGGGATCGAGGAGATCTACACGCTCGCCGCCGCCGCTCTTGCCGGTGGCCAGCGCGCGTTCGACGTGCATGCATTTCCGTTTCGCCTGGATTCGACCAGTCTCGCGGGCGCAGGCAACTCGCCCTGGTTTGCGTTCTGGAACGAATTGAAGGCTGGATATGATAGCTTCGAGAAATCCCGCCGCCCGCCACGCATCGACGTGCGCGATCGCCACTACACGATCAGGGAGCCATGATGTCCGAAACGATGGGAATGACGGTCGAGCAACTCGACGACCTGTGCCGGAACTGGCCCGGCGCGACGCGGGCGATGAAATGGGATGTCGACTTGGTCTGGAGCGTGTCGGGAAAGATGTTCGTGGTCATGTGTGCACTCGGCCCGGATCGTGGCCGCATCAGCTTCAAGGTTGGCGCGGACCGCTTTCTCGAGATGACCGATCAGCCAGGCATCACCACCGCGCCGTACATGGCCCGAGCCTATTGGGTCAGCATCAACGAGCCGGACGGCTTCAGCGAGGCCGAGCTGGCCAATCACGTGCGCCAGTCCTATGAACTCGTGCGTGCCGGCTTGCCGAAGAAGGTACAGCGCGCGCTCGGCGTGACACTGGTCTGATTCAAGGCATTGCCTTGATCACGCATCGATTTTTTCCTGCCGGGGTCATTGGTAGACTGCGCGACCCGATCAACGCAAGCCGGTGCATCCATGGCAGGACAGGGCAACTCGATCCGCGCGATTTTCTTCGCGCTCGGAGCAAACTTCGCGATCTTCGTCGCCAAATCCGTCGCCGCATTCATGACCGGATCGGGAGCCATGCTGGCCGAGGCCGTGCATTCGCTGGCTGACTGCGGAAACCAGGTGCTGCTGCTCCTCGGCATTCGCCAGGCCAAAAGGCCACCGTCACCCGACTATCCGCTGGGCTACGGCAAGGCCGTCTATTTCTGGTCCTTTCTGGTTGCCCTGATGTTGTTCAGTGTGGGCGGCATGTTTTCCTTGTACGAAGGCTGGCACAAGTTGTCGGAAGGCCAGCCGCTGACTTCGCCATGGATCGCGATAGGCGTGCTGGTGTTCAGCATCATCGTCGAGAGCGTCTCCATGCGTGCGTGCCTGATTGAAGTCAACAAGGCGCGCGGCGAGCAAAACCTATGGCAATGGTTTCGTCAATCGCGTCAAGCCGAACTGGTGGTGATATTCGGCGAAGATCTCGCCGCGCTTCTTGGCCTGGTGTTTGCGCTGATCGCCGTCGTCCTCACCATGATCACCGGAAACCCACTCTGGGATGCACTGGGAACCCTGGCCATCGGTGCCCTCCTGATCATTGTTGCGATTCTGATTTCGATTGAAGTCAAGGCCATGCTGATCGGCCAGAGCATCGAGCCGCGATCACGCCAGCGTTTGCTCGAGTTTCTCGAACATCGACCGGAAATCGAAAAGGTCTACAACCTGCTCACCCTGCAACTGGGCAACGACGTCATGGTTTCGGTCAAGGCGAAGATGCGCGGCGAGGAATCCGCCGCGGGCATGATCGGACAAATCAATGCGATCGAGCGCGAACTCCGGCGGAGCTTTCCCGAAGTCCGCTTCAGCTTCTTCGAGCCGGATGTCGCCGATCACGATGAGCCCGTCGCCACGATCAGCGGATGATCACGCCCACGCCGACATTGATGCGTGGCTTCTTGTCGAACATGAAGCCCCAGGGCCAGACATTGACCTCGCTGGCCATCAGCAACGGATAGAGGTATGCGTGCTCCTCGACCTGGCCCGGTCGCGCTCCTGAAACGCGGCCATGCACGCTCAGGTGTCGGCCCGCCGGGTAATCGAAGGGCTCGACGAAACCCGGCAGGATAATGATGAAACGCCCGACCGTGGGCGCATCGGGCATGGGTTGCTGATCGCGATCCAGCGCATAGCCGATGACCTCGACTTCGGTGCTCTGTTCGCGGTTGGCTACGCCGATGATGCGCCCGCCCCAGATGACCTCGCTGCCAACGTGGCGACCGGCTGACTGCTGCACGTCACTGGGCAGGATCGGGGCGAGCGTGCCGACATCCTTGAACACGGGGGTCGCACAGGCACCCAGCAGCAAGCCTGTCGCAGCAAGCAGGCAGGCCAAGCGACTCGGCGTGAAGCATCGCTGCCCCGGCAGCCTCGATGTGCAGCACCACCTCATCGACGCGGTTCTCCTGCTCAGTCGCGCAACAGCCATTCAATTCGGTGCAGACCATAGCGCCCCTGCGAGAGCAGGTTCTGCAGGGCAGGCAACAGTTCCTGCAGTTGGCGTTCGAACTTCCACGGCGGATTGATGATGGCCATGCCGCAGCCGTTCAGGCGCAAGGCCGAGTTGTCCGGATGCAGGAGCAGTTCGGCGACGAGGATCTTGCCGAAGCCGCTTTTGCCCAGCCAGCGATGGAAAGGCTGCACCTGCTGGCGCAGCTTGATCGGGTACCACACCGCGTAGATTCCGCTCGGCCAACGCCTCGCCGCATCGGCCAGCGCATTCTCGATGATGCGGAACTCGCCATCCTGCGCCTCGAACGGCGGATCAATCAAAACCAGGCCGCGCCGTTGGGCCGGCGGCAACAATGCGTTCATGGCTGCATAACCGTCGCGCTCATGGATGGCGAAACGCGCATCCCCGCTCAGCGCGGCACGCAGCCCGGCGCATTCCTCCGCCTGCACTTCGCAAACGATGCCGCGATCCTCTTCGCGCATGATCAGGCTGGCAATCAGCGGTGAGCCGGGATACTCGATCAGTTCGTCGCGCCCGGCGTTCAGTGAACGCACCAGATTGACATAGACATGCAGCAGGCTGGGCAGTCGCGTCGCTGCAAGCAGGCGCTGCACACCATCGGCAGCTTCTGCAGTGCGCATCGCCTCGCTGTCGTTCAGCAGGTAGTGGCCACGCCCCGCGTGCGTATCCATGAAGCAGAATGGCTTCTGCTTGGCTTTCAACGCCTCCAGCAGCCCGATCAGGATCGCGTGCTTGAACACGTCGGCAAAATTTCCGGCATGGAATGCATGGCGATAGTTCATGGGTTTCCGGTTCGGCGCTCAGGGAGTGTTTGTACCGAGTCGGCAACATAACCGCCGGCTCGTCCGTCGGCAAGGCTGGAAAAAACTGTTCGCGCACCAGGCGGAATTTCCTGGTGCGCGAACCCAGTTGATTCCCCGTCCTGGCGCGATTCGTGACCAATGGCCGTCCCGTCGCTGGCTCGGGTGATGCTAACTTGGATCGATATTTGCCTTGGGGATGGGTCACATGAAAAAGCTGCTCAAATGGCTGCTGCGCGGGATCTTGCTCGTTGTCGTCGTGTTGGCCATCGGCTTTGTGCATGTCTGGTATTTCAAGCCCTACAAGATCGACTGGTTCTACGGCCGCACCTTCCTGCAATTCGCCCTGCAGAGCCCGCAGATGCTCAGCAGCATGCGCATCCTGCCGCCATGGGCCGATTTCTACAGCGACAAGCTCGACGACGCCTCGCCGGCACATGCCGACGACATGGCCGTCATGGTCAAGGACGATCTGGACATGCTGCATCGCTACGATCGCGATGCACTCGACGCGGAAGGCAAGTTGTCCTACGACGCACTCGAATACTTCCTCAAGGATCAGGTCGAAGGCGAGCAATACCGCTACAACGATTTCCCGGTCAACCAGATGTTCGGCATCCAGTCGAACCTGCCGAATTTCATGGCCGATACGCATCAGGTCAACAGCGCGTCCGATGCCGAAAACTACATCAAGCGCCTTGACCGTTTTCCGCTGCAGTTCGCGCAGGTCATCGAAGGCCTGAGGCTGCGTGAGAGCAAGGGTGCCATCCCGCCGAAGTTCACCGTAGACAAGGTGATTGAGCAGATGCAGGGCTTCATTGCCATGCCGCCCGCGGAAAACATGCTCTATACAAGCCTCAACGAAAAGCTGGCCAAGCTCGGACCCGAAAAGCTGGATCAAGCCGGCCAGGATGCCCTGCTCAAGCGGGCAGAGGCATCCATCGATGCAAAGGTCTATCCCGCCTATCGGGACCTGATTGCCTACTTCACCGCCTTGCAGGCCAAGGCCACGCAAAATCTCGGTGCCTGGAGCCTGCCCGACGGCGATGCCTACTACGCCTGGTGCGTGCGCAGCCATACGACCACGAACATGACGCCGGCCGAGGTGCATGAGCTGGGCTTGTCCGAAGTCGCGCGCATCAGTGCCGAGATGGATGTGATTCTGCGCGACCAGGGGCTGACCGAAGGCAGCATCGGCGAGCGGGTCCAGCAACTGGCGCGCCAGCCCGAACAGATGTATCCGAATACAGCCGAAGGCAAGAGCGAGATGATTGCCCGCTATCAGGCGATCCTCGATGACGTCAACGCCAACCTGGGCGATGCCTTCAACCGGCGACCGAAATTGGGGGTCGAAGTCAAACCCGTGCCGGCATTCTCCGAGAAGACCGCACCGGGTGCCTACTACCAGGGCGGCGCCTTCGATGGATCACGCCCGGGCGTGTTCTACGCAAACATGCGCGACCCCGGTGAAACGCCGAAATTCGCCATGCGCACCCTGGCCTATCACGAAGGCATCCCGGGACATCATTTCCAGATCACGATCGCGCAGGAATTGCAGGATGTTCCGTTCTTCCGCCGGGTCCTGCCGTTCACGGCCTACTCGGAAGGCTGGGCGCTGTATGCCGAACGTCTCGCCTGGGAACTCGGTTTCGAAAACGATCCGCTCGACAACCTCGGCCGCCTGCGCGACGAAATGATGCGTGCGGTGCGCCTGGTCGTCGACAGCGGCATCCACTACAAGCACTGGACGCGTGAACAGGCGATCAGCTACATGCTCGAGAACACCGGGATGGGCGAGGGCGATGTCATTGCCGAGATCGAGCGTTACTTCGTCAATCCCGGCCAGGCGCTCGCCTACAAGGCCGGCATGTTGAAGATCCTCGCCCTGCGCGAGAAGGCGAAACAGGAGCTGGGCGATCGGTTCAAGCTCAGCGAATTCCACGATCAGGTGCTGACCCATGGCGCACTGCCGTTGTCCTTGATCGAGCGCGTCGTGGACCACTGGATCGCCAGCAAAAAGGCCGGATGACATAGGTCAGACGGGATGCATGACGCACGCGACTGACGCGCTTCGCCGGCTTTCGCGATGATTTCAGGGCACCCTGTCGGTGCCCTGGAGTTGAGCATGAATCTGTCGATTGATCAGCGCGAAACCTTGAATCGCTGGCTGCCCACGCTTCTTGCAGTTGTAGTCGTGTGGTTTGTCGCTCGCCGCATCAAGCGATTCTTTTGGGCCGTGTTCGGAATCGGATGGGTGATGTTCTGGGCCGGCGGGCGCTTGCCGTTCTGGTTCTGAATGCCGGGACCGAAACCGTCAGGCCGCTTGCGCGTCGGTCGAAAGTTTCACGCGGCCGCGCAACGAGTTGGCCATGACTTCGGTGATGATCACATCGACGAACTGGCCGAGCATGTCCGGGTGACCGGCAAAGTTGACCTTGCGCATGTTTTCGGTGCGACCGGTCATTTCGTTCGGATCGCGTCGGCTCGGTCCTTCGACGAGGATGCTTTGCGTGGTGCCGAGCATGGCCTCGTTGATCCTGCGGGCGTTTTCGTTGAGAACGGACTGCAACTGCTGGAGGCGCTGCTGCTTGACCTCAGCCGGGGTTTCATCGGCCAGGCTGGCGGCGGGCGTGCCGGGGCGTGAGGAGAAGATGAAGCTGAAGCTCTGGTCGAAGCCGACTTCGTCGATCAGCTTCAGGGTCTTGGCGAAATCGGCATCGGTTTCGCCGGGGAAGCCGACGATGAAGTCCGAGGACACGCAGATGTCCGGGCGCACGGCGCGCAGCTTGCGGATGCGCTGCTTGTATTCGAGTGCCGTGTAGCCGCGCTTCATCGCCGCAAGGATGCGGTCGGATCCGGATTGAACGGGCAGGTGCAGGTAATTGGCCAGCTCCGGCACGTTGGCATAGGCCTCGATCAGGGAATCGCTGAATTCCATCGGATGCGACGTGGTGAAACGGATGCGACCGATGCCCTCGATCTGGGCGACGGCGTGGATCAGCAAGCCAAGATCCGCGCTGCCACCTTCATGCATGGGCCCGCGATAGGCGTTGACGTTCTGGCCGAGCAGGTTGACCTCGCGCACGCCTTGTTCGGCGAGCTGGGCGACCTCGGCAAGCACGTCGTCGAACGGTCGGCTGATTTCCTCGCCGCGCGTGTAGGGCACCACGCAGAAGCTGCAGTACTTCGAGCAACCTTCCATGATCGAGACAAAGGCACTCGGCCCTTCGGCGCGCGGCTCGGGCAGGCGATCGAATTTCTCGATCTCGGGGAAACTGATGTCGACCTGTGACTTGCCGCTGCGGCGTCGCGCCTCGATCATCTCGGGCAGGCGATGCAGGGTTTGCGGGCCGAACACCAGATCGACGTAGGGCGCGCGCTTGACGATCGCCGCTCCTTCCTGGCTGGCCACGCAGCCACCGACGCCAATCACCACGGATTCCTTGTGTTGCTTGAGTTCCTTCCAGCGACCGAGCTGGCTGAAAACCTTCTCCTGGGCCTTCTCGCGGATCGAGCAGGTATTGATCAGGATGACGTCGGCCTCGCTTTCATCATCGGTCAACTCCAGCCCGTGCGCCGCCCCGAGCACATCGGCCATCTTCGCCGAGTCGTACTCGTTCATCTGGCAACCGTGGGTCTTGATGTACAGCTTTCCGGCCATGGGATCTGGAGAATTGTCAGGAAACCCAGTAGTTTACGCACTGGACTTGAGGCTCGCCAGCAACACGCCGGCGAATTCAAGGCGTTTCCCCGAGCCGCAGCGCGGTTTCCGGAGCGCCTCCGGGCCAGGGTATTCAGCGGTGGTGATGAATATAATTGCGAAAAATCAGCTACTTGGCGGATTCTTCTCGATCGGGTTGATGTTCTCGACCGGTGCATTCGCGGATACCTTGTACAAATGCGCGGGGCCGGGCGGCAGTGTCGCCTACACCAACAAGCAGTCCTCGTTCACCGCCTGCAAGGCAATTGGCAGCTATGCACCGAAGCCGGCGGCGGCGCGCAGCCAGCAGGCCGAACGCAAGGTCGATTATTCGGAGCGGCCCGACGTTCGCGCCACCAGTACCGGCGTCGTCTCGTCGGCGGCGATGTTGCCCTCGGCAAGGGCCGAGGCCGTGGTGCCGGACAAGGCCGTTGCCAAGGTGATGACCAGTGCAACGACATCGACCCCCGCACCCAAGGTGCTGCGCGGTGCCGTCTACAAGGTCGAGCGCAGCAGCGGTATCACCGAATACACCAATGTTCGTCCCCGCGACGGCCGCTTCGCCTTGCTGTTCACCTACATTTCGACCTGCGTTGCCTGCGATCTCCATTCGACGATCAACTTTGCCCGGACCGCGCTCAATGTCGATGCCTACAAGTCCGAGGTGGATCTCGCCGCCAGCGAGTTCGGCGTCGATGCAGCCTTGTTGCGCGCCATCATCCATGCCGAATCGGCCTTCAATCCCATGGCGATTTCAGCCAAGGGTGCGCAGGGATTGATGCAACTGATGCCGGGAACAGCCAGCGATCTCGGCGTGGCCGATGCATTCGATGCCGCGCAGAACATCCGTGGCGGTGCCGAGTACCTCGCCCGCATGCTGAAGGATTTCGATGGCGACGAGCGCCTCGCCGCCGCCGCCTACAACGCCGGCCCGGGCGCTGTCCGCAAATACGCAAACGTGCCGCCGTACGCGGAAACCCAGGTCTATGTCGAGCGCGTGGCAACCCTGCGCGATCGCTACCGCAAGGCACTCTAGGGCAAGCCTGATCCGGCGTGAACTGGCCGGTTTCAGGTTCCGCTGGCGGTAATCTGCGGGCGCTGCATCAAGGTGATTTCCACCGAGAACGGCGTGCCGCCGCGCAAGCCGGAGAGGTGCGCCGTGGTGCCCGGAGCGAGGGCGGCCTCGTGGCTGCGCAGATCGGCCTGGTCGATGATTTCCTCGGCATCGAGCTTGAGCAGGAGATCGCCACGGCGCAGGCCGGCATTGTCCGCCGGCCCACCCGGCAACACTTCAACGACGACGACCCCGCGCTGCAGTGGTGTAGTTTCAGGCGTGCCGGCACTGAGCGCGGAAACATCCGCGTACTCGACACCGAACCAGCCACGAATCACCATGCCGTGACTGATGATCTGATCCAGTACCGCCTTCGCGGTGCTGACCGGAATGGCAAAGCCGATGCCCTCGGCGTTGTTTTGCTGCGAACCACCCCGTCCGTCGCCGGCGGCATTGCGATAGACCGCCGTATTGATACCCACCAGTTCACCCAGTGCATTGACCAGGGCACCGCCTGAATTTCCGAAATTGATCGCCGCATCGGTCTGGATGAAGTCCTCATAAGCGGACAGGCGCAATTGCCGGCCGGTTGCACTGACAATGCCCATGGTCACCGTCTTGCCGACGCCGAACGGATTGCCGATGGCGAGGACGACATCGCCGACATTGACGTCGCCACGATCGGCGACTGCGATCGTCGGCAGATCGCTGGCGTCAATCTTGAGCACGGCCAGGTCGGTGTCCGCATCGGCGCCGATCACGCGCGCCTGGGCAACGCGCCCGTCCGAGAGCAGCACCTGGATGTCATCGGCGCCGCTGATCACGTGATTGTTGGTCAGCACGTAGCCGTCGGCGCTGAAGACCACGCCCGAACCCAGACTGTGTTCCTGTTTCTTGTAAGCGGGGCCGGCGGCAATCGCACCAAACAAGCGCCGCGTCACCGGATCGGGAACAATGCGGAACTGGCGAACGGTGGTGATCTTGTTGGCGTAGATGCTGACCACGGCGGGTGCCGCCCGACTCACCGCATCGGCATAGGAAACCGGTCCCTCGGAGTGGGCGGAACCTGCGCGCGGAAGATTCCTGGCCGGCTCGCTCCTCGTGGCCACCGCATTCTCTCCGCGCAAGCGGTCGACAATGCCGGGAGCAAGCAGGCTCAGCACGAACGCCAGCGCCAAGCCGAGGACGCTGAAGCGCAGTATGAAGGAAAGGATTCGGGTGGTTGGGCGGCGCATGAGGGTAAACTGACGGTTGGCGCGGGTGATGGTGGACATCCTGCCACGCTGCTCTCGATTGTGCGGTGCAGACAGCTTCGTTAAACTAGCATGATATTGCGGCGCCCCCGCGTTCAATCCCAGTTCCTTTTCCTTTTTCAGCAAGCTCTCGTGGAGTGCCGGATGGCAAATGACGGCGTCGACATGGGCCGCCGCAGGTTCCTCACCGCAACGACAGCCGTCGTCGGTGGTGCAGGAATCGCAATGGCGGCCATACCTTTCATCAAATCGTGGCAACCGAGTGCGCGGGCGAAGACCGCCGGAGCTCCGGTCGAAGCCGACATCAGCAAGCTCGAACTCGGGCAGATGGTGATGTTCGAGTGGCGCGGCCAGCCGATCTGGATCATCCGCCGCACCCAGGCGCAACTCGATGTGCTGTCGAGCCTGGATCCGCAACTCAAGGACCCGAAGTCCGAGGTCACCGAGCAGCAGCCGGCGTTCGCGAAGAACGAATATCGTTCGGAGAAGCCGGAGCTGTTTGTCGTGGTCGGCATCTGCACGCACCTTGGCTGTGCGCCGAAATTGCACGCCGAACTCAAGCCCGAGCCGTTCGATCCGGAATGGAAGGGCGGCTTCTTCTGTCCATGCCACAAGTCGCGCTTCGACATGGCGGGTCGCGTCTATGACGGTGTGCCGGCGCCCACCAACCTGGTGGTGCCGCCGTACTACTTCATTGACGACAACCACATCATGATCGGCGAGATGAAGGGGGCAGCGTAATGGCCAATCGACTGACCCAGGCCGTCACCGGCATGCAGGAATGGTTCAACGAGCGTGCGCCGTCGTTCCTGCCGGTCTACCGCAAGCACATGACGGAGTACTACGCTCCGAAAAATTTCAACATCTGGTACATCTTCGGCGTGCTGTCGATGGTGGTGCTGGTCAACCAGATCGTCACCGGCATCTTCCTGACGATGTTCTTCAAGCCGAGCGCGGCGGAAGCCTTCGCTTCGGTCGAATACATCATGCGGGACGTCGAGTGGGGCTGGCTGATCCGCTACATGCACTCGACCGGCGCATCGGCGTTTTTCCTGGTCGTCTACATCCACATGTTCCGTGGCGTGATGTACGGCTCCTACAAGAAGCCGCGCGAGCTGGTCTGGCTGCTCGGCATGCTCATCTACCTGGTATTGATGGCCGAGGCGTTCATGGGCTATGTGCTGCCCTGGGGCCAGATGTCGTTCTGGGGCGCCAAGGTCATCATCTCGCTGTTTGGCGCGGTTCCCTACATTGGCGGCGCCCTGACCGAATGGATCATGGGTGATTACCTGCCCTCGGATGCCACGCTGAACCGCTTCTTCGCCTTGCACGTGATCGCCTTGCCACTGGTGCTGCTGCTGCTGGTCGTGCTGCACATCTTCGCATTGCACGAAGTCGGCTCGAACAATCCGGATGGTGTCGAGATCAAGAAGGGACCGAAGGGCAATCGCTGGTCGGACAAGGCACCGGCTGACGGCATCCCGTTCCATCCCTATTTCACGGTCAAGGACATTTTCTACACCGGCTGCTTCCTGCTGATCTGCGCGTTCATCATCTTCTTTGAACCGACCGTGGGCGGTCTGTTCCTGGAGCATGACAACTTCATCGAGGCCAACCGCCTTGTGACGCCCGCACATATCAAGCCGACCTGGTACTACACCCCGTTTTACGCCATGTTGCGCGTGATCCCGAACAAGCTGGCCGGTGTGCTGACCATGTTCAGCGCGATCCTCGTGCTGTTTTTCCTGCCCTGGCTCGATCGTGGCAAGGTCAAGTCATGGCGTTATCGCGGAGTCGGTTTCCGGGTTGGCCTGTTCGTGCTCGGCATCTGCTTCGTCTGGCTCGGCAAGATCGGTTCGGGCCCGGGAACGGATCCGGTCGAGACGATCATCGGCCGCTTCCTGACCGCCGCCTATTTCGGTTTCTTCATCTACCTCTGGGTCTACACCGCATTCGGCTTCGAGAAGACCAAGCCGGTTCCGGAGCGGGTGACCGGCCATGACTGATACGGGCATGCACACGATGCAAAGATTGTTCAGCGGTTTCCTGCTCGGTCTGGCACTGGCCGTCGCACCGGCGGCGATGGCTGCCACCGAGGGCGCATTGCCGGCCTCGAATGCGAACCTTGCGGACACCGGTTCGCTGCAGAACGGCGCGAAAATCTTCTTCAACTATTGTTCCGGCTGTCATTCCCTGGGCCTGATGCGCTATTCGCGCATCGCCGAGGATCTGCAACTGAGCGAGGATCAGGTGATGCAGAACCTGAACTTCACCGGGGCAAATTTCGGCGAGCGCATTCCCGCCTCGATGAACCCGGTGGACGGCAAAGCCTGGTTTGGCGCGCCGCCGCCGGATCTCTCCCTGATCGCGCGGGCCAAGGGCGTCGATTACGTCTACAACTACCTGAAGTCGTTCTATCTCGATTCAAGTCGACCAATCGGCTGGAACAACACGGTATTCCCCAACGCCTCGATGCCGAACGCATTGTGGGAACTGCAAGGGGTGCAGACCGCCAGGTTCACGCCGGCCCAGGGCGAAAATCCCGAGGTATTCGAAGGGTTTGACCTGCATCAGGCAGGGTCTCTGAAGCCGAAGGAATTCGATGAGGTGGCCCGGGATGTCGCCAACTTCCTCCAGTACGCGGCCGAACCGGCGGCCATGCAGCGCAAGTCCATCGGCATCTGGGTGATCCTCTTTCTTGCCGTATTCACCCTGGTGGCTTATTTCCTCAAGCAGGAATACTGGAAAGACGTCCATTGAGCCTGGCCGGGGCCTGGCCCCGGTCCCTTCCCCGAACCGTCCTCCCGGCCGCATCCCCGAGCTGCGGCCACAACTCCGGGTGATCTATGCGGTTTCGTTCCCGCGTAGTAGAGTGCGGACGAACGGGGACGGCCGGGATTGACACGGTCGCTTGATCTTGCGGGCGTCCAGTCCGCCAGGGGAGGTGTGCCGACATGGCCTTGAGTCAGCGTTCGCGGGCAGTACTCACTCTATTCACGGCGCGCGATTGCGTGCATTGTCATCGGATCCGGCTCGTTTTGTCGGCCAAGGGCGTCAGTTACGACCAGGTTATCGTCGATCTCGACGATCCCCCAGAGGACCTGATCGAGCTGAATCCGTACAACTCGGTGCCGACCCTGGTCGATCGCGACCTTGTGTTGTATGACACCAGCGTCATTTCCGAATATCTGGACGAACGCTATCCGCACCCGCCGTTGATGCCGGTCGACCCGCTTTCCCGGGCACGACTGCGCCTGGCCATGGTGCGGCTGGAAAATGACTGGTTGACCCTGGTTGACCAGATCGAAGAGGGCGGCAAGGGAGCCGAGCCGGCGCGCAAGGCACTGCGGGCGGAGCTGATCAGCAACGCACCGGCGTTCAAGGCGTCGAAATTCTTCCTGAGCCCTGAAATCAGCCTCGCGGATTGTGCGTTTGCGCCACTGGTCTGGCGTTTCCAGTCATTGGGTATCCAGTTGCCAAAGGAAGCCCAGTCGATCATCGACTACGGCGAGCGGATCTTTCACAGTCAGGTGTTCACGCGCAGCATGACCCCTGAAGAACGCGTCTTGCATGCATGAGGAAACAGGGTGTCGGAACCAGCAATGACCTCGAATCGGCCGTACCTCTTGCGCGCCATCCACGATTGGATCAATGACAATGGCCTCACACCCCACCTGCTGGTCGACGCCAGTGTCGCCGGTGTGCGCGTGCCGTCCAGTGCAATCAAGGATGGCCGCGTGGTCCTGAGCGTCGCACCGCGCGCGGTCGCCCGCTTCGAGATCGGCACGGACAGCGTGCGCTTCATGGCTCGATTTTCCGGCGTGAGCCAGCCGATCGAAGTGCCGATGGCTGCCGTCCTTGCCATTTATGCGCAGGAAAACGGCCAGGGCATGATGTTTCCCGCCGAACCGGCGGGCTCGCTGCCGCCACCCGAGGCGCCTGAACCTGAGCCGGCGCCGCAGCGACCAAGGCTCCATGTGGTCAAATAGGCGCAGCTGCATGGGCCAGACAGGTCGGGTCCGCAAGCACGCTTTGCGGGCCGAGCCGACGCCCGCGCAAGGGCACCAATTCGAGTCACGGATGCAGGGTTGGCGGCCGCTGAATGCTGCCGCCTTCCACGGTTTCCTTGAACCGGCTGGAATTCGCAGACAACTGTTCGTGATTCGTTACAATCGTGGCGCAAAGTTAGGGAGCGAGCGTGACTGCGATTGACATCCCCGGGTATGTGATTCGACGCGAAGTGGGCGTTGGTGGCATGGCCAGCGTCTATCTGGCCCTGCAGACCTCGCTTGATCGTGAAGTGGCGCTCAAGGTCATGGCCCCCGCACTGGCAGCGGATCCGACGTTCTCGAAACGCTTCCTGCAGGAAGCGCGGATGCTCGCTTCGCTGGCGCACCCGAATATCGTCCAAGTCTATGATGTCGGGGTCACCCAGGCCCAGCTCAATTACTTCTCGATGCAATACCTGTCGGGCGGAGACTTCGCCCAACGCGTGCGCCTCGGCATGAGCGAGAAGGATCTGCTGCGCATCCTTGAAGGCATCGGCAATGCGCTCGGCTATGCGCATCATCGCGGCTATGTCCATCGCGATGTTGCCCCGGGAAACATCCTGTTCGATGTCAGCGATACCCCGCTGCTGACCGACTTCGGCATTGCCCGCGCCTTCAGTCAGACGGCACGCATCACCAGCGCCGGCATATCGGTTGGAACCAGCCATTACATGAGTCCCGAGCAGGCCCGTGGCAGCGATGTCGACGCACGCTCGGACTTGTATGGCCTCGGCGTGTTGACCTGGTTCGGCCTGACGGGCAAACCTCCGTATGAAGGAGCCGATGGTTTTGCGGTTTCCTATGCCCATGTATTCGAACCCATTCCGCGCTTGCCGGCGGGCAAGGAGCACTGGCAGCCCTTGATCGACAAGGCCCTGGCCAAGGATCCCGCCGAGCGCTACCAGAGTGCGGAGGAGTTCATCGCGGCACTCGCCGGCATCGAACCGCGTGGGGTTGCCGCCACGGCGCCAGCACAGGATGCGCCAACCCGGGTCCTGCAACGCGAAACGATGGCATCGGCCATTCGTGCCAGCGAGGCACCGACGCGCATCGGCGTGTTGCCGAGCATGGAGGCCTCGGCCGCAGCCACGGCTGCCAGCAAGGCGGTCGGCAATTCACCACGATCCTGGCTGCCATTGGCATTCGCCGCACTCGGCATCCTGTTGATAGGCTCGGTTGGCTACGCCCTGCTTGCGGGCCGGGGAAATGAGGAACCGACAAAAGTCGCGGACAGCAGCGAAGCCGCGCCCGCGCCAGGCAGCCAAGCCATCGCATCACCAGTCGCCGCCACTGGGCAGGCCCCGGACCCGCCGTCGAGCGAGACGCCGCGTGCACGGGATGCAAGCAGCAGCGAATTATTTGGCGCTGATGAATTCGGTCCGGTCATGCCTTTTGACCTGGCCAGCGTGCCGACCGTGGTCGACCCGGTCGCGCAACTCGTGCGCCAGGCGCGCGCTGATCTGGCAGGACAGCGATTGACCAACCCGCCGCGTGTGAACGCGTTCGAGCGATTCAGCCTGGCCTTGCGCATCGATCCTTCGTCGAAGGTGGCCAAGCAGGGCATCGTGGACACGGCACGGGCGTACCTGGACCTGGCGGAAAAATCGATTGCAGTCGGCAACCTGGCCGAGTTCGCCAGCTATCTCGACAAGGTCGAAGAGGTTGCCGGGTCAATCAGCGAAGGCGCCGATACCGTCGCAGACGCGAAATCACGACGCAAGCGTGAAGTCGACCAGTGGCTTGCGGCTGCCCTGGCCGCCAGCAACGGCCTCGACGCACAGGGTGCCAAGGCTGCCTATGAAAAGATCCTTGCTGTGGATGCGAAAAACACTGCCGCCCGCGATGGCTTGCGCGCGGCCGATCGCATCGGCAAACCCGGCTATGGCTTCAGCGACCTTGTCGACGGGCGCAAAGGTCCGGAATTGGTCGTCGTCAGCAATAGCCTGGCATTTGCCCGGCACGAAACCACGCGTGGCGAATTTTCCGCGTGGTGGAGGGCGGCCGGACAACGCCAGTTTGCCGGAAAGGAGCCATCCTGCCGTGATCGGGAATCGATTTTCCGATCCTCGCGCAAGCGTGACTGGAAATCCGCCGACATCAACCAGACCGACCGCCATCCGGTGGTCTGCGTGAGTTTCGCCGAGGCCCGGGCATATGCCGACTGGATCGCCAAGCAGTCCGGCAAACGCTATCGACTGCCGACACCTGCCGAATGGGAGCAGGTGGCGCGCAATGCGCCTGCGGGAACCTGTGCGAGCGCAAATCTCGCCGACGCAAGTTACCGCAAGTTGTTCGATGCGCGCACGGGTGCCGCTTGCGATGATGACAACGCGGCGACTGCACAGGTAGGCAGCTACCCTGCGGTGGCCGGGGTATTCGATATCGACGGCAACGTGCGTGAATGGGTTGCCTCATGCGGGAAGAGTGCAGCCTTGTCCGACGGCTGCCGCGAACACGGCCTGCGTGGCCGCGGCTGGCTTTCGCTTGCCGACAAGGAGAGCGTGCTGGAGAGCGACAGCTACTCGGAAGACGTGGCCCTGAACAGTCTCGGCTTTCGCCTGGTTCGTGAACTGGAAAAATAATCTGGCGCGCAAGCGCCCTGGGGAAGATGTGATGAAGTTGATATTTCCGAATGGTGAGCACGCTGCCGTGGATCTGGTTGACGGCATCACTTTGATTGGTTCCGGGAGCAACTGCCAAGTGGTGCTGATAGCACCCGGGGTTGCCGTCAATCATTGCGAGATCGAGGTGCGCGAGGGCAAGGGCAAGGTTCGCATTCGCGACCAGAGCGTGGCGACGGTCTTGAATGGACGCCAGATCTCGCAGGAGAGTCCGCTCAAGGCAGGTGATCTGCTCCTGTTTGGGCGTATTGGCTGTCGCGTCGTGGCGCCGGATCGAAGCACGGCGGCACCGGTAATCGCGGCTGCCCCCGTTGCCGATGACGCCGACGGTCGAACCCGCGTGCGCATGGCCCTTCCGAAATTCATGTTGCGCGGAGTCTCCGGCTCCACGTTTGGACGCAATTTCGCGCTGACCGGGACGATGACGATCGGCCGCCAGAGCGACTGCGGCATCCCGATCCAGGCCGAGGAGATCTCGCGCCACCATGCGCGCCTGCAGGTAACCGCGGAAGGCGTCATGGTCGAGGATCTCGGATCGGCCAACGGTACCTGGATCAACGACAAGCGCGTGCATACCGGAATGCTGATGCCCGGCGATGAACTGCGCCTGGACACCGTGCGCTTCCTGCTGCTGGCACCAGGAGCCCCGACGCCGGCGACTGTGGCACCGGCCGCCGAAGAAGTCGCCAGGCCCGCCCCGGGGAAGGGTTCCGGCTCGCCGATCGGCTGGGTGATCGGTGCAATCGTCGTTGTCGCGATCGTGGTTGCCGGCGTTCTAAAGTTGCTCGGCAAGTTCTGACGCCAGGCATCAACCCATGGCGATGCGCATGGACAGGTCGATGGCGCGGATGTGCTTGGTCAGGGCACCGATCGAGATATAGTCGACACCGGTTTCAGCGATGGCACGGACGCGGTCGATGCCGACGCCTCCGGATACCTCCAGGGGGACGCGGCCATCGACCTCGGCGACCGCTTGCATCAACTCGTCGAGTTCGAACTCGTCGAGCATGATGCGGTCGACGCCCGCTTCAAGTGCTTCCCGGAGTTCGCTGAAATTCTCCACTTCCACTTCGACCATCACCTGCGGGTGGAGCTGGCGTGCGCGCGCCACGGCTGCGCCCAGCGAGCCCGCGGCGGCAATGTGGTTTTCCTTGATCAGGATCGCGTCGTGCAGGCCCATGCGGTGATTCTTCCCGCCACCTGTGCGTACCGCGTATTTCTGCGCATAGCGCAGGCCCGGCAAGGTCTTGCGTGTATCAAGGATGCGCGCGCGCGTGCCGCGAATCGCGTTGACGTAGGCGGCCGTCACGGTGGCCGTGGCAGACAGCGTCTGCAGGAAATTCAACGCGCTGCGTTCTGCCGTCACCAGGGCGCGGACTGGCCCGCTGACGTCGCACAACGGCTGGCCCGGGCGAACCGCCGAGCCTTCGTCGGCCAGCCAGTTGATGCGAACGCTTGCGTCGAGCGCCATGAAGCATAGGTCGAACCATGGTTGGCCACAAAGCACCGCGGCCTCGCGGGTGATCACCCGTGCCGTGGCTTGTCGTGATTGCGGCAGCAGATCGGCCGTCACGTCGCCACTGCCAATATCCTCGGCAAGGGCTCGGCTGACATCGTTGCGGATGAATTCGGCATCCGGCCTGGCAAGTGCAACCGGATCGGAAATGCCGCCGGCTTCGGCAGTTTCGGGGTGTTCGAAATCATGCATGCGCTGGATCCTGGGCTTTGGCTGTGCCCAAGGCGCTGCCGTATTGATCTGGCTGGCCATGGGAACCGCACAGGGTAATCCATCGACCGGTGCCGAGGAACCCTCAGGAAGCAGTGGGTGACGGCGATTCCGTTGCGTGCGTCTGCTTCAGGCGCTCGACGATCGCATCAAGGGCGCGGTCAAACAGCGGAACCTCTTCGAGCAGGACCGCGGAGCCACGCCGCAATTCGATGGCCAATGCGGCGACCGATTTGTCGCAGACCTTGAGTCCACGACGGCTGACGAACAGGTATTTCGAGCTGATCGGGCTGACCCAGGAAAGCTTGGCGCGTTCACGGTTGCCGCTTTCGTCGATGAACTCGATCCAGTTGCCGACCTTCATCTGCTGCGCAGCTTCGACGAACTCGTCGCCGCTCGCTGGCGATTCCTCGGGCTCGGCTTCGATGCTGCCCGAGGCGAGGACGATTTCCTCGACCGGGCTCTGGTTGGCTGGCGGCACCGGCGGCTCGCCCGTCACCGTTGCCTTTTCCGCCTCCACCAACTGCTCGGATGCGGCATTTTCGGCAATCACCGCCTCGGCAGTCTTGACTTCGAATGTCTCGCCGTTCAACAGGCCCTGGTAGAAGCGCGAGAGCTCCTGCATCAGCAGGCGCACGTCGCCCTCATGGTAGGCGACGGTACCCAGGCCGTGTTTCAGCGTTTTTTCGAGCTGAGGCAGCAGGGCGCGCAATCGCGTCTTCTCGGCTTCGGTGGTCTTCGGCAGTGAACTCCAGACAAACTCGTCGGCAAAACGCAATGCGTTCTTCCATTCCTCCGAGTCATTGCCGTGACGCAGGTCGGTGAGGACCAGGTAGTTGGCCCAGGGACGCGAAAGGACATTGTGGATGACCGGCGCCAGCTCGCGATTGCCGATCCGAGCGAGGATTTCGCGGGCGGCATCGCGCCGTGCGGTATGCAGTTTTTCGCGGCCACGCGTCACTTCGGCGGCACGTTGCTCGGCCAGTTCGGCGCGACGCTTGTGCTGGTGCAGGAATTGTTCGAATCCCGCCAGCTCATGCTCGATGACGGCAAGGTCGTCGTCGAAATCACTCAGGATCGTTTCGACGACCGCCCTGATGCGGTCATGCAGCTTGTTGTCGACATCCGATTCCGCCGACCAGCTC
Organism: Lysobacterales bacterium; assembly: GCA_016707485.1. Lineage (GTDB taxonomy): Bacteria > Pseudomonadota > Gammaproteobacteria > Xanthomonadales > Rhodanobacteraceae > Dokdonella. The sequence goes on along the minus strand of JADJHN010000001.1, from coordinate 484,123 downwards.
TTGCCAGCCTCGGCCATCGCGTCAAGCAGTCGCCGCGCGGGATGGGTCTTTTGCGCAAACAGGTGTTTGTCGAGAATTGCAATCTTCAGGTACGGGATCTGCAAGCGCCCGATGAGAGCCTGGATCTGTGGCGGCAGGTTGCGATCCTGCAGAATGAACTCGAACAACATGCCGACCAGGTCGATGGTGTCTTCGTCGGCCGAGGACACGGCGTAGTTGCTGTTTGCCGTGCCACCCAGGCGCTGTGCCTGATCGAGCAATTCCTGTTTGAGCTGCTGCACGATCTTCGCTGCGTCGGCAACACTCTCGGCCTGGGCCTGGGATGCCTGCGACTGGCTCTGCAATATCGTCAATGCGCTGAGCAGGTCGGTCGGGCTCAGGTTGGGAACGATGCCGCCCCCGGATCCATATCCTGAAAACCCGTCTCCGCCATGCTCGTGGTGCGCAGGGCGGCGGCTGGCCAGCAGATTGCGCAAGGTGGAATACAACTCGGCCTGCAGTTCCGCGGCGACCGGGTCGTAGCCGACGTCGCCATAGCTGCCACCGGTCTGTGCCACTTGTCCGTCGGCCGTGGCAGGCGGAACGGCACCCGCTGCGCCGGGCAGCGGCCCCTGCGGTGCCCGATTGCGCATGGACGGCGGCAATTGGTGGCGGATCTGCGGCAACACCCCGGCACGGATCAGTTCGGTATTGACTTCCTCGTACAAGGGTTCAAGCCCGGCCATCACGTAGCGGTCATACAATTTGTAGATGATCAGTTTGACCTGGACGTTCAGATCGAACTCGCGCACCGCCGAGCGGAACGCCTGGCACAGGGGTGCCGGGCCAATGGGATTGCTCGCATCTTCGACGACATTGCCGCCGCTGATGACCGAAAGGCGTTGATTGACCAGATGCAGGGGCCGCGCAAGGCGGTTTTCCGATTTCGCCACCATGCTGGAAATGGCCAGCGAATCCTCGAGTTCCTGATCGTCGACCAGGCTCAAGCCCGCGTTTGACGGATTGGCGACTTCCGGGCGCACAGGTTTCAGCTTGCCGTCGGCAAAATCATTGAAGATCTGCGAAAGCTGTTCCTGGAATACGCGCTCGACAAGCTGGCGCTTCTTGCGCACTTCGCGCATGCCATCGAAAAACTGGACCTGGACAGCGTTGCTTTCGGCCCGTTCGGCGAGATGGAAAAGGGCATCGTCGACGTTTTCGAACAAGGTGCTGACGAGGCCATTGACCCGTTTCAGCGCGATGCCCCGAACCAGTTTGAGCAACTCGCCCAACCGATCCGGCGAACCGCCCGCGCCCGCCTGGCGCTGCTTCAGTTCGACGATCTTGCTGGGTTTGTCTTCAGGCGTTGCCATCGGCTTCACGGGGTCAGCGCATGCGTGCGCAATGCTGCATGCAAAGGATGCATCAAGAACGACCCGGATTCATGTGCAATGCGCCCATCAAGTGTGACGTGGTTCACAAATCCGCCGGTCGTGCTACGAAGGAAAGTCGTTCACCTGCAAGGTGCCGATTCCCTCGTCGATCAGCATGACCGGAATGCCGTCTTCAACGCGGTATATGACCTTGCCATCGCGCGTTATCAAGGCTTCCTCCAGAGGTGTCTTGATCGCCACGCCTGCGACCGTGACCACGCTGCCGGCTTTGATCGCCCGGTTCAGTGCCTCAAGTTCGTCGCGACGTGATGGGCGCACCGCTACTCTTGATGCAGGGCAGCAAAGGATTTCAAGCAGGTTTTTGTCCATGGACTGTCCTGTTTCTGGCAACGCCGGCCTTGTCCTGGTTGATTGGACAATATGCGTACAATAGCGATTTTGCCGTGATACGAACATGACAGACACTGCAGACGGGTCGCGAATTGGCGTCGTCATGGGCTCCCGATCCGACTGGGAAACCCTGCGCCACGCGGTGGAAACCCTCGAACACTTGCAAATCACCCATGACGTTCGCGTGGTGTCTGCGCATCGCACGCCGGATCTGCTGTTCAGCTACGCGGCCGAGGCCGATTCCCGCGGACTCGCCGCCATCATCGCCGGCGCCGGCGGTGCCGCGCACCTGCCAGGCATGCTGGCGGCGAAAACCCGCATCCCCGTGCTTGGCGTGCCGGTTCAGTCAAAGGCCCTGAACGGAATGGACTCCTTGCTCTCGATCGTGCAGATGCCGGCGGGAATACCGGTTGCCACCTTCGCGATCGGGCGCTCGGGTGCCATCAATGCGGCCTTGTTTGCAGCGGCGATCCTGTCGATTCGCGATCCGTCCATCGCCGCGCGACTCGATGCGTTTCGGCTCGAACAGACCGAGATCGTGCTCGCGCATCCGGATCCGAGAAAGGAGTAGTCGTGGCGACCATCGGCATACTGGGTGGCGGCCAACTGGCGCGCATGCTGGCGCTCGCTGGCGCGCCTCTTGGCCACCGCTTTCTGGTCGTTGACAGTGCCGAGGATGCCTGTGCAGGGCAGGTTGCGCCGTTGCTGCGCGCCGACTGGCGTGATTTCGAGGCTCTGCAGAAATTCGCCGAGCAGGTCGATGTGGCCACGTTCGATTTCGAGAATGTGCCGGCCGCGACCGCCGAATGGCTGACCGGGCATACCCGCGTGTTTCCCAATCCGGCGGCACTGGCGGTTGCCCAGGATCGCCTGCGCGAGAAGACCTTGTTTGGCGAGGTCGGCTTGGAAACGCCATTGTTCGCCACCGTCGACAGCATGGACGAATTGCGCACGGCAGTCGCCAGGACCGGCCTCCCGGCGGTGCTGAAAACGCGACGTCTCGGCTACGACGGCAAGGGCCAGTTCGTATTGCGCCAGCCTTCCGATATCGAGGCAGCCTGGGCGGCGCTGGGCGGGGTGCCGCTGATCCTGGAAGCCTTCGTTGCTTTCGAAAAAGAGATTTCAGTGGTGGCGGTGCGTTCGCGCAGCGGCGAATTCCGCCACTATCCGTTGACCCGAAATTGGCATCGCAACGGAATCCTTTCGGCGAGCCTGGCGCCGGTGACGGTCGATGAGGGGTTGCAGCAACGTGCGGTGGAGCGCGCCCAGGCTCTGGCCGAGCGCCTTGACTATGTGGGCGTCTTTGCCCTTGAGCTGTTTTCCTTCGAAGGCAAGCTGCTCGGCAACGAAATGGCCCCGCGCGTGCACAATTCCGGACACTGGACGATCGAAGGCGCGGTCTGCAGCCAGTTCGAGAATCATGTGCGTGCAGTACTCGGCTTGCCGCTCGGCGACACCGCTGCGCGCGGATGCAGCGTCATGTTGAACTGGGTCGGCGAATTGCCCGATGCGAACCCGGTTCTCGGTGAAATGGGCGCGCATTGGCATGACTATGGCAAGCCACCGCGCGAAGGCCGCAAGGTCGGCCACACTACGGTTTGCGCGGACAGTGCTGCGGGGCTGGTCGAGCCCCTGCAGCGCCTTGGCCGGTCATTGGGCCGGCAGGATCAGGTCGCGCCGGTGATTGCAGCACTTCTCGGCAAGGAATAGGCAAGCGATAATTTCAATTCCCGAATCACGCCTTTCAACAGCCGAAGGCTGGTCATCCCGGCATTACGCCATTCGGCTCTCGACGAACTTCCAGTTGACCAGGTTCCAGAATGCTTCGAGGTATTTCGGGCGCGCATTGCGGTAGTCGATGTAGTAGGCGTGTTCCCAGACATCGCAGGTGAGCAGCGCGCGATCGCTGCCGGTCAGCGGTGTCGCCGCATTCGAAGTGCTGACCAGGGCAAGATCGCCATCGGCGCGCTGCACCAGCCAGCCCCAGCCTGAGCCGAATGTTCCCACCGAGATCTTGGTGAACTCTTCCTTGAACTTGGCGAAGCTGCCGAACGACTTGTTGATCGCGTCGGCGAGACGCCCGCCCGGTTCGCCGCCGCCAGCCGGGGCCAGACAATTCCAGTAAAACGTGTGGTTCCAGATCTGCGCCGCGTTGTTGAACATGCCGCCGCTGGATTTCCGGATGATGTCTTCCAGCGCCATGTTTTCGAATTCGGTGCCGGCAATCTGGTTGTTCAGATTGGTCACATAGGCCTGATGGTGCTTGCCGTAGTGGAAATCGATGGTCTCGGCGGAAATGTGCGGAGCAAGCGCGTCACGGGCCCACGGGAGCGGGGGAAGTTCAATAGCCATTGGAATCTCCTTGCTGGCGGCATTGGAAGGGACGGTGTGTGCGAAGAACGTCGGATCGTTGCAGGACCCGCTTGCACGAGGGGTGAATCAAGGCACCTCTGCAGCATATGAAGTTGCTTCACCGCAAATCAACCGGAACGCATGCGGGCTGCTAAAATGGACGATTGGCCAGCCTTGTCGCCAGCATCTTCAACCGAGACCAGCATGGACATCATGGAACGCATCAAATCCACCGTGGAATCCGCCCCGATCGTATTGTTCATGAAGGGCACGCCCGAGTATCCGATGTGCGGGTTCTCCAGCCGCACGGTCAAGGCCCTGAGCTCGGTCGGGGCATCGTTTGTCTCGATCAATGTCCTCGAGGATCCCGAGATCAGGGCCAACCTCCCGCGATTCTCCAACTGGCCGACGTTTCCGCAACTTTTCATTGGCGGTGAACTGATTGGCGGTTGCGACATCACCGTGGAGCTCCAGGAGAGCGGTGATCTCGAACGCATCGTCCGCGATCTGCAGAAGGCTTGACGGCAATGCTGCCCCTGCGTCGAAGCGAGCCCGTGGCCATCGCCGGCGACGCGCTGCGCGACCGAGTCGTGCTGATCACCGGTGCCACCGGCGGGCTTGGCCGCGCCTGCGCCATCGCCTGCGCGAAGGCCGGGGCGAGCGTTGTCCTGGTCGGACGCAAGGTGCGCCCACTCGAAGCGCTATACGATGAACTGGAAGGTCTCGGCGCGCCGAAGCCGGCGATCTATCCGATCGATCTCGAAGGTGCCACGGCGGACGACTATCTCGACATGGCCGAGGCGATCCGTTTCCAATGCGGCCGCCTTGATGCGATCGTGCATGCGGCGGTCCTGTTTGATGGCCTGCGGCCACTGGATCAGTTCAAGCCGGTCGACTGGTTGCGCATCCAGCAGGTGGCGCTGAACGCACCATTCCTGATCACCCAGGCCTGCCTGCCGCTGATGCGGGCGAACGACGACGCGGCCGTGGTGTTCGTCATGGAAGATGCCGGGCGCATCGGCAAGGCGTTCTGGGGCAGTTATGGCGTGGCCAAGTCCGCGCTCGGCGCATTGGCCTCGATTCTCGATCAGGAAACAGAAAACAGCCCGGTCCGCATCCACGCCGTTCTGCCGCCGCCCATGCGGACCGGCTTGCGGCGAATGGCTTATTTTGGCGAGAACACGCTGGAACGCGAATTGCCCGAGGCGACGGCCGCGGCGGTGGCCTGGCTGCTCAGTGCCGCAGGTGCGCCAATGCGCGGCTGCACACTCGATCTGCGACCGGCGCACTGAGGACACTTCGATGAGCACCTTGTCGGCCGGCATCCTCCTGTTCCTGATCATGGATCCGCTGGGCAACATCCCGTTGTTCCTGAGCCTGTTGAAAAACGTGACGCCCGAGCGGCGGCGACTGGTCCTCATCCGCGAATTGCTGATCGCCCTGGTCGTGCTGTTTGTTTTCCTGTTCGGCGGCAAATATCTGCTCAGTGCGCTGCAGTTGAAACCCGAATCCGTGAGCATCGCCGGCGGCATCGTCCTCTTCCTCATCGGCATCCGCATGATCTTCCCCTCGCGCGACGGCATTTTCGGCGGCGACGTCGAGGCCGAGCCGTTCATCGTGCCCATGGCGATCCCGGCCGTGGCCGGGCCGTCGACCATGGCCGCAGTCATGTTGCTGGCCAACAGCAATCCGGGGCGTACCGTGGATTGGAGCATCGCCTTGTTCCTGGCCTGGCTGGCGACCTCGATCCTGCTGATTTCATCCACCTATCTTTATCGCTGGCTGGGCGCGAGCGTCCTGGTGGCGCTGGAGCGACTGATGGGGATGTTGCTGGTGGCGCTTTCGGTGCAGATGTTCCTGGACGGTGTCGTCGCGTACATCCGGCATACCAATTGAGTTGATGTTTTTTCTCGGAAATCCGTGCCAACTCCATGATTGGATGGGGTGATCCGCATTCCGTTCAGCCGTTTCCGGGCTTTGCAACGGATGGACTGCCGGTGTTTCTGCGAGCGCAGGTCTTTCTGCCGCAGGCGTTGCCAGGCGAGTTGACATGTTTTTGTTAGAAATCTGTCACGAACCCGGGTTAAACTACGGTTAATTGCTTGCCAGCCCATGCCGAGGATGGCTGGAGGGTGATGCTGCAAGCCTTGCGTCAGTTCCCGGGGTAGTTGTTTCGATGAGCCCATCGCGCGATCGCGATACGGCTGGTTTTGCCAAAATCCTGTTTCAAATCATCTTGAGGAAGGTAGTAATGAACAAGCGATTGACGATGCGGCTGCTGCCGTTGATGCTTTCTTCGCTGTTTGCGATGTCCGGCGCCTATGCGCAGAGCACTTCGGCAAACCTCGGTGGCACGGTGACCGATGCACAAGGTCAGCCGGCAACGGGAGCAGAGGTCACGATCACGCACAGCACTTCCGGTACGGTCAGTCATGTGACGACCGATGCGGCTGGCCGCTATTCGGCACGTGGTTTGCGTGTCGGTGGCCCGTACACGATCACCATCACCAAGGATGGCCAGACCGAGACCCGCGAAAACGTCTATCTGCAGATCGGCGATGCGAACACGGTCAGTGCCAGCCTGGTTCCCGCGGCAAGCCTAGAGACCATCGTTGTCACCGGTACCGCCAACGCACTGTTCAGTTCCGAAAAGATGGGCACTGGCACCAATCTGACCAACCAGCAGATCCAGGAGCTCCCCTCGATCGGCCGCAATATCCAGGATTACATGCGACTCGATCCGCGCATTGCCCAGGTCAGCAAGGCCGACGGCGCGATTTCGGCCGGCGGCCAGAATACGCGTTTCAATGCGATCCGCATCGACGGCGTGTCGACCAACGACCCGTTCGGCCTCGAGAGCAACAACTTCCCGACCGAACGCCAGCCAGTCTCGATGGACGCGATCGAGGAAATCAATATCGGCCTCGCCAACTACGACGTGACGACGTCGGGCGGCAGCGGTGCCATCGTCAACGCGGTCACCAAGTCGGGTACCAATGAATTCCATGGCAGTGTGTACGGTGTCTACCGTAACGATGACATGGTTGGCGACGATCGCAACGGAAACGATTTCACCGGCTTCAAGGACGAGAAGACCTACGGCGCAACCTTTGGTGGTCCGTTGATCAAGGACACGCTGTTCTTCTTCTTGAACTACGAGAAGTTCGAGCGCAAGGCACCAGGCCCGGACATCCTCAACTCTCCCTATGGCCGCGGCCAGATCACCGATGCCGACATCAGCCGGGTGCAGCAGATCGCGCGCGACACTTGGGGTTTCGATGCAGGCTCGCTGGCAGGCGTGGATTCGCTTGGCACTGACATCGAGGAATACGCGGCCAAGATCGACTGGAACATCAACGAGAGCCATCGTCTGAGCTTCCGTTACAGCAAAATGGCCCAGGACGTTGCCAAGCTGCCGCCGGCAAGCTGGAACAGCTCCGTTTCGCTGAACACGCACTGGTACAACCAGAACAAGAGCTTCGAGAGCTATGTCGGCGAACTCTTCAGCGACTGGAGCGACAACTTCTCGACTGAATTGAAGGTGTCGTACAGGGACTACTCTGCGATCGCCGAGCCGACTTCATATCTCCCGCAGATCCGCGTCGACTTCGGCAACAACTACATCATGCTCGGCACCGAGCAGAACCGCCATGTGAACGTCGTCCAGACGAAGGAAAAGGGCGCCTTCTTCGCCGGCAACTACTTCGCTGGTGATCACACGATCAAGTTCGGTGTCGACTGGTCGAACAACGAGATCTTCAACTACTACGGCCGCAATCAGAACGGCGTCTACCGTTTCAGCAGCGCCGACCTGTTCGAGCAGGGCATTCCGCGCCAGTACGACTACCGTGCACCGGTGCCCGGTGGCAGCTACGCCGATATTCCGGCGCGTTTCGAGATCGAGAACACCGCACTGTTCCTGCAGGATAGCTGGGCGGCCACCTACAACTTGAACCTGACCTATGGCGTGCGCGTAGACAGTCCTGACTTCAAGAACAAGCCGCTCTACAACGCGCGCATCGAGCAGCTCTACGGCTTCGACAACACGAATCTGCCGAGCGGCACGGTCGTTCAGCCGCGTTTCGGCTTCAACTACAACATCGAAGCCGAACGTCCGACCCAGGTTCGCGGCGGAATCGGACTGTTCATGGGATCGCCACCGAATGTGTGGATTTCCGGTGCCTACCAGAACACAGGTCTCAACTATGTCGAGTACAGCGCCAGCGGCACCAACATCGGACCGATCTTCAATCCCGATCCGAACAACCAGCCGATCTCGGGCTCGGTTGGAGCCCGCCAGAATGTCGACATCATCGAGCCGGGCTTCAAGATGCCGTCAGTGTGGAAAGCCAACCTCGCACTCGATCACGAGCTGCCGTGGTGGGGCGTGGTCGCATCGGTCGAATTCCTGAACTTCTGGAACAAGGACGGCATCTACATGGGCCGCCTCGACATCGGCGCGCCGACCTACACCGGTCCTGACGGTCGTGCGATCTTCTGGAACGCCAACGGCATCGATCCGACGCGATGGGGAACGTCATTGACCACCCCGACCGGCGGCACAGCGCGCGCCAACCGGCCGTCGGACATCGGCGATGTCATGATCGTGCGTAACACCGACAAGGGTGGCGGTAACCAGATCACGCTCAGCCTTGCCAAACCGATGGCAGACTCCGGCTGGTCGTGGCTGGCGGGATACACGCACACACAGGCCAAGGAAGTGAGCCCAATGACCAGTTCGCAGAACACCTCGAACTGGAACAACCAGCTTGCCTTCAACGCCAACGAGAACGTTGCCTACGACTCGCGCTACGCGTTCAAGCATCGCCTCACCGGTATCCTTACCAAGGAATGGAACTTCTTCGGCGATAACAAGACGTCCGCGTCGATCGTCTACGAGGGTCGCACCGGGCGTCCGTATAGCGCGGTCTTCTACAACGACATCAACGGTGACAGCCGTTCGTTCAACGACCTGTTCTATGTGCCGAACGGACCGGGCGACGTGCTCTTCTCCGACCTGACCACGACGTCGGGTGGTGTGACGACGACGGTGACCGGTGCCCAGCAGGAAGCCGCGTTCTTCGCATGGCTGGACGCCAATCCGTCAGTCGGCAAGTATCGTGGCAAGGTCGTTCCGGCGAATGCGCTCCGCGCAGGTTGGCTGAACATGTTCGATGTCCGCCTGACCCAGGAGATTCCAGGGTTCATGGCCAACGACAAGCTCGAACTGACGCTCGACATCATGAATATCGGCAACCTCTTCAACAAGAAGTGGGGGCAGATCGAGGATGCCGGCTTCAACTCGAATCTCGGCATTGCCAACTTTGCCGGCATTGATCCGGCCACCGGCAAGTATGTGTATCACTTCACCGGTGCGCAGTCGGTCTCCGTGCAGGAGAACAACACTGACGGTGTGAACACGGGTGTTTCGCGCTGGTCGGTGCAGGCAACAATGCGTTACCGCTTCTGATCCGCGCGATCCACATCAGTGATCGAAATAGCCGGCACCCCAAAAGGGTGCCGGTTTTTTATTGGGCGATGGGTGGCATGCATGCCTGCAACGCGGGAGTAGTGGCAGGCGATGTGCGCGGTAAAATCTGACGGATCCGAATACTGGCGCAGCCCGCATATTGACCCGATCCATTGCATTCGCCGATCCTAACCGACCGCCCGACGGCGGCCCTCCACGCATTGCCGCACGCGTATCGTGCGAGCATGCCCCCGACGAGAGATCAATGAACAATCCAGATCCATCCCCGATCCGACCGTTGACCGTCAGCGCCCGTCTCGGCCCCGCTTCGGGCCTCGATGTGCTTTCCCGCCAGGAAGTGGCGCGCTTGCGCGACGCCAGTGCCGGCGGCCTGCATCAACTGTTGCGCAGCTGCGCGCTGGCCGTGCTGACCCAGGGCCTGGTGACCGATGATCCGCGTGCGGCGAGCGAGATGCATGCCGATTTCGAGATCCAGGTGCTGCAGCAGGATCGAGGAGTCGGTCTCGAGCTGATCAACGCGCCGGCGCATGCCTTTGTCGATGGCAAGATCATCCGCGGCATCAACGAGCTGCTGTTTGCCGTCGTGCGCGACATCGTTTTTGTCTCGACCCAGATCGAGGCCGGCAGCTTCGATCTCGACAATTCCGTTGGCATTACCCACGCGGTGTTCGACATCCTGCGCAATGCGCGCGTGCTGCGTGCCAACGTCGCGCCGAACCTTGTCGTGTGCTGGGGCGGGCATTCGATTTCGCGTTACGAATACGATTACACCAAGCATGTCGGCTACCAACTCGGCCTGCGCGATCTCGATATCTGCACCGGCTGCGGCCCGGGTGCGATGAAGGGGCCGATGAAGGGAGCGACGATTGGCCATGCGAAACAGCGCCGAAGCAAGAACCGCTATATCGGCATCACCGAGCCCGGCATCATTGCTGCCGAGTCGCCGAACCCGATCGTCAACAACCTCATCATCATGCCGGATATCGAGAAGCGCCTTGAGGCGTTCGTGCGTACCGCGCACGCGATCATCGTCTTTCCCGGCGGCGTCGGTACTGCCGAGGAGATCCTCTATCTGCTGGGCATCATGCTGCATCCGGCCAATGCCGGGATCCCGTATCCGCTGATCTTCACCGGTCCCAGTGAATCAGCGGCCTATTTCGAGCAGATCGACCGTTTCCTTCGACTTGCCCTCGGTGACGAGGTCGCCAGTCACTACCAGATCATCATCGACGATCCGGGCCAGGTCGCGCGTCAGGTAGCCAAGGGTGTCGAGCGCGTGCGCAAGTATCGCCTGGAGAGTGGCGATGCGTTCTTCTTCAACTGGGCGATCAGCATTGATGAAAGCCTGCAGCATCCATTCCATCCGACCCACGAGGCAATGGCCTCGCTCAATCTGCATCGTGAACAGCCAAGGCATGAATTTGCCGCCGACCTCCGGCGGGCGTTCTCCGGAATCGTTGCCGGCAACGTCAAGATCGAAGGCATGCGTGCGATCGAACAGCACGGCCCGTTCCTGATCCGTGGTGATGACAAGATCATGCAGGCGCTGGATGACCTGCTGGCCGGCTTCGTCTCGCAGCAGCGCATGAAGCTGCCCGGCACGGCCGCATACGTTCCCTGCTACCGGGTCCTCCACGACTGAGTTCAGGGCAGGTTGATGGCTGATTTGCATGTTGCCTCGGAGTACCGGTTTCGGAGCGAACCCCGGACTCCCGCCATGGCCGATACATCGACATGACCGAATCGCCGACGACCCCGGAAGCCTCCCGCAACTGGCGCTGGGCGTGGTGGCTGCTGGCCTACCTCAGCCTCGCCTTGGGCATCATCGGCATTGCCCTGCCGGTGTTGCCGACTGTTCCGTTCATCCTGCTGTCCGCTTATGCCGCCTCTCGCGGCTCCCGGCGTCTGCACGACTGGCTGCTCGCACACCCGGTGATGGGGCCGATGATCCGCGACTGGCACGCTACCGGCGCAGTCAGTCGCAACGCGAAGTGGCTGGCGACGATGATGATGGTGGCCACCGCGGTGATGTTGTTCTTCTTCTCGCCGCGCTGGTGGCTGGCTGCCGGGGTCAGCACGATAATGGCACTGGTTGCCACTTGGTTGTGGCTGCGACCCGAACCGCCGAGTTGGTGATGGCGCTCAAGCGGTTCCTGGGCGCAGCGGATTCTTCGCCGGGGCTCGTCGTGGGCGGCTAGCGGTGGAAATGCCGGCGCGGAGGCTGCATGCGCGTGCTCGACGGAAACTGTACGGATGCGGACTTCGTGTGATCGATCGGGACGATTCGATCTTGGGCGAGGTCGGATGATTTTTCAGCGAATGCCAGCGGGCTGCCGTCGTCGTTCGCCGGCAGGGACAGGCCTTCGATCACCGAACGGTTGCGACCTTCGCGCTTGGCGCGATACATGGCAGCATCGACGCGCTCGCGCCACTCGGCTTCGGTTTCGCCCGCACGCAGAAGACTTGCGCCAAAGGAGGCCGTCACCGGGATATCCGCACAGCGGACATCACGGGCGATCCCGGTGCGGATTTTCTCCGTTATCTCACGCAGATCCGCGGGATTGGCATCGGCAATGAGCAAGGCAAACTCCTCACCGCCAAGCCGGAAAAACTTGTTGCTTTTGCGCGTTTTTCGACGCACCACGCTGGCCATTTCGACGAGGACGTTATCCCCCGCCTCGTGGCCAAATCGATCATTGATCCGCTTGAAGTGATCGAGATCGAAAATGATCAGGCCGAGCGGCTTGCCGGCTTGCCGGCTCGTCGCCATGGCGATCTCGATTTCCGCGTGCATGCCGCGACGATTGCGCGCGCCGGTCAATGGATCCAGCGCGGCAAGGTCTTCCAGTTGCTGATGCTGCAATTCAGAGCGCCACGCGAACGCGAACGAGAAAAGGCAAACCACCATGCTGGAGACAACGAAGGCCGCCTTTTGGGACAGTTCCGGCAGTGCCAGTGGACTGGCGGCGACGGCGGCGATGGCAAATGCGGAAATCAGCGTTGCGCGCTTGCGACCAACGAGCAGGAAATTCGACAGCAACACCGCATACATCCACAACGGGCCCGCAGCGCCGGCGACATGGGCAAACGCGATGCAGCCGCTCGAGTAGGTGATGGCGAGGAACAATGCCGCGCCTTGCGTGCGTCCGGTCACGTAGGCATGTACGGAACCGAGGCTGATGCAGGCGACAATCAACAGGTCGATGTAACCGGCGATGATCTGTCCGCTGAGCAACCGATAGATCGCGAATGGCGTGATCATGACGCTGGTGACGATGCCAAAAGTCAGGATCAGGGCAAGGTTCAGGTTTTGGCGAATTCTGTTCATCCACATATCGAATGCCTTCATGCAGGCCTCGTGCGCGCCTGCTTTGACTGTCTCTTGCATCATCCGGGCCATTCATGTCGGGCAAAGTGTGCGCTGCTCCACAGATCCCGCGCAGCGCTCGCGAAAAGGCTGGAAAGTCCTGCGGATCAGGACTTGATGGTCTCGGTGGGCAGCCTAGCCGCTGCCCAATGAACAGAAGGATTGCAACCTTGCAAACAGCTTTCCGCTGCTCGCGTGGGAATCCGGTTGGCACAGCGAAGGTACGAACGCCGCATCGGCCGTTCAATCATCCGCAACCGCTGCGCTTGACCCGTTCAAGTCGTGGGGTAGACTGCAGCGAACCCGGTTTGGCTTTTGCAGTCCTTCTCAATCCACCGTCCGCGCGACTTTCCATGAACCGCCTCGGCGGACGCTGGTGTCGGGGTCAGCAGGGAAGGCTTGCTGCGATGGCTTTTCCAGAAGCGGAGACTGGCATGAAGATTCAGGCGGCGGTAACCCACGCCCAGGGCGCACCATTCTCGATCGAGGCGGTGAACCTGTCGGGGCCGGGAGCGAACGAGGTGCTGGTCAGGGTGGTGGCCACCGGTGTGTGCCATACCGACGCGGTGGGACGTGACCTCGCGGTTTCCCCGTATCCTGTGGTGCTTGGACACGAAGGTGCCGGTGTCATCGAGAAAGTCGGTGCCAATGTCACTGGCGTCGCGGTCGGCGATCACGTGGTGATGTCCTTCGCCCATTGTGGTCACTGCGCCAATTGCCTGACCGGGCATCCCACCGTCTGTGCGACTTTCAACGAACTGAATTTCGGCGGGCGCATGGAAGACCACACAGCGCGCCTGCATCAGGGCAACAGCGAGCTCTCCACGTTCTTCGGCCAGTCCTCGTTTGCCACCCACGCCGTTGCCCACGAGCGCAACGTGGTCAAGGTCGACAAGGATGTGGATCTGGCCCTGCTCGGCCCCTTGGGCTGTGGCATCCAGACCGGGGCTGGCACCGTGCTCAACCGTCTGAAGCCCGCCTTCGGCACCTCCATCGCGGTGTATGGCTGCGGTGCGGTCGGGTTGAGTGCGATCATGGCAGCGAAGATTGCAGGCTGCCCGCAGATCTTCGCGGTGGATGTGCACGACAACCGACTCGAACTGGCCCGCGAATTGGGTGCCACGCACGCCTTCAACGGCAAGAAAGTCGATGTAGTCAAGGAGATCAAGGCTGCCAGCCACGGCGGCACGCATTACGCGGTGGAGACCACCGGCGTGCCTCCGGTGGTCCGGCAGTGCCTGAACGCGCTGCGCCCGCTGGGCACCGCCGCCATCGTCGGGGTCACCCCGAAAATGGAAATCGATGTGCACAACGACCTCATGGCTGAAGGCAAGAGCATGGTCGGCGTGATCGAGGGTGACTCGGTGCCCAGGGTATTCATCCCGCAACTGGTGGAGTTCTACAAGGCAGGAAAGTTTCCATTCGACCGGCTGGTGCGGTTTTACGATTTCGCCGATATCAAGCAGGCCTTCGACGATTCCGCGAGCGGAGTGACGGTCAAGCCGATCCTGCGCGCGTCCTGAGCGACCCTGCTCGACGTCGAGCGCGCCGTCGCCGCGAAGCAAGCGCTTGCAAACAAGGAGCGAGAGATGAAGCGTCCCCGAGACAGCATTTCGTTGAAGAAGACACTGGTTACAGGCGCGACCGTTTCGCTGGCCGTGCTGGTCGCGCCGGCGCTGGCAGATCAACAGCCCCAGTGGCGCAGTGGTGCGGAGCTTTACAACAACGTCTGCGGGTATTGCCACAAGCCCGAGGTAGGCGTGGGCACGGTGTTGCAGGGCCGCGAGCTGCCGGTCGAGTACCTCAAGGTCATGGTCCGCAATGGCTTCAACGCCATGCCGGCGTTTCCGGCCTCGTATGTCGATGATGCAGCCCTCGCCGAACTTAGCAAATACCTGGCGAGCTTGCCGCCGCTGCCGCCCAAGCCCACACCGCCTCCCGCCAAGCCACGGCCGGGAGCGTCACCATGACCTTCGATCGTCGTTCCATGCTCAAGGGCATGGCCTTGCTTGGTGTAGCCAGTCCGTTCCTCGGCAGCGCCTTGCCCGCATTGGCGGCGGCAGGCTTGCCGGCACCGGCCTTGCCCACCTCCATCCTGCTTTCGGCGGGCGCGGCGGACTCGGCGTTCGTGCAGGGTGCGCACGCCAGCATCGGCGCGTCGGCGGTGTCGGTGTTCCAGGCCAGCATCGAGCTGGATTTCATGCAGGATTTCGAGCAACAACTGCACCGTGGCCAGGCACAACGGGTCATTGGCCTGCTGGATGATGCGCTGGCCACGCCATTGCTGGCTGTTGCGCGCAGTGCCGGCGCCAGCGTGCCGTGGCTGGGCCAGCACACCGCCACGGCTGGGCTCAGCCGTCATCGCGTGCTGACGGCCGACATGGCCGACGGCTGCGTCGGACAGCTGCATCGACAACTGCTCGCCTGTGGTGCCGGCTTCACCCTCAATGACGAGCGCCATGACAACCGCGTCATCGCAACTGAGCTCTCCGGTCCGTCGCGCAGTCCCGGGCACCTCGACCAATGGGCGGCCGCGATCGGCTTTCTGTTGGCATCGCTGGTCAGCGGAAAGCCGGGCACGCCACCCCTGTTTCCTGCCGGCAGGGGGTCGCCGATCGGCAGTTTCGTGTCTTTTGCAATCGTGGCCTGAAGGAGTCGGATCCATGACTGAACCCACCAATGCCGTGTTGCCGCGCGGGGTCACGCAGGAAGAGTTCGCTGAAGCCCTGGAAAAGTTCCGCGCCGTGCTTGGCGATGCCAATGTGCTGGTCCGCTCCGAGCAACTGGTTCCATACAACAAGATCATGATGCCGGTCGAGAATGCCGCGCATGCGCCTTCGGCGGCGCTGACCGCCACCACCGTCGAGCAGATCCAGGAGATCGTGAAGATCTGCAATGCGCACCGCATTCCGGTTTATCCGATTTCCACCGGTCGCAATTTCGGTTACGGATCGGCGGCACCGGTACAGCGCGGGCAGATCATTCTCGATCTGAAGAAAATGAACAAGATCATCAAGATCGATGCGGAGATGTGCTACGCGCTGGTCGAGCCGGGCGTCACCTACGGCCAGCTCTACAATTACATCCAGGAAAACAAGCTGCCGGTGATGCTGTCGTTCTCGGCACCTTCGGCCATTGCCGGTCCGGTCGGCAACACCATGGATCGCGGCGTGGGCTATACCCCCTACGGCGAGCACTTCATGATGCAATGCGGCATGGAAGTGGTGCTGGCCAACGGCGATGTCTACCGCACCGGCATGGGCGGCGTGCCCGGCAGCAACACATGGCAGATCTTCAAATGGGGTTACGGACCGACCCTGGATGGCATGTTCACCCAGGCCAACTACGGCATCTGCACCAAGATGGGCTTCTGGCTGATGCCCAAGCCGCCGGTTTTCAAACCCTTCGAGGTCATCTTCGAGAACGAGGAGGACATCGTCGAGATCGTCGACCTGCTGCGCCCGCTGCGCATGTCCGGCACCATCCCCAACTCGGTGGTGATCGCCAGTACGCTGTGGGAAGCCGGCAGCGCGCACCTGACTCGCGCGCAGTACGTCAGCGAACCCGGGCACACACCGGACAGCGTCATCAGGCAGATGCAGAAAGACACCGGCATGGGGGCCTGGAATCTCTATGCCGCGCTGTACGGAACCCGTGAACAGGTTGACGTGAACTGGAAGATCGTTACCGACGCCTTCCGGAAACTCGGCAAGGGGCGCATCGTCACCCAGGAAGAAGCGGGAGACAAACAGCCATTCAAGTACCGCGCCGAACTCATGTCCGGCGTGCCCAATTTGCAGGAATTCGGCTTGTACAACTGGCGTGGCGGCGGCGGCTCGATGTGGTTTGCGCCAGTGAGCGAGGCGCGCGGCAGCGAGTGCAGGAAACAGGCGGCGCTGGCCAAGCGCATCCTGCACAAGCATGGCCTTGATTATGTCGCCGAGTTCATCGTCGCGCCGCGGGACATGCACCATGTGATCGATGTCCTCTACAACCGCACCGATGCGGAGGAAACCAGGCGCGCCGACGCCTGCTTCAACGAATTGCTGGATGAGTTCGAGAAGGAAGGCTACGCCGTGTATCGCGTCAACACGCGCTTCCAGGAACGCGTTGCGCGCAGCTACGGACCGGTCAAGCGCGATGTCGAGCACGCCATCAAGCGCGCGCTGGATCCGAACAATGTCCTTGCGCCCGGACGTTGCGGCATCGACCTGGACAGCTATCGCAAGTCCTGAGCGAATTCCGTCTTGACCGCGCCCGCCGCGAATGCGCCGGGCGCGCCGTGACCAGGCTGCATTTCGCCGTTTTCCGGAGCTGAGCTGGGGTCATCCTGGTGTTGGTCGCGATCGACTCATCCAGCACACTCGGCATGCGCATACGCGCGAACCGCATTTTCAGTGATGATTTCGACGCCCGGTGCCGGCGCCATGGCGACTGCGGGAGTGTTGGCAGCCATGGCGCAGGGAATGGGGGTTGCCCGGGCAACGGGCTTACCAGCCTTCGAACAGGCCGCCGTCGGCGAAGTCCCAGATGAAGTAGACATAGCCGCGCCAGTCGTAGCGCCGGGTGTCGTTGACTGGCAATTCCAGGCCGACATTGAGGGCAATGTTGCCGCGCTTGTTGAGACGGACGCGCGCCTGCGGCAGCACCGAAAACTGCACCGCATCCTTGCGTCCGGATCCGCTGCCGCGCTCGAAGGGTATCTCGGCGACGACTTCCAGCGCCGGAAACACGTACGGTGCCCAGGCCGTGCGCGTCCAGTGCACGACACCCGCAAGCTCGCCGCTGCTGCCGCCGGAGTCTTCCAGATCCAGCTTGAGCCGCGCGCTGCCCTGGAAGGTCATGCGGTTGTCGATGATCTTGCCGACTGCAAGATACGGCAGGAACTCCCAATGCGCGTCACTGTTCAAGGGAACGGCAACCTGCGCGGCGCCGGTCAGGATGAAGCCGGCTTGCCGATCATGGCGGAGCACGTACTTGAATCCCGGTTCGAACCCGCTGAAACCGGAATTGCCCGTGCCGGACTCATGGGTGAGTTCCAGCACACCTTGTCCGCGCTTGCCGATACGAAACTCGTACTCCAGCGTGTCCTTCCACGAATCGTCGTTGTCGAGGTTGCTGTAGCGCTGCTTCCATACCCACTCGTCTTCGGGAAACGCCTTCTTGGTGCGCACCGGCAAATAGAGATTGAGGTCGCCGTCCGGGAAATCGTGCGCGCCACCGAGTTCGATCTTGATGTAAGCCAGCACCGCATCGATGTCGGATTCATTCAATGCACCACCGAATGCCGGCATCATCTCCGAGAAGCCGCGCGCCGGCCCGCCGTGGGTGACCACGGTTTTCCATGCCGACGTGGGCTCGCGACTGTTGAACAGGGTGTCGGCAAAATTGGCCGGCACGACGCCCAGCGCCTTGACCAGCGCCGATTCGGGATCCGGTTGTCCGGTACTGCCGTGGCAGCTGACGCAGTTGGCGGAATAGATTGCCTCGCCGCGGTCAAGCTCGTCCGTCGTCGCCGCAGTGGCCACGCCGAGCTGCAGGCAAAGGCCGATCGCGACCCATTGTCGAAAAATGTTCATCACCTGGAGCCTCCCTGGTTGAGCCGATAGCCAGTGATAACGCAAGGTGCACCGGGAAGATCTGATTCAGGTCAAGTCATGCGCATTGCGCTGAAAGGTGCACAGAAACGAAACGCGGGACGCTGAAATCAGTCTGCATCGGCGCACGGCATGCGCAGTTCTTCGCGGGTCGCTGCCGTTGCCCGTGCGCGAACGGCCATGACGGCGCAGCGAGACCTGGCCGGTGGTGGGCAAAGACCGGCAAGACGGGCACCGGGACGGCCCGCACGCGGATGGCCGGCAGCCGTGGTCTGTCTCAGGGCAGCAGATCGGCTGCGAGGCGGTTGCGGCCTTCACGTTTGGCACGATACAGCGCCGCATCGGCGCGGGTGAGCAGACTCTCGACTTGATCGCCGACGCGAAAATCGGTGAGGCCGATGGATACCGTGAGTTGCACGGCGCGGCCCTCGATCTCGCGTCCTTCCTGCGCCACCGCGAGGCGAAGTTCCTCCGCAGCGGCCATGCCGCGTTCGCGTCCGGCGCCTTCCAGCGCGATCACGAACTCTTCGCCGCCGTAACGCACGATCAAATCGCTGGCGCGCACATGGCGGCGCAGGATGTTGCCAACCAGGACCAGGCAGCGATCGCCGATGGCGTGGCCGTGGCGATCATTGATCGCCTTGAAGTGATCGAGATCCAGAAACATGACGCTGAGCGGCTGATCGTCGTCTGCGGCTTGCTGCACCAGTTCGGCGAGATCGTGGTCGAGCTGGTTGCGATTGGGCAAGCGCGTCAGGGCATCCGTGGCGGCGACCCGGCGCGCCACGAGCAGTTCGCGCTCGGCATGGCGCACGGCTCGCGCCGTGGCCAGTACCAGCACCAGCGCCCCGAGCACCTGGGCGCTGGGATGGGCGATTTCGAGCCACTCCGGCGTGCCGCGATATTGCAAGAAATACATCGCGCGGGTCATGCCGGCAAAAGTCAGGCAGCCCCAGCCAATGAGGAAGAACCAGGCGTGGGCCGAGCCGGCACGGGCGCGCCCGGCTGCCACGCCGAGCGACAACAACGCCAGCACGACGACCGCGATGTTGACGAACTGGTTGGCGATCACCGAACGCGGATCGAAGATCGAGACCACGACCAGCAGCGCAGTCATGCCGAGAATCGCCAACATCACGCGCGCCAGGCGCGGGTAATGTTCGCGGATCGACAGGAACTGGATGATGAAGATATAGACGGCCACCATGCCGAGGTTGATGGCCAGGGCGAGCAGGCGCATGGCATGGCGAAGCAGGGGTGAGTCGCCCAGCAGCGCCACGATCTCGCCGCTCATCACCAGCACATAGATGGCCGCGCTCATCACCCACGCGCCAAACAGCAGCAGATGCCATTGCCGCAACGCCACCGAGTAGACGGCAGCCACCACGCCGAGCAAGAGCAAGGCGCTGAGGATCATGCTGGTGAAACGGACGCGGGCCAGATCCACGGTGATGTAATCGGCCAGCGGTGCCGCGCTGACGTGCATCGGTTGCAGGCGCCCCTTGAACAGTTGCAGGTAGATCGGCGCACTGGCGTCGTTTCCGGCGAGGCGCAGGCTCAGGCGATGTCGCGAGCCGATCTGCTGCCATGCCGGGTCGAAGATGGAAATTGGCCGGGCGCGATATTCCGGCGGCAGGTAAGCCACCAGTTCGGCGTCGTAGGTCTCCTTGAGCGCGACAATCCATTCCTTCGATGTATCGGCCTCGGGGGTTAGCTGCAGACGCCACCAGCTCGGCTTTTCCTGCTTGCGGATGGCGTCGGCCTCGACCCAGGCTGCCGCTTCGGCGGTCCGCACCGACGCCAGCGTGGTGTCTGGCGTGGCGCTGGCCAGGCGCATCACCTCGACATCGCGCGCGAGCGCGGACGAGGTGAACTGCCAGCAGGCCAGGCACAGGAGCAGCAGACGTATCACGGTGCGATCCGGATGCGAAAGGATGACCGAGTGTAATCAAAGCCGCGAGCTTGCGCTTCGGCATCCGCAAAGGTGACGGGGACTGCGGGTTTCAACGCTGTCTGCCAGGTTTGGGGAAGCAAGGCTTTGCCGGCTTGCGCGCAGGGCAATGTGCAAGTCGCGATGCCAGGTTTGTTGTCGCCCATGCACTCGCAAGCCGACCCTGCAATGGCGATGAAACAACAATCGGCGAGACTGTCCTTGTCCTGGAAAAGGTGTCGATCAATGGCGTATCGGTGGTTGTGGATCCTGCTGCTCGCTGCGGGCAACGTGCAGGCGCAGAGCGCGCTGGTCGGCAAGAAACTGATTTCGCGCGGAGATTCGATCGAGCGCGTGCGCGATGCCGGCGGCAAGCCGGATCGGCTTGACCGCATCGAGGGCGATGCCGAGTCACCGCCGATGGAGATCTGGACCTACCAGGGCAAGGATCGCACGATCACGCTTTGGGTGGTCGAGGAAAAAGTCGTCCAGGTCAAGGATCAGGCCAGCGGCAAGCCTTGAGCAATCGGCCCGGGTTCGCGCGCGTCAGACGACATCCCACGGATAGCTGCCCGCGGCGATGCGCGTGCCGGCAATGGCTTCGAGCAACTCATCCTCGTTGCGTTCCATGCCGCGCACATTGCGTGACATGCGCCGACGAGCCTGGCGTGTGAACATCTCGGCGATGTGCAAGGCGCTTTCCGCCTGCGCATCGTTTTCGCGCACGAGCATGTCCGCGCGCGAGAGCACGCAGCAGCCGACAAACAGGTCGATGGCGAGATCGGCGAGGCGCTTCTGCGCATGTTGCTGGTCGGCGATGCCCTTGCCGTATTTCTTCAGCAGCGCATCGGAGGCCTTGGACAGTTCAACGACGTATTTCTCGTAGGTTGCCGCCGCCTTGCGCAATACCGGGTGCAGCTCGCGCAGGATCTTGTCCGTGCCGACGCCGGTGGTCTCGCGGGCGCGCCGGCTGGCATATCCGGAAAGTACGCCAAAGCCCTTGATCGGATCATTGAACATGTTGCCGAGCGCGGATTTCAGCTCGCCCAGCGAGGCACCGACATCCTTCAGGCCGGACAGCGCGATGTACAGGCGCAGGATCTCGTTGGTGCCCTCGAAGATGGTCAGGATGCGCGCGTCGCGCACGACCTGTTCGTACGGGAACTCGCGCATGAAGCCGTTGCCGCCGGCAATCTGCAACGCCTCGTGGGCGGCGCGCTGGATCGCCTCGCTGGCGAAAACCTTGCTCATGGCGGCTTCCACCGAGTAGTCGGTGCAACCGGAATCGATGTAGTGGGCAACCATCCACACCGCGCTCTCGGCGGCGAAGCAGTCGATCGTCATTTGCGCGATCTTTTCGCGAACGAGGCCGAACTCGGCGATCGGCTTGCCGAACTGCTTGCGTTCACTGGCCTGCGCAATCGCCAGCTTGATCAGCTGCTTAATGCCGCCGACTGCGCCGCCGCCCAGCCCGGTTCGACCGTTGTTGAGGATGGCCATGGCGACCTTGAAACCCTTGCCGACCTCGCCGAGCACGTTTTCGGCCGGCACGCGCACGTCGGTAAACGCGACCGTCGTCGTCGACGAGGCGCGAATGCCCATCTTGTCCTCGTGCGGGCCGTGGCTGACGCCGGGCCAGGCGGCCTCGACGACAAAGGCCGTCATCCTGCCCGCGTCCGTGTCGGTGCGCGCGAATACCGTGTACAGGCCGGCGATCCCACCATTGGTGATCCAGATCTTTTCGCCACTGAGCGTCCAACTGCCATCGTCATTGCGGGTCGCCCGGGTGCGAATCGACGCCGCATCGGAACCTGCGCCTGATTCGGTCAGGCAGAACGCCGCAATCAATTCGCCAGTGGCCAGCTTCGGCAGATAGCGCGCCTTCTGCTCGGGCGTGCCGAACAGGAGCACGCCCTTCATGCCGATCGAGCTGTGCGCGCCGATCGTCAGCGATACCGAACTGTCGTGCGAGCTGGTCTGCGCGAGCACGCGCGCATAGGCTGCATTGGACAGTTCAAGTCCGCCGAATTCCTCGGGAATGATCAGTCCGAACAGGCCCATGTCGCGCAGCGCCTGGATGAACTCGGCTGGCTGCTCGGCCAGGCGATCCCAGTGTTTCAGATCGGCGTGTTTCGGGCCGAGGAAATCATCGATCGCGTCGAGCATCGGTGCCAGCATCTCGCGGTCGCGCTCGCGCATCTTCGGATAGGGAAACAGGTTTTCCTCGAAGATGTCGCCGAAGAAAAGCTGCTTGGCCGCACTGCGGTCCCTCTGCAACGTGTCGGCATCGGCTGGCGTCGGCTTCGGGGATACTTTTGCATTCACGGCGTGGCTCCGCTCGCTGGGATGACTGCGCAGTCTCCGCCGAGCATCCGTGTCCCGCAAGGGCAATGCAGGGTGTCGCGGATCCGGATGGTGGCGGTGTCGACCGGCACCGTCGAAGAACAAGGATGCGCCGCGCGCCGCGCATCCGACCTCGAGCGCCCCGTGGCTGCGGGGCGCTCGACCGACGAAGCATCAGTGGAAGCGAAACAGGGAGGGCATGGCCGTTGCGGCATAGGCCTCGCGTCCGCAAGCCCGGTTGCGGGCGAGCAGGCGGATTTCGGCAAGGCGCGACTCCTGCCATTGCTCGCGGCCGTAGGCGATTTCATGAGCATGCTTGCCGCGCATCGCGGCTTCCTCGATGCGCAGACGGCGGAAACTCAGGTAATCGACCAGATCCGGCTGCAGGGATGGCCAGGCCAGGTCGACCAGCATTGCATCATCCAGACCCCCGACGACGGGCACGGAATGCGGAATAAGCCGGTCCTCGGCGCTGGCATAGCGGTCGAGGATGGCGATGCGCTCCTGCTTCTCGTCCACCAGGCCCCAGGCCTGCTCCTGCGACATGGCCCGCAATGCCGTCAGGCAGCGCAGGCGCAACTGGATGCAGGGCGCACGCCAGGTACCGGCGAACTGTTGTTTCAGATGGCGGGCGGCGCTGGCGATGGCGTCGATGTCGGGTATCGCGAATTGGGGATGCAGCGACTCGGCGGCAAGCTGGAAGCGGCGCACTGCACGCGTGCCCAGGTCGATGCCAGCGATGCGTTGGCGGCGGCGCTGGCCGCAGCGGTTGTCGCCCATGCCGGGCAGCGGCAGGGTTGCGAGATTCATGTTCATGGCGGACTCCTCGGACTGGATTGAGCGCGGCGATTCCGCGCAATTCCAGCGTCCTCCCTGGTGTCCTGAAAGACTTGAGGAAGCCCGGTGTTGTGCTCGTGGAAATCATGTGGCAATCAGGTTTTTCATGATTTTTCCGGGTCAACGGGTATATCGTTCGCCAAGGCCGATCATTGGAGTCCGCACAGTGACCTCGGAGACGGGCGTCTATCGCTTCGGCGATGTGGAGGTCGAACCTGCGGCGCACCGGATCACCCGGGATGGTGCCGACCTTGCCGTGGAACCCAAGGCTTTTGCCGTCCTCGCCAGCCTGCTCGAGCAACCTGGCAAGGTCCTCGAGCGTGATGAACTGCTTGATCGCGTCTGGGGCCACCGGCATGTCACGCCCGGCGTGCTCAACAGGGTGGTAGCGCAGTTGCGCAAAGCGCTTGGTGACGATGCCGAGAATCCGCGCTACATCCAGACCCTGCATGGCCTGGGCTACCGCTTCATCGCCGAAGTGCACAGCAATCGCGAACGCCGGCGGGCGACGCAGCCACAGCCGACAACTCCGCTGAATGATGTGACTCCGATTCCCGGCACACCACCGGCAAGGAGCGCACGGCTGTCGGCAGGCGGAGTTGGCCTGTTGCTGGGTGCGGTGGTGCTGGCCGCGCTCGCCTTTGCATGGATGCGCGCGGGGCGGTTGCCGACGCAGCCAGCGGCATCGATTGCGATCCTGCCGTTCACGAGCCTGAGCAGCAACCCGGATGATGGCTATTTTGCCGAGGGGCTCAGGGAGGAAATGCATGCCGCGCTGGCGGGCGTGAATGGGCTGAAGGTGGCGGCCTTGATCGCGTCGACCGCACGCCCAGGAGCGACCGAGGTGAAGGCGCTGGGCGAGAAGCTTGGCGTTGCCAGCGTCCTCGAGGCGAGCGTGCGCCGGCAGGGGCAACGCGTGCGCATCAATGCCCGACTGTCCGACACATCCAAAGGGTTCACCCTGTGGACACGATCCTATGACCGCGAACTGGCCGATGTCTTCGACACGCAAAGCGAGATCGCCAATGAAGTGGTGCAGTCGCTGATCGGGGTGATCCCGGGTGAGCGCGAGGCACTGGCCCGGCGCCTGGCACCGACGCGCGACGTGCTTGCGTTTGACGATTACCTGCAGGGCTTGCACCTGCTGCGCGATGCCAGCGCAGCTGCGTCGCAGGACAAGGCCATCGAACGCTTTGCCCAGGCCTTGCAGAAGGACAGCGGCTTTGCCCGCGCGCAGGCAGGCATCTGCCGTGCCGAGATCTGGAAGTTCGAATACCTGCACAGCATCAAAGCCTTCAACAACGCGCGCATTGCCTGCCAGCGCGCCTTGACCATGGACTCCTCGCTGGCCGATGTCGGCCTGGCCCTGGGCGATCTCTATCGCGTGCAGGGCGAACCTGAAAATGCACTCGAACAATACCGTCGCATCGAATCGGAGCCGGCAGTGCGCACGCGGGCGCAGATCGGCATGGCCAAGGTGTATGCCGCGCAAGGCCACCCGGAGCTGGCCGAAGAATATTTCCGCAAGGCGCTGCAATCCAGTCCCGATGATGCGCAGGTCCATGCGGAAATCGGCTACCGGCAGTACCTGGATGGGCATGTGCCGGAGGCGATCGCTGCGTACCGCAAGGCCGTGGAGCTGGAACCAGGCAACGACAATTTATGGGGCACGCTTGGCGGCTTGTACATGGAAGCGGGCAACAATGCCGAAGCCGCGCGCGCGCTGGATCGCTCGGTTGCAATCGAACCCAGCTATTCGGCACTGACCAATCTTGGCCTGCTCAAGTACCAGGATGGCGACTACGCCGCTGCCGCCGCCTTGCAGCAACAAGCCACGCAGCTCAATCCGCTGGATTTCATGGTCTGGGCCAACCTCGGCATGGCCTTGAAGGCGGATCCCGCCAACGCTGCACAGGCGCGGGGCGCCTATGCGCAAGCAGCTACTCGCGCCGAGGACTACATCGCGGCGCAGCCAAACGATGCACGCGCCATCGCTGCATTGGGCCTGTACCGCGCCGAGTTGGGTGATCCCGGCAAGGCCCGCGCGCTGCTGGATCGCGCCGAAGCCCTCGGCACCCAGTCTGGCGAGGTGGCCTTGCTGAACGCCGAGACATTGGCCTTGCTCGGCGACCTGCCGGCGTCGCGCGCGCGCCTGGCGACGGCGCGCAAGGCCGGCATCGCCGAATCACTGATCGCCAGCAACACCGTATTCCGACGCCTTGGCCTGCTGGCGCAGGAGCAATGATCCGCGCCGCATGCGCGCCAGCCACGACCGCCCATCGCAATGGGCACCCACCAGGAGGATGACATGGCAAAAGACAAGAGCAAGCGTGAGGTCGAACGCAAGTCCGCCAAACACGGTGAACGATCCGCGGGCGCGGCCGGCAGTCGGGATGAACCGCAACCACTGGTCGTCGAATTTGATGTCGACGGCCTGCGCTCGATGGGCATCATGATCAGCGGCCAGGGCGTCGTGATCCCGGGGCCGAAGCCCAGGGAACCGATTCGGATCATGCTCAGGGTCGAAAAGCTCGAAGTGAACTTCAACCGCGAACGCGAAGGCTGACGCCCCCTGCGGCGGCAGATGTTGCCGCCATGGGTCGGAAGAATGAGGATTGCCAGTTGCAGGCAACTGGCAATCTCTCGTTCCGGAATGCGCAAGGCCGAAGCGCGGCTTGCGCCAGCAAGATGGGGCAGGGATCAGTTGGCCGGCTTGTCGATTCCGGCAACTGCTGCCGGTGGCTTCTTGCCGGCCGCCGAACTGCGGGAATGGAATGCCGTCGATGTGCTTTTTTCACGCAGCGGCGTGTTGCCGAGCACATCGATGCGTCCACCGCGTTTCTTGAACTCGGCTATGTCGCGGAGAATGGTTTCGCTGGTGAGGACGCGATCCCCCGGCTTTGCCTTCTGTCGGGCGAAGGTTTGCGAGGTGCTGCCGGTCCGGGTGGGACTGGATTTGGGTTGGCTGGACATTTGATCTCCTGAAAACTGGCGGATTCATGGGCGGTTGGCGCGGGGCGCGACCGCCAGGGTCGAGTGGCAGGCAGAAATCCCATGACCCTGTTCGAGACAGATTCTTCGGTGCCGGGTGCCATGCAAGGCCGCAACCGGGATGCCCGGCGCACACGCCTCAGGCGCGTGGAAGAGCCGTGCATTGTACGAAAAATGATGTGAACGAGACGTTATCTGCAGCGAACTGCGCCTAAATCTTGCAGAATAGCGGGTATCCAAGGCGTATTTCATTGCCCGCGGGATGCTTCTGGTCAGGCTCGATCCTGATCAACTGCGTCGTTATTATTCTTGTAAATCAATGATGTATCTGGCATTGCCAGTGTGGCGCGGGTTGTGCTGCCCGCCTGGAATGGATGCAACCCGCGGCCTGTTCGGCAACGACACCTCGCTGCCTGCTATCTTCCCGTCGATGAGGGCGCAGGCTATTTCATGAGTGATCCGATCACGGGGCTGGTATTGACTGGCGGCGGCGCGCGCGCCGGTTATCAGGTGGGTGTGCTCAAGGGCATCGCCCGGATCCGGCGTGACGCGGGAATCGTCGCCGGCAATCCATTTCCTGTCATCGCCGGCACATCGGCTGGCGCAATCAATGCCGCCGCGCTGGCGACGCGGGCCGATGATTTCGATGCGGCAATCGCGGATCTTGTCGAGGTCTGGGCGAACTTCGAGGTCGGCCAGATTTATCGGGCGGACCTTCCCGGCATCATCAGGACCGGCGCACGCTGGCTCGGAATGTTGATGTTCGGCTGGCTGATTCCGGCATTGCAGCGCAGGCGGCCGCAATCGTTTCTCGACAATGCGCCGTTGCGATCCTCGCTGCGCGAGTGGGTCGATCCGGCGCGAATCCATGCACTGATGCAGCAGGGATGCCTGCGCGCACTGGCCGTCACCGCGTCGAGTTACGGCTCGGGCCTGCATGTGACTTTTTACGAGGCGGTCGATGACATCCAGCCATGGACGCGTTCGCAACGATTCGCCGTGCGCGATGCGATTGGCCCTGCCCACCTGCTCGCCTCGGCGGCGATTCCATTCGTGTTCCCGGCGGTTCCGCTGCACATCGAGGGTCGCATTGAGTATTTCGGCGACGGTTCGATGCGGCAGTCGGCTCCCATTTCACCGGCCATCCACCTTGGCGCGGAACGCATCCTCGTGGTCGGCGGCGGACGCATCAGGGAGCCGCCGGGGCCGCGTGCGGGTTGCAGCGAATATCCAAACCTGGCCCAGGTTGCCGGCCATGCCCTTTCCAACATCTTTCTCGATTCGCTGACCGCCGATGTCGAGCGTCTGCAGCGCATCAACACCACGCTGGAATTGCTGCCGATTGACGCATCGGGTCGGACCACGCTGCGCCCGATCGAGGTGCTGATGATTTCTCCCAGCGAACGCCTCGACGACCTTGCCGGCAAGCACATTGGCAGCCTGCCGTTCGCGATCCGCTCGCTGCTGCGCGCGGTGGGCGTTTCCGGTCGGGGCGAATCGGTGCGCGGGGCCGCACTGGTGAGCTATCTGTTGTTCGAGGCCGCGTACACGCGCGAATTGATGGATCTGGGCTTCAGCGACACGCTGGCGCGACGCGACGACGTTTTGCGTTTTTTCGACTGGCAGCGCTCGTCCCCCGCAGGGGAAAACCAGGCGCAGAGTGAAGTCGGCAAGGTTCCCGGTTAGGCCGGGTCTGCGCATCGCTCGAAGTGCTTGTGCAAGTACTCGCTGGCGGCGAGCGGGCGGACTTGCCGCTGGATCGTTCTGTGGCCAAGATGCAAAGCCTTGCTACCCCTTTCGGGGTTGGACCAGCGACCGCATGGCGGTCCGATCGGAGTGCCTCATGGTGAAGTGCGTCTTGCTCGTTGCGGGAATGTTGATTGCAGGTGGAGTGGCGGCGGCGGAAATCCCGCTGAAGAATGCCGGTTTTGAACAGGCCATCGTCGGCACGCGCATTCCGGGCTGGTCGCGGACCCAGCACGCCGGCGTGGGTGCCTACGTCGTCAGCACCGATCCGATTGATCCCGCCCATGGCGAGCACAGCATCAGCATGCGTCGCACGACCGAGCAGGCTTACGGCCTGATCATGCAACGCGTCGAGAGCAAGGAACTGGCGGGCAAGCCGGTTGCGTTCACGGCGAAGCTGAAGACCGCGGATGTCGGCAAACGCGGTTGGGTCATGGTGATGACGTTCCGCGATCACGAAAACATTCTCGATCAGGTTCGCGCGGCGCCCATGACCGGCGACACGCCCTGGAAGGAGGTCGAGCTGAAAAGCATCGCACCGGCAAGGACGAACATGGTCGAGGTCGGTTTCCTGCTGCTCGATGGCGGCACCGGTTGGGCCGATCACGTGCGCCTGCGCACGCTCGATGACGACGGCAAGGACGGCGGCGAAGGGAAATCCGCGGCACCGCCAGCCGCCAAGGCGAAATCAGCCAGGGCGACACCCGCCACGGCAGGCGGCAGCACGCATCGCGGACAGGCCGGAGGGCCGTGAGTCAGAATCATCTCCAAGGCGGATTGCAGGCACGATGGCAGGCGGTTCGCGAACGCGTGGATGCCGCTTGTCGTGCGGCCGGACGCGATCCGTCCGAAGTCGGCATCCTGCCGGTAAGCAAGACGTTCCCGGTCGAGGTCATCCGCGAGGCGGTGTCCTTCGGCTTGCGCCGCTTTGGCGAGAACAAGGTGCAGGAAATCAAGGCCAAGTCCGAGCCGCTGGCTGATTGCGCGATCGACTGGGTCATGATCGGCCACCTGCAGACCAACAAGGTGAAGGAAGTCGCTCGCCTGGTCAGCGAAGTGCAGTCACTCGATCGCATGGAGCTGGCCGAGGCGCTGCAAAAGCGCCTGCAGATCGAGGGCCGATCGCTTGATGTGCTGGTTCAGGTCAAGACCTCCACCGAGGAAACGAAATACGGCTTGCCCGCCGACGAACTGCCCGGATTCCTCGACGCCTTGCGCAGTTTCGACACCTTGCGCGTGCGTGGCCTGATGACCCTGGCGGTCAACTCCGAAGACGAGTCCCGGGTGCGTACATGTTTCCGCATGTTGCGCGAGTTGCGTGAACAGGCCATGGCAAGCGGCCACGATGTGCCGCGCCTGTCGATGGGCATGAGCGGTGATTTCGCCCTGGCAATTGCCGAAGGCGCGACTGAAGTCCGCATCGGTACGGCGATCTTCGGTGAACGCGCGTATCCGGATTCCTACTACTGGCCGGAGAAGCCGAATCCCGTTTGAGCGCGGCTGCTGACGTGCAGCCTTGCGTGGTTCTGATGGCGGGTGTCGGGCCTGACCGGAGTTCTTGTCATGCCGGCGGCCAGGCTGACGCGTCGATTGTCTCGCGATAGGCGTGGTAGGTCGCGTAGGCCAGCCAGGGCATGACCAGACCGAGCCCGAGCAGGGCGCTGGCAAAACCGAATGCGGTGAGCAGGCAGAGGATCACCGCCCATTCGAGCATGACCCATTTGTTCCTGAGCACGGCATTGATGCTGGAAATGCAGGCGGTGACCATGTCCACTTCGCGGTCGGCGATCATCGGCAGCGAAAATGCCGCAATCGAAAAGGTCAACGCGGCGAACACTGATCCAACGAGCGAGCCGACGGCGAGGAATTCCATCAGCACGTGCGTGTTGCCTTCCTGCTCGGGAAAGAATGCCACCAGCATCATTCCGGAGCGTGACCACACCAGCACGATGACAAACTGGATCAAGGCAAAAATGCTGGCATGACCGAGCACGCGACGGGCGACCACGAATGAGTCGGCCAGGCGCGGCTGGCGGCCATCGAGCAGGGCGCGGCTGACCGAGTACAGGCCGACCCCGATCAGCGGTGCAAGGAATACAAAACCGGAAAGCAGCACGGCAAGCAGGGCAAAGCGGCCAAGCGACCAGGCAAACCAGGATATTGCCGCACTGACGATGACGATCACCGCGCCGAACATCGCACTCAGGGCAGGTGCCCGGCGCAGATCGTGCCAGCCAAGCCTGAGCCAGCGCCACGGCGCGTCCATCTGCAGTTGGCGACACGGGGTCACGAATGGTCGGGGTGGTGGATCGCAATCCTGTTCGTGCCTGTCGGGAAGATTGTCCATGTCGACCACGCTCATCATTCGGAATCCGCAAGCCACGGACTGTACATGCAGAAACCCCGGTCCGCGCACGGACCCGCGCGAGTGTCCGGTTGGATCCAGGGGCGTTGCTCACCAGGATCTCGCGTTGATCCTTCGGATTCAGCGTCTCGAAGACGGTTGCCACGATGTTCCTCGGCAGGCATGAACATGGCCGCGGGCCCGAGCTCGGGCATGCAGGTCCCGCAGCCCGATACGGCATGCGGCATCAACGGTATTTGGCAATCTCGGCTTCTATGGCACCTTCCATGAAACCGTGGAATGGTTTGCCGTTGACCACGATCAGCGGTGTGCCGACGCCGCCCAGGGCTTTCCATTCCTTTTGCGCCGCAGTCGAGGTTTCGACATCGCGCTCGTCCCAGGCGACCTTGTGGCCAGTGAACCACTGGCGCGCCTTCGCGCAATATCCGCAGGTCGCGGTCGAGTACATGATGACCTCAAGCGCGGGCTTGGCTCGTGATCCGGCATCGGCCACGCTCGCTGCGATTGCCGATAACGGAGCCGCCGCCGCAAATGCAAGCGCGAACGCAAGAACCATTCTTCCCGGCATTGTCCACCTCCTCTTCTGGATCGCAGGATTGCGACCGCAATGTGGGAGTGCGATTCAGAAGATTGGTTCCCTGGCGCCGCCACCGCCTTTCCTCTTGCCAGCGAACAGGGGGATCGGATCGGTCATCGAATCCAGGGCGTTTGCGCCGTGGAAAGTCGTCTGCAGCAAGACATGCAGTCTGGGCGGCCTGGGCTTCAGTCCGCAACGGTGCGCGAGGGATCGGCGATTTCGAGTGAGCGCAGCAAGGTGCTGGCTTGCGTGCGGTTGCGCACATCGAGGCGCTCGAACACGGCGCTCATGTGCGCCTTGACCGTGCGCTCCTGGATATCCAGGCGGTCGGCGATCTGCTTGTTGAGCAGGCCATCGGCAACCAGGCCAAGCACGCGCAGTTGTTGCGGGCTCAACGTAGCCAGGCGCTTGGCCAGCTCGCGATCATGGGCGGCTTCGCTTCCGTGGCGATCATGCAGCGCTGACGGTGGCAGATCCTCGCAGGCAATCACGGCGCGCAGCATGCTCTGGATTTCACCGATGCTGCTGCGCTTGGGGATGAAGCCTGCGGCGCCATAGGTCAGCGCACGGCGCATGACCAGCGGATCATCATTGGCCGAAATCATGATCACGGCGACTGCCGGAAACTCGCTGCGCAGACTGACCAGACCCATCAAGCCATGGCTGCCGGGCATGTGCAGATCGAGCAGGATCAGGTCGACATCGGCGCGCCGGCCCAACACCTCGCGAGCCGAATCCAGTCCATCGGCCTCGATGATTTCTGTCTCGACTTCGAGATTGCCGACCGCCTGCACAAGGGCAAGGCGGAACAGCGGGTGATCATCGACGACGAGGATGCGGGTCATGCGCAGAGACTAGCGCGAAGCGCCAGCCAAGTCAGGCAACGACGCCCAGTTGGCTGAGGATCGAGCGGGCGGCTTCGCGGCCGTCGAGCACGGCGCGCACGACCAGATCGGCTCCGCGCACGGTGTCGCCGCCGGCGAATACCTTGGGATGTGCGGTTTGTTGTGGAAGTCGCGACGGGCCGCCGACCTTGAGGCGTCCGTTGTTGTCGAGTTCGATGCCGGCGCTGGCGCACCAATCCGGTGGGCTCGCAAGAAAGCCGAACGAGAGGATCACGATGTCGGCCGGAATGGTCTGCGTGCCGTTGGCGATGACTTTCGCCCTTGCGCGGCCGCCCGCCTCGGCGACCAGTTCGGTGTCGACGATCTCGACACCATCGACGTGGCCATCACCGACAATCGCCAGCGGTTGCGCGAGAAAACGGAAGATCACGCCTTCATCGCGCGCGTTCTTCACTTCCTTGCGCGAGCCCGGCATGTTTTCCTCGTCGCGACGATAGACGCAGGTCACGCGTTCCGCACCGAGACGCACGGAGGTGCGCACGCAATCCATCGCCGTGTCGCCGCCACCAAGGACGACGACTCGCTTGCCTTTCAGGTCCGGCAGTACGTCGGCGACTGTTGCCGTGCCGAGTTGCTGGCGCGCGTTGGCAATCAGGAAGGGCAGGGCGACGATCACGCCGGACAGGTCCTGGCCCGGCAATTGCGCATCGACTGCGGTGTAGGCACCGGTCGCCACGAACACGGCATCGTAGTCGTCGACGAGCCTTTCGAAAGCGACATCGTGGCCGACCCTGACGCCAAGATGGAAGCGCACGCCTTGCTCTTCGAGTACTTGGCGGCGCCTGCGCACGATGTCTTTTTCGAGCTTGAAGGAGGGAATGCCGAAGGTCAGCAAGCCACCGATTTCCTCGTGGCGGTCAAACACATCGGCACTGACGCCGGCGCGGGCGAGGCGATCGGCAGCGGCGAGTCCGGCCGGGCCTGCGCCGATGATGGCGACGCGCTTGTCGGTCCTTGACGTCGCTTCCGCGGGCCGCCAGCCGCGCCGGATCGCCTCGTCGGTGATCGAGCGTTCGATGGCGCCAATGCTGACCGCGCCGAAACCTTGCTCCAGCGTGCAGACGCCCTCGCAGAGTCGATCATGCGGACACACGCGACCGCAGATTTCAGGCAGCGGATTGGTTTCGTGCATCAGCGTGGCGGCGTCCTCGACGCGACCTTCGCGGGCTAGTTTCAACCATTGCGGGATGCGGTTGCCGAGCGGGCAGCCCCACGAGCAATAAGGATTGCCGCAATCGATGCAGCGCGAGGCCTGGTCGACGCGCTCGCTGCCAAGAAAATCGGCATGGATCTCGTTGAAGTTGACGACGCGAATCGGAATGCGGACTTCGCTGGGCAGGGCGCGCGGAAACTTGAGGAACGGAAACGGGCGCTCGCTCATGCTGCCTCCCGCAGTTCCGCCGACAGTGCGGCGAGGCTTGCGGCTTTCGGCTTGACCAGCCAGACCTTGTGCAGGACATCGCGGAAATCGCCGAACAACTGGCGCGCCCAGGCGCTGCCGGTGGCGTCGATATGCGCTTGCATCAGCGCGCGCAGATGCTGCAGGTGGTTTTCCATGCCTTCGAGCGAGATACGGTTGATGTCGACCAGTTCGTGGTTGTAGCGATCGAAGAAATCGCGCTCGAGATCGAGCACATAGGCGAAGCCACCGGTCATGCCGGCCCCGAAATTGAGGCCGCTGCGACCGAGCACGACGATGGTGCCGCCAGTCATGTATTCGCAGCCGTGGTCACCGAGCCCTTCAACCACGGCGAGTGCGCCCGAGTTGCGCACGGCGAAGCGCTCGCCGGCACGACCGGCGGCATACAGTTCTCCGCCGGTGGCGCCGTACAGGCAGGTATTGCCGATGATGCTCGATTCATGCGCGACGAACTTCACGCCTGCCGCCGGGCGCACGACGATGCGTCCGCCGGTCATGCCCTTGCCGACGCCATCGTTGGCCTCGCCGGTCAGGACGAGATCGAGGCCGCCGACATTCCAGGCACCGAAACTCTGTCCGGCCGACCCTTCAAGATCGAGCGTGATCGGTGCATCAAGCATGCCCTGGTCGCCATGGGCGCGCGCGATCTCGCCGGAAAGTCGTGCTCCGATTGCGCGATCGACGTTGCTGATCGTGTAGCGGTAATGTCCGCCACGACGATTGGCCACGGCTTCGCGTGTATCCCGCGCAGTGGCGAGGGCAAGTTCGGTCGCAGCCGGTGCCAGCGGGCCAGCCGCGCACGCGTCGGTTGAAATGCCCTGGTTGTCGACGCGTACGAGCAGACTGCCGAGATCGAGCTTGGCCTGCTTGGCGGTAATGCCGGGCAGGATGCGCAGCAGGTCGGTGCGCCCGACCAGCTCTTGCAGCGAGCGCATGCCGAGCGCCGCCAGTCGCTCGCGCACGTCATCGGCAATGAACTGGAAAAAATGCTGGACCATCTCGGGCGCGCCGATGAAATGCTGGCGGCGCAGGATGTCGTTTTGCGTGGCAATGCCGGTTGCGCAGGAATTGAGATGGCAGATGCGCAGGTATTTGCAGCCGAGCGCAACCATCGGGCCGGTGCCGAAACCGAATGAATCGGCACCGAGGATGGCCGCCTTGATCACGTCGAGCCCGGTCTTCAGGCCGCCATCGGTCTGCACGATGACCCGGTTGCGCAGGCCGTTTCCGACCAGGGTCTGGTGGGTTTCCGACAAACCCAATTCCCACGGCGTTCCGGCATAGCGGATCGAGGTGATCGGACTCGCGCCGGTACCGCCATCATGGCCGGAGATGGTGATCAGGTCGGCACCGGCCTTGACCACGCCGGCAGCAATCGTGCCGACTCCGGCATGCGAAACCAGCTTCACCGAGACCAGCGCACGCGGATTGACTTCGCGCAGATCGTGGATGAGTTCGGTGAGGTCCTCGATCGAGTAGATGTCATGATGCGGCGGCGGCGAGATCAAGCCGATGCCGGGCTTTGCATGGCGCAGGCGGGCAATCAGGCCGTTTACCTTGTCGCCCGGGAGCTGGCCGCCTTCGCCGGGCTTTGCGCCTTGCGCAATCTTGATCTGCAATACCTCGGCGCTGGCCAGGTAGGCGGCGGTGACGCCGAAACGACCGGAGGCGACCTGCTTGATCTTCGAGGTTTTCTCGGTGCCGTAGCGGGCCGGATCCTCGCCGCCTTCGCCCGAATTGGAGCGCGCGCCAAGCCGGTTCATGCCGATCGCCAGTGCCTCGTGCGCCTCCGGTGACAAGGCGCCCAGCGACATGCCGGCCGAATCGAAACGCTTGACGATGGTTTCCCGCGCCTCGACCGCGTCGAGCGGGATCGCTTGCATGTCATCGCGCAGGGCGAGCAGATCACGCAGCGCCGATGGCGGACGCGTGTTCACGGCTTCGGCGTATTTTCGGTAGTGGGAGCTGTCGCCGCTGCGCACGGCGCTCTGCAGATGGCCGACCACGCCCGGGTTGTACATGTGGTATTCGCCATCCGGTAGCGCCTTGAGCAGGCCGCCGGCGGGCAGGGTGTAGTTGGGATTGCGCGAGCGCGCCAGTTGCGTGCGGTATTCATTCTCGATGTCGACGAAGCCGGCGCCGGCAATGCGCGAGGGCGTGCCGGGGAAACACATGTCGACGACTTCGCGATCGAGTCCGACGATTTCGAACAGCTGCGCGCCGCGATAGCCGGCAATGGTAGAGATTCCCATCTTCGAGAGAATCTTGAGCAGGCCCTTGCGGATGCCGTGGCGGTAGGTGCGGCCGATCTCGTGCACGGTTTCGTTCTCGCCGCCCTTGATCTCGCCACGCTGGTTCATGTCGAACAAGGTCTGGTAGGAGAGGAACGGATAAACGGCCGTCGCGCCGAAGCCGATCAGGCAGGCGAAATGATGCGCATCGCGCGCTGTGCCGGTTTCCACCAGCAGGTTGCAGTCGCAGCGCAGTTGCGTGCGGGTCAGATGCGCATGGATTGCGCCGGTGGCGAGCAGGGCATGGATCTGCGTCAGGCCCGGTTGCGGATAGCGGTCGGACAACAGCACCATGGCTGCGCCCTCGCGCACGGCGTGCTCGGCCTGCCGGCAGATGTCTTCCAGTGCCTTCCTGAGGCCGATTTCCTCGTCGTAATAGAGATCGATGCGGATCTGGCGGTCGGCCAGGTGCGGCAAGGCCAGCAGTTGGCGCAGCTTGCGTTGCGAGAGTACCGGCGAACTGAGCAGGACCTGGCGCGCGCTGTCGGCGGAGAGATCAAACAGGTTGCCTTCCAGGCCGATCTGCGAAACCAGCGACATCACCATGCGCTCGCGCAAGGGATCAATCGGCGGATTGGTCACCTGCGCAAATGCCTGGCGGAAATAGTCATACAGCGAGCGCGATTGCTGCGACATCACCGCAATCGGCGTGTCATCACCCATCGAGCCGGTCGCCTCGGCTCCGGTTTCGGCCAGCGTCTTGAGCACGATGTCGCGCTCCTCGCAGGTCAGTGCAAATTGCTTCTGGAACCGCGCGAGCACGTCGGCCGGCATCGGCTCGGCGGCCAAGGCCGGATCGATCAAATGGGATTCCAGGTAGATCACGCCTGCGCGCAACCACTCGCGGTACGGCGCGCGGCCGGCATTGATGCGATCGATCGCCGCGCTGTCGAGCAGGCGATGTGCAAGCAGATCCACCGCCAGCATCTGGCCGGGTCCGAGCCGGCCCTTGGCGACGATGCGTTGCTCGGGCACATCCCACAGGCCTGCTTCGGAGGCGACAATCAGATGGCCATCATCGCTCTGCGACCAACGCGCCGGGCGCAGGCCGTTGCGATCCAGCGCGCACACGGCATGCCGCGCATCGCACATGACCAGACCCGCCGGGCCATCCCAGGGTTCGGTATGCAGCGCGTAATATTGATAAAACGCTTCGAGATCCTGATCGAGGTTCTCGTCGGCGCTCCAAGCCGGTGGTACGAGGATGCGCGTGCTTGCCAGCAGGTCGATGCCGCCTTCGACCAGCAGCTCGAACATGTTGTCGAGGCTTTGCGAATCCGAACCGCTGCGACTGACGTGATCGCCGATGTCGGAAATGTCGAGCAGGGGCGAGTGCAGTTTCGGCTGGCGCGCCAGCGCCCAGTTGCGATTGGCGCGGATCGTGTTGATCTCGCCGTTGTGGGCAAGCATGCGGAACGGCTGGGCCAGCTTCCAGTTGGGCGATGTATTGGTCGAGAAGCGCTGATGAAAGGTGACCGCCGCACTTTCCAGTTCGGCATGCTGCAGATCCGGAAAAACATCGCGCAGGCGACCCGGTGCGGCCATCGCCTTGTAGCCGATGGTCGCCGCGGCCAGGCTGACGACATAAAACACTTCGTCGTCGGGCAGGGCGAGTTCGCTGCGCCGGCGTGCGCGGAACAGGGCGCGATCGAATGCCGCCTCGTCCATGCCGTCGGGGGCATTGACGAAGATCTGGCGGATGCGCGGCCGGCTCGCGCGACCGAGCGGACCGCAAGGTTCGTCGCGGACTGGGACATCACGCCAGCCAGCCGGATGGACGCCTTCTTCGCGCAGACATCGTTCCAACTGCTGCGCTGCAGCGTCGGCCTTGACCTCATCGCGGTCGACGAAGACCAGTCCTGCGGCGAAGTGCTCGGCAATCGTGATGGATGCTTCGTTGGCCAATGCGCGCAACCAGGCATCGGCGCGATAGATCAATACGCCGCACCCATCACCGGTAATGCCATCGGCATTGACGCCGCCACGATGCGACATCTTCGCAAGCGCGGAAAACGCCTGATCGACAAGCCAGGTACTGGCTTTGCCGTCGATGTTGGCAATCAGACCAAAGCCGCAACTGTCGTGTTCGAAAGCGGGATCGTAAAGTCCGGTAGCCTGCAGCGCTGTCATTGAAGCATCCTGCGCAAAAGTCGGGCGCGCTCATCCATGACGGGTTGCCCGAGGAGTTCAACACGGCGCATTCCCGTCGCTGTGGCATCGATCAGTAATCGATGCAACTCCAATCAATCACAATTGCTGCGATGCGTCAAACTAAATGGACGTCCAAATGGTTCCAGCGGAAACCATTGCCCGTGCAATGCCAATGCGCCTGCGCCGATCGCCGGATTCATGCATGAAGGGTATTCGTGCCCTATGCCCTTGTTTGCACGGCACCGAATCCCGCTTGGCGCAGATGCAAAGCTAGCCCAGCGTATCGAGGATCGCCGCCGCTGCGTGCTTGAACCGCGCTTCCCGTTCGCCATCGCCGTCGCCAGGCAAACCGAGTTCGATCCAGCGCGTCATCAATTCCTCAAGCGCTGCCGCGGCTGCAGGTGCCTGCACGCCACGCATGCGTGCGGCCAGCTTCTCGACCTGCAGATCCATGCGCCGCTGTCGATCCTCCCCGGCAGATTCGAGCCCGGCGAGCTGCTCGGCCTCGAGCACGCAATCACGCAGGTCATCGGCATCCGCGGTGGCAATGGCATATCCGTCGGCCACGGCCTCGATACGCGCCTGGAAAGCGTCCGCGCCAATGACAAGCGGTGCCAATCGTGCGCGCGCGGCGCTCAGTGCTTCGCCGTCGATCTGCCTTGTTTCGAATCGACGCAACAGGTCGTAGTGGGCGACCCAGGCATCGAAATGAGCCCGGCGCTTGTCCTTGTCGAGCTTTGCGGTGAGGGCTTCCAGGGCATCCCGGGCGCGCTGGAAGCGTTGTCGCAACGCCGCGTCGCCCGGAGCAAGTGCGCGCCACGCGGATTCGATGCGCTGCACCTCGCTGCGATCCGCGGCGCCGTTGGCGCTGGCCACGGCTTCGAGTTCGGCGCAGAGGCCTTCGGCGGCTTCCACAGCCTGTCGATCGTGCGCGGTTCGCTCGGCGCGCTCGCTGTCTGCACGTGCGAACACCGCGTCGATGGCAGCGCGGAAGACGACCCATTGCGCCTGGTCGCGCGCGCGCTTGCCGTTGCCGGTGGCCTGCCAGAGTTTTTGCAGGTCGCGTGCCTGGTTCATTGCCGTGCGCGTGTCGGCTTGTTCGGCGAGGGCGGCCGCGCGCGCGATCAATGCCGCTTTCGCCGACTCGATCTGTGCGTGCTGCGTCTTGATGCGCTCATCGATGATGCCGAGTACCTGCTTGAGTTCAGCGGCAAGGTTCTTGCGTTCGCGCGGGTTGACACGATCGAGCGTGCGCAGGCCTTCGACGCTGCGTTTGCGCATCTCGTTGAGGGCGCGCCAATCGGGGTTTTCGCTGGCCACGGCAGCCTTGGCTTCGGCGATCAGCTGGCTGGTTTCCTCGCTGCCCTGCTTGCGCAGCTCGTCACGCTTTTCGAAATACGGTTTGGCCGGTGCAATGGCCTTCTGGCAAAGCGTGCGGAAGCGGCGAGCGAGACCGTCATTGCGGCCTGCGGCATGTGCCTCGAGGCGGTCAAGCGTGGTCCATTCGGCCTGGATCTCGCGCACCCGTGTCGCCAGCGCATCCGGATGCAGTCCGGTTTCCGGCAGCACTTCGAGTTCCTCGCACAATTGCCGACGACGGGTGTCGTCGCTCCAGCGTTGCGCATCGGCCAGCCTGATGTAATCGCTTTCGACCTCGGCAAGCGCCTCGCGCAACGAAGCAGGCACCTGGCCGAGCTGGCGGCGCAACTTCGCCAACCGCTCGTGCTGGACATGCGCATCGGCGATCCTGCCGGCGGCCATGGCAGATGCCGTGGCGCTGATCGCCTCCTGCATCTGGCGGGCAAGTTCCTTTTCCTTTTGCTCGCGTTCGGCACGGGCCGCTGCGCTGCGTGCCGCGCGTTCGGCGGCGACCTGCTCGTGGCGGTTGTCGGTTTCGGCTTGCGCTGCGGCCGGCGCTGCAACCGGCACGGCGGCCAGCGTGGCCAGTTGTGCGCCGACGCGAGTGAAGCGCACGGAGACATCGGTGCCAAACTCGTCCTCGTCATTGGCGTAGCGGGCATGCAGTTCCGCCAGCGCGTTGAAGCGCTGCTGCAGGTCTTCGCGCGCGGCGCTTGCCGGTTCCCGCAAACCGGCTTCGATGGCACGCAATTCAGTGCCCAGGCGCAGACGATCCTCGCTGCGTTGGCGCATCAGGGCGATGCGTTGCGGGTCACGGCTGAGATCGAACAATTCGCGTGCGCTCTGGTAGCGCGCGAGCAGCGCTGGCGGCACGTTCCTGCCCAGCGCTTGCCAGGCGGCCGCGATCGTCGCCGCCTGCTCGTCGCCCTCGCCGTCACGCAACAGTCGTTCGAGTTGCTCGCACAGGCTGCGCGCCTGCACGGTGATTTCGGCAACATCGCCGCGCCCGATGCGCAGCGCGGCGAGACGCTCGCCAGCCAGGCGGCTGATGACCTTGTCGCCCTTGCGTGCACGTTCGCTGATGCGCGCGAGCTGGCTTTCATCGTCGATGCGTTCAAGCGCGGCCAGGCGCACCCCCGCATCCGCATCGGCAGTGACACGTTCGAGGATCAGGGCAGGGCGCTCGACTCGCGCCAGCGCCGCGAGGCGCAGCGCCGCTTCAGGTGCCTGGGTGGCGATCTGTTCAATCAGGCGCGCATCGTCCTGGGCGCGCAACAGGCGGATGCGGTCAGCAAGTGGTGGTGCCGCCGCATGCGTTCCGGTGAGCAATTCGGCAAACAGGCTGCGCGCCGAAGTGCGCACGCCCTCGTCGCCATCATCCTGGGCCATGGCTTGCGCCAGGCCCGGATCGGCCAGCCGCTTCAAGGCCGCCAGGCGAACTCCGGCATCGACATCTTCGCGCGCGAATCGCGCAAGTTGCGCGACCAGTTCGCTGGCTTGCTCGGTGGCTACGGCATGACGGCGTGTCGCCGCGTCTTTGGATTGCCAACGCGGTTTGGAGAAGAAACGGGCAAGACTCATCGGAGATTCCGCAGGCAGGTGTGAGGGTGGCTCAGATCAGGGCTTTGATGATGCGAAAACCGGCGACCCAGGTGCCGAACATCATGCCCAGGTTGGTCAGCACGAAAACCAGCAGGATGCGCGAGATGCGGTTTTTCCACCAACCGGTCCAGTGGATGACATCGTCGCGCAGGCTGTCGAAATCGGCGACCCGCGGGCGATGGATCCAGACTTCCACGCCGGCGCTGGCAGCACCGACCGGAACGCCCGGGCGGAAGGGCTTCAGCGGCGCCACGACGAATCCGGCAAGCGCGCTGAGCGGATGGCCGCCAGCGACCAGGGTACCCAAC
Organism: Lysobacterales bacterium; assembly: GCA_016707485.1. GTDB lineage: Bacteria > Pseudomonadota > Gammaproteobacteria > Xanthomonadales > Rhodanobacteraceae > Dokdonella. The sequence continues at coordinate 442,728 of JADJHN010000001.1, read as the reverse complement.
GCCGAACCGATGCCTGTGCACAGCACCCAGGTCCACAGCGCTTCGGTGCCGGTGTCGGTGCCGCGATAGAACAACACGGCAATGGCTACGGCAATGATGGCAAAGATGGCAAAACCGATGCGTTTGGGCCAGGGCGAGCCGGGCGGCAGGGCTGAAAGCGCCTCCTGCATCGGCGCGGGATCGTCGGTCTGCGACTCGATCGCCGTGCGGATTCCGGCCAGGTGGCCGGCACCGATCACCGCAAGCACTTTCCTCACCGGCTTGCCCGCCTGCTGCGCATCCGCCGATTCCTCGCGAAGTCGCGCGGTCATGTAGCGATCGCGCTCGGCGATCAAGGCTTCGAACAGGGGGGGCGATTCCTTGGCGAACTCGTTGAACATGCTGCCGAGCATGTCGCCTTCCTTGAGTTTCTCGATCTCGCTTTCCTCGACATCCTCGCGCGTGATCAGGCTGCCGGCGAGGCCGCCGATGATGCCGAGGCGATCGAGGAAGCCGACGCTGCGCATGGCGCGTTTCAGGGTGATGCCGACTTCGCGATCGATCAGCCAGACCGGCAGGTCGCGCGCCTCGGCGCAGTCCATCGCCGCCTTCATCTCGGCACCCGGTTCAATGCCGAATTGTTCGGCGAGGCGACGCTGGAACGCGGACAGGGCCAGGTTGGCCGCAACCAGCCCGGCCTTGCCCTGGCGGATGATCTGGAACAAATCGAGATTGCGGAACGATTCCGGATCGCGCATCGATTTGTAGCGCGGTTCGCAGAGCTCGACGGCAACGGCATCGAAGGATTCGTGTTGAAGGATCTCGCGCACGGCCTCGACGCTGGCGCGTGAGACATGGGCGGTGCCGAGCAGCACGTACTCCACGCCATCACGGTGGATGCGGGCAATCGGTTGCGCGGCGAGCGACTCGCTCATGGCGACTGGCGAGTCGGGAATTGCATGGGTTTCTTGCATGGGTTTTCGATTCAATCGCGATAACGCTTGAGCAGATCGGCGTAGGCGTCGATGCGGCGGTCGCGCAGGAAGGGCCAGATCCGCCGCACCGATTCGCTGCGCGCGAGATCGACATCGACAACGAGCAATTGCGGCCGATCAACCGAAGCCTGGGCCAGGTACTCGCCCTGCGGGCCGACCGCGAAACTCGATCCCCAGAACTGGATGCCGCGGCCGCCGTCCGGCGCCGCTTCAAAGCCGGTGCGATTGACTGCCAGCAAGGGCAAGCCATTGGCCACGGCATGGCCGCGCTGCACGGTGATCCAGGCATCGTGCTGGCGGACTTTTTCCTTCTCGTCGTCGGCCGGGTCCCAGCCAATCGCCGTGGGATAAAGCAGCAGTTCGGCACCGGCCAGGGCCATCAGGCGCGCGCCTTCCGGATACCACTGGTCCCAGCACACCAGCAGCCCGAGCTTGCCGACCGAGGTCTGGATCGGCTCGAAGCCGAGATCGCCGGGGGTGAAGTAGAACTTTTCGTAGAACGCCGGATCGTCGGGAATGTGCATCTTGCGATAGATGCCGGCAATGCTGCGCGAGCGATCGAAGACCACGGCCGTGTTGTGGTACAGGCCGGCCGCGCGACGCTCGAACAAGGAGCAGACCACGACCAGCTTGAGTTCCTCGGCCAGTGCACCAAGGCGCTCCGTCGACGGCCCGGGAATCGGCTCGGCGCGATCGAACTCCTCTACGCTCTCGTGCTGGCAGAAATACGGGCCGTTGTGCAGTTCCTGCAACACGACGAGTTCGACGCCAGCCGCCGCTGCCTCGCGCAGGCCGGTTTCAATCGCGGCGAGGTTGGCTTGGGTGCTGCCGTGATCGATTTCCTGGAGCAGGGCGACCTTGAGGGATTTGCGGCTCATGCGATTGGAATGTGGGCAAAAGCGGAATGGTAGCGTGGATTCAACATCCGGGCTCGTTTGTCGGAATGCAAGCGTGCCGCCGGGGAATGCCCGAGCCGCGTCAGGAAGCGGGTTGGCGAGTTCATCCTTGCCACGCGGTTCATTTTTCCGCCGCGAGGACGGTTTTTTTGACGAGGCGGGCTTCGCAGCCCGGATGGCTTCTGTCGCGCAGGCTCCTAGGCCAGCACGCCCTGCGGCAACTGCATGGTCAGGCAATGCAGGCTGCCGTTCTGCCAGATCAGCGGGCGGCACGGGATCGGCACGACTTCGCGACCGGGATGTGCGGCACCGATGATGCGTGCGGCGCCGGCATCGGCAGGGTCGCCATAGGCCGGCACCAGGACCGCGCCGTTGATGACCAGATAGTTTGCGTACGAGGCGGCGAGACGGCGGCCTTCGTCGATGATCGGTTGCGCCCACGGCAATGCGTGCAAGGTGTACGCCTTGCCGTCGAGCGTGCGCAGGGTGGCGAGTTCGGCACGCATGCGTTCGAGTTCGTCGTGGTGCGCATCGTCGCGGTCGGGGCAGGATTGGAACAGGATCGTGTCGTTCGGAGCGAAGCGCGCCAGCGTGTCGATATGGGCGTCGGTGTCATCGCCTTCGAGGAAACCGTGATCGAGCCAGAGCACGCGCACCGCAGCGAGCTTCTCGCGCAAGGTTGCGCCAATGCGTTCGCGAGTCAGGCCCGGGTGGCGCAGGTGCAGGCAACGCCAGGTGGTCAGGATCGTGCCGCGACCGTCGGCGTCGATGGCACCGCCTTCGAGTGCGAAATCGATGCGATGGTGGTGCGCGTGCGGGTTGAACACTCCGTGCTCGACCAGGCCTTCGATCAGCAGGTCGTCACGCGAGGCGTCGAACTTGCCGCCCCAGCCGGTGAAGCGGAAATCGTTGATGACGAACTGTTTGCCATCGGTCAGCGTGATCGGCCCCGAATCGCGCAACCAGGTATCGTCGTAGGCGAGCTCGACGAAGCGCACATTCCCCAGGTTGGTCTTGCCAGCAGCAAGCCGTGCCTTCGCCCGCTCGCGGATCGCGGCATCGGCCACGCAGACGACGGCCACGCCGAATCGCGCAATGGCACCAACCAGGGCGACATAGCTTGCTTCGACGGCTTCGAGCCGCTCGGCCCAATCGGTGCCCGCATGCGGCCAGGCAACCACAACGCCTGCCTGAGGCTCCCATTCGGCCGGCAGGCGCATGCTGGAATCAGTCATGGACGAGGTCGGTTCAAGCGCCGTCGCGGACACTGTGAATGACGATGTTGCGCTCGAAATAAACCGTGAAACCGTTGTATTGCCAGCGATTGATCACCGGATGCAGGGCAGTGTCGCCACCTGCGGGAGGCAGTTTTGCCTGCGGGGTGCCGAAGCGCTTTTCGACCTGGGCCATGCTGAGGCCGCGCTCCGGTGCGGCGATGGCACGGACGTTGGTCTGGGCCAGTGTCACGGTATCCGCATGAACGGCGGGTGTGGCGGCAACAAAGCAGGAAACGAGCAGCACGCTACCGAGAACAAACTTCAAGTTCATCACCGAACCTCCTGATCTGAATGATGTATCCGCAACGAAGCGCAGTTTTAACAGAACCTTGGCGCGAGTTCCATGCTGTCTTGCGCATAACTCGGATGGCCCGCACGCACAGGTCGAAACCGGCAATACGGATCCCCGGAAACGCAAAAGGCCGCTTGCGCGGCCTTTCGACGTCGATCTGCGGCGTTCCGCTCAGCGCTGGCGCGCCTTGAAACGCGGGTTGCTCTTGCAGATCACGAAAACCTTGCCGCGGCGACGCACGATCTTGCAATCGCGATGGCGGGCCTTGGCGGACTTGAGCGAAGAAAGCACTTTCATGGGAAACCTCGGGGCGAACGGGCTTGAGCAAAGCGCGCAAGTATATCGGCCTGTCGCAAAACTTGCAAAGCCGGAACATGACGCGGCATTCGGGACTTGTCAGGGCGGTCGACGGCACCGATGTCGTCAGGCAATCGACCCCCAATCCCTCACCGCTGGACGCACATGCTGCCCGAACTGCATTTCGACAACGCCTTTGTCCGCGAACTGCCTGGCGACCCGGAAACCGGCCCCGGTTTGCGCGAGGTTCGCGGTGCCCTGCATTCGTCGGTGGCGCCGACGGCGGTCAGCGCGCCGCGCTTGATGGCGCATTCGGCGGAAATGGCCGAGATTCTTGGTTTCGGCGAAGATCATGTAAAATCGAGGCTCTTTGCCGATGTTTTCGCGGGAAATGCCTTGTTGCCCGGCATGCAGACTTATGCCGCCAACTACGGCGGGCATCAGTTTGGCCATTGGGCCGGACAACTTGGCGACGGGCGGGCAATCTCGCTAGGCGAAGTCATCAGTCCGGCCGGGCAGCGTTGGGAACTGCAACTCAAGGGTGCCGGTCCGACGCCGTATTCGCGCAGCGCCGATGGTCGCGCCGTGCTGCGCTCGTCGATTCGCGAATTCCTCTGCAGCGAGGCCATGCACCATCTTGGGGTGCCGACCACGCGTGCGCTCTGTCTGCTGGCGACCGGCGATTCGGTCGTCCGCGACATGTTCTACGACGGCCACCCGGCCGCCGAACCCGGTGCCGTCGTTTGTCGCGTCGCGCCATCGTTCATCCGCTTCGGCAACTTTGAACTGCCGGCCGCGCGCGGCGACACGGCCTTGCTGAACCGGCTGGTCGATTTCACCATCGCCCGCGATTTTCCGCATCTGACCGGTACGGGCGATACCCTGCGCGGTGACTGGTTCGGCGAGGTCTGCGCACGCACGGCGACGATGATCGCGCACTGGATGCGCGTCGGCTTCGTGCATGGCGTGATGAATACCGACAACATGTCGATCCTCGGCCTGACCATCGACTACGGCCCGTATGGGTGGATCGACAATTTCGATCCCGACTGGACGCCGAACACGACCGATCGCCAGCATCGCCGCTACCGCTTCGGCCAGCAGCCGCAGGTTGCACACTGGAACCTCGCATGCCTGGCGCAGGCGCTCGCGCCGGTGTTCGGTTCGATCGAACCATTGCATGCCGGCTTGCAACGCTACATCGACACCTGTACAGAAAACCAGAAAATCAATATCGCGGCCAAACTCGGCTTCGTCGAATGCCGCGAGGAGGATGTCGCGCTGATGCAGGATCTCCACGACCTGATGAGCACAGCCGAGATCGACATGACCCTGTTCTTCCGCGCCCTGTCGGACCTGGGCACATCCGCGCCGACCATCGGAACTTTTGCCGGCGCGTTCTACGACGAAGGCAAATGCGCTGCCGCCGCAGATGAGTTCAACGCATGGCTGGCCCGCTATCGCCAGCGACGCGATGATGATCCGCAATCCGCCGAGCAACGCCGCACACGCATGCGCGCGGTCAATCCCCGCTACGTCCTGCGCAACTGGCTCGCCCAGCAAGCCATCGACCGCGCCCACCAGGGCGATGAAACCGGCATCCACGAACTGCTCGAAGTCATGCGCCACCCCTACGACGACCAACCGGGCCGCGACTTCTACGCCCAGCGCCGCCCGGACTGGGCCCGCAACCGCGCCGGCTGCTCGATGCTGTCGTGCAGTTCTTGAAGCGGGATGCATGCCGAACCGCACATGACCTGGGCGACGGGATCGGGCAGGATCGGGGTTTGGCCATGATCGGGTGTCCACCGACACCGGCCCGATGCGGAGACGACGATGCAGCGACGCGATTTTCTCAAGGCTTCCGGCGCCAGCCTGGGTCTGCTTCTGGCACCGGCGTTCGGTCGGGCCATTGCTGCCGAAGAGCTGCTCACGCGGATTGATGCGGGTTTGAAGAAGCGTCTGGCGGATACCGCGATGACGGCGGCGAAAGCCGATGGTGCGAGCTACTGCGACGTGCGCATTGGTCGCTATCTGCGCCAGTTCCTGAGAACGCGCGAGGACAAGGTCGAGGGAGTCGTCAATACGGAGTCGACCGGAGTCGGCATCCGCACGATTGCCAACGGCACCTGGGGTTTTGCTGCAACCAGCGACCTCAGCAATGAAGGCGTCGCCAGGGCTGCACGCCAGGCCGTGCAGATCGCCAAGGCCAACTCGAAGCTGACCGTCGAACCCGTGCAACTCGCTCCGGTCAAGGGGGTGGGTGAGGTTTCCTGGGCGACACCGATTGTCAGGAATGCCCTGGAAGTACCGATCAAGGAAAAGATCGAGCGTCTGCTCGAGGTCAATGCGGCGGCAATGAAGGCCGGCGCGAGCTTCGTCAACTCCAACCTGTTCCAGATCAACGAACAGAAATATTTTGCCTCGACCGATGGTTCCTGGATCGATCAGGACATCCACCGCATCTGGGCACCGTTCCAGGTCACCGCGGTCGACAAGGCCAGTGGCAAGTTCCGTCGGCGCGGCGAGCTGGGAGCGCCGATGGGCATGGGTTACGAGTATCTGGATGGCCGCAAGGAGGACAAGCTGGCGCTGCCGGGCGGCGTGACCGGCTACATCAATTCCTACGACATGCTGGAGGATGTGGTGGCCGCGGCCCGACAGGCGCAGGAGAAGCTCAAGGCACCCTCGGTCAAGCCCGGCAAGTACGATCTCGTGCTCGATCCGAGCCACCTGCTGCTGACCATTCACGAATCGATCGGCCATCCACTCGAACTCGATCGCGTGCTCGGTTACGAGGCCAACTACGCCGGCACCAGTTTCGCCACGCTCGACAAGTGGAAGGCGAAGGATTACCGCTATGCCAGCGACAAGGTCACCGTCGTTGCCGACCGCACGCAAAAGCATTCGCTGGGCGCGGTCGGCTACGACGACGAAGGGGTCAAGGCGCAGCGTTGGGATCTGATCAAGGACGGCATCCTGGTCAACTACCAGGTGATCCGTGATCAGGCGCATATCCTCGGCCTCGATCATTCGCAAGGTTGCTGCTATGCCGATTCGTGGTCGAGCGTGCAGTTCCAGCGCATGGCCAATGTCTCGCTGGAACCGGGCAAGCAGAAGCTGTCGCCTGCCGACATGGTCAAGGATGTCGAGAACGGCATCTATATTGTCGGCCGCGGCTCCTATTCGATCGACCAGCAGCGCTACAACGCCCAGTTCGGTGGCCAGCTGTTCTACGAGATCAAGCAAGGGAAGATCACCGGCATGATCGAGGACGTGGCGTACCAGATGCGTACGCCGGAGTTCTGGAATGCCTGCTCGGCAATCTGCGACGAGCGCGACTACCGCATCGGTGGCACCTTCTTCGACGGCAAGGGCCAGCCCGGGCAGGTTTCGGCGGTTTCGCACGGGGCGAGCACGGCACGATTCGACGGCATCAACGTGATCAACACGGCGCGCAGTCTCGGCTGACCATGCCCTTTGCCACATGACCGGATCTTCGATGCCGGTCATCCTCGATCGGTAGCGTATCGCGACGGGAGTACATCCCTCGCCACATCCACAGGGGATCGATCAACATCGATCCATTGAAGCCACTGCAAGGCGGAGGACACCATGCAAAGACGTGATTTCATCAAGGCCAGCGGCATCGGCCTCGGCGTGCTGCTGCTACCGGCTTATGGCCGGGTCATTGCCGCCGAGGAACTGGTCGGCAAACTCGATGTGGGCCTGAAGAAGCGTCTGGCCGACACCGCGATGACGGCAGCCAAGGCCGACGGCGCGACCTATTGCGATGTGCGCATCGGCCGCTACCTGCGCCAGTTCGTGATCACCCGCGAGGACAAGGTGCAAAACGTCGTCAACACCGAGTCGACCGGCATCGGCATCCGCGTGATCGCCAATGGCACCTGGGGTTTTGCCGCATCCAGCGACATCAGTGCCGATTCGGTGGCCAAGGCCGCACGCCAGGCCGTGCAGATCGCCAAGGCCAACTCCAGGCTGACCACGGAACCGGTCCAGCTTGCGCCGGTCAAGGGTGTCGGCGAGGTGTCCTGGGCCACTCCGATCGTCAAGAATTCAATGGAAGTGCCGATCAAGGACAAGGTCGATCTGTTGCTCGGCGTCAATGCCGCAGCGATCAAGGCCGGTGCGAATTTCGTCAATTCGATGTTGTTCCAGGTCAATGAACAGAAATATTTCGCCTCGACCGATGGTTCCTACATCGATCAGGACATCCACCGCATCTGGGCGCCGATGACGGTTTCCGCGATCGACAAGGCGACCGGCAAGTTCCGCACCCGCGATGGCTTGTCGATGCCGGCGGGCATGGGTTTCGAATATCTCGATGGCCGCAAGGAAGACAAGTTCGCGTTGCCCGGCGGCGTGATCGGCTACGGCAATTCCTACGACATGCTTGAAGATGCCGTTGCTGCGGCCAAGCAGGCGCAGGAGAAACTCAAGGCACCGTCGGTCAAGCCGGGCAAGTACGATCTCGTCCTCGATCCGAGCCACCTGTGGCTGACCATCCATGAATCGGTCGGCCACCCGACCGAGCTCGATCGCGTGCTTGGCTACGAAGCCAACTACGCCGGTACCAGTTTCGCCACATTGGACAAATGGAAATCGAAGGATTACCAGTGGGGCAGCGACAAGGTCACGATTGTTGCCGACAAGACGCAAAAGAACTCGCTCGGCGCGGTCGGCTACGACGACGAGGGCGTCAAGACGCAGCGTTGGGACCTGATCAAGGACGGCGTTCTGGTCAACTACCAGGTGATCCGCGACCAGGCGCACATCCTCGGCCTCGATCACTCGCAGGGCTGCTGCTATGCCGATTCCTGGTCGAGCGTGCAGTTCCAGCGCATGGCCAATGTCTCGCTGGAACCGGGCAAGCAGAAATTGTCGCCGGAGCAGATGGTCAAGGATGTCGAAAACGGCATCTACATCGTCGGCGACGGCTCGTTCTCGATCGATCAGCAGCGCTACAACGCGCAATTCGGCGGCCAGCTCTTCTACGAGATCAAGAACGGCAAGATCACCCGAATGATCGAGGATGTGGCCTACCAGATCCGCACGCCGGAGTTCTGGAATGCTTGCGTCGCGGTCTGTGACCAGAGTGATTACCGCCTGAATGGCTCGTTCTTCGACGGCAAGGGCCAGCCTGGTCAGGTTTCCGCGGTATCGCACGGATCGAGCACGGCTCGATTCAACGGTATCAATGTCATCAACACCGCACGCAGCCTCGGTTGAGAGCAGGAGTCTTATCGATGAGTATCTATTCCGAACAGGACGCCAAGGCGATCCTCGACAAGGTCATCAAGCTGTCCAAGGCCGACGAGTGCACGGCGACCCTCGACGGTTCCGTCGATGGCAACATCCGCTATGCGCTCAATGCGGTATCCACCAGCGGCATCGTCAGCGATGCGCAGCTCGGCGTGCAGGTGGCTTTCGGCAAGCGTGTCGGCACCGCGACGATCAACGAGTTCGACGACGCATCGCTGGAAAAAGTCGTGCGCCGCGCCGAGGAACTGGCCAGGCTGGCACCGGAAAATCCGGAATTCGTGCCGGCCATCGGCAAGCAGAGTTACGGCAAGAGCAAGACCTGGTTTGAAAAGACCGCGGCGATCACGCCGGAATTCCGTGCCGGCGTGGCTGCCGATTCGATCGGACCAAGCAAGGAAGCCAAGTGCGTGGCCGCGGGATTCCTTGCCGACAGCGCACGTTTCTCGGCGATCGCCAACAGCAACGGAAATTTCGCCTACCAGACCAGCACCAATCTCGATTTCACCTGCACCGTGCGTACCGAGGACGGCACCGGATCGGGTTGGGTGGCGCGCAATCTTGCCGACGTCGAGCAGTTCAACGCGAAGGACGAAATCAAGATCGCCGTGCAAAAGGCTACCGCATCAAAGGATGCCAAGGCACTCGAACCGGGCAAGTACACGGTCATCATGGAGCCGGCTGCCAGCGCGGGCCTGATCTCGTTCATGATGTTCGGCTTCGATGCGCGCCAGGCCGATGAGGGCCGCAGCTTCCTGTCGAAGAAAGGTGGCGGCAACAAGCTTGGCGAGAAGCTCTACGACGAACGCGTGACGATCTATGCCGATCCGGCCGATCCGGTCGCCGGCGTGCTGCCGTGGGACGGTGAAGGCCTGCCGCGGGAGCGTACCCCGGTCATCACCAAGGGCAAGGTCGAGTACCTGCAGTACTCGCGCTACTGGGCCAAGCTCAAGGAGAAGAAGGCGGTCGGCCAGCCCGGCAACCTGATCATGGTCGGTGGCGACAAGTCGACCATGGACCTGGTCAAGTCGACCAAGAAAGGCATCCTCGTCACCCGCACCTGGTACATCCGCATGGTTGACCCGCAAACCGTGCTGCTGACCGGCCTGACCCGCGATGGCACGTTCTACATCGAGAACGGCGAGATCAAGTATCCGATCAAGAATTTCCGCTTCAACGAATCCCCGGTGATCATGCTCAACAACATCGAGGAGATCGGCAAGCCGGTGCGCGTGGGCGATGACGAATCGCCGTTCGTGATGATGATCCCGCCGCTGAAAATCCGTGACTTCACGTTTACCTCGCTGTCGGATGCGGTTTGAGGCCGGGAATGGGGAATAGAGAATAGGGAATCGACAAAGCGATGCGCGGCGGATTTGGTGAGTGGAAGCGGGGAATCGGGCCGACTGGATTGTCGTTGCGATTCTCCATTCCCCATTCCCCATTCCCGGCTCCAACATGAAGCGCTCCCAATTCATTCGTTTTCTCACGCTCGGCGGTGCAGGCCTGGTGCTTGCGCCGCTGCTGCGGGCGCAGTCTGCTCTACCGAATCCCCAATCTCGCCTCTCAACAGCCGAACGGCTGGTCATCCCCAATCCCGGCTCCACCAATCCCGGCCCCTGGGACTTCTGGTTCACCCGGCTGATGTACGAGTCGGGTGACTGGGATGTCGATCAGCGCATGCCCTCGAACCTGATCGATGCCTTGATCCAGTACACGACGCTGCGCGTCGATCCGGATGAGCATGTCCTGTCACTGGCTGATCCGCGCATCCTCGAAGCGCCGTTCTGTTACCTGGCGGGACACAAGCTCGTCGAGTTCAGTCCGGACGAGCGGCGCAATTTCGAGAAGTACGTGCGCAACGGCGGTTTCGTCTTCGTCGATGACTGCAACCACGACATCGATGGTCTGTTCGCACGCTCGTTCGAGGGCGAGATGGCGAAGATCTTCGGCAGCGATGCACTGGGGAAATTGAACAAGTCGCACCCGCTGTATTCGAGCTTCTTCAACTTCGACGGACCGCCGGCGACGGGCTTCGAGTTGAACGGCTGGGGCGATGATCTCGTCCATGATTATCTCAAGGGCATCGAGATCGACGGCCGTCTCGGCGTGCTCTACAGCAACAAGGATTATGGCTGCGAGTGGGATTACGATTGGCGCAACAAGCGCTTTCTCGCCGAGGACAACACGAAGTTCGCGGTCAATGTCGTGGTCTATGCGATGACGAATTAGCCGCCGGATGATCGCTGCGGGATCGGTCCGGCATTTGTTCCAATGATGGAAATCCGGCAATGAATGACGTGGTTACCGAAGAAAACGTGCAGCAGCGCATCGGCAAGCTGGCCGCATTGCGCGACTCGATCGCCGAAGCGATCGTCGGCCAGGATGAAGTCGTCGAGCAGTTGCTGATCGGCCTGCTGGCGGGTGGGCATTGCCTGCTCGAAGGCGTGCCGGGGCTTGGCAAGACCCTGCTGGTGCGTTCGCTTGGTGAAGCCCTGAACCTTGAATTCCGGCGCATCCAGTTCACCCCGGACCTGATGCCCAGCGACATTCTCGGGACGGAAATCCTCGAGGAGGATCACGGCACCGGCAAGCGCGTCTTCAAGTTCCAGAAAGGCCCGGTCTTCACCAGCCTGCTACTTGCCGACGAGCTCAACCGCACGCCGCCGAAGACCCAGGCGGCCCTGCTCGAAGCGATGCAGGAACATACCGTCAGCTACGCGGGCATCACCTATCCATTGCCGCAACCGTTCTTCGTCCTCGCCACGCAGAATCCGCTCGAACAGGCGGGCACCTATCCGCTGCCCGAGGCCCAGCTTGACCGCTTCCTGCTGCATGTCCGCGTCGATTACCCGAGTGAAGCGGAGGAGCGATCGATCATCGCGCGCACCACCGGTCGTGCCACGGGCAAGGTCCGTGAAGTCATGAATGGCGAGGAAGTGATCGCCTTGCAGCAACTCGTGCGCGAGGTGCATGTCAGCGATGACCTGATGGACTGGATCACGCGCCTGGTGCGTGCTTCGCGACCGCAGCACAGCGAGATTGCCGAAGTGCGCGAATGGGTACGCTGGGGTGCCGGTCCGCGAGCGGGGCAGTCACTGGTGCTGGCGGCCAAGGCGCGGGCCTTGATCCACGGTCGCCTGGCGGTGACCCGCGAGGACATCAAGGCACTGGCCTCGCCGGTGTTGCGCCATCGCCTGCTGCTTTCCTTTGCCGCCGAAGCCGAACGCCGCAGTCCCGATGACGTGGTTGAAGTGTTGTTGCGCGCGGTTGCCCTGCCGGGTTAGCCCCGATGCGACTTCCTGATGAACTGCGTGCCAGCTTGCGGGATCTTCACTTGCGTGCGCGCTCGGCTGCCGGTGGTGATGGCCTCGGCATGCATGCCAGCCGCAGCCGCGGTGCCGGACTCGAATTTGCCCAGTATCGAGGTTACGAACCCGGCGACGAGCCGCGGCGGATCGACTGGAAACTGTATGCGCGCTCGGATCGCTATTTCGTGCGCGAGGCCGAGCGCGACAGCCCGCTGACTCTCTGGGTCGTGATCGATGCAAGCGCCTCGATGGCCGTTGCAGATCCGGACCGGCCTGATTTCAGCAAGCTGCAGGCGGCGAAACTGCTGGCCGCCTGCGTCATCGAACTGGCCCTGCGCCAGGGCGATCGCTTTGGCCTGATCGGCCTTTCCGCCGCAGCCCTGGCCCTGGTCGCGGAAGGTGGCGGGCCGCGCCAGCGTGATCGCTGCCTGCTCGAACTTGACCGCCTTGCCAGCGGCGGCCAACTGCCGCCGGCCGAGCAGCTGCGTCCGTTGTGGGAGCGCATCCGCCCGGGATCGCTGGTCTTGTTTCTCGGCGACGGTTTCGACGGCGACTTGACCGACTTGATCCAGCGCCTGGCGGCGGCGCGTCGTGAAGTGCTCTCGATCCAGTTGCTCAGTGCCGCCGAACGTGACTTTCCGTTCAAGGGCGGCACGCGCTTCCGCGATCCGGAGACGGGTGTCGAATTGCGCGTCGACGCCGCTGCGGCGCGTCAGGATTTCATCGAGCGCTTTGCAGCCGCGCGTGCGGCGCTGGCCCGGAGCATGGCGGCAGCCGGCGTGTTGCATGTCGAGCATGTGCTTGATCGGCCGCTGGATGAGCCGCTGCGGCGTCTATTCGGCACGGCGCTGCCGGCGCGGGAGCGTCGATGAGCCTTGCCTTGCTGCTGCCGCTGGGCCTGATCGCGCTGGCCGGCTTGATCGTGCCCCTGCTGATCCATCTGGTTCGCCAATCCGACCACCCGCTGATTGATTTTCCGGCCCTGCGCTGGCTGCGCGAAAGCGAGCGACCGCGTCGACGACTGCGGTTCGAGGATCGCTGGCTGCTGCTGGTGCGCCTGCTCCTGGTTGCCCTGGCTGCGGTGCTGCTGGCGCAGCCGATCCTCAAGGGTTCGTGGCGTGCGCCGCGGCACCTGATCGCCGTGGTGCCGGGTGTCGATCTCGACGCCGCGCACCGGAGGATTGCCGCCGCGCCGGCCGAGTGGCATTGGCTGGCAAGCGGCTTCCCGGCGATCGACGAGGCACCGCCCGCAGGCGCGCCATCGCTTTCAAGCCTGTTGCGCGAACTGGATGCGGAATTGGCGGACGCCGATGCACTGAGCGTCGTCGTGCCCGATGAAATGCATGGTCTCGATGCGCAAAGGATTCGCCTCGGCCGCGCGATCGAATGGATCGTCGTGCCATCGCCAGTGCAAGAGGAAAGTCCGCGCACGCCAGTCGAGTACACCCTGGCGTTGCGCCATCAGACACCCGATGACGCAGGGCTGCGCGTGATCCGTGCCGCGCTCGCGAGCCGGGATGCGACGGATGCCGTGCGCTGGAACATTGACGATCAAGCCGCCAGCGCGGCCTTGCCGTTGCAGACCGATGCCGTGATCTGGCTGGGATCGCCAATGCCGGATGCGGTCAGGAACCGGGTTGGCGAGGGCGGGCGGGTGCTGCTTGTCGATGACAATGCGGCGGCTGGAGCGGTGCTCTGGCGCGACGAGCAGGGCGTGGTGCTTGCAAGCGAGGAAATCCTCGGCAACGGCCAGCTCATCCACCTGCGCGGGCCGCTGACCGCAGAGTCCATGCCGGCCACGCTCGATGCCGATTTCCCGGAGCGCTTGCAGGCCCTGTTGCAGCCGCGCTTGCCGCCACCCGCACGCGCGCATGCGGAGGTCGTGCAACCGCGGCTGGCGACCGAGGCGCTGCCGCGATTCGCCCAATCCACCGATTTGATCGCCTGGCTCGGCCTGCTCATCGGCTTCCTCTTCCTGATCGAGCGCGTGCTGGCAACGCGCAGGCCGGAGACATGACGATGCATGCCGTGTTGCGCCAATGGCAGGCACGCCTTCGCCGACGCGCGATCGTCGATCTGCTGCGCTGGCTGCCGCTGAGCCTGGTCGCAACGGTTTTCCTCGCCAGCCGGTTTGCCTCGGCTGCTGTCCTTGCCGCCGCTGTTGCTGTCGCCTGCGCGATCCTGCTGCTCCTGCTTGTGCGCGCCTGGCGCATGGTCGATGCGCGGATGGCGGTGCGCCGGCTGGATGCGCAGTCAGGTGCTGTTGAAGACAGCGCGGACCTGCTGCTGGCGAGTGCGGGTGATCTCGCGCCCCTGCAGGCGTTGCAGCGCGAGCGCGTGCTCGCCCGCCTGCATGCGCAAGCGCTGCCGGAAATTGCGCGCACGCCACTGCCGCGCTTCGTGTGGCCGCTTGGCGGCGTGCTTGGCGTGCTCGTACTGGCATCGTTTTTCCTGTCCGCTGCCGACACGAATACGCAGCGCACGAATGCGCCGCAGCAACCGGGAACCCCGGTCGACACGCAGACCGTGATCCGCGCAGCGCGCCTGGACATCGAGGCACCGGCCTACACCGGGCTGCCGCCGCGCAGCGCATCGGCACTCGAAGCGGCGGCGGCCGAAGGCTCCGTCCTGCGCTGGCGCATCCATTTCGAACCGGATCCCGGGCAGGCGAAGCTGGTTTTCCTCGATGGCCGGGAAGTTGCCCTGATCCGGGGCAAGGACGGTTGGCAGGCCGAGATCACCCTGAGCCAATCGAGTCTGTACCGGATTGTCGTCGGCGCAGCATCAACGCTGGCCGAGGACCGCCAGTACCGCCTCGATGCCATCATCGACCAGATTCCCGAGATCAAGGTCATCGCGCCCGAGAAAACCCTGACCCAGCTTGACGCCGGGCAGCGCCAGTGGTCGCTTGATTTCGAAGTTGCCGATGACTACGGCGTCGCCGATGCCCAGCTTGCCATCACCCTTGCCCAGGGCAGCGGCGAACAGGTCACGGTCAGCGAGCACAGCAAACGCCTGCGCGCGGAAGCCGGTGACGATCCACGGCATCGGCGCTACCGCCACCACCTCGATCTCGCCGCCTCGGGATTTGCCGAAGGCGATGACCTGATCGTGCGCCTGCTCGTCAGCGACAATCGGCAACCGCAGGCCAACCAGGCGCGCAGCGCCAGCTACATCCTGCGCTGGCCGGCGGATCCCGGCAGCGACGACGCGGGCATCGATGGCATTGTGCAGAAAGTGTTGCCGGCCTATTTCCGCAGCCAGCGGCAGATCATCATCGACACCGAGGCCTTGATCGTGGAACGACCGCGCCTGGACGACGAGCGTTTTCTGGCGCGCTCCGACACCATCGGCGTCGACCAGAAGATCCTGCGCCTGCGCTACGGGCAGTTCCTCGGCGAGGAGTTCGAGTCGGGCGGCCAGAGGACGCATGCGCCTGATGAGGATCACGGCGATGCGCCAACCCAGCAGGATGCGCTGAGCGGCGATCACGATCACGAGACGGTGGAACAACCGGCGGCAGGTTTCGGCAAGGAGGCGGACATCCTCGCCGAATTCGGACATACCCATGATCATGCGGAAGCGGCCACCCTGCTTGATCCGGAGACCAGGAAGATCCTCAAGGCCGCGCTCGCCGAAATGTGGCAGGCCGAACTGCACCTGCGCCAGGGCGAACCGGGCAAGGCCTTGCCCTACGAGAATCGTGCCCTTGATCTGATCAAGCAGGTGCAGCAATCCACGCGCATCTACCTGGCTCGCGTCGGCCTGGAGCTGCCGCCGGTCGACGAGAGCCGACGCCTGTCGGGTGAGCGCAGCGGCCTCCGCGATCGGCGTGGCGTGCTGGCTGATTCCGTCATGGATCGGAAACTGATTTCCAATGTTTATCAGCAGCTTGCCGATGGTAATTCAAGCGATCTCGATGCCTTGGCAGCATGGCTGCGCGCACCCTCGACGACGCTGCCGGATACGCTGGGCGTGCTGGGCGCGGTCGATGAATTGCAGCGGCGTCCGGATTGCGGTGAATGTCGCAGGCGCCTGCTCGACCAACTCTGGTCGCTGTTGCCGGTTCCAGCGGCGGCTGCGCGCTCGCGCATCGCTCCGGATGCGAGCGGTCGCCGCTACCTCGAACTCCTGCAGCAGGAGGCCGTGCCGTGAGCGCGCTGCAATGGGCAACCCTGGTCCTGCTGGCGCTGGCTGCGGCGCTCGGCATCCGGCGCACGTGGCGTGGGTCATCGCGGCGCGGCTTTGCCGTCATCGCGCCGCTGCTCATGGCGGGCCTGCTCTGGCTGCTGCTGTATCCGCCATTGCTTGAAACCGCGCGCGTCGAAGCCGTGGTGTTGAGTACCGGCGTATCCACGCAACAACTGGCGGAACTGGACTCGCGCGTGCCCGTGTATGCCTTGCCCGGCGTGGTCGCGGCGAATGCCTCGATCGAAGCCGTTCCCGATCTGGCAACGGCGCTGCGACGTAACCCGGCCATCGGCAATCTGCGCGTGCTCGGCGACGGCTTGCCCGAGCATGACCTGCAGGCGCTCGGCCAGCGCGGGCTTGCATTCGAGCCTGGCACTGAACTGCGAGGACTGCTCGATGTGCAATGGCCGGCGACGGTGCGGGCCGGGACATTGTGGACAATGCATGGCGAGGCTGCCGGCGTCGAGGGCGGTCAGTTGCGCCTGCTTGATCGCAGTGGCGCGGTCGCCGCCGAGACGCTCATCGATGCAGCGGGTCGATTCCGTCTCGAGCTGACGGCGAGGACGCCCGCCGAGGCCGACTATCGCCTGCAACTGCTCGATGCCGGCAACGCCGTGGTCGACGAACTGGCGCTGGGTGTCGTCATCGAGGCCGGTGATTCCGTCAATGCCTTGCTGCTGGCCGGCGGCGCCGATGCCGAAAGCAAATACCTGCGCCGCTGGGTCATCGATTCCGGCAGCGCGCTGGCAAGCCGGATCAGCTTGAGCCGCGGCATCGAACAACGCCGGAACGACACCGAACTGACGGCGCAAACCCTGCAGGCGACGGATCTTCTGGTCATCGACGAGCGCGCCTGGGCGGCCTTGGCTGGAGCAAGCAAGACCTTGATCCGCAGCGCGGTGGATGAGGGCATGGGCCTGTTGTTGCGCATTGGCGGGCCACTATCCGCACTAACCCGGGCCGACTGGGCTGCGCTGGGCTTTGCCATCGAGGATGCCGATCTGCCGCGTTCGGCATACCTGCTTGATGGCGGCGGGGACATCGAGGTGGCGCGACTGCCGCTGCGTGTGGTGGCGGATGATTCAGTCGCGCTGCTGAGTGCAAGCGATGCCTCGGTGCTGGCGCGTTGGCGCGCCCATGGCCAGGGCCGGATCGCCGTGTGGTTGCCGCTGGATACCTGGCGACTGGCAACCGGCGGCGATAAGGCGCGTTACGGCACACTCTGGAGCAAGGTGTTTTCGACCCTGGCGCGCGCGCGCGGCACGTCCGCGGCGGTACTGCCGCAACGGGCCCGCGTCGACCAGCGTGCGGCAATTTGCGGTATGGGCGCGGATGCGCTCATCGAGAGCGCACAGGGCCAGCGCCAGCGCCTGCTGATCGACAGCGCTGCCGGCAATTGCGCGGCATGGTGGCCGGCCGAGGCGGGTTGGCATCGCCTGCTCGATGCAGGCCGGCGCCAATCGATCTTCGTTCTTGCGGCGAAGGCGACGGACAACCTGATCCGCGCGCAAACCCGCGCAGCGACCCGGCAACGGCTGCGTGCGCCCTTGTCAGTCGGCACCTGGCAGGCACCCATGCCGCGCTGGCCGTTGTTTCTCGCCTGGTTGCTGGTCAGCGGCGCGTCCTGGTGGTGGCAGCGCCGCGGTCAGGCCAGTCGCTGACGGACGGTGCGGCCCGCATCTTGCCCGCTGCTCAGAGTTGCGTCTCGCCCTTGCCGACCAGCGCCGCCTTGGCCACCTGCGCTTCGCGGCGGGCAATGTAGAGACTGGCGCTGATCACGATTGCCGCGCCGATCACGGTGTAACGATCGACGCTTTCGCCAAACAAGGCCCAGGCGAGGAAGCCGACCACGAGCAGTTGCAGATAGCTCAATGGTGCCAGTGCCGATGCCTCGGCCATCTTCAGCGCCCGTGTCCAGCAATAATGGCCGCCGGTGCCAAGCGCGCCTGAAAGGATCAGCCACGGCCAGATCCCGGCATCCGGCCACTTCCACACGGTCAAGGCGGCGGGCAAGCTCAGCGGCACCCACAGCAGGGTGGTCAGCAGGATGATGCGATCTGGCGGATCGGTGCGCGCCAGGTACTTGATGCTGATCGTGACCATGCCGCTCAATGCCGCTGCCAGCAAGGCGACCAGGGTGGCGCTGCTGAAATCGGCGGCGGTCGGGCGCACGATGACGATGACGCCGATGAAGCCGATGACGACCGCACTCCAGCGACGCATGCGCACGACTTCGCCAAGCGCGATCACCGCACCGATGGTGACGAACATCGGCGTCGAGTAGGACAGGGCGACGGCCTGCGCCAGCGGCAGATGCACGAGTGCCCAGAACCCGCACAGCATCGAGACGATGCCGATGGCGCAGCGTGCGATGTAGAAACCGATGCGCCGCGTGCGCAGGATTTCCAGGCCGTGCACGCGCAGCAGGGGCAGGGCGAAGAGCGCGCCGAACAGGCAGCGGAAGAAGGCGATCTCGAACGGGTGCTGTTGCTTGGAGGCATAGCGGATGGCAATCGCCATCAGGCCGAACAACGTGGCACTTGCTGCCATCAGCAATGCGGCGCGCGGCGGAAGCGCGGACGGCACGCTGATCGCGGGATTCACTTCAGGAAGGCACCGACTCGGGGAAGGCGCGCATTGTACAACGCGCAGCGCCGCCGATCGGCCGGCGCGGGCTGGCTGGATGGATCCGGTTCAGCCAGAATCGGCGGATGGATTCCGTACCCGATTTCGTCGTCGCCATCCCCGCCCGCCATGGCTCCACGCGCTTGCCGGGAAAGCCGCTGCTGCCGATCGCCGGCGTGCCCATGATCGTGCACGTGGCACGTCGCGCGCTGCACGCGGGTGCGCGTGAAGTCATCGTCGCCACCGACGATCAACGCATCATCGATGCACTGGCCGGCAGTGGCGTGGATGCCGTGCTCACCCGTGCCGATCACGCCTCGGGCAGCGATCGTCTTGCCGAACTCGCGGCATTGCGCGACTGGGACGCGGCCACCATCGTCGTCAACCTGCAAGGCGACGAGCCGCTTGCCCCAGCCAGCGGCATCCGCGCCGTGGCCAGGGCATTGGCTGCAAGTACCTGCCCGATGGCAACCCTGGCGACGCCGGTCCAATCCGCGCACGAGCTGTTTGATCCGAATTGCGTGAAGCTCGTGCGTGATGCGGCAAACCGTGCGCTCTATTTCAGTCGCGCACCGCTGCCGTGGCCGCGAGATGCGTTTGCCGCCAATCGCGACGAGCTGCCGGTCGGAATCCCGTTCCTGCGCCATATCGGCATCTACGCCTATCGCGCCGGATTCCTCGGCACCCTGGCAAGCCTGCCGCGCACGCCACTGGAGATCGCCGAATCGCTGGAACAACTGCGAGCCCTCGAGCACGGCCACGCCATCGTCGTCGCCATCGCCCCCGAGCCGTTTCCGGCCGGTGTCGACACGGCGGAGGACCTCGCTCGCGTCGAGCAGATCCTTGCCCGGGCCAGGCAATGAGGCTCCTCTTCGTCTGCATGGGCAATATCTGTCGCTCGCCGACGGTGGCGGCGGTTGCCCGCGTCGAATTTGCCCGGGCCGGACTGGATATCGAAGTCGACTCGGCTGGCACCGAGGGCTATCACATTGGCGACGCGGCCGATCCGCGCTCGATCGCCCTGGCCGAGGCCCACGGCTACCCGATGCGCACGCATCGCGCACGCCAGCTGTGCGCGGCCGATTTCTCGCGCTTCGACCACCTGCTGGTGATGGATCACGTCAATCTGCGCGCCGCGCTGGCCCGGGCTCCCGCGGATGCAGGCGATCGCGTGGCCTTGTTCCTGCCGTTTGTCGGCATTTCCGAACCTGCCGAACTGCCCGACCCGTACTATGGGGGCGCCAGCGACTTCCGACGTGCGCTGGATCTGGCTCGCGATGGCATCATGGCCCTGATCCGGGGCCGGCTGCGCTGAACCGGGCCACCGGCCGCGCTTCGTCGCGGCACTCATGCAAAGGAGGGAGGATGCAAGCAAGATCACCCGCGCCGGAGTTTCCGGCCGCCCTGGATTGGGTGAACGCGAGCGAGGCGCCGATGCTTTCGGCCCTGCGCGGGCGCGTCGTCCTGCTCTGGTTTTTCAGCTACGACAACGTCAATTGCTGGAATCTGCTGCCTGACCTGGGCTGGCTGGAGAACCGCTACAGCGACGGCCTGTCGATTTTCGGCATCCACTGTCCGAAGTATCCGCACCAGCGCGATGGCAGCGCCGTGCTCAAGGCCGTCAACCGGTTGGGCATCCGGCATCCGGTGGCCAGTGATGCCGACATGGAACTCTGGCAACGCTACGAGATAGAGGCCTGGCCAAGCGTGGTGCTGATCGATGCCGAAGGCCTGCTTGCCGCCGTCCTGCCCGGCGAAGGCAGGCGCCAGGATCTCGATGAGCAAATAGCGCAATTGCTGGATGAAGCCGCCGAGCGCGACCTGCGCGAGTACGAGCCGGCCATCCCGGCATCACGGCCGGAGGCACGTCATCCCCTGCTGTTTCCGGGCAAGCTGCTCGCCACCGACACGCGCCTGTTTGTTGCCGACAGCGGTCATCATCGCGTGCTCGAATGCAATCACGATGGCCGCATCCTGCGCCAGTTCGGCTCCGGCGATCGCGGCTACTGGGATGGACGCAATGAGGAATGCGGCCTCGCCGATCCGCAAGGGCTGGCCCTGCGCGACGATTTCCTCTATGTCGCCGATCGCGGCAACCATGCGGTGCGTCGCGTGCGCCTTGAAAACGGCGAAGTGGAAACCGTGCTGGGCAACGGCGAGCCCGGTCGCCTGCGGCCACGCAACGCGGAGCCAACGGAAACGCCAATCGGCACGCCATCCGACCTCGCCGTGGTGGCCGACAAACTTTACGTGCTGTCGACCGCGCAGAACCAGGTGTGGGAACTCGACCTCACGCGCAATCGCGTCGATGTCTTTGCCGGCAGCGGCAAGCTCGCCCTGCAGGACGGGCTGTCACTTGAAGCATCCTTTGCGCAACCCTCGGGAATCACCACCAGTGGCCTGCAACTGATCATTGCCGATGCGTCGTCGTCGGCGATCCGTCTGGTGCGCCTGATCGATGGCCGGGTCACCACCCTGGTCGGCAGCGGCCTCTACGAATTTGGCGATGCATCCGGCAACCGCGACAGCGCGCGCCTGCAGAATCCGCTGGCTGTGGCCATGGATCCGCGCGGCATCGTTTTCATCGCCGACAGCTACAACGGCAAGATCAAGGCCCTGAGCCTGAAGAGCGGCGCGGTGCGTGCGCTCAACGTCAACTACCGTCTGCTCGAGCCCGGCGGCTTGTCGATCGGCGCAGGCGCCTTGTGGCTGGCCAACACCAACGCCCACGAAATTGTCCGCATCGACCTCGCCAGCGGCGTCGGCAAACGCGTGCCGATCGGCGAGTAGCGTCACGCGGCAGATTGGGCGCGGCATGACCGGTTTTCGGATGCGATTACGATTTGGTCATGGCGGGAAACAGCATCGGGCATAAATGCCCTTCCTACAAAGAGCCTGACGCATCGGGCATTGATCGTGATTTGCGGGCCAGCGGTTCCTGATTCATGCGTTCCACGCGACAATCGCGCTCATGCAGGAACAACCTCCCTTCGACGGCAAGGCCTTTGTCGCCAACCTGAGCAGCGCGCCCGGGGTCTATCGCATGCTCGGCGCGAGCGGTGACCTGCTCTATGTGGGCAAGGCTGGCAATCTGAAAAAGCGCGTCGGCAGCTATTTCCTCAAGCCGAGCATGCAGCCGCGCATTGCCACGATGGTGGCGCAGATCCACCAGATCGAAATCACCCTCACGCGCACCGAGGCCGAGGCCTTGCTGCTTGAAGCGCAACTGATCAAGAGCCTGCGTCCGCGTTACAACATCCTGCTGCGCGATGACAAGAGCTATCCGTACATCCACCTGACCGCGGGTGATTTTCCGCGGCTCGTGTTCCATCGCGGTGCGCGCACCGGTGGCGGGCGCTACTTCGGGCCGTATCCGAGCGCCATCGCCGTACGCGAAACCCTGAGCCTGCTGCAGAAGCTGTTTCGCATCCGCAATTGCGAGGACAGTTTCTTCAAGAACCGTTCGCGGCCGTGCCTGCAGTACCAGATCGGGCGTTGCAGCGCGCCCTGCGTCAACCTCATTTCCGTCGCCGATTACCAGGCCAGCGTGCGCCACGCGATCCTCTTCCTCGAAGGCAAGAGCACCACCTTGCTCGATGAACTCGTCGCGCAGATGGAGGAGGCCAGCACCCGGCTCGATTTCGAGCGCGCGGCGTTGATGCGCGACCGCATCGCCGCGGTGCGCAAGGTGCAGGCCAACCATTACGTGCAGGGGGCCGGGCGTGACATGGACATCCTCGCCTGCACCATCGGCAATGGCATCGCCTGTGTCAGCGTGATGTTCTTCCGCGAGGGCATCAGTCTCGGCTCGCGCGATTTCTTCCCGCGCCTCGGCCTGGATGCCGACGAGGCCACGGTGATCGCTTCGTTCCTCGGCCAGTACTACCTCGAGCGCCCGGTTCCGGCCGAGTTGATCCTCAGCCATGCGCCCGAGGACATGCGCCTGTTGAGCGAGGCACTCGGCGAGCATGCCGGGCACAAGGTCGAGCTGAAGGCCTCGGTGCGCTCGGATCGGGCGCGCTTCCTCGACATGGCGGTGACCAATTCGGCGGCCGCCCTGGCGGCACGCCTGGCCAGCCGGCAGACCCTGCTGAAGCGCTTCGAGGCGCTGCGCGACCTGCTCCAGCTCGACGAGCTGCCGCAGCGCATCGAATGCTTCGACATCAGCCACACGATGGGCGAGGCGACGGTGGCCTCGTGCGTGGTGTTTGGAATCGAAGGCCCGGAAAAATCGCAGTATCGGCGCTTCAACATCAGCGGCATCACCGGCGGCGATGACTATGCGGCCATGCATCAGGCGCTGGAGCGCCGTTACAAGCGCATCCAGGCCGGCGAGGGACTCCTGCCGGATATCCTGCTCATCGATGGCGGTCTCGGCCAGGTGCGCCAGGCGCTCGATGTGCTGGCCACGCTGGGCGTCGAGGGCGTTCGGGTTGTCGGCGTGGCCAAGGGCGAGGCACGCAAGGCCGGCCATGAAAGCTTGATCCTTGGCGATTCCGGCCGCACTCTGTGGCCGGGGCCGGAGTCTGCGGCATCGCATCTGATCCAGTCGGTCCGCGATGAAGCGCATCGGTTTGCCATCACCGGTCATCGCGGGCGACGGGAAAAAGCTCGCGAGGCATCGAGTCTGGAAGAAGTCGCCGGTGTCGGCGCCAAGCGCAGGGCCGCGCTGTTGCGTCAATTTGGCGGGCTGGCCGGGGTCACCCGCGCCGGTGTCGAGGAACTCATGCAGGTCAACGGGATCAATCGTGAGCTTGCCGAACGGATCTATGCCGCACTCCATGGATAATTGCTGAGCCATGCGCCTGACCCTGCCGACCCTGCTCACGCTGTTTCGCATCGCCCTGCTGCCGGTCATCGTGGTCGTCTTCTACCTGCCCGAATATTTCCCCAAGACACGCAGTTGGTCGAACCTGGCCGCGGCCGGCATCTTCATCCTCGCCGGCATCACCGATTGGCTCGATGGCTGGATCGCGCGTCGCTACAACCTGAGTTCCGCGTTTGGCGCCTTCCTCGATCCGGTCGCCGACAAGCTCATGGTTGCCGTCGCCCTGTTCCTGATCGTCCAGCAGAACCCGACCGCACTCATGGCCGTGTCCAGCGCGGTCATCGTCGGCCGCGAGATCAGCATTTCGGCCCTGCGCGAGTGGATGGCCGAGCTTGGCCAGCGTGCCGCGGTCAGCGTGGCCTGGATCGGCAAGTTCAAGACCATGATGCAGATCGTCGCCATCGTCGTCTGCCTGCACCAGCGCGATCTGCCCGAATTGCGCCTGTACCGGATCGGCGAGGGCTTGCTGGTTCTTGCCGCCGTGCTGACGATATGGTCGGCCTTCATTTATGTGCGTGCCGCCTGGCCGATCATGCGCGATGCCGACAGCGGCAAGATCTGAAGTGCAAGGCCACTGGCCGCGGCAATTGCCGGCCCGGGTGGGACCGATCAATCGGGTCAATTCGAACAAACGGGTTGACTCTTTCGGTGCATTCCGTAATATGCGCGTCCCACGCGGGAATAGCTCAGTTGGTAGAGCGCAACCTTGCCAAGGTTGAGGTCGCGAGTTCGAGCCTCGTTTCCCGCTCCAGTTTTTGCACGATGAATCGGCTGTCGACAGCGTCTTCGTGAAGATCCGGCCAGTACTCAGGTACACGCCGGCTCGGAAACCTCGGATCACCGAGGTTTTTGTTTTTCCGATGACGACGCATCAAGCTCGCCATCCCACCGGCCTGGTGGCAGAGTGGTCATGCAGCGGCCTGCAAAGCCGCGTACGCCGGTTCGATTCCGACCCAGGCCTCCACAAGTTTCGGACATTTGGCCCGCATTGGCGGGTTTCCGTTTTTTCCGCGCAGGCCGGCTCGAAGTGATTGCCGGGTGTTTGCCACGCGCTTCGAGTGGCGAACGGATAGTGCGTGGTGGCTTTGGCCGCCTGCAGCCGGTTGCGGTGCTTGCTCAATCGGCCGCTGGCTTGAGTGCGCGCGCCTTGTCGCAGAATGTCGAATTGCCGGTCGGTCCGCAGGCGATCTCGACGGCAGCGGCGATGCGGGTGCCGGCATCGCTGGCATGACGGGCGATGGCGATGTTGGCAGCGGTGAGCGCAAATGCGGAACGGGCAATGGGTTGTTCGACATCGGTCGGTGGTTGTGCGACCAGGCTGTCGATGACCGTTTGGGCTGCTTGCAGGCGACCCAACTCCTGCAGGATCTGGCCCTTGCGATAGACCCAATAACGGGTGCGCGCGGAATTGGCCCCGTACAGCTTGCTCGATGCCTCGATGACTGCGCCGAGGATCGGCTCGGCCTCGGCATCGCGCTCCAAGGCCTGCAAGGCACGCACTTTGGCGCCGAGAACGGCGAGTTCGAGTGCCGGTGCGCTGTGATCCTGGACAATCGGCAAGGCCGCTGCCCGTTCGACTGCCTGCAGTGCCGGCAAACCTTGACCTGCACCTGCCGCTGCGTCGGCATAAACAACCAGGGCAATGCCATATTCGGAGGCCAGGGTGTCGACATGAGCTGCAAGCACCTCTGCCGCCTCGGCGCTGGCGGCGAGGCCTTCATCGGCGCGACCGAGCGCATGCAGCACCGTGCCCTTGAGTTGCAGTGATTTGGACATTTCATCCGCCAGATCCGGCTGCTGACGCAAGGAGGTGATGATGCGTTCGAGTTTTTGCAGGGCCAGTTCGGCTTTGCCGTCGACGAAGTCGTAGTAGGCCAGGCGCCCGCCGGCCAGCGCCTCGACGGAGAGGGACGGATGCGTGGCGCGCGCGTTCATCGCCAACGCCTCGTGCAGGATCTTGCTGGCGACTTCGTCCTTGCCCAGCGATACGAAGACATTGCCGATTTGATTGAGCATGGTCGCGGCGATATCCGGCTGGTCACCGAGATCGCTGGCGACCCGATCGCGCGCAGCTTCAAGCAATTCGCCCGCCGTGGTGTTCTCGCCGCGCGTGCGTGACGGATCGGCATTGAGAAAAACCGATTCGATGAATCCGCGGATTGCCTCGGAGCGCTGCAGGGCGATCTGGGCGCGTGCCGCTTCGGCGGTTTTCGCGCGTGCCTGCCACAGCGCCACGCCGCTGGTCGCCAGCAGGCCGATCAGGCCGAATACCGCGATGGCCACGGCTACACGATTGCGGCGGATGAACTTGCTCGCCCGATAAGCAAAGCCGTCCGGTCGGGCGTTGATCGGTTTGCCGTCGAGATGATTCTGCACATCCTCGGCCAGCGACAGCGCAGTGGCGTAGCGACGCGCAGGCTCCTCGGCCAGCGCCCGGGTAACGATAGCATCGAGATCGCCGCGCAAACGCGCCGCCGGCACGCCAGCGTTGCCGGGGGACATTCGCGATGCCTGACTTGGCGGTGTTGGCGGGGTCTCGGGCTGGTGCAGCGCGGCGTAGCGCGCTCCGGTCAGTATCTCGAACAGCAGCGCACCCAACGCATAGACATCGGTGGCGGTGGTGATGGCCTCGCCGCGCAATTGTTCCGGCGCGGCGTAACTGCGGCTGGCAAAGCGGTGCAAGGTCATGGTTTGTTCGAGATCATCCTCGGCCAGCAGCTTGGCGATGCCGAAATCAAGCAGCTTCGGCTCGCCATTGGCCTGCACCAGCACGTTGCCGGGCTTGATGTCGCGATGGATCACCAGCTGCTGATGCGCGTGGGCGACCGCACGGCAGAGCTTGGCAAACAGATGCAGGCGCTGCTCCAGCGCAGGCCGGGACTGGATCCAGTCGCGCAAATCGGTGCCTTGCACATGATCCATGGCAAACCACGGTCGTCCACGATCATCCACGCCGCCATCGATCAGGCCGGCAATGTTCGGATGCTGCAGGCGTGCGAGCAGATTGCGCTCGCGGCGAAATTGCGCCAGCACCGTGGCCGAATCCATGCCCGGCTTGATGGTCTTGAGGGCGACGTTTTGGCGGTAGGTGCCATCGGCGCGCTCGGCCAGCCAGACGCTGCCCATGCCGCCCGCACCCAGCTTGCTGATGATTTGCCATGGGCCGATGCGATCGCCAGTCGCGAGGTTGTCGAGGGCGTCGGCGGGATCCGGTTCATCGGCGAGCAGATCGGCGACCACGCCATCGAGGGGTGCATCCAGAAACGGATCGGGGCCGGCATCGAGTTCGAGCAGCCGCAGCAAGTCTGCCAGCAGCGCGTCATCGCCGGCACTGGCCTGTTCAAGAAATCCTTGCCGTTGTGCAGGCGGTCGATCCAGTGCCTCGCGCAGCAGGTCGGCACAGCGGCTGTTCAATGCGATTGTTCCAGATGCATGCGCAACAGCGCGCGTGCGGCGCGCCAGTCGCGGGCCACGGTGCGCTCGGACAGATCCAGCATTTCGGCGATGCGGGCAAAGTCGAGGCCGGCGAAGAAATGCAATTCAACCACCTGGGCCAGACGCGCATCGCCGGCTTCCAGCGTGCGCATGGCGGCATCCAGACCGAGCAAATCGTGGCTCAGCTCGGGTGCGGCCAGGGCATCCTGATCGAAGGTGACCTGCTGCTGGCCGCCGCCGCGCTTCTGTGCGGCTCGATCGCGTGCTGCATTGATCAGGATCTGGCGCATGGCACGCGCGGCAATCGCGAAGAAATGGGCGCGGTCGTTCAGGGCCAGGCGCGATCCGGCCAGTTTCAGATAGGTTTCGTGGACCAGCAGGGTGGTCGACAAGGTGCCGTCACGACGACCCGCAAGCTGAAGATGCGCGCGCCTTCGGAGATCCTGATAGATCATCTCGAACAACTGGTTATAGGCGGCTTCGTCACCGCCAGCGCACCGCTTGACCAGGCCCAGCGTATCCTCAGAGGCGATCTCTGCCGGATGATTCATGCGCTGAAACCCTGTGCTGAAACCAACGCCTTGCCACCCTCGTGAGCGGAGATCCGGTCGCGCGAGTATGCGTGTGTCGGCCCGGCTTCTCAAACGATTGCGGCAAGAGGTCGCGTTGGCAGCGAATGCCCGTGATTGGCGAGGCAACGGTGCGCGGCGATCGAGGTTGCAGTTCATGGTCGTCTCCGTGCGCAGGATTCAATATCAGCCATTCGTATTCCGGCCCCACCAGCGGGGCGGGACTTGCGTCGCCGACGACCGCTCGGCAACTGCTCCTGCGTTGCTCTCGGCCCTTGTTCCCGACAGGGCTCTACCTCCTGCATCCATGCAGTCGTCCTGCGTTGCCGGCATACCGGCCATCCATGGCCATAAAAAAGGCGCAACCCGGATCCCGCCGGATTGCGCCAAAGCGCGAGGGCACGCGTGGGTCGCTCAGTCGTTCTGGCTGCCGCCAAACGGATCGGCAAAAATGCTGTCGTTGGCCTTCATCTGGCTCAGCGTGCCATCGTAGTCGGTGGCGTTGTAGAAGCGCGTGCCAGCGACCGCGACGACTTCATTGACCGGCTCGGTGGAGAAGGCGATGTTGCCGACCCACATGCCGAATGGTCGGGACCACTGTGCGCCGCCAGCTGCCGCGGCGAAGTCCAGGGTCTGCAGCGCATGGAGCACGTTGCCACTGGAGCTGATCTGCATGACGGTCTGCGCCGGGTGGTAATCGCCCGATCGTGTCCGGGTTTTCATGGCGACCACCAGATCACGGTTCTGGTAGCGCTCGGCGATTGCCACCGGTAATTCGTCGTTGACGACGCCAATCAGGGGACGCACGGGGATTCTGCATTTTCCTGACGAAGGTGCCGTACAGAATGAAGCGTCAGGGGTGCTGTCATTGAGCCGGCGCTCGAGAAAGGCGACACGCTCGCTGGCGGCGTCGGTTTCCGACCAGCCCGCCATCACCACGCGACCGGTTCGCAGTACGGTCACGGCAGTGACCGCATCCTTCTTGAAGTCCAGGTTGTCGCCTTCGAAATAGACTTGTGGCCAGGTCCAGCCCGAGGTCGAAAACCCGCTGACTGGATCGAGTCCGAGCACGAATCCATCGTAGTCGGCGGCAGTGAGTTTGACCGTGCCGGCGATATACAGCCGCTCGGTGCCGGGATTCCCGGCCGGGGTGACGGCCAATTCCAGAATGTCGATGTCCGCAGCCGTTTGCGCCGCATAGGCGGGCAAGCCGATGTTCATGCCGTCACCGTGGAATTCGGTGACCAAGCTGCCGGTATCCGCATCGAGGCGGGCGACCGCCAATTCCCAGCCGCGGGCAACGGTGAACACGCGCCCGGCAATGAAGACTCCATAGCGGCTGTCGTAAGCGATGCGTCGCGCATGGGCGCTGCGTATCGCGCCGCTGCTGGTCGCACCAAAACTGACGATGCCACCGAATCCGGTAAAGCAAGCGGCGCCGCTGGTCAGATCGGTGCAGGTGGCGCGCATGACCGGAACGCCGCCAAGATCCACGGTTGTCAGGATGTACATTTTCCCGGCACCGAGCGCGGCATCCGCGACATCGGTGACCGTGCTGCTGGGATACATCCAGCCGGCCGTGCCGAACGCGAGATCCAGCGTGCCGTCAATATTTCTGCGCGTAATGCTGGAGTGCCAGGTGCCGTCCGTATTCTTGACCCGGCCAACCAGGTAATAGCCCCGGTGGGTACACAGCGGATTGCAGACGCGCCACGGGAAGACGCGCAGGCCATCCTCGATTTCCGTGCCATTGGCTGGCGGTATCGAAGGGTAGATCGGGATCATGCCGGTGTTGAGAAAACCCGTATCCAGGGTCAGGTCGCTCGGCGCAAGCGTGCCGTCAGGTGAAGTCGGCACTTCGGGAACATGCGTCGCATCGATCGATTCCTTGACGACGACGTTCCACGGCGTTGCCGGCTGCGCCTGCGCGATTGCGCAGGGCAGTATCCAGACTGCCGCCAGCAGGATGTACTTGATCATTGGTTGTGCTCCCTTGATGTCGATGACACTCCGCCGTGCCGCACCTGGGCATTCCGGCAATGGATTCGGAACAGCAGGAATGAATCGGAGCGGCCGATGCCCTGATGGCGACGACCTGCACTCGAACGTTCTTGCGTCCTCGGGGAGAAACACACGCTTTGGCGGAAAAACATGACATCGCCGATCAAGGCGAGGCATTCGTGCCCGCAGGGCGGCATTCGCAAGCTGCGTGCGCCGTTCAAGTCCGCGTTAGTCAATGGCATCGAGCCACGCCCGCAGGGATGGAAACGCTGGTCGCGCACCGCGTCATCGGGCATCCTGCGCGCTGGCCCGGATGGCGAAACTGGTATACGCAAGGGACTTAAAATCCCTCGGCCGCAAGGCCATGCGGGTTCGATTCCCGCTCCGGGCACCACAACGAGAGGGCAGCGCCGTGTGTTATTCGGCCCAGGTCGAGGAATCCTTCAAGCGCTACGTCAAGCAGTTCGGCGCGGACATCGATATCCACCAGTTCGTCAAACTCTACGGCCATCGCGCCGCCGGCGCGTCGTTGCGCATTCCCAAGGCCATGGATGCGAATTTCACCGAGGCCGCCAGTGCCGAGGAGCGGGCGATTGCCGGGATGATCGCGGATTTCGATCGCGCCGAGCTGGCCCGCCACGAGCAGGAGTTGTTCAAGCAGCGCAAGCGCCTGGCCGATGCCGAGCGCAGTTTGCAGACGCGGGTGACCAAGGCCGCCAGCGAAAGCCGGCGAATCGCCACCAACAAGGTCAAGTGGATGCTTGCGCGCATGGCCGACATCAAGCGCCGCGAATTGCTGCCGCGCGATTCACGGATCTTCCCCGGCCATTACGCGCCGGTGATGGTCATGGAAAACGGCCGCCGCGTGATCAAGCCGATGCGCTACCAGTGTCGTCCGCAAGGCAAGCCCGCCGTTTACGATCGCAAGTATCCGGGCACCTACAACGCGCGCCGCGACAATCTGGAAGGCTTCTGGAAAGGCCAGTTCGGCCACAGCCACGGCATCATGGTGGTCAGTGCGTTCTACGAGAACGTCAGCCGCCATGCACTGGAAGGGCGCGAACTGGGCGCTGGGGAAGCGGAAGAGAATGTCATCCTCGAATTCCGCCCGCAGCCGGCGCAGGACATGCTGGTCGCCTGCCTGTGGTCGCACTGGCAAGGCAATGGCGAGGAACTGCTTTCCTTTGCCGCGATCACCGACGAACCCCCCGCGGAAATCGCCGCCGCCGGACACGATCGCTGCATCATCCCGATCAGGCCGGAAAACATCGACGTTTGGCTCAATCCCGATCCGAAAAACCTGGCCGCCGCGTACGCGATCCTCGATGACCGCGAACGGCCGTATTACGAGCACCGGATGGCGGCGTAAGTCAGCCAATCCGTTCGGACTGAGCCGGTCGAAGCCCCGTCTGAGTGGTCATGTCGCCGTACGGCGATTCGATGATCTTGCCCACCATGCACCGCCACACACACATGGCTGTGGGGCCTACCTGCCGATACCCGCATAGCGCCCATTGCTGTGCTGGGCGCGGCCCAGGGTGACGAGCATTTCCAATAGCGGGGGAAGCCGGTTCTTCCAGGTGCCGCGCGCGCTGAATCGTGCCGCGATGTCGTCGACGGAGAGCGCGATTGGGCTGGATGCGAGCACATCGGCAACGGCGCGCACCTGCTGGATCGCATCCCTGGGCCAGGGCGCGGGCTTGCCGATTGCTGGCGTGACGAGGGATTCAGCTTCGTCGGTTTCCATTTCAATCTGATCGGGTGCGGTGGCGGACGTGGGGTTCTGGAATTCGGGGCGCAGCCAGCGCACGAGGCCGCGCGCTTCCTCGGCGGCGCGTTCGGCATTGAGTGCAACCAGGCGTTCGAGGACGGCTTCGTCGAAGGCGCGTTTGGCTTCGTCGCGATCCATGGCAGGCAGATGTCCCGTGCGAGCCGACAAGCCCCCGCTCCCCGTAGCGATGCTCCCGCTCTCCGTAGGAGGCCCTTCAGGGGCGATGCGTTTATGCAAACCATCGGAAAGCATCGCCCCTGAAGGGCCTCCTACAGAAGCTACGGAAGCGCTTATGGCGATACGCAGCAGGGGCAGCAAGTCGGACCAGCCGTAGGCGTCGAGGACGGCGGCGTCGATTTCATCGTGCAACTGGCGCAACACCGAGACGAGGCCGTGTTCGTGGATCGTGCGTTCCCTGGCTGAAAGTACCTCGCCGCTGCGCAGCTTTTCGAGCACGTTGTACATGCCGGTCAGGGTCAGATCGGGATGCGCGGCTTGCTGGCGCTTGCGGTGGGCGTCGAGTTGTTCGGCAAGGTTGCCGATGCGGTGTTGCTGATCGTCGCTGAGGATCGGAAACGGGAACGGCTCGAAACAACGCGTCTTGTTGTAGCGCGGATCGTTGCCCACTCCGAGACGCCCTCCTGCCGCAAGTGCCCAGGTGACATGGGTGCAGGATGAAAGCACGCCCAAGGCCCACGCGTTATCGAGTGCAAACATTACAGTGGAGCTGTCGCAGACAGCCTGTGCGTCGACAAAGACAAACGTTCGGTGCTTTGCGGTAAGCGATGTGACAAGGGCACGACCAAGCTCGATCAGCGCAGGTCGGAAGGTGCTTCTCGCCTCACCAAATATCCACCAACGATCCTTCAGCGATTGCCGTGGATTTTGGTCGCGCTCCGGTTTGACCCGTGTCAGAACATGTTGATATAGCGCGGGCTGTTTGTTGCGTAATTGATCTACGTTGAGCGCGAACAGGTCTATGGCGTAAAGGCCGCGCGGGATTCGCACAATGTCGCTCCCAGAGACCAAGGGTCGTATGAGTTGGGAGCCGTCAACGAAGCATGGGTCGAGCGTCTGCGCCGTATCTGCATTCACCACAAACCCTTGCCCGGTCAGTTGGTAGCCGACGCAGCTGAGTTGCGAATTGGCAAGCAGGGCGGTGCATGTTCCGATGTCGTGTCCGACGCTCAGGCTCGGCGTAATGAGCCCGTGCGCGTGGCGTAACGCGACCATTACTTCGTCATCCCCCCCGGGCGTTTCCTCTTCCACGATGGCAAGAGATCCGATTCCACCTGCTGCATCGGCGGTCGTCAGTGCCACACGTACGGCCGCACCATTCGATGAATCAACCCAAGGGTGATCGGGAATGCAGAAACGCAAGCCAAACTTCGGGTTTGCCGCGAAATGCTTGTTGAGAACCTTGCGGGAAAACTCCTGACGGATGCTGTTGGTGGTGATCAGGCCGAACCGCTGCAAGCTGCCGCCATTCACCAACTCAGCGCAGCGATCCCACCAATACATGACGAAATCGGCGTTGTCCGGCACGTCGGAGTAAATCCCACGAATTGCTTCGAGATAACCGTCTCCGAGCGACGCACGAATGGTTCGCGCACCGAGGTACGGCGGATTGCCGACGACAAAATCCGCCTCCGGCCAGGCCGCCTTGCGCGGGTTCACATAGCGCTCCAGCGGCACGCGGGCGCTGTCATCGGGGATTTCGAGGCCGGTGACGGGCGACGGCTTGGTCGTCACTCCATCCCAGCGCATGACCGGCACGCCGCGTTCGTCGGTGACGTGTTCCATGTGGTCATAGGCCAGCACGGCGTCGCGATTCTCGATGTTGCGGAAATCGCGGATCACCGGTTGGGGCGGTTGCACGTCGCCGCGCGTCCGGTAATGCCATTGCAGATAGCCGATCCACAGCACGACTTCGGCAATGGCGGCGGCGCGTGGATTCAACTCGATGCCGAGCAGCTGATGCGGATCGACGGTTTCGCCGGCCTGCGAGTCGGCGCGTTCGCCATCGATGGCGAGGCCGGTCTGGCGATAGCCGATTTCATCCAGCGCGTTGAGCACTTCGCCTTCGAGGCGCTTGAGGTGTTCCAGGGTGACATAGAGGAAATTGCCCGAGCCGCAGGCGGGATCGAGCACGCGCACCGTGCACAGGCGATGGTGGAAACCGCGCAGCACGTTGACGGCCTCCTTTTCCTTGCCTTCGGCGGACAAGGTCAGCGCAGCGGCCTGGGCATCGCTCCATTCGGCGCGCAGCGGTTCGATCACGGTCGGCAGGACAAGGCGTTCGACATAGGCGCGCGGGGTGTAGTGCGCGCCGAGCTTGTGGCGTTCGCCCGGATCCAGGGCGCGTTCGAGCAGGGTGCCGAAGATGGCCGGTTCGACGTGTTCCCATTTCGCGCGCGCAGCTTCGATGAGCAAGCCGATCTGCGGGCGATCCAGCGGCAGGGTTTGCGGATCCTTGAACAGCTTGCCGTTGAAGCGCAGCACGTCGGCGGCAATGGCCGGCGAAAAACCGCCGCGGTCCATGTTCTCCCAGAGTATGCCGAGCATGCGCATGGCGGTATCGGGGTTGTCGGCGTGCTGGACCAGCAGATTGCGAAAGCTCTCCGGCGGCAGCAGCTTTACATCCTCGGCAAACATGGTGAACAGGCAGCGCATGAGGAATTGCGCGACGAGTTCGGGACTGTGTCTGGCGGCTTCGAGGCTGCGCGCCAGGGCGGCCAGGCGCGTGGCGATCTCGCGGGTGACGCGGGCCGACTCGCGGGCGGGGTCGAGCGAGAGGGGTTCCAGCCAGATGCGGCGCAGGCGCGCGCGGACCTCAGGCTTGCGCAGATCGTCCAAGGCAATGCGATGGCTGCGCGGATCCGGGAACGGCGTATAGGTCGCTCCCGACCGGCTGAACTCGGCGAACAATTCAATGCGCTGACCGACATCGACGACGATCAGGAACGGTGGGCGGCCCTCGCTGGCGGGCAGGGCGCGGGCATAGGCTTCGGCCTGGCTGCGCGCACGCAGGATGGCATCATCGAATCCGCGCGTGTGCGCGCCGGCCTTGAGCTTTTTCGATTCGAGCACGAACGCGCCGCGCCGATACAGATCGATGCGCCCCGCGCTGGTGCTGCCATCGCCGTGGCTGAAGGTGATCGGACGCTCGAACATGTAGGCCTGTTCGGCATCCGCATGCGGCGTGTCGACGCCGAGCAGGTGGCACAGA
Source organism: Lysobacterales bacterium (assembly GCA_016707485.1). Classification (GTDB taxonomy): domain Bacteria; phylum Pseudomonadota; class Gammaproteobacteria; order Xanthomonadales; family Rhodanobacteraceae; genus Dokdonella. The sequence continues at coordinate 407,752 of JADJHN010000001.1, read as the reverse complement.
TCGATGAGGAAGGTTTGCGAGGTTGAAAGCTCGGAGGCCTTGATGCCGTTCCATTTGGCGATGAAGGTCTCTGCCGCGTCCTGTTCGATCGGGGCCACGTTGCGACTCCATGCGGTGATCGGCCAAGGCTAACCGATCGCCACGGAGATCTCGGTACAGGGCGAAAGCGATGGATTCATGTTCAACGGCAATGACGCTGGCCGCCGTCACGGGCATGCTGGAATCGCAAGGGGGTCAGTTCGGGAAAATAGCCATGCTGTTCGAGACATTCGATCAGGAATGAACGAGTCTGTTTCAAGTCGGTGGCGTTGACTCGACCCTGGTCTATGATTTGGCGGTTCTGCCCCCTTCCCCCCATCTGACGAGCACAAAGGTGTCCGGAACCAACGCTCGATGACCAGGGATCATGTCGGAGATGCGCTCGGGTTAGGCCTCGGTGTCTTGCGCTGGCATCCAACTGCTCCCACAGGCCCCGCCTGCTGATGCTTTCGGCCATGCGTCGCAGCTCCTCCGGCTTGATCGGGTCGCGCTTGGTGATGCAAAGCATCTCGTACTCGGCATCGAACTCGTAGCGATCATCGGAGACTCGCCGACCTTCGAGCAGGCGGACGCCGGTCACCGCACGTTCCAGCGATCCCCAGGGGTTCATGGCCGTGATGATCTCGTTGGAGCTCAAACTCCACCATGCCCTTTCGGAATCGTTGCAGATCCGGGCCTGGTCGGCCCCGGCAGCATCAACGTCAACGAACAATGGCAAATCTTCACGGGGCACCCGCAGTAGGGGGGGCGGGGGGCGCCCCCCCCCACCAAAGGGGCCGCCTTCTCTGCCCCGGGTCCGGTGCTTCAACGATAGTCGCGATGGCAGTCCTTGCGGCGCGTTTCGGTAGCGCCTGATTGCGTTAATCGACAAGATGCTGCCGCTGCGACCACCGACGATCAATGTGCTGACGTACTGGCGAATGTACGCGATCCGGCGTGCCGGGATCAGGCATCGCGTGACGTTGTCGCCGCTCGATTTCGCCATCTTGTCGGGGCGTGCCCATGGCATTCTGCAGGTGTCCTCGCCGCGCGTTGGCCCGTTCAGTCGGGCTTCATGCCTTTCGCCAGTGCCTCGGATAGGCATCCTTGCGCGCGTTGAGCGTGCGGATGACGGTGGTCGCCAGCAGGGCGCCGATGAGGAGGCCGACGATCAGGGTGACGACATGACGCATGGACAGGACTCCGCAGAAGTTGGAGCGCCATGTTGACGCGGCCCGGGGGCGCCCCCTGCGGGGCCTGCGCCAGTGCAGAGATGAGCGTCGCGCCTCTCCTGCAGAGTATTGGATGGGGATCACGGAAAGCATCGTGTCGCGGTCGCGTGCTAATCTCCCGCGCCGCATGAATACCGCAAGCATTTCCACACGAGTCGACGAGCGCTTTCGCGGCCTTGATCGACTCTATGGCGCAGGCAGCAGCGCACGCCTGGCGCGCCTGCATGTCTGCGTGATCGGCGTGGGTGGCGTTGGCTCGTGGGTGGTCGAGGCGCTGGCGCGCAGTGCGGTTGGACATTTGACCATGATTGATGCCGATGACGTTTGTGTCAGCAATACCAATCGGCAGTTGCATGCGCTGGACGGCCAGTACGGGCGGGCCAAGGTCGAGGTGATGGCCGAGCGTGCGCGGGCGATCAATCCGGCGATCCGCGTCGACCCGCTTGCCGAGTTCCTCACCCCAGCGAACCTCGAACGCCTGCTGGATCGCGGCTATGACCTCGTCATCGATTGCTGCGACGCCTTCCGCACCAAGGTGGAAGCCATCGTCTGGTGCCGTCGGCGCAAGTTGCCCTTGATCGTCTGCGGATCGGCCGGCGGCCGCATCGATCCGACCCTGGTGCGCGTGCGTGACCTCTCGCGCACCGAGCACGATGCAATGCTCGCGCTGATCCGCAAGAAACTGCGCGAGGAGTTCCGTTTTCCGCGTGGGCCGAAACGCTATTTCGGCGTGCAGGCGATCTATTCGCTGGAAAACGTGCGTTATCCGCAGGCCGACGGCAGTGTCTGCGGCCAGCGTCCCGAGGCAGGCGAGGGCGGCCTCAAGCTCGATTGCGGAGCTGGCCTGGGTGCGGCGACGCATGTCACCGCCGCGTTTGCCTTTGCCGGCGTCGCCAGCGCCATCCAGAAACTGCTCGCGATCAGTCTGAAATCTTCGGCAAATTGAACAGGCGGCGCGCATTGGCGCTGGTCGAGGCGGCGACTTCGGCTGGGCTTTGCTGGCGCAGGCTGGCGGCGACAGCAAGTACTTCGACAAGCAAGGCGGGTTCGTTGCGCTGGCCTTGATGACCGTGCAGCGGTTGATCGGGCGAGTCGGTTTCGAGCAGCAGGAATTCTGCCGGCATGCGCGCCACGATGTCGCGCAGGCGCCGCGCGCGCGGATAGGTGAGCGGGCCGCCGATGCCAAGCGAAAATCCCAGTTTCCAGAATTGTTCGGCCTGCTGCCGGCTTCCGGAAAAACTGTGCACGACGCCGCGCAGGCCGCCGATGCGGCGCAGGCAGGCGGCCACTTCATCGAAGGCGCGCCGCGCGTGCACGATCACCGGCAGGTCGTGATCGCGGGCGAGTTCAAGCTGGGCGTTGAAGTAGTGATATTGCTGGTCGCGATCGAGCCCTTCGACGAACAGATCGAGTCCGCATTCGCCAATCGCGAGCGGCTGTTCATCCTTGATGATTGCGGCCAGATCGAGCAGGTGTTGAGGCTCATGTTGATCGACGGCCATCGGATGCAGGCCATAGGCGGGATACAGGCCGGCGTGCGCATGGCAGACCTGGCGCAGGTGATCCCAGCCTGATTTCGCGATGGCTGGAACAATCTGCGCGTGCACGCCGGCGGCGCGGGCGCGCAAGATCGTCGCCGTGCGATCGGCGTCGAACGCTTCGGTATCGATATGCGAGTGGCTGTCGATCAACATCGCTGCCTCGGGAAAATCGCCGCAATCGGCCGGTTCTGGATCAGCGCGCCACCAGCCAGGCGGCGAGGCCGAGGAACATCGCCAGGCTGACCACGTCGGTGGCCTTGGTCAGGAAGATGCTGGATGCCGTGGCCGGATCGGCACCGGCACGCTTGAGGACTTGCGGCACGCCGGCACCGACGATGCCGGCAATGCCGCAGCTTGCGGCCATCGCCAGCCAGGTGATGAAGGCGAGCATGCCCGCATCGGCGTTGCCCTGGTGCCGGGCCAGCAGATACATGGCGAGCGCGCCGAACACGCCGGTCATCGAGCCATTGAGCAGGCCGAGCCAGGCCTCCTTGGCCAGATGGCGCAGGCCCTGGCCTGCCTTGAGATCGCCGAAGGTCATTCCACGCAGGGTCACGGCCAGCGCCTGCGAGCCGGTGTTGTTGCACTGATCGGAAAGGACCGGCAGGAATACCGCGAGCAGGACAATCTGGTTGATCGTGCCCTGGAACGCACCCACGACAGCCGCAGTGATGAAAGTGGCAAGCAGGTTGAGTTGCAGCCAGGGGTGGCGAAAGCGCAGGCTGCGCGGCCACGCCGTGCTCAGGCGCTCCTCCTTCTCGACACCCACCATCGCGCCAGCCTGCGCGCTGATCTCGAAAGCCTGTTCCTCGAACAGCACCGCACCGCGCACCACGCCAATCAGGACACCGTCGGAATCGCAAACCGGATACACCGGATAGTGGCGACGCACGACTTCGCGCATGGCATCCACGACATCGGCTTCCGGCCGCAGCGAGAACGGACGCGAGACCATGATTTCCTCGAGGCGCTGCTCGGGCCGGGCGAAGACCATCTCGCGGAAGGTGACGAGGCCGATCAGCTTGCCCTGCTCATTGACCACGAACACATAGGTCATCAAGGTGACCGACGCAACCGGACGCAACCGTTCCAGCACGGCCCCGACCTCGGCCGTGGCGAGGAAGGTTTCCGGCGGCGGCTCCATCAGGCGGCCAACGGAACCCTCGTTCCAGGTGCGGCTGCTTTGCCATTGCTCACTGGTGCCCTGGCCGGCGGCAAAAGCGATGCGCTTGCGTCGCTCGGGGCCAAAACGATCGAGCACGGCGAGGCCGCGACCCGGACCCATCTTTTGCAGGAGTTCGGCGATGGCAGTATCGGGCTGGGTCGCAAGCAGGCGCGCAGCGGCGACGGCATCCAGGTTGCGCAATTCATCGAGCAGGCTGACGTGATCTTGCATGGCGAGTCATTCCGGGGAGCGGCGATGCTACCCGAAGCGTGGCAACGCGGATATGAATCGAGGCGGGCCGGATGGACGCGGACGGGAGACGTCGGGGCAACACCGTTGCCCGGCGCGCACGCGGCGCGCTGCAATGCTGCGGATTGCTCAGTTGACCCGATAGAAACTGTGCGCGCCGATCACCGCCAGCGGCTCGCCTTTCCTCCATGTTGGCGCGGCGTGTTCCTCGGCAACAAAGTGATCCGCATCGGGAACCACGAACTGGCGCTTCTCGATCGGCAGATCCCACATCTGCAATGCGTGATCGGCAACCTGCCAGGCCCTGGACCAGGCCTCCGGATTGCGCAACATGTAGTTCTTGTTGGTTGTCGAAATGGCGAATTGCAGACGTGCATTGACCACTTCGCAGACATCATCGCCCCAGCGGCCGTCATCCAGACGACGCATCGCGACTTCGGCCACCGCAGCCTGACCCAGCGAAGTCTCGCTGCGGGCTTCAAGGTAGACCATGGTGGCAAGGCAGGTTCGATCTGCGTCATGTTGCGGCAATATCGATGCCAGCCAGAGTAGCCAGGCCAATTTCATCGTCCAGTTTCTCCTGCAAAGCAAGGCCTGCGGAATCCAGTGGACTTGCACGGTTCGTGCTGCAGCCCGCTGCGGGTATCGCTTCCGCTCGACCATCAGGTGCCCGAATGAAACTGTTTCAAGCACCACGGTTCGCAGGCAATTCGATTCGGGATCGATGTGAAATCCACCCCGTGCGGCTTGCTGCGATCTTGGAATTGGATCGGCGCGTGATTCGCTGCCTGATCTTCGGGCTGTGACGTCGGCCTGTCGCGGCGATCGTCCTGTCCCGTTGCTGCGTACTCTCCCTGCGACGAAATGTAAAAATTACGTCAAACCAACAGAGATCCGGTGGGCGTGTTCACCACCACATACGACTCGGCGCGCAGAATAATGGTTTGAATCCGGCTTGTCACCAAGTTTTTGCGCAAACATGAACGAGGCATTCAGGATGCAAATCGGTCAACATTGGAATCAAAAGGCGCAACGGGAAATCATGGCGTATTTTCTTTAATGCGCTGTTTATCTTTGTTTCTTTGTGCCATTTATTTCTTGTAACCGTAGAATCCGCTGAGCATCGCTTGCGCGCCGGCGTAATCCTTGGCCTCGGCGGGAACGAACCGGGTAATGCCGAGTTCGAGCAGCAGGTCGCCGAGTTCCGGGGCACCTTCGACATTGAGCAGGGCATCGCGAACCTTGTTGCGTACATCCTCGGGAACATCTGGCGAGGCGAGGATGGCCGGGCCGGCGAATTCCCGCGAGGTGAACACGGTGACCATCGACGGATTGCCGAAGGTTTCCAGCATCCAGGTCGGAAAGATCATCGCCTGGGCTTCGCCGCTGTTGAAGATGTCGAGGCAGTCGCGCCACGATGCCGCGTTGGAACTGATGTCCGGTTGCTGCACGGGATCCGGGAAGATCTGCATCAGCACCGCATAGCCGAGACTCGGTGCAGGCATCGTCGCGATGCGCGAGGAGAGCAGGGCGTTCGGGCTCTTGTCCTCGAAATCAGGGTTGGCGAGCAAGGTGTAGGAAGTCGCCTGCGAGCGGCGCACGAGTGGAATGAAACCGAGGTGATTGATGCGGTAATCGGCAAACTGCGCTTCGTCGTAGGAGAAATCCGTCTGCTCGGGCTTCAGGATGTCGCGCCAGTAGCTCGCATAGTTGGCGGCCGGAGCCAGCACGAATTTCTCGCCGGTGGCCTTGCTCAGGTATTCAAGCAGGGGCTTGTAGATTTCCTCGGCGGCGGCCGGCGTGTAGGCCGGCTCGGGGGTGAAGCGGTATTCCGCAGCCTGGACGCTGGTGCTGGCGACGGCCGTACACAAACACGCGGCAAGCAGACGCAAGATGCGGCGCGGCGTGGTCGGGATGCTCATGCGTTCGTCTCCTCGGCTATGTGTGAAGCGGTTGGACAATGCCATGCAAGGCGCATACCACCATTACGCCAGACGGTCCCGGGATTCAAGTGGCGAGGATCACGCCGGACCCGGACGCAAGCCGCAGGCGGGCATCTTCCGGCAGGTCGATCGGCAGCACGCCAAGTGCCGCGCAGATGCCATCCCGAGGCTGCGCCGCATACAGGATCCGACCCGACACCGATGCCGAGCCGGCGATTTCGATCACGGCACCCGGCGCGGGAGCAAGGTCGCATTCCAGTTTCAGCGGCACGCAGGTGCGCTTGTTGCCGCCGCGATAATGCAGGCGTGCAACGATTTCCTGTCCCGGATAGCAGCCTTTGTCGAGACTGACCGCGCCAAGCCGATCCAATCCTAGTGCTTGCGGCGTGAACTCCTCGGCGGTTTCGCTGCCGATCCATGGCAGGCCTGCGGCAATATCCTCGCGAACCCAGGCTTGCAGGCGATCTGCATCGAGGGGCGGTTCGGTGTCGCAGTCGATGATCGCTGCACGTCGCGCCGGCGAGCCCGGTAAATCAAGTATCCAGGTATCCGTCGATTGCTCCGGGGTGCGTCCGTCCGCCGCTTGCAGGTCCAGCAGCCAGCGCCCGGCAAGTGGTTGCATGCGCACTTTCGAGCGCAACACATACATGGACAGTCGCTTCGCCATGCTTGCCGCATCACCGCGAGGCAGCCATGCCAGCAAGCGATCCTCGCGGCTGCGCAGCAGGGCGAAGACATTGCGCACGCGACCCGCCGGATCCAGCCACGCGCTCCATTGCCACTGTCCATCCACCAGCGCGTCGACGTTGCTGGTGAATTGCGCGTGGGCGAAAGCGCGTGCATCGAGGCCGGAAATTTCGAGTATCTGGGCTGGGGCGAGCGTATCGGGCACGACGTTCGGGGCTCATCGGGAAGGGGCGATGTGTCCACGATGCGACCTCACATGCAGGGACGCAAGTGCGCTCGAGGTTGTCAGAATCGCCCCCGGGCATTAAGATTTTGTGGCTCCTCGCGGACTTTGTCGCGACACCTTGCTCGTGGCGCGGGGCTCCCTGGCTTGATGCAGTGCCTCGCCCGGACTGCCGCACGATCCTGCAAGGCGCAAAGGTCGCCGTGCATGGCAACCTGCCCATACACCTCCAGCGATTCGATTCCAGATACCCAGCCATGACCCATCGCGATCCCGACCCAGCAGCGCAACCTGCAACTCCCGCCGAAGCGGGTGGGTCGAGAGGGGATGACAGGCAACCTGTCGAGATTGGCGGACGTGGCGGACTTGATCCGACGCGCTTTGGCGATTGGGAAAAGAATGGTCGTTGCATTGATTTCTAGGACTTAAATCCCGGTTTCGAACCACCGGTTCGCCAGCCAAACGCACAAGGCCAGCTTCCATGCCATCCACCGCACGCCCATTGTCTCCGCATCTGCAGGTCTATCGCCGGCAGATCCAGATGGTCACCTCGATCGTGCATCGCGCGACCGGCATCATTCTTGTCTTTGGCGGCTTGCTGATCGCTGCCGCCTTGCTGGCCCTGACCGGTGGTGCCGATGCCTGGGCCTGCGTCACCTCGCTGGCCGGGTCGTGGTTCGGCCTGCTCGTGCTGTTCGGCTGGACCTGGGCACTCGCCTACCACTGGCTCAATGGCATCCGCCATCTGCTGCAGGATGTCGGTTGGGGTTATTCGATCGCGCAGTTCGTGCGCAATGGCTGGATCTCGGTGATCGGCAGCCTGATCCTGACCGCCATCGTCTGGGTCGCGGTCTACAGTTGCGGGGGAATCGCATGAACAACATCGATCCGTTGCGCGCACCATTGAAGAACGCGCGCGGACTTGGCTCGGCCAAGGACGGTACGCGGCATTTCATCATCCAGCGCATCACCGCGGTGGCCTTGCTGGTGCTGGCCGTCTATTTCGTCGCCCTGCTGGTGAGCCTGGCCGGTGCCGATTACGCCAGCGCGCGCGCGGCCGTGGCGCGGCCGTTCAATGCGATCCTGCTGATCGCCTTCCTCATCGCGATGTTCTGGCATGGACAGCTTGGCATGCAGGTCGTCATCGAGGATTACGTGCATGCGCCCGGACTGGCAATGACCTGCCAGTTGATCGTGCGTTTCGTCTGTTTCCTCGCTGCCCTGGCGAGTGTTTTCGCCGTGCTTCGAATCGCCCTGGGGGCCTGAGAATGTCTGCGTACAAGATCCAGGAACATGAGTACGACATGATCGTCGTCGGCGCCGGCGGTTCCGGCCTGCGCGCCACCTTCGGCCTTGCCGCCAAGGGCTTGAAGACGGTCTGCATCACCAAGGTGTTTCCGACGCGCTCGCACACGGTGGCGGCGCAAGGTGGCATCTCCGCCGCGCTCGGCAACATGGGCGAGGACGACTGGCGTTACCACTATTACGACACCATCAAGGGTTCCGACTGGCTCGGCGACCAGGATGCGATCGAATACATGTGCAAGGAAGCGCCGGCGGCGATCATCGAGCTTGAGCACTACGGTCTGCCGTTCTCGCGCACCGAGGAAGGCAAGATCTACCAGCGCCCGTTTGGCGGCATGACGACCAAGTACGGTGAAGGCCCGCCCGCGCAACGCACCTGCGCGGCGGCCGATCGCACCGGTCATGCCATGCTGCATACCCTGTACCAGCAGTCGCTCGCCCACGATGCGCAGTTCATGATCGAGTATTTCGCCCTCGACCTGATCTGGGACGCGGAAGGCGTCTGCCGGGGCGTGCTCGCCCTCGACATGGCCGAAGGCACCCTGCACCTGTTCCGCGGCCACGGCGTCGTGCTTGCCACCGGCGGTTACGGGCGTGCCTTCTTCAGCGCGACTTCCGCGCATACCTGCACCGGCGACGGTGGCGGCCTCGTGCTGCGTTCGGGCCTGGCCCTGCAGGACATGGAGTTCGTGCAGTTCCATCCCACCGGCATCTACGGTGCCGGCTGCCTGATCACCGAAGGCGTGCGCGGCGAAGGTGGCATCCTGCGCAATTCCAGCGGCGAGCGCTTCATGGAGCGCTATGCGCCGCACTACAAGGACCTGGCTTCGCGCGATGTGGTCAGTCGCTCCATGACCATCGAGATCCGCGAAGGCCGTGGCGTCGGCGAACACCACGATCACCTGCTGCTCGACCTGACCCATCTCGGCCCCGAAGTCATCCACGAGAAGCTGCCCGGCATTGCCGAAAGCGCGCGCATCTTCGCCAATGTCGACGTCACCCGGCAGCCGATTCCGGTGCTGCCGACCGTGCACTACAACATGGGCGGCATTCCCACCAACTATCACGGCGAAGTCGTGCAGCGGGTGGGCGGGAATCCCGATCACGTCGTGCCCGGTTTGTATGCGATCGGCGAGGCGGCCTGCGTTTCCGTGCATGGCGGCAATCGGCTCGGTTCGAATTCGCTGCTCGATCTGGTCGTGTTTGGTCGCGCCGTGGCCAATCGCTGCGCCGAGACGATCAAGCCCGGTGCCTTGCACAAGCAATTGCCGGCATCGGCTTGCGACAAGGCGCTGGCCAATCTGGACAAGCTGCGCAATGCCAACGGCAGTTCGCCGACGGCCGAGATCCGCCTCAACATGCAACGCACCATGCAGGCCGATGCAGCGGTGTTCCGCACGGCAAAGACCTTGACCGAGGGCTGCCAGAAGATGGCCAAGGTGTTCAGCAGTTTCGAGGACGTCAAGGTCAGCGACCGCTCGCTGGTCTGGAATTCGGATCTGATCGAAACCTACGAGTTGCAGAACCTGCTGTACAACGCCGTGGCCACGATCAACTCGGCCGAGCAGCGCAAGGAAAGCCGTGGCGCGCATGCGCGCGAGGATTTCCCCGAGCGCGACGACGAGAACTGGCAGAAGCACACCCTGGTCAAGGTCGACGAATCGGGCAAGAGCAGCTTCGACTTCCGCCCCGTGCACATGTTCACGCTGACCGACGAAGTCGCGGTGGTGCCACCGGCCAAGCGCGTGTATTGATGGCTGGGGACAGGGAATGGGGAACAGGGAATATTGAATAGGGAATAGGGAATTGCAGGAGCGGCTGCAGCCGCTTGTCCCCTCTTCGGGGACGATGCTTTTACTGAAGCCCGCAAAGATTGAATCGATGATGATGCTCAAGATGCTGCGGATCACGGTTACGTTTCGCACGGAGAATTCGAGTCATGGCTGAGTTTGCACTTCCGAAAAATTCGAAGATCCAGCAGGGCAAGCGCTTTCCGGCCAAGCCGGGAGCGAAAAACGTGCGCGAATTTCGCGTCTATCGCTGGAACCCGGAAGACGGCGCGAATCCGCGCATCGACACCTATGAGGTCGATCTGGCGACGTGCGGGCCGATGGTTCTCGACGCACTGATCAAGATCAAGAACGAGATCGACCCGACCCTGACCTTCCGCCGCTCGTGCCGCGAAGGCATTTGCGGCTCGTGCGCGATGAACATCGATGGCACCAATACCCTGGCCTGCACCAGGGCGATCGAGGATTGCTCGAAGGGCGACGTGCCGATTTATCCGCTGCCGCACATGGCGGTGGTCAAGGACCTGGTCCCCGACCTGACTCATTTCTACGCGCAATATGCCTCGATCAAGCCTTGGCTGCGCACGCAAAGCGCGGCACCGGCGAAGGAACATCTGCAATCGAAGCAGGATCGCGCCAAGCTCGACGGTCTTTACGAGTGCATCCTCTGCGCCTGCTGCTCGACAGCCTGCCCAAGCTACTGGTGGAACGGCGATCGCTATCTCGGCCCGGCCATCCTCCTGCAGGCCTATCGCTGGATCGTCGACAGTCGCGACGAGGACACCGGAGAACGCCTCGATGCACTCGAGGATCCGTTCAAGCTGTATCGCTGCCACACCATCATGAACTGCACGCGCACCTGCCCGAAAGGCCTCAACCCGGCCAAGGCGATTGCCGAAATCAAGAAACTCATGGTTGAGCGGCGCAGCTGAGCCGGCCGGTGAGCGATTCCGATGCGGAACTGAAGCGCCTGCGCTGGCGTTGTCGCCGCGGTACGCGCGAACTTGACCAGCTGTTTGGCTGGTGGCTCGATGAACGCCATGCCGCAGCCTCGGCCGAATTGCGCCGGGGATTCGCCGGACTCCTTGAACAGCAGGATCCCGAAATCTGGGACTGGCTGCTTGGCCGCGGCACACCGCCGGATGCGGGGCAGGCTGCGGTCATCGATGAAATCCGCACCCGCCATCGCGTTTGACTACCGGCCCTCGCGCCGGGTCGCGATCGCCGTGGTGGGCGTCGCCGCGCTGGCCATCCTTGCCGTGTTCCTCAGTGGTCTCTCCCTGGGCATGCGCCTTGTCCTTGCTCTGGCCGCACTGGTCTTGACAGTGCTGGCCTTGGGCAAGCATTTGCGGCCACGCATACGGCGCGTGGCCCATGGTGCTGGCGGCTGGCTGCTGGTCGATGGGGAAGGCAACGAGTGCAGCGCACGCCTGGTTGCGCATGTGCAACGGGGCAACCTGCTGCTGCTGGACTTCCAGGCCGGGAATCCACCTCGCCAACAACGCGTGCTGCTGACTGGCGACAACAGTGATGCGGATTTGCGTCGGCGCCTCATCCTGGTATTGGCGGCGACGGTACGTACTTCGACTCCGCTCGGGCTCGAATGACAGCCAAGCCTTGCCGGCCGGGCAGGGATTCCGGCACTCTTCCACGTCTGCGCTGTCCCTGATGGGCGCGCCAGCCACGCCAGCGCCCACCAGGAACCGCAACCCGGCATGTTTCGTCCACTCGAATTCTTCATCGGCTTGCGCTACACGCGGGCCAAGCGTCGCAATCATTTCATCTCCTTCATCTCGCTGGTGTCGATACTCGGCATTGCCGTGGGCGTGACCGCGCTGATCACCGTGATCTCGGTGATGAACGGCTTTGACAAGGAACTGAAGGACCGCATCCTCGGCATGGTCGCGCATGCCACGGTCGAGGGCGTCGACGAGAGCGTGCGCGAATGGCCCGAGGCGCTGCGCCGTGCCGAGGCCAATCCGCATGTGCTCGGGGCCGCGCCGTACGTCGAACGCGAGGCCATGCTGCAGGGCGAACGCGTGTCCGGGGCCATCGTGCGCGGCGTGCTGCCGGATTACGAACCGAAGGTTTCCGAGATCGACCGCAAGATGGTCGAGGGCAGCCTGCAGGATCTGAATCCTGGCAGTTTCCACATCATCCTCGGTCGCGAACTGGCGATGAAGCTGGGCGTTGGTGTCGGCGATTTCACCACCGTCATCACCCCCGAGGTGAGTACCTCGCCGGTGGGCGTGCAGCCGCGTTTCAAGCGCTTCAAGGTCAGCGGCATTTTCGAGGTCGGCATGCAGGAGTACGACGGCGCGCTCGCCGTTGTCGCCATGCAGGATGCCGAAACGCTGTACCACCTCGATGGCCCGACCGGCATCCGCCTGCGCCTGGATGACATGTTCCGCGCCTACAGCGTGGCGCGCGACCTCTCCGGTCAGCTCGGCCAGGCGTATCGGGTGTCGGACTGGATGCAGGGGCACAGCAATTTCTTCAAGGCCATCGCCATGGAGAAGAAGGTGATGTTCCTGATCCTGTCGTTGATCGTCGCCGTGGCCGCGTTCAACCTTGTTTCGACCCTGGTCATGCTGGTTACCGACAAGCAGGCCGATATCGCCATCCTGCGCACGCTCGGGCAGACCCCGCGCAGCATCATGGGCGTGTTCATGGTGCAGGGCGTGCTGGTCGGCACGCTCGGCATTGTCCTTGGCGTCGGTTTCGGCGTGCTGCTGTCGTTGAACCTGTCGGCGCTGGTGCACTGGATCGAGCGTACCTTCCACGTCACCTTCCTTTCCGCCGATGTCTACTACATCAGCGAGTTGCCCTCCGACCTGCAATGGAGCGACGTCGGCTGGATCACCCTGACCGCGTTCCTGTTCTGCATTTTCGCGACGCTCTATCCGGCCTGGCGGGCGGCACGGATCCAGCCTGCGGCGGCCCTGCGCCATGAGTGAATCGGACATGCAAGCCATATCCACGAAAGCCGCCGACATCGTCCTGCGCGCGCACAAGGTCGCCAAGATCTACAAGGAAGGCGACCTGCGCACCGATGTGCTGCACGATGTCAGCTTCAGCGTGAAGCGCGGCGAGACGGTTTCGATCGTCGGCGCCTCGGGAACCGGCAAGAGCACCCTGCTGCATATCCTCGGCGGCCTCGATACCGCCACCGGTGGTGAGGTCGAGGTCGAAGGGCAGGTCATGTCGCGCCTGTCCGATCGCGCCCGCGGCGAGTTGCGCAATCGCTCGCTCGGCTTCATCTACCAGTTCCATCATCTGCTGCCGGAATTCACCGCGCTGGAAAACGTCTGCATGCCCTTGCTCATCCGCGGTACGCCAATCGCCGAGGCGCGCGTACTGGCGAGCGATCTGCTCGGTCGGGTGGGTCTGGCTGCACGCATCGCCCACAAGCCGGGTGAACTCAGCGGCGGCGAGCGCCAGCGTGCAGCGGTCGCGCGTGCGCTGGTCACGCGACCGGCCTGCGTGCTCGGCGACGAGCCGACCGGCAACCTCGACGAGGCCAATGCGGCACAGGTCTATGAATTGATGCTTGAACTCAACCGCGAGATTGGCACCGCGCTGATCCTGGTCACCCACGATCGCGGCCTTGCCGCGCGCATGGATCGCATGTTCGAGTTGCGTGGCGGTATCCTGCATGAGCTTGACCGCAGCGCCGCCAAAGCGGGTTAGACCACCGCAACCGCCACGGTGCGAGGCAGCAATCGTTTCCAGGAAGGATCGATCAGATGGCCGCAAGGGAAACCGATCAACGCAGCCCCCGTTCCGGGCGATGGCGTCTGCAATTGCCACGGCTGACACCGGGCCGGGCGATCGCGCTGCTGGCAGGTGCGGTTGCCGTGCACTTGTTGCCCAGCCTGTTGCCGATGTGGATCGCCGTGGCGCTGGCCGCAAGTGCCTTGGTATTGCTGTTGGTTGCGCAGGCAAACCGGGCGCCGACCTGGTTCGCGCTGGGCTTTGCGTGGACCCTGGTGTGCGCCTCGCTCGCCATCGAAAAACGTTTGCCGGCTGATCAGCATGGGCGTGATTTCGAGGTCATGGGCCACGTTCGCGGACTGCCGGAGGTGCAAGAGGGCAGCACGCGTTTCGAGTTCGTCATTGAATCGGCCACGCTCGATGGCGAGGCCGTTGCCCTGCAGGGGTTGTCGCGCCTGAACTGGTACGACGATGCACCGCCGTTGGCAGCGTGTTCGCGCTGGCAATTGCGCTTGCGCCTGCGTCCGCCGCGCGGACTGGTCAATCCCGGCGGCCTCGATGGCGAGCGGGGCGCGGTGCTGCGTGGCGTGGTTGCCGTGGGCTATGTGCGCAATGGCGGGCAGAGCCGGCCTCTCGCTGCGGCCCGCGTTCCCTGCATCGATGCCTGGCGGCAGGAGATTGCCGCGGCGATTGCGCAGCGCTTCCCGCGCTCGCAATCGAGCGGATTGCTGCGTGCGCTCGCGGTTGGCGACCAGCAGGCCATTGCCGATGCCGACTGGCAGGTCTTGCGTGCCACCGGCATCAGCCACCTGATCGCGATTTCAGGCCTGCATGTCGGCATGTTTGCCGCGTTTGGTGCGCTGCTTGCACGTCTGTTCTGGAAAGCATGGCCGCGACTGACATTGCGCGTTCCCGGGCCCTTGCTCGAAGCACCGGTCGCGATGGTTTGCGCATTCGGCTATGGACTTCTGGCCGGGATGGGTGTGCCGACGATCCGCACCTTGCTGATGATTGCCATCGCCCTGCTGGCCCGCTACGCGCGACGCGCGAGTTCGGTGGCGCAGGCGCTGGCCCTTGCGGCCACCGCCATCGTCATCTGGGATCCGCTGGCGGTGCTCTCGGCGGGCTTCTGGCTGTCCTTTGCCGGTGTCGCCATCCTGCTCGCCGCGACCCGGCCGATTGGCACGAAACAGATCCTGTGGCGGGAACTGCCGCGCGTGCAACTGGTGCTGAGCCTGGCCTTGTTGCCGATGACCATCTGGTTTTTCGGCCAGGGCTCCTTGATCGGGCCACTGGCCAACCTGCTTGCCGTGCCGTGGGTGAGCTTCGTGGTTGTGCCGCTCACCGTTGCCGGCAGCCTGCTGATCGTCGACCTGCCTGCCATCGGCGGACCACTGCTGGATCTGGCCGACATATTGTTGGGGGCGCTCTGGCATGTCATGCAATGGATGGCGGCCTTGCCCTCGGCACAGGTCTATTTTGCGGCGACACCGATCTGGGCGTTTGCCATGGCCCTGGCCGGAATCATCTGGATCCTGATGCCACGCGGCGTGCCGGCGCGCGCGCTTGGCGTGCTCTTGCTGCTGCCCTTGCTGGTGCCGATTCGCCATCCGCCGGCTGCGGCCGCCTTCGAGGTGTGGATGTTCGATGTCGGCCAGGGCCTTTCCGTACTCGTGCGAACCGCAGGACACACCTTGTTGTACGACGCCGGGCCACGCTATCCGAGCGGTTTCGACCTTGCTGACGCGGTAGTCATTCCATCGCTGCATGCGCTGGGTGTCGAGCGTCTCGACCGCATGATCCTCAGCCATGGCGACAGCGACCATGCCGGTGGTGCCGCGGCCGTGCAGCGGGCATTTCCCGGAGCCGTCATCGAAAGTGGCGAGCCCACCCGCCTCGCCATCGCCGCAGACGCCTGTCGCGATGGCGAGTCATGGCGTTGGGACGAGGTCGATTTTCGCATCGTCGCCGTCACCGCTGCGGCCGAAAGCAACGATCGCTCCTGTGTTCTCGTGGTCAGTGGATCAGCCGGCAGCCTGTTGCTGACCGGTGATGCCACGGCCAAGGTGGAGGCGGCCATTGCCGCAAGGATTGGCCCGCTGCGCCATCCGTTGCTGATGAGCCTGCCGCACCACGGCAGCAAGACGGCCTCGTCGGCGGCGTTCCTCGATGCGCTCGATCCGCAACTGGCCCTGCTTTCCAGCGGCTACCACAATCATTTTGGACATCCGCATGCCGATGTCCTCGCGCGCCTGCGCGAGCGTTCGATTCCGCTGCTGAACACGGCAGATGCCGGCTTCCTGCATGTGCGATTCGCATCCGGCGGCCATGTGGCCAGGCAGGGGCGTGATGAGTCGCGCGCGTGGTGGCGTATCCGCTGAGGCCGGGTTGAATCCGGTTCACGCTGTTATCATCCGCCTCCGGTACGCCCGGCGTGCCGTTTGAACCGACAGACGAGGAGTGGCAGCAAGTGCTTGAGATCCTGATTGCGGGTGGCTGGCCGATGGTTCCGATCCTGATTGCCTCGGCGATTGCCCTGGCCATCATCCTCGAACGCTTCTGGACGCTGCGCCGCAAGTCGGTGATTCCGCCCGAGCTGGGCGAACAGGTGATGACCTGGGCGCGCACGCGCAAGCTGGATCCCAAGCACATCGATGCCTTGCGCCAGACCTCGCCGCTGGGCGAACTGCTCGCCGCCGCCCTGGTCGTGCGCAACCGTCCGCGCGAGATCATCAAGGAGCGCGTCGAGGATACCGGTCGGCATGTCGTGCATCGGCTGGAGCGCTTCCTCAACACGCTGGGCACGATTGCCATCGTCTCGCCGCTGCTCGGCCTGCTGGGCACCGTGTTCGGCATGATCAGCATGTTCTTCGCGGTCATGGTCAGCGGCGTCGGTGACCCGCTGAAGATGGCCGGTGGCATTGGCGAGGCGCTGGTGTGCACAGCCAGCGGCCTGGTCGTGGCCATTCCCGCGTATTTCTTCCACCGCTATTTCCGCGGTCGCGTGAGTGATCTGGTCATCGACATGGAAGTGCAGGTGATCGCGCTGATCGACGAGCTGGCCGTCGTTGCCGACGCGGCACCCGTCCGCAGCGCGGGTTGACCGGCAATGCGCCTGACTTCCGGCCGCCGCGAAGACGATTTCGAGATCAACGTGATCCCGTTGATCGATGTCATGCTGACCTTGCTGATGTTCTTCGTCATGACCACGACCTTCGTCCAGCACTCGAGCATGAAGGTGACCCTGCCGGAAGCCTCGGCGACCGAGCAGGCGCGCGAGGAGCACGCCCTGACCATCCTCATTGACGCCGAAGGGCGCTTCTACATCGACAACAACGAAGTGCTCAATCCCGGCATCGACACGCTCAAGGAGGCGATCCTGCGCATTGCCGGCGAAGAGCGGACGCGTCCGGTGATCCTGCGTGCCGATGCGCGCACCCAGCACCAGGCGGTGATCACGGCGATGGATGCGCTAGGCCAACTCGGCTTCGATCGCCTCAGCCTGGCGACCACGCCGACCAAGGCGGATGCGGCCAAGTGACGATGCCGGCGTGCCGCCGCGATCTGCTGGCGGAGTGAGCGTGGCGGCCAGCGCCTTTGCCACCTATCGACGCCTGCTCGGCTACGCGGCGCGTCATAGGCTGTGGGCGTTGGCCGGCATCTTCGGCATGATCTTCGATGCCGCCGTGGCGGCGGTTTTCACCGCGATGATCCGGCCGATGCTCGATGATCTGTTCATCAGCCGCAGTGCCGTGGCGATTTTCTGGATGCCGTTTGTCATTGTCGGCCTGTTCGTCGTGCGCGGCGTGGCCACCTATGTTGCCGACTACGGCCTGGCGCGCATTGGCCGCGACGTTGTCGAGACCCTGCGCGGCGAGGTGTTCTCGCGCTACCTCGACCTGCCGGCCGCGCACTTCGATCGCGAAGCTTCCGGGCAGATGATCTCGCGCCTGACCTACACCGTCGAGCAAGTCGCCCAGGCCAGCACGAATGCGGTCAAGGTGATGATCCTCGACAGCCTCACCGTGCTGGGTTTGCTCGGCGTGATGCTGTACCAGAGTGCGCGCCTGACCCTGATGCTGTTCATCATGGCGCCCCTGATCGCAGCCGTCGCCGCCATTGTCGGGCGGCGCTATCGGCGCATCAGCGGCAAGATCCAGCACTCGGTGGGTTCGGTCACCGGCATCGTCGATGAAGCCGTCAGTGGCCAGCGCGAGGTCAAGGTCTATCTCGGCCAGGATGCCGAACGCGCGCGTTTCGCCAGGGTCAACGAGAACAACCGCACGCTCAACCTGAAGATCGCTTCCACCAATGCACTGTCGACCTCGATCGTGCAGATCGTCGCCGCCTGCGCGCTGGCCCTGGTGATCTTCTTCGCGACACGGCCGGCGACGCTGCAGACGATGAGTCCCGGCACCTTCATGTCGCTGATCACGGCGATGTTGATGATGCTGCCATCGCTGAAGCGCCTGACCACGGTGCAGGCGATGATGCAGCGCGGTGTCGCCGCGGCCACGGATCTGTTCAAGGTCATCGATACGCCGGGCGAGGTCGATGGCGGCAGTCATGCACTGGATCGCTGCCGTGGCGAGATCGAATTGCGTGATGTCGTGTTGCGCTATCCCGGCCAGGCGGCGCCGGCGCTGGATGGGGTGAGCCTGCATTGCCCACCCGGCAGCGTGACCGCCCTGGTCGGCCGCTCGGGCAGTGGCAAGTCGACCCTGGCCAGCCTGATTCCCCGCTTCTACGAACCGGATTCCGGCAGCATCCTGCTCGATGGCGTGCCGCTGTCGGCCTGGCAGTTGGCAAGCCTGCGCGGGCAGATTGCCTGGGTCGGCCAGCAGATTGTCCTCTTCAACGACACGATCGCGCGCAATATCGCTTACGGCGCGCTCGCCGGTGCACCGCGCGCGGCCATCGAGGAAGCCGCCCAGGCGGCCAATGCCATGGAGTTCATCAAGCGCCTGCCGGATGGCCTCGACAGCCAGGTCGGCGAGGGTGGGGCATTGCTGTCCGGTGGTCAGCGCCAGCGCATCGCCATCGCGCGCGCCTTGCTGAAGGACGCGCCCTTGCTGATCCTCGACGAGGCGACCAGCGCCCTCGATACCGAATCCGAGCGCCTGATCCAGGACGCACTCAAGCGGTTGCTGCGTGATCGCACCGTGCTGGTCATCGCCCATCGCCTGTCGACGATCGAACATGCCGACCAGATCGTCGTGCTCGACGAAGGGCGCATCGTCGAGCGTGGCACGCATCGACAGTTGCTTGATTGCAACGGCCATTACGCGGCCCTGCATCGCGTGCAGTTCCGCGATGAAGAGATGTCCAGCCCGCAGCCGACATGAAACAGGCCGACATTGATCGCATCTGGTATGGCGCGGAACCCGTGCCGCTGTGGTTGCGTTTGCTCGTGCCGGTCTATCGAATGCTTCGGGCGGTCGTTGGCCTGACTTGGCGGAGCGGCCTGCGCAAGCCGACGCGGTTGGACGTGCCGGTCATCGTCGTCGGCAACATCACTGCGGGCGGTACCGGCAAGACCCCGCTGGTGCTGGCCTTGGTCGGCGCCTTGCGCAGCCGTGGCTGGCAGCCCGGTGTGGTCAGTCGTGGCTATGGCGGCACGGCGCGCTTGCCGGTGCTGCTTGACGATGCACCGAATCCCGCCATTGCCGGCGATGAGCCCAGCCTGATCCGCAGCCGCAGCGGCGTGCCGGTGGCGGTTGGCCGCGATCGTGTCGCTGCCGCACGGCTGCTGGCGGGAGCCGGTGTCGATGTGATCCTTGCCGATGATGGTCTGCAGAATCCCTCGCTGGCGCGTGACATCGAGATTTGCGTGATCGACGGTGAACGGCGTCTTGGCAACGGACGTTTGTTGCCCGCCGGGCCGCTGCGCGAGTCAGACGCACGCCTTGCGCAGGTCGATTTCATCGTCAGCAATGGCGGCCAGCCGCGCCCCGGTGAAGTTCCCATGAGCCTGCCTGGAAGCGGTGCCTTGTCGGTCAATGGCGCGGAGCCGCCGCGCCCGCTGGCGCAGTTTGCCGGCCAGCGCGTCCACGCGGTGGCCGGCATCGGCAATCCCGGGCGCTTCTTCGCCAGTTTGCGTGCGCAGGGCATCGAGGTCATCGAGCATGCCTTCGACGATCATCAAGCGCTGGGCCCGGCGGATCTCGATTTCGGGGACGGTTTGCCGATCCTGATGACCGAGAAGGACGCCGTGAAGTGCGTGTCGTTTGCCGATCCGAATTGCTGGCAGGTGCCAGTCAGCGCCGAACTTCCCGATACGTTCTTCGACGCCGTCGATCAGCGCCTGCGCATGCGCCAGCCACGCCAGCATGGGACGCCGATGGCCGCCGCTGGTTGATGCGAACGGCCATGCGCAAGGTCCCGCCTGGTTGCCTCTCCCTCATGTCCGGTGGGTACGCTGGCTGGAGAGGCATTCAGAAACAACGATGCAGGCGTCAGCTCAACGCAGCGCCTCGAAGATGCCGGCCGCGCCCATGCCGGTGCCGATGCACATGGTCACCATGCCGTACTTCTGCTGGCGGCGACGCAGGCCGTGGATCAAGGTCGCCGCACGCACGGCTCCGGTAGCGCCGAGCGGGTGACCCAGCGCAATCGCACCACCCAGCGGATTGACCTTGCCGGCATCGAGACCGACATCGCGGATCACCGCGAGTGCCTGCGCGGCAAATGCCTCGTTGAGCTCGATCCAGTCCATCTGCTCCTTGTCAAGTCCGGCGAGCTTGAGTGCCTTGGGGATGGCCGCGATCGGGCCGATGCCCATGACTTCGGGGCGCACGCCGGCAACGGCGAACGAGACGAAGCGCGCAATCGGGGTCAGGTTGTATTCCTTGATCGCCTTCTCGCTGGCCAGCATCAACGCGCCGGCACCATCGGACATCTGCGAGGAATTGCCGGCGGTAACGCTGCCGCCAGCCTTGAACACGGTGCGCAGCTTGGCCAGGCCGGCTGCGCTGGTGTCGGGGCGCGGCCCTTCGTCGGTATCGATCAGGCGGCTGTCGGTCTGGATCGAGCGTCCTGCCAGGTCGGGATAATGGTCATCGAGCTTGAACGGCACGATCTCGTCGCTGAATTCGCCAGCGGCAATGGCGGCGAGCGCCTTCTGGTGCGAGGCGAGGGCAAAGGCATCCTGATCCTCGCGGCTGACTTTCCATTCGCTGGCGACATTTTCGGCGGTGATGCCCATGCCATAGGCGATGGCGATGTTCTCGTCGGTGAAAGCGATCGGGTTCATGGCGATCTTGTGGCCCATCATCGGCACCATGCTCATGCTTTCGGTGCCGCCGGCAAGCATCAGGTCGGCATCGCCGGTGCGGATGCGATCAGCCGCCAGGGCAATGGCCTGCACGCCGGACGAACAAAAGCGGTTGATCGTCTGCGCCGGCACGCTGTTCGGCAAACCGGCGAGGAGCACGCCGATGCGCGCGACGTTCATGCCCTGCTCGGCTTCCGGCATCGCGCAACCAATGACGACATCGTCGATGCGCGAAGGGTCGATGCCCGGCGCGCCGGCGACGGCGGCGCGGATCACGTGGGCAAGCAGGTCATCCGGCCGCGTATTGCGGAACACCCCGCGCGGCGCCTTGCCCACCGGTGTGCGCACGGCAGAGACGATGTAGGCGTCTTGTAGTTGTCTGGACATGATCTCGTTCCTCGATCGGGAATGGGGAATGGGGAGTAGGGAATGGATTGAAGGGGGGAATGGGGAGTCGGAATGGTTCACGGCAAGCGCGTCGCATCAGGAGCTTAAAAGTTTCAACGGAAAAGTTTGAGCGAGCCACTTTTTCATCGCTTGCAAAAAGCGGCTTTTCCGATTCCCGATTCCCGATTCCCCATTCTCAGTTCCTGAGCGGCTTGCCCGTGGTCAAGGTATGCGCGATGCGCTCCTGGGTTTTCGGCATTTGTGCGAGTTCGACGAAATGCTTGCGCTCGAGTTCGAGCAGCCAGGCTTCATCGACTTGCGAGCCGCGTTCGATCGCGCCCCCACACAAGGTGTCGGCAATGCGGCCGCCGATTTCGTAGTCGTGCGGGGAGATGAAGCGCCCTTCGAGCATGTTGACCAGGATCATCTTCAGCGAAGCGGTGCCGACATCGCCGGCAACCGTGATGTCGCGTGCAGGCAAGGCCGGTCGCCAGCCGCTTTCGGCCAGCGCAGCGGCAACCTGCTTGGCCACGTAAAGCAGTTCGAAGCTGTTGAAGACGATCACGTCATCGGCACGCAGCAGACCCAGTTGCCTTGCTTCGAGTGCGCTGGTCGAGACTTTGGCCATGGCGGCGGCTTCGAAGGATTTCTTGATGCCGTTGAACGGGTCGCCGTCGATGCTGTTGCGCGATGCACGCAAGGCAAGTTCCTTGAGTCCGCCGCCGGCAGGCAGCAGGCCGACGCCCGCTTCGACAAGGCCGATGTAGCTTTCCAGCGCGGCCACGGTGCGTGCCGAATGCATCTGGAACTCGCAACCGCCGCCGAAGGCCATGCCGCGCACGGCGGAAACCACCGGCACCAGCGCGTACTTGATGCGCATGCTGGTTGCCTGGAAATTGGCGACCATGGCCTCGAACTCGGTGATCTTGCCGTCCTTGACCAAGCCGAGCGCGCCCTTGAGATCGGCGCCGGCCGAGAACGGCTCGCCGGCCTGCCAGATGACCATGGCCTTGAACTGCTGCTCGCATTTTTCCACGCAAGCCTGCAGGCCATCGAGCACGGCGTCGTTGACCGTATTCATCTTGGTCTTGAACGAGACGATGCCGATGTCGTCGCCAAGGTGCCACAGGCGTACACCGTCGTTCTCCCAGATCGTGGTGCCGTTGTCGAAGCTTTCACCCAGCAGCGGGTCGGGGAACAACTGGCGCCGGTAGACCGCCGCATCCGAACGCGGCACGTTCCTGCCGAGGCTCGGCGACCACGAGCCGTCCTTGCCATGCACGCCGTCACGGCCGTCACTGACCCAGGCTGGCAACGGCGCATCGCTCATTGCCTTGCCGGCGGCGATATCCTCGGCAATCCATTGCGCCACCTGTTTCCAGCCGGCCGCCTGCCAGGTTTCGAACGGACCGAGTTTCCAGCCGTAACCCCAGCGGATGGCAAAATCGATATGCCGTGCACTGTCGGCGATATCCGCAAGATGGAACGCCGTGTAGTGGAAAAGGTCGCGGAACATGGCCCAGAGGAATTGCGCCTGGTTGTCCGCCGAGGCCCGCAGGGCGGCGAATTTTTCCGCCGGATTCCTGATTGCGAGGATCTTGCCGACCTCCTCGCTGGCCCCTTCCGTGGCCGGGCGGTAATCCTGTCTGGCCAGGTCCAGCACCTGGATGTCCTTGCCGACCTTGCGGAAGAAGCCGGCGCCGGATTTCTGCCCGAGCGCGCCTTTTTCGATGAGCGCGGTCAGCCAGGCTGGTGCCTTGAAGTATTTGTGCCAGGGATCATCCGGCAAGGTGTCGTCCATGGTCTTGATGACATGCGCCATGGTGTCGAGGCCGACCACGTCCGAAGTCCGATACGTCGCACTCTTCGGTCGGCCAATGGCCGGGCCGGTGATCGCGTCGACTGCATCGAAGCCGAGCTTGAACTGCTCGGTGTGGTGCATGGTGGCGAGGATGGAGAACACGCCGATGCGGTTGCCGATGAAGTTCGGGGTGTCCTTGGCGAGGACGACGCCCTTGCCGAGGGTCGTGGTAAGGAAGGCTTCCAGCCCGGAAAGCAGGGCCGGATCGGTCTGCCGATCCGGAATCAGCTCGACCAGGTGCATGTAGCGCGGCGGGTTGAAGAAGTGGATGCCGGAGAAGCGCGGGCGCATGGCGGGCGGCAAAGCCTCGGCCAGGGCATTGATGGAAAGGCCCGAGGTGTTGCTGGCAATGAAAGCAGAATCAGATACATGCGGCGCAATCTTCTTGTAAAGATCGAGCTTCCAGTCGAGGCGTTCGGCAATCGCTTCGATGATCAGGTCGCAGCCTCCGAGCAGGTCGAGATGCTCGTCGTAGTTGGCCGGCGTGATCGACGTTGCGCGCGCGGCCTCGGCCAGCGGTGCCGGTGACAGCTTGCCGAGGTTGGCAATCGCCTTGATCGCGATGCCGCTCTTCGGGCCTTCCTTCGCCGGCAGGTCGAAGAGGATGGTTTCGACATCGGCATTGGTCAGGTGCGCGGCAATCTGTGCGCCCATGACGCCGGCGCCAAGCACGGCAACCTTGCGGATGCGGAGAGGGGAGTGGTTCATGCGATACCTCGGCAGGACGGACAAGGGAGAGGCGCGGCCGCAGCCGCGCAAATGGGGTGACGGATCATTCCGCGCGCAGGCCGGCCGCGGCAAAGCGGATCAGGTGCTCGGCGGCGCGCTCGCGGTGGATTTTCTCGGACATCGCGGCACGGCGCTTGATGACGCCGAAATCGGCCATCGCGTAGGTCAACGCGCCAGCGATGATGTCGATGCGCCAGTAGAGTTCTTCCTTGTCCAGATGCGGCAACTGCGCGCCAAAGGCGGCGGCGAATTCCTTCAGCACATGGCCGTAGTTTTCCGAAAGGAACTTGCGCAGGCGCTCGTTGTGTTCGGCATAGGCGCGCGCCAGCACGCGCACGAAGGTGGCGCCGCCTGACTTGTCCAGCGACAGGAGCAATGCGGGGTGGATGAAGGCAGCAAGGATTTCCTCGAGCGTCGGCTTGGGCTTGGCCAGCACCGCCTGCAGCAGGTGCAGGCGCTGTGCGCTGAGCTCATCGAGGCGGCGGCGGAAAACCTCGTTGACGAGATTGTCCTTGGAGCCGAAGTGGTAGTTGACCGCGGCGAGGTTGACCTTGGCCGTTGCCGTCAGCTCGCGCAAGGACGCACCGGCAAAACCGTTGCGCGCAAACAACTCCTCGGCGGCGCCGAGGATGCGTTCCTTGGTCGAAAAGTGCGGTGAATTCAATTGAGAAAGTCCCGTGCGGATGGGTAAAACCAAACGACCGTTTGAATCATAAGCCCGCCGGGCGCGTTGGGCAACGCCCGAAAGGCACGGAAAATCGCGCCTTCGGGGTGCAAATCAATGGAAAAACTAGCTAGAATATGAGGTCGGATAGTGCGCTAACTATCCGGAAAGCCGCGGGTTTCGTCCTTCGATACTCCCCATTCCCCTGATTTTTCCATCACAGGTTCAAAGACAATGGCGCTGGAGCGCACTCTTTCCATCATCAAGCCCGATGCAGTCGCCAAGAACGTCATCGGCGAAATCTATTCCCGTTTTGAAAAAGCCGGTCTGAAAATTGTTGCCGCGCGCATGAAACAGCTTTCGCGCCGCGAAGCCGAAGGGTTCTATGCGGTGCACAGGGAACGCCCGTTCTTCAACGCCCTGGTCGAATTCATGATCTCCGGCCCGGTCATCATCCAGGCGCTCGAAGGCGAGAATGCCATTTCGGTACATCGTGACCTGATGGGCGCGACCGATCCGAAGAAGGCTGCTGCCGGCACCATCCGCGCCGACTTTGCCGATTCCATCGACGCCAATGCCGTGCACGGATCGGATGCGCCGGAAACGGCGGCGGTAGAAATCGCCTATTTCTTCGCCAGCTCCGAAGTGACGGCACGCTGAGTCGATGGCCATGACCGCGACCAGGACGAATCTGTTCGGGCTTGATCGCCAGGGCTTGCGCGAGTGGTTCGCGCAAGCCGGCGAGAAGCCCTACCGTGCCGACCAGGTCATGAAGTGGATGTACCACCGTCACGTCACCGATTTCGCGCAGATGACCGATGTCGGCAAGGTCCTGCGCAGCAAGCTTGAAGCGGTTGCCGAGATCGTCCCGCCCAACGTGTTGCTGGAGAAGCAATCGACTGACGGCACGCACAAATGGCTGCTCGGCATGGATCCGCGCAACGCCATCGAGGCCGTGTTCATCCCGGAAAGCTCGCGCGGAACCTTGTGTGTTTCCTCGCAGGTCGGTTGCGGCCTCAACTGCACGTTTTGCTCCACCGGCACGCAGGGCTTCAACCGCAATCTTTCGACCGCCGAGATCATCGGCCAGGTCTGGGTGGCGGCCAGGCATCTCGGCAATGTGCCGCACCACCAGCGCAAGTTGACCAACGTCGTGATGATGGGCATGGGCGAGCCGCTGCTCAATTTCGACAACGTCGTGCGCGCGATGAGCATCATGCGCGACGACCTCGGCTTCGGCCTCGCCAACAAGCGCGTGACCCTGTCGACCGCCGGTCTCGTGCCGATGATCGATCGCCTGTCCGCCGAGAGCGATGTCTCGCTGGCGGTGTCGCTGCATGCGCCGAATGATGAGTTGCGCAGCCAGCTCGTTCCACTGAACAAGAAGTATCCGATCGCCGAGCTGATGGATGCCTGCCTGCGCTACACGCAGCGCAGCCCGCGCACGACGGTCACCTTTGAATACACCATGATGAAGGGCATCAACGACACGCCCGAGCTGGCCCGGCAACTGGTCAAGCTGGTGCGCAAGGTGCCGAGCAAGGTCAACCTGATTCCGTTCAATCCGTTCACCGGCACGCAGTTCGAGCGCTCGGAAGAACCGTCAATTCGTGATTTCCAGACCATCCTGCTGGATGCCGGCGTGTTGACCATGGTCCGGCGCACGCGTGGTGACGACATCGACGCGGCCTGCGGCCAGCTCAAGGGCCAGGTCATGGATCGCACGCGTCGCCAGGCGGAATTCCGGAAGAAGATCGAGGGAGGCGTGGCAGATGCGGCATGATCGGAACCTCATTCTGGCAATCCTGCTCACCTTGCTGGTGGGGTGCGCGACCAGCGGCAGCACCACGCGGCGCGCCCCTGAAAGCAATCCCGAGAACCCGAAGACCAAGGCGGCGGCGCTGTACACCGACCTCGGCCAGAAATACATGGCCCAGGGCAAGCTCGAAGTTGCCCTGGAGAACCTCAACAAGGCTTTGGCCGCCGACAACAACCACGCCGACGCGCACACCGTCATCGGTCTGCTTTACGAGCGCATTGGCGACAACGCGAAGGCCGAGCAGCACTACCGGCGCGCCGCGGAACTGATGCCGAAATCGGGCAACGAGAACAACAACTACGGCGCTTTTCTTTGCAAGATCGGCCGCTATGACGATTCGGCCGTCTATTTTGTGCGCGCCATCGCAGATCCCTTCTACCAAACGCCTGCCGTGGCCTTGACCAATTCCGGCACATGTGCGATCAAGGGTGGCAAATTGGATGTTGCTGAAAATGACTTGCGTGCGGCGCTCGCTCGCGAGCCCGACAACGCGGAAGCGCTGTTCCAGATGGCAAGCGTCTTGTACCTGAAAAATGATTTTTTCAGGGCTCGGGCTTTCATCCAGCGCTATGAAGGGGTCGGTCAGCAAAGTGCAGATGCCCTGCTGTTGGGACGCAACATCGAGCTGCGTCTCGGCAATGGCAAGGCAGCCCAGGACTACACGCGCCGCTTGCGCGAGAAGTTCCCGGAATCGCAGCAAGCTCGATCGCTGGATGCCCCGGTCGTTTCCGGAAATCCGGGTTGACCATGGCGCGGCGCAAGAACAGGAAACGCACCCACAGGGACATGGGTATTAACGAAGCTGACACCGGTCAGCTTGATTTGTTGTCGATCCCGGAGACCCAGTCAGTGAGCAATGAAGGTGCCGCCGCCAAGCAGGATCTGCAGGAGTGTTCTGCGGAACTTCCGCAGAAATCCGATCCCGCGACTGCAATCGATCTGACCGCAGCAGGCGCGCCAGCACTCACGGATGCGACGATTGGTCAGAAACTCCGGTTCGCGCGCGAGCAGCGCGGCTGGACGTGCGAGGATGTCGGCTCGCGACTGAAACTGCAGGCGCGCCTGATCAAGCGTATCGAGGAAGACGATTTCAGCGGGATCGCGCATGCCGTGTACCTGCGCGGATACCTGACCAGCTACGCCCGGCTTCTCGACATGCCGCAGATTCTCGCCGAGAAGGTGATTGCGGAACGCGGCGTGCAGGCACCCCTGGTTTCCACCGGCAGGGTGTCGCGCTCGCGCTACCTGATGGATCGCTATTCGGTCAGCGCAACCTACTTGATCCTGACCGCCCTCGTGGTCGGGCCGGCAGTGTGGCTGGCCACGCATGGCGGACTCGAACAAAACCTCGCGCGCACGGTTCTGCTTGATGCGCCGCCGCCAGTCAGCGAAATTGCCACCACCCAGCCTGCCAATGCAGACAAGTCCGGTGCGGCAGCATCGGATACGCCCGCCGCTGCCGCTTCGCCAAGCGCGGATCCGGTAATGAATGCAATTGCCGAGGTGGATCCGCTTGCCGAATCGCCTGCGCCGATCATTGCCTCGATGGCGCCGTTCAGCACCGGCCAGCAGATTTCGAAGACCGATAGTTCTTCCGCTTCAATGCCGGTGACAAGTGGAAGGCACAGCCTCAGCCTGAAGCTCAAGCTGGCCAGCTGGGTCGAGGTTGTCGATGCCAATGGCAGCCGGATCGAATACGGATTGCTTGGTGCCGGCGTCGAGCGCAATTACGCGAGTGACACGGCCCTGACCGTGCGCATCGGCAATGCCGAAGGTGCCGAAGTGGTTGCCGATGGCATCCGTGTCGATCTTGCCCCGTTCCAGCGGGCTAACGTCGCCCGCCTGCGATTGTTCGGCGGCGACAAGCTGGCGAGCCGCGTCGACTCCTGATTGCGGCGTCGACCTACGCCTTTTTCACAGGCGCTGGCTTGAATCCTGTTACCCTAGCGCCCCTCGCGCCGCCCTGCCGGTTATCGGCAATCCCTCGTGGCGCCTCATTTGGTGATGCGTATGGCATTTGAAGTTCTTGACGAGCACGAACAAGGTGAGTTGGTGCGCAAGTGGGTGCAAAGCAACGCGATGTCGATCGCCATCGGTGTCGTCGTCGGCTTGCTGCTGATATTCGGATACCAGCAATGGAAGGCGCGCGAATTGCGCACGCTTTCCGAGGCTGCCGTGCAGTATTCGGCATTCACCGAAGCGGTTGATGCCAAGCGCAACGAAGATGCGGCAAAGATTGCCGAGACTCTGCGCAAGGAATACCCGAAAACCGCGTTTGCAACCATGACCGCCCTGCGTCAGGCAGCTGTGCAGGTGGAAAAGGGTGATCTGGCGGCGGCCAGTGCGGATCTGGACTGGGCCAGCCAATCGGCCGGCGATGAGGCCATGAAATCGCTGATTGCCCTGCGGCAGGCACGCCTGAGTCTGGCCAAGGGCGAGGCCGAAGCCGCGCTGGTCAAGCTCGATCAGGTCGCCAAGGCAACCTTCCCGGCCCAGGCCAGCGAGTTGCGTGGCGATGCGTTGGCCAAGCTCGGACGTATCGAAGACGCCCGCTCGGCCTATGCTGAAGCCTTGACCCACATGGATGAACAGGCCCCCGAGCGCGCCTTCATCGAAATGAAACAAGGCAGCTTGTCGACTGCCGCGGAATCGAAGAAATCATGAGGCGCGCAATCGTCGTCCTCGTCCTCGTCGCGCTGGCCTCGACCCTGGGCGGGTGCAACTGGTTGAAGAGCCTCGGCAAGAAGGACAACGTCGAACCGCCGAAGCCGCTGGTCGAGTTTGCCCCGACCGTGAGCATCGAGAAACTGTGGTCGGGCTCGGCAGGCGATGGCACCGGCAGATCCGGTGCGCGGATGAACCCGGCGGTTGTCGGCGATCGCGTCTACGTTGCCAGTGTCAATGGCGATGTGCAGGCCCTGGATGCCGCCAACGGGCGTCGTCTCTGGTCGACCGAGGTGAAGAAGATTTCCTGGTCGGGCGGACCGGCGGCCAGCGCTGACATGGTTGTCGTCGGTGCCCTGAACGGCCAGGTGCGGGCATATTCGGCGCAGGATGGCAGCGAGCTCTGGCAGGTCCAGCTCAGTTCGGAAATCATCACGGCTCCGGCGATTTCCGCCAACGTGATTGCGGTGCGCACCCAGGACGGACGCCTCTACGGGCTTGATCCGGCCAACGGTTCGCGGCGCTGGGTCTATGAGCAGACGGTGCCGGTACTCAGCCTGCGCGGGAATTCGTCGCCGCTGATCGGCAACGGTTTTGTCATTGACGGGTTCGACACCGGCCGCCTGGTGGCGGTGCGCGATGTCGATGGTGCTCCGGCCTGGGTGCAGGTCCTGGCGGCCGGCGAAGGTCGTACCGAAGTCGAACGCCTGGCGGATGCCGATGGCCAACTGGTGCTCGACAACGGCGAGCTTTTCGCTTCCAGCTACAACGGCCAGGTTGCCGCGTTTCATGCCGAATCCGGGCGTTCGCTGTGGACGCGTGACATGTCGAGTTTTGCGGGACTCGCCGTCGGCGGTTCGACGGTGGTGGTCAGCGATGCCGAAGGCAACGTCTGGGCGTTCGACCGCCAGAGCGGAGCAAACCTCTGGAAGCAGGATGGATTGCTGCATCGCTGGCTGAGCGCGCCTGCCGTAGTCGGCAACTTTGCAGTGGTCGGCGACCTTGAGGGCTACGTGCACTGGCTGAATCTCGCCGATGGTTCGTTTGCCGCACGCCAGCGGGTCGGCAAGAACGCGATCGAGAGTGCGCCGGTGGTCAGTGGCGATGTGGTCTTTGTCGAGAATGCGGGCGGCAATCTTGCCGCGTTCCGTACCCCGATGTAGGAATGCGTCCCGGCTCCATCCGCGCTCGCGCGCGGCTGCAGCCGGTGACTGGTCTTTTCGGCATGCGGCCTTATCCTGTGCCGCTGCAACCTGATATGGAGCGCCCGCGATGCTTCCCGTCGTCGCCCTGGTTGGTCGCCCCAACGTCGGCAAATCCACCTTGTTCAATGTCCTGACGCGTTCGCGCGATGCCCTGGTCGCCGACATGCCCGGGGTCACGCGTGATCGCCACTATGGAATCTGCCGCTTGGGCGAGCGCCCGTTCGTGGTGGTCGATACCGGCGGGCTTGCCGATACCGAGGAGGGGCTGGCCGGACTGACTGCGCGCCAGGTGGAACTGGCCATCGCCGAAGCGGACCTGGTCATCCTCGTGGTCGATGCCCGTGACGGCCTGCTGCCCACCGACCAGGCCATTCTTGAGCGCCTGCGGCGGACTTCCAAACCCCTGCTGCTGGTGGTCAACAAGATTGACGGCCTCGATGAAACCATCGCGCTGGCGGATTTCGCCCGCCTTGGCGTGGCCAAGCCGCTGCCACTCTCGGCCTCGAACAACCACGGCACGCGTGATCTGCTCGAAGCCGTCGACGAGTTGCTGCCGGAAGGCCAAGCCGAGGAGATCAGTGGCGAGGACGAAGGCGGCGTGCGCGTCGCCATTGTCGGTCGCCCGAATGTCGGCAAGTCGACCCTGGTAAATCGGCTGCTTGGCGAGGATCGCGTGATTGTTTCGGATGTTGCCGGAACCACGCGCGACTCGATCCGCATTCCGCTCGAGCGCGATGGCCGGAAATACACGTTGATCGATACTGCCGGCGTCAGGCGTCGCGGGCGCATTGAGGACGCGGTCGAAAAATTCAGCGTCATCAAGACCCTGCAATCCATCGATGCGGCGAATGTCGTGGTCATTTTGCTCGATGCCAACGAGGGCGTCACCGACCAGGATGCCGGCTTGATCGGCCATGCGCTGGATGCCGGACGCGCCCTGGTGATCGCGGTCAACAAGTGGGATGGACTGAAGAAGTACGATCGCGATCAATGCGAGAGTTCGCTGGCGCGCAAGCTCGTCTTCGTCGAGTGGGCGCCGCGCGTGACGATTTCCGCCTTGCACGGCAGCGGCATTGGCGAACTGATGAAGCGGGTCAACCGCGTGCACGCGGCGGCCAACAAGAAGCTGACGGCTGCCGATCTGACCCGCGCGCTGGAGGCGGCTTATGCGGCTTACCAGCCGCCGCTGGTGCGCGGACATGCACCGAAACTGCGCTATGCCCACCCGGGCGGCTCCAATCCGCCAACCGTGGTCATCCACGGTTCGCGCACGAAGCACCTGGCGGAGTCCTACCGGCGCTATCTCGAGAACTTCTTCCGCAAGCGCTACAAGCTGGAAGGGACGCCCATCCGCATTGATT
This sequence comes from Lysobacterales bacterium, assembly GCA_016707485.1. Lineage (GTDB taxonomy): Bacteria > Pseudomonadota > Gammaproteobacteria > Xanthomonadales > Rhodanobacteraceae > Dokdonella. Next base: position 375,922 of record JADJHN010000001.1, on the reverse strand, counting down.
TCCGTGAAGGCGAGAATCCGTATGCGGGCAAGAAGAACGTCCTCACCGAGGGCCAGCAGAAGCGTCGTCAACGCATGATCCGCAACGCCAAGCGCGGCTAGCCAGCACGGCGGACAGCCGGCATCATGCGGCAATGACGAGCGCAGCCGCAGCCGCCGAAGACATCACCATTGCCATACTCGCCGGCGGCGCGGCAAAGCGGCTTGGCGGTCGCGACAAGGGTCTGGTCTGCCTGCAGGAACGCCCGTTGATTGCCTGGACGCTCGAAGCGCTGGACCTTGCAGCCGGGCAACCGCACTTCATCGTTGCCAACCGCAACCTGGATGAGTACGCGCGCTTCGCGCCGACCATCGCCGATCACGATTCAGGTGCATTCGCCGGCCCGCTCGCTGGCATTGCTGCGGCGCTCGCTGTCTGCAGCACGGCGTGGCTGTATTCGTTGCCGGTTGATTGCGCCAGGCCGCGACCTGAGATCCTCGCCGCGCTCCGCCAGGCCGCACTGGGCCGCCCGGTCGATGTCCTTGTCGCCCATGATGGCCATCGCCGGCAGCCAATGTTTGCCCTGTATCGCGCGGGGCTGGCACCGGCCGCCGCGGCGGCGCTGGCGAGCGGAGCCGGCGTGACGCGCTGGCAGGATTCACTCGACACTCGTGAAGTGGATCTTTCCGGATTGCCGGAAAACGCCTGGGTGAACCTGAATACGCCCGAGGAGTTTGCCCTGATGAGCGAGCGGATGCAGCGAGATGAGTGATTTTCCCACCATGCTTTCAGTCGCGGCGGCGCGTACGCATGTCGTTGATTTCTGTGCACAACGCAAACCGGCCCGCGAAGTTGTGCCGTTGTACGCCGCGGTGGGGCGAATTCTCTGCGACGACGTGATCGCGGCCGCTGACTTGCCGCCCTTCGCGAACTCCGCAATGGATGGCTTCGCCCTGCATGGCGTGGCTTTGCCGGCTGCCGACGAGCGGCGTTTTCGCATCATCGGCACCCGCCTTGCCGGCAATGCGGGTGGACTGTCGCCTGGTGTTGGCGAGTGCGTGCGCATCACCACCGGAGCACCCATGCCGGCGGGTGCGGATACCGTCGTGATCAGGGAGCACGTCGTCGAGGAAGCGGGTTCGATCATCGTGCGCGCGGGCGAACGCCGTGGCGCGCACGTGCGCCCGGCTGGCGAGGACTTTCGCGCCGGCGAGTGCGTCATGCGCCGCGGACAGCGAATCCGGGCGACCCGCATCGGCGCGCTGGCGGCAATGGGCCTGGCGCAGGTCGCCGTGTTCGCCAGGCCAAGAGTCGGCATCCTTACCACGGGTGACGAACTGGTCCTTCCCGGCGCGCCTTGTGGTCCGGCGCAAATCCACAACAGCAATGGATTCAGCATTGCCGCCATGCTCGACGCCGACGGTTGTGTGCCCGCTGTCGGCAGCGGTGCAGGTGCCAACCTGCCATTCCGACATCTGCCGGATGATCGTGCTCTGATTCGTTCGGCATTGCTGGCGGCGGCCGCCGAGTTCGATGTGATCATCACCTCCGGCGGTGTCTCGGCCGGCGAGGCCGATCACTTGCCCGGGTTGATTGCCGAGCTTGGCCGGATTCATTTCTGGAAAGTCCGCATGCGTCCCGGCATGCCGATCCTGTTTGGCGAAATCGGCAAAGCCATGGTGTTTTGCCTGCCCGGCAATCCGGTGTCGACGATAGCCACCTTCCTGTGCCTGGTGCGCCCGGCGCTGGCAACGCTGCAAGCAGCCGAGGAGATCGATCCACCACAGCGCCATGCACGCCTGACCACAGCCATCGACAAGCGCCACGATCGAACCGAGTTCCTGCGTGCGGCGTGCACGGCGGGCGAGGATGGCACGCTCTGGGTCACACCCATGCAGGGTCAGGGCTCGGCCATGCTGCGCGGAATGATCGACGCCAACGCGTTGATCGTTGTCGCCGAGGATTGTCGGCGCATCGAGGCAGGCGAACCGGTGCAGATCCTGCTGCTGCCTGGCGTATCCTGAGTGGCAATGAGCAAGAACGAGGCCATGGCAGAGGGTGCCGGCGAAATCGAGATCGAGCCTGTGCAGGCCTGGTCGCGGCTGCGGGCGCGGGCCCTGCTGGTCGATGTGCGTGAGGACGACGAGCGCGCGGGCGGCATGCCGGATCGCGCAATCGGCTTGCCGTGCGCGCGGATCGCCGAGCTGGTCGAGCTGCTGGCTGCGGATCGATCGCGCGAAGTCATGTTGATTTGTGCCAGCGGCCAGCGCTCCCTGCGCGCCAGGGAGCAACTGATCGACCTTGGCCTGGCAAATGTGGTTTCGATTCGCGGCGGTTTCCAGCACTGGCAAGCACAAGGCCTGCCGGTCGCTGCGGGATCCCTGGATGCCGATGCGGCGGATCGATATTCCCGCCACCTGCTCCTGCCGGAAGTCGGTGTCGCCGGCCAGGCACGATTGGCGCGGGCACGCATCGCACTGGTCGGTGCCGGTGGCCTGGGTTCGCCCGTTGCGCTCTATCTTGCCGCCGCCGGCATCGGCACGTTGACCTTGATCGACAACGACACGGTCGAGCGCTCGAACCTGCAGCGCCAGGTCGTGCATGTCGATGCGCGAATCGGCATGGCCAAGACCGAATCGGCGCGGATCGGCCTCAGTGCGTTGAATCCGACCATCCGCATTGAAACGCACGAGACGCGGATTGTTGCCGCCAACGTCGAATCCCTGCTGCAAGGGCACGATCTGGTCATCGACGGCGCGGACAACTTTCCGACTCGTTACCTGCTTGACGCGGCAAGCCGACGCCTGCGCATGCCCATGGTCTACGGCGCCGTGCACCGCTTCACCGGGCAGATCAGCGTATTCGATCCACGGAACGCCGACTCGCCGTGTTATCGCTGCTTGTTCCCGCACCCGCCATCGGCCGCCGAGGCACCGAATTGCAGCGAGGCAGGCGTGCTCGGCGTGTTGCCGGGGATCATCGGCATGTTGCAGGCAAACGAGGCGATCAAGCTCGTGCTGGGGCAGGGGCGCACATTGAGCGGCCGTCTGCTGTGCTTCGATGCCCTGGATGCATCGTTTCGCGAGCTGTCGCTGGCACGTGATCCGGCCTGCCCGGGTTGCGGCGATGATGCCGCCTTTGCCGGCTACGACGACATTGCCGATTTCTGCGCCGCGCAACCCCGGGCTTGACCATCGCTCGCGCAGATCTCGGCCGAGTCTGCCTTGCCGCTGATTCCGTAGCGCCTGGTGCGGCCGTGCCTGCATTCGCCATCCGCGGTCGCGTCCCCACCACGCAATGGTTTTCGCGTCGACGATCCTGATCAGGATTCCTGCCATCCTGCGCTGAAAAACCGCATTGCATCGCGTCATTACATTTCAGATGCAACTTGCTAGTTTCCGTGGCTGCGCTGCGGGCCAGGGGGGTCGACGGCGCAATTCGGGGCTTATCGCAAAGGTATGCACTCACGTGGAATCGGCTGCCGATTCCACAGGATGGTTTGGGCCATCCTCCCGGAATCGGTGTGGTATTCACGGTCACTTCGGTGACGAACGATTACTAAACTTGGGAACCAATCCGTGATCAAATTCAATCTGCGTCGTGCTATAAATCTTGCTTTATTGCCTGTGGCAATGGGGTTTCTGGCCGCCTCGGCACAGGCGGCAACCCGTAGTGACCTGCATGATCAAAGCGTCGAGAGTCTGAATGCTGCCTATGCCCGCGCCATCAGTGGCACCGCCATCCCCTCGCTGAGCAACGAACGGCATGCCGAGATGCTCGGCCTTGACGCCGAATCCGCTCTGGCCACCCTTGCTGTCGTCAAGGATGCCGACGGCACCACGCATTACCGCTATCAGCAGACTTTCCGCGGAGTCCCGGTGTGGGGCGAGCACATCGTCGCCAGCGATGACAAAAGCGGCAACCTGCGCTCGTTGTTTGGTCGCTCGGTCGGCGGAATCGCCGGCGACGTGTCTGACATGACGGCCCTGCTCAGCGCGAACAGCGCATTCAGCCTGGCCAAGCGTGCCAGTCTCGGTGTTCGCGCCACGTCGATCCAGACCCGCAACGAATCCAGCGAGAAGATGATCTATGTCGATGACAACGACATCGCCCACCTCGTCTATGTCGTTTCGTTCTTCGCCGACAAGGGCATTGGCCTGCTTGCCGCCGACCGCAATGCGAGCAGCGATCCGGTGCGGCCATTCTTCATCATCGATGCGCGCAGCGGCGCCGTCCTCAAGCAATGGGATGGCCTGGCCACCTCGTTGATCGGCACGGGACCGGGCGGCAACTCCAAGACCGGCCAGTACACATGGGGATCGGGTGGCCGCTATGGCTATCTCGATGTCAGCCAAAGTGGCACCACCTGCACCATGAACAACACCGATGTGAAATCGGTCAACCTCAATGGCAGCACTGGAACCAGCACGACGGCCTACAGCTTCACCTGCCCGAACAACACCTACAAGGCCATCAACGGCGCTTACTCGCCGATCAACGATGCGCACTTCTTCGGTGGCGTGATCCAGAACATGTATTCCTCGTATGTCGGCGTCAAGGCGTTGACCTTCCAGCTGGTCATGCGCGTGCATTACGGCAGCCAGTACGAGAATGCGTTCTGGGATGGCTCGAGCATGAGCTTCGGCGACGGCAAGACCACGTTCTATCCGCTGGTCAGCGTCGACGTTGCCGGCCACGAGGTCTCCCACGGCTTCACCGAGCAGCACTCCAACCTGACCTATTCCGGCCAGTCGGGCGGCATGAACGAAGCGTATTCGGACATGGGTGGCGAGGCGACCGAGTATTACTGGAAGGGCAGCAATGACTTCCTTGTCGGCCCCGAGATCTTCAAGGGCTCCGGTGCGCTGCGTTATATGGCCAATCCGACCCAGGATGGCGGCTCGATCGACAATGCGGCGGACTACACCAGCTCGATGGATGTGCACTACTCGTCAGGCGTGTACAACAAGGCATTCTACAATCTTGCCACGACCTCCGGCTGGAATACTCCAACCGCGTTCAAGGTGTTTGCCCGTGCCAACAGCCTGTACTGGACGCCGAGCAGCACCTTCAACAGCGGTGCCTGTGGCGTCGAAACTGCAGCGACCGACCTCGGCCTCAGCGCCGCGGCAGTCACCGCGGCATTCAGCTCGGTCGGCGTGAGTTGCTCGGGTGGTGGCGGTGGTGGCGGCAGCACCGGCGGCCCGTTGACGAATGGCGTGACGGTCACCGGAATCGGTACGGCGGCCGGCAATTCGGTCAATTACACCCTGGTGGTTCCGGCGGGTGCGACCGGCCTCAACTTCGTCATGTCCGGCGGCACCGGTGATGCCGACATGTATGTGAAGTTCGGCAGCGCGCCGACAGACACGGTCTATGACTGCCGTCCGTACAAGTCGGGCAATGCGGAATCCTGCCCGATCGCCACGGCCCAGGCCGGCACCTACTATGTGCGCCTGAAGGCTTATTCGACGTTTGCAGGTGTCTCCCTGACCGGCAGTTATTCGACGGCAAGCAACGTTCCGCCGTCGGCCGGCTTCAGCTTCACCACCAATGCGCTGACTGCCAATTTCACCGACAACTCCTCCGACAGCGATGGCACGATTGCCTCGCGTTCCTGGAACTTCGGTGACAGCAGCTCGTCGACCTCGACCAATCCCAGCCACACCTATGCGGCGTCCGGCACCTACAACGTCACCTTGACCGTCACCGACAACAACGGTGCGACCAATGCGACGACCAAGGCCGTAACCGTGAGCGGCGGCGGCGGCGGTGGCAACGTGCTGCAGAATGGCGTCGCCGTGACCGGTTTGGCAGCGTCCACCGGTGGCCAGCTTGTCTACACGATGGTCGTGCCTGCGGGTGCCAGCGGACTCAAGTTCGTTACCAGCGGCGGCAGCGGCGATGGTGACCTGTACGTCAAGTTCGGCTCGGCACCGACCACCTCAAGCTACGATTGCCGTTCCTGGGCTTCCGGCAATGCCGAAACCTGCAACATCACCACGGCGCAGGCAGGCACCTACTACGTCATGATCAATGCCTACTCGGCGATCAGCGGCATGAGCCTGACCGGCAGCTACTCGACGGGTGGCGGTGGCGGCAGTTGCACGCCGTCGGGAACGGTGTTGTGCAGTGGCAGTTCCGTCAGCAACCTGTCCGCTGCCACGAACGCCTGGACTTCGGTCTATACGCTGGTGGTCCCCGCAGGCGCCACTAACCTGTCGTTCACCATCGCCGGTGGCACGGGTGATGCGGATCTCTACGTCCGTCTCGGTTCGGCACCGACCACGTCCAGCTACACCTGCCGTCCGTACAAGTCAGGCAACAGCGAGACCTGCACGTTCGCGGCACCGACCGCAGGTACCTACTATGTGAGCGTTCGCGCTTATGCGGCGTTCTCGGGAGTGACCCTGACGACAAGCTTCACGCCGTAATGGCGAACAGGTAATTCGCCAGCGTTGGCGAACCAGGGCGGCCGGCAAAACCGGCCGCCCTTTTTTATGGCCATGGATGGCCTGTATGCCGGCAACGCAGGAGCAGTTGCCGGCGATGCCATGGATGGCCTGTATGCCGGCAACGCAGGAGCAGTTGCCGGCGATGCCATGGATGGCCTGTATGCCGGCAACGCAGGAGCAGTTGCCGGCGATGCCATGGATGGCCGGTATGCCGGCAACGCAGGAGCAGTTGCCGGCGATGCCATGGATGGCCGGTATGCCGGCAACGCAGGAGCAGTTGCCGGCGATGGCATGGATGGCCCGCACGCCTGCAACGCAGGAGCCGCGTCAGGCCAGCAGCTGCAAGCGGGAACACCATCGCTCCGCTGCCAACAGCGGGCGATGGTCTCAGGCAATGATCAGGATTGTCGCGTGGCCGAGGGATTGCCGCCACGCCAGCGGCGGCGCTGCTTGTTGGCGGCCGCATGATCATGTTCACCATTGCCACGGGGCTGCTGTGCATGTGGGCGACGGGCGTGCTGCGGACGTCCCTGCTGTGGGCGTGCGCCGGCGCCGGGCCCATCGAGGCGTAGCGGTTGTGAAGGCTCGAAACCCTCGATGTTCTCGATCGCGATGTCCTGCTTGAGCAGCTTGCGGATGTCGCGCAGCAGTCCTTCTTCCGCACGACTCACCAGAGAAATGGCCAAGCCTTCGGCGCCGGCGCGGCCGGTGCGGCCAATCCGGTGCACATAATCTTCGGCGACCATCGGCAGATCGAAATTGATCACCATCGGCAACTGATCGATGTCGAGGCCGCGCGCAGCGATATCGGTAGCAACGAGGACATTGATGCGACCGCTCTTGAAGTCGGCGAGGGCGCGTGTGCGCTGGTTCTGGCTCTTGTTGCCATGGATTGCCGCGGCTCGCAGGCCCGCCTTTTCAAGCTGTTTGGTCAGCTTGTCGCAGCCGTGCTTGGTGCGACCAAACACCAGCGTCTGGCTGCCGTCGAGATTGAGCAGGTGCAAAAGCAGATCGCGCTTGGCTTCCATGTTGACCGGATGCACGCGATGGGTGACGGTCGCCGCGACACTGTTTGGCTTGGCGATCTGGATTTCCTGTGGCGAGCGCATGAACTGGTTGGCCAGGGCCTTGATCTCGCTGGAGAACGTGGCCGAGAACAACAAGGTCTGGCGCTCGCTCGGCAAGGCGCTGAGGACGCGCTTCATGGCGGGCAGGAAACCCATGTCGAGCATGCGATCGGCCTCGTCGAGGATCAGCACTTCGATGTCCGACAGATCCACCGTGCGCCGCTGCATGTGATCGAGCAGGCGCCCGGGCGTGGCGACGACGATGTCGACGCCACGACGCAGCGCATCGATCTGAGGGCCCATGCCGACGCCACCAAAGATCGTCGCCGATTTCACGCCGATATGCTTGCTGTAGCCACGCACGCTGTCCTGCACCTGGGCGGCAAGTTCGCGCGTGGGGGTAAGGATGAGCGCACGCGGGCGCCGGGCAAGCGGCATGCGCTTGCCATCCGGATAGAGGCGTTCAAGCAGGGGCAGGGCGAAGGCGGCAGTCTTGCCGGTGCCGGTTTGTGCGCCGGCCATCAGATCCTGACCCGCCAGGACCACGGGAATGGCGGCGGCCTGTACGGGCGTGGGTACTTTGTAGCCTTGTTCGTCAAGCGCGCGCAGCAGTGCTGGCGACAGCCCGAGGGTGTCGAAACTCATGGTATGACTCCTGATGGATAACCCGAAGCGTCCCTGATGAACCGCGCTGCAGGCATGAAATTTTCGGACACCGGTCAACAGGACGGGCATTCCGGTTTCGGGCGTCGGGACCACGAGCGGTGAGGATCCGGCCGTGCCGTTGGACGGGCAGGGACTCGGATGACCGGAGGGGAAGCGGGGGTCAACGCGACTTAACTCGTCAATCTTACAGGTTTTTCGGGAAATCGGCCAGCGCAGGTTCGGTGCCCTGTCAGGCCGTGGCTTGTGGGCCATGTCACGGGTTGCGGATCAGGATATTGTCTGCCGTCCATGCGCATCACATTCGAACTGGAGTCTGCCGATCTCGAGCGCTTTCAAAGCGCGTTCGTACGCGCGCGTCATCTGGCGTCGCAAGCCGAGGAGGTCGACATCCTCGACGCGGCCAAACAGGCCCTCGACGCGATTTGCATCGACCAGGTTCCGGCTTACGTGCGCAAGCGTCTGGTCCACGTGCAGCGCCTGGTTGTGCTGCTCGAGGACGAGGAGTGGAACCTGCCGGGGCCGGAGCGCTGCGAAGCGCTGGCAGCCCTGGTGTATTTCGGTGATCCGGATGATCTCGTTCCAGATCATCTGGAAGTCATCGGCCTGATCGACGACGCCATCATGCTCGAGCTCATCGCGCGACGGATGCGCCATGTCCTCGATGCCTATGCGCAGTTCTGCAGCTTCCGCAATGCACTTGGATCGACGCAGTGCGTTGATGCGGAGCGACTGGCGAGGGCGCACAAGCTGGCGCAACAGCGCCTGCAACTGGTCGAGGAGCTGAGAGTCCGCCGCGCACGGGTCGAGCAACCGGCTTGACCGACGCTGCGCGACGCACGCATTGCTGGTAGTCTCCCGCGCCTTCACAACCGCACGATGAAGCCGGAGCAGAGCATGCAGGTCGCCAAAGATACCGTTGTTTCATTGCACTACATCCTCACTGACGCCGGCGGGCTGGAAATTGAATCCTCACGCCGTTCGGGGCAGCCGATCGAGGCATTGATTGGTCACGGCGGCATTATCCCGGGTCTGGAAAAAGCATTGATCGATCGGCTTGCCGGTGATCGTGTCGAGGTCGAGGTGCAGCCAGCCGAGGGCTATGGCGCACGCACCGAGGGACAGACGCAGCGCGTGCCAAAGAAGTATTTTCGCGATCCCGCCCGGCTCAAGCCCGGCATGCTCACCGCGCTGGCCATGAAGGAAGGCGGACAACGCATGGTCACCGTCATCAAGGTGGGATCAAGCGTTGTCGATGTCGACCTCAACCACCCGCTGGCAGGAAAGACCCTGCATTTCGACGTGGAAATCCTCGCCGTGCGTGCGGCAAGCGCGGAGGAGATTGCGCACAAGCACGTGCACGGCACGGGTGGCGTGGAGCACTGATCCGCTGCCGGCGTGCCACGGCAAGCGTGATCAGTTGATGACGCGCTTGCCCGCGCGAAACGTGTCTTTCCAGCCCGGTGCATCAAGCCGGTCGAGGCGCACGGTACCGCCGCTGTTTGGCGCATGCACGAACCGGCCATCGCCTACATAGATGCCGACGTGGCTGATGCGCCGACTCGCGGCAAAGAGGACGAGATCGCCACTTCGCAGGCGCTGCAAGGGAACCTCACGGCCATGCAGGTCGCCGATGTCGGAAGTCGTGCGCGGCAGGGCGATTCCGGCGGCATCGCGGAACACATAACCGACCAGACCGCTGCAATCAAAACCGGATTCCGGCGTGTTGCCGCCATATCGGTACGGCGTGCCGACCAGGGACATGGCGCGGAAGAGGACGGCATTGGCGACTTCGGTCGTGGCCGAAGGGCGCGATCGATCTAGCTCGGCTGGCGCGACCGGCGACAGCGATTGGGTCCTGCCACAGGCGCAGAGGACAAGCGGCACGAGGATGACGAGGCGCAGAAAGCACATCGCCCGACCATGGATCAGGCCGGGCGATGTGTCAATCGGGAAGAAAAAAAGACGCCACACGCGGATTCGGAAACGAGCGGCGTCTTCAAAGTCATGCAGCGCTGGCGCAAAGCTTGAGTTGGGGACGGGCCGCGACGGGTGCCTCGAAGTGGGCATCTTCGCCGACCAGGGCCTCGTGCAAGGTCTGTACGGCTTCCTCGAACTTCTGCAGGCGCTCGTGGGATGCGGCAGCGACGTTTTCCGGAACCTGGCCAGCATCCAGCAGACCACGCAGCATCTGCCGGTGTTGTTCGCTGAATTCGGGGTCGAGCAAGGCTTCATCGAGTGCGCAGATCACGGCAGCCAGCCATCCGGATGTCGGTGAGCGCAGCGCCAGCAGCATTTCGTTGGAAGAAGCATTCATTGGAATCTCCCGAGAAGGTTCGAAACTGCAATGGAACATGCAGGCTCCGTGCCAAGTGAAGCCGGGGATTCGAGGTTGCCTGCAAAGCTGGCGGACGCTGGCTGATCAGCCACTGCGGCGCGGTGGATGCGGCAGGCCTGGCTGCCGGGGCCAGGCTCCGCTTTCGTCACTTGCTGACAAACCATGACGCTTCGCCGCAAGCCGTGGACGAGCAAGGCATTGCCGTGGCCAGGCCTGGCGGCGCCCGGCATGCCTGCCGCGATCACGGTGAACTCGGTAGAATCACGCGCATGGCGCAGCATGAAGCGGATGTATTGATTCTCGGTGGCGGCGTGATTGGCCTGGCCTGTGCCTACCACCTGCTGGCACGGGGCCGGAATGTCACCGTTCTCGACCAGGGCCAGGTTGGCGGCGGCAGTTCGCACGGAAATTGCGGCACCCTGACCCCCAGTCACGCCATGCCGCTGGCCATGCCGGGCGTGGTCGGCACGGCGCTGCGCTGGTTGCTCAAACGCGACGCGCCATTGCGCATCAAGCCCCGGCTCGATCCTGGCCTGCTGCGCTGGCTCGAGGCCTTTCGGCGTCGCTGCAACTGGAAGGATTTCGCTGCGGCGACTGCTGTCAAATCACCCCTGCTGTTGCGTTCCAACGAACTGATTGCCGGCATGGTCGAGCGCGAAAAGCTCGATTGCGAGTACCAGGCAATTGGCTCGCTGCATGTTTTTCGCGATCGCAAGGCCCTGGCGGCTAGTTCGTGGTATGCGCGAACGCTGACTGAAGTCGGTGTTCCGGTCGAGTCCCTCGATGGTGCGCGCATCGAATCGATGGAAGCGGCGCTAAAGCCTGGCGTGGCCGGCGGCTATTTCAATCCGGCCGATGCGCAGTTGCGTCCGGACCGCTTCGTCGACGAGCTTGCCCGGGTCGTTCGCGAGCGTGGTGGGCGCATCGAGGAACATAGCTGCATCAGCGCAATCACGCTGGGGCGCGGTCGCATTGCAAAGGTGCGCACGAGCGGCGGTGACTATTCGGCGAACGAGGTAGTGTTTGCGCTGGGCGCATGGTCGCCGGCCCTGGCACGCCCGATCGGCCTGCGCCTGCCGATCCAGCCGGGCAAGGGCTATTCCATCACATATTCGCGGCCGCAGACCTGTCCGCGCCTGCCGCTCACATTGAAGGAAGCCAGCGTCTGCGTGACTGCCTGGGATTCCGGCTTCCGTCTCGGCAGCACCATGGAATTCGCCGGCTACGACAGCAGCCTCAATCGCACCCGTCTCGACGCCTTGCGCCGATCCTCGGCAATCTACCTGCATGAACCCGAAGGCGGGCAAATGCAGGAAGAATGGTATGGCTGGCGGCCGATGACGCCGGATGACCTGCCCATCCTCGGGCGCGTGCAGGGCATCGACAACCTGTGCATGGCCACTGGCCACGGCATGCTCGGGGTGACCCTGTCTGCCGTCACCGGGTTGCTGGTCAGCGAGGTCATTGCCGGCGAAAAACCCTCGTTTGATCTGGCTCCGTTCAATGTCTCACGATTTGCCTGATGGACCCCCTGGGCCTGTGCGTGTGCCGTGTTGATCAGGCTGGCCCTCAGCGGTGGTCGCGAATGACCAGCAAGCGCAGTTCGGTCATGTCCTCGATGGCATAGCGGATGCCCTCGCGGCCAAGGCCGGAATCCTTGACCCCGCCATAGGGCATGTTGTCGACGCGAAAGCTGGGCACGTCGCCGATGACGACGCCGCCGACATCCAGGCGATCCCATGCGCGCATGGCCTTGTTGATGTCATTCGTGAACACGCCGGCCTGCAGTCCGAACTCGCTGTCATCAACGACAGCGAGCGCCTCGTCGAAATCCGCAAAGGACTGCAGAGTGACCACCGGCCCGAAGGCTTCCATGCAGTTGATCTTCTGATCGGCGCCGACATGTTCGAGCACGCTTGCTTCCAGCATCGCGCCGGTGCGCTTGCCGCCGCAGAGCAGGGTCGCTCCGGCCTTGACCGATTCCTGGATCCACTCGTCGAGTCGCCGCGCTTCCTTCTCGTCGATCATCGGCCCGATGAAGGTGTTTTCGTCCTTCGGGTCGCCGGCAACAAGCTTGCGCGTCGCGGCGACCAGGCGTTCGCGGAAATCATCGTAGATGTCCTCGTGCGCGAGGATGCGCTGCACCCCGATGCAGCTTTGTCCGGATTGGTAGAATGCACCGAAGATCACGCGTTCGATCACCGCATCGAGTCGCTCGCGCTGATCGGCATCGATGATGCAGGCAGCATTGCCGCCGAGCTCAAGCACGACCTTCTTCTTGCCGGCCTTGGCCTTCAGCTCCCAGCCAACCGCGGGCGATCCGGTGAACGAGAGCAGCTTCAGACGATCATCGGTGGTGAACAGGTCGGCACCATCACGATGCGCTGGCAGGATCGAGAAGGCGCCTTTCGGCAGGTCGGTCTCGGCGAGCACTTCACCGATGATCAGCGCGCCGATGGGCGTGCGGCTGGCGGGTTTCAACACGAAGGGACATCCCGCGGCAATGCCCGGTGCAATCTTGTGCGCGGCCAGGTTGAGCGGAAAATTGAACGGCGAGATGAACGAACAGGGCCCGATCGGCACGCGCTTGGTGAATCCGCGATAGCCCTTTGCACGCGCCGAAATTTCCAGATTGAGCACCTCGCCATTGATGCGTACCGCTTCTTCGGCGGCAACCTTGAAGGTGTCGATCAGGCGCATGACTTCGCCGCGCGCGTCCCTGATCGGCTTGCCGGCTTCGATGCACAGTGCCATGGCCAGTTCATCCTGACGTTCGCGGAAGCGGCGCACGCAATGTTCGAGCACGGCCTGGCGCCGATAGGGAGCGAAGTCGCGCATGGCTGGCGACGCCGCCACGGCCGCAGCGATGCCGGCATCGATTGCGCTGGCATCGGCAAGCGCCACACGCGTGGCCACCTTTCCGGAGTACTTGTCGGTGACTTCCAGATCGGTGTTTGGCTGACGGGCTGCATTGGCCAGGTAATACGGATAGCTGGACTTGAGCATGCTGCGCTCCTGCGGCAATGGAGGGATGGCGAATCGCGTGCGGGCGCAGTGGCCAGTGGTGGCATCACAACTGGGCGCTGAGCTCCTTGATCTCGCGGTTGAGGACGCGGTCGTTGTCGGAGTAGTCGATGGGCAGATCGATCAGGTGGACGCCGGGTGTCTCCAGGCACTTTGCCAGCAGCGGGCCGAATTCCGCGGCGGATGCCGGTCGATGCCCGTGCGCGCCATAGCTCTCGGCGTACTTGACGAAGTCGGGGTTGCCCATGTCCATGCCGAAATTCTGAAAGTTCATGTTGGCCTGCTTCCACTTGATCATGCCGTAGGCATCGTCCTGCAAGAGGAGAATGACCAGGTCGAGACCGAGTCGCACGGCGGTTTCGATTTCCTGCGAGTTCATCATGAAGCCGCCATCACCAACGACCGCAACCACCTTGCGCCCGGGGTGGACGATCTTCGCCGCAATCGCCGAGGGCAGGCCGGCGCCCATGGTGGCCAGCGCGTTGTCGAGCAGGATCGTGTTGGGCTGCGTGCAACGGTAGTAACGCGCAAACCAGAGCTTGTACATGCCGTTGTCCAGGCAAAGGATGCCATCGTCGGGCATTGCCTTGCGCACATCGGCGACCATGCGCACCGGATAGATCGGAAAGCGCGCGTCATCGGTACCCTTGGCCAGGTGCCGGTTGAGATGTTCGCGCACGTTGTCGTCATAGGAAAAATCCCAGTGCGCCTGCTTTTCGAGCATCTCGTTGAAGCGCCAGATCGTGTTGGCGATATCGCCGACCACCTCGATCTGCGGAAAGTAGACGGTGTCGACCTCGGCGCTGAGGTAATTGACGTGGATGACCGTGCGCTTGCCGCGACGCATGAAGAAGGGTGGCTTCTCGATGACATCGTGGCCGACGTTGATGATGCAGTCGGCATGCTCGATGGCGCGATGAACGAAATCGCCATCCGACAGTGCGGCATTGCCAAGCCAGAGCGGATGGGTTTCGTCGAGGACGCCCTTGCCCATCTGCGTGGTGAAGAACGGGATGCCGAACTTCTCGACGAACTGGCGCAGCATCTTGCTGCTGGTCTTGCGGTTGGCGCCGGCACCGACCATGAGGATCGGCCGTTGCGATTCACGGATGGCCTCGACTGCGCGCAGGATGGCTTTCTCGTCGGCAATCGGCCGGCGGTGAAAACTCGCGTGCAGGACAATCGCATCGGTTTCATCCTTGGCAATGTCCTCGGGCAGTTCGAGATGAGTCGCGCCAGGCCGTTCTTCTTCGGCGCGGCGGAACGATTCCCTGACGCGGGCCGGAATGTTGTCGGCGGAGACGAGTTGCCGGGTGTACTTGGTCAGGGGCTTCATCATGTCGACGACATCGACAATCTGGAAATGTCCTTGCTTGGATGCCTTTACCGGCTTCTGTCCGGTAATCATGAACATCGGCATGCCGCCTAGCTGGGCATAGGCGGCCGAGGTGACGAAGTTGGTCGCACCCGGGCCAAGGGTGGCCAGGCAGACGCCGGCCTTGCCGGTGAGTCGCCCATAGGTCGCTGCCATGAACCCTGCCGCCTGCTCGTGGCGAGTCAGGATCAGCTTGATCGACGAGGTGCGCAGTGATTCGAGGAGGTCGAGGTTTTCCTCGCCGGGAATGCCGAATACGAATTCGACTCCTTCGCTTTCAAGGGCCTTGATGAAAAGATCCGAAGCTTTCATGCGCAGCACTCCATTCTCGATGCAGAGGGGTGGATGGTTCTTGCGATGATTCCGGCCGCTTCCCGGGCCGGTGATGCGGGTGCGCCAGGGATTACGGAATTGCGGCGCGGAGGTCCGATTGTGGGCGGCAGGTCCGGGGCCGGTCAACCGCTGTCGTCGACGCGCAGGGCGATCTCGCCATCGAAGAGGATGCCACGCACGCGCGTTGCCGGATCGACCGCTGCCACGCTGCGGATGACCGCTCCCGATTGTCGATCGATGAGGACGGCGTAGCCGCGGCCGAGAGTCGCCAGTGGACTCACCGCCTGCAGCGCGCGCGCCAGTTCGGCGAGGTGGGCGCGCCGGCGTTCCATGCCGTGGGCAGCGTTTTTGTGCAGGCGCATGGCCAGGGCGTCGGCATGTTCGCTTGCGGCCAGCATCTTCCGCCGCGGATGCGCAGCCAGCAGGCGCGCGCGTGCGCGCGCGAGGCGATCCTGCTGGCGCTCGCGCTGGTGGCGTACGCTGCGCAACAGGCGGGCTTGCACCTGCTGGAGGCGCTCGCGACCGCGTTGCAGGCGCATGGTGGGCCGCTGCAGGTGCAAGCGGGCGAGCAGGTGGTCACTGCGCTGGCTCGACGCCTCGAGGCGTCGACGCATGCGCAGCAGCAAGCGGCTGCACAGGTGCTCGATGTGCTGGCCCAGCTCGAGGCGATCGGGAACCAGCAATTCGGCCGCGGCCGAAGGTGTTGCCGCGCGCAAGTCGGCGACGAAATCGCTGATCGAGAAATCGACTTCATGGCCGACCGCGGAAACCACCGGAATCGGACTGCGCACGATGGCGCGAGCCAGAGCCTCGTCATTGAATGCCCACAGATCCTCCAGCGAACCACCTCCACGCGTCAGCAGCAACACATCATGGCGCCCTGCGCGTGCGGCGGCATCGAGCATGGCGACGATGGCCGCGCGGGCCTCCTTGCCTTGCACCGGCACCGGCAGAATCTCGACCTCGACCAGAGGAAACCGGCGTGCGAGCACATGCAGGACGTCGCGTACCGCGGCACCGGTCGCCGAGGTGATGATGCCGATTCGTCGTGGCAGGCGTGGGATCAGCCGCTTGCGCTCACGCGCAAACAATCCCTCTGCGGCCAGTTGTTTCTTCAAGCGCTCAAATTCGCGCTGCAAGGCGCCTTCGCCGGCTTCTTCGAGGTGCTCGACGATGAGCTGGAACTCTCCACGCGCCTCGTACAGGCTGACCCGGGCGCGGGCCAGCACATGCAGGCCATCGGTCGGCTTGAATCCGAGCCAGCTGCTGCGTGGCTTGAACATCGCGCAACGCACCTGGGCCGTTGAATCCTTGAGGGTGAAGTACAGATGCCCCGAGGCCGGCCGGGAGACATTGGAGAGCTCGCCCTCGATCCATACCGATGGCAGGGCATCCTCAAGCAGGTCATGCGCCAGGCGATTCAAGGCCGATGGCGTCAGGATCATGCGTTCGGCATGGCTTTGGTCGCTGGATTCAAGCTTCATGGCAGGAAGGTCAAAGCCCTGGCGGGCATGATGCCGGCATTGCCGAATCGGTCAGTCTGCCTGCAACGAATCGCAGTGACCAGTCATGCCCGGCCATGCGGAGGAACGGAAACGACCGGGGAACACCATCAATCCTCGTGAGGCAAGGCGGGCTTGTCGGCTTGTCGGGTGCTCTGGCGCGCCAACCAATAGCGCACCAGCAGGATGGCCGCAAACCAGAACGCGAATATGGCCAGGGGCCAGGCGATGAACTTCGGCCAGATCGCCGCGATGGTGCCGATCGCGGCCAGCACCAGGCCGCCACCGCCCAGCGACACCGATTCAGCCGGGCCCAGCACGCGACGATTGGTGATGGCGGCGCCCATGGTGTTGGCCAGACGCAAGGCACCGGCAGCGGCGCGGCCCGAACTTCCGCCCTGGCGCCCGAAGCTCTTGCGGTGTCGCGGTTGCTGCAGGCGAATGCGGCAGTGCTCGGAGAGGATGATTTCAGTCGAGTTGGACAGATCCGATTCGTATTGCCGTTCCATGCGCTGCGCAAACTCGCCATCCTCGACGGCGATATCGAGTTCGCAATTGCCCATCCAGCTTGCAATGTTGAGATTGCTCGATCCAACCCGGCTCCAGCGGCCATCTGCAACGGCGGTCTTGGCATGCAGCATCGAACCGTTCCACTCGAACACGCGCACGCCTGCCTCGAGCAGCGGCCGGTAGCCTGATCGCGACAGGCTGCCTACGGTGGGAATGTCACTGGTTCCGGGCACCAGCAGACGCACATCGACGCCATCGCGGGCGGCGGCGGAAAGAGCGTGGACGTAGGGTGCGATGCCGACGAAATAGGCATCGGTCAGCCACAACCGTTCCTTGGCCATGGCCGCAATCAGTTGGTCCAGGCGATAGAGGCCCGCCACGTTCGGCACCGTGGCGACGACGCGAAGGTCGATATTGCCTGCCGCCTCGATCGTGTTGAACGGGACGAGGAATTCCGGCGGAAGGGCACTGCCGAGGTGCGCCCAGTTGTCGGCAAAGGCGGCGGCCAGTTCCCTGACCGCGGGTCCATGCACGGCGACGCCGGTATCCCGCCACGGAGCAATTTCCCTTTTCGCATCGCCAAGCCATTTGGCACTGACGCAAATGCCACCGAGGAAGCCGACCGTCGAATCGACGACCAGCAGTTTGCGATGGTCGCGCGAAAGCCAGCCAAACGGACTGCCAAGCCGGGGTGGATTGAACGTGCGCACTTCGCCGCCGGCCGCAATCAGGGGTTGCCAAAAACCCGGCCCCGATTGACCGAGGCAGCCCAGCCAGTCGCGAATGATCATGACCTTGACCCCCGCGCGTGCGCGCTCGATCAGGGCATCGCGGATACCGAGGGTCAGGGCGTCGTTGCGGAAGATGTAGTTCTCGAACAGGATGCTCGATTTCGCCGAACGGATAGCAGCAAGCCAGGCATCGAAATTGGCCAGGCCATCGATCAGCAGATCGACGTGATTGCCGTTGACCAGCGGCGCGCCGGCGGCACGGCTGAATGCCTGTTCGGCGAGCAGGCGCATCGACCCGCTGGATTGGTAGACAGGCAGGAATTTGGGCAGGGCAGGCATCGCTGCAGTGTAGTCATTTGCGAATGAACAAAACCGTTCGTCCGGGATCAGTGGCTGGCCGGACTGGACGAAATGTAGTGGTGAAGCGCCTTGTTCGCGCTGGCGCGCACCTTGTTTTGCAACAGGGGTGTCCAACCCAGCAGCAGTCCACTCGTTCCGAGCGCCTGGCGTGACCAGCGCCAGAACGGGAATGCATCGAACTGTTCGACGATCAGCCCATCGCGGAATCGATAGTCGGAGTGGACGATGTTGTGCACCTTGCGCCCGGTCATCGAAAACGGATACCAGGCTTGCCAATCGGCCCGGCCCGAGTCGCCGTCAACCTGGAGGCCTGTTGACTCGATGCGCAACTCGTTGCTGCGCGAGCAGAGCATCCGCCACATCGCCCCGATCTCGTTGCCGCGCAGATCGAATATCGGATCACGAAAGTGCGCGTCGGCGTGGTAGCAGGCGGCCATGGTCGTGCCGTCGCGCCTTGCAAATGCCGCATGCAGGCGCTGAAGCGTGGCCTCGTTCGCGCTGACGGTCATCTCGGTTCAGCGATTGCGGATGACGGGTTGCGGGGAATCATTCCGGTCATGGCTTCGATGGCTCTGGCCTGGATCGGGAGTCCGCGTCGTCTTTTCGGTGCCCGTGCCGTGGTCATCGACGTCGTTGCTGACATACCACGGCGTTCCGTCCTTGCGCAGGAACAACCGGCGCATTTCCTCCAGATTGAACGGTCGCGAACCAATGCGGCCGAACACGGCAACCTGATGGCCGGATTCATCGACGGCGCGATCACGCTCGAGGCCTCGCGAGAGCGAAAGCGCGGGCTTGCGCGTCGGATACCAGGCGATCAGTTGCGGATTCGGATCCGGCGCAAAACCGTAGAACTTCGGCTGCAACTCGGGCGAGGTCAACTGGATCACCTTGAGGCCGTTCTTGCCATCGGCAACATAGGCGAACAGCGAGGCATTGGTGGTGCCGACGATGACATCGCGGGCGTCATTGAGCTGGCCGCCGGCATTGAACGTCTGATAAAGCTTCGGCTGCTCCGGGTTGGTGACATCGATGATGGCCAGGCCTTCGGCACCGTTGGCGACATAGGCAAACGTGCGCGCGACATGCAGCTTGTGCGCATCGGCCAGGGCGAGTTTTGCCCCGGCCACCTCGTGCGCCTGTTCCGGCATGGTCACATCGACTACGTGCAAGCCATCACCGGCGGTGACGAACAGATAACGGAACTGCACCTGGCTGGCACGCGCATCGGCAATCGGTATCGTCTTCAGATAGCGCGGCTTGAGCGGATCATCGAGATCGAGAATCACGATGCCGACATCGGTTGCGATATACAAGGTGGTGCCGGCAATGGTCAGGTGGCGCGCGCCGTTGAGTACGCCGTTTTCATTCCAGGTCAGCGCGCGGGTGAGGAAATTGTCGCGTGGATCGCCATCGGCAAGGGTATCGATATCGGTTGCGATCAAACCTTCTTCGGCATCTGTGATGAAGGCGTACTTGTAGATCGGGTGCATCGGCTGTTCGGCATTCTGCACGCGCATGAGATCACCGGTGTTGCGCTCGGGCGCGACCGGTTGGGTGGTTGCCAGAGCGATGCAGGTGGCGTTCTTCGATTTGATCGCGGTGTCCTGGCCAAGCGGCGAGAACGGCGCGGTCACCAGCTTTTGCGAAAAACCCTTGTTGGCGACACTGGCGGCATCGTAAATCCGCGAGCCCTTGCTGCCTTCGGCGACAAACAGGTATTCCCCACGCAGTTGCAGGCAGTTGGCCAGGCCGGCCGGGTGTTCCACGGCAATCTTCAGTTCCTGCTTGTTGGCCTGGTGGGCGGCATACCAGTCGGGGTAGGCGTAGCGCTGCAGGTAGCTGCCGATCACTGCTTGCGGCTCGTCCCATTCGGTAACCTGGACGGCACCGATTTCGCCATCGCCACCGATCCAGGCGTGATAGCCGATGAAATCGACGAACTTGGTCCCGAGCAACAGCAGCTGGGCCATGATCGCGTTGTTGTCGTTCTTTTTGGAAAGATGGCAATCCTCGCAATCCTTGGTTTCGGTCTTGCGCTCGGTATGCGGGTAGTGCGGAGCGAACGCCTGCGAGCTGTAGCCGGAGGCGGCAATCGGCGGCTGCTGGATGTAGATCTTCTCGCGATTGATGTTGGTCGACGAAAGCACCAGGGCCGAGGATGAACGCACCGGGGCGATCTTGCCGTCCTTGATGCCGCCGTGCTTGCCGAGGAAGAACATCTGGTCGCGGGCGACCTGCGGATTGTAGGTGGCGAAATTGCGCGTGGCACCGCCCTCGTACTTGTGCCGCTCGGTTTTCCAGTTGGCCTGGATCGGCAGGTGGCAGCCGCCGCAACTCGTTGTCCACGAGGTGTGGCAGGCGTAGCAAAGCATCTTGTCTTCACTGTGCGCACGCTGGTCGAGCGGCACGTCGGCGCCCCAGCGCAACTGGTCGGTGTCCATCGACATCGTGTGTGCGCGGGTTGCCTTGTCGTTGTAGCTGCCCGACAAGGGATCCGCGGTCTGCTTGACCAGGGACATCGTCCATTCGAGATCGGGGGTGACGGCCGAACGCTGGATCAGGGTGTCGCCAACCCATTCAAAACGCTTCTTGCCATCCGGGTTGCGGATCAGCAGCAGGTCCTTGCCGAACTTCGATGCGGCCGGGCCGGAAGTCTTCAGCGTTGGCAGGGCGTCGGCCGTGCCATGGCAATCCTGGCACTGGATTTCGACCGCGCCCATGACCTCGGCCTTGAGATAGCCGTTGCCGTGGTTGTCCTGGGCGAAATGACAGTCGACGCACTGCATGCCGACATCGACATGGATCGAGGAAAGGTGCACGCCTTTCTTCCACTTGTCCGGATCGTCATCGGCGATTCGGGTGCCGACCTTGTCCAGCAGGTTGCCCTTGCGGTCGCGCTTGTAGACGGCACGGAAGTTCCAGCCATGACCGTGATAGTCGGCGAACTGGGTATCTTTCAAGGTTGGGTTGAGCAGGGAGACATCCCGGGAGAACTCCGGATCGCCCCATTTGCCGCGTACCGAGGCTTCCTCGGGGTTGCGATCAAGGATCGCGCGCATCTTCTCCGCATCCGGGTATTGCTGCTTTTCCGGCCACATCGATGCGGCATCCGACTCGTAATCCCACATCGTGTAGCCGAGCATCGTGTTGATGAACATGTTCGGCTGGTGCATGTGGCAGATCATGCACTGGCTGGTCGGGATCTGGCGGGTGAACTCGTGCTTGAGCGGGTGCCCCGGCTCGTCTTTTGGAATGGTCGGGTCGACCTGCTGGCTGGTGCCCATGTTGCCGAACTTCGCGTAGATCGCCGAGTGGCGGGGATCGCGATCGTTGGCGTACACCACATGGCAACTGCTGCATCCGGACGAGCGGAAATCGCCCGGATTGTCGTTGGTGCCCAGCATCCACAGGAACGGATCGTTGAGTCGGGTCTTGGTGATGTTGAGGACCGGGATCGAGACACGGCTGCCGGTTCCCGGGCCGCGGTTGGATTGCTTGATGTCGGGGCGACCGGGTTCCTCGAGGCGCTGGATCTGGCCGGCTTCGTTGGGTAGCCCGATTTCGGGAAACAGGTTGCTGATGTTGCGACCGCCGCGCTCGAAGACGCGGAAAATGTCGCCCGGTGGCGTGGTTTCCCAACTCGGCAACGGGCTGATCTTCGGCAGGATGCCATGCGCATCCATGCTCGCGTCATTGGCAATGCCGTTGCTGACGCTGGCCGGATTGCCGTCGCGGTCGTAAGCCTCGCCGAGGATCGAATGCTTGTAGGGCAGGATGCCGTTGTTGTACGCGCCGGCACCCCAGAACATCGCCGCATTCGCCATCAGGCTCTTTTCGCTGGCCTGGATCACCGGCAAATGGCATGAACCGCAGGCCTCGCGCGCGATGCGCAGGTCACCCGGATTGACGAAGCGGACGAATTCAGGTGATTCCTTGAGCAGCCAGGTGTAGGTGCGTTGCGGATTGGCGCTGGATGGCCACTTGTCCGGATAGCGTGGCAACACATGCGCCTGGTCGATCGCCTCCTGATAGGCGGATGCGTAATGGCGGCCACCCGCGTGACCATGCGCATCCGCCCCGCCGACAACCGGTTCACCCGATACGCCGGCCGGGGCCTCGACCACGGCATTGCCGCCATGGCAATCCGTACAACCGAGCACGACCGCCGGCGACGCATGCATGGTCTTGCGATCCGAATCGGTATGGCAGGACACGCAACCTTTTGACTTTTCGTCGGCCTGCGACCAGGTCTGGAAGGCGGGAGCGTTGGGCGCGGTGGTGTAGCTGCGTTCGACCGGCTTCTCCTCGCTGGCCGCCAGCGCGCCTGCCGCGGTCAAGGCAAAGACTGCAAACAGGCCTGCCAGCGTCGCGGACTTGCGGCGCGCGGTTGTTGCCGGCATTGCGCACTGTGCTGCGCGAATCTGCGACTGGACAGGTCCGATCGTGCTTGGTTTGCTCATCACATGCCCCTCAGAAACTCAGCACGACATTGCCCAGCACCGAGTAGTAGGTGCTGTGCTTGTCGCCATACAGATCCTTGAAACCGCCACCCGGCAACAGCGCCGCTGCAGACAGGCGGACAACGACGTTCTGACTGAAATGCGGGCGATAGATCCACGACACCGAGGCATCGGTGCCAATCCGCCGTCCGATATCGCCCTGGTTGCGCGCGGCTTCGAGGATCGCGGTCTTGTCGAACCACAATTCGTTGAGATTCGCGCTGACCCGGTTGGCCGGGGTCAGGTCGAAATCCGCCCCGAGGCCGAGCAGGCGCAGGCCGGGGTTGTCGAAATTCGACTGGCCGTTTTCCTTCGACGGGCGCAGATTGTTGAGGATGCCGTTGCGCTGTGCCAGGTTGACGCCGCCGCCACCGATCAGCGGCACGTTCTGGCGCACCCAGTAGCTGGTGTCGGCGCCGGCGAAGATCGGATTTTCGAAAATCGCGTCGTAGCCGTTCGAGCGGTCGTCATGGGCATTGCCATCGCCGCTGGCCCAGGCGAGCGAGCCGCGCAGACGGATCCAGTTGTAATCGAGCGATGCCTCCGCGGCGGCGAAGCCGGCGCGGATTTCGGTTTTCTGGCGAACGAACACGCCGGGGGTTTGCTTGCCGAATACGCCGTAGGCCGATACGGTCAGGTTCAGCCGCCCGATGTGGCCGTCACCGTTGTAGCCGACATAGCCGACATCGTAGGTGCGCGGAATTTCCAGGCCGAGCGAGGAAGGCCGCTGGATGAATCCATTCGAGTCGTAGAACGCGCGATCCTCGCGATTGCGGTTGTAGAACACGGTGGCCTGCGAGGTGAAACCGACAAACGGGAAATCCTGGCGATACAGGTTGGCGAGGAAGACATCATCCTTGCGCGGGCCCTTGGTGACGTCGTTGAGTCCGGAATTGATGTCCTTGTCGAGACGCCGGAACCAGGCCAGGTTGTATTGCCAGTGATTGTTGTCGCGGTTGCCGAACAGGCGCACGCCGGGCTGGCTGTCCTGGAACAGGAAGCCGCGGAAATCGCTGTTGAACGGTTGGATGCCGACGCGGATTGAATCGAAATCGTAGCGCGAGGAAACGTCGCGCAGGTGCTTGTCGACAAACAGTTCCTGCACGCCGATGAAGCCGTCATCGCGATCGCTGCCGAGATCCGGGTTGACCTGCAGCGCGCGCGGTTCACGGGTGTGGACGCGGTTGTAATTGAAGGCGAGCAGCGCCTTGAATTCGAGTTCGGGTGGTTTGAACGTGGTGTTGCCGATGTAGTAATCGGCACCGACGATGAAGGTCTGCGCGAGGATCAGTTGATCGGTGCGGCCGAGTACGTCGAGATCGCCGCTGCCGCCGGTTCCCTGTGGACCGACCGGGGTCGGGATCGAGCGTGGTTCGATGATCGTGTCGGAAATCGCCATCAGGCTGAGGAAATGATCCTCGCCGTGGATCGGCTTGTCACCCTTGAGCACGTTCTGGTTGTAGGGATCGAGCAGGGAGTGCTTGAAGCCCAGCGATTCCATGATGCGCCAGCGATCCGGCACGGCGAGGAATTCGCCGGCCTGGTCGACCGGCGCCGGATTCACCGCATCGGGATTCTGCTCGACGAACATCGGCAGCGGCTCGGGGGCATGGCCCGGGCGTCGACGCGGAATCTGCGACTGGTATGGATCGTAAGTCGCCGCCGGCAGGATGCCGAACAGTTCAAGCAGGTGCGGAGTGGCGGCAGCGGTGGTTTGCGCATGTGCCGGGCCTTGCCACAGCAAGGCGCACAGGATGGCCGCACTGACCGGCAGGATTCGAGGGCACCGCGAAGGCGTGGCTTTCATCTTACTTGCCCTCGCAGACGTTGCTGTCGGTCGAGTTGATGAACGGAGCCTGCGGACACTGGATGTAGCGCAGGTGGGCGCCACTCGGGGCAAGGTTGTCAGCGCGCATCGCCGGCGGCGCGTTGCCGATCGTGCCGAGTATCACGCCGGCGTTGTGCACGCCGAGGAAACTGACCATGTCATCCTGATCGACGCCATCACCGGAGACGCCAATGCCGCCAACCAGGGTGTTGCCGCGATAGATCGGCACGCTGCCCGGGAAAATCTGGATGCCGTTGGCAATGCGCGGAATGCCGGTGCAGGTTCGCGGCAGATCGGTTGGCAGCATCGGCAGCGGGGTACCGGCCAACGACACGCTCAAGCCAGCCTGTTGCAGGTAGAGGGCAAGCGACAAGGCAACGCGGTTGTAGACCAGGTCGAGTTGCTGGCCGACCTGGAACGGGCTCCATTGCGCAATCGGGTGGCTGAACGGGCCAGGCGGCATGCCATCGATGCCGTCAGGATAATACGGTCGGGCCAGGTTGCCGCCGGCACGGTCGGTAAAGGCGATGGCGCCGTCGCCAAATGCATCGGGCAAGCCGAGGAAATTGCGCACGCGCGCGAGCGTGTCGGCAAACGGCCGTGTCGCGACGACGCTCAAGGCCACGCTGCCGGCGTTCAGATCGACGACATCCGCCAGATAATCGGCGGCTGCCGGCGTCATCAGGCCACTCGCTGCCGGCGCAGTGAGCTGGTCGTCGGCGGCATGAGCGCTGGAGTTGAACATGGCCGTGCGCGCTTTCTGCAGCGAGACGTCGGTGCCGAACACCGGTGCGTCGCGGGTTCGCGCAATCGCCAGCGCCTGGCCGTTGGTATCGACGATCGACACGCTGACCCGCGCCTGGGTCGACAGCGGGCGGCGGATCTGCGCGCGTGCGCGATTGGCAACCTTGAGTGCCTCCTGCATGAGGGTGCGCACTTCGTTCTCGGTCAGTGCACTGCTGCCATCGCTGCCCGGCTGCGGCGCGAAGCGGTTGTTGCCTGCGCCATCGACGACGACGAATGCATCCAGGCCCGGATAGTCGCTGGTATCCGGGCGAATGCCCGATTCAACCTGGCCAAACGCTGTTCCCGAAAGTATTCCTGCACTGCTGGCATAGTATCCCGGGGCGTTGATGAGGCCGCCGGATGCCGCCGCCAGGCTGGCGTAGCCGGGCGCGTTGGCCGGATCAAGGGCGAGCTGGTTGAACTCGACATCGGTGTAACGGAAATTCTTGCCGTCGATGGTGATGACATCGCCGCGCCGGTCGATCGGCGCGCCGAACCCGAAAGTGCCGGCCCAGGCGATGTACTCATCGATATCGCGATCACGATTCGTGATATTCGGATCCAGCGTGTAATCGGCATCCGCGGCGACGCCGACGCCGCCGACCGGGACTCCATTCTTGTACAGCGGGAAACCGCCCGGATCGGCAGACAAGCCGAGTGGCGAGCGGTGCGGTCCCGGCCCGATGCCGACTCCGCCGGCGCTGTCGGCAAGCTGGCGCGAGAAATCCGAGCACGGCAGCTGCGAAAACTGTACGCCGAACAAGGGACCTCCCGGCGCGTTGCGCTCGCCGGGATTGAGGTGATCCTGGACGATCTGGCTGGCGGTGCGCGTGGAGAACGCATTGCCCTCGCTGGACAGGTACGCGCCGGTAAGCGCTTTCGAAAGCGCGGCGAGTTCGCTGGGAACGAGCAAGCCTTCCAGGCCGCCGACGACGCCGCGATCGGTGCCGATGCGGACAATGGCACGCGCACCATTCATGCGATAGATGGCGAGGACGTTGCCGACCCGATCGACCACCGCGATGGTTGCCGGAACGTTTTGCGCCGAGGCTTCCTGCACCGCCTGGGCGATGACCTTGCCGACATCGGCCGCGGTCAGGTAAGAACTTGCGCTGGCACACGAGCCCGTGCAGCCACTGTCCGATCCGCCCGATGGTGGGTTGTCGGGTGGTGAAGTGCCGGTCGAGCTGGTGGAATTGCTGCCGCCGCCGCAACCTGCAAGCAAGGCCAGGCCAATCAGGCATTGGCCGATTCTGACGATCCCCATTCCTCCTCCCGTTGCGAGCGCGACGCCTGCATGCGGAACCCGGACGGATCATAGCCCACGCGGTCGATCGCGCCTATCGTGTCTTTTCGCCAGGCGGCGCTTCGACGGCGGTACTGCCGGTGGCTTTGTCCAGGGTCAACTGTGGCAAGCGGTGATAATCGTGGCAGGCAATGCAGGTGCTGGCGACCTTGCCCTTTGCATGTGCACCGGCATGGCATTCGCGGCAGTTGTCGATGCCGGGAATGAGCAGGTCGTTCGACGCTTCGGACTTTTGCGCGCCTTCGTGGCAATCCACGCAAGCCTGGGTCTGGTGCTTGGCGTGATTGAAGCGCGCCTTGGCGTACCAGATGCCGGACACGCGCACCGGCGCCACGCGCCAGACGTTCTCGCCCGCCGGTGGCGGGTTGACCGTGTGGCAGGTGACGCACGCCTTGCCGGTAAACAAGGTTCGCGTCGCCTCGCGGGCGCGGTCACGAGCCCAGGCCAATGCTTCGACCTGCTCCTGGCGCGACAACGGCGGTGAGCCCGGACGCCTGCGCTCCTGCACGATGGTCGGCGCGCGCGCATCGGCATAGCCGCCTTCGAGTGCGCGTTTGGCGTAGAACTCGTCCAGCGTGTAGGTCACCGCCTCGACCTTGGCATGCGGTACCTCGCGTTCGGGCGCCAGGGTGTCGAAGCCGAGCGTGTGGCAGTCATGGCACATCGTCTCGAAGGCGATGGGCTTCATCGCAGCAGCGGACACGTCGGGTTGATGGCAGCTGGCGCAGGTGAGGATCTTCAGGCCATCCGGGGTTTTCAGCCCATCGCGGTCCAGGTGCTTCAGATGATTGAACTTGAGGCCGGAATTTTCCTTCAGCGCATTCGACCAGGGCATCGATTTCGGGGTGAACTCATCGCGTGCATCCCAGCCCGGCAAGCTGACGTGGAACTGCGGATGTGCCGTGCCGAAATCGGAAATGTCGACCAGCTGGCTGGCACCCTTGCTGCGATCCTTGAGGTCGGCATGACAGCTCGCGCAGAGGCGTTGATCGGTGCTGACCATGCCGCGCTTGCCGTTGTGATCCTGATGGCAACTGCCGCAACGTGCGTCGCCGAGTTCGGGAATGTTGAACAGGGCCGGATCGGCATGCGCCTTGGTCTTCACGTGACAGGAGGTGCAGGCCTTGTCGCGAACCATCAGGAAAGCTTGCTGGTGGCAGCGCGTGCAGTCCTTGGCGAAGAACTGGTGCGCGGAATCGATTTCACCCGGGTTCCAGAACGCCGTGCTTGGAAATGGCGAATAGTGGAGAATCGTGTTCAACCCGGGCACGACATGCGTTGCCGCCGGCAGCAGCAGGCCGAATGCGAGTACCAGGATGAAGCCGAGCCAGGATGGCCAGCGCTTGCTGATCCAGGTCTGCGAGAGGCTCGTTGGCTTTTTCCGGCTGGAGACGATCTCGGCCTGCTCGCTCTTGTCGATGCTTGCCACTTCGACCGCGGCATCGAAGTCGCCACGCGCATCGAGCAGGGTCAGGCGCGTCGAGCCAAGCTCGATGATGGCGCCGGCACCCACGGTGGCCGCATAGGTGATCTCGCCATTGACACGGATGCCGGCGACGATCAACGACTCGATGCGGTACTTGTCGCGACCGATTGCGGTGATGCTGGCATGGTTGAGCGCGGCACGCAGGTCAGGCAGGAAGATCGCCTGGTCGGCGGCACGGCCAATGGTGAGGATGTCGCCGAAGTGGATGTCGTCTTCGTACGAGATCGAACTCTTGCCCTTCTTGAGGACGCGGCGGATCAGCCAGCGCATCGGCGCGGCCTCCGCTCAGGCGTTGCTGGCAAGTCGGATTGGGGCAAGATTCGCGCTCCTACCAGTAGAAGAATACGGAGATGATGTGCCCGGTCAGGGCGGCCAGCAGGGTCACCGACAGCGGCACGTGGATGTACAGCCAGATTTCCATGATCGCCTGGTACTGGATGTCACGGGCGACGCGCGTGGCCAGGCTGCGCTTGCGCGAGAGCATGTCGATGAGCTTGCGCATGGCATCGGATTGCTTGTCGTCGGCATGCCCGGCAAGGAAATCGACCATGGCCAGGATGGTCTGCCCGGCTTGCATGGATGGCGGCGGCGCGCCGAGTTGGGTTTCCCGTTGCTCGATCGCCACTTTTATCCTCGCGATGGCGATATCCGAGCCGTCGCGTGCGCGCAACTGCGTCCAGACGCCGCCACCGAGG
Source organism: Lysobacterales bacterium (assembly GCA_016707485.1). Taxonomy (GTDB): domain Bacteria; phylum Pseudomonadota; class Gammaproteobacteria; order Xanthomonadales; family Rhodanobacteraceae; genus Dokdonella. Next base: position 346,982 of record JADJHN010000001.1, on the reverse strand, counting down.
CGGGTATTCTCGATGGAACGCAGCACCACGGCATGGATTTCCGGGGCGATGCCATCTGCCAGTGACAATGCGTTCTGGTCGATTTCGGCGATCTCGTCGAGCATCGCATCGCGGGTTGCACTTTCGCGATTGCGCGTCATCAGCGTCGGATAACGCAGGTAGGTGTAGACGCCGAAGAAGCCGCTGAAGATCACGATCAGCATCAGCACCAGGGTCAACGTATGCAGGTTCCAGCCAAACTGGAAACCGCAGTGGAGCAGGGCGATCAGGATCAGCGCGGTGCCGAGGTAGACATGCGCCGAGAGCCAGCCCAGCGTGCTGCCCATCGTCGTGGAATAGCTGCGCTTGCGGATGCCGAACAGCAGCAGCCAGACGATCAGCAGCGCGGCAACCGTGCCCAGCGTGTAGCCCAGCCAGGTTCCGCCATTTGGCGCGATGCCCGGGTCGTGCCAGATGTACAGGGCGATGGAAACCACGCAGAGGCCGAGCGCGATCCACAGATAGCGGGATTTCGCGTAGGTCAGGATGGAGTCATGCATGTCGCGATCCCCGCTGCTCGCGGCGCGTGCGTCGGAGTGCGCAGGAGGAAGTTGCGCGCTCGCCCATCGAGATGCAGGACTTCATCGGCTCAGCGCCTGGACTGGGCATAGGTCGGAAAATCCTCGGGGCCGATGCGGATCGCAGCGCCCGTCGGGCAGGCGCGCACACAGGCTGCGCCGCCGGCCTGGTCCTTGCACATGTCGCACTTGACCGCTTTCTTTGCCTTGGGGTCTTTCGCTGCATCGTGATCGTGGGGCGCTTCGCCCGGACCGGGCCCGCGGCCGAGCAGCAGCCATTGCAGCAGCCCGGGTTTCTTCGGCGGCTTGCTGGCCATGTGGATGACGCCGTACGGGCAGTTGCGCACGCAATTGCCGCAGCCGATGCAATTGTCATTGATGAACACCTCGCCGTTCGGGGCGCGGCGCAAGGCATCGGGTGGGCAATCCTTCATGCAGTGCGGATGTTCGCAATGGCGGCAGGAAGTCGGCACGTGCACGTTGGCAAAGGTCGGGCCGGCTTCACGGTCGAGTCGCGAGGTGCCGGCATGGGTTTCCGCACAGGCTTTCTCGCAGTTGTCGCAACGAATGCACAACGATTCGTCGATGAGCAGGATGTCGGTCGCTTCACCGGCGCCCTGCGCCATCAGGAACGAGATGATGTCGCCGCCGCCCGGCATGGCCTGCATGGCCAGGTTGGCCGAAGTCCGTTCCTTGAACTCCTTTTGCAGGCGCAGCTTGAGTGCCGGGATCTGGTTGATCGAGCGTTTGAACGTGGCACCGTCGAGGCGAATCGTTTCGGTTGCGATGGCAGCGCGCGCGCTTGCCGATCGATGCGCTTCGCCCATCAGCGCCATTTCACCGACATAATTGCCGGCGGCGACATAGGTCAAGACGATGTCCTTGCCGCCGATATTCCGCGAAATGGTCAACGAGCCGACGCGGACCAGGTGCAGGCAATCGCCCTCGTCACCTTCCTGGAACACGTAGTCGCCGGCCTTGAATCGCTGCAGGGTTGCATGCGCGGCCATCTCCGCGAGTTGGGCGGCATTTGCTTCTCCGGCGAATCGTGACTGGATCGCGCGGATGATGAACAGGCGGTCGATTTCGGCCTTGACCGCCTCCACCGAGTTGATCAGGCGATTCATCGAGCGCCGCGGCGTTTCGACCAGCACGCAATTGGGCCCGGCCAGCACGGTGGCCGAACGCCGGCGCCCGGAGATCAGGCTCATTTCGCCAAAGAAATCACCGCGGCGCAGGATGATCGGCGCCGCCTTGCCTTCGATCGGGATGCGCACCTCGCCTTCGACGATGGAATAGAAGCTGTTGGTGTAATCGTTGCGCTCGAAGATGACGGCACCCTCGGCCGGCGTGCGGATGTCGGAATCGAGCATGAACTCGCGCATCTGCAGCGGCGTGATGTGCGAGAGCACGGGAACGTTCTTCTGGATCTGCGCAAGCGCCTGCTCGACGCTGCCGATGCCCCTGAGGTTGGCGAACTTGGCCTTCAGCAGTGGCGCATCGGCGGGTTCCACTGCCGTACCGGTGATGTATTCGACGACTTCATGGCCCTGGTTCATCGCCTGCTTGATCAGCGGATAACCGCCAAGCGCGCCGACAATGTAGAGGCCTTTGACATTCGATTCGTATTGCGCGCTGATCGCCGGCACCGAGGCCGGATCCTTGTTCGGGAAGACCACGCCGCAGGCTTCAACGAAGCCGCGCGGGGCAGTGGCACCGAGGCGCGCGATGACGCGGTCGAGCAGGATCTGCGCGCGACCGTTTGCGGTATTCAGGATCATCCGGCCCGGCTTGCGCCCGGCACTCAGCGCCTCGACTTTTTCCGGTGCCGAGTTGTAGTAGCACTCGATCAGCCCGTCATCGATGGCTTTGAGGATCGCGCTTTCGTTGCCTTTCTTGGCACGCCCGAATTCGTCCTTGCGATTGATGATGACGACATTGTTCTGCCGGGCCAGGGCGATTGCGTTCTCGATGGCCGCATCGCCGGCACCGACGACTGCGATGGTTTCACCTTCATAGGCATCCGGATCATCGAGCTGATATTGGACGAAGGGCAGATCCTCGCCGGGAACACCGAGCTTGCGCAGGTTGCCCTGCAGGCCGATGCCGAGGACCACGGCTTCGGCCTCGAGACGATTGCCGTTCTGGCAGCGGATTTCGAAGATGCCGTCATCGCGACGATTGATTGCGGCGACTTCGTGGCGATGGCGCACGTTGACCTTGAGGCGGGCACTGGTCTCGTTCCAGCGATCCAGGATCGTCTCGCGAAGGCCCGCCTCGAACGGAATGGGCGAACGCAACGGCAGGATGCCGGGCTCGTCCATCACGTACTTGCCTTTCTGGTAAAGGTAGATCGTGTTCGACAGATGCGCTTCGGCCTCGAGCAGCACGTGCGATACGTTGCGCTCGGCCGCACGCGCTGCCGCCGACAAGCCGCCCGGCCCGGATCCGATGATGGCGATTTTGAACCGCTCTGACATTTTGTCGCACCCTGTTCCCGGGAATCATACCCAAGCTGGAGGGCAACATGGCAATTCGCCCGTCGACGCTTGTGCTTCGCAGTAGGATGTCGTCGCAGCCAGAGCGGGATTTCCATGCGCCGGATCAGCCACATTGAAAACATCGGGGAATGCGTCGAGCGGATTCTTGAATCCTGCGGCCAGCATGTGGTGCTTGCCATTCCACTCGGGATCGGCAAGCCCAATCATCTGGTCAATGCGCTGTATCGACGCATCGCGGCCGATGCGTCGCGTCAGTTGACCATCCACACGGCCTTGTCGCTGGCCGTGCCGAAGCCGGGCAGCGACATCGAGCGGCGCTTTGCCGGGCCGTTCCTCGAGCGCCACTTCGGTTCGGACTATCCCGATCTCGATTACGTCGCAGCCATGCGTGGCAATGCGCTGCCTGCCAACATCCGCGTGCATGAGTTTTATTTCCAGTCGGGCGCGATGCTCGGTTCGACGCAGGCGCAGCGCGATTACGTGAGCCTCAACTACACCGCGGTCGCCCGTGACCTGGTCGATGCCGGCATAAACGTGATCGCCCAACTGGTTGCCCGGCGCGGGCAGGGCGATCAAGTCCGCTACAGCCTTGGCTGCAATCCTGATGTCACCCTCGACCTGATTGATTTCATGCGCGAGGCGGGATTGCCCAGGCCGTTGGGGGTCGGCGTGGTCAGCGAGGAACTGCCGTTCCTCGGTGGCGATGCCGATGTCGGCGCAGCAGACGCGTTGTTCGACATCATCCTCTGCACGACGCCGCAGCAACCCCTGTTTGCCCTGCCGCACGGCAAAGTCGACGACGTCGAATATGCGATCGGCCTGCACGCGAGTACCCTTGTTCGTGATGCCGGCACCTTGCAGATCGGTATCGGCGCCTTGTCCGATGCGCTGGTCGCGGCCCTGATCCTGCGCCATGAGCGCAATGATCGTTACCGGCAACTCATCGAAACGCTGGGCGCTGGAAGTGTTGCGCCTGACCTGGCCGAGCGGATTGGCGGCCTGGCACCGTTCACGAGCGGCTTGCACGGATCGAGCGAAATGGTCATGGACGGATTCATGCATCTGCGCCGTCACGGCATCCTGACCCGTCGTGTCTACCAGGATCTGCCGGTGCAGGAAGCACTTGATGCCGGGGCGATCGGTGAAACCCTGCGCGCCGGCGATGCCCGTGCCTTGCGTGCGTTTGACGTGCTGCCGCCACGGCTTGATGCGAAGTCCCTGCGCCATCTCGTGGCGATCGGTGTGCTCGATGGCCGCAGTGCGATTGAGGGCAATCGACTGCGCCTGGCGGATGGCAGCGAGGTGGCCAATGATTTCGATGACGAGCAGTCCCTCGCTGCACTCGATCGTCACATCGAAGGGCGCACGCTGCTTGGCGGATATTACTTGCAAGGCGGTTTCTGCCTTGGCACGCATGCCTTGTATGAATGGCTGGCGAATCTTGAGGGCGAGGATTATGCCGGGCTCGAGATGAGCCGGATTTCCGAAGTCAATCGACTGCAACTCGGACATGAGCGACTGGCCGTCCTGCAACGCCGCAATGCGCGTTTCTTCAATACCTGCATGCTGGCCACGGCGCTGGGCGCCGCCGCCTCGGACGCCACCGAGGACGGTCGCGTGGTCAGCGGCGTCGGCGGTCAATTCAACTTCGTCGCTCTCGCCAATGCGCTTGTCGACGGTCGTTCGATCCTGATGCTGCGGGCGACGCGACGCGCGCATGGCCGACTCGAATCGAACATCCGCTGGAACTACGGCCATACGACGATTCCGCGCCACCTGCGCGACATCTACATCACCGAATACGGCATCGCTGATTTGCGTGGCAAGACCGATGAGGAATGCGCGATCTCGATGATCTCTATCAGCGATGCGCAATTTCACCGGCAACTGGTCGATGAGGCGATTCGTGCGCACAAACTTGCTGCGGACTTCGTGATCCCGGCGGCGTGGGCGGCGAATACCGCGGCGCAACTGCAGGCGCGGCTCAAGCCCGCGCGGGATCAGGGCCTGCTCCTCGATTATCCCTTCGGCAGCGATTTCAATGACATTGAATTGCGCCTGCTGGGCGGGCTCGGCTGGTTGAAGGCAGCCATGGCAAAGGCATCCGGCTGGCACCGGATCGCCGCGACGGTCATTGCCCCGGGAGCACGGGACGGCGAATTGCTGGCGCGCATGGGTCTCGCCCGGCCAACGTCGCTCAAGGAGCGTCTGCTGGCACGGATGCTCACCGGAGCGTTGAATCGCACGCGCTGATGGCGGCCCGCGGTTGCTGCGGCATGGGCGACTAGCCGACTCGCTGACTCGATATTTGCTAAGTTATGCCGATGCCGAACTTTTCCGGCAAAACGGCCACTGCCATGAGTGAACTTCATCGCCGTCTGCTGCGGGACCTGCCCGATCGGCGCATGTCCAAGGCGGGTGATTTCAATACCGAAGCCCGTGCCGTCCGCGCCTGGGTCGATGCGCTGCCGTTGGCCAACTTCTCGGCCACCGCGCGCATGCTCGTCGAGGCGCTGCGGGCGATGAACCGCATGCGCACCGCGCCGGCCGAGCGCCTGGAGGCTCTGGAGATACTGCGGGTGCCGGTCAACCAGTTGGCGGGGTTGGTCGAAAAACAGATCATCGGCGCGAGTTTTCCGCTGCCGCCGCAACGCACCGAACTCGGTACTTTGGCACAAAAGTTCCAGAATGAACTTGCGCGCGGCTATCGCATCGCCTTGTACGATTTCTGCGCCCCGAACGGAAGTGCGCCGATGTTGCGGCGCAAGCAGGTGACCACGGCAGCGGTTCGTGCACTGATCCACGGTGGCGCACGGTTGCATCGGGCTTACCTGCTTTATCGCACGCCACCACCCGGGGCATGGCAGGAGTTGCATGACGTCTATCGTTTCATCGCTTCGCTCGGCCTCGATCACCGTGCCGTCGACGATGCCGTGGTCGGCGCGCCGATCACCGCGATGACGGCCTATACGCACGCCTTGTTGCTGGCGCTGGCGAATCCGTATCACTTCACCCAGCGCGAGCTGATCGAGGTGATTGCGCTGACCGCGGCATTCGCGCCGTACTGCGAATTCGGCGCGGGTGCCGGGGGAACTTTGGCGGCGTATGCGGTCGACGCGGACAACGACAGTGGCCCCGGTTATCTGCCCGAGGAGCGCGAATCAGGCAATCAAGGCCTGATGTCGATCAGCCTGGCGAAGGTGCTGGATCATGTCGAGTCGCAGATCGCCAGCCTGCCTCCGGGACTGCGCCTGGTCACGTTCCGCATGCGCGGCGGCCCGCCGATCCAGGTCGATATCGACCTGACCCAGCGCCTTGTCGATGGCTGGAGTTCGGCAGGCGAGCGCGGGGACATCCGATTGCCGGGGGGCTACGAGCTGCAAAGCGTGATTGGTTTGCATGACTTGCATTTCATGCTTTCCGGAAACCTTGATTTCGAGGCGTTTCTGCGCCGCATTCGAGGCACGACGATCCACCTTTCCGGCAGCGACACCGCTGCTTCCTGGGTGCATGGCAGTGCCGAGAGCCTGCGTGCGCAGGCCATGCCGGCGCGCATCATCGATCAGGGTTTTGGCGGCTATCGCCTGCTTTGGGAGCGTCGTGGTTCGGGTGAGGCGGTCAAGGCGAAAGTCGGCGAACTGGTCGGCCTGGCCTTGCCGGACGGTGGCGGTTTGCCCCCGGACTGGATGGTCGGCGTGATCCGCTGGATGCGCGTCGATGACGAGGCGCGCATCGATGCGGGCATTGCCTTGCTGGCGCGGCGATCACTGGCAGTTGGCATCAGTGCGCTTGACGCCAGCGCCAATCCGCTCAGCGACCGGCGCGGCATCCTGCTTGCACCGATCCGGGCGGACGATACGGCAGTCTACAGCTCCCTGCTTGCACCGGGATTGTTCGAACGGGATGCCGGATCCATCCGCCTGACGTTGCCGGAGGACCCGCACCGCTGGCCTTCGTCGGCGTGTTCCTTGGATGTATCGGGCGCCGGCCTCATGGAATCGGCGGGCGCGTATCTGCGTTTTACCCTGCCCGCGCTTGATCTCCCGGACGAGGGGCTTTCGGCGGTGAATCCGGAACGAGTCGCGGAGGACGAACCGGCCTAGGCAATCCCCAAGCGGGCGCCGGCTGTGCATGTGCGGGCAACTGCCGCGGCGATCTCGCAATGTGCTCGGCATCGCCCCGCCATGGCCATGCTGGAGAAGCGGATCGGGTCGCCAGTCGCAGCGGCAAGCAGCGCGGCAAGCAGCGACGCCGCAATCGCGCCGGCGCGGTGCTTGCACGGGATGCGGCATAATCGGCCATTCCGAATTTCCGGACGCAGCGCGACCCAGCCCGTCAATGAGCAGTTCTCCCGATAGCGCGATGACGCGGCGTGACAGCGTCGGTGTCCGCATTGGTGCGGTCTTGATCGGCAGTGCTGCACCGGTGGTCGTGCAGTCGATGACCAATACCGACACGGCGGATGTGGTCGCCAGCACACGACAGATCGCCGAGCTTTCCCGCAGCGGTTCCGAACTGGTGCGCTTGACGGTCAACAATGCCGAGGCTGCGGCTGCGGTTCCGAGAATCCGTGATCGCCTCGCCATGATGGGTGTGGAGGTGCCGCTGATCGGCGATTTCCACTACAACGGGCATCAATTGCTGGCCGATGAGCCGGCTGCCGCCGAAGCATTGGCGAAGTATCGGATCAATCCCGGCAACGTCGGTTTCGGACGCAAGAAGGACAGTCAGTTCGCGGCAATCATCGAGACCGCCTTGCGTTTCGCCAAGCCGGTGCGCATTGGCGCGAACTGGGGTTCGCTCGATCAGAACATGGTGGCAACGCTGATGGACGAGAACCATGCGCGCAGCGAGCCCTGGTCCGCGGCGCGTGTCGCGCGCGAGGCCTTGATCCGCTCGGCGCTGGATTCCGCGGCGCGCGCCGAACAACTCGGAATGGGGCGCGACCAGATCATCCTCTCGTGCAAGGTTTCCGGCGTGCAGGAGTTGATTGCGGTCTATCGCGATCTCGCTGCGCGCTGCAATTACGCCCTGCACCTCGGTTTGACCGAGGCCGGCATGGGATCGAAGGGCATTGTTGCGTCGACGGCTGCACTGGCGGTGTTGTTGCAGGAAGGCATCGGCGACACGATCCGCATTTCGCTGACGCCCGAGCCGGACGAATCGCGCACGCGTGAAGTCATCGTTGCCCAGGAATTGCTGCAGACGATGGGCCTGCGTGCATTCACGCCGATGGTCACTGCCTGCCCGGGTTGCGGGCGCACCACCAGTACGCTTTTTCAGGAGCTCGCCAAGTCGGTGCAGGAGCACGTCAGGGCGAAGATGCCGGAATGGCGGATCAAGTATGACGGTGTCGAGAACATGACCCTTGCGGTCATGGGTTGCATCGTCAACGGGCCGGGAGAGTCGCGACACGCCGACATCGGCATATCCCTGCCCGGCAGTGGGGAATCACCTGCGGCGCCGGTGTTCATTGACGGGCAAAAGGCGATGACCTTGCGCGGCGACAACATCGCCATGGATTTCATCGCGGTCGTGGAAAACTATGTTGCCGGGAAATATCAGGGCCGCGGATCGGCCTAGCGATCGTTCTTGCGGCTTGTCCGTTGCGTCGATCAAGGGTTGGGCTGCCACCTTCATCTTCTGGCGAAGCGGCGCTGGTGCTTGCGCCGCGGTGTCGGCCTGCTGCGCACCTTCCGTGCGCAGCGGCAAACGCCGTTTCAAGCGTCCATCCATGATGCCACGACACTTCAAGACTTCGATGCAGGTTCCTGTTTCCGAACGGGAAATTCCAAGGCGAAGAGCGGCCGGACTGGATTGGTCCCTGGCCTGGGCCGGGCGGAAGACAAAGGCCATGGCGCCGCCGGTTTCCGCTGCCAGTTGCAGTCGGCGCAATTGCCGGTAATCGGCATCCGGCAGCCAGTGCACGACGGCGGCGCAACATCCTGCGCGCAGACATTGCTCGGCACTCCAGTGCGAGTCGGCAACATCGGCATCGATCTGCACGAGATGATCGAGATCGATGCCCGCTGCCGCCAGAGCTGGCGGGTAGGGCAGGTAAGGTGGGGCGATGATGGCCACGCGATGTCGTCTGCGGGTCAAGGCCGCCAACGCCGGGAGCACCAGTCCCAGTTCCCCGAGGCCATCATTGCCGATGAGGATTTCAATCAGCGAACCGATCGGCCAGCCGCCTCCCGGCAACAAGGCATCAAGCGAGGCATTGCCGCTGGCCTGGGTGCGTATCGGCAAGACCGGTTCGGCACCACCCCGCCAGATGCCTGGATGCCCCAGTACTTCGCTGAGCGTGGAAGGGCGCGGACTCGGGGAAGAGGCGAGAAAGGGTGCTGCAAGGACGGCGGACATTCAGTACCTCGACGCGGAAGTTTCGCGGCATTCGAGCGCCGCCGCCTCACGCTGGGCGCGCTCCGGCGCACACGCCAAGAGGCCACCCTGCCACGTTCGCCGGGACACGCCAGCCGCGCGCGGCCACGCTCTCGATGCTTGCATTACGTTCTCCGGATCATGCCGACATAGAGTCCTTCGATCGTGAAGGACTCGCGTTGCGGATCGATCTCGATCGGTGCGAAGTCGGGATTGGCAGGAAGCAGGCGAATCCGTCCGCGCTTGCGCTCAAGGGTTTTCAGGGTGACTTCGTCATCGACACGGGCGACCACGATGCGTCCGTCATCGGCGCTTTGCGTGCGATGGATTGCGGCAAGATCGCCATCGAGGATGCCGGCATCGCGCATGCTCAAACCGACCACGCGCAGGAAATAATCCGGACGCGGGCGGAACAGGCTGGCATCGATGCCGAATTCGCCCTCGATGTTTTCGGTGGCGAGGATCGGACAACCGGCGGCCACACGACCGACGAGGGGCAGCATGATGGCCGCCGGCGTCCTTGAGCGATGATTGAGACGCAGGCCGCGATGGGGTGTGCGTTCGAGTGCACCCTTGCGAACAAGGGCGGTGACGTAATCCTGGGCCGAGCTGTGGCGGGCGAAACCCAGCGCGTCGGCAATCTCGCGCAGAGTCGGTGGTCGTCCGCGTTCAAGCGTGTGCTGGCGGATATATTCCAGTACACGGCGTTGGTTGTCGGTCAGCAGGAATTCGTCCATACGTACTAATGTACGTATGATCGCGCAAACATGCAAGCGCCCGGAAAAGGCACCAAGCGCGGCCGCTCACGGACGCATCCCCGGCGGCGGAGATCGAAGCAGGCATGAGTGTGTCCCGGCTGCCGTCGATCGATCGCGACAGGTACAGGACAATGGCATGGAGCGCATCCGCCGCGCCACCCGATTGCATGCAAATTGCGCATGCCCCCATTGTTGTCAGCCCGAAGCGGACGCCAGCAATGGGGCGCTGCGTCTTGACCTTGGTCAAGGCCAGGCTGGTGCCGGCATTACAGACTCGCCGGCATTGATTGCGCGACTCTGATCGCCGCGAGGTACCTTGATGAATGCCACTGCATCCACGCTCGCCACCCGCGAGTCGACGATCCACGCCGCCTCGGCACCGATGACCCAGCCGGCGGCAGAAACGGGCTATCAGTCCCATTTCGATTTCACTCTGTCGGTGCGCGGCAAGCCGATGGACCTTCCGGTAATGGCATTCCTGCGTGCTTCGTATCCGCGCATGCCGCTGGCGCAGGTGGACAGCCTGTTTGGCTTCGTCGAGCGCTGCTCGCTGTATGGCGGCCGCTTCTTTCGCGCGCCGCAACTGAGTGATGCCGATGTGCAGGCGATGTACGCGCACCAGATCGGCGTGCGCATCCCGCTCACCAATCACATCGTCGACGAACAGGAATACGCCAGCTACAGCTGGATGTTCGAGAAGTATCATCTGCCAGGCAATGCGGTCATCGTCACCAACGACAAGCTCGCGCGCTGGATCCGCCGCGATTTCCCGCACTATCGCATCGAGGCCAGTGTCATCAAGGAGATCGACAGCCACGCGAAAATCGACCGCGCTCTGGACCTCTACGACACCGTCGTGTTGCCGATGCGCCTCAACCAGGACGAGGCGTTCCTTGTCGCGATCGGTGAAAAGTCGCGCATCACGCTGTTCGCCAACGCCGGCTGCGCACTGACCTGTCCGTCGAAGATCTGCTACCCCTCGGTATCGAAGGCGAACAAGATTGGCAGTCCGGAGAAATTGCTGTGCTCGGTGCCGTTCAAGGCACGCGAAGCGATGGGCATGATCGACTTCGATCTCGATCAGCTCGGTGCCCTGGGGTTTTCCCGCTTCAAGATGCTGCGCGAGCGCCCCGGTTTCGGCAGCGGCTACTGACGACTGCATCCAGGCAACACAGATGCGCGATGCCTGGGCCGTCTAACGTGCCGACCGGGCAGCTCGGTGCGCCGCCTGCATGCGTCTGTTTGCGGAGTTCCGGATCCCCATGAATGTTCAGGCCATCGCTTGCGAGACGGGTTGTTGGCCAGATTCCGGTTGAAGCGTGAAACGCATTCCATTGAGTCTTCTGACGATTCACGAATCCTGCTCCTGGGGAGGGAAATCCTTGGCCATTTCCTGCTAGGATCCGCCGCAGGAGCAGCTTTACGGTCGAAGATGCCGGAGTTAGCCAGGGAGTCGAGGCTCAATTTTTCGAATCGTCGTTCCGTAAAGGGATGACACCACATCACCGAGGGGCAAATGATGCAATTCAAGAAATTCCGATACGGCAAGATCTCGGCACTGGCGGCCTTCGCGATCGCTTCCGCTACATTGACATCGACTGGCGCTCTGGCGGCAGTTGTTTGCGGCCCCTCCGCAGTGCCCGTCCCTGCCGATATTGATGGTGTCTATTTCAATATTGTCACGTTCACAGGCGGAACAGCAGGTGGCAGCGTGCCAGGCTGGGATATCAATCTCTATCTGACTGGCGGCGCGCTGTATTTCTTCTGGCCGTCGGCTCCAGCCAGCAGCTTCGGTGGTCTGGCTACAGGTACGGTCTACCAGGCGCTCAGCGCAGGCGCCGTGATTGACGGCACAGGCACCTATTCCGTCGCTTCGGGTGGTGGCGGGGCTGCGAACTTTGTCAACTGGCAGACAACTAACACGGGCAAGTTCCTTGGCGTGCGTTTCTTCAACGAGTCGACCAGCGCCATCAATTACGGTTGGCTCCAGCTCGATACGGGAGCGTCCGGTGGTTTCCCGGCCACGATCAATTCCTACTGCTACGACGACACGGGTGCCGGCATCACGGCTGGCACGACCCCGGTGTCCCTGCAGAGTTATTCGGTCGATTGACGGATCGCTTCATGTTCCGGAAAAAAGCAGACCCTCGGGTCTGCTTTTTTTTTCTTCTCCTCCAGCCGCCAGGCCCTGCCACCTGTTGATCCGGGAATGTATAGTTCGCCGGGCATGGCGGGTACGATGCCGGCCACGAATCGCGGAGAGATGTCATGGGACTTGTTCAAGCAGTGGTGGGTTCGATCGGTGGCGCGCTTGCCGATCAGTGGAAGGACTTCTACACGGTTCCGGGCGGCTTGCCGGCGACAGCGGCGCTGTTTGCCGCCGTGCCGCAAGGCACCAACGCCGGACGTGGCTCGAACACCAAGGGTTCCTCGAACATCATCACCAATGGATCGAAGATCGTCGTTCCGGAAGGTTACGGGCTGCTGCTGTTCCAGGACGGCGCGATCACCGGCTTCGCGGCCGAGGCTGGCGGTTATGAATGGCGATCGGATGATCTCAATTCAAAGTCGATCTTCTCCGGCGGTGGCCTCGTCGAATCGCTGATCAAGCAAAGCTGGGAGCGTTTCAAGTTCGGCGGCCAGCCGGGTTCGCAGCAGGCCGCCTTTTTCGTCTCGCTGAAAGAGCTGCCCGACAACCGCTTCGGCACGCAATCGGAAATCTATTGGGATGATGGCTTCCTCGGCACGCAAGTCGGTGCCGTGACGCGCGGTTCCTACACGCTGAAGATCGTCGATCCCATCTTGTTCGTGAAGAACTTCGTCCCGGCCGCGTATCTGCAACCCGGCAAGGTCTTCGATTTCACTGATCTCGACAACGCCGCGGCCAGCCAGCTTTTCAACGAAGTGGTGGGTTCGCTCGCGCCAGCCTTCAGCCTGTATTCGAACGACCCGGGCAAGGGCAACCGCATCACCAAGCTGCAGCAGGATTCGGTGGGTTTCGCCAAGAGCCTGTCCGATGCGGTGGAGACTGCCTATCAATGGAAGTCCGACCGTGGCCTGGTCATTGCCAAGACCGCCATCGTGTCGATCGAATACGACGCCAACACCAGGGAACTGCTGAAGACCGTGCAACGCGCCGATGCGCTGGCCGGCTCGCGCGGGAATTCCAACCTGCAGGCCAGTGTCGCGCAGGGCATGCAGGCGGCGGGCGAAAACGGCGGTGCGGCGGGCATCATGGGCCTTGGGATGGCGTCCGGCATGCTCGGTGGCATCGGCAGCTTGCAACAGCCGGTTGCGCCTGCCGCAGCGGCCGCCGAAGATCCGATCGCCAAGTTGAAGAAGGCCAAGGAAATGCTCGATCTCGGCCTGATCACGCAGACCGATTACGACGCGCTCAAAGCCAAGACACTCGGTCTCTAAGTCGCGAGCCGCAGCCGATCATGTCGAACGCCAGCGATCCGCCACCACTGCCGCCTGTCAGCGGCCCCGGCTCGCCGCAGGACCTGCCGCCGGTCCCCGGCAGTTTTCCGATCGATCCGGCCACGCTGCCGAAGCCCATTCGCGACGAATTGCTGGCCCCCGATCCGGTCGCCATCGATACCTCGGCGGCCGAACTGAAGGACGGCCTCAACCACTGTCCCAAGTGCGGTGCAACGGAAATCCGCCAGAAGCCCGGCAGCGACCTGCTGATCTGCCAGTACTGCCGTCACGAGTGGCACGGCGAGCGGGTCGAGGAGGCATTCGGTCTTGGTGGAGGCCTCGATCGGCTCAGCGGCACCGTCATCGCTTCCGGCGCGCGCGACATCGCCGCCGACTCGGCCAGCCTGATGAGCTTCAAATGCACCGGCTGCGGCGCCGAGGTAACGGTCAACACCGAAAATGCGATGACCGCGCGTTGCCACTGGTGTCGCCATGTCCTTGGTGTCAACGAGCAGATCGCCAACGGCGCGGTGCCCGATGCGGTGTTGCCTTTCCACATCAAGAAGGACGATGCCGTCGCGCGCATCCGCCAGTTCGTGAACAAGCGGCGAATGTTTGCCTTGAAGGAATTCAAGGAGCAGTTCACGCCCGAGAATGTCGTCGGTGTCTATCTGCCGTACATGATCGTCGACGGCAAGGCGAGCGCCGACGTTGCCGGCAAGGGCGAGATCAAGACCCGCGAGTACACGCGTGGCACCGGCGAAAAGAAAGAAACCTATTACGACGCCGACGTCTACCAGCTGGATCGGCATGTCGATTTCACCGTCGACGACTTGCCTCTGGAATCGTCCAGCGAGCGTGCCAATCACGATACGCGCGCCAATACCAACAACATCATCAACACGATCCTGCCTTTCGACACCAAGAACGCGGTCAAGTGGAACGCGTCCTACCTCGTGGGCCTCAGCTCGGAGAAGCGCGACCGCGACGTGGAGCAGCTGCGCCCGCGCCTGGAAGACCAGTTGCTGTCGATCGCACGTTGCCAGGTCGAGACATCGGTCAATCGCTTCAATCGCGGCGTGCGCTGGGAGCAGGAACGCCTCGATGTGCACGGCACGCGCTGGGTGGCGATGTACCTGCCGGTATGGCTTTATTCCTACCACCAGCCGGGCAGCAATGGCGGCATGCTGCATTACATCGCCGTCAACGGGCGCACCGGCGAGACCATGGGCAGCGTGCCGGTGCAGCAGTGGAAGCTGCTGATGACCGCGATCACCGTCGGCACCTTTCTTGAAGGCATTGCCCTCTGGATCCTGGGGAATTCGTGATGAGCGACGATGGTGGACTCTGGCTTCTCGCATTGGGCCCGGCGGGCGCAACGGCACTGTACTGGGCGCTGTATCGCTACTATCGCAACACCGACAAGTCGCACGCCTTCGAGCGCGAAACCGCGGTCGAGGCCCAACCCGTGACGGGATCGGAGCAGAAAGTCGGCGAAGTGAAGGGCACGCAGGAAAAGCGGATCCGTGGCGACAATGTGCACGAGTACCGCAAGCGCGTGCAGCGCATGCAGAACGATACCGGATGATGCAACCATGGCTCGGGATGAACCATGGTTTGCTCATGTGCAGATGCCCCCTCATGCCGGGATTCAGGAGCGAATCCCGTCGTTCCCGCTGCAAAAACCCCACCCAGGATCTGAATCATGACCACACTGACCGACACCGGGCGCGCGCACCTCACCAGCACGCTGGATCAGCGTGAGCAAGTGTTGCGCGATGAAATCCGCGCCGGGCTCACCCGCATGCGCGTTGAAGGCTACGAAGATCTGTTGTCAGGCGCCTCGGACGCTGGCGATGAATCGCTGGCCTCGCTGATTACCGACATCACCAACGCGGAAGTCGTGCGCGACGCAACCGAGCTGAAGGATATTTTTGCCGCCAAGGCCCGCCTTGCGGCAAGCACCTATGGCGTGTGCGTCGATTGCGACGCGCCGATCCCCTACGCGCGCCTGGTCGCATATCCAACTGCCAAGCGCTGCCTCGCCTGCCAACAGGCCCACGAAGAAAAGCGGAACCCTGCGCGACGCAGTTGAGTGACAGCGTAGTGAACTGATCTGACCGCCAGGGCGCCTCATTACCCCGGATCATCGCCACCTCGCCGCATGCTTGCGGCGACTATCCCGCGAGCTCCTTGCCGCTCGTTTCTGGATATGGAAGTGAAATGCAACTTCAGGCATGATCGTGCGGCGGAACCAGCGGCCTTTGGGTGGCGGCTGTAGCCAATCATGGTAACTTTCATCTAATTCAATGGGGAGTTGTGGTCATGAGAACAGTAATACTTGGCCTGCTTGCCGGGCTGTCAATGGCGGCATTGTCGGTCAATGCCCAAGCGCCCAACGACAACGGCACGGCAGGCAATTTGGTGCCTCGGCACCTCACGGGGCCATTCGAGCCATACGGTGGTGCCGTATGTCCTGCCGGTCCGGTAATCGGTGAGTTCACTGGCGCGACGACTCAATTGGGGCGCATTTTCCGTGATGGCATAGCCAGTGTTTGCCCGGTCAAGGCGTATCCGGGAATCTTCAACGACACCACGGTTTTCAATTACGAGACCTATACATACAACAACACCAGCGCGGCGTCTGCCTGCGTAACCGTCAACTTCGATCCGGATACGGTCGGCGCGAATCCCTGCGCAACGAATGCGCACATGAGTGCCTATCTCGGCTCCTACGATCCGACGAACCAGGCAGCCAACTTCCTCGGCGATGTCGGTTCCAGTCAGGCACAGCCGTTCAATATCGAGGTCGCCGCCAATTCGAGTCTGGTACTTGTGGCGACCAACACTGCGTCGCAGGCGGTGTGCACGTTCGGATTCGAAGTGGTCAATCTGCCGTGCACGCAAGGCGTGCCGTTGCAGGAGCAGATCGAACTCCCGATCCGCAATCCGCTGATCCTGGTGTTGATGGGCTTGCTGCTGGCAGGACTGGGCTGGGTGGCGGTGCGCCGTCGCGCCCATTGAAGATCCGGCCATGATCGTCAGGTTCGCCTGACGACACGCCCCGATGCCGACGCTGATCCAGTTCAGCGTCGGCATTTTTTTGGCCACGGATGGCCTGTATGCCGACAACGCAGGAGTAGTTGTCGGCCATGTCGCCTATGCCACAGCAGACTGGGCCAATCGCGAAGTTACCTGCGCCGGGCGCTTCTGTTGGCAGCACGGTCCATTGCTGAGAAAGCGCTTGCCATGGGACAAAGCTGGATGAGGGGCATCTGTGCGGTTCGATCGCTGATGCGGATACGGCCGACCTGAGTCTGGATTCGATTCAATGACAGCTTGGACTGGCACATGCCGGCTTTTGTGCTGCCCGAGTACCGCCGTTCGACAGCGGCGATGTGGCTGGTGAATGACGACAGCGACAGAGTGCTGTTGCTCGACACCGACTAGTGGCTCAACGATGGGGCAGGACCGTCAAGAGCTCAGAGGGCCGTGGCAAGCAGAAAGGCGGTGTCATGGATGAGGGGTTATTCGCTCTTCCGCCGCACCGCCGTTCGTCGCATCATGGGCGCGGGCAAGGGCGCGGAGAACAATCATGGGCGACGAAGGTTTCGGTGGTGTGCTGCGCGACCTGCGCTCGGCAATGGGCGGGCTGTTCACGGGCGGAACATTGTATGAAACGCAGCGCGTCACGATCGAAGTGTCGTTTGGCCTGATCGGCTGGCTCGCCAAGGCCGATGGCGTTGTCACCAGCCATGAGGCCGAGTTTGCCAACCGCCTCGTTGAGGAGCTCAACCTCCCAACCAAAGGCAAGGCCATCGCACAGGCCGCCTTCCTGCGTGGCCAGCATCGCAAGATCGATGTTGCCGTCGAGGTCACGCGCTTTCTCGCCCAGCATCCCAAAGGCAGCCCCGAGATCGGCCGCCTCTACGACACGCTGCTGCGCCTCGTTGCCGCCGACGGCCGCGTCTTCAGGCACGAGCGCGTCGCACTCGAAACACTGACCGATGCGTTCGGCTTGCCGCGCAGCGTGATCGATGCTCGGCTGACGATGATTCGCAGTGAAGCAACCGGTTGAAGGAAGGCCGTTGCGGCGGCATCGGTGAGCCAGCGTCGATCAAGCGAACGAAGGGGAGCAGCTTTGTTTCCCATCGCACCTGACGCCCTTTTCGATCGAAGGGGTCAGAGTCATTGATTTTTAAGTTCTAAACTTGTTCCATCAAATATCAATGACCCCTTCGATCCGGTTTCCCCCTGCGAGGTCGGCGGAAGGCGGGCCAGGTCTTGAATTTTGAATTCGCCGTCTGCGCCCTGAGAACCCACGCAAGTGAATGCATTGCGAATTCATCAACTGTGTTTATTGGCGAAGTGCCTCGATAAATGCGTCAGCGGAAACGCCAGCCTGCTTGAGCACGCTCGCTAACGTGCCAACCTTCAACTCGTGATGATTTGGAACCACGCAGCCCGCCGATCCGCGTCGGAGATTGCGCGCCGCCGTCGACTAGGTCGATGCGCAGCCCGCCAGGCGCCCGAGCTCGGACAGCGGCAGGCGATTCAGAGCGACTTGTCGGTGACGAGTGGCTGCCCGGGGGCGGCAATGGGAAATTCTTCGAGAAAGAGTTCGGTTGCCTCTCGCAGATTGGCCAAGGCTTCTTCCACGGTTTCACCTTGAGACGTTGAACCCGTTTCGGGGTTCAGTGCGGTGAATCCACCTTCCGGTGCAGGTAGCAATACGGCGGTCAGCAACATGGCGAGGGCCTAAGGATCCGTTCCCGTCATTGTGGCGCAGATTCTTGGACGATCCAATTAAGTTGCGTTCGACCCACGCTCAAAAACCCCGGATCAGACCGGGGCAGGCGAGGCGACTTTTCTCGATCCTGGTCGTGAATCATTCCCTGATGCGCAAGCAGATGCTCTGTATCAACCGGCTCTTTTCTTGGCCAGCTTGAGCCATGTATCCACCACCGTATCCGGATTCAGCGATACCGACTCGATCCCTTCGTCCATCAACCACTCCGCCAGATCCGGGTGATCGCTCGGGCCCTGGCCGCAGATGCCGACGTACTTGCCTTTGCGTTTGGCGGTCTGGATGGCCATCGACAGCAGTTTCTTGACGGCGGGGTCGCGTTCGTCGAACAGGTGGGCGACGATGCTGGAGTCGCGATCGAGGCCGAGGGTGAGTTGGGTCAGATCGTTGGAGCCAATCGAGAAGCCATCGAATATGTCGAGAAACTCGTCGGCCATCAAGGCGTTCGAGGGGACTTCGCACATCATGATGATCTTGAGGCCATCCTGGCCCTGCTTGAGTCCGTTGTCGGCAAGCACGTCGACGACCTTGCGGCCTTCTTCAAGGGTGCGCACGAACGGGATCATGACCCAGGCATTGGTCAAGCCCATTTCTTCGCGGACCTTCTTCATTGCGCGGCATTCCAGTGCGAACGCGGCGGCGAAGCTGGGATCGACATAGCGGCTGGCGCCACGGAAGCCGATCATCGGATTTTCCTCGTGCGGCTCGTATTTGGTGCCGCCGATCAGGTTCGCGTATTCGTTCGACTTGAAATCGGAGAGACGCACGATGACGGGTTGCGGTGCGAAGGCAGCGGTAATCGTGGCGATGCCTTCGGCGAGGCGATCGACGTAGAAATCGACCGGGCTGGAATAGCCGGCCATGCGCTCGTCGATCTTGCGCTTGATTTCGGCGTCCTGGCTGTCGTACTCGAGCAGGGCCCTTGGATGCACGCCGATATGGCTGGCGATGATCATTTCGAGTCGGGCGAGGCCGACGCCGGCGTTCGGCAGCATGGCGAAATCAAACGCGCGCTCGGGGTTGGCCACGTTCATCATGATCTTCAACGGGGCAGGCGGCATCTGCCCGAGATCGGCGGTGATGCGTTCGAACGGCAGCAGGCCTTGGTAGATGAAACCGGTGTCGCCTTCGGCGCAGGAAATCGTGACCTCGGCCCCATCGGGAATCTTGTCGAGGCCGTTGCCGGTGCCGACAATGGCCGGAACGCCCAGCTCGCGTGCAATGATCGCGGCGTGGCAAGTGCGGCCACCGCGATTGGTGACGATGGCCGAAGCGCGCTTCATCACCGGCTCCCAATCCGGGTCGGTCATGTCGGCGACCAAGACATCGCCCGGCTTGACCCGATCCATGTCCTTGATCGAGCGCACCACGCGCGCCGTGCCGCTGCCGATCTTCTGGCCTACCGAACGTCCTTCGGCGAGGACCGGGCCGCGTGACTGCAGATGGAAGCGTTCGATCTGCGTCGGACGCGCGCGCGATTTGACCGTTTCAGGGCGTGCCTGGAGGATGTAGAGCTTGCCGGTGTGGCCATCCTTGCCCCACTCGATGTCCATCGGGCGGCCGTAGTGGTCCTCGATGATCAGGGCCTGGCGCGAGAGTTCATGCACCTCGTCGTCGCTGAGGCAGAAGCGGTTGCGCTCGGAAATCGGGGTTTCCTCGATGCGCACGCGTTCGCCGGGCGCATCCGAATAAACCATGCGCTGCTGCTTGGAACCGATCTGGCGGCGCAGGATGGCCGGCTTGCCGGCCTTGAGCGTCGGCTTGTAGACGTAGAACTCATCCGGATTGACCGCGCCCTGCACGAGCATCTCGCCGAGACCATAGCTGCCGGTGACAAACACCGCATCGCGGAATCCGGATTCGGTATCGAGGGTGAACAAGACGCCCGAGGCACCGACGTCCGAGCGCACCATCAACTGCACGCCGGCAGAAAGCGACACATCCTCGTGCTTGAAACCATGGTGTACGCGGTAGGCAATTGCGCGGTCGTTGTACAGCGAGGCGAAAACTTCCTTCAGCGTATGGATGACATCGTCGGCACCGCTGACATTGAGGAAGGTTTCCTGCTGGCCGGCGAACGAGGCGTCGGGCAGATCTTCGGCAGTGGCCGAGGAGCGCACGGCAACGGCGATATCCGGGCTGCCGGCTCGTTCGCAGAGCTGCGCATACGCCTCGCGCACGGCTTTGTCGAACTCGGGAATCAGCGGGGTATCAATGACCCATTGGCGGATCTGGGCACCGGCCGTGGTCAATTCGGAGACGTTGTCGACGTCCAGGGTTGCCAGGCGATCCTGGATGCGCTGGGCGAGCCCGCTTTGGGCAATGAACTGCTGGAACGCGGCAGCAGTGGTGGCGTAGCCGCCCGGCACGGAAACACCGAGGTTGCCGAGGTTGCCGATCATCTCGCCGAGCGAGGAGTTCTTGCCACCGACCTTGCCAAGATCGGACAGGCGCAACGCATCCAGCCAAAGAACCAGGTCGCTCAAGACTCATCTCCGGAAAATAATGCAGTGCATCATTCTACCGGGGTTGTCTGGTGGGCGACACTCCGGGCCGCCCCGGTCGGTCCAGCAAGGGGAACCCGTGAAGGGTATTTCACCGATGCCGTGTTGGCGCGCGACCGGAATCTACTTCCAGAACGCGATCTGGTAGCGAGCGCGGCCCGGGTCGCTTTTATCGCCATTGGCTGCCAGTGGCCGCTTGAGACCGAGGACATGCTCGCCGGCGCCCAGATTCCTGATCGGAACAACCATCAACATGCCTTGTTGCGCTGTGCGCGGATCGGAATAGAAACGCGGCGTCAGCATCTGCTGCGCCTGTCCATCCACGGTGAGTTGCTGCAATTGCGCCATGCATTCGAGCAAGGGTTGCCGTTGCGAGAAGGTGTCGGCCGCCTGCCAGATGCCCGGGCAGGTCTCGGCGAGCAGGGCGGGATGCCGCCTGGGATTGAATGGCACGATCAGGCTCAGGTAATCGCCACGCGGAAACATGCTGTCGATGCTTGGCAGCAGGGCATCGGTCTGCCCAGCCTGGTCGCGATAATGCTGGTCGATCACCGAGTCGACAGCGCCGAGTTCGGCGTCCGGCCAGTTCGCATAATCACCTATCGAGAACCTGCCTTGCTGCAAGGCCAGTTGGCCCATGACAATCGCGGCGATGAACAGGATCGACACCAGCGTGAGGGCGAAAACCTTGCGCTCGCCGACGTGGCTTTGCAGCAGTGTCAGGGTGGAATTGTTGTCGCTGCCGTAGCCCACCCGCGCATACGCGCGATAGATCCAAGCGATGGCCCGAGCCGTCCGGCCATCCGCCCCCAAGCGCTTGCCGAAACCGCGATCCAGCAGATGGGCAAGGGCATAAGGCAGGGCTACCAGGGCCACGACAGCAAAAGTGCCATTGGGCATCAACCAGGGCCAGTCCAGCAAACGCACCAGCAGCGCGGAAATCGCGAATCCCAGGGAAACCAGCAGTGCCAGGCAAGCCAGAGTCAGCGCGAAGGTGACGCCAAGGGCGAAAACAATGCTGGAACGATTGTCGGCGGCTTCGATTCGATTGACGAGGGTGATGCCGCGTTGTTCGATCAGGCGCTGCTTGATCGCGCCGATCTTCAGGCGATCCCAGCGCACGCCGTCGGGGTAGATCGAATTCATGCCGACCAGGGCGATCCAGTGCGCACGCAGAATCAAATGCAGCACGAAAGCAACCGCCAGGGTCAACACGCTCATCTTGCTGTAGGCAAACAGCAGCCGAGTCAAGGAATCCCAATCCACATCGAGCTTCGGACGCAGGGCGAGATAGGCTTGATCCAGCAAGCCTGCAAGTTGCAGCAAGGCAAAAACGGTGACCCCGGAAATCAGCAACTCCATTTCCCAGGTCGGCGTAGTGTCCTTGGCCAGCAACGAGCCGGGCGGGTGTTCGTTGTCGCTCATTCTCGTCATTGCGGTGCGCGTGGGGCGGGCGATGGTAGCACCGGCGACATCGCGTTGGTCTTGCGGAAGGGTGGCCTTCTTGCGCCTCGAGCCGGAAGCCGCCGCGAGCGCGGCTCACGTTGGCCGCATTGCCCGCGATTGCATAGACTGGCCTCCCTGCAAGTAGCTGGAACGCGCATGCGCCGCACTGTTTTCTTCGTTTCCGACGGTACCGGAATCACGGCCGAGACCATCGGCCACAGCGTATTGACCCAGTTCGAGGGGGTTGATTTCGAGACATTCCGGCTGCCGTTTGTGGATACCGAAGCCAAGGCCGAACATGCCGCATTGCGCATCAGGACCTCGCACATGAAGACCGGCATGCGACCGATCGTGGTCAACACGATCATGGATGAGTCGCTGAGCAACACGGTGGCTACCGGCGGCGGCCTCATGCTCGATGTCTTTGCGCCGTTCATTGCCCCGCTGGAAGAGGAGCTTGGCCTGCAGCGCAGTTCGCATGTCGGCAAGGCGCATGGGCTGACCAACTTCGCCGAGTACGAGGCGCGAATCAACGCGACCAATTACGCGCTGTCGCACGACGATGGCATCGATGTGCGCTATGACGATTCCGAAGTGATCCTGGTTGGCGTGTCGCGAGTCGGCAAGACGCCGACCTGCTTGTACATGGCCTTGCACTATGGCGTGAAGGCGGCCAACTATCCCTTGACCGAGGAGGATCTGCAGCGCTTCGAGCTGCCGGCGCGATTGAAGCCGTACAAGTCGCGGTTGTATGCCCTGAGCATCGACGCCGAGCGTCTTGCCCAGGTGCGCGAGGCGCGACGTCCGGGCAGCGCATACGCCACGCTGGCGCAATGCCGGCGCGAACTGGAAATCGCCGAGAAACTCTACCGCCGCGAGGGCATTCCCATGCAGAGCACGACGAATACCTCGATCGAGGAAATCGCGAGCAAGATTCTGTCCCAGCTCGGCATCGAGAAACACATGTTCTGAGTGTGCGCGGGACGATCCGAGGCGGTCGGGAAAGCGCAGGCGAGATCCTGATGGTACGCCGGAAAGGCGTTCGTGCAACAGACTGGTCGGCGGACACCCCGATGCTATGATCGATCCATGTCGACCTTGATCGCCAACCGTGTATCCGCGTTGCCCAGCCGCTTCTCGTGGCTGATGGGGATGCATGCCGAGAACTATCATCGACTGGCGCGCTTGTTCGCGCCGCAGCGGCTGGTCGCCGGGCGTTATTTATCCTCGGTGGATGACCGTCTCGATGTCCTCCTCGACGTCACTGAACACCATCCCTACACCGTCGACCTGATCCTGACTTATTGCCTGCGCGACAATGAAACCGGCGGCCTGGTGCCCTCGGCGAATATCCGCATGTATCGCGATGCGCGCATGGCCGAGGTGCGGCACTATCACTCCGATTTGCGCCTGGAACGCGCAATCGGCCCACTGCCGCCGGCGCGCACGATCTTCGAGCGTCGCGTGCGGCAGAGCTCGTTCCTCAATCGCTGGCTTGAATACCTGGCCGAGCAGGGCCATTCGCCGGGAACCCTCGAGGCGATGGATGCCGGCGCCTTTCCCGCACGCAAGGCTCTGGCCTGATCTGCAGGACAGACGGCAAACGTCGCCCACAAAAAAACCCGCATTCACGCGGGTTTTCCTGTGAAAAGTGGCGGAGCGGACGGGACTCGAACCCGCGACCTCCGGCGTGACAGGCCAGCATTCTAACCAGCTGAACTACCGCTCCACGTTTTTCAGCGCATCCTGCGCAATCCGCTATTCTCACCGATCCGACGCGATTTCGCGAGCCTGATCGTCACTGGCGTCCCCAAGGGGATTCGAACCCCTGTTACTGCCGTGAAAGGGCGGTGTCCTGGGCCTCTAGACGATGGGGACGCATAGAGAAACCGTGGATAACCAACTTTGAATCTGGTGGAGCCAGGCGGGATCGAACCGCCGACCTCTACAATGCCATTGTAGCGCTCTCCCAGCTGAGCTATGGCCCCGGGAGGCGCGAGAGAATAAGGAGTGCGGGCGGTATCGTCAACACTTATTCTGCATTGCGTGTGAAATCGCCTTGATATCGTCATCCCGGCAGCGCCCCTGCGGCGGATTTCCGTCGGCTTTCCGCCTGCCGTGCGCCTTGAGGCAGCGCACCCATTCTTCTCGTGGATGGCATGATGCAGCGTTGTCCCGACACTGCAGGAGAAATCCAATGCTTCATCGCCCACTGCTTCTGTCCGCGTTCGCGCTTGCTGCCGGCCTGTACATGCTTCCACTTGCGGCCGACGAGGCCAAGCCGATGAGTCCACCGCGCACGGCCGCGCCGGCTGGTGTCGAGCTTTATTTCATTTCGCCGAAGGACGGCGAAACGGTCTCGTCCGAGCTCACCGTGCGCTTCGGCTTGCGCGGCATGGGGGTATCCCCGGCCGGCAACATGGCCAAGGGCACCGGTCATCACCATCTGTTGATCGATGTCGAAGACCTGCCGGCGCTGGACAAGCCGATTCCTGCCGATGAACACCATGTGCATTTCGGTGGCGGGCAGACCGAGACGACCATCAAACTCGCCCCAGGCAAGCATACCTTGCAGCTGGATCTGGCCGATGCGCTGCACATGCAGTTCGATCCACCCATCGTCTCTGAAAAGATCACCGTCACCGTCAAGTGATCATTCCTGCGCTGGACGCGCCGAGTCGGCCCGAGGCGGAGAGATTGATCCCGTCGCGGCGCGACAAGGCCCAGCGAGCGCGGGATGGGCAAGCCTGGCCGTAATTCAATCGCGGACAGCGCGCTGTGTTTGTCGGCGCAGGCCCGCGGTCAGGGCGAGGAGTCCGGCGAGGACCCAGGTTGCCACCTGGCTCCATGCATCCAGCGGCAGGGCGCGTGCGTTGTTGCCCTGGTACTCGTACGCGCCTATGTCGGCACGTCCGTTGTATTCCCGCGGGTAACCGGCACCGCGCTGGTCGGTGGCGCGGACATCGGGGTTTTCGCCCTGGTCGATTGCCGGGCTGTCGAGGGGCAGGGCGCGGGTGAGTGTTGCGCCACCGTTGTCGGCCAGTGGCAGCAGCAGCGGATCGGCAGTGAGCGTGTCCGCGGGCAATTGCACGTTGCCGCCAGCCTGCATGACCAGGTTGTTGGATCCGGAAACCTGCAGAGACATGCTGCTGTAGACATCATCCGCACCGCTTGCCGAGCTGTTGTCCGAGACCAGGCTGCTGACCAGGGTCGACGGCAAGGCATTGTCGATGAATGAGATGCCGCCGCCGTGCGAGCCGGCATGGTTGCCGGCAATGGTCGAGTTGATCACGCGAATGGATGTGACCTGGCGCACGCGCAGGCCGCCACCGTCGTCCTGCGCCGTCACGTTGCCGCTGACCGTCGAGTTGCGCAGTTCGAGATTTCCTTCCTGGGTGAGGCCTCCGGCAAAGCGGATGGCGAAATTGTCGCTGATGGTCGAGCGTTCGATGCTGCCGCCATTGCGCGCGATGAACAGGCCACCACCGATTTCCCAATGCGACAGCGGCGCGTTGTCGGTGCCAATCGCCGAGTTGCCGCTGATCGTGCTGTCGAGGATGTTGACGCCATACGCAAACGCGCCACCGCCATAGGCTGCCGTGCCATTGGTCGGATGATCGCCAAAGGCGCTGCTGCCCGAGATCGTGCTGTTTCTCATGGTCAGGTGACCGGAGAGCACGGCGCCGCCATACGAACCGACGCCGACGGCAAGGCAATCGCGGACCACGCTGTCGCGCAGGACCAGCATGGCGCCACTGGCGACGCAGCCGCCGAAGCCGATATCGTTGTCGACCGCGTCGAAACGGCCATTGGCCAGGGTCAGGCCGGAAATGGTCAGGGTGCCCGAACCCGGGTGCAGCAGGATGCGGTCGCGGCCACCGGCATCAAGGGTAAGCTGATCGGCACCGGGGCCGAGCAGGGTCAGGTCGTCGAGTTCCACCTTGAGCGCGCCCTGGCTCAGGCTGATCGTGCTGCAGACCAGTTGCGACAGATCGATGGTGTCGCCGCTGAGGGCGAGTTCAACCGCGTTGCGCAGGCTGCCGCTGGAATCATCATCCGCGCAATTGCTTACCGTGAGCACGCGCGGCTGGCTGCCGGCGGGCGCCGGCCGCGAAATGCGCAGGGCATCGAGACGCGCGCGCAAGGGCGTGGTTTGTGCCGCGCGCTCGTGTGCCAGCGGCCATTGCAGGGGAATATCGGCTGGCAGGGAATTTGCCGCCGCATACGGATCGACGAGCCCCGCCAACAGGCTCAATGCAAGCACGCGGCGCGCCAGGTGGCGATGCGAAGGATCGATCGAAGCGCGCTTTTGCATGGGTTCTCGCGTCGACGAAGGCAGCCGGCAAGCTCAGCGGGATTTCGAAATATCGATTGTATACGTTGACATGCCATCGCCATCAACACGGGTTTCAAGGACACCCGTGATGCCCGTCGCGCGGGCCAGGTCGAGCTTGCCGCTGGCGGAGCGGAACACGATCGGCCCACGGGTGCGCAGCGGCACGAAGCGCCAGGGGTGGTCGCTGGCATCTGCTTCCAGGCGCAGCCTGTGCTGCTGGCGGACCCAGTCGATCAGGATCTGGCGGTTCATGTCGGGTGAGTTGAAGAGCACATGCGCGCTGCCGGTGCCCGGAAAATCGCCGCCGCCACTGGCACGATAGTTGTTGGTGGCCACGATGAAGACCTGTTGGGGTTGGATCAATTGGCCGTCGTGGCGCAAGTCGACAATGCGCTCGCCGACCGGCTTGCCGAGATCGATGGCATAACGGATGCCGCCCTGGATGACATCGAAGTTGTAGCTTGGCGTCTTGCGGTTGACCAGTTCCTGGGCGTCGGATTGTTGCGGGTCGATGCGGTTGAAATAGGCTGCGGATTTTTCCAGCCAGGCCTTCAGCTCGATGCCGTTGAGTTTCACTGCCGACAGCGTGTTCGGATACAGGTAAAGATCGGCGGCGTTGCGGATGGCCAGCGGGCCGGCGGCAATATCGGTGAAATCGGTGGCACCCCCGAAACCGGCCTTGAACGGCGCCGCTGCCGAAAGCACCGGGATATCCTTCAGCTCGGGCATGTTTTCGGCGATGTAGCGTTGCACGTAGGCGCGCTGCGCGGTGTTCAGCGGCTGGATCGCGCTGACATCGCCAATGGCGGTGAAGTACGTGGTCATCGGGAAATCGCTGGCGCCGATCGCTGCCGAGACATAGGCAATGGTGGCTTCGTGCTCGGCCTTGACCGCAGCGGCGATGGCCGGATCCGCCGCGACCGTGGTTCCATCCTTGTCACGGATGTTCCTGACCTCGGCATGGCTGCGCTCGGCATCTATCCGCCATTGACCGTCGCTGCGCACCAGCCCGAGTTCGACCAGGCCGAGACTCTTGCCCCACATGTTGCCCATCACCGCCGGCTTGCCGTGGATGAAACCGCGCGTGTTGTCGACTTCCGGCAGGTCGTTGTAGCGTGACTTCGCATTGCCGGGATCAGGGAAAGCCTGATGCGAGTGGCCGAGCAGCAGCACGTCGATATCGGGCTCGCGCGCCAGGTGCCAGCCGGCGTTTTCCATGTTCTCGGTGTAGGGGCGCGTATCGATGCCGCCGTGCGACATGGCCACGATGATATCGGCACCGGCGGTGCGCAGCGCCGGTGCATAACGGCGGGAGGCTTCGACCACGCCCATTGTGGTCACCTTGCCGTCGAGATTGTTGTGATCCCAGAGCAGGATCGGCGGCGGCGTGAAGCCGATGATGCCGATGCGGATCGGCACCTTGATGCGCTGGCCGGTCGGATCAAGCGCCGTCAGCGTGCGCTCGAGCAGGGCTGTCGGCGGGTACAACGGCAGTCCATCCGCGGCATTGAACACGTTGGCCAGCACCAGCGGGAAATCCGGTCCCTTGCAACGGCGCTTGGCAACGCCATCGATCGCCATCGGCTGGTCCGTTACCTGGCTGAGGAAGGGCAGGCCGTAATTGAACTCGTGGTTGCCGATGGTGCCGCCGTCGTAGCCAAGCACATCCATGGCCTTGTACATGGCCAGTTCCTGGTCGCAGGCCAGCTCCTTGCCGCGCGCCTGCCAATCTGCCAGCGCCGTGCCCTGGATGGTGTCGCCGGCATCGAACAGCAGCGAGTCTGGATATTGCCTGCGCGCCTCGGCAATCAGGGTTGCCATGCGCTCGAATCCCAGCGACGTGTCCTCGGCGAGCTTGTAGTAGTCATAACTGAGGACATTCGAGTGGATATCGGTGGTTTCCAGGATGGCCAGGGTCGCCCGCGTTCCGTCTGCGACGGCTGGCGCTTTCGGCGGATTGGCCGAACATGCCAGCAAGGCGAGGCTGAGGACGGGAATCAGGCAGTGGCGTGGAATCGGATTCATGACTTGGCACCGGAGCGGACATCGAAACATGCCAGCATCGCCGGGCGAAGTCATCTGCCGGACGCCTGCCGATGCGGATTTGCCAGGCCAGGCGGGCGCTCCGGTAAACTGACCGACCGCTCAACGAGTTTCCTTTGCGATGACCGTACGTACCCGTTTCGCCCCCAGTCCAACCGGATTCCTGCATATCGGCGGTGCGCGCACCGCACTCTATTGCTGGCTGGAGGCGCGCCATCGTGGTGGTGAATTCATCTTGCGCATCGAGGATACCGACCGCGAGCGTTCGACCCAGGCGGCGGTGCAGGCCATCCTTGATGGCATGAGCTGGCTTGGACTGGACCACGACGAGGGTCCGTTCTACCAGACCCTGCGCATGGATCGTTACAAGCAGGTGGTCGAAGACCTGCTCAAGGCCGGCAAGGCCTACTACGCCTACGAGTCGAAGGAAGAAATCGACGCCATGCGCGCCGAGGCCATGGAAAAGGGCCTGAAACCCCGTTACAACGGCTACTACCGCGATCGCAACGAAGGCTTCCGCGAGGATCCGAACCGGGTCATCCGTTTCAAGAACCCTGTTTCCGGCAGCGTGGTCTTCGATGACAAGGTCAAGGGCCGCATCGAATGGAACAACGAAGAACTCGACGATCTGGTCCTGTTCCGTTCCGACGGTTTCCCCACCTACAACTTTGCCGTCGTCGTCGACGACATCGACATGCGCATCACCGATGTCGTGCGTGGCGATGATCACGTCAACAACACGCCGCGCCAGATCAATGTCTATCACGCGCTTGGTGCCGATGTGCCGACCTTTGCGCATCTGCCGATGATCCTCGGTCCGGACGGACAGAAGCTCAGCAAGCGCCATGGCGCGGTCAGCGTCATGCAGTACCGCGATGACGGTTTCCTGCCACACGCCGTGCTGAATTACCTGGTCCGCCTCGGCTGGTCGCATGGTGACCAGGAAATCTTCTCGCGCGAGCAGATGATCGAGGTGTTCGATATCGGCGATGCCAATCGGGCAGCGTCGCGCTTTGACGTCGAGAAACTGTCCTGGCTCAACCAGCACTACATCAAGAGCGACGATCCGCTCGAACTGCTGCCGCATTTCACCTGGCAATTGCGTGCGGCCGGCATCGATCCGGAGCAGGGGCCGGATCCGCTCGATGTCATCATTGCCTTGCGTGAGCGTGCGCAGACGCTGAAGGAAATGGCCGCAAAGGCGCGGGTCTGGTACGCGCCGCTGGAAGCGTACGACGAGGCCGCGGTGAGCAAGCACTTGCAGTCGGCAACCGCGCTGCCGGCGCTGCAGGCGGTGCATGCGCAACTGGCCACGACGGCGGAATGGACGGTCGAGAACGTGCATGCTGCGATTGCTGCCGCGGCGACGGCAATCAGCGAGGGCATGGGCAAGGTGGCGCAGCCCTTGCGCGTCGCCATTACCGGAACCCAGGTGTCGCCGTCGATCGATCACACCGTCTTCCTCGCCGGGCGCGATGAAGCTTTGCGTCGTGTCGAAGCGGCGATCAAGTTGGCCGGCGGTTGAGGCAATGGATCCGCTTGAGTGCAGCCTGACGGCGCTGTCGAAGCTCGACAGCTCGGATATCGATGCATTGATGCGCATGAACCAGGCGTGTTTGCGGATGCTCCTCGATCCTGCCTTGTGGGCATGGGCGACGGCATTCACTGTCGTCAGCATTGCCGGTGGTGCGCTGATCGGGCGCTTGAAGGGGCGCATGATGGCGGGCATCGTCTGGGCTGCCGTACTTGGCCCGATCGGCTGGATCGTCATTGGCCTCAGCCGTTCCAGGCGCGTGGCGTGTGTCGAGTGCGCGATGCCGAACCAGCCCGATGCCAGCGTGTGCCGGCACTGCGGGGCCAACCTCCAGCAGTCGCTGCAGCGCACGGCGCGTTCACGGCTGAAGGCCGGCGATAGCAGCGCACCGCCATGAGCGGGCGGGCGTTCGTGGCGGCGATGCTATGATTTCAGCGATCCGGCCCCATCTGCATTCGCCATGAGCCTCGCCACGCACAAGTCACGGGATCCGCACGCACATGGCCATGATGCCGGTGCCTTTGTGCGCGACGTGGCGAGGGTATGCGATGAGCGTGGCTTGCGCCTCACGGCCATTCGCCTGCGTGTGCTTGAACTCGTTGCCGAAGCGACGATTCCGGTCAAGGCCTACGACCTGCTCGATCGACTCAAGGATGGCCCTGGCGTGGCCGCGCCGCCGACGGTCTATCGGGCGCTGGATTTCCTGCTCGAGCACGGCTTCATTCACAAGCTCGAATCGATCAACGCGTTTGTCGGTTGCCACCATCCCGGGGAAGCACACCAGGTTCCGTTCCTGATTTGCGACCATTGCTCAAGCGCCTTCGAGATCTGCGATGAGGGCGTCGCCGTGCTGCTCACCGACCAGGCCCGGGAACGCGGCTTCAAGCCGGCCAGCCAGACTCTCGAAGTCCACGGTATCTGCGCACGCTGCAGCGATCAATCGGTCCGCTGAACGGATATGCAGCAAATGGCGCAGAGCGTGTCTGCGTTGACAGCAGGAACGGAATTAGTATGTTATAAGGTAACACTCAGTTACTGGCGTTGCCGTGCCCTCCGATCCCGATGAATCCGATTCTTCCTGCCATGGATGATGTCCCCGGCCATTCCGCTTCACGCAAGCCGCTGCAAGGCCGGGTGGATCGCTTCGGCGCACTTGCCTCGATGCTCTGCGCGATCCATTGTGCCTTGCTGCCCTTGATTTTCGGCGTCCTGCCGGCGCTTGGCCTCGGCTTCCTCGCCGGGCACGCGTTCGAGCAGGTATTCGTCAGCTTTGCCATCCTGCTCGCCTCGATCAGCCTGCTGTTCGGCTTGCGCCGGCACGGCAGCTATCGGGCCATCGTGTTTCTCGTCCCGGGAATCTTCCTGCTGGTGGTCGGCATGCTGGGCGGAGCGGACCACAGCAATCCCTGGCATGCGGGCGTGGTCAGCATCGGCGGCACCATGATCGCGCTGTCACATCTGATCAACCTGCGTCTGGTCCACGTCCACAGTCCTGCCTGCCGCCATTGACTGGCGCGCACTGGCCAGGGTGATTGTGTAACCGCAGCCTCGCTGCCTAGCATGCGGACGTCTTCATTCCGATTGGCCGGCATGCATTCGCATCATCATTCCCATGACCACCACGATCACGCGCACGCACCCGATGTCGATGCGAACGGTCGTCGACGCGAATATCGCCTGCTGATTGCCTTCGGACTGACGACCATCACCATGTTGGTCGAAGCGGTGGGCGGCTGGATTTCCGGTTCGCTGGCCTTGCTCGCGGATGCGGGGCACATGCTGGTCGATGCCAGCGCCTTGCTGTTTGCCTGGCTGGGCGCCTGGTTTGCGAGACGTCCGGCCGATGCCTTGCGCAGTTTTGGTTACGCACGGCTCGAAGTGCTGGTCGGCTATACCAATTCGCTGACCCAGATCCTGCTGGTCGCCTGGATCATCCATGAAGCGGTGATACGCTTTCTGCAGCCGGCCCCGATCCTGTCTGGAACGATGCTTGTGGTTGCCGTGATCGGGCTGCTGGTCAATCTGTTCGTGCTGCGCGTGCTCGGCGGTCACGATCATGACGATCTCAACACTGCGGCGGCGCGCCTGCATGTGATCGGCGATCTGCTCGGATCCGTCGGTGCGGTGGCGGCGGCCTTGATCGTGCGTTACTTCGACGCCTTGTGGGCGGATCCGTTGTTTTCCGTTTTCGTGTCGCTGCTGATCCTCAACAGCGCCTGGCGCCTGCTCAGGCGCAGCGCGCATATCCTGCTTGAAGGCGTTCCCGAAGGTGTCGATGTCGATGAGCTGAGACGCCAGGTCGAGGAAGGCATCGAAGGCGTGCGCGAGATCCACCACGTGCACGTTTGGCAGTTGAGTGGCGGTCGGCGCATGGCGACCTTGCACGCACGCCTGCATGAAGGCCTGCACCCCGATCAAGCCATTCGCGCGATCCAGGAGTTGCTGGAATCGCGTTTTGCGGTCAGCCATGCGACGGTGCAGATCGATGGTGATGACTGCGCGGCAGGGGCCTGTGCCGGTGCCCGGCATGCGTCGAAATCCTGATTCGACTTGCGCTTTGCCGCCGCGCTGCTATCCTTCCCGCCCTTTGTTTGCAGAATCGATCTAGAGGATTTCCGATGGGCCGTGGTGACCGCAAGACCCGCAAGGGCAAAATCGCTATCCGCAGTTACGGCAACGTGCGCCCGCACGCTGACAGCAATGCCGTCGCCGCCAAGCCGAAGACAGCCTCCGCTGCAAGCAAACCTGCTGCCAAGCCAGCGGCAAAGAAGGCCGCTCCGGCAAAGAAGGCTGCAGCCAAGAAGACTGCCTGAACGCTGCAAGCACGGCGGTTTCCCGACAAACCCCCGCGATGCGGGGGTTCGTCGTTTGCGGTTCAGCCAGCAAGAATTGACGCGTCAGCGCCGATCCGGTGGCGTTGTGGATCGGCCAGCCAGGCGGCGGCGCAATGGCGGCCATGGTCGCGCAAGGTCGAGATGAATCCGATCGCGGTTCCCGCGGCGATGTCGTTCCTGAAATTCTGCAGCGGTTCGCCGGGTTCGATCAGGGCGATTTCCAGATCCCTCAGATGCGCTTGCCAGCGGCTACTGTCGGTGGACTCGCCCAGCGCCTCGCGCAACTGCACCAGCGAGCGCAATTCTCGCAGGAAGGAACTGGTGAAGCCGAGTTCACCCATGCGCGTGGCGATCTGCGCGGGCGATGTCGGCACGTCGAGACGCCTGAGGGTCTGCACCAGCACGCAGAGGATCGCGGGGGCGCGCTCGACCGCAAGCAGCGGTTCCAGTGCCGGATTGCCGGCCCAGCCGCCATCCCAGTAATGCTCGCCATCGATGCAGATGGGGGCAAAGATCTGCGGCAGGCAGGTTGAGGCCAGCAGGGCGTCGAGGCCGAGGCGTTGCGGCCCGAAGATGACCAGGCCGCCATCGCGCACGCGGGTCGCGGCGAGATGGAGCGCAAACGGCGATTCCGCACGTAGCTGCTCGAAATCAAACATCACCTCGGCGATCTGGCTGACCGGATTGGTCACGCCCGGCTTGATCTGGCGCGAGCTGAAATAGCGATGCAGGTTCTGCGCGGCGGAGGCGGCAACGTGCTGGCGCGCTCCGAAGATCCATGCACCAGCCTGCGGATGCCCGGCAATGCGTTGCCAGAGCACATCAAGGCAGGTGCGCGCGCCCTCGCGACCGCCGCTGATCCAGCCTTGTGCCATCGCCAGGGCATTCAGTGCACCGCTGCTGGTGGCGCTGATTGCGTCGAAACCGATGCGCGGATCTTCCAGCAGGCGATCGAGCACGCCCCAGGTGAAGGCGCCGTGGGCACCGCCGCCTTGCAGGGCGAGGTTGATGTGCGGGCCGGGTGCGCTCATTGCTCGAACGCCTGTCCAGCGACGATGACACCGGCACTGATCACCGAGCGCGCCAGCGTGCCGCCGATCCAGTAGCACAGATCGGCCGGTGCGGCCGCGTCCCAGATCGTGAAATCGGCGCGCATGCCACAGGCCAGGCGTCCACGATCGTTGATGCCAAGGGCGCGTGCGGCATTGACCGTGGTACCGCGCAGGGCTTCCTCGGGAGTCAGGCGGAACAGCGTGCACGCCATGTTCATCGCCAGTCGCAACGACAGCAAGGGTGAAGTGCCGGGATTCAGATCGGTCGCCACGGCCATGGCGACGCCGTGTTCGCGCAAGGCGGCAATCGGCGGCAGGGTCGTGTCGCGCAGGGCGTAGTACGCGCCCGGCAGCAGCACGGCGACGGTGCCGGCCTTGGCCATGGCACGCACGCCAGCAGCGCTGGTGTGCTCGATATGATCGGCTGAAAGCCCGCCAAATTCGGCACTGAGCGCCGCACCACCGAGATCGGATAACTGGTCGGCGTGCAGTTTGACCGGCAAGCCCAGCGCGCGTGCCTGGCGGAAGACCTGCCGCGTCTGCGCCGGCGTGAAGGCAATCGTTTCGCAGAATGCATCGACCGCGTCGGCAAGCCCGCTGCGGGCGACTTCCGGCAAGAGGACATCGCAGATGTGCGCGACATACTCGTCTTGGCGACCGGCAAACTCCGGCGGCAACGCATGTGCACCGAGGAAGGTC
The DNA here is from genome assembly GCA_016707485.1 of Lysobacterales bacterium. Taxonomy (GTDB): domain Bacteria; phylum Pseudomonadota; class Gammaproteobacteria; order Xanthomonadales; family Rhodanobacteraceae; genus Dokdonella. Next base: position 312,110 of record JADJHN010000001.1, on the reverse strand, counting down.
GTGCGCACGCCGATGCCGAGTGTGCTGCCGAGCGTGCGGGCGACGCGCAACATCTTCATCTCGCTGGGCAGATCCAGCCCATAGCCGGACTTGATCTCGATGGTGGTGACGCCATCCGCCAGCAAGGCGCGTGCGCGCGGCAGCGACTCGGCAAGCAAGGCCGCCTCATCGAGCTCGCGGGTGGCCTTCAGCGTCGAGACGATGCCGCCACCGGCGCGGGCAATGTCCTGGTAACTCGCGCCGTTCAAACGCTGATCGAACTCATCCGCCCGATTGCCGCCGAAAACGAGATGGGTATGGCAATCAACCAGGCCCGGCGTGATGCAGGCGCCGGCTGCGGACTGCACATGCGCTGAAAGCGCTCCGGGTTTTCCGGGCAGGGCACTCATGGCACCGGCAAAGACGATGCGACCATCCTTCCATCCCAGCGCCGCATTGCGGATTGCACCAAAAGGTGTGCCGGTCTCGTTCATCGTCGCCAGATGACAATCGATCAACAGACCATCCCAGCGGGAATTTGATGGGTTCTCTTGCATGCGGAGATTATCGCAGACCTGAGCGACCAGACCGCAGCGGGATGGGCGGCTGCGGCCAGTCCGACGTTTGCGGCTATCGTGCCGCTGCGCCAGCGCCGATAATCAGCAATCGGATCCACGGAGCGCATGCATGAGCAGTCGACAGTTTCACGCCGGGAATGCCTGGTTTGCCGATGGCTGGCGGCGTGACGTGTGCTTCGAGGTCGACAGCGGCCGCTACTACCCCGGCGCCTTGCTCGAGGTGCAGCCCGAGGTGCAGGCGCAAGGCGCGGAAGCGCTCGGACGGTGGATCGTGCCGGGCATGCCGAACCTGCACTCGCATGCGTTCCAGCGCGCCATGGCCGGACTTGCCGAGCGCCGCGGCGATCCTGCGGACAGTTTCTGGACCTGGCGCGAAGTCATGTACGCGTTTGCCGGCAAGCTCGGCCCGGATGATCTGCGCGCGATCGCCACTCAGCTCTATGTCGAAATGCTCAAGGCCGGTTACACCCAGGTCTGCGAGTTCCACTACCTCCATCAGCAAGCGGATGGCAAGGCTTATGCCGATCCGGCGGCCATGTCGCTGGCGCTCGTCGAGGCGGCGCAGGAAGCGGGCATTGGCCTGACCCTGTTGCCGACCCTGTACATGTCCGGTGGCTTCGACGGTCGCCCGCTCGGCGAACGCCAGCGCCGCTTTGCCCACGATGTGGATGGCTACCTGCGTCTGCTTGAACGCCTGCGCCTGCTGGAAAATGCCCATCTGCGCATTGGCGTCGCCCTGCATTCGCTGCGTGCCGTTCCCGAGGACGCGATGCATGCCGTGCTCTCGGGTATCAACGGCATGCCGCAATCGCCAAGCAGTGCGCCGGGCTCGATGATGCCGATCCATATCCACATCGCCGAACAGATTGGCGAAGTGCAGGATTGCCTTGCCGCGCGCAATGCACGCCCGATTGAATGGCTGCTCGATCATGCACCGGTGGATGCACGCTGGTGCCTGGTGCATGCCACGCACATCAACGAGAGCGAACTCGGCCGACTGGCGGCGACGCGCGCGACGGTAGGCCTGTGTCCGACCACGGAGGCCAATCTTGGCGACGGCGTGTTTCCACTGAAGAACTGGCTCGTTGCCGAAGGGTCGATCGGCATCGGCTCGGACAGCCATATCTCGGTGTCGCCGATCGAGGAATTGCGCTGGCTCGAATACGCCCAGCGATTGCTGACGCGCCATCGCAACATCAGCGCCAGCGAGGCCGAACCGAGTACCGGCGCGGTGCTCTATGGCAGCGCCCTGCATGGCGGGGCGAATGCCTCGGGCGTGCCGATCGGCTCTTTCATCGGCGGCGATCCCGAGCTGCCCTCGGTCGGCAACCGTGCCGATCTGCTCGTGCTTGACGAGACCTCGCCTTTGCTTGCAGGTCGCGATGCGTCAAACCTGATCGATACCTGGATATTCGCCGGCAACTCGAATCTCGTGCGAGACGTGATGGTCAATGGCGACTGGGTGGTGCGGGATTTCCGTCATCGCGACGAGGCACGCATCGCCGCCCGCTATCGTGCAGTCATTGCCCGTTTGCATGCTTGATGGGAGTGGGTGACTCAAGCAGGACGCCCTGCACCTCGTCAAGATTGCCATCGTTGGACTCGGCCTGGATGCCGAGCAAATGGGCGAGCAACGGATAGACATCGACATTGTCGAATGCCGGTACTACGACCTGCCGGCGGAATGCCGGGCCATGCCCGATGAAGATGGCGCGCATGTCGGCATGGTAGTTGTCGTAGCCGTGCTCGCCAAAGGAAAAATACGTCTTCGCCTCAAGCGAAGCATGGTTGAAGATGACCCATCCGGGGTCGGCCAGACAGAGCAAGGGTGGCACACGACGATTGCGTCCGTAATGGAAGCGTGAGGGCAATTCACCCTTGCGCCAGCAGCGCATGTGCTCATGGCGGCGGAACAGGATCGCCTCGGTGTCGCGGCCATGGCCACGGTGCGGCTTGATTCCGGTCAGCACGCCATAGCTGACCACATGCGCGAACTCCTCGGGCAACAGATCGTCCAGGTAGATCACGCGTTCCGGCGAAGTCGTGCTCATGCCGTGATCGGAAACCACGACGATGTTCACTGCCTGGTCGAGGCCATGTTCGGCCAAGCCATCGATCAAGCGCCGGATGGTTGCGTCGACAACCTGGAGCTCGGCATTGAGCTCCTCGGAATCCGGGCCGAAGCGATGGCCAATCGTGTCTATCGTGTCGAGGTAAAGGGTGAGCAGACTCGGACGTGATTCCTCCGGCAGGAGCAGCCAATCGAGAACCTGGTCAACGCGCGCCTTTGCTGCCAGCTTCTTGTCATAGCTGGACCAGAACTCGGGGTGCGAGCCGTGCACGGCGGCTTCGGAGCCGGGCCAGAACATGATCCCGGAATGCAGGCCCTGGCGCTGCGCCGTTGTCCACAGCGGCACGCCCTGATTCCACCATTTCGGATTCTGGACTGCTTCACGGTTCCACAACGTGAATTTCTGATCTGGTATGCGATCGTCTTCCATGGTGTTGGAAACGATTCCGTTGCGATCAGGGCGCAGGCCGGTGATCAGCGCGTAGTGGTTGGGAAACGTCAGCGATGGAAACGAGGGGCGCATGAATTCGGCGCGCACGCCAGCTTCGGCGAGTGCCTTCAGCGTCGGGGTCAGGCCACGATCCAGGTAGTCGGCGCGAAAGCCGTCGATCGAGATCAGCAAGACAGGCGCACGCGGAGGCTCCACCTGGCGCGGTGGCAGCACCGTGCAGGCAGCCAGCAACAATAGTGTGCAAACCAGTGCAAGAAGTCTGGGGATCATCAACGGATCGGGAGCAAGCTCAATGGCTCATTGTCGCCGATGCGCGTGACGCGGCGCCATCCCCGTCTATCGTGGACGGAAGTCGCGGCAGCGCGGATGCCGACGCGAGCTCAGTTGTCGAATCCGTTGGCGAAAATGGCGTCAACCGGCATGGCAAACGGCCTGCCAACGGTTCCCGTACTCAGGTTGGTACCGGTCAGCACCTGCACGGGTGTGGCATTGCCGCTGGCGGCCAGGTCGAAGCTCACCACGCGATTGGTGGACGGATCGCCATTGGCACCAAAAGAAACCATCAAGCGCTGCAGCTGCAGGTCGAGACCAATGCCGCTGGGATATTGCTGGCTGGTGTAGGCAAGCCCGGTGGCCGGGCCTTCAATCGAATACAACGGCGCATCGGATCCGCTGGCACTGTCGGCGAAAACGCGAATCTGGGCGTCGAAGGCGAGATTGTCACTGGTGGTGAAAGTTCCCACGTACAGTTTATGCTGAATCGGATCATGTGCGATACCGAATGCGTTGGCAGTGTGGGTGCTCTTCAGAACGCGCGTGGGCGGCGCTTGGCCGTCGGTCAAGCGAGCATGAAAGACGACCTTGGCCGCAAAGTCGCCGAAATCGTAATCGACTACGGCAACTTCGTCCGTTTGTGGAATCCAGATCAACGAATCGGGGTTGTTGAGCTGGGTGAGGCCGCTGCTGCCTCCTCCCCAGCTGATGCTGCGGATGCGGTTGACGCTGCTGCCGCTGGCATGCAACGGGTAGGTGTAGATGCAGCAATTGCCGGCGATGACGATCAACTCGTCGAGGGCAGCGATCGGCACGTTGCCACGCGGTTGTCCGAGAAGTCCCGGATTGAGAACGCGGAGCGGCGCGATATTGCCGCTGGCAAACGCCGGGAACACGCGGATGGCCTGGCCCCAGTAATCGGAGACATAGAGCAGTCCCTCGCTTGGCTCGTAGCTGATATTGATCGGGCCGTCCATTTGCGTCGCGGCACCGACAATCTGGCGGATCGGTGCTGCCGCTCCCTGCGCATTGGCGGCGAACTGGCTGATCGGGTGGCCGCCGGGTAACGTTGCATTTGAGCCGCCGACCATCAGCTCCGCATGGGCCGCGCCGGAAAAACTGGAAAGGATCAAGGCCATGCCGAACAGGTGCTGGATGCGCATTGGGGTGGGACCCGGAGTGGAGTTTCCCTACATTACGCGCGAACAAGCGGGAAATCCCAACCTCCGGCAACGTTTTTCAGCGCTGTGGCAGCCACTGCCCCGGGGCGTTGCCAGCGGCTCGCAGGCGGTATATCAGGGCGGGCTACCGGTATGTTCCTTGGCGGTCGACACGTGGAATCCGCAGAATCCATGCGGGACAGTCGGCTGAAGCAATTGCTATGCTCGGTCACGGGGACAAACTGCTGATCGATGGGCCCGGATTCGCGATCCGGACATGCCTCGTCCTGGCACTCGTCCGTCATCCCGGGATCAAAAGGAGTTGTTCAAATGAAACATCTTGTTTGCGTTTTCATGTTGGCATGCATGGTCCTGGGTTCGTCGGATGCGCGCTCCGAGGAAGCCGCAAGCACCGACAACCCGATCGCCAACCTGCCATGGCATAACGGGCCGGGCAGCGAACGCATTGGCACGCAGGCTCTGTTCAGGACCGACGCAAACCTCGCCTTTCTCGATGAGGCCAGCAGCCGGAAATTCCTTGAATTGACCGGCAACATTCCCGAGGACGATCTGTATGTGCTGGCGTCGACCAGCAGTGACTGGTGGGCGACCTTTTCGTTCAATCCGATGGGTTATGTGAAGGACGACGAAGAGATTGACGCCGATGAATTGCTGGCATCGATCAAGAGTGGCGACGAAGCCTCGAATGCGGAGCGCGAGCGCCTTGGCATTGCTGCCCTGTACACCGACGGCTGGGCCGTGCCGCCGCATTACGACAGCGAGTCAAAACGCCTGGAGTGGGGCGTGCGCCTGGTCAGCGAGGGCCAGCCGGTAGTCAACTACACGGTTCGCCTGCTGGGCCGCACCGGCGTGATGAATGCAACCCTGGTTGCCGACCCGGAAACCCTGCAAGCCGATGTGCAATCCTTCAAGGCTGCATTGGCCGGATTCGAGTTCAATCCCGGTGAGCGCTATGCCGAGTTCCGCGAAGGCGACCGCGTTGCCGAATATGGCCTGGCTGCGCTGGTGGTGGGCGGCGGTGCCGCGATTGCGGCGAAATCCGGCTTGCTGGCCAAGTTCTGGAAGCTGATCGTGCTCGGTGTCGCCGGTCTGGCCGGCTTGGGCAAGAAACTGCTGGGCCGGAAGAGCGAACGTTGATCATCGGCATCCCGCCGTATCTGTTGCTGCTGGTCGCGATCCTCCTGATCTACCTGCTCGATTGCATCGTCGTCCTCTATGCCAACGAGGCCATCGTCAAACCACATGCATCAGGCTGGCAGGTCGAGTTTGGTTCCCGGCAACCCTGGGTTGCCGGCAAGCGCATCCACCTGCTCAATCCGTTCACTCCGCTGGCCGCGACCTATCGGGCGCATTGGCAGGTAAGCGAGCGGCTGGCACGTGCCGACGAGGAGTCATTGGCACGTTGCGCCCGGCATGTCGTCCTGCTGGCCAGGCTCGACTCGCCCATCCGTATCTGCGCATGGGCGGTTTTGATCGTCCTGCCAATCGCCATGCTCATGTGGGGAGCGCTTGGTTTCCTGCTGGGCGCGGCCGCCTGCTGGCTGAGCGTGATCGTCTTGCTGCTTCGTTTCTTCTCCATGCGCCGCGAACTGCAACTGGGCTGGGGAGAATCTGCGCTGATTGCCTTTGAATGCCTGGCCTGTCCGCCGTGCGCGGTCAACCTGTTGCGCAAACTATCCTTGAGCCAGCGCATGGGCATCGATCTGGTCGGCCTTCTCGCCGACATGCCCGAAGACCGCGCTGCAGTCGCCTTCGCCCTGATCGGCGAGCGCACCGATGCACGCTTGTTGATGATGGACGACGACACGCCGGAGTTTGCCCGCACCCGTGCCTGGCGGGAATTGATCCGCATTGGCCATCCACGCCCTGCCAGAGAGAAGGAACCTGCATGAACTCGAGCGAGATCCTGACCGTCCTGGTGTGCCTGTGGCTGGGCTATTGGCTCGGCCGCAAATACATGGAGGGTGGAAAAGCAGATCGGCGGAAGGATCGGGCGCCCGCCACGCCAGATCACGCTGAGGCAAACTGGCGTGATCGTGATGCCATCGCGCCGGAGCAGCCGGCAATCCGCCACGCGCCCGCGCACGGGTCTGCTGCCGCCATCGCAGATGAGGCAAAATCCGCTGTTTCGTTCTCGCAGGAAAGCATCATGTCCGACACATCCACGCGGCGGGATCCGCAGCGCCACATTCGCGCCCCACGCGGCACGCAACTGAGCTGCCGCAGCTGGCTGACCGAGGCGCCTTACCGCATGTTGCAGAACAATCTCGATCCCGAAGTTGCCGAGAATCCGGCCGAGCTGGTCGTCTACGGCGGCATCGGACGTGCCGCACGCAACTGGGAATGTTTCGACGCGATTCTGAAATCCTTGCGCGAACTGGGCGACGATGAAACGCTGCTGGTGCAGTCGGGCAAGCCGGTCGGCGTGTTTCCAACCCATGCCGATGCGCCGCGCGTATTGATTGCCAATTCCAACCTGGTGCCGCACTGGGCGAACTGGGAGCATTTCAACGAACTCGATCGCAAGGGTCTGATGATGTACGGCCAGATGACGGCCGGCTCATGGATCTACATCGGTTCGCAGGGCATCGTCCAGGGCACCTACGAAACCTTTGTCGAGATGGGTCGCCAGCATTACAGCGGCAATCTTGCCGGCAAGTGGATCCTGACTGCCGGTCTTGGCGGCATGGGCGGCGCGCAACCGCTGGCGGCCAGCCTTGCCGGTGCCAGCTCGCTGAATATCGAATGCCAGCAACGTTGCATCGATTTCCGCCTGCGCACGCGTTATGTCGATGAGCAGGCCATGGATCTGGACGACGCGCTGGCACGCATCGACAAATACACGAGTGCTGGCGTGGCCAAGTCGATTGCCTTGCTCGGCAACGCCGCCGAAATCCTCCCCGAGCTGGTGCGTCGCGGCATCAAGCCGGATGCAGTCACCGACCAGACCAGCGCGCACGATCCGGTGCACGGCTATCTGCCGATCGGCTGGAGCGTCGAGCAATGGCAAAGCGAGCAGAAATCAAATCCGGACAAAGTGCGCGATGCGGCGAAAAAGTCGATGCGCGTGCATGTCGAAGCGATGCTGGCGTTCGCCAGGCAGGGCATTCCGACCTTCGATTACGGCAACAACATCCGCCAGATGGCGCTGGACGAGGGCTGCACCCATGCCTTCGACTTCCCCGGTTTTGTGCCTGCCTACGTGCGGCCGCTGTTTTGTCGCGGCGTCGGCCCGTTCCGCTGGGTTGCCCTGAGCGGTGATCCGGAAGACATTTACAAGACCGATGCCAAGGTCAAGGAATTGATCCCCGATGACACGCATCTGCACAACTGGCTCGACATGGCGCGCGAGCGCATCAGCTTCCAGGGCTTGCCCGCGCGCATCTGCTGGGTCGGCCTCGGCCTGCGCGACAAGCTCGGTCTCGCCTTCAACGAGATGGTGCGCAATGGTGAGCTGAAGGCGCCGATCGTCATCGGTCGCGATCATCTGGATTCCGGCAGCGTGGCCAGCCCGAACCGCGAAACCGAAGCCATGCAGGACGGCAGCGATGCCGTCAGCGACTGGCCCCTGCTCAACGCCATGCTCAACGTGGCGGGTGGCGCGACGTGGGTGTCATTGCATCACGGCGGTGGCGTCGGCATGGGCTACTCGCAGCACTCCGGCGTGGTCATCGTCTGCGACGGCAGCGCCGAAGCCGACAAACGCATCGCCCGCGTTCTCTGGAACGACCCCGGAACCGGCGTCATGCGCCACGCCGACGCCGGCTACGAAATCGCGAAGACTTGCGCCCGGGAGCAGGGACTGAAGCTGCCGATGGAGTAGGAGTCGCAAGGTTCATCGCCCGAGGAACCGGACTTTCGGCGGGCATTGCAAATGCCCAGAAAGGGCATTAACATGCCCAACATGGGCACAAAAACCAAACCAACCCAATCCCCATCGCGGCAGCACGCAGGCGATGCACCCGCGCATTACGCAGCGCGTGCGGCAGGGACGCTCAGCCTGGCCGATGCGCTGTTCACCACCAGTCAGCAACGCGTACTGGGCTTGTTGTTCGGCCAGCCACAACGCAGCTTTACCGTCAGCGAAATCATTGCCAGAACCGGGACCGGTTCCGGCGCCGCGCAGCGCGAGGTCGCCAAATTATTCGAAAGCGACCTAGTGACTTTGCGCGCCATCGGCAACCAGAAGCGCTACCAGGCCAATGCAGAAGCGCCGATCCATGCCGAACTGGTCGGCATCGTCCGCAAGACCATCGGCATGGCCGAGCCACTGCGCGAGGCGCTGGCTTCACTGGCGGCTGGGATCATCGCGGCCTTCGTCTACGGCTCCGTCGCCAAGGGCAGCGATACCGCCAGCAGCGACATAGACCTGATGATTCTCTCCGACACGCTTACGTACGCGGACATCGTCGGTGCCCTGCATTCGGTGATCTTGCAATTGGGCCGCGAAGTCAATCCGACGCTGTATTCGCGCGCCGAACTCGCCCGGCGGATCAAACAAGGCAATGCCTTTGTGACGCGCGTGCTTGAACAACCCAAACTGTGGCTGATCGGGAACGAACGTGACCTCAGCGCTGGATAAGCTGGTCGGCCCCGGCAAACCGCTGACGGGCGAACCACCGGACGCTCGCGAGTTCGAGGGACTCAAGCGTTCCGCGCTGGCGCGACTGAAGGACGCGAGGAACGAGACCCTGTCACTCGAGAGCCGATTCGACCTGGCCTACAACGCCGCTCATGCTTTGTGTCTGGCGGCATTGCGTCGCCTCGGTTACCGCGCGAACCAGCGCTACATCGTGTTCCAGAGTCTCCCCCACACACTGGGCCTTGGCCCGGAGGTGTGGCGCGTACTGGACAAATGCCACCATCTGCGAAATGTCGCCGAATACGAAGGGGAACTCGATGTAGACACGCGCATCGTCGCCGACCTGATTACGGCGTGTGGAACGGTAGCAGCCAAACTCGACGCGTTGAGCGCGCCACGCTGAGACAAGTCGCACAGGGTCATGGCTCGGTCCCTCGAAACACCAGACACATTCGACTGTCGCGAAATTGCGCACCTCGGTTCCGCTGTTGCCTGTGCGCTAGTATCCATTCATCGCAATGGATGGGGGAAAGACCCAAATGACCCACATGTGGATGGTCCGTGGTGATAGCGGACGGCTCTACGAAGAATTTCGCGACCAGAAGGTCGTGGCGCTCGGCTGGAGGGAGTTGGCGCATGTTGCAAAGCCCGGAGTTTCTCGCAACGAGTTGGCCGAGGTATTCGCAGAGCGGCGCCCCGATTTGAAGCCGGGCTCGGTGCTTGCTGGCGCATCGCAAGTCTGGCGCTACATCAACAAGGTCGAGAAGGGCGACAAGGTCATTACTTATGATCCATCCGCCCGCCGCTATCTGATCGGGACGATCGAGGGCGATCTGACCGTCGACCCGAATCCTGCTCAACCGGGCATGACCATGCTCCGACGGACGCGCTGGGAGCATGAAATAGACCGAGATGACCTCGGCGTCAGCACTAAGAATTCGCTCGGCTCGACGATGACGCTGTTCCAGGTGCCACCGTCTGCTGCCGCCGAGATTCTCCGCGTCGCGCTCAACAAACTCGAGTCCGACGAGCGCGCACCCGCGATGGTTCAACCCGACTATGAAGAGTCCAGCGAGGAGACGGAAGATCTGCTTCAGAGCCTGGAAGTCCGTGCCTTGGAGTTCATCAAGGACAGGATCAGCCAGCTCGACTGGGACGAAATGCAGGAGCTGATCGCCGGCATCCTTCGGGCAATGGGCTACAAGACTCGCGTATCGCCACGCGGACCGGATCGCGGCGCGGACATTGTCGCTTCACCCGATGGTTTGGGATTCGAAAATCCTCGCATCGTTGTCGAGGTCAAACACCGTAGTGGTGCAATGGGCAGCAAGGAGGTGCGAAGCTTCCTTGGCGGACGTCACAAGGACGACCGCGGGCTTTACGTGAGCACCGGTGGCTTCAGCAAGGACTCGCGCTACGAGGCTGACCGTGCCAGCATCCCGGTGACCCTCTGGGAGCTTGATGACATTGTCAGGGCGCTCGTGGACTATTACGAGACGGTCGACAGCGAAACTCGACGACTGGTGCCGCTCAAGCGACTCTACTGGCCTGCCTAGGGTTCGCCCGTCGGCGTTGGCACCGCCATGGGCGATGACAAGCTGAGGCTCATTGCCGCCGAGTTGATCACCCAGGTGAAAAAGAGCGTGACCATCGACTGGAATCTTCGCGAAAGTGCGCGTGCCCGAATCAAGGTGATGGTGAAACGAATCCTCAACAAGTATGGGTACCCACCCGACTTGCAGGAGGAAGCCGTGAAGACAGTGCTGGCACAAGCCGAACTGCTCTGCGTGGATTGGGCGCTGGCTAATTGATTCGGCTGCGCGGCTCGCCGATCGCATCCCGCTCCATTCGAATCCGCTTGAGCATTTCCTGCAAGGTGGCATTCCACAGCTTCCAGTCATGCCTGCCGGGGAGCATGACGACATGATCGGCGGGCAGGGCGGGGCTGAGCAGTTCGATCGGTGTGCGGAAGGGCTCGTCGCTGCCATAGCCTAGCCACACCGCCGCTGCACGCGTGGGCGTTTGCTGCCAGGTTTTCGCGGTGCGCCACAGTTCGTGCTGGAACGTGCCTGCATTGACAGCCTGCAGCGGGCCCGGATTCCAGCGGGCGAGGCTGCCAGCCGCACGGATCTCGTCGTGGATGGCGTTGTCGCCGAGATAGGGCGACAGCAACAGGATGCCGTCGGCCTGTCCCGGATATTCACGTTCGTACAGCATCGCACCCATGCCGCCGAGCGAGATGCCGACGATCCACAGTTCGCGATTTCCAGGGCCCTGCGCGGGCCCGATGATTTCATCATGCAATCGTTTGCTTGCCTGGCCCTGGCGATAGAACGGCATGGTCAGTCCGGTGAGGATCACGTCCGCGTCGGGCCATGCGGCCTGGATCGTCTGTGCCACGCGCCTGCGTTCAAGCGACGCCAGATCATCACCGCGCCCGGGCAGAACCACGACCAGTCGATGCGCAGCTTGCGTTGCAGCGTGGGTCGCCGCCGGAATCGGTTTGCGCACGTCGCCGCCCGCCGCGCAACCGCCGATCAGCAGCGCAAGGGCTGCGCCGGCCATGCATCGCGGAAATCGCAACCGTTTCATGCCGTTTCTCCGGGAGCGGCGGGACGCGCTTGTGCGCGCCATGGAAATCCCAATATGGGTGTTCTGTATTGCATGACCGAGGAGCATACATGTCAACGCTTGAAGAATCCCCGATCACCGAACGCTGGCCGGCGCGGTTCCCCGATCGCATCCAGCTTTATTCGCTGGCCACGCCAAACGGGGTCAAGGTCTCGATCATGCTGGAAGAAACCGGTCTGCCGTACGAGGCGCATCGGGTCGACATCATGAAAACGAGAGTCACACCCCGGCGTTTCTATCGCTCAATCCGAACGGAAAGATCCCGGCAATCATCGATCCGCATGGACCGGGCGACGCGCCCCTGGCGCTATTCGAATCCGGGGCTATCCTCCAGTATCTGGCGGAAAAGTCGGGGCGGTTCATTTCTTCCGATCGGGCGCAGTACTGGCAAACCATCCAGTGGGTGCATTTCCAGATGGCCTCGATCGGCCCGATGTTTGGCCAGCTTGGCTTCTTCAACAAGTTCGCCGGCAAGGAATACGAAGACAAGCGACCGCTGCAGCGCTATGTCGCCGAATCCAAACGTCTGCTCGGCGTGCTCGATGGCCGCCTGGACGGACGCGCATGGATCATGGGCGACGACTACTCGATCGCCGACATCGCCACGATCGGCTGGGTCAACAACCTGATCACGTTTTACGAGGCGCGCGAACTGGTCGGATTCGACTCATATGCGCACGTTGGACGTTGGCTGGGCGCGGCACTGGAGCGACCCGCGGTGCAACGCGGGCTTGTCATTCCGGCGCAGGCCTGAGTCCCCGTCAAGCGTTCGTTGGCCAACAGCGGTGCCGTGCCATGGGCATCAACAACACGTCAATGTCGAGGCCGGGCCATCTCAGATGCCGTTGCGAAACAGGCTCCAGGCAGCGCCGGCCAGCGCCGCTGCCAGCAGGGCGAGGATCGGCAGCAGGGACAGGCCGAAACCCATCGAGCGCTTTTTCGGATCCGCGATATAGGCGAGGTAATAGAGCTGCCGGCCAATGACGTAGATCGCCAGCATTGCCGCAATGAACAGCGGGTTCCAGTATGCGGTGGCGAGCCACACGGCGGGAACCAGCAGGATCAGCAACTCCAGGGTATTGCTCTGGACCCGGTAGTAGCGCTCGAAAATCTCGTGGCCGGTGGTGGCGGGCGCATGGACGCCATATTTTCCACGAGCCCAGCCGACCCGCGATGCAAAGAATACATACTGGAACAAGGCGATTGCGACAAGCAGGTTGACAAGCGACATGGCTGACCTCGGTGGCGGATGACGTTCGCCGGGGAGCATACGTGCTTGCGCCAATTGCGGGCAGTCTGTCGCGACTGGGCGCGCCTGCCGGGCTGATCAACCGATGCCCAGGCGCAGGTTCTGGCCAATGGTTTGCGTCCAGCCGGGCATGACCTCGGCGCGCAGGGCAAACCCGGGCCAACCGCGCACCGCCTCGGTCACCTCGGCGATGATTGTTTCGGCGCGACCGCGTTTCATCGAGGCTGCCTGGGCGCAGGCGCGGAAATCCTCCAGGGTGAAGCCGTCGCGCTTGCCGTTCATGGTCATCTGCTGCATCGCGGTCCACAGGCCGTCCGGGTTGAAGCTGTAGGTGACATCGAAGGCCGGTGACAGGGACCAGCGCCCGGCCTTGTCCATGAGGAAGGCGATGTTCTTGACGTGGTCATCCTGGTTGCGCGCGATGATGTTGAAGGCCATGCGCCGGAATTGCTCCTCGATCGCGGCCATGCCGAGGCCAAGGCGGCGGATCACCTGCATGGCCTGTTCGTAGCTGCAGGCACCGGCCATGTTGTAGTCGTAGTGGGCGAGCGCCCCACGCGACTGCATATGCAGTTTCCCGCCTCCCTCAAGGCGATCGAAGCGGCGCGTCATGAAATGCCGGCGACCGTTTTCCTCGAGCAAGCGGCATTCGCTGATGTCGATGCCGGCGGCGCGGGCCATCAGCGCATAGGCGTACTCGATGGCACCGTAGCCCTTCGGGTCTTCAAGCTCCTTGTCCCGGTTGCCGCTGACGCCGTCGAACTTGAGGATCCAGTATTCCGGAAACCGGCACCGGCGGCGACTTGCCCCGAACGTACCTCGTTGGTTTCGCGGTTCCAGGCAACGACTGCCTTTGCCCGCGCGCCACCGGCCGAGGTGCCGACGCGCAGGATGTCGCGCAGGGTTTCCGCCGAGTGTTCTCCGGCGAACGAGTGATTGAGCTGATACCGCCGGGTGAGGACCTCGGAAGCCAGGCGCACCAGCGCATCGACTTCGATTTTCTGCGCCTCGCGGGCCTTGGGGCCGGTGGCAGGCGCGAACTCCAGCGCACCCATGCCGCGTGCGCCGATGTAGCAGAGACGTTCGACCGCATTGAAACTCTCCGGCGTGCGTCCCTGCGTGGCCAGCCAGGCATCGATCAGGGCATTGCCGAATCGATCGGGCAGGGAATCGGCGAGCAGGCCGGGCAAGCCATGGAAGGTTTCCCGGGCGAGCGTCGGGAAGGCGTAAATGCGCTCATCGAGCGGCATCATCAGCGGTGCCACCTCGATGCCGCTGCGGGCGAATTCCGGCGTGTACTGGAACGCGGCGGTAGCGGTCGCATCCTCGACCGAGACGGCACCGATGGCGCGACCCCAGAGGCGAACCTCGGCAAGCGTCGTCACGATTCGTCGTTCCAGGTCCAGGCCTCGCTTGCCGCTTCGGGTTCGCGCACCGTGGAGGCGCGTTGGCGTTGGCGGCCCTGCAGCTTGAGTTGTTGCAGCGGGCTTGGCAGCGGCTCGGGAAGCAGTGCATCGAGCCCGTCGAGCAGGTCGAGCGCGCGCAGGATGCGGATGAAATTGGAGAGCTGGATGGATCCGCCCGCCTCGACGCGTTCGAGCGTGCGTTTGGAGACGCCGGCTTCGCTGGCCAGGTGAGCCTGGCTGCGATTGCGCTGGAGACGGCGCTGGCTGATGCGCTCGCCCATGATCTGCAGCAGGCGGGCATCGCCGATTGGGCTTTTGTTGTCCATTATTCGCCTCGCATGACGAGAAATTCGGATTTGGACCAATCAAGTCGACTTTTTCTGCGAGTAGTGTTCAATTCAATCTGATATTCGTATTCGCAAGATAAGGCGAAAAATCGGATATTTCAAGTAATAATCGTCAAATATGACGAATAATAACAACGGAATGATCCGACCCCGTCTCCGGTCAAGGCGACGATCGCCATCCGCTCCTGACCACGCCACTATCTGGTCCTGGCCGATGCCGATGGTATCGGCACGCATGCCGCATTCCGAAACGCGCGGCACCCACCGATGGAGTCGAACAGATCACAGCAATTGCATGCCTTGTCCTCGTCGTTCGCGGCCATTAAGAAGCCATTGACTGGTATACGCGGGCGCTGGATTTCCAATTGCTCGAAGACACGCCCGTGCATGCGGCCAGGCGCTGGGTCAGGATTGTTCCGCGTGGCTCGCAAGGCGCCTGTTTGCTGCTGGCGC
This sequence comes from Lysobacterales bacterium, assembly GCA_016707485.1. GTDB lineage: Bacteria > Pseudomonadota > Gammaproteobacteria > Xanthomonadales > Rhodanobacteraceae > Dokdonella. The sequence continues at coordinate 296,909 of JADJHN010000001.1, read as the reverse complement.
GGGCAGTCAATGACGAACAGGCCAGCCGCATCGGCAAACAGGCCGGGGACGGGTTCCCCTCTTCCGCCATACCGATGATTTCAAGCGCGACCGTGCGCGCATGCAGGCGCAAGGCGTGCATTTCCGTGAAGAACCGCGTCACGAGGACTACGGCACGGCCGTCGTTTTCGAGGATCTGTACGGCAATCTACGGGATTTGATCGAACCGAAAACCTGGGCGCGCACGTGACTAGTCCACGGTCCCGCCAACCGTGGGAGGGTGCCACGTGCCGGCCGGCTGCCGGTCATTCGAGGATGTTCTTCGCCTCGGCCACGGCAAGGATCTCCGGTTGCACCTGTTGCTTGGGCGTGCCGAGCAGCGGATGGATGAACACGGCAGCCAGGATGATGACGACGCCGACATAGAACAGGGGCGTCAGCTCATGCTGTTCGCCAAACAGGATGGCGGCAAGCACGATGGCATAGATGGGTTCGAGGTTGACCGCGAGTTGCGCGCCAAACGCACTCATGTGACGCAACGCGACCAGTGACAAGGCAAACGGCAGCAGCGTGCAGAAGATCGACAGGATCAGGATCAGGGCCATGTCGCGGCCACCCGGAATGCTGAAGAGGTCACCGGAAAACGCCGGGAATATCCATGGCATCAAGGGCGACAGTGCGGTCAGCGCCAGCGTGCCGGAACCGAGTTCGATGCCGGTCACGGTCAGCGGATCGCCGTGTTCGACGAGGCGCTTGTTGAGCGAGCCGAACAATGCGACGAAGAATGCCGAAATCGCGCCGACGATGATGCCGATGCGAAAGTCGTCAGGCACGCCGCCAACGACGAGGGCGACGCCCGGCAATACGGCCAGACCCAGTGCCAGTTCGCGCCTGGAAAACGCGCGATGCGCAAGTTTCGGTTCGACCAGGGCGGTAAAGGCGGTGGCCAGCGCAATGCAGGTGGCCGCGACCGAGGCGTTGGCGAGCTTGATCGCACCATAGAAGGTCAGCCAGTGCAGGGCGACCAGGACGCCAATGCCGGAATACGCAAGAACCAGCTTCGGCGACATCTTGCGCAGTCCGCGCCAGGCGCGCGGCAGCAGTGCGATCACGCCAACGACGACAAGCATGCGCCACCAGACCAGAGGCAGGGCGGGCAGGCTGATCATCTTGCCGAGGATGGCCGTGAAGCCCCACAGCAGGACGCAGAAATGGATCTGCAACTGGGCCTTTGCGGCTGCGGAAAGCGTGCTCACGTCATCGTCTCGGAAGGTCTGGGAGCCATCGGAATCTACCTGGGGCAACGCGGATCAAGTGGCGCAGCCGACATGCCATTCGGAAGGTTCGCCACGCGTGCAGCGTGGCGCAGCGAAGGCTGGTTGCCTTGGCAAGCCGCGCGGTGCGCAAGCATGCCACAGCGCCTGTCATGCGGATGGTCTGCACGCATGCATGAATGCGGAAAAGTCGGCACTATCGGATTCCAACCCGGGAGGATGCAATGTCGATTGAAATGAAGATGCTGGTCTGGTCCATTGCGCTGGGCCTCGTGCAGATTGCCTTGGCCGCAACGTTCGCGACGGCGCAGCGCGGTATCAAATGGAATGCTGGCCCACGCGATGGCATGGCACCGCCATTGAACCCTGTCGCCGGGCGTCTCGATCGCGCCAGCCGCAATTTCCTCGAAACCTTCGCGTTCTTCGCCGCCGCCGTGCTGGCGGTGATGTTGATGCAGAAGGCCGACGCGCAGACGGCACTCGGTGCGCAACTGTATTTCTGGGCACGCCTGGCTTACCTGCCGCTGTACGCCGCCGGCGTGCCGTATCTGCGCACGCTGGTCTGGGCGGTATCGCTGGTCGGCCTGCTCATGGTGCTGAGCGGACTCTTCTGAGCACGCCGCCATGCAGCAAACCAGCGAAGTCGTGACCGGTGGCACGTCGCCGCCATTGATCCCGCGCATCCTGCTGAATGGCCGTGCGCCGACGATCGAGGAACTGGCCGTTTTCGCCCAGGTCAACTATGGGCATTTCACCACCCTGCAGGTCATCGAGCGCCGCGCACGCGGATTCAGCCTGCATCTGCAGCGGCTGGTGGCGGCGACCCGCGAGTTGTTCGGCAGCGAACTCGACACCGACCGGCTGCGCGCGCAGCTTTCCCGGGTGATTGGCGATGCTCCGCTGTCCCTGCGCATCAGCGTGTTTTCGCTGGCATTCGATCGCGCTCATCCGGAACGCCCGGTTGCAGCCGATGTGCTGATCGCGACGCGTCCCGTGCGGGCACCAAGCAGCGGGTCGCTGCGGCTGAAATCGATGACCTGTGCGCGCGTGTTGCCGCACCTCAAGCACGTCGGCATGTTCGATGTGTTGCAGCTGTCCCGGCAGGCACGGATCGAGGGATTCGACGACGTGCTGTTGACCACTTCCGCCGGCGCGATTGCCGAGGGTTCGACCTGGAACATCGGCTTCTGGGACGGCCGGCGGGTAACCTGGCCGAATGCGCCAGCCTTGCGCGGAACCACCCTGCAGCTGATCGAGCGCGGCCTGCGCGAGCAAGGCATCGAGTCGGTCAGCGCTCCGCTCCACCTCGACCAGCTGGGCGGGTTCCGCAGTGCCTTCATGCTCAACGCGGGTTCGGTCGGTCCGATGATCGAATCCATCGACGCGCATGCCCTTGCTGCGGAAGACGACGTCCTGCGCATGCTCAAGGCCGCCTGGGAGTCGCAGCCGCTGGAATTGATCTGAGCGTTTGCCCTTGGCGCAGATGACCGGCTAACGGCCCGCGTGGATGCGCGCAACCGACAAACGCTGGTAGTGTGCGCGACGCCACAGCCAATACCGAACAGGATTTCATGCTCGCCACCCTGCGACTTGCGCTCAACCTGCTGATCATCGTCGTCAACACGCTCGTTCACGCGATCCCCTTGTTGCTGCTGGCCATGGTCAAGCTGCTGGTTCCGATCCGCGCATTCCGCAACTGGATGTCCAAGGTACTGGTTCTGATTGCCGAGGACTGGATCCGGGTCAACAGCACCCTGGTCACCCTTGTCGCCGGTCTCAGCCTGCAAGTTGAAGGGCTTGAGGGGCTCAAGCGCGAGGGCTGGTATCTGGTGATCTGCAACCACCAGAGCTGGGCGGACATCCCGGTTCTGCAAAAGGTCTTCAACCGGCGCATCCCTTTTCTCAAGTTCTTCCTCAAGCGCGAATTGATCTGGGTGCCGGTGCTGGGGCTGGCCTGGTGGGCGCTCGATTTCCCGTTCATGAACCGCTACTCCAAGGAGTTGCTGAAAAAGCATCCGGAGTTGCGCGGCAAGGACACCGAAGCCACGCGCAAGGCCTGCGAGAAATATCGACACCTGCCGGTATCGGTGATGAATTTCGTCGAAGGCACGCGCTTTACCCGGGAAAAACATGACCGGCGCGGCTCGCCGTACCAGCACTTGCTGGTGCCTCGATCGGGCGGCATCGCCCTGGTGCTGGACGCGATGGGCAGCATGCTCAATGCCATTGTCGATGTGACCCTGATCTATCCGAATGGCAGTCCAGGCATGTTTGACCTGCTGTCGGGGCGCGCGCGCAAGGTCAAGGTGCATATCGATGTCGTTCCGATCCCGGCGTCATTGCTGGGCGGCGACTACGAGAACGACAAGGATTTCCGCATCCGCTTCCAGGCCTGGCTCAATGCGCGCTGGGCGATCAAGGACGCCCGCATCGCAGCCGGTTGAGTGCGCCTTCCAGGCCGCCAGGATGTCGCAGCCGCTGCAGGCCCGGCCGCCGGCCTTGCTTGCGCGTCCGGTTGCCTGCAGTGGGGCCGCTGCCGACATTCGAGCATGAGCGCCGCCCCCTGCTAGAATTCGCGCCCCGACCAGGGCCGAGACGGTTCCGTCGGTATCCGATCCACTCACCGACGTTGCAGGTAATCCCATGGGCAGAGGCCCGAGTATCGAAGGCCGCAAGAACGCGGAAGACGCGAAACGCGGCAAGATCTTCACCAAGCTGATCCGCGAGATCACCATTGCCGCGCGCAATGGCGGCGATCCGGCAAGCAATGCGCGCCTGCGCATGGGCATCGACAAGGCCCTGGCAGCCAACATGACCAAGGACACGATCGAACGCGCAGTCAAGCGCGGCTCCGGTGCCGATGGTGCCGACAACATGGAGGAGTTGCGCTACGAAGGCTACGGCCCGGGTGGCGTCGCCCTGATCATCGACGCCATGACCGACAACTCCGTGCGCACCGTGGCCGATGTGCGCCATGCCTTGTCCAAACATGGCGGCAACCTCGGCACCAGTGGCTCGGTCGCCTTCCAGTTTGCCCGGGTGGGCGAAATCGTCATCGACACGCCGACCGCCGAGGCCGAAGAGAAACTCCTGGAAGCGGCGCTTGAGGCCGGCGCCGACGACATCGTCGTTGAAGGCAAGCGAGGCACGGTGTTGTGCGCGCCGGAGGACTTCGAATCGATCAAGGCGGCGCTGCTCGGGGCGGGCTTCGTGCCGCTCAGCGACGATGTCGTCATGCGTCCGGCCAATCGCGTCGCGGTTGCCGGGGAAGTCGCCGAAACGCTGCACGATCTGCTCGATTGGCTGGAGGAGCTCGATGACGTGCAGGATGTCTACCACAATGCCGCACTTGCGGATTCGCCATGAGTGACCCCGATCCGCAAACGCAGCGGGTTGCCGGGTTTCGTTCGGCACGCATGCATGGCCCGCTCGTCGTGGTCGCCGCCGCCCTTGCCGTGGCGCTGGCCGGTTGTGCACCGCAGGCGACCCGTGTCGAGGTGCCAGGCCAGCCGCTGAAGATTGCCAGCTGGAACCTCGAGCATCTGGCTGAAGCCGATGGCCTGGGTTGCCGGCCGCGCAGCGAGGCGGACTACGCGAGTTTGCGCCATTACGCCGAACAACTCGGTGCCGACGTCATCGCCTTCGAGGAGGTCGAAAACGCGGCTGCGGCGGCACGCGTGTTTCCGCCGCATCAATACCGCATCGTCATGTCGCAGCGACCCGCCAGTGGACGGCATGGATTTTGTGGCCGCGATGCGACCGCTGGCCCGACCATCCGCGACCAGAAAGTCGGTTTCGCGATTCGCAATGGCATCGACTTCACGCGCAACGCGGATCTGAGTGCGCTCGCCATTGGCGATCCCGACCTGCGCTGGGGCGTCGACATCACGCTGAAGTCGGGCGCGCCGTTGCGCCTGCTCGCCGTGCACCTGAAAAGCGGCTGTTCGGCAGGTGACGACAGGGAGCCTTGCCCGATCCTGTTCGAGCAGGTGCCCGTGCTGCAGAAGTGGATTTCAGAACGCCACGCCGAAGGCGTGCCGTTTGCCATCCTCGGCGACTGGAACCGGCGCCTGGCGCTGGCGGACGACGTGGTGTGGAAACGCTTGAATGAAGGCGTGCCGCTGCTTGACGCCGCCGAAGGCAAGGCTGCGACCTGCGTGCAGCGCTACCCGGATTTCATCGATCACATCGTGCTCGATCCAGCCGCTGCCGCACGTCGCGTGCCCGGGTCATTCGCGGAATTCACCTACGGCGTTGCCGAGGATCAGCATCCTTCCGATCACTGCCCGGTGTCGATCAGGATCGAGTGAGCGGGACATCCGATTCAGTATTGGAGATTTGTGATTCGCGGGAAGCGGCTTCAGCCGTCCGGCAACGGGACTCCGTCTGGTCGCGACGCTCTTGTCGCAGGGGGCCGAGCGGCATCGGGCCTGAAGGTCTCTCCCACGGAAGCCGAACGGGTGGCGCGGACGAAGCGTCCAACCACGGGAATCAACGCTTGAGCAGGTCTTTCAGGCCGGCAAAAGGGTTGCTGGTTGCCGGGGCAGCCTTGTCTTCGACGGCGGATGCGCTGACGCCGGTGTGATCGATGTAGCGCGAGTGCTCGTTGTCGTGGCAGTAGACGCAGAGCAGCTCCCAGTTGCTGCCGTCGGCCGGATTGAAATCGTGGTCATGGTTGCGATGGTGCACGGTCAATTCCTGCAGGTTGGCCCGCGTGAATTCACGCGCGCAACGACCGCACACCCATGGATACATCTTCAGGGCGCGCTCGCGATAGCCCGCTTCGCGCTGGGCGGCATTGCGCCGCGCTTCGGCAACGATGCGGTCGAGTTTGCTGGTGTCCATGGCTTGCCTCGATCAAGTGCCGGCATGGTCGCAGAGTCGGGCGCGAGGCACCATCGGGCAATGCTGGTTCGAGTGTTCAGAATGTGGAAGGCGGACGGATCAATCGAGCCTCCGACCGGGCGCGGGTGCGCAACGGCCGGAGACCCTCATGGTTTGGTTTATTCGCTGAATTCGATCGGATCTTCGAGATTCTGGCAGAAGTCCTGCCTGCTGGCTTCGCTGGTGCTGCCATCGGCGAACTTGGCGCGGATCCATTGCTCGCAGCCTTCGTTGTCCGTGCTGTGATCCCACACCATCGTTTCGGTCTTGCCGGGACCGATCCCGCTGCCGACATCGAAATCACCCCATTCAGACTTGTCTTCGGAAACCTGCAGCTTGACGATCTTGGAACTGGTCAGGTTGCTGACAACGAAGTGCCACTCGTCTGCGGCCTGGGCTTGAGCGGCGGCAAAGGCCAGGGCGGCAGTGAAAAGGGCGACGCGGAGCTGGAACTTGCTGGACATGAAAGACCTCAAGGGATATTGCAGCGGTAGCCGCCGCTGCGACGGTGAGTCCGGAGTGGAACCCGACCACGGGTTCTTGTTCGGCAGTAACGGCTCGTCGTGCGACCGTCGATAGTCGATAGCAAGATCAGGGCCAACCCGGACAGTTCGACATCTGCATGGTGACCTGGGGTGTTCCCCTGTCACCGACGCGCGGTACATGTCATTGAAGTGGCCGAATCGGACAAGGCGAAATGGATCATGCCGGCAGCCACCGTGCGGCGGATGACATGGCCTTGCCTCGGTGCAGCGGCCATAATCGCCATTCGATGATCGGCTTCGGAGTGTCCTCTTGAATGCGGCAAGTTCCTTGACCGGTCGCCTGTTGCGCCTCTGCCTCGGCCTTGCCGCGGTGATGATCGGCGCGGCTGCACTTGCAGCACCGGCCGCGACTGCCGACAGCCCCACGCGCATCAGCGCGGAGGATATTCGCGGCCGCATCGAGGCTCTGCAGACGCGAACGGATGTCATCGCCGCGGACAAACAGCTTGCCTTGGAGAGTCTGCAACTGGCCCTGGTCCGTCTGCAAAGTGCGGACGCGGCCCGCAAACAGGCGTCGGAGTTTGCCGAATCACTGAAGCTGGCACCTGAACGCATCGCGCAATTGCAGGCCCGGCTTGCCGAGCCGCACGAGCCACACGCGGAGAATGCGCAAACCGCGCCGCTGGATATCGATCCGGCCGAAGCGCAACTGCGCATGGCGGCATTGCAGATTCGACTGGTCAGCCTGCGTGCGCAGCGCCGCGAGCTGGACGAGTTGCTGCGCGCAATGTCGACCCGCCGGATCGACGCGCGCTCCCAACTGACCATGCTGGGTCGCGAAGTCGACAGGACCCAGACCGAGATATCCAGTCTGGGCCGGCGCATGGATGCGCGGGAGCAGGCCGATGTGCACGACAAGCTGGATCGCGCCAGACAGGTCGTCATCGAACTCGAAGGCAAGGCCGAGCCGCTGCAGGCGATGGCGCGTGAAAACGAATCGCTGCGCCAGGCAATGTTCGGCATTGCCAATGAACTGCGCAAATTGTGGTCGACCAAGGATCGCCTGTACGCCCAACTCGAAGCCGTGGCGGGGCTGCGCAAGAATGCGGAACAGATCCTCGCCTTCGGACGGATTGGCGAGGAATACGGGCGCCTGCTTCGCGATGTCGGCAAGAAGCTGCCGACCGAAACCGGCCTGGACCGGCGTATCGAGCAACGCCAGAGCAGCATCGTTGACGTTCGCGTCGAGCGCTTCCGCAGCGAGCAGAAGCTGGCAACCGCGGCAACCGGTCCCGCAGCGGTCGATCAACTGCTGGACCAGGTCGCCGATGCCGGCGCAGCGGATGCGCGCACCTTCGCGCAGTCGCTGCTGAAGGATCGGCGTGACGCCCTGCAGGATCTGAACCTGATCCAGGGCAAGCAGGTCGAAGCCCTCGCCGAACTCAACCAGCTTGAAACGGAATTGCGCGAACGCACGCTGCAATTGCGCCTGATGCTCGATCAGCGGCTGCTCTGGCTGCCGAGTGCATTGCCGGTCAACCACGATTGGGGCCGGCAGATTGCCGATGGCCTGGCAAAGATCTTCGGGCAGGAGAACCGTACGGCGATGTATTCCGCGGTGCGCACTTCGTGGAACGCACGCCCTTGGTGGTATCTGGCTGCGGGCAGCGTGGTCCTGATCCTGTTCGGCTTGCGCAAGCGACTGCTGGCCAGGCTTGAACACCTGGCAAAAGCCGTCGGTACGCGAAGTGATCGCTTCGCCTTGACCCTGCATGCGCTGCTGGTGACCGTGTTGCTGGCCTTGCCGATGCCACTTGCCCTGGTCGTTCCCGCGCAATTGCTCACCGATCCGGCAAATCCGGGTTCCCTGTCCGTCGCAGTCGGCAGTGGCTTGTTCAACGGCGGCATCGTGCTGTTCGTGCTTGGCTTGTTCCGCAACATGTGTCGGCATTGCGGGTTGTTCTCGAGTCACTTCCTCTGGCGCCGTGGCGCGGTGCGGCGACTCGGTTTCGCCCTCTGGCGATTGAGTCTCGTCCTGGTTCCTGCGGTGTGGCTGGGCAGCGTTGCCCTGGCCAGTGTCGATCCGATGCTCGGCGACGGCATCGGCCGCCTGGGCCTGTTGATGAGTTCGCTCGCGCTGGCGGTCTTCGCCTACCAGGTGTTCCGTCCGCATGGCGGGGCAATGATGGAAATCCTCGAACGACATGGACTGCTCTGGCGCACCCGCTTCGTCTGGTTCGGCGTTCTGGTGATGACGCCGCTGGTGCTGGCAGGGGTTGCCCTGGCGGGTTACACGGTCAGCGCCGTCGAGTTGCAGGGGCGCCTGATCAGTTCGGCCCTGGGCATCCTCTTCATCCTGATTGCTTTCGAGATTGCATTGCGCGGCGTGCTGGTTGCCGGGCGCCGTGCAGCGTACCGGCAGTCCGAGCTGCGGCATGCGCGCCAGCGCGAGTTCGAACGCGCCGGTGCCGCTGCGGACAGTGCCGGCGAGGGTTCGCCGGTAGTCCACGAGGAGCCGGAAATCGATGTCGTGACGGTCAGCCAGCAAACACGGGGCATCTTGCGGGCGACTGCGCTCGTGCTGGTTGCCATGCTGTTGTGGAAAATCTGGAGTGGACTGATTCCGGCGTTCGGCATTTTCAATGATGTCGTGTTGTGGTCGAGCGTGGCCACCACGCCGGCCGGCCAGGTGGTGACCGCGGTGACGCTCGGCAATCTGTTGCTTGGCGTGATCCTGCTTGGATTGACCGTGATTGCCGCGCGCAACCTGCCCGGATTCCTCGAGGTGGTCGTGTTGCATCGTTTCGACATCGATTCGGGATCGCGCTATGCCTACACGACGATCACCCGCTACCTGATCCTTGCGGTTGGTCTCGTCTTCGTCTTCAGCCACATTGGCGCGGACTGGTCGAAGCTGCAGTGGATCGTTGCCGCGCTCGGCGTCGGCCTTGGTTTCGGCTTGCAGGAGATCGTCGCCAACTTCGTTTCCGGCATCATCATCCTGTTCGAGCGCCCGGTGCGCGTCGGTGATCTGATCACCATCGATGACACGGTCGGCACCGTATCACGCATCCAGATCCGCGCCATCACGATCACGGATGCGGACAATTTCGAGGTGCTGGTGCCGAACAAGGCCTTCATCACGCGCTCGGTGAAGAACTGGTCGCTGACCAGTTCGGTCACGCGCCTCGTGGTCAAGGTCGGCATTGGTTACGGCAGTGATGTGGCGCTGGCGCAGAAGACCATGCTGGATGTCGCCAGGGCCAACGAACACGTGCTTGAATCGCCGGCGCCAGTCGTGCTGTTCCTCGGTTTTGGCGACAGTTCGCTGGATCTGGAACTGCGCGTGTTTGTCGGTCGCATCGAGCAGCGCATGTCCACCTTGCACGACCTCCATGTCGCCGTGCTCGATGCGTTCAACAAGGCCGGCATCGAGATCCCGTTTCCGCGGCGCGATGTGCACGTGCAGGGGGCGGTTGGCATCGGCCCGCTGCAGCAGGGACACGCTGAAGCGTCGCAGTCACCCCAGGACCCGCCGCCGACAACACGCTGAGGTTGCAGGCAATCGTGCGGCAAACTTCAGCACTGCTTCCATCAGAGGAAACGCGCATGAACATCCTGATTAAAGTTGCCCTGCTTGCCGGTGTGATCCTGCTTTCCGCGCAGGCCCAGGCAGCGCAACAGCCGAAGGTGACATTCATCAATTCGGAAAAGGCCAAGGCTGCCAACTATCCATTCTCGCAGGCGGTGCAAGTCGATCACACCTTGTACCTGTCCGGCCAGATCGGCACCGATCCGCAGACTGGCAAGCTGGTCGAAGGGGGTATCGCCAAGGAGGCGCAACAGACCATGCAGAACATCAGGGATCTGCTTGCCGAACACGGGCATTCGATGAGCGACATCGTCAAATGCACGGTGATGTTGGCTGATATCAAGGAGTGGCCGGCGTTCAACGAGGTCTATCGAGGCTTCTTCGACAAGCGCTATCCGGCGCGCAGTGCATTTGCCGGCAGCGGCCTGGCCTTGGGCGCGCGTGTCGAGGTGGAGTGCATCGCGATAGTCGGCCAGGCAGGCGAATGAAGTCGCGCAGAGTCGAGGGACGAAGCTCCCCGTGAAACCGGGTTACAGCGCACCGCCCGGATCGGGATTCTTGAAGCTGCGCGGAGCAAGCTGGCGGGTCAGGCGGAACACGCCTTCGCGGACGACGCGGGTCAGGCGGATATCGATGATGGTTGTCTCGTTCGGCGGGATCAGCGGCAGCAGATCCTGCACGTTGGCATGCAACTCAGCAGCCCAGTACTCGACAAAAGCGTCGCCATCGCGCGGCTGGATGCGCAAGCCGTAGGGCTGGCGCGGAATCAGGGCAGGGCGCGCGATGCTGCCTGCCTTCAGGCCCGGGATGGGCGGACACCCGGCCAGTGCCGCGTGGTTGAGGAAAAAGGTCAGGTTGCCCGAGCGCTTGTTGAACTGGCGATCGGCGAGGAAGTTCTCCGGCAGTTGGTTCGGATCGTTGTTCGGCCCGGCGGTGAGCAGGACTTTCACGTCGGGCGTGCCAAGCTGCTGCGTATCGAGCAGGCGGAAGATCACCATCGAACGTGGATCGTGGATGTAGGTGCGGTCGGGAAGGACGGGGACTTTTTCCACTTCCAGGCGGCTGCCGACATCCTGGCGCGCTGCATTCTCCAGGGTGAACGCGCCGCAGAGCGCGGCATAGGCGGTCGCATCCTTGATCTGCAGGCAACGCAGGATGGCATCGACGGTGACGTGGGCGATGCCATCGTTGTGCACGCTGCGCATGATGCCTTTTGATTCGCCGGAGTGGGATGCGCCGGCGATGATCTTGAATGCGGTCGGCGCGGCGCGCCGGGATGAGACCTTGAGCAGGCTGCGCAGGCGTTTGCGTGCCGAGGGCAGGGCCTCGCCGGCTTGCACCGCCGGTTGTTCTAGGACGATATGGGTGGCATTGAGATTGGCTGCGGCCAGGCGCACCACGCCGTCCGAGCCGATCTCGCCGGTGTAGGGGTTGACGAAATCGTAGAGCTTGCGGTCAATGGTGTCGCCACTGAGAACAAAATGGAACAGTGGATTCGCGCCCTCGACCAGTTTCAGCCTTGGATAGTCCTCGATCCAGCGCAGGTTGAGCGCACAGGCTTCCGGACTGCCAAGCTCGAGCCAGTCGAGCACGCCCTGGCCGGGTTCCACCCCATCAAACCAGGCCTTGATCGCGGCCAGGCGCGTCTTGCCGAGCTGGGCCAGCGCCGAGCCGAAATTGGCCGGGGCGAGCATGATCAGATGACTCATCGGGCATTCCGAGGCTCGCTTGGCCTGCACATAGGTGCGATCGAACCAGTCGCGTACAACCGGTCCGCCCGTCGAATGGGTGATGCAGGCAAAGCGTCGATTGGCGCCGGCGTCCTTGAGCACGGCAGCGAGCGCCGCATCGAATGCGCGCGAGATATCCGGGATACGCACCTCGTCGCGAAAACTAACGTACTGGCCGAGGTGGATGTGCTGCACATCGAGCCTGGGGCCACCCGTCTTTGCCGCCTCGGCGATCAGCCGCGCCGGCAGCTCGCCGTAGATATCGGTATTGGTAACGCTCCAGCCGTGCACAAAGACGACAAGCAATGCAGGCATGATCCGACTCCGTGTCGACAGGGTCCGGCGATGCCGCGATCAACACGCGTCTCGGCCGATTGCCCGCGCATTGGAGCGCCAAGTTGTCCCAATTGCAACTCCACAATGCGCATATTGCGTTCGCGTAGGTTGCGGACTTCGAAGACATGCCGGTCCGATGCGAACTTGTCGAAGTTTCGATCTAGCAGCGGTGGCAATTGATTGGGCCCATAAACCGTAAGAAGTCGACAAAGCTTTTCCTTCTCCCGCTAGCGGGAGAAGGAAATGCATTGTCGACGTCCTACTTCTTACCGGCCCGATAGATAGTCATGATTGAGGTCACGGTCGGCTCCAGTGCCGGCCGTGTGCCATTTTCGCCTCGGTCTAAGTGGCCCGGTCTCGCGCTGACACCACGGTTCCGCGTCCATGGGCTCATCCCGCCATGAGGAAACCGCGATAACCCAAACCACCCCCGATCTTTGCGATGCGTTCCCCGATGATGTGCAAGTCGCCGGCCCGATCTTCCGCGCCTTCGGCCGCCGCGACTTTTTCGGCGGCCGCATCGTCACGATCCGCTGCTTCGAGGATAACTCCAGGGTCAAGGAGCAGGTCGCCCTGCCGGGAAAGGGCAAGGTCCTAGTCGTGGATGGTGGTGGCTCGATGCGCCGCGCCCTGCTCGGTGACCAGCTTGCCCAGCAAGCCGTCGCCAATGGCTGGGAAGGGATCCTCATCAACGGCTGCCTGCGTGACGTACAGATCATCGCCACCCTCGATCTCGGCGTACAAGCACTCGCCAGCCATCCGATGAAGACCGGAAAACGCGGCCTCGGCGATGTTGACGTCCCGGTTACTTTCGCCGGACTGACCTTCGTCCCGGGCCACCGGCTCTGCGCCGATGCCAATGGTGTTGTCGTATCCCACCGCTTATTGCTCAACGCGGAACATCCATAATTATCCAGGAAGAATGCCCATGGAAATCTCCATTTGGGTCGATGAGAGAGTGCGCCGACCAACGGCTCTCGTGATAAATTCTTGACATGGACCAAGGCGCGCCGTAGATTCTGGCAACTTTTGCGAACGCTATATGGATATAGAACGCATCAGGAAGGGGGAAGGGAGGATAGCGCGCTCGATATTCGGCGTATGCGCCGGGCATGATGTCTATTGCAGATGTCGGCTCACTCGGTATCGGAATAAACAAGGCAGGACGCTGAACTATGGATGGGGCTGTCAATTTCTTCGGTTTCGTCCTGCGCGCGACGTTCAGTCGTACAGCCCGGCCAATACCTCTTCGCAAGCTGCGCTTGCGCAGCTTCCTGACTGCATTCGCTGCACTCATTGTCGCCGCCAATTCGGCCGCGGTCTGGGCGGCAGCGCCTCAGGTGACGGGTATCAATCTGACGAGTGGTGGCGTTGGAACCGTCATCGTTGTTTCGGGCACCAATTTCGGCGCTGCCCCTGAAAATAACACCGTTACGATGGGCGGCGATCTGGTCTTTGGCGCCACATTGCTGAATATCGTGGCTGCATCACCGACGGAATTGACTGTCGTCGTTCCGCCGAACGCAAGAACAGGGAAGATTCGCGTAACGACCAATGATGGTTGGGGGGAGAGCGCGGGCAACTTTATTGCCGCTCCCATGGTGAACAATCTCAGCCCGAAGCGCGGGGTCCCGGGCACGACAGTCCAGATTCGCGGGCGCAATTTCAGTGCTGTCACCTCGGGAAACACCGTCACGTTCAATGGCGTACAGGCGACCGTCACCGCTGCCAATACCATTCAACTGACGACGACCATCCCCGCTGGCGCGACGTCAGGGCCGGTCTCCGTATCTGCAAACGGCCTGACTGGTTCGAGCAGCTGGCCGTTTGAGGTAGTGCCAACGACATTGCGACTGAAGGGGTTTTCGCCCGGGACAGGAATTGAAGGCGCAGAGGTCACTCTCAAGGGCAGCTATTTCAGTTCAAATATTTCTGCCAATCAGGTAACTATCGGCGGAATTTCGGCGACGGTCACTGACGCAAGTTCAAGCTCAATGACCGTCCTGGTTCCCAATGGGGCGGTAACAGGGCCTATTTCGGTGTCGGTTGCAGGCCAAACTGTCGTGTCGACCAGCAGTTTCCATGTTGCCCAGTCAGGTGGAACTTTGCTTGCGGATGGCCCCACCATTCAAGTGTCGAATTCGGCAGCCGGCCAGACGATCGATGTACTGTTTAGTGCGACGGCAGGCGACAACCTGGGTCTTGGCATCACTTCGGTCCTTCAGACTCCCGAATACTCGTCAAAAAACCCCTACATCTATGTCTTCAAACCAGACGGTTCTACCCTCAAGACCGTTACCTGTCGATTTTCGTGTGTCGTTGATCTCTCGTCCTTGCCCGTATCCGGAACCTACAAGCTTCAGCTCTTTCCGAATGCGACGTCCACATTGAGTGCCTTGGTTGCGCTTACAAGGTCACAGGATCTTGCGCTGTCCTCGTCTGCGCCTGTAAACCTGCATATGGACCGAGTCGGTCGAATTTCGAAGATCCGGTTTGACGGTGTAGCTGGACAAAGCAGGGCGTTGGAGTTGCTGCGAAGCTCGGATCCGCTGATGGGCATAGATAGCCGCTTCGAAATCAGGCGCGCGAACGGCAGCTACCTCTATTCGAATGGGGCGGCAATCTATTGTGTCAGCAATTGCAGCGGCGCGTACCTCCTCCAGAATCTGCCTGACACTGATGTCTATACCCTGGTGATCCAGCAGGCCGACAGTTGGAGCGAAGACATGCGCGTAAGCCTTGTCGAGCCGACTCCGATCAACGTTGACGGACCTTCATTCTCGACACAGGCAAATTTTTCCTACCAGATGGGCTTGATGACATTTCCGGCGACCGTAGGACAAAGGCTGGAGCTCGGCGTCATCGTCCCGATAACTGCCAATTTCATTACCAACAGTTTTTGGGCCAATTGGGTTCGGGTCAGCGTGTTCGATCCGCTCGGCGTGCGTGTAGCAGAAGTGCCTTTATGCGAATCGCTGACAGGTTCCTTCGACTCATCTTCCTATTCTGAAGCAGGCTGCGCAGTAACGATCAGAAGTGCGCCGGTTGCCGGAAACTACACGGTAGTCGTCCGGGATATCCATCCATCGTTTCCGGTGGAAGAGCCGATACAGTTTATTGCGACGGTCTCGACACCACGCCAAATGACAACGACGATTGACAGTCCGCCTGTCTGGTTGAATCTCAATCGGCCGGGGCAAGCAGGAATCGTTGCGTTCTCCGGAATCTACGGTCAGGACCTTCAGTTCAACGGGGGAGCCGCCTACAACAGTTCCGTCTATTTTCCATTGACTGCTTATCAGCCGAACGGGTCCGTGCTCCTCGCGTTTCCAAGCGCAAACAGCGCTGGTGCAATCGATCTGCCGACGCTTCCAGCGACCGGCCAATATTCGCTGGAAGAGAATGCGGATGCCCGAAAGATCTACGATCGTCCGTTGAGCTTGCCGGCATCCATCAACACCATGCAATCGTGCAGCCAACGTGCGGCGCCCATTCCGACGACGATCACATTGACGAGCGTCGCGCCCAATCCCGTTGTGATTGGATCAAGCGCCAGGGTCGAGGTTGCCGTCAATCCGAGCAATGGCGCTTGCGGCGAGCCACAAGGCACGGTGAGAGTGAGCGTGCAGAGTCAGAGCGCCTTCTGCATTTTTGATCTTTCGAGTGACAACGGATGCATGCTGGATGCTACTCGGTCCGGTTTGAGTACACTCAACTTCCTCTACACGCCGGCTGACTCGACGATGTTCACCTCCAGCTCATCGTTTTCGACCAATGCAATGAGCGTCGTCAAGAAAACCGTCACTGCTGTTATCTCGAGTGTGTCTCCCGAGCCATCGGAGTCTGGGCAGCCGTTCACCACCACTGTCGAGGTTATCGCTGATCCTCCCTCAAGTCCCGCTCCAACAGGGACGGTCTCCGTGAGCGATGGGAACGCAATGAGTTGCACCATCTCGCTTCCGTCGAATAGCTGTGTAATGACTTCGGGGCCCGCAGGGCCGCGCAGCATATCTGCCTGGTACGGCGGAGATGGAACTTACGCGGGCTTCGACGCGGACACGGTGCCGCACACGATCTCGCTAGGACCGCCAACGATCACCAGTTTCTGGCCACCATCAGGTTTGGTGGGGTCAACTGTCTCGATTACCGGAACCAATTTCGACACAACGATTGCCAACGACATCGTCGCGTTCAACGGTGCATCCGGAGTGATCACATCGGCCACGGAAACGCGACTGGTCGTCGTGGTGCCGAGCGCCGCGACATCAGGCCCGATTCAGGTGACCGTTGACGGGCGATCGGTACAGAGCACTTCAAATTTCACGGTAACAGAGCCGCCGCCGCCGACGATTACAAGCTTCTCGCCAGGCACTGGCATCTATGGTGCCCCGGTGACCATCTACGGCAGCAACTTCAATGCAACGCTGGCCAACAATTCAGTCAGTTTCAACGGCACGCCGGCGACCTTGACGTCAGGGACGACGACCCAGTTGATTACCAATGTGCCCTCCTGGGCGACAACAGGTTCGATCCGGGTCAACGTACTCGGCAGGACAGCGACCAGCGCAACCAATTTTGTGGTGACATCGCAATTGCCTGCGCCGAATGTCTCGGGCTTTGCCCCGATGTCCGGTGTAGTGGGTATCCCGGTGACCATTACCGGGCAGGGGTTCAATACCGCCGCCAACACCAACAATATCGTCAAGTTCAACGGCATGCCTGCATTTGTCATGCAGGCAAACGCGACACAACTGGTAGCGCTGGTTCCGCAGGGCGTAACGACTGGGCCGATATCAGTGACAGTGTCTGGACAGACGGGTGTCAGTGCATCGTCCTTTACCGTAGTTCCAATCGGCACCGAAGCCGCCGAAGTGGCAATCGCCTCGGTTAGCGCCGAGCCGTCGATTGCGGGTCAGTCATTCACGATCCAGATCGCGGTGACGCCGGTCTCTCCATCTGGTCCGACCCCGACCGGCGCGGTGACGGTCAGCGATGGTGTCCATGGCTGCCTGATCACCCTTCCTGCGACGACCTGCACGGCGATGCAGTCCGAGGTAGGCGAGACGACATTATTTGCCTGGTACACCGGCGATGAGAACTACGCATCTGCCTACTCACCAGATTTCCCGCACATTACCAATCCGACGACATCGACCGAAATCTGCGGATTCGATCCGCGCACGGTGCCGAACGATCCGCCAGGGTTTGTTCCCATAGGGCAATTGAGCGGCGCGGTATACACCGCGGGTCAGGCGCAAAATATTACGGGCAACGGATCATTGAGCGTAACGATTGATTCTCCGGAAGAGGGATCCAGTTCGCCGGGCGATATTGTGGATGTGGTTGGTACATTCACCGGGCCGGTCAACACCGGTATCACAATCAATGGCATACCCGCAAAGACCGTGAACGGCAGGTTCATGGTTCCAAATGTGCGCTTGCCAAAAGCGGGCACGATCGAGGCAGTCGCCACCACGCTACCGGGTTTGACGGCTACGGCATCAATCACCCTGAATCACAGTGGCGGGAAATCCATCGTTCGCATCGATGTTGAGGGAGATCCCAAAGCTAAAATCGACTGCCTGGCATGCGGCCACGCAGAGTCGCTTATTTCATTCCATGCCGAACAACCGATTGGTATGGCGCCGGCGTCAATCTCTTTCGATATCGAGTTGAGCGATAGCCTTTCCGGAGACAATTTGCAAAGTCTCCGTATTGATACCGATGGAGACGGCGTATTCGATCACTCATTCGCGACACTCGAGGACTTCCCAAGCGCCTTTAGGTACTCCAGGCCAGGCCTCTTCAACGCTTTGTTGCAGGTGACTACCAACAGTGGACAGGTTTACACCGCCACACAATGGGTGATGATTCGCAGCGCTGCAGTAGAACGAGGGATGCTCTGTGATGTCTATGGCTATCTCAAGAAGAAGCTCGATGAAGCAGATGCGAACGGGGCCGGGCTAGCCTACGTTGCATCGGTGAGGTCCCGCTACCTGGCGGCGTTCACAGCACTCGGCGCAAACATGCCGTCAGTCGCAACTCAACTCGGGACAATTGCCAGCGGTTTCATCGGGCCTGAATACGCCGAAATTCTCGTGATGCGTGACAACGCCGATCAGACGCGCAGTGGGTACCACATACAAATGGTTCAGGACGCGTATGGCGTCTGGCGCATTCTGGGAATGTAGGTCTATGGCTCGTATCATTTTCGGGTTACTGATGATCCTGCTCATCGCTCCGTTCACGCCGCAGATTCCGGGCTGTATCGCAGCGCACAGGTCGAAATCTGGAAAAGTGGTCGACGTCGAAACCGGCAAGGGCCTTCCAAATGCCTTTGTGATCTCTTCTGCCCGATTCGTGTCGGGTCCGCTGTTCTTCGGCCCGTCCGGAAACGTCGTTTTATACAACATCATTGTGCGCACCGACGCAGAAGGCCGATTCTCGATTCCCTCAACCTGGTCGGATTTGCATATTGGCACGCCGGGAACGCACCCGGGCGTCACCTGGGTCGTTACGGTGTTTGAGCCCGGTTACGCCGTTGTGGGCGACGAGAAAGCCTGGCTATACATGGACAACTACGGGATGCCGCGCTTCCTGCCGCGATCGACCGCACGGACACCGGAATTGTCGACAGCCGACCAGTGGCTGGGAAATCTCGGGACTATTCGAATGTTCAAGCCCTCGTTCACGTTGAAGCAGGCAGCTTCCTATTACAGCAGGGTCAAGGGCACAAGCAATCCATATTTCGATTCGACGCGCCCGGACGACGTGGCGATACGCAAGAAGGGCTATGACCTACTGGCACCGTGGGTGTGTTCGCAAGATCCAGATTTGGATCTGGATTACTTGACCGCCATGTCAATTGAAGATTTCGCCTCGGATCCAATCGGCGCAACCGAATTGCGCAAGAAGTTGGACCCAGAGAACTACAAGAAAGAGCTCTACGACAGACCCAAATACAAGGCAGGGATGATGTGCAAGGTCATAACTAATGGAACTGGGGTGCCATGATGAGACTCGTGCAATTGTTGGTCGCGGCCCTGCTACTGGTTGCGGCGCCGTTTGCCATTGCGTTTGAGACCCAAACGCATGCCTTGATTACGACCGAGGCCTACGCGCGCTCGACGTTGTCACATTCGGGCGAAGGCAGCTTGCTGTCGCGACTGCTCCTTGACAGGCTTCATCCTTCTGATCCCTTCAAACCCTACTGGATGCCACAACAACCATCCCGCTATTTTTCCGACCACGTCAATTTCTTCTACAACCCTGAAGCGATACCAGCTTTGAGCGAACCATCGGCTTTTGAACGCTGCCAGATGCAGCAGTTCCGTCAGCTTATAGGTGACAGAAATGTGTACAGAGGGTTGTTCTTAGCAACCGTCGAGCCTGTGGGTAGTCCTCCTCTATTGAATATCAGAAACTGGCTCGTACGCGGCGCAATTCGAGAGGACGACATGGGCCTCAGCCCGATGGGTCTCTTTGGAGTGCGTGGAAGTGCATGTGCGTCGCTCTGGCTGAGGACGGTTTTGGATCAGCCGGGCTGGTTGGTTCGTCCGCTGAATCACTTCTATGATCCAGTTTATGATATTGGATTGACAACAGATCCATTAATTCAAGGATTGAAGTCCATCAATTGGGCATTGGGCTACGAAGATAGCTTTGCGCACCATCCTCGGCCCGCAAGCGGCTCTTCTCGAAATACATATAGTTACCTCGATGCGAGAAACGCATTTTGGCAAGCATTGACCTTTCGAAGCGCTATCAGAGAGGGTGGTAGCGATGACTCGTGGCGACGGAGTGTGGAGAGCGAATTTCGGATGATCTATTGGGCGACGTTGTTTCGTTCACTTGGCAATGTCGTACATCTGCTGGAGGACGCGGCGCAGCCGCAGCACACACGCAACGATTCGCATGCGGTAATCAACACGGACGAACAACAAGCCTTCGAAGGCTACACAAATGCGCGGGTACTCGGCGGTGGTGACGTCGGGCAATTCGTGCGCGGATTCTTTTCCTCCGAAGCGATACCGCTCTCGGTGCCGCAGCTCGGCACGTACGGGATGGGGCAGCCGGTCATGTTCGCGACGCCACTGCGGTTTTTCACAACGCGAATAGGGCTCGGTGGAGGGTTAGTCGGTATCCCTTCGCGGATGGGACTTGCCGACTACTCGAACCGTGGATTCTTTACCGGGGGGACGTTGCCGTACATCGAGGCGATGGATGGATATCCGCATACTTACCCGCCGAGGGATTTAACTGATCCACAGAACGGATATTCCTTCCAGAACGGACCCTGCGAAAGTGCTTTCTTGGTTGATGGACGACTCAGCGCCGCGACATGTCTTTTCTACACTCATCAAGTAGACGATGCGTTGAATCCGGGTTATGCAGGTGCAATGGATGAATTGCCTCAGGGATTCACGCGGCCGAACGTTCCAATTGCCACCGAAGGCGTATTCAAACGACTTGATCTGCCCGACGGCTTGCCGCTGGAGGTTGATAGAATTTCAATGACGTTGTCGCCCACCGTGCTCGACTCCATCGGCAATCTGACAATTCCGCGAGCGATAGGCTATTCCGCAGGGCTCCTTGATTTCTTTTTTCGCGGAGAGTTGGAGCTTTCATCTCCTCCGGAAGGTCTATATGCGGTGGTCGATCAAGGTACTCCCCACCATGTCGACGACGGTATACCGATGGATGCGTCCGGACGTGTATTTGGCTTCAAGAAGCTCAGAGTGCGAGTTCGCAACGTCACGATGACGGATGCCAATGGCAATCCGACGCTACTCGACGCAGGTTCAGGGACTTTCGTTCCGCAGGATATGCACGCGGGGGTGGATTCCTCCGGTAATCCTACGGGACGACTCGTTGCGATTGCCCGCTATCACCGCAATCCTTGCTATCAGCCAGACCTGTCAGGCGAATACGTGACGATGCCGAATCCCACCACGGGCGTGCCAGATCCGACCGATCGACGAGTGCCCAGCGGATGCTCGCTTGAGGAAACCCGTTCGGCATTACAGGAAATTTCCGTCTCGGCACCCGTCGCCTTGGATGTGAGCGGCAATCTGCCTGGCAATACTAGCGGTGCGATCAACCCCTGCATAAACGTTGGCAACGTCAACACGGGAACCCATGCAGCGGGGGCAGACTGCGAAAGCGAGTCAGTACTGGCGGAGTTCGATTTTTCCGAGGATCCGATACCAATCAACGCAACCGACCTGTTTCTGCAAGTGGCGTACCGCGGGCCGCTCGGGCTTGAGGAAGATGGGATCGCCGTTGGAACCAAGGATTTGGTCGAGCCCAATTATCTATCGGGTTGGAATGGAACGGATTGGTTCTATCTCTATGGCCATTGGGTTCCGCCGGCAAATTTTCCTGAACTTCCGCTTGGGCACCCTTGGGCGCCGGCAACGATGGATTCCATGACCGCGTGCGTCGAAGAACAAGCAATCGCGACGCTCAGGAGTGGGCAACATCTTCAGCCGGGTGAGTTCTTTCGTATTGCGCTCATCAGCGATGGCCAGCAAGTCGAGATTGCCATACAGGATGAGTACCTGCTTCGTAGCCATACCCAGTTTCACGGAAGCAACTTCTTGAGGCGGCAATTTTACAAGGAAGATGTCGATTTTCCGTATGAAGTCCCAGTTCCGTATGCGCCTGGGGCCATGCCTTGGTATGCGCGAGGGACGCCGATGGGAATGGTTCTGAATACAGGCTTCTATTTCTACGGTGACGAAGACGAAAATCGCTCAATGCAGTCATTGATTCTTTCGCCAGCCATTGGAACGGGACAGCCAGGCATCGCCGCGTCTGTAAATGCCGGGTTCGACGTGGCCGCGGATCTTTGCAAAAGAACCACGCCACCAGAGTACCTACCTGAGGAGCGCAGCACGCTTCAATAATGTCTTCGGATTCTCATTCCAAGAGTTCGTATGCAAGTTTGCTGCGCTCGGTAACCGTTATTCGCACTTTCTTGCTGCTCAGAGTGAAAGCGTGCGCCCACCATCCACGGGCACATTGATGCCATTGATGTAACCCGCCGCCGGGGAGGCGAGAAAGGCGATGACGCTGGCGATTTCGCTGGCTTCGGCGAAGCGGCGCAGCGGGACGGTGGCGAGCATGCTCTCGGCGATCTTTTCTTCGCTGTTGCCGGTGGCCCTGGCGCGATCGGCGAGGATCTGGTCGAGGCGTTGCGTCCTTGTGTAGCCGGGCAGCACGTTGTTCACCGTGATGCCGAATGGCCCAAGTTCGGTGGCGAGGGTTTTCGACCAACTGGCGACGGCACCGCGGATCGTGTTGGAGACACCGAGGTTGCGGATCGGCTCCTTCACCGAGGTCGAGATGACGTTGACGATGCGGCCATAACCGCTGCCCTGCATGCCGGGGAGGATCGCCTGCAGGATGGTCTGCGCGGCAATCAGATGCTGGTTGAAGGCGTCATGGAAAGCCTGGGTTGTGGCGGTGCTGGCCTGGCCGCCGGGTGGTCCACCGCTGTTGTTGATGAGGATGTTGATGGCCTGCACGTTGGCAACCGCTTCGATGCGTGCGCGCAACTCGGCGTGGTTGCCCATGTCGACGGCGATGTAGCCATGTTTCTGCGCGCTGCTTCTGCGCGGGAGTTCGGCAACGACTCTTTCCAGCGCGTCCACCGAACGTGCCAGCACGGTGACATCGGCACCGAGTCCGGCGAGTTCATGGGCGGTGGCACGACCAATTCCCTGCGATGCACCGCAAACCAGCGCGTGCTTGCCGAGCAGTTCAAGATTCATCGTCGTGGTCTCGGTTGGGGTTACTGGATGCGGGCGAGCTTCTGCACCATCAAGGTGAGCAGTTCCTCGTCATCGTTCGAGTGCGGCGGCTCGACCGATTCGAGGTCGAATCCCATGATCGCCGCATCTTCCTCGTCGAGTCCATCGAAGGCGCGGAATTCGGCATCGAGCAGGGCCATGCGCGCATGCTGCTCGTCGTCATAGCGCGGGCGTTCGCCGCTGGAATCGAATATTTGCGCGATACCGGATTCCAGGATATCGAGTCGAGCCCAGACCAGGGTGTCGCCGATGATGGCGACCCACCATTCGCCCGGTGGAAGGGAATCCGGATCGGATTCGAAATCATCGTTCATGCCGATCGGCTCGTTCATCCGGTTGCCTTCGATGCAATGACGGCGAGCAGGCCCAACACGATTGCCCAGGCGCCGATGGCACCGAGTCGGGCCAGTCCGTTCAAGGATTTGTCGCCCAGTGCAACATAGCGGCGCAGCAGAAACCAGCCAAACGCGTGCGGCGTGAACATGAAGCCACCGAGGCGCTTGCGTTCCTGCGGGTGGTGATCGCGCAAGTGCACGACCACCAGAATCCAGGTCATCAGATAGGTGGTGAGGCCAGCGACGAAGAAGCCGAGACCGGCCAGCAGCATGAATTCACGGACAGCGTGCATCAGAACTCCGCATGGCCGGGGACGCGTGGATAGGGAATCGCATCGCGGATATTCGCCAGGCCGCAGACGTAGACGACCAGGCGCTCGAAGCCGAGACCGAAGCCCGCGTGCGGTACCGTGCCGTAGCGGCGGAAATCGCGATACCACTGGTAGTGGGCGGGATCGAGGCCGAACTGCTGGATGCGCGCATCGAGCACGTCGAGACGCTCTTCGCGCTGCGAGCCGCCGATGATTTCACCGATGCCCGGCGCGAGCACGTCCATCGCTGCGACCGTGCGGCGGTCATCGTTGAGGCGCATGTAGAACGACTTGATCTTTTCCGGATAGTTGGTGACCACAACCGGGCGACCGACATGTTCCTCGACCAGATAGCGCTCATGCTCGGTTTGCAGATCGACGCCCCATTCGACCGGGAACTCGAATTTCCTGCCGGATTTCTTCAGGATCTCGACGGCATCGGTGTAGTCGATGCGCTCGAACGGTGCCTTGATGAAAGCCTCGAGTCGCGACACCGCGCTCTTCTCGACACGTTCGGCGAAAAATGCCATGTCATCGGGGCGCTCTTCCAGCACGACCTTGAAGACGAACTTGAGCAGATCTTCGGCGACGCGGGCATTCTCGGCGAGGTCGGCAAAGGCGATCTCGGGCTCGATCATCCAGAACTCGGCAAGATGCCGCGCCGTGTTCGAGTTCTCGGCGCGGAAGGTCGGGCCGAAGGTGTAGACCTTGCTCAAGGCAAGGCAATAACCCTCGACGTTGAGCTGGCCGGAGACGGTCAGGAACGCATCCTTGCCGAAGAAATCCTTGCGCGTATCAATCGCACCCTTGTCGGTGCGCGGCAGGTTCATCAGATCCAGCGTGGATACGCGGAACATCTGCCCGGCACCTTCGGCATCCGAGGTGGTGATGATCGGCGTGTTGATCCAGCAATAGCCGTTCTGGTCGAAATAACGGTGGATTGCCATGGCCAGCGTGTGGCGTACGCGGCTGACGGCACCGAACAGGTTGGTGCGCGGACGCAGATGGGCGACTTCGCGGAGGAATTCGAGCGAGTGCGCCTTGGGCTGGATCGGATAGGTCTCCGGATCCTCGACCCAGCCGACCACTTCGATCGCATCGGCCTGCAATTCGAAGCCTTGGCCCTTGCCTTGCGAGGCAACCAGTTCGCCGCTGGCAATCAACGAGCAACCGGCGCTCAGGCGCTGTACTTCATCGGCATAGTTGGCCAGCGAATCCGGCGCAACCACCTGGATGGGATCGAAGCAGGAACCGTCGCTCAGATTGATGAAGGAAAGGCCAGCCTTGGAATCCCGGCGCGTGCGTACCCAACCGCGCACGCTGATTCTGGAACCTGCGGGCAGGGCACCGCTCAAGGCTTGTTTGACGCTGACGACGGACATGCGCTGCTTGCTCCGTGATTCGAGGCTGTTGATCCGCCATGCGGATCGCTGGAAACCGGGCATCATAGCGGATAGCGGGGTATTGCGGAGGCGCGTGGGCGCGTCGGGCAGAGGCATCGGAATCCGACTCGGGACTTGAATTGCAGGTGTGCGCCAAGATCTGGCAGGGACACGCGGTGCTAGACTTTGCCGCGCAGTGCCTTCCGCCAACCGACCATGACCATGCCGATCCAGCTCACCTCCGCCGCGCTTGAGCGCATGCAACGCTTTCTTGCCAACGATCCTTCGGCGATCGGCGTGCGTTTCGGCATCAAGCGCACCGGCTGCTCGGGATATGCCTATACGGTCGATCTGGCCCGGGACGTCGCCGAAAACGACAGCGTGTTCGATCTCGATGGCATTCGCGTTCTCGTCGATGGCAAGGCGCTGCCGTTTGTCGAGGGCACTGAAATCGACTACCGGCGCCAGGGCCTGAACGCCGCGTTCGTGTTCCACAACCCGAACGTCACCGGCGAATGCGGCTGCGGCGAGAGCTTCACGGTCGACGCAAAGGACTGATCGCACTGGGATTTTTCCGCCCGGGCGAGTGTTCGCATCGTTCAGGAATCTCGGTTAGACTCGAATCCGCTGTATTGCACGGTTGCGAAGCCGTGGGCCGATGCCGCGAAGTTTCCGCTGCTCCATTGCCCGTTGCTCGCCACCTGCTTTTGCAGTCGTGGGGCCGCTGTCACGAGGGCCGTTGAGCAACATCGATCAGTGGAGACAAGCATGTCGGATCAAGAAGTCGGGACCGTCAAGTGGTTCAACGAAAGCAAGGGATTTGGTTTCATCAGTCGCGAAAATGGTCCCGATGTATTCGTGCATTTTCGCGCCATCAACGGGAGCGGTTTCAAGACCCTGCAGGAAGGTCAGAAAGTGAGCTTCAAGGTCGTGCAGGGCGAGAAGGGCTTGCAGGCTGAAAATGTAACGCCCATCTGAGTTGCCGGATCCAGTCGTCGGGGCCGCGACGTCCGCGTCGCGGCCCCGTTGTTTTTCCGGATTCCGCTACAAGATACGGGATTCGCTCAAAGACGAGGTGCCAAGATGATCACACTGAACGTGCGTGGATTGCCGCGCGACACGACCGAGAGTTCCCTCAACGAGATGTTCGGGAAGTTCGGCCGCGTGCACAAGCTGAAGATGGCAATGGACCCGTTCAAGAACGAGTGCAAGGGATTTGCCGAGCTGGCCATGGAAGGACATGAGGCGCGTGCCGCGATTGCCGGTCTTGACGGCAGCTTCCAGGAAGGTGGGACGTTGCGCGTCGGCCTTGCCAGTGCGCGTCCCGCGCGCGGCGGACGTCGCTGATTCGAGCCTGCTGGCAGCGGCCAGCGCTCGATGAATCACCTGTCTCCATGCAGCGTTGCCCTGGCGGGCGCGCTGCTGCTTGCGGCATGTACGCCGGATTCCGCGCCACCGCCTGAAAGCGCGCTTGCGGTGAGCGCGCCGGCATCCGATGAGGTCGCGCCATCAACCAGCCGGCCCGCGCTGTTCCTGCGCGGCTACTACGAATCACGTGATGGCGGCTTGTTCACCGCCTGTGGCGAAACCTCACGGCGCACGCTGGCATCGATTGATCCGGCAACCGCCGCCGCCCTTGCCGAGGAGAACGCGAAGCAGGATCGACCTCGCTTCCTCATGGCCGAAGGCAATCTGCGCGGCCGCGATGCAGTCGAGATCGGTCGCTTCAACCTGATTTCGGGCGATGCCTGGAATTGCGAATCGCGCCTAGGCGAAATCATCCTCGGTGCGCGCGGCACCGAAGAGCTGTGGAGTCTCGAAGTGACTCACGCCGCGGCAACTTTTGTTGCCGGGCCCTCCGCCGTGCCTGAAGTCCATGCCTATGCCGGCCTTGCTGATGGCGTGGACGGCCTGAGCGTGCGCCTTGGCGACAAGGACGCGGCATTCAGCGTCCGCCTGCGCGGCGAAACCTGCAGCGAGGCAATGACCGGCACCCTGTTTGCCTGGTCGGTCGTGGTCGATGCCAACGGCCAGTCATTCAAGGGCTGCGCCTGGCGTGGCCTGGCCTCGCCCTGAAGCAGCGGCACATCGATGACCGCGCAGGAAAACGCCCGCCCGGAATTGAAATCCCTGCGCGTGTGCTCGGCTGATGGCGCCGCAGCAGATCTGCTCGTGGCAGTACCGTCGACGGCACGCATCGGCGTGCTCTGGTTGCCGGCACTCGGCGTCGGCGCGCGTCATTACGAGGCGTTCGCGGCTGCACTTGCCGAGCAAGGCGTGATGATCGCGGTGCATGAATGGCGCGGTGCCGGATCCAGCGATCGGCGCGCGTCGCGCGCGTGCGACTGGGGCTATGACAAACTGCTTGCCGAGGATATTCCTGCCAGCCTGGCGGCTGCCGGCGAAGCGCACCCGGATGTGCGCTGGATCATTGCCGGGCACAGCCTCGGTGGACAACTCGCGGCGCTGTTTGCGGCCTTGAATCCGCATTCGATTGCAGGATTCGCCTTTGTCGCCAGCGGCTCGCCGTACTGGCGCACATTTCACGGTCGCATGCGCAGGATCCTGCGCATCGTGCCGTGGATGGTTGGCCTGGTCACGGCAATTTGCGGCTACTACCCGGGCAAGCGCCTCGGCTTTGCCGGTCGCGAAGCGCGGACGCTGATGCGCGATTGGGCGCGCACCGCACGCACGGGACGTTATCAGGACACGGCTGAGGGTCGTGATTCCGAGCAGGCACTGGCCGGCTATGCACAGCCGTTGCTCGGCATTCGACTGAGCGAGGACACGCTTTGCCCGGAAGCATCATTCCGAATGGTTGCTCGGCAAATTCCGGAGTGCGCCGATTGTGCGCCAGTTGCTCGTCCCCGGGGATTTTTCCTCCGGCCTGGCCAATCATTTTTCCTGGTTGAAGGACCCGCAACCGGTTGCCGAGCGCATGGCAGAATGGCTGCGCAGCTTCGATTGATTCAGCAGATGCAGGACAGGAATCCCCGGAGGTCGCGTGAATCTGTTTGACAGCCTTTCCCTGCGCGATGTGACCCTGCGTAATCGCATCGCGGTCTCGCCGATGTGCGAATACTCGGCCATCGACGGCGTGCCGCAGCCGTGGCACATGGTCCATCTCGGCAGTCGTGCGGTTGGCGGCGCGGGCCTGGTGTTGGCGGAAGCCACCGCAGTCGAAGCGCGCGGACGCATTTCACCGGCGGATACCGGAATCTGGAATGACGAACAGGCCGAGGCGTGGGCAGCGATCGCCGCATTCCTCGACGCGCAAGGCGCAGTACCCGGCATCCAGCTTGCCCACGCCGGGCGCAAGGCCAGCACCGCGCCGCCATGGTCAGACGCGACGAAGGTCGAGGTCGGCGAGGGCGGTTGGTTGACGGTGGCCCCCTCCGCGCTTGCCTATGCGGAAGATTATCCGCAACCCGACGCGCTCGATGCGGCAGGAATCGCCGCGGTCATCGAGGCATTCCGCGTGGCAACGCAACGTTCGATCGACTGCGGTTTTCGCGTGATCGAGATCCATGCGGCGCACGGTTACCTGCTGCATCAATTCCTCTCGCCGCTGAGCAATCAGCGCGATGATCAATGGGGCGGCAGTTTCGAGAACCGCATTCGCCTGACCCGCGCCGTGGTTGCTGCCGCCCGCTCGGCGATGCCGGATGGCTTGCCGTTGCTGGTGCGCATCTCGGCTACGGACTGGGTCGATGGCGGCTGGGACATCGAACAGAGCATCGAGCTGTGCCGATTGCTCGGCAACGAAGGCGTCGACCTGATCGATGTATCCAGCGGCGGCCTTTCGCGCGATCAGTCGATCACGCTCGGCCCGGGCTATCAGGTTCCGTTCGCCGCCCGCATCCGCCGCGAAGCGGCCATCGCCACCGGCGCAGTCGGCCTCATCACCGAACCCCAACAAGCCCAGGCCATCATCGCAAACGGCGAAGCCGACATGGTCCTGCTCGCCCGCGAACTCCTGCGCGATCCCTACTGGCCCCGCCGCGCCGCCAAGGAACTCGGCGTCCAGATCGAAGCGCCAAAGCAGTACGCGCGGGCTTGGTGAACATCGCGGTGAACCATCCGCAGTCAGGCAATACGCAGCCGTGTCGGCCTCGCTTCCACATCCAGCGACTCGGCGAGGAAATCCGATGAGCGATTCGGCGCACATCCTGATTGCGGGAACATTGCACGACCTTGGGGATGGCTTCATGGTTCGGCGCATGTTGCCTTCGGCACGGCAGCGCACGGTCGGGCCGTTTGTCTTTTTTGATCATATCGGCCCGGTCGACTTGGCACCGGGGCGTGGCGTCGATGTGAGGCCACATCCGCATATTGGTTTGTCGACGATGACTTATCTCTTCGACGGCGTGTTCATGCATCGCGACAGCCTTGGCGTGGTCCAGGCCATTCGCCCGGGTGCGGTCAACTGGATGACGGCCGGTCGTGGCGTCGTGCATTCCGAGCGCACGCCGGAGCCGGAACGCTCGGCGGGACATCGCATGCACGGCGTTCAGTTCTGGGTCGGCTTGCCGCAGGCCGATGCCGAGATCGAGCCGTCATTTTCGCATCATGCGCTTGAAGCGCTGGCGGAATGGTCGACTGAGGATGGCCGTGTGCAGGGCCGTATTGTCGCGGGCGAGGCGTTCGCGCAGCGATCGCCGGTTCCCGTGCATTCGCGCCTTTTCTGCGTCGATGCGAACCTGGCCGCCGATGCCGTATTGCAGGTCCCCGCCGATTACCCGGAGCGCGCCATCCAGGTTGCAGATGGAGAGATCGAGGTCGATGGCGCGGTCTTCTCGATGCACCAGATGTGCGTGCTGCGGGCGGATGCGCCGGCGCGGATCCGTGCGCGTGGACCGGCCAGGATCATTGTCTTTGGCGGCGATCCGCTGGATGGCCCGCGCTTCATCTGGTGGAATTTCGTCGCCAGTTCGCGTGAACGCATCGAGCGGGCACGCGAAGACTGGAAGCGCGGACGATTCGAGGAGGTTCCCGGCGAAACCGAATTCGTCCCCTTGCCGGAACGCTGAGGATTTCGTGATCCGGACCATCCATCGGAGCGTGTGCGCGCAAGTAGGCTTGCATCGTGGCTGGCAGCCGGCCTTGCACATGGATCAGGTTGTGACTGACGAACACCGGGACATGCGACATGGCCGAATCACGCACTGAGGCGGCGCACATGCGCGTGGATTCCGGCGTGCGCCTGGATGTATGGCTTTGGGCCGCGCGTTTCTACAAGACGCGCAGCCTCGCCAAGCAGGCCATCGAGGGTGGCAAGATCGAGGTCAACGATGCCGCCGCGAAACCGGCGCGACTGGTCCACATCGATGATCGACTGCGTATCACGCGAGGCCTCGAGCGCATTGTCATCCGCGTCCTCGCGACCAGCGCCACGCGCGGTCCGGCAACCATCGCGCAGGCCTTGTACGCGGAATCGGCTGAAAGTCTCGCCACGCGCGAAAATGAACGCGAGATGCGACGGCTGACGGGTGCGGGTTTCGATCATCCGCAAAAGCGTCCCGACAAGCACTCGCGCCGCTTGCTGCGCGGATTCAAGGAAGGCAGTGGCTGAGCGGGTGCGGCGCTGTTCTGCAGAGTGCATCAGGCATGAATGCCGCTCTCGTTGCATGCGTGTCAGGAACGCTTCCGGGATGCCCGGGCTCAGGGCATGGCTGGATTGCCCGGGGCGTGCGCAGGAACCCTGGCTTCGGGCAGCGCGGCGATGAACGAGGCGAACGAAGGCAGCAGCAGGCGGTTGCCATCGGCGCTGAGATGATCGCCATCGAAATACAGCGGACCTTGCTTGCGCACGGATTCGCAACGCTCCGTCGGGCACAGGACCGGCAACGGATCCCATACCGATGCGCCCAGTCCGCTCCCCAATTGGCGCAGGCTGTCGAGAACCGGTTGCCGATAGGCTTCGATGGCCGCGCGCGATTCGCTCAATCCCGCCGCACAGATGGGATTGCCGCGATTGAACCAGTCCGAGCAGCGGAAGGGTGGCGAACGAAACAGCGGTTTCGGCGCCTCGAAAACGATGCGCAGGCCTGCATGGGACAACGGCGCTAGCTGGGTCAGCAATTGCGTGGATGCCACATCGCGCTCGTGCCTGGCCTGGGCAGTGTCCATTGAAGTCCAGTGTTCCGAGGAAGCAACCATCGCATTCTGTTCGCTCAGCCGATTCAGGCGCAGGGCGGCGAGGAGGAGGATGTCGCCGGGTTTCGAGCGCCTGTGGATGTCGTCGAGCTCGGCCTGGTTCTGCGTCGGACATTTTCCACTTTCGCGAACAGGCTGCAGGCTGGCAAACGTGCAGCCGAAGTTCGGATAGAGGATGACCCGGGCCCCGGTCCGCAGCACGTACTCGGTCAGCATCGTCGAATACCCGATCGTGTGCGAATCGCCGAGCGCAAACAGGTCGGGTGCCGTCTGCGGCCGGCTGCTGCATCCGCCACGTTCATACACCCAGACCGGGATCGCGCCCGCTTGCTCGTTCCTGGCCAGCAGGAAGCAGTCCGGCACTTCGTCAATTCGGGGCAGGATTCGCGCCTGCCAGTGCTCGGCATTGCGGGTTACCGTGCTCAGCGAAAGATTACTGCCCGCAAGCGTTACCAAGCCGGACAATCCCCAACTCGTCACGACCATGGCAAGGCCTGCCGCGATCACGCCGGCACGCGGCCATAAGCGCAAGCGTGTGGAGTAGCGCAAGGGTAGCTCGACGAATCGGTAGGAGGCTTCCGCAATCAGCATGGTGGCCGCAACCGCCGCTATCATCTTCGGTAGCGCATCCAGCCCGCTGGTCCAGCGCATGACTACATAGACCGGCCAATGCCACAGATACAGCGAGTACGAACGGCGGCCGAGATAGACCGGAACGGAACTGCCGAGCGCGCGTGCGAGGATCGATCTGGCACCGGCCACATGCAGTCCTGCCAGCACACCGAGCGTGGCAACAATGGGAATAATCGCCCCCGGGAACGGAAACTCGGCGACAACCGAATTGAACAATCCCCACCCCAGCAAGCCAAGGAACAACCAGGCAGACGTCTCACCGAGTTTGCGTGGGATAGGCCCGGCCTTGCGGTTTGCAAATCGGTGCAGGCACTGAAACAGCAGTACACCGGCACCGAGTTCCCAGAACCGCGTGGTGATGAGGTAGAACGCGGCCGTCGGGTTGCTCGCCGGACGCAGCCAGGCATCACCCAAGGAGGCGAGACAAGCCAGCGAGATCAGCCCGATCGACAACATCCGCCAGCGCCCGCCGCGCGTCCAGGCAAAAAACAGCAGCGGAAACAGCAGGTAGAACTGCTCCTCGACGCCCAGCGACCACGTATGCATGTACGGATTGAAGGCGGCAAGCGGCGAGAAGTAGGTTTCATTGTGGAAAGCGAGATAGTAGTTGCTCAGGCCGAAAAACGCGTACAGCCCGGTCAATTCGTTGGAAGAACTCAGCCACGCGCGCGGGATCAGCAATACCGAGAGCAGACTGGTCAGCACCAGGCAAGCGAGCAGGGCCGGCACGATGCGCTGCAGGCGCCGCGCATAGAAGCGGCCGAGGAAGTTGCCTATGCCGCCGCCGGTCCAGTGGCTGACGGAAAGGCTGACGACAAAGCCGGAGATGACGAAGAACACGTCGACACCG
Organism: Lysobacterales bacterium; assembly: GCA_016707485.1. Taxonomy (GTDB): domain Bacteria; phylum Pseudomonadota; class Gammaproteobacteria; order Xanthomonadales; family Rhodanobacteraceae; genus Dokdonella. The sequence goes on along the minus strand of JADJHN010000001.1, from coordinate 264,148 downwards.
CTGAAGCCGCCGGGCAGCCAGCTTTCGCGCAAGTGATAGATCATCACGGCGACGACGGCGAGCGCGCGCAAGCCATCGACATGGGGCAACCAGGTGCCGGCTCGCGGGCCTGGCGTTGTCTTCAGATCATTCAAGGGATAGCGGATGCGTGGGTGTCTGGATTGTCGGGATCGGCGATCGGGTTTGTTCAGAGCATCCTGCGCAGACGATACAGCGCATCGAGTGCTTCGCGCGGGCTCAGCGCATCGGGATCGAGCGCGCGCACCGCTTCCTCGATTGGGGAAGGCGCGGGTGGTGCGAACAATCCCAACTGGGGCGAGTTGTCATGGGCAGTCGTCGGGCCCCGATGGGTTTCCGCAGCGCTGGACTCCAGTCCGGCGAGCGTTGTCCTGGCATCGACAATCACCGCTTTCGGCAACCCGGCGAGGGCGGCGACCTGCAGGCCGAAGCTGCGATTCGCCGGGCCTTCCTTTACTGCATGCATGAAGACCAGTTGCTCGCCGTATTCGACCGCATCGAGATGCACGTTGGCGATATCGGCGTGTTCGTTGGCAAGTCTCGTCAGCTCGAAATAGTGCGTGGCGAAAAGGGTGAACGCGCGGTTTTTCGTTGCCAGCCAGGTGGCACAGGCCTGGGCCAGGGAAAGGCCATCGTAGGTGCTGGTGCCACGGCCGATTTCGTCCATCAGGACAAGACTGTGCGCGGTGGCATTGTGCAGGATATTCGCTGTCTCGCTCATTTCGACCATGAAGGTGGATTGCCCGCGCGAGAGATCATCACCCGCGCCGATGCGGGTGAAGATGCGATCGATCGGCCCGATCACGGCAGCCGCTGCCGGCACGAAGCTGCCGATATGCGCGAGCAACACGATCAGCGCGTTCTGCCGCATGTAGGTCGATTTGCCGCCCATGTTCGGGCCGGTGACGATGAGCATGCGGCGGTTGTCGTTGAAGTCGAGATCGTTCGGCTCGAAGGGTTCGTCGCGAACCTGCTCGACCACCGGATGACGGCCGCGCTCGATGCGGATGCCGGTGACGGCACTCAGTTGCGGGCGATTCCAGTCCAGCGCATGGGCGCGATTGGCAAGGCTGGCCAGGGTATCCAGTTCGGCGACCGCACTTGCCGCGGATTTCAGTTCAGCCAGGCGCTCGCCGAGGAAATCGAGCAGTGCCTCGTAGAGCGCGCGTTCGCGCATCAGCGAGCGTTCGCGTGCCGAGAGCACCTTGTCCTCGAAGTTCTTCAGTTCCTCGGTGATATAGCGCTCGGCACCCTTGATGGTCTGCCGGCGCGTGTAATGGGTTGGTGCCTTGTCGGCCTGGCCCTTGCTGATCTCGATGTAGTAGCCATGCACGCGGTTGTAGCCGACCTTGAGCGTGGCGATGCCGCTGGCGGCTTTTTCGCGCTCCTCGAAATCGATCAGGAATCGATCGGCATGGCTCGCCAGCGCGCGCAGTTCGTCGAGTTCGGCATCGAAACCATCGCGGATCACGCCACCGTCGCGTTGCAGGGCCGGCGGCTGGTCGACCGTCGCCGCGATCAGATGGGCGGCGGTAGCGGCGTGCTCGCCGAGCCGGTCCAGCAGATCGGCGAGCAAGGGGCTGTCGGTTGAGGCGAGTCGTTCGCGCAGAGCCGGCGTGCGCGCCAGACCGTCGCGCAGGGTTGACAGATCGCGCGGTCGCGCCGAGCGCAAGGCGACGCGGGCAAGGATGCGTTCGAGATCACCGATGCCGCGCAGTTCATCGCGCAAGCCGTCGTTGCAGCCGCTTTCAATCAGGCTTTCGATTGCCTGCTGGCGGCGGTTGAGGATGTCGGGATCGCGCAGCGGCCGGTTGACCCAGCGATGCAGGTTGCGCGCGCCCATCGGCGTGACCGTGGCATCGAGCACGCCAAGCAGGGTGAATTCGCGACTGCCCGAGGCATGGCTGTCGAGTTCGAGGTTGCGCCGCGTCGCTGCATCCAGCGCAATCGTCTCGCTGGCGTTCTCGATGGCAAGCCCGCTCAGGTGCGGCAAGGCGGATTTCTGGGTTTCCTCGACATAGCCGAGCAGGCAGCCGGCCGCGCCGATGGCCAGCGCATGGCCGTCGGCACCGAAACCGGAAAGATCGCGCGTGCCGAAAAACCGGCACAGCTCGCGTTGTCCGCTTTCCGCATCGAAATGCCACGGCGCGCGCTTGCGCAGGCCGGGCAGGGTGCTGACGAACTGTGGCCAGGCACCGTCTTCGGCGATCAAGGTCTCGGCCGGTTGCAGACGCGCGAGTTCGGCAGCGAGTGCTTCGGGATTGCTGACTTCGCTGATCAGGAAGCGTCCCGTAGTCAGATCGACCCAGGCCAGCCCGTAACCTGATTTTCCAGCAGCAATCGACAACAGCAGATTGTCGCGGCGCTCCTCAAGCAGGGCTTCATCGGTGACCGTGCCCGGAGTGACGATGCGCACCACCTTGCGCTCGACCAGGCCCTTGGCCAGTGCCGGATCACCGATCTGCTCGCAAATCGCCACCGATTCGCCGAGCCGAACCAGCTTGGCCAGATAGCCTTCCGCCGCGTGATACGGCACCCCCGCCATCGGGATCGGTGCCCCTGCCGACGAGCCGCGCTGGGTCAGGGTGATATCGAGCAACCGCGCCGCCTTGCGCGCATCGTCATAAAACAATTCGTAGAAATCGCCCATGCGAAAGAACAGCAACACATCCGGATGTGCGCTTTTCGCGGCGAAGAACTGGCGCATGAGCGGCGTGTGCGAAGACGGTCCCCCGGAATCTCCGCGGCTGTCGACAGGATTCGGCGTATTTGATTCCGTCATCTCAGTGCTGCCTGGGCTTGTCGATGGCATCAGTTGGCTCGTTTCCATGCGTCCTTTATCCATATTGCCTGCATGGATGTCGAATCCTGCCGGCGCATGTGTCCATGAACAGGCTGCATTGTCTTGTCAACGACGAGCATTGCTGGATCGATTGACGCTGCCGGCTTCGGGATCCGGGCTGCGCAAGACGGGAATGATGGTGGAGGCAATCGACATTTCGTGCTTGTACTTCTTGTTCTGGATTCGAGGCGTCCATCATCGGGCGCCTGGATCCGGGAGAGCTCGGCGAGGGTGACGCGGGCCGTCTGCGCACCGACATGGTCGCCCAGGTCGGCATCTGCGTGTGAGGAGTGGACGCAAGCCTACGGCATTCGCGCCCTGTGGAGGAGGGCATTCCCGTCATCGCTGCCGCCGATGCGAGTGCCAGCCCGAGGGGCAATCACGTGCGTGCTGCCGCCCTTGCCGCGTCCGATCATCCCGATGGCTGGCGTGGGAGTGGGAAACTGCGGGGCATTCGACTCACGCCGCGGCAATGGGCATTGATGCCCGGGCAAGCGGCAGGTTCCAGGCAGATTACGTTGAGGGGCAATCAGCCTGTCGCGGACGGTTGTTGCGGCACTTTGCGGATCTTGTCCATCGCATAGCCCAGGGCCCTCACCCTGGCCAGCAGCTTGTCGTAGTCGGCTTCGGAAATCGTCGGGGTCCGGGCCATCACCCAGGTGTAGTCGCGCGCATCGCGGGCCACGATCACCTGGCTGTAGTCATCCTTCAGATACGCCACGATGTACTGTGCCTGCAGCGGCCAGAACACCTGCACGCCCCACACTGCGTTGCCGCTGCCGGGCTTGACGATGCCCGTGGAGCGGATTTCCTTACGCTCGCCGTCGAAGCTGCCGTTGCGGAAGTGGAACGAGGTGGCGACGTTGCCATCGGGCCTGCGTGCGTAGACCTCGACCGCGTTGTACGCATTCTTCTCGAAGCGGGTGGGGATGCTGGCAATGACGTACCAGTTGCCCATGAAGCGGGGCAGGTCGACATGGGGCACCGGCGTGATCGGCGGCAACTTGCTGGCATCGGCGTTGAGGTTGATCAGCATGGTGCAAGCCAGCAGCACCAACGGGCGCTTCATGGGGCCTCCGCTGCAAAGTCCGGGCGGGAATCAACCGGAGGCCGCAGGAAGCGGTAGTGCGCGACCAGCCATTCCTGCCCGTCGGCGTAGCCGAACAATTCGGCGCAGGACATCCAGAACATGCGCCAGCGCTGGAACCACAGCGGCGCTGCCTTGGCGCCATAGGCTTGCGCCAGCACCTTCATCACCGGCCCGCGTTGCGCATCCTGGTTGGCCAGCCAATGATTGGCGGTGCGCTGGTAATGCGTGCCGTCGACATGCCAGCGCTGCTCGATGTGCAGCGCCGACTGGAACCACAGCAAGGTGTCGGATGCCGGCATCAGTCCGCCGGTGAAAAAGTGCCGGCCCATCCAGTTGTCGTCGCCCCGGGTCTCGAACGGGTACATCGCGGTCTTGTGCGCGAAGATGTGCACGAACAGCTTGCCGCCGGGTTTCAGCCAGTCGGCGATGCGGCCCAGCAGCGTCTCGTAGTTGCGCATGTGTTCGAACATCTCGATCGACACGCAGCGCTCGAACTGCGCCGGCTCAAGTTGCAGCGCGTTGACGTCGCAGGTGACCACGCGCACGTTGACCAGGCCGCGTCGACGACATTGCGCTTCGATGTGCTGGCGTTGCGGGGTGGAGTTGGATACCGCAGTGATCCGCGCATGCGGAAAGCGCTCGGCCATCCACAGGGTCAGCGAACCCCAGCCGCAGCCGAGTTCCAGTATCGACTGGCCATCGGCGAGCTGGGCGCGCTCGCCGTACAGTTCGAGCATCGCTTCCTCGGCTTGGTCCAGCGACTCATCGCCACGCGGGTAGTAGCAGGACGAATACTTCAGGCGCTTGCCCAGGCAGAGCTCGAAGAACGCCGGCGGCAATTCGTAGTGTTGCGCGTTGGCCGCGTCGGTGTGGATCGCCACCGGGCTGTGGCGCAGCATCTCGATGCGCCGCGCATATCGCTCGGCCTGCGCGTCGAGGCCACCGGCCTGTTCCTCGCGCAGGCGTTGCGCGCACAGTCGGCGGATGCCCTGGCGCAACAGCGCGTCGGGGATGCGGCCGCGTTCGGCCATGCCCAGCAGGCCTGGCGCCGGGCGCTCGCTGGCCAGTTCGGTGGAAGCGGGGGTGGTCATCGCGGGGTGCTCCTGGGGAACCATGGGATCAGCATCGGGGTGCTGCGCTGGTAATCGCGGTAGTCCGCGCCGCGCGTGCGCAACGCCTGTGCCTCGGTGTATGGCACGCCGCTGATCCAGCGCAGGAACGCGTACATGACCAGGGGGCCGGACCACGCCAGCCAGCCGCTCGGCGAACCGACCGCCAGGCCGACGTAGGTGAACCAGTGCAGCCATTCGAAGAAGTAGTTCGGGTGTCGCGAATAGCGCCACAGGCCTTCGCGGCAGGTGCGCCCGCGGTTGGCCGGATCGGCGCGGAAGCGCGCCAGCTGCGCATCGGCGATCGATTCGCCGAGCACGCCCAGCAGCCAGATGGCCACGGCTGCGGCCAGCCAAGGTGCGGATGCCTGCGGGTTGCGCGCCACCGCCGTGAACGGCAGCGCGAACAACACGATCAGCACCGCCTGGAACTGGAAGAAGGCGAAGAACTTCCACTGCGCGCCCTGCCAGTGCGCGCGCAGGTTGCGGTAGCGCCCGTCCTCCGCTTCGCCACGCACGCGACGCCAGAGGTGCGCAGACAGACGCAAACCCCAAGCACCGCCGAGCAGCGCCAGCGCCGCGCGTGTCCAAGGTGCGCCGCTGCCGGTGATTGCCAGCAGTACCGCACTGCCGCCCACGCCTGCCGCCCACAGCACGTCGACGATGCCTGCGTTGCTGCGCCTGCGCTGCCATTGCCAGCCCAGCGTCATCATCAGCGCGGCCAGCAGCCACACGAGCAGGAGTTGCCACCAGGGATTCATGCGCGGGCTCCTCCCGTTGTCGACCGCGGCTGCGTCGAGGCGCTGCCGCGGCGCGCCAGCCACGCCAGCGCCGGGGTCGCCAGCGCCCAGCCAAGCGCCAGTGCCAGCAGGGCATGCCATGTCGGTTCGGCAAATGTCACTACCTGCCAGCCGCGCGCCGCGCCCAGATAGGCGAGCGGACCGCCGATGAGTCCCAGCAGCGCCGCCAGCCATAGCCGCGACTGCAGGTAGCGCAAGGACTGGCTGAAGGTCAGCGCAAAGCTCACCCACAGCGCGAGTATCCATGCCGGTGCCAACGCGGGGTTCGGCAAGTCGGCGCTGTAGCTGGCCAGTCCGCTGCGGCTCAGCGTGCCGTCCAGCAACAAGCCGAACATCAGCCCGGCGGCCATCAGGCCGAGATCGGTGCGAACGTTGCGAGCGCCCGCCAGCTGCACCAACGCGTAGACCAGCATGCCGAGCACGCCCGGCCACGCCAGTCCGTGGCCCGCGCCGATCACCGCGGCAAACCACACCGCCTGGTAGCCGATCAGGCTGAGCCAGAAACTCACGCCGGTAGCCCCGGCGACGATGCGGCGGGACGATGGCCCGGCCTGGCCAGCAACAGGTGTGCCACGCCGATCGAGCGTTCGCGGAAGCCGCCTTCGCAATACGCCAGGTAGAACTCCCACAAGCGCACGAAACGTTCGTCGAAACCTTGCGCACGCACTTGCGGCAGGTTTGCCATGAAGCGCTCGCGCCACGCCTTGAGCGTCAGCGCGTATGAACTGCCGAAGTCCTCCAGCGCGATCAGGCCAAGGTCGCTGGCGCGCGCCTTGGCCGCGACCAGTGCGCTGATCGAGGGGATGAAGCTGCCGGGAAACACGTGACGCTTGATGAAGTCGACCGACTTCAGTGCCTGCGCATAGCGGTGATCCTCGATGGTGATCGCCTGCACCAGCGCCAAGCCGTCCGGTTTCAACAGGCGGCCGAGCTTGCCGAAATAGACGTCCAGATACGGTGCGCCGATCGCCTCGACCATCTCGATCGAGACCAGCTTGTCGTACTGGCCTTCGAGGTCGCGGTAATCCTCCAGCAGCAGGGTGACATGTCCTTGCATGCCGGCCTCGGCGACGCGCTGGCTGGCCAGCGCATGCTGCTCGCGCGAGATCGTGGTGGTGGTGACATGGCAGCCGTAGTGCTGCGCCGCGTACAGCGCGAAACCGCCCCAGCCGGTGCCGATCTCGATCACCCGATCGCCGGGTTGGAGGTCGAGCTTGCGGCAGATGCGCTCCAGCTTGCGTGCGGAGGCGGTTTCCAGCGTATCGGCCGGGTCGCTCCAGATTGCCGAGGAATACATCAGGTCCGCCGAGAGGAACAGGCTGAAGAAATCGTTGCCAAGGTCATAGTGCGCAGCAATGTTGCGGCGGCTGCCGCCGCGGGTGTTACGTCGCAGCGCGTGCCACAGCCGCATCGCCATGCCGCCAAGTCGGGCCAGTCCGCTTTCCATGCCGTCGAGCAGGTCGCGGTTGCGCAGCAGCAACTGGATCAGGCCAACCAGGTTGTCACAGCGCCACTGGCCGTCCATGTAGGACTCGCCGGCGCCGACGCTGCCGTTGCGTGCCACCGCGCGGTAGAAGCCGGCGTCCAGTACCTGCAGGTGGATCTGCAGCGCGGGCTGCGCGCTGGCGGGTTCGCCCAGCTCGGTTGTGCCGCAGGCATCGCTCAGCACCAGGCGGCCGTGGCGCAGGCCGCGCATCCGCCCGAGCAGTTGGCGGCGCAGGAAGTGATCGAGCCCGCCGAATGCGGCGGCGTCGCGGGTACGGGTGCTGGCGATATCGTTCATGGCAAGCCTCGGGGCGTTGGTTTCAGTCGGCAGCGCGCGCAGGCGGCGCCGGGTGGTCGTGGACGGGGTTGTGCTTCAGCCACAACCGCAGCGCATGCCAGTGGATCGCGGCGACCACCTGGGCGGTCATCAATGGATAGCGCCACAGCACGCGCGCCAGCGAAGCGCCGGTGAGCGGCGAGCGTTGCAGGTTCAGCGTGGCGTCGAAAGTGCGCCGGCCCTCGCGCATCACGTTCATGTGCACGCGCAAGTCGTCGCCCGGCAAGGTGAAGCGCCAGTCGTATCGGCAGTCCATCGGCATGAAGGGAGAGACGTGAAAGCTCTTGGCAAAGCTCCAGTGCAGTGCGCGGCCATGCACATGTGCGTCCTCGACCGGCAGCACATAGGCGTGACGCTGCTTCCACGGCGTGTTGGTGATCTCGGCCAGCACCGCCAGCAAGGTTTCGCCATCCTCGGCGTAGCAGTAGTAGAAGCTCACCGGGTTGAACACCATGCCCGCGTAGCGCAGGTGGGTGAGCAGGCGGATCGGCCCGGTCGGCCGCGTGCCGGTGGCTTGCTCCACGCGCTGGCGCACCGCATCGGCCAGCGACAGGGTCGCCGGTCCCAGGTAGTCGCTGCGGCGGAACTGCGCCAGGTTGCGATGCGTGGTCGACCACAGCCAGCGCTCGGCGAACACCTGCTCGACCTCGTCCAGGTCCAGGTACAACTGGGCCATGCGATAACTGAACGCGTGCGCCTGCGGCTCATGCCGGCGATGGCGCACCATGCCCTCGTAAACGGCGCTGGCCAATCGCAGCTTCGAGCTGGCGGGTTTCGCCGTCACGCCACCAGCTCCGCCTGGTGCGATGGTTTCGTCGCCACCGGGGCGCCGTCCAGCGGCCAGTGCACGCCCAGCGCCGCAGCCACCTCGACCGCGCTGCGCATGCCGTCCTCATGGAAACCCCAGCCCCAGTACGCGCCGGCAAACCAGGTGCGACGCCAGCCCTGGATTTCGCCCTTGCGCGCCTGCGCCTGCACCGAGGCGCGGGTGTAGACCGGATGGTGGTAGCGCATGCGCGCCAGGATTCTGGACGGGTCGATCGCCTCGCTGCGATTCAGGGTCACCACGAACGGTTCGGGCGAGGCGATGTCCTGCAGCAGGTTCATGCAGTAGCTGACCGTGCACGGCGCGGCGGGATCGCGCGGCAGCCACGCATTCCAGGCTGCCCACGCCTTGCGCCGGCGCGGCAGCACGCTGGCGTCGGTGTGCAGCACGGTGTCGTTGGCCTGATAGGTCATCGCGCCCAGGATCGAATGCTCGCGCTCGTTCGCGTCGCCCAGCAGGCGCAGCGCCTGGTCGCTGTGGCAGGCCAGTACCAGCTGGTCGAAATGTTCCACGCCAGCCGCGCTGCACACCTCGACGCCGCCGGCGTGGCGCAGGATCGAATGCACCGGGCAGTTCAGCCGTTCGCGCACCGGCCAGTGCGCACGCAGCGCCGCCACGTAGGTCGACGAGCCGCCCTTCACCACGCGCCACTGCGAGCGGTCGCCGAGCTGCAGCATCTGGTGGTTGGCCATGAACTGCACCAGGTAGCGCGCGGGAAACTGCAGGATCTGCGTGGGCGGCGATGACCACAGCGCGGAGGCCATCGGGATCAGGTGCTCGTCGCGGAACGCGGCGCCGTAACCGTGCTGCAGCAGGTAATCGCCGAGGCTGGTGGTGTCCTCGCGCAGCAGCAACAGCGCGGGCGCCTCGCGATAGAAGCGGGCGAGGTCGCGCACCATGCCGAGGAAGCGCGGCGACAGCAGGTTGCGGCGCTGGCAGAACAGCGTGTCCAGCGTGGTGGCGTTGTACTCCAGCCCGCTGGCTTCGCTGTGCACCGAAAAACTCATCGTGGTCGGCTGCGAGGCCACGCCCAGCTGCGCGAACATCCGCGTCAGCAGCGGGTAGTGCGCCGGGTTGTGCACGATGAAGCCGCTGTCGATGCGGTAATTCCTTCCGGCCTGCTCCACCTCGTGCGTATGGGTGTGCCCGCCGAAATAGTCGCTGGCCTCGAACAGCGTCACCTCATGCTTGCGCGACAGCAGCCACGCCGACGCCAGCCCCGCGATGCCCGATCCGACCACGGCAATGCGCATCGCTCAGCCCCTCGCCCTGGCCAGCACCCACGCCGGCACCGGTTTCAGTCCGTGCACCAGGCCCAGCAACGCCATCAGCTTCAGTCCGTACCAGGTCATGTCCACTTCCCACCAGCGAAACCCCTGGCGACTGGAGCCGGGAAAGAAGTGATGGTTGTTGTGCCAGCCCTCGCCAAACGTCAGCAGCGCCAGCCACAGGTTGTTGCGGCTGTCGTCCTTCGTCGCGTAACGGCGGCGGCCGAAGCGGTGCGCCAGCGAATTGATCGTCACCGTGGCGTGGAACAGCACGACGGTGGAGACGAAGAAACCCCAAACCAGCATCTGCCCGCCGCTGGTGCCCAACTGCGGGGCCACCTGGTTCAGCAGCACGCCAAGGCCGTACATCGCCACGGCGAGCAGCAGCGGCACCGCGATGTCGAAACGATCCAGCCAGCGCAACTCCGGATACTTCGCCAGGTCCGGCACGCGCGTCAGGTCGGTGCGGAAATTGCGCGGGGTCAGGAACCAGCCCACATGGCTCCACAGGAAGCCGTGCGCGCGCGGCGAATGCGGATCGGCCGGCGTATCGGCCACGCGGTGGTGCTGCCGATGATGTGCTGCCCACCACAGCGGCCCACGCTGCACGCAGGAGGCACCGATCAAGGCGAACACGAATTGCACCGCACGCGAGGTCCGGAAGGTGCGATGCGAGAAATAGCGGTGGTAGAAGCCGGTCAGTGCAAACATCCTCACCGCGTACGCCACGGCGGCCATCGTCAGCGCGATCGGCGAGACGCCGACAAGGATCACGCCCAGGCAGGCCAGGTGCATCGCCAGAAAAGGAGTTGCGCGCAGCCAATCCATGCGGTCCTCTCGTCCTTCTTCCATCTTCACCACCGTAGTGGTGTCAAACCAGCGGCGCAGCGTGCGCAACGGCCGGCAATGCGTCGGTTTCGCGGGATCGGCGATCCCTATGCCTGGCGCATCGACCCGTGTTGCGGTCGCATTCATGATGGGTTGGGGGAGGGCCATTGATACCTGCCAGTCAGCTCGTCAAGAGCACATACGGAAGAAGACAAGCCGTGGATGCATGCGCCGGCAAAACGAACTGTCTTGCGTCGCCACCCACGGCATGATCGAAGAAACGAATCCGAATGCCCCTCTTCTGCGTATGCGGGCAGGTCACCAGGAGACACGCATGACAGTCTTGAAGCAGACCATGGGGCTGATCGGCTGGCAGCTGATCAGCTTTGCCGGCGCCGCGATGGGTGCCGTCGCTTCGGTACAGGCCGCCACGTTCTACCAGCAGCTCGCGAAGCCGTCCTGGGCACCGCCCTCGTCGGTGTTCGGTCCGGTATGGACGATTCTTTATGCACTGATGGCCATCGCCGCCTGGCTGGTCTGGCGTGAAGGCGGCTGGCGCAGGCAACGCGGCGTGCTCGATCTTTTCGTCATTCAGCTGGTGTTGAATGCCCTTTGGAGCTGGCTGTTCTTTGCCTGGCATCGGGGTGCGCTGGCGTTTGCCGACATCGCCCTGCTGTGGTTGCTTATCGTCGGCATCGTGATCGGGTTCTGGCGTGTACGCCCGCTGGCCGGCGCCATGCTGTTGCCGTATCTGCTTTGGGTGAGTTTCGCCTCTGCCCTGAACTTCGCCGTTTGGCAACTGAATCCGCAAATCCTGGGCTGAGGCCGCCGCGTGCTGGATGGCGGCGCATCTTGCTCGTGGAAGCACGTCAGTCGCTTCGCCTCAACGACCTCGCCGCGCACATCGAACATTCCACCGCACCGCAGCGCGCTCAGAAACCGAATAATGGCTGCAATGTGCGCGCCATCCAGCGTGAAAACACCAATGGCGCATCGGTGGCCGCCACGCAGATGCATGGCACGCCAGGCGAGGTCACTGGCTGGTGCACGGTCTCGGCGTCCAGATCGGCCACGTCGCCCGGGCCGAAGTGGCCAAGCAGATCGTCGTAGGCACCATCGAGGATCATGGTCAGCTCGCTGCCACCATGGCTGTGCAATGGCAGCTTGCTGCCCGGCGCAACGCGCAGCAGCATGAGGTCGCCGCCGCCGATGCCTGTAGCGCGTATGCGCTGCACACCGGGTGCCACGCGACGCCAGCGCAGGGCGCGCATGGAGCTGCCGAACCACGGATGCAGCGCACTCGGCAGGCGGTCGGGATCGTGTTCTTCCACGATGTCGACAGGCGGTGCCGATGGCTCGATCGCCGGTTCAGCGTCGAGCGAGGCCAGCATGGCGGCACGCGCATTTTCCGTGGGCGCGTCGACGTACTGTTGCTGCATCAGTACGCCACCGATCCGGTCGGCGTCGAGCAAGCCGGCACGGCAAGCCGCGCAGCGCTCCAGGTGCGTGGAGGCGACCACCGCCAGCGCCGCCGGCAGGGCACCTGCGGAATAGCTGAGTAAGGTTGCGTCGTCGAGATGATGTCTTGGTTTCATCGCGAGGCCCTCATGCTGCCCTGAAGTTTTGCAAATGCGCGCCGCAGTGACGATTTCACCGAACCCAGCGGCATTTGCAGTTCGTCGGAGATCTCGCCGTGGCTCCTGCTTTCCAGGTAGCACATGCGTATCAGTTTGGCCTGCACCGGTGGAAGGCCATCGATGGCCTGTTTCAGGATGTCCTGGTCGAAGAACGATTCGGGTTGCGAATCCGGTCGACCTAATTCCGCTTCTTCAAGCCTTTCCAGGCCTTTCTGGATCGGCAGCCATTGGGGTTGCTGGCGGACGTGATCAATGTACAGATTGCGCGCCACACGAAACAGCCAGGTGGCGAGGCTGGCACGGCTCGGATCAAACATCCCGGCCTTTCGCCACAAAGTCAGCAGCGCTTCCTGAACCAGCTCGTCGGCCATCGCATCATGCGTGCCCAGACTGCCAAGGTAGCACCGCAGGCGTGGAGCGAAATGATCGTATATGCGCATGAAACTGGGGCGATCGCGTTGTGTTGCCACGGCGACCATTTGCATCGACCAGTAAAGCGCATCGGGTACGGTGCTGTTTGCGGAAGGGGACACGGATCGCTTCGCCCGGGAGGGGGCTACCTCGGCAACAAGTTGATGCAGGGCCATGGTACGCATGTTCACGCCGGAGTTGATTGCCTTGCGCGGCCCACTTGCGAGCGGCGCTCCATTCACCTCATGTACGTGGACAGGCGGGATTTGGATCCTTGCGTGGCGAACATCCCGGCGCACGGGGGCAAATCATTGCCAAGGCTTGCTGGTGGCACGAGAACATTTCCCGCTGCACCGCTGCTGACATGCCTGGAGTCAGGGCGAAGGCTGCACGCTCCGTGCATGCGCGGCAGGTGCGCAGAATTCCGGCTTTCGGCCCAGACTGCCCACCAGCGCAACCCACGCGGATGATCAACGGCACCGGCACCATGGCGTCGTCGCGCCGGCTGCAAGGCCTACGCGGAAAAATCGATGTAGCGCCGGGCGAACTCCGCTTCCGGCAACGGGCGACCCATCAGGTAGCCTTGCAGGACATCGCAGCGCAACAGGCGCAGCAGCTTCATCTGCTCCTCTTCCTCCACACCTTCCGCGACGATCTGCAATGACAGCGAGTGGCCGAGGTTGATGATGTTGCTGACCAGGCCCATGGTCTCCGGACTCTGCGTCATCAGGGCGACGAAGGACTGGTCGATCTTGATGGTGTCCACGGGCAGGCGCACCAGGTAGTTCAGCGAGGAATAGCCCGTGCCGAAATCATCGACGGCAATCCGGCAGCCCAGATCGCGCAATGCCTGCAGGATCCTCGTGCTCTGCTCCAGATCATCCATCAGCAGGCTTTCGGTGATTTCGATGTCGAGCAGCGACACGTCGAGGTCTTCCTTCAGCAACGCCTTGCATTCCGCAATGAAGCTGGCATGGCGGAGTTCGCGCGAGGACACGTTGACCGCGATGCGCATGCCCGCTTGCCGGCCGCGCCAGGCGCGCGCCGTGCGCAATGCCTCGCGCATGATCCACTGGCCCACCGGGACGATCATGTGCGTTCGTTCGAGTACCGGGATGAACTCGGCCGGCGACACCAGGCCGCGCTCCGGATGGTTCCAGCGCAAGAGCGCCTCGGCGCCGACCACCCGGTGCGTGGCGGCATCGAACTTGGGCTGGTAGTGCAGTTCGAATTGCTGGTTTTCCAGAGCACCGTGCAGATCGGTCTCGAGCTTCAGTCGACGCGTGGCCCGGCCGCGCAGTTCCTCGCTGAAGACATGCACCCGGTCGTCGCGTCGGCGCCCTTCGAACAATGCGCTCAAGGCATCCTGCTCGACGATTTCGGCACTCGCTCCGTGCTCCGGCGCCAGTGCCAGTCCGCCGTGCAGGTCGATGTGGACTTCCTCGCCGTCAAACACGAACGGCCGGCGTCCGAATTCACGGATCAGCAATTCCAGATGGCTGTAATCGGCGTCGACATCGCCAAGACTCGGATAAGCGAGGGCAAAGCTGTCTGCTTCCGGATGCGCCAGCAGCGTGTCGACGCTGAAAAGTTCACGCAAGCGCTGTCCGACCCGGTGCAGGATCAGGTCGCCGAAGGCTCGTCCACGCGATTCGTTGATCGCCGAGAAATCGGAGATATCCACAACTGCGACACTGAATCGACGACCCTGCATCGATTCCTGCAGTTTGGCGAGGAAGGCGACCCGGTTGTACAGGCCACTGACCGGATTATGGTAGGCGAGGTACTCGAGGCGTTCGCTCTTGGCCATGAACTCGATGGCGTAGTCGATTTCACCGGTCAGGTGCTGCAGCAGTTCGAGTTCTTCGTCGTCGAAATTCTGTGGCTCATGGGCGTACAGCCCCATGACCGCCCAAGCCGGGTTGCCGATCGGCAGGGAAATTTGCGAGCCGACGCCAATCCGCGCCATGTCGGCACGGCGCCTGGTCGAAACCTGCGGATCATCGGCATAGTTGCGGATGATGATTTCCTTCTGTTCCTGCAGGGCACGCAAGGCGGGTCGTCCTGCGGCCCCGGCCGGATCGTCCGTAGCCATCGGACCGAGGCTCGCGACAAACTCGGCCAGACGCAAATCGCCAAAGCTGTGGGTCAGCGCCAGGATCCGGCCGTCAACAGCCAGCTCACTGATGCAGGCGGCGATGAAGCCACCCTTGTCGACGGCGACTTCGCAAATCTGCTGCAACAACTGGCTGCGTGATCCCGCACGCAGGATGGCATTGCCGAGTGCCCCGAGTACCGAATGGATGCGCGCCAGGTGCCGGATCTGTGCTTCCTGGTTGAGGCGTTCGGTGATGTCATGGGCAATTCCACGGAAGCCGATGATCCTGCCGTGCTTGTCGAAGCGCGGAGACCCGGTGCTTTCGAGCACGTGCACGCTGCCATCGCGATGTTGCCAGCGCATGTGCCAGCCTTGCCAGCCCTGGCCGGCTTCGGCCAGCAGCTTCAGCTTCTCGACGACTTCGCCGCGATCCTCGGCGAGCAGGAGGTCCTTGCCCGACATCGTCGAGAGTTCCCGGGGTGTATAGCCAAGAATGCCTTGCACCGCGCTGTTGGAATAAGTGACGCGGGTATCCAGGTCGCATTCCCAGATCCAGTCATTGCTGCTTTCGACAATGGTGCGAAAGCGCTCTTCGCTGTCGCGCAAGGCCTGCTCGATCTGCTCGCGTTCGTGCCGCGAGTGGGCAATGTCCAGGGCGCGCTCGATGGCGTTCGGCAGGCGCCGGAGATTGTCCTTCAGTACATAATCCACTGCGCCTTTCTGCAGGGTGTCGATCGCCAACTCTTCGCCGATGGTGCCGGAGACAAACAGGAAAGGCACGGCGGGGGCGAGGGTCATGACCATCTCCAGCGCCTGCTGGCCACTGAATCCCGGCATGCGGAAATCGCTGAGGATGACATCGGGCCGAAAATCGGCAAGGGCGGTGCGCAGGCCGGATTCGCTGGCCACCCGCAGGTGTTCGAAAGCACGTGGCAACTCGCGCAACTGGCGCAGCACCAGCTCTGCGTCGGCCTGGGAATCTTCCACCAGCAGGATTCTCAACATGGTCACGGTGACGTCCATGGCCCGGTCAGCCGGGAGCCTGGTTGGCGATCATCCAGTACATGCCGACCTGGGCCACGGTCTCGGCAAAGGCATCGAACTCCACCGGCTTGACGATGAAGCTGTTGACGCCGAGCTCGTAACTGCTGACGAGGTCACCTTCTTCTCGTGACGAGGTCATCATGACGACGGGAATCTTGCGCGTCTCCGGACGCGACTTCATCTGCTTGAGGACTTCCAGGCCATCGAGCCTGGGCATCTTCAGGTCCAGCAGGACCAGTTTCGGCTGGCCATTGCGGCGTTGCGCGAACGATCCGGTGCAAAAAAGGTAATCGATCGCCTGAACGCCATCACGCACCCACTCCACGTTGTTGGCAATGCCGCGGCGCTTGAGCGTGCGCAGGGTCATTTCCGCGTCTGCCTTGGAGTCCTCGACAAGCAGGATTTCGACATGCTGGTAATTCATGGCGGGGTTTCCTCCCTGGATGTCGTCGGAGCTATTGTCTTCACATCGGGTAATGCGAACCTGAACGTTGCACCGACACCCACTTCGGCTTCGGCAGTAATCGTACCGCCATGTCGACCGAGAATGCGTTTGACAATGGCAAGGCCGACGCCGGTGCCTTCGAACTCTTCGTCGGCATGCAGGCGCTGGAACACGCCAAACAGTTTGTCGGCGTAGCGCATGTCGAAGCCTACTCCGTTGTCGTGGATCCGGTAGTGGACGGCCGCGCCCATGCGCTTGCCGGAAATCTCGATGCGGGCAGCCGGGCCGCGGGGCGAGCTGTACTTCAGCGCATTGGAAATCAGGTTCACCCAGACCTGCCTCAGCAGGACGGGATCAGCCTGAGCATCAGGCAGGTCTCCGAGGTGCACCCGTGAAGCGCCCGTTTCCTCGAACTTTCCCAGTACTTCGCGGATCATTGCGCGCACGTCTACTTCGCTTCGTTGCAGGGGTTTTCGTCCCAGTCTTGAAAAGTCCAGCAGGTCGTCGATGAGTGCTCCCATACGCCGCGCGGATTCGCTGATTTCGTCGAGATAGCGCCGCGGCTCGCCTGTCAGCGTATCCGCCGCATCCTCATGCAGCATGCGGGCATAGCCGTCGATGTGGCGCAGCGGTGCGCGCAGGTCGTGGGAGATGCTGTAGCTGAAAGCTTCAAGCTCCTGGTTGCTCTGCTCCAGTTGCAGGGAGTTGGCAACAAGCTCGGCGTGCAGGAGGCGGATGTTCTTCTCCGACTGCACGCGATCGGAGATGTCGGCGATGAAGGCGTTGTAGGTGCGCGAGGAAACGTTGCCAAGCGGCCAGATCGTCATCTGGATCGGAAATTCCCCGCCGTCGCGGCGCAGTGCGGTCAGCTCCACGCGGCGATCGAGAAAATCACTGCGTGGTTCATCAAGGTCTGCGCAACGGCGCACACCTTGTTCATGGGCCGCTCGTTGCCCCGGCGGAACAATGAGGTCGGAAACCCTTTTCCCGATAGTTTCGCTTCGCGTCCAGCCAAACATCCGTTCCGCGGCATGGTTCCAGTCAATGATCAATCCTGCGGAATCGATGGAGATGAAGGCATCGTAGGCGGTATCGACGATGGAACGTGCGCGTGCATCGCTCCTTTTCAGATCGTCAAATGCCCGCGCGCGCGCCTGCTCCGAGGCCAGTTGCCGGGCTGCCGTGCGATTGAGCACCCGGGCCGCGCGCAAGGTCAGGATGCTGCCGAAGACCATGATGGTCAGGGTGAAGTACGCCACGCCGACGCCCGACACGAAGAGTCCGCGCTTTTCGCCCTCGAAACGCAGCCAGCCGAGAACCGTGACCAGGAGGATCAGGCCGGGGAGCATCAAGCGCGCCATGGCACCGCCTGTGCCTGTCCCTGTCAGCACCTGCATCCAGCCGGCTTGCGGCCGTGCGCTCAATACCGCGGATGCGAGCAGCAGAAAGGCCGCGGCCGAGTGCCAGGCCATGGGTATGTAGTCGCCGATCGCAGCCATCGAACCGACCCCGTAGGCATAGCCGAACAGCGCCAGCAGGGCAATGAGACTCGCCGCCGCCGCGAGGTATTCGCCGGGACGCTGGTCTTCAAGGATCGTTGCGTCAATGAAAAACAGGGAGAGCCCGAGAAACAGCAAGGCAAATGCGGAATTGGGTGCCATGCGGTTCGCGTGGCCGCCGGCGCCGTCCGCCAGTTGCGCGGCGAACATCCAGGTATCCAGACCGGCTTGCCAACCGACCAGCACGCCAACGAGTTTGCTGGCGGCGATGAGGACGACGAGGGCGGCAAGCGCGCGTGACTGCCGCGCGCGCCTTGGTGATCCGGGTTGCAGACTCGTCAACAGGCTCGCCCCGAGGAGGATGAGCAGCGTCGCGGTCATCGGATTCATCGCCACGAAATCCGTGCCCGTCCCGGGCTTGCCGATCGTCCAGCCCAGCAGCACCAGCAGGCCCAGGCCGATGACGAACAAGGCAACTACCGCTGCATAGCGCCGGAAACCGATGCCTTGCTGCTGGTCCTGCGTGCCGTTCATCTCGATGGCCTCCCGCCATGCCTGGATTCCACGCTGGAACAGGGATCAACCGATTCCGCACCATCGCTTCCGTCGAGCAGACACCGTGCCTCGCGATGCCCCGGGGTAATCCGCTGCCAGCGAGGCATTCCGCCTCGTGGACAATTCTGATGCCTCGAAACATGGCCATTTGGCCCGTGTCGCGCGGCCCGTGTGTTGTCGATCGACTATGGCGAGTGCTTCCCGCAATTGCAAACCCGCGTTCAGCTGTGGACACGTGGCGGTTCAGCTGGCGGATCGGAATCACTTGAATCAGCGCTGCTGCTCGACGCCCCGGACGCGATCGGCTACCGTCCCCCAGCTCACGTTGTGGAGAACGGTCGTGTCCAGCCTGCGGACCATTGATGACGCGCACCTGTTTGCGCTTGGCAACACGATTGCCGAATTGCTGATCACCCACGGCCAGACCATTGTCTGCGCCGAATCCTGCACCGGCGGCTGGATCTCCAAGGTGCTGACCGATATTCCGGGTAGCTCGACCTGGTTCGAATGCGGCGTTGTCGCCTACAGCTACGAAGCCAAGGAAGCCCTGCTTGGCGTGCAGCCGCATACGCTGGAACGCACGGGTGCGGTCAGTCAGGAAACCGTGGTTGAAATGGTTTCCGGTGCCCTGGCCCGCTATGGTGCGGGCGTGGCGGTGGCGGTAACCGGAATTGCCGGACCGGGTGGTGATACGCCCGGCAAACCCGTTGGCACCGTCTGGATTGGCTGGAAGCGGCGCGGTGGCTACGCCCGCTCAGAGCAGTTCCATTTCGATGGCGACCGCGAAGCCGTGCGCCGCCAGACCGTGCACGCGGCACTGGAAGGCGTGCGGCGAATTCTTACAAGCTGACGCGGCGTTCCACTCTTCCGCGAAAAGCCTGCTGTGAAATAATCAAAGCCGAAACCGCGATGTCTCAGCCTCTGAGATGCGCAATCGGCACGCTCCATTCAATCTACAGCCCAAGGAAACCCGATGGACGACAACAAGCGCAAGGCGCTCTCCTCCGCGTTGAGCCAGATCGAGAAACAATTCGGCAAAGGTGCGGTCATGCGCATGGGCGATCGCGTCAACGAGGCGATTCCGACGATTTCCACCGGCTCGCTCGGCCTGGACATCGCGCTCGGCATCGGCGGCTTGCCGACCGGTCGCGTGGTCGAGATCTACGGCCCGGAATCCTCCGGCAAGACCACGCTGACCTTGCAGGTGATTGCGGCCTGCCAGAAAGCCGGTGGCACGGCGGCGTTCGTCGATGCCGAACATGCTCTGGATCCCTCCTATGCCGAAAAACTCGGCGTCGATGTCGACAACCTGCTGGTGTCGCAACCGGATACCGGCGAACAGGCGCTGGAAATCGCCGACATGCTGGTGCGCTCGAACGCCGTCGACGTGGTGGTGGTCGACTCGGTCGCCGCGCTGACGCCGAAGGCCGAGATCGAAGGCGAGATGGGCGACACCCATGTCGGCCTGCAAGCACGGCTGATGAGTCAGGCCCTGCGCAAGCTGACCGCAAACATCAAGAAATCCGGATGTCTGGTCATCTTCATCAACCAGATCCGCATGAAGATCGGCGTCATGTTCGGCAGTCCGGAGACCACCACTGGCGGCAATGCGCTGAAGTTCTACGCCTCGGTGCGCCTCGATATCCGCCGCATTGGCGCGGTCAAGCGCGGCGACGAGGTGATCGGCTCGGAAACCCGGGTCAAGGTGGTCAAGAACAAGGTCGCGCCGCCGTTCCGCCAGGCCGAATTTGAGATCCTCTACGGCGAGGGCACTTCCCGCGAAGGCGAACTGATCGAGTTGGGCGTGTTGCACAATTTGATCGAGAAATCCGGTGCCTGGTACAGCTACAAGGGCGATCGCATTGGCCAGGGCAAGGACAACGTGCGCCTGTTCCTCAAGGAGCATGCCGAGATGGCCAACGAGATCGATGCCGCGCTGCGCGAGAAGCTGCTGGTCAAGGGCGGCAATTCGCCGTTGCCGGCAGTCGAGGTCGAAGAAGCTTGATGGTGGCGGGCGATCGCGCTGTTCGCAGCCTTGGCCGCTGACGCCGCTCGGTCGCACTCTGCGGATGAAGTTTCTCAAGAATATCCAGCAAGCATCTGAACAAAAAGATATTTGTCTTGAGCGACGGCAAGCCAACCAAACCCGCAAAGGAAAAGCCCAACGCCTACAACAAGGCCTTGGGCCTGCTGGTCAGGCGCGAGCAATCCGCCCGGGAACTGAAAACCAAGCTCGATCGCAGCGGATTCAGCCGCGATGAATCCGCCACCGCAATCGATGCGCTGAAGAAGCAGGCATACCAGAGTGATGAACGCTTCGCCGAGCTGCTGGCGCGTTCACGTGCCGCCAATGGCTATGGTCCCCGGCGAATTTTTGCCGAACTGAAATCGCACGGCATCAGTGATGCCGAAATCAACGCGGCGATTGGCGCACTGGATTGCGACTGGCGCGATCTGGCCCGGCACCAGTTGCAACGCCATTATGGGCGCAAGCCGGTGGCTGACAACAAGGAAAGGGGGCGGCGTGCAGCGTTTCTCTTGCGCCGTGGCTTCGATGCCGCCACAGTAAGCGCCCTCACGCGCGCCGACATCGGCGATCCCGGTGACGAGTTCGATTGAGAACTCCGCTGCGGACGTTCATCGGCGTGTCCGCACTCCGGGTTGAACCGATTGATGAAAACCAGCGCCGACATCCGTTCCGATTTCCTCGAATTCTTCCGCTCCAAGGGCCACCTGGTGGTGCCTTCGGCATCCCTGGTTCCGTCCAGCGACCCGACCCTGATGTTCACCAATTCGGGCATGGTGCCGTTCAAGAATGCCTTTCTCGGCAGTGAAAAGCCGCCGGCAGCGCGCGTGGTCGATGTCCAACGCTGCCTGCGTGCGGGCGGCAAGCACAACGATCTCGATCAGGTCGGCTACACCGCGCGCCATCACACCTTCTTCGAGATGCTGGGCAACTGGTCATTCGGCGATTATTTCAAGCGCGATGCCATTCTCTGGGCCTGGGAATTGCTCACCGAAGTCTGGAAATTGCCCAGGGATCGCCTGCTGGTCACGGTTTACCAGACCGACGACGAGGCCTATGCAATCTGGAAGGATGAGGTCGGCATCCCGCCCGAGCGCATCGTCCGCATCGGCGACAACAAGGGGGCGCCGTTCGCCTCGGACAACTTCTGGCAGATGGCCGACACCGGCCCTTGCGGTCCCTGCACCGAGATTTTCTACGACCATGGCGCGCATATTCCCGGTGGCCCGCCGGGATCTCCGGATGAAGATGGCGATCGCTATATCGAGATCTGGAACCTGGTCTTCATGCAGTTCGACCGCGCCGACGATGGCAGCCTGAGCGCCTTGCCGGCGCCTTGCGTGGATACCGGCATGGGCCTTGAGCGCCTTGCCGCGATCCTGCAACACGTGCATACCAACTACGAGATCGACCTGTTCCAGACCCTGATCCGCACGGCGGCCAAGCTCACCGCGATCACCGATCTGGAAAACAAGTCTCTGCGCGTCATCGCCGACCACATCCGCGCCTGCTCCTTCCTGATCGTCGACGGCGTGATGCCCTCGAACGAGGGGCGCGGCTACGTGCTGCGCCGGATCATCCGCCGCGCGCTGCGGCATGGCTGGATGCTCGGAGTGCGTGGTGACTTCTTCTGGAAGATGGTTGCGCCGCTGGTGGCGGAAATGGGTGAGGCTTATCCGGAGCTCGTCGCCAGGCAGGCACTTGTCGAGGCGGCGCTGCGCAAGGAGGAGGAGCGTTTTGCGGAAACGCTGGAGAACGGCATGAAACTCCTCGAATCCGCACTCGCCGACAATACCCGGCCTGCGGGAACGATGGCCTCGCCGAAATTGGTTCCCGGGCAGGTCGCCTTCACGCTTTACGATACCTACGGTTTCCCGGTTGACCTGACTGCGGACGTGGCCCGCGAGCGCGGCTGGTCGGTCGACATGGCCGGTTTCGAGGTGGCCATGAACGAACAGCGCGAACGCGCCCGCGCGGCCAGCCACTTTGAATCGAAGGGACAGCTGCCCGCCGAAATGGCGAGTTCGTTACCGGTCACCGTGTTTTCCGGCTACGAGGCTTGTTCGGAATCCGGCGAGCGCGTGCTGGCATTGCTGCGTGGCGGCCGCCGACTCGATTCACTGGCCGATGGCGAGGAAGCCATCGTCATTCTCGACCGCACGCCGTTCTACGCCGAATCGGGCGGCCAGGTCGGTGATTCGGGTGTGCTGATCTCGTCGGCTGGACGTTTCATCGTCAGCGACACGCTCAAGCTCGGTGGTGCCTTCCATGGTCATGTCGGGCGCTGGCAGGGAACCACGGCGCTCGTTCCCGGCAGTGCCGTCGAAGCTGCCGTCGACGTGGATCGACGCCAGGCCATCGTGCTCAATCACTCGGCGACCCACCTGCTGCATGCCGCCCTGCGCAAGGTGCTGGGAGAGCACGTCACGCAAAAGGGTTCGCTGGTCGCGCCGGATCGCCTGCGTTTCGATTTCTCGCATTTCCAGCCGATCGCCGCCGACGAGCTGCGCCGTGTCGAGAATCTGGTCAACGACGAGATCCGCGCCAATGCAGAAGCCGAAATCCGCCACATGGGCTATGACGAGGCCATCGAATTCGGCGCCATGGCGCTGTTTGGCGAAAAGTATGGGGACGAAGTGCGCGTGTTGCGCATGGGCGATTTCTCGACCGAGCTGTGTGGCGGCACGCACGTCAGCCGCGCCGGCGACATCGGCTTGTTCAAGATCCTTGGTGAAGGTGGCGTCGCTTCCGGCATCCGCCGCATCGAGGCGATAACCGGTGCCGCTGCCACCGCTCACGTCGTCGAAGAGGAGATGCGTCTTGGCGAAATCGGCCATCTGCTCTCGGCCCAGGGCAACGAAGTCGTCGACAAGCTTCGCCAGTTGCTGGATCGGCAGAGAAAACTCGAGCGCGAGCTGGAAACCCTAAAGGCCCGCGCGGCAAGCGCCGCAACCGCCGACCTCGCAGATCAAGCGGTCGATGTCGGCGGCATCAAGGTGCTGGCCGCACGCATCGATGGCCTCGATGCCAAGTCCCTGCGCGAGGCCGTGGACAATCTCAAGCCGAAGCTGGGTGATTGCGTGATCCTGCTGGCTGCGGGAGCGGACGGCAGGATTTCACTGGTCGGAGCGGTCGGCGGTGCCGCGCTCGGCCGCATCAAGGCCGGCGAAGTCGTCGCCCACGTGGCGGCTGCGATCGGTGGCAAGGGTGGTGGTCGCGCGGACATGGCCCAGGGCGGCGGCAATGACACGGCGGAGCTGGCCGCTGTCCTTTCCGCATTGCCCGCCTGGATCGCTGAACGAACCGCCTGAGTGCACAACGTGGCGGGTGATTTCCGCGGGTTTCTGCTACGCCGGCTGTGGCGAATCGTCATGGCCTGGCCGCGGTACACAAATTCGATCCGGGTTTCATTGCGCGAAACCGGCGTCATCGCTTAGTATCGCGCGGTCCTGAAGATGCGTTCCTGCCGGTTGCATGGCAATCGAATCATTGACGGGACGAAGGCTGCGAACTGGGGGGAACGGGCCGCGAGTTCAGCTAGGGAGGCTGAATTTGGTCCCCGGACCTGACGCCAGGATGCGCACGGGAATTGCGTGACTGGTAGCCAGGCTGGATAGACGAGAAAGTTTCAAGGAGCAGACAACATGTTGATTTTGACACGCCGGGTTGGCGAAACCCTGATGATTGGCGACGAAGTGACAGTCACCGTGCTTGGCGTCAAGGGCAATCAGGTTCGCATCGGCATCAACGCACCAAAAGACGTATCGGTTCACCGCGAAGAGATTTACCAGCGCATCAAGCGTGAGCAGAATCCGGACGATGATTCCGCTGCATCCGTCAGCGAGTCCTGAGCTTTACCGGGCGACGTGTGACCGGTATGCTTCGCGTCCCGTCGATTTCCGGTGATCGGCGAGATGCACAAGGATCGCAGGGTCCAGACAATTCCGGGGAGATGGCCGAGTGGTCGAAGGCGCGCCCCTGCTAAGGGTGTATAGGGTCAAAAGCTCTATCGAGGGTTCGAATCCCTCTCTCTCCGCCAGATACGCAAAGAGCCCCGAAAGGGGCTTTTTGCGTATCTGGCGGAGAGAGAGGGTGCAGGAGAGCCCTCATGGGTTGACTCCGGGCGTCCCGCCCTTCGCCCTTCGGGCCATCGCCTTCGGCAATGTTCGCTCCGGCATCCTGCCTGCGCAGTGACAAAATTGTCAGGAACGATTTTGGACAGCCGAAGGGCTGGCCCGCAGCGCGCAGCGCGGAGGGTGAGTCCCATGGCTGGGACGAACATATCCCGCGCCACGCGACCCAAACCGTTCAACGGAGCAGCTCGGCAAGGGGCTGCTCCTGCGTATCTGGGGGCAACCATGTCCCCGATCAGGAGTTCAGGGGGTACTCTGCGCCACCTGCAGCATTTGCTTCGCATGCGCGAGCGTTTCCCGGGTAATCTCGATGCCGCCCAGCATGCGGGCAATTTCGTCACGGCGGGACTTGTCATCGAGGCGGTTGATGCGGGTTTCGGTACTGTCGCCGTTGGCCGATTTGCTGACCTGCAGATGGGCATGTCCCTGTGCGGCGACCTGGGCCAGGTGGGTAACGCAAAGTACCTGGCGCTGGCTGCCGAGTCGGCGCAGTTTCTGTCCGACGACCTCGGCGACGGCACCACCGATGCCGGCGTCGACCTCATCAAAGACCATGGTGCCGACATCGTCGAGGCCGAGGGCGGCCACCTCGATGGCGAGACTGATGCGCGAGAGCTCGCCACCCGACGCGACCTTTCGCAGGGCGCGCAGCGGTTGCCCGGGATTCGCGCTGACCATGAATTCGCAACGTTCGGTGCCGTTGAGCTCGGGCTCCCCGCTGTGGATGGTCTCCAGTTCCACGCCGAATCGGCCACCCGCCATGCCGAGATCACCAAGCAAATCGCCCACGGCCGTGCCCAGTTTTTCTGCCGCATCGAGGCGCGCCTTGCCCAGCTTCTTCGCTGCCGTGCCATATCGATCCTGCAACTGGCCGCGTTCCTGTTCGAGGCTGGCCAGCTGGGCGCCGGCACCGCGCAGTGATTCGAGTTCCCCACGCAACGCCGCACCATGCTCGTGGAGATCGGCCATGCCGACCCGGTGCTTGCGCGAGAGTTCGTGCAGTTTCGCGAGTTGCGCATCGAGCTCGGCATAGCGCTCGGGGTCGAGATCCAGTGCGCTCTGGTAGCGGCCCAGGCTGTCGACGGATTCGTCGACATGGATGCGCGCGGCATCCAGCAACTGGCCCAGCGGTTCGAGCGCGGGATCCAGTGCTGCCAGGCGCAGGCTTTCAGAGTGGGCGCGCGAAATCAGCCGCGAGATGCTGAATTCGCTGTCGCCATCCAGCAAGTCGGCCAGGCCGGCGCAGCCTTGCAGAAGTTGCCCGGAATTGGCCAGCCGGCGATGGCTTTCCTCAAGCTCGGCGAGGGCGGGCGCAGTCAGCGCATGGGCATCCAGTTCCTGCACTTGATGGCTCAGCCATTCAATGCGCTCGGCGTGGTCTTCGCCACCGGAAATATCCTTGATGCGCGCAACCACGCCACGCCACTCGCGTGCCAGCGTTTGCACCGCCAACAGAGCTTCGCCATGCGCGCCAAAGGCATCGAGCAGGGCAAGTTGCTGGTTGCGCTCCAGCAGCGCCTGGTGTTCGTGCTGGCCATGGATTTCGATCAAGCGTTCACCAAGCGCCTTCATCTGGATCAGGGTCACCGGACGACCATTGATCCAGGCGCGCGACGTACCCTCGCTGCGAATCACCCGGCGCAACTGGCAGGCCCCATCGTCATCGAGCTCTTCGTTGCGCAGCCAGGCCAGCAGATCCTCGCGCTTGCCGAGATCGAACTCGGCGGAAAGCTCGGCACGTTCGCAGCCGTGGCGCACCAGATTGGCTTCGGCGCGATTGCCGGCGAGCAGCAGCAGCGCATCGACAAGCAACGACTTGCCGGCTCCGGTTTCCCCGGTGACCACGGTGAGGCCGCTGTCAAAGCTGATTTCGGCTTCGCCGACGATGGCGAAATCCTTGACGTAGAGCGATCGCAGCATGCAATTACCTTGGTGATTCCGCCTGGATTGTGCGCATCGCCGTGCATTGTCGCAATTCCCGGATCATCCGGTGAGATTGCAATTTCTTCCGCTGTGGTCGGCAAGCTCATCGATTCGCCTATTGCCTGCGCGTTACCGCTGTGTATGCTGCCGGGATGACAAGTTCGGGCCATCACGATTCGCTGGACGCGCGTTCGCGCTCCCTGCTGCGTACCTTGATCGCGCAGTACATCGCCGATGGCCAGCCGGTCGGATCACGCACCCTGGCCAAGTCGTCAGGGCTTGATGTCAGTCCGGCGACGATCCGCAACATCATGTCGGATCTCGAAGAGGCCGGTCTGGTCGCGGCCCCGCACACCTCGGCGGGGCGCATTCCGACGGCCCAGGGTTACCGGATGTTTGTCGACAGCCTGCTCGAGATGCGCCCGCTGGGCGAGCCGCAGGTCGAACAATTGCGTCGCGAGCTGCCCACGGGGGCGGCGACGCCGGCCCTGCTCGGCAGTGCCAGTGCCCTGCTGTCCGAGATCACGCGCTTTGTCGGCGTGGTCAGTGTGCCAAGGCATGACGAGTTTCCATTCCGGCACATTGATTTCGTGGCCCTCGATGGCAACCGCATCCTGGTCATCCTGGTGTTCACCGACGGTCAGGTGCAAAACCGTGTCATAGAGACCCAGCAGCCGTATTCGGCGGCCGAACTCGAACAGACGGCGAATTATTTCAATGCCCATTACGCAGGCATGCGCCTGGACGAGATCCGCCGCCGGCTGCTGCGCGAGATGCGCGACGAAGGCGCGCGCCTGAATCGCCTGCTGGCAAATGCCGTCGAGGTGGCGCAAGCCGCGTTCCAGACGCCGGCGGACAGCGACATGCTGGTCAGCGGGCAGACCAACCTGATGGGCATCAACGAGCTGTCCGAAGTCGATCGACTGCGCGATTTGTTCGATGCCTTTCAGCGCAAGCGTGATCTCCTGCAATTGCTCGAACGTTGCGCACGTGCCGATGGCGTGCGGCTGTTCATTGGCGAGGAATCCGGCTTTGCCGCGCTGGGCGGCTATTCGCTGGTCACGGCACCTTATGGAGTGGGCAATCGCGTCCTCGGCGTCCTCGGTGTCATCGGGCCGACGCGGATGGCCTATGAGCGGGTCATTCCGGTGGTGGCGACCACCGCCCAGCTCATCTCGGGCGCCTTGAACCGGTCATCCGTGCCCCCATAGGGTTGGCGGGGCCGGGAGATCCGCGGCAGGCGCAGGGTGCTTGTCGCAAGCGGGCGTTCCGATCCACGCATTGAATGATGATTGCTGTGTCGACTGGCCACGGTGCGAAGGTGCCGGGTCGTTCTCATGTTTCTGGAGGCGAGATGGAAAATACCGACCCGACGCGGGACCCTGCCGAGCAGGAATCGATCGATGAATCGACCTTGGCCAGTGGTGAGGAAGCGTTGAGCCAGTTGATGGCCGATTACGAGATCAAGCTTGGCGAAATGCGCGAGCTGGTGCTGCGCGAACGCGCCGAACTCGATAACCAGCGCAAGCGCCTGCAGCGCGATCTCGACCAGGCGCGCAAATTCGCCAACGAGCGCCTGCTGGGCGAGCTGCTGCCGGTGATCGACAACCTCGAGCGCGCGCTGGCAGCCGACGTGGCCGAATCAGGTGGCATGCGCGCCGGCGTCGAGATGATCCTCAAGCAGTTGCTTGGCGTGGCCACCTCGGCTGGACTGATTGTCGTTGATCCGCTTGGCGAGCCGTTCGATCCGGAGCGCCACCAGGCCATGAGCCTGGTCGAGGGCAATGGCCAGGCAACCAATACGGTGGTCGCCGTTTTCCAGAAAGGCTACGTGCTCAACGATCGCCTGTTGCGCCCGGCCATGGTCAACGTGGCCCAGTAGGCCCCCGGATCGGCGAAGTTGCGACAAATCCCTTGTCGCAACGCTTGAAAGCCGACACAACACCCCCAGTTTTTGCGCCAGTGGCCGCTGCGGCCGAAACCGATATTTTTGGGAGAGAGACAAATGGGCAAGATCATTGGTATCGACCTCGGCACCACCAACTCGTGTGTCGCGGTCATGGAGGGCGGTAACGCCCGCGTCATCGAGAATTCCGAAGGTGATCGCACGACGCCATCGGTGGTTGCATTCAAGGATGGCGAAGTCCTCGTCGGTGCCACGGCGCGCCGCGGTGCGGTGACCAACCCACAGAACACGTTCTCGGCGGTCAAGCGCCTGGTCGGGCGCAAGTTCACCGATGCCGAAGTGAAGAAGGACATCGGTCTTGTTCCGTACAAGATCATCAGCCACGACAACGGCGATGCATGGGTCGAGACCGCCGATGGCAAGAAGATGGCGCCGCCGGAAGTCTCCGCGCAGGTGCTCATGAAGATGAAGAAGACCGCCGAGGATTATCTTGGCGAACCGGTGACCGAAGCGGTCATCACGGTACCGGCCTATTTCAACGACAGCCAGCGCCAGGCGACCAAGGATGCCGGACGCATTGCCGGCCTCGAAGTCAAGCGCATCATCAACGAGCCGACTGCGGCCGCGCTTGCCTATGGCCTGGACAAGAAGGGCGGCGATCGCAAGATCGCGGTCTACGATCTCGGCGGCGGCACCTTCGACATCTCGATCATCGAGATTGCCGAAGTCGACGGTGAAAAGCAGTTCGAAGTGCTTGCCACCAATGGCGACACCTTCCTCGGTGGTGAGGATTTCGACAAGCGCATCATCGACTACATCATCGACGAGTTCGAGAAGCAGCACGGCGTGGATCTGCGCAAGAACCCGATCCAGTTGCAGCGCGTCCGCTCGGCGGCCGAGCGCGCCAAGATCGAACTCAGCTCGCGCCAGCAGACCGACATCAACGAGCCCTTCATCACCCAGGTCAACAACGAAGGCGTGCATCTGGAGATGCGCCTGACCCGTTCCAAGCTGGAGTCGCTGGTCGAGGACCTGATCAAGCGCACCATCGAACCCTGTCGCACGGCGTTGTCCGATGCGGGCCTGAAGGTTTCCGACATCGCCGAGGTCATTCTCGTCGGTGGCCAGACGCGCATGCCCAAGGTGCAGGATGCGGTCAAGGATTTCTTCGGCAAGGAGCCGCGCAAGGACGTCAACCCGGATGAGGCCGTGGCCATCGGTGCGGCGGTGCAGGGCGGCGTGCTCTCGGGTACGGTCAAGGATGTTCTGCTGCTTGATGTCACCCCGCTGTCGCTGGGCATCGAGACGCTCGGTGGCGTGTTCACCAAGTTGATCGAGAAGAACACGACGATTCCCACCAAGGCCTCGCAGGTGTTCTCGACTGCCGAGGACAACCAGAACGCGGTGACCGTGCATGTGTTGCAGGGCGAGCGCGAACAGGCCCGTTTCAACAAGTCGCTGGCCAAGTTCGACCTGGCCGGCATCGATGCCGCGCCGCGTGGCATGCCGCAGGTCGAAGTCACCTTCGACATCGACGCCAACGGCATCCTGCATGTCTCGGCCAAGGACAAGAAGACCGGCAAGGAACAGCGCATCGAGATCAAGGCCGGTTCGGGCTTGTCCGATGAAGAGATCCAGCGCATGGTCAATGATGCCGAGGCCAATCGCGAGGAAGACAAGCGCTTCCAGGAACTGGTCACTACGCGCAACAAGGCCGATCAGCTCGTGCATTCGACCCGCGCGGCGCTAAAGGAGCACGGTGGCAAGGTGCCGCCGGAGCAGATGGGTGGCATCGAGGAAGCTCTGGCGGATCTCGACAAGGCGATGAAGGGTGACGACAAGGCACAGATCGAGGCGAAGATCGCCCGCGTCGAGGAAGTCGCGCAGTCCCTGCGCGCGGCGGCATCGGCCGGATCCCAGGCGGGCGCCGACGGCGGCGCACAGGCCGGTCCGGGCCAGCCCGAGGATGTGGTTGACGCCGAATTCACCGAAGTGAAAGACGACCAGAAGTGAATCCGGGTGGCAGGGCGGGGCGGCCAGCGGCGCATGATGGCCGGTTGGCGTTCCGCCCTTCACGTTTTTCCGCCACTTTGATTCCGGTTGCCGTCCCACCATGACCACAAAGCGTTGCTATTACGAAATCCTCGGCATTCAGAAGACCGCGTCGGATGACGAACTGAAGAAGGCATTCCGTCGCCTGGCGATGAAGTGCCATCCGGATCGTTGCCCGGATGACCCGCAGGCGCAGGAGCGCTTCAAGGAAGCCAAGGAAGCCTACGAGGTGCTTGGCGACAGCCAGAAGCGTGCGGCCTACGACCAGTACGGGCATGCGGCCTTCGAGCATGGCATGGGCGGTCGTGCAGGCGGTTTCAACGGCGATGTCGGCGATATCTTCGGCGACATCTTCAGCGACATCTTCGGCATGGGCGGCGCAGGCCGCGGGCGTCCGCGACGCGGTTCCGACCTGCGCTACCTGATGGAACTGGATCTTGAGGAGGCGGTCTTCGGCGTCGAGAAGAAGATCGACGTGCCAACCCTGGTGGCCTGCGGTGAATGCGCAGGCAGCGGTTCGCAGGATGGCAAGACTTCCACCTGCACGACCTGCCGCGGCCATGGTCGCGTGCGCATGCAGAACGGCATTTTTTCCGTGCAGCAGACGTGTCCGCATTGCGCCGGCACCGGCAAGACCGTGGCCAATCCCTGCCGCAGTTGCAATGGCGAGGGGCGCGTCAATGACGAGCGCAGCCTGGAGGTAAAGATTCCGGCAGGCGTCGACAACGGCGATCGCATCCGCCTGAGCGGGCAGGGAGAAGCCGGGCCGGCAGGCACCGTGCCGGGCGATTTGTACGTCGAAGTGCATGTCCGCGAACACCCGATCTTCACCCGCGAAGGTGACGACCTGTTC
This sequence comes from Lysobacterales bacterium, assembly GCA_016707485.1. Lineage (GTDB taxonomy): Bacteria > Pseudomonadota > Gammaproteobacteria > Xanthomonadales > Rhodanobacteraceae > Dokdonella. The sequence goes on along the minus strand of JADJHN010000001.1, from coordinate 232,963 downwards.
TGCGAAGTGCCGATCCGCTTTGGCCAGGCAGCGCTGGGCGCCGAGCTTGTGGTGCCGACACTGGGCGGCGAGGCGACCGTCACGATTCCTGCCGAGACACAAACCGGCAAGCTTTTCCGCCTGCGTGGCAAAGGCGTAAAGTCGGTGCGCAGCGGTCGCACCGGCGACCTGCTCTGTCGCGTGGTGCTGGAAACGCCGGTCAAGCTCACCGAGCGGCAGCGCGAATTGATCGAGGAACTCGAAACCACCTTCGTTGGCGAGCACGCGCAAACCCATTCGCCGCGCAATCGCAGCTGGGTTGATGGGGTCAAGCAGTTCTGGGATCGCGTCACCTCCTGAATTTCTCGCTCATCCGGATCGATGCGGTTTACCCTGATCGTCCCGAGGCCAGTCTGGAATGTGCGCAATGAGCGAGTCGACACGGATCATCGTCAATGGTGCCGCCGGACGCATGGGCCGCGCCGTGTCGCATGTGATTGCCGGTGCCGCTGATGTCGTCCTTGCCGCCGCCCTGGTACGACCGGGCAGTGCGATGCAGGCGACGCCGACCGGCTACGCATCGGCTCCCGCCTATGTCAGCGAAGTGCCTGCGACAATGGCTTTCGATGTGCTCGTCGATGTTTCCGGTGCCGCGGGTTTCGATGCCGCGTTGCGCCTGGCCGTCGAGCGTTCGGTCGCCTTCGTCAGTGGCTCGACCGGCCTGGATGCACTGCAGATGCAGGCATTGCATCGTGCCGCGGAGGATATACCGGTGCTCTGGGCAGCCAATTTCAGCGTCGGTGTCGCGGTGCTGGCGCATCTGGTCGGCGAGGCGGCGCGGCTGTTGCCGGACTGGGATATTGAAATCATCGAGGCACATCACCGGCACAAGCGCGATGCACCCTCCGGTACCGCGCTGATGCTGGGGCAACGTGCTGCCTTTGCGCGCGACATCGACTTTGCCGATTCGGCGACGGATCGTTGTGGTCCGCGCAGCACCGGATCGATCGGTTTTGCGGTCAGCCGAGGTGGCGACGTCATTGGCGAACACGAAGTGCGCCTGCTTGGCTCCGGTGAGCGCATCGAACTGGTCCATCGCGCCGCCGATCGCGAAATCTTCGCTCGCGGAGCAGTCAAGGCCGCCAGTTGGCTGGCCCGGCAAGCGCCCGGGCGTTACCTGATGACGGACATGCTCGGGCTCGGTCGCGCCTGAGCGGTCTTCTATTGGCCCGGATTGAACGGAGTCGCTTGGCGAGCGAGTCCGCGTCGCGCAGTGCGCAGCGCACGCGCGTCGCGCTCGGCGGCATTGCGTGCGGCAATCACCGGATCAACCGATGGCACAGGCGTGGCGGCATGATTGACGCCGGCAACGGTGGTGGTGCCGCTGGCAGCGGGATCCAGCCAGTCACGCAACCGGCTCGATGGCGAAGCGCCGTCCCAGGCCGCCGAAAACTTGCCATAGCAGTCGATGCCGTTGTCCGGATTGGAGCCGGAACACATGGCGGTGCCGCCCGACAACACGCCGATCAAGCGGCGTCCACGGCCGCTGGCATCGGCCGAGGGAATCCACAGGCCGGAACCCGAGGAGCCGCCTTCGGTGGTGCCCTGGTCGTAGGGGCCGGTCAACCAGTGTGTGTTGCTGGCCAGGCCACCCGTGCCGATGCAATTGTTGGTGGTGATGGGGGCGCTCGGGCTGTTGGTGACCTTGGCCACGTCGCCACGCGGATGATGCAGGCCGATGCTCGATGACGGGGCGATGTTCTGTGCATCCCAGCCGGCGTGGAACAGGTTCCAGTCTGGATTCGGTGCCTGGTTCAATTCGACCAGGGTGAAATCGGCATCGGCGCGGCTGGCGCGCAAACCCGCACCGGTCTGGTTCTGCGCGAACGACCAGCCCGTGGTGATGACGCAATCGGCGGATTGGTAGTTCCAGTACAGGCGCATGCTTGCCGCCTCGGTCTGGGTTGACAGGCAGTGGGCGGCGGTCAGGACGTAGTTCTTGCGGTCTGCCGGCACGTCGTTGAGCAGGGTTGCCGTGCAGATATAGGTGAAACCGTCATCATCGGCGCGGAATTCGTAGTAGGCCAGGGCGCGCTGCTCGGCGGTGTAAGGCTGACCCAGCGGACACACCACGTTGATGTTGCAGGCCCCGGACGCCCCGGGCTGGCCGATCTTGCCCTGTGCCTCGAACAGGTTGCGGAAGCCCGCGCCGACACTGGTCAGCGTGATCAAGTCATTGCTGATCCCGGCACCGACAGGCAGTCGCAGTTCGATCGTCGCCCGATCGCCCGGAACCATCGGTATCCACAACGGCATTGCATCGGCATCGGTGTACGGGCCCTCGTAATAATCGCCGGCACCAATCACCCAGAGCGCGGCACCTGCGGGCAGGCTGCCGCTCTCGAATCCAAGGTGCAGGTCGGTGGCGCCGGGCACGCTGACCTGGATGCGCCAGAGCAGGCGACCGTCTGCCAATGTCTGCCATTGCCCGCTGGAGCCCGGCTGCAGGTGAAGCCTGCGCTCTTCGGCGATGGCCAGGCGCTTTGCATGGGGAATGTCGCTGCGCTGCAGCTTGGCATCGTCGACGGCGCGCAGGGCCGTGGCGTCGATGGCGGCGAGGCGGATATCCGCCGGCGGCATGCCCCGCTTGGCCACATCGCCAATGCTCCACGGGGTTTCGCCACGGCGTGCTTCGGCAGCCGTGCAAAGCAGGGAAAGTGTCAGCGCAGCAAAGGCCAGCAGGTGTCGGTTCATGGCAATCCAGGCTCGGTCAGTCGAGATGCGAAGCATCATCCTTGCGTCCGGCACCGATGCGTCGATCGATGGCGCCGAACAGTTTCTTGAACAATCGGGAGAACTTGCCGCGTTTGGTCTTGCGCAGTTTCTCATCTTCGCTGGTCAACCATGCGACCTGGATCACGCGGCGCTCGCCGGCAAACGGCAAATGCCCGTGGAACGAGTTCTCGCTGCGGCGGAAGGCGGCAAAATTGCCGTACAAGGGGCGCAACTCGGGGCAGACCATGTCCTCGATGCTGTCGGCCCGATTGAGGAAGCGCAGGCAGCCATCGCTGGTATCCGGCCAGCTCTCGTTGAGATAGAGCAGGGCTGTGGCGATCTTGGAGCGGCTGTCGGTATGGATGGTGCCGTGGCGCTTGTTCAGGGCCCGGCAGATCGTCACCAGGGTCGGATACTGACCCAGTGACTCAATGCCGAGTTGCGCACCAATCGTGTCGGCGACCTTGGCGCTGGTCAGTTCCTCGATCAAGAGGTTGATCGAGGGACCGCAATCGACGGCTTCATGCGGGAAAAAGCCCGCCCCGGGATAGCGTGGAAAGTCCGCCGCGAGTTGCGCGCGCGCAGCGTCGTCCAGCAGGCCGGCGCTGGTCATGAACGAAAACGGCTTGTGGCGGATATGCGTGTCGGCGCTGTCGAATGCGTCGCTTTGCAGGAACTTCAAGGCGCTCATTACCGTTTCCGGACGATTGTGGCGGCAATTCTATCCGGCTTTGCCCCGCGCGTTCCGCGTTCAGGCGGCAAGGGTGGACAGGCAAGCGGCTGATGCCTATCATTCCGCCTCGCCTCGACTCCACTTCCGCCCATGCCACGGACTGGTCCATTCCAGTCTGCGGGTTTCGTCGCATCCATCGATTGGATGCCATGTTGCAGGGCCTTCTTCAACCAGGCGAACGCATGTTTCGACCAGCCATACTTGCCCTCGCCGACGGTAGCCTGTTTCGTGGCCGTTCCATCGGCGCCGACGGCAGCACCAGCGGCGAAGTCGTGTTCAACACGGCGATGACCGGCTACCAGGAGATCCTCACCGATCCTTCCTACGCGCGCCAGATCGTCACCTTGACCTGCCCGCATGTCGGCAACACCGGCTGCAATTCTATCGATGTGGAATCCGCACGGGTGCAGGCGGCGGGGCTGGTCATCCGCGACCTGCCCCTGCTGGCCAGCAGCTGGCGCAGCGAGGAATCGCTCGATGCCTACCTGCGCCGGCACGGCGTGGTCGCCATCGCCGATGTAGACACGCGCCGCTTGACCCGCATCCTGCGCCAGAGCGGCGCCCAGGGTGCCTGCATCATGGCCGGAGAAAATCTCTCCGCGGATGCCGCGATTGCTGCAGCCAGGGGATTCCCGGGGCTGGCCGGCATGGACCTGGCCAAGGTCGTCAGCATCGCTGCAACCATGCCTTGGGGCACGGGCACCTGGGATCTCGACCGGCAACAGGCCAACACCAGCCAGGCGCGCTTTCGCGTCGTTGCCTACGATTTCGGCATCAAGTACAACATCCTGCGCATGCTTGCCGATCGTGGCTGCGCGATCAGCGTGGTGCCGGCACAGACATCGGCGGAGGAAGTGCTGGCGATGCAGCCTGATGGCGTATTCCTGTCCAACGGCCCGGGCGATCCGGAACCTTGCGATTATGCAATCCGCGCGATCCGCACGTTCATCGACAAGCGCGTGCCGACCTTCGGCATCTGCCTTGGCCATCAATTGCTCGGCCTCGCCGTCGGCGCACGCACGCTGAAGATGAAGTTCGGCCACCACGGTGCCAATCACCCGGTCATCGACCTGGCCAGCGGGCGCGTCATGATCTCCAGCCAGAACCATGGTTTTGCCGTGGACGAGGCGACCCTGCCCGAGCGTGCCCGCGCCACCCACCGTTCACTGTTCGACGGATCGCTTCAGGGCCTCGAGTTGGTCGATGCACCGGCGTTTGGTTTCCAGGGCCATCCGGAGGCCAGCCCAGGGCCGATGGATGTCGCATCCTTGTTTGACCGTTTCATTCACCTCATGGAGGCGCACGCGACCCGCGCGGCGTAAGCACATGTCCGGATCAAGCCTTTTTCTCAAGATCATGCTGGCACTCGCTGGCGTCCTGCTGCTGCCTTGTGCACAAGCGGCCAGGCCGGCGCCGGGCGGCAAGGCGGTCAAATCCGTCGAAGCACAGGCGAGCCTGCGCGAAGTGGGGTACGAGTCGCTGGAGTCGCGCATCGGCAGCGTGCTGGTCATTCATACCAGCAACGACACCACCCGGCGCGGGACCTTGCTGCGCTACACCAAGGTCAGCTTGACCATGCAACTCGGCCCGGAAAGCGGCTCGATCGAGCTGGCTGTCCCGCGCAACACGATCCGCAAGATCATGCTGGAGATTGGCCCGGCCGATCCGCTGTACCCCCAACAAGAACCCCAGAACAAAGGCAAGCCTGGTGCCAAAACGAACTGATCTCCGCACCATCCTGGTCATTGGCGCCGGGCCGATTGTCATCGGCCAGGCCTGCGAGTTCGATTATTCCGGCGCGCAAGCCTGCAAGGCACTCAAGAACGAGGGCTACCGGGTTGTCCTGATCAACTCGAATCCGGCGACGATCATGACCGATCCGGAAACCGCGGATGCGGTTTATATCGAGCCGATCACGGCGCGCGTCGTCGAGCGCATCATCGAAACGGAAAGACCCGATGCGCTGCTGCCGACCATGGGCGGGCAGACCGCGCTCAATTGCGCGCTCGACCTGGCTGATCGCGGCGTGCTCGAGAAGCACGGCGTCGAGTTGATCGGTGCATCGCGCGAAGCGATCCGCATGGCCGAGGATCGCGAGTTGTTCCGCGTGGCCATGGCCGAGATCGGCCTTGCCTGTCCGAAGGCCGAGGTCGTGCGCAGTTTCGAGCATGCGCTCGAAGCGCAGGTCAAGGTTGGCTATCCGACCATCATCCGCCCGAGTTTCACCCTCGGCGGATCGGGCGGCGGCATTGCCTACAACCTCGAGGAGTTCGAGGAGATCGTCAAGCGCGGCCTTGATCTGTCGCCGACCAACGAAGTGCTGATCGAGGAATCGGTGCTTGGCTGGAAGGAATTCGAGATGGAGGTGGTGCGCGACACCGCCGACAACTGCATCATCGTCTGCGCGATCGAGAACCTCGATCCGATGGGCGTGCACACCGGCGATTCAATTACCGTGGCGCCGGCGCAGACCCTGACCGACAAGGAATACCAGCGCCTGCGCGATGCCTCGATCGCCGTGCTGCGCAAGATCGGTGTCGATACCGGCGGCTCCAACGTGCAGTTCGGCATCAATCCCGCGAATGGCCGCGTCGTCGTCATCGAGATGAATCCGCGCGTGTCGCGCTCTTCGGCACTGGCCTCGAAGGCAACCGGCTTCCCTATCGCCAAGGTCGCCGCCAAACTTGCCGTTGGCTACACCCTCGACGAACTGCGCAACGAGATCACCGGTGGACTGACCCCGGCCTCGTTCGAGCCGTCCATCGACTACGTGGTGACGAAGATCCCGCGGTTTGCATTCGAGAAGTTCCCCGCTGCCGATTCGCGCCTGACCACGCAGATGAAGTCGGTCGGCGAAGTCATGGCCATCGGGCGCACCTTCCAGGAATCGCTGCAAAAGGCACTGCGCGGGCTCGAGACCGGCAAGAACGGTTTCAGCCCGGGCGAGCTCGACTGGTCGAACGAAACCGGCCTTGCCGCGCTCAAGCGCGAACTGCGCGAGCCGGGTCCCGAGCGCATCCTCTGCATTGGCGACGGCTTTCGCGCAGGCCTGTCCTTGCGCGAGATGTACGACCTGACCCGCGTCGATCCGTGGTTCCTCGCGCAGATCGAGGAGCTGATCGCGATCGAGAAGGAAGTCGGCGCGCAGGGACTTGGCGCAATCGATGCCGAGCGCATGCGTGCGCTCAAACGCAAGGGGTTTTCCGACTCGCGCCTGGCCGAACTGCTGGCCACCGACGAGAATGCGGTGCGCCACTTGCGCCGTGCCTTCAACGTGCGCCCGGTGTACAAGCGCGTCGACTCCTGCGCCGCCGAGTTCGCCACGACCACTGCCTATCTGTATTCCACCTACGAGGAGGAATGCGAGGCCGAACCGAGCACGCGAAACAAGATCATGGTGCTCGGTGGCGGCCCGAATCGCATCGGCCAGGGTATCGAGTTCGATTATTGCTGCGTGCACGCGGCACTCGCCCTGCGCGAGGATGGTTACGAAACCATCATGGTCAACTGCAATCCGGAAACCGTGTCGACCGATTACGACACCTCGGATCGGCTTTATTTCGAACCGCTGACCCTGGAAGACGTGCTGGAAATCATCGACACCGAGCAACCCAAGGGCGTCATCGTGCAATACGGCGGACAGACGCCGCTGAAGCTGGCGCGCGCGCTCGAAGCTGCCGGCGCGCCGATCATCGGCACTTCGCCGGATTCGATCGATCTCGCCGAGGATCGCGAACGCTTCCAGAAGATGATCGTCAAGCTTGGCCTGGCGCAGCCACCCAATCGCACCGCGCGCAACGCCGACGAAGCCCTGGCCCTGGCCCGGGAGATCGGTTATCCGCTGGTCGTGCGGCCGAGCTATGTGCTTGGTGGCCGCGCCATGGAAGTCGTCCACGACGACCAGGACCTGTCGCGTTACATCCGCGATGCAGTCAAGGTTTCCAATGACTCGCCGGTGCTGCTCGATCGCTTCCTCGATCACGCCACCGAGATCGATGTCGATCTGGTTGCCGATGCCGAGGGCAATGTGCTGATTGGCGGGGTCATGGAACACATCGAGGAAGCCGGCGTGCATTCGGGCGATTCCTCGTGTTCGCTGCCGCCGTATTCGTTGAGCGCGGAATTGCAGGACCAGTTGCGCGACCAGGTCAGCCGCATGGCCCGCGAACTCAAGGTCATCGGACTGATGAACACCCAATTCGCCATCCAGGGCGAGTCGATCTACGTGCTCGAGGTCAATCCGCGTGCTTCGCGCACGGTGCCGTTTGTATCCAAGGCAACCGGAGTCGCGCTGGCCAAGGTAGCCGCGCGCTGCATGGTCGGCAGGAGCCTGCCCGAACAGGGCATGACGCGCGAGCTGGTGCCGCATTACTACTCGGTCAAGGAGGCGATCTTTCCCTTCCTGAAGTTCCAGAACGTCGACCCGATCCTTGGTCCGGAAATGCGCTCGACCGGCGAGGTCATGGGCGTCGGCCGCAGCTTCGGTGAAGCGTTCGCGCGTGCCCACGAGGCTGCGGGCATTGCTCCGCCGGCCATCGGCAAGGCGTTCCTTTCGGTGCGCGAATCGGACAAGGCCCGCCTCGTGCCGGTCGCCGAGGATCTGCTGCGTCGCGGTTTCAGCCTGGTTGCAACCAGCGGAACCTGCGCCTATTTGCGCACGCGCGGCATCGAATGCGAGCGTATCAACAAGGTCATCGAAGGCCGCCCGCATATCGTCGACTTGATCAAGAACCGCGAGATTGTCTTCATCGTCAACACCACCGAAGGCAAGCAGGCCATTGCCGATTCGTTCTCGATCCGGCGCCAGGCGCTGCAGCAGCGCGTGACCTATTCGACTACCATCTCGGGCGCACGCGCCTTGCTGCATTCGCTGGATTTCCGCCAGAGCGAAAACGTCTCCAGCCTGCAGAAACTTCACAGGGAATTGATTGCATGAATCGAGCTCCAATGACGCACAAGGGCGCCATCCGACTGCGCGCCGAACTGGATCGTCTGAAGTCCGAGGATCGTCCGCGCATCATCCAGGCGATTGCCGAGGCACGCGCGCATGGCGATCTCAAGGAAAACGCCGAATACCACGCCGCGCGGGAGATGCAGGGTTTCACCGAAGGCCGCATCAAGGAGCTTGAAGCCGGGCTGAGTTATGCCGATGTCATCGACATCTCCAGGCTCAATGCCGGCAAGAAGATCGTCTTTGGCGCAACTGTCGTCCTCGCCGACGAAGACAGTGGCGAGGAAGTGACCTACCAGATCGTTGGCGACATGGAAGCCGACATCAAGCAGAAGCTGATTTCGGTGATGTCGCCGTTCGCACGTGCGCTGATCGGCAAGAGTGAAGGCGACAGCTTCGAGTTCCAGGCCCCCAACGGCACGCGCAACTACGAGATCCTCAGCGTCCGCTACCTCGATTGAAGGCGATGAATCGGGCCTGTGTGCTGCTGCCGGAATGGAAACGCTGCGTCGCCTCGGCGCAGGTGGCCAACGGCACCTTGAGCCGTTGGCTCGCCCGCGGTAACCGCCTCGAATCGAGTCCTGCGGGAATCGAGCAGGCAATCCGCGACCTGTTCGAGTTCGGTGGCAGGGCATTCCCGGCCGCGGCACTGAGCCGCCAGGTCGATGTCGGCGACGCCGCAGGTTCGCTTTGGTTGCGGGCTGATCCCGCCCACCTGCGCGCCGACATGACCACCGCACGCATGCTGGCCTGCGGTGAGCTGGGCCTGAGCGCGAGCGAAACCGGTGAGCTGGCCAAGGCATTGAAGCCGCTGTTTGGCGACGCCGGTTTCGAGTTCGATGCGCGTTTGCCGAACCGCTGGTACCTGCGTGCGGCGATGGCTGCCGAATTGCCGCAATGCGCCACGCCGGATGAGGCCATGGGCGATGACCTCAAGCTGCACCTGCCAGCGGGTGCCTCGGGCAGGCGCTGGCGCCAGTTGTACAACGACGCGCAGATCATCCTGCACAACCACGCCGTCAATGAACGCCGCGCCGCACGCGGTGCGGTAACCGTCAACAGCCTGTGGTTCTGGGGCGCGGGCGCGTTGCCCGCTTGGGTACGCAGTCCGCTCACCAAGGTCGTCAGCCCGTCGCTGGAAATCCGCGCATTGGCGGCACTGGCCGGCATTCCCGTGCATGAGGCGGAAGGTGATGCAATCGGGACGGTGCCGCAACGCAATTCCGAAGCGGTTTGCCTGATCGATCTCGCCAATCTGCGTGGCGATGCCCTCGAGCAGGGCGGATTGCAGCCGCTCGATCGGGCACTGCGCCGTGGTGGCCTTGGCGTCGTCGAACTCTTCTTTGCCTCGGGTGAACGATACCTTTGTCGCGCCGCGCACCGCTATCGCTTCTGGCGTCGCCCACGCGGATTGCAGCCCTGATACCGACCCGCATCCAGCGCCGGGCGGTCGGCGAGATCGATGGCGACTGGCCGCAGGCCATGCATCCGGTCCTGCGCCGGATCTACGCGGCGCGTGGCATTGTCCACTTTGCCGAGATCGAACACCGACTCGCAGCCATGGCCAGCCCGGCGGCGCTGGGTGGCATCGAGGAGGCCTGCGAGTTGCTGGCCAGCGCGATCCGGGACAACCGGCAGATCATCATTGTCGGTGATTTCGATTGCGACGGCGCCAGCGGCACGGCCGTGGCCGTCCGCGGCCTGCGCCTGCTTGGCGCGCAACGGGTCGGCTACCGCGTGCCGAATCGGCAAGCGCACGGTTATGGGTTGAGCACGGCCCTGGTCGCGACTTTGCTTGAGCCGACGCCGGAGTTGATCGTCACCGTCGACAACGGCATTGCCAGCATCGCCGGCGTGGCCGCGGCACGCGCACGCGGCATCGATGTGCTGGTCACCGATCATCACCTGCCTGGCCCCGTGCTGCCGGCAGCAAACGCCATCGTCAATCCGAATCTCGATGGCGATCGGTTTCCCAGCAAGGCCATCGCCGGAGTCGGCGTGATGTTCTGCATCCTCGTCGCCCTGCGCGCGCATCTGCGCGGTGCCGGCTGGTTTGCGGACGGGCGCGCCGAGCCCGATCTGGGTGTCCTCCTTGATCTGGTTGCACTGGGTACGGTGGCTGATCTCGTCGCGCTCGATTTCAACAATCGCGTCCTGGTCGAAGCAGGCTTGAAGCGCATCCGCTCCCAGCGTGCCTGCGCCGGCATCCTCGCCCTGCTGCGGGTTGCCGGACGCGATGCGAAGAACCTCGTGCCCGCTGACCTGGGTTTTGCCGTGGCACCCCGAATCAATGCCGCCGGACGTCTCGAGGACATGGCGCTCGGCATCGAATGCCTGCTCAGCGATGATCAAGCACAGGCCGACGAACTCGCCGCACGGCTCTCGGCGATCAATACCGAGCGCCGCGAGGTGCAGGCCAGCATGATCGAGCAGGGCGAAGCGGCTGTTTCTCGCTGGATCGCGACCCATGGCCAGCAGCAATTGCCTTGCGGGCTGACCTTGTTCGAGTCCGATTGGCATCCAGGCGTGGTCGGACTGGTTGCCTCGCGGCTCAAGGATCGCCTGCATCGCCCGGTCGTCGCCTGCGCCCCCGCCAGCGAGGGCAGCAGCGAGGTGCGCGCTTCGGCCCGTTCCATCCGTGGCATCCACGTGCGTGACATGCTCGCCGAAGTCGATGTGCGCAAGCCTGGCCTGATCCAGCGATTCGGTGGTCACGCCATGGCCGCAGGGTTGACCCTCGATCGCGCCGGGGTTGCCGAATTCGCCGCCGAGTTCGATGCCGTGGTGCGCGAGCGGGCAGCCGCGAACCTGTTCGAGCCGGTGTTGCTGAGCGATGGCGAACTGGCGGCGGATGATTTCACTCTCGATCTGGCCCGGGAGCTTCGGTTTGCCGGGCCATGGGGGCAGGCCTTTGCCGAGCCGCTGTTCGACAACGCCTTCGAGCTGGAATCCTGGCGTCGGGTCGGAACGCGTCACTGGAAGCTCAAGCTGCGCCCATGCGGGCATGCCGCCCCGGTTGATGCGATTTTGTTCAACGCCGAGCCGGGCACCACGCCGCCGACGTTGTTTCGCGCCGCTTTCCAGCTTGACATCAACGAGTGGAACGGTCGCGAATCCCTGCAACTGATCCTGCGTCATCTCGAACCGGGCTGATCCGCGCCGGCACCGGGCGAACCCGATATGCGCATTCATTTGCTATGCTTTGCGGCCCACCTTGCACTGCAGCAATCCCGTGATCGAGACCAATCCCATCCGTGCCAGCATCGACGACCTGACCGAGCGCCTGCATTCGCTCCGGGGGTATCTTTGACTTCGACACCCGCGCCGAGCGCCTGGAGGAAGTCGGTCGCGAGCTGGAGAATCCGGATATCTGGAACAACCCGACGCATGCCCAGGAGCTGGGCAAGGAACGCGCGCAGCTGGAACGGGTGGTCAACGGCATCACCACGCTGACGCAGAGCCTGAGCGATGCCGGCGAGATGCTGGAACTGGGCGAGGCGGAAGGCGACGAGGATGTCATCAAGGGCGTCGAGTCCGACGTTGCCGCCATCGTCGCCAAGGTCGAGAAACTCGAATTCCAGCGCATGTTCTCCGGCGAGATGGATCATGCCAATGCCTTCGTCGATATCCAGGCCGGTGCCGGCGGCACCGAAGCGCAGGACTGGGCCGAGATGCTGTTGCGCATGTACTTGCGCTGGGCCGAGGACAAGGGCTGGAAGACCGAACTTCTGGAAGCTTCGGCCGGCGAAGTGGCCGGCATCAAGAGCGCCACGTTCAAGGTCGAAGGCGACTACGCCTATGGCTGGCTGAAAACCGAGATCGGCGTGCATCGCCTCGTGCGCAAGTCACCGTTTGATTCGGACAACCGCCGGCACACGAGTTTCACCTCGGTCTTCGTCTCGCCCGAGGTCGACGACAACATCGACATCGAGATCAATCCGGCCGACCTGAAGACCGACGTCTACCGTTCGTCCGGCGCGGGTGGCCAGCATGTCAACAAGACGGAATCGGCCGTGCGCATCACCCATGTGCCCAGTGGCGTCGTCGTCGCCTGCCAGACCGGGCGCTCGCAGCATTCCAACCGCGACAACGCGATGAAGATGTTGCGCGCCAAGCTGTATGAACTCGAGGTGCAGAAGCGCAATGCCGAAAAGGATGCGCTCGAGGCAACCAAGTCCGATATCGGCTGGGGCAGCCAGATCCGCAACTACGTGCTCGACCAGAGCCGGATCAAGGATTTGCGCACCGGCGTCGAGCGCACCGATACGCAGAAAGTCCTCGATGGCGATATCGACGATTTCATCGAAGCCAGCTTGAAGTCCGGGCTTGAAGCCGGGGCGAAACGCATCGACGCCTGAAGCAGCCCGCCACACATCACTTTCTCCCGGCAACTTTGCAGCGAATCACGAACATGACCGACAGCGTTTCTCCCGATCCGGCACAGTCTTCGATTGCCCCGACCGCCATTGCGGCAGACGAAAACAAACTGATGGCCGAGCGTCGCGAGAAACTGCACGGCCTTCGCAAACACGGCAACGCCTACCCGAACGATTTCCGAATCGATGCATTTGCCGGCGACCTGCAGGCGGAATTTGCCGATGTCGAAACCTGCACCGCCGAGGCGATTGCCGCACTGGCGCGCAGGGTTCGCGTGGCAGGACGCATCCTCGCGCGGCGCATCATGGGCAAGGCCAGCTTCGTCACCATCCAGGACATGAGCGGGCAGATCCAGTTGTTCCTGCAAGGCTCGACCCTGGCTGAAACCTACGAGGCGTTCAAGAGTTGGGACATCGGCGACATCGTCGGCGCCGAAGGTGAATTGATGCGCACGCGCACCGGCGAGCTGTCGATCAAGGTCGATCGCTTGCGCCTGCTGACCAAGTCGCTGCGCCCGCTGCCGGACAAGTGGCATGGCCTGTCCGACATCGAGCAGCGCTACCGTCAGCGTTATGTCGATCTGATCGTCACGCCCGAATCGCGCAATGCGTTTGCCTTGCGTTCGAGGGCAATCGGTTTCATGCGCCAATGGCTGGAAGCCGAGCCGCGCCGGTTCATGGAAGTCGAGACGCCGATGATGCACGTGATTCCGGGAGGGGCGACGGCGCGTCCATTCGTGACCCATCACAACGCGCTCGATCTGCAGCTATACCTGCGCGTTGCCCCCGAGCTGTATCTCAAGCGGCTGGTCGTCGGCGGTTTCGAACGCGTCTACGAGATCAACCGGAATTTCCGCAACGAAGGCGTGTCGACCCGGCACAACCCCGAGTTCACCATGCTCGAGTTGTATCAGGCGTATGCGAGCTATCAGGAAATCATGGACCTCACCGAGGACATGCTGCGCGAAACCGCGCGGGCGACGCTCGGGCGCACGGCCATGACCTGGGAGGGCAGGGACATCGACCTCGGCCCGCCATTCCGGCGCTGGCGCATGGATGATGCGGTGCTCGAATACAACCCCGAAATCAGTCGCGAAGAACTGCGAAATCGCGACGCAATGGCGGCTCACTGCGCACGCCTGAAAGTCGCCGTGAAACCTGCCCATGGCTGGGGCAAGATCCTGCTGGAAATCTTCGAGGCAACGGTCGAAGCGCGCCTCGTGCAGCCGACCTTCATCACCGCGCATCCAGTCGAGGTTTCGCCGCTGGCGCGTGAAAGCGACAGCGAGCCTGGCCTCACCGATCGTTTCGAGCTGTTCATTGGTGGCAAGGAGATCGCCAATGGTTTTTCCGAACTGAATGATCCGGAAGACCAAGCGGCACGCTTCCGGGCCCAGGTCGATGCCCTTGCTGGCGGCGACGATGAAGCCATGCATTTCGATGCGGACTACATCCGCGCCCTCGAATACGGGCTGCCACCGACCGGCGGGCTCGGCGTCGGCATCGATCGCTTCGTCATGCTGCTGGCCGATGTCGCCTCGATCCGCGATGTGCTGCTGTTTCCCTACATGCGACCGCAAGCCTGAGCGCGCCGGAACCCATTTCCCGGTTGCGGTCCGAGGTCGATCCGGGCAGCCGGACAGGCTTGGCCGAAGGCGGATTTTTCAACGGATGTGATAGCCTTTCCGGCGTGTCGACGTGCCCGGTCTTGCACGTTTTTCCGGGTCCGGACAGTCGTGCGTCAGCAGGTTTTTGGCATTGCCTGTGCAACTCCTGATCTGGTCATTCCCGCCGGAGCCAATGCAATGAACGTGATGATCGTTGATGACCAACCCTCTGCCCGGACGATGCTTCGCCACATCGTCGAAGGGGTCGGGCCAATCATCCGCGTTTCGGAATTCGGCAATCCGGTCGATGCCTTGCAATGGTCGGATGCAAACGCGCCGGACCTGCTCCTGCTCGACTACCGCATGCCGGAAATGGACGGCCTCGAATTCACCCGGCGTTTTCGCCGCCCTGCATCACGCCGGGATGTGCCGATCATCCTCATCAGCGTGGTCGGTGACGAGCCGGTGCGCCAGGCTGCACTCGATGCCGGCGTCACTGATTTCCTGGTCAAGCCGGTGCGTCCGCGCGAGTTGCGCTCGCGCTGCCGCAATCTGCTGCAGATGCGTCGGCAATCCGAGGTGATCAAGGATCATGCGCGCGCGCTCGAACAGAAGCTCGCCGATGGCCTGCAGGAGGTCGAGCAACGCGAAACCGAAATCCTCTTTCGCCTTGCCACCGCCATCGAATACCGGGATTACGGTGCCAGCGCTCACCTCATGCGCATGGCGCGCTATTGCGAGTTGATCGGCGAAGGGCTCGAACTCGGCGAGGACCAGGTGCGTTTGCTCGCCCGCGCGGCGCCTCTGCATGACATCGGCAAGATCGGAATCCCGGATTCGGTGCTGCTGAAGGCAGGCGCGCTCACCGACGACGAAATGGCCGTCATGCGCAAGCATTCACTGCTTGGCTTCGAGATCCTGCGCGACAGTCGCAGCCCTGTCGTGCAGGCTGGTGCGCAGATCGCCCTGCGTCACCATGAGCGCCTGGACGGCAGCGGTTATCCCGATGGCCTGAAGGGCGAGCAGATTCCGTTGTTTGCGCGCATTGCCGCCATCGCCGATGTATTCGATGCGCTGACCTCGGAGCGCCCGTACAAGCGGGTGTGGAGCGTGGAGGATGCATTCAGTTACCTGCAGCAGCATGCCGGCATTCTGTTCGATCACGCGGCGGTGCAGGTCCTGCTCGCCAATGTGGCGCGGGTCAGGGCGATCCAGGCAAGCGAAACCGCACTCAAGCCGGCAGCCGCCCACTGATCGGCACCACGCGTCGGGCGAGGGCAACGCTCCCGGACAAGGCCAGGATTTGCCTCGAAGTAGCGAAAACGGTCAAATTGGCGCGCTCGGGCAGTCGCCGGGGGAGGTCTGGCGGCCGAGCGGCATGCTCCGGTACATGGAAGGCTGCATCGCCGTGCACCGTGGCTGGCCGTGCGAGGTTGGCCCGGATCGTGCTTGAAGAAACCTGTGCCGAAGTCGTCGGACGATGGGCAAGGCAAGGCGAGCAGCTGCGCCCGGAGGGGATTGAATGAAACTTGACGGTTCCGGACAACACCGGCGCCACGCCCGAATGCCGATACGCTCGATTGCGCTGATCAGCATGGGGCCGTTGTCCTGGATCACCGAAGTGGAGAACATTTCGGCAACCGGTCTGCTCGTGCATCGCCCTGACGAATGGGTTGCCGGCGCCGGCGAAAGCGGCGTGCTCGACCTGCTGCTCGGTGACGATCTGCATATCCACCTTGAAGCAAGTGTCACCCGCCTCACCCCGACGCATGTCGGTTTTGCCTATACCAGCATTCCCGAGGACAAGGAGCATGCCTTGTGGAGCCTGCTTGGCGAATATGCCGAGAACATGGATCAACCGGGCGCGGCAACCGACAGCACTTGATCAGCGTTGCCCCTAACCGTGCTTGATCTCGGCCTCGCGCAATTCGCGACGCAGGATCTTGCCGACATTCGACTTTGGCAGCGAATCGCGGAACTCGATATGGCGCGGCTGCTTGTAGCCGGTCAGTTCGCTGCGGCAATGCGCACGAACCGCCTCCTCGGTCAGCGCCGGATCCTTCCTGACGATTACCAGTTTGACCGCTTCGCCAGACTTTTCGTCGGGCACGCCGATCGCCGCCACTTCGAGCACGCCCGGCATCATCGCCACGACATCCTCGATTTCGTTCGGATAGACGTTGAAGCCGGAGACCAGGATCATGTCCTTCTTGCGGTCGACGATGTAGAAGAAACCTTGCTCGTCCATGCGCGCGATGTCGCCGGTGTGCAGCCAGCCCTGCGCATCGATGATCTTCGCCGTCTCTTCCGGGCGATTCCAGTAACCCTTCATCACCTGCGGGCCGCGCACGCACAACTCTCCGATCTCGCCGACAGCAAGAAAGGCCCCGTCGTCGTCGCGGATGCAGACATCGGTCGAGGAGACGGGCAGGCCGATGGAGCCGTTGTATTCGGCAAGGTCGAGCGGATTGATACACACCGCCGGCGAGGTCTCGGTGAGTCCGTAGGCCTCGGAAAGCGTGCAGCCGGTGACTTTCTTCCAGCGCTCGGCAACCGCGCGCTGCACGGCCATGCCGCCGCCAAGGGTCATGCGCAGGCTGGAGAATTCAAGCTTGTCGAACCCCGGTGTATTCAGCAGGCCATTGAACAGGGTGTTGACGCCGGTCAGGCCGGTGTAGCGGATGCGCGCCAGCGTGGCGACGAAGCCGGGCATGTCTCGCGGGTTCGTGATCAGGTGATTGTGGCCACCGAGTTTCATGAACGTCAGACAATTTGCGGTCAATGCGAAAATGTGATAAAGCGGCAATGCGGTGATGATGATTTCTTCGCCCTCGCGCATGCCGGTGCCGATCCAGGCGCTGGCTTGCTGCATGTTGGCGATGAGGTTGCGATGGGTGAGCATGGCACCCTTGGCGACCCCGGTGGTGCCGCCGGTGTACTGCAGGAATGCGATGTCGCCTGGAGCGATATCGGCCTTTGCCAGCTGCGAGGCACCGCCGCGACGCAGCGCTTCGTTGAAGCGGATGGCACCGTCGATCGAAAACGCCGGTACCATCTTCTTGACATGGCGCACGACGAAATTGGTGATCAGGTTTTTCGGGAATCCGAGCAGATCGCCGATGCCGGTGGTGATTACCTGGCGAACCTGGGTGTGTGCCAGCACGCTGGCCACGGTATGGGCGAAATTGTCGAGGACGAGGATGGCCTTGGCGCCGGAGTCCTCGAGTTGATGGCGAAGTTCCCGCGCCGTGTACATGGGGTTGGTATTGACCACGACCAGGCCCGCACGCAAGGCACCGGCAATGGCAACGGGATATTGCAGGACATTCGGCATCATCATGGCGATGCGGTCGCCCTTGACGAGTTTCAGCTCGTTGACGAGGTAGCTGGCGAAATGCCGACTCATCTGGTCCAGGTCGCCGTAGCTGATCGTGCGGCCCATGTTGGTATAGGCCGGGCGGTGGCGGAACCTGTCGAAGCAGTTGTCGAGCAGGGCCACGATCGACGGGAACTCGTCGAGATCGATTTCGGCCGGGACGCCCTTTGGATAGTGGGCCAACCAGGGCCGATGGATGCTCTCAGACATGTTTCACTCCAGGTCTGCCCCGAATGGCGGCGGCGGATGATTCCGCGGCGGTTCGAGGCCCACGGAAGTACAGGCCTGATTGCACCACACGGCGCGAAGTTGCAGCAAGGAGCAGCGCAGCGACAATGATCCGATTCAATCCCCATGGGCGAGCAGGCGACAAGTGATGAAGAACGGACAACGACGGATCGACACGACTGCGGCACGCATGCGCTGGCTGGCAACCTGGCTGGCGGCGGCGCTCACCGCACTGGCGCTGGGTGCCTGTTCGCCGCCCTCGGACGAGGTGCGGATCCGTTCGGCGATCAGTGACATGCAGGCCGCCATGGAGGCTGGCAAGCCTGGCGACTTCATGCAGCACGTGGCCGGGGATTTCACCGGTGATGGCGGTGCGGTCGACAAGCAGGCGCTGCACAACCTGCTGCGTGCGCAGGCGCTTGGCAATGCCCGCATTGGCGTGACGGTGGTTTCGATGGATATCGAATTGCTGGGCGATCGCGCCACGGCCAGGGTCGATGTCACCCTGACCGGCGGCAACGGGCGCTGGATGCCGGAACGCGGCTCGATCCAGCAGATCGAGAGTGGCTGGCGTCGCGAGGACGGGCATTGGCTCTGCTACAACGCCCAGTGGAAGCAAGTCCTCTAGGGCATCGCTGATCAAGTGGCGCAACCGTCAGGGGTCCAGGAGGTTCGCCGCGCCGGCGAGGTGGTGCGCCCGCGGCATGGAGCCGCGGGCGAAGCATCGACGTGTCGACGACGAGGAACGACGCAGCTTCGTCCCGTCGCCGCGCTGACCGGTCTAAGCGGCTTTGCCGGATCGTGCCAGCTGGCGCAGCACGTAAGGCAGGATGCCGCCATGGCGAAAGAACTCCCGTTCCTTCGGCGTCGCCAGCAGGACATCGACCATGAACTCCTTGCGGCTGCCGTCGCTGGCCGTCGCGACCACCCGCGCCTCGCGCGCCGCACCGCCATCGAGTCCGCTCAACTGGAACGTTTCAAGGCCGCTCAGTCCCAGCGAAGCCGCACTTTCGCCGGGCTTGAACTGGCAGGGCAACACGCCCATGCCGACCAGGTTCGAGCGATGGATGCGTTCGAAGCTTTGCGCAATCACTGCCTTGACGCCAAGCAACAGCGTGCCCTTGGCCGCCCAGTCGCGCGAGGAGCCGCTGCCGTATTCCTTTCCGGCGATGACGATCAACGGCGTGCCTTCCTCCCTGTAGCGCATGGCGGCATCGTAGATCGCCATCTTCTCGCCGCTGGGCACGTGACGGGTGAAGCCGCCTTCGATGCCGTCAAGCATCTGGTTGCGGATGCGGATATTGGCGAACGTGCCACGCACCATCACATCGTCGTTGCCACGCCGCGAACCATAGGAATTGAAATGCTCGACGGCGACGCCACGAGCGAGCAGGTACTGGCCGGCGGGCGAACTCTTCTTGATGTTGCCGGCGGGAGAGATGTGATCGGTGGTGATCGAATCGCCAAACAGACCGAGGCAACGCGCCGCGTTGAGGTCCTCGAATTTCGGCAATTGCATGGTCATGCCCTCGAAGTAGGGCGGATTCTTGATGTAAGTGGATTCGGCATCCCACTTGAAGAGTTTGCCGTCGGGGAAACGGATGGCATTCCAGCGGCTGTCCCCCTTGAACACTTCGGCGTAGTTGGAGGTGAACATCTGCGGGTTGATCGTGCTGGCGATCAGTGCGCTGATCTCGTCGGTGCCGGGCCAGATGTCCTTCAGGTAAACCGGTTGGCCATCGCTGCCGGTGCCCAGGGGTTCGCTGGCAAGGTCGATGTCGATGGTGCCGGCGAGGGCAAAGGCGACGACCAGCGGTGGCGACGCCAGGTAGTTCATCTTCACCTCGGGATGGATACGCCCCTCGAAGTTGCGATTGCCGGAAAGTACCGCCGCAACAGCCAGGTCATTGCTCTGGATGGCGGCGCTGACGGCGGCGTCGAGGGGGCCGGAATTGCCGATGCAGGTGGTGCAGCCGTATCCGACCAGGTAGAAACCGAGTTTCTCCAGCTCGCCCAGCAGGCCGGCCTTTTTCAGGTAATCGGTAACCACCAGTGAGCCCGGCGCCAGCGAGGTTTTCACCCACGGCTTGCGCTTGAGGCCCTTGGCCACCGCGTTGCGTGCGAGCAGGCCGGCGCCGAGCATGACGGCCGGATTCGAGGTGTTGGTGCAGGAGGTGATTGCGGCGATGACCACGGCACCGTCGCGCACACCCGCCGCAACCCGTTGCGCGTCGGTTTCGGATCCATGGTCGCAGGCGCTTTCGTCGTGTCCGACGGCGGTGCTGCCGCCCTCGTTCTTGAAACGGGCGATTTCCGCGGTCTTTGCCGGGCGTCCCTCATCGAGCAGTTTCATGGTCGCGCTGTAGCTGTGCCGCATATCCGACAACAGCACCCGATCCTGCGGGCGCTTGGGTCCGGCCAGCGATGGCTTGACGCTGCCCATGTCCAGTTCAAGAGTGGAAGAGAACTGCGCCGGCGGCGTGGCATCGTCGTGCCAGAGTCCCTGGGCGCGGGCGTAGGCCTCGACCAGGGCAATCTGCTCATCGCTGCGTCCGGACAGGTGCAGGTAACGGATCGATTCCGCATCGATCGGGAAGATCGCGCAGGTGGCACCATATTCCGGCGACATGTTGCCGATGGTGGCGCGATCGGCCAGCGGCAGGTGCTTGAGGCCGTCGCCGTGGAACTCGACGAACTTGCCGACCACGCCGTGCTTGCGCAGCATCTGCGTGACGGTCAGCACCAGGTCGGTGGCGGTTGTGCCCTCGGGCAGGCGACCGCTCAGCTTGAAGCCGACCACCTGCGGGATGAGCATCGAGGAGGCCTGGCCGAGCATGGCGGCTTCGGCTTCGATGCCGCCCACGCCCCAGCCGAGCACGCCAAGGCCATTGACCATGGTCGTATGCGAATCGGTGCCGAACAGCGTATCCGGATAGGCCCATTCGCGGCCATCGATCTGGCTGGTCATGACCACGCGCGAGAGATGTTCGAGGTTGACCTGGTGGACGATGCCGGTGCGCGGCGGCACGACCTTGAAATTGTTCAGTGCTTCCTGCCCCCAGCGCAGGAAGGAATAGCGTTCCTGGTTGCGCTCGAATTCGATATCGACGTTCTTCTCGATGGCATCGCTTGAGGCGAAGACATCCACCTGCACGGAATGGTCGATCACCAGTTCGACCGGTGCCAGCGGATTGATCAGGCCGGGATCGCCGCCGAGGGCGACCATGGCGTCGCGCATCGCGGCCAGGTCGACGACACAGGGGACGCCGGTGAAATCCTGCAGGATCACGCGCGCCGGCATGAAGGCGATCTCGGTATCCGGCTCTGCCTCGGGATTCCAGTTGGCGACCGCGCTGATGCTCTTGTCGGTGACATCGACGCCGTCTTCGTGGCGCAGCAGGTTCTCCAGCAGGATCTTCATCGAATACGGCAGCTTGTCGAGGTCGAAGCGCTGGCCAAGCTTGGCCAGGCTCGCATAGCGGTAGGTCTTGCCGTTGACCTCGAGGGTATCGTGGGTCGAAAAGCTGTCTTTCATGGAGATTCTCCTTGCTGTCGCAGTGGCAAAGGCGGGGCGGGAAGGCAGGCCGGTATCGTACCGCCTTGCCCCGGCGCAGGCTTCGATGACGGCTCGCAAATGGGGGCGGATGAGCCTGACTGCAACCGCTTGCCGTTTCCATGCGCAACGCTGCTCGCGTTGCGGCTGATGCCGGGAAACGGCTAAAATAGACGGCTGCCGACCTAGCGATGAATAGCTGGCCAGCCCTGCGCGGCGCCACTTTTCCTGCTCCACGCCGATGCCGTAATGGCCGTGTTTCATCGCCTGACGCACCCTTTCCGTCTGCCCACTGGATGCCTCCCATGCTGACCTCCTATCGCCAACATGTTGCCGAACGCGCCGCGCTTGGCATTCCGCCGCTGCCGCTTTCCGCCGGGCAAACGGTCGAGTTGATCGAGTTGCTCAAGCAACCCGGCGCGGAGGACACGGCATTCCTCGTCGACCTGATCACCCATCGCGTGCCCGCTGGTGTCGATGATGCGGCCAAGGTCAAGGCCTCGTTCCTCGCCGCGCTGGCCTTTGGCAGCGAGCGTTGTGCGCTGATTTCCCCGGCGCGCGCGACGGAATTGCTCGGCACCATGCTGGGCGGCTACAACATCCATCCACTGGTCGAACTGCTCGATCAGCAAACGCTCGCGCCGATCGCCGCGGAAGCGCTGAAGAAGACCCTTTTGATGTTCGACGCCTTCCACGATGTCAAGGACAAGGCCGACAAGGGCAACGTGCATGCCCGCGGTGTCCTGCAGAGCTGGGCCGACGCCGAATGGTTCACCAGCCGGCCTGAAGTCCCGGCATCGCTGACCATCACCGTGTTCAAGGTCAGCGGCGAAACCAACACCGATGACTTGTCGCCGGCGCCGGATGCGACCACGCGCCCGGATATCCCGATGCATGCGCTGGCCATGCTGAAGAACAAGCGCGAAGGCATCACGCCCGAGGAAGACGGCAAGCGCGGACCGGTCGCCTTCATCGAATCGCTGAAGGACAAGGGCAACCTGGTCGCCTATGTAGGTGACGTGGTCGGCACCGGGTCAAGCCGCAAGTCGGCAACCAACTCGGTGCTCTGGTTCACCGGCGAGGACATCCCGTTCATCCCGAACAAGCGTTTTGGCGGCGTCTGCCTCGGCAACAAGATTGCGCCGATCTTCTACAACACGATGGAAGACGCCGGTGCCTTGCCGATCGAACTGGATGTCAGCCGCATGGAAATGGGCGATGTCGTCGAGCTGCGCCCGTATGAAGGCAAGGCGCTCAAGGATGGCCAGGTGATCGCCGAGTTCAAGGTCAAGTCCGATGTGTTGTTCGACGAAGTGCGCGCCGGCGGGCGCATCCCGCTGATCATCGGTCGCGGCCTTACCGCCAAGGCGCGCGAGGCGCTTGGCCTGCCGCCGTCAGGCCTGTTCCGCCTTCCCGAGAATCCGGCCCGCAGCAGCAAGGGCTTCACTCTGGCGCAGAAGATGGTCGGCCGTGCCTGCGGCTTGCCGGAGGGCGAGGGCATCCGCCCCGGAACCTACTGCGAGCCACGCATGACTTCGGTCGGCTCGCAGGACACGACGGGTCCAATGACCCGCGACGAGCTCAAGGACCTGGCCTGCCTCGGCTTCAGCGCCGATCTGGTCATGCAATCGTTCTGCCATACCGCGGCCTATCCGAAGCCGGTCGACGTGAAGATGCACCACGATCTCCCGGAGTTCATCAGCACGCGCGGCGGCATTCCGCTGCGCCCGGGCGACGGCATCATCCATTCCTGGCTCAACCGCATGCTGCTGCCGGATACGGTCGGCACCGGCGGCGATTCGCATACGCGCTTTCCAATCGGCATCTCGTTCCCGGCCGGTTCCGGACTGGTCGCCTTCGCGGCGGCCACCGGGGTCATGCCGCTGGACATGCCGGAGTCCGTGCTGGTGCGCTTCAAGGGCGAGTTGCAACCCGGCGTTACCTTGCGTGACCTGGTCAACGCCATCCCTCTCTATGCGATCAAGGCCGGTTTGCTGACGGTCGAGAAGAAGGGCAAGAAAAACATCTTCTCCGGTCGCATCCTCGAAATCGAGGGCCTGCCGGACCTCAAGGTCGAGCAGGCATTCGAACTTTCCGATGCTTCGGCCGAGCGTTCCGCTGCCGGCTGCACGGTGCATCTGGACAAGGCCCCGATCATCGAATACATCACCAGCAATATCGTCATGCTGAAGTGGATGATCGCCCAGGGCTACAAGGATGTGCGCAGCATCACGCGTCGCATCACGGCCATGCAGGCCTGGCTGGCCAATCCGCAGTTGATGGCAGCCGACGTCGATGCCGAATATGCCGCCGTGATCGAGATCGACCTGGCGGATGTGCACGAGCCGATTGTCGCCTGCCCGAATGATCCGGACGACGTGAAAACCTTGTCCGATGTCGCCGGTGCGAAAATCGACGAGGTCTTCATTGGTTCGTGCATGACCAATATCGGTCACTTCCGTGCGGCGTCAAAGCTGCTGGAAGGCAAGCGTGACATCCCGACCAAGCTCTGGGTTGCGCCGCCGACCAAGATGGACGCCGCCGAGCTGACCAAGGAAGGCCATTACGGCACATTTGGCACCGCCGGTGCGCGCATGGAGATGCCCGGCTGCTCGCTGTGCATGGGCAACCAGGCCCAGGTGCGCGAGGGCGCGACCGTGTTTTCCACCAGTACGCGCAATTTTCCGAACCGGCTTGGCAAGAATGCCAATGTCTATCTGGGGTCCGCCGAGCTTGCTGCGATCTGCTCCCGCCTCGGGCGCATCCCGAGCAAGCAGGAATACATGGCCGACATGGGCGTGCTCAAGGCCAACAACGAGCAGATCTATCGTTACATGAATTTTGACCAGATCGAGGAATTCAACGAGATTGCCGCTGGCGTCTCCGTCTGATCATGGCCTTTGCGGGGCAGGCAAGTTGGTGCCGGCGGGGTGATCGCCGCGCGCATCATGCAAATGGCAGCCTGTTCGCCTAGAGTGCAGGTTCGCCGTGGCGTTCCCGCCGTGGCGGGATCGTTCCGCGTACGGCATTGTGGCAAGGGAAAGTACGAGGTTGCATGTCGTCAGTTCAGCGAAAACTCGGGCGTGAGACCGGCGAATCGGGCAGGGGTTTCGTGCGCGACCTGCTGCATGTCTCGGAAATCGAAACCCTCGCCGAGCTGGCCCTGCGCGAAGCACGCGACAGGTTCGGCATTGCCGAACTGGCCTTGTCCTGGAATACCGAGCGCATTCATGTCGACGGCCGCAGCGACTCGCGCGGCTGTCATCCGCCCGGCCTGGCCGACGACCCGGACGCCCAGCGCATTCCCTTGTTCAATGCGGCCAACGGCATGCGTGCCGAGCTCGCCTGGAAACCGACCGCCGCGCAGGGCAAGGCGCATGGTCACGAGTGGGATCGGTTTCTCGAAGATCTCGCGGTAGTCGCCGAGCGCATCCTGCAGCGTGATTCACTGGCGCAATCGGTTCGCCGGCTCGAGCGTGCCGAGCATGTGCAGCGCGCCTTGTTCGCCATTGCCAACATGGCCAGCTCGGAACTCGACATGCCGGAGATGCTGCGCGGCATCCACGAGATTGTCGGCTGGCTCATGTACGCGGAGAACTTCTTCATTGCGCTTTACGAACCCGAGCGTGACAGCCTGCGTTTTCTCTATTTTGTCGACACGGTCGATCAGGACACCTTCAGTCCGGATCGCGAAATCGCCGGCGTTGACCTGCCGAACAGCCTGACCCTGGCGATGATCCGCTCGGGCGAATCGCAGATGGGACCATCCGAACAGGTCCGTGATGCGCTGAAGATTCCGCGCGATGACTCCCTCGGCCCCGAATCCGAGGACTGGCTGGGCGTGCCGATGATCGGCGCCGCCGCGGCCATTCGCGGTGCCATCGTCGTGCAGAGCTATCTGCCCGACACACGTTATTCGGAGGAAGACCGGGCGATCCTGATCTACGTCGCCCAGCACATTCTCACCGCACTTGAACGCAAGCAGGCGAAGACGGATCTGGAAATCCGCGTTGGCGAGCGCACCCGCGAGCTTGCCGATGCCCTGGTCGATTTGCAGCAGGAGGTGATCGAGCGGCAACGCAACGAGCGCCTGCAACGCGCGTTGTTCCGCATCGCCGAATGTGCGGCGGCGGCGGATTCCATGTCCGATTTCTATGCCAATGTGCATGCCATCGTCGGTGACCTGCTGAATGCACGCAATTTCTACATTGCCCTGGTCACCGAGGACGGAAAGGAACTGGAGTTTCCGTATTCGGTCGACGAGATCAACCCGTTGCGACCCCGGCGACCGCTGGCCAACGGCATGACCGAATACGTCATTGGCACCGGCCGCGCCCTGCTCGCCGATCGCACGCGCATCGATGAGCTGGTCGGTTCCGGGGATGTCCAGCGCTTTGGCACGCGAGCCAGTTTCTGGCTTGGCGTGCCGCTGATCTGCAGCGAGAAAACCGTGGGCGTGCTGGCCGTGCAGAGCTACACGGCGGATTCGCCGTTCAGCGAACGCGACCAGGAATTGCTCACGTTCGTCGCCTATCACATCGCCAACGGCCTCGAACGCAAGCGCGCGCAGAATGCGCTGGTGCACGACAATGTCGAACTCGAGGCGCGGGTCAACGCGCGCACCCGCGAGCTGGCTCTGGCCAATCGTGACCTGACCGAGCAGATCAAGGAACGCGAACGCATCGAGGCGCGGCTCACCCATGAGGCCTTCCACGACACCCTGACCGGCTTGCCTAACCGGGCCTTGCTGTTGCAGCGCCTGGGCACCGCCATGCAGCGCTTCCGGCAGAATCCCGAGCAAGGCTATGCGGTGCTGTTTCTTGATCTGGATCGATTCAAGGTCGTAAACGACAGTGTCGGTCACCTGGTCGGCGACGAGATGCTGAAACAGGCGGCCTTGCGCCTGGCCAGTGCCAGCGCACCGTTCATGGTCGCGCGGTTGGGTGGTGACGAGTTTGCCGTGCTGGTCGACAGCCTGCCCAATCCGGCTGTGGCGACCCGGGTCGCCCAGCGCCTCATCGATGCGCTGAATGATCCGATTCGCGTGGCCAACAAGGAGATGTTCACCTCGGCCAGCGTCGGTATCGCCTATGCGGATGTCCAGTACACGCGTGCCGAGGAATTGCTGCGCGATGCCGACACCGCGATGTATCGGGCCAAGGCACGTGGTCGCCAGTGCTACGAAATCTTCGACGAGAACCTGCGCGCCGAAGCGATGCGTGCGCTGGATCTCGAAAACGATCTCCGCCACGCCTTGGTCAGGCGTGAGTTCGAGCCGCATTTCCAGTCGATCGTGTCGTTGACGGATGGTGAAATCCTCGGCTACGAGGCCTTGCTGCGCTGGAACCACCCGAAGCACGGCTTGTTGCTGCCCGCCGATTTCCTTGGCGTTGCCGAAGAGATTGGCTGCATCGAGCAGATTGACTGGCAGATGTTCGCGCTGGCCTGCGAGCAGGCCAGGAACCTGCCGGATTCCACCTATGTTTCCATCAACGTTTCGGCGCGCCGCTTGCGCGTGCCGAACTTCGACGAGATCGCGTTGCGTACCATCGAGGCCAGTGGCCTGCCGCCGCGGCGCGTGCGCCTCGAGGTGACCGAGGGCGCCTTGCTCGACCAGCCCGAGCAGATGCGCAGCATCCTCCTGCGCCTGCGCATGGCTGGCGTGCTCGTGCAACTCGATGATTTCGGCACTGGCTACTCGTCGCTGAGCTACCTGCATCGCTTTCCGATCCACTCGTTGAAGATCGATCGCTCCTTCATCGCGGACCTTGCCGAACCGGGCAGCAGCCCGGCCGTGGTCAAGGCGATCATTGCGCTGGCCGAATCACTTGACGTCGAGGTGATCGGCGAGGGAATCGAGACGCCGCAGCAACGCGATGCATTGATCGAGTTGGGCTGCGCGATCGGCCAGGGTTTCTACTATTCGCGTCCGGCATTGATCGCCAACCTGGCTTGAGCCGGACTGCGCGCGCGGCCCGCTATCGGCAGCGCCAGCCCGCATACCTGCGGGAGCCACAGGCAAAGCGTTAGAATCACGCTTTCCGAATCGATTCCGATGCCTCCATGAGCACGACCGCCGAATCCCTGCCGGCCAGAACGGCCCCCCGCGATGCCGCTCCGTTGCGTTTCGTCACCGCTGCCAGCCTGTTTGATGGTCACGACGCCGCGATCAACATCATGCGCCGCCTGATCCAGTCGCAGGGTGCCGAAGTGATCCATCTCGGCCACAACCGCTCCGTCGAGGATGTCGTCCGCGCGGCCCTGCAGGAAGATGCGGATGCCATCGCGCTTTCGTCCTACCAGGGTGGCCATGTCGAGTATTTCAAGTACATGGTCGACATGCTCAAGCAGCGCGATGCCGCGCATATCCGCGTTTTCGGCGGCGGTGGCGGCACCATCACCCCCGGAGGAAATCCGCGAGCTGGAAGCCTACGGCGTCGAGCGCATCTATCACCCCAACGACGGCATGCATCTGGGCCTGGTGCCGATGATCGAGGATGTGGTGGAGCGCGCGAAGCGCGCGCGTGCGGGAATCGGGAATCGGGAATCCCGAAAAGGGGACAAGTCGGGAATGGCTCGAGCGCTGAACATCGACGATGAAATCAGCATCGGTCGCATGCTCACGGCGCTGGAAATCGGGCATTTCAGCGAAGCAGAGATGTCCAGGTTGCGCACGAAGTGGGCAAGTGGCCCTTCCGACTCCCCATTCCCCAATCCCCATTCCCGATCGAAAACGCCGGTAATCGGAATCACCGGTACCGGCGGTGCCGGCAAGTCGTCGGTGGTCGATGAGTTGCTGTTGCGGTTCCTGCACGCGTTTCCGCGCATGCGCATCGCCGTGCTGGCGGTCGATCCGACCCGGCGTCGATCCGGTGGCGCCTTGCTGGGTGATCGCATCCGCATGAACGCCTTGCGCAGCCATCGCGTGTTCATGCGTTCGATGGCGACGCGGCGACAGCACGCGGCGACCAGCATCGTGCTCAAGGATTGCGTCGGTTTCCTCAGAAGCCAGGCGTACGATCTGGTCATCGTCGAGACCGCCGGCATCGGCCAGTCCGATTCCGAGATTGTCGATCTGGTCGATTTCCCGATGTATGTGATGACCAGCGACTACGGTGCGGCCAGCCAGCTTGAAAAGATCGACATGGTCGATTTCGCCGAGCTGATCGTGCTCAACAAGTTCGACAAGCGTGGCGCCGAGGATGCACTGCGTGACGTGCGCAAGCAGTGGAAGCGCAATCGCGTCAAGTTCCAGCTCAGCGATGACGAAGTGCCGGTCTATCCGACCATCGCCAGCCAGTTCAACGATCCGGGCATCACCTGGATGTTTGCGAACCTGTGTCGGTTGTTGCGGCAGAAGTTGGGAATCGGGAATGGAGATTCGGGGATCGATTGGACGCCGGACATCGACACGTCGCTGAAGGAGCCGCGGGCGACCGTCCTGATACCGGGAGCGCGTGTCCGCTATCTTGCCGAGATCGCCGAACAAGGCAGGGGCATCAATGCGAGCATTGAAGAGCAGGCGGAATTCGCCGATCGCGCGCAGTCGCTGTGGACGGCACTGAAAGAACTCGATGATCCGAAATTGCCATCATCGCTTGGGTTGTACGACGAAGCGCTTTTGCGAATCCCGAATCCCGGCTTCCAACAGCCGAATGGCTGGTCATCGCCAATCCCGGCTCTCCTGCGCCAGCGCTACAACGATGCAATCCAGTCGCTTTCATCCGATTCGCTGCGTCTGTTGCGCGAATGGCCACACAGGCTGAAATCGATCACCGACGAGGTCACCGAGTACGAGGTGCGCGGCAAGGCAATCAAGG
Organism: Lysobacterales bacterium; assembly: GCA_016707485.1. Taxonomy (GTDB): domain Bacteria; phylum Pseudomonadota; class Gammaproteobacteria; order Xanthomonadales; family Rhodanobacteraceae; genus Dokdonella. The sequence goes on along the minus strand of JADJHN010000001.1, from coordinate 203,565 downwards.
TCGAGAACTACCGCGAGTCGCTGTCGCACCAGAAGATCCCGAAGATCGCCGCGCCGACCTACAAGAGCTGGGGCGAGCTGCTGGTGTTTCTGCAGAAGGAAAACCTGCCGGGCAGCTATCCGTACACCGGCGGCGTCTATCCGTATCGACGCACCGGCGAGGATCCGATCCGCATGTTTGCCGGCGAAGGCACGCCCGAGCGCACCAATCGCCGTTTCCATTACCTCAGTGTCGGCCAGCCGGCGGCGCGCCTGTCGACCGCGTTTGATTCGGTGACCTTGTATGGCGAGGATCCGGCGCCACGCCCCGACATCTACGGCAAGATCGGCAACTCCGGCGTCAACGTGCCGACCCTGGATGACATGAAGAAGCTCTATTCGGGCTTCAACCTGTGTGCGCCGACGACATCGGTATCGATGACGATCAATGGCCCGGCGCCGATCATCCTTTCGATGTTCATGAATACGGCGATCGACCAGCAGATCGAGCTTTACCTCAAGCAGGACGAAAAGCGCTGGCAGGAAGCGGAAGGGAAGATCGCGAAGTTCTTCGACGGCCGCACACGCCCGATCTATTCCGGTGACCTGCCGCCGACCAATGACGGCCTCGGCCTTGCCTTGCTCGGCATCTGCGGCGACCAGCTTGTCGATGCCGAAACCTATGCGCGGATCAAGGCCGAGACGCTGCGCTCGGTGCGGGGCACCGTGCAGGCGGACATCCTGAAGGAAGACCAGGCGCAGAACACCTGCATTTTCTCGACCGAGTTCGCGCTGCGCATGATGGGTGACATCCAGCAGTATTTCGTCGACCAGAAAGTGCGCAATTTCTATTCCGTATCCATTTCCGGATACCACATTGCCGAAGCCGGCGCCAACCCGATCAGCCAGCTTGCCTTTACCCTGAGCAACGGCTTCACCATCGTCGAGTACTACCTGGCGCGGGGAATGAGCATCGATGATTTCGCGCCAAACCTGAGCTTCTTCTTTTCCAACGGCATGGATCCGGAATACACGGTGATCGGCCGTGTCGCCCGGCGCATCTGGGCGCGCGCCATGCGCGAGCGCTACGGCGCCAACGAGCGCAGCCAGATGATGAAGTACCACATCCAGACTTCAGGTCGTTCGCTGCACGCGCAGGAGATCCAGTTCAACGATATCCGCACCACGTTGCAGGCGCTCTATGCCTTGTTCGACAACTGCAACTCGCTGCACACCAATGCCTACGACGAGGCGATCACCACGCCGACCGAGGAGAGCGTGCGCCGCGCGGTGGCGATCCAGATGATCATCAACAAGGAGCTGGGCCTCAATTTCTGCGAGAACCCCTGGCAGGGCAGCTTCATCGTCGACAAGCTGACCGACATCGTCGAGGAGGCGGTGTACAAGGAATTCGAGGCAATCAGCGATCGTGGCGGCGTGCTCGGCGCGATGGACACGATGTACCAGCGCGGCAAGATCCAGGAAGAATCGATGTACTACGAGCACAAGAAGCACGATGGCTCGTTGCCGCTGGTCGGCGTCAATACCTTCCTGCCCAAGGAGCATGCCGGCGACATCGTCACCGAGATCGAGCTGATCCGCTCGACCGAGGCCGAAAAGGGCCAGCAGATTGCCAACGTGCTGGCCTGGCAGGCAAACCGCAATGCGCTGGCACCCAGTGGCGAGACTTCGCATTCGAACGCGACGACGGCTGACGAGGACAGCGAAACCGAGGCGCATTCCGGGCACGGCCTCGCCTACCTGCAGGACACCGCGCGCGAGCGCAGGAACGTCTTCGAGGCGCTGATGGAGGCGGTGAAGACCCATTCGCTCGGCCAGATCAGCCACGCCCTGTATGACGTCGGCGGCGAGTACCGCAGGAACATGTAGCCGCGCGGACGGTGCGATGGATCAAGCGAGGGCGGGCCTGAAGGCACGCATCAGGTCAGCCAGGCTTCGAGTTCCTTGAGGGCTGATGCCTGCGCATATTCCGTCTTGCCATTGGCCCCATGCCTGGACCCCGCATAGGCGACCACAAATTCGCCAAACGGATCATCGACGGCATCGGTTTCTTCAAGGACCAGCTCCAGGTCCTCAAGCGCTTCGTCGATATTTTCTACAGCCAGTGGCATGCGCAAGATCAGCAGCCAGATGATGAAACCGGAATCCGGCTCTTCCTCGCACGCCACCTTTACCGCCATCTCAAGCAATGATGCGCGCTGCGCGAAGTGCGCCCGTGCCGCTGCTTCGGAATCAAACAGGGTGATCGATTCGCCCTGCGCCTGCATGTCGCCGGTTTCGACATTCTTGAAGCTGCTGATGACGGCGTGATTCATGGGTATCTCCGTTGTGTTCCGGGCATGCGCGGGCGAGTGCCGATGCGCCTTGATTGCTGCTGTGGCCTCGCCTTCAGCGTCGCGTCGCGAGCACGCCGTCGAGGGCCAGTTGTGCCTTGAAACCGGCCTTCTCCAGGCGCTTGCTGACTTCGCGTGGCACATCGCGTCCGCTGGTCAGCTTGTTCGGGCTGCCCGTGTAATGGAACAGGCGTCCGCCACGGCGCAGCACGCGCGCGAGTTGATCGTAGAACACCTGCGCATAGAGTTCGCCGGCGATGCCGAATCGCGGCGGGTCGTGCAAGGCGGCATCAAAGGAGGCATCGGCAAGTGCCTCGATTGCGGTGGTTACATCAGCCTGCGCGACATGCAGGCGACCCCCTTGCTGCGCGGCCTCGGCATCGGGTGACCATGGATTGATCGTGCGCAGCCAGAGCACATCGGCATTCTTCTCGAAAGACTGCAGGCGCGCCACGCCGGCTTCAAGGCAACAGGCGGCAAAATAGCCGAGCCCGCCGCAGGTATCGAGCACGATCTTGCCGCGTGGCTCGATCAAGGCCACCTTGCGCCGTGCATCCTCGAACGGTGATTCCTTCGCCGTCGGCAGCATCTTGATGCCATCGATCTCGAAGGTCGGCGCGCCCCATTCGGTCGGCACCAGCTTGATCAGCGATCCGGAAAATCGCGACACCGCGACAAACGCATCTCCGTCCCAGCAGTAGATGGTTCGCTCCTTGAGTCTGGCAGGATAGGGAAACTGCTGGCCGTGCCAGGTCCAGTAGTCCGCGCCCGGCGATGCCATCGTCAGCGAGCGGCCAAGGTCCAGCGAGCCGGTCCATTCCGACGCGCGGCAATCGCGTGCCGCGAGCAGGGATGCGGCTACATCGAGAACAAGCAGTGGGCCGGAATGACGGGGCACGGCAGAGAAGCTCCCGGGTTGCACGTCGGTGACGCTCAGGCAAGGTCGGCATCGTAACCCGACGCAGCGCAAAGCGGCCGCGGTTCGCACGTGGATTGATCCCGGATGCAATCACGCGGATGCTTGGCCGGCACGGCAAAGTCCTATTGCCGACAGACGAGCATACCCATGTCCGAGTCCCGTCCGCGATTCCTGCAGCCCGCTTCGATCCTCGACTATCGAGAGCTGGCCCGGCGACGCCTGCCACGACAGCTTTTCGACTACATCGACGGCGGTGCCTACGACGAATGCAGCCTGCGCGCGAACGTGGAGGACCTGCAAGGCGTGCGTTTGCGCCAGCGCGTCCTGCGCGATGTCTCGGAAATAAACCTCGCCACCAGCCTGGCCGGCCAGGCAATGGCCTTGCCGGTGGTGCTCGGGCCGGTTGGCCTGGCCGGCATGTTCGCGCGGCGGGGAGAAGTGCAGGCGGCCCGCGCGGCCCGCGACGCCGGTATCGTGTTCTGCGAATCAACCGTCTCGATCTGCCCGATGCACGAGGTGCATGCCGCGGTCGGTCCGGCGTTCTGGTTCCAGCTTTACGTGCTGCGCGATCGTGGCTACGCCGCGGAGTTGCTGCAGCGCGCGCAGGCGCTTGGCTGCGAGGTGCTGGTCTTCACCGTCGATCTCGCCGTGATGGGCGCGCGCTATCGCGATACGCGCAACGGCATGAGTGGCAACGACGATGCACGCACCAGACTGGCGCGTGCCTGGGACCTGCTTTCGCACCCGCGCTGGCTGGCCGATGTCGGCGTGCACGGCAAGCCGCTGGTATTTGGAAACCTGCGCGGTGCCGTTCCCGATGCGCAAGGCCTGGCCGGGTTCCGGAGTTGGGTCGATGCGCAATTCGATCCCTCGGTGCGTTGGCAGGATCTTGACTGGCTGCGGGCAAACTGGTCGGGAAAGATCGTCCTCAAGGGCGTGCTTGATGTCGACGACGCGCGGACGGCAGCAGACATGGGGTTCGACGGACTGGTCGTCTCCAATCACGGCGGGCGTCAGCTCGATGGCGTGCCATCGACCATTGCCGTCCTGCCGGAAATCGCCGCCGCGATCGGTGAACGCATGCAGATTCTCTTCGACGGCGGCATCCGCAGCGGCCTCGATGTGGTCAAGGCAATTGCCCTCGGTGCCGATGGTTGCATGCTTGGCCGCGCCTGGGCGTACGCCCTTGCCGCCGGTGGCGAAGCGGCGGTCGCGCACATGCTGGATATCCTGCGCAAGGAAATGCTCGTCGCCATGGCCCTCACCGGCTGCACGCGGCTCGCGGATCTGCGCGGATCGGCGGTGATCCACGCGCCGTAACGGGGAACTTGAGCTGCTGCATCGGCGCGATCATCGGAGCGGCGACAAGGCATGCCGGCAGAGCACGCAATGGGACGTTAAGATGTCCGGCCTCGTCCAGCGCAGAAGTGCCATGTCCGATATCCCCGCGTGCCCGATTTGTTCGATGGAAAATACCTATCCGGACGGCGACAACTATGTCTGTGCCGATTGCGCACACGAATGGCCGATCGTCGCGGTCGCGGCGGCAGGCGATGACGATGCGGCCACGGTCAAGGACGCCAACGGCAATCTCCTCGCCGACGGCGACGATGTCGTGCTGATAAAGGATCTCAAGGTGCGCGGGTCATCGCAGGTGATCAAGCAGGGCACCAAGGTCCGCGGCATCCGCGTGGTGGGCGGCGATCACGATGTCGAAGGCAAGGTCAACGGCAGCGCGATGATGCTGAAATCGGAGTTCCTGAAGAAGGTTTGAACGCTCGATGCTGGCGTACGCGGATTCGGTGCGGCGTGCCGTCAAGCGCGCGCATTTCCGGATTCGCGCGGAACAGAAGAGAATGCAGTCCCCTGACGCAGTGCGGAGGCAACCGATGAATCCGGCATTCCATGCATTCAGGCCTGGCCTGATCGCGCCTGCCATCCTGCTCGCCGCATTCGCGGCCTCGGCCTGGGCGAAGGATCCGCCGGCGATCGAGAAGCTGCGGGTTCCCGCCGGTTTCCACGTCACCGTCTATTCGGCCGATGTGCCGAATGCGCGCGCGCTTGCAATCGGCTCGAAAGGCACGGTGTTTGTCGGTTCGCGCAGCGCGGGCAAGGTCTATGCGCTGAGCGATGCGGATCACGACGGTCGCGCGGAAAAGTCCCGCGTGATCGCGGCCGGTTTGAACATGCCGGTTGGCGTCGCCTACCACAATGGCGATTTGTATATCTCGGCAGTCAGCCAGATCCTCGCCTTGCGTGACATCGAGGAGCATCTCGATCAGGCACCGGGACTCGAGATGGTTGTTTCCGACTTGCCGAGTGAAACCCATCATGGCTGGAAATTCATCGCCTTTGGCCCGGACGGCAAGTTGTACGTGCCAATTGGAGCGCCTTGCAACATCTGCGATCGCAATGGCTACGCAAAGATCGTGCGCATGGATGCGGACGGCAGCCATCGCGAGGACGTCGCCTTCGGCATCCGCAACACGGTCGGCTTCGACTGGCAACCGGGGACGAAGCAGCTCTGGTTCACCGACAACGGCCGCGATCTGCTCGGCGACGACCTGCCGTCGGATGAATTGAATCGGCTCAGCCGCATTGGCGAGCATTTCGGCTACCCGTATTGCCACCAGGGCGATACGCTTGATCCCGAGTTCGGCAAGGGCAAATCGTGCAGGGACTACACGCCGCCCGCGCAACGGCTCGGCGCGCATGTCGCCGCATTGGGCATGCGTTTCTACGCAGGCAAGATGTTCCCGTCGGCATATCACGGTGCGGCAATCATTGCCGAACATGGCTCGTGGAATCGCACGGAGAAAGCCGGCTATCGGGTGATGACGGCGCGCATCGACGGCGCACGCGTAGTCGGCTACGAGCCGCTGATCGAAGGCTTCATGGCCGATGAGAAAAGCTGGGGCAGGCCGGTCGACGTGCTGGTGATGCCGGATGGCGCGCTGCTCGTTTCCGACGATCAGGCCGGCGCGGTTTATCGGCTGACCTATTCCAGGTAAGGTCGTTGCGCAATCTTCCCTGACTGCCTCGACGCCGGAAATTCGGACAACCTCGTCCCGCAGGCATTGAATCACCCGAAAGGTTGCACGGGTATGATCCGCGACGGTATCCCCTGAGGAGTTCCTGGCCGGTGGCGACTCGTCAATCCAGCAAGGACAATGGCGCCGGATCCTTTGGACCCTGGCATCGATTCCATCGCTATCCGCGTCTGACCGCGTGCACCGCGATTTTCGTCGTGCTCACCATCGCCCTTGTTTTCGGCGGCTTGTCGCCGGTTCTCGGCGTGCTGCTGGCTTTTGATCTGGCCGCGCTGATCTTCCTTGCTGCGACCCTGTACATGATCCTCCATGCAGACGAGCACAGCCTGCGCCAGCGTGCCCGCCGCGAAGATCAAAGCTATTGGGGATTCCTGCTCAGCAGCGCTGCAGTGTCCGTGATCGCCGTGGTCGCCCTGGCCATCGAGCTGCACGCAAGCAGGAGCGGTGGCCTGCTCGAAGTGGCGCTCGCGGCATCGAGTCTGCTGCTGGCCTGGCTGTTCATGAACACGATTTTTGCGCTGCATTACGCGCATGAATTTTACGGCGACAGGGGCGGCAAGGGCAGCGGCCTCGATTTCCCCGGCACCCGCGAACCGGATTACTGGGACTTTGTCTATTTCGCGTTTGTCATCGGCATGACCTTCCAGGTCTCCGACGTGCAGATCAGCGAGCGCCAGATTCGCCGCGTCGCCCTCGCCCACGCCGTCATCGCCTTTTTCTTCAACGTCATCATCATCGCCCTGAGCGTCAACGTGGTGGCCAGCAGCGTCTGAGCCTTGATTGCAGCAGTTGATTGCCTTGCGCAACGCGGACACTGCCAAGGCACCGATGCGGGGAAATGCCGGGGTCCGCAGCAGCTTGAAGCTGATGCAACGAGGCGAGCCCGCGGGCTCGCCTCGTTGGCTTTCCGACCTGTCGGGCAGACGGGTCAATCCCTGGCTTCGCCGATTACCGAGCCGTCATCCGGGTCGATCAACAGATTGACTTCCTGGCCCTTGCCGTTGTCGGCTTCGGCTTTCCAGATGCCGTCCTTGAACTTGACGTCATGGACGTTCTGGTAGCCCGCAGCGGTAATCTTGGCTTCGATCTCCTGCTTGTTCAGGGGCGAGGGCATGCCTTCCTGGAATACCTTGCCGGTGATCGGGTGCACGTAGATCTCCACCCATTCCTTTTCTCCGCCACGGGCATCGGCCTTCCAGATGCCATGCTTGAAGGTAAGCAGGCGGAACTCGGTGAAGCCGGCCGCGGCGATGCGACTTTCGACTTCCGCCTGGGTCAGCGCGATGGCGGGCACCGTTGTCGTGTTGCTCGGCTTTGTCGTCGGCGTCGTATCGGCAATCGCGGGGCCGGCCAGCAGCGTTCCGACAGTCAGTGCAATGAGGATGTTGCGCATGATGGGGTACTCCACAGTTGGTGCGATGGTGCCGGCGACAGTGAAGTGCCGCGTCGAAATACGCGCTGAATCAAGGGAGATCGAGTCATCCGCGGTTCAAGCGCCGACTCGGGGACGGCCGATGATCGTGATCAGCTGGCGACCTTGAGCACGGTCAGCGCGCCCATGATCATGGTCACGACACCGATGACAAGCTTGAGCAGGTGTTCCCGGGTCACGCTGATGATGAACACCGAGAACGGTACCGAGAGCAGGGCGCCGGCACACATCGGAATGAACAGCAGCCAGTTCATGTGCTCGCCCCTGGCAAGGAACAGGCTGACTGCAAGCAGGCAGGTGAAGGCTTCCGCAAACGAGGTGATGCCGACCGATGCCTTGCCGCTGACGCCACTGAGCACCTGGCCGCTGGTCACCAGTGGTCCGTAGCCGCCGCCGCTGACGGCCTTGTTGAAGGAGGCGACAATCGCCAGTACCACCATCTTCCAGCGCCGATATTCGATGTGCCGCCGCGAATGCAGGAGGACGAAGAATCCCGAGGCCAGGATGATGATGCCGACACTGGCGTTGAGTGCGTCCTTCGGCAGATTCAAGGCGATCACCACGCCGGCGCTGACACCGAGGACGCTGCCGGAAGCCAGGATCAGCGCCGGCCAGAAATCCCTGCCACGGATGCCGAGCGCGACGTTGCGGATCTCGTTGTGGAAAAATGATGCGGAGAATCCGCTCAACAGTTCGGAAAGGAGAACCGTCGGCACGATGTCGTGCGCATCGTAGCCGAGCAGCAGCAGGGCCGGCGTGAGGATGGTTCCGTAGCCCATGCCGAGACCGCTGTCGACCAGTTCGCAGACGAAGCACAGGGCGAAGATGATCAGGGCATCCAGTGGATCGAGGCCGCCATGCAGATGGATGGCCGTGGCAAACATGCCCAGCACGAGCGCGATCCAGGCAAGGCTCTTCTGTTTGTAGGAAGCATTCATCGCCAATATCCGAAGCCGCTGCCGGGTTGTCCCCGAAACGGTGCTGGGAGAATGCCGGCCGGAACATCGGGGACTGGAATCCTAACCGCGGCCGCTTGCCTCATGCCACCGCCATGATGAAGATCGGCAACAGGAATCGTCATGAGCGTCGCCGACGGCGGCGTCAATGCGGATTTCGGCGTCGCTGACGCCGCGCTCCTCCAGCATGCGAGGAAGGAGCGCGACAAGCCGGCCCGGATGGGTCACAGGCTGCCGCGACACTTGATCAGCGTTGCCCTAGTGCAGGGTCCAGTTCAGATTGATGCCGATCGAGCGCTCGGGCGCATACGTCGACAGCTCGTCGGACGTTGCAAAGTACTGCTTGTCGAGCAGGTTGCGCACATAGACCTGCATGTTGAGTGCCGGCGTGAAGTGGTAGCGGGCATCGGCATCGACGATATCGACGGCATCACGCGGGAGTTCCTCGAAGCCGGGGCGATCGACCTTCCAGCGATGGCTGTAGCGCGCGCTCAGCTCGAGTTTCGGCAATCGATAGCGCGCTTCGAGATCGGCGCTGACCGGGGGTATGCCATAGAGTGTCTGCCCGGTGTTGTCCGAGCCGCGAATCACCGTGAAGCTGCTGCGCAGATTCAGTTCGGCGGTCGGTGACCAGCCGATCGCGGCTTCGGCGCCATGCAGTTTCGCCTCGCCGACATTGGTGTAGCCGTTGACATCCGGGCTGATGTCGACGAGCTGGATGAGGTCCTTCACCCTGGTGCGCCAAACATGGATTTCGCCGCCCCAGTTGCCGGCATTCAAGGCATAGCCGAGATCGATGCCTTCTGAATGCTCGGAGTCGAGATCCGCATTGCCGACGATGTCCCCCTGCGCCGTGACGCCGGTGAAGAAGCGCTCCTCGAGTGTCGGGAAGCGATAGCCCGAGGCAAGGTTCAATGTCCAGCGGCTCCAATCGTTTGCTGTCCAGGTGACACCGCCGGTAAACGCCTGATCGTTGTTGCTGGTGCTGGCGCCAGCCTCGTGCTGGCGGATCGATGTCGCGCGCGCACCGAATTCGAAGCCGAGTTCCTGCGTTGCGCGCCAGTCGGTCACGGCAAACAGCGATGTCGAATTCTCCTCGCCGTCGCGCAGGCTGTAGACGCGATCGAGCAGGGAGCCACGGGCGTCGTAGCCATTGACGTTGCGCCGACCGAGGAACTCCACGCCGATGTTGCTGGTGAAATTGCCGGAGGCAAAGGTCTGCTGGGCAGTGCCGCCGAAATCGGTGCTGCTTACTGCGGCAAACGAATCGGGTGTCCCCGGGCGCTGGTTGTAGGTGCCGAGGTACTGCTCATGCGCATGCACGGTTGCCTCGAAACCGCTGGCGTGGCGCAGGCGCAGGCGGCCGAGCGTGTGGCTGTCTTCGGGGTAGGTCGTGTCACGGACTGGATAGCGCGAGTTCGATTTGCCGATGTTCTCCGTGCGCGAGGGCAGCAGGAGGGCATCGAGGTCGAAGTTGCCGAGTTTCGTGCGGTACTGCAGGGAGGCGCTTTGCCGCTCGTAGCTGGTGTTCAATGGCGTGCCATCGGGAGCTTCGCTGTCGCCGGCCTGGTGGCGGGCGACGGCGACCGAGAACCGCTCGGAACCCATGCCGGCTGCCAGCGATGCCTCGTCTCCCGACGTTGCATAACCGGCACTGACGAAGGGCGCCTCAAACCAGCGTGGTTCGATCGAGATGGCGCCGCCGAGCGCACCCGCGCCGAAGTGCACCACAGCCGGACCGCGGGTGACGTTGAGGTCGCCGAGCAAGGCGGGTTCGACAAAGGCGACCGGCACGCCGGCACGGCGTTGCGCGGTGATCGGCATGCCGCCAACCAGGATCAGGATGCCGTTGGCGCCACTGCCGCGAATTGAAAACGTCTCGAAAATACCATTCTGCCCGGTTGCACCTACACCCGGAACGCGCGTGATCAGATCCTGGAAATCGGTCGGCGCGGCCACCGCGTCCTGATAGGTGAGCACATCGGTGGCGAGCGCCGAGGGCCAGTCGTTTGCCGTGCCGCGTGCCGTCACCTGGACCGGATCGGTCTGCCAGGGCGCATCGTTGTCCTGCGGCGGGCCGGATTTGCGATCGGTCGTCATCGAGGTGCCTTCGCGCCATGTGGCATCGGCATCGCCGGCCTCGTTCGAGTCCTCGGCAAATGCGCCAGCACTGGCGAGGGCGACCAAATTGAATGCCGCGGCGATGGCGGTACGTTGAAGCAATCGGGACATGGGAGTCTTCCTGGCTGCCGGGGTTCGAGGTCGAGCCGCGGATCGCGCAGTTTAGAGAAGCAGGATGGATTGAAAAATCCGCCTGCAGGCGGAGTGATGGCTGCTGGCCATCGGCGTGGCTCTGCCTGATGTGCTGCTTGCCGTGCGCTTGCCCTGCGCTCGTGATCAGGGACGGATTGCCTGGCCCGCGCTTCGGCAATTCGTGGCATTGATGCAGTAATCTGCGTTGCTTGCCCGATGCGAAAGGAGCGAAAACATGCTGACAATCTGCAGGAAAAGCTTCTTTGTTGTCCTGGGACTGTTGCTGGCAGGCACCACCATTGCTGCCGAAACCGTTGAGCCGGCACCGGCCCATGCGCGCAACATCTATCTTGTTCGCCACGGCAACTATGCGCCTGACGCGACCGCCGACAAGCAACTCGGTCCCGGCCTGTCCGCGCTCGGTGCGGCCCAGGCGCATCTGGCCGCGGCGCGACTGGCCGCCGTCCCCGCACATTTCGATGCGTTGTATGTGAGCCCGCTGCAACGCGCGCGCGATACCGCGGCGTTGATTGCCGGGGAATTCCCGGGTCGCGCGTTCAGCGTCCTTGAAGATCTGCGCGAGTGCACGCCGCCGACGCGCCGCAGCGAAGCAACCCGCGACGAAAAACCCGCGGAGCTGGCCGCGTGCAAGGCGCAGCTCGACCGCTTGTTCGACGCGCATTTCAAGCCGGATGCCATTGCCGAACGCAGCGAGATGTATGTCTGCCACGGCAACGTGATTCGTTACCTGACCAGCCGTGCGCTCGGTGTCGATACCCGAGCCTGGCTGGAAATGTCGGTGCACCATGCCAGCATCACGCAGATCCGGGTCGAGGCGGATGGTCGTTTCAAGGTGATCACGGTCGGCGAGTCGGGATTCATGCCGTTCAACATGCTGACGGGATCGACGGGTGATGCGGACCGCAGCCTGGCCATCCGGGCCTTGCCGGTGTCGCCGACGAAGGCGGAGTGAACGGCACCCGGCGCGGCGTTTACGCGCCGGATGCGCAAGCCGGCAGCCGCGCAATCCTGCCGCGCGTTCAGTGTTTGCCCTACTATTTGCGTCTCGCCAGCTCGATCATCACCGGGAGCGTCCATGAAATCGTCTCGTCTCTGCATGCGTCAAAGGGGTGGCCGGCTAGCCGTGGCAATTGCGGCGCTGGGCCTGCTCGCCACACCGGGCGTCGTGCTGGCGGTGAAATCCGACCTGGCGGTGATCCATCGCGAGGTGCTCAAGCAGCATGATGCGTCGGTCAAGCGCCTGCAGGACTGGATCGCCCTGCCATCGATCGCCGCCGAGAATCTCAATTCCCGCGAAGGGGCCGACTATATGGCGAAGCTGGCGCGTGAGGCCGGATTCCAGGAGGTGCGCATCCTCGATACCGACGGCAAGCCGGGCGTGTTCGCGACGCTCGATGCCGGCGCGGCGAAGACCGTGGGCCTCTATTTCATGTACGACGTCAAGCAATTCGATCCGGCCGAATGGAGTTCACCGCCGCTCGAGGCGCGCATCGTTGAAAAGCACGGGGTCGGCAAGGTCATCATGGGTCGCGGTGCAGTCAACCAGAAGGGCCCGGAATCCGCCTTTCTCGCCGCACTGCATGCCATCCGCGGTGCCGGCAGGAAGATGCCGGTGAACCTCGTGCTGGTCGCCGAGGGCGAGGAGGAAATCGGTTCGCCGCATATCGGCCAACTGGTGAACCGCCCCGAAGTCCAGGCGGCGCTGGCCAAGGCGATTGGAGTGTTCATGCCTTCGGCCTCGCAAGGGCTGGATGGCAGCGTCACCGTCAGCCTCGGTGCCAAGGGCGTGGTTGAATTGGAGTTGATTGCCAGCGGCGAGAAGTGGGGGCGAGGCCCGGCCAAGGACATCCACTCCTCGCTCAAGGCGATGGTCGACAGCCCGGCATGGCGACTGGTCAAGGCACTCGACACCCTGGTCTCCGAGGATGGCAACACCATCACCGTCGATGGCTATCCCGTTGCTGCGCCGATCAGCGCCGAGGAGAAGGCCATGATTTCGGCGGCGATTGCCGGCCGCGACGAGGCGGTCATCAAGCAGCAATACGGCGTGGCGCACTGGATCGATGACTTGCCCATGCAGGAGGCCTACGAGCGGCTGGTTTCGCAACCGACCATCAACATCGAGGGGCTTGTCGCCGGCTATACCGGCCCGGGCGGCAAGACCGTGCTGCCGCACCAGGCGGTCGCCAAGATCGACATGCGCCTCGTTCCCGGCATGTCGATGGACGCCGCGGTGGCTGCGCTCAAGTCGCACCTGGCCAAGCGTGGTTATGCCGATGTCGAGGTGAAGGTCAGTGGTGGCTACGACTCCACCAGCACGCGGGCCGATGCGCGCTTGATCCAGGCCCAGATTGAGGTGCTCAAGCGTGACCGGCTGAAGCCGACCCTGTGGCCGCGCAATGCCGGTTCCTACCCGGGTTTCATTTTCACCAATCCGCCCTTGAGCCTCGCTTCCGGGCACTTCGGGCTGGGCCATGGCAGCGGTGCGCATGCGCCGGACGAGTACTACGTGATCGAATCCGCCAATCCGGCCGTGCGTGGCTACGATGGCGCGGTGATGTCGTTTGTCGAGTATCTCCACGAACTGGCAAAGTAAGGCCGGGCAAGTATTCGTCCTCAACGGCGCGCTGCCCGGACGCACCGCGCCGCTGCTTCATGCACGCTTCCACTCCAGCCAGGCGAAACCAGCCACGTGACCAACAACGATATCCTGCGCAGCATCCGCTACATGCTCGACCTGGGCGATGCCAAGGTGGCCGAGCTGGCAAGGCTGGCCGATTCCAATCTGCAGATCGACAAGGATGTCGTGCAGCGTTTCCTGAAGAAAGAGGACGATGGCGAGTACCTCGATTGCAGCGATCGCGTGCTCGCCTGTTTCCTCGATGGCCTGGTCGTCCATCGCCGCGGCCGCAACGAGGGCCAGCCCGCACGGCCGATTGAAAGCCGCATCAGCAACAACATCGTCCTCAAGAAGCTGCGCATCGCCTTCGAGCTCAGGGACGACGACATGCACGCGATTTTTGCGCAAGCCGGATTTCCCTTGTCGAAACCCGAATTGTCGGCCTTGTTCCGCCAACCCGGACACAAGCACTACCGCGCCTGCGGCGACCAGATCCTGCGCAATTTCCTCAAGGGGCTGACCTCCCGCTTGCGCGACGCGCCCTGAGGGATGCGCCCGACGGCGAGGCATGCGCGCGCCATATTCGCCCGGGTGCGGCGCGATCAGCGCAACGAGGCGGCCTTGCGCAGGCAGCGCTGGTAGCGATCGTCGACGCGTTTGGCAAACCATTCGGTGGTCAGCTTGCGCGTGATCTTCGGGCTTTCCAGGGCGATCTGCGGAATGACCGCGCGGGGCAGGGCGTGACGCCCGGTTTGTTCGGCGAGCGCAAACACCGCCTGCCAGGTTCGGCTCGTGCCGAAATCCGCAGTGTCGCCTTTTTCGAGGTCGTGACGGATGCGCGCGTCGCCCAGGTCCAGTTGCCTGCCAAGTGCGCGCACCGCACGTTCGGTGCTGCCGATGCCACTGCCATCCTTGCCGCGGTCATGCAGGACCAGGTCGCCGTCCAGGGCCAGCGGAATGCCGCTGGCAACGCTGACGGCTTTCTGGAAGGCGGCGTTGCGGCTGGCATGGATGCCGGCGTTGAAATCGGCAAAGCGGAAGATCATTTTCTCGTAGTCGGCGGGATAGCCAAGCAGGTGGGCGATGCCGAAATACATGCCGCCGCGCCGCGTGAAGACTTCGCGGCGGATCGATTCCTTGATCGGATACGGATAGCCGTGCGCTCTGGCATGTTCTTCGGCAAAGCGGATGCCGACCTGCATCGGTCCGCCGGTGCGCACCGGGTTGGCGTCGGCGAACAAGCGCTTGCCCAGTGGCACCGAGGCAATCAGTTCCTCGTAGACCAGGCTCAGCTCGCGTTCGGTGCGGATGCCGGCGAGGCGTTCGTCATAGCGTTTGCCATTGGCTGATTGCAGGCGCAGGGCGGCGCTCACGGCAAACTTCGGGATGTGGTGAGCGGCGGCACGTTTGTCTATTTCACTGCGCGCAATCCGTGCCAGATCGGGTACGACCGGGTCTGCGTTGAAGGTCGACTCCTGTTCGGTGACGGCCAGGGTCGCGCACAGGTTCCCGTCATCCGGTTCGATATCGAGTGCCGCGAACGCTGCCTGGATATCGGCCGCCCAGGCTGCGCGATCGCGGGTCTGCGCGGGCAGCAGCCGAACGATGCGTGCACGCACCTCGGTCGGTCGATATTCGGGCCGGACCATCTTTGGACCGGTGGAACAGGCAGCCAGCAGCACGCCGAGGGTGGCACCGGCAAGGAGTTTCGATCCTCGTCGCATCAATGTGGCTCCGTGCGGGTCAGCGGGTTGAACATCCTTCCGGTGTTGCGGGCTGGGCGCGGACGGATAGTCGCATGCACGAGCAAGGCGTGCACGGGGCATCAGCGGGTGATGCCGGCGGCGATGCTTGCGCGGAACACTCGCAGATGCCGGCCAGGCCATACAATGCGCGGCCACATCAACCCCGATCCCGACGCTTCCATGCGACTGAACAAGTTCATCAGCGACACCGGCCATTGCTCGCGGCGCGAGGCGGATCGCCTGATCGCCTCACGAAAGGTCATGCGCAACGGCCTGGTCGCGCGCATCGGCGAAGAATACGCCGACGGTGACGAAGTGCTGATCGAGGGTCAGCGGATTCGCGCGCGCACGGTTGCCAGCGGCACGCGCAAGCATGTCTATATCGCGCTGAACAAGCCGGTCGGCATCACCTGTACCACCGAGAGCACGGTGAAAGGCAACATCATCGATTTCATCGACCACCAGCAACGCATCTTCCCGATTGGGCGATTGGACAAGGATTCCGAGGGCCTGATCCTGCTGACCAGCAATGGCGACATCGTCAACGAGTTGCTGCGTTCGGAGAACCACCACGAAAAGGAATACCTGGTCGGCGTCAACAAGGCGGTGACCGACGAGTTCCTCAGGGGCATGGCGCGTGGCGTGCTCGTGCACGGACAGATGACCAAACCCTGTCGCACGCAGCGCATCGCCCGTTTCGGTTTTCGCATCGTCCTCACCCAGGGACTCAATCGGCAGATCCGCCTGATGGCCGATGCGTTTGGCTATCGGGTCAAGCAGTTGCGCCGGGTGCGCATCGTCAACGTCAAACTCGGTGCACTCAAGCTTGGCCAATGGCGCAATCTGAGCGATGCCGAGCTGCACGGCTTGCTGCCGGACCGCACGCAATGGTGATCAGCGCTGCCGCGTGTTGATCCAGTTCGCGGCGGCGGCGCCGGCGAGGCGGCCGCTGGCAAAACTTGCGCTGAGCAGGTAACCGCCGGTCGGCGCTTCCCAGTCCAGCATCTCGCCGGCACAGAACACGCCGGGCAGCTTGCGCAGCATCAACTGTTCGTCGAGGTCTTCAAGGCGGACGCCACCGGCGCTACTGATCGCCTCATCGAGCGGGCGCGGGCGCAGCAGGCGCAGGGGCAGGGCCTTGATCGCGGCGGCCAGGCGCGCGGCATCGTTGAACACATCGCGTTCGAGTACCTCGTGCAACAACGCGGCCTTGGCCCCGTCGATGCCGGCATGCCGGTGCAGATGCTTGGCCAGCGAATGCTTGCCGCGCGGGCGGGAAATGTCGTGGGTGAGCCTGGCGAGGTCACGGCCGGGCAGCAGATCGAGATGGATCGTTGTCGAACCCTGCCTGGCGATTTCATCGCGCAGGTGTGCCGAAAGCGCGTAGACCAGGCTGCCTTCGATGCCATCGCGGGTCAGCACGAATTCGCCCTGGCGATGGATCACTTCGCCGCTGGCGGATGTCCACTGCATCGACACCGGCTTGATTGGCGCGCCGGCATGGCGCTCGCGCAGGAAGGCTGTCCAGTTGACGTCGAAGCCGCAGTTGGCCGCTTGCAGTGGCGCGATGTCGATGCCGCGACCGGCAAGGATGCCTTGCCATGAACCATCCGAGCCGAGGATCGGCCAACTGCCGCCACCCAGGGCAAGCACGACGGCCTCGGCTTCGACTTCCCGTTCACCCTCCGTGCTGCTGAAACGCAAGGCGCCGGCCCCAGTCCAGCCCAACCAGCGCTGTTGCACGTGGAAGCGCACGCCGCTCGCGCGCAGGCGACGCACCCAGCCGCGCAGCAAGGGCGCGGCTTTCAGATCGCGCGGAAACACCCGTCCGGAGCTGCCGACGAAGGTCTCGACGCCGAGCCCGGTGGCCCAGGCGCGCAACGCATCGGCATCGAATGCCTCGAGCCAGCGTCTGATTTCCGCCTGGCGCGTGCCGAATCGCGTGACGAATGCGGCAAACGGTTCGGCATGGGTGAGATTGAGCCCGCCCTTGCCGGCGACGAGGAACTTTCGCCCGACCGAACCCATGCGTTCGTAGACATCGACCTGCATGCCGGCCTGGGCAGCGGTTTCCGCTGCCATCAGTCCGGCCGGTCCGCCGCCGATGACGGCCACGCAATTTTCCTTGTGTGGATTCATGGCGGAATGTTCGCATGCTTTGATTGTTGGCGGTCGATGCGATACTGCACAGCCGCCGCGCTTATCCGCGCGTGCGCAGCATCCAATCCGGGACACCCATGTACGCAACGTATCTCATCATCGCCATCACTTGCGTCATCTCGTTCCTCGCCTTCAGGAATGAAAAGCTGATCAGCGACCTGATCCTGTGGCCGCCGGCGATCAGCCGTGGCAAGCAGTACTACCGCCTGATCAGCTATGGTTTCATCCACGCCGATGGCCAGCACCTGCTGTTCAACATGATCACGTTGTTCTTCTTTGGCCGCCTGATCGAGCAGTTCGTCATGGGCTATGTCGGCACGCTCGGTTTTGCCGCGTTCTACCTGTCGGCGATCGTGGTTTCGATCCTGCCGACCTACATGAAGAACATCGGCAATCCGGCCTATCGCAGCCTGGGTGCCTCGGGCGCCGTTTCAGCCGTGTTGTTCGGTTTTGTCCTGCTGCAACCGTGGACGACAATCTACATCTTTTTCATCCCGTGCCCGGCAATCGTCTATGCGGTTGTCTACATCGCCTATTCGATCTACATGGATCGGCAGAATTCCGACAACATCAACCACAGTGCGCATCTGTGGGGTGCGGCCTATGGCGTGTTGTTCCTGCTGGCGATGGAGCCGCGCCTGTTCGGCGTTTTCCTGCAGTCGCTGATGCAGCCGGACTTCCGCTGACGCGATCAGGGACGCGCTTCGAAGCCGTCGAGGAAGATGGCATCGGTTTGCGTCGACGGCGCGCCAAGCATGATCCAGTCGAAGATCAAGGCCTGTTCGGCCAAGGGCAGCGGCGTGCGGCCGCGCGGCATGCGCATGCCGGCGTTTGGGGTCGTGCAATTGATCTTCTCGAAGAGGACGCTGTCCAGTGGTTGTCCGGGGACAACGAGCAGGCGGCCCAATTGTTCCTGCGAAGGGGCATTGACCAGTGCATCCCAGGACGCACCCGGATCGAGATCGAGGCCGGCTTCCGGATTGCCGCCACTCTTGACGTGGCAGTTCGAGCATCGGTTGTTGAAGATCGGCTGGATGTCGTTGCTGTAGTCGATATTCCAGGTGATCGGGATTCCGGCAATGCTGTCGCAGCCGCTGGCGGCGAGAAGCGGGCAGGACAGTCCGGCGAGGAAGACTGCCGCGACAAGCTGGGATTTCGCCCGCTTCATGCGCTGGCGCCCCCTGCGAGACGTGTGATCAAGGCTGCATGAATCCAAGGTTGCTGCTGGGGAAATTGGCGAGGTTCGGGAAGATCGTGTCCAGATCGCCGCTTGCGGTAACGCCCATCCAGCGCGCCAGGGTTGCAGCCATCTGGTCGACGCTGGTCGAGGGAATGAACTGGCCACGACTCAAGCTGACCGGTCCGTTGAGCGTCTGATCGGGAAATGCGCCATAAATCTTGCCGCCCTGCACGGCACCACCCATGATCATGTTGACCGAACCCCAGGCATGATCCGAGCCATTGCCGTTGGTCGACAGCGTGCGTGCGAATTCGCTCATGGTGAACGTGGTCACCTGGTTTTGCGCGCCAATCTCGCCGAGCGCCGTCCAGAACGCGCCAAGCGCCTGCGAGACCCGGGTCAGCAGGTTGGCATGTCCGTTGGTGCCGGTGCTCATCAGGTTGTCATGCATGTCGAAGCCGCCAATGCGCACGTAGTAGATCTGCCGCGCATGCTGGATGTTGAACGAGGTATCGCGGGACAGCTTGATCATCCGCGCAACCATCTTCAGCTGGTCGGCGAGGGAGTTCTGGGTCGGGAAATCAGTGTTGACGTTGCCGATGCCGCCGCTGGCAAGGCCCGAATTGAGCAGGCTGTAGAGATCGCGCGAGCGACCGAGGATGCTTGCGTACTCGTCCTGGTATGGCGAGGGATAGCTTGCATCAAGCATCTGCTGCAGGGCCACCGCACGCTGGAAGCTGGCACCGGTGGTACCGGTGCCGGAGACATTGGTGACGCCGTTGCTCGACATCTGGTACGGGAACGTCGATGCACCAATTTCGAAGCGGTTGCCTCCGCCGATGGAGATGCAGGGCGAAAGCATCTGGTTGAGGTTGCCGGAGCGCACGAGATCGGCGACTTGCCCACCCCAGCCTCGCGCCGAGGAGGTTGTTCTTCCGATATGCCAGAGGTTCTCCTGGTCGCTGTGCGAATACAGTTGTGGAGGACGCAACGATGGAGTGGAATTGTATTCGGCCTTGCTGATTGGCCGGATCAGGGTGCCGATATTGCTGATCAGGGCCAGCTTGCCCTGGTTGTACAACGAACGCAGGCCGGGCTGGCTGGGCCCGCTGCGGTCGACGCAGCTCGGATGCAAGGCGTAGCTGCCGCTGGTATCGCTGATCTGGGTGGCGGCCAGGGCGGTACGCGCAATGGCCAGGCCGCCAGGGTTGCTGCTTGCGTTGTAGACGCCGCTGCGCGATGCCGCGTAGACGTCGTAGCGCGGCTGGTCATAGGGCATCAGCAGGTTCCAGGCATCGTTGCCGCCGGCGAAATAGACGCAGACCAGGGCCTTGTAGCCGGGAACGGTTGTTTGCGCGAGCGCGCTGCCGATCAGGTTCAATTGCGGCAGCAAGGTCGATGCGCCGCCGGCACACAGGGCACAGGACAATTGACGCAGGAAGTTTCTACGGGATGTGGATTCGCCGCTCATGGTCTTGTCCTCAGCGCTGTACTGCATACTCGGGCGAAATCGCCACGAGATAGATGATCGAACGCGCACGCTCGGAAACGCTCACGTTGGCGTCCATGAAGGTGAGGGCATTGATCAGCGAGGTGCGCATGCCGGAGGACATCGTGCCGTAGAGCATGCGTCGGTTGGCTTCCTCGACCATCGCCGCGTGGTCGCTGCCAAGTGCGGTGAGCGGCGAAATATCCAGCAGGGGACGATTGCTCGGTGGATTCGACATGCCGACATAGCTGTTGTAGGCGTAGGTGTACAGGCTGTTGGCGGTGGACACGATCGTGCTTTCGTTCAAGGTCTGGAATTCGGGGGAAAACAGCCCGGCGTTGGCAATCGCGCCGGGCTGCTGGTAGTCGGGTTCGAAGAAATTGAACACGGTGTCGGCACCCAGCGGACGCTGGCCGTAGGTTCCAGTGGGACTGGTCATGCCCATGGCGATGTTGCCGTAGGCATCAGCGGCCGGCATCTGCGCGTTCCATGCGCGCCACAGGGCAGTCAGCTTGAGCAACGGCTCCCGGAGTTTGCCGCTGTTGGCGGTCGGTGTACCGCGGGCATCGGGATCCAGCAGGATCTGCCGTATCACCGCACTGAGATCACCACGCTCGCCGAAGCCGTTGTTCACGAACTTCTGTGCAACACGCTGGATATAGGCGGGCGATGGCGAGCTGGTGGTGAAGCGCTGGATCAACTGGCGCGAGATGAATGGCGCGATGTTCGGGTGGGCGAAAAGCAGGTCGAGGCCATCGGCGACATCGTCCGGGCAGGTCTGCCCGGCGGGCAGCGGCGAACCGCCGACGAGTACTTTCGCCGTCGCATCGTGCGCGCTCTCGATGCAGGTCATGCGCAGATAGGTGTTGGTGCCGTTGGTTATCGTGGTGGCGTTGTTGTAATTGAAGCCGGTGAACACCTTGGCGTAATTGCTGACGACGTTCTGGTCGTAGGTGGGAATCGGCAGGCCGCCGCTGAGGATCGGCGTGAAATCGAGGTTGCGCTCGATCAGGCCGATGCTGAACAGCTGCATGACTTCGCGCGCGTAATTCTCGTCGGGCTGGCGCAGCCCGTCCGCCGAGGCCTTCTGGTTGCGGAAGTGGCTGAGAAACTTGCCCATCGACGGATTCCAGGTGGTCTCGTCGATGAGCTCGCGGTAGTTGCCGAAGGCGTTGCGGGCGAGGATGTCCCAGTACTCGCTCATCTGGATCGGCTCGCCGCTGATCGAGCCGTTCTGGTCGGAGATGACGAGGATCTGGCTCAGCGCAAAGGCAAGGCGCTGGCGTAACTGGTCGCTGCCGGTGGCTGCCGTGTGGAACCAGCGATCGAGGCGCTGGTTCTGGCTGACACCGCTTTGGCCGGCACCGAGCAGGGCGGCGTTGACGGCTTCAAGATGTGGCCGGACCAGGGTTGCCGGCTTGTTGAATTCCTGGCGCAGCCATTCGGCATAGCCGATGGCGCGCAACCGGGTGATTTCGGCAGGCGTCGGCCCGTAGCTTGCCTGGGTCAGGAAGCGCGCGGCTTCCGCATCGCTGGCCGGAAGGTCGGTCGGCGATTCAAAGGAGTTGTCGAACAGCGGGTCATGGGTAAGTGCAACGGCATGCAAGGGCAACAGCAGCGCGCAACAAGCAAACAGACAGCAGGCAATCCTGTTCATCGTCGATCCCCGGAATTGGCACGCAAGATACGACGAACCGAGGCGTCCGTGTGTGATGCCGGTCCCCGGAAACGATGCGCCGCCAACTTGTCGGCTGGCGCTGGATGGCGGATTCCGCTTGCCGCCGGGCGCCCGATGCAATGGTCTCGTTGGCAACCATTCGCTCGATCAGAGCATGCGACTTGTCGTCGTCGGTGCGGAGGAATAGCCTTCGGCAATGAACAGGGGAGCGACTTCGACGGCAAGTCCGGCCCGATGCGGATGGCTGCTGGCCATGCTGTTGGCGTGTTGCCCGATCCAGGTTGTCGCCGATTCGGTTCCCGGCATCGAGCGCATGCATTTCCGCACTTACGGACCGGCGCAAGGCCTCTCCCAGGCAACCGCGCGGGTCCTGGCCCAGGATCGCAGCGGCTTCATCTGGATTGGCACCCAGGATGGCCTCAGCCGCTTCGATGGCTACGAGTTCAGGGTCTACAAGGCGGATCGCGACGACCCCTGGTCGCTTTCGCAGAACCACGTCCTCGCCCTGGCAGCGGACGCCGACGGCAGCCTGTGGATCGGTACCCAGGCCGGCGGTCTCAACCACTACGATCCGCTGCTCGACCGTTTTGTCGGTTATCGAGCGGATCCCGCCCGGCACACCGCGATTGCCAGCAATCAGGTGACCGCCCTGTTGCTTGATCGCGACGACCGCCTGTGGGTGGCCAATTCGGTTGGACGCATGCAGTGGCTTGATCGCGCCAGGGCCGAGCTCGTGGATACGCCTGTTGGCACGCAGCCCGCATTGCGCATGGTGCGCAGCATGCTGCAGACGGCCGATGGCAGGATCTGGTTGGGAGCCCGCGATGGCCTTTGGCGCATCGAACCGGATGGCAGCGGGCTGCGCGAGCTGCGTGATCGCGACAACGCCTCGCTGGATGTGCATGCGCTGGCGCAGACCCCCGATGGCAATGTCTGGGTTGGTGTCGCCGAGAACGGGCTGTACCGCCTCGACGAAGACGGTCGATTCATCGAGCACTACGGCGAATCCTCGACCTCCGCCGACAACGCGTTGCCGGATCGCGCCGTGCGTGCCTTGCTGGCGGATGCCGATGGCAACTTGTGGATTGCAGGCAACAGTCGCGGTCTGGCCAGGCTTGATCCGGCACGCCGCCATTTCACCCACTATCCGCACGATCCCGCGCGCGATCACACGGTGGCGGCAAATCGCCTCTCGGCCTTGCTGCGCGGACGCATGGGCAACTTGTTTGTCGGTTCATGGGCAAATGGATTTTCCGTTCACGATCCGCGCACCGAAGCATTCACGCGCATCGAAAGCATCGCCAACGATCCGCGCACCCTGCCGTCGCGACAGGCGATGACGGTGTGGGGCGATCCCGACGGAACACTCTGGGCCGGCGTGCTCGAGGGCGGCGGCCTTGTTCACCTCGATCCCGCACGTGGCGTGCTTGCCCGCTTCACGCATGATCCGCAGGATGCAGGTTCGCTCTCGCATGATTTCGTCCAATTCATCACCCGTACCCGCGATGGCAGCCTGTGGATCGCGACCATGGGTGGCGGCCTCAACCGGCTGCGACCGGGCAGCAGCCAGTTCGAGCATTTCCGCCATGATCCGGAAGCTGACGGCAGCATCGCCGAGGACTCGATCCTCTTCCTGCATGAAGATCGCGCCGGAACACTCTGGGCAGGAACCTTGAGCAAGGGGCTCGACGAGTTATGTGCGGGATGCACCGAATTTGTCCATCATCCGCCCGATCCGCT
Source organism: Lysobacterales bacterium (assembly GCA_016707485.1). Lineage (GTDB taxonomy): Bacteria > Pseudomonadota > Gammaproteobacteria > Xanthomonadales > Rhodanobacteraceae > Dokdonella. The sequence goes on along the minus strand of JADJHN010000001.1, from coordinate 179,990 downwards.
CGGTGTCGACTCGGCCACGCACATTGGCGGTGAAGCCGTCGGCCATATCGTGGAAACACCGAGCGGCGATCTCTGGCTTGGATTGCGCTCCGCCGGACTCAATCGATACAACCGCTCGACACGCACGTTCGAGCACTTCCACCACGATCGCAATGATCCCGGTTCGATTGGCAGCGATGCCATTTCGACCATGGCGGTCGATTCACGCGGCGAACTCTGGGTCGGCACCCAGGGCGGCGGCATCAGTCATCTCCTGCCGGAGAGTGAGGCGGCACCGCGCTTCGAGACATTCGGCAGCAAGCAGGGCATTGCCGCCGAAGCGATCGGCGCGATCATGGAGGATACCGAAGGGCGTTTCTGGATCAGCACGACCAGCGGCATCAGCCGCTTCGACCGCGAGCGCGAGCGTTTCATCAATTTCGGGCCTAACGACGGCACGCTTTCGTCAGGCTACTGGATCAATGGCACGACACGGCTGCCTGGCGGACTGATCGTCTTCAGCGGCCTTGAGGGAATCTCCATCTTCGACCCGCTGCGCGTCTCGTTGCGGCAGCCGCCGAAGCCGCTGGCAACGCGTCTCCTGCTGCAGAACATTCCGGTCCGGTTGCGCTGGCGCGATCCGGCTTCGCCGCTCGACGTCAGCCTGTGGCTGGGCGGCAGGATCGATCTTGACCATGACCAGGACAATGTCACGATCGAGTTCGCCGCATTCGATTTCGCCGATCCCGAATCGATCCGTTACAGCTATCGGCTCGATGGACATGACCCGCAATGGATCGAAACCGGCGCCAATCGACGCTTTGCGACCTACACGGACCTGGCTGCAGGCAGCTATCGCCTGCTGCTGCGCGCGCGCCGGGATGGAACCGAATGGTTGCAGGGGCAGGAGCAATCGGTCGATCTGCGCGTGGCACCGTCGGCGTGGGCCTCGCCGATCGCATATTTCAGCTACTTTCTGGCGACTGCCTTGCTGATCGGCCTGATCGCCTTGCAGGCGCGCGCGACGTTGCGCAGGCGCCAAGCCGTGCAGGAAGTGATCAGGCAAAGCGAGGAGCGCCTGAAGCTGTCGTTGTGGGGCAGCGGCGGCGAGCTATGGGACATTGACCTGCGCACGCGGAGCATGGTCAGGGACAACATGCTGATGAACCTGGCGGTCAATGCCGAGGCTGCCGGCGACAGCATCGACAGCTACGAACCTTTCATCCACGCGGAGGATCTGCCTTGCTTCAAGACGGCCCTGAAAGCGCATCTGAAAGGGCACACGGCAGCCTTCGAGGTGACCTATCGCGCGCTGGGCGTGAAGCACGACTGGATCTGGGTCATCTCGCGCGGCCGCCTGGTCGAGCGCGATGCAAGCGGTCACGGCGTGCGCATGGCGGGTACCACGCACGACATCAGCGCGCTGAAGAATGCCGAGGATGCCCTGCGCAAACTCAACGAGGAGCTCGAGCAACGGGTGGAACGACGGACCGCCGACCTGCGCTCGGCAAACGCCGATCTGCAACAGGCACTGGATCGCCTGACCCTCACCCAGCGTCAGCTTGTCGAAGCCGAAAAGCTCGCCTCGCTGGGCGCCCTGGTCGCCGGCATTGCCCATGAAATCAATACGCCGATCGGCGTCAGCGTGACGGCTGCTTCGCATCTGACCGAGGAAGCCGGCCGCATCTCGCGCCTGCTGGCTGCGGGTGAATTGAAGCGATCGGATCTCGAACGCTTTGCCAATGCCGCGCTGGACAGTTCACAAATGATCCTGCGCAACCTGCAGCGCGCGGATCGCCTGGTGCGCAGCTTCAAGCAGGTTGCCGTGGATCAATCCAGCGAAGACCGGCGCATCGTCGACCTGGGTGCCGCCATCGAGGAAATCCTCACCACGCTGGGGCCGACGCTGAAGAAATCACCACATCGGATCGACCTGGTCTGCGCCGAAAAGGTGGTCTGCGAAACGGCGCCCGGCGCGCTTTACCAGATCATCACCAATCTGCTCATGAACTCGCTGATTCACGCCTTCCCGGACGGGCGGCCGGGCAGGATCGGCATCACCGTCGCGCGGCACGGGGAAACCATCGCAATTGAATACGAGGACAACGGCGTGGGCATGGATGAAGTGGCTTGTGCCCGCATCTTCGATCCGTTCTTCACCACCCGTCGCGGCAGCGGTGGCTCGGGACTCGGCATGCACATCGTCTACAACCTGGTCACCCAGGTGCTGGGCGGCACGATCGTGGTCGACAGTGCGCCGGGAGCCGGCTTTCGCCTTTCCATCTGCTTCAAGGGCTGATGCGGGTTCCGCATCAGTTGTCCGGCAGTTGCCGGCGCAGGGTGGCAATCTGGTTCCAGTTCGCGAACAGCAGGTCGGTGAGCGAGGGATCGAACTTGACGCCGCGCTGGCCCTGGATGAATTCGTGAATCGCCGGATCGGGCCAGGCTTCCTTGTAGCAACGCCGGCTGCCCAAAGCGTCAAAGACATCGGCAAGCGCGGTTATGCGACCGGCAATCGGGATGTCCTCGCCAGTCAAGCCGTTCGGGTAGCCGCTGCCGTCGAAGTTCTCGTGATGGGTCAGGGCGATTTCACCGGCCAGGCGGAATATCGGTCGCCGCGAGCCGGCCAGCAGCTTTGCGCCCAGTTCGGCATGCGTGCGCATGATGACGGTTTCTTCCGGCGTGTGGGCGCCGGGCTTGTTGAGGATCGCATCCGGGATGCCGATCTTGCCGATGTCATGCAGGGGCGCAGCATAATTGAGCATCTCGCAGGTGGCTTCATCGAGGCCGTGCAGGCGACCCAGCATGGCAGCGATGATGCCGACGCGACGGACATGGTTGGCCGTCTCGCGCGAGCGCGATTCGGCGGCGCCGGCAAGCAGGTAGACCATGTCGAGCTGGCTGTCGAACAATTCCTTGTTGAGATGCAGATTCTCGTAGGCGATCGCGACGTTGCTGCAGAAAACCTGCAGCAGACGATGACTGTGCTCGTCCATCCGCCGGGACTGGCCGACATAAACCAGCGCCTCGGTAGCGTCGCTGTCGGCGAAATGCAGGACATAGTGATCATCCGAAAACACGTGCCGCTTTTCCCTGAAGGCGTGATGCAGCGACTGCACCAGGTGTGCCGGCAGCTGTTCGTCGGCATTGCCTGCCAGGTAACGCGAATATCCGCCGGTGGCCGCCGCAACGGTGAAATGCTCGGGACTTTGTCCGTTGGGCTGGTCGATGCGGCAGCAGAGGATGCCGCCGTGGACGCCAACCAGGTCTTCCAGCTTCTCGATCACCATCGAGGCAAAGTGCTGGGGCTGCTGTCGCGCAAAGACATCCGTGGATGCCTGGATCACGGATTCCAGGCCGCGACGGCTGGATTCGATCGTGCGCATGTCGCGATACGCGCGCAAGGCGGCATAAAGCGTGGTCGAGAGCTTCTGCGCGGTGAGCTCGGTCTTTTCCTTGTAATCGTTGATGTCGTAGGCGGCGACAACCTCGTGTTCGGGTGCCTGGCCTGGCTGGCCGGTGCGCAGGACAATGCGCACGAACGGATTGTCGAGGCGTTCGCGGATCGTGCGCACCAGGGCGAGGCCGGCCTGCTCGGTTTCCATGACCACATCAAGCAGGATGACGGCGGTATCGTGGTGCTCGCGAAGCCGCTGCTCGGCCTCGATGCTCGAGTAGGCGCTGATCAGTTGCAGCGGGCGGTCATCGAAGCGGAAATTGCCGAGGACCAAGCGGGTGACCTGATGAACCTCGGGCTCATCATCGACGATCAGGATCTTCCACGGAGAAGCTTCTACCGTCGATTCCTGCGGAAACTCAAGGCTGTCGTCTATCAGCCTCATCGCGCTCCCCTGCAGCCGTTGCGGTGAGTCTACTCCTGATCATCCTGCACCTGACAACCGGCAACGCGCCGCCCGCGGGCGTTGCCGGCCGTCGAGATCAAGGCGACGTGCCGCCGCGTGGCCGCCTGCGGCCGGCCGGGCTCAGCTCTTGCCGTGGAACAGCTCGCGGCCGATCAGCATGCGCCTGATTTCATTGGTGCCGGCACCGATCTCGTAGAGCTTGGCATCGCGCAGCAGGCGTCCCGCCGGGAACTCGTTGATATAGCCATTGCCGCCAAGGGCCTGGATGGCTTCAAGGGTGACTTGCACCGCAGTCTGTGAAGCGTGCATGAGGCAGGAGGCCGGGTCGATGCGGGATTTCACGCCGCGATCGAAATCCTGGGCAACCATGTAGGCATAGGCGCGCGCGGACTGCAGGCCCGTGTACATGTCGGCAATCTTCGCCTGCATGATGCCGAAGGTGCCGATCGGCGCATTGAACTGCTTGCGCTCGCGCACATAGGGGACCACCAGATCCAACGCGGCCTGCATCAATCCGATCGGCCCGCCGGAAAGCACGAGGCGCTCGGTGTCGAGGCCGCTCATCAGAACGCGCACGCCTTCGTTGACCTGACCGACCACGTTTTCCGCCGGAATCTCGCAATTATCGAAGACCAGCTCACAGGTGTTGGATCCGCGCATGCCGAGCTTGTCGAGCTTTTGCGCGGTAGAGAAGCCCGGCATGCCCTTCTCGATGATGAAAGCAGTCATGCAGCGCGAACCGGCCGGCTTCGGTGCGGTGCGCATGTAGACCAGCAACACGTCCGCATCCGGCCCATTGGTGATCCACATCTTCGTGCCATTGGCGACCCAGACATCGCCCTTCTTCTCGGCCTTGCAGGTCATCGAGCCGACCACGTCGGAACCGGCACCTGGTTCGCTCATGGCCAGCGCACCCACCCACTCGCCGCTGCACAGCTTTGGCAGGTACTTGCGCCGCTGCGCATCGCTGGCGTTGTTGCTCAGGTTCTGCACGCAGAGATTGGAATGCGCGCCATAGGAGAGTCCCACCGAGCCCGAGGCACGGGAGATTTCCTCCATGGCGACGACATGGGCGAGGTAGCCCATCTGCGAGCCACCGAATTCTTCCGGAGCCGTGATTCCCAGCAAGCCCATGTCGCCGAGCTTGCGCCACAGGTCCTTGGGGAATTCGTTGTCGCGGTCGATCAGGTCCGCGCGCGGAGCGATCTCCTTTTCGGCGAACGCCTGCACGGCTTCGCGCAAGGCATCGAGATCTTCACTGAGCTGGAATGGACGCATGGCGAACGGTCCTGGATGGCTGGGGATTCGTGGTCAGTTGCCGCGGCGGCCCTGGAAGTTCGGTGCTGTCACGCCAAGGTGCGGCAAGCGCAACTTGCCGATCGTCGCAATGCGTTCCTCGGCCATGCGGTCCGCCGCCAGGTAGGTCGGGATCCTGTCGCGCTTGGCGATCTCGAAAATGCGGCTGACGTTGTGGTAGATCGTGCGCATCATGCGCATGGCGCGTTCGCGGTTGTAGCCATCGATTTCCAGCGAGATGTTCATCACGCCACCGGCGTTGACCGCGTAGTCGGGCGCATAGAAGAGTCCGCGGCGCGAGACTTCATCGCCAATCTCGTTGCTGGCCAACTGGTTGTTGGCGGCACCGCAGATGACCTTGCACTTGAGGCGATCGAGGGTGGCCTCGTTGATCGTGCCGCCCAGCGCGCACGGGCTGTAGACATCGGCATCGGTGTCGTAGATTTCATCGAGGCCGACCGCCGTGCAGCCGTAGTCGTCGACCGCGCGCTGCACCAGTTCCTTGTTGATGTCGGTGACATAGACCCTGGCATCGTGCTCGCGCAGCAGCTTGATGAATTCCATGCCGACATGCCCTGCGCCCTGCACGGCAAAGCTGTACTTGCCGACATCCTCGTTGCCGTAGCAGGCGTTCAACGCCGCCAGCACACCCTGCAGGGTGCCGAACGCGGTGAACGGCGAGGGATCGCCCGAGCCGCCATGCACCTGGTGCACGCCGGTGACGAAGGAGGTTTCGCGGAATACCCACTCCATGTCGTTGACATCGATGCCGACATCTTCGGCGGTGATGTAACGGCCGTTGAGGGAATTGACGAAGCGGCCGAAGGAGCGGAACAGCGCTTCGGACTTGTCCTTGGCCGGGTCGCCGATGATGACCGCCTTGCCGCCACCGAGGTTGAGGCCGGCCACGGCATTCTTGTAGGTCATGCCGCGCGACAGGCGCAGGACGTCATTGATCGCCTCCTGCTCACTCTTGTACGGCCACATGCGCAGGCCGCCAAGCGAGGGGCCGAGCACCGTGTTGTGGATCGCGATGATGGCCTTGAGGCCGGCGTCCTTGTTGTGGCAGAACACCACTTCCTCGTGACCGGTCTTGTCGATCGTTTCAAAAATCATGACGTGCTCCGCAAACGAAAGTGCGCCAGGTTGCCAGTGCGCAGCCCGTGACGGGGCTTGATCTGGCAAGACGTGCTGGCGTCAATGGATTGATGGGAAAGGGTTTTTCCGCCCGGCAAGGCCGCTGGAGATGTTTTGGCAGGCGGCTAGTCTAGCGGCGCAGCGAGGCGGCCACAAACCACACGGGGCGAATCGGCGATTCCACGCCCTCGCCGGCAGGCATGCGGGTTGCGCTTGTTGCGCGTATTGCGCACGATCAGGGATTACCGACTGATTGGAGTGTTGAAGATGGCTCGAATGTTCACTGGTGTTGCGCTTGCCTTGCTGGCTTGCCTGTCCGCCCTCCCGGCCCTGGCTGACGGCGATGCGCGTGACGCCCTGTTCAATGCCTACCAGAAGATGGTTTCCGCGCATTATGTGGCTGATACGGTGACGGTCGATGGCAAGGGCCAGAAATCGCATTCCACGCTGGAGTTCGAGACCATGAATCGCTTTCGCGCAAGCACCGGCGACACGGCCATGGTGGTCTTGCCGGAAGGCGTCTGGATGCGCAGCGGCAACGGCGAATGGATGCAGCCGCCGATCGACATGAGCGCGATGTTCAAGGGCATGTTGCCGATGGCCATGGACGAAGTGCGCTCGGCCACCACCAACGTGAAGGATGAAGGCATGCGCACGATAAACGGCCAGGACTTGCGGGCGATCAGCTATGACGTCGACAGCAAGGTCATGGGCATTTCGGTGTCCTCGCACAACACGGTATTCCTGGATGACAGCGGCAAGATCGTGCGCAGCGAGAGCGACAGCACGGTCATGAAGCAGACCAGCCACACCGTGCAGACCCTCCGCTACGACGATTCCATCCGCGTCACCGCCCCCAGATGACCGCGTTGGCGTCGCGCGGATTCCCGTGCGACGCCTCAGCCGTGGTCGAGCGTGCAGCGCGCGAGCAAACCGCGCGCGAGCATGGCGTACTCGCCACGTCGCAACAGCAGTCGCCAATGGCTGCCGCCAACCTGTTTCCACATCACCGCGGCGCGGACCCCGGCCAGGAGCAGGGCGCGGATCTGCTCGACGCGGCGTGGATCGGCCAGTTGCGCCGGGTTGCCATGCACGATGATGCGTGGCTTCAGGCGTGACAGGGATTCGCTGTAGAGCTGCGCCAGTCGCGCCTGCACGCTGGCATGGCTGACGCCCAGATGATCGACCTGGCGCTGGATCGAGTCGATGCCTTCGCGCAGTTGCCGCAGCATCTGCGTGCGCCCGGCCAGCTTGCGCTCAAGGCGGAGCACGCCGATCACCAGGCGCGAGATCGCCGGTTGGCCAAGGCTGCTGTCGAAATTGCTGATCAGCTGTTCGATGCCAAGGCGCACCCCCGGCAGTCCGCCAAAGGCATCGGCGGCGGTGTCGCTGTCGATTCGGAACAGGCTGGCAAGGCTGGATTCGATGGCCGTGGCGTCGGCGCGGCCGGTATTTGCCAGCGCATGCACGAGGCTGCAGGCCTGGAATACGCCGGCAAGTGCAATGACGCGGGATTCACGCATGCGCCGTCTCCGTCGAAGCCGCAGCCGTGGCATCCCAACCGCCCAAGGGTGCATCGCTGCGCTCGATGATGGCACCTCCGAGGCAGCATTCGCCGTCATAAAACACGATGGACTGCCCCGGCGTGGCTGCACGTTGCGGCTGGTCGAAAGCGACCACGCAGTCTGCATCCTGCACGCTGACCAGGCAGTCCTGATCGGCTTGCCGGTAGCGGATCTTTGCCGTGCAACGGAATTCATGCGCCGGAGCGACGCCGGCGACCCAATGCAAGCCGCTTGCCGCCAGGCGGCGTGACTGCAGCCACTCACTGGCATTGCCCTGCACGGCGTAAAGGATGTTCTGGCCAACGTCCTTGCCGACGACATACCAGGGCGCCCCCGACGAATCGCGGCGCCCACCAATGCCAAGGCCGCCACGCTGGCCGAGCGTGTAGTACCAGGCGCCCTGATGCTCGCCGACACGAGTGCCGTCCGGCGTGCGGATCTCTCCGCTGCGGGCGGGTATGTAACGGCCGAGGAATTCGCGGATGTCGCGCTCGCCTATGAAACAGATGCCCGTGGAGTCCTTCTTTGCATGCGTCGGCAAGCCGGCCTCGCGGGCGATCCGCCGCACCTCGGGTTTGGGCAGGTTGCCAATCGGAAACAAGGTGGAGGCGAGCTGCTCCTGGCCCAGCGCGTAAAGGAAATAGCTCTGGTCCTTGTTGTCATCGAGGCCGCGCAGCAAGCGCCATTGGCCGTCGCGGCATTCGTTGCGCGCATAGTGCCCGGTGGCGATGCGCTCGGCCCCAAGCTCGCGAGCGGTGTCGAGGAAGGTCTTGAACTTGATCTCGCGGTTGCACAGCACGTCCGGATTGGGCGTGCGCCCGACCCGGTATTCGGCGAGGAAGTGTTCGAAGACCTGATCCCAGTATTCACGGGCGAAGTTGCGCATGTGGAATGGAATGCCCAGCCGGGCACACACGGCGACGGCGTCCTTGCGGTCTTCGGCCGCCCGGCAGGGGCCAAAACGCTCGTCTTCCTCCCAGTTCTGCATGAACAGGCCGGCGACATGCGCATTGGAAGCGGTCAGCAGGAGGGCGGCAACCGAGGAATCGACGCCGCCCGAAACGCCGACCATGGTCAATCCATCGTGCATGGCAGTCAGATCGAAGGGGTGCCGGGGGGAAGCTGCCGGACAACATCCAGCGGCAGCCGCCGGCCGCCAAGCCAGTCGTCGATGCTGTGCAGGATCAGCGGGCTGCGCAAGCGATCACCGGCGGCGACGATGGCTTGCCGATCCAGCCAGAGCGCGCGCAGGATGCCGCTGTCGAGCGGTCGCGCCGGATCGTGGTGCAGCGGCCTTGCGGCAAACGTGAAGCGCACGAACTGGCTGCCGGAAACGCTGCTGGTCCATTGCTGCACGCCGATCAGGCACTCCAGTTCGACATCCCAGCCGGTTTCCTCGCGGGTTTCGCGAATCGCTGCCGCCTGCAGGCTTTCGCCGGGTTCCAGGTGGCCGGCGGGCTGGTTGATCACGGTGCGCCCGTGCACCACTTCCTCGACCAGCAGGAAGCGGTCCTCGCGCGGCACGACCGTGGCCACGGTGACATGCGGGCACCAGACGCGTGATTCGGCGGCAAACGCCGTGGTTTGTGGGTTGTCCATGTTCATCTGCCGCCGAGTTTAGCGCAGAAGCACGCAGCATCCCTTGAACAGGCGTCGACGCAACCTATACTGGGAGGCGCCGCAGATTGCCCAGCCGACCCATGCCCCACGACTCACAGCACGAAAACGACCATCAGCACGGCATCGCGATCGAAGTCGCGCCGCCGCAGGTGGCGCGGCCGCCGATGTACCAGGTGGTCATCCTCAACGACGATTTCACGCCGATGGACTTCGTCGTGGTCGTGCTGGAGACTTTTTTCACGATGGACCGCGAGCGCGCCACCCAGGTGATGTTGCATGTCCACACGCGCGGCAAAGGCGTTTGTGGCGTATATACCCGTGAGGTGGCGGAAACCAAGGTGACCCAGGTCAACGAGTTTTCCCGTACCCACCAACATCCCTTGTTGTGCACCATGGAAAAATCCTGAGCCACCCCACATATCCGAAGCATCAATCATCCAGCGAGGCAAAAACGGATGTTCAGCAAGGATCTAGAGCTCACCATCGGCCAGTGCTACAAGGAGGCCCGCGAGCAGCGCCATGAATTCATGACGGTCGAGCACCTGTTGCTTGCGCTGCTCGAAAACCCGTCCGCGATCCAGGTGCTGCGCGCCTGCAGCACGGATCTGCAGAAACTCGGCCGCGACCTGCGTTCGATCATTGCCGAAACCGTGCCGGTGCTGCCGCAGGCCGACGAGCGCGATACGCAGCCGACCCTGGGTTTCCAGCGCGTGCTGCAACGCGCCGTCTACCATGTGCAGTCATCCGGTCGGAAGGAAGTCACCGGCGCCAACGTGCTTGTCGCGATCTTCGGCGAGAAGGATTCGCACGCCGTCTATTTCCTCGGCCAGCAGGATGTGAACCGCCTCGATGTGGTCAATTTCCTCTCCCACGGGGTCGCCAAGCTCAGCGACGAATCGGCGCAGGCACCCGGCGCCGAGCAGGCCAATCGCGAAGGCGAGGGCAATGACGAGGCGCGCGGCAATCCGCTGCATGAGTTTGCCAACAACCTCAATGAACTGGCCAGCCAGGGCAAGATCGACCCGCTGATTGGCCGCGAGCTGGAAGTCGAGCGGACGATCCAGGTGTTGTGCCGTCGGCGCAAGAACAATCCGCTGTATGTCGGCGAAGCCGGCGTCGGCAAGACCGCGCTGGCCGAAGGACTGGCCAAACGCATTGTCGAAGGGCAGGTGCCCGATGTGCTGAAGGACGCGACCATCTACGCGCTCGATCTCGGCGCCCTGGTTGCCGGAACCAAGTACCGCGGCGATTTCGAAAAACGCCTCAAGGGCGTGATCACCCAGCTCAAGAAGGAGCCGGGTGCCATCCTCTTCATCGACGAGATCCATACCATCATCGGTGCCGGCTCGGCGTCCGGTGGAACCATGGACGCTTCCAACCTGATCAAGCCGATGCTGGCCTCGGGCGAGATGCGTTGCATCGGTTCGACCACCTTCCAGGAATACCGTGGCGTGTTCGAGAAGGACAGGGCACTGGCGCGGCGTTTCCAGAAAATCGACGTGGTCGAACCGAGCATTGCCGACAGCATCGAGATCCTCAAGGGCTTGAAATCGCGCTTCGAGGATCATCACCATGTCGAATACACCGGCGATGCCCTGAAGGCGGCGGTTGATCTTTCCGTCAAGCATATTTCCGACCGCCTGCTGCCGGACAAGGCCATCGATGTCATCGATGAGGCCGGCGCACGCCAGCGTCTGTTGCCGGACGACCAGCGCACCGGTACGGTCGATGTGCCCGAAATCGAATACATCGTCGCGCGCATGGCACGCATCCCGCCCAAGCAGGTTTCGGCGTCGGATCGCGATGTCCTGCGCAATCTCGATCGCAACCTGAAGATGGTCGTGTTCGGGCAGGACTCGGCGATCGAAGCCCTGACCAGCGCGATCAAGATGGCGCGCTCGGGCCTTGGCGATCCGAACAAGCCGATCGGCAACTTCCTCTTCGCCGGCCCGACCGGTGTCGGCAAGACCGAAGTCACCCGTCAACTCGCCCTGCAACTGGGCGTCGAACTGGTGCGCTTCGACATGTCCGAATACATGGAGGCGCATTCTGTTTCGCGCCTGATCGGCGCGCCGCCGGGCTATGTCGGTTTCGACCAGGGCGGCCTGCTCACCGAGCAGATCGTCAAGCATCCGCATTGCGTGCTGTTGCTCGACGAAATCGAGAAGGCACATCCGGATGTCTACAACGTGTTGCTGCAGATCATGGATCGCGGTGCGCTGACCGACACCAACGGACGCGAGGCCAATTTCAAGAACGTGATCGTGGTGATGACCACCAATGCCGGGGCGCAGACCGCGGCGCGGCGCACGATCGGTTTTGTCGACCAGAATCACGCCTCCGATGCTATGGAAGTCATCCGCAAGGCCTTCACCCCGGAGTTCCGCAATCGCCTGGATGCCATCGTGCAGTTCGGTGCGCTGGATTTCGACCACATCCTGCGCGTGGTCGACAAGTTCCTCATCGAACTCGAAGTTCAGCTGCAGGAAAAGCATGTCTCGCTCGATGTTGATGGCGAAGCGCGCAAGTGGCTGGCCGAACACGGCTTCGATCCGCAGATGGGCGCACGGCCGATGGCCCGCGTGATCCAGGACAATGTCAAGCGCGCCCTCGCCGACGAACTCCTGTTCGGCAAGCTCGCCGACGGCGGCAAGGTTCGCCTCAGCGTCCGCGACGACCAGCTCAAGGTCGAAACCGAAGCCGCCGAGAAACTGCCGGTCGTCGTCGAGTAGCAAACGCAGGGTGGCGATGGAAACGTCGCTGTCCTGGCTTTGCCGGATTGGGTGTCGCAAGCCGGATCAGGATCATGACCGGCATCACTGTCGGGCAACGCCGTGGGGATGAGTGCTGTTGTCCCCGACCAGCCCTTGCTGACGGCGCTGTCGCGGGCGTTCCACTGGCAGCAATTGCTCGACGACGGCGTCGTCGACACCGGCAGCGAGATCGCCAATCGCGAGGGGCTGCACCATTTCACGGTGAACGAGTTGCTGCGCCTGACGCTACTGGAGCCGGACATCGTGAAGGCGATCTATGCCGGGCAGCAACCCCGATGCATGAGTCTGCTGTGGTTCCAGCGCGATCCACTGCCCGAGGGCTGCGTGGTGCAGCGCGAGGTGGCGGCGTGGTTTGATGCCTGATCGGGTTACCAGCCTTAGATCACCCGTGCTACATCACCGTGGCATTCGGCGCACTTGCCCAACAGCAGCAAGTCGCCGCCCTTGATGGTGCCGCTGAAATTGGTGATCGTTGTTTCGTGACGGCAGTGGCTGCACCAGACGTTGGACAGCAGCCGCTGGCGGATGTCGACGGGAATCGACTCCCAGCGCTGACGGGCTGGCTTGGTGAAAGTGGGCAGTGATTCGATGGTCATGGTTCAGCGGACCCAGCGACGGGCATCCTTCAAGAGCAGCAGCAATTGCTGCTCGCGCAGCGGTGACGCGATGAACCCGAAGCGGGTGTGGAACCTCGCTGCTTCTTCATCGATGGGGTGGGTCAGCATGGCACGGATGCCAGCCTGCTCGGCAATGAGCATCGTGCGGCGAATCGAGTCCTGGAGCAGGCCGAAGCCGATACCTCGCCCCTGGTCGTGAATGGATACTGCCAGCCTCGCCAGGATCACTACCGGCGACGGACACTTCCCCATTCCCTTGCGGATGCGCTCCGGCGCCTCCAGCGTATCGACTTGACCCACGGTCAGGCCGAAGTAGCCCGCCACGCGGCCATCGTCCTCGGCGACGACAAAGGTCTTGGCCGAGCCACTGCCCTGAGCCTGGCGGGCGTGGCGGGTCGGTCAACGACTTGTGGGCCACCTCGGCGGCACGGCGGAGCATCACCTCCTGTTCGGGGGTGGCGCGCAGCCCAAGTCGGGCAGAGCGGGCGGAAGGCGACGATGCACCAGCAGTCATGGCAGCACGTCTTTTGTTGGATCAACTGTTGCCATGTTAGGACAAGTGACGCACATCGCCTAGTTGTACTGCTGACTGCTGGCCTTGGCTGACGGGGAACCTGCGCGCGTAAGTTGTTGATTCGTATAGACAAGCATCCGCGCCTACCCGCAGGCGAAACAGAGAACGGAGACGGCTCTGGCCGAGAAAGCGGCCGATTTCGGGCGTTTCGGGTGATGGTCACCCGCAGCACAGGCGGCCGGAACCCCGCGTGGCGCGGGGATTTCAGGCAAGAAAAAGGGCCCGGAGATTATCCGAGCCCTTTTTAGATGGTGGAGGTGGCGGGAGTCGAACCCGCGTCCGAAGGCGATTGACGCCCGGTACTACATGCTTAGCTCACTGTTCGATCTCGTCTTCCGGCAGTACAGCGTGCGCAACGCACCGGTTGACCAGTCTGGAAGTTTTCGCCGTGCTCCGTCAGACCGCGGATTCGGGCTATCCCATGATAATGACGGTACATCCACGAGCATGAGCACAAGTGGGTTCCCGGCTTACGCCTTAAGCGGCGAGAGCGTAGTTGTCGTCGTTGGCAACTAAAAGTTTGCTACTGGATTAACGAGGAAAGTCGCCCCCTCGGCATGCACCAAGCTATCTCACTACCCCCGTCGAAGCCATGACACCCCCGGGGAACGGGATGCTACCACGCGGGTAGCATGCCAGTATCAATGGGTGCGGAGACGGGTGGATTCAAGGGTGTTGTTCCGTGTAGGGCAGCTTGTGCGACTCGGCGGAATCAAGAGCCCCCTCATCCGCCGTCGGCACCTTCTCCCAAGGGGAGAAGGAAAAGCTGGGAGCGGGCATTGGGGACAGGAGATTCGCGATTTGGGAAAAGCAGGGTCAAGAACTCTCATCTGCCCGTTGGGCATCCTCGCCTTCATGCCTATGGCTACCCTGCGGGGAGAAGGAAAAGCTGGGGGCGGGCATTGGGGACAGGAGATTCGGGATTTGGGAAAAGCAGGGTCAAGAACCCTTGTCTGCCAGCGGCACCTTCTCCTTCATGTCCTGTGGGTATGCAGGGGGGATATAGAACGGCTTTTACGCACCCCCGATCCCGGCTTTCAACAGCCGGCTGGCTGGTCACCCCAATCCCGGTACTTCAAGCACTCTTGTTGTGCGCACGCATGGCGCGTTGCTTGTCGCGCTGCCAGTCTTTTTCCTTGAGCGTGTTGCGCTTGTCGTGCTCCTGCTTGCCGCGGGCGAGGCCGATCTCGATCTTGACCTTGTTGCCTTTCCAATACATGGCCATCGGCACCATCGTGTAGCCCTTGCGTTCGACCGCGCCGACCAGCTTGTCGATTTCCTGGCGATGCAGGAGCAGCTTGCGTGTGCGTCGATCATCGGCGACGACATGGCTCGAGGCCGAGATCAGCGGCACGATCGAGGCGCCGAACAGGTAGATCTCGCCGTTGCGCACGATCGCATAGGCATCGGTCAGGTTGGTGCGCCCGGCGCGCAGGCTTTTCACTTCCCAGCCTTGCAGGGCGACACCGGCTTCGTAGCGTTCGTCGATGTGGTATTCGTGGCGCGCACGCTTGTTCAGCGCGATGGTGCCGCCGCTCTTCTTGTCCTTGGCGTTTTGTTTGGTCATGCTGTTTCAGGTGTTCCCGGGCGGCGCGGTCGAGCGTTGTTCGACGTGCGGTATGGAGCAATTGGCAGCGTGTTTCAAGCGCGCCTGTGCATTTTTCCGATGAAGGTGTCGACTTGATCCAGATCCGTCGCAGTGCCCTCGTGCGCCAGACTCCCGAGGTGATGTTCGATCTGGTCAACGAGGTCGAAGCATACCCGAGGCGCTTTCCATGGTGTGCCGGCTCGGCAGTTTTCGACCGCGAGGAAGGCGCGCTTTCGGCGCGTCTGGATGTGCGCCTGGCGGGCATCACCCAGAGTTTCACCACGCGCAATACCCTGGTGCGTCCGCAACGGCTGCACATGCACCTGCTTGACGGTCCTTTCCGCACGCTGGAAGGCGAGTGGACATTTCTCGCCTTGGGCGAATTCGGCTGCAAGATCGCCTTTGCCCTCGATTTCGACTACGCGGGGCGCTTCACTGCACCCGCGTTGCGTCTCGGATTCCAGAACCTGGCCGACCGCATGGTCGATGACTTTTGCCGCGAGGCGCGTCGTGTCGGCGTCTGAAACGATACGCGTCGAAGTGGCTTACGCGGAACCCGCGCGGCAATTCCTGCGTGCCCTCGATTTGCCACGGGGTTCGACGGCGGACGACGCGATCGCGGCATCGAATGTGGCCGGCGAATGCGCAATCGATCCCTCAGCCTTGCTGGTCGGCATCTGGTCGAAGATCGTCGCCGGCGATACGCCCGTGCAGGAGGGTGATCGCGTGGAGTTGCTCAGGCCGCTTGAAATCGATCCGAAAGAGGCACGCCGCAAGCGTGCGAAACTGAAGACCGCTCAGCCCTGACCCTGGCCTTTCTTCTTGTCGTCCTCGCGCTTTTCGTCCGGGTACTGGCGCTTGTATTTGCGTGCATCGCGGATCAGCACCTCCGGATCCTCGGGGAAGTAGTCGCCCTCGATGCGCGCCAGCGACTCGTTCTCGAAGAACAAGGTCAGGTCCTTGCTTTCCATCTTGCCGCGCCCGCGCTTGATGGTGGAAACGTAATCCCAGCGATCCTGGTCGAACGGGCTGATGATCGAGGGTGAGCCCATGACCAGCAGAACCTGGCGCTTGGTCATGCCGGGCTTGAGCGTATCGACCTGGTCCTTGTCGAACAGGTTGCCTTGCTGGACATCGAGTTTGTAGAGCACGCCGCACCCGCTCAGCGGGATCAGCGCAATCAGGGCAATCAAGGCGACAAGGCGAAGCAGCATGCGTTCGGGCTCGATGTGGTCGAAACGCCGGATGATACACTAGCGTTCATTTTGTGATCGTTATGAAGCGGCGAATCGTCGCCCGGAGGGCAGCCCATGGAATCGACCGACCTGCGCAAGGCGGGCCTCAAGGTCACGCATCCGCGCATACGCATCCTCGCCATCCTCGAAGGCCTCGATGGGCATCACGTCACCGCCGAAGACATCTATCGGCAACTGCTGGATAGCGAGGATGACATTGGCCTCGCCACGGTTTATCGCGTGCTGACCCAGTTCGAGGCAGCCGGACTCGTGCTCAAGCACAATTTCGAAGGCGGCCAGGCCGTCTACGAACTGGATCGCGGCGTCCACCACGACCACATGATCGATGTCGATACCGGCAAGGTGATCGAGTTCACCAGCCCTGAAATCGAACGCCTGCAAAAGGAAATCGCCGCAGCGCACGGCTACCGGATCCAGGATCACAGCCTCGTGCTCTATGTGCGTCCGCTGAAGAAGAACGGCTGATCGGCCGGTCAGCGGATGCCTTCGCAGTCGGCGTTGGCAGGTTTTCGGCACGGATCGGCGCTGATTTGCGCGGCAACCTGAAAATAGTTGCCCACAGGTGTTGACGAAACCGCCGCCGCAACGAATAATCCGCCCCCTCGTTGAATCGGGCCAACTGCGCAACGCAGGGTTTTCCGCGAAACGATGTTCCATGCGCCCGTAGCTCAGCTGGATAGAGTACCAGGCTACGAACTTGGTGGTCGGGAGTTCGAATCTCTCCGGGCGCGCCATAAAAAGACAAGGGGTCAATGAGTTTCAACTCATTGGCCCTTTTTCTTTGCGCGCTTTTTCGGCCCCGGCAATTCTGTCCTGAGCGGCAATGCGACTGTTGCGGGCTCTCGCCAAGGCATCTTGCAGGTTCGACACGGGCGCAGCTGCACTGCTCGCAGCAACCTGTCCGGCTTCATGGTGCATTCGCTCACCTCGCAGCCGCTCGATGCCCGTTGCGGTTCGGTTCGTTGGACGGGCCTGCCGGGATGGCCCCCGGGGTTGTCGATCTGCGTGGAATGGTTTTGAAAGCTGAATCCATCTCGACGACAGGAAGGCAACCATGAATATTCGCTATCTGGCAGCACTGTTGGCATTGGCCGCCACGGATGCGGTGCACGGCCAGGCAGGAACGGGTGCCACCTGGGACTCGTTCGGGCCCGATCGCTCCAGCGGTGTGTTCCTCAACATCACCCGTGAGCACCTGAGCAGCCAGAACGCGTACGGCATCGCCGTCGACCGGCAGCAAAGGGTGCTCGTCCTCAACGAATGGCGTGAAACCGGAAACACCAATGTCGACTGTGGGGTGACGCGGCACCTGAACAATGCGCGCCTGCTCGACATGAGCTACACCGGCGGGGATGAACTCGAAGGGACGCGGCGTGTGGCCGCCGACATGGGTAGCAGCAACGTCGATCTGTGTACGGCCATCGATGTCGATTCCGGCAACCGCGCCGTGGTTTCCGGCTGGGGTGCATCGACGACCGGGCTCAGCGGTTTCCTGGTGCGGCTTACCGCCAGTGGGGCCTACGACACGGGTTTTTCCTCGGACGGGAAACTCGCCCTGAAGAATCTCGTGCCTTTCCTCGGCCTGCAGTCGCGCCTGAACCACGTGCTCGCGGTTGGCAGTTCCATTCTCGCCTGCGGCTGGGTTGAGCGGGGTGGCAGCCGCAACATGATGATCCTGCGCGTCACCTCGAGCGGTACGCTGGATACGACATTCAGCGGCAACGGCTACGTCGAAGTGGATTTCAACGTGGACGGCGAGCGCAATGACAGCTGCTCGCGCATGGTGGTCTTGCCGAATGGCGACATCGTTGCGGGTGGCATCATCACCGATTCGGCCGGAAACGAAGCCTATGGGTTGACCCGCTTGAACTCCGCCGGCAGCTTTGTCGGCAGTTTCGCCAACCAGGGTCGCTTGATCATCGACGATGGCAGTGCGCTTGCCGCAACGCCCTACCTGACCGACATTGCCTGGGATAGCGGTCGCAATCGCCTGATGGTGGCATGCAGCCTGGCGTTTTCCGCGAATCTGGAACCGTCGGGATGTGTCCTCGCCGTTCGCGGCAACACCGGGACGCTGGATCCCGCGTTCGATGGGGATGGCCGCAAGGCATTCCGCTTCTCCAGCTACGGCAGCAACGCGCCGCGCGAACCGGGAGGTACCCATGTGCGACGCCTTTTGATGCGCGACGATGGCAGCTTCTACGTGCTGGGAACGCACGACAACAGCGATGCCGATGCCCAGACTTATGGTGCGAGCGATGCAGTGACCCTGCGCATGGAGGCCGATGGCAGCGTGGTCGAATCCGGTGCCAGCGCCTATTCGACTGACGGAATCCAGTTCCACACCCTGGCCGAGGTGACACAGGGGAACGTCAGCGATTCCAGTCGCCGCCGCGTTGTCGAGGACATCGTCGATGCCACCTGGTATCACGGCAATCCATTGTTCCTGGCCGATCGCCAGCGCTACCCGACGTTTGTCTTCGATCATGACGGCGATGGCAACTTGAACGAGCCCGGACCGATCGCGCCGGTGGTCGCCGCCATCACCGGTGAACAACTGTTCGGCGCCGATTTCGATTTCGACGGTCTTCCGCCATCGCCATCAGCAACGCCAACCATGGCAACGCCGATCGGTTATGGCAACTACTGCAGCGTGCGCAATGCCACAGGCGGTGGCTTCGGATTGCTGCCGCAAGGATCGGGCAGCGATCCCTGCCAGGTGTTCCTCGACAGCAACCCGACCGCAATCATCGAACGCTCCGGCATGTATTCGTTGTCGGGGTTGAACTGGGTGATCGGTGTCTGCAGCGGAAATTTCATCACCTTGCGCGGTGGCAATGGAACCCAGCCGTTCGACCAGGCCTTTGCCGACGCGGCGGCTCGTACCAATTGCGTGTTCACGGCGACGCCTGGCGAGTTGCCGATCTTCTCGCGTCCTTATACCGGCACGCATTCCGGGATCGGCAATACGCAGTCGTTCAATCATGATCCTTACAACATTCCTGTTGACGTCACCGAATTCGGACAGACGGCGGGGCCCTTTGATGCCTGTGCCATCGACAATCGCGGTCGCCAGCGCAGTATCGGCAACCCGAATGCAGTGCCCTCGACGTGCAACTACGACAATTCCGGGGTCAACGAGCCGGCCATGGACATCGATGTGACCAGCTCGCGTTACGTGGCCTCGACCGCCACCGGGCGTGTCGCCATGGCCGTTCCGCGGCATGTTCCGAATTATGCGCCGGCGGGCATGGATCCGTGGCAGCGTGAGGTATTCGTGCGCCATCAGGTCGGCGCCGGACGCTATGCGGAAATCTTCACCACCTATTACGCGCACATGCAGGATACGGCCGTGCGGCGCGGCGATGCGGTCAGTGCAGGCACCGTCATCGGACGCGTCGGCACCACAGGGGCTTCAACCGGCGAGCATCTGCATCTATCGGTGATTCGCCATCGCAACCTATCGTTTCGCAGTGCCTTCGAGTTTCGTTTCGAAGGAGGCCAGCATGATCGCGATGCCAGCGTCGCGGCCTTCGATCCGTGGGGATGGATGGCACCACAGGGTGTCGATCCGTGGGCGTGGCGATTCCGCAATCATGCAGACAATCCCTTGCTGGACAATGCCGGAACCTTCAGTTCGAACTTGTGGATCAACGGCGAGGCGCCGCCGCTGAACTGATCCGGGGCGGGCGAGCGCGAAACCGCCGGGCTCCGCGTGCCGCGGGATCAGCGTGCGGCGATGATCCGCGGTTCCTGTCAACAGGCCAGTGCCAAGGCACGTGCCGCAGGCGGGCATGCGGCGGAATTGCCCGAATCGGCAGCGCCTCGGCGGGATGTGACCGGGTTGCGCGCGGTCAGGACAGCTTCAACCGTCGGCGATGACCGCGATGCATTTCAGCTCGATCGCGATCGGAGTGGGCAGGGCGGTGATGCCAAGCGTGGTGCGGCAGGGCTGGGCATCGCTGAAGTATTCGCCGTAGATGCGGTTGTAGGTCGCAAAATCACGCTGCATGTCGGTCAGAAAGACGGTGACATCGAGCAGATCCTGCCAGCGCGCGCCGCTGGCTTCGAGCACGGCGCGGACATTGGCGAAAACCTGGTGGCACTGGGCCTCGATGTCGTAATCGACGAGCTTGCCGCCGGCATCGTGCACATTGCCCGGAATCGAGTTGTCCTGCGGATTGCGCGGGCCAACCCCGGACAGGAAGAGGAGATTGCCGACCCGGCGCGCATGCGGATACGCACCGACCGCCTTGGGCGCACCTTTGGCATGGACGATGTCGTTCATGGGCCTGGCTTGTTCTTGCCGACGACAATCGATTGCCGATGATGGATGACATTGGAGCGGTCACGCGCGAGGATTTCGTATTTGCCCGGGCGCAACCAGAGTTCGGCAATCGGATACGGATCGGTGCTGTTGCGCAGTATGTCGCCGTAGCCGGCAATGCGCCCCTTGAACTCGATCACGTAGCGATCTGCCGGTATCGCCTGGTCGGGATCGCCGGCATGGCGGGCTTCGACCAGACATGGGTAATCCAGGTCACAGATGCGGCCACTGACCTGGAAGGGCATGCGCAGATCACCCATGGCCAGCCAGGTCGGGCGACCGCGCTGCAGGACTTCCATCGGAAAGAACACGCTGAGGTCGTAGGCGTCCTTCAACGACCAGGATTCGCCCTTGCCATTGACGAAGACGATGGGCTGCTTCGGCGCAAGCTTGCCGATCACCTCGCTGTACCAGGGATGGTCGCTGCTGGGCAATTCATGCGGGATCATCATGGTCTGCTCGATCGTCAACGGGTCGAAGCCGCTGAGTCGCGCGAAATGCTGGGCCATGGCCGCGCCGCCGAGATATTTCCCTTTTTCCTGGATGTGCGCATAACCTGCGTTGACGACCAGGCGTGCTTGCGGATGCTCGGCGTAGACATCACGGACCAGGTTGCGCGCCTGCTCGGCCTCGCGGGCGTCACCGATTGCATTGGACAGCGCCTCGTAGGCGACGACGCGGTAGCCCAGCCGCAGCGCCTCCCGAACCATGTCCGCATAGACTGGTTCCTCGGTATAGAAACCCGTGGCCGAAATCGCGTAACCACGCTTTGCCAGGGCGGGCATGTCGGATTGGTAGAGGGTTTCGGCGGCAAAGGTGTCGAAGCCTTGTTCGCGCAGCGGTGCCAGCATCTGCACGGTCAGCGTGCGCGTCAACGCATTGCTGTGGTTTTCGTTGAAGAAGACGGCCTTGCGGTCGCGGGCGAGCATGGCAATCGCCTCCACCGCAGGCTGCGCATGCCATTGCGTACCCTGCAATGGCGATGCGGCATCATCCCTGGCGGCATGCTGGGTGATCGAAAAACTGCTGCGTGCACCGGCGTAGTCGCCAACCCAGGTCTGATACCAGCTCAGGTACTGGTTGAAGATCAGGCGAAAGGCGACATCCGTGCTGTTGGCATACGCATCGCGCATGAACAGGTATTGCGAAAGCAGGCCGTTGCGCCCTTGCGCCTTGGCCATTATCTGCTCCGACTGGGCAACGGCAGCCTTTTGCTGATGCACGTTGGCACTGCCGGTTGCGGGTGGTTCGATGGCCTGGCAGAAGGACGGAATGGCCAGTGCGCCGACGAGGATCGCGGCCAGATGCCTGCGCTTGGCGAGTATGTTGGAACGATTCATCGAATGCCTCCGATTTCCCGGGATTTGCCGGTTTTGTCGCTGGTGCCGGATGTGAACTCGATGCAGATGTTTTTCGGCTCGCTGAAGAAGCGCAGGGCTTCGACGCCACCTTCGCGACCGATGCCGGAATTTTTCACCCCGCCGAAGGGCGTGCGCAAGTCGCGCGACATCCAGCAGTTGACCCAGACGATGCCGAACTCGAGCTGAGCCGCGACGCGGTGGGCGCGATCCAGGTCGCGGGTCCACAGCGAGGCGGCGAGGCCGTAATCGGTGTCGTTGGCGATGCGAATGGCATCGTCTTCGTCGTCGAACGGAATCAGGCTGACCACCGGGCCGAAGATCTCCTCCTGATTGGTGCGGCTGCGCGAGGGCAGGCCTTCGATCACGGTCGGGGCGATGAACCAGCCATTGGCGCAGCGACCGCCAATATCCAGGGCGTGGCCACCACAGGCGATCTGCCCGCCCTCGTCGCGGGCCGTGGCAATCGCTGCCATGACCTTGTCGAAATGCGCCCGCGAAACCATTGCGCCAAGCTGGCTTGACGATTCGCGCGGATCCCCCACCTGCAGCGCCTTCACTGCAGCGAGGTAGCGCTCGCGGAACGGCTCGAGAATCGAGCGTTGCACCAGCAGGCGCGAGCCGCACAGGCAGATCTCGCCCTGGTTGGCGAAGCCCGAGCGCACAATGGCAGCCAGGTTGGCATCGCTGAAGTCGAAATCGGCAAAGACGATGGCCGGATTCTTGCCGCCCATTTCCAGCGAAAGCTTCTTGAACATGGGTGCCGCCGTGGTCGCGATGGCGGCCCCGGTTCGCGTGCTGCCGGTGAAGGACACGGCCTTGACCTCACGGTGCTCGACGATCGCCTGGCCGACCGCAGGCCCTTCGCCATGGACGATATTGAGCACGCCAGCCGGGAAGCCCGCGACGATGCTCAATTCACCGAGCCGGGCGGCGCTGCAGGGAGTGATTTCCGAAGGCTTGGCGACCACCGTGTTGCCGGCGGCCAGTGCCGGTGCGATCTTCCAGGTGAACAGATAAAGCGGCAGATTCCACGGCGAGATGCAGCCGACCACGCCCAGCGGCTGGCGCAAGGTGATGTTGAGCGTTTGCGGATTGCCGGCATGCGCCTCGCTCGGCCATTGCGTGATGGCGGCGGCGAAGAAGCGCAGGTTGGCGACCGCGCGGGGTATGTCGACCTGTCGGGCGAGGGCGACCGGTTTGCCGTTGTCCTGCGATTCGAGCGCGGCCAGGGATTCGAGTTCAGCCTCGACCAGATCGGCAAGGCGCTGCAGCAGGCGCGCGCGTTCCTCAAGCGAAGTGGCCGCCCACGCTGGAGCAGCCTGCCGTGCCGCGGCGACGGCGCGTTCGACATCGTCGCGGCTCGAAGCGGGGCACCGGGCGAAGACTTGTCCGCTGGCGGGCTCGAACACGTCCAGCCAGCGATCGCCCCCGGGATTGGCCGGCTGGCCGCCAATCAGATTTGCCAGTTTCAGTGGATTGCCCATATGCCGAGCTTAGTCGCTTGCCTGGGAATTGCGGAAGTCGCCGGCCTGCCTTGCACCGCTCGGAGCAATCAGGGGTCGCCGTCGCGGCGGGACGGCGACCCGCTCGCTTTTACTTCTTGGTTGCGGTCAGGCCGCGGCGCTCCAGCAAGGGCTGCACGTAGGGTTCGCCGCCGCTGAATTCCTTGAACAGGACCATGGCATCTTCCGAGCCGCCGCGCGAGAGCAGGGTCTTGCGGAAGTGATCGCCGTTCTTGCGGGTGAGTCCGCCATTCGCCTTGAACCATTCGACGCTGTCGGCATCCAGCACTTCGCTCCAGATGTAGGCGTAATAACCGGCCGAGTAGCCGCCCATGATGTGCGAGAAATACGTAGTCCGGTAACGCGGCGGCACGGGTGCGAAGTCGACGCCGGCCTTCTTCAGCGCGGCCGCTTCGAAGGCGAGCACGCCGTCGGCATCAGGGACCTGCCTGGCGGTGATCTGGTGCCAGGCCTGGTCGAGCAGCGCAGCGCCGAGGTATTCGGTGGTGGCAAAGCCCTGGTTGAATTTCTCGGATGCCTTGACCTTGTCGAGCAGGGCCTGCGGCAGCGGTTCTCCGGTCTTGTAGTGCTTGGCATAGTTGCCGAGGATTTCCGGCCAGGTCATCCACATTTCGTTGACCTGGGAGGGATATTCGACAAAGTCGCGCGGCACCGAAGTGCCCGAGAAACGCGGGTATTTCACGTTCGAGAACATGCCGTGCAGGGCGTGGCCGAATTCGTGAAAGGCGGTGTTGACCTCGTCGTAGGTCATCAGGGTCGGCTCGCCTTCCGGCGGTTTCGGGATGTTCAGTTGATTGGCGATGACCGGCTTGGTGCCGAACAATCCGGATTGCGCGACGTAGGCATTCGCCCAGGCACCGCCACGCTTGTTGCTGCGCGCGTAGTAGTCGACGATGAACAGGGCCAGCGCGTCGCCGTTTTCCTCGAACACCTCGAACACGCGGATGTCCGGCAGGTAGACTGGCAGGTCCTTGCGTTCCTTGAAGCTCAATCCGTACAGCTTGTGCGCGGCGAAGAACACGCCGTTCTCGATCACGTTGTTCATCTCGAAATACGGGCGCAACTGCTCGGCATCGAGATCGAATTTCTCCTTGCGCACCTTTTCCGTGTAGTAGGCCCAGTCGGCGGCCGACACCTTGAACTTGCCGCCTTCCTTGTCGATCACCTGCTGGATGTCGGTGGCTTCGGCCTGGGCATTGGCAACCGCCGGCGGTGCCAACTGGCCGAGCAGCTTGTTGACGGCATCGATGCTGCCGGCGGTTTCATCCTCGAGCACATAGGCGGCATGGTTGGCATAGCCGAGCAGGGCCGCGCGTTCGGCGCGCAGCTTGACCACCGAGGCGATGATCGCTCGGTTGTCGAATTCGCCACCGTGGCTGGAGCGGTTCAACGAGGCCTGCATGATGCGCTGGCGCAGCGTGCGATCTTCCAGCGAAGCCAGGGCAGGTTGTCCGCTGGTGTTCATCAGCGGGATGACGAACTTGCCTTCGAGCTCGCGCTTCTTCGCCGCTTCACCGGCAGCGGCTATGGCGTCATCGGCAAGGCCCTTGAGCTGCTCGCGCTTGTCGACAACGATGGCCGAGGCATTGGTTTCCTTGAGCAGGTTCTGGCTGAAGCGGGTCGACAGGCTGGCCAGCTCGGCATTCATCGCCTTCAGCCTGGTCTTGTCGGCATCGGAGAGCTTGGCACCGGCACGCACGAAATCGGTGTGGTAACGCTCGACCAGGCGCTTCGATTCGGCGTCGAGGCCGAGCGAGTCGCGCGCGTCGTAGACTGCCTTGACGCGGGCAAACAACTTGCCGTTGAGCACGGTCTGGTCATTGTGCGCGGAGAGCTTTGGCGCCAGCTCGGTCTGGATCTTCTGCATCTCGTCATTGGTGTTGGTACCGGCCTGCGCGAAAAACACGCGCGAAACACGGGTCAGCAACTGTTCGGCGCGCTCCATCGCCACGATGGTGTTGTCGAAACTGGCAGGGTCCGGATTGTTGGCGATTGCCTCGATTTCCCGGCGACCTTCGGCCATGCCCTGTTCGAAGGCCGGTCGATAGTCCTCGTTGCGGATCTTGTCGAACTGCGGGAATTGATAGGGCAGCGGACTCGGTGCAAGAAACGGATTTACCGCCTTCGACTGGGCGGCCTCGACCGCCTTCGCCTCGGCGGGGGGATCGCCATCGGCGGCGTACACGGGTGCCATGGCACCAAGGGAAACGGCCAGGGCGGCGCTCAAGGTCAGGCGAAAGCTCATCGTCGAATATCCGGCATCGGTGGAACCTGCAAGCCTAGGCCATCCCGCCCGACAATGCCCGTGACGAAAGTCAGCCGGCCCGGTCAGGCTAGAATGTCGGATTTCGGCTCAAGGAATACCCATGGATTTCCGTCTCAGCGACGACCAGCTCACGATCCAGGCCATTGCCCGCGATTTCGCGCAGAAGCGCATTGCCCCGGTCGCCGCCGAACTCGATGCATCGGGCACCTTTCCGCTGGAGAACATCCGCGAGATGGGCCAGCTCGGGCTGATGGGCATCGAGGTGCCCGAGGAATACGGCGGCGCCGGACTGGACACGGTTGCCTATGCCTTGGCCATGATCGAGATCGGTGCCGCCGACACGGCAACCTCGACGATCATGTCGGTCAACAATTCGCTGTATTGCAACGGCATCCTGCAGCATGGCAGCGAGGAGCAGAAGCAGAAATACGTGCGCGCGATCGCCACCGGCGAGTGCATCGGCGCCTATGCGCTGACCGAACCGCAATCGGGTTCGGATGCCTCCGCGATGCACACTCAGGCGACCAGGAATGCGGATGGCGACTGGGTCATCAATGGCAAGAAGAGCTGGATCACCTCGGGTTCGGTGGCCCGCTACATCATCCTCTTCGCCATCACCACGCCGGGGATCGGGGCCAAGGGCATTTCGGCCTTCATCATCGATACCCGTCGCCCCGGGTTCCACGCCGGCAAGATCGAGCCGAAGCTGGGCATCCGCGCCTCGGCAACCTGCGAAATCGAGTTCCATGATTACGTCTGCCCGGCCGCCGACATGCTCGGTGCGCAGGGCAAGGGTTTCGGCATTGCCATGGGCGTACTTGACGCGGGTCGCATCGGCATTGCCTCGCAGGCGGTCGGCCTGTGCCGTGCCGCCTATGAGGCCAGCATCGCCTACGTCAGGGAGCGCAAGGCGTTTGGCCATGCCATTGGTTCCTTCCAGATGATCCAGGCCAAGATTGCCGACATGAAGTGCCGCTTGGACGCGGCGCAGATGCTGACCTTGCGTGCGGCGTTCGCCAAGGGCGAAGCCGAGCGCACTGGTGGGCGCTTCAGCACCGAGGCGGCGGTGGCCAAGTTGTATGCCTCCGAGGCGGCCATGTGGATCACCCATCAGGCCGTGCAGATCCATGGCGGCATGGGTTACTCGAAGGAAATGCCGCTGGAACGCTACTTCCGCGATGCAAAGATCACCGAGATCTACGAAGGCACCAGCGAGATCCAGCGTATCGTCATCGCTCGCAACGAGACCGGCTTGCGCTGAATGCGTTGTCGAATGCATGCAGCCGCGCCTTGGGGGCGGCTGCGATCGGCAGACTCGCTCAAGGTGATTTGCCGGTTTCGTCCCGTGCCGCCGCATCGACCTCGGACACGCCGGGCGCGGGACGCAGGACCTCGGCGATGACGACCTGGTCGCGACCACCTTTTTTCGCCAGATAAAGGGCGTTGTCGGCGTTGCGCAGCAGTTCGTCGGGTGTCAGGCCGTGTTCGCCATAGCTGGCAACGCCAATGGAAATGGTGACCTTGCCCAGCGAAAGGTTGCGATAACTGACATCCATCGCCCTCACTGCGGCGCAGATTTCCTCGGCGCGGATGCGCGCGAGCGCGGTGTCCACTTCCGGCATGACCACCGTGAACTCCTCGCCGCCATAACGGCAACTGATGTCTTCCTTGCGCAGGATGCGGCCAAGCAATGCGCCGAAACTGGCGAGCAGAGCATCGCCCGCTTCGTGGCCGAAGCTGTCGTTGAAACGCTTGAAGTGATCGATATCGAGCATCAGCACGCTCAATGGTATGCCGCGCCGCTCGGCACGCTGGATCTCGCGCTCGAAGGAGGCCTCCAGGTAGCGGCGATTGAACAAGCCGGTCAGCGGATCGCGCAGCGACTGGAAGCGCAAGGTCTCCTGCAGCCTGAGGTTGGCCAGCGCCATTGAAATCGCCTCGCAGGCGGCAATGATGTTGCTGCGTTCGGTACCGTGGATTTCCTGTCCCGAGGTCACGCTGATGACGCCGAGCATTTCGCCCTGGGCGATCATAGGCACGCACAGGTGATCCCGGGCCGGATGTGCCGCCTTGGATGCCAGCAAATGCCGACAGACAAACGCCGGCGTGGTTCCACTCAGCGGATAGGCATGGCCCCGGCGCAATGCCCAGCAGTCGTCCAGGCTGACGATGTCCGAGCTTTCATCGTCGGTCTCGCCCCAGTGCGCCACGGTCTGCGCCAAGGTCTGCGAAGCATTGATCAGATGCACGGAGCCGGAGCTGCCCGGCAACAGTCTCGGCAGCGATATCCGCAGGCCCGTGGCAGCCTCCTTGACATCGCGACAGGCTTGCAGCATTTCCCCGAGATTGGCCAGTTCACGCAGGGAATGACCCATGCGTTGTGCATCGGCGAGGCTTTGCAGGAGCTTGCGATTGGCCAATCGGGCCTCGCGCATGCTAGCCGTGCGATGGCGCTGCTCGCGCAACACGAGGTACAGGGCGACACCGAGTATGAGCACGCTGAGAATGCTGGCGCCGACCGTCAGCGCCCGGGTCAGCAGCGCCTGATGGGTTATGCGCGATTCGCGGATTGCCTGCAGTCGATCCTCGTGGCGCAGCATGCGCTGGCCGATATTGTCGATGCTGGAGTCTTCCGCACGGGTGCGCCCGACCGGAATCGCCGCACGCACTGCTTCGATGCCACCGCGTTCGTACAGCGCGAGCGATTCCTGGATGGATTCGATTCGGGTCTCCAGCAGGGCCGCCAGCTCCTTGGCAGCGCCCAGTTGCTCGGGATCGTCGGCGACAAGCTCGGCGAGTTTCGCAGCGTGTGCGGCAATTTGCGGAGCGGTCGCGGTGTAGTCGCCCAGACGTTGCACATTTCCGGAAATGAAGTAGGCACGCTGGCTGGCCTCGGCCGAGTGCAGGCTGCCCAGGGTCAGGGTGATTTCCTGCCTGACGCCAAGCGAATGATTCACCCAGCGTGCCGCATCGACGAAATCACCGACTGCCCGATAGACCTGGACTGCAATCGTCGACAGGATCAGGCCGAGCAGCAGGAACATGACGCTGACACGACGGGCAAAACGCCGCCGTCCGGGAAAGTCCAGTTCGGGGTTGGTGGCAGGTTCGACGGCAAGGGTCATCAAGGCAGTCCGGGAGACTCGATGAGGAACGAAGCAATTCACATGCCAAGGCCCGGCGGGTGGAATCCCCCGGGGGCGGGGCGTATCCTGCGCGGCCACCAACTACTACCCTAGCAAAGAACCAATGAACGCACCCGGCGCCGCCAGCGAATCGCAACGTCTCGACCTGATCCTGAAACAGATTTCAACCCAGGCAGGTGCTTCCAGGCAACGTGAGGCGCAGGCGTTTGCCGCCCATTTCTTCCGCCATGTTCCGGCCGAGGACATCAATGCCCGAGATGCCGCCGAGTGGGCGCGGATCGCCCAGTTCATGCTCGAATTCGTGCGCCAGCGCACGGCGCATGCGGCGAAGATCCGCGTGTTCAATCCGCAAGCGGCCGCAGAGGGTTTCGACAGCAGCCACACGATGATTGCCGTCGGCACCGAGGACATGCCCTTCCTCGTCGATTCGGTGTCGATGGCGATAAACCAGGCCGGTCTGGCGACGCACGCCGTGATCCATCCGATTTTCCGCATCGTCCGCGATCCGGGCGGTCACATCCTCAGCTTCGGCCCGGAGCAGGGCGAGCAGGGCGAGGCGGAATCGATCATGTTGTTCGAGATCGAGCGCATCAGCAATGCCGACGAGATTGAAAGCCTGCGCAGGAACATCGTCGAAGCGGTCGATGATGTCTGCGCCTCGGTGCGTGACTGGCCACGCATGAAGGCGAAGATGCTGGCCATCGCCGACGAACTGCCGACCCTGAACATGCCGTTTGACAAGGACACCCTCATCGAGGCACAGAATTTCCTCAAATGGATCGCCGACGATCACTTCACCTTCCTCGGGTTCCGCGAATACCGGGTGCTTGACGATGGTGGCGATGAAGTCCTCAAGCCGATTGCCGAATCCGGTCTCGGCATCATGCGCGATGGCAGCCACGGCATGGCCGTGCGCCCGCTGAAGAATCTTGCGGCGACGGGCCTGGACAAATCGGGTTCGGTGGGCGCCCTGATCCTGACCAAGACCAATGCCCGATCGCGCGTGCACCGTCCGGGACACATGGATTATCTGTCCGTGCTCGGCTTCAACGAGAACGGCAAGCCGGTCGTCGAGCAGCGTTTCCTCGGCTTGCTGACGTCATCGGCGTACATGGCGCCGCCGCGCGAAGTCCCGCTGCTGCGCAACAACTACGAGACGATCATGAAGCGCTCCGGGCTGAAGCGCGATTCGCATTCGGGCAAGGCCTTGCGTCACATCCTCGATACCTTGCCGCGCGACGAGTTGTTCCAGTGCACGGTCGACGAACTCTACGAAATCGCCATGGCCGTGCTTGATCTGCGCGAACGTGCGCGCACACGCTTGTTCGTGCGCCAGGATCGTTACGGGCGCTTCTTCTCGGTGCTCGCCTATGTCCCGCGCGATCGCTTCAATACCGATGTGCGTGAACGCATCGAGGCCATGTTGACCGAGCAGTTCCATGCCGAGCGCATCGATTCGACGGTCCTCCTGGATGCCTCGCCGCTGGCCCGCGTGCACATGATCGTGCGTCCGCAGAAGGGTGCGGCCGTCGAGTGGAATGTCGCCGAGCTGGAGGCGCGCATCGCCCAGATCGTGCGCAACTGGCAGGACGACCTGCGCGAGATCCTGGTCGCCACGCACGGCGAGGAGCGTGGCGGCAAGCTTGCCAGCCGCTACGGCCGGGCCTTGCCCGCTGGCTACATTGAAAAGGTCCAGCCGCAGAACGCGGCCGCCGACGTGGAACTGGCCGCGGCGCTGGAAGATGCCGACGACATCCAGCTCAACCTGTATCCCTCGCAGCACCGCGAGGGCGTACTGCATTTCAAGGTTTTCCGCCTCGGCGCCGACATCACCTTGTCGGAGGTCATTCCGCTGCTGGAAAACCTCGGCGTCAGCGTGCTTACCGAAAACCTGTACGAGATCAGCGGCGGCGGCAATGCCATAACCATCCAGGACATCCTGGTGCGGCCCTCGCGCCTGTCGTTTGACCTGGAAAGCGTGCGCGAACCGTTCCAGATGGCGTTCGAGCGCGTCTGGCGCGGTGATGCCGAGAACGACGGCTTCAACAAGCTCGTCCTCGCCGCCGGCCTCGATTGGCGCCAGGTCAGCATCCTGCGCGGCTACTGCAAGTATCTGCTGCAGACCGGGGTGCCGTTTTCGCAGACCTACATGGAGCAAACCCTGGGCAGCTACCCGGACATCGCCGGCCTGCTCGTCGAATTGTTCGAGGCCAAGTTCGATCCGCAGCGCCTCGATGCCGGCAGCGCGGCGATCGAGCAGGCGCGCAGCCGCCTGCGCCGCGAGATGAGCACGCTGACGCCGGCCGAGTCGCTGACCGACAACCCGGGCCTGATCGAAGAGTTGGTTGCCAGCCGCGACAAGGATCGGGCACTGCAGGTGCGCACCATCATGGACACGATCCACATCCTGCTCGGTCGTGTCGGCAGCCTCGACGAGGATCGCATCCTGCGCGGCTTCATGGCCGTGATCCGCGCCACCCTGCGCACCAACTACTACCAGCGGGTCGAAGGCAAGCCGCACGACTACACCAGCTACAAGTTCGACCCGTCGATGTTGAACGAGCTGCCCAAGCCGCGCCCGTATCGCGAGATCTTCGTCTATTCGCCGCGAGTTGAAGGCGTGCACATGCGCTTTGGCCCGGTTGCGCGTGGCGGCCTGCGCTGGTCGGACCGGCGCGAGGATTTCCGTACCGAAGTGCTTGGCCTGGTCAAGGCGCAGATGGTCAAGAACACGGTGATCGTGCCGGTCGGCTCGAAGGGCGGATTCTTCGTCAAGCATCCGCCGGCAAGTGGCGAGCGTGATGCCGTGCTGGCCGAGGGCGTGGCCTGCTATCGCATGTTCATCAATGGCTTGCTGGATGTCACCGACAACCTCGTCGAAGGCGATCTGGTGCATCCGCAGGATGTCGTGCGCCACGACGACGCCGACCCCTATCTCGTCGTCGCCGCCGACAAGGGCACGGCGAGCTTCTCCGACATTGCCAACGCCGTCAGTGCCGAACACGATTACTGGCTCGGCGATGCATTCGCCTCGGGTGGTTCGGTCGGTTACGACCACAAGGGCATGGGCATCACCGCCAAGGGCGCGTGGGAATCGGTGAAGCGGCATTTCCGGGCGCTCGGCCGGGACAGCCAGAGCGAGGATTTCACCTGCGTCGGCATTGGAGACATGTCCGGTGACGTGTTCGGCAATGGCATGCGCCTGTCCCGGCACATTCGCCTCGTCGCCGCGTTCGATCATCGACACATCTTCATCGACCCCAATCCCGATGCGGCAGCCAGCTTTGCCGAGCGTGAGCGCATGTTCAAGGTGCCGCGTTCGTCATGGGCCGATTACAACGCCAGCCTGATTTCCGCCGGTGGCGGCGTTTATCCGCGTTCGGCCAAGACCATCGAGATTTCCGAGCAGGCCGCCGCTGCCCTCGGTATCACCGGCGGCAAGCAGGCGTTGCCGCCGAACGAACTGCTGACCGCGGTGCTCAAGGCGCCGGTCGACCTGCTCTGGAACGGCGGCATCGGCACCTACATCAAATCGACAGGGGAGACCCATGGCGATGTCGGCGATCGCGCCAACAATGCCATCCGCATCAACGGTGCCGATGTTCGAGCCCGCATCATCGGCGAGGGCGGCAACCTGGGCATGACCCAGCGCGGCCGTATCGAGGCGGCCCTCAACGGGGTGTTGCTGAACACCGATTTCATCGACAACTCGGCCGGCGTGGATACTTCGGATCACGAGGTCAACATCAAGATCCTGCTCAACGACGCCGTGCAGCGCTCCGAGATGACCGTTGCCCAGCGCAACGACCTGCTGCGCGCGATGACCGATGAAGTCGAACGCCTGGTGCTGATCGACAACTATCGACAGAACGAGGCGATCAGCATCATGGAGCGCATGTCGGTATCGCGGCTTGGCTCCAAGCAGCATTTCATCCGCACCCTCGAGGCGCAGGGCCTGCTTGATCGGCAGATCGAGTTCCTTCCCAGCGACAACGAGATTTCCGAGCGCAAGGCACGTGGTGTCGGCCTGACCCGACCGGAACTGGCGATCCTGCTGTCCTATTCGAAGATCGTCATCTTCCAGCAATTGCTTGATTCCGATGTGCCGGAGGATGCGTACCTGTCAAAGGAGCTTCGCCGCTACTTCCCCGAGCCGCTGCGTGAACGCTTTGCCGAGCACATGGAACGGCATCGCCTGAAGCGCGAGATCATCGCCACGGCAGTGACCAACTCGATGGTCAATCGCATGGGCGCAACCTTCATGTTGCGCATGCAGGAGGATACCGGGCAGTCACCGGCGGCTGTGGCCAAGGCCTTCAACATCGCCCGCGAAGTGCTCGATGCGCGCAGCCTGTGGGCGGCCATCGAGGCGCTTGACGGCAAGGTCGACGGCAACGCGCAGATCGACGCCAACCTGGCAATCTGGAGGCTGCTGCGCGGCATGACCCGCTGGTTGCTCAACCATCCCGGTGAAGTGCACGACATTGCCGCAGCCGTCGATCGCTACCAGCCGGCCATGAACGAACTCAAGCAGCGCATCGACAGCGTCACCAGCTCCGCCGAGCACTCGGTCTTCGAAGTTGGCCGGGTTGGCTGGATCGAGCAGGGTTTCCCCGCCGAACTCGCCGACAAGCTGTCGCACCTGCCGGCCCTTGCCGCCGCGCTCGACATCGCCCTGGTCGCCAGCCAGACCAAGCAGAGTGTTGCCGACGTGGCAACGGTGCATTTTGCCGTCGGCGAGGCGCTCAACCTGAAATGGCTGATGGAAAAGGTCGAGGAACTGCCGGTCGAAACGCGCTGGCATGCGCATGCGCGCGGCGCGCTGCGGGATGAGCTGAACGCGCAGCAGCGCTCGCTGGTCAGCCAGATGTTTGCAATGGGTACGGCCGGCGACGGCGCGCAAAAGGTGGCCGCATGGATGAATCGCGACGATCCGCTGCTCAAGTCGACTCTGGCGACCCTGGCCGAAATGCGTAGCCAGGTCAGCATCGACTACCCGATCGTGTCGGTTGCCGTGCGTCGTCTCGCACAACTTGTCTGAGGTTGGCTCCCGCCCGGCTCGTGATCGATCCGGGCGGGATGCTACAGTCGGCCCGCTTGAGGAATCCACGCATCGACCAGGGGGCAACGTGAAGCAAGCGGCAGGGGCAGGGGCCGAAGCATGAGCAAGCGCATTGCCCTGGTTGCCAGTCACGGCCCGGAAGCACAGGCCGAGCTGGAGGCGCTGAAGCAGCGTTATGGCAGCGTCGCTCCCGAGGAGGCCGATGTGATTGTCGCCCTCGGTGGCGATGGCTTCATGTTGCGCACCCTGCATCGGCATCTCGCGTTGGGCAAACCGGTCTACGGCATGAAACTCGGCACGATCGGTTTCCTGCTCAACCAGTTCCACCTCGACAACCTGCAGGAGCGCATCGCCCGCGCGCAGGCCACGGTGATGCGTCCGCTCAGCATGCGGGCGCATGCGGAATCCGGTACCACGGTCGAGGCGCTGGCCTTCAACGAAGTCTCCCTGTTGCGCCAGACCAAGCAGGCGGCGCACATCCGGGTTTCGCTCAATGGCATCGTGCGCATCGAGGAGTTGATGTGCGATGGCGTGCTGGTGGCGACACCGGCCGGTTCGACCGCCTACAACCTGTCCGCGCATGGGCCGATCCTGCCGATCGGCTCGAACATGCTGGCAATGACCCCGATCAGCCCGTTCCGGCCGCGACGCTGGCGCGGCGCGGTGCTGCCGGCAACCACCGAGATCAAGTTCGAAGTGCTCGATCCGTACAAGCGCCCGGTCAGCGCCACCGCCGATTCCAGCGAGGTGCGCGATGTCATCGAAGTGCTCATTCGCGAATCCACCGAGCACACGATGACCCTGTTGTTCGATCCCGAACACAACCTCGAAGAGCGCATTCTCAACGAGCAATTCACTGTTTAGAAAAGCACAATCCTGCCCTACAATCGCCGCCTTCCGGCAACCGCCGGACCTGTCCAGCCTGGGGATCAGGCACCATTCCGGAGTTGCTTGATGACATCTGTCCATCTGCGTCTTGCCCCCTTGGCGATCGCTTGCGCCACCGCGTTCACGCCGCTCAGCGCCGCCGAAATCGAGCCGGGTCTGCGGACGACGGCCATGCAGGCCGGCACCGTTGATACCTTGATCGTGCTCACGGCCAAGGCACCGAAGCACCTGTTGCGCACGGACGGAACCTACCTCGAGCGTCGGCGCAATCTGGTCGACACCCTGCGCGCCACGGCGGACGTCACCCAGGCCGAACTGCGCGCCTGGCTCGATGCACAGGGAGTGGCCTATCGGCCGTTCTGGATCGTCAACATGATCGAGGCGGCGTTGACTCCGGCACAACTGGACGCGCTGGCCTTGCGCGAGGATGTCGCGAAGGTCGAGTCCAATCGCGCTTTCAGTCTCAAGCAGCCGCCGGGGCCGCAGCCGGATGGCCAAGCGCCGGGTGAGCTTCCTGCCGCTGCGCTGGCCATCGAATGGGGTGTCAACAAGGTGCGTGCGCCGCTGGTCTGGGCCGCCGGATTCACCGGCCAAGGGGTGGTGGTCGCCGGCCAGGACACCGGCATCCGCTGGACGCACGCTGCGATCAAATCGAAGTACCGGGGCTGGAACGGCGTCAGCGCCGACCACAATTTCAACTGGCACGACGCTGTTCATGACACCGGCAGCAGTTGCGGTGCGAATTCGCTGGTGCCTTGCGACGATCACAGCCATGGCAGTCATACCGTTGGCACCATGGTCGGGGATGATGGTGGCAGCAACCAGGTAGGCGTCGCACCGGGTGCGAAGTGGATCGGATGCCGCAACATGAATGCAGGTGCGGGAACCCCTGCGCGCTACAACGAGTGTGCCGAATGGTTTCTGGCGCCGACCGACTTGAATGGATCCAATCCGGATCCCGATCGAGCCCCCGATGTGATCAACAACTCCTGGGGTTGTCCGGTGGAAGAGGGATGCTCGGCCGGAACCGAAGTGCAGGAAGCCATCGAGAATCTCGTCGCCGGCGGCATCGTGTTCGTGGCCTCGGCGGGAAATGACGGATCCTCGTGCTCGACCATATCCAGCCCACCTGCGACTTACGACGCCTCTTTCACCGTCGGCTCAATGACTTCCAGCGACACCATGTCCGGGTTTTCATCGCGCGGCCCGGTTGCCGGTCTGGCCAGCGTCAAGCCGGACGTGATCGCCCCGGGATCGTCGGTGCGATCAATTACCAATGGCAGTGATGTTGCATACGGGTCGATGAGCGGCACCAGCATGGCCGGGCCGCATGTGGCGGGCGTGGTCGCGTTGTTGATGTCGGCCAATCCTTCACTGCGCGGCAACCCCGCTCGTGTCGAGCAGATCCTGCGCGACACGGCGATTCCGTTGACCTCGACCAGCCAGGTTTGTGGCGGCATCGCTGCGACGACGTTCCCGAATCCGGTGCAGGGCATGGGGCGCGTCGATGCATGGAATGCCTATCTGATGGCGACCGACGTGATCTACATCGACGGCTTCGACAACTGAATGACGGGGCACCTGTAAGATTGCCTGCATGAGTGCCCGGCCCAGCGAAACCGACAGTTCCGGTGCGACGACCCTCGACAAGCTGGTCGTCGCGATTTCCTCACGCGCACTGTTCGATCTTGGCGACAGCCACGAATTGTTCGAGCGCGAGGGCCTGGACGCCTATGCGCGCTACCAGATTGCCCATGAGGATGAATTGCTGTCACCGGGAATCGCATTCCCGCTGGTGCAGAAGCTGTTGCGGCTCAATTCGATGGCACCCGAAGCGCCGCGCGTCGAAGTGATCCTGCTCTCGCGCAATTCGGCCGACACCGGCTTGCGCATCTTCAACGCGATCGAGCACTACGGCCTCGACATCGTGCGTGCAGCCTTCACCAATGGCGCGCCGACGGCTGCCTACGCGCATCCCTTCGGTGCCAACCTGTTTCTCTCGGCGAATGTCGATGATGTCCGCCGCGCGTTGATGGCCGGTGTTGCGGCGGCGACGATCCTGCCATCGAAGGCACCCGAGTTGCCGACCGAGCAGTTGCGCATTGCCTTCGATGGGGATGCGGTGATTTTCGGCGACGATTCCGAGCGCGTCTCTCACCACGAGGGCATCGAGGCCTTCCATCGCAACGAGACCGAACGCGTCAACGAACCGCTGGCGGTGGGTCCGTTTCGTACCTTTCTCGAAGCCCTGCATCGCATCCAGAGCGCGTTTCCGATCGGCAACTCACCGATCCGCACGGCGCTGGTCACGGCGCGCTCGGCACCGGCGCACAAGCGCGTGATCCTGACCTTGCGCAACTGGGGCATTCGTCTCGACGAGGCGCTGTTTCTCGGCGGCCGTTCCAAGGGTCCGTTCCTGGAGGCTTTCGGTGCCGACATCTTTTTCGATGACTCGATGCTCAATGTCGAGTCGGCCCGCCAGCACGTCGCCACCGGGCATGTGCCGCATGGCGTGCACAACCCGCCGTCGCGCTGATCCCGTGCGGCAGCGGCGGCGCTTGCGCAATTCCGGCGCGCTGCTATCGTTGAAGCTCCCAGCTTCGCCCGCCACGCATGCCTGCCATCGACGATTTCATCATCGTGACCGAAGTGGACCACGGCCCGCCCTTTGTCGGGCACATCTTCGAGCGCAAGTATCGCGCAGCCGCGCCGGCCTTCGGCCACCACATTGTCGCCTTCTACCGGCAATCCTGGGATCGCTACGTGCCGTTCTCGTACGTCCACTTCACCGATTGCGGAGACATCTACCTGGCGGGTGGTGCCAGCACCGATGGCCGTGCGTTTGCGTTCATGGATGCAGATGAGCGGCAGGCCTTGACCGCCGCCGGCGGTGCCTATGTGCTGGCGCTGCGTTATGGATTCCAGCGCTTCGCCGCGCGCTGCGAGGCGATCTATGGCTACTGCGGCGATGCCCGCGCCTGGGAAGGCGGTCTCCAGGCCGGCTTTGCGCCGAGCGGCGAGGACAAGCTCCTCATCCATGTCCCGCGTCCGCTCGATGCATTGCGTCAGCGCGAGTTGACCGCCAAGGCGCTGAGCTTCATCCCGTTTTGACGTGCTGATCCGGCACCGCTGTCAGGTTCATGGCATTGCCGGCACTGCTGCGCCCCGCCCGCGATTCCCGCGCAAACATCGCGACTAGCGGCAGGCTTGCAGGATTTCGCGCAGGGCCTCGGGCGATTTCCAGTGCCAGCCGCAGATATGGCGCGGCAGGTTCCAGCGATCGGATGCGCGGGTCACCGGCGTTGCGCCGTCGCCCATTGCCGCCAGCATGCCGTGGCTTTCCATGAATCGTGGAAAGTATTCGTCGCGAAGATAGCCGGCAACGTGACCGAACGGATAACAGAAGATCTTCGCCCTTTGCGGCGCGATGCATGCATTGATGAAACGGGTGGCGGCAGCAATTTCGGCATCGGCGCGGGCAAGAGTGTCGACATCGAGGAACGAGCCGCGCGGCATGCCGTCGATGCCCGGCGAGGGCAGGCAAGGGTGGTTGTGATCCCAGCTGTGGTTCTCGATCGCCATCAATCCCGATGCAGCCGCCGCGTGCCACCAGTCGTCGCCCATCCAGCCGCGACCAAACAGGGAGTCTGCGTCCATCTGCTCACGTGCCTGCGCCGAGGCGATCACGAACGAGGTCAGATGCAGATCGGGCTGTGCGGCAGGCCCGCGTTCGGCGACGAAATCGAGCATGCAGTGGTACAGGCTGCGTTGCAGGCCATGTTGCGGGTATTCGATGTCGAAAAAATCCAGGGCCGAGCCGTCATCGCAAGTCAGGGCGACGCAACCCGCAAGGTCGCGATCCGCTGCGCCGATGACCTGTTCGACCACCCATTGCAGGGGCACGATGCGCAGGTCGAGATCGTCGATCAGGCGCAGGTCGGCGGCGAAGGCCAGATGGTCGTTGCTGGCGTAATCGTTGCCGGAAACATTGGTCGCGTGATAGGCGAGAACGGGGACGCGCATGGCAAGCCGGGAGCGGGTGGGCGCCCAGCATAGGCGGCGCGAGGATCAGCGCCAAGTCCGCAATCCCCGTTTTGCGGTGTCGGCAAGCGACGCCGACGTTTACAATAGCCTGCTTTGCCACTTCCGGAATCCATTCATGGCCGCCACTCCGCTCAATCCCGTCGATCTCTACGATGTCCGTTCGCTGCTGACCGAGGAGGAGCAGGCGGTTCAGGACACGGTGGCCCGCTTCACCGACGAGCGCGTGATCCCGATCATTGGCGACTGTTTCGACAAGGGCGTGTTTCCGCGGGAACTGGTCCCCGAAATGGCCGAACTCGGCCTGCTCGGTTCCAGCCTGCCCACCGAGTACGGCTGTGCCGGGCTCAATGCGGTCAGCTACGGCCTGATCTGCCAGGAACTCGAGCGCGGCGACTCGGGCATCCGCAGTTTCGCATCGGTGCAATCTTCGCTGTGCATGTACCCGATCTACGCCTATGGAACGGAAGAGCAGCGCAAGCGCTGGCTGCCGGACATGGCCGCAGGCAAGGTCATCGGCTGCTTCGGCCTGACCGAACCTCAGGGCGGCTCGGATCCGGCCAGCATGAAGACCCATGCAAGGAAAGATGGGGCGGACTGGATCCTCAACGGCTCGAAGATGTGGATCACCAATGGCAACCTCGCCGACATCGCGATTGTCTGGGCGTTGACCGATGAAGGCATCCAGGGCTTCGTCGTCGAAAAGGCCTTTGCCGGCTTCAAGGCGCAGGAAATCCACAAGAAGATGAGCCTGCGTGCTTCGGTCACCTCGGCGTTGTTCTTCGACAACGTGCGCGTGCCGGAAGCCAACCGTCTGCCCAACGTGAAGGGCCTGAAAGGGCCGCTCGGCTGCCTGACCCAGGCCCGCTACGGCATCACCTGGGGGCCGATCGGTGCGGCAATCGCCTGCTTCACCGAGGTCCTCGAATACTCGAAGAACCGCATCCTGTTCAAGCAGCCGATCGCTTCGCGCCAGGCAGTGCAGCTCAAGCTCGCCGACATGGCCCGGCGCATCACCATGGCGCAGTTGCTGTCCCTGCAACTGGGTCGCCTCAAGGATGCCGGCACCATGCAGCCGACCCAGGTTTCGCTGGCCAAGTGGAACAACTGCCGCATGGCCATCGATATCGCCCGCGAAGCGCGCGACATCCTCGGCGGCGCCGGCATCACCACCGAGCATTGCCCGATCCGCCATGCGCTGAACCTCGAATCCGTGATCACCTACGAAGGTACGGAAACCGTGCATCAGCTGGTGGTCGGCCGCGAAGTCACCGGCATCAACGCCTTCTGAGCGCCCGGCACGGATTCCCTGTTCACCCTGGAAAGGAGGCTGCCATGCGCCATGCCCTGATCACGATTCTTGCGTCGTTCGTCGGCGTGATGGCCGCATTGTTCGCCTTCTATTCCTGGCGCGATGCCGAGGACGCGCGCACGCGTGCCGCCGCGGAAACCGAGCAGCAGGCTCGGCTGGAGCAGGGCAGGCAATTGCGTGAACGGACGCTCGGCGAGGAGCGCGCGATGCTGGCCATCGTCAATGATGTTGCCGCCGTGTCCGGCGTGCGCGTGGCCATCGCCGAGGTCTACATGAGTTCGGGCCGCATGCCCGCCTCGAACGCTGATGCGGGCTTGCCGGAGCCTGCGACTTACAAGGGCCAGAGCCTTGTATCGCTGCAGGTTGTCGAAGGTGGCACGATCCTGCTCACTTTCGATGCGACCTCGGGTGTCGAGGGCGGCGTGATCGAATGGCAACCGGATCTCGGCGGCATCGAGTCGATGGGCATGCAATGGCGTTGCCTGACCCATGACTACCCGCTGATCGTGCGGGCGCTGCCAACCTGCACCTACGCAGCTGCCGGCCAGGTCGAAATTGCCCCGGTCAAATAGCGCCTGGCAGCCACAGCGAGCAGGCCTGGCCGGATACAATAGCGGTTTATCCAACCGCCCGACTCGCACATGTCCACCGCCACTCCCGTCATTGCGGCACGTCACCGTGGCCTCAATCGCGCTGAAATCTGCGATCAGAACTTCATCGAATTCGTGCGCGACTGGGACGGCAAGGCTCGTACCGCTGCGGCAATGGATCAGCCGGTGCTGCCCGGCAGCGCCTGCAGCGCGTCCGACTTCCTCGACCTGTTTGAATCGCAACTGGTGTCACGGCACCTTGATCTGATGGCACGCGTGCTGCGCGTGCGCAACAAGGTGTTCTACACGATCGGATCCAGCGGCCATGAAGGCAACGCCATGGTTGCGCGGCTGACCCGGCATACCGACCCGGCATTCCTGCACTATCGCTCGGGCGCGTTCATGGCGGAACGTTTCCGCAAGCTGCCGGGCATGGATCCGGTCATGGATTCGGCGCTGTCGTTTGCCGCGAGCAAGGATGATCCGGCATCCGGTGGCCGGCACAAGGTCTGGGGTTCGAAGCCGCTGTGGGTCTTGCCGCAGACCTCGACCATCGCCTCGCATCTGCCCAAGGCGCTTGGTACCGCGCTGGCCATCGAGCAGGCGCCGCGTGTCGGTCATGCATTGCCGATCCCGTCCGATTCGATCGCGATCTGCTCGTTTGGCGATGCCTCCTCGAACCACGCCACCGCGCAGACTGCTTTCAACGCGGCGGCATGGACCGCTTACCAGAAGCTGCCGGCACCGGTGTTGTTCGTCTGCGAAGACAACGGCATCGGCATCTCGGTGAAGACGCCGGGCGGCTGGGTCGAGCGCAATTTCAGCATGCGGCGCGATCTTGATTATTTCCAGGCCGACGGACTCGATCTGGCCAGCGGCTTTGCCGATGTCGAGAGCGCCGTCGAGCATTGCCGGCGCACGCGCCGGCCGACCTTCCTGCACCTGCGCACTACACGCATCATGGGTCACGCCGGCACCGATTTCGAGATCGAGTGGCGCAGCGTCGAGGAACTGGTCAAGCTCGAAGCGGGGGATCCCTTGCTGCGCTCGGCGGCGATTGCCCTCGAATCAGGCCTGTTCGACAAGGACGGCCTGCTTGCCCGATACGAAGCAATCCGTGCACGCTGCTTTGCCGCCGCCGAGGAAGCAGACCGCCGGCCGAAGCTGCAGCAACTGGCCGAGATCATCGCGCCACTGGCACCGTACACGCCCGCTGCGGTAAAGGCCGAGGCCGAACGCAGCGACTACGCCGACAAGCGCCTCGCAGTCTTTGGCGGCGAACAGAAACTTCCCGAAAACGCCCCACCACGACACCTGGCGATCCAGATAAACCAGGCTTTGCACGATCTCTTCTGCAAGTATCCGGAATCCCTGATGTTCGGCGAGGACATCGCGCAGAAGGGCGGCGTCTACACGGTGACCAAGGGCATGCACAAGGCGTTCGGCAACAAGCGCGTATTCAACACCCTGCTCGACGAGACGATCATCCTCGGCCTCGCCCAGGGTTACGCGAACATGGGCCTGCTGCCGATTCCGGAAATCCAGTACCTGGCATATTTCCACAATGCCTGCGACCAGATCCGTGGCGAGGCGGCGTCGCTGCAATTCTTCTCCAACGACCAGTACCGCAACCCGATGGTCGTGCGCATTGCCGGCCTGGGCTACCAGAAAGGCTTCGGCGGCCACTTCCACAATGACAACTCGGTGACCGCCCTGCGCGACATCCCAGGCCTCGTCGTCGGTTGTCCGAGCCGTGGCGATGACGCCGCCTGCATGTTGCGCACGCTGGCCGCGCTGGCCAGGGTTGATGGCCGGGTCAGCGTCTTTCTGGAGCCGATCGCGCTGTACATGACCAAGGACCTGCACGAAGCAGGCGACGGCCAGTGGCTGTTCCCCTATCCCGAGCCTGGCCAGGCCATGCCCCTGGGCGAAGGTCGGGTCTATGCCGCGGAGGCCTCCGACCTGGTCATTTTCAGCTACGGCAACGGGGTGCCGATGAGCCTGCGCGCCGCCCGCGTGATCGAGGCCACGCACGGCTGGAAGGTGCGCGTGGTCGACCTGCGCTGGCTGGTGCCGCTGAACGAAGAATTCATCGCGGAGCAGGCGCGCGGGGCGAGGCGCATCATCGTCGTCGACGAGGGCCGCCACTCGGCCGGCGTCGGCGAGGGCGTGATCACGGCGATTGTCGAAGCCGGCCTCGGCGCGACCCCGTTGCGACGCGTGGTCGGTGCCGATACGTTCACGCCGCTGGCCGGAGCGGCCCTGGCCGTGCTGCCGGCGGATGCGGATATCGTCGCTGCGGCGGCGAATCTGGAGCCGCTCCACTGAATGCCCTATCATCCGGCTCAATGAGTACCAATTCCACGCTGACCATCCTGTTTGCCGATGTCTCCGGCAGCACCAAGCTGTTCGAGCTGCGCGGCAACGTCACCGCCCGTGAAATCATCGCGGCGGTGCTCGCTGCGCTGATCGAGGTCGCGCATCGCCATGGCGGCAAGCTGATCAAGACGATCGGCGACGAAATCATGTGCACGTTCCCGAGTCCCGTGCAGGGCCTGCTTGCGTCCACCGACATGCAGCGGCGGATGAAATCGGACATGGCCTTTGTCCAGGACAACATCGGCATCCGCGTTGGCCTGCATCACGGTGAGGCGCTGGTCGAGCAGAGCGATGTCTTTGGCGATGCCGTCAACGTCGCCGCACGTATGGCGGCGATCGCCAAACGCGACCAGATCGTCGCCACGGCGAGCACCGCACTCAATATCACCAATGCCGCCGGAGTCCGCGTGCGCTCGATCGGCACCGCGCGCGTGGCCGGCAAGCTGCTGCCGATCGAAATTGTCGACGTGATGTGGCAGGAGGACGTCTCCCACGTCACCACCGTGCAACGCGTTGTCCAGTTCAGCAAGAACAAGCGCGTGATGCTCAAGCTGCGCTTCCTCGATCGCGAGTTCCAGATCGATGAACTGTCCGACCCGTTCACTCTCGGGCGCGAGGAAGGCCACAGCCTGACCATCGAATCCGACTGGGTGTCGCGCGATCACGCCATGATCGAATGGAAGAAAGGCCACTTCATCCTTTCCGATCGCTCGACCAATGGCTCCTGGGTCAAGATCGGCAACGAGGAGTTGCTGGTTCATCGCGACGCCTACCCGCTGCGCCGCACCGGCACCATCAGCCTCGGCCAGGCCCACGCCGCCGAAGACGGCAACCTGCTGCATTTCGAGTGCGGAGAGGCTTGATTGAAGGCCGGGAATGGGGAATGGGGAATAGGGAATGGCAACAGCGGGAGGCACCTCCCGCCATCTCCAGCACCTCGTTTCAATCCGGTGCTTTGGTCAGTGGCGATCAGAACGGTCTTGAACGTCGGGTCGGCAAGGCACATCCTGCCGTAACCCGCGTTTGATTTCCCCATTCCCTATTCCCCATTCCCCATTCCCGGCCTCAATCAAATCCGTTCGCGAACAAGGCGTCGTAATTTGTCGGTGGCAGGTCGGGACCCTGGAATATGCCCATGGGCGCGTAGCCGGAATAGCCGGGGAAGACGTAGTAGATGTTCGGGTTGCCCATGCGCCGGATCAGGGCTTCGGAAACGATGCGCCGGTAATCGGTG
The DNA here is from genome assembly GCA_016707485.1 of Lysobacterales bacterium. Taxonomy (GTDB): domain Bacteria; phylum Pseudomonadota; class Gammaproteobacteria; order Xanthomonadales; family Rhodanobacteraceae; genus Dokdonella. Next base: position 135,592 of record JADJHN010000001.1, on the reverse strand, counting down.
GTGACGCCGACATCGGTGCCCTGGTACAGGTTGGCGGTGGCCAGTCCCGGGAAGGTGCCATAGACCTGGCCGCCATTGACCGCGCCGCCCAGTGCGATCATGACGTTGCCGTAACCGTGGTCGGTGCCGCCATCGGCATTCTCCTGCACGCGACGGCCGAACTCGCTGACCACGATGACGCTGGTGCGCGCCATGAGATTGCCTGACGAGGCGCTGGCAAGGTCGGTGTAAAAGGCGCTCAGGCCCTGCGAGAGGCTTTCCACCTGATTGCCGAAGTAATCGTAGGTGTTCGCCGGATTGCCTTGACCGACATGGGTATCCCAACCGCCCAGGTCGATCGTCGCCACGCGCATGCCGAGATTGCTCTTGATCAATTGCGCGATGTTGCGCAGCTGGTCGCCGAAGCCGCTGTTGTAGGAAAGCTCGTAGTTGGCACCGCCCGTTGGCTGGTAACCGCCGGGATTGCTGCTTGCGTTGTACAGGCCAAAATTGATCGGACGCAGCAGATCGAGCGAGGCCATGGTTTCCATGCCGGCGCTTTCCAACTGGGTCGCGTTGCTGTTCCACAAGGCGTGCATGCGGGTGACGGCACCGACCAGGCCATTGGCGGAATCGTCCTCTTCCCACGACCAGTGGAAGCCGTCGATGCGATAGTCCGAGGCGCTGTTCATGGTGATCGCGTCGGATGAACCGAGCAGGCTGCTGGCGGTAATGTTGCCCAGCGAGGTCGCCGGCAAGGGCACCACCGCCGGCAGGCCGCCACTGGCCAGGTGCCGAGTCAGCCAGCCGACGTTGTTGCCGGTGCCTCCACCAAAGCCGAATTCGAGGTTGGCCTGCGCATCGAAATGACTGCGGATCACCGGGGTCGGCTGGCTTTGTCCGGCGGCGACGATGAAGGCCAGACGGTTCTGGTTGAACAAGGTGCGCAGGCCGCTCGCACGCGGATGCAATGCCCAGCTCGTGCCGTTCAAGGTCAATGCGGCGCCCGTTCCGGAGGTTGGAATGCGCGTGCTGCTGCGGGCGGCTTCATAGTCTGTTCGATACGGACTGCCGGCTCCGGGCGGCAACAGGCTGAGTCCGTCCATCGCCCCGCGCAGGAAAACCACGACCAGGGTGTCGTTGGTCGCAGCAGTGGGCGCGTGATCGGGTGGCGCAAACCAGGCGTGTGCATGGCTGCTGGCTCCTGCGGCCAGCGTCGCCACGGTGCAGCCCTTGAGAAAATCGCGTCGATCGATGTGGGTCATGGCAGTGCTCCTCAGCGCCGCAGGAATTCGGGACTGCACAGGATCAGGCCGATCGCCGTGCGCAGGCGGGCAATCGTGTAGTGCCTGGAGAGATTGTTGATGTTCCAGGTGCCGGTGTTCGACGGGTGGCCGTTGTCGGTGCCATCGGTGGTGAGGTCGAGGGCAACCGTCGCCGCCACGTTCTGGCGCAGGAAATCGACAGCCACGGTATGCACCGGCTCGGGGCGGTAGCCGAGGATGCGATCGCACCAGTAGCCGATGATGTTGGCCGCGGTCCGCTGGCTTGTCGCAAATGCGCCCAGCGTCTGCGACTGCACATCGATGAGGAAGGCGTAGGCGTTGTTGTAGCTTTCGGTCTGATGCATTTCCAGCAGGCGTGGCAGCATTTTCAGCGTCATGCCCAATGTTCCCGTGCTCGACCAGGCGATGGGATCATCCGGATAGCCGTTCGGTGCCGGCCAATAGAACAGCTTGTGCCCGGCGGCCTGCAGGCGGCCCATGAACTCCTCGGTGGGCGTGTAGGTGGTCGTGTAGTCGGGCTTCGGCGTGAAATCGGCACCGGTTGCGCGCAGGGCACTGACGGCGCTCAGCGCCGGTCGCTTCATGGCGTTGCCCCAACCGTTCTTGAACTCGCTCGATTGCAGGATCACCTGCAGCACCTGGGCGATCTGGTCGCTGGCCTGCCAGGCCTGGTTGAAGACACTGGCGGCGCTGTCGATCAAGGCGGTCGAGGGGTTGCCGCCGACAAAGCGTCGGCAGATCTTGGCAGCCACGTGCCGCGCGGTACGCGGATGCCGGGCCAGCATGTCGAACAGGGTCACGCCGTCGGCCTGTCCTTGCGAGGCCGGGAAATAGCGGGCGAGGATGCGTTTGACTCCCTGGTCGTGCGTGCTTGAATCGTAGGCGAACTGGCCCAGCGGAACGCCAGCGATCGGCGTATAAGGCCAGTTGGCCCCGGAAATCGTCCAGCCGGTCAGCGCGCGCGCCGCCTCGTAGACATCGTCATCGACATACTTGAGCCGCTCCTCCTCGCCGTCCGCTGCGGTGTAGTGGCCGAGCAGGGTCATGTTGGCGAAGCTGTCCGGGTTCTGCACGATGCCGCCGTAGTTCTCGGCGCCCATGGTGTGCAGTTCGAACAGTTCGCGGGCGTAATTCTCGTTGGGATGCGAGGCATCGCTCGAGTAGAGATCGAGCATGTACATCATCGAGGCCGACATGCCGACTTCCTGCAGCATCGTGCGGAAGTTGCCGAACACATGCGGCCGGATCGCCAGCCGGTCGAAGGCCGGGAACATGGGGCCGCCGTCGTAATCCCAGCCGAAAACGCTGAAGTGATCGTGCCAGAAGTCAACCATGACCTCGAACAACTGGCGCTGGCTGTAGATCTGCCGGATCACCGTCATGCACTCGGTCTCGGCGATCGGCTTCATGCGCAGCGAATAGTTGTTGGTCACCGAATGATGGTCGTTCCACAGCTGATTCGGGGTCTTGTTCAAGGTGACGAAGCCGGCACTGGCGATGCGGGCATCGCAGGCACCGTCATTTATGGCTGCAGGATTAAGCTGGCGGGTCAGCCAGGCGGTCCAGCGTGCGTCGTCGCTGGCACCCAGCGCATTGAATTCGACGTGATCCTGGATCGAATAGCCGAATGTGCCGCGCGTCAGCCAGCGCACCGCTGCCGGCGGAAAGCTCAAGGCATCGGGACTTTGCGGCAAATCCTTGGTGCGCAATCCATCGCGTCCGGGACGACGCATGGCGAGTCCGCCATGCTCGACGCCGGCGCTGCTGAACAAGGCACCGAACAAGCGTCGGCGCGAGGCAAGGAATGCTGTGCTGGCGGGGACAGCGGGCATGGCTTGAACTCCAGGATGTCGTTTATTGCAGTATGCAGAGGGTTCCGCCTGGCAGCAGGAACTCGTCCATGCGGAATGCCTGGCAGTCGACCATGTTTCGCGATCCGACAATGTGACGGGAATCGCGTTGGTTGGCCACGCAAGCCGAACACCCCGGCGGCCCGTCGGATTCGGCTCAGATGATGCGTGGTTCGGCTTCGAGTTGCACGCCGAAGCGATCAAGCACGGTCTGCCGGATGTCTTCGGCAAGCTCCCGGATCTCGTTGCCGCGGGCTCCGCCAAGATTGACAAGGACCAGGGCGTGCTGGTCAGAAACTGCTGCAAGACCTCGCCGTAACCCCTTGAATCCACTGGCTTCTATCAGCCATGCAGCAGAGAGCTTCACGCTCGAGTCGGGCAGCTTCCAGGTCGGCATGGCCGGATGCTGATCGTGCAGGAACTGCGCGCGTTGGGCGTCGACCACCGGGTTCTGGAAGAAGCTGCCGGCGTTGCCGACCAGGCTCGGGTTCGGCAATTTGCGCGTGCGAAGGCGGGCGATGGCTTCGGCCACGCTGCGCGCATTCGGCTTGTCGATGCCGAGGTCGCGCAATTCCTCGCGCACGCCGGCGTAATCGAGGTGCAACTCGCGTTGGCGCGGCAGGAGGAAATCAACCGCTGTCACGATGTAGCGATCGCGATCGCGCTTGAACAGGGAGTCCCGATATCCAAACCGGCATTGCGCATTGCCCAATCGCACCAGTTGCCGAGCATGGCGATCCCAGGCTTCCACTTCGGCAATGAAGCCGGCTACTTCGACACCGTAGGCGCCAATGTTCTGGATGGGCGCGGCACCGACCGTGCCCGGAATCAGCACGAGGTTCTCCAGACCGCTGTAGTCATGGGCCAGCGTCCAGTGCACGAAATCATTCCACTTTTCCCCGGCTTCGACCCGGATCCGGGTGCGGCCGTCTTCCTCGCCGCATTCCTTGATGCCGAGCGCAACCATCGACAACACCACTCCCGGCCAATCGCGCGTGAGCAAGACATTGCTGCCTTCGCCCAGGACCAGCAACGGCCCGTTCTTCACCATTGGATAATCGAACAGTTCGCCCAGGGCTTGCGGGCGACGCACATCGATCAGAAGGTTCGCGCGCGCCGGCACGCGAAAGGTGTTGCGGCCTTCCAGCGAGGCATTCTCGACGATGGTGTAGCCCACCCCCTCGGCAATTGCCGCGTCGACGTGATAGCGCTTTTCGTTCATGTGCCGGCGCGGCCGGGCAGGGCGCGGATGGCTGCCACCGCCTCGCCGATCAAGGCCGGGCCGCGATAGACCATGCCGGTATAGAATTGCACGAGATTTGCGCCCGCCTCGATCTTGGCGACCGCATCGGCACCGCTGAAGATGCCACCAACGCCGATCAGCGGCAGCTTGCCGTCGAGGCGCTCGGCCATTCCGCGCAAGACGGCGGTGGATCGTTCGAACAGCGGTTTTCCGGACAGGCCGCCCGCTTCGTCTGCATGGCGATGCCCGGCGACGGCGGCACGCTCGATGGTCGTGTTCGTGCAGATCAATCCATCGATGGCACTGGCCAGCAGCACGTCGGCGATTGAATCCAGTTCGATTTCGCCGAGGTCGGGTGCGATCTTGAGCAGGATGGGCTTGCGCGCGCCGTGTCGGGCGGCATGGCGTTCGCCGGCTTCGCAGATCCCGCCTATGAAACGGCGCAGGGTTTCCTCCTCCTGCAAATCCCGCAGACCTTGCGTGTTCGGCGAGGAAATATTCACCGTGACATAACTTGCCCGTGCGTAGACGCGTTCGAGGCAGAAGAGGTAGTCGGCGATCGCACGCTCGTTCGGCGTGTCCTTGTTCTTGCCGATGTTGATGCCGAGCACGCCGTTGAAACGCGCGCGTTCGGCATTGGTGACCAGCGCGTCGACACCTTCGTTGTTGAAACCCAGCCGATTGATTACCGCCTCGTGCTCGGGCAAGCGGAACATGCGCGGCTTCGGATTGCCGGGCTGCGCGCGCGGGGTCGTGGTGCCGACCTCGATGAAACCGAAGCCCAGCGAAGCCAGCGCATCGATGTGTGCCGCATTCTTGTCCAGCCCCGCGGCAAGCCCGACCGGATTCGGGAATTCGATGCCGAACGCCGCGGTCGGCAGTGGCGCTGGTCGCGTTGCCAGCAAGGGATTGAATCCGGTCCGGTACGCCGTTTCGATTGCCCTCAGCGAAAGATCGTGGGCGCGCTCGGCATCAACGCAGAACAATACGGAGCGGGCAAGCTTGTACATCGATCAACGCCAGCCCGCCACGCCAAAACCCAACACGAGAATGCCGATGAACAACAGCACCAGGAGCAGGCCGAGGACCAGTTGCAGGTAACCCAGGATCAAGCCGGCAATGGCCATGCCGTCGCCTTCGATGGTGCCGGGCGGCATGCGCCGGATTTCACCACGCGCGATATGCCCGCAGATGACGGCGACCAGCGCGCCAATGATGGGCAGGCCAAACCAGGCGACGATGCCGAAAATCAGGCTGGCAATTGCAGTGCCGCTGGTTCGCATGGGTGGGTTCATGGCTTGCTCCGGGCGCACAGTCTAACCGCAGCATGAAGCCGGGTAGGGCTGGGCCGCGTGGGATGCGGATCATGGCAGCAGGAACCGGCCACCATGGCGACCGGCCCAATCCCGCAAATGACGCTGCTGCGCAATCAGAACTCGAACTTGATGCCCTGGGCCAGCGGCAGCTGATCGGAATAGTTGATCGTGTTGGTCTGACGGCGCATGTAAACCTTCCACGCATCCGAACCGGATTCGCGGCCACCACCGGTTTCCTTTTCACCCCCGAACGCGCCGCCGATCTCCGCACCCGAGGTGCCGATGTTGACGTTGGCGATGCCGCAATCGGAACCCGCCGCAGAAAGGAAGCGTTCGGCGTGCTTGAGGTTTTGCGTGAAGATCGCCGACGACAAGCCCTGCGGCACGTCGTTGTGCATGGCGATCGCTTCGTCCAGCGTCTTGAACTTCATCACGTAGAGAATCGGGGCGAAGGTTTCGGTCTGCACGACCTCGTCGCTGTTCTTGAGTCCGGTGATGACGGTCGGCAGGACGAAGTTGCCCTTGCCGTCCTTTGCCGCGCCACCCGTGGCCACCGTGCCGCCAGCGGCTCTGGCCTTTTCGACCGCGGCGAGGAACTGCTTGACCGCATCCGGACTGTTGAGCGGGCCCATCAGGGTCTTCGCGTCGGTCGGATCGCCGATCTTGCCTTCGACCTGCTTGTACGCCTTGACCACCGATGCGACCACTTCATCGTGGATCGACTCATGCACCAGCAGGCGGCGTGTCGTCGTGCAGCGCTGTCCGGCCGTGCCAACCGCACCGAACACGATGGCGGGCAGGGCCAGCTTGAGATCGGCCGTTTCATCGACGATCATCGCGTTGTTGCCACCGAGCTCCAGCAGGCTGCGACCCATGCGCATGGCAACGCGCTCACCGACGTGGCGACCGACCTTGGTCGAGCCGGTGAAGCTGATCAGCGGGATGCGACGGTCATCGACGAATGCCTTGGCCAGGTCGGTGCCGGCATCGTTGAACAGGAAGAACAGATCCGGGAAGCCGGCATCCTTCAAGGCAGTGTTGCAGATCTTCATGGTCGCGATCGCCGACAGCGGTACCTTCGGCGAGGGCTTCCAGATGCAGATGTCGCCGCAGATTGCCGCGAGGAACGAATTCCACGCCCATACCGCAACCGGGAAATTGAATGCGCTGATGATGCCGACCAGGCCGAGCGGGTGCCATTGGTCGTACATGCGATGGCCCGGACGCTCCGAATGCATCGTGTAGCCATACAACATGCGCGACTGGCCGACCGCGAAATCGGCGATGTCGATCATCTCCTGCACTTCGCCGTCACCTTCCGGTTTGATCTTGCCCATTTCCAGCGCAACCAGCGAACCCAACGCATCCTTGTGCTTGCGCAGCGCCTCGCCACACAGGCGCACGGCTTCACCGCGCAACGGAGCCGGCGTCGTGCGCCAGATCGCGAATGCGGCTTGCGCCCGCTGCATGATGAGGTCGTAGTCAGCCTGGTTCGAGGCGTGCACTTCGGCGATCACTTCGTTGCTTGCCGGGTTGATCGACTGGATGAGGCCGGCATCCGTGGTCTTCGACCATTCGCCCTTGCCGAGGTAAGTGCCGGAATTGGTCGCGGTCAAGCCGAGGGCCTTGAGTATGTCAGCGGACATGGAATCTCCAGTTTGGGTGACGGATCGCGCGCGTTTTGGTCGCGCGGAAGATGGGGTTTGTCGGTGCGTGCACAAGGATCCGGCGATTACGCCAGCGTGCGCTGAGGCGAACGGCGCATGGATCAGTGCCGGCATCACCTCGATGCGAGCCTGAATCCCGATGATCCACAACCATGCAGCCGCACAGGATAAGGCATCTGCGTCCGGACTAAAACCGCGCTACCCGATGGAGGTGCCCCGTTGTCAGGGCGGAAGGTCGCGGAACCGCGGCTGTCGATGGAGGAGATCGAGCGAAACGGCGCCATTTCCGGCCAGGCGCGAGCACCCGGCAGGATGCTGGGCCTCCTGCAGCGCCACGGGCCCCCCGACCCCCCCCTGGATTCCTTCCATATAGAGGGTCATGCGCAAGCCCGGGCAATCCAGCAGGCACACACGACAGCCGGAAGCACCGGCGGCTGGCGAGATGGCGACCGGTGAAGACCTCGACTCCCTGCTCGAGGCCGTGCGTGCTTGCACCGCCTGCGCCGGGCATCTGCCGCATGGTCCGCGTCCCATCGTCCAGGTCGGCGTGAATGCGCGCTTGTTGATTGTCGGCCAGGCTCCCGGTGCACGCGTCCACACCAGCGGCATTCCCTGGGACGATGCCAGCGGCGAGCGTTTGCGTGGCTGGATCGGCATCGACAAACCGGCTTTCCATGATCCGCAACGGGTCGCGATCATCCCGATGGGTTTCTGCTATCCGGGCAAGGGTGCCAGCGGCGACCTGCCGCCGCGCCGCGAATGCGCCGATCTCTGGCTCGATCGGTTGCTCGCAAGCCTGCCCGACATTGCCTTGACCCTGTTGATTGGTCAGTACGCGCAACGCCACTTTCTCGGCAAGAACGCAGCCGGTGGGGTCGGCGCAACCGTCGCCGCCCACGCACAGTTCGCACCCGCGATGATTCCGCTGCCACATCCTTCGCCGCGAAATATCGCCTGGTTTCTGCGTAACCCGTGGTTCGAGGCGGAACTGCTGCCGAATCTCCGCCATAAGGTACGCAAGGCCCTGGCCAAGAGAAACAAGGAATCGCCATGAGCAAGCAATCGAAATCCAAGTCGCCCGAGATCTGTCTGCAACGCGCCTACGAAGAGCCCGGCGCAAATGACGGCTACCGCGTCCTTGTTGACCACTTCTGGCCACGCGGTCGCAGCAAGCAATCTCTCCAGCTCGACGAATGGGCCAAGGATCTCGCCCCCGATGCCGGGCTGATCAAATGGTTTGGCCACAAGCCCGAACGCTGGCCGGAGTTCCGCCAGCGCTACCGCGCCTGGCTCGACGAAGCGGAACAGATTGCGCGGCTGAAGCAGCTGCTTGACGCCACTGGAGGCCAGCACATGACCCTGGTCTATGGAGCCAGAAGCGAGGTCGCGAACCAGGCGGTCGTGATTCGGGAGGCCTTGCTGGAGCTGCCGAAAGCTTGACCTGATGGCATTGCGGAAACGGACAGCAGGCTTGTGTCGCGCCGATCGTTTACAAGTGATGGCCATGCCGTAGTTGCAATCATTTGCGCATGCTGCACCACGCAGGCCCGTGCGGGGCCGTGCTGACGAGCGCGTGGCGCTACCTGAATCTGGTGGACAATAGCCGGGCGGCGCGCCATGTGCCGCGTGGCGACGAGCAGGCGACGAACACACTTATGCGCACCTTTGTATTGAGAGCCCGCGCGGCCCCGACGGAAAGCCAGGCGCTGCTGGCTTCCGTGGGCAAGGACGCGCATGCCGAAATCCTCGCCCACACGCTGATGAATGCGATTTTCGTGGCCCAGTCGCATCGGGCGGATGTGCGGGTCTATCTGGTGCTGGAGAGCACCAGGGATTTCTCCCGCACGATTCGATTCGAGGCCAATTCGATGCACGACATGGGTGGATTTCACGAACAGGCCTTGCTCGGCAAGATCGCGAAAGCACTTGATGTTTCCAGGGGCATGGGCAAGGAAGAGTCGCGGCCGGTGGAATCCGGCGTCGGCGTGCGCACCGTCAGTTTCGAGCGGCTGGTGCAGGAACTGGCCGCTGATCATCAGCTGTTCGTGATGGATCGCAAAGGCACGCCGATGCGCGAACAGGTGTTTGCGGACAACCCGTGTTTTCTGCTGACCGACCACATCCCGATGCCGAAAAACACCTTCCACAGTCTCGAACGCCTCGGCGCTAAGAAGATCACGCTGGGATCGACCATGCTGTTTGCCTCGCAGTGCATCGTGTTGATCCACCATGAACTCGATCAGCGATAGCTTGCGACTTGGGGGTCGCCAACGCAGACTATGGCAAATCGTCCACTATGAGCTGTCATCTCCGCCATGAACATTTCACAGTCCGATGATTCCAGGCCACTCGTCGGCCGCGCCGGCGGCCCCGGAACCTACCGCGCGAATTGACTGCCGAGTGTTCGCGCAAGACGGAGGTCGCATTCTTGTGCAAGCCAGTTGCAGAAGGGCAAGGTACCGCGCCAGCCATGATGGTTAATGCCATATGAGCCCGTTCAACGAGGATTCCCGGGTCAAGATCCCGGCGCTGTTGCACCTGGTGCGGCTGGGCTACACCTGGCTCCCGTTGAAGAAGGCGCGTTGGGATACGCGCAACAACATCTTCCCGGATCTGTTCGAGGAAGCGGTCCTTCGCATCAACCCGGGCACAGTCCGCGAGGACGTGCCGGCACTGCTCAACGAGTTGCAACTGACGCTTGCCGGCGAGGACCTGGGCCGTGGCCTGCACCAGCGCATCACCGCTCGCAGCGGGGTGCGCCTGATCGATTTCGACAATCTCGCCAACAATAGCTGGCATGTCGTTACCGAACTCCCCTTCATCCACGGCGAGGACGAATTCCGCCCCGACATCACCCTGCTGGTCAACGGCCTTCCGCTGGTCTTTGTCGAGGTCAAGAAGCCGATGAATGCTGGCGGCGTACTGGCTGAACGTGCGCGCATGGATCGCCGCCACGCCAACCCGAAGTTTCGCCACTTTTTCAACATGGTCCAGTTGATGGCGTTCTCCAACAACATGAACTACGACAATGGCCAGTTCGAGCCGGTGCAGGGCGCGTTCTATGCCGCATCCACCTATGGCGAGGCGCACTTCAACTACTTCCGCGAGGAGCGTGCGGACGAGCTGGCCACCGTCCTCGGCCCGGCGGATGAAGCTGTCGAGAATGCCGTGCTCGTCGATACCAACCTGGTAGCGATCAAGGGCACGCCGGAGTTCGAGCGCAACAAGGCGGCGGATTCACCGACCCATCGCCTGCTCACTTCGATGTTCAGCCGCGAACGCTTTGCCTTCCTGCTGCAATACGCCTTTGCCTGGCTGACAACGGAGGCCGGCATCGAAAAGCACGTCATGCGCTACCCGCAGCTGTTCGCCACGCTTGCCATCGCAGAGCGGTTGGCGGCGGGCGTTCGCAAGGGCATCGTCTGGCACACCCAAGGCAGCGGCAAGACCGCTCTGGCCTGGTACAACGTGCGCCATCTCGGCGACTGGTTCCAACGACGCCTGCAGGTGGCGCGCTTCTATTTCATCGTGGACCGTCTCGACCTGCTCAAGCAGGCCTGCGAGGAGTTCCGCATCCGCGGCCTGCATGTCAACGTGATCGAAAGCCGGGACGCATTCACTCGCGACATGAAAAAGGCCGTTGCAGTAGACAACAACGCTGGCGCGCCGGAAATCACCGTGGTCAACATTCAGCGGTTCGACGATGATCCGAACATCGCCACAGCCAATGACTATGCCCTCAGCGTGCAGCGCGTGTACTTTCTCGATGAAGTGCACCGCAGCTACAACCCCAAGGGCAGCTTCCTCGCCAATTTGGAACAGTCCGACCGCAACGCCATCAAGATCGGCCTGACCGGCACGCCGCTGATTGGCGATCAGCTGAAATCCAGGACGCTTTTTGGCGACTACATCCACAAGTACTACTACAACGCCTCCATCGCCGACGGCTACACCCTGCGCCTGATCCGCGAGGAGATTGCCACGCGCTACCGGATGCAGTTGCAGCAGGCGCTGGCGGAGGTGGAAATCCAGCAGGGCGGCATCGAGAGGAAGGCCCTGTATGCGCATCCACGCTTCGTCGGCGCGATGCTGGATTACATCCTCGATGACTTCACCCGGTCGCGAGTCGCTTTCGGTGATGACAGCATTGGCGGCATGGTCATCTGCGACAGCGCCGAGCAGGCGCGTGAGTTGCATGGCCAGTTCCAGCACCGCAGGACATCGCCCACTCCCGTTGTCCGAGAATCAGCCAATGACGAGGTTTACGAGCGCAGGCGTGTCGCTGACAAGGTCCCCGCCTACAACAAACCCTTGACCTCCGCACTGATCCTGCACGACGAAAACAGCACGCAATATCGCAGCGATGAGATCAAGGCTTACAAGCGTGGCGAGATCGATCTGCTGTTTGTCTACAACATGCTGCTCACCGGTTTCGACGCGCCGCGCCTGAAGAAGCTCTATTTTGGCCGCGTCATCAAGGACCACAACCTGCTGCAGGCGCTGACCCGGGTCAATCGCCGCTATCGCAACTTCCGCTATGGCTATGTGGTGGACTTTGCCGGCATCCAGAAGGAGTTCGACCAGGTCAACCGTGAGTACTACGACGAACTGACCCGCGAGTTGGGCGACGAGGCCGAGCACTACAGCCAGTTGTTCATGGACTCGGAAGAAATCCGCAGCGCCATCGACACGATCCGCGAAGCGCTGTTCGACTACGCGCTGGACGAGGCCGAACTGTTCTCCCAACAGGTGGGTCGGATCGCCGACATCGACAAGCTGCGCGCCATCGTCAAGGCGCTGGGGTTGGCGCGCGAGGTGTACAACCTGATCCGCCTGGGCGGACATGCCGAACTGACGAACCTGCTGGATTTCGAAAAGCTGGGGCGACTGCATGGCGAAGCGCAGCGTGCACTGGCTCTGCTCAACCTGAAGCAGCAGCTGGACGATGCCCACGATACCTCTGCCTTGCTCAACCAGGCGCTGGAAGATGTGATCTTCAAGTTCGAAAAGGTCGGCGAGGCGGAACTGAAGCTGGCCGACGAACTGAAAGACCAGCTGCGCCGCACCCGTGAAGCGCTGGCCGCCAGTCATGACCCGCAGGATCCGGCGTGGATCGCGCTGAAAGCGGAACTGGAACGCCTGTTCAAGAGCAAGAAGCTAAGCGAAATCAGTCAGCAGGAAATGCAGGCCAATATTGCCGCGCTGGCCCCGATCGAGCGCAAGGCGCTCGACCTGAACAACGCCAACGCCAACATCGCCGCCCGTTATGGGGGTGATACGAAGTTCATGCGCACCCACAAACGCCTGCTGGAAACCCGAATGCTTGGCGACAACCAGACCCGACTGCACGCCGCGCTCAGCGCCATCAAGCACGAACTCGACGAGGCCGTGCTCGGTAGCCGCGCCTTGTTGGGTAACGAGCCGTTTTTTGCGCGCAGCGTCATGCCCATCGTGATGCGCCATTTTCGCGAGCATCCGCCCGAGCCGGATGCCGAAACCCGCAGCCGCATCCAGCAATTGCTGGTCAAGGAATACCTGGCCGAATCCCAAGGCCGCCTGCCTTTCGGCTGATGCCTCGCAAGGCTCTCCCCTTGCTTGCCCATAGGGCATGAAGTCGAGGGCTTGGGGCGAGCGGGAAGCTGGCCCGCGAGCAGTGGCCATGCTAGAGTTTGCATCGCAAAAGCAACGCAACCGGAGTCGCCATGAAAACCGCCACCCTGCCGTCCCTGCGCGTGGAGCCTGAATTCCGCCACGCTGCCGAATCCGTCCTGCAACAGGGCGAGAGCCTGTCCGGCCTGATGGAAAAATCCCTGCGCGACGAAGTGACCCGCCGCCGCAACCAGGCCGAGTTCATCGCCCGTGGCCTGGCCGCGCGCGACGAGGGCAAGCGCACCGGGGTTTATCACGATGCCGATACCGTTCACGCCGAGTTGCGGGCCATGCTGGTGGAAGCGGTGGCAAAGGCTGCGGGCAAGGCCAAGGCGTGAGCCGGCGTGTCCGCTATTCCGCAGCAGCACGCGACGACATCAAACGGCTTTATCGCTTCTTGCTGGAGCAAGACACTGCCGTAGCGCGGCGTGCGCTGGATGCCATCAACAGAGGCGTGGACCTGCTGCGCGAGTTTCCCTTCACCTGTCGGAAAGTCGATGCGGCCAATCCGCTGCTGCGCGAACTGGTCATCTCCTTTGGCGCTGCCGGATATGTTGCCCTGTTTGAAATCGACGACGCCCAGAGCATCACCATTCTCGCCGTCCGTCACCAGCGCGAAGACGATTACTACTGAGCCGTGAACCACAGCCTATGAACCCACCCAGCTACCAGCAACAGACCCACGAGCTGATCGACGGCCTCAAGGCCGTGTGCGCCAGCAATGGCCTCGGCAACGATGGCAACGAGTACAAGATCATCGTGCAGACTTTCCTGTACAAGCTGCTCTGCGACAAGTTCGCGCACGAAATGAAGCGGCTTGATCCGAAGCTGGCGCAGGCCGGGGACTGGATCGCCGCCTGGCAGAAATTGCCCAAGGCCAGCAAACAAGATCTGGAACACGGCCTGCCGGCGGAAACACCCCAGCTTGCCGCCGACCAACTCATCGAAAGCCTGTTCAACCGCCAAGCCGAACCTGGCTTCGCCAAGCTCTGGGACGACACCCTGCTCGCCATCGCGACCGCCAACAGCGACATCTTCGCCATCAAGACCGACGACGGCGAGCGCGTGCCGCTGTTCGACCGCCTCAGCGACTACGTCACGGGCAGCGCCGACAAGAAGGACGCCTTCGTGCGTGCGCTGTTCAACAAGCTGGTCGGGGTCAGCTTCGAGAAGATGTTCGAGCAGAAGTACGATTTCTGGGCGGCGCTGTTCGAATACCTGATCAAGGACTACAACAAGGACAACGGCGGCAAGTACGCCGAGTACTACACCCCGCACGCGGTGGCCACCATCATGGCCGATATTCTTGTTCCCAAGGATCAACGCGGCACGGTGAAAAACGTCACCTGCTACGACCCGGCCAGTGGCTCCGGCACCTTGCTGATGGCGCTGGCGCATGCCATCGGTGAAAGCCGCTGCAGCATCTTCTCGCAGGATATTTCACAGAAATCCTCCAGCCTGCTGCGCCTGAACCTGGTGCTGAACAAGCTGGTGCACAGCATTCCCAACATCACCCAGGGCAACACCATCCTGCACCCGGTGCACAAGGACGGGCGCGCGCTGAAGACGTTCGACTACATCGTCTCCAACCCGCCGTTCAAGATGGATTTTTCCGACTTCCGCGAACAGTTGGACAGCGACGCCAACACCACCCGCTTCTTTGCCGGCATCCCCAAGGTGCCGAACAAGGCGAAAGACAAGATGGCGATCTACCTGCTGTTCATCCAGCACATCATCGCCAGCCTGAAACCGGGCGGAAAGGCCGCGGTGGTGGTGCCCACCGGCTTCATCACCGCCGCCAGCGGCATCGAGCTGCGCATCCGCCAGAAGCTGGTGGACGAGAAGATGATTGCCGGCGTGGTGTCGATGCCCAGCAACATCTTCGCCACCACCGGCACCAATGTGTCGATCCTGTTTCTGGATCGCAGCGCGCACGACCACGTGGTGCTGATCGACGCCTCCGCGCTGGGGCAGAAGGTGAAGGAAGGCAAGAACCAGAAAACCCTGCTGAGTGGCGCCGAGGAGCAGCGCATCGTCGATACCTTCAATGCGCGCGAGGCGGTGGAGGATTTCTCGGTGGTGGTGGGATATGACGCGATCGCGGCAAAGAACTATTCGCTGAGTGCGGGGCAGTACTTCGAGGTGAAGATCGCCTACGAGGACATCACGCCGGCGCAGTTCGCCGAGAAGATCGACGGATTCCAGACCCGGCTGGCGGCGATGTTTGCGGAGTCGAAGGTGTTGGAGGATGAGATTGCCGCTTCGTTGAAGAGGTTGCGGCATGACTGAGCTTCATGAGCATTCATTCGGCGCCCTTTACGAAATGAGTTCCGGCATATCCAGCACGCCAGCTCAGGCAGGCCACGGCGCTCCTTTCCTCTCTTTCTCGACGGTATTCAACAACTACTTCCTGCCGGATGTCTTGCCGGACATGATGGACACATCGGAATCCGAACAAGTCGCGTATTCCATCAGGGCAGGCGACATTTTTCTCACCAGAACGAGCGAAACGGTCGACGAACTCGGAATGAGCAGCGTCGCGCTCAAGGACTACCCGAATGCAACATACAGTGGCTTCCTAAAGCGGTTGCGTCCAAAGGGATCAGGTCAGACGGACCCGCGGTACATGGCGTTTTATCTGCGTAGTCCGTTGTTCCGGAAGACCATGACCAACAACGCCGTCATGGTGCTCCGAGCAAGCTTGAACGAACAGATTTTTTCGTACTTGAAGCTGCTGCTTCCGGACTTCGATGCGCAAATGCGCATTGGAGATCTCTTGCACCGGATGGACGTCAAAATCGACATCAACCACCGCATCAACGCCGAGCTGGAAGCGCTGGCGAAGACGATCTACGACTACTGGTTCGTGCAGTTCAACTTCGCCGACGCCAAGGGCCGCCCCTACAAGTCCAGTGGCGGCAAGATGGTCTGGAACGACGCGTTGAAGCGGGAGATTCCGGCCGGGTGGGAAGTGGGTACTCTGAACGATCTCGGCCAGATCGTTGGCGGCAGCACGCCTTCAACGGCAAATCCGAAGTACTTCGGCGAGAACATGATCCCGTGGATCACGCCGAAGGACCTGTCAAACAACAAAGGTAACAAGTTCATCGCACGCGGCGAAACCGATGTGTCCGAAGCCGGCATGCGAAGCGCCTCGCTGGGGCTGTATCCCGCCGGTACTATCTTGATGAGCTCGCGCGCACCGGTTGGCTATCTCGCGATCGCACTCAATCCAGTAACGACCAATCAAGGATTCAAGTCATTCGTGCCGTCGAAAGGCTATGAAACGTCGTTCGTTTACTACTCGGTGCAAAGATCGTTACCGACGATCATTCAATACGCCTCGGGATCGACATTTGTCGAAATCTCCGGCGGCGTCCTGAAACAGGTACGCATCGTGTTGCCCGCGAAACCAATCGCAGGCGACTTCTGTCGTCGCGTCGAATCAATCGTTAAACGGCAACAGCAGGCGGAACAACAAAACCACGAGCTGACCCGCCTCCGCGACTGGCTGCTCCCGCTGCTGATGAACGGCCAGTTGCGCGTGGCCTGAGCGCGGTGCATTCCGTGTCCGGTTTGCTGGGAGCATTCCGGATGTGCACCTTGGCCCCCGTCGGCACGCTTTTCCGTGAATACTGTCGATTGCACGACAGCCGGGGCTTCCCGGTTGACCCTGTTGACTGACTGGAGAACCTGAAATGCGCAACGTGTTCCTGATGCTCCCACTCATTCTTGCCTTTCCGGCCCCGGCTCATGCGGATTCGGTGCAAGGCTATTGCGAGCGCGACGGCAAGCGTATTTCCTTCAGCGATGGCATTGCGTTTGTCGATGCGCGCGATGCCGCAGGCGTGGTCACCACGACGATCTATCTCACCGCCAAGGCATTGGATCGAAAGGCGCTGGCAGCGTGCGCCGCATGCGCAGAGGCGCCGGGCGAGAACACCTTCATGAGTTCGCGCGGGGACGAAATCGAGGGCCAGCGCGCGGCGGTCGCGGATGGCTGGATCGAATTGCAGCACGTCGGTGGCGAGCTCGACATGACGAGCATCGTCAACATCATGTACCTGTCAAGTGACGGCGTCCTTACCGGGCTGGATGGTGGCAATGGCCAGGTGGTCATCGGCACCAACAATCCGACACGCATCGCCGGCAAGGTGACCAGCGAGGCGCGTGAAGCGCCCTTCAACGAAACCGACATGAAATGCGAAGCATCGTTCGATCTCGCCGTGGGCTGGCCGAAGCGCTGAATCGCTCGGCACCGGGGTCGCCTCATCCGGGCCAGCGCTGGAATCGAGGCCTGGGAAGGTGGTTCGTATTGGCTGCGGGATTGCACTTGGCCGGGCAAGCATGTCCTGAGCCGGTCGAAGGACTCGGCTGCACGAAAGTGCGCTTCCCGAAGCAAGCGCGACGTTCGCGTGGAGTTGGTTGATACTTCAAACTCCGATTCCTGCTTGCGCCGCTTCGATGTCGATCGTTCTCACCGAATTTGCCCGCCCGCGTCTTTTTCCGCGCAACCCGCGTCGCAACACGATCCAGGATTGCAGCGCGGAGGCCTTCGAGCGGCATCTGAACGAAGTGGTGCCGGTACAGGTGCTCGATGGCTATGCACCGTTCTGCAAGCTGCATGTCCATCGAAACTGGACGTCCACGCGGTGCATCGCCGTGCCGATCAGCGACGAGAATCGGCACAACCTGCGTTGCGCCTATGAGGCGCGCAATACCGATGAATTGCCGGTACTGGTGCGCTGGTTCGAGGGCGTCGAGCCGCCACGGGCGAACTTTCTGATCGCGATCCTCTACAGTCGCGAACAACTGCAAAGGGAAGGAACACCGATCTCGGCGGATTGGGGTGTCGTCGGCTGCCTGTACACGGCCACGGTCGAGGAGATCCCGATGGCTCCGATCACGATGATGCGCAATGCGCTGGGTGTGGAGCAGGGTGGTTCCGGTGTGCCGCTTGATGCGCATGCCTATCGGCGCAGCGTTGCGTTCTGGGATGCGCACGCGAACTGGCGCTGACGTGGCGCAAAGGTTCGGCAGCAATCAGGAGAGCACGCCGAATATTGATTCGACCCGCACTGCCATTCCAGTCAGCTTGCCGAAGGGTCATTGCAACCGGGCTTCGACAAGCTCGGGGCGAACGGCTTTACTCATGGACTCCGGGCTGGTTGCCTTGCGGTCCGAATGGCCTGAAGGGCAGGTTGGAGGTAACAGCCCTTTGGCTACTGGCTGATGTTTGGCGTCCAAGCGGCCGGCGGCATGTGGCTGTTGATGCATGCCTTGTTGCCGATCGCTGGAGCCGCCGCGCCATTGCCGCTTCAGTGATTGGAGCCGCTCAGCTCGCTGCCGATGTCGAGGTCGGCCGGCGTCGCGAGCGCAGCAAGCCGTCGGTTGCAAAGACCGCCAGGGCGATCCAGATCAAGGCAAATCCGATCATGCGCTCGCTGCCGAACGGCTCGCCAAAGACCAGTACGCCGCAGAGCAGTTGCAGTGTCGGCGCGATGTATTGCATCAGGCCGACCATCGAGAACGGGATGCGTTGCACGGCATCGGCAAAGGCGATCAGCGGAATCGCGGTCAGTGCGCCGCCGAAGATCAGCAAACCGACAACACCCGTTCCCCATCCGCCCGCGCTCTGCGCCGTGACGAAGCCGCCCTGGCCGTTGAGCTCGCTCCACAGCAGGAAAACGAGCGCCGGCAGAACGAGATAAAGACTCTCGACGCCAAGGCCATGCACTGGCGGCACGGCGACGATCTTGCGAATCAGGCCGTAGAGGCCGAACGAGCAGGCCAGGGCGATGGCGATCCACGGGAAACTGCCGTAGTTGAAGGTGAGCCACAGCACGCCCGCCGTGGCGATCGCCACTGACGCCCACTGCACCCGATTCAGTCGCTCGCCCAGCAAGGCCACGCCGAGCACGACATTGAGCAGCGGATTGATGAAATAGCCGAGGCTGGTCTCGACCACGTGGCCGGCGTTCACCGCCCAGATGTACAAGCCCCAGTTGAAGGCGATGAACATGCCTGAAAGCGCAAGCATGCCCGCTGCGCGGGAATGCCGCAGGGTTGTCCGCAGCCAGCCGCGGCCCTGCCGCCAGCTCAGCCAGCCGGCCACCAGCACGGCACTCCAGAGGATGCGATGGGCAATGATCTGCAACGGGGGCACCGATTTCAGCAGGTGCCAGTACAGCGGCATCAGTCCCCACAGGACAAATGCGGCGGTTGCGGCGAGCAGGCCGCGAGGATCCAGTGGCGCGCTCAAGGCCGGCCCACGTTCATCGGAATTGTCTGGATTGGCCGCGAGCACCCTTCGGCGGCAATGGGCCAGACCGGCAATGGCACGATATGCGCACGGGATTTCCAGAATGGTTGGAGGCAGCATCGATCGCGCCGCCGATCCGCGATCTTACGGCAGTCGCGCATCCTCATCGAGGCGACTGAAGGGGGATGACGGAACCGACCGCTTCGTGCTTCACCGCCGCCATTGCCCGCCGAATCCTGCTTGATTGGCATGGCTTGACCTGCATCAGGGCACGGCCAACCGCTTGCGGATGTACTGAGCAGACATGCACCATGCCGATCCCGCCAATCGCCACCCAGCCTGCCTGCGCCCCGATGCATTGGTTGAATTGCGCAGCGTCGGCTCTTTGCATGCGCCACGATACGTCCGGGGTTGCCCATGAATGCGCGGCGTGCGTGCAGCAAGCCACCCCTGGTCTACTCCTGCTCGGGCTGTTCCAGTGCCGCACAAATGGCCAACCAGATGGCGCTGTGGCTGGATCGCGAAGGCCTGGCGGAAATGTCGTGCATTGCCGGGGTCGGTGGTGGCGTCAGCGGTCTGGTCCAAACGGCGCAGAGCGGCCGGCCGATCCTCGCCCTGGATGGTTGCGTGCTGGCCTGCGCCGCTGCGTGCCTGGGCCAGGCCGGAGTGATTGCCGATGGGCATGTGCTGCTGTCGGATTCCGGCGTGAAGAAACGCAAGCATGCGGATTTCGACCAGGTCCAGGCGCGTGAGGTGTACCTGCGCGCCGTGGTGCCGCGTGCGCGTGCCCTGCTGGGCGATCCATCCATGGGAGCGGACATCGATGCCGACACTCTTGCCTGAATTGCGACGCCGAGCCTTGTATCCGATCCGCCGCCTGATTGACCGCGTCGACGATCAACTGCTCTGGTGGATGGCCGGGCGACGACGTCTGGTGGCCGCAGCGGCGCGCATCAAGCAGAACAGCGGCACGCCAATGCGTGATCCGGCTCGCGAAGCGGAAGTGCATGCGCGGGCACAGCGGCTCGGTCGCAGGCTGGGACTGCCCGCCGCGAGCATCGAGCGTCTGATCGACCTGCTTATCGATGATGCCTGCGGCCAGCAACGCATTGTGCGCGGGCAGCAACCCGGATTCCTGCTTGCGCATGACCCAGATCAGCCCATACCTGCACCGAGCACCGCTATGCTGCCGACCATGATGATCGATCCCGACCTGCATCCCGTCATGACCCGTTGCCTCGGCTTGTTGCCGCCGCCGGCACGCCTGGCACCGCTGCTGCGCGTCATTCCCGATCGCCTGGTCGCGCGCGCACTGGAATCAGCCTTGCGCCATGTGCTTGCCGTACCCATCCGCAGTGGCTCGCTCGACCTGCTGCAAGGTCGCCGCATCGGTATCGAAGTAAGTGACCTCGATCTGCGCTGGGTGCTGCGCATCGATGCGCAAGCACGCCTGCAGGTTTGTCCGCCGGGCGAGGCCGCCGAAGCAACCGTCAAGGGCGGTGCCACCGACCTGCTGCTGTTGGCCAGTCGCCGCGAAGATGCCGATACCCTGTTTTTCCAGCGCCGCCTGCTGGTCACCGGTGATACCGAACTCGGCCTGACCGCACGCAACCTGCTCGACCAGTTGCCGTGGGATGACGTGCCACTGGGCTTGCGCATCGCCCTGCATCGGTTTGCCGGCATCGCCGAAGCAGCACGCGGCGCCTACCATCGACGCCGCAACGGCCAAACGCGCGCACGCTGAGCAGGGATTCCCCGGCGCGCATCGAGACCCGCGCCGGTTTTCCAGGCGCGGCTGCAGTCAGATTGGCATGGTCGCGTTGACCGATTCCATGCCGGCGCTGCCCTCCCAGTAACCATTGCGCGCACCGCGACGCTCGACCGGCACTTCGCCGCGACGCGCGGCATCGAAGTAGTTGACGATGGCGGCCATGTCGCCGATCTGTGGATACAGGCGCAGGATGTCGATGCCGGCCTCGCGCAGCTCGGGCAATTCCGGACACAGGTCGAACACTTCGTGGCTCTGGATCTGGATGCCGTTGATGGTCAGGAACGGCTGCTCCTCGCGGGTGGCCAGGGGCAGGCCGTCGGGATGCTCGATGCAGCGGAAGCCGCACTGGTCCTTGGCCACGTCCAGCGCCCGCGCGGTGAAGCAGCGTGCCGAATAGGACAAGGGCAGGCGGCCCCAGGCGATGATCTCCAGTTCGGGCAGGGTCTCGCCCGCGGCACGCGTCTGCTCATCCAGCGCACGCAGCAATTCACGGCCCTGCTCGACGCCCAGGGCAAGTCGATACAAGCCATCCTCGCGCAGCAATTGCAAGGTCCGCGCATTGTAGATATTGAGTGTTGGGCCAGCGACGAAGCGCACGCCGTTCTCGCGGCACAACTGCACCGCCGACATGTCGTTGGCCTCGACCGTGAAGCGGCCGTTGCGGATGATCCGTTGCAGTGCGCCAAGTTCCGATTCCGCTTCGAGCAGGGCCAGACCGGACAACACGATCTCGCGACCGTCATCGGCGAGTTCTTCCGCCAGCGCGATCCAGTCACGGGTACCAAGTTCACGGCGCTTGCTGCACACGGTTTCGCCGAGATAGATGATGTCCAGCGGCCAATCGCGCGTCTGCCGATAGAAGGCCAGCACCTGTTCGCGTGGCCAGAAATACTGGAGTGGTCCGAGACTCAGTTTCATGTTCAATGCCAACTGCGGTGATAGGGTCCAAGCGTGGTCTGGTGGCCTTCGGCGTGCGCGGAAAGCTCGGTCTGCCATTCCGGACGCAACGACCATTTTTCATTCGATGCCTGGAGTTCATCGATGGCACGTCGCCAGACGCGGGCGACGCTGGCGACATAGGCGGCACCGCGCTGGCGGCCCTCGATCTTCAGCGCAACCACGCCGGCGCGGGCAAGCTGCGGCAACAGGCCGAGCGTGTTCAGGCTGGTCGGCTCCTCCAGCGCATGGAAGACCTCGCCGCCGACATCGAAACGACCCTTGCACACGGTCGGGTAGCCGGCCGCTTCGCCTTCCGCGTAGCGATCCATGAGCACGCCGTTCAAGCGCACCGTACGGCTGCCATCGGTCTGTTCCTCCCACTTGACGAAGCGCGCCGGCGAGCAGACGCCGTGGCGGTTCGGTGAGGCTCCGGTTACGTAGCTCGACAACTGGCAGCGACCTTCGACCATGATGCACAGGCTGCCGAAGGCGAAGACTTCAAGCGGCACCGGCGTCGCCGCGCACAGGCGTTCGACCTGTTGCAGCGAAAGCACGCGCGGCAGCACGGCACGGGCGATGCCGAAACGCTCGTGGTAATAACGCAGCGCGGCCTGGGTGGTCGCCGAGCCCTGCACGGACAGATGCCGCGGCAGATCCGGGTGACGTCGCGCGGCATAGTCGAGCACGGCCATGTCGGCGGCAATGATGGCGCTGGCACCGATGTCGGCGGCGCGATCGACTGCCGCATGCCACTCGCTCATGCGCGCACTTTCGGGATAGGTGTTCAGGGCCAGGTAGACCTTGCGGCGATGCTGCCGCGCACAGGCAATGCCGCGGCGCAGGTCATCGTCGGAGAAATTGAGGCCCGGAAACGCGCGCGCATTGGTCTGGTCGCGAAAGCCGACATAGACCGCGTCGGCACCGTTGTCGATCGCAGCCATCAGCGCCGGCAGATTGCCGGCCGGACAAACCAGTTGCATGGCGGGTACTCCAGTGTGCCGCGGCATGATCGGCGACGGCAACCGGCCTTGCCTTGATCCGGATCAGGCGAGGCGGGATTCTGGCCGAGGCTTGCCTCAGGTCAAGGCAGTGCATGTCTTCGCGACCTAGATTCCCGTGTTGGAATCAAGGAATGCGATGGTGACCATGGCCTTCGATACGCACGGATCGGCGAACGGCGATGCACGCAGCGCACTTGCCCTGCGTCTGGTGCCGCTGCTCGATCTGACCAGTCTCGGCGAAGACGATACGCCGCAACAGATCGAGGACCTGTGTGCGTCTGCGCAAACGACACATGTCGTGCCAGCGGCGGTGTGTGTCTATCCGGAGCATGTCAGCACGGCCGCACGCGCCTTGCGTGGCAGTGGCATTGCCATTGCCACGGTGGTCAATTTCCCGGATGGCTCGTCGAATCGCGAACGCGCCATGCGCGAGACCCGGCGTGCAATTGCCGCCGGTGCCGACGAGATCGACCTGGTATTGCCTCGCAGTCTCGATACGGCGGACGACCGCCTCGCCGCGCAGCGCCTGGTCGGCGCCGTTCGCGAGATCTGTGTCACCGGCATCGCCCTCAAGCTGATCCTCGAAACCGGCATCCTGCAGACCCCGCAACGCATTCGCGCCGCGTGTGCGCTGGGCCTTGCGGAAGGCGTCGATTTCCTGAAGACCTCCACCGGCAAGGTCGCGGTCAATGCCACCCTTGAAGCCAGCGCGATCATGCTCGATGCGATTGCCGAGCAGGGCGGAGGATGCGGGATCAAGGTTGCCGGTGGCATCCGCACGCTGCAGCAGGCCGAGGCCTATCTGGCCCAGGCGACGGACAAGTTCGGCCCGGCGTGGGTGACGGCCAGGCATTTCCGCATTGGTGCCAGCAGCCTGTTTGGCGAGTTGCTGGCAGCGATTCCCGCGGCTCCGTGATGGCTGTCGATGCGGCGGCGCTGATCCGCCACAAACGCGAAGGCCAGCGCCTCGATGCGCGGCAAGTGCACGCGATCGCCAAGGGCATTGCCGATGGCTCATGGTGCGATGCGCAGATTGCCGCATTTGCCATGAGCGTGGCCTGGCGAGGCATGGACGCCGAGGAAACCCGCGCACTGACCCTGGCCCTGTGCGATTCCGGATCACGCCTGCGCTGGGACGGTCTGCCCGGACCACTGCTCGACAAGCATTCAACCGGCGGCGTGGGCGATTGCACGAGCTTGCTGCTGGCACCCTTGCTGGCCGCTTGCGGTGGCTACGTGCCCATGATTTCCGGACGCGGCCTCGGCCACACCGGCGGCACCCTCGACAAACTCGAAAGCATTCCCGGCTACACGATCAACCCGCTCGATGCGCGCATGCGCGCCGTGCTGGCCGATGCGGGCTGCGTGATTGTCGGTCAAAGCGACGCGCTGGCACCCGCCGATCGTCGCCTGTATGCGGTGCGTGATGTCACCGCAACGGTCGATGTGCCGGCCTTGATGGTTGCGTCGATCCTTTCCAAGAAGCTGGCCGGTGGTGCGCAGGCGCTGGTGCTTGATGTCAAGGTCGGCAGCGGCGCCCAGCTTGCACATGAAGAGGAGGCGCGGGATCTGGCCGATCGCCTGCTGGATGCGGCGGCAGGCAGCGGCATGCAGGTGCGCGCGGCCATCAGCGACATGGATCAAGTGCTCGGCAACAGTGCCGGCAATGCGCTTGAACTGCGCGAGGTGCTTGATCTGCTGAGCGGGCGTGGCGGTGGTGCGCGCCTGCTCGAGTTGAGCATCGCTTTGTCTGCGGCCTTGCTGCAGATGGGCGGACTCGCCAGCGACGAGGACACGGCGCGCGGCATGATCCTGCGCGCCCTTGAATCAGGAGCGGCGGCCGAACGCTTCGAGCGCATGGTAGCCGGGCTGGGCGGGCCGCGTTCACTGTTTGCGGATATCGATGCGTGGCTGCCACGGGCGCCGGTGCAGCGAGCCATCCATGCAGGGCGTGCGGGATTTGTCGGCGAAATCGACGTGCGTGGGCTTGGCCATGTTGTCGGCTTGCTCGGTGGTGCACGCAGCCAGGCCGGGCAGGCAATCGACCACGCCGTGGGGTTGTCCGCCGTGCTCGGTCTTGGCGCAACGGTTTCCGCGGGGCAGCCTTTGGCGATCGTCCATGCGCGTACGCCGGCAATGGCCGAGTCGGTCGCCGGGCGCGTGCTGGGCGCATTCCGCATCGATGAGGAAGCGCCTGCGCTGCCACCGCTGCTGCGCTGGCATCGGCCAGGAGTGCGGGCATGAGCCGGGTCATCTGGCTCGTGCTTGATTCACTGGGCATCGGTGCGGCACCGGATGCTGCGGACTGGGGCGACGAAGGTGCGGATACGTTCGGCCATATCGCCGCCGCCTGCGCCGCCGCGCCGCGCGGCCCGTTGCGCCTGCCGAACCTGAGTCGTCTCGGCTTGCCGCAGGCGCATGCCGCCGCGCAAGGCCGGATGGCGGAAGGCTTTGCCGACCTGCCATTGCCGGAAGGTCTGTGGGGTCACGCCTGCGAGCGCGCCGCCGGCAAGGACACGCCGTCCGGTCACTGGGAAACGGCCGGGGTCATCGTCAGCCAACCATTCGGACATTTTGAGAACGCCGCGAACAGCTTCCCCCCGCAATTGCTGCAGGCACTGATCGAGGAGGCCGGCCTGCCGGGCGTTCTCGGCAACTGCCATGCCTCGGGAACCGAGATCCTCAAGCGCCTCGGCGAGCAGCATCTGGAAACGGGTTGCCCGATTGTCTACACCTCGGCCGATTCGGTATTCCAGATCGCCGCCCACGAGCATCGCTTCGGACTTGAGCGCCTGTACGCAGTGTGCGAAATCGCCCGCCGCCTGCTGGCCCCGTTCAACATCGCGCGGGTCATCGCACGACCGTTTGTCGGCGGTTCGGCGGATGACTTCAAGCGCACCGGCAATCGCCGCGACTACTCGCTGCCGCCACCGGCGCCGACCTTGCTCGATGCCGTCGTTGAAAACGGCAACGAGGTGATCGCAATCGGCAAGATCTCGGATATTTTCGCCGCGCGCGGAATCAGCCGGAGTGTGCATGCCCACGGCCACGATGCCTTGTTCGATGCCACCCTGCTGGCCATGGACGATGCCCGCAATGGCAGCATGATCGCGACCAATTTCGTCGATTTCGACAGTGTCTACGGGCATCGGCGCGATGTCTTCGGCTATGCGCGTGCACTGGAAGCCTTCGATGTCCGACTGTGGCGCCTGCGTCGCCGCTTGCGTCGCAACGACCTGCTCGTGCTCAGTGCCGACCATGGCTGCGATCCGACCTTCCCAGGCAGTGACCACACCCGCGAGTGCATTCCGGTGCTCGCTTCGGGGCCGACCATTGTGCCCCGCCCAATCGGCCGACGGGACAGCTTTGCCGACATTGGCCAGAGCATGGCCAGCCACCTGGGCCTGCCCGCGCTTGCCGAAGGCCACAGCTTCCTGAGTCGAATCAGCGAGACACCCGCATGAGTACCACGCATATCGCCGCCGAAATCGGCAGCATCGCGCCGACCGTGCTGTTGCCGGGCGATCCCCTGCGCGCCCGGCATATCGCGACAATGTTTCTGGATGATTGCCGCGAGGTCAGCGCGCGCCGCAACATGCTGGCATTCACCGGCAGCTATCGCGGCATGCCCGTGACGGTCATGGGCAGCGGCATGGGCATCCCCTCGTGCGCGATCTACGCCACCGAGCTGGCACGCAGCTACCAGGTCAGGCGCATCGTCCGCGTCGGTACTTGCGGCGGCATTGGCGATGTCGCCATCGGCGACTTGCTGCTTGCGCAGTCGGCCTCCACGGATTCCGGTTTCAATCGCCTGCATTTCGGAGGCCATGACCTGGCCGCGTGCGCGGATTTCGGCTTGCTGCAGGCAGTGCACGAGCAGGCTCGACGCAGCAACCTGGCTGTGCGCGTTGCCCGTGTGTTCAGTACCGACTGTTTCTACGATGGTGACGCCAACATCCTGCCGTTGCTGGCGCGACATCACATCTGCGGCATTGAAATGGAATCGGCCGGGCTGTACGGCGTGGCCATGCGCGAGAACATCCAGGCACTCTCGGTACTGACGATGACGGACCACCTGCAGCGCGATGAGCACATGGCTGCCGACCAGCGCGAACATGGTCTCGCACGCATGGCGGAACTGGTCCTGGAAAGCTTGCTGATGCGGGATGACGAAGCTCAGGATTCCGGCAGGACAAAGGCGTAGGGAAGCAGCTCGGCGCTGGTGGCGATGACCCAGGCGTTGTTGGTTGAATGGAAGCCGATCCGGGCGCCCGGGCCGGATTCGGCAATCAGCTGGCGACACGCGCCGCAGGGTGAAACCGCTTGCACGGTGCCATCGGCCGTCTTCGCCACCACGGCGATTTCGACCAGTCCGAAATCCGGGCCTTCGGCCAGCACGGCGGCGGCGATCGCCCCGCGCTCGGCACAACTGCCCAGCGGCAAGGCACCGTTCTCGACATTGCAGCCGCGATGGATCTGGCCACTGGCCGAGCGCAACGCAGCACCCACAAACAATCCGGAGTAGGGCGCACGTGCTTGCCGCGAGGCACGTTCCGCCTGCTCCCGCAGATCACCAAGATCACTCTGATGCATTGTTTTCACCGATTTCCGTACAGCTGTGCCGGAGACGATTCTAGCAGCGCTGTCCCGGCCCTTTGCTGTGGGGCTTGATCTGGATCAGCGAGGGTCACCGGCGCTGCCGATAGCGTAGGCTGGTCTTTCACCCATCCATGCGGAGCACGGACATGCAAGCATTTCCACATATCTACCGAGTTGCCGGGAATGCCGCAGGCGAGGGCGCGGTGACCCTGACCTCGGCCGGCCTCGATGCGCTGCAGAGTTGGCCACCGGCCGAATTCGGCGGCCCAGGTAATGCCTGGTCGCCAGAGACCTTGCTGGTGGGCGCGATCGCCGATTGTTACCTGCTCAGCTTTCGCGCGATTGCCCGCGTTGGCGGACTCGCCTGGACACGCATCGAGTGCAACGTGGAAGCCAAGCTCGATCGCGTCGAGGGCGTGACCCGTTTCACCCACTACACCATGCGCGTGGATCTGCACGTCCCGCCCGGCACAGATGAAGAAGCGGCGCTGAAAGCCTTGCTCAAGGCAAAAAAGACTTGCCTGATCTCCAACTCGCTGACAGCAGAGGGCGAGATCAACGCGGTCGTGCACCGCGAAGACTGAGTGGCTCGCCGTGCCATCAGGCCTGCATGAGGCGCTGCCATAGTGCCTCGACCCGCTTGTCGACGGCGGCATCGGGTTGGATCGGTTGGCTCCAGGCGCGGCTGGTTTCGCCGGGCCATTTGTTGGTTGCGTCGATGCCGAGTTTCGAGCCGATGCCGGCGACCGGACTGGCGAAATCCAGATAGTCGATCGGCGTGTTCTCGACCAGCATGCTGTCGCGGGCCGGATCGACCCGGGTCGACAGTGCCCACAGCACCTGTGACCAGTCACGCACATCGATGTCGTCGTCGGTGATGATGACGAATTTGGTGTAGGTGAACTGGCGCAGATACGACCAGATCCCCATCATCATGCGGCGCGCATGACCGGCATATTGCTTGCGGATCGAGACCACCGCGACGCGATAGGAGCAGGCGGCTGCCGGAAGGTGGAAATCGACGATCTCCGGAAATACCCTGCGCAGGATCGGCACGAACAAATCGTTCAGCGCCAGCGCCAGCACCGAGGGTTCATCATGCGGCGCACGTCCCATGTAGCTGCCGTGGTAGATGGCGTTGCGGCGCAGCGACATGCGCTCGATGGTCATCACCGGAAACTCGGCCTGGGCGTTGTAGTAGCCGGTGTGGTCGCCGAATGGGCCTTCCAGCGCGCGATCGCCGGGATGGATGAATCCTTCGAGCAGGATTTCCGCACCGGCCGGCGCATCCAGTCCGGTCAGCGCACTGCGCCAGATCCGCGTGCGCTCGCCGCGCAGGAGTCCGGCAAATTCGAATTCCGACAGCGTATCGGGTACCGGCGCGACGGCGGCGAGCAGGGTGGCCGGATCGGCACCGATCGCCACCATGATCGGAAATGGCTGCTGCGGATGGGCGGCACACCAGTCAGCGTAGTCCAGCGCACCGCCGCGGTGCGGCAGCCAGCGCATGATCACGCGATTGCGCGCAATCGGTTGTTGTCGATAGATGCCGATGTTCTGCCGCGGCTGGCGCGTGCCACGGGTGATGACCATGCCCAGCGTGATCAGGCGGTCCATGTCGCCCGGCCAGCACTTCTGGATCGGCAGGCGAGCCAGGTCGATGTCATCGCCTTTGACCACCTCGTCAAGAAACGCCGCATCCTTGAGCGTGCGCGGGGCGACGTGCGCCAGTTGTGCCAGTTCCGGCCATGTTGACAATGCGCCACGCAGACTCGATGGCCAGCGCGGCTCCTTGATCGATGCCAGCAACTCGCCAAGTTCACGCAAGGATGACAACGGACGCCCTGCCAGCGCCGCTTCGATGCGCAGGCGATGACCAAACAGGTTGCCGAGCATCGAATGTTCCGAGCCGAGCATCGAATCAAACAGGAGGGCCGGGCCTTCGGCACGCAGCGAGCGCAAACACAGGGCCGTGCTTTCAAGCAGCGGGTCGACCGATTCGCTGACACGCATCAGCGACTTGTTCGCTTCAAGTCGTTCGAGGAAGGCGCGCAGGTCGTGGTAGGCCATGTTCGATCCGGGATATGGCAACGCGGTGGGATGTGCCGGTCGTCAAGGCGAGCCGACGGCCGCGAGTGTGATGGCGCGGCAGGAATGTCGCCTTGACATGCATCAGTGCAGCGACGGCTGACCGGACTCGGGGATTGGCGCTCAGTCGCGATGCGCCAGCGACGCGAACGCGAGCACATGGCCGTCCGGGTCCAGCGAATAGGCGGCTTGATGGCCCCAGTCGCGCAGCAACATCGGACTGAGCTCGACCGCGCCGGCGGCCAGCGCACGTTGATGCAGTTCCGATGCATTGGCCACCCGCAGATAAAGCTCGGCGCGCGGTATCCCGCGGGCGGCTGCCGGATCAGGCAGGGCAGGACCGAGCAGCTTGCGGATCCCGGATTCCGGCATGAGGCCAAGAACTGCGCCTCCGGGCAAGACGAATTCGCTCATGCCGGGAACATCCAGGCGCGGCGTGCCCAGCACGCTTCGGTAGAAGCGCGTGCTGCGCGCCTGGTCTGCCACGTACAGGATCAAATGGGCGCAGGGAGATTGATCGTGCGATTGCTCGGGATCGGTGGCCATGGCGGGAGTCTCCCGGGTTCAGGCGGCTATGCTTGCCGCAGGTGTGGCCGCATCTTCGCAATCTTCACGCCAGTGCGCGCCGAGGCTGTGCGTGCGCTGTCTGGCCGCCAGCATCAGTTGGCGAGCAAGGCGCGCCTGCCAACCACGGGCAAGCAAGGGCTCCAGCGTGCGCAGACCTTCGGCCAGGCCCGCGCCGCAACGCAGCGGACCTGCCGTGCGCCACAGCGTATCGCGCAGCAGGTCCAGTTCGTCCGCATCGAGACTGGCACCCGTCGCCATTGTGCGCTGTGCGCTTTCGACGGCCTCAGCATCCGTGCAGTTGGCCAGATGCGCACCGAGGACGCGACCTGCCACGACGCATTCCAGCAGCGAATTGCTGGCCAGCCGGTTGGCGCCGTGCAGGCCGTTGCAGGCGACTTCGCCGACTGCATACAGTCCTGCCAGACTGCTGCGGCCGACAGCATCGGTGTGTACGCCACCCATGTGGAAATGCGCGGCGGCAGTCACCGGAATCGCCTTGCGGCGCGGATCAAGGCCATGCCGGAGACAGGCGGCGAGCACGGTCGGAAATGCCTGTGGCCAGTCGATGTCGAGACCGCGCGCGTCGAGCAGAACTGCACCCTGTTGCTTGCGCACCTGCCAGACACGGCGGGCGACCACGTCACGCGGAGCCAGGTCGGTCAGCGCATGCAAGCCTTCCATGATCGGCTTGCGGTTCGGGTCGAGCAGTCGCGCACCGGCACCGCGCAGCGCCTCGGTAATCAGCGGCAACGAATGTCGGTCGAGATCGAGCGCGGTCGGGTGGAACTGGACAAATTCCAGGTCACGCACTTCTGCGCCAGCCGCCATCGCCAGGGCAAGCCCGGAACCATCGGCACCCCCGGGATTGGTCGTGTGCGCGAACAAGGCGCCGATGCCGCCGGTCGCCAGCACCACCGCGGAAGCCGGGATCGACTCCGCGTGTCCACCGGCATTGATGCGCACGCCGCTGACGCGATTGCCCTGCATCAGCAGCGCATCGACGTCGACGCCGCTGCGCCACTCGACATGCGCCGCGACGGCAACCGCCGCCGACAGTGCCGCGCTGATCCGCGCTCCGCTGGCATCGCCACCGGCGTGCACGATACGTGC
This sequence comes from Lysobacterales bacterium, assembly GCA_016707485.1. Classification (GTDB taxonomy): domain Bacteria; phylum Pseudomonadota; class Gammaproteobacteria; order Xanthomonadales; family Rhodanobacteraceae; genus Dokdonella. Next base: position 104,265 of record JADJHN010000001.1, on the reverse strand, counting down.
GAAACGATGGCCGCCTTCGCGGCCGAGTTTCAGGGTGCCCTCGGCATGATCGAATGCCACGCCTTGCTCTTGCAGCCATTCAATCGCCGCCGGAGCCGCGGCGGCAAGCATGCGCACGCGCGACACATCGTTGAGCCCACAGCCGGCGACCAGGGTATCGGCAACATGGCTTTCGATGCTGTCACCGGGGCCAATCGCCGCGGCGATGCCACCCTGGGCAAGCACGCTGGCGCTGTCCGTGCCACGGGCCATGCGACTGAGCAGCACGACCGGGCGCGGCGCGGCCGCCAGCGCCGTGCACAGCCCGGCAATGCCGCTGCCGACCACGACGATCGGCGTCCGTGCGGGCATCAGACGCGTTCCTGCCGACCCACCGCGAGCATGCGCTCCAGTGCGGCGCGGGCGCGCGTCGCCACGGCGGCATCGATGTGGATTTCATGGCGCAGGTCGCGCAGGCAGGCGTGGATGTTCGGCAGGGTAATCCGCTTCATGTGCGGACACAGGTTGCAGGGCTTGATGAACTCGATGCGTGGAAATCGATTGCGCAAATTGTCGGCCATCGAACATTCGGTGATCATGGCCACGCGCGTCGGCTGTTCGCGTTCGAGCCAGTGTCCCATGGCCGTGGTAGAACCGACGAAATCGGCTTCGGCAAGCACCTCCGGCGCGCATTCGGGATGCGCGACCAGTTTGGCGCCGAACGTTTCGCGGGTATGCCGCGCCTCGCGTCCGGTGAACGACTCGTGCACTTCGCAGGTGCCGTTCCACAGCACCAGTTCGACTGTGGTCCGGGTCGCCACCCAACTGCCGAGATAACGGTCGGGCAGAAAAATGACCTTGTCGCTGCCCATCGCCTCGACAACCTGGACGGCATTGGCCGAGGTGCAACAGGCATCGGATTCCGCTTTCACCTCGGCCGAGGTGTTGACATAGCTGACCACCGGCACGCCCGGATGACGCGCACGCAAGGCGCGCACGTCGGCAGCGGTGATCGAGCTGGCCAGGGAACATCCGGCTTCGAGATCCGGAATCAATACGCGCTTGTGCGGAGCGAGCAGCTTGGCGCTTTCGGCCATGAAGTGAACGCCACACATGACGATCACGTCGCTGCCGCAATCGGCGGCGGCCTGGGCCAATGCGAGCGAATCGCCGGTGATGTCGGCGACGCCGTGGAAGATCTCGGGTGACTGGTAGCTGTGCGCCATGATCAGCGCGCCACGTTCGCGCTTGAGGTGCTGGATGGCATCGATCCAGGCCAGGTGCAAGGGGATTTCGAGGCATGGAACCAGCGTTTCCAGTCGCTTGGCCAATTCGGCGTGTTTCTCGCCAAGGTCGTCACGCCATTGCGGATCAAATCCGGAATCGGCACGGTTCGCTTCAGCGAACGAGGTTTTGTGGCAAGCGTTGCCGCTGCGGGTATCGCGCATGATGGAGGATCTGGAATCGTGATTCGGGGGAGCTGGCCAGTCCGGCTATCCGCAACGCATGGCGGCCGACTGTCACAGCAGGCGCGATGATGCGTGCGGCCAATCCCGGCTGTCCTTGATGCAGGTCAACCCCGAGTGGCCGCACGGAGAACCATGGCGGCCCGGATCGGATTGCCAGGTGCGTCGATTTCCTCAACCGATCATTTGTCCATCCCGTTGACGCCATGCAACCCGGCCGGGCTGTTTCATTGGCGTCTATGGCCTTGCGCGAAAGTTGCGCGCTTCGACCAGCCCCGGCCGGTCGGCGTCGGCGGCGTGCCATGTTTTCAGCAGTTGGGCATAGGTTGCGGCGGCGTCCGTCAAGGCCCCGGCAGCGGCTTGTGCGCGGGCGAGACCGAGCAGGGATTGCGTGCGCAGGGGCGCGAGTTTCAGCGATCGCGTGAATGCGCTGATGGCATCCTGGGGTCGATCCGCTTCAAGCAGGAGTTCGCCGAGCAGTTCGTGGGGTGGCTTGAGTGACGCCGGCGGGCCGAAATCAAACGCCATGGCATCCAGCCGATCGGCAGCCGCACGCACATGGCGCAGCGCGCTTTCGCGATCCCCGGTCCTGGCGGCAAGCAGACCGGCGAGGTTGTCCTGGAGGATATGCAGGTAGTCGAAGTCCTGCGGATCGGCCGGATCACGTTTCGAGGCCGCAACCTGCGTGCGCAATTCCGCCAGTTTGCTGCTTGCCAACGCCGTGTCGCCACGCTGCGCGGCAGCAAATCCGGAGACGAAACGATCGATCGCCAGCGCCTTCGGATCATCGGTGGCCGGCATCACGAGTTTCAGCGCGGCGCCATTCCAGTCCTGCGCTTCGATCACCCCGGTGGCGCGCATTACCGACAACGAACCCCTGAAGCGCGCAGACATCTGCTTGAGTTCGGCGGCATCGGTGATGGATGCAAGCGCCGACTTGCCGCTGCGCTCGCAGTTCAGCAAAAGCGTCGTGGCTTCCTTGAAACGGCCCTGCTGGAAATAGCCGTATTCCAGCCATTCGTTGTAGTGGAAGCAGTTCACCTCGGGCTTGCCCTGCGCGCGGGCGTGCCGGTAGACGACGCGCACGGCTTCCTCGTTGGCTTGCACCAGATCGTCCCAGAGACCGAGCGCGATGAAGATGTGCGAGGTCATGTGCTGTGCATGCGGCGCATCCGGCGCGATCTTCGACAAGGCACGTGCGGCTTCGATGGCACCGTTGGCATGTTCCGGATCGTCCATGCCGTGGATCCAGTAGTGTGCGGCCCCGGGATTGCGCGGGTTCTTCTCGAAGACGCGGCGCGCGATTTCGGCGGCACGCAGATAATCCGGCACATTGCGCACGCCTTCGCTGCGTCCTTGCAAGGCGAGCGCATGGAACAACCGGGCCTGGTTGTCCTCCGGCCAGGCTGCGGCCATCGCCTGCATGGCAGCCGCATAGCGCTGGTCGCGTTCGATCTTCGTACCTTCGCCGGAATAGAGGATTTCCACGGCTGCCAGATAGTCGCGCTCGCGCTGCGTTTCAGCCTTGGCCGCACGTTCTTCGGCTGTCGCGCCCAGTTTCAGCAGGGCCTTGCGGCCTGCGTCCTCGTCGAGCTGGTTCCACAGCGGATGGTTGTGGGTCATCGCTTCGCCCCACACCGCCATGACGAAATCGGGCTCCAGCGCCTGCGCTTTCCGGAAAGCCTTGGCCGCATCGTCGTACTCGAACAGGTGCAGCAGCAAGGCCGCCCGTTCGAATGCGGTTTGCGCCTCGATCGAGCTGGCGCTGGTCGGAAAATCCAGTGAACCCAGGCCAACAATGCCCGGCGCTGGCTGGTCACGGTCACGCCCGCGTTCATGCGCCTGCACTGGCAGGCTCAGCGTTGTTGCAACCACAACCAGCAGCGCAAGCCAAACGCCTGGAAAGGATCCGAATCGCATGAGCATTTCCTCCGCAGTGGTCCGTGCCAGGGCAGCCAATGGCTCGCAGTGTTCAAGCGGATGCCGTTGGCCGCCTGGATTGCAGACACGGAATGATAAACCCGCCGCCGCCCATGCGAACCAGCGAGTGGTCATCCTCAAGCAGGGTCATGCGCCGCCAAGGGGAGGGCAGCTGTGGCGCGTGCAGGCGCACAAGGCGCTTGGCGGGGGCGACCAAGGTCGAACCGCCAGGGGAGCCTGATTCAACTTCAAGAAAGTCACGCATGCCATTGTTTTCAATGGCGACCCCGGCCCGATTCGAACGGGCGACCTTCCCCTTAGGAGGGGGACGCTCTATCCAGCTGAGCTACGGGGCCGCAGAGCTGTCTGCGACCCCGGATTGTCCCATAACAAGACCCGGATTCCGAGTCGTGGCTTGCTGCTTACTTGACGCTGATCGTGCCCTTCATGAGCGCCCAGTGGCCCGGGAACGAGCAGAAGAACGAGTACTTGCCGTCGGCCGCAAGCTTGCTCGTGTCAAACGTGACCGAAGTCTTTTCACCGGCACCAATGACCTTGGAATGCGCAATCACGCGAGCATCGTCCGGCTTGACGTATTCGTTGTTGAGGCCAGCGGTGGCCCCGTCATTGGCAACGCCCTGCATGTCGGTGGTCTTGGTCACGACGACGTTGTGGCCCATGACATTCTTCGCCATCTTGCCGGAATGGGTCAGATTGATGGTGAAGTCCTTGCAGCTGCTCGGGACCTCGATTGCCTTGACATTGAACTGCATGGCGTCATTGCCATCGACCTCGATCGAACACGCCGCGAAGGCCGAGGACGAGGCAAGCAGGAGCGAGGCAGCAATCAGTACGTTACGCATGGTGGAGGGTCTCCTTGGAAGTTGGGTTTGATCTCCAGGCACTGCAAACAGCGCATTTCGATTCGCCGACAAGATAGTTCCGCGCGCCTGAATCCAAAGGTAAAACGGCAGTGACGCATTGTCGCAGGGTCACTGCCCCGTGCGCAGGCGCCAATTGAGGGTCACGGCAACATCGGATGAATGCAGCGCCGGCAGATCCTCGGCGACAGTGAACTGGAACTCGCTGGCACTGCCGAGACGTCGGCTCAATCCGAAATTCAGTTGATTGGCGGCGCTGCCGAGGAAATCCGGGAGTCCGCGATAGAGTGCCCCATGCGCGTCGGATTGCAGCCATGCGGACCATTTGTCGCCGAGCCGATAGCGCAGCACGATGCCGGCGAATGGCACCTGGTCACGCGCATGCTCGGCAAGCAAATGGTTGCCGCTGCGCAGCAGCATGCCGGCACGCATGCCGAGATCCAGTCGTTCGCCGAAGGCCATCATGCTGAATGCGGAAAGCGAGACATCGCTGCTGTCGCTGTCGGTCAAGCGGCGCACGCTGCCGGTGGCGAGCTTGCCGCCGAGTGCAATTCCGAACAGGTGCTGATCGGACAGTTGCCAACGGCGAGTCAGGTCGATCAGCAAGGGGCCACTTCCCGAACTCGCCTTGTCGAGCGCATAGCGCGTGACGCCGGCGTCACGCACCTCGATGGCCGGGGCCTCGGTGCCAAGTTGGCCGCGATCGCCGTTGTCAAAGCCGAATGCCCGATGGAAGCGTTCGACTGGCGCGTCGAGGAAGCCGTCGCCAATTGTCAGATAGCCAAGCGATGCGCGCAGGCTCCAGCGATCGTTGAACGCATAGGCGGCGCCGATCCGCGATTCATGGGTCTCTGCGTCGAATACCACGGAAGCCCCATCACGGAATTGTGCGAGTTCGGTGTTGGCGACATTGAAGGTCGCGTCGAACTGCCAGCGCCCCTCGTGCGGGATCGCAGGAGCCAGTGGCAGCCCACTGGCCAGGGCAAACGGATTCTGGTCACGCGCTTGCAGCCACCCGCCGGAAGACGCCGCGAAGCCGGGCAGCGGCACGGCGAAGGCAACGGCCAGGATGCCGGCACCGACACGAGAATGAATCGAGAAATGCTCCATATGTCTATGGTTTTACTGGATTCATTTCCATCAGTTACATGCGGAAAACGCCAAAACGACCTGCTTCAATCGGTGCATTGAGCGAGGCGGAAATGGCCAGTCCGAGCACGCGCCGCGTGTCCACGGGATCGATGATGCCGTCATCCCAGAGGCGCGCACTGGCGTAGTAGGGATGTCCCTGGCTTTCGTATTGCTCGCGGATGGGTGCCTTGAAGGCCGCTTCCTCCTCGGCCGACCAGGTCTTGCCCGCCGCCTCGATACCGTCGCGCTTGACCGTCGCCAGCACGCTGGCTGCCTGTTCGCCCCCCATCACGCTGATGCGCGAGTTTGGCCACATCCAGAGGAATCGCGCGCCGTACGCCCGGCCACACATCGCGTAATTGCCCGCACCAAAGCTGCCACCTATCACCACGGTGAACTTGGGTACATGCGAACAGGCAACCGCCGTGACCATTTTTGCCCCGTCCCTGGCTATGCCGGCGTTTTCGTACTTGCGGCCAACCATGAAGCCGGTGATGTTCTGCAGGAAGACCAGCGGAATGTTGCGCTGGTTGCACAGCTCGATGAAGTGCGCGCCCTTCAGCGCGGATTCGGCAAAGAGGATGCCGTTGTTGGCGACTATGCCGACCGGATAGCCATGGATATGGGCAAAACCGGTGATCAGGGTCTTCCCGTAACGTGCCTTGAATTCGCTGAATTCCGAGCCATCGACAATGCGCGCGATGAGTTCGCGGATGTCGAACGGGATGCGCGCCTCGCGTGGAACGATGCCGTAGATCTCCTCGATGGAGCAGGCCGGCTCACGCGGCTCGGCCAAGGCAAGCTGCATGCCCTTGCGCCGATTCAGGTTGCCGATCAGGTCACGCGCAATGTTCAGCGCATGGGAATCGTCCTCGGCGAAATGGTCGGCGACACCGGAGACCGCCGTGTGCACATCGGCACCGCCGAGTGATTCCGCATCGACGACTTCGCCGGTTGCCGCCTTCACCAGTGGCGGCCCGCCAAGGAAGATCGTGCCCTGATTCCTGACGATGATGGTCTCGTCGCTCATTGCCGGCACATAGGCACCTCCGGCCGTGCACGAACCCATGACCACGGCAATCTGGGCAATGCCCAGTGCACTCATGCGCGCCTGGTTGTAGAAGATGCGGCCGAAGTGCTCCTTGTCCGGAAACACCTCGTCCTGCAGAGGCAGGAACGCTCCGCCGGAATCAACCAGATAGATGCAGGGCAGGCGATTCTCCAGGGCGACTTCCTGCGCGCGCAGGTGCTTCTTCACCGTCATCGGAAAATAGGTGCCGCCCTTGACCGTCGCATCGTTGGCGACCACCAGCACCTCCTGGCCCTTGACCCGGCCAATGCCGGTGATCAGGCCTGCACACGGCGCGGCACCGTCATACATGCCATGTGCGGCAAGCGGCGAGAGTTCGAGGAAGGGCGAGCCGGGATCAAGCAGGGCGCGGATGCGTTCGCGAGGCAGCAGCTTGCCGCGCTCGGTGTGCCTGCTGCGCGCCTTGTCGCCGCCACCCAGAGCGGTGACCCGCAGTTCCTGCTTGAGATCCTCGACCAGCGTGCGCAGGTTCTCGAAATTGGCGATGAAATCGGGTGAGCGCGGATCGATCTGGGTCTGGATGCGGGGCATGGCGAGCGTGTTCTGGTCGAGATCCGGAAGGCCGGATCATAGCGGGTCATGCCGGGCGAACGGCGAACCGCGAAAACGAAACCGGCCGCACAGGGCGGCCGGCGGATCATGACTGAGCAAGCAGGATCAATGCTTCTGGGCGTCGTCCTTCTTCTCCTCGATGGCCTCTTTTTTCTCTTCCGCAGCGGCCTTCATCTTGTCGGCGGCTTCGCCCACGGCGTCGGCTGCATCGGCTGCGGCTTCCTTGGTCGCGTCAGCGGCAGTGCTGGCGGCGTCCATGGTCGTCGCGGCGGCGCTGTCGACGGCAGTCTTGGTTGCTTCAGCCGCAGTCTTGGCGGCCATGGCTGCCTCGTCTGCCGCCTTCTGCGTGGCTGCGGCTGCTTCCTGTGCTGCCTTGGCGGCAGCGTCGGCAGCTTCCTGGGCCTTTTGTTGGGAGTTGTCGCAGGCAGCCAGCCCCAGAGCCAGTGCGGAAGCCAGAATAATACGCGTGAAGTTCATTTCATCCCCTCGAATAAAGGCAGCGTTTCAGGGCTTTCGAGGCACTGCCCGCCGCATTGGCAGTGCTCGTGATCAGGCACACAACTGCCTGAGGATTCAAACAGGCCGGAAATCGACCCGTCCACTCTAATCCGGTAAATGGAAAAAAATCGTTACGCCAGCTCGATGGCGATTGCCGTCGCTTCGCCGCCACCAATGCACAGGCTGGCCACGCCGCGCTTGCCACCGCGCTTACGCAGGGCATTGATCAGGGTGATCACCAGGCGAGCGCCGGAAGCGCCGATCGGGTGGCCCAGGGCGCAGGCACCGCCGTTGACGTTGATTTTCGCGTGCGGAATGCCGAGTTCGCGAATTGGCGTCATTGCCACGACCGCGAATGCCTCGTTGATCTCGAACAAATCGACATCGCCGATATTCCAGCCAACCTGTTTGAGCACGCGTTCGATCGCGCCAACCGGGGCGGTGGTGAACCATTCCGGATCCTGCGAGTTGGTGGCATGGCCGACGATGCTTGCAAGTGGCTTGAGACCGCGCCTGGCGGCCTCGTCTGCAGACATGACGACGGTGGCGGCTGCGCCATCGGAAATGCTCGACGAGCTTGCCGCGGTGACCGTGCCGCCGTCCCTGCGGAAGGCGGGTTTCAAGGTCGGGATCTTGCTGATGTCGGAATTGCCGGGCTGCTCGTCGGTGGCAAACTCGACATCGCCCTTGCGCGTGGACACCGTGACCGCGACGATCTCCTCGGCGAATGCACCGGAAGCAATCGCCGCCTGCGCACGTTTGACCGATTCGATCGCGAACGCATCCTGCTCTTCGCGGGTGAAGCCGTATTTGTCGGCCGTGGCCTCGGCAAACACACCCATCGACTGGCCGTCGTAGGGATTGGTCAGACCGTCCCAGGCCATGTGGTCGACGGCATTGAAATTGCCGTAGCGGTTGCCGGTGCGCGAATTCGGCAGCATGTGCGGGGCATTGGTCATTGACTCCATGCCGCCGGCAACGACGATGCTGGCCGAGCCGGCCTTGACCAGATCGTGGGCCAGCATGATCGCCTTCATGCCCGAGCCGCAGACCTTGTTGATGGTCGTGCAACCGGTCGATTTCGGCAGACCGGCGGCCAGCGAGGCCTGGCGCGCCGGTGCCTGGCCGAGATTGGCCGGCAGCACGCAACCCATGATCACTTCCGAAACGTCGGCGACCGGCACGCCGGCCTGCTCGACCGCTGCCTTGATTGCGGTGGCGCCCAGGGTGGTCGTGGGGACGCCGGTGAACTGGCCAAGGAAGGAACCGATGGCGGTGCGCTTGGCGCCGACGATGACGATGCCGGACATGATGAGTCTCCGTGAATGGTTGATACGTCGATGTTGGACATCGAAGGTTAGCACCCGATTATTGCACGATGCACGGCATCAGACTGCCCAAGCCAATTACCCGGGTGCTAGCATTGAGCTGTCGAAAGCGTGTCGATATTCCGTTTCACGGCCGAGGTGTTTCCATGCATTTTCCCTTGTTGCTGGCGGTCCTGGCGGTCTTCGGGCTGACGGGTAGCGCCTCGGCCGCTACGCTTGCCGTGACCACGACCAACGACACGGTTGCGGCCGACGGCCAGTGCAGTCTGCGCGAAGCCATCACTGCGGCCAACCTCGACACCGCGTTCAACGGCTGTGCGGCGGGAAGCGGCGCGGACATTGTGGTGCTTGCTGCCGGCGAATACCGCATCGATCGCGCCGGCGCAGGAGAAGACGCAAACTCGACCGGTGACCTCGATGTCCGCAGCAGCCTGACCATCCAGGGGGCGGGTGCCGACGTCACCCGCATTCGCGGTGACCGCAACGATCGCGTCTTCGATCTGGCGATGCCCGGAGCGGGCCAGCCGGTAGCCGTCACGATCACCGGGGTGACGATCCGCAATGGTGATGGCATCTTCGGCGGGGCAATCCTCGCCGCTGCCGGCGCCAGCCTGGTGGTAAGTGGCTGTTCGATCGTCAACAACACCGCTGCCCAGGGTGCCGGGATCGCCTCCGACGGATCACTCGAAGTGGTCAATTCCGCCTTCCATGCCAATGCCGCCGACAACGGCGGAGCACTCTGGATCAGCGGTGGCCCGGCGACCTTGCGCAACGTCACCTTTGATTCCAACACAAGCACCGGTTCGGGATCCGTGGCGGTTTTCAACGCGCCGGCAATTCTCAACAACGTCACCATGACCCTGAACATTGCCGACAGCGATCTTGACGACTTTGGCGACGGCGCATTGGAGGTAAACGCCAATGTATCGATCTCCAACAGCATCGTCGCGCGCAATATCGACCTCAGCCTTGGCGGCAGCAGCCTGGTCAATCCGGATTGCCTTGTCGGCATGAACGGTTCGTTGGCCTCGGCCGGCCACAACATCATCGGCAATATCGGCACGGTGTGCGTGCTGGGCGGGGCGCAGCCCGGCGATCAGGTCGGCAACGCCGCGCAGCCGATCAACCCGCTGCTGCAACCCTTTGCGGTCTATGGCGGCACGGTGGAAACACAACCGCCGACCTGGGCCAGCCCGGCGCTCGAACGGGGCAGTCCTGCCGCAGCCGGCCTGCCCGGTGCCTGCGAGGCGGACGATGCGCGCGGCATCTCGCGCCCGCAAGGTTCGCGTTGCGATATCGGCGCTGCCGAGCTGGACGACCTGATATTCCGCGACGGCTTCGATCCACCATTGCCCTGAGCGATGCGCCTGCGCATGATCGGCGCATGCCAAGCCCGATCGACAGCGCCGCGGAAATCAGTCCGCAGCAGGCGCGCAACCTGCATCTCGCTGCACAAGGCCTGCTGCGCAAGCCGCAGGGCAAGCCGCATCGTGGCGACGTGCTGGCGGCAATCGAGCGCATGTGCCTGCTGCAGATCGACACCATCCACGTCGTTGCGCGCAGTCCCTACCTGGTGTTGTTCTCAAGGCTGGGCAGCTACCCGGCCGGCTGGCTTGATGAAGCACTCGAACGCGGCGAAATCTTCGAATGCTGGTCGCATGAGGCCTGTTTCGCGCCGAGTGAGGCATTTGCCCTGCATCGCTCCCACCAGGCGGCCGGTGCGCGCGACAACCACTGGGCAAGCAAGCACGCCGCCCGCGCGCAGGAAGGGCAGCGCGCCGGCATGAACGCGGTGCTTGCGCGCATCCGCGAGCAAGGCCCGACCAAGGCATCCGATTTCGAGGCGACGCGCCGGGCGACAACCGGCTGGTGGGGTTGGAAGGATGAAAAACGCTGGCTGGAAGCCTTGTTTGCGCGCGGTGAACTGATGGTTGCCCGCCGCGAACGCTTCCAGCGCGTCTACGATCTCAGTGCGCGGGTGATGCAGCGCATGGGCGTCGCTGCCGAAGCGGCACCGATCGGCACGCAGGACGTCGAACGCCGCCTCATCCTGGATTCGGTGAAGGCCCTTGGCATCACCCAGGCACGCTGGATCGCCGATTACTTCCGCACGCGACCGCGGCACAAGGACGCCGACCTGCATGAACTGGTCAAGACGGGCGAACTGCTGCAGGTCAAGGTGCGCGGCTGGGAAAACCTCGCTTACGTGCATGCCGGGCATGTCGAACTCGCGCGACAGGCCATTGCCGGAAAGCTGCGCGCATCGCACACGACGTTGTTGTCGCCGTTCGATCCGGTGGTCTGGGATCGCTCACGGGCCAGCGTCCTGTTCGGCTTCGACTACACGATTGAATGCTACGTGCCGGAGGCAAAGCGCCGGTACGGCTATTTCGTCCTGCCCATCCTGCATCGCGGTGCCCTGGTCGGTCGACTCGACGCCAAGGCACATCGCCAGGACGGTGTATTCGAGGTCAAGCGCATCCACTTGCAAACAGGCATCAAGGTTGACGAGGGCCTTGTCGCGGCCATCGCCCATGCCATCCAGGCCTGCGCCGAGTGGCATGGAACCGCCGCTGTCCGCGTGCTGCGCAGCGAGCCGCCTTCCTTCGCGGTCGCCCTGCGCCAGGCCCTGCGATCCGATTAGGGAAATGCCGCGTTCCCCTGTGCCGCCTGCTCTGCGATCATGGACGATCCATCGACACGCGCAGACCCATCCATGGATTTCGCACACGGCATCACGGCGATCGATACCGGCTTTCATCGGCCGCGCTTCGACGCCAGCCACCTGATCGTCGACCATGGCCATGCGGTCTTCATCGATGTCGGCACCAACTATTCGATTCCGTTCCTGCTTGCCGAACTTGAGGCCAAGGGCATCGCCCGCGAGAAGGTCGATTACGTCATCGTCACCCATGTCCACCTCGATCATGCCGGCGGTGCCGGCGAGATGCTCCGCCATTTGCCGGTCGCCAGGCTCGCCGTGCATCCACGCGGTGCGCCGCACATGATCAATCCAGCCCGCCTGGTGGCCAGCGCATCGTCGGTCTACGGCACCGAGGAAGTTCAGCGCACCTATGGCGACCTGGTGCCGGTGGCAGCCGAGCGGGTCATCGAGATCCGTGACGAGGCGGTCATCGAGTTTGCCGGCCGCCGCCTGCGCTGCCTGGATACGCCGGGCCATGCACGACATCATTTCTCGGTCTGGGACGAACGCAGCCGCTCGTTCTTCAGTGGCGACACGTTTGGTCTTTCCTACCGCGAGTTCGATACCGACAAGGGTGCCTTCATCCTGCCGACCTCGACGCCGGTGCAGTTCGACCCGGTCGCGCTGAAGGGCTCGATTGCACGCATGTTGCTGTACAAGCCGGAAGCCATGTTCCTGACCCATTACAGCCGGGTCAGCGACGTCGAGCGCCTCGGCCGCGACTTGTTCGAGCAGATCGATGCCATGGTTGCCATAGCCGAATCCAGCACGGGCCTGGCGGATCGGCATGAGTTTCTCAAGCGGAAACTGGCCGAACTCTATCTCGCTCGCGCCACTGCCCACGGTTGCACGATGTCACCGCAACACATGCACGAGCTGTTGTCATCGGATATCGAGTTGAACGCGCAAGGCCTGGAGATCTGGCTTGATCACGGGAGGAGGTGATTGGTCGGGAACAGGGAGTAGAGAATGGGGAATCGGTAAAGCGGTTTCATGCCGGCACCGATATCTGGGCGGGACGCTCGTTTCGCGCTTCGCTTTGACCAATTCCCTATTCCCCATTCCCGACTCCCGTCCAAGGCCACTCCACCTCACCGCGGACCACGGTCTGCGTTTGCCCGCCCACCCAGACGGTGGCATCGGCATCGATGCGCAGGGTCAGTTCGGCGTCATGGCCGATTTCGCGGCCCTGGCTGACCGTGTAACCGCGCGCCAACGGTCCATCCGGTTCGGCGTGCGCGATATAGGCCGCGACCAGTCCGTTCGCCGCACCCGAGGCCGGATCCTCGACGATGCCGACGCCGGCCGGAAATGCGCGCAACACGAGTTCATGGCCGGGCTCATTGCTGCGCGCGAACACGCACAGGCCGAGACTGTCGCTGTCCAGCGCGATCTTGCGGATCGAGGCGTGATCGGGCTGCCAGGCGCGCAAGGAGGCGACATCGGCAATCTCCGCCAGCCACCAGCGTCGCCCGCCCTCGACAAAGGCCGGCGCAAGCGCGCCGAGTTTGACCTTCTTCAGCGTTGTCGCCAGCAAGCTGCCCGGCTCGACACCCACCTTCAGCACCCTTGCCTTCGGTGCCTGGATGAAAATCCTGCGCTGGTCGCGATCATCCTCGACCCGGATCGGCAACAAGCCGGCCTCGCATTCCTGGATCATCTGGCCCTCGCTGGCCCGGGCAAAGCCCGAGAGCAGGGCGACATGCGCGCTGCCAATCGACGGATGCCCGGCAAACGCGATTTCCCGGGTCGGCGTGAAGATGCGCAATCGATAGCTTGCCGCAGGCGTCGAAGGACGCAGCAGGAACGTCGTTTCGACAATGTCGGTCCACTTGGCGAATGCCTGCATGGCCGCCTCGCTCCAGTCGTCGGCGGCGACGACCACGCCCAGTGGATTGCCGCCGCCCGGATGGCGGCTGAAAACGTCGAGTTGGAAATATCGATGCAGAGGCATGCGAGCGTTTGCGCGACGGGAAGTTGAGGGTCGGATGGCACTTCCCCCGCGACAGGCGGAACGCGGCGTGCCGATTGCGGGGTTTTGCCAAGGTCGGAAGCTTGCCACGTCCACCACGGAACCGACATGCTGCGAGTCCGAACGCGCACCCATCGGGCCAGGGCAGCCATGATCACGGTTCATCATCTGAACAATTCGCGCTCTCAGCGCGTGCTCTGGCTGCTCGAGGAACTGGGCCTCGACTACGAGGTGATCCGCTACGAGCGCGATGCCAAGACCATGCTGGCCCCGCCGGCCTTGCGCAAGGTGCACCCGTTGGGCAAGTCGCCGGTGATCAGCGATGGCGACATCGTCGTCGCCGAATCCGGCGCGATCGTCGAATACCTCGTCGATGAACATGGTAAGGGCAAACTCAAGCCGCGCGCCGGATCCGCCGAACAACGCCGTTACACCTACTGGCTGCACTACGCCGAAGGCTCGGCGATGCCACCATTGCTGATGAGTCTGGTATTCGCGCGCCTGCCGACGCAGCCAATGCCGTTTTTCGTGCGTCCGGTTGCCAAGGGCATCGCCGACAAGGTCTTGACCGGCTACATCGAACCCCAACTCAGGCAGCATCTGGACTATCTCGAAAGCGAGCTGAAGGAGCGCGACTGGTTTGCCGGCAGGAAATTCACCGCCGCCGACATCCAGATGAGCTTCCCGGTCGAGGCGTTTGCCGCGCGTGGCGGACTCGGTCGCAAACATGCGCGGTTGGCCGATTGGCTGCAGCGCATCCATGCCCGGCCCGCCTGGCAGCGTGCGCTGGAGCGGGGCGGTCCCTACGAGCTGTTGCGTTGAGCGTTGCAAGGGAGAGAACGTGAGCGCAAACGAGTTCTGGCCGATCCTGGCCGCGCCCTTGTGCACCGGCATCGCGTTGCTGCTGGCGCTGGGCTTCAGGCGCAACCGCGCCTTCATGATCCTGGCGATCCTGTTTTGCGCAACGCTCGGCCTGGCGGGTGCGGGTTCCGCATTGTTGCGCGAGCGCAGTGTCGAGGCGTTCCGCATGTTTGCGCCCTGCCTGCTGCTGGCGGCGGCGGCCATGCCCGAGCGGCGCCTGCTGGCGAAACGGAACCTGTTGCTGCTGAGCCTGCTGGCCTTGGCCATCCTGCTGACCCTGTCCGCGCCGGCGCATGTCTGGCCGGGCCTTCGCGATGCGTTTCCGCTGGGTTGGCTACCATGGCGCAGCGGTTCGGTGGCAGCGGGCATCGTTTTTGCCGCGGCCCTGGTCTGCGTGCTGCGATGGGCAGTATTGCGTTCGCCGATGGAAGTCGCACTGGCCTTGATGCTTTTGCTGGTTGCCATAGCCCTGTTGCCGATGACACGCAAAGCCGGTGCCAGCGAGTTCCTGGCCATCAGCGGCGCCCTTGCCATTGCGGCGATCCTGTTTGTCTCGTATCGCATGGCCTTTGTCGATGGACTGGCCGGCTTGCCGAACCGGCGCGCGCTCGATGAGGAACTGGCGCGACTGTCCGGCAATTTCGCCCTGGCCATGGTCGATGTCGATCACTTCAAGAAATTCAACGATCAACACGGCCATGCGGCGGGGGATCGTGCGCTCAAGGCGGTCGCAAACCAGTTGCGCACAACCCGCGGTGCGAATGCCTACCGTTACGGTGGCGAGGAATTCTGCCTGCTGTTCACCGGCCTGCGTGTCGCCCAGGCGAGTGATGCCTGCGAGGATCTGCGCCAGCGCATTGCCGCCATGCGTGTGCCGATCCGCGCCAGCGCTGGCAGAAAGAATGCGCAGGTTGCCAAGCGCAAGGATTCCGGAACGGTCAAGATCACCGTCAGCATCGGCCTTGCCGAGCGTGCCGAGGATCTGCGGTCGCCAGGCGAAGTTCTGAAGGCGGCCGACAAGGCCTTGTATGCCGCCAAGGCCAAGGGCCGCAATCGCGTCATCTCCCGTTGAGCGCAGGGTTTCAGTCGAGCACGGCAATCGCCAGATCGCGGTCGTTGGCACGCACCTGCCGGCAATCGGCACCACCCATGTCGAAGTCCCGGCACACCTGCGGGCGCAGCGCGTAGATCGAGCAGCGCATGGTTTCGCGGTCGAGCGCCGCGCACCAGCCATCGTCGAGGCGGCGCATCACGTCCATGCCATGTTCGTCCTGATCGATCAGCCAGTCGGGCGTTGCGTCGTCGGCCATCACGTACACGGTCAGCCGGCAGCAGACCGCTTCGCAGCGGCTGCACTGGATCGATGGATCGATATCGGCATCAAGGCCGTGATCCTGGCTCGACTCGGGAAGGCTGGAGTTCATGACAAGAGGCAGGTTACTGCCATGGCGACGTCCGCTTGCTAGAATTGCCGCGGCGGGTCGGCTTGGCCGCTCCGCTGACGCGATGGGAAGCATCCATTGCAGGTCTTCACCTCGCGCGGCTGCGGGCTTCAGTCTGGCGCGCCGCCCATTCCCGAGTTTACCTGGTGCCGGGCGGGATTGCGCTCGACCCACCTCGATGCCTCAGCCGCGCGTCGCCGTTGTCGCATCAGGCGGATCTCGCGCTGCCGATGTTTGCTGACCATTCCACCCACCCTGGCGATCTTCATGGCCCTGATTGAACTGCGCAAGCTTGACTACAGCATCGGCGGGCCGCTCTTGCTCGACGGCATCGAGTTCATTCTCGAACCGCGCGAGCGTGTCTGCGTGGTCGGCCGCAACGGTGCCGGAAAGTCGACCCTGCTCAAGCTGATCGACCGCGAGATCCGCCCCGATGATGGCGAAGTGCGGGTCTCGCCTGGTGTCGTCGTCACGCGACTGGCGCAGGAAGTGCCGCAAGGCATGGCCGGCACGATCTTCGACGTGGTTGCCGAGGCGCTGGGCGAGATCGGCAAGCTGCTTGCCCAATACCATCATCTGATCCATCACCTCGCCGATGACAGCGACATGCGCGCACTGGCCGATGTGCAGGCGCGCATCGAGGCCGCCAACGGCTGGGATCTCGATCGGCGCGTCACCCAGGTGTTGAGCAAGCTTGAACTGCCCGAGGATGAGGAGTTTTCGGCGCAATCCGGCGGCATGAAACGCCGCGTGCTGCTGGCCCGGGCACTTGTGCTTGAACCCGCTGTGCTCTTGCTCGACGAACCGACCAACCATCTCGATATCGAGGCGATCGCCTGGCTCGAGGAGTTTCTCAGGAACTTTGCCGGCAGCGTGATCTTCATCACCCATGACCGGCGCTTCGTCCGCGCTCTGGCCACGCGCATCATCGAGATCGATCGCGGCAAGCTGACCAGTTGGCCGGGCGATTACGAAAACTACCTGCGTCGCCGTGAGGAACGCCTGCACGCGGAAACCCAGGCCAACGCGCTGTTCGACAAGAAGCTGGCGCAGGAAGAAGTATGGATCCGCCAGGGCATCAAGGCGCGCCGGGTCCGCGATGAAGGCCGCGTGCGTCGGCTTGAGGCAATGCGCCGCGAACGCGCCGAGCGCCGCAACCAGACCGGCAATGTGCGCATGCAGGCCGGCAGCGCGCAAAACTCCGGGCGCAAGGTGATCGAGGCGAAGAGTGTTTCTTATTCGATTCCAGGTCGAACCTTGATTGCGGATTTCTCGACCACGATCATGCGTGGCGATCGCATCGGCCTGATCGGCCCGAACGGCTCCGGCAAGACCACCCTGATCCGCCTGCTGCTTGGCGACTTGCAGCCGGATGCCGGCGAAGTGCGCATTGGCACCCAGCTTGAGATTGCCTACTTCGATCAACACCGCACGCAACTGCGCGAGGACATGAGCGCGCTCGACAACGTCGCCGATGGCCGCGAGTTCATCGAGGTCAACGGTTCGCGCAAGCATGCGATCGGCTATCTGCAGGATTTCCTGTTCACCCCGGAGCGCGCGCGTGCACCGATTTCGGCATTGTCGGGCGGAGAGCGCAATCGCCTGCTGCTGGCGCGACTGTTTGCCAAGCCATCCAACTTCCTGGTCATGGACGAGCCGACCAACGATCTCGATGTGGAAACCCTGGAGTTGCTTGAAGAACTTCTGGTCGACTACGCCGGCACCTTGCTGCTGGTCTCGCACGATCGCGAGTTCCTGGACAATGTCGTCACCAGCACACTGGCGCTGGAAGGAGAGGGCAGGGTTGGCGAGTACGTTGGCGGTTATGCCGAATGGCTGCGCCAACGGCCGCAGGCCATGGCGATGCGACCGCGCAACGACGCCGCGAGTGCGAAAGTCGAGCCATTGGCGCCCGTGAAGGCCAGGCGCAAATTGACCTACAAGGAAATGCGCGAGCTCGAAAGGTTGCCGGGCGTGATTGAAACCCTCGAAAACCGCATCGCTGGAATGACCGCAACGATGGCCGAACCCGCCTTCTTCAAGCAATCAGCCGATGCCATCGTCAGCGCCAACGAGGCGATGGCAAAAACCCAGGCCGAACTCGATGTCGCCTACACGCGCTGGCAGGAGCTTGAGGCCGCCAGCGGCGAGTAGGCAGGTCCCCGTGTGAAGTCGTTTCAGGCGAGATGGGCTGCACACCCCGTCATTGCTCAAGATTCACGAATCAACCTCAGTTACGGCATGGACGTCCAACGCTCGTATTCCCGCTTCGAGATGCGGCCATCGCGATTGCTGTCGGCCATGCGGAAGTCGTTGGCCAGCAGCTTGTAGCCAACCGCTTCACCCTCATCGATGCTGCCGTTGCCATCGACATCGAGCTCGGAAAATTGCGGGGCCGGGCCGGATGGCGTGTAACCGGTGCCGGCGCTGCGCACGATGACCTGGCTGCCCGGGTTGGACATCGGGTCGCTTTGGGCAAGGGCGCTGCCCATCGTTGCTGCCGCAAGCGTGGCCAACATGAATTGACTGAGTGAGGAATTCATCGACGGCGCTCCAGTTTCCGGGTCGGGATCGGGATTTTCACCCGCTTCGATTAACGCGGGCCGAACGCGGCATTGCGGTACGCTAGCGCCATTCTCCATACGCGAGGTGCGCATGAGCACAGTCCATGATTTTTCGGCGCGTGACATCGATGGCAATGAGCAGGCGCTTTCGCAGTACAAGGGCAAAGCCTTGCTGATCGTGAATGTCGCCTCGAAATGCGGCTTCACCAGGCAATACTCGGGGCTTGAGGCGCTGCAAAAGCAGTTCCAAGGCAAGGGTTTCGAGGTGCTGGGTTTTCCATGCGACCAGTTCGGCCACCAGGAACCCGGGGACGAAGCCGAGATCAAGAACTTCTGCACGCTGACCTATGACGTGACGTTCCCGATGTTTGCCAAGATCAACGTCAATGGCAGCGCTGCGCACCCGCTGTATGAATGGTTGAAGAAGGAGAAAACCGGCCTGCTCGGCATTGGGGCAATCAAATGGAACTTCACCAAGTTTCTCGTCGATCGCGACGGCAACGTGGTCAAGCGCTATGCGCCGAGCGACGAACCCGAAGCAATCGGCAAGGACATTGCCAAGCTGCTCGCGTGATTGCCGCCAAGGACCGGGTCAGGGTTTGGCGGTTACGGTCGGCGAGAATGGAAGCGGCTCGCTGGCAGGCAGCGTGCGCCGCCATTTTTCGAGTTTCCCTTCAATGCTTCGCGAACTGGTGATCTGCGGTTCGGAGTTTTGTGCCTCCTTCTCGTGCGCTTCCCATTCGCCGACAAGGGCGCTGGCTCGTTTGAAGGCATCCGGAAACGAAGTGGTCTCATTCAGCGCGTCGGCGAGGAAGGCCTTGCCGAACCAGGTTATCTCGGAATCCGCGCCGCAGCCGAACGAGGTGCGGTCGCTGCGCGCCGCGGTGATGACCAGGGTCGAATCATCGCGCAGGGCGTCGATGAACCCGCCCGAATAGCAGGCATTGACGACGATCACCTTCCAGCGAACCGAAGGCGTGGTCTGCAATGCCTCGGCAAGATCCGCCGGCATGATCTGGTTCAGCGGCAACGGATCGAGGGCAACATACAACTGGTGGTCTGCCGATCCGTGCGAGGTCAGGTAGAGCAACAGGATGTCTTCGGCGGGATCCATCTGCACGGCAATCTCGGCGAGAGCGATGCGCAGGTTGGTCAGCGTCGCCAGCGGCCGTGTCTCGATACTGGCCGGATTGTTCGCCAGCACCAGCACGTGGCCTCGGGCATTGAAGCGTTGCGCGAACAACTGCGCGGCGTATTCGACTTCGTTGCGAAACACGTTCTCGCTGCCATCGCCGGCAAACGCGATCACGTACAAATTGGCCTTGCCGGGCGTGCGCGGTTGCAGGGCGTCGATTGCCGCGCCGAGCAATTTCGGCTGGTCGAACATGAGCTGTTCGGGATCGAAATCGAATTCGATGCCAGGCTCCTCGGCAGCGGCTTCGAATCCGGCCCCGGCAATGGAATCCGCTTCGCTGGCGGCGGAAACCCGGGCCGCAGCGCTCTGATCCTGCATGATCGGCGATGCCGCGGGGATCCACTGCCATGGCAGGGCGGAGACGGCAAATGCCAGCGCGGCAGCAAGCAGGCTCATGGTCAGCCGGGCCGGCAGCAACCAGCGTGCCAGCGCGACCATCACCAGCAGCCACCATAGTTGCGAAAGCCAGATCAAGGCGAGCGCAGCCCCGGCGTTGCCGGAGGTGTGCAGCCAGATTGCCGCGACATGCAGCGGCCACTGGATCAACAACTTGGTGGCGGCAGTCGCGGCCAGGGCGATGGCACCCACCGCCCAGGTGATTGCAGGCCGTACGGCCAAGCGCGCGAGCAGCCAGGCCGCGAGCAGGGTCAGGCTGCTGTCGGCGAGCAGGGTGGCAAAGCCCCACCCGACCAGCATGCGCGGCGGCTCGGACTGGATCCAGCCCAGCAGCAGCTCTACCAGCAGATACAAGACCAGGCTGGCAACGAAGGCATCGGCAGCAGGCAGCACCGGGTTGCCGCGCGGGCGCTGCAGGAAGGTGACGCGAACGCCATCACGAATGACCCCGATGATCGGGCCCATCGGCTCAGAACGCCGATGGATCGATGGCATCGAAACTGGTCGCGCAGGGATGTCCGGGATCCGCCGGGCAGCCATCTCCATCACGGGCCAGCAGGACGGTGCGCATGCCGGCCGCGCGCGCCGCATCGAGTTCCTCGACGACATCGGATAGGAACAGGGTCTCGGCCGGCGCGAAGGCAATCGCCGCGGCGATCCGCGCATATGACTCCGGTTCGCGCTTGGGTCCGGTTTCGGTATCGAAATAGCCGGAGAAGAAACGGGTCAGGTCACCCGCCTCGGTGTTGCCGAAGAGGAGCTTCTGCGCCGGCACCGAACCGGAAGAATATACGTACAGATGCAAACCGGCCGCTGCCCATTTCTGCAGGCCGCGTGCGGCATCGGGGTAGATGTGCGCGCGGAAATCCGCTTCCGCATAACCATCTGCCCAGATCATGCCCTGCAGGGCTTTCAGCGCTGTCGACTTGCGGTCGGCGTCGATCCAGCCGATCAGCAGGTCGATGATCTCCTGCTCGCTGGCGGAAACGAGCCCGGCCTCGCGTGCCGCCTCGTGCAACCAGTGCTGGACATCGGGCTTGTCCGCATGGGTGACGACAAAGGCCGGCAGGCGTTTGCGCGCGTAGGGAAACAGCACATCCTTGACGAAACTGATCGAGCTGGTGGTGCCTTCGATATCGGTGAGGATCGCGCGGATGCTGGCCATTTCTTCTTGCTCTTGTGGAGGATTTGCAGAACCGGGTAGTCGACTGCACCTGGCGCGCAGCGCCAGGCCACAGTCAGGCGTGCGCCTTGACCGTCGCCGGCAGCATGCGCGGGAACCTGGCCGCGATCTCGTCGCCGGTGAATTCGGCAACCCATCCGGCGGGATTGGTGAACAGGCGAATTGCGACGAAGTGCGGTTCCTCGCTCATGTCGAACCAGTGCCGGGTGCCATCGGGTACGCCGATCAGGTCGCCTTTCCCGCAAAGCAGGTCGTAGACCTTGCCTTCGACGTGCAGGGTGAACTGGCCGGAACCGTCAACGAAGAAACGCACTTCGTCTTCCGCGTGGGTGTGCTCGCTGAGGAACTTCTGGCGCAACGCTGCACGGTCGGGATGATCGGCGGTGAGGCTGACGACGTCGACGCTGCGGTAGCCTTCCTCGCGCATCAAGCGGTCGATGTCTTCACGATAGGCCTCGATCACTTCATCCTGGCTGGCACCAGCCGCTATCGGCTTGTTTGCCTGCCAGCGTTCGAAGCGCACGCCAACCTGGCCGAGGACTTCGGCAATCTCCGCATGCGTGGCATACGTGGCCAGGGGCGTATCGCCGTTGTCTTCGGAAAAAATGCGCAAGTGGCTCATGACGACAGTCTCCTCAGATCCAATTCGCAGTTGAGCAGGAACTCGAATGCTTCGAGATGGCGACGCGCCTCGGCCATGTCAACGCCCCAGGCATAAATGCCGTGACCGTTGATCAAGTAGCCGTGCAGTGGTTTGCCGGCATCCAGCCAGGCATCGATCTGCCCCACCAGCACGCTCATGTCCTGGGTGTTCGGAAACACCGGCAGGTCGAGCACGCTTTCATGAGTGCTGTGGCCGGCGATGGCCTTTTGCAGCTCCCAGCCCTCGAAGCGCACCGCGCCGGCTTCGGCAAACAGGCGCGAGGCCACGCTTTGCGCGCGCGAATGCGTGTGCAGAACGGCGCCGACATCCGCAAAGCGGCGGTAGATCTGCGTATGCAGGGCCGTTTCCGCGGACGGCCGCGCCGTGGTCGCGACCGGCTGGTTGTCGAGATCGACGACCATGATGTCCTCGGCACCGAGCTTGCCCTTGTCGCGACCGGATACGGTCACGGCGACGTGCGATGGATCAAGGCGCATCGAGAAATTGCTGCTGGTTGCCGGTGTCCAGCCAAGCGCGGCAAGTTCGCGTCCGGCATCGGCAATCATCTGCGCCTTGCGGGCAAGCTGGGCACGATCATAGGGCAGGGCGTTAATCGCGGGTCTCCGGGAAGTCTCGGTGCGAACGAGGATGATACGACATGCCAAGCGTGCTGCCCTTGCCCGGATTCGTTCGCCGATGCGCCCACGCCCGTGAAGAAAATGGGCTCAGGCTGATGCCGCAATCGGCTGAAGGTGCCGCTGGACGAGCAGGTCGGCCTGGTCGAGGTCGATCTCCGCCAGCGATTGCTTGCCTTCGATCATCTGGCGCAGCAGCCTTGCCTGGATTCCGCCGCGCTCGAACGCGGTCGCGTAGGGAATCCGCGAGAAGGTGACCATCCAGTAGCGCGGCACCCAGCGTCCGGGGTGGCGTGCCGCCAGAGCGCGATCGAGCTCTCGCATCAGCAGGTAATCGGCATCGTCGACGCGGTCGCGCATCTCGATGTAGTTGTCGAGCGCCATTGCCGCGATCGCATCGGCGTTCGGTTTGCGCCGGCGTTCGAACTCCGCGAATACCACGGCACTGTCATGCGGTGTTGCGGAAAGCAGTTCAGCCAGTTCGACGGCGTCCTCGAATCCCGCGTTCATGCCTTGTCCGTGGAACGGAACGATTGCGTGGGCTGCATCACCCAGCAGCAACGCCGTGCCATCGAGATGCCAGCGATCGAGGTAGAGCGTGCCGAGCAAGCCGACCGGATTGTCGAGAAAATCCTTTTCGAGATCCGGCATCAATGGCACGGCGTCGGCGAAATCGCGCTCGAAGAACGCCCGCACATCAGCCGCATTGGTGATACCGGCCAGGCTGGGCGTGCCCTCGCTGGCCAGAAACAGGGTGACGGTGAAACTGCCCTCGGCATTCGGCAAGGCGATGCACATGTAATTGCCGCGGGGCCAGATGTGCAGTGCGTTGGGTTCCATGGCAAAGCGCTCGCCACGGGCCAGCGCATCACGCAATGGAGAGGGAAGCTGGCCGGACGGGAAATCCGCCAGCGCGGGAATCTCCAGTTCCTTGTAGCCATGCCCCAGCGGTTCGAAGCGTTCGCCGAGGTCGGTGGTTTGTGCCATCGCCCCGCGCAAGGCGGAGCCGGCGCCGTCACAGCCAAGGATGACGTCGGCCTGGTGCGTGCCAGCGACACCTTCCTCGCTGCGCAGGTGCATTGTCGAGGTCGTCCAGTCGAGTGCATCGAGGCGTCGGTCAAAATGGATGGCGGCGCCAGCTGCTTCGGCCGCATCGAGCAGGGTGATGTTCAATGCGCCCCGATTGACCGACCAGATCACCTCCGAATCATCGCGGCCGTAACGCTGCAGATTGGTACGCCCATCGAGGTCGTGGATCATGCGCCCGCGCATCATTACCGCGATTTCCAGCATGCGCTGCTGCAGGCCAGCCAGGCGCAGGCCATGCCAGCCACGCTCGGCGAGAGCGAGATTGATCGAGCGGCCGCCAAGGAAACCGGTGCGACGCGGATCGGGGCGGCGCTCGAACACGCTCACCGCAAAGCCGCGCTGGGCAAGCAGGGTGGCGAGCAAGGAGCCGACGAGGCCTGCCCCGACGATGGTAACTGCGTGTTTATTCATTTATTTATTATTGCGCATCACGCCAGCGCACGACCGATTCGATCAGGCGTCGGCAATCGGCAAAGCGGTTGTACAGCGGTACCGGTGCGGCACGGATGATGTCCGGCTCGCGCCAGTCGACAACGATGCCATCGCCTTGCAGGTGCTCGAACAGCTTGCGCCCGGATTCGCGCGGCCCCTTGACCCGCAGCGACAACTGGCAGCCGCGGCGCGAGGCCTGTTTTGGCGTGACCACGGCAAGCACGTCGGACACGCGTTGCGCGATCAGCCATTCGAGATATCCGGTCAAGGCGCGGGATTTCCCGCGCACGGCAGCAAATCCGGCGCGCTGGAACACCTGCAGCGAAATGCGCAGCGGCGCCAGGGCGAGTATCGGCGGATTCGAAAGCTGCCAGCCATCCGCACCGGGGGTTGGCCTGAATTGCGGACCCATCTTGAAACGCGTGGATTTCTCGTGGCCCCACCAGCCGGCAAAACGCGGGCGCGTGGTCGTCGCATGGCGCTCATGGACAAACGCACCAGCGACCGCGCCTGGTCCCGAATTGAGATACTTGTAACTGCACCAGACGGCAAAATCGCAGCCGGCATCGTGCAGCTGCAGCTCCATGTTGCCGACGGCATGGGCAAGGTCAAAGCCGACCATGCAGCCGCTGGCATGTGCCGCCTTGCTGATGGCGTGCAGATCAAGCGCCTGGCCGGTCAGGTATTGCACGCCCGGCAACAATACCAGGGCGAGACGCGAACCGTGCTGCTCGATCGCGGCAAGAATGGCCGCGTCCGAAAGCGTGCCATCGGCCTGATCCGGCTCCAGCTCGATCAACGCATCTTCAGGATCGTAACCATGGAAGCGGACCTGCGCCTCGACGGCATAGCGATCCGAAGGAAACGCGCTTTTCTCGATGAGGATCGCGGCGCGCCCGGCGCTGGGCCGATAAAAGCTGACCATCAGCAGGTGCAGGTTGACGCTGAGCGAGTTCATGGCAACGACCTCGATGGGTTTGGCACCAACCATCATGGCCAGGTCGTCACGCACGAACTCGTGATAGTCCATCCACGGCAGGCGACCGCGGAAATGCCCTTCGACCGCGAGTTCGGCCCAGTAATCGAGCTCGTCGATCACCGCCTGGCGGGTTGCTCGCGGCTGCAGGCCGAGCGAGTTGCCGCAGAAATAGGCGATCTCGCGGCCGTTTTCCCGGGGAATGCAGAACTCGGAGCGAAAGCCGCCCAGCGGATCGGCCGCATCCGCAGCGAGCGCCCATTCTTCGCTGATGTCGCGATCGACGCCTGCGCTCATTTCAGCGAGCTGGCAACACTGTCGCAGCCGGCATCGAACGCGTTGCTCCAGGCCTTGCTGGTCGCTTGCAGCAAGGGACGCTGGCAACGCACCTGCACGGCAATGTTCTGCATGAGGCTGAAACGGTCGCGAATCTCGTAACGCGTCTTGCCGCGCATGACAAAGTAATGATGAATGCCGGTATTGCTGCCATCCAGCGCCGCTTCATAACCGGTCTGCGCCTTGGACAATTGCATTTCGTTCTGTGTGGCTTCGGCGAAATCGGCCGCTGTCTTGAGTTGGCGCGTCTTCACCGTGACGCTGGCCATGTCGTCGCTGCCTTCGGCGGCCGCATCGGCAATCTGGAAAGTGATCGCCTGCGGATTGCCATCGGATTTTTCCATGATCGCGCTCCAACCCTGGGGCACACTGAAGGCGACCTTGCCATCGTTGAGGTTGTAGTTGGTGCGATCTTGCGCATGGGCGCTGCCGATCACGGCAAGCAGCATCAGGGGAAGGAATCTCATCAGGTTACTCCGAGTCGTCTTGCGCAAAGCGCGAGTAGGGAAGGTTGAGCCATTCGAGCGCGGTGCCATGGAACATGCGGGACTGCCCGGCCGAGGAAAGCTTGAGTGCGCTGATGCCGCTGCCCGGTTCCTGCTCGCCGAGGGGAAACGGATAGTCGGTACCGAGCATGATCGTGTCGACGCCGGCGACCTCGATCAGATAGCGCAGCGCGGCATCGTCGTGGACGCAGGAATCGAAATAGATGCGACCGAAATAGTCGCGCGGATTGCGCGAATTGTCGGTGGCGACCAGGTCCGGGCGCATGCGGAAACCGTGCTCGATGCGGCCGATCGAATACGGAAACGAGCCGCCGCCATGGGCGAAGCACACGCGCAATTTCGGCAGGCGCTCGAGCACGCCGCCGAAGATCAGGCAGCAGGCCGCTCGAGCCTGCTCGGCCGGCATGCCGACCAGCCAGGGCAGCCAGTATTTCGGCATGCTTTCGCGGCCCATCATGTCCCAGGGATGGACGAGGATGGCGACGCCCAGATCGGCCGCCGCCTCGAAAAACGGGAACAGCTCCGGGGCATCGAGATTCCAGTCCTCGATGTGCGAACCGATCTGCACCGCGGTAATGTCCAGCTGATCGACGCAGCGTTCGAGTTCCCGGATCGCCAGTGTCGGCGCCTGCAAGGGTACGGTGCCGATGCCGGCATAGTTGCGCGGATAGCGACGGCAGATTTCGGCGGTGTGATCGTTCAGGAAGCGATGCAGTTCCAGCGCCTGGCTCGGCTTGGCCCAGTACGAAAACATCACCGGCACCGTCGAGACCACCTGCACATCGACGGCAAACTTCGCGTACTCGGCAATGCGCACTTCCGCATCGAAGGCATTGGCCCAGACTTCGCGGAAGAACTTGCCATCCTTGTAGATGCGATGGCGGCCGTCGGCATTGACCATGACCGGGAAACGATCATCGCGGTACTTCTCGGCGAAGTTCGGCCAGGTCTCGGGCAGGATATGGGCGTGGGTGTCGATCTTCAGCATGGCGCCGAGTTTACCAACGGGACGTGGAACTGCACGCCTGTGATCACGTGTAGCGGTCGGGTGCCGGGTTGAGATGGCCGCAGGCCTGGCACGAGCGCCGTTCGACCGAGCGGTAGAAGCGGTCGAACACGGCAAGGAAATCCACCTCGACGTTTTCCAGGGTGAAAAACTCCTCGAACAACTTGTGGTTGCAGCGCTCGCAGTACCACAGCAGGCCATCCTTCTCATGCGCGAGCCGCTTGCGCTCGATGACCAGGCCGATTGAATCGGCAGCCCTTTGTGGCGAATGCGGAATACGCGGGGGCAGGTAGAACATCTCGCCGGTGCGGATCGGGATGTCGCGGACCCGACCGTCTTCCTGGATCTTCAGGACCATCTCGCCTTCGAGTTGGTGGAAGAATTCCGGACCTTCATCCCAGTGATAGTCGGTCCGCGCATTCGGCCCGCCGACGATCATGATGATGAAATCACCATCGACAATGCACTTGTTGCCAACCGGCGGCTTGAGCAGATGGCGATGCGTGTCTATCCAGTGCTGCAGATTGAAGGCAGGCGTGATCATGGGAGGAGTCCGCAGGTAGCGTCGACATGAATGCTAGCCGATCCGGCTCGGCATGTGCCGCAACCCGAGGGATGCCTGCTTGCCGTGATGTGCCTCCGACTTCAAGAGAGTGGCAGCCTCGCCAGCCACACCCCGGCACCCGAGTCGCTTGCTGCTGTTGCTTCCTTCCGGACCTGGCAGAGTTCACAAGCTATCGTCGCGAGGGGACCGACGAGGCCACCATAAGACTTCTTCAGGCATCAAGCAGATGCCGGCACCAGCAAACACCGAGCGGGATGTACTCGGCACACCCTGTGCCTCGCCCTCCGGGCAGCTTGCGCTGCACCCATGGGCATCCTGCCCATGTGTCGAACCCGTCATGTCAATTCGCGGGTTCAAATCCCGCTCTTCCTCGCATCGATCAAGGTTGCGCTGAAGTGCGTTACGTCGAGACCACAAATCTGGCGGAGAGAGCGGGATGTACTCGGCACATCCTGTGCCTCGCCCTCCGGGCAGCTTGCGCTGCACCCATGGGCATCCTGCCCATGGGTCGAACCCGTCATGTCAATTCGCGGGTTCAAATCCCGCTCTTCCTCACATCGATCAAGGTTGCGCTGAAGTGCGTTACATCGAGACCACAAATCTGGCGGAGAGAGCGGGATGTACTCGGCACATCCTGTGCCTCGCCCTCCGGGCAGCTTGCGCTGCACCCATGGGCATCCTGCCCATGTGTCGAACCCGTCATGTCAATTCGCGGGTTCAAATCCCGCTCTTCCTCGCATCGATCAAGGTTGCGCTGAAGTGCGTTACGTCGAGACCACAAATCTGGCGGAGAGAGCGGGATTCGAACCCGCGAAGCGGGGTTAAGCCGCTTACACACTTTCCAGGCGTGCTCCTTCAACCACTCGGACACCTCTCCAGCAACCGGCGCTCGCGATCTTCCATGACACACGTCCCGACGGGCGGCGGAGGATACTAGGCATGCCCGCATCAGACAAGCGCGGCGCAACCGGCGTTGGTCAGTGCCGCGATAACTTGGCACAATCACGGGATCGCTTTCCGGAAGTCACGATGTCCTACCAGGTTCTTGCGCGCAAATGGCGTCCCCGGCAGTTTTCCGAGCTGGTCGGGCAGGAACACGTCGTGCGCGCGCTGTCGCATGCGCTGGATGGCGGGCGCATCCATCACGCATTCCTCTTCACCGGCACGCGCGGTGTCGGCAAGACCACGATCGCGCGAATCTTCGCCAAGTCGCTGAATTGCGAGAAGGGGCCGACCTCGCAACCGTGTGGCACCTGCAGCATCTGCATGGAGATCGACCAGGGCCGTTTTGTCGACCTGCTTGAAATCGATGCGGCAAGCAACACCGGTATCGACAATGTGCGCGACCTCATCGACAACGCCCAGTACACGCCGGCACGTGGTCGCCACAAGGTCTACCTGATCGACGAAGTGCACATGCTCTCGAAGGCGGCGTTCAATGCGCTGCTGAAGACGCTTGAAGAACCCCCCGCGCATGTGAAGTTCCTGCTGGCGACGACCGATCCGCAGAAGCTGCCGATCACGGTGCTGTCGCGGTGCATCAAGTTCAACCTGAAGCGGCTGACGCCTGAGCAGATCGTCGGGCAGATGCGGCACATCCTCGGCGCCGAAGCGGTCAGTTTTGACGAGGAGTCGATCGAGGTGCTGTCGCGCGCTGCAGACGGCTCGCTGCGTGACGGCCTGTCCCTGCTCGATCAGGCCATCGCGCATGGCGGTGGCCGCCTCTTCGCCGCCGAGGTGCATTCGATGCTGGGCACGGTCGAGCGGGCCAAGGTGAAGGTCCTGCTTGAGGCGCTGGCCGCCAACGATGCCGCACGATTGCTCGCCGAGATCGAACATATCGCTGAATTCGCACCGGATTTCGCTCAGGTGCTCGATGAGCTGGCCGGCCTGCTGCACCGTATCCAGTTGCGCCAACTTCTCGCCGAAGCGACGCACGACGAGGATGCCGGCCTGGTTGGGCTCGCCGCACGCATCGATCCGCGCGAAGTCCAGCTTTATTACCAGATTGCGGTGAGCGCACGGCGTGACCTGCCGCTGGCGCCGAGCGTGCGGGTCGGTTTCGAGATGGCCTTGCTGCGCATGCTGGCGTTCGCGCCGGTTGCCGGGGCAGGTGCGGTGCCATCGTCCCGCCCGATGACGGCTGCGCGCCCGCCGGCCGCGCAGCGTGCAGGAATGGAGCAGTCGCATGCATCCACGCCCGGACGATCTCCGAAAGCTGCTGATGCCGGACCGGCACCACAGGCCCGCATGCAAGCCTCGCCCACCACGCCGGCAGGGGCGGATCAGGTCGCTGAACCCGCGATTGCCAGCGCAGCGCTTGCAATCGACGACTGGCAGGCCTTGATCGAGCGTGCCGATCTCGGTGGCCCGGCCAAGCAGATTGCCCTGCACTCGGTATTGCTGGGCGTCGAAGGCAGCCTGCTGCGCCTGGGCGTCAAGGCGGCACATGAGCACCTGGCTGCACCGCCTCTGGTCGAGATCCTGGCCAAGCGACTGAGCGAGGTGCTCGGGCGATCGCTCCGGATCAGGATCGAGAATGTCACCAACGCTACAGAGAGCCCGGCCGATGTGCTGGCCCGCGCCAGCGCCTCGCGCCAGCAGGAGGCGCGCGAGGGCCTGCAGGCCGATCCCGCCGTGCAATCGCTGATTGAAACCTTCGGCGCGCGCCTCATCTCCGATTCCGTGCGTCCACTGGAGAATTGAAATGAAAGGTCCCCTGGCCGGTTTGATGCAGAAAGCCCAACGCATGCAGGAAGACATGCAGCGGGCACAGGAAGAGCTGGCGCAACTGGAAGTCACCGGCCAATCCGGCGGCGGCATGGTCAGCGTGAACATGAGCGGACGCCATGAAGTGCGCCGGGTGACGATCGATCGCAAGCTGTTTGCCGATGATCCGGAAATGGCCGAGGACCTGGTTGCGGCGGCGTTCAACGATGCCGTCAACAAGGTCGCCGCCATGACCCAGGAGCGCATGAGCGGCATGGCTGCGGGAATGAACCTGCCGCCCGGGTTCAAGATGCCGTTTTGAGTACCGGATCACCCCTGCTGAGCGATCTGATCGAGGCATTCCGCTGCCTGCCCGGAGTGGGCGCGAAAACCGCGCAGCGCATGGCGTTCCATGTGCTTGAGCGTGATCGACCCGGCGCCCGGCGCTTGTCCGAGCGGCTCGCCCTGGCGATCGAGAAGGTCGGCAATTGCCGGCGCTGTCGTGGTTTCAGCGAGCAGGAAATCTGCTCGTTGTGCGCGAACACCTCTCGCGACAAGCATCTGCTGTGCATAGTCGAGACACCGGTCGACCAGCTCGCCATCGAGACCGCAACCGGCTATCGCGGCCATTATTTCGTCCTCCTTGGCCGCCTTTCGCCGATGGATGGCCTCGGCCCGCGGGAGCTCGGCCTCGACCTGCTCGCTGCCAGGCTCGGCGAAGGCGAAATCGAGGAAATGATCGTCGCCACCAATCCGACCGTGGAAGGCGAGGCCACCGCGCACATGCTTTCGCAACTGGCCAAGGCGGCGGACGTGAAAGCGAGCCGGCTCGCCCACGGCGTCCCACTGGGTGGCGAACTTGAATTCATCGACCGTGGCACGCTTGCGCATGCCTTTGGCGGCCGTCAATCGCTGTAGTCAATCGTCGCAAGGGAGAACGCCGTGGGCGACACCATTTTTTCGAAGATCATCCGCCGCGAGATTCCGGCCGACATCGTCTACGAGGATGACGATGTCCTTGCCTTCCGCGACATCAACGGCCAGGCGCCCACGCATATCCTGTTCATTCCGCGCAAAGCCGTGGCCACGCTCAACGACCTCGATGAAGCCGACGCCTTGCTGATCGGCAAGCTGGTCCTCGCCGCGACCGCTTACGCGAAGTCGCAGGGATTTGCCGAAAAGGGCTATCGCTGCGTGATCAACTGCAACGAGGATGGTGGCCAGTCGGTTTATCACCTGCACCTGCATCTGCTCGCCGGTCGCCGCCTGAGCTGGCCCCCGGGCTGAGATGCCTGCTCAGTGCCTGTCACCACCGGTTGGCGGTGGCGGATTGGGCTTGATGATCACCACCGGTGGCGGGCCCCAGTAGCCGCCGCCCCACCACGGACCATAGCCCGGGCCCCAGAATGGATCGTAGGGCCAGGCACTGCGCTGCTCGATGACCAGCGGGCGCGGCGGCCACAGATAGACGGCATCGGCAGCCACTTTCGGATAGGTGTACTCGAACTGGCCGACGCGGCCGACTTCGCTGCCGTCGAGGGTGCCGACCACGGTCAGTTCGCGACCCTTGGTGAAGACTTCCGGATCATAGAAGCCGGATCGGCAGGCCATGAAGCGGCCTTCGCTGCTGTCGTGCCGGCGTGGCCGCGCGGAAGCATCAAGTTCGCGCGAAAGGATTTCAAAACACGTCTCATTTTCGCCCGGCGAAACCTTGATGACCTCGCCACCCCAACGCACGCGTTCGCCGGAATGATTGCCGGCAAGCGCCGCTGACGGCAGCAGGGTCGAGAATTCGCCTTTCAGCGGCACCGGAGCGGTGGCGCATGCCGCCAGCGTCAGCAGCAGCGGAATCAGGATGATGGGCTTGGACATCTGGCGGTTCCTCGGATGGATTCGGTGAGGACGATCGACGCCGCGATTACGTCGCGCGGCGAGGGTTCCGGTCAAGCGCGCGTGGCGCCCGTATTTCGCGGATGCTGCGCGCAAATGCCTGAACATCAGCGACATCCGCGGCACCGCGCGAGTAGCGCAGGTCGACATAGCGCCGCACCAGTTGCTCCAGCGCGGGCAATGCCGGATCCGCAGCCCAGCTGGCGCGGATGCGTTTGAGGTAATCCACTGGCCCCTCGTCGGCGCGATCCGTCAATCCACGTCTTGCCAGGCGTTGCCGCAGCGTGCGCCAGGCCGCATCAAGCGCGTCGCCGTCCTTGCTGCGCACGCTGCGCATCACCCAGATCGTTGCCGCGAGCAGGATTGACGCCACCAGGACGGCCAGTGCGAGGAGCAGGTCGCGCTGTTCGGCAGCGCCGATGCCGAGCGGTTGCAGCAGGCTCTTCTGCCGCAATGCATTGAACTGCACGATCGTGCGTGTCCACAGATGGTTGACCAGATCGAGGCGATTGCGGATCTGCCGCAACCAGGATCCGGAATACGAATCCTGCCCGCCGCTGGTGGCCGTTTCGCCGGCCTCGATGCGCGCCGGATTGATCGCCGCCGTTGGATCCATGCGCACCCAGCCGCGACCCTGCAGCCAGACTTCCGCCCAGGCATGCGCATCGGACTGGCGCACCAGCAGGTAATTGCCCAGCGCATTCCACCAACCGCCCTGATAGCCGGTGACGACCCGGGCCGGAATGCCGGCGGCCCGCATCAAGACGACAAATGCCGAACTGTAGTGCTCGCAATAACCGGCGCGCGTGTCGAAGAGGAAATCATCGACCGAATCGCGACCGAGCATGGGCGCCGACAAGGTATAGGTGAAGCTGGCGTTGAACAGTTCCATGGCGGCCTGAATCACGCGATTGTCATCGCGCCCCTCGGCCCGCCACTGCCGGGCAAGGGCAAGGGACTTGGGGTTGAATCCGTCGGGCAGGCGCAACGCGCGTGCGCGATCGCGGGGATCGATCGACTCGTCAAGCCGGTAGCCGAGCACCGAGCGCAGCTGATACTGGCGCAATTGGTCGATACGGTTTCGCGCGTAGAGGGTGCGGTCGTAAGTCATGCGCGCGTTTTCCGGCGGGGCCAGCGGCACGTCGAGGGCCACCAGCCATGGCCGATTGGTCGGTTCCAGGGTGATTTCATAGCGGGTTTCAGCGCTGCCGGCCTCGACCGTCTCCAGGTCCAGTTGCGGACGCCATCCCTCGCGGGTCCAACTGCTGCCGTCGAAATCCCAGAGCACCAGGGCACGGAAATAGCGCGCCGAGTTTGCCGGCACTTCGCCATCGAAATGCACGCGCAAGGCGGGGGTGTCGTCGACCAGCAATTCGGTCATCGATCCCGGCGTCATGCGATCGTTGAGCCCGGTGCGGGCATCCGCAAAGGTGTCCGGCGATCCCCACAATGGCGAACTCAGTCGCGGCACGAAGAGGAATGCGGCGATGGCCAGTGGCAGGCCGAATCCAAGCAGCAACAGGCCGCTGCGCAGGTTGCCGAGCAAGGGGTGGCGCCGCGCCAGCGGCGCAGGTTGCAGCGCATTGAGTGCGGCCAGCAGCGCGACCAGGCTCAGGCAGACCAGCAAGGTGAAGCCCATGGTCTGGGTGAACAGCAGGGCGCTCATCATGACGAATGCGGCAAAGCCGAGGGCTGCCCGCGCATCGCGGATCTTCTCGCTCTCCAGCAGCTTGAGCATGAGCAGGCCACAGGCCAGGGCAGTGCCCGGTTCACGACCGAAGATGTTGCCGTAGGTGACGATGATCACGGCAACCAGGGCGATGACCAGGGGCACGCGCAGCCAGACGGAAATCGCCTTTCCGGTGCGCTGCCGGCTCCACATGCGCCAGGGGGCGATCAAGACCAGGCTGACGGCAAGCCATGGCGGCAAGCGCATCAGGTGGGTGGCTACCGCAATCAGCGCAGTCCCGGCGAGCAGGTTGAACTGGCGTTGGTCAAGTCGCATCGGGCATCAGCGCAAGTGCGCGCAGGCAGGCATGACGATGCAGGTCGCCAAGACCAGGCCCGAGGCGCTGGTCGGGCAATTCCAGCGTGTAACTGCGCCGGGCTGCTTCCGCGGCGAGGATCCACGCGGTAAGGCGGCGGATGCGCGCCTCGCTGTCGAGTCCGCCCAGCGTGGCATGCTCGAAGTGCAGATCGTCATCGAAAAGGCGCTCGCTTTCGCGCACCAGCAAGGATTCGTGGCGTGCCGAAGCCTTCCAGGCGATGCGCCGCTGCGGATCGCCGCTGCGATATTCGCGCAATCCGGAGAACTCGTCGCCATCGCCGCTGCTGGAGCGCTCGGACTGGCCCTGCGCATTGAGCGGGAACGGCGGCACCGGGGATTCCGCCGCCGGAAAGACCAGGATGGAGATGTCGGGATTCAACCAGCTCCAGATCACGAACAAGCCCAGCGGCTGGTCGGTCCACAGGCGCAATCGTCCAGGTCGCAGCCAGCCGCGTCGTTCGCTGGCCAAGGCCATGTTGACCGTCGCCGCCGAACCCGCAGCGATGGCAAAAGGATGATCGATGCCGCCGCAGCGCATGCGCAGGCTCGGGCGGGCACGGGCGGAGACGGCAAATCGAAAACTCACCTGGGCCATCTCGCCAACGTGGCAGGGCGTTGAGCTGATTGCCTCGAGCTGCAGGTCCGCCAGCGTGCGAAAGCCGGCAAACAGGCTCATCCACGCAGCCGCAGCCAGCAGGCAGGTCAACAGCAGCGCGGGATTGTTGGCAAAGTTCAGCGCACCCAGTTGCATGACCGCGAGCAGGATCGCGAAAACAATGCCGAACATGCTCGGCAGCACATAGATGCGGCGGCGATGCAGGTGGATGGGCAGGGGTTCGCGATCGCGCAGTCGGGTCAGCGCGGGCAAACGGCGTTCGGCCATTGCCAGCACACGCATCCGCAGCGATGCAGCAGGTGCGCCGGCAGCGTTCATCGCACTGCCGTCGCCTCGAGCAGGCGCGCGACGATGGCGGCACGTCCGGATCGGGCGCTTGCCCCGAGGTTGAGGCGATGCGTGGCGATATAGGGAAACACCGCCTGCACATCCTCGGGCAGGACGTAACTGCGCCCGGCCAGCAGGGCCTGCGCACGCGCGGCGGCAAGAATGGCCAGGCCGGCACGCGGTGACAACCCGACTCGGATTTCCGCGTGCGCGCGGCTCGCCTCGAGCAGGCGCTGCACATAATCGACCAGCGCCGAGCTGGCGAGCACGCCCGTCGTCGCCTGGCGCAAGGCAAGGATCTGCGTCGGGCGGAGGCAGGCAGGCAGGCTTTCGAGCAGGCGTCGACGATCCATTGAAGCCAGCATGGAGCGCTCGGATTCGGCATCCGGGTAACCCAGGCTCATGCGCAGCATGAAGCGATCCAGCTGTGAATCAGGCAACGGGTAGGTGCCGGCAAAGTCAACCGGATTCTGCGTGGCGACGACGAAAAACGGTTCCGGCAGCGTGTGCGTACGCCCATCGATCGTCACCTGGCCCTCGGCCATCGCCTCCAGCAGGGCGCTTTGCGTCTTCGGCGTGGCCCGGTTGATCTCGTCGGCCAGCAGCAACTGGGTGAACACGGGACCGGGATGAAAACGGAAGTTGCCGGCTTCGCGTTCATAGATGCTGACGCCGAGGATGTCCGAGGGCAGCAGGTCGCTGGTGAACTGCACACGCTGGAAATCGAGGCCGAGGGTGAGTGCCAGCGCATGCGCCAGCGTGGTCTTGCCGACGCCGGGCAGGTCCTCGATCAGCAGGTGTCCGCCGGCAAGCAGGCAGACGAAGGCCAGGCGCACCTCGTGGCGCTTGCCGAGGAGGATGCTGTTGACCTGGGCGATGCTTCGCGCCAGCGCATCGCGCAGTTCACTGTCGATCAGGTCGCGATCAGCGTTTCCGGGGACATTGGTGTCAGACATGGGTTTCTGGCTGCAATTCAGGAGGGTGCACGGGTGTCGCCAGCCAGCTAAGCCGAAGCCGGCCCGGAGCCTGCGTGGCAGAAACGTTCGAGGCGAGAAGTCTGCCACGCCAGGACAGTTATTTGGCGGTTCGCAGGACCATGGCGGATCCATGGGGCAGGAAGCGGCGGAAGTACGGCTGCGTAACGGGCCTCGCAGCCCGGATGGCTTCTGCCGCGCAGGCTCCTAGGGAATCGACATTCCCGATTCGCGCAGCAAGCGGCTCAGGGCGATCAGCGGCAAGCCAATCAGCGCCGTCGGATCGTTGCTTTCGACGCGCTCGAAGAGGGCAACGCCAAGGCGCTCGACCTTGAAGCTTCCAGCGCAGTCGAGCGGCCGCTCGATGGCCAGGTAGCGCGATATTTCTGCTGCATCGAGCACCCTGAAGACGACCCGGGTGGTATCGACAATCTCGCGGAAAACAGGCGAGTCGCCGGCGCAATCGACGACACAGACTGCAGTATGAAACGCCACCGTGCGCCCCGAGCATTGCTGCAATTGTGCCTGCGCGCACTCCATGCTGCCCGGCTTGCCGAGCGGCGTTCCATCGAGATCAGCAAGCTGGTCGGAGCCAATGACCAGACAACCCGGATGCTGCCGGGTACCCGCAAGAGCCTTTTCCCTTGCCAGTCGCACGGCGCCCAGCAGCGGCGTCTCCTCGCTGCGCAAGGCTTCGTCGACCGCAGCCGCACATGTCTCGAAATCAGCCACGATCCGGCGCAGCAATTCGCCCCGGTAACTCGACGTGGAAGCCAGCACGAGCCGCTGCGGCACCGCACTCACCGCGCCGACCCCTCGATTTCGACACTGGCCTGCAACAGTTCGACGCGGGCTTCGCCCAGTTGCGTCATTTGCACGGCGAGCTTCTGCCGCGACTGCGCGAGTGCCGTCGATGCGGCACGCAAGGCTTCCAGCGACGCATCCGCGCCAAATTGCTTGAGCCAGAGTCGATGCTGCAGCAGGTCATGCAAGGCCGCCTGCACGGCGGGCTCGGCGGTCAGCGTGGCATGCGCGGAAAGGCTGATCGCTGGCGGCAGATGACTGACCAGGGCCGGAATCTCGCGCAGCCGGGCCCGGCATTCCTGCAACTCGCTTTCGAGGGCATCGGCATGGTCGAGCACGCTGCGCAACTCGCGCGTGCGCGCGGTCAGGCGTCGCTCCCGGAACCAGACCACGAGGGCCACGGGAGTCAGCAGCAGGGCTGCTATCAGCAGATACAGGGTCAAGATCGTCTCTCCAGGCAGGCATCAAGTCTGCCGCTTGCGACGAGCAGCGGCAAACTATCCCGAAAAGGACGGAAATTGCCGCTCGCTTCAATCGCTTGCGCTGTTTTTTCATTTGACTTTGCCGGGGTGCGCACCTACCATCGCGCGCCCATGTCGACCACCTTGCCCGATAATCTTGATCCTTGGCGCATGGTGCAGGGCAGGCGCGTGTTTGCAGGAACGCTCGCCGTGGCGCAATTGCCCCGTCTGGCAGGATTGCTCGCTTCGGCAGATGGCGAGGTCGCCTACAAGGTCGAGTTTGGCCGCGATGAGTTCGATATCAGCCATCTCGATATCGAGCTCGATGCGCACCTGAAGATGATTTGCCAACGCAGCATGGCCGAGTTCGTGCAGCCGGTGCAGGTCAGGCAGCGCCTGGGCTTGATCCGCGACGATGCCGAGGAGGCGCGGTTGCCTGATGGATGCGATCCGCTGCTGGTCGAGGACGGCGCGTTCTGCCTGAAGGATGTCATCGAGGATGAATTGATCCTCGGCTTGCCCCTGGTTGCGCTGAGTCCGGGCGCGCCGCTGGAACAGGTGTCGATCACCGCGGGATCCGTTCCGGAAGACGAACAGCCGCCGAATCCGTTCGCCGCGCTCGGACAGTTGAAGAGTTCAAGTCACTGATTGCCGCAATACCGCCCCGGTATCCCGCAATCGCCACCGATTCATTACAATAGTCGCTTGTCCGCAAGCACCGGTTTCATCTGGAGAGTTGTCATGGCAGTTGCCAAAAGTCGTAAATCCCCGTCCAAGCGCGGCATGCGCCGTTCGCACGATTCCCTCAGCGCCAAGCAATTGGCCACCGATCCGACCTCGGGCGAAGTGCACCTGCGCCACCACATCACCAAGGATGGCTACTATCGCGGCAAGAAAGTGATCGAGACCAAGGGATCGGTCGCCGACGCGGATTGATTTCGCGCGTCCTCGGATTGCGCGGTTGATTTGCCGAAACGGCGGATGCCAAGGTATCCGCCGTTTCCATTTGTTCGGGAGAAACGACCCTGCTGTACTCACGCATTGCGGGCACTGGCAGCTATCTGCCGGAACAGATCGTCACCAACGCGGATCTCGAAAAATTCGTCGAGACCAGTGACGAGTGGATTCGTACGCGCACCGGCATCCGTGAGCGACGCAAGGCCGCCGTTGGCGAAACCACCGGTGACCTGGCATTTCATGCCGCCACGCGCGCCATGGAAGCGGCCGGGATCGAGGCTGCCGAGCTGGACCTGATCGTCCTTGGCACGACCACCCCCGACATCATCTTTCCGTCCACGGCCTGCCTGTTGCAGCATCGTCTTGGCGCGAACGGCTGTGCCGCGTTCGACGTCAACGCTGCCTGTTCGGGTTTCGTCTATGCCCTTGGCGTGGCCAACGCGTTCATTCGCAGCGGGCAGTACAAGAAGGCGCTCGTGGTCGGTGCCGAGACGCTGACGCGCATGCTCGATTGGAGCGATCGCGGCACCTGCGTGCTGTTTGGCGACGGTGCGGGAGCGGTCGTGCTTGAAGCCGCCGAAGAACCCGGCATCTACACGACCCGGCTGCATGCCGACGGCGGCTACAAGCATCTGCTGTACAACCCGGTCGGCGTGTCCGCGGGCTTTCGCGACGACGAGCCCAACCATGGCATCCGCGTGATGATGACCGGCAACGAAGTATTCAAGGTGGCCGTGCGCACGCTTGATCGGATTGTCGGCGAAACACTGGAGTCGGCCGGCATGGACGAATCCCGGGTCGACTGGCTGATTCCGCACCAGGCCAACCTGCGCATCATCGAAGCAACGGCCAAGCGCCTCAAGCTGCCGATGGATCGCGTCATCGTCACGGTCGATCGGCATGGCAACACTTCCTCCGGCTCGGTGCCGCTCGCTCTCGACGAGGCGGTCCGCTCGGGCAAGGTGCAGCGTGGCCAGAACGTCCTGCTCGAGGCCTTTGGCGGCGGCTTCACCTGGGCTTCGGCCCTGCTCCGTTATTGATCCGGAGCCGTTTGCATGACTGCACTTGCCTTTGTATTTCCCGGCCAGGGCTCGCAGAGCCTGGGCATGCTGGCCTCGTTGTCCGAACAATATCCAGTTGTTCGGGAAACCTTTGTCGAAGCCTCCGAAGGGGCCGGCACGGATCTTTGGGCGCTCTCGCAGGGCGGCCCTGAAGAAATGCTCAATCGCACCGAATTCACGCAGCCGGCCTTGCTTGCTGCCGGTGTTGCGGTCTGGAGGGTCTGGCAGGAGCGCAACGGTGC
Organism: Lysobacterales bacterium; assembly: GCA_016707485.1. Lineage (GTDB taxonomy): Bacteria > Pseudomonadota > Gammaproteobacteria > Xanthomonadales > Rhodanobacteraceae > Dokdonella. The sequence continues at coordinate 64,827 of JADJHN010000001.1, read as the reverse complement.
GCGCCCCACGCATCTTGCAGGACACAGCCTTGGCGAATACACCGCCCTGGTCGCGGCCGGCGTGATCAGCCTGGTTGATGCCGCCCATCTGGTGCGCGTGCGCGGCCAGGCCATGCAGGCCGCCGCGCCAGCGGGTCTTGGTGCGATGGCCGCCGTGATCGGCACCGAGGATGCGCTTGTCGAATCAATCTGTGCGGAAGTCTCCGGCGATCAGGTTGTCGTTCCGGCCAACTACAATTCGCCCGGCCAGATTGTCATCGGCGGACATGCCGTCGCCGTCGATGCGGCGCTGGCCAGGCTGTCCGAAGCGGGCGTGCGCAAGGCAGTAAAGCTTGCCGTCAGCGTGCCCTCGCACACGCCACTCATGCGCGAGGCGGCCAATCGCCTGGCCGAGGCGATGAGAGCCTACACCTGGCACGAGCCGCTCATTCCGGTCATCCAGAATGTCGATGCCCAGGTCCATGCATCAAGTGCGGCCATTCGCGACGCGCTGGTGCGCCAGCTCTACCTGCCGGTGCGCTGGACCCAATGCATGCAGGCACTCCTCGCCGCCGGCGTCGGTCGCTGCGCCGAATGCGGCCCCGGCAAGGTGCTCAGCGGGCTTGCCCGACGCATCGACAAGGGCATCGACATGCGCGCGCTCGGCACGCCCGCCGAACTCGACGAGGCCCTCGAGGCCTGGGCCTGAACGCGCTCCAATCCGATCAGAACAAGCAAGAAGGAGTTTCGATGACTGCATCGCTTGCAGGTGAAATCGCCCTGGTCACCGGTGCCAGCCGTGGCATCGGCGCGGCCATCGCCGACGAACTGGCCGCCCGTGGCGCCAGGGTCATTGGCACTGCCACCAGCGAACGTGGCGCGCAGGCAATCGGCGAGCGGCTCGCGGCGCATGCTGGCGCGGGGCGCGTGCTCGATGTCAGCGACAGCGCCGCAGTCGACAGCGTGCTGTCGTCGATTGCCGAAGAATTCGGTGCGATCACCATCCTCGTCAACAATGCCGGCATCACCCGCGACCAGTTGCTGCTGCGCATGAAGGACGAGGACTGGCAGGCGATCCTCGATACCAACCTGGGCTCGGTATTCCGCACCACGAAGGCGGTCCTGCGCGGCATGATGAAGGCACGCAAGGGGCGCATCATCAGCATTGCCTCGGTGATCGGTTCGATCGGCAATGCCGGGCAATCAAATTACGCGGCAGCCAAGGCCGGCATTATCGCCTTCTCGAAATCGATCGCCCGCGAAATCGGTTCGCGCGGAATCACCGTCAATGTCGTCGCTCCAGGATTCATCGATACCGACATGACGCGTGCGCTGCCTGAAGAGCAACGCAATGCCTTGCTCGGCCAGATTGCCCTGCAGAGACTGGGTGACCCCGCAGACATTGCGCAGGCGGTGGCGTTCCTGGCCTCGCCGGGTGCCGGTTACATCACTGGCGAAACCTTGCATGTGAATGGCGGCATGTACATGGCCTGAGCCAACGCACCAAGTCGGGGCAGGCGCAAGCCCGCAGCAGAGCCGGGCTGGCGACTGCCGACACGTTCCACTACAATCCGCGGCGCTTCGCAGGCAATCGGCCTGTGTGGCGGAAAACCAGGACGCGATGGTGTCCACCGGCAATCCGCATTCCGATTCACACCAAGAGATCCCATCGGGAGACAAGATACCCATGAGTACTATCGAAGAACGCGTCAAGAAAATCGTCGTCGAGCAGTTGGGCGTAAAGGAAGATGAAGTCACGCCGAATGCGTCGTTCGTTGACGATCTGGGCGCCGACTCACTTGATACCGTCGAGCTGGTGATGGCGCTCGAAGAGGAATTCGAGTGCGAGATTCCCGATGAGGATGCCGAGAAGATCACGACCGTCCAGCAGGCGGCCGATTATGTCAAGGCACACGTCAAGGCCTGAAGACGGGCCGCGGCAGCGTTGGCGCTGCGCGGACCATGGATGAACGGATGCCTTCGCGCAAGGCAGACAAGCATCTGGTTCAAGGCATGACACGATTCACCAAGCTGCGCCCTCGAGGCGCAGCTTTCATTTTCGGAACCGGGAACACTACGCCTGCGTATGTAGGCGACTGCGCTCCCCGCCATACGGAATCTCGGACATGAGCAAGCGCCGCGTCGTCGTTACCGGCATGGGCATCGTCAGCCCGGTCGGCAATGACCTGGCCACCGCCTGGGGCAACATCACCGCGGGTCGCAGCGGAATCGGCCCACTCACCAATTTCGACGCTTCCGCGTTTTCGACGCGCATCGCCGGCGAAGTCAGGGATTTCGATCCTGCGCTCTGGATCCCGCCGAAAGACATCAAGAAGATGGACTCGTTCATCCATTACGGCGTGGCCGCCGGTTTGATGGCCTTGCAGGACGCCGGGCTGGAAATCACCGAGGCGAATGCCGAACGCACGGGAACCCTGATCGGCTCGGGCATCGGCGGAATTTCCGGCATCGAGAAGACCACCCTGGCCTTGCATGAAGGCGGTCCGCGCAAGGTTTCACCATTCTACGTGCCCTCGACCATCATCAACATGGTTGCCGGGCACCTGTCGATCATGATCGGCAGCAAGGGTCCGAACTTCTCCGCCGTTTCCGCCTGCGCCACATCCAACCACAGCATTGGCATGGCCATGCGCCTGATCCAGTACGGCGATGCCGACATCATGATTGCCGGTGGCGCCGAGTATGCGAGCGTTCCAACCGCAGTCGGCGGTTTCTGCTCGATGAAGGCGATGTCGACGCGCAACGATGACCCGCAACGTGCCAGTCGTCCCTGGGATCGCGACCGCGACGGCTTTGTCCTCGGCGACGGTGCCGGTATCCTCATTCTCGAGGAATACGAAGCGGCCAGGGCACGTGGGGCACGCATCTATTGCGAGCTCGCCGGCAGTGGTGCCAGCAGCGACGCCTTCCACATGACCGCACCAAGCGACAACGGCGAAGGCCCGGCACGCTGCATGGCGGCGGCGATGAAGGATGCCGGCGTCAATCCGGAGCAGGTTGAATACCTCAACGCGCATGGCACTTCGACGCCGCTGGGCGATCTGGCCGAGACCCTGGCCCTCAAGCGCGCCCTTGGCGATCACGCCTACAAGACCATGGTCAGTTCGACCAAGTCGATGACCGGGCACCTGCTTGGCGCCGCCGGCGGGGTCGAGGCCATCTTCACCATCCTGGCCCTGCATCACGGCGTCATTCCGCCGACCATCAATCTCGACAATCCGGGCGAGGGCTGCGATCTCGACTACGTGCCGAATGTCGCCCGCGAGAAGAGGATCTCGGTTGCCGTATCCAACGGCTTCGGTTTCGGCGGCACCAACGGTACCCTGGTATTCCGCAGTCTCTGAGCCCGGGCCGGATGCCCTCGCCGTTGCCGGCGCGGCGCGAGCTCGCCGGCAGGTTCGATCTGCTGGCGCTGGCGGCACGGCACCCGGATCGCTATCCCGGCCTGCTCGAGAGTGTTGCCCACGGCACGCCGTCGGCACGCTTCGATGTGCTGGCCGCGTTTCCTCAGCAATCCTTCCAGCTCGATCGCGATGGCCAGGTGCGCGATGGCCATGGCAGCGCGCTGGGCAGGCGTTTTCTCGATGTGCTCGACGAGCAATGGCGCGCATCGCACAGCGCAGCACCGGCTGCCGCGGAGCGCTTGCCGTTTCATGGCGGCTGGTTGCTCTACCTTGGCTACGAACTGGCCGCGGAGATCGAACCGCGCCTGCACTTGCCGCTGCCGGCAAGCCGCTTGCCTCTGGCGCTGGCGCTGCGCTGCCCGGTGGCGGCAATCGTCGATCATCGCGAGAGCCGCACAACGCTGCTGGCCGAAGCCGGCTTCGAACCGATGCTGGCCTTGCTTGAGGCCGATCTGCGCATGCCCGCCGACTGCAGGCCGATGCGTCCGGCAGTGCAAGACATCGACGAAGATCCGCCAGCGCAATTCATCGAAGGCGTCGCCCGCACGCATGCCTATCTGGCCGCCGGTGACGTGTTCCAGGTCAACCTCTCGCGCGAATGGCGGATCAACCTGGGCAGCGACACGCCTGCTGCCGACATCTATGCCGCCTTGCGACAGGCGAATCCGGCACCGTTTGCCGGTCTGCTGCAATGGCAAGACTGGGCAATTGCCAGTTCGTCGCCGGAGCGCCTGGTCGAGGTGCGCGGCGACGCCGTGCAGACCCGCCCGATAGCCGGCACGCGCCCGCGAATCGAAGGCGATGACGCCGCGGCCCGCATCGGCGAACTGGTCGGGCACCCGAAGGAACGGGCCGAGCACGTCATGCTGATCGATCTCGAACGCAACGACCTCGGCCGCGTCTGCGTTCCGGGCAGCGTGGTCGTCGATGAGCTGATGGGCGTTGAAAGCTATGCCCATGTGCACCACATCGTTTCCAACGTGCGCGGCCGCTTGCGCGCGGGCACCTCGCCCGGCGAGGTCATCCGCGCGGTGTTTCCCGGCGGCACCATTACCGGCTGTCCGAAGATCCGCTGCATGGAAATCATTGCCGAACTCGAGCGCGCAGGGCGGGGTGCCTACACCGGCGCATTCGGCTACCTCGACAACAACGGCGATCTTGACCTCAACATCCTCATCCGCAGCCTGACCATCGATGGCCGCGAAGTGCGCCTGCGCGCGGGTGCCGGCATCGTGGTCGATTCGGAGGCGCAGGCCGAACTCGCTGAAACCCGGGCCAAGGCGCGGGGCCTGCTGCGTGCCTTCGGGCTGGCCGGCTGAAGGTGCCCGGTGCCGCTGTTCCGGGCAATCCTGCTAACCTTCCGCATCCGTCGACAGATTCCCGATGTCCTTGCATTCCATTCATCGACAATCCGGCCGTGTGCGCTGGTTCACCCTGCTTTTCCTCGCCCTGGTTGGCAGTGCGGGTGTCCTTGCCGCCCTCGCCTGGAAGGACTACCGGCGTTTTGCCGACGCCCCGCTGAACCTGCCGACGGTGAGGATCATCGAGTTTTCGCGCGGCACCGCGTTCAAGGATCTCGTGCGCCAGTTGCGCCGCGAAGGCATCAGTGACGGTTCGCCGTTCTACTGGAAGCTGCTTTCGCGTGAAATGCAGGTCGCGTCGCGGCTGCAGGCCGGCGAGTATCAATTGACCACGGGCCTGACTCCGCGCGGCCTGATCGAGTTGATGGCTTCGGGAAAGGTTGTCCAGCATCACTTCACCATCGTCGACGGCTGGAGCTTCCGCCAGTTGCGACTGGCCCTGGCGGGCGAGACCGGGCTGCAGCAGACCTTGCCGGGCAAGGACGAAACCACGATTGCCGCCGAGCTTGGCCTCGGCGACGGCAAGCCGGAAGGCTGGTTTCTTCCGGAAACCTATGCCTGGGTCAAGGGCGAGCGCGATTTCGATGTCCTCGAACGCTCCCATGGGGCGATGAAGCGGGCACTGGAGCGACTGTGGCCGCAGCGTGATCCGGCCGTACCACTGAAGAATCCGTACGAAGCGCTGATCCTCGCCTCGATCATCGAGAAGGAAACCGGAATTGCCGAGGAACGGGCGCAGATCGCCGGCGTGTTCGCACGGCGGCTGCAGCTCGGCATCCGCCTGCAAACCGACCCCAGCGTGGTCTACGGACTCGGCGAACAATACGATGGCAACATCCGTCGCCGCGATCTCGATGCGGATACGCCGTACAACACCTATACCCGTGGCGGCCTGCCGCCGACGCCCATTGCCTTGCCGGGCTTGCCGGCACTCGAGGCGGCGCTGCATCCAGCGGGTGGCAACGCCCTGTATTTTGTCGCCGTCGGCGATGGCAGCGGTCGCCACGAATTCACGGCAAGCCTGGTCGAGCACAATCGCGCCGTGGCGCGCTACCTGGCCAGGCGCAGGAACCCGTGAGCGGCTGTCTGATCTCGCTGGAGGGCGGCGAAGGTGCGGGCAAGAGCACCGTCCTCGCCGACTTGCGCGCCCACATCGAGGCGCGCGGAATCGTCCTTCGGGTAACCCGGGAGCCGGGCGGCACCGCGCTCGGCGAGTCGATCCGAGACCTGGTGCTCGATGGATCGATGCAGGATGTCTGCGCCGAAAGCGAACTCCTGCTGATGTTCGCGGCGCGCGCGCAACTCGTGCGCGAACTGATCCGTCCGGCACTCGAGCGTGGCGACTGGGTGCTGACCGATCGCTTCACCGACGCCAGCTACGCCTACCAGGGCGGCGGCCGTGGGCAGCCCCGGGAACGCATCGCCGATCTTGAACGCTGGGCTGCCGATGGCTTGCGTCCGGATCTGACCTTGCTGCTCGACTTGCCGGTGGAAATGGGCCGCGCGCGGGCCGACAAGCGCGGGGTTCCGGATCGCATCGAAAGCGAACAAGCGGAATTCTTCGATCGCGTGCGCGCCAGCTACCGTGCACGTGCCGAACAGGAACCCGGACGCTTCCGCATCATTGATTCAAGCCGTGACCTGACCGAGGTCCGCGATGCCGCCTGTGCGGCCATCGATCAATTCATGGCGGCAAGGAGATCAGCGTCGTGAATCTCGCCCCATGGCTGCAGGAAACATGGCGTTCGCTGGCCGAGCGGCTGTCCAGCGGGCGACTGCCGCAGGCGCTCCTGCTCAGTGGCGCGGCCGGCCTTGGCAAACGCGGGCTGGCAGCTGCACTGGCCAACGCCGCCTTGTGCGATTGCCGCCATGCCGACGGTTTCGCCTGCGGGCTTTGCCGAGCCTGCCTGCTGCTCGCCGCCGGCACGCATCCCGACCTCATGCAGTTGAGCTTCGAGATGCGCGACGATGGCAAGACGCCGCGCACCGAGATCGTCATTGAACAGATCCGCAAGCTGACCGAGCAGCTTTCCCTGTCCAGCCAGTTTGGCGGCATGCAGGTCGTCGTCATCGATCCGGCCGACCGCATGAATCCAAGCGCGGCCAATGCCCTGCTGAAAACCCTTGAAGAGCCTTCCGGCAGCACGCTGATGATCCTCGTCTGCGACCAGCCATCGCGGCTTCCGGCGACAATCCGCAGCCGCTGCCAGCGCATCGAGATGCGGCCACCGGCACACGCGCAGGCACTCGCCTGGCTGCGCGAGCAGGGCATTGCCAGCAGCGATGCCGAACTGGCCCTGCTTGCCATGCTCGGCAATCCGGGGCGGGCGCTGGACGCGCTGGGCGATGGCAGCCTGAAATTGCGCGGCGAGTGTTCGCGCGACTTGCTGGCCTTGCGCAGCCGTCAAGGCAACGCACTCGCCATCGCCGAAGCCTGGGCGGCAGACCGGCCGGCCGAGCGTCTCTGGCATGCCGCCGTACTCGTGCGCGACGACATGGTGCACCTGTTGCGTGGCCAGAACAGCACGCTTGGCTTGACCGGAACGCACGAAATCCCGAAGCTAGCGGGGTGGTTCGCCGCCGCCAATCGGTCGCGCGAACTGCTTGCCACCCAGGTGCGGGGCGAATTGCTCGTTCTCGACTTGTTGCACACATGGCAGACGCCGCGGAGTTCATGAGATGTCGACACCTGCCATCGGAGGTATGCCAAGACAGGGAATCCTGTCGCTGGCGATCAAGGACAAGGGCGCTCTTTTCAACGCCTACATGCCCTTCGTCAGGGGCGGCGGCCTGTTCGTGCCAACCAGCAAGCGCTACAACCCCGGTGATGAGGTGTTCATCCTGCTTTCGCTGATGGACGAAAAGGACCGTCTGCCGGTGGCCGGTCGCGTCGTCTGGATCACCCCGCCGGGTGCGCAAGGAAACCGCACTGCCGGAATCGGCGTGCAGTTCAATGAATCCAGCGATGGCGATGCCGCGCGCACCAAGATCGAATCGATCCTTGCCGGCATCCTGGGCCAGGAACGCCCGACCCATACCATGTGATGCGGGTTCTCGTTCTCGGTGCGGGCGCAGTCGGTGCTTGGTATGGCGCACGCCTGATCGAATCGGGGGCCGAAGTTGATTTCCTGGTCAGGCCGGCACGCGCGGCCAATCTGGCCCGGAACGGGCTGCGTATCCAAACCTCGACCGAGGTGCGGCGCTTCGATGTGAATACACACGAATGCCTGCCTGCCGATTATTCAACGGATCTGGTCATCCTCGCCTGCAAGTCCTATCACCTCGACAGCGCGCTCGACGCGATTGTCCCGGCCATGGCCAATGGCGCGTGCCTGTTGCCGCTGCTGAATGGATTGCGCCACATGGATGTACTCGATCGCCAGTTCGGTGCGGACAACGTGCTCGGCGGCTCTGCCACATTTCGGTGACCCTGGAAGCCGATGGCTCGATTCGCCAGATCGGCAATACCGAGCGCCTGGGCTTCGGTGCACGGCCGGATCAATTCGAGACTCCGCACGCCATCGCCGAAGGCCTGCTCGGCATGCGCGGCGAAATCATCCAGAGCCCCGATATCGTTGCGGCAATGTGGAACAAGTTCACCATGCTCTCCGCGCTGGCCGGAATCACGTGCCTGATGCGCGCCAGCATCGGCGAGATCGTCGCCGTTGCCGAGGGTGCCGACCTGGCCCGCTGGATGTATCTGGAATGCGCGGAAGTCGCCCGCCGCAGCGGGTTTGCGCCGAGTGAGGAAGAGGTCGGCCAGGCCCTGCGTATGCTCACCGCCGAACATTCACCGCTGAAGGCCTCGATGCTGCGGGATGTCGAGCGCGGTCACCGCACCGAAGTCGAGCACGTGCTGGGCGACATGCTCGCCCGCGCCCACACACTGGGCGTGGATGCGCCCTTGCTCGCTGCCGCTTGCGCGCAGGTGCGCGTGCACGAGGCGCGCCTGTCGGGGTGATCCGCCTTGACGCCGCCGTTCAGATCTTGCCGGGCTTGTTCGCCAAGGCCTCGCTGTCCCATCCATCGCGTGGCGCGAATCGGGCACCGTAGCGTGCTTCCAGCGACTTCAGGCGTTGCTTGAGGATGCCGGCACCAATGTCACGGATGTGCTGGATCGGGCCGCCACGGAATGGCGCAAAGCCGGTCCCGAAAATCACCCCGGCATCGCACAGGTCCGCGTCATCGACGACACCGTCGTGCAGACAGGCGACCGCTTCGTTCAGCATCGGCAGGATCATGCGATCCTCGACGTCGCTCGCCGCCGCATAGCGCGGATCAACTTCCGGCTTCACCGGCTTGCCGTTTTCCCAGCGATAGAAACCTTCGCCATCCTTCTTGCCGCGCTTGCCGGAAGCAAGCAGGGATTCCATGCCCTGGGGAATTTCCAGCTTGAGGAACTCCGACAGTTCCTTGCCTACCGAGGCGGCAACATCGAGGCCGACCGTATCGGCCAGTTCGATCGGCCCCATCGGCATGCCGAATTTCTTCGCCACCTTGTCGAGCACCGGTCCCGGCACGCCTTCGCCATACATGCGCACGGCCTCGAGCATGTACGGCATGAGGATGCGATTGACCAGGAAGCCCGGCGTTCCCTTGACCGGCACCGGCAATTTGTCGATCGCCTTGCAGAATGCCAGCGCACGCTTTTCGTTGGCCGCGTCGAGCTGGTCGTGACGCACGATTTCGACCAGCGGCATCAGGGCAACGGGATTGAAATAGTGCAGGCCGAGGAAACGGGCGGGGCGGGCCACTGCCACGCGCAATTCATCGAGGGGAATGCTCGATGTATTCGTTGCCAGCAGGGCGTCGGCTTTCATGTCCGCTTCGGCCTTCCGGTACAGCGCCTCCTTGGCTTCGGCATTTTCGTAAATTGCCTCGATGACCAGGTCGGCCGCGGCGACACCCTTGCCCTCGACATCTGAATTGAGGCGGGCCAGAGCCGGCTTGATCCGATCTTCGGACTTCAGGCGTTTCTCGAACAACTCGCGGGCGCGAGTCAACGCCGGATCGATGTATTTCTGCTCGCGATCCTGCAAGGTCACGTTGAATCCACGCAACGCCGCCCAGGCTGCGATATCGCCACCCATGATGCCGGCGCCAATCACGTGCACGTTGCCGATGCCGTGCTCGATGCCACCACCCAGTCCCTTCAGCCGCTCCTGCAGGAAGAACACCCGGATCAGGTTGCGCGCAGTCGGAGTCTGGGCGAGCTTGGCAACCGCGCGCGCCTCGTTCTTCAGGCGCTGCTTGAGATTGCCGCCGCGCCGCCAGGTTTCGATGAGGGCAAAGGGTGCCGGATAGTGCTCGGGGCGTGCCTTGGCCGCCGTCTGCTTGCGCACGATCGGCGCAAGGATCTGCCGCGCAGGCCAGGTGTTCGTCGACCAGGCAAGAAGGCGCTGCGACAGCGCCCGTGTCGGCGGTCGCCGCACCAGCTCGCGGGCGCGCTCGAGCAGGGATTCCGGCGCGCTCACCGCATCGACCAGACCGATCGAACGCGCGAAATCCGCCGATGCCGGACGCCCGCCGAGCATGAATTCCAGCGCCTTCGGGGCTCCGACCAGATAGGGCAGGCGGGCACTGCCGCCCCAGCCGGGGAAGATGCCGAGTTTGACTTCGGGCAAGCCGATCCGTGTCGACGGATCACGGCTGGCAACCCGATAGCGGCAGGCCAGCGCCAATTCCGTGCCGCCACCCATGCAGTGGCCGTGGATGGCGGCCACGGTCGGACAGCGCAGACGCGCCAGTCCTTGCAGCACACGCTGTCCAAAGCTGATCGCATCCAGTACCGTGCCTGACTCGGCATAGCCTTCGAACTCGCTGATATCGGCACCGGCTATGAATCCGGCGCGCTTGCCGGAACGGATGATGAGTCCCTTGGGCGCCTCGAACGACAGGCGCTCGACAATCTCGTCAAGTTCGTCGAGGACTTCCCGGGCAAAGGTGTTGACCGAGCTGCCGGCCCTGTCAAAGCTCAGGACCACGATACCGTCGGCATCCTGTTCATGGCTCCAGTGCTTGAAACGAAGTCCTTCGAACATGGCGGTTCCTTGCATACAACGGACAGCTATGATCCGGGCAAGGCGAGGCTCTGGTCAATGCGGGCGGATCGGTCTACTGTTGCCGGAACAAAGGTGGGGGCACCTTATCAACGTGATGCAAGATTCGATGGACGTGATCGTCACGCCGAAACTGCTGGAACAGATTCTCGACTCCGAGAGCAACCTGATCGGCATCGAGTCGGCCCACATCGAGGATACCCTTGAGCAGTTTCGCCAGTTGGCCTTGCGCAGTGGCCAGTCGATCTATCTCTGGGATCCCGAAAACGGCATTGCCGCACTGCGACAGAGCGAGTTGCGCGTGCCCGGCTCAAAACGATTCAATGATGCGCTGCGCTTCATCCTGCAGAGCATGCAGTTCGGCATCTACCTGCTGATCGATTTCGAGGATCAGATCAAGCCGCCGAATACATCTTTGTTGCGGCGTTTTGCCCGCATCCGCAGCGCAAACCAGCGCAAGATCGTTTTCCTGTCCGGCAGGCTCGAACTCGGCGACGAGCTCGATGGCCTGATCGAACGCCTGCAGATGGGCGCCGGATCGAGCGCGCCGCCACGTTTGCGCGATGGCCGCTGGGTCCGCTGACGTCATGCTGAGCGAAAACGGCAATGGTGCGGTACTGATAGTTGCGACCAATCGCGATGACCGGCGCTATCTGTTCGAGGCCCTCGACAGCCAGGAGTTCGAGGCCATCTATACGGCCAAGGATATTGGCCAGGCGCGCACGTTCCTCGCCCAGGAACCGCATATCGATCTGATCCTGCTGGAGTTTCTCGGCACGTCGACCGATGCCTTCTCCTTCTGCAACGAGTTGCGCCAGCAGCGCCAGGAGCCGATTCCGGTCATCGGCATCTTTGCCACACCGCCAGGATCCGGCCCATCGTTGCCAGGCAACGTGGTCGACTGGATCGCAAGTCCGGTGAATCCGACGCTGGCGTTGCAGAAGATCAACGCCCAGCTGAGCAGCCCGCTCGATGCGGACACCCCCGAAGTTGCCGAAGCGATGCAGTCGACCCATGGCCTGGCCTTCGAGTTCGCAACCGACGAACTCGCCGTGGTTGATCTGCGCAGCGGACGCATCCTCGATGTCAATCGCGGCTTCATGCAGCGCAGCGGATTTTCGCGTTCGCAAGCGATCGGCAGCCGGATTGAAGCGCTCGACGCGATGATTTCGCCCGAGCAGCGCACGGAATTGAACCAGCGCCTCACCCAGGACGGCAGGATCCAGTTCCGCGCCAACAAGCCGTCCGCGGATTCCTCCAGCTACGCGGTCGACATCCATGTGCAGGTTGTCGAACAGGAAGGGCGAAAGCTCGGGCTGTACACGTTCCGCGAAGTCGGCGACCTCGGCCGTTACGAGCAAGCCATGGAAGTGCTCTCCGGCCTTGCCCAGGCAGGCGGCGGCGAGGAAGGCATCAATGCGGCCCTGCGCGGCCTGGTCGAATGGCTGGCGCTGGATTTCGTCGAACTGGTTTCGCTGCGCCTGGAACTCGACAGCGAAATCCAGCCGCTGCACATCTACCATCGCCACAGCCCTGACGACGAGACACCCGATCCGCTGCGCCAGCCAACGCTCAAGCATGTGCTCGATGGCGACGAGATCATCATGTTGAGCGACGCCTGTCGCGCCAACGCCAGTGACGAGTTCGCGGTCGAACGGGGATTCGAATGTCTGATCGGGTTGCCCTTGTGCGATGAGCGCAAGGTCGTCCTCGGCGCACTCATCGTCGCGCGCCGCCTGCCGATGGCGCAGGTTTCGCCGGCCATCGAGGGATTGCGGGTCGTCGCCCACCGCCTGGCCCTCGAGCTGGAACTGCGCCGGGCACGCGAACAGGGCAGGGTTCGCGGCCTGCAGGATGCCTTGACCGGCCTGCCAAACCGTCTGCTCTTCAACGACCGGCTTGAATCGGTGATCCAGGAGGCCCATCGCACCGGCGAAATGTTCGCGGTGCTGTTCGTCGATCTGGATCGCTTCAAGAACATCAACGATTCGCTGGGTCATGGTGTCGGCGATCAAGTCCTGGTGGCGGTGGCCAGGCGCCTGCGCTTGTGTGTCCGCGCCTCGGATTCGGTGGCGCGCTATGCCGGCGATGAATTCACCATGATTCTTCGCCATATCGTCCAGCGCGACGATGTCATGCGCATCGCCGAGAAGATCGTGCGGGTGATGGAAGCGCCGCTGACCCTCGCCGATGGCCTGGAGATCCAGATCACCGCGAGCCTCGGCCTGAGCTTCTACCCGGACGACGCGACCGTTGCCGACAAGCTGCTCAAGCACGCGGACGTCGCCATGTACACGGCCAAGGGCATGGGCCGGAACAATTTCCAGGCGTATGTCGCCGTGCCCGAGGAATCCCACCAGCAGCGCCTCGCCCTCGAGGCCAAGCTGCGGCAGGCCGAGCGCAACGACGAGTTGCGGGTTTTCTACCAGCCCCAGGTCGATACCGCGAGCGAGGACATCGTCGGCATGGAGGCGCTGATCCGCTGGGAACATCCCGAACTCGGCATGATCAGCCCCGGGTTCTTCATTCCGCTGGCCGAAGAGACTGGCCTGATCATCCCGATCGGCGAGTGGATCATGCGCGCCGCCTGCATCGATGCCCGCCGCTGGCAACAGCGCTTTTCGTTGCCGCTGCGGATCAGCGTCAACCTGTCGCCCCTGCAGTTGCGCCAGCCCAACTTCGTCGGATTGGTCGCCTCGATCATCGAGGAAACCGGTGTTCCCGCGCACCTTCTCGATCTCGAGGTCACCGAGAGCATCAGCGTCAAGTCGATCCCGAACCTGCTGGAAACCTTGCAGGCACTGCGCGACCTGGGCTGCCAGATCTCCATCGATGATTTTGGAACCGGCCAGTCCTCGCTCGATTACATCAAGCGCTTCCCGGCCGACCGCATCAAGATCGACCAGTCCTTCGTGCGCAACATCGGACTTGATCCGGACGACGAGGCGATCGTCGAGGCGACCATCGGCATGGCCCACAACCTCAATCGCGCCGTGGTCGCCGAAGGTGTCGAGATCGAGGCGCATCTCGACTTCCTGCGCCGACTCGGTTGCGAAGTGCTGCAGGGCTACCTGTTCTGCCGGCCGTTGCCGGCGGCGAGTTTCGAGAGCCTGCTGAGTGAACGTGAGCGCCTGCACCAGGAGATGCCGGTGTCCTCGCAGCACCGACAACCCTGAATGGCTGACAGGCTTGCGCGGCCAGCCGGGTGGTTCGCGGCTGCAACCCCCGGAGACCTGCCGCCGGCAAGCCGTTGCAGGGCCACTGGACACGGGCGGTTCGGCACGGTCCAACGACAAGCCGACAGCAACCCTTCCACGGCGATTGCTACAATCCCCGACCAGCTGGGGTGCGCGGCATGGCGAAGCGCACCGGACAATGCCGAATTGAAACTATTTCCCGCCGATCAGGTCACAGGCTGCATGCCTCGACCCTATCGCCGGCAAGGAGACCTGCCCGCATGGGCGAAAGCGAACTGGATCAGGCGCTGGTTGAGCGCGTCAAGAATGGAGACAAACGCGCCTTCGATCTGCTGGTCCGCAAGTACCAGCACAAGATCGTCAGCGTGGTGACCCGCTATGTCTCGGATTGGAGCGAGGCCCAGGATGTCGCCCAGGAAGCATTCATCCGCGCCTATCGAGCGATGGGCGCATTTCGTGGCGACAGTGCCTTTTACACGTGGATCTACAAGATCGCGATCAACACGGCGAAGAACTATCTGGTCTCGCGAGGACGGCGACCGCCGATCGGTGATATCGCCATCGAGGATGCCGTGCAGATGGATGGCGCATCCCAGCTGCGTGACCGGGCTACTCCCGAGCGTGAATTGCTGCGTCAGGAAATTGAACAAACCGTGTTTGGCGCTGTCGAAGATTTGCCGGAGGAGTTGCGAACCGCGATTACCCTCAGGGAGGTCGACGGTTTGAGCTACGAGGAAATTGCGGAAGCCATGAATTGCCCCATAGGTACTGTGCGTTCCCGGATATTCCGCGCCCGGGAAGCAATTGATGAACGGCTTCGGCCGCTACTGTCTGCAGACGAGGATTGACGCTCATGAGCCAGCAAATCCGTGAACAGTTGTCCACCCTCATGGATGGCGAGTTGGCGCGGGATGAAACCCTGTTTCTGATGCGCAGCCTGCAGCAGAAGGATGAGCTTGCGAATAGCTGGTCGAACTACCACCTGACCCGACAGGTCCTGCGCAGGCAGGATGTCTTCCTGCTTCCGGCCGATTTTTCGCATCGGATCCTTTCGCAGCTTGATGGCGAGAGTGTGCACGTCACGCATGCCGGTCGCTGGCTGCGCTGGGCCGGTGGCGGTGCCATTGCCGCCTCGGTTGCGGTTGTCGCCCTTCTTTTCAGCGGGCCACGCGGCGGCCAGGGCGACGTGCCGGGCGAGCCGCTTGCCGCATCGGCCAATGCCACCCAGCAGCCTGCGCCGATGGCTGCTCCGCGGCCGGGCGAGTTTCGTGCGCCGTTGATTTCACCTGCGCTTGACGTGCAACCGGCGTCGGTCAGCACGCAGGGTTTTGCATCACCTTCGGCACCGATTGACCCACGCCTGCAGTCGTATCTGATCCGCCATTACGACGCCGCTGCAGGCAATGGCCAATCCGCGATGTTGCCCTATGTGCTTCTGGTTGTACCGCCGCCGCAGCCGAGCGCCGGGGATGCGGACGAAGGAACCATCGAGCGACGCTGAGCGACGATGCCAAACCAGCCCGAGGAAGATGTCAAACGCCAATCGGTTTTCGACATGGGAACACGCAGAGGATTGCTTCTTGCGCTTGGCGCGCTGATTTCCTGCAATGTCGCGGCACAGGTGCAACAAGGTGCCGAACTGCTCGGGCAGATGGCCTCCTCGGTTCGAGCGCTCGATTATCAAGGCTCCCTGGTCTACCAGCACGCCGGTCGCATCGACACCTTGCGTGTCTTCCATGCCGGTGGGGCGCGGGAGCAGGAGCGACTGATCAGCTTGAATGGCCCGCGCAATGAAGTCATTCGCAACGGCAACAACGTCACCTGCATCCAGGCGGATGATTCAGCCATCGTGTACACCAGCACCTCGGGGCGTGGCTTGTTGCCTTTGGTGCCCGAGGCGGCAACATCACGACTTGATGACCATTACACGATACGGCTCGCTGGCAGCGACCGGGTCGCCGGATATGCCGCCGACATTGTGGAAGTGTTGCCGCGCGACGGGTTCCGCTACGGCTATCGGCTCTGGCTGGAAAAGGAGACCAGGCTGCTGTTGCGTTCGGTGGTCACGGATCAAGGCAAACGGCAAATCGAGCAGTTCATGTTTGTCTCCCTCGACATTGGCAAGACGCCGGCCGCCACCGATCTGATCCCGCGCCAACGCGAGTTGCTGACGACCACGGCTGCGCCAGCCGATGAGGTCAATCTGCGCGGCCCGCCGGCCTGGAGCGCACACAGTCCACCCGCCGGTTTCAGCATGCGCTCGGCGCGTCGATCGGCGGCTTCGGAAGCAGGCGCGCAACATCTCGTCTACTCGGATGGACTGGCCAGCGTCTCGGTCTACGTGGAGTCCATGGAATCCACGCCCGATTTGCCGGTCACCTTGGCCAATCGCGGCACATTGAACATATACAGTTTCAGCAAGGATTCCTGGCGATTCACCGTGCTCGGCGATGTGCCGGCGGCCACCGTGACCGCGATTGCCGAATCGCTCAAGGCGAATGCAGCGAGCCGGCCACCTCCGTAGTCAGCGGCCTGGCATGCGCCTGGCGGCGGGAACTTTGTCGCCGGGCCATGCTCAAACCGGCGTCGGATCTTTCTGCGCATCCGCGCTGGTGAATACCATTCCACCCCCTCCAATCGAGGAAGCAAACCCATGATCCATCTGTCGCACAAGCGATTTTCCATGACTCTCCCGACGATCTGGATGGCAATGATCCTGATCGCCGGAAATGCGCTCGCCGCGGAATTGCCTGACTTCACGGTGCTGGTTGAAAAGAACGCACCGGCCATCGTCAACGTGCGTGCGAGCTCGACACCGAAGAGCAATGCCCAGGCGCAGATGCCGGGCCCCGACCAACAGGATGTGCCGGAAATCTTCCGCCGGTTCTTCGGCCCGATCCCGCGCGGCCCGCAACCTGGCGGCGAGCGCCAATCGGCCGGCTCGGGTTTCATTGTCTCCGCGGATGGTTACATCCTCACCAACAATCATGTCGTCGATGGTGCGGACCAGGTGACCGTGCGCCTGTCCGACCGGCGCGAGCTCGATGCCAAGGTCATTGGCACCGACGAACAGACGGACATTGCCTTGCTCAAGATCGAGGCGGGCAATCTGCCCGTGGTCAGTCTTGGCGACTCGACCCAGCTCAAGCCCGGACAATGGGTGGTCGCGATCGGCTCGCCATTCGGCATGGATCACACCGTCACCCATGGCATCGTCAGCGCGGTGGGTCGCGGTTATGACCGCAGCCAGCAATACGTGCCGTTCATCCAGACCGATGTGCCGATCAATCCCGGCAATTCCGGCGGCCCGTTGTTCAATCTTGCCGGGCAGGTGGTGGGAATCAACTCGCAGATTTTCTCGAATACCGGCGGCTACATGGGCGTGTCGTTTGCCATACCGATCGCGGTTGCGATGAACACGATGAGCCAGCTCAAGGAAAAGGGCCATGTGTCGCGGGGCATGATCGGCGTGCAGATCCAGAATGTCGATCGCGATTCCGCCAAGGCGCTGGGATTGCCGCGCAGCGGTGGTGCGCTGGTCAACAACGTTTCCGCCGACAGCGCTGCTGAAAAGGCGGGAGTCAAGGTTGGCGATGTGATCCTCGCCTTCGATGGCAATGACGTGGTCAGTTCGTCCGACCTGCCGCCGTTGGTTGGCCTCACCCCGCCCGGAACCAAGTCGAAGCTGACGGTTTTCCGCAATGGCAAGACCATGGAAATGCCGATCGTCGTCGGCGAGTTGCCGCAGGATGCAATGGCCAAGGCAGGCACGGATGCACCGGCTGCCGCCGGCAACAAGCTCGGCCTGGTGGTCGAGGACCTGACGGCCGAGCAACGCCAGCAATTGGGCCTGAAGGGCGAGGGCGTGCTCATCACCCGTGTCGATGGAGTCGGCGCTCGCCGCGCGGCACTTCAACCTGGCGACATCGTCCTCATGGTCGGACGCAAATCGGTGACTTCCGCAGGCGAATTCAACAGCACGGTCAAGCAGTTGAAGAGCGGGGATTCGGTCATGCTGCTGATCCGCCGCAACGACGTGACGTCATTTGTGGCGATTGAAGTGCCGAAGGACTCCGCCGACTGAGCCGCCCAGGCCAGCGCGCGCCGCGGAATGCCGACCGGGCTTCCGCGGCGCTCGGCCACCTGGTCGCCTGCAATGCTGCATTGCAGCCAGGATTGCCACTTTCTGCGATAATCGCCGCCTTTGTGCCGACCGCGGGTTGGTGCGCTACGGCAAAACTTGATGGACCACATTAGAAATTTCTCGATCATTGCCCATATCGACCATGGCAAATCGACCTTGGCTGATCGCATCATCCAGATTTGCGGGGGATTGCAGCAGCGCGAAATGTCGGCGCAGGTACTCGACTCCAATCCGATCGAGCGCGAGCGCGGCATCACCATCAAGGCGCAAAGCGTCTCGCTGCCCTATACGGCCCGCGACGGCAAGACCTATCAGCTGAACTTCATCGACACCCCCGGACATGTCGATTTCTCGTATGAAGTCAGCCGCTCGCTGGCCGCCTGCGAAGGAGCCTTGCTGGTCGTTGACGCCGCCCAGGGCGTTGAGGCGCAGTCGGTCGCCAACTGCTACACAGCCGTGGAGCAGGGCCTTACCGTGGTGCCGGTGCTGAACAAGATCGACCTTCCAACTGCCGACATCGAGCGTGCCAAGGAAGAAATCGAAGCCGTCATCGGCATCGATGCAGAAGATGCCATCGCCATAAGCGCCAAGACCGGCCTCAACGTGACCGATGTCCTCGAGGCCATCGTGGCAAGGATTCCGCCGCCGCAGCCGCGCGACACCGACAAGCTGCAGGCCTTGATCATCGATTCCTGGTTCGACAACTACCTGGGCGTGGTTTCTCTGGTCCGTGTCATGCAGGGCGAGATCAAGCCGAAGGACAAGATCCTGGTGATGTCGACCGGGCGCTGGCACGAGGTTGACCAGGTCGGCGTATTCACGCCCAAGCGCCTGGTCAAGAACAAATTGGCCGGCGGCGAAGTGGGCTGGATAACAGCCTCGATCAAGGAGGTCCACGGCGCGCCGGTCGGCGATACCCTGACCCTGAATGCCGATCCGGCGCCACATCCGCTGCCAGGCTTCCAGCGAGTGCAGCCGCGGGTTTTTTCGGGGTTGTTCCCGGTCAACGCCGAAGATTTCCCCGCATTGCGCGAGGCACTTGACAAGCTCAAGCTCAACGATGCCGCCCTGCATTTCGAGCCGGAAAGTTCCGAGGCGATGGGATTCGGCTTCCGCTGCGGCTTCCTTGGCCTGCTGCACATGGACATCATCCAGGAACGCCTTGAGCGCGAGTACGACCTCGACCTGATCGGCACGGCCCCGACGGTCATTTACGAAGTGCTGCAGACGGATGGCTCGATCCTCGCTCTGGACAATCCGGCCAAGCTGCCACCGAGTCAGAATATCCAGGAAATCCGCGAGCCGATCATCGTCGCCAACATCCTCACGCCGCAAGCGCATGTCGGCAATGTCATCAAGTTGTGCGAGGAAAAGCGAGGGGTGCAGCGTTCGATCAATTACATGGCCAACCAGGTTCAGATCAGTTACGAACTGCCCTTGGCCGAAGTGGTGCTCGATTTCTTCGATCGGCTGAAATCGGTATCGCGCGGCTATGCATCGATGGACTACCATTTCGAGCGTTTTCAGGTTGCGCCGCTGGTTCGCCTGGACATCCTGATCAATGGCGAACGCGTGGATGCGTTGAGTCTGATCCTGCATCGCTCGGTCGCGGATCGGCGGGGACGCGAGCTGGTGGAACGCATGAAGGACCTGATCCCGCGGCAGCAGTTCGATGTCGCGATCCAGGGGGCGATCGGCGCGCAGATCATCTCGCGTTCAACGGTCAAGGCACTGCGCAAGAACGTGCTGGCCAAATGTTATGGCGGCGATGTCTCGCGCAAGCGCAAGCTCCTGGAGAAACAGAAGGAAGGCAAGAAACGCATGAAACAGGTCGGACGCGTCGACATTCCCCAGGAGGCGTTTCTGGCCATCCTGCAATCGGACAACAAATGAGCAGGCACGCGGCGCGCGGACACGTGGAAGAACCCTGAATGAATTTTGATCTGGCATTGACCCTGGTAATCCTGACCGCGATCAGCGGCATCATCTGGCTGTTCGACAAGCTGGTCTTCGCGCCGGTGCGTGCGCGGCGCGCCAGCTCGATCGAGGAGATTGCCGCACTTTCGGATGCCGAACGCACGGCGCGAATGCAGGAAGCAATGCGCGAGCCGGTAATCACCGAGTACGCGCGTTCGTTTTTTCCGGTATTGCTGCTGATCCTGCTGTTTCGTTCGTTCATCGCCGAGCCGTTCAAGATCCCTTCCGGCTCGATGATGCCAACCCTGCTCGTTGGCGATTTCATCCTGGTCAACAAGTTTGCCTACGGCCTGCGCCTGCCGGTACTGAATACCCGGTTTCTCGAAATCGGCGATCCGAAGCGTGGCGATGTCGTCGTATTCCGCTACCCGGGATACCAGTGCGAGCGCAATGGCAAGCCGGTGCGCAGCGGCAATCCGTGCTATGAGCCACAGACGGCGGTGCCGAAACAGGATTACATCAAGCGCATCGTCGGGCTTCCCGGGGATGAAATCACTTATCGAAACAAGGTGATCTACGTCAACGGGGTCGAGATCGCGCAATCCTATGTCGGCCCGTACATCGGGCCATCCGAATCCGGTCGCAACATGGCTGACGCCAAGGTCAAGGACGAGATGCTCGGCGAAGCTCCCCATCGCATGATGACCATGCCGCAGAACTCCGGTCGGGAAGGTAGCTGGACGGTGCCGCCACAAAGTTACTTCGTCATGGGTGACAATCGCGACAGCAGCGCGGATAGTCGCTACTGGGGGTTCGTGCCCGAAAACGCCCTGGTCGGGCGCGCCATCCTGATCTGGATGAATTGGGACAACAGCATCGACTATCGACGTATCGGTACCATCATCAAATAGGCGGAGGATGAATCATGTCGGGACGAAAGCGCGCCAGTGGAATTTCCTTGATTGGATTCTTGATGTTGCTGGGTGTCATCGGTTTCTTTGGCTACATGGCAATGCGGCTTGTTCCTATGTATCTGGAATACATGGGGATAGTGAAGGCGATGGAGCAGATGCGAGCCGAACCGAATGCGGGAAATATGTCTCCTGAAGAGATCCGACGTGATCTGATGTTTAAACTCAGTACCCAGTACGTCGACGAAGCGGCGATTCCTGCCCAGGCGATTCGGATCGTTCGGGAAAACAATGCAATGACCCTTCGCATAACCTATGAACGCCGCGTACCTTTTCTTTATAACTTGGAACTCCTTGGCAATTTTGACAAGACAATGAGCTTGTCCAACAGAAATGGTGAATAGCCGTCAGGCGCTCGGTCATGTCTTTGGGGAAGAATCGCTGCTTGAGCAGGCACTGACCCACCGCAGTGCCGGGCGATGCAACAACGAGCGGCTCGAATTTCTGGGAGACGCGCTGCTCAACCTGATCGTCGCGGAGTTCGTGTTCGAGCAGTATCCTCGCGCCAGCGAAGGGGAAATGACGCGCGCACGCGCTTCGCTGGTCAATGGTGCCGCGCTGGCTGAATTGGCCCGTGAAGCGCGGATTGGCGAGCACCTGGTACTAGGCCCTGGCGAGCTCAAGACCGGCGGATTCCGCCGCGACTCGATCCTTGCCGATACCTTCGAGGCCTTGGTTGCTGCAGTGTATCTCGATGCAGGATGGGAGACCTGCAGGACGCTGGTCCGGGGCCTCTATTCCGAGCGTGTCCTGGCAGCACAAGGAAAAGTCAGCAAGGACGCGAAAACCCTGCTGCAGGAGTTGCTGCAGGCCAATTCACTGCCTCTGCCTGACTATCAACTGACCGCCAGCCACGGTGATGATCATGACAAGGTATTCGAGGTCGATTGCCATGTCGAAGCCTTGGCCTTGACCAGCAATGGCCGTGGCTCCAGCCGCAGAGCCGCCGAGCAGACCGCAGCCGCCGCCGTGCTGGAACAGGCAAGAGCCGCCATCAGCGCGGGAAGGAAAAGCCGAAAGTCATGAATCAAGCATCCTCTCCCGCCCACCGTTTCGGCAAGGTCGCCCTGGTCGGCCGACCCAACGTGGGCAAATCGACCTTGCTCAATACCCTGATCGGCTCGGATCTCAGCATCGTGTCGCCGAAACCGCAGACCACCCGTCATCGCATCCTCGGCATCGCCACACATGCGCATGCACAAATTGCGTTTCTCGACACGCCCGGCCTGCACCTTGGTGGCAAGCGGGCGATGAACCGGCAGCTCAACCGCGTGGCCCGTCAGGTACCAGACGAGGCCGATGTGATCGTGCATGTGATCGCCGCACCACGCTGGACCGACGAGGACGAGCAGGTCTGGCAGTTGATCTCGCAACACCAGGTGCCCCGCCTGCTGGTCGTCAACAAGATCGATCTGGTCAAGGACAAGGCCGATCTGCTGCCATTCGTGGCGACGATCAGTGAAAACCGTCGCTACGACGGCATCCACTATCTGCGCGCCACGCACGCCAAGGGCATGGCGCATTTCCTCGATGACCTGATCCGTTTCCTGCCCGAGGCCCCGGCCGAGTATGGCGCGGATGAACTGACTGATCGCAGCGAACGCTTCATTGCCGCAGAGATCATCCGCGAGCAACTCATGCTGCGCCTGTCCGAGGAACTGCCCTACGCGACGACCGTCGAGATCGAGCATTTCGAGCAGGTTGGCAACCTTGCCCGCATTTCCGCCGCCATCTGGGTAGAGCGGGAGGGCCAGAAGGCGATCGTGATCGGCGCTGCGGGTGCCGGCCTGAAGGCGATCGGCAGCAATGCCCGTCGGCGCATGGAGAAGCTTTTCGGCGGCAAGGTCTTCCTCGAACTCTGGGTCAAGGTTCGCGAGAACTGGTCCGATGATGAAGCCTCGCTCAAGCAGTTCGGCTATTCCGGCTGAGTGCCACTTGAGGCCGCGTCGTGCATGTTGCTGACGAGCCGGCGCTGATCCTGCACGCACGGGCCTATCGCGAAACATCCTTGCTGCTCGAATGCCTGACGCCGACCCATGGCCGGGTTGGCTTGATTGCGCGCGGCGTGCGCCGTGAACGATCACGCCTGCCGCGCGGATTGTTGCAACCCCTGCAACCATTGCTGCTGGCCTGGATCGGCAGGGGTGAACTGGCGACGTTGACCCACGCCGAGGCCAGCGCCGCACCGTTCCCGCTTGCCGGCGAACGGATCTACTCGGCCATGTACCTCAATGAACTGGTCCTGCGCCTGTGCGCGCGCGGCGATCCGCACAGCGACTTGTTCGAACATTACCTGCAATGCCTGCAACGCCTGTCAGCGGCCGAATCCGAAGCCTGGACACTGCGCAGGTTCGAGCGCGACCTCATGATCGACCTGGGTTACGGCCTGGTGCTGGATCGCGATATCGAATCAGGACAACCCTTGCAGGCCTCCAGTGACTACGCCTATGTCATCGATGGCGGACCGCGCCCGTGGGCAGGCAATGCGGATGACCTGCGTGTCAGCGGTGCCGCCCTGCTGGCGTTGGCCGGGGACAAGATGCCGTCGCCCGCACAGGCAAGCGAACTGCGCCGGCTCATGCGCGCCTTGCTGCGGCATCAACTCGGTGGTGGCAGCCTCAATGCATGGTCAATGCGGATGCAGCATCAGCCGCAACAGTAACCGTCAACCGAGCGCCCTGCGCGTGTCCATGCAGGTCGACAGCAGTTCCGCCAAAGCGGCATGCGGCCAGCTCGCTTCGGCATCCAGGCGTTCCCGCACCGCCGCGATGGATTTGCCCAAGGCTGGCGCTCCGCAAAATCCGGCCGAGGCATCCAGGCGATGCAGGCGATCATACAAACCCTCGCGATCCACCGTCGCGGAGAATCGGTCAAGTTCGTCTGGCAGGGCATCAAGTTCACTGGCGAAAAGTCCGCGCAGGGCGGCGACGATTGTTGCATCGCCGCCGGTCTTCGCGGCGGCGAGGTCGTCATCGAGCACATCGCCGGTGCGCGCCCGATCCGCTGTCGCCGGCAGATGTCGAGCCAGCAATGCATGCAGGGCGGCGAGCCCGATTGGCTTGTAGATGATGTCGACGAATCCCTGGCTGCGCGCGGCAGTCCGGTCCAGCGCGGCGTCGGCAGTCGACAGCAGCGTCGGCGTCGACTGGTTCAATCCCGTGTTCGCGCGAATTTTTCCCAGAACTGCCACGCCATCGAGGCCTGGCATGCGTGCATCGAGCACCAGCAGATCGAATTGCTGATCCAGCGCCGCTTCCCGCGCAGCGATTCCGTCCATCACCGCCATCGATTCATGCCCGGCAACGGCGAACGCTTCGCAAAAAAAATTCAGGCTCAGCGGATTGTCGTCGGCGACGAGAATCTTTCCCATTGCGTGATCTCCCTGTCCGTTAGACACCGGCAGCTTCATCCGGATTGTATGCGCCGTCAATGCATTGGGTGATCGGCCTGAATGCAGCGTGCGGGCAGAGGCTGGGCTACCATGCGCAGCCGCAAGCCAGGCCACGCGTGTTTTCATGCAAAACCCCGAAGTCGAGATTGAAAGCCTCACCCATGATGGACGCGGCGTTGCCCGCCTCGATGGCAAGACCGTCTTCGTCGCGGGCGCCTTGCCGGGAGAGCGTGCGCTGATTCGCTACATCAAGCGCCATCGTAATTACGACGAAGCCAGGGTTGAGGAATTGCTGAGCCGATCGGTTGACCGCGTCGAACCGCGTTGTCCGCATTTCGGCGTTTGCGGTGGATGCGCGTTCCAGCATCTGCCCGCCGGGCGACAGATCGAGGTCAAGCAGAATGTGCTGGCGGAAAACTTCGAGCGCATCGGCAAGGTCAGCCCCGAGCGCTGGCTGCCACCGCTCGGCGACGAAGAATGGGGCTATCGGCGCAAGGGCCGATTGTCGGTCAAATGGGTCGAGCAGAAGAACAAGGCCGTGGTCGGTTTTCGTGAGGACAACCCGCGCTTCATTGCCGACCTTTCTGTCTGTCATACGCTGTTGCCCGAAGTGGGGCGGCGCATCGATGCGCTTTCCGAACTGATCGGCAGCCTTGAAGCCAGGCGCGAAATCGCCCAGATCGAGATTGCCGCCGGCGACGACACGGTTGCCTTGGTGTTTCGCCATCTGCTGCCGCTGGTCGAAGCCGATCGCGAAAAGCTGAAGGCCTTCGGCGTGCAGCACGATCTCGCCATCCTGCTGCAGCCAAAGGGACCGGACAGCGTGCATCCGCTTTGGCCGGAAACGCTTGACCTGTATTTCCGCATCGTCGAGGCCGATGTCGATCTCGCCTTCAAGCCACTGGACTTCATCCAGGTCAATGCCGGCATGAACCAGCGCATGATCCGGCGCACGCTCGACCTGCTGGATGTGCAGGCCGACGATGTCGTGCTTGATCTCTTCTGTGGACTCGGCAATTTCACCCTGCCGATAGCGAGACACGCGGCTGCGGTGGTCGGCGTCGAAGGCGACGAAGGACTGGTTGCCCGCGCGGCGGCGAATGCCGAGCGCAATGACATCGACAATGCCCGGTTTCACGCCGCCGATCTCCTGCTCAACCACGCCAGCACCGCATGGGCACGCGCTGGCTACGGCAAAATGCTGCTCGACCCGCCGCGCTCCGGCGCTGCCGCCGTGCTCGACTATCTGCCGCGCAAGGGCACGGATCGAATCGTGTATGTTTCCTGTCACCCGGGATCGCTGGCGCGCGATGCGGGTATTCTCGTCAATCGCCATGGATTCAGACTGGCCGAAGCCGGCGTGATGGACATGTTCCCGCATACCGCGCATGTCGAGTCGATTGCGTTGTTCATCCGCTGATCGACCGGTAGGATGACAGTCGGCCGATTCATGGCCGCGGCCATTGAACAAAGATTTGCAGTGAAGACCACAAGACTCGAGGCAGATGACGCATGCTGATCATTGGCATCCCCGGCAAGACCCTGAATGATGAGGATCGCGTCTGGTTGTCGTCGCCACAGGTCAGTGGTGTAATTCTTTTTTCAAGGAATTGTGCAAACCGGGATCAGGTTGTCGAGTTGATCGACGATATCCGCATGGAGCGGCCGGATGATCCCTTCCTGATCTGCGTCGACCAGGAAGGTGGCCCGGTGCAGCGTTTTCGCGAAGGCTTCAGCCGCTTGCCCGCATTGGCACGTCTTGGCGAGCTGTACGAGCGTGACGCAAGACTTGCCGTGGCGCTTGCCGAGGAACACGCCTGGCTGATGGCCAGCGAAATGCGCGCGATCGACATCGACCTGAGCTTTGCACCCGTTGCCGACCTGGCCTGCGGCAATCTCGCGCTGGGTCCGCGGGCGTTCCATGCCGATCCGGCGATCACCTCGGAACTGGTCCAGGCCTATGCGCGCGGCATGCACCTGGCCGGCATGGCGGTGACCCTGAAGCACTTTCCGGGTCACGGCAGCGTGGTCGCCGACACCCACTTTGACGCCGCGATCGACCCGCGCACACTGGCGGAAATGCGCCGCAGCGACTTCATTCCCTTCATCGACGGCATCGCCGCCGGGGCCGAAGCGGTGATGATCGCGCATGTGAACTATCCGGAAATCGATGCAACGGCAGCAGGCTTTTCGAGCATCTGGATCGGCGACATCCTGCGCAAGGAGATGGGCTTCAACGGCATCGTCATCGGCGATGACATCGGCATGGCGGCGGCCGAGGCCATGGGTGGAATCCCGGCGCGCATCGAGGCGCATCTGCGCGCCGGTTGCGAGTTGATCCTGGCCTGCAGCCCGGCGATTGTCGAACAATCGGTGACCGCCACCGCCCACCTTCCAGCCTGTCCTGCGGCACGGGTGGAAAGCCTGCGCGGCGCCGCTGCGCCGACCTGGGAGGCGCTGGAAGACAATCCCAAACGCGACGAGGCGATTTCCCGTCTCGCTGAATTCTGTCCTGATCCGAGCAGCAAATGAGCCGACCCAGACTTTCCGAAGCAATGCGCAGCGCCGAGCTGATCCACGACCAGACCATTCTCGCTTCAGCAATCGCGCGCATGGGAACGGAAATCGGCGCGGTCCTGGCCGGCAAGTCCGCGGTCTTCCTGACCATCATGCAGGGGGGGCTGGTGTTTGCCGGGCAACTCGCTACCGCGATCGATGCAGACCTCGAATTCGACTACGTGCACGCCACCCGATTCCGCGGCACCACCGAGGGCGGCGAACTGCAATGGCTGCGCCGACCGGACACACCACTGGCCGGCCGCCTCGTTCTCCTCGTCGACGACATCCTCG
Source organism: Lysobacterales bacterium (assembly GCA_016707485.1). Lineage (GTDB taxonomy): Bacteria > Pseudomonadota > Gammaproteobacteria > Xanthomonadales > Rhodanobacteraceae > Dokdonella. The sequence continues at coordinate 37,533 of JADJHN010000001.1, read as the reverse complement.
ATGAGGGATATACGCTCAAGGCAATACGCGACTGGTGTTTCGCCGAAGCGGCCTCGCAGGTATTGCTCGCCGTACTCTGCGAAAAACGTCATGGCCGCAGCGTGCCAGGCCTGAGTGCCGATTTTGTCGGCGTGGAAGTGCCCGATCGCTATGTTTTCGGCTACGGCATGGATTTCCATGAACAGGGCCGCAACCTTCCGGGCATCTACGCGCTGTGACCTCGATGTCGATTCATCTCGCCGTGATCGGCGGTACCGGCCTGTACCGGTTTCCAGGGCTTGCGGACGTCAGCGAACAGGCACTCGACACACCCTGGGGGAAACCTTCCGACCTGATCGTCAGCGGTCGCCTCGGCTCACGACGTGTTGCCTTCATCGCCCGGCATGGACGCGGTCACGACATCCTTCCGCACAAGGTCAACTACCGCGCCAACCTGCACGCGCTCAAGCAGCTCGGTGCATCACGCGTCATCGGCGTCAATGCGGTCGGCGGCATCCGCGCGGACATGGGGCCGCGCGTGGTCGCCATCCCCGATCAGATCATCGATTACACGCATGGTCGCAGCACGAGTTTCTGCGATGCCGAGGGTGCCGAAGTTCGCCATATCGATTTCAGCGAGCCCTACACATCGACCTTGCGCAAGGACCTGATCGCCGCCGCCGCACGAGCGGGTACTGCCGTGGTCGATGGCGGCTGCTACGGCGCCACCCAGGGCCCGCGCCTGGAAACGCGCGCCGAGGTTGCGCGCATGCGTCGCGACGGCTGCGATCTGGTCGGCATGACCGGCATGCCCGAAGCCGCGCTGGCGCGTGAACTGGATCTCGACTACGCCTGCCTGGCCCTGGTTGCGAATTGGGCGGCCGGTTGCGACGACGAGGCCGAAATCAGCCTCGATGAAATCTTCGCCAATCTCGAACAAGCCACGGCAAAAGTACCGCCGATCATTGCCGAAATGTTGCGCCAGTCCTGAAGCAGGATTGCGCTGTCGGAAGTCCGGTCAAGCGGCGAACTGCAGCCTGGCCAGCTCCGCGTACAGTCCACCTTGTGCAAGCAATTCGGCATGCGTGCCCTGGGCGACAATGCGCCCGCCGTCAAGAACAACGATGCGATCAGCCTTCTGCACGGTCGCCAGGCGGTGGGCAATGACCAGCGTCGTGCGATTTTTCATCAGTCGTTCGAGTGCGTTCTGCACGAGTCGCTCCGATTGCGCATCGAGGCTTGAGGTCGCTTCATCGAGCAGCAGGATCGGCGCGTCGCGAAGCAGGGCGCGGGCGATGGCAATGCGCTGCTGTTGTCCACCGGAAAGGCGCACGCCGCGTTCGCCGAGATAGGTATCGTAACCATCCGGCAGGGCGGCGAGAAACTCGTGCGATTCCGCTGCCCGTGCCGCCGCCTCGACTTCGGCCGCACTGGCCTCGATGCGGCCGAAGCGGATGTTGTCGGCGGCGCTGGATCCGAACAACACCGGGTCCTGAGGCACCAGGGCATAGCAGCCACGCAGTTCGGCCAGATCCAGCACACGCAGGTCCTCGCCATCGATGCTGATGCGCCCTTGCTGGGGATCATGAAAGCGTTGCAGCAACTGGAACAGCGTGGTCTTGCCGGCACCCGAAGGCCCGACCAGGGCAACCGTTTCACCCGGCTCGATACTCAGCGAGAGATCATGGATCGCGGCCTGATCCGGACGCGAGGGATAGCGGAACTCGACGTGTTCGAAACGCAGCGCACCACGCACCGGACTGGGCAGGGCGGCTGGCTGTACGGGTGAACGGATCGCGGCATCGGTATCCAGCAGTTCGCCGATGCGTCCGAGCGCGCCTGCACACCGCAGCAGCTCGCCCCAGACTTCGGTGAGCCCGCCCACCGAGCCGGCCGCGACCACCGCGTAGAGGACAAACTGGGCGAGTACGCCGGCATTCATGTCACCGGCAATGACCTGGTGGGCGCCGGCCCACAGCACCACGGTGATCGCGCCAAAGCTGAGCAGGATGACCAGCGCGGTGAGCACGGCCGTGGTGCCGATGCGCTTGCGCGCTGTCGCCAGGGCGAGCAGCACCGCCTCGATATAGCGGTCACGCTCGCGCGGCTCCCTTGTGTAGGCCTGCACGGTGTGGATTGCATTGAGGGATTCCGAGGCGATCGCCGAGGCATCGGCAATGCGATCCTGGCTTTGTCGCGACAGTTTCTCGACCCGTCGGCCAAGGAACACGATCGGCAGGATCACCGCCGGGATCACCAATGCGGTCAACCCGGCCAATTGCGGACTGGTCACGATCAGCATCGTCGTCGATCCGATCAGCATGACCAGGCTGCGCAGCGACAACGACAACGTCGAGCCGACCACGGTCTGCACCAGTTCGGTATCGGCGGCCAGCCGTGATACGAGTTCGCCGGAGCGGGTGCGCTCGAAGAACGCCTGATCGAGGGTGAGCAGATGCGAATACAGGCGCGAACGCAAGGTCGCCGCAACGCGCTCGCCGAGCAGGGTCACGCAGAAATAACGCGATGCGCCGGCAATCGCCATGACCACGGCAACACCGAACAAGCCGATGAACCCCGCATTGAGCTGGGCCGGGTCGGTCTGGCCGAAACCCCGGTCGATCATGAAGCGCGCGGCCGCAGGCAGGGCCAGCGTCGCCGCCGAGGAAATCGCCAGGAACACGAGCCAGCCGGCGATCAGCGCGCGTTGCTCGCGCAGGTACGGGATCAGGCGGCGGTAGGTGCCCAGCTTGCGCGGCGCGACAGGAGGCTCGGTCATGGGATGGGTTTCATCGGGGCAGCCCAACGAATGGGTGCATGCGCGATTCAATTCAAGTGAGGCTTGGTTGATCGTGCGCTGCCTGCGCCGGCGAACTGCCGCCATGCGCCTCGCGCTCAGTGGAAATCGCGCGATTGCGGACCGATTCCGGCAAGCAGGGCATCGAGATTGAGCAGACGATGGGCGATCACGTGCTGCACGCCTTCACTCGATTGCAGTTCGCCTTCGACGCCCAGCACGCTGCTCTCGATCAGGATCCGACGCTGGCTGCTGGCCAGGGCTGCCCAGACAATGATGTTGAGGATGCCGGTTTCGTCTTCCAGGGTGACGAAAGTGACGCCATTGGCGGTGTGTGGCCGTTGCCGCACGGTGACCAGGCCGGCGCAGCGCACACGCCGGCCATGACGGCTGCCGAGCACATCGCGGGCACGCAACATGCGGCGCTGGTCGAGCGCCTCGCGGGCGAACGACAGCGGATGCCGGCGCAAGCTGAAACCCTGGCTGGCGTAATCGCTGATCACGTCCTTGCGCAAGGAAGGTGCGGCCAGCGCGATCGCTTCCTCGTTGAAGGGGGCATCGGCGATCACGCCGATCGGCTGATCGACACCGGCGCTGTCCCAGCGCGCCTGGTGCCGATGCCCGCTCAGGCGGCGCAAGGCATCGGCATCGGCCAGGCGCGCACGTTCAGCCGCATTCAAGCTGGCGCGATGGATCAGGTCGGCGACATCGGCAAACGCGCGTTCGCTGCGCGCCTGGACAATGCGTTGCGCGGTCGCTTCGGAAAAACCCGCAATCCGCGAGAAGCCCAGACGCAGGGCATGTGATTTGTCTTTCGTGTTGTCTTTCGTACTTCGGTTCGTGGGAGCGGCTTCAGCCGCGATGCTTTTGTGTTGGATTTGAGAAGAAGCATCGCGGCTGAAGCCGCTCCCACAAATTTCGCTCCCACAAATTTCGCTCCCACGAACCTTGCTCCCACGATCTTTCGGTTCCGAAAACGCTTCCAGCGTGCAATCCCACGCGCTGATCGTCACATCCACCGGCAGCACGCGCACGCCATGTTGTCGCGCATCGCGGATCAACTGGGCAGGGCCGTAGAAACCCATCGGCAGTGAATTGAGCAGGGCACAGGTGAAAGCCGCCGGCTGATGGCATTTGAGCCAGGCCGAGGCGTAGGCGAGCAGGGCAAAGCTGGCCGAGTGCGACTCCGGGAAACCGTATTCGCCAAAGCCGCGGATCTGCTCGAAGATACGCTCGAAATAGCTTTCCTCGTAGCCATTCGCCAGCATGCCGTCACGGATGCGGTCATGGAAGGGTTCGAGGCCGCCCTTGCGTTTCCAAGCCGCCATCGCCCGGCGCAGCTCATCGGCCTGGCCCGGCGTGAAACCGGCAACGACCTCGACCAGCTTCATCACCTGTTCCTGGAAGATCGGCACGCCAAGCGTGCGCTCGAGCACCGGCCTGATCCGCGATTCGCCCCGGCCTGCCGCACGCTCGCTGGCCGACTGCGGATAGTCGATTTCCTCCAGTCCCTGCCGGCGGCGCAGATACGGATGCACCATGCCGCCCTGGATCGGCCCCGGACGCACGATCGCGACCTGCACGACCAGATCGTAGAACACGGCCGGGCGCAGGCGCGGCAGCATCGACATTTGCGCGCGTGATTCGATCTGGAACACGCCCACCGTATCGGCGGCGCGGATCATCGCGTAGGTCGGCGCGTCATCCTGCGGCAGCGTGGCGAGATCGAAACGTATTCCGGCGTGCCGGTGGACCAGATCGAAACACTTGCGCAGGCAGGTCAGCATGCCGAGCGCGAGACAGTCGACCTTGAGCAGCTTGAGTGATTCGAGATCGTCCTTGTCCCACTGGATGATGGTGCGGTCGACCATCGCCGCGTTCTCGACCGGCACCAGGGTATGCAGGGGATGCTCGGAAATGACGAAGCCGCCGACATGCTGGGACAGGTGGCGCGGGAAACCACGCAACTGGCCGACCAGGGCAACGATGCGCTGCATGATGCGTGCATCGGGATCGAAGCCGCGCTCACGCAGGGCATCGGCGATCGGCAGATCCGCATTGGTATGCGCATGGGCCATGCTCAACTGGTCGAGTTGATCCTCGGCCAGACCCAGCACGCGGCCAATGTCACGCGCCGCGCTCTTGCTTCGATAGCGGATGACGGTCGCCGCCAACGCCGCCCGCGTACGACCGTATTTGTTGAACACGTACTGGATCACCTCCTCGCGCCGCTCGTGTTCGAAATCGACATCGATATCGGGAGGCTCGTTGCGCTCGAGCGAGAGGAAACGCTCGAACAACAGGTTGCCGTGCTCGGGATCGACCGCGGTGATGCCGAGGCAGTAGCAGACCGCCGAGTTCGCCGATGAACCGCGCCCCTGGCAGAGGATCGGCTGCGGTCGTGCACGGGCCCAGGCGACGATGTCATGGACAGTCAGGAAAAAATGCTCGTAGCCGAGTTTTTCGATCAGGGCAAACTCGTGCTCGAGCTGGCGCACGACCTTGGTCGGGATTGCGCGTGGCCAGTATCGTTGTGCGCCGCTCAAGGTGAGCCGGCGCAGATGATCGATGGCGCGCACGCCGGGCGGCACCAGTTCATGCGGATAGACGTAGTTGATGCCGCGCAGATTGAACCGGCAACGTGCCGCGATGCGCCCGCTTTCCGCGAGCAGCTCGGCCGGATAGATCGCGGCGAGATCCTCGCGTCGACGCAGGTGCCGCTCGCCATTCGGAAACAAGGCATGACCGGCTTCGGCGATCGTGCAGCCGAGGCGGATCGCGGTCAACGCATCCTGCAAGGCACGCCGGCCGCGCGCATGCATGTGCACATCGCTGCTGGCGACCAGGGGCAGGGCGTGACGCTGGCCAAGCGCCTGCAGCCCGGCCAGCCGCGCGGCATCGTCGGCCCCATGATGCAGTTCGACCGCAATCCAGGCGCGCCCGCCGAAATGGCGGACGACCCAAGCGGCATCGACCTCCATGTCGGCGACCTTGCCAGGACCAGGTGGCCACAACACCAGCACATCGGCGTGCAGGCATTCGACATCGGCACGAGTCAACGCGTACTCGCCCTTGGCGCTGCGCCGGCGACCGCGCGTGATCAGCTCGCAGATGCTCGAATAAGCCATCTGGCTGCTCGCCAGCAGGACCAGTTTCGGGCCATCGCCGAGTTGCACCTCGGTGCCGACAATCAGGGCCACGCCGGATGCTTCGGAAGCCTCCAGCGCACGCACGATGCCGGCCAGCGAACATTCGTCGGTGATCGCCAGCGCGCTGTAACCGAGCCGGGCCGCACGCTCGAACAATTCCGCGGCACTCGATGCGCCGCGCTGGAAACTGAAATTGCTCAGCGCATGCAGTTCGGCGTAGGCCGGTGGTGGATTCAGGCAAACCATCCCTGCAGCATCCAGTTGCCGATCTCACCACTCGCGACATAGGCCCAGGCGCGCTGGCCTTCGCGCGTCTGCACGATGTAGTAATCGTGGCGCTGGTCGTCGCCATCCCACCAGCCGCTCTCGATGCGCTCCGGGCCGGCGAGGATGTGCAAGGGCGTGGAACGCAGCGGGATCGCCTTGCGCAACAGCCACAAGGGGCGCGGCGGACGGGTGCCGGTGTGCTCGCCTGCGGATTTTCGCTGCGCCGGCAAGGCCGCCAGGCGCGAGGGATCGCGGTCGAGCGGACACAGTCGCCAGGCCCGATGCGGACGATGATCGGCCACTTCGAGGAACCGGCAGACGGCTTCATCGCCCAGCCGCGCGCGCAGGCGCTCGACCAGCATTGGCCATTCCATGGTTCCGCGTGGTGCCGTGTCGAACAGATCCTCATGCAGCGGGCGCAGGGTCGGCAGATCGTCGGCGATCACGTTCAATGCCTGGACCGGAGCAACCAGGGTCACCCGTTCCAGTCGTGTGCGGGCGAGTTCGAGCAACAGGTTGGCATCCCGTTGCGCTTCGAGCAGGCCAACCGTGATCCGGGTCGTGGCCTGGCGCTCGTGTTCGAGGATCAGCTCAAAGGACTGCACGCCACCGTCGCGGGTGACCAGGAAGCGGCCGAGATCACGCAGCATGCGTTGCAGCGGAAACAACAAGGCCTCGACGCGATCGATGCGGTAATCGAACTCGATACGGCGCTGGTAGCGGGTCGGCGGCTGGTAACTGGCCAGCGCTTCGCCAACAAGCCCGCGCATGCGATCGAGATGGAGCAGGGCGGCCGGGCCGATGCGCCGGCTCAATTCGGCGCGTGGCAAGGCAAACACTTGCCCCAGCCGGTCCAGGCCCATGGCGGATAAACTACTTGAGGTTCTTCTTTCAAGTCCGCAATTTTCAACAGAAAAACATGAAAGAACATTGATCAGTTGCGACTTCTCCAGCAGGGTGATGCCATCCCGGCAATTGGCCAGCACACGGGCCCCGGCCGCCACCGGAGCAACCGCCAGCCGATAGCGCAGGGCCCAGCCATCGAAATCCGCGCGCAGGCGCCGCTCCAGCGCCGCCCAACCACCAAACAAGCCGAGACTGGCACCGACCTCGACCAGCAGGGCCCGCGGCGGGGCCAGGCTGACTTCATTGCTGAAACGATAGGCCGTATCCGCCAGCGCGGTCAGCAGGTGCCGTTCCGCCTCGACATCCCGACGCCAGCCCGGCACATCGGCATGCAGGGCGCGTGCGGCCGCCAACGATTGGCCACTGCGGATGCCAGCCAAACGTGCCGCGCGGTTGACCATGGCCACCCGCGGATGGCGCACGGGGCCATCGACCAGCACGGCCGCCGCCTCACGGGCGCAGTCCGGCGGACGCACGGCATCCAGCGGCAATTCGGGAAAATACAGGCATGCCCAAAGCATGGGGCGGGTCCAGCAGAAATCGATGTACGTATCTTAGTACGTATCCTGATCCTCGTCGCCAGCGCTGTTTCGCATGACGGAATCCGCTGCGCGGGATTCTCGCAAAGCAGATCCGACCACCGCCCGGCCCCGGCTCAGGTCGCGCACGAAAGCCGAAAACGCCTCGACGCGATCACGCGGCAGGCGCAGTTGCAGCCGGCAACCCCGTGCATCGAAGGATTCATCGAGCTTGTTGATGGCGAATTCCTCGAAGCGCGCATGCAGGATCGGCAGGATCGAGAACTCGCAATCGACGCGGATATCGGCCATGTCGATCAGCGGGACTTTCGGCGCCAGACGCAGGCACTCGGCCGCGCAACCACCGTAGGCCCGGGCCAGGCCGCCGGCACCGAGCTTGATGCCGCCATACCAACGCGTGACGACGACCATGACGCGATCGAAGCTTTGGCCGTCAATGGCCTGCAGGATCGGCCGACCGGCCGTGCCACCGGGTTCGCCATCATCGGAAAACCGGTATTGCTGGCCAATCCGGTAAGCCCAGCAATTGTGCGTCGCCAGCGCATCGGCGACCTCGGCAAGAAAGGCCAGGGCCTGTGCAGGCTCCTCGACCGGTGAGGCATTGGCGAGGAAGCGGCTCTTGCGGATCTCCTGCTGCAGGCTGGCCGGCGCCCCCAGGGTATGCCGATTGCTCACTCGGCCAGCCGGCGCAACTCGTCGGAAAGCTGCCAATCCGGATGCATGCGGCGGAACAGGCGCAGGTTCTCGATGGCTTCCTGACGCCGCCCCGCATTCTTCAAGCGCACGATCTCGGCCAGCCAGTCCTGCGGAGCCAGATGCATGTTCTGGCGCAGCTTGACCGAGGAACTCGGCGCCGGTGCCCGCGATTGCTCGGCAGCGGCCTTGGGTGCGCTCAAGCCCACGGCCTTGCCTGCGGCATGATCGCGACGTTCGCGGGCCGCGCCCGATGCAGCCTCACTCGAAACATTGTCCTTCTCTTCCGGAAATGCCTGCGCTGCATCGGCCGCCGACACGGCGGTTGGGGGCGCAGCTTGCGGCTCTGCGGCACGTTGTTCGAGCAGCGGCGGAGCCTGGGCAGCAGGCGCTGGTGGTGGTACGGCCGCCGGTGCCGGCTTTGCCGGGGTTGCCTTGCGTCGCAACGGGGGCGCGGATACCGGTTTGGCCGGCGCAGCCTCGGCCGGCAATTCCTGGTCTGCCATCGCCGCAGCGGCTTCGACTGACTCCGATTTCTGCGTCCGCGCCGATTCGGTGATCGGCTGCACGGGAATGACGGTCCGCTCGCTGCGCGGTGCACCGGTCTGCGCATCCTGTGCATCAATCTGCTGGCCAACCTGCCAGGCAATTCCGGCCGCCAGCACAAGCCCCGCAGCCGAACCCAGGCCCAGCAACCAGCGCTGTGCCGGCGGCGCACGATCGCCACGAACAGCCCGCGCTGCATTCGCCAGCACCACGCGATCCAGGCGACGCGGCGGTTCGGGGTGCGGCAAGCGCCGATAGATCGCGCCGAACTCGCCGGCATCGGCATCGAGCAGACGCTGCAGATCTTCATCGGGGTTGCGGCGTTTGCTCATGTCTCGAACCTTGCGCGGACGCGGGCGAGGGCATAACGCAGGCGTGATTTGACCGTCTCGCGTCCGACTCCGGTGACTTCGGAAATTTCTTCAAGTCCGAGGCCATTTTCCATGCGCAACAAGAAGGTTACGCGTTGTTCCTCAGGCAATTCCTCAAGTGCGATCTGCAGCCGTCGGCGCTGCTCGAACTCGCTCAACACGCGATCTGGCCGTTCATCATCAGGCGCATCAAGCTGGTTGAAGACGACCTCGGCTTCCTCGGGCGAAGCCTGTGGACGGCTGCGGCGGAAGCGATCGATGACGAGGTTGTGCGCGATCTGCAGCAGCCAGGTGGTGAACTTGGCCTCGACGCGGTAACGCTCGCGCGCGGCAATGGCACGGCTCCAGGTTTCCTGGAACAGTTCATCGGCATCGGCGCGCTGGCGCAGGGATCGCAGGAGAAAGCGGTACAGGGTGCCACGGTGGCGCCGATAGAGCATTTCGAAGGCGAGCATGTCGCCTCCGGCATACGCAAGCATCAGTTCTTCGTCCGTTCGTTCCGACCCCATGCCTGCGAGGTTAAGGCAATCCATGGAGTCCGTCATCAACATGAGTGCGCGGTTCAACGCAGCAACGATCGAATCGGGGTTGCTTAACCTGCAAGAAACGGCTTCATTCTGGATCGGCTTTGGGGTCCGGCTTTGGGGTCAGAGAACATTTCCAGACACTTGGCTACGCCGATGGAACCATCGTCGGCTCCGCGCCTGTGGCGCTTGAGCCGACCTACGTCCAGGCCGAACATGACTTCACGCATCACAGTAGGTCGGTTCAAGGCCCGAAGGGCCGGAACCGACACCACGTCGGGGAACATATCCAGAGGACATCTCCACGCGCACGATGACGTATGACGTCGTCGATCTCCTGACGTCGATGATCAATGGGTCATAGATCCCGGCCTCTATTCGATCTGTTCGCGCGCCCAATGCGCGTCGAGCGCTTCCATCGCATCAAGCGGCTTGCAGTTGGCGGCCTTGTCGTAGGCTTCGGCGACATCGTCCTCGCGCTTTTCGCCATGCAGCAGCATCAGGCCGTTGCCGTATTCGATCCAGGCAATCGGTGACTGCGGGGTCAGCTTGAGCGCGGCTTTCAGATATTTTTCGGCATCGGCGGCATTCGCGCCGTAAGTCAGCTTGGCCAGCATGCCACCGACCTTGTTGACGATTTCAGCGTGATACAGACCGAATGCGGTCATCGCCTCGGCGTGCTTCGGTTCCAGCTTCAGGGTCTTGTCGAGCGATTCGCGCACCTTGCCCGCCAAACCTTGCGCCAACGCCTTGGCAATCGAAATGGATTGACTCAGGCGACCAATTGCAAATGCGCGCCGGTAATGGCTATTGGCGAGTTGGGGCAGGGCGGCCGCCGCCTCATCGGCGAGACGAACGAGATCCTCGTAGCGACTCGTTCTGGCATCGTCATCTTCGACCAGATACGTGGCATGGATTCCGGCGGCCTTGATCGCCACCGACGCCCCGATCGCCTTCAGCGCGACGCCGGTTTCATGGGCTTGCTGGAAATCGCCGCGATGGAAATCGCGCCAGGCCTCCTGCAACTGCGCCGCGATTGCCGCCGCATCCTTGCCCAGTTTCGGATTGGCTTTGAGCAAGGCGGCGACATGCTTCTCGTCAGGGTAGGGCTCCTGATCGCCCGCGTGCAATTTGGGCCAGGCCTTGGCCAGCTTGTCGCCGGCATAATCGTATGCCTTGTCCTTGTGTGGGAATGCCGCCCAGCCTTTCTTCGCCATGATCCAACCCCCGATTCATCAAGGCGCATCCTGCACCTGCACCGCATCTGCCGGCAAGCCGTAAACTCCGGTGCAATCGCGCGCAAGCCGTTCGTACCCCGCAACGCGCTCAACCTTGGAACTGAAGGAGTCCCTTCAGAGGCACATGAAAGGTTCGCCTGCCAATGATCTTCTGCAAAAATCACCCAATGACGTGCAAAGGAATCCTGACCTTGCCCCACCCCCTGATCCCGCCATCTCGATGACCACTCCAACAAACGCCATCACGCCCGCCGCCCGAGCTGTCGAGCTTCGCACCCGTATCGAAGAGGCGAATTATCGCTACCACGTCCTCGATGACGCGCAGATTCCGGATGCCGATTACGACCGGTTGATGCGCGAACTGGAGGCAATCGAGGCGGAGCATCCAGAGTTGGCGGTGGTGGATTCACCAACCCGGCGCGTCGGCGCCAGTCCGTCGCGCGAGTTCGCCGAGGTACGCCATGAACTGCGCATGCTCTCGCTGGCCAATGCCTTCAGTGATGAGGAGATCGAGGACTTCGTCCGCCGCATCGAGGAGCGCCTCGACATCACCGATCCCGTGTTCTCGCTCGAACCCAAGTTCGATGGACTCGCCATCAGCCTGCGCTACGAAAACGGAGTGTTCGTGCAAGGCGCAACGCGCGGCGATGGCGAAACCGGCGAGGACGTGACCGTCAACCTGCGCACGATCAAGGCAATTCCCTTGCGCTTGCGCGGCGATGATTGGCCCGCCGTGCTCGAAGTGCGCGGCGAGGTTTACATGCCGCGTGCCGAATTCGAACGCTACAACGCGCATGCCCGCGAACAGGGTGGCAAGGTGCTGGCCAATCCGCGCAACGGCGCGGCCGGATCGCTGCGTCAGCTCGATCCGACGATCACGGCCACGCGACCACTGGCCTTCTTCGCCTACGCGCCCGGCGCAATCGCGGAGGCCGACCTGCCGAAAACGCATTCGGCTCTGCTGCGCAAATTCCGCGACTGGGGTTTCCCGGTCAGCTCACTGGTTGAAACCGCACGCGGCGCGCAGGGTTGTCTGGATTACTACCGGCGCATCGGCGCGGCGCGGGACGGGCTGCCGTTCGATATCGATGGCGTCGTCTACAAGCTCGATGATCTCGACGCACAACGCGAACTCGGTTTCGTCGGTCGCACGCCGCGCTGGGCGATCGCGCACAAGTTTCCCGCGCAGGAGCAGAGCACGCGCGTACTCGCCATCGACATCAATATCGGCCGCACTGGCGCAGCCACACCGATCGCGCGGCTGGAACCGGTGCAAGTCGCCGGCGTCGTCGTCACCAATGCGACCCTGCACAATGCCGACCAGATCGCGCGACTTGATGTGCGTGTCGGCGACAGCGTCATCGTGCGGCGTGCGGGTGATGTGATTCCCGAAGTCGTGCGCGTGATCGAGGATCAACGTCCCGCCGATACCGTGCCATGGCAGATGCCGAGCCATTGCCCGATTTGCCAGTCCGAGCTTGTGCGTGAGGAAGGGCAGGTCGTCTGGCGCTGTTCCGGCGAATTGATCTGTCCTGCCCAGCGCAAGGAATCGATCATCCACTTCGCCTCGCGTCGCGCCATGGATATCGACGGTCTCGGCGCGCGGCTGATCGAGGATCTCTGCGATCTCGGTTTCGTCGTCTCGATCGCCGATCTGTACAAGCTCGGCCTGGACGATTTCCTCGAAATGAAGCGCCGTGCCGACGCGCGCGATGGCACGACTCCGGAAACGGTCAAAGCCGGCAAGGTTGCGACCCGGTGGGCCGAGAACCTGATCGAAGCCATCGAGCACAGCAAGCAGACGACGCTGGAGCGGTTCCTTTTTGCGCTGGGCATCGAGCACGTCGGCGAGAGCACGGCCAAGGCCCTGGCGACATGGTTTGGCCGACTCGAACTCATTCGGCATCTGCCCTGGCCCCTGCTCAAGCTGGTGCCGGATATCGGTGGAGAAGTGGCGCGCTCGATCGATCGTTTCCTTGCCCAGGAGGGCAACCAGGCAGCCATCGATGCGCTGCTGATGCGCGGCGTGCGCCTCACCGATGAACACGATGTTTCGCCAAAGCTGCGCCCGAACCTTGCCGCGGATCAGTTCCTTGCCAGTCTCGAAATTCCGAAACTGACAGAACGTCGCGCGGCGCAACTCGCTGCTGCATTCGAGGATATCGAGCGACTGGCAGATGTCCCCGAACATCACCTGATCACGGCAGGGCTGCCCGCCGACACCGCCGCTGCGCTGGTGCAGTGGCGCGATGATCCTGTCCATGCCGACCTGCTCAAGCGCAGCCTGCGCACCTGGAACAGGTTGCGCGAACTCGCCGGTTCAAGTCGTGAAGTCGAGCAATCGCTTCCACTCGATGGCAAGACGGTCGTGCTGACCGGCTCGCTGTCGGCGATGACCCGCGATGAAGCCGGGGCAAGGCTCGAAGCCCTCGGCGCAAAAGTCGCCGGCAGCGTGTCGAAGAAGACCGACTTCGTCGTCGCCGGCGAATCTGCCGGTTCCAAACTGGACAAGGCCAGGTCCCTCGGCATCGAGGTCTGGGATGAGGCGCGCCTGCTCGAATACCTGGCCAGGAATCCCGATTGAACACGATCACGCTGCATGATGCACTGGCCCTGCGTGCGCGGCTCTGCACGCTGATCCGCGCATTCTTCGCCGAGCGCGACGTGCTGGAAGTGGAAACGCCGATCCTCTCGGCAGCGGCCAACACCGAGCCGAACATCGAGAGTTTCAGCACGTTGTTTTCCGGCCACGTCGACGCCGGTTCGCCGGTACGCTGGCTGCGTACCTCGGCCGAGTTTCCGCTCAAGCGCCTGCTCGCCGCCGGAGTGGGCGATTGCTACGAGCTCGGCCGCGTGTTTCGCAACGGCGAGGCGGGCAGGCGGCACAACCCGGAATTCACGATGCTCGAATGGTATCGGCTCGGCTGGGATCACCTGCGGTTGCTGGATGAAACCGTCGAACTGGTTCGCCACGCATTAGCCATGGTCGATCGTGAAGCCAGTCTCGTCTCGATGACCTATCGCGAACTCTTTGTCGCCAGCTTGGGCATCGATCCATTCAGTGCATCGATCGACGCGTTGCGCGAACGGCTCGCCGATATCGACATTGATGGCGAAGGCTTGCAACGCGACGACTGGCTCGACCTGCTGATCACCCACCGCATCCAACCCGATTTTCCAGCCGATCGCATCACGGTGATCCGCGACTGGCCCGCCAGCCAATGCGCACTGGCCAGGATTCGCCACGACAATCCCCCCGTTGCCGAACGCTTCGAGCTCTACCTCGGCACCCACGAACTCGCCAACGGCTACCACGAACTCACTGATCCCTCGGAACAACGCGCACGCTTCGAGAACGACAACCGTCGCCGCCAGTCGCGCGGTCAACGCGAACTTCCCATCGACGAGAATCTATTGATCGCGCTTGAAAACGGATTGCCGGAGTGCGCGGGTGTTGCATTGGGGATCGAGCGGCTGTTGATGTGCCTCAGCGGCGAAGACGATATCCGCACGCTGCTTGCGTTCGCTTTTGTCGACGCCTGAGCATGAATCAAGCGGAAGCGGATGGGCGACCCGGCCGAATCCAGATCCAGGCAATCAGCGCAGCGATCGCAGCCGTAACCGAGCCGAGCATGAATGCGGTCTCGCCGCCGGTGGCTTGCCACACTTGCCCTGACAACAGTGCCCCGAGCACGCCGCCGATGCCGGAAGAAAATCCGTAGTAGATGCCTTGCGCATGACCGTTCTGGCGGCCGGGAAAGTACAGCACGAGGAACTGCATGCTGGCGGCAAAGAACGCGGCGAAGCTGAGTGCGTGCAGGGTCTGCGCGAAGGCCATCAGGATGGCGTTGTCGGGCCACAGCGCGATCATCGCCCAGCGCAGGCTGGCGGCGATCAACGAAACAATCAGCACGGTGGCCGCATTCCAGCGCCGAAAGATCCGCACCGAAAAAGCAAACACGAGGATCTCGACGATGACGCCGATCGACCAGTATATGCCGAGGGCAGAGGTGCGGTAGCCGTGCTCGTCGAGATAGATCGAATAGAACGTGTAATACGGGCCGAAGGAGATCTGCATGAGCAGGGCGACGATGAAGAATGCGATCACTTCGGGTCGGCGCAGCCTGGCGATGAAGCTGGTTGATTCCGTATCAGTCACGGCAACGGGAGGTCGTCCGTAGTCGTTGAAGAACGATGCAATCGCCATCGCCACAAAAAACGGCAGCATCAACCAGGGCAGCGCGGTGACCGGCAGGTAATCGAGCAGCACGCCGAACACCGCAACCACGACGACAAATCCAATCGAGCCCCAGACCCGGATGCGGCCGTAGCGTTCACTCCTGCCGACCAGATGCGACAAGGTAATCGATTCAAACTGCGGCATGATCGCGTTGTAGACAAAGCAGAACACGCACATGACGACGAACAGCACCGTGAAATCGTGCGGCACGCTGAAGAGGGTGAAGCTGGCGACGGTAAGCACCGAGCCCATACGCAACCAGAGGATTGGCTGCGCGGATCGCGCCGCCAGCGCGCTCCACGCGCTTGGCGCAAAGATGCGCGTGCCATACCAGAGGCTCATCAGGATGCTGATCGCGGCGACATCCTGGCCGAGACCCTTGAGATAGAGCGCCCAGTAAGGATTGAACGCGCCAAGTGCGGCGTAGTAGGCGAAGTAGAAACTCGCCAGACGCGCCGTCGGGATTCGCGCATTCAAATTGGCTTCGATTGCATTCATTTCAATTGCTTCTGCTCAACCTCGTTTCGTGGGGAGGTTGTCTATTCCGGTTCGTGCCGAGCATGGCGAACCATGAATGCCTGGAGAGGTCCCGGGACAAGCTCGGGACGAACGATCGAGGGAATTCGGACTGTCACTCAGAATTCCAGATCGAGGCCTGCACAGAGATAGTCGACCAGCGGCGCGACGCGCTTGAAGCGATCGACCAGAAGCGGTTTCAATTCGGTCGAGGTCGCGATGCCGTCGGCAAAACCATCCATGGCAACGAAATCCTTGCGCTTGAGATCTTCGATCAACTCGTGATCGGGATCGAACCCGCGCGGCGGCCGCATCAGGCTGTCGCCACCAAGCCAGAAGTGCGCTGTGAAGGATTTCGAGCGCGTAGCCTTTTTCCATGCTGCGGGATTGTTGGCGATGAACTCCCGGATGCGCTTGATCGACTCGGCTTCCGGGTGCCACTTGCCACCACCGACGAAACAGTTTCCGGGCTGGATGTGCAGGTAGAACGAAGGCGCATCGAGCTGGCGCGCGCGCTCATGGAACAGGCGCGCACCGGACCAGGTCTTGTACGGCGTCTTGTCTTTCGCGTAGCGCGTGTCGCGATGGATGCGGAACATCGAGCCACCCTGGCCACGCGGATCCGCAACGAAATGCGGCGAGATCCTTGCCAGTGGCACCTGCAGATCGCCGATCAGCTGCAGGAATGGCTGACGCAGCACCGCCTCGTAACGCGGTTTGTGCTCGTTGAACCAGAGCCGGTTGTTGTTGGCCTTGAGATCGCGCAGGTAGCGGAAAGTGGCGGGGGTGAAGTAGGTTGTTGCCATGGATTGCTCGTGTCTCGGATGCGTGCGCGGCTATGGTCGCTGGTTGCAGATGGACGGGGCAACCAGGTTGCCGACTGACGTACGAAGATCCAACGCGCATTACTCGAGCTGCCTTTGTTGCTCGCGCCCCCAGTCCTCCAGCGCATCGAGCAGGGGCAGCCTGGTCGGATCAACTTCGCTGCGTTTCTGTGCGATCAAGGCAAGATATTGATCGAGGGTGAGCGTGGTCAGCGCGGTTTCCGTGGTCAGGCGGCGTTCGCGGAAGGCTTGCCATCGAAGTACCTCCACATGGCTCAAGGAGTGCGGCCAATTGCGTGCGCGATAGCGGAACAGCAGTTCCGCATAACGCGGGTCGGTGAAAACCAGCGATGGCGATCCCAGCAGTTCACTCGGCGTGCGTCGCACCTCGCGCAAGCGGTTCTTGTCGGCATCGGGCAGGAATCCGGAATACAACGCCAACTCGGGATCTGCGGCTGCCTCCCGCGAAGGTTGTGCCGAGAACACCGCCTGCATCTTCGCCGGCAGTCCTTCAGCGCCCTGGAGCATGTCGAGATGACGCAAGGCACGCTCGAGATCGAGGCCGATCCGTGCGTGGTCGATATCCTTGAGCACGTTCAACGGCGCCAGCGCCGGCGAGCGGTTCGCATGCACGAGCTTGAGCGGGATGCGTTCGACATCCTCGGGCAGGTCGGCACGCGAAACAAACACGCGATCGGCAATCTCATCGGCATCGAGCTCAAGCAGCGCAGTCGGATCGACATCGAGGTCATAGACGATCACGCCATTCGCCTGTTGCGGGTGGATCGCCAGCGGCACGACAATGGCCAGGCAGCCACGACTGGCGGGATAGCGCGAGGACACATGCACGACCGGCGTGCGGTGCGCGACATCGAGCAACTGGAATGCGTGCTGCTTGCGACGCAGGTCGAAATGGAAATCGAACAGGCGCGGTTGCTGCGTGCGGATCAAGCGGGCAAGGCCGATCAAGGCTTCGACATCCGACAGCGCATCGTGCGCGCGATCCTGCTTGAGCCGGTTCGCCCTGGCCAGGTCCTCCAGGCGAAAACTCGGCGTGCCATCGTCGCGCAGCGGCCACTCGATGCCCTGCGGGCGCAGGGCGTAACACATGCGCGCGAGATCGATCAGGTCCCAGCGCGAGTTGCCGGCTTTCCATTCGCGCTCATACGGATCATGGAAATTGCGATACAGCAGATGCCGCGTGAATTCGTCATCGAAACGCAAGGAGTTGTAGCCGACGCCGCAGGTTCCCGGCGCGGCGAGTTCCTCATGCACGATCGCCGCAAACTCGGCCTCGATGCGGCCCTCGCGTTCGGCAAGCTGAGGCGTGATGCCGGTGATCAGGCAGGCCTCGGGATGCGGCAGGACATCGGGCGCGGGCTTGCAATAAAGCATGACCGGATCGCCGATGACCTCCAGATCGAGGTTCGTGCGGATTCCGGCGAACTGCGCGGGCCGGTCGCGGCGCGGATCGGCACCGGTGGTCTCGTAGTCGTGCCAGAAAAACGTCGTTGCGGCCATGGCGATCGTGCAGTGCAGGGGTGCGCCATGCTAACGCCGATGCGCAAGAACTTGGCCTGCGCCGCGCAACGCGGCAATAATCGCCTCATTCATTCACGCGGAGAGCGCCATGGCGTCGATTCACGAGGACAACCTGATCTGGATCGATCTGGAGATGACCGGGCTCGATACCGATCACGATTCCATCCTCGAAATCGCCACGGCGGTCACCGACAAGGATCTGAACCTGCTTGCCGAAGGCCCGGCGTTTGCCATCCGCCACGATGAGGCAACCCTGCTCGCCATGGATGACTGGAACCGCAACCAGCATGGCAAGTCCGGACTCTGGCAGCGCGTCCTCGATTCGCAAATCGACATGGCGCTGGCCGAAGTGCGCACGGTCGAATTCCTCCTGCAATGGGTGCCGGCCGGCAAGTCGCCGATGTGTGGCAATTCGATCTGCCAGGATCGTCGCTTCATGCACCGGTTGATGCCGCGCCTGGAACGGTTTTTCCATTACCGCAACCTCGATGTCTCCACGGTCAAGGAACTCGTCCGGCGCTGGGCACCCGAGGTCGGCAAGGGTTTCAACAAGGAAGCCGCGCATACGGCACTCAGCGATGTGCATGATTCCATTGCCGAGCTGGCGTATTACCGGCCTTTGCTCGGGCATCTGGCCGAGTCTGCGCCGGTTTCCCGGGGCTGAATCGCCGATTCCGGAATACGTCAGGGGCGGTAACCCGGATCGAGCCATGCGTGCGATCATGCGCGGCTGATTGTTCCTGAATGCCTTGCCGTGACTACCGAGAACCCGAAAACAGCCGCTGCCGACGAAGCGCCGGATCTGCTCGAACGCCTGCGTGCGGCGACTGCCGCGCTGCTGGAAGTTGCCGAGGACTGGAGCCTGCTCGACCGCTTGCCCGACGCCGACCGCAAGCTGCTGCACCAGGCGGTTGCCCGCGTCTATCATCCGGACCCGGTTTCACGCCGCCAGCGCATGAAGGCTGCCGAACGCGCACGCATCAACACGAAACTCAGCCAGGACGATGCCTTGCTCAATGCCACCGGCATTCGCCAGTTGCGCAACAAGCCGGTATTCACCACGCAGAACTATTTTCCGCCGCAGAGCGATGCAGTCGTCGATACCGATGACGAAAGCGTGGCCCGGCGCGAATCGATCGAGCTGCAGCATTGTTATGTGTGCAAGCAGAAATACACGCTGATCCATCATTTTTACGATCAGCTGTGCCCGGCCTGCGCGGCATTCAATTTCGCCAAGCGCACGGAACTGGCGGATCTGGGTGGCCGCGTCGCCCTGCTCACCGGCGGGCGCGTGAAGATCGGCTATCAAGCAGGATTGAAACTGCTGCGCGCCGGTGCAGGATTGATCGTGACGACACGCTTCCCGCGCGATTCGGCGGCGCGTTACGCGGCAGAAGCGGATTTCGCCGATTGGTCGCACCGCCTGGAGATCTTCGGACTCGACCTGCGCCACACGCCCAGCGTCGAGGCGTTCTGCGACGAGCTGCTGAAGACCCGCCCGCGCCTAGATTTCATCATCAACAACGCCTGCCAGACCGTACGCCGCCCGCCCGCGTTCTATGCGCACATGATGCAAGGCGAGGCGGCCGCACTCGATGACTTGCCCGAGCACGTGCGCCACCTGCTTGGCCGCTACGAAGGCTTGCGCAGCGCCGACATGCTGGCCGGCGGCAGCGGGCCGAACATGCTTGCCGCGGAACCGACGGCGGGCGCGCTGCCGGGCCTGAGCCGCTCCGCCGCGCTGTCGCAACTGAAACTGCTGCCGGACGAGCTGCTTGCCCAGCAGCATCTCTTTCCGGAAGGCAAGCTCGACCAGGATCTGCAGCAGATCGACCTGCGCGGGCGCAATTCCTGGCGTCTGCTGATGGCCGAGGTACCCTCGGTCGAGTTGCTCGAAGTGCAATTGGTCAATGCCATTGCGCCATTCATCATCAATGCGCGCCTGAAGCCGCTGATGCTGCGCACGGCGGAGCGCGA
Organism: Lysobacterales bacterium; assembly: GCA_016707485.1. Lineage (GTDB taxonomy): Bacteria > Pseudomonadota > Gammaproteobacteria > Xanthomonadales > Rhodanobacteraceae > Dokdonella. The sequence goes on along the minus strand of JADJHN010000001.1, from coordinate 17,425 downwards.
CAAGCACATCGTCAATGTCTCCGCCGTGGAAGGCCAGTTCTACCGCAACTTCAAGACCACCAAGCATCCGCACACGAACATGGCCAAGGCCGCGCTCAACATGATGACGCGCACCTCGGCGACCGATTACCACAACGACGGCATCCACATGAACAGCGTGGATACCGGCTGGGTGACCGACGAGGATCCGGTCGAGATTGCCGCGCGAAAGGTGGTCGAGGAGCGATTCCACCCGCCGCTGGACATCATCGACGGCGCCGCCCGCATCGTCGATCCGATCATCCACGGCATCAATACCGGCAAACACGTCTGGGGCCAGTTCCTCAAGGACTACAAGCCGACCGATTGGTAACGGCAGCGCGGTCGGACTGCCGCGCTAGAAAGTGACGTTGAGCTTGCTCCAGAGCGTGCGCCCCGGCTCGTTGATGCGCACCGGGTCGGCCGGATAGCCGAACGCGGCATTGCCGCCGAGGTTGAGATGCTCGGCATGGGTTCGATCGAGCAGGTTGTCGACGCCGGCACTCAACTGCAGCGACTCGCTCCAGCGGTAGCCGCCATTCAAGGCCAGCGTGCCGAAGCCATTGCTCGGGCCGAGATCGCGGCCGACGACGTTGCCTTCGTTGGGTGCCACGCGATTCTGGCGTGCCACCAGTCGCCAGAGGCCACCGAACGACCAGGCGCGGTTGTCGTAGTTGATGCCTAACCGCGCCTCTAGTGGCGGCATCTGCGGCAGCGCACGAGCGTTGCTGGTGTTCTCGCCCCAGGCGTAGGCCAGCGAGGCGTCCGTATTCCAGTGCTCGGCGAAGCGCCATTGCATGCCGAGTTCGCCACCGCGGGTGCGCGCACCGATGTTCAGGGCTTGCGAGCCCGAACCCATCATGCCGCTACCGCCGTAACGGAAGAGAATGAAATCATCGACCTTGCCGGCATACAGCGACACCCAGCTGCGCACGCTTTCGCCGTTGTACTGCGCGCCAAGGTCAAGCTGGGTGGTGCGCTCGGGTTTAACCGAGGAGAACGCATTGATCGAGCCCATCGGGGCCGAAGACGCCGAGAACAGTTCCCAGAAATCGGGGAAGCGCTCGACGTGCCCGACACCGGCATACAGGGTAGCCGGCGCGCTGGCCAGATCGCGTTCGTAGCGGATGAAGCCGGAATCCAGCGTGTCGCGACGGGTGACGCCGGCAGTCGGATTCGGCATCGGCATCATGCCGCCGGTTTTCAGGCGCTTGTCCTTGGCCGCAGCACGATCGATCCGCGCGCCGGCGATCAGGCGATCACCAGCGGCCGGTTTCCAGGTCAGCTCGGCAAAGGCGCCGGCGCTGGAAAATCGCGCGTCGGCGACCCAGGGCTTGGACTTGTAGGCATCGCGTCCCGGCGCGTTGCGTGCGCGATGCGTATTCGCCTGCTGGTCGAATCCACTGACCAGGCTGAAGGAATCACCCCAACGCCAGGTGGTGGCCAGACGCCCGCCGGTCGTCCGCCGATCCACGTTCGAGGCCATCGGCATCGGCATGGCGCCGTGCGGATCCGGATCGCGCAAGGAGTAATTGTCCATGACGTGATCGGCGTAGTTGCTGAAAACGCTGGCCTCGATCGCATCAAGCACGCCACCCATGCGAACTTTCTCGAAGCGCAGCAGGCCGCTTTCGCGCTTGAACTGCGAACCATCCATGCCGCGTCCGGCATAGCGCGCCTCGCCGTCGCCGGCGCCGATGGTCGCCAGCAGGCGCGTGTCGGCATCCGGCGTCCAGCCGGCCTCGATATCGGCGTTCCACTTCATCCACTGCGAGGGCACGCGATGACCATCGCCATCCTCGTAGTCATCCTGGGCGGAGCGGTTCGCGGTCATGCGCACATAGCCGTTAGGCGCACCCGCCGACATGTCGGCAACCTGATCATTGCGTCCCCAGGAACCGCCAAGCAAACCCGCATAGCCGCGCCAGCCGGCTTGCTCGAAACGTTCGACGTCGCGCTCGAAGCGCACCGTGCCCGCCGATGAGCCGGGGCCCCAGATGACCGTCTGCGGACCCTTGATGACGATGAGCTTGTCGTAGGTTTCCGGCGATACATAGGACATCGGATTGTCCATGCGCATCGGGCAGGCACCGAGCATCTCGCTGTCATTGGTCAGCAACTTGAGCCGCGAGCCGAACATGCCGCGCAGCACCGGATCGCCGTTGGTGCCGCCGTTGCGGATTGCACCGAATCCCGGGATCGTCTTCAGGTAATCCGCGCCGTCACTGGCCGGAACAGGCTGGCGCGGCGTCTTCGGATCGATCTCGAAAGTCAGCGGTGAAGTCTGCGCGGCCGCAGTGACGACGACGGTGTCAAAGCGCGTGTCGACATCGGTATCCGGTGCCGGCGCGGGCAAGGTGGCGAATACAGGAGCACTGGCAAGAATGGAGGCCAGGCCAAGACAAAGGGCATTGCGCTTCAAGACGGGATCTCCCTGATTCAAAGCGCTCAATTGACCATGCGAAGCAGGGTTTCGGACGTGACCGACCGTCGCAGGGCTGCGTCTCGTGGGTTCCGATGGCCTTGGCAATCGCCTCGACGGGAGGTTGCTTGCCGGTGGCGATTCATCCTGACCCGGATCAAGGCCCTGCGTGATGATCGGCTGCGCGGAGTCTCTGTCTGCCCTGTTGCGCAATTGCGCAATCTCTCGCAGGTCCGTTACCCTGATCGGCCATGAGTCGCCGCTCCCGCCACCGCTTGCGTCAAACCCTGCGTGCCAGTCTGCTGCTGGTGATCGCCGTGTGCCTGGCCTGGCAGCCGGTGCTGACGGCACTGGGCGAGGTGCACGAGGCGACCGCCCACGCCGCTTCGGCAGTCACGCATGGGGATCATTCGACGCCACACGATGACCCGCCAAATGGCGATGCCGAGCAGAATGGTAGCGACGGCACCCTGCATGTCTTGCTGCACTATGCGCATTGCTGCGGATACACGGTCGCCTTGGCGGCCGTCGAATTCGTGCCGCCCGGCGTGGTGCTGGCCATGGCAAGCCCACGGCTGCCGATATCGCCACAGGTGGCCGCTTCAAACTTGACGAGCCCGTTCCGACCTCCGATCCGGGCCTGACGCTCGGCTGGCCCTGGCCGGCGAACCGTCCCTGAATCCATCGGAGTGTTCCCATGCGTTTACGACTCGCGGCGTTGGCCGTGGGCGTCGCGGCCTGTGCCGTGGCGTTGCCCATTGCTGCTGCCGAACCTGCGCTATCCAGCAATATCTTGACCCTGCACGACGCCTTTGCCCGCGTCGCCGATTCCCATCCTGATTTGCGCCTGTTCGGTCCGCGCAGCGAGGTGCTGGCCGCCGAGCGTGACCGCGCAGCGATGCGCCCGGCACTGGTGGCCGCTGCCACCGTCGAAAATGCCTTTGGAACTGGCGACGTCCGCGGTCTGAAAGGTGCCGAGTTGACCCTGACCTTGGCCGGCGTGCTGGAGCGTGGCGGCAAGCTCGACGCCCGCCGCACGCTGGCGCAAAGCCGGATCGACGCCTTGGCCATCGAACGCGAAACGCGGCGGCTGGACTTGCTGGCCGAGGTTGCCCGGCGCTATCTGGCTGTCGTGGCGGCGCAACGCCAGCGTGCGATCGCCGAGGAAGATATCGTCCAGCGTGAGCGCACCGTCGCTGGCGCCCGTCAGCGCTTGCAGGCCGGTGCTTCGCCCGAATCGGTGGTGCTCACCGCGCAGGTGGCGCTGGCCCGAGCCGAACTCGACCGCGCCCGCGCCAAACAACGGGCACAGGCAGCACGCCAGCATCTGGCTGCGCTGTGGGGTGTGCGCAATCCGGAGTTCGAAGTCGCCGCCGTGACTCCGACCGCATTGCCGGCCATTGCCGATCTCGATGCCTTGGGCGCATGGCTGGAACGCACGCCTGAGCTGGAACAGTTTGCTGGCGAGCAGCGTATTCGCGAGGCACGCCTGCAACTGGCGCGGACCCATGCGTCTGCGGACGTGAGTTGGCAAGTCGGGGCAAGGCGGTTGCAATTCACCGACGACACCGCCCTGGTCGGCAGCCTGTCGCTGCCGCTGGGGTCTTCGCGTAGTGCCCAGCCCGGGATCCGGGCAGCCGAGGCCGAACTGGTGTCACTCGAAATCGAGCGCGAGTCCAAGGGCCTGGCCCTGTATTCCACATTGACCGAAGCGCACGGACGTTACCTGGCCGCGCAGCTGGAGGTTGGCCGGCTGCAGGACGACATACTGCCCAAGTTGGCGAAGGCCGAGGCGGCTGCCGAAAGGGCCTACCGCGCCGGCGCCATCAGTTACCTGGAATGGGCGCAGTTGCAATCCGAGCGCACCAACGCCCGCAAGCAGCAACTTGATGTCGCGCTGGATGCCCAGCGCGCCCTGATTGAAATCCAGCGGCTCACCGGCCAGGCGTTCGTCGCCGGCCCGACCGTCCCCACTGCCCAAGGAATTTCTCCGTGAATCTCTGTCTCCCAAGCGCCGCATTGGCGCTGACCTTCCTGTTGACCGCCTGCGGCACCAGCTGCCCATCCACCGAGAGCGGGCACGCCGATGTCGAGGACGGCGCACACGCCGAATCCGATACGCCGCGCAAGGGCGACCACGGCGGCCGCCTGCTGGAACAGAATGGCTTCGCGGTCGAATTGGCCATCGCCGAGGACGGCACCCCGCCGAAGTACAAGGCATGGCTCTACCGCGATGGCAAGCCATTGCCGCCTTCAGCCGGCGCGGTCGAAGTGCGACTCAAGCGGCTCGGCAACGTCGCCGAGAACCACGCCTTGAAACCCCAGGCGGATGGCAGCCTGATGGCAGCCAGCATCGTCGGCGAGCCGCATTCCTTCGATGTCGAGGTCGTCGCCCAGATCAACGGCACGACTCTGGGCTGGGCCTATCCCAGCTACGAAGGGCGGACGCAGATCGCCGAAGCGGTGGCGCAGGACGCCGGCATCCGTGTCGCGCCCGCCGGGCCAGGCGTGATCGCCGACGAACACGAGGTCCAGGGACTGCTGACCCCGCTAGAAAGTCGCATTGCCAAGGTCGCGGCGCGCTTTCCTGGCCCGGTTCGAAAACTGAACGTCAATGTCGGCGACACGGTTCGTGCCGGCCAGGTGCTTGCCACCATCGAAAGCAATCTGAGTTTGACGACCTACGCCGTCACTGCGCCCATTGCCGGTGTGGTGCTGACGCGCAATGCGGCGGTGGGTTCGGTGGCCAGCGAAGGCGCGCCGCTGTTCGAGGTCACCGACCTGTCCTCGCTGTGGGTCGACTTGCACATCTTCGGTGCCGACGCCCAGCACATTCGTCCTGGCGTTCCTGTCACGGTCACGCGCATGAGCGACGGCGCGACGGCGCAGACCACGCTCGAACGCGTGCTGCCCGGTACCGCCACGGCCAGCCAAAGTACCGTGGCCCGCGCCACCATCGCCAATACCGACGGCCTGTGGCGGCCCGGTTCGGCGGTCAAGGCACGCATCACGGTGGAACAGCAACCGGCCCCACTGGTGGTGCCGCTCGCCGCGCTGCAGCGCTTTCGCGACTGGGACGTGGTGTTCATCCGCATTGACGACACCTACGAGATACGCCCGGTCGAGTTGGGCAAGCGCGATGCACGTCAGGTGGAAGTGCTGACAGGGTTGAGCGCCGGCGACCCGGTGGTGGTCGAGCAGAGTTATCTGGTGAAGGCGGACATTGAAAAGTCCGGCGCTTCCCACGACCACTGAGGACGCCGCCATGCTCGGGAAAATCATCCGCTTCTCCATAGGGCACCGCTGGCTGATGCTGGCACTCACCCTGGGACTCGTTGCCTTGGGCGTGTGGAGTTTCACCCACCTGCCGATCGATGCCACGCCGGACATTACCAACGTCCAGGTGCAGATCAACACGCAGCTCCCGGGCTACTCGCCGCTGGAGTCCGAGCAACGCGTGACCTTCCCGATCGAGACCGCGCTGGCCGGCCTGCCGCGCCTGGACTACACCCGCTCGATCTCGCGCTACGGGTTGTCGCAGGTCACGGTGGTCTTCCAGGACGGCACCGATTTGTACTTCGCCCGGCAGCAGGTGGCCGAGCGTATCCAGCAGGTGAAATCGCAGCTGCCGGCCAACCTGGAACCGGAAATGGGTCCGATTGCCACCGGCATGGGCGAGATCTTCATGTACACGGTCGATGCCAAGCCCGACGCCCGCAAGAAGGACGGCACGCCGTGGACGGCGACTGACCTGCGCACCCTGCAGGACTGGGTGGTGCGCCCGCAACTGCGCAATACGCCCGGCGTCACCGAGGTCAACACCATCGGCGGCTTCGCCCGGCAGATCCACATCACCCCGGATCCGGCCAAGCTGGTCGCGCTCGGTTTCACCCTGCACGACGTCGTCGCAGCCGTGACCGCCAACAACCAGAACGTCGGTGCCGGCTATATCGAACGCAACGGGCAACAGTTCCTGGTGCGGGCCCCTGGCCAGGTCGCCGACCTCGACGGGATCCGCGACATCGTGCTCGACCGTCGTGATGGCGTGCCGATCCGCGTGCGCGACGTGGCGGAAGTCGGCGAAGGCCCGGAGTTGCGCAATGGCGCGGCGACGCAGAACGGTCGCGAGGTCGTGCTCGGCACGGTGTTCATGCTCATTGGCGCCAACAGTCGCGAGGTCGCCCAGGCCGCCGCCGCCAAGCTCGCCCAGGCCAACGCGAGCTTGCCGCCGGGAGTGTCGGCCAACCCGGTCTATGACCGCACCGCGCTGGTTGATCGCACGATCAGGACCGTCGCCAAGAACCTTGTCGAAGGCGCGCTGCTGGTGATCGTGGTGCTGTTCCTGCTGCTCGGCAATATCCGCGCCGCGTTGATCACGGCCGCCGTAATCCCGCTGGCGATGCTGTTCACGATGTTCGGCATGGTGCGTGGCGGCGTGTCCGGCAATTTGATGAGCCTGGGCGCGCTCGACTTCGGCCTGATCGTCGACGGCGCAGTGATCATCATCGAGAACTGCCTGCGCCGATTCGGCGAGCTGCAACACCAGCTCGGCCGGGTGCTGAGCGATGAGGAGCGGTTGGATGCCACGGCTTCGGCCACCGATGAAGTGATCCGGCCGAGCCTGTTCGGCCTCGGCATCATCGCCGCGGTCTACTTGCCCATTTTCGCGCTCACCGGCGTCGAAGGAAAAATGTTCCACCCGATGGCGATCACGGTGGTGCTGGCGCTGACCGGGGCGATGCTGCTGTCGTTGACCTTTGTGCCCGCCGCCGTCGCCCTGTTCCTGCGCGGCAAGGTCGAGGAAAAGGACACCCGCCTGATGCAGTGGACGCGACGGGCCTATGCCCCCGCGTTGGCATGGGCGCTGCGCCGGCGCGCCTGGGTGATTGGGCGCGCTGGTCGGCGTGGCGCTGTGCGCGCTGTTGGCCACGCGCCTGGGTTCGGAGTTCATCCCGAGCCTGGACGAAGGCGACATCGCCATGCATGCGCTGCGCATTCCCGGCACCAGCCTGGATCAGGCAATCCGCATGCAGGCCACGCTGGAAGCGCGGATCAAGCAGTTTCCGGAAGTGCAGCGCGTATTCGGCAAGCTCGGTACCGCGGAAGTGGCGACCGACCCGATGCCGCCCTCGGTGGCCGATACCTTCCTGATGCTCAAGCCGCGCAAGCAGTGGCCTGATCCAGGCAAACCCAAGGCCCAACTGGTCGCCGAGATCGAGGCGGCGGTCAAGCAACTGCCAGGCAACAACTACGAGTTCACCCAGCCGATCCAGATGCGCATGAACGAGTTGATCTCCGGCGTGCGCGCCGACGTGGCGATCAAGCTCTACGGCGACGACCTGGAGCAACTGGTGGCGGTGGGCCGACGCATCGAGAACGTTGCCCAGGCCGTGCCCGGTGCGGCCGACGTCAAACTCGAACAGGCCACGGGGCTGCCGTTGCTGACGGTGACACCGGATCGGGAGGCGCTGGTGCGCTATGGCCTCAATCCCAGCGCCGTGCAGCACACCGTGGCGACTGCCGTGGGCGGCGAAGTCGCAGGCCAGTTGTTCGAGGGCGATCGCCGCTTCGACATCGTCGTCCGCCTGCCCGAGCACCTGCGCCAGGACCCGGCGGCGCTACAGGATCTGCCAATCCCGCTGGGCGGCAGCGAAAACGTCGACGAGTCCAGCCGCGCCGCCGCGTGGATGTCGGGCACGCCACAGACGGTACCGCTGCGCGAAGTCGCGAAGATCGAGACGACGCTGGGGCCGAACCAGATCAACCGCGAGAACGGCAAGCGCCGCGTCGTCGTCACCGCCAATGTCCGCGGGCGTGATCTGGGCGGTTTCGTGACGGACCTGCAGCAGCGCATCGGCCACGAGGTCGAGGTACCGACCGGCTACTGGATCGACTATGGCGGCACGTTCGAGCAGCTGATCTCGGCCAGCCAACGCTTGTCGGTGGTGGTGCCGGTGACCTTGGCGATCATCTTCGCGTTGTTGTTCTGGGCGTTCGGCTCGGCCAAGGATGCAGTCATCGTGTTCAGCGGCGTACCGCTGGCGCTGACGGGCGGTGTGATTGCGCTTGCGCTGCGGGGCATCCCGCTGTCGATCTCCGCCGGCGTCGGTTTCATCGCGCTGTCGGGCGTCGCGGTACTCAACGGCCTGGTGATGATCGCCTTCATCCGCAAGCTGCGCGAGCAAGGCGACCGGCTCGATGACGCCATCATCGACGGTGCGCTGGGTCGCTTGCGTCCGGTGCTGATGACTGCCCTGGTGGCCTCGCTCGGCTTCGTGCCGATGGCGTTCAACGTCGGCGCGGGCTCGGAAGTGCAACGGCCACTGGCCACGGTGGTTATCGGTGGAATCGTGTCCTCGACACTGCTGACGCTGCTGGTGTTGCCGGTGTTGTATCGCTGGCTGCATCGCGATACCGAGACCGGCCAGCACTCGATGCGAGGACACGGGTGACGTCCTCCAGCTTTGGGCGGGTCGAGCAAGTGCTGTAGCGCACTGATGCGATTCGCACCCTGGCGCGTGATCCTGAGGCAGATCGACTGGCCTTGCGCTTCCGCAGTGATTGACGGCTAGACCGGTATCGATGTCGTTTCGACGGTCACATGCACCAGTTCTTCGTGTACGGACAATTGCGCGCGAAAGTCATCGGCGTTCAACTGGCTGTGGCTCGGTCAACCCGCACGCCAGTGATGAGTCGATCCGCTGCCGCCATTTTCCAGGTCAATGGCGCGGTGTCGTTGGATCGAGCTCGAAGGTCAGCGGCGAGGTCTGCGCGGCCGAAGTGACGACGACGGTATCAAAGCCCGTGTCGACATCGGCATCGGGTGCCGGCGCGGGCAGGGTGGCGAACACAGGAGCACTGGCAAGAATCGAGGCCAGACCAAGACAAAGGGCATTGCGCTTCAAGACGGGATTTCCCTGATTCAAAGCGCTCAATTGACCATGCGAGGGGGGGGGTTCGGATGTGACCGACGGTCGCAGGGTTGTGCCTCGCGGCTGCTGCGGAAATTGCAGGGCGACACACGGCGCGACAATGTGACTCAGGCTCGAATCGCGACCGTTTCGGCGCTATGCTGAAGGCGACGGCAGCGAGTCGCTATGCATCGGGAGACGGTGCCGTGGTCGAAGCTGATGATCTGACTGCCCTGATTGCCGCCTCGACGGCGGGCGATACTGCGGCCGCCGAACAGGTCTGGCAGCGCGTGTACCAGGAATTGCGCATCGTCGCCCACGCCCGCATGGCGGGGCTTCATGCCGGAGCCACGCTCGACACCACGGATCTGGTCCACGAGAGCTTCCTGCGTCTGGTTGGCGGCGCGCAACGCGAGTACGCCAACCGCAAGCACTTCTATGCGACCGCGGCCAGCGCGATGCGACAGATCGTCATCGACCATCTGCGACGACGCTGCGCGTTGCGCCGACAGCACGATCCGGCCGTGGCGGAGCACATGCTGGCGAAGCTGCCATGGCCGGAGGAACTGGTCGACACTGCGCAGGCCTTCGATCAACTGAAACGCCTCGATTCGCGCCTGGCCCAGGTCGCCGAGCTGCACGTATTCGCCGGTCTGGATCTCGCCGAGATCGGTGCCCTGCTCGAGCAATCCGAGCGCACCACCCGGCGTGACTGGCACAAGGCTCGCGGGCTGCTGGCGCTGGCACTGGAGACCCTCGGTCATGCCGGTGAGCCCTGAATGCTGGCGACGCCTGTCGATCCTGCTCGATGCAATGCTCGATCTGCCGCCTGACCAGCGCGGTGCCTGGCTGGCAAGGCAACCGCTGGTACCGGGTGAGCGTGCGGAACTGGAACGACTGCTGGCAGCTGCCGATGCGGCACCGGCCTGGCTGACCCGACCGCAACAGATCGCCGCCAGGGTCAACGATTCGACCCTCGGCGAGGGCACACCGATCGGCTCGTTCGTCATCACCGGCGAGCTTGGTCGTGGCGGCATGGGCGTGGTCTATGCGGCACGGCGTGATCAATCCGACTATCAGCAGAGCGTTGCACTGAAACTTCTGCACGGAGGTTTCAACAGCGTTGAACGTAGTGCCCGCTTCGTGCTCGAGCGGCGTCTATTGGCGAGACTCGAACATCCGGGGATTGCCCGTTTCATCGACGGCGGCATCACCGCGGCCGGTCAGCCCTGGTACGCGATGGAACGGGTCGATGGCGTGCAGATCGATCACCACTGCGATCAGCGGCATGCCGGCTTGCGGCAACGTCTGCATCTGTTCCTGGAAGTCTGCGCGGCGGTGCAGTACGCGCATGGCCAACTGGTGGTCCATTGCGACATCAAGCCATCAAACATCCTGGTGGATGCCGATGGTCGGGTGCGCCTGCTCGATTTCGGCATCGCTCGCGCACTCGACGACGCCGATTCGACGGTGAACCAATGGCGGGCGATGACGCCGGCGTACGCCGCGCCGGAGCAGCTGCGCGGTGAGCCGGCATCGGTTGCCAGTGATATCTGGAGCCTGGGCGTGTTGCTGTACCGTCTGCTCAGCAACCGGCTGCCTTTCGCCACCGAAGATGGCTCGGCGGCGGATCCCGCCAGCATCCTGCAGACCGGGCCGCCAGCACCGTCACAGGCCCTGACCAACGCGGGCCCGATAACGGCGCGCAGCCTGCGCGGCGATCTCGACGCGATCGTCGCGCGAGCGATGGAACAGGAACCGGGGCGGCGCTACGTCTCGGTCGATGCGCTCGCAGAGGACCTGCGCCAGCACCTCGACGCGCAGCCGGTGAAGGCTCGGCACGGCAACTGGGCCTACCGTAGCGGATGCTTCCTGCGCCGCTATCGTCTGCCGGTGGCAATCACCCTGGTCGCCGTGCTGGCTCTGGCAGTGACGCTCCTGTATGCGTTGTCGGCGGCACGGCGCGCCCAACTGGAAGCCGATCGCACCAGTCTGGTCAAGGAGTTCCTGATCGGTCTGTTCGAAATCGGCGATCCGGATCGCAGTGGCCAGGGCCAGGTCAATGCAGGAACCTTGTTGCGTCTGGGTGCCGACCGCGCGCTCAGCGAGTTCAGTGGTGATCCGGTGCTGCGCATCGATCTGGCACGCAGCATTGCGAAACTGGCCGGTACGCTCGGCGACTACGAGCAGGGCATTCGCGCGCTTGATGCCGCACTGGCGGTCGACGCGAGGCTCGACGACAGTGTCCGCGCCGAACTGCTGCTGGATCGCAGTGAACTGCAGCGCAACTCGGCGCGTCCGCAAGCGGCGCTGGCCGATCTCGATGCCGTTGCGGCATTGATGGCATCCGGCCCGGATCGTCCTGCGCTACGTGCCCGCGCATCACGGCTGCGCGCACGGATGCACCAGGACGCCAGCGAATTTGTTGAAGCGCGCGCCGGCATCGAGTACGCACTGGCCCTCGACCAACAGCACGGCGGCGAAGGAGGTGACGCCGTGGCTAGGGATCTGGAGGCGCTCGCGGAACTCGAGCACGCCGCCGGCAACCGCACCGAGGCGCAACGGTTGTGGAGCGAATTGCTCGCGAGCGAGCGGCACCGACTCGGCGAAAGTCATACCCGGATCGCCGACCTCGAAAACAGCCTGGGTATCGTCGCCGCCGAGGCCGGTGACAAAGAAACCGCAGAAAGCCATTTCCGGCGCGCCGCCGAATTGCACGAGGCCTTGCTCGGTTCCGGCCACCCGTTGCTGGCCCGGACCCTGCGCAACTGGGGTGGCAGCCGGCGCCTCACCGGCGATGCCGAATCGGCCGAGGCCTTGTATCAGCGTGCCTTGACGATCTATCTGGATGTACTCGGTCCGGAGCATCCGGAAACCGGTCATGCGCACAACTCGCTCGGGGTCCTGCATGCCGGTCGCGGCGACCTCGTCCGTGCCCGCGAGCAACTCCTGCTCGCTCGCCACGCCTTTGCCAGCAGTCAGCCGGACAGCCCGGTACTCGCCACGATCGAGCTGAACCTGGCCGCGATTGATGTCCGCTTCGGCGAATGGGACCCGGCGCGACGCGGTTTCGACTCCGCGCTGCAGCACCTGCTCGCCTTGTACGGCGAACACAATGCCCAGGTCGCAGCAGCCCTTTCGGGACAGGCCCGCCTGGCGGTGGCTGACGGCCAGCCGGCGATCGCACTGGCGATCCTGCAACGTGCCGAGGCCGTGCATGAGCACATTTATCCGGGCGAGCATCTTGATCGACAGGTGGTCGCTCTCGGCAAGGCGCGCGTGCTGATGTTGCTCGATCGGCATCCGGAAGCCACGACGATACTCGGCGAACTGGCAACACGGCTGGGCACCAATCTGGCGCCAGCCGATCCTGTGCGTCAGGAACTGGCCATGCTTCAGGCTACGCTGCTGCTGCATGAGGGCCAGGCCGAAGAGGCGGCCAAGCGCATCGAGCCGGTATTGGCAGTGCGCCGGGCCGCGATCGCAAGCGCCCCGGTCGCCTTCGTCGAGACGGCACTGACCCTGGCACAGGCGGAACTGGCGCGCGGTCGGCCCGCGAACGCCCGCCAGCTGCTCGATGAAGTCGATACGGCCGTTTCCGCCGAGCGCCTGTCGGCTGCTGCGAAGAGCGCCCGTGCGCAGTTGTTGCGGCAACTGCGTTGAGCGGCAGCCGCAGGGCCCATCCCCCGGCTGCCTGATCGGCCAGGCGTATGCCGCTCGCATCCCATGCGCCTGGGGGCAACGCTCAGTAGTCGAACCCGGTGGCCAGGATGACATCGTGCTGCAGGCGCGCCAGCGCAAAGTCCCAGTCATTGTTGGATGCGTTCCAGCGCCGGCTCCCGGCGATCAGGTAGCGGCCTCGACTGTCCCGGGTCATCGCAGCGGGCCGCGAAACCGCCGGTTCGCCGGCTGCGGCCGCAAAATCGTAGAACTGCTGGACCGGCACCGGGCCGGAGGTGAAGCTGTCGTCGAGCGTCATGTCCGAGCGTACGCGGAAGACGTGAGTATGACTGTCGTCGCTGGTGCTGTAGAGGCCATAGCCGGCTACCACCACGCCAAAGTCGAAGAAGAAGGGCGGGGTGAAGCGGAAGTCGGTCAGCGCGGTCAGCGGACGGATGCGTTCGAAATTCTGCAACCATGCATCCGTGCAAACGCTGCAGCCGCCGTCGACGGCTACCCGCGATACACGGCCGCGACCACTGCTGGCCGAAGGGACTTGTTCACGCACCACGATCGTGTCGTTCGGCGCAATACCACCGCCCAGCAGGCTGGTGACTTGGGAGAACACGATGCCGACATCGTCATCCCACAGGCGTCGACCGCTGCGATGGCTCGCCGGCGACTCGCAACTGCTCACGGCCGGAGCACAGAAACCTGGATCCTGCACGCCATCCCAGTCGAGCTGGGCCATGGCCGAGCGGAACGAGAACAGGCCGAGATTGGCGCGACCAGCGACCACGATCTTGTTGTCTATTGGGCGTACATGGATCGCCATGGCCTCATCGACCGGCGTTGAACCGAGGTCGAAGAAGACGGTGCGCTTGCCGGAACCGGCGAAACCGGTATCGAGGGCCCCGGAGAACAGATTCAGGCGGGTGATGGCGAAATCGTAGTCCGATGTCGTCAGTTGCGCGGTGCCGGCGAGCAGCAGACACTGGTTGCCCTGGTCGAGGAACAGGTCATACGGCACGTCCTTGCGAAAGTTTGGCTGGCCCATATCGAAGCCGACCCGAACCATGCCGTTGCCCAGGCTGCCGAAATCCGGGCAAGGCTCGAACATACCACCGCCGCCGTAGCGCAGGCACATGACCGCAAAGTCGATATCGCCGTCGCTGGTGGCGGTGAACTCCAGTTGCCCGAGTATGTAGAAGCGGAAGAGATAAACCGACCCGACCGTCCCTTGCACGCCGACCGCCTTGATCAAGCTGAGCTGGGTGTTGCTGGCCCAGGTCACGTCCAGAGTCTGTTTGCCGAGGGCAAGCCGTTCGGTCGCAAGCGCGCCGTCCGCTCGATGCCAGGACAGGGCCAGCCGGGTGCCGTTGGTCAACGAGCCTGCACGGCCGATCATCAGGCTGAAATCGCCATCGGTGGCCAGCACACCGAACGCTTGATCGTTCAGGTCGCTGCCGATGTCGAATGGCGCGGTGACCCGCCCTGCAAAGCCGGCGTTGAAATGGCCATCCATGTCGCCGCGCCGGTCACCGATGCTGGCATTCAGCACCGCATCGGGCGATGGTGCGGCCTTCGTGTCGCCGGCAATGTTTGCGGATGCGGCGGCACCGGCATCCAGCCAGGTCGCACTGCTGTCGTGCACCCGGATCGCGGCCAGTTCAGCCTGCTTGGCGGTTTCGACGGCAGGCGTGATCGGTGCGACCGAACCCTTTGCCAGGGTGACGTGCGAGAAGCCGGCAAGCGCCAAAGCGCCGGCCAGGCCAAGAATGATCAATCGGGTCATGGGGATGTCCTCGCGTTGACGAAATCGGCAGCGGGCCGCAGCGGCCCGTTCGTCAGGACATACGCAGTGGCGTCACCTCAGCGGCCATCGCCTTCTTGGCGCACGTGGCGCAGAGCGCCAACGCTCAGCTGCCGCTGCTTGATCAGCGAGTACAGCGCCGGAATCACGACCAGGGTCAGCACCGTGGATGAGACCATGCCGCCGACCATTGGCGCGGCGATGCGGCGCATCACCTCCGAGCCGGTGCCGCTGCTCCACATGATCGGCAGCAGGCCGGCCATGATCGCCACCACGGTCATCATCTTCGGGCGCACGCGATCGACCGCGCCTTCGATGATCGCCTCGCGCAGGTCGCGGTCGCTGAGGACGCCACCCTCCGCCTGCCGCCGCGCTGCGCGTGCCTCCAGTGCGTGGTCGAGGTAGATCAGCATGACCACGCCCGTCTCCGCGGCCACGCCGGCAAGGGCGATGAAGCCGACCGCCACCGCGACGCTCACGTTGTAGTCGAGCAGCCACATCAGCCAGACGCCACCGACCAATGCGAACGGTACCGAGAGCATGACGATCAGCGATTCGGTCACGCGCCGGAAGTTGAGATACAGCAGGATGAAGATGATTGCCAGGGTCAGCGGGATCACCACCCGCATCTTTGCCGCGGCCCGCTGCATGTACTCGAACTGGCCGCTCCAGGTGGCGTAGTAGCCGGGCGGGAAACTGACTTCTCGCGCCACCGCTGCCTGCGCCCGCTCCACGAAATGGCCGATGTCGCTCTCGCGCGTATCGACGTAGATGTAGGCGGCAAGCATGGCGTGTTCAGTGCGGATGCTGGGTGCGCCCATGCGCACCTGCACGCTGCCACTTCACCCAGGGGAACCTGGGCACCACTCGCGGTGGGCACCAGCACCTGGGTGGCGATGCGCTGGGGATCGTCGCGCAGGTCACGCGGGTAGCGCACGATGACGCCGAAGCGTTCACGGCCGTCGAGCAGGGTGGTGATCCGCTCGCCACCCAGCGCCATCGACACCACATCCTGCACCTCGCCGGACGTGAGGCCGTACTGGGCAAGTCGGTCAAGGTCCGGGTCGATGTCCAGATAGTAGCCGCCGGTCAGGCGCTCGGCGAAAGGCGCTGGTGGTGCCAGGCACCTTGCGCACCGCGGCCTCGATCTCCAGCGCCACCTTCTCCAGCTCGGCGAGGTTGTTGCCGAAGACCTTGACGCCGACCGGTGTGCGGATGCCGGTGGCGAGCATGTCGGTGCGCGCCTTGATCGGCATGGTCAGGAGTTGGCGACACCGGGGAACTTCAATGCCGCATCCATCTCGGCAATCAGCTTGTCGATGGTCATGCCCTCGCGCCACTGCGCCTCCGGCGTGAGGTTGATCACCGTCTCGAACATCTCCAGCGGTGCCGGATCGGTCGCGGTCAACGCCCGCCCGGCCTTGCCGAACACCGACTCCACCTCGGGGAAGCTCTTGATGATGCGGTCCTGCTGCTGCAGGAGTTCCGCGGCCTTGGTCACCGACATGCCGGGCAGGGAGGCTGGCATGTACAGCAGGGTACCCTCGTTGAGCGTGGGCATGAACTCGCTGCCCAGCCGCGACGCCGGCCATGCGCTGGCCAGAAGCACGGCCAGGGCGATCACCAGCGTCGGCCACTTGTGGCGCAGCACCACGTTGATGAGCGGACGGTAGCCCGCGATCAGGAACCGGTTCACCGGGTTCTTGTGCTCGGGCACGATCCGTCCGCGCACGAACAACAGCATCAGCACCGGGCACCGGGGTATCGAAAGCAGTGCCGCGCCGGCCATGGCAAAGGTCTTGGTGAAGGCCAGCGGATGGAACATGCGTCCCTCCTGCGCCTCCAGCGAGAACACCGGCAGGAACGAGACGGTGATGATCATCAGGCTGAAGAACAGCGCCGGTCCCACCTCGCGGCAGGCATCGATGATCAGTTGGGCGCGACTGCGCGAACCGTCATCACGCTCGATGTGCTTGTGCGCGTTCTCGATCATCACGATCGCCGCGTCCACCATTGCGCCAATCGCGATGGCGATGCCGCCAGGCTCATGATGTTGGAATTCATCCCCAGAACGCGCATGGCGATTGCGGCGACCAACACCCCGACCGGCAACATGACGATCGCCACCAGCGCGCTGCGGGCGTGGAACAGGAAGATCAGACGCACCAGCGCCACGATGATGCTTTCCTCAAGCAGTGTGTTGCGCAGGGTCTTGATGGCGCGCTCGATCGGCTCGAGCGATCGTAGACGGCCTCGGGCTGACGCCTTCGGGCAGACCATGGCTGATTTCGGAAATCTTGCTCTTGAGTCCTTCGATGACGGCCAATGCATTCTCGCCATATCGGGCCACCGCGATGCCGGCGACCACGTCGCCCTCGCCATCCAGGTCGGCAATGCCGCGGCGCTCGTCAGGCACGAGTTCGACGCGAGCGACATCGCCGATGCGGACCGGGGCTCCGCCTTCGGCGCGCAGCACCAGGTTCTCGAGGTCAGCAGTGCCACGCAGGTAGCCGCGGCCACGCACCATGTACTCGGTTTCGGCCATTTCGATGACGCGCCCGCCAACGTCGCGGTTGCTCCGGCGATGACCTGGGAAATCCG